>NZ_CP071766.1:0-2597534 GCF_017498585.1 Acinetobacter towneri
AGAATCGGAAAGTGGCCACTTCAATTAGTTCACGCCCTGCATAGACATGCGCCAGCTCAAAACGTCGTCCAATAATTCGGCAACGTCGTCCGAAAACTTCTTTCACTTGTGAGGGTGTGGCATTGGTTACGGCATCAAAATCCTTCGGATTTAGCCCTAACATTAAGTCACGAACTCCACCACCGACGATATAGGCTTCATAGCCTGCTTTGGTTAAAGCATCTAGAACATCTAAAATGGAAGAAGGTAATTGAGCGGTAGATAAACCACATTTTGACGCGCGCAAAGTTTGCAAAAGACGCTGTCTCCTACGTCTGAACGTAAAACAGATAAGATGTCGCTAATCATATCTCTAACACAATCAAAGGGCAATTTGATTCACATGCTAATTTTGCAATGTGCAGTGCTAAAATTCTGCTTGCAGCTACAATGCCAACTTGTGTTTATTCTTGGCAAATAAGGCAGACCCAATCCCTTTGACTTGCTGAAGTTCTTCAATACTTTGGAATTTTCCATTTTGTTTTCGGTATTCCACAATCGCTTGTGCTTTTTTCATGCCCACCCCAGACAATTGCTGCAATTGTTCTAGTGAAGCGCTATTTAAACGCACTTGATTTGTATGCGCACTTTGCTGAGTAGGACGTGCTAAATAATGTTCTGCGCTTGATGATGTGGTTTGAGCCGCACTTAAACGCTGATCTTGCGCGGCTTGCTGCGCTTTCCATTTTAAATAGTTTTGATCATAGCTGTGCCCACCCAGCTGCGCAGGCTTAGATTGCACATTTTGTGCTGTAGTCCATACACTGATACTGCATAACAGCAATGCAAGCCAGTACTGCCATCCGAAAGAAAAAAAGCGAAAAGAAACTTTTAATTGCTGCGATATATTCATGTTGCCGCAAAACCTGTCATTTTAATTGTTGTTTTGCCTGCTCCCAAAGTTGATCCATTTCTTCTAAAGTCATATCTTCTATTGTTTTTTGTTGTAATTCGGCCTGATCTTCAATGTAAGCAAAGCGTGTTCTAAATTTATGAATTGTGCCCAATAATGCCAACTCACTGGACACGCCAAGTTTACGCCCAACATTGATTAAAGAAAACAAACAATCCCCTAACTCATCCTGTATTTCATCGGATTGTTGCTGTTGAATCGCCTGTTGTAATTCTTGCAATTCTTCTTCTAACTTGCCATACGCATCTTGCACGGTATGAAAGTCAAAGCCCAATTGTGCCGCATGCTGCTGAATTTGCTGTGCCTGCACCAAAGCGGGTGCATGTTTCACCTCATCTAAACGTGACTTTGCTTTACCCTGTTTTTCTTGTTGTTTGATGGTTTTCCATAAGGCAGCGACATCTTCTGCGCTAAGCTGCGCAAACTGTTCTGCCTGAAAAACATGTGGATGCCGACGAATCAATTTATCGCAAATGGCTTGCACCACATCCTGAAAATCAAATGCGCCTTGTTCGCTATACATTTGTGCCTGAAACACCACTTGCAACAACAAATCACCCAGTTCATCACGTACATCATCCACCTTGCCTGAACGCACTGCTGCTTCAACTTCATAAGCTTCTTCAATTGCGTATTGAGTCAAACTTTCTGGGGTTTGTTTTTGATCCCACGGGCATTGTTGACGTAACTGTTGCATGATTGAAAGCAATTGCTGCATGGGTTGTTCCTTATTTCAATTTATTGCACGAATGCACCATTTTTTTGTTATGCTCAGACGGCAAGGACGATATGCACAACAAAAATAACATCAGGGAGCAAGTTCAAATGCACAGTATCTTGATTAGTGGCGCTGCACAAGGCATTGGTGCGGCAATCGCACAATTGTTTTATCGGCAAGGTTACCGTGTCGGTATTTATGATATTCATCTCACACAAGCACAGCAATTGGCAGAACAATTGGGTGAGCGTGCGCATGCAGGTTTGCTTGATGTAGCAGACTATGCCAGTTGGCAAGCTGCATTATCCGATTTTTGCCAATGGGCAGGTGAATTGAATATTTTGGTGAATAATGCAGGAATTCTCTACTCAGGTGCATTTGAAGACACGCCCATAGAAGCGCATCATCGGACTATGGCGGTGAATGTGAATGGTGTATTAAACGGTTGTCATGCGGCTTTGCCTTATTTAAAACAAGCAAGTTTTGCACGGGTGATTAACCTGTCTTCGGCATCTGCGATTTATGGACAAGCCGATTTAATTTCTTATTCTGCTTCCAAATTTGCAGTACGTGGCATTACGGAAGGTTTAGATATAGAGTGGCAAAAATACGGCATTCGGGTCTTAGATGTCATGCCGCTATTTGTACAAACTGCAATGGTGAAAGATATGGATGCAGCCACCATTCAAAACATGGGCGTGCATTTATCGACAGAAGATGTCGCCCAGGTGGTGTATCAACAAGCGACGGTTAAAGATTCGATTCTGACCAATACGCATCGTGCGGTCGGTTTAAAAGCCAAAACCCTAATGCAACTTTCGAGTATTAGCCCACAATGGTTAAATCGTCTGTCGAATAGCTTGTTGGCGAAGCGTCATTAATTCTACATCTATCTATATTTAAATTAAGTTGCTCAAAAAAAATCCCGAATTTACATTCGGGATTTTTTATTAAACACGTCAAAGTTTAAGCCTTAGCCTCGCTTAAACTTCTTCTCTGCTTTCTTAAACTTCTGCACATAACGACGACGACGTGCGGCTGTGCGTTCATCCACTTGTGACTTACGTCCTTCAAATGGGTTTTCAGAAGTTTTAAATTCAATTTTTACAGGCGTACCTTCTAGCTTATAAACTTTACGGAACACGTTTTCTAAATAACGACGGTAATCTGCAGGTGTTTTATCGACCTTATTACCATGAATCACGATGGTTGGCGGATTCTGTCCACCCATGTGTGCATAACGCATTTTAATGGCGCGACCTTGCACTTTGGGTGGATGGTGTGCATCTGTTGCATCATTCAAGATTTGAGTCAGTTTCGCAGGTGACACTTTTAAGTGTGATGATTCATAAGCACGATGAATAGAAGGATATAAATCGCCCACGCCTGTACCATGCAAGGCAGAAATTAGGTGGATTTTTGCCCATGGAATAAAGTCAAAACGACGCTCAACATCTAACTTACATTGTTTGCGATCATATTCGGACATATTGTCCCATTTGTTAATCGCGATCACCATGGCACGCCCTGCTTCAAGCGCATAACCAATTAAGTGTAAATCTTGCTCGACAATACCATCACGTGCATCAACCACAATCACCACCACGTGTGCATCTTTCATGGCTTGCAAGGTTTTCACAATCGAGAATTTCTCGATCATTTCATCGACCTTACCTTTACGACGCACACCTGCAGTATCAATCAAGGTGTATTTACGTTCGTTGCGCTCAAACGGAATATAGACTGAGTCACGTGTCGTACCTGGCTGATCGTATGCCACTACACGTTCTTCACCCAATAAACGGTTAACCAGTGTCGATTTACCCACGTTTGGACGTCCAATAATGGCTAAACGCAAACCTGTGTCTTGATCATGTGCATCTGGGTTTTCATCTTCAGGAACATCTGCCAAAACGTCTTCCAGCATTTGCTGAACGCCTCGACCATGGCTGGCAGCCACTTGCAATGGCTCGCCCATACCCAGTTTAAAGAACTCAACCAAAGCGGCTTCGGCATGTACGCCATCTACTTTGTTCGCCACCAAGAATACTTTTTTGCCCAAAGTACGCAATTCACGCGCAATTTGCTCATCCGATGCCAACAAGCCTGCACGTGCATCGACCACAAAAATGATCATATCGGCTTCATGGATGGCTGTTTTAGATTGTTCAGCCATGTAAGAGTCGATGCCACCTTCACTTTCGCCAATACCGCCAGTATCGACCACAATGAAAGATTTATTTTGATAGGTTGCATCACCATATTTGCGGTCACGTGTCAGACCTGCAAAGTCGGCAACAAGTGCATCACGGCTCTTGGTAATCTGGTTAAACAGCGTTGATTTTCCGACGTTCGGACGACCAATGAGCGCAATTACGGGTTTCATAGATTAACCTTTATTCAAGATCAGTCAGTTTCAATGGTCTGTACATCCGAAACTGTGGAAGAAAGAACAGAGTATGGATGTTGGGTTCAGCGTTGCGACCACGCAAACGACAGAGAGAACATCGACCACTCTATTAAATAAAAACACGGGGCATTGATGATTCAATTACCCCGCGTAAAAATACGGACAACTATTTTAGCATAAAAGTCAGAACAAAATTAGCGGTTCTGCCAAACGCTTAATGCGCCCTTTTGCGTTGCGACATAGAGTTGATTGTCAATTACACGCAATGAACGGACTTCGCCATTGGTTTTTGAACGTCCAACCAGTTGCCCTGAGCTTGGATCAATGAGGTGTAAAACACCATCTAAATCACCGACCACTAAATATTGTCCAAACAATACAGGATTAGATAAACGACGGTTGAGCAAACTGTCATTTTCCCAAAGTGCTTGTCCTGATGTGATTTCGTAAGCTGCAATTTTACCATCTGCAGTGCTGACAAATACACCATTCCCCGCAACTTCTGGACGTTTGGTACTGCTTGCATCTTCACTCCAAATCACTTGTTGTGAAGCCAAGTCCAATACGGTGACCTGACCTTGGTAGCTTGTGGTCACCAAGAATTGACCAGCAACCACTGGGTCGCCATCAATGTCATTTAAGCGTTGAATGTCTGAACGGCCTTCACTAATGGCAACGCGGCGCTGCATACGTGGTACGCCTGTAACAATATCCAGTGCATAGACATAGGCATTTGCAGAAGCAATCAGTACAGTACGTGAATCGAGCGCCACAGGTGCAGCCATACCACGCAAACTAAATTGCACGTTTGGTAAATTGTAAGTCCAAACCAATTGACCTGTTTCGGCATTGTGTGCATATACCGTGCCGTCATTACTTACAGTCACCACACGACCCGCCTGAATTAACGATGGCGCAAGAATTGCACCTGTTAACTGTGCAACCCACTTTTGCTCACCTGTTTGCTGATCTAAAGCAAACAATTGTCCTTTACTGTTTCCTGCAACCACAATGCCATCAGCAGCATTGACACCTGCAGTTAAGCCTTGCTTAGACACTTGTTTTTGCCAAAGACGTCGCTTGCCTTGATAGGCTGCCATCTCACCTTTAGGATCAACAGTATAAATTACCCCGTTTTCGGCATCTAATTGCAGGCGTAGTGGATCGGCTGATGTAGTCGATGCAACGCTTTGTGAAAATACAGGAACTAGACTTTGTGCTTGCTCAAGTTTTGGCAGTGGATTTGGCTTAACTTCTGCAACTTTAATTTTATTGGTAGAACACCCCACTAAAGCGAGGGTTAAAACGGTCAGTGCAAACGGTATTTTATACTTTCTATTCATTAGCTCTCATCCACTTGTGTTTCTAATACTGGGCGTTCAATTTCAGGATCATCCACCAAAACACCAACACTTTCGAGTTTTATTTGTAAAATTTGACGTTCTTGTTTACGTTCCACCAAAGTATCCCATGCACTTTGATACGCTTTTTGGGCATTTTCACGGTCATTTTTCGCGACATAAACATCGCCACGCGCTTCATCTGCAGTCGCTTTAAATGCAGGATCAGTCACCGCGGCCAAACTTTGAATAGCTTCATCGTATTTCTTTTGCGCCAACTGTGCATAAGCCAAACGCAACTTAACCAATTGCACTAAGCCTTGGTCTTTTACTTTAGAGTTTTCAACTTTCTTTAAGGCTTTTTCTGCGGCAGCAAAATCTTGCTGATCGTAAGCGAGTTTAGCCATTAAGAATTGAGTTTGAATAGCTTGCGCAGAATCAGGGGCTTCTTTCACAATTTTATCGGCAGTTGCAGACAATTGACTGAAGGCATCTGGATTGCCTTCTGCTGTACGTGCATCATCCATCAGTTGTTGCACTTTAGCAGTATTCATTTGCTGCTCTGCCAAGGTTTTTTTCTGCCAATATTGCCATCCGAAAAAGGCAATCAACGCAATTAAAATCCCGCTAATCATGGCTGAACCATATTTTTTCGCAAACGATTTTAAACTATCAAGTTGTTCGTCATCACTCAATGCGCTCATTGGATTACCCTTTTCCTTATGTTATTTGGCTTATTGTGAAGAAAATTTTTCAATGATGAAAGGCACAATTTTGGTCACTGCAACAGTCGTTTGCTCAGCAGTTGCCAAGGTTTTCACTGCAAATTGCTGTGCTTCCGCTTCGCGCTCACCAAAAATCAAGGCATAGATTGCACCTGATTGATCGGCTTTTTTCATTTGGCTTTTCATTGAGCCTTGTGAACCAACTTTTAAGCGAATCTGGCTGCCCGCTTGTTCGAATTGGTCACGAATTTGCTCAGCTAAAACCAACGCCTTGCCTTGAGTTGTTGGATCTGCCAACAAGAATACTTCACAATCACGTACAGGCGTATTGTCTTCGACTTGTTCAAGCAACAACAATAAACGCTCAATGCCCATGGCGAAGCCCACGGCAGGTACGGACTGATCTGCCTTACCCTTCAACTGCCCAACCAAACCATCATAGCGCCCGCCTGCACAAACTGTGCCTTGCGAACCTAAATGCGTGGTTGTCCATTCAAAAACGGTTTTATTGTAATAATCTAAACCACGTACCAGTTTTTGATTAATCACAAACTCAATGCCTGCATCGGTTAAATACTGCTGTAATTGGGCAAAGTGATTCAGCGTATCTTCACCCATAAAATCATGCAATTTTGGAGCATTTTCTAGGATGCTTTGCGTTTTAGCATCTTTCGAGTCCAAAATACGCAGTGGGTTAGTACTTAAACGACGCTGTGAATCTTCGTCTAAATCGGCTTTGTGCGCTTCCAAAAACTCAACCAAAGCAGCACGATACGCTGCACGCTCATCCGACTCACCCAGCGTATTCAACTCTAAGCGAACTTTATCGGCAACGCCCATACGTTTCCATAAACGCGCAGTCATTAAAATAAGTTCGGCATCCATATCTGGTGTTGCAACGCCAAAAGTTTCTACACCAAATTGGTGGAATTGACGATAACGACCTTTTTGCGGTTTTTCATAACGAAACATTGGGCCGATATACCACACGCGCGGTGTCGCACCACGTAGCAAATTGTGCTCTAACATGGCACGTACACAACCTGCAGTTCCTTCAGGACGCAAAGTCAAAGACTCAGGCGGATTACCCTTGTCTAAGAATGTGTACATTTCTTTTTCGACGATATCGGTCGCATCACCAATTGAACGCTTAAACAAATTGGTTTGCTCAACCATTGGCAAACGAATTTGTTGATAACCATAAGCATCCATTAAAGATGCTAAATGTTGCTCTAGACGTCTCCACGCAGGTGTTTGCGTTGGAAGAATGTCATTAAAACCTTTAATTGCAACAATTGAACTCATGACTTACTCAGAAAAATTTGTACGAATAATCTCTTTAGATTTAGCTTGTTCAAGCTCTGTAACACGCTGACGAACCATGCTTTCGATTTCATCAACGAGTTGATTGGTATCAATTAAATGGCTCTTTTCACCATTACGATAAACCAATGAACGCGGACTTGCGCCCACCACACCAATATCAGCTTCTTTAGCTTCGCCTGGGCCATTCACTTTACAACCAATGACCGATACATCCATTGGAGTACGAATATCTTCCAAACGCTCCTCCAATGCCTGCATTACAGAAATGACGTTAAATTCCTGACGTGAACAGCTTGGGCAGGCAATAAAGTTAATCCCGTTAGAGCGTAAACCTAAAGATTTTAGAATATCAAAACCGATTTTAACTTCATCTTCAGGTTCTGCCGCAAGTGAAATACGCATGGTATCGCCAATGCCTTCCATGAGCAGACCGCCCAAAGCAATTGCAGATTTTACGGTACCTGTACGGTAAATACCTGCTTCAGTTACGCCCAAATGTAATGGATTATCAATTTGTTGTGATAACAAACGATAAGCATCCATGGTTAAAAACACATTCGATGCTTTGACTGAAACTTTAAATTCCTGAAAATCTAGACGGTCTAAAATATCAATATGACGCATGGCAGATTCTAGCAATGCTGCGCCTGTCGGCTCGCCATATTTTTTCTGAATATCTTTTTCTAGCGATCCCGCATTCACACCAATCCGCATAGAAATATCATGATGTTTGGCAGCAGCTACGACTTCACGAATTTTAGCTTCCGAACCAATATTACCCGGGTTAATCCGCAAACAGTCTGCACCCGTATCAGCAACTGCCAACGCAATTTTATAGTCAAAGTGAATGTCTGCCACCAACGGCACAGATACTTGCTTTCGAATTTCACCAAATGCAGCTGCGGCTTCCATGGTCGGTACAGAAACACGCATGATGTCTACACCCGCATCTACACAACGCTGAATTTGCGCCACGGTTGCAGCAACATCGCAGGTTTCCGTATTGGTCATACTTTGGATGCTAATGGGCGCATCACCACCCACATAGACAGAACCCACACGAATTTTACGGGTCGGACGGCGTTGAATTGGATTTACAATCATGATATCGCTCTACCTTGCTGCATTATCGAGATAAACGGAATTCTGCTTTTCCGTTCACAGTATATGGCGATAATGAAATCGACTCATTGTTCAAACTTAATGACACAGCAGTCGCATCATCTAAGCGAATTTGAAATGGGGCTTCGCCTTGTAAATTTAAAGTAGAGGCTTGACGTCCTGTCGCTAAAACATTGCCAGCAGAGTCAACAATATGCACTGAAGTTGGACGAGCAAATTGCAAATTCAGCTGATCGCCCAAAGCAAGTGCAGGCGTGCTGCCTGTCGCATTGTCAGAAATGATTTGCACATCGGATTGCAGTACTGCAATTTCAGGTTCTGCACCCTCTTGACCAGACGACATCCAGTTTTGAATTAGCGCGACCAATGCCCACAACAACAGCAATACCGCCACAATCACAGCGATACGTGTGAGCCACTTTTTATTGCGATCGCGGTTAGAGCCTGGCAGTTTTCCCATAATTTTGATGGGTGAATTGTTCAAGGCGTGATTTGGCAACAACCCTGTATCGTTGGCATAAATTTCATCAAAACGCTGAATAATGGCTGAAGCATCGACCTGTAAATATTTGGCATAGGTACGATAATAACCTTTAATAAAGGTCGCTTCAGGCAAAGCGGTATATTCGTCTTGCTCTAGCGCCATCAGCGTTTTTAATGGAATTTTCAAATCTTTTGAAACATCATCCAGTTCGCGTTTTTGATTGACGCGAATTTGACGAAGGTACTCACCTGGACGTTGAACATTTCCTAATGCATGGGGTACAGGCGTTGTCCCCTGTGTGGGTTGCGGTGAATTAGGATTTACTTCCATACGGCCTCAGTACTGTACTGTAATTGCAAATAACGTTGGTATTCTTGGCTATTGGGAAATAATGCACGCAGCTGGTTCACTAAAACCTGAGTTCCCAATTGATCGCCATTGGCACGTGCTAAACGAATCCCAATCCATAAGGCACGCGCACCCTGATTTTTTTGCCCCACAGCACGTACAAATTGTTCATACAATTGTCGCGCGGGTGCAAATTGTTGTCTTAAATATAAAATTTCCGACAACTCTAACATTGAAACATAAGAATCGCGATTGGCTTGCAAGGCTTGTTTGAATGACTTTTCGGCATTCTCTATATCGCCTAATTTCAAGTAAATACGACCTACATTTTCCAATGCTCTAAAGCGTTGATCATAACCCAGTGTTGCACCTGCAATACTGAGCTGCTCAATCGCATCATTATAGCGTTCTACTTGATATAAATACGTACCATAGTTGTTACGCGCTTGTGCATTTTTTGGGTCAGCGGCAATGGCACGCTTAAAATACGCATCGGCTTTTTCTAAATTCAGCTTGCTGCCTTCTTGTTGCAGCAACACGCCCATCATCATATTGGCGGTGGAATCACGTGAATCGCTTTCCAAAGCTTGATCAAGTGCGCGTTTGGCTGAGTCTAAATCGCCATTTTTTAAGTATTCTGCTGCCAACTGCGTACGTACTTGCACCGCTTTTTCAGGGTCTTTTTGCCCTAAGGTTGGAGCTGTGGTTTGACAAGCTGCAGCAAAAATTGCCGAAATACAAACAGTTGTAATTTGTGCGATTTTAAATACAGGCTTATTCAATGGACATCCCCTTTGCGTCTTCGTTCGATGCAAGTTAGTTATCTATACAAGTCATTATCCTTGCGAGCGTATGATTTCATTTTGCGCTGCAACTTTCTTTTTCCACTGTTCGGCACGGCGGGTGCGGTCTGCCACTTGTCCGACCAATTGCCCACACGCAGCATCAATATCATCACCACGTGTCTGACGAATCGTACACACAAAACCTGCATCAGACAAAGTTTTTTGGAAAGAAATAATTCGATTTCGGCTTGAACGTCCATACGGCGCGTGCGGAAATGGGTTAAATGGAATCAAATTAATCTTGCTTGGCAGGTTCTTGAGTAGCTTAATCATTTGCTGCGCATGTTCAGGATGGTCATTTACACCATCTAACATGACATATTCAATGGTCACGTGTTTACGCGCACTTTCGTTGCCATCTTTGCCAATATAACGCTGACAAGCTGCGATTAATTGTTCCAATGGATATTTTTTATTGATTGGAACAAGTTCATCACGCAGTTCGTTATTGGTGGCGTGCAAAGAAATTGCCAAAGCCACATCAATATCTTGTGCCAATTGGTCAATTTTAGGTACAACACCCGAAGTCGATAAAGTCACACGACGCTTAGACATGCCATAAGCAAAGTCATCTAGCATAATGCGCATGGCGTTCAAGACGGCATCGTAATTCAACAACGGTTCGCCCATACCCATCATCACCACGTTGGTCACAGAACGCTCACGTTCAATCACAGGCACATCTTCCATATAGGAATAGTTTGCCATCCACAACTGACCAATAATTTCGGCTTGGGTTAGGTCACGCTGAAAACCTTGTTTACCCGTAGAACAAAATGAACAGTCCAGTGCACAACCTACTTGCGATGAAATACACAGGGTTTTACGTGAGCCAGTTTTGTCTTCGGCAGGAATCAGAACGGTTTCGACCAATGAGCCTTCACCATCACCGACACGGAATACCCACTTACGAGTACCGTCTTTAGAATAATTTTTATGCACCACTTCAGGCGCTTTAATTTCACAAATCTTTTCCAGTTTTTCACGTAACTTGCCTGAAATATTGGTCATTTCGGCAAAATCTGTGACAAAAAACTGGTGAATCCATTTCATCACCTGCCCTGCACGGAATTTCTTCTCGCCTAAATCTTCAAAGAATTTTTCCATTTGTGGACGTGACATGCCAAGGAGATTCACTTTCTCTGCAGTCGCAGACTGTGCAGGAGCGGACGCAGATGCTTGCTGAACATCTGTCGCAGATGCAGCGAGGACTTCTGTACTCATGTGTGTATACCTAAACCATGTCTAAAGATGAAAGGAGAAGCTCAAGAGGTGAGCAAAGGTTTATTCAGAAAATAAAAATCGGAGAATAAAAAACCAGATAAGCATAATAACACTTATCTGGTTTGAATACTGCGTATTAACGAGTACGTGGGCAAACTTCAGTTTGAGCAAAGAAGTAGTTTACTTCACGCTCTGCAGATGCAACTGAGTCTGAACCGTGAGCAGCGTTTTCGTCGATGCTTACAGCGAAATCTGCACGGATTGTACCAGGTGCAGCTTCTTTAGGGTTTGTTGCACCTAAAATTTCACGGTGAGCAAGAACTGCGTTTTCACCTTCAAGAACTGAAACAACGACTGGACCAGAAGTCATGAACGCAACTAGGTCACCAAAGAAACCACGTTCTTTGTGCTCAGCGTAGAAGCCTTCAGCTTCAGCTTGAGAAAGGTGTTTCATTTTAGTCGCAACGATTTTAAGACCAGCTTTTTCGAAACGAGCAAAGATGTCACCGATGTGGTTTTTAGCAACTGCATCTGGTTTTACGATAGATAAAGTACGTTCAATAGCCATGATTGGCTCCTTAAGTCAATGTTGACGCGAAAATTTTGCCGCATTATACCGAATAATGGGCTATTTTCTGCTTTTGATGTGTAAAAAAATTGCTTTTTTCGATATGAAGCGCATTGTGCAGGACCTTGATCGGCAAATCAATCTTGCTTCACACCGCTAGATTAACGTGCTTCGTCAATCCACGCCATTTGAATGGCTTCTAAGATGCCTTCAGTCGATTTTTCGGGATCATCTTCAAACTCTGGCAAAGCACAGACCCAAGCGTGCAAATCGGTAAAACGAATCCATTGCGGATCGACATCGGGATGCGCCTCATATAACTCAATGGCAATGTCGATGCTGTCCGTCCAACGTAAACCCATGTGTATTCCCTATTCTAGTCAAGACAGCGACTACTTTAACAAATTTCGCATGGGCTGCCTGCCATTACTGCACTGAATTTTCGATTTGGTTTTATCCAAGCTTATAAAACAATATTTACATAAGGTGCAGCCAAAATAATCGCACTCGCCACTGAACCGCCAATCATCGCCCCGACTGCCACATCACTCGGATAGTGCAAGCCTAAAATCATACGGGAAACGGCCACCAAAATCGTAAAGGGCAACATCAACATCAACAATACTGGCTGGATATAACCCAAAACCGTTGTGGTCATGACTGCATGCAAAGTGTGACCTGATGGGAAGCTAAAATGATCTAAGGGACGTTCACCCAAACGGATCACTTGGTGTACCTGATACGGACGTGGACGGACGGTTTTTTGTTTTAAATATTTATAAATACCTGTGCCGACAGATCCGCCTAACAACAGATAAATAATTTGTAAACTATAACCAATGCCCTGCATCATCCATGCACTTGCGAGCATGACATACCAGAACACACCATCGCCCAAACGGCTAATAACTTTAAAAAATTGTGCCACCCGCTGAGAGTGGGAAAAATGGTTAAGATACAAACAGCCTTTTAAGTCGAGATCCAGCATTCTTATTTTTGCATTTTTAAACTTCATCAGTTCTCTCCTCTTTGGCGTATAGCTAAGATGGCATGTGTAGCTCCTTCGCCACCAGATATAACGCCTGCTCAAATTGTTGGACTGGATACTGCCAGCCAATATTTAAAGTCGCTTTGCGGGCGTGTTCGCCCATCTGTCTAAGGGTTGTAAGATCGGGAAGTCGGTGGATATGACCGACCAAATCTTCTGGCTGACCGAGTGGACTCAACCAGCCTGTTTCATTCGGTTTTAGATGTAAACGTGCGCAAGCATAATCATACGCAATGACAGGTAAGCCACTGGCCATGGCTTCTAACACGACATTACCAAAGGTTTCCACCTGACTGGCGAAAGCAAATACATCGGCACTGGCATAGGCTTGTGCAAGTGCTGTCCCACTTAAACTACCTGTAAAAACAATATCTCCCTGAGTGTTCAAGGCTTCTAAACGCTCACGGTCTGGGCCATCTCCAACAATCACCAATTTCACAGGCTGTTCGGTATTTTTTGGCATACGCTGATAGGCATCAATAATAAGATTGACTTCTTTTTCAGGTGATAAACGCCCGACATACAACATCACCCGCGTGTTTTCACTGGCACCCCAACTTGCTCGCAGTTGGGTCGAACGAAAATACGGGGAAAAATATTCAACATCGACACCACGCCCAACCACCACTAAAGGCCCTTGCACGCCAAACTGACGCAATGATTTTTCGGTGTGGCTACTTGGCACACAAGTCAGCGATGTATTGTTATGAAACCATTTTAGATAGTGCTGAATGGGTTTGAGTAAAAATGCCAAATCGAAAAAACGGCTAAAATCCTGAAAAGCAGAGTGAAAACCACTCGATATTGGAATATTTTTGGACTTTGCAATTTGTAAACTAGCTAGACCCAAAGGACCTTCAGTCACGATATGCACCACATCAGGTTGAAACTCATCTAAAGCCTGCGAAAGTTTAGACCACTGCGGCCAGCCAAATTGTAAATTATGATATTTAGGAATGGCTTGTGCTTTTACCAGACATTCTTGATACGGTTGGAATTGAGTACAGGCTTGTTTTTGTTCAGGGCGAATCAATAAAATTTTGTGTCCAAGTTCCTGCAATCCTTTGCAAAGCTGCAACAGTGAACGTGCCACACCATTAATTTCAGGTGGCCAAGTTTCTGTTACAAGGGCAATTTTTAAACGTGGGCGGACAAGGTCTGAGAGTTCAGAGGTAGGCTGGCTGCTTTTTTGTTTTTGATCTTGTTTGAAATGAAATTTAAATGCATCGCTGTAACGCTCTAATTTACTGCTCTGCTTTGCCAATACATTGCTCATCGCCTTTTTGCTCAATTCTTATTTTATGCTTGCTAGCATAGAGCAGCTGCATTGCAGTAATATGATGCTTTGGTGACACATTTGTCATTTTTTTAACAACTCGATGATCGCCTATACCTAGTTTTGCACACATAGTTTTATGTATAAATTTAATGTAAATCGTTTGCTGTCATTCACCCTAAATAGATAAAAAAAGCAGATATTGGATACCTGCCTGCTGAATATCTTGTTTGCTGAATACCTGATCTGCTGCACATCGAAGCCCTCTAAAAAAGTAAATTAATATACAACTCATCGGTATAACGACCTGCTGGCGTTGTCAAACTCGGTTGTTCATCCAAGCGTACCGCGACACTGTATTTATGTCCTGTCGTAGAAACATGCCCTGCGATGGGCGTGTTCCACAGATTTGTTTTTGCTCCCATAATACTCATACTGGTGCGTAAACGGTGTGTGCCATTATTCACAAAACTGCTGCCATGTTTGTCACGTAAATTACGACTACTGAACTGAATGCTATAACCTCGATCACAGCGCACATTAAAACTGGTTGCAGTCTGGCTACGGTATTGTGAGCTCATTTGCAATAAAGATTCACTGACCGAACCAATGGTGCAAGCCTGTGCAGGAAAACAAATCCAGCATCCACACAGCACTAGACTTAATTTTTTTACCATCCCTAATTTTTTCATGTTCTCATCCTCAATCATCCTGCTGATATACTTACTGACAAATCAAATCTAACTGTCTGGTTTGTGGAACAGTGCCTGCTTTAATTTGAGGGACTTCAAGTGAACTATGGCAAACTTTTCCACCTTTGGTTTTAACCTTCAGCGTATAACTGCCTGCTTTCACACCATATAAATGTACTTTTCCATCGCTGCCCACAGGTACAAATTCGGTTGCATCATCACTTAAATACACTTCACTGCCCTGCACAAAGGTCTGCTGATCGGGCGTGAGTAAACGCAATATGATCAATCCTGTACGCTGAACAGGGAAATTCACTTTATAGCCGCGTTGATTCATACCAATCACTTTTTGGCTTGAATATTCAAAGCTGTCATACAGATCTAACTGGTCTTGATCAAAAGACACGTCGTAATTGACGTAAGGCACAATGTCGTGCACAAACACATAACCGTGTTGATTGGTTTTACCAACAGGTGTTAAGGCACGTTGTACTTCCACATTTGGAATATCACCAACATTCACCAAAGCAAAAGCATTGTCTACATATTTGGTCATGGCCCATTTACGGTCTAACCACACTACTGCACCCTGATAATTGGCTTGACTGTAGCTAAAGCGTTCACTTTCATCGTGGCTTAAATATAAATTACCCATCGGCATTTTCAGGGCGGTATAGGCATTTACCCCAATATCCCCTTCTGTTTGTTGGTGACGCACAGCAAGAGTGTAATCCACACCATTTTGCGTCAGGCTGCTCTGTGCATAACGCAACTGGGTTTGCTCATCAAAATTATGCGAAAGCTGCGCACTGCGGCGTTGGTCAAATTGATAATTCAGTGTTAAATATGCCCCGTCACTATCCTGCACTTTCAAATCTTTATAATAAGAAAACGACAGTGAAGTTTGACGCCCAAACATACGAGAAAAACCAACTGTAAGCATTTGGCTATCTGCAAAGCTATTATTTGCATTGGGATGATAACGGCGCTCTAGATAGTTCACATTTAAGGTATTAATGAAAGGAATATTGAAAATACTGACATAAGCTAAGTTGTCGTATTCCACTGTTTGTGTCATATCGCTATAACCCAAACCACGATATTCAGGACTGTAGTATTTATGACTTGCACCAAGTGCAACCCGACTTCCATTACGGCTTAACGAAGCGCCAAAGGTATAACCATCGCCCCAATCACTGTGGCTAGACGCAGCATGCGTATCTAACAAGGCATATTTGCTGAGAGATTGCGTCCATAGCAACCCGACATTCTGCACATCTTTGCTATAACTTAAATTGGTTCCTAAAGTCGTGCTGTCTGTAATTCCACGTCTGAAATAAAGGTTGCCAAAAAACTCCCGATAATCATCCGACACGTAGTCGTAGTCATAACGCAGCTTTCCTGCAGAAAAGTTGTATTCGTTCAGTCCTGGTTTGAGTAGTTGCGTGGTGACATAAACTGGAAAAGATTGCACGGTACGATTTCCCAATACATCTTCCACCACCACTTGCGCCTCGCCCGACTGCTGAATATTTGCACCCGTATTTAAGGTATAGTGCCCAGGCGTCACTTGTTGCTGATATAGATTGATGCCATTAATGTATAAATCGACGGTGGATGGCAGTACAGCACTGCCTCTTAAGGTGGGTACATTCCAATAAATAAAGTCTGGATAACTACTAAAATTTGAACCAAAAGACACACCACCAAATCTGAATGTATCTAATAAAGGATTGTAAACGCTGGTGTTATCACCCAAAGTTAAACGCTGATAACGTGATGGAAATTCAATTTCAAAACTGGTATTCAAACGCAGTAGCTTATCTTGATCCTGTTCTGCCTCTTTGCGATACATCATGCCATTTTTAAAAATCCAGTAATCTTTAAAAATACCAAGCTCCGCCAAACCATTTAATTCATTGTAATTATCATAACGTGCATACAGCACATTATAATTTAAAAAACCGCCCAACTCTGCTTTAGACGGAATCGCATGGGTTTGGCTCAGTTGTGCATCTATAAAATAGCTGGCAGGTACGGTCAATTTAATCGCTTGCAGCGCAAAGTCTTGTTCAGACTGAATTTCATTGGTGGTTACAGAACAGAACTGAGTTTGTGCACTGTGTTTTTGTAAACGGTCTTGCTGTAAACCAAGTTGCTGCAAGACCTCGCATTCCATATAGCGTTGCCCATCCTGCTGCAACACCAAACTTTCAATGACACGATCTACGCCATTCAGCCAAACACTATTCAACGCCATTTCAGCATTGGCAGGTAATGGTATCCCCCACAGGACACATTGCAGCGCAAAAAACAGTCGAGTTCTATGCATGATTTAGCCCTTCATTTTTAACTCAATGGCTTGCTCACTTTTATCTGTTTCAAGTTTGAGTATGTAATTTTTCAAATCACTAAGTTTGATTTGCCCCATATCAAAGCTGTGTTTTTGTTGATTTAACAAATATTTCATTTCACGTGTGGTTGCAATGGGTTGTTTTTGTTGATTTAAAATGCTGATTGAAGAAATTTGCACATGCGATGCAGCATGATTTTCTATCTCTAAAAATAAGTGGTCGTTCTGGTAACGCGGGGTTGCAGTCACCTGAATGGCATCTTGCTTACCAACAAACAACGGTACAGAAATCGTAAATAAAAATTGTAAGGCGTCTTCTTCCACCACAGGGGCAATTTCTTTAAAAACAATACGCCAAGTTTTTTCTTGCGCCATTTCTTCCTTAGAAAGTGGTCGGCTAAAACCTACGCGTATCACTTGTTGTGCATTCGGTTGTAAAACAAAGTTTTTAGGATTAATTAAGATGTCTTGTTCTGGTTCTAGCACATCTTCACCCTGTGCATTTTGCGACCATTTATAGGCAGACATTTCAAAGCTTTTCGGTTCAGTAAGATCGGTGGCTTCCATGACTACTGTTGCACTGCGTTGTCGTGCTTTATCGCCCAAATACATTTGCGTAGGTGAAATGACCAAGTTTGCATAAACAGCTTCTACACATAAGCAACCTGCAACCAGCATATATTTCAATAATCGTTTCATACTTCCCCCAGCAATGTCTTATTTTGTATTTCTTTAGACTAAAAAGTTGACTCCACCCTGTCGGTAAAGCCAACTGATTTAGATTGAGTTCAAGCGAATTAGAATGACACTCGAATGTTGTATTTATCGGTGTAAGTACCCGCTGGTTTAGAAATACCTACGCCCTCACTTTTAACCAAGACATTGTAAGAATTCCAGCCATTGCTACCTGGCGCAATGTTGGTTTGCTGATCATTTAACTGAATCACAGACGATGAACCCGTAAGCTTGGTTTCAACTGTTAAGCCCACTGCATGGCTACCTGATTTGGCTGCAGATTTGGTTGTTTTGCCTCCACCAACACGGTTGTCGGTATCGACCAATAAGTTGTACTTTGCATTCGCCCCAACCATAAATTGACCAGAAGCTTCTGCACCATCTTTTAATGAGATACTTGGTGTTTTCACTTTCAGCTCACAGCGCTTAGGCACAATCACTTGAATTGGAATACTTCCTGTACATGGCCCTTCGTTACATACTGGGGTTGGCTTAGGGTCTGGTTTAGGATGATGATTACCACCCGCCATTGTTACCGTTGAAAAAGCTCCGAAAACCATCAAAGCAGCAGCAGTTTTAATAAATTTAGACATGTCACTTCTCCATAACTCTTATAAAAAACCATTTTTTAATCATTCACTCACTTGAGATATCGTTAGAATTATTGAAACTCAATCCTTAGCAAGCTTCTTCATTTTAGGTATTTTTCACAAGAAACCATCTATGCGCCCTATTTCACGCAATATTAAATAAACCTTGGAATTCAGCTAATTAGGAGATTAAAGTACTGTTTTAAATGACATCGCAAAAAACTAGGGAGCAGCCCACTCCCTAAAACTTGTGATACCAATTCTAGGGATACCCAAAAAATATATTTATTTACATTTAAACCAACACATTGTTTTTATTTAACTTTAACAACATTTTTATTTTAACTTTTGTTACATTTTAAGTAGGTTTATTTTTGAAAGAATGGTCAAAATTCAGTTTTTAGCCTAATTTTTACTACACTTTTCACGTATTTAATTCACTATCTCCTATCACATTCAACAGACTGAGCGTTTTTTAACATCAAATCTCACCAATTACAGGGATTGCCTCTCGCTATAAAAAAGCCATGTTTTGGGCGGCTGAATCTATCCAAAAGATCAAATTTGCACACCACCAACTCAACGAAGAAACAGTTGATCATTCATCTATATCTGTAACGTGAGAGATAAACCTCGCAAGATGTTTAGCTAACTCATAACGCAATAGCAGACAAAATAAAACCCCATTCAAACTATTGCCTGAACGGGGTCATCACACCTGAGTCAATCATGTTGACTCAGGTACACACGCGTGACTTATTTAACGTAAGTCAACCAATGTGCATATTTGTCATTCTTGCCTTGAACTGCGTCAAAGAAAGTTTTTTGAATTTCAGTAGTAATTGGGCCACGTGAACCACAGCCAATTACACGGTCATCGTATTCACGAATTGGGGTAACTTCTGCTGCTGTACCTGTAAAGAAGGCTTCATCGGCAATGTAGAATTCATCACGCGTAATACGGCGTTCAACTACCTCATATCCCAAGTCTTTAGCAATGGTGATCACCGTTTGACGCGTAATACCATCTAAAGCACCGCCTGCGATGTCTGGTGTATGTAAAACGCCATCTTTAATTAAGAATACGTTTTCGCCAGAACCTTGACATACATAACCTTGTGGATCCATCAACATCGCTTCGTCATAGCCTGCTTGCGCTACTTCTTGGTGTGCAAGAATAGACAAAGTGTAGTTACCAGAAGCTTTAGCTTTACACATGGTCACGTTTGGATGATGATGCGTAAACGATGAAGTTTTAACGCGAATACCTTTAGCCATCGCTTCTTCACCCAAGTATGCACCCCAACCCCAAGCCGCAACAGCAGCATGAATGGTGTTATTGGTTGCAGCAATACCCAGTTTTTCAGAACCAATCCAAATTAATGGACGTAAATAGCACGATGAAAGTTTGTTTTCACGTACCACATCAATTTGCGCCTGTTCTAAAGCTGCTTGATCAAATGGTACTTTCATTTGATAGATTTTTGCAGAGTTTAACAAACGCTTAGTATGGTCCTGAAGACGGAAAATCGCAGTTCCGTTTGGCGTTTCATAAGCGCGGACACCCTCAAACACACCCATACTGTAGTGTAAGGTATGCGTTAAGACGTGAATTTTTGCATCACGCCAGTCAACCAATTGTCCATCTTGCCAAATAAAACCATCACGATCAGCCAAATTCATGGCACACACTCCAAATGTTTATACAATAGTCATTTTAATCCAACGCAGACATTGCAGTCGGATCAATTAATCTTTGCCATAACTTGCAAACGACCTCACGGGTATCGTACCAGTCCGCAGCATTGACTTGCATGGATTGATTTGCAAGGGCTAAGCGGTGGCTTTCGGCTCGTTCACGGAGATAAGCTTGAATCAATGCTGTCGCATCGTCGCTGGATAAGCAACCTGTTCTTGCGGCATCTTCAAGGATTCTTACGTTGTCGGAATAATGGGCGAGATCAGGATTCGACCCACTCCAGGCTAATACCGCATACTGTGCCATAAATTCGATATCAACGATACCACCTGCATCCTGTTTTAAATGAAAAATTCCATCTTTTTTTTGCTCTTTAGATGAACCCAAATGATCTTTCATTTTTTGACGCATTTTCAGCACTTCGCTGCGGACATAAGCTTCGTCACGCGGCTGGGTTAGAATCTGACAACGCAACACTTCAAACTTGTCACGTAAACATTGTTCGCCTGCAATACTGCGTGCACGAACCAAAGCCTGATGCTCCCACAGCCACGCACTTTTCAGTTGATATTGCTCGAAAGCGCGTAAACTGGTCACCAGTAAACCCGCATCTCCCGAAGGACGTAAACGGGTATCGACATCATAAACGCGACCATCTAAAGTTTGCGTGGTCATTAAAGATACAAATTTGCGTGCCACCCGCATGGCAAACTCAAAGCCACTGATCGGTTTAATGCCATCGGTATCGGCTTGTTCATCCATGTTGTGAATAAAAACCACGTCTAAATCTGAGCCGTAACCCAGTTCGATGCCACCCACTTTGCCATAACCAATAATGGCAAAAGCGTTATGCTCCAAACCACAGCGCTGTCCTTCACTGTCTAGCGGATAACCATGTTTTTTGACAATCATTTGATAGGCCAGTTGCAGGGCTGCATTTGCAGTCACTTCGGCAATATCAGTTAACGCATCTGACACTTTCATTAAGTGGCTTTCTGCCAGTACATCGCTGGCCGCAACTGTCAATACGTTGGATTTTTTGAATAAACGCAGCACCCGCATGAGGTCTTCAACTTCATCCAGTTCAATGCGCAGCAATTGTTGGCGTAAAGAATCTTCCAAATCACTGCGTTTTGGCAATTCAAAATCCATAGATAAAAATTCATCTAACAACACAGGATATTGCGTTAATTCTTCACAAATCCACGGGCTGACTGTGGCCATTTTTACCAAGCGTTGCAGTGCCCCCTTGCTTTCAATCAGCATGACCAAATACACGGTACGACGCAGAACAGATTCGACCAGTGGCATTAAACGCATCAATGCCATTTGTGGATTTTCTGACTGCAACACTGCTTCAATCAAGTGTGGCCAAAAGGTTTTTAAACGCTGTAAAGCTTTGGCGGTGAGTTTTTTAATGGCATGTCCATACCAGAACTCATGCACTAAATTTTTCGCTTGATCGTCTAGTACCGCATCGAGCTGTTTTTCTAGCTGACTGTAATTTTCCAGCAAAGAATCGGGTTCATTTTCTTTAATTAAATGCTCAAACTGATAAATGACTTTGACACGCTTTTCATTTAGGGTCTGCATAAAGCTGTCCCAATCGGCAAAGCCCAAAGTATCGCTAATGCGTGCGCGTAACTCAGGTTCAGTCGGTAAAGCTTGGCTTTGCTGATCATTCAAGGCTTGAATGGCATGTTCTACTCGACGCAGGAATAAATAGGCATCTTCCAAATCCAGTACGGCTTGTGGCTCTAGCAATTCAGCTTCACCCAAATGGCGCAAACTCACCAAACACTGGCGGTCTTGTAATTCTAGTTTTGAACCACCGTAAATCAGCTGAAAAACCTGCACAATAAATTCAACTTCACGAATACCGCCCGCGCCCAATTTAATATTGTCTTCAATATTACGACGCTGCACTTCGCGCTCAATCATGGCTTTCATTTCGCGCATGGCTTCAAAGGCGGTGTAATCGACATATTTGCGGAATACGAAAGGTCGGGTCATTTCCAGCAGTTCATAACCTTCTTGCCCACCTGTGATAATACGTGCCTTAATCCAAGCATAGCGTTCCCATTCGCGTCCATGCTGGCTTAAATATTTTTCCAGTGCGACATGGCTAATCGCCAAAGCCGAACCATCACCCCACGGACGTAAACGCATATCGACACGGAAAACAAAACCATCGGCGGTGATATGATCTAATAGATAGATCAGTTTTTGTCCCCATAAAATGCAGAATTGCTGCACTTCAATACACTTGCGTCCATTGGTTTCGCCTTGTTCATCAAAGGCAAAAATCAGGTCGATGTCGCTGGATAAATTCAGTTCCTGCGCACCATGTTTACCCATGGCGACCACAATCAGGTCTTGGACTTTGCCGTTATATCCCATCGGTTCGCCATGCTTGGCAACCAACGGAATCCGCGCAAAATCTTTGGCAACTTGCACACAAATATCGGCAAAGTCTGAAAGTTCCTGTGTCAACGTCACCACATCGGTGAGTTGGTTGGCATCTTGCCAAATCCAGCGGAACATTAAACGCGCGCGTAAAATTCGCAGGGTTTTCATCCACAAGGTTTCATCTTGAATGTCTTGTAAAGTCGAAATCACCAGTTGATGAATGTAGTCTGCGCTCAGCGGTTTTAGGAATTGGTCAATTGCATAATCCTGCTGTAACAGGCTTTCGTGATTTGCCAAGACTTGTTCTGCATATTGACTGGCATGTAACGTTTTTTGCAATTGTTCCGCATTCATTTTTAAGACCTAAAACCCAGTTTTATTTTGAAATATTGTCAACTCATCTATTTATAGCAGCAGATGCGCCAAAGAAGAAAATAAAATTACAGCAATCTGCAAAATACCTCTTGCTTAAAATGCAGCGATAAAAAAACCGAAGCCTAAACTTCGGTTTTATCTGCTTGATGCAATGCTTATTCAGCATCTAGCATTAATTCTGCGCTCATACCAACCGTGTTAAAACCTGCATCGACATACAGAATTTCACCAGTAATACCATTCGCCCATGGTGAGCAAAGGAATAATGCCGCATTACCAACATCTTCAATGGTCACGTTGCGTTTTAAAGGTGCAACTTTTTCATTGAGGTCTAACATTTTACGGAATGATTTAATGCCTGATGCGGCAAGCGTACGAATCGGACCTGCAGAAATTGCATTCACGCGAATACCGTCAGCACCCAAGCTTGAAGCCAAGTAGCGTACACCTGCTTCTAAAGATGCTTTCGCCATACCCATGACGTTGTAGTTTGGCATCACACGCTCAGAACCTTGATAAGTCAAAGTCAATAAGCAACCTTGGCGTGCTTGTAATAATGGTTTTGCAGCACGTGCCATCGCAATAAAGCTATAAGCACTAATGTCATGCGCAACTTTGAAACCATCACGATCTGTAACATCGGTAAAGTCACCATCTAAAGTATGCGCAGGCGCAAAACCAATCGAGTGAACCAAACCATCCAAACCATCCCAGTGCTTTGCCAAGTCAGCAAAAGCTTGCTCAATTTCTGCATCTACGCCTACATCGCAAGGCAATACAATGCTTGAGCCAAATTGTGCAGCGAAGTCATCAACACGTTTTTTGAGTTTTTCATTCGGATAAGTAAATGCTAATTCTGCACCTTCACGATGCAATGCTTCTGCAATACCAAATGCGATAGATAATTTACTTGCAATACCAGCAATTAAAAAACGCTTACCCGCCAAAAGACCTTGTGCCATGTGAAACTCACCTTGATATATTTCGCAGTATCATGCCAATTCTGAACGCATAGTGAAATTGCATAATGCGCCTTTTTTTGCCGTTTATGTAAAAACTCAATGGCGATTCAAGTGAGTGATAGATGACGTCACATGATGATCTGCAAATGGTGACGTACAATCTTGGTTAAAAACTTGCCCTACCACTTGGCATAATGCTGTTCAAGCAAGCCGTATTCGTTTAACAAAATAATTTCGGTATCGTCTTGTTGAATAGTACCACTAATTTTAGCTTGCCATTGGCTGAACTGACTGCCGACTAGACGCAAATTCAGGTTTTCATAACGGCGCCAACCTGTGCTGACAGTTAAATTCAAACGATGATCCAGTGAGCGAATGCTCCACGAGCCATCATCCTCAGGTTGGAACAACACATCTGTTAAGGGATACAGCACGCCATTAATCCACAAACAGTTTTCGTTGCCAAAACTTTCATTCACACCAGAAGCCAGATTCAAGCCTACACGACGGTCTTCGGTATCCCAAAAGTTGCACGACAACCAAAACCATGCTGTTTCAGGGCGTAAAAAACCGCAGGTATCATCTAAAGAAGCAAAGGTGCGTTCATGGAATTGAATGGTTTGTCCTGTTTTATTAACAAAATAGCCTTCACAGCCGAGTGTGGTCAGTTTTTGGGTGTAAGTCCAACCATTAATACCTGTTGGGCTACACATACTTAGCGGGTCTGTGCCTGCACAAAATATCCGCGCACTGAGTTTAATTTCACCATATTTGGTCACGCGGATATAACGCACACCATTGGCATGTTGAATTTCAATTTGAAATGGCGATTTTTCAAAAAAACTTTGATTAAATAACGGTTGCTCATCTAAAACCGTATTACGCGATAAAAAATTAATCGCATTCCATTCCTGCACTTCGCCCGTCATGTGATTATAAATATAGACAAAACCGTGCCCTGCCCAAGCAATATCGGCAATCGCAAGCCCAATGGTATAGTGTTCGTGCCGAATACTACAAAATTTAAACTTTTTATATTTTAAGCGTTTACGCCAACCCGATAATACTTCACCATACGGTGATTTATATTGATAAGCCTGATAATCAATTTTTTTGGGAAGTTCACTAAAACGTCCATAATGCGGTTGTCCATTCGCCTGAATTAAATCCATTGAAGACATTCCCTATTGTCTAAAAACAATTCATCTTTGGTCGTATTATGCCTACAAATGCATGTACAAAAAACCCGCAGCTTATGATTTTGTTCAAAAAATTATAAAAGCATAGATTGTTTTACTATTTTAAGGCTTGAGCGTTCACTAAATATACAAAATATAAATTAATAGATATCTTCCCCTCAATATTCTGAAGGTATTTAAGCATCAGCATTCAAAGTCAGATAGGTATTTTCCCAACGATTGCCTGAAAATGAGCCTTCAACCAATTGCACATAGCGACCATGCACCTGATCTATCGCAATACAATCATCTACCTCTAAGACCCGATCGGTATGTTGTTTTTGCCAGTGCTGGGCAAAATAGGCTTTACCACGCTGTTTTGCCACCATTGGATTTTGCGCCACCACCAGTACATAACGATGTAACTCGCCAAACTCACGCGGATCATATCCACCTAAATTAATTAAATACAGTCGGTTTTCTGCCTGGTTCGGCTGCGCATCGGTAAATTTTAAATAGTAGGATTTACCTTCAAACTCAACACCATTAATTTGCGCCCATGCGTCAATATGCAAACCTTTCGGTTCTGCAAACCAAGCCTGCTTGAGTTGCGGATAGGTCTGTTCTAAAGAATCACCTACCGCAAGTACCACATCATGCACTTCGGTATTGGCTCGCGCATGACGTCCGCCTAACATCACGATAAATAAACTGGGCATATCCGACTCCTGCGCAAATATCCTAAGCTTGATGGCTTTTATAGTTGATGATTTTTAAGCATGATTGTTTAAAGTAGCGAGAATTTTTCAATCCTCCAAATAAAAAATCGTGCCGAATTGCTTCAGCACGATTGAATTGAAATGTAGCATACTTTATTTCAAGCAGTTTACGATTTACATATCCACCATTTCCACGCCATCAATGCGGGCAACAGTCATTAAGTCTTTATCGCCACGACCTGAAACAGTCGCAATAATGATTTGGTCTTTATCCATCGTTGGTGCAAGCTTGCTCACATAAGCCATAGCATGCGAGCTTTCTAAAGCAGGAATAATCCCTTCGATACGGGTTAAATCACGGAAACCTTGCAAGGCTTCTTGGTCATTGATTGGCACGTAATCTACACGGTGCATATCTTTCAGGAAGCTGTGCTCTGGCCCTACACCTGGATAATCCAGACCTGCAGAAATAGAGTGGGTTTCAATGATCTGACCTTGTGCATCCGACATTAAATAAGTACGGTTACCGTGTAATACGCCCACGTGTCCTGCATTCAATGGTGCAGAGTGTTTGCCTGTTTCAATGCCTAAACCTGCAGCTTCGACACCGTACATTTTCACTTCGGCATCGTTCAAGAATGGATAGAACAAGCCCATGGCATTAGAACCACCGCCTACACAAGCTACTAATGCATCAGGTAAACGACCTGCCTGCTCTTGAATTTGGCGACGCGCTTCACGACCAATAATCGACTGGAAATCACGTACCAATTGTGGATATGGGTGTGGGCCAGCGACCGTACCAATCACGTAATATGTAGAGTCAACATTGGTGACCCAGTCACGCATGGCTTCGTTCATGGCATCTTTTAAGGTTTTTGAGCCACTTTCTACAGGTACAACAGTTGCACCAAGTAAACGCATACGGTACACGTTCATGGCCTGACGCTTCACGTCTTCTGCACCCATGAACACCACACATTCCAAGCCTAAACGAGCGGCAATGGTCGCGGTTGCTACACCGTGCTGACCTGCACCTGTTTCGGCAATAATGCGTTTTTTACCAGACAGTTTTGCCAACAGTGCCTGACCAATGGTGTTGTTCACTTTATGTGAGCCAGTATGGTTCAAATCTTCACGTTTTAAGTAAATTTGTGCACCACCCAACTCTTTTGACCATCGCTCAGCATAATACAAAGGACTAGGACGACCTACATAGTAGGCGAGATCGCGGTCGAATTCTGCCAAAAACTGCGGATCATCTTTCATGCGGAAATACAATTTCTCTAAATCTTGTAAAGCCGCCATCAGCGTTTCTGACACAAAACGTCCGCCATGGATACCAAAATGCCCTTTTGCATCTGGGAATTGGGTATAGTCAATCACTGAGTTATTGTGATTTGTACTTTGCTGATCCACGTTGGACTCCTTGCATGAAGTTTTCTATGAGTTGTTGGTCTTTAATACCTTTTGCAGACTCAACTCCGCCACTGACATCAACAGCATAGGCTTGAGTCGTCTGAATTGCATCTTCAATATTTTCAGGGTTTAAACCACCCGCCAAAATTAAAGGAATATCGAGTTTGGGGAATTTTGACCAGTCAAAACTGTGTCCTGTTCCACCTTTGAGTTCAGGATGCCACGCGTCTAATAATACTGCGCTTGCACCTGCTTGTTGATAGCTTTTTATCGCATCTAACACATTTAAATCAGGTTTGACCTGAATGGCTTTGTACCATCGACGTCCAACTTGCTGTGCTATTTGCTGACATTGCAAGGGTGTTTCATCACCATGAAATTGCAGAATATCTAAAGGTACTTGTTTCAGTACAGCGGCTATTTCTTCTGCCGTTGCATTGACAAATAAACCAACCACTTGCACATAAGCGGGAATGTGTTGCAGCAAGCCTTGTGCTTGCTCAATGCTCACATTGCGTGGGCTAGGTGGATAAAACACCAAGCCAATCGCATCTGCACCCGCATGCACCACACTGTTTATATCTTGAATTCGCGTGATTCCGCAAATTTTGGCACGGGTACGCATCGTTTTGGACTCTAATCCTGATTTTCAATTTTCATTTTGCTGATCTTGCTGTGCGTGACTTTTAAATTGTCTGTTCACACTAACAAAATCAGATATTGGGGCGAATCATTGTAATGCAATTTTAAGGGGTTGAGTGAAGTTCAGGCGGATTATTCTGCATTTCCGTTGTTTAAATGGCATACAGACTTTATACTTCGCGCAAATGCAACGAGTCCTAGCTTTGAGCTTTAGGGAAGTTGGTGAAAGTCCAACACTGCCCCCGCAACGGTAACCATGAAACGTATATCAATTTAAATCTTATGATTTACACCACTGTATGAACAATATGGGAAGGTGGATATATAGCGAAGCAATCATAAATTAGAAGATGCTTGGCACATTGAAGTCCGGAGACCTGCTTGTTGTGCCCTTAACTCAATCATTCACGTGGGGTGAATGTATGGAGCAAAGTCATGTCTACTCTTTTTCAGCCTACTGCTTTAGTGGGCGCAATTGCGCTTGCAATGGGTTTTTCAACTTCAGTTTTTGCTGCAGAATCGCAAGATCAGCGTGTGGTGAATGCTGCTTTAGATACGCTTGTTGTTACTGCTTCACGTAGTGAACAAAATATTAAAGATGTGCCTGCGCGGATTAATGTTATTGGTACAGATCAAATTGAGCAATCACCAATTGCCTCTTTCCCACAACTGATGATGACCGATGCATCCATCAATATGGTGCAGTCTGGTGGTTATGGTCAAATTGCATCTTTATTTATGCGAGGCACCGAGTCAGACCATACCTTAGTGCTCCGTGATGGCGTGCGTTTAAATAACGATGCTAGTGGTCTAGCGTCTAACAGCTTTATTGATACCACTGAAATTAAACAGATTGAGATTTTAAAAGGCCCAGCATCTGTCCTGTATGGCACCAACGCCATTGGTGGCGTGGTACAAATGATTACCAAGACCCCAAGTAAAAACTCAGCATTTATCTCTGCAGAAGTGGGTGAAAACAGTACCTATAAAACCATTTTAGGGCTAGATGCTGTAGAAAATGGCTTTTATGCTCAACTACGTGGGCAACGCCTTGAAACCGATGGCACTAACATTTTTGATTATGAAGGTGCAGAGCCTTCAAGCTATGATCAAAAAGGATTTTCGGGCAAATTCGGGTATGCAAGTGATGCCTTGGATATATCTCTTGAACATTCTGAAAATGAAGGTCGCTCACAGTACGAAAACTATAGCTGGACGACTTATGCCTATAGCCCACGTGCGCATGACTTTTTAAATCAGGTCACAACTTTGAGCACTCGTTATCAAGCCAGTCAAAATACTGAACTCAAAGCACGTGTATCACATTTTAAAGATGTATTAACGCAATTGAATGTGGCAGAAGAAACCACCTTTGTGTCTGACGAATATGACCTCAGTGTGCGTCAAAACCTCACCGCTCATCAAAACCTCACATTTGGTGTTAACTATAAAGCCTTAGATACCGAAACCCACAAACCATCAGATTCATTTCAAGAACAATTGGACAGCACAGGCTATTATGCACAACACCAATTACAGACCGACAAACTAAAAACCCAAATCGGTGTACGTATTGAAGATCACGAAAAATATGGTTCTCATACTGTGGGTCAAGCAGCAGCTCGCTACTTCTTTAAGCCTCATATCAGTATATACAGCAATATTGGTTCCGCATTTAAAGCTCCAACCATGAATGACTTATATTATGGTAACTATGCCAATCCTGAACTCAAACCTGAAGAAAGCGTATCTTATGAAGTCGGCGCAGATTGGCAGATGAGTTCTGCTTGGCGCAGTGGCTTATCGGTCTATCGCACTGAAATTGATAACTTGATTGATAGTGACCCAGCCAACGGATGGAAGTTTGCCAATATTGATGAAACGACCATTGACGGTACTGAAGTTTATCTACACTTTAATCGAGATCAATGGTTTGCAAAAACCAGTTATAGCTATAGCAAAGCCACCAATGACGCCTCAGGCGAAGACTTAAGCCGTCGCCCACGTCAAAAAATTGCTTTATCGCTAGGTTTGGCTGAAGAAGTTTATGGTTTATCTGCAACACTTACCGCCAATAGCCGTTCAGATAGCAGTGCCTACGATGAAGATAGCATTCCAGGTCATATGCAAATTGATTTACATGGTTATTACAATGCTAATCCATATACCAAATTGTTCTTTAACATTCAAAATGCTGGCGATGTAAACTATAAAATGGCTTCTGCAGGTAACTCTGATGGTCAGTATTACCTCAGTGGCGGTCGCGTCGCTTCTGCAGGCGTAACTTTCCGCTACTAAAACCCGCATAACAACAAAAACTTTAAAACAGCGCAGTTTATGGATAATGTAATGACCGACATTATCCTTTTTTATTGCGCCAGCTTTTATTTCTTACAACCAAGTAAACGCAACTTTCACTTTCAAACAAGGAACGATCATGGGCCACCGTTTAAGCAAAATCTACACCCGCACAGGCGATTCAGGCACAACAGGACTGGGCGATGGCTCACGTGTCGCCAAAGACGACTTACGCATTCATGCACTGGGCGATGTCGATGAACTCAATGCCTGCATAGGCGTTTTGCGCTCACAAATTACACATAGCAACATTCAAGACAAAAACACTTGGGACAAATCGCTCAGCCTGATTCAGCACTGGCTATTCGATTTAGGCGGTGAAGTCTGTATCCCCAATTACCACCTCGTACAACCGCTTGCGATCGAATACTTAGAACAAGACATTGACCGCATGAATGAAAGCCTGCCAATGCTCAAAGAGTTTATTTTGCCTGCAGGTACATTGGCATGTAGTTATGCACATCAAGCTCGTGCCGTATGCCGTCGTGCAGAACGCAGTTTAATGACCGTACACAACCGTGATCAAAATATTCAGGCACCGTCTTTGCAACTACTGAACCGACTGTCTGACTGGCTATTTGTGGCATCTCGCAGCTTGCAACGTGCCGAAAGAGGCAGCGAAGTGTTATGGCAAAAGAACATCAACGACAGTATTGGTAACTGACATCACACTCTAGAATCGGAAACTAAAATAAAGCCCTGATTTTGCATCTAAAAAATCACGTCGGATGCTGCTTGAAATTTCACATCATCCGACCAAAATAAGAAATGTCATCTCTTTGTCACGTCGTACTTGCAAAATGAAAGCAAACTTTCAATTCATGGGCACATTATGCGCATAATTGGTCATCGCGGTGCGCGTGGCGAAGCACCTGAAAACACGCTTGGTGGTTTTGAATATATTCAAAATATTGGCATTCGAGCGGTTGAGTTTGATGTGCGTCAACTCAAAGACAATGCCTTAGTGGTTATGCATGATGATCAATTCATTCGCACCACAGGACAAGACAAAGCACTGTATGAATGTAGTCTGGAAGATTTAAACCATTACAATCATGCGGTGATGTGGTCGGACTGGAATAAAGTCGAAACCACGCCCCTACTCAATCAAACCATGACCATTATTCAAAATTTTGATCATATTGAAGTAGAAGTCAAAGCGGTCAACTCGCATGCCGCTGCCGAAAAAATTACCCAAAGTTTAGAGCAACATTTGAAGGGTTTTGAACACAACGCCATCATCACCAGTTTTGATCCGAAAATTCACTGGGCTTTGCAACAACAAAAATCACGCTTTAAACGCGGTTTATTGGTTGAAGATGATCTGCAATATCAAGCCATTGATCAGGCTTTAGAATTAGGTTGTTGCCAAATTGGTTGGATGAACGAACTCGCAACCGGTGCGCTCATTCAAGCCACACAACAGGCCAAACTGAATATCAGCGTTTGGACAGTCAACCAGATTGAACGCGCCAAACAGCTTAAAGATTTAGGGATTCAGGGTTTAATTACCGATTATCCTAAACTGATGATGCAACACTTGTAAGCGGTAACCTTAAGCATATTGATGAATAAATAAATGATTTATCGTGCTTGTTTGGCTACCGTATATCATATTTCCGTAAAATCTCGCAGATACCATTATATTCTGTTACCACCCAGTACAATACAACTGTACAATAATGCTGTGATCGTGAATACGCTCATGCTAATATGCGAAAAAATTAATCCCTAAAAAATTTAATACTATGATTTCAATCTATAGATCGGTCATAGCGTTATAACGGATTAAGCGTCCATTTATACCTCCCAAGGTTCTAGGAGTGCTGTTGGAGATGAATGCTCCCTTACCCAAAGCCCCAATCAACTGGATTGCCATCTTTGCACTGGTTTTCTTACCTATTGTTGCAGTGATCGCGATTCCTTGGTATGCCTATCACCATGATTTTAGCTTAGCCGCTTGGATCAGCATGTTTGTATTACTTGGCGTAAGTAGCTTGGGTATTACAGCAGGTTATCACCGTTTATGGGCACACCGTGCTTATGAAGCTACCCTTCCCTTGAAAATCATTTTAATGATTATGGGAACATTTGCCGTTCAGAACAGTATTTTGTTCTGGGGTTCAGGTCACCGCACCCATCACCGCCATGTTGATGATGTCGAAAAAGACCCATATTCAATTAATAATGGTTTTTGGTTTGCGCACATGGGCTGGATGCTACGTGACTACCCTGCCGCAGAGCCAAACTTTAAAAATGCGCCAGATTTGTTAAATGACAAACTGGTGATGTTCCAACACAAATACTATATTCCGCTCGTAATTGCAGTTCACGTTGGCATTTTGGTGCCAATTGGTTGGGCTGTGGGCGATATGTGGGGCGTGTTGTTATTGGGCGGTTTAATGCGTCTGATTTTAAGCCACCATGTTACCTTCTTTATTAACTCGCTGTGCCACATGTGGGGTTCGCGTCCTTATACTGACGAAAACACCGCGCGTGATAACTTCTGGTTAGCAATTGCCACTTGGGGCGAGGGTTATCATAACTATCACCACATTTTTCAGTACGATTATCGTAATGGCGTAAAATGGTGGCAATATGACCCAACTAAATGGTTAATTTGGACATGCTCGAAGTTAGGCCTAGCGAAAAACTTACGCCGTATTCCAAGCTTTAATATTAAAAAAGCAGAATTGGCGATGCGTTTTAAATATGCAGAGCAAGACTTGGCGGTCTATGGACACAATGTGAATGATGACATTGTGCAAGTGAAAAGCCGTATTGCGCAAGAATATGATGCATTTACCCAAACTTTAAATGATTGGGCAAAATTAAAAGAGCAAGAAATTCAAGCGAAAAAAGCGTCAATGGCTGAAAAAATCCACCAAATGGATGACAAATTAAAAGTTGAATTCCAATTGGTTGAACAGCGTCTTTCACATCATCGTGAAACCTTGAACTTGCTGATGCGCAACCTAAAAAAGAATCCTGTATCTGAATAAACCTCTGTTCTGATGCACTGCGAAAGCCCTGACCTGTTCAGGGCTTTATGCATTGTTAGGCTACAGTTTTTAAAGTCTAAGTTTGCTATAGTGAAACTCACTTTGTGCCAAGCGCTTCATCATCATGCAATTTAATCCGCGTTATCCGACCCTGCCCGCCCGTCTTTATCACATGCAGCAGCCTCTACCTTTAAAAGGTGCAAAAGCAGGACACTTTAATGCTGCATTGGCAAAAGAACTACAATGGACAGCCGAAGAACAACAGCAATGGGTTGAAATTTGCAGCGGTCAAACCACGTTTAAAGAATTTCCTGCTTTGGCAATGGTCTATGCAGGACATCAATTTGGACAGTGGGCAGGTCAATTGGGAGATGGACGCGGTTTACTCATTGCGCAAGTTTTGGACACACAACAACGTACTATTGACCTGCATTTAAAAGGTGCGGGGGCAACGCCTTATTCACGTATGGGCGATGGACGTGCAGTATTACGTTCCGTGATTCGTGAATATTTGGCAGGTCATGCTTTAAATGCGCTGGGTGTGCCATCAAGCAATGCCGTTGGATTTACCTCATCTACTCAAGGCGTACAACGTGAAAAATTAGAACTTGGTGCAATGCTATTACGCACATCAGACTGTCATATTCGTTTGGGACATTTTGAATGGATCAATCAGTATCAACCTGAATTACTGCCTGAATTTGTGCAAAAGTGTATCGAATGGCACTATCCAGAATGCTTGGCAGCCGAACAGCCTGTACTCGCCTTTGCTACGCAAGTTATTCAACGTACCGCAGTCATGATTGCCAAATGGCAATTGGTCGGTTTTGCGCATGGGGTGATGAACACCGATAATTTAAATCTCACAGGTTCAACACTCGATTTCGGCCCTTATGGCTTTATGGAGCGTTTTCGTCCCAACTGGATCAACAATCATTCGGACTATCAAGGACGTTATACTTATCAACAACAACCGAGCGTGGCTCACTGGAATTTGTGGGTCTGGTTGAACAATTTAATTCCGCTTGAGCAAAACCCAAATCAGAAAGAACATTGGAAACAAGCACTAGCAGCATGTTTAGAATATTTTGAACCCACTTTTTTAGAGCATTACAAACTCGGCTTATGTGAAAAAATGGGACTGCCAAGTTTCCACAAAGACAGTTTTGATTGCGCTACCAACTTCTTACGCATTTTGCAAAGTGAACAACTGGATTACACCCAGAGCTTCATCCGCCTACAAAATAAACAATATACTAAAATACTGGATGATTGTTTGGATCGTAGACAGTGGGAAAGCTTTTTGGCACAGTATTTACAGATTCGTGAACATCAAGATACCGATGCTTTAGATGCTGCAATGCAACAGGTAAACCCTCACTATATTTTGCGCAATCACATGGCACAAAAGGCGATTGAGCAAGCAGAACGTGATGATTTTTCAGAAGTTGAGCGTTTATTTAACTTGCTCAGCCAGCCGTATATTCAGCAAACAGCATTGGAAAAACCTGAAGATTTAGCACCTTTACCAAGTGATGTGCCAGAAGTGATGGTGAGTTGTTCATCTTAATACTGATGCACTCGCCAAAGGACGTTTAGAATTCCAGCAAAGTTATACACATTTTCTGTGGAAAAAGCTGTGGTTATCCACAGGATAAACTTTTTAGGAGAAAATAAGTGGCACAAACACAGTCATCACTGCATCAAATTGCAACAAGTGTTGCAGCACAATTGCCTGAGGTTAGCCTGAGCGAACCTTTTGGTGATGGCTGTTTGGTGCATAAAGTTTTCGATAAAGTATTTATGCTGAGTCTGTATTTAAAAGGTCATGCCATCATCAATCTAAAAGTTCAACCTGAACATGGTGCCATGCTACGTGATTTTTATCCTTATATTCGTGCGGGCTGGCACATGAATAAACAACATTGGATTTCAATTTTTGCAGATGACAATTTAGATGAGCAATTGGTGCAAGATTTGGTCTTAAACTCGTATGAATTGGTGGTCGCAAAATTAAGGAAAGTAGAAAAACAACGGGTTGGGCTAATTAAAGCATTTCATACAAAATCACCCTAATATTCTTCTTTTGGAATCATTATATCTCACACCTATTTAAAGAAAAAAATATAATAAATAAGTTTTACCATTGATATTGTGCAAATAAATAGGCTTCCATTCTATGCGCTTGATTTGTGTTTAAATTATCCGTCAAATACTTCATTCCAATATTTTCATGCCTAAAAGAAACACCTAAGCTTTTGGTTTGTGGCTCAAAATGTAGACCTAATTGCAATGAGTCAGGTTGCCATAAAAAGTGCATTTGCCATAAACTTGTGAACGGGTTAGAAAAACTACTAACTCCTAATTGGATTTCTGAATGAATATTGTAAAGTAATTCGGTCGAAATTTTATATGGAATTTTTTGCTTATAACTCTTATCTGTAGCTACTGTGCCGGTTAAATTAATTCGAGGTCGAGAGTTTTGATCAAATGTTGCTTGGTATTGGCTATAGGGAGCTTCATCCCAATACATATAGCTAAAAATATCCTCCAATTGGAATTTCAAGTACCATTTTTCTAACCACTCCCCTTGTAAAGTAAGATCTAAAGCATAACCATAACCTTCTTTTGCTCTAAAATCTCCAAGACCTAACTCATCCTCTTTTAATGCTGGCTGGTCATAATAATAATTAAGTTGTCCATTCAACCATTGCACACGGTCTGCTAAACGAGGCATTAAATTAGTTTCACCAAAAGCATTAAATTGACCGTCTACAAAATGTCGACCATATAATGCACTTACACCGGCTGTAAGTATCCAATTTGATTGGGGCACCCAGTCATATGCTATACGTGCGCCAATACGCTCTAAATATTGTGCATGTAGTGTTAATTCATACATACTCTCTGCATCTAAAGGCAAATCATTTTCAATTTGGTAATAAAGCTTTGCCATATCTGGACTAAATTTTAAAATGTAATCATAACGCCACAACCAACCTAAATTCCATTGATCTTGTTGCACAGAAAGCTGCATCAAACCATGAGCAAAGGCGTACTTGCCACTTTTAAAATCAGGATCTTGCCAATCATCTAAAAAAGCATCAATAGCAATAGGCTCACTATATAATGACGCATCCGCTCGATATTCCACGCTCGCAGCATAGGTGAAAACTGAAAAAAAACATAGAATTAAAAATAGATATTTCATAAAAAATAAAATGGTTTCTTAATTTCAGAAAAATCTATTTGTATAGACATCACTGTATCAAGAAACCATTTCCTTATAATATTAAGGAGCTATAACAAGAATCTGATTATCAACAAATGAAGCGATATAGTTTCCTGTTGAGTTTTTTGTCACCTTACCTTGAGATTTTCCATTTACCATAATATCTGCCTGAGTAAATGTATCAATATTTTCAATAGTGACCGAAGCACCTGTTTTATTTTTAATAACAGCAGATAAAAATGGTTCAGCATTCAACTGTTGTGCTACTAGATTAATATCTAGTACAGACTTATCTACGGCAACTTCAATATTCGCTGTTCCCTTAGTGAGTTCTGAACGCTTTGCATTTACACTTAACACAAATGGTTTTGTCGTAGCTTGAGCACCTTTTAAATTACCAGCTAATTTAAGATATACGCTTGCATCCATAAAATTATCTGGTGTTTCTACAAGAATATTATAAACTTTATTAAAATCATTATTTAAGTTTAACTTTGCATCTAGTTGAAGCAATTCATCATTGAGATCAAGACTACCTTTTAAAATAATTTCTGCAGGTATTAACTGATCATAACTAGCTACGCCATCAGTCAACTTTGCAACTTTAGCTTGAGCTGAAAACTCAGTCAAAATAGCAGTTAATCCTTCACTTTCAAACTGTACATTTAAAAACTTTAATTGAGCATTTTGTGGTAATTCTTCTGCAGCTCGCTCATCCATTTTCATTGCATCCGCATACGTTACTGCAATTGCACTGGTGTTACTAAAACTTAATTTTGCTTTTTTATTATTAGCTAAGTTTTGTACTTCTAAAATACTGTTAGCACCAATTGTCGCATTTAAAGTAGTATTTACCTGATCTAAAACAGGTTCCTCAACTGTAAAATTACCTACAGTAATAGCCATTTCATCACCATAAATAGCATATTCTGGATTTGAAAACCAACCATCAGGCCAATTATCTTGTTGAGCTTTATCAAAATCAAAATTCTGAAAAGTTTCAGCTTTTAATGTACCCGATACTTTTACACTATTTGCACTCGTTACCACCTGCAACGTATTATTTTTTATGTTGTACTCTTGAGTAAAACCACCTAATGCTAATAATTTTTCTAAATCTTTGGCTGTATATGTTTTATTACTCCCACCCGCATCTGCCTGTGCCAAACGTACTAATGTAATAACAATATCCGCAGCGTCAATCAAATCACTTGTTGTACCATTAATCGCCTGTATTGGTTGTTGATAACGTTCACTAATATCAGCAAAGCCATCATAATACGCAACAATATTATTTACCGTCTGAATCAACTCTTTTGCATTAGACAAATCATTGGCTGGTTGTTGAATGACACTACCATCTGCAGGATTTTTGGGTGAAGTGTCACTTCCACCACCACCACCACAAGCTGTCAAAATTAAGGCACAAGACACAGTTAAAATCGTTTTTTTCATCATGAGTTTCCCTCTAAAATAATTGTTATAAAAAAACGGTTGAAAAATATCACTTTTTCAACCGCTTAACAATATATTATAAATATATCTTTTATTCTAAATCACTCTTCAGGATACTCAAAACGATAGCCCACACCATACACCGCCTGAATCCATTCATGACGATTTCCCGTTTCGGCAGCGTCAGAAATTTTACGGCGCAAGTTTTTAATGTGGCTATCAATTACACGATCTGCCACTTCAAAACTGTCTGGGTTAATATGGTCTAGCAACTGCGCGCGTGAATACACCTGCCCGACATGCTCTAAAAACAATTCCAATAAACGGAATTCGGTTGGGGTCAAATTCAAGGTTTTTTGTTGATACCAAATGCGCTGCTGTGCTTTATCCATGCGGAATAAATCATTGCTTTCAGGTTCAACTTTACGCTCCAAACGGCGCAACACCGCTTGCACACGTGCCACCAATTCTTTCGGGCTAAAAGGCTTACATACATAATCATCTGCGCCCATGTTCAAGCCTAGCACCCGATCAATTTCTTCAGTACGTGCCGTGACCATAATAATAGGCACATCGGACTGTTCACGCACTTTGCGGCAAATGGTCAAACCATCCATACGCGGTACCATTAAATCTAAAATCATCAAGCTCGGTTTACGCTGCAAAAAGCTGTCATAGGCTTCTTGTCCATCATGAAACATACTGACTTCAAAACCAGCAGCTTCTAAATAATCTCGCACCAATTGGGCAAGTTCAATTTCATCTTCAACCAGCAAGATATGTTTCATGCACGATTCCTTAAAGTCTTTCAAGATTTGATTTTTGGAAAACTTAATTTGCAGCGTAAACCACCCAACGGTGAATGTGCAAAACTTAACTCTCCGCCCAATGCTTTGGCAATTTTGACCGATAAAGCCAGACCTAAACCTGTCCCACCTGTGGCGCGTGTACGTGAATCATCGGCACGATAAAAACGCTCACCCAAACGTGCCAATTGTTCATCACTTAAACCAAACGGACTGTCATCTACATACACTGTCCATTCTGTTGCACTTTGACTGGTGTGAATATGCACCTGCCCACCCGCTTCGGTATAACGAATACTATTACTGAGCAAGTTGAGCATAATTTGTTTAAAACGGTCTATATCCAATTGTAATTGCGTGCCTTCACCCGACACGATCAAGTCCAACTGCGCCTGTTCAAATTTCGGCTTAAAGCTTTCGATTTCCTGCTCAATCACTTGCCATGGATCAATGCTCGAGAAATAGCATTTCAGCTGCATGGCTTCGGCTTGCGCCAAGTCCGATAAATCCTGTGTGAGTTTTTTCAGATTATTGACCTGATGCATCATCGCAGCCAAATGCTCTGGTGTGGCTTTGCGGATACCATCTTGCATGGCTTCAATTTGCGCCTGCAACACCGCCAATGGCGTTTTTAATTCATGCGAAGTATCTGCCACCCACTGACGACGTGAAGTTTCATGTTGATCTAAAATCACCGCCAAATGATTCAATTCGGTAGATAAATCACCCAACTCATCATTACGATTGACCTTGACCTGATGCTGATAATGGCCTTTGGTTAATTCACGTGTGCCATTTAATAAGCGCTGAATTGGCTTTTTAAAATAGGTCGCCAACAATAAGGCAGCAATCAAGCTCGCCAAAATACTTAAAGCATAAGCCAATAATAAATAACGAGTTTGTTTACTAAAAAAATTAATACTTAAAGCATCTTCCTGATCTAACACAGGTTTTAAGCCCAGATAACCCACGATTTTTTCACCGACCATAATTGGACGAAAGGAAATTTGAGTTTCAGCAGGCTCTCCCACTACAAATTGCCGCTGGGCATCATATAAAGATAAGCGTGAACTCAAGCCTAAACGGTCAGGCATCGAAATAAATTGTTTTTTTCCAGATGATTCTGTCGTGTTTTGGTGTCCTTCATTTTTACGATCAGGACGGAAAGCATTCTGATTGGCACTCAAAGGAAACACTAAACCTTCAAATGGCTGAAATTGTGAAGGTAAATTCAGCTCTAACCAGCGAAGTTCTTCCGCATTGGCTTGTCGTTTGCCTGGCTCAGGCTCGACTACACTTGAGTTTACATTGGCGAGGGTGTGTTCCTGAAAATAACGCTGCTGCAAAGCAATGTCATACTGACGACGTAACCACCACCGCGATAAACGGTCATAATCATCGGGCGCAGCTTCACCTTCAATTTGGAGAATTTGCGCCTGAATGGCGTTGCCCCAATCGTGATATACCGCATAGACTTCTGCCAAGTTTTGAATGACTAAGTCCAGCTTTTGCATTTCGACATCAGCCACGTATTTACTGAAATTACGCTGCATATTGACATGCAATACCCCCAAACTGACCGTGGTGATCAGTAAGGTCGTCAGCAGCACTGTGAGAAACAGGCGTAATGCGATGGGAATACGGCGAATTTTCAAAAGCGCAATCTCAGCTTTTCTTATTGATTTTGAGCATTGTAACCAACAGTGCTAGAAAAAACTCTCCATTGTTTCTTCATCTTTATTATTTAATCTTAACTGAGTGAAGTTAAAAGCAGGTTGGGGAGTTTGAAGATGAAACAGATGACGAAAATCGCATTACTTGGGGCAAGTGTTTTGGGCATGGGGATTTTAACTGCATGCCAAACCAGTAATGATCTGACCGAACGACAACAAACACGTATGTTTAAACAACATTATGCTCAAGATGGACAACGCTTCAGTCCTGAACAACGCGAGCAATATCGTGCCATGCGTGCAGAACACCGCGCATTTCGTGGGCAGATGCAACAGGCTTGTGACAACAAAGCAGTAGGTACAAATCTACAATTAAAAGTAGGTGATCAAACACTCGCAGGTACCTGTACGATGCGTTTCCAGCCTGATCGCCAGTCATTTAAACAACATCGCCAATATGCGATGCAACAACACCAAGCCATGCGTGCAAAAATGCCGCGTATGCAACAACGTGGTGAAGTGCTGACCGATGCGCAACGTGCTGAAATGACCAAACGGTACGATCAACGATTAGCACAACATCAAGCGCATCAAAAGGCCATGCGTGCTGCCTGTGAAGGAAAAATGCATGGACAACACGTTCAAGTGAAACTGGGCGAACTACAACTCAAGGGACAATGCTTGGTTCGTTTTCAGCCGAATCAACCTATGCAACAAATGAGAATATCACCTATTTCGCGCTAATGCATTCAGGTGAGCACACACTTACACGACTCTAAGGCACTCGATTGAGTGCCTTTTTATTTACCTTTTTATCCACTTCACTTAGACATATCTCTTTACGCTTTTTGACTATTTGTATCATTTCAAATTCAGCAAAACTGTTTACACTCAAGTAACTTAGCCATTTCAAGATAAAAATCTTTGACTTTGCAGTCACCAAGAAATGCTATGCAGATGCTTGTACCGAATTAGAAGATGTTGCACGATTACAACCATTCCAACATGGCATGTCTGAGAAGGCATGCGCTGAAATCCATTTAAAATATAACGCTGGTCAAACCAGTATTGAGGAAACCGATATGCCACAATACAAAGCGCCTTTACGTGATATGCAATTCGTTTTGCATGAATTATTAAATGCCGAAGATCACTATGCAAAATTACCTGCATTCCAAGAAAACGTAAGCCGTGAATTGGTTGACCAATATTTGGAAGCTGCAGCAGATTTCTGTGAAAACGAATTATCTCCGTTAAACCAAGTGGGTGACCGTGAAGGTTGTACTTGGAATGATGGCGTGGTGACTACACCAACGGGCTTTAAAGAAGCGTATCAAAAATATATCGAACTTGGCTTCCCGTCTCTTTCTGCTGAAGAACAATACGGCGGTCAAGGTCTACCTGTTTCTCTAGGAAACGTGATTTCAGAAATGGTCGGTACAGCAAACTGGGCATGGGGCATGTACCCAGGTCTTTCTCATGGTGCTGTACGTACTTTAGAACACCACGGTTCAGATGAACAAAAAGCAACCTATCTGCCAAAGCTTGTTTCAGGTGAGTGGACAGGTACCATGTGTTTAACCGAATCTCATGCAGGTTCTGACTTGGGTATTATCCGTACTAAAGCTGAACCTCAGGCCGACGGAAGCTATGCAATCTCGGGCGAGAAAATCTTTATCTCTGCTGGTGAACATGACATGGCAGAGAATATCGTGCACATCGTATTGGCACGTTTACCTGGTGCACCTAAAGGAACTAAAGGTATTTCTCTGTTCATCGTTCCTAAGTTCAACCTGAATGCAGATGGTTCTTTAGGGGAGCGTAATGGTGTACGTTGTGGTTCAATCGAACACAAAATGGGGATTCATGGTAACGCGACTTGCGTGATCAACTTTGATAACGCGAAAGGCTTCCTAATTGGCCCTGAAAACCGTGGTCTAAACTGCATGTTCACGTTCATGAACACTGCACGTATCGGTACAGCGGTACAAGGTCTTGCAGCATCTGAAGGTTCTTTCCAAGGTGCGTTGACTTATGCCAAAGACCGTTTGGCAATGCGCTCACTTTCTGGTCCGAAAGCCCCTGAAAAAGAAGCAGATCCAATTATTGTGCATCCTGCTGTACGCAATATGCTATTGACTCAAAAAGCGTTTGCTGAAGGTGGTCGCGCATTAGTGTATCTGTTGTCTCTACACGCAGATATCGTTGAACAAGGTGCAACTGAAGAAGAACGTAAGTTCTCTGACAACATCTTGTCTTTATTGACGCCTATTGCAAAAGCATTCTTAACTGAAACAGGTTCTGAATCTGCAAAACATGGTGTGCAAGTCTTCGGCGGTCATGGCTTCATTTCTGAGCATGGCATGGAACAAATTGTGCGTGATACACGTATTTCATGCTTGTACGAAGGTACAACTGAAATTCAAGCAATCGATTTGTTAGGTCGTAAAGTTTTGGGTACACAAGGTGCAATGTTGAAAGACTTCACCAAAATCATCCATAAATTTGCAGAAGCTAACAAAGACAACGCAGCAATGCAAGAATTTGTTGAACCGCTTGCAGCGCTCAATAAAGAATGGGGCGATTTGACTATGCAAATTGGTATGCGTGCAATGCAAAACCCTGAGGAAGTAGGTGCTGCAGCAGTAGACTACATGTACTTCTCTGGTTATGTAACACTGGCTTACCTATGGGCACGTATGGCATTGGTCGCTCAAGAAGCACTTGCAGCGGGCACAACCGATGTAGACTTCTACAATGCGAAAGTGACGACTGCACGTTTCTACTTCAAGAAAATCTTGCCACGTGTTCGCTCACACGTAGACGTGATTGCAACAGGTGTAGAGCCACTATTTGCATTAGATGCTGAACACTTTGCTTTCTAAGCGAAAATTGAAACTCGCTAAATATTGAACATATTTAGCGGGATATTCAAAATGTTGTACTCTTGAGTACAGAAATTGAGAAAGGACGGTCATAGCATTGACAGTCCTTTTTCTTTATAAATAAAGCATTCTTTCGCTTTAGTGGTCTACAACATTCACAATTGTAGATTACACTGAACTCAACGAATCAAGATTCAAACAATAAACAGGTGAACTCACATGCCAATTTATAATGCCCCACTTGCCGATATGAAATTCATCTTAAATGATGTATTCAATGCAGAACAATTCTGGCAAAACAATGAAAACCTCGCTCACCTTGATGCTGCAACGGCTGAAGCAATTTTGGAAGAAATGGCAAAATTTGCCCAAAATGTGACGTTGCCTATTAACCGTAGCGGTGATGAAGAAGGCGCGACCTATAACAATGGCGAAGTCACCACACCTGCTGGATTTAAAGAAGCATTTAAACAATATGCCGAAGGCGGCTGGATTGGTTTAGGCGCAGATGAAGAATGGGGTGGTCAAGGCATGCCAAAAATGCTGACAGTATTGTCAGATGAAATGCTGTTTGCCACCAACCCATCCTTCATGTTGTATCCACTGCTATCTGTCGGTGCAGGCATGGCATTAAGCAGTTATGCATCACAAGAACAGAAAGAAACCTATTTACCTAAAATTTACTCAGGTGAGTGGTCAGGTACCATGTGTTTGACTGAACCACATGCAGGAACAGACCTCGGGATTATTAAAACCAAAGCAGAACCAAATGCAGACGGTACGTACAACATCACAGGGACTAAAATCTTTATTACAGGTGGTGATCACGACCTCGCAGAAAACATCATTCACTTAGTTTTAGCGAAAACACCAGACGCTCCTGCAGGTTCACGCGGTATTTCTTTATTCATCGTGCCAAAATTCTTGGTGAATGAAGATGGTTCGTTGGGTGAGCGCAACCCAGTAGGTCCAGGCTCAATCGAACACAAAATGGGCATTAAAGCCTCTGCAACATGTGTGATGAACTTTGATGGTGCCAAAGGTTACTTGGTCGGCAAAGAAAACGAAGGCTTGGCTGCCATGTTCGTAATGATGAACTACGAACGTCTGTCTATGGGAATTCAAGGTTTAGGTGCATCTGAATTTGCCTATCAAAATGCTGCGCAATATGCGACTGACCGTATTCAAGGCCGTAGTGCATCGGGCGTAAAATCACCAAACAAAGCAGCGGATAGCATTTTGGTGCATGGCGATGTGCGTCGTATGCTGCTCAATGCACGTGCCAATAACGAAGCTTCACGTGCATTTGCGGTATATGTGGGTCAACAATTGGATATCACTAAATTCTCTACCGATGCAGAAGTTGTGAAAAAAGCCAATGACCGTGTTGCATTGTTAACTCCAATTGCCAAAGCCTACTTAACCGATACTGCATTTAACGCTGTAATTGATTCACAAATGGTCTTCGGTGGTCATGGTTATATCCGTGAATGGGGTATGGAGCAATGTGTTCGTGATTTACGTATCGCCCAAATTTATGAAGGCACCAACGGCGTACAATCGCAAGACTTGATTGGTCGTAAAACCATTAAATGTAATGGCGAATTTATTGCAGAATACATTGCAGAAATCCGTGATTTCACCAATGGTTTAGATGCAGACCTCAACTTCATTAAAGATGCAACTTTAGATGCAGCGACTGAAGTTGAATCCGTGACTCAATACGTTTTAAATGCAGCCAAAGAAAATGTAGATTTCCCGAACGCAGCAGCGGTTGATTATTTACATGCGGTAGGTTTGCTCAGCTTCTCATATATGTTTGCGCGCATTGCCAATGCAGCCAAGCAAAAAGAGGGTGAGTTCTATCAAAACAAATTGTCATTGGCACTGTACTTTGTACAACGTATTTTGCCAGAACTGACTTTACGCATTACCAAAGTGAAAGCGGGTGCAGAAGTGGTGATGAACTTCAGCGAAGATTACTTCACTAACCAGTCTTAATTAATACATTATCGCAAAAACGCCTGAATCATCAGGCGTTTTTTTGTACTAAATTTTATATCCCTATTCTAATTTGTGCATGAAATTTGCATCACCTTTGTTGAAGTCTGAATATCCATACTCAAACAGGAGGTGAAAATGGCAGTACGTCGTTCAAAAATAGATAAAAATATTCAAGCAGTTGAAAGCCTATTAGACAAATATGGCAATTGGGCTGTAGAAAGTTTTCATTATCTTGCGCTCTTTATCATTGGCTGTATGGTCATTTGGTCTGCTGGACATACGGTAATTGATATTTTCACCATCAAACAATATGCCACTATTGATGACATCTTATTGCTTTTTATCTATTTAGAACTAGGTGCAATGGTGGGTATTTATTTTAAAACCAATCACATGCCTGTGCGTTTTTTAATTTATATTGCCATTACCGCACTAACCCGTTTGCTAATTTCAGATATTCAACACGACCATAAAGCTGATCTCGACTTAGTGATTATTACTGGTTCAATTTTAATTTTAGCCGCTGCAATTTTAGTGGTGCGTTTTGCATCTTGGCATTACCCTTCCGTTATTCGAGACAAGCACAGTGAAAAGCCTTTAGCACAAGGCAAAACCCCTCGCCCAGAAGATGATGAATTGGCGTAAAAATCTAAAATAGGTCAAAAAAATGCTTCTAGATACTCAATATCTAGAAGCATTGATGTCTATGATTTCACTTTTTTCTCAACGATTTGCCACCAACACATAACGCCCATGTTCAAAAATCCAGTACATACCTCGTGGCGGAGCGGGTAAACCCAAGTGCTGCCAGTCGGTCACCACACGATAGGTCGAACTTTCAATATGTGCGCTACTTGGCTCACCATTTACCCAACTGTAACTTTGGTGGTTATATTGCACAGTACTTGGCGCATTGTATTGAATATTGATGCCACTACGAATCGTGGGCTGCCCCCACTGCGGCACAGGTCGTTGATGGTATGGATAATGTGGTGGATAGGAATAGGGTTGCTGTGAATGATAAGGTCGATGCTGCGGATAAGCAGGACGATGTTGTGGCGAATAAGGACGATGCTGATCACGCTGTGTATTGACGCCTGTATATCCTGCCCAACGATTGGTTTCGGCCAAGCTCTGCATCGACACACCTAAAAATAGCATGCCACTCAATGCAGTTAAAATCGCCACTTTCATATCTAGCACTCCTATTTTTTTTCATATTTTTATTCTAAGCTCAAATTAAGGATAAACAATGAATAAAAAATCAGCAATTTTAAACTTTCGTCTCCGCAGATTTCACCGACACGGCTCGCCATTTATGAAATATCTCCAACCCCTATGCTAAGATACATTTTTTTTGAAATTGGATGAAACCTCGTGCCTGAATTAAATTTTGACCGCCTTCATCAGTTTTTCTGCAAAGTTCCGAGTGTACAGCAAGCCCGTGTAGACGCTTATGGTTCAGACGGTCAGCATGCATGGTGGTTCAAATTTCAAATTGATGTAGAACATCCGTTAGCATGGCAAACTGTGCAGGAATTGGGACATGTGCTGAATTATATTTCCAGAGATGAGCGCTTGCCGACTCAATTCTTACCTGTTTCACCGCCACCGTATATGAATGGTGAAGCCAAAGATTTTTTATCGTGGGTAATTCAATGCAACCATCCAGAATTTAGCCCAGATGTGGTTTGTGATTGGTTAGAAGCGCGTTTACCGAATCCTGTGGATGATGAAGCACAATGGAAAATCAAAACCGATATTGCCGAGTTAGATCAAATGAGTGATAAAGATTTGGATGAAATGGTGCCGCCAAATCCTGTAAAGTAATATTCGGCTCAAAAAAATCCCTCTTTCAATAAGAGGGATTTTTGAGTTCAAGGCATACAATTAAAAAATCAAAAGGTCGATAAACCACTCCATTCCATAAAGCGATACAGCGCATATTTCCACTTCGACTCATCGGCATAAACCGCATAATCCACACTCATATTTTTACCCTCAAGGTTTGACCATGCGGTATTAAAATAGTATTGAGCATCCTGAAATACAGGGTCTTGCACCTGTCCGACCACACGCAAGTTGCTTTCTAAATTATAGTTTTTTAAATTACGTGCGGTGAAATTAGCAGAACCTAAAATCAACTCAGCCTGTGTGGCATTCGATTTCATCAGCATTTTATTGTGGCATTGCTCACCTTGGGTATTACACCAACGTACCTTCACCCCTGCAGCATGTAATTCTGCCGCCACCTGTCGGTTTGGAATGCCATTTTTTTCACGTCCAAAAGCATCTTTATTCGGGTCGAGTAATACCCGCACCTGTACGCCACGTTGCTGTGCAGCAATCAGTGCCTTGATGATTTGTCGCTCCGATAAATAGAACATCGCCAAATCCAGATGTTCTTGCGCTTTGGTCTGCCGAATGAGTGTCAAACTGGCCTCTAAAATGGCTTGTTCAGTGATGACTTGCACTTGAGGATAAGACGAGTCTGCCTCAAACTCCCCCACAATCACACCAGACAGATTGCCCTGCGACATCCGCGCGACGGCTTGTTCTGTTTTCAACACATCTACTGCGGTATTGCCCGTCACCAATAAAGCGCTGTTAGAATGACGTGAACTGCCATCATGTGGATTAAACGACGTGACCAATGCTTTCCAACCTTCGGCGGTATCGACCACCATGGTTTTACGATGGTTGGCTTTAAAATTAAGCAAGCTAAAATAACTACGTAAGGTAATTTTATCTTTGCCGAACGGACTGGGTAGCCAACCCTTTTCGGCATTATTTGGAATGCCCTGACAGCAGAGATACCAAAACCCCGACCACAGCGGATTCGAAGCGCGCAGCGAGGTCAAATCTGTTTCAATCACGTCAATACCCGCCTGACGCAATTGACGATAATGCTCAGGTGCGATGCCACCATATACCGAATTAATGGGATCAGTAATGACTTTGATTTCAATATTCGGCTGCATCCGACGTTTATGAATTAAAGCATCGGTGAGTTGCTGCGTTAGCGGTTGATGCTGCTGTTTAGACGTTCCCACTTCAGAGTTAAATAAGAACATATCCAACACAATGGTGCTTTGTGCTGCATCAATCAGCTCTAAAATTTCATTAAAAATTTGATGCTGTTGTTGCTGAACACCTTGCGCGTCGATATAGGTCTGATCGGCAATAAATTTAATAGGCGCATGACGTAACTTTCCAGTGTAATTCAGCCCTTCGGGCAATGGTTTTAAGCTGTGGTAGGTCGCAGACGCCAAATAACCTAAAGCCAGAAAACTTATAATAAGTCCCACATACGCCCGAGGCGACCAATTCAATTTTTGATGAATTCGCTGAAAGATACGCATAACAAAAAACCTAGTCCGATGCGCTCAGACTAGGTTTAATTGTTTGGATTTTCAAGAGGATTTCTGTGTTTTCACGCAGACATCCTGCTCAAAGCAAATTGAATTTTAGAAGCCAAATTCCACACCAACTGTAAAGTTACGACCCACTTGTGGAATATGCGACAAGAAAGATGCATGTGAATAGACTTCATCATCTAACAAGTTGTTGGCTTTAAAATACACACGGTAATCTTGTTTATTGGCATAGTTTCCTGCATAAGCTACGCCAACATTGACCATGTTATAGCCTTCTGTTTCTTGTTCATACGCTGCAATTTTGTCTTGCTTAAATACACGATAGTATTCCGCCATACCCGACCAACCATCGGCAAAGTTGGCATCCACTTTAGTCCCCAAACGGCCTGCAGGTACACGTGGTGCATTTTGGTTATCTATTTCGCCACGAACATAATCACCAAACACACTGAGTTTATAATCTGGGCTCAGTTGATAGCCTAACTTGGCTTCTGTACCGTAGAATTTGGCTTTGTCTTGAGTATATTCCACACCACGCAAATTACCTTTCTGCGCTACTGTTGCGCCATAAATATAATCATCGAACCAATTATGGTAGACATGCAGCGAATAATCGAGTTTGTCGGCTTCATAGTGCAAACCTAACTCTAAATTATTAGATGTCTCTTTATCTAGATCAGGATTCCCCACTTCGTAAGTATTGGTTGCGAAATGTAAGCCATCAGCATAGAGCTCTTGCGCTACAGGTAAACGTTGCTGATGTGAGCCTGTGAGTGACAATTTATAGTTGGGTGCAAACTGCCAATTGGCTGCAGCAGAAGCAGATACACCAGTACCTGAATAATCTTTTATATCCGAATCTGCTTTCACTTTTTGATGATCGAAACGCGCACCAAGTTCCACATGTACATCACCAAATTGTTTATGCTCTAAACCAAATAAGCTGTATTTTTGTGTTTTCGTATCTGGCATAGGTACTGCTTCATGATAATGATCATCATGTTTTTCCTTCTGACCAGTCAAATCAATTTCATGCTGGCTAAACTGTGTACCAAACACACCTTCCCAACCTGCAAGGGGTTTGTGCACCAATTCTAAACGTGCATCATAGCCTTTGCTTTTAAAGTTACTGATGACTTTATTTTCTTCTAATTCATTATGCTCATAATCTGTAAAACTGGCATGCGCACGCAGTTTATCAAAGCCTGCAAAGGGCTGATCAAGTTCGGTACGCAAATCATAACGATGTGATTCTAAATCTACCCATGGGCCACTATGTGCATGTTCTTCAACAGCATTTGAATTAGGCGTTGGGCAACCATGAAAATGATCATCATGCAATACACAACCATGATATTCATGGCTATGCCCTGGCAACCCATATTTATCCTGACGATTACTATATGACACGCCCACAAAACCACGATCATGAATCCATGAGCCACCAATATTCACCGTTTGACCTTCGGCAAAGGTATTGCCCACGCGGCGTTCTTTTACAAGCTCTTCATGTTCATGTGTATGGGTTGAGCCATCTGGTTCAACATGTACTTCTGTATGATGATGCTCTACCCAATAGTTTGGGGTAATGTAATCATTGGCTTTACGTTTTGAACCTTCAATACGCAGCGCAAATTGATCACTGAGTGCTGCAGTTACCCCCGCACTCACTAGCTTTTCATCGCTACCTGTGTTGTAACGTAAACCTACCTGTCCTTCTAAACCATTATTTGGCATTTGAGTTGGAATTTTTTGATCGGTCACATTAACTAAGCCACCAACCGTTCCTGCACCATAAAGTAATGTTGATGGGCCACGAATAATTTCAACTTGTTTGGCTAAAATCGGATCTACAGTGATGGCATGGTCAGGTGAAAGTGTAGAAACATCGGCAGTTTCTGAAGCATGTTGCAGCACTTTAACCCGTGGGCCATCTTGTCCACGAATCACAGGGCGGCTAGAGCCTGAGCCATATTGATTGGAATATACGCCTAGCTCATCTGCCATCGCATCACCTATAGTGGTACTCCGCTCTGCCAACGTTTTCTGATCAATCACATGATCTGCTACTGCAAAATCTGCTGCAGTTTGCACCAAAGGATGTGCTTGTAGCTGAATAGTTTCCAGTTGTGTACTACTGCTTTCAGTATTGGCAAATGCTGCAGGTGTCAGCACTGAAAAAATGGAAAGTGTTATTAAATTTTTATGGAACGACATGACCCATGCTCAAATTAGCAAAAATAATTGATGTTATAATATAACATTTCATTAACATTGCAATAAAAAACATTGTTCCTCTGTATTCTCAATTAAGCTATTCATCACAATTTATTCTGATTTTTTATATTATTTACTTTGAATTGGTATGCCCTTTACGCTCTCACATGCGGTACTTGCCCCACCACTCGCCAAGCTTTCAGGACAACGTCTGCCTATCGCTGCACTCGCTATAGGTACGATGTTGCCAGATTTACACCGTCTGTTTACTTTGCGTCATGATCCCACTCCACATTTATGGTCAGCATTGCTGTATCCAAATTTATTATTGGGTCTTGTCTTTTGTGCGCTGTGGTATTTGCTCTATCGCCCTGCATTGTATCGCTTTGTGGGAATCCATCACCCGTTAAATCTAAACACAATAAAATCTGCACTTGGGTTTGTATGTGGCTTGATTCTCGCCTTACTGATTGGCAATGCCACCCATTTAATTTGGGATGGTTTAACCCATCACGACTTTCGTAGTTTTGCCTTTCAGGATTTTTTAGCGCAATCGGTACAATTAGGCACAGGTATTTATCCGATGCATCGCGTACTACAAATTGGCAGTTCTATTTTGGCGTTGCCTTTTTTGTTATGTATGAGCCTGCATTATTATCGCAAGCATCGGCAGGTCAGTTCTGTAAGCAAAAAAATTCGCGTTTATGCCATCGCTCTCATTCTCTTGTCGATTGTATGTGGTGGTTTTTCACTTTGGGATTATGCGCGTTATATCCCCGATGCGACTTGGCAAGCCGAACTATATTATTTTACAGGACGTGCCATCAATGAGTTTACCCAAGGTGCCTTACTCATGTTGAGTTTGGGCTGCCTGTTATTTTTGTTTTTAGATTTTCAAGGACGCATGGAATAAACGCTCTATCGCCCTACTTCTGTCCTCTTCTGCCTACATTCTTCAGTTTGAAGCAGATTCCTGCTAAAAACCCGCTGTTTTTGCAGTAGGTTCTTGTCGCCACATGCCCAAAGAGGCATAATCCTACCTTTGCTAAAGGCGGTGCGCTGTTTACGTATTCGCTTCCTTAACCCATATAGTTGGATTTTTAACGCTATGATGCGAACTCATTATTGCGGTTCTTTAACCGAAGCTCAAATTGATCAAACCGTGACCCTGTGTGGCTGGGTACACCGTCGTCGTGACCACGGTGGTGTAATTTTCCTAGACATGCGTGACCGTGATGGTCTTGTGCAAGTCGTAATTGACCCAGATACCCCAGAAGCATTTGCAACTGCAGATAAAGCACGTTCAGAATTTGTATTAAAAATCACAGGTCGTGTACGTCGTCGCTATGCAGGCACAGAAAATGCCAATATGGTCAGTGGACAAATTGAAGTTTTAGGCAAGGAAATTGAAGTTCTTGCAGCATCTGAAACGCCTCCGTTCCCATTGAACGATGAAAATACCAACATTTCAGAAGAAATTCGTTTGAAATACCGTTTCTTGGACATCCGTCGTCCAGAAATGTTAGATCGCTTACGTTTCCGTTCAAAAGTCACTAACCTGATTCGCAACTATTTAGATGATCATGGTTTCTTGGATGTTGAAACACCAATTTTGACACGTGCAACGCCTGAAGGTGCACGTGACTATTTAGTGCCAAGCCGCGTATCTAACGGTAGCTTCTATGCTCTGCCACAATCTCCACAATTATTTAAACAATTGTTGATGGTGGGTGGTATTGACCGTTATTACCAAATCGCTAAATGTTTCCGTGACGAAGATTTACGCGCAGACCGTCAGCCAGAATTTACTCAAATCGACATTGAAACATCGTTCATGAGTGACGATGATATTATGGATTTGATGGAAGGCATGACCGTGAAGATGTTCGATGAACTTCTAGGCGTGAAATTCGACAAATTCCAACGTATGCCGTATTCAGAAGCGATGCGTGATTATGCGTCTGATAAGCCAGACTTGCGTATCCCACTGAAATTGGTAGACGTTGCTGACTTGATGCAAGACGTTGAGTTCAAAGTATTTGCTGGCCCAGCGAAAGATCCGAAAGGTCGTATTGTTGCCCTTCGCGTTCCTGGCGCGGGTTCATTGCCACGTAGTGCGATTGATGAATACACTAAATTTGTAGGCATCTATGGTGCGAAAGGTTTGGCGTATATTAAAGTCAATGAGCTTGAAAAAGGCATTGAAGGTTTACAATCTCCAATTGTGAAATTTATTGAGCCAATCGTGCTTGATTTATTAAAACGTGTAGGCGCTGAAAATGGCGACATCGTATTCTTTGGTGCAGATAAAGCCAAAGTGGTAAACGATGCAATGGGCGCACTCCGTGTCAAAATCGGTCACGATTTGAACCTTGCAACCTGCGAATGGGCTCCGCTTTGGGTGGTTGATTTCCCAATGTTTGAAGAAACTGAGGATGGTAAATGGACCTCTGTGCATCACCCATTCACCTTGCCTAAATCAAGCGTTGAAGATGTGAAGAGCAACCCAGGTGAAGCATTATCTGTTGCCTATGATATGGTGTTGAACGGTACTGAAATTGGTGGTGGTTCACTGCGTATTTATACTTTAGAAATGCAAAAAGCGATTTTTGAAGCTTTAGGTATTGAAGAAGAAGAAGCCGAAGAGAAATTCAGTTTCTTACTGAATGCGTTGAAATACGGTGCGCCTCCGCACGGTGGTTTGGCATTTGGTTTAGACCGTTTGGTGATGTTGATGACAGGCGCATCGTCTATTCGTGATGTGATTGCCTTCCCGAAAACCAAGACAGCTGAATGTCCATTGACTCAAGCACCAGCACCAGTTGAAGCGACTCAATTACGTGATTTGGGTATTCGTTTACGTGAAAAACCAAAAGCAGAATCTCAAGAATAAGTTTTGAGAATGTGAGAAGAACCCTGCAAATTTGCAGGGTTTTTTTATGAATTGAGATAAAGCCAAGCTAGTGGCATAATAGCGCTTCGTTTTGAATTTTGAGTTGAGCATTACTATGGCTATGCGTCCTGCAGTTCGTAATCGTGGCATTATGCTAATTGTATTTGCTGTCGCTCAATGGTTATTCATGCGTTATATTCTGGCCAACAATCTGTTTGCCTTAGACACTAATGACCGCATTTTGTACTTTAGCTTAAGTTCTATTGGCGGTGCGTTTGTGATTTTTGTGGGGCTGATTTATATGGTGTTGGCGGGGAATGCGGATAAAGAGTAAATTTTTTAAATGAAAAAAATTTTATTTATAGTAGATGATTTAGGTAAGGGGGGGGCTGAAAAAATTACTCTCGCGCTTGCGCATAATCTAGCAAAAAGCAAGCATTTAGTAACTCTTGCTGTTTTAAACTCAAGTAAAAATACACTAATAGTTGACCCATCTATCGAATATATTGACTTAAATATTGATACAAAATTTGCATTTGGTAAGCTTTGGAAGTTTAAAGAACTTTCGACAAAAGAGCTGCAAAATTTTTCATCATTAATAAATAAGAGAAATTTTGATTTAATAATTATTGGTTTTCATAATGGATATTACCTAGGCAAATACTTAACCCAAAAAGAAAACATCTGGTATTGGATTCATGGAGATCTTTTAGAGATTAGAAGATTTAACAATCCTTTAAAACAAATCAAAGAGTATTTTCGTTTTTTTAGAAATAAAAGAAAGTTTTCTAAATTATTTAAGAATAAAAACCTAATTACAGTAAACCGTGACTTAGAATATAAAGCAAAGATTCATACACAACCAAATTCAATTATCACTATTGCAAATGGTGTAGAGTTACCTAAAGATCTTATAGGTCGATCTAAATTTACTAAAAAGAAATGGGATGTAATTTTTGTTGGGCGCTTAGTTCAAATTAAGCAAGTAGACCATGCCATTAAAGCATTTGCTATGAGTAATCTCACGGGAAGAATGGCCATTGTTGGAGATGGGCCTGAATGCCAGAAACTCAAAGACCTAGCAAAACAACTTAATATTTCCGATAGAATAGATTTTCTTGGATGGGTAGATGAACCACATCAACTAATGTTACAAAGCAAGAGTCTTGTTATGTGCTCTTTATACGAAGGTAGTCCAGTAACATTAGCCGAAGCAATTGCTCTTGGTATTCCTGTTATTAGTTATGACTCTTCAGCTGGTATTACAGATTTATTTACTCTTGATACTGCAAAATTTGGATTAGTTCCTAAACAAAATATTAGAGCTCTTAGTTCTGCATTAGAAAAATGTGTGCAAAATCCTTATAAATATAACCAAGAATGTATAGATAAAGTGTGTATGGACAATATGCAGAAAAAAATTCTTCAATTATGTGATTAAAAATTTTATTTGCTTTTCATCAAGTATACTGACTTTGGCAAAAGGGTTAGAATAAAATATTTTAATTGTCTGATGGTGTAATATCTTATAGATAGAGATTTTTTAACCAACTCACAATATAAGTCATAATCACTTCCAGTTTGATGAAATTGGCGGGCATATTGCAGCGTATACTTAGAATAAGTTTTTCTTAATTGTTCAAGTTTATATAAATCATTTTCTTCCACCAATTTCTTATCATATACTCTCATTATACCCATAGGTAAAATTGGGTTAATCTTTTTTCCAATAGTACTAATTCCAACATCTACACGGTATGCCCCCAACTCTTCATCTAAATGATAAATTAATCCTTTTTTGGCCTGCTCAATATGTATTTCAATATCTAATGCTTGAGGGTGCAATTCATCAAAATAATCAAACATAAAATCATTTCGGAACATTTTTGATGAATGTGCAAAAAAAGGTAAATTTAGATATAAATAATTTAAATCGAATTTACCCTTTTGATGGGTCCATTCTCGTACCTTATTTCCTTCAGCATCAATATATCGCATATCATGAGTACAGATGACGCAATCTGGATTGGATTCCATGACATCAAATTGCCGTTGCAATTTAACCGGAAGAGCCAAGTCATCCCCATCGAGATGATAAATGTATTTACCTTTCGCTTTTCTATACACCGCCTTAAGATTTTCTAAAGGACCAATATTTTTCTCATGAAAAACTGGAACTATAATATCGGGATATTTTAGTAAAAAATCTTCTATTATTTTTCTAGTTGAATCAGTAGAGCAATCATCTCCAATAATAACTTCATACTGAAAATTTGTATTTTGATTCAGAATACTTTGTAAAGTCTGCTCTACAAATCTTTCTTGATTATAGGTAACAATACAGACTGAAACCAATATATTCATACTAAATAGATCCCTCATTTTTTAGTTTTATTTCTAACTCAAGTAAATCTCTTTTTCTCTCTTTAATTCGTTTTACAGGAGTCCCGATATAAATACCAAACTCTGAACAATTTTTATTTACTAAACTTAATGCACCAACAGCAACACCTGTTTCTAAAGTCACACCAGGCAAAATCACACTTCCAGACCCAACAATTACATGCTTTCCAATTATTACATCCGAACTCGTCACATTTGTGTATTGACTAGGCACCATAGGATTCGTCATAAACTGACCACTATAATCATCATTACTACTATAGACCGAAACCCGAGATGAAAGTCCTGCAAAATCTTGAACTGAAATTTTCCCAGCCCCAATGAGACTCACACCAATCGCAAGATGGACATACTCACCAATTTCTATACCACCATCCCCGGCAGATAGTACTGAAAAATCATCTATACGAGTATTGCTACCAATACTAATATTTTTACAATTATAATAAGAGGCCTTATCTGAAAGTAAGCAATTTTCACCTACGTGATGAAAGCCCATGGCTTTAATTTGCTCTTCTGTTAAAAAAGCCATCTTAATTGTCCTTAATTAAATCAATAATTTTCTGTACTGAATCTAGGCTAAGATTTGGATATAGCGGCAAGCAAAGCACTCCCTCTGATAAGAGTTTCGCTTCAGGAGTGTCTGATTGATATTCCTTATAAATAGCCAAATCAGTCATTATCGGATAAAAATATTTTCTTGCAAAAATCCCATTAAGCTTTAGTTTTTCAAACAATTCATCACGTCTAAGCGGATACGGCTTAGAAATAACGATTGGAAAATAAGAGTAATTATCTTTTTCTAAACTTGGACGTTTAATACAGTAAATCCCTGATATACCTGCAAGTCCATTACGATACATTTCATCTATTTTTTTTCGTGCTAATAATGTGCTATCAATAGATTTTAATTGTAGTAAACCTAGTGCAGCATGTACTTCACTCAATTTACCATTTAAAGAAATATCATCTATTATACTTTCATTCACAATACCAAAATTCTTTAAACGGTCAATGCGTTGTTTCATTTCAACACTGTGACAAACAATAGCCCCCCCCTCAAAAGTATTAAATACTTTTGTAGCATGAAAGCTCATTACACTTAAATCTCCATAATTTAATAGGCTCTGTCCTTGATATCTCACTCCAAAAGCATGTGCTGCATCATAGATTAATTTTAAATTATGCTTAGTAGCAATATTTTGTAGTACTTCCACATCACAAGGGATGCCATAACAATGTACAGGTAAAATCGCGACTGTCTTATCAGTTATGGCTTGCTCAACTTTTACTGGGTCAATATTAGATGTTTGCGGATCAATATCAACAAAGACTGGAGTGAGTTTATTCCAAACTATCGAGTGAGCCGTAGCAACAAAAGTATATGGCGTCGTAATCACTTCACCTTGCTCAAGCCCTAGCGCCTGTAGTGCTGTTACTAACGCAATTGTTCCATTATTAAATAATGAAATATAATCAACGCCCAAATACTCACAAAGCTCTTTTTCCAACTGCTGATGTAATGGTCCACAGTTGGTTAAAATTTTATTTTTCCAAATTTGTTCTAAATAAGGAATAAATTCTGCAAGCTCAGGTAAAACAGGTTGAGTGACATAAATTGACTCTTGACTCATATCTCATTCACCAAAGAAATTAGATATTGCCCATAATCATTTTTACTCATGCTTTGACCAATTTCTAAAACTTGTTCTTTGCTCAGCCAACCATTATTCAAGGCAATTTCTTCCAAACACGCCACTTTATAACCCTGGCGTTTTTCAATGGTTTCTACAAACTGTGCTGCCTCCAGTAAACTTGAATGTGTACCTGTATCTAACCATGCAAAACCACGTCCGAGCAATTCCACATTTAGATCACCGCGCTCTAAATACATCTGATTAACTGTGGTAATTTCTAATTCTCCACGTTCAGAAGGCTTCACTTGTTTCGCAATTTGAATCACATCATTGTCATAAAAATATAGACCTGTGACCGCAAAGTGGGATTTAGGTTGTTTAGGTTTTTCTTCTAAAGAAATTGCTCGTTTCTGCTCATCAAATTCAACCACACCAAAACGCTCAGGGTCTTTCACCTGATAGCCAAATACCGTTGCACCTTTTTGACGGGCAACGGCTTGACGTAGCATTGGAGTAAAACCTTGACCATAAAAAATATTGTCGCCAAGCACTAAGCAAACATTACTATCCCCAATAAAGCTTTCACCAATTATAAATGCTTGCGCTAAACCGTCTGGACTAGGTTGGACTGCATATTCAAGCTGAATACCAAATTGAGCACCATCACCCAACAAACGCTTAAAACCATCAATATCTTCAGGAGTACTAATAATGAGTACTTCACAAATACCTGCAAGCATAAGCACTGAAAGTGGGTAATACACCATTGGCTTGTCATAAATAGGCAATAATTGCTTAGATACACCTTTGGTAATCGGATATAAACGTGTACCTGAACCGCCCGCTAAAATAATACCTTTTGTTGTATTTGACATTATGAATTTACACCTAATCTTTCGCGTTGGTAACTGCCATCTTGCACTCGATGACACCAATCTAAATTATTTAAATACCATTGCACCGTTTTACGAATTCCAGTTTCAAAAGTTTCTGTAGGTGTCCAACCTAATTCATTTTGAATTTTTGTAGCATCAATCGCATAGCGTAAATCATGCCCAGGGCGGTCTTTTACAAATGTAATCAGTGATTCATAGGTTTGACCATTTACCTGTGGTTTTAGCTCATTCAAAATTTTACAAATAGTTTTGACTACTTCAATATTCTGCTTTTCATTATGCCCACCAATATTGTAGGTTTCACCCACCACACCCTCGGTCACCACTTTATATAAAGCACGTGCATGATCTTCTACAAATAACCAATCCCGAATTTGCTGACCATTACCATATACAGGTAAAGGTTTAGCATCCAGTGCATTTAGAATCACCAATGGAATTAATTTTTCAGGAAAATGGTAAGGCCCATAATTATTTGAGCAGTTGGTGACTATAACAGGTAGGCCATAAGTTCTGTGCCAAGCACGTACTAAATGGTCTGAACTGGCTTTAGAGGCAGAATATGGAGAGCTTGGCGCGTATGAAGTTGTTTCAGTAAACAAATCTGTCGTGCCTTCTAAGTCACCATAAACCTCATCAGTTGAAATATGATGAAAGCGAAAGTTTTGTTGAGCTTCGGCGTCAAGCCCCATCCAATACTTTCGAGCGGCTTCTAATAAAGTATAAGTTCCCACAATATTGGTTTGAATAAATGCTGCTGGGCCATCAATTGAGCGGTCTACATGCGACTCTGCAGCTAAATGCATAATTGCATTAGGTTGAAATGCATCTATTGCAGCTGTAATTTGTTCTGTATCACAAATATCGATTTGTTTGAACTCATAGTTCGGATATTGATCGATTTCTTTTAACGATTCTAAATTACCTGCATAAGTCAACTTATCGATATTTAGAACGTGGTTGTTGGTATTTTGAATAATATGGCGGATGACAGCTGAACCAATAAATCCTGCACCGCCTGTAACTAAAATTTTCATAACCAACCCAAATAAACCATAATGACATTATTAAATATATGTAGAATCAAGAAAATCGATCAGCTTATCCGCAACTTTGCAAAATTGATATTCATTTTCAGCATCTTGGTGTCCAACCTGTGCCATTCTACTAATTTGCTCAGGGGATTCAATCAGAATAATTAGATTATTAACTAGATCTTGAACATCTCCGCATTTTGTCATCAAACCATTTTCACCTTGTCGAACAATTTGCTGGACACTAATATGATCACTCGCAACAACAGGTTTCCCCCAAGCAAAAGCATCTAATATAGCCAATGGTTGGGTATCATTCATTGTAGGAACGAGAGCAATATCAATATCTTTATAAAACTTTCTTTTTTGTTCTCCGCTAATCCAGCCTAAAAACTCTACTTCACCTTCCAAATTCAAATCTTTAACTTGCTGAAATAAAAACTCTTTCTGTTCACCATCCCCTGCAATCAACAACTTGACCATGTATCCTTTTTGCTTTAACTGCTCCACAGCAGAAATTGCTATGTGTGTACCCTTATATTCAACCAAGCGCGTCATAATCCCCAAGACCACAGGTTCCCCAAGTTTTTTAGCAAAAGAAGGTTCATCTTCTGGCAAATGTATTAAATTTGGAATAACTGCTTGTGGTTTTTTTCTCAAATCCACACCCTTCTTTTTTGCAGCATCAGCAACACACTGGGCTACATAAGGAGTAATATGAATAAATCCATCTGCGCGTAATGTCCTTTTCACATTATGACTATGATTCATCGCAATAACAGGGCATTTGATTTGTGAAAAAAACATCGCATTTTTAAATAAGTAAACAGCACGTCCACTATGGGCGATTACAAGATCAGGCCGATAAGAGCGTAACCATAAAGCTAGTTTTACTGCTGCAATCAGATCATAAAACCCTGAACTATTGAGTACAAACTTTGGATAACTCTCAGATTTTAACTTTTTATTTTCATCACCATATACCAAAAAACCTTCATGCCCCTTGCTTTCTAATGCATCAAAAGTGTTCAGCATTGCTTGCCAACGCCCACCTGAAGCATCCCCATAAACTGTGTGAACTATTTTTAATTTTTTCAAGAAAAGCCTTTTTCAAATTGCGCTAACTACTGATTAGAAAACATTTTATTATTATTAATCTAAATAGGCCACCACCTAATTTAAAATAACACTCTGAATCTTGCCTTACTTCAAGGTTGCTCTGACAACAGAATAGATTTTTGCTACTATACAAAATTGATATGTCAAACTTTCAAATCTTATGAAAAGCAAACCTAGCCTTGCTGTTCTTATTATTCATGACCAACGTGCTGGGCATTTAAACCCTAGCTTAGGAGTTTACGACAATCTAGAAACCGCTTATTCAACAACTTTATATAAAATAGTTACACCCACCTTAAAAAAGTGGCAAATCAGCCTCTTAAAAAAAATTAGTTGGTATCCGCGTTTATTCGACTTATTTGCTGCTTTGTTTTTTAAAAATTTTATTTTAAATCATGATATTAACTGCATTATTTGCTCTGGAATGCCCAACCTAATCTATGGCATTTTTGTAAGCCGTAATTTAAAAGTTCCTCTATTTTATGCAGGTGACTTACGTAAGGTAAACAGCAAACTAGTCAGCTGCACAATTACTGCACTCCCACAAAATACGCAGTCAGATCAAGTTGTACTAACAACACCACCTGTTAAAAAAGAGTTTTTTAACATGCAACATGATCAACTCGATCAAACAACAGCTTTACTCGTTTTAGGAGGGGCTACAGATGAACACCCTTTTACTTATACAGATTTTGAAAAAATCATAAGTAACTTCATTCTATTTTGTAGAAACAATCAACTTAAAGGCTTAATTACCAACTCACGTCGCACACCAAATCTAAGTGCATTTTTGAATAAAACTGATATTCCAAAAAATATCCAATTACATTTTATTCATACTGAAAAAGCTTTGTCACTAATTCAACTAATTCAACAAGCTACTTATATTTTCGTCACAGAAGACAGTACTTCCATGCTTGCCGAAACTATCCAAAGTGGACGTTTTGTCAGCTCAATATATGGCCCCAAGTCTATTTTAGAACCTTTAAATGAGAAATATCTTCAAGCTCAACTCATGCAGAGACAAATGCTCGAAGATATTTTTCAGTATCCAAATGTCAGAAATACCCAAGATTTAAACTCATCAAGCCCAATTACCCAAGCTTTTAAACGTAATTTAGGATATTAAAATGATTTCAGTCATCCTCACTCATTACAATAAAGGCCAATTACTGAATAGAACCATTGAATCACTACAACCTCAAGATGAAAATTTGCACGAAATTATTGTGGTAGATGACTGCTCTACAGACCCAGAATGGTCTAAAAACAGTAAATATCTAATAGAAACTTACCCAAAAATCAAAATCATTCAAAATGCAGACAATAAAGGCCCAGCTGTTCGTTTAAATCAAGGTGCATTTTCTGCAACTGGTAATTATCTATTTTTCATGGATGCTGATGATGTTTTAGCACCTAATCGTCTCAATATGTTTTTAGCAGAAATGCAAAAGCAAAATGCCGATTTATGTTATGCAGAAAAGGTTAAAATTCACGATCTGAATGAAATTCAGAAGCACACTATTGCAACATGGCAATCTAGCACAACACCTTTAAATTACGTACTTGAAAATAATATTATGCAGATGTGCGTTATGTGTACACGTGACTTATTTATAAAATCCAAAGGCTGCAATGAAAACATATTTATTCAAGATGAATCATTAGCTTTAAACTTATCCAAATATTCAAAAAAAATAATCTCTAGCGACTTACATAGTGTTTTTGTTATTTTAGATGAGACTGAAACAAAATCTATTCGTGGGGAAAACCGCCTATCCCGCCATCTAGAACAACAACACCATGATATGTTCTTCACAATTGATGATTTTATCCGAGACTATCCAGATATTGCTGAACAAAATAAAAAACTACTGATCAAAAAAGCAATTTCAACCTATTGGAAAAGTATACGCCATACACCCCAGCGAAAATTTACAGACTTCATCATTTACTTAACAAGTCGTCTTCATCCAATTCAAACATGGAACAAACATCGGATGAAACTCACAACTTACTTCAACCAATTAGATCATGTAAGAAAAATTAATAGTAGAGAAAGCAACTAAGCTCTTTTCCCCAATTTCATTCGCAATTTAAAAGCAAATAATGAGTCTTTACCACTCACTTTAATACGTTGCAATTGCATAAAATCAGGCATTTTCCCATCTATGCCTTCTTGCGTTGTTACTGCATTGGTATATCCTGCCTGCTGTGCCAAACTTACATCACGCGCGGCATAAATACCAAATGGATATGCAAAACTATTTACAGAGCGATGAATCAAATCTTCAAGTGATTGCTTGGATTGAGTTAACTCATCTAAGCATTCAATATCATCCAACTTTGCAAGATTCGCATGGGTCATTGTATGTGAACCAATTTCTATCAAACCGGAATTTGATAACAATTTGACTTGTTCATCATTTAATTTAGGCTCACGGGCAAGTTCACCACTATTATGATGTGCTTTTTTGTAGGTTGACCAATCTCGATCATGTCGGTCTATCACTACATAAATCGTCGCTTTGGCTTGATATTTTTCTAAAATTGGAAAAGCATTTTCCAAGTTATCTAAATAACCATCATCAAAAGTGATTGCAACAGTTTTTGCAGGATGCCTCCCCCAATGATCTTGTAATTCCTGCATAGTTACAAAGTTAAAACCTTCTGCTTTTAGCCATGCTATTTGCTTTTCAAACTCAGTGGGCCTAACTCGTAATTTATTAAATTTTGCACCATCAATGTGCTCACGTACCATGTGATACATTAAAATTCGTGGTCTATTCCAATCTACTGCTGGCTTCCACCATGCGTACTTATAACTGAATGCGAACAACAAGATAAATAAAACAATCAGAATATAAATCACGATTAAATCACAGCTACTTGATTAAAAGATATGTTGCCACACGCTCTGCTTCTTTAAAAGCAGTCGTAGAATATAATTCAGCAATTTGTCTAGCATTCGATACAAGTTTTTGATCAATCAAATGCTGCACGGAACGCGTAATTCGATCCTCTTTCGCTCGATCTATCTGAACAAGCCCCACTTTACAGCCTGCGGTGAGTGCTTCGTATATCATAGATACGCTATCTTCAGTCACCCATACAGCTTCCGCTTTTTGCATCTCTTCAAAAATCCAGCCCTGCGGCGTTTCTTCAACTGGAAAAATTTGCAGTTGTGAAGCAAAACTTTGCTGAGCCACTGCAGGTAAAAAATCAGCAGGTGTACGCCTAGAACTCGTCAAAATAATGTCACACTGCATGTTCTGCTGCACAATCTGCTGAATCGCAGACATCACCTTATCTGCATTCCAAATATGCCGTTTAGATGAACCACCTAACGCAATCAAAATACGGTTTGCTATGTGTCGCTGCTCATTTTCAATGGGATTCAACGCACCTTGTGTAACAATCACATTTTCCCGCTCTAGCACACCATCATGTTCAGGAATAACCACATGATCAAACCAAGATAATGGAAAATTGGGTTTCATTAAAATGACAGTTTTCGCACATGGAAAAACTTTGCCCATCAATAAAACACGTAATTGCGTATGACTACCTACTCCAAAAATATAATCAGGTGGCTGCGATACTGCAGCATGTTTTTGTTTTTTATATGCGGTCAATAAACTCAACAGTGGTAAATGATCAATTGAAATTTCTTCAAAAGTCAGATCAATATTTGTTTGCTTTTGCATTGCCTTAAAAAGACCCAATGCTTGAGAGCGATGACCTGCCTTACCATCGCTCACATATAAAATATGCATATTCACCCACCAGATCTAAAGCACGAATAGCATCATTTTACTAGATCAAAGCATTTAAAGTAAGCAAAGCTACATATCCTCAATGACTCGAAATATAAACTTCATTGAACTGTCACAGGGTTTGAATCCGCCTTTTCAGATTCAATGAGTAATTGAACCGCTCTTTCTCTAATTTCGGGAGTATAGTTTGGTTTTTTCATCGGAATAGTCTCTCAGAATATTGAGTCTCCGACAAACCCGGTACGGTTCAAATTGCCTTAATAGATTGACCTTGTTGATGAAGTATTTGGATTGTCACTGCTTGCTCCAAAGTTAACATGTTGAGCAGTCCAAAAAGACCACTATATTAACCAAGGGGGTCAATTTTCAAATGCTGTTGGGGGGTCATTTTTACATTGCCGCTAACAGTAAATTCCATGAACTGCATGTGACCGGGAAAAGTCAGGTCGCTGAACAGGCATTAGTGCTGATTCAGAAACTGTATGCCATAGAAGCAGAACTCAGGAAAAAGACCGATGGTACAGCGGAAGACCGCCGCGAATACCGACAACAGCATAGCCAACTGGTGATGCAACAACTATATGAATGGCTCAACCAACATCATCTGACGGTGCCATCGAGTTCTCCCACCGCCAAGGTCATCAATTACACTCTGAAGCGTTGGCCAGCTTTAATCCGCTATTTGGATGATGGCAATCTACCGATTTGCAATAATTGGGTAGAGAATCAAATGCGACCTTGGGCCTTAGGGCGCAAGAACTGGCTGTTTGCTGGCTCGCTGCGCAGCGGCCAGCGAGCGGCGAATATCATGACTTTAATCCAGTCAGCAAAGCTGAATGGCTTGGATCCGTATGCCTATTTAAGTGATGTGCTGAAAAGGCTGCCGACGCATAAAGCGACCCCAATAGAAGAATTACGCCACATCGCTGGAAATCCAACTCAAATTAAAAAATAGGCATGGGGTTCAGCGGACGCTTACAGCGCAAGGAGTGAAAACACAGTTCTGAGCGAAGCGCAAGGCACGTAACATCCTTTACTTCACTCATAAAAAAACCCTTATATACAATAAGGGTTTTTTAAAGATTAAACTAAAACTTAGTTTTTCTCTTTGTCTACGATTTTGTTTGCTTGGATCCAAGGCATCATCGCACGTAACTTGTTACCCGTTACTTCAATACCGTGAGCCGCGTTTTGACGACGACGAGCTGTCATTGATGGGTAGTTCAACGCACCTTCTTGGATGAACATCTTCGCATATTCACCAGACTGAATACGTTTAAGTGCATTACGCATTGCTTCACGTGATTGTTCATTAATTACTTCAGTACCTGTTACATACTCGCCATATTCAGCATTGTTAGATACTGAATAGTTCATGTCAGCGATACCGCCTTCGAACATCAAATCAACGATTAATTTAAGCTCGTGTAAGCATTCGAAGTAAGCCATTTCTGGTGCATAACCCGCTTCAACAAGAGTTTCGAAGCCCATTTTAACCAATTCAACAGCACCACCACAAAGAACTGCTTGCTCACCAAATAAGTCAGTTTCAGTTTCTTCACGGAAAGAAGTTTCGATGATACCTGTACGACCACCACCTACACCTGAAGCGTAAGAAAGTGCAACGTTACGTGCATTACCAGAAGCATCTTGATGAATCGCGATAAGATCAGGAACACCTGAACCACGTTGGAATTCAGAACGTACAGTATGACCAGGTGCTTTAGGTGCAACCATGATTACATCTAAGTCTGCACGTGGAACAACTTGGTTATAAAGTACAGAGAAGCCGTGAGCAAATGCTAAAGTTGCGCCTTGCTTGATGTTTGGCTCAATCACGTCACGATAAAGTTGTGATTGGAACTCATCTGGAGTCAAAATCATAACTAAGTCAGCTTGAGCAACAGCAGCAGGAACTTCAGAAACTTTAAGACCCGAATTTTCAGCTTTTTTCCAAGAAGCAGAACCAGCACGTAAACCTACAGTTACGTCTACGCCAGAATCTTTAAGGTTAAGCGCGTGCGCGTGACCTTGTGAACCGTAACCAATGATCGCTACTTTCTTAGATTGAATGATAGATAAGTCGCAGTCTTTATCGTAAAAAATTTGCATTGCTGTCTCCGCTAAAATGCTTAGGATTCCTATCTTACTCAAGTACTTGTCTATTCAGTACTTGAGTAAGCTCTCCATCCTTTGAGATGGAATGAATTCGATGAGTAAAATTAACTATGAAATTTAGTTAAATGGTTAAAACTTTTTCGCCGCGTGCGATACCTGACACACCTGAACGCACAACTTCTAAAATGGTGTTTTCAGCAATCGCGTCAATAAAACCATCTAGTTTTTCAGTTGTACCCGCAAGCTGCACCGTATAAGTCGTTGGTGTGACATCCACAATTTGTCCGCGGAAGATGTCTGCAGTACGTTTGATTTCAGCACGTGCAGCACCCGATGCTTTGACTTTAATCAGCATCAATTCGCGTTCAATATGCGGGCCTTCTGACAGGTCGACCACTTTAACCACTTCAACCAATTTATTCAGTTGTTTGGTGATTTGCTCAATTTTATGATCATCACCATAAGTTGTAAGCGTTAAACGTGAAAGTGTTGGGTCTTCGGTTGGCGCAACGTTTAAAGTCTCAATGTTATAACCACGTTGAGAGAATAAACCCACTAAACGAGAAAGCGCACCTGATTCGTTTTCAACGAGAACGGAAATAATGTGTCTCATTCTGTGCGCTCCCCTTTACCTAACCACATATCTTTCATGGATTGACCCGCAATTTGCATCGGATAAACGTGCTCTGTACGGTCAACCATTACGTTAATGAATACGCATTTGTCATTAATCGCCATCGCTTCTGCAAGCTTAGACTCAAGCTCATCGGCATGGTTAATTTGAATACCAACGTGACCATAAGCTTCCATCAATTTAGGGAAGTCAGGCAATGAGTCAACATAAGAACTTGAGTGACGACCTTCATAATTCATATCTTGCCATTGTTTAACCATACCTAAAGCTTGGTTATTCAAGCATAAGATCTTAACGTTTAAACCATATTGCTTACAGGTAGAAAGCTCTTGGATACACATCTGAATCGATGCTTCACCCGTGATACATACAACCTGTTGATCTGGATAAGCCAGTTTAGCCGCCATAGCATACGGTAAACCTACACCCATAGTACCTAGACCACCAGAGTTCAACCATTGACGTGGACGCTTATACTTATAGTAGTTCGCGCCAAACATTTGGTGCTGACCTACGTCAGAAGTAATGATCGCATCACCATTGGTCACTTTGTCTAAAGCTTCAACTACTTGTTGCGGCTTCATCGTGCCATCGGTTGGTTTGTCATATTTCAAACCATGAACTTTACGCCATTCATTGATCTGATTCCACCATGCAGCAATCGCTTCAGGGTTTGGCTTGGACACATTTAATTGCTTCAATTGAACCAACATTTCCTGAAGTACAGGTTCAACCGCACCTACAATTGGAATGTGTGCCATGATGGTTTTTGAAATTGTCGCAGGGTCAATGTCAATATGAATGACTTTAGCATTTGGACAGAATTTTGCAGGGTTATTGGTTACACGGTCATCAAAACGCGCACCAATACACAAAATCACATCGGCATTGTGCATGGTCATGTTGGCTTCATACGTACCATGCATGCCCAACATACCAATAAATTGTGGATCATTACCCGGGAACGCGCCCAAGCCCATTAATGTATTGGTTACAGGGAAGCCCAAGATGTGTGCAAGTTCAGTCAATTGCTCAGAAGCATTGCCTTGTACAACACCACCGCCTGAATAAATCACAGGACGTTTGGCATTTAATAGCTCATCAATTGCTTTGCGAATTTGACCTGAGTGACCACGATGCGGCGGTTGATACGAACGCATCTTCACTTTTTCTGGGTATTCGTAAGCAAATTTTTCTGCTGGGTTGGTTGCATCCTTAGGAATATCAACCACCACAGGACCAGGACGACCTGAAGATGCAATATAGAATGCCTTCTTAATCACTGAAGGAATTTCGCTTGCATGACGCACTTGGAAACTGTGTTTTACAATCGGACGTGAAATACCCACCATATCGGTTTCTTGGAAGGCATCTTCACCAATTAAGTGTGTTGCAACCTGACCAGACAAAATCACCATTGGGATTGAGTCCATATAAGCCGTTGCAATTGGAGTTACCGTGTTGGTTGCACCAGGACCTGAAGTCACCAGCACCACACCAGTTTTACCTGTTACGCGCGAGTAGGCATCTGCCATATGACCAGCAGCTTGCTCATGGCGCACAAGGTAATGATTAATTTTGTCTTGTTGAAAGAACGCATCGTAAATATGAAGTACTGCGCCGCCTGGGTATCCAAAAACATGCTCAACGCCTTCGTCCGCCAATGCGCGAACGAGCATTTCACCACCAGATAAAAGTTCCAACGTGATTCACCCTAGTCTTGTCACTGCAAAATGGGAGACACCTGCAGTGTTTTGTTCATTAATTCCTGCACTGTTATAGCACACATATTTCATAGTTTTCATGGCAATAGGAAAAATTTCTGATCTGATTACCGTATAAGCAATATGAGATCTAAAACGTGTTGGGGTAAACACATTTTATAAGCTTTGTTCAGCTTCTCGGCTAGAGAAGTTGCCCATTGCATGACATGACACTTATTCGAAGGGTGATCGATCTAAGGCACATAAAACTAAAGTGTGCATTTTTGTAGTTTACCCGACTAAAGTCAAGTTTAAAAATCGGCTTTTTCTGCTTTATTTATAAACTGGGTATTTTTTACGCTTTGTGTCATCCATCACAATTTAATCCCAAGTCCAATATTTCCATATAAAACAAATAACTTTCAGATATTTGCTGAATTTTTTATAATTTTTTCATATCACATACATAAAAATAAAGAATGAATTAAAAAATATATAAATCGCTTGGTTATGATTCAGCAACGCATTTCAGCTTATTTTAACTTGCAAATAGACAAGTCAATGCTCCAATTTTAAATGGGCGATATTGCAGATAAAAATCATCAAAAAATTGTCAATAAATCCTAGCTTCACGGGGAATTATTGCTAAAATTTAGCCAACATGATTTTTTGTAATTGGTTTTTCTGCCATTTACCTTTTTTGCTCAGGACTTCCAAACATGAAAACGCCAATGATCCGCTTGAGTTGTCTTTCTGCAAGCTTGATTCTAATTTTTGCCACTAGCTCAGTTTCTGCAAAACAATATTACAAGTGGGTCGATGCAAATGGATCAACCCATTACACCACGACACCACCACCAAAAACAGCCAAGAAAAAAGGTAAAGTCGATACCTACGGCTGGAAAAATTCAGCACCTACTGTTGCCATTCCTGCAAATTCTACTGCGAACCCTGAGCCTACTGCTGCAAATGCAACAAACCAACAAGCGACACCAACCACAAATCATCCTGCAGGAAATCCAGCCATGGATCAGCAACAACGTGAAGCCAATGCAGCTTTAAATCAGGCACAACAAGAACGTGCCAACCCACAAGTTTTTTAAGTTTTAAGCCATAAAGTACGACTCGCTTAAATTTTCCTGCACAATCCAGCGCGCAAAATTCACTTTTTGCTGCATTTTGCGCTATGCTGTGCAACACACTTTTTTTAACCGTTTATTCCTGATTTTAACCTTATGACTACTCACATTGACCCTGAATATCAAGCCAGTGCGATTGAACCTCAAGTCCAGAATGACTGGGAATCTCGCAAAGCCTTTAAAGTTGCCGACACTGTCGAAGGTCCACATCGTTATATCCTCTCGATGTTCCCTTACCCAAGCGGCAAACTGCACATGGGTCACGTGCGTAACTACACCATTGGTGATGTGATTAGTCGTTTCCACCGTTTAAAAGGCGAAACCGTATTACAACCTATGGGTTGGGATGCGTTTGGCTTACCTGCTGAAAACGCGGCTATTGCCCATCAGGTTGCACCTGCTAAATGGACCTTTGAAAATATCGCCTACATGCGTGACCAATTGAAAAAATTGGGTTTGGCAGTAGATTGGGATCGTGAATTTGCCACCTGTACCCCAGAGTATTATCACTGGGAACAATGGTTATTCGTGCAACTGTATAAAAAAGGGTTAATTTATCGCAAACTCTCGACAGTAAACTGGGATCCTGTCGATCAGACTGTTTTAGCCAATGAACAGGTCGAAAATGGTCGTGGCTGGCGTTCAGGTGCATTGGTAGAAAAACGTGATATTCCAATGTACTACTTCCGCATTACCGATTATGCCCAAGAGTTACTCGACGATTTAGAAACTTTAAAAGATGGTTGGCCGCAACAAGTCTTGACCATGCAGCGTAACTGGATTGGCCGCTCTCAAGGGATGGAAATTACCTTTCCTTCGGCAAATCCTGAAATTTATGCAGATGGTTTAACTGTATTTACCACGCGTGCCGATACCTTAATGGGTGCAACTTATGTGGCTGTTGCTGCAGAACACCCAATGGCGTTAAAAGCCGCAGAAAATAATGAGCAATTGAAGGCCTTTATTGAAGAATGCCGTATGGGTTCTGTGGCAGAAGCTGACCTTGCCACTGCCGAAAAAAAAGGTATGGCGACTGGCTTGTTTGTGAAGCATCCAGTAACGGGTAAAGAATTGCCAGTGTGGATTGCCAACTATGTGTTGATGTCTTACGGTTCTGGCGCAGTGATGGCTGTACCTTCACACGATGAGCGTGATTTTGAGTTTGCCAATAAATTCCAATTGCCAATTATTCAGGTGATTGATGCCAAAGGTGCAGACGATGCGGACTTTGACACAACCCAATGGCAAGAGTGGTACGGTTCTAAAGAAGGTAAACTGGTCAACTCAGGCGAATTTGATGGTTTAGATTTCCAAGCGGCTTTTGATGCACTTTTAGCGAAATTAGAGCCACAAGGTTTAGCCAACGTAAAAGTACAATTCCGTTTACGTGACTGGGGTGTTTCACGCCAACGTTACTGGGGTTGCCCAATTCCAATGATCAACTGTGAAAAATGTGGACAAGTTCCAGTTCCAGAAGATCAGCTTCCTGTCATTTTACCTACCGATGTTGTGCCAGATGGCTCAGGCAACCCGTTAAATAAAATGCCTGAATTCTATCAAACCACTTGCCCATGCTGTGGTGGCGAAGCACGTCGTGAAACCGATACCTTAGATACTTTTGTAGAGTCATCTTGGTATTACGCACGTTACGCATCTCCAGACTTTACAGGTGGCATGGTCAAGCCTGAAGCTGCGCAAACTTGGTTGCCAGTTAATCAATATATTGGTGGTGTAGAACACGCCATCTTGCACTTATTGTACGCGCGTTTCTTCCACAAACTTATGCGTGATGAAGGCGTGGTACAAGGCAATGAGCCATTTACCAACTTACTGACTCAAGGCATGGTCTTGGCTGACACCTTCTACCGCGAAGCAGAAAGCGGCAAGAAAACTTGGTTTAACCCTGCCGATATCGAGCTTGAAAAAGACGAAAAAGGTCGTGTTCTTTCTGCAAAATACATGGGCGATGGTCAAGCTGTGATTGTTGGCGGTCAGGAAAAAATGTCGAAATCGAAAAATAACGGTATCGACCCGCAAGCCATTATTGACCAATACGGCGCAGATACTGCACGTGTATTTATGATGTTCGCTGCACCACCTGATCAGTCTTTAGAATGGTCAGATGCAGGTGTTGAAGGTGCGAACCGCTTCTTAAAACGTGTTTGGCGTTTGGCGGCAGGTTTCCTTGAAAAAGGCAGCAATGCAACTGCAATAGACAGCAGCAAACTTGCTACAGCAGCACAAGACTTACGTCGCAAAACCCATGAAACCATTCAAAAAGTGGGCGATGATATTGAGCGTCGTCATGCGTTCAACACTGCAATTGCAGCATTGATGGAACTCTTGAATGCTTGCAACAAGTTTGAAGCGCAGAACGAACAAGACCTTGCGGTTGAACGTGAAGCAATTGTGACTTTATTGACCTTGCTTGCGCCATTTGCACCACACTTGAGCCAAACCTTATTGGTAGAGTTCGGAATTGAATTAACCTCTACCCTATTCCCTGTGGTCGATGAGTCTGCATTAACCCGCAATACTCAAACTATTGTGGTGCAGGTAAATGGTAAATTACGCGGCAAGCTTGATGTAGCGGTAGATGCATCTAAAGAAGACATTCTTGCACTTGCCAAAGCGTTACCAGAAGTACAACCATTCTTGACTGGGCCAACCAAGAAAGAAATTGTGGTACCGAATAAGCTAGTGAACTTGGTGGTTTAAGTGCTTTTAAACCTCCCTTTTTTAAAGGGAGGTTTGGAGGGATTTTATAAAACAATCCCCCTAAACCCTCCTACAAAAAAGGAATTAAAACAATTTCCAAACAAAGCCCGTTGTCAGTCAACGAGCTTTGCACCTACAATCAAGATATTCTCAACTTCCGCTTTTAAACTTTCAAGAATATTACAGAGGACAGCACATGCACTTTAGCCAACGTCTAGCAGTCATTGTTTTAACTTGTGGACTCAGTGCTAGCTTAGTCGGCTGCGGTTTTCATCTTAAAGGCACCAATCCAAGCATTGCACCTGTGGCTTATTCAAAAATGAGTCTGGCTTTACCGAGCAATGCTGAAGAATTAGAAGAAAAACTTTCCATTCACATGGGTACAGCGGGCGTACAACTCAGCAATGACCCTAATGCCTATGTACTGCGTGTACTTGACTATACGCCACGTCGCTTGGAATTGAATGGCAAACTGGTAGAAACCTTATTACGTTTGAGTGTGACTTTCCGTATTGAAGATGCGCAAGGCAACCCGATCACCGAACCTCGTACCGTCATGGCAACGCGCAGTTATCAATACGATGTAGCAACTGTGAATACCGATGATCAGGAACAAAAATTCTTAAAAGAAGTCATTATTGATGATGTAGCACAGCAAATTGTGCGTCAAATTTCATCTAATCGTTTACCTTTGGTCAACCCACCTGTGTATTCAAACCCTAAATAAGTTTTCGAGTGCGAATTTTTTATGAAACTTGACTATCTACAAGCCCTCAAACGTGTCGATGAAGCACGTGGCGTATGGATTTTGCATGGTCAAGAACCCTTACTCGAACAAAACTTGCTGGATGCTTTTCGTGCCAGTTGGCAAAAACAGGATATTGAACGTCAGCGTTATGATTTAAATAGCGTTAGCGATTGGAAAAATGTATTCAATGCCTTAAACAGTCTGTCACTGTTTTCGAGTCAATTGGCGGTTGAAGTACACGGCAATATCAAGCCTGATGCCAGCACACTAAAACAACTGAAAAGTTATATTCAACACAATGAACAAAACTTGCTGTTGGTGGTAATGCCGAAACAAGACAACAATAGTCTGAAATCCAGTTTTTTTCAGTTGATTGATGCCAATGGGGTCAATGTTGCGCTTACGGCGAATTATCCTAAAGATCGGCAGCAGATTTTAGGTTTGGAAGCAGAAAAGCTTGGCATTCAATTAGGACATGATGCGTGGCAATGGTTGGAACAACATCATGAACACAACCTTTTGGCTGCCAAAAATAGCTTAATGCGGGTCAGTGACACCTTTCCTGAAATTCAGCAGATTCAGATTGAACATTTACATGCCTGTTTACAAGATCAATCTCGTTATAGCACTTATGATTTAAATGATGCTTTACTGACGGGAAATCTAGCGCAAGCTATGAAAATTTTTCAATACCTCATGGCTTCGGGTGAAGCCATGAGTTTAATTTTGTGGAGCATCAGCAAAGAAATGCGCTTACTGATGCAATTATTTGAACAACCACAAAATGCTTTGCAACTGGGTATTTGGAAAAACAAAGTCAGTGTGTATCAGCAAGCTTTGCGACGTTTAAATCCAAATAGTTTCTTGCAATGGCCCGCCCTATTATTGCGTATTGATGCCGCCATCAAAGGGATGTCCAAGGAAAACCCTGAACATTTGGTGCTACAAGCCATTACAGAACTCTGTGGTAAAACGCTGTTTGCTTCTCACTCGGCTTAATTAAGCAGACTTCATCAAATAATTTTTAAAATCATCTGCTTTTCAGAGGATTAGCTAAAGAAACGTGCAAACCAACTTTTGCCTTTTTTCTGTTCCTGTGAACGCAAATAATGCAGCATATTGTCGCGTACCGCATCGACATAATCCTGATCATCATGCTGAATATGGTTAATCAACCATTTAGACAACAAACGATACAAATCATGTTCTACCGATTCGCCATTGGCAAAACGCTGACGGCAATCATTCAAACGCTTCACAAAGAGTTCGTGAATACCACGATGTGATGGTAAGTATTGATAATTGACCTGTGACAACAAGTTTTCTTCAAAGCTAAAATGCGATTGCGTATAGTCAATCAAGTCATCCAAGACTTCTTTGATTTGCTCCCGCGCACCTGTCGCCCGAATTTTTTCCAGCGCATTAATATAGTCCAGAATTTGTCGATGTTGATTGTCAATCACATCAATTCCGATATTAAATTTCTCACTCCACTCCATGATTTACCCCTCAGATTTTTTGCTTAAAGTCATGTTTTATTGCATCGTCCCGATGCCGTATTATCCTAATGATTAAAGCCATAATTATTTCATGGAATTCAATACTAGCTGCTTTTAATTTTTAAATCCATATAAATAACAAGGTTTTTTAACCCTCTTAGACCATAGTTGTATTTTTAACTAATTTTTCATTAAAATTCATAAAAATATCATAGAGATGGACTAAAATAGTGCAGGGGTAAGTTGACCTAAATTAGGGCAAATTTATGTCACCATGTGGTGCAATTAAAAAGCACTTTAATTACCTTAAAACCAGATAATAATTCTCATTTGCAATTTCTTTAAAAAATTCACGATTTATCCTTATTTCACTTCTATAATCCTTTTAATTTCTTTTTCTGTTTTTTGACTCATGCCAAAAATAAAATCGACCAAACTTATTGCGGGAATTATCATTGCGCTGATGCTGGCATTTGCCGCTTGGTATTTTTTAAAACCCAAAGAACAACAACCGCAATACATTACTGCCGAAGTGAGCCGTGGAGATATTGAAAGTGCGGTGTTGGCAACAGGCGTACTTGAAGCCACCAAAATGGTCAGTGTTGGTGCGCAAGTTTCAGGTCAAGTCAAAAAAATGTATGTTCAGTTAGGCGATCAAGTCAAACAAGGACAGTTGATTGCCCAAATTGACTCCGTACGACAGGAAAATGAGTTTAAAACAGCGCAGGCCAGTATTAAAAACCAACAGGCACAATTGGCGGTTCGACAAGCCAATCTCGCCAAAGTCGCAGCAGAATATCAGCGTCAACAAGCCATGTATGCGCAAGATGCGACCTCACGTGCCGAACTTGAAACTGCCTTAGCCAACTATAAAACTGCACAAGCAGAAATTGCTGCCATTAATGCTCAAATTGAACAGTCACGCCTAACTTTAGACACGTCTAAAGAAAATTTAGGTTATACCCGTATTCTTGCCCCAATGGATGGCACTGTCGTTGCAATTGTGACCGAAGAAGGTCAAACCGTGAACGCCAATCAAAGTGCGCCCACGATTGTTAAATTAGCCAAACTTGACACCATGACTGTAAAAGCAGAAATTTCTGAAGCGGATGTAATGAAGGTCGAAGAGGGACAAACGGTCTATTTCACCACCTTGGGCAACAGTGAGAAAAAACATTATGCTACTTTACGTCAGGTAGAACCTGCACCCAAATCCATCAATACCGAAAGCAATAACAACACCTCATCATCTTCAAGTTCTGCCGTGTACTACAACGCTTTATTTGACGTACCAAATGAAGACGGCAAGCTACGCATCAATATGACCGCACAAGTGTCCATTGTTTTGGCAGAAGCGCGCAATGTGCTGACCATTCCTGCTGCTGCGGTGCAAGGTGCAAACCGTTCACGCAGTCGTGGCAACAGCAATAATTCAGACAGCAACGTACGTGCTGAGCGCGACAATACCAATGCCAGCTCTGCCAAACGCCCTGCCCGCTTGGAGTTGACTGCCAATGAAGAAGCCTTGGTTGATCAAGGTAAAGCCTCTTTAGGTATGGTACGTGTACTGCAAGCTGATGGTTCAGCTCGTCCACAATCGGTATTGCTTGGCTTAAATAACCGTGCAACGGTACAAGTCATTCGTGGCCTAAAACTGGGCGATCAAGTCATTATTGCCGATGGTTCCGATACCTCAAATGATGCGGCGAAGCGTGGTGGTCGTGTTGGCCCATCAGTGAGAATGTAAGATGAGTCAGCCACAACCTCTGTTAGAGGTCACCAATCTGACCCGTGAATTCCCTGCGGGCGAATCTACAGTACAGATTCTCAAAGGTATTGATCTGAAGATTTACCCAGGTGAATTGGTTGCAATTGTGGGTCAGTCAGGTTCAGGAAAATCCACCCTCATGAATATTTTGGGCTGTCTGGATCAACCCACCACGGGCAGCTATAAAGTCAAAGGACGCGAAACCCGACAACTTGAAGCCGATGAATTGGCACAGCTACGTCGTGAATATTTTGGTTTTATTTTCCAGCGCTATCACTTATTGGGTGATTTAAGCGCTGCGGGCAACGTCGAAGTGCCTGCAATTTATGCAGGTGCCGATGTTGAAGAACGACAAGCACGCGCGACTGCGCTGCTCAGTGATTTAGGTCTAGCCGATAAAACCCAAAACCGCCCAAGTCAGCTTTCAGGTGGACAACAACAACGTGTATCCATTGCACGTGCCTTGATGAATGGTGGCGATGTGATTCTTGCCGATGAACCCACAGGTGCACTCGACAAGAATAGCGGTATTGAAGTGATGCGGATTTTGCGTGAGCTAAATACCAAAGGTCACACCATCATCTTGGTCACACATGACCATAATGTCGCTAAAAATGCCACACGGATTATTGAAATCAGTGACGGGCTTATTATTTCTGATCAGCCCAACACACCTGCCGATCAAGATGATATTACCCAACAAACTTTGCAACATTCACCACAAAAAAGAACTTCAGCTTGGCGTTCTGTATTTGATCGTTTAGGTGAAGCCTTCCGCATGGCGCTACTGGCGATGAATGCGCATCGCATGCGCACCTTTTTAACCATGCTCGGGATTATTATCGGGATCGCTTCGGTTGTATCTGTTGTGGCACTTGGCAATGGTTCACAGAAACAAATTTTAGAGAACATCAGCAGTTTAGGTACCAACACCATTACCGTGTTTCAGGGGCGTGGTTTTGGTGATACCTCGCGCTCATCTCAGCTTAAAACCCTAATTCCTGCCGATGCCGATGCTTTGGCAGAACAACCTTATGTGGATGGGGTCAGCCCATCGGTCAATAGCAACGTCACAGTACGTTTTAAAGACACTGAGGCTTCTGCCACAGTCAATGGGGTGAGCGAAGACTTTTTCTATGTGCGCGGCATGAACTTCCAGTCGGGTCAGCCTTTTGACAAACACAGCGTGCTGGAACAAGCGCAAGATGTGGTGATTGATCACAACACCAAAAATACATTTTTTAGTGATGGCAGCAACCCTGTCGGGCAAGTAATTTTATTGGGCAGCGTACCCAGCCGTATTATTGGCGTGGTCGAAGAACAAAAAAGCATGATGGGCAATGCCGACAGCTTAAATGTGTATTTGCCCTACTCTACGGTAATGAGCCGCATGCTTGGCCAAAGCCATGTGCGCAGCATTATTGTACGAGTCAAAGATGAATATCCAAGTGCTGCAGCAGAAAATGCCATCCTAAGTCTGTTGGTACAGCGTCATGGTGCGCAGGATGTATTTACTCAAAATGCCGACAGTATCCGTGAAACCATCCAACAAACTACCGCCACCATGACCTTACTGGTTTCTGCTATTGCAGTGATTTCACTGGTGGTCGGTGGAATTGGCGTAATGAACATCATGTTGGTCTCTGTCACAGAACGCACCCAAGAAATTGGGGTACGCATGGCAGTCGGCGCACGACAAAGCGATATTTTGCAGCAATTTTTAATTGAAGCCATTTTAGTGTGTATTTTAGGCGGTGTACTTGGCGTCTTGCTCGCACTCGGAATTGGGCAATTGATTAATCATGTGGCAGGTGGAACCTTTCAAATGGCGTACTCCACCACCTCGATTGTAGCCGCTTTTGTCTGTTCAAGCCTGATTGGAATTGTGTTCGGTTTTATTCCTGCACGTAATGCTGCCCAACTGAACCCTGTCGATGCGCTATCTAGAGAATAAGGAATTAGAGTAAGGAATGATGATGCGATTTAACCAGAAGTCACGACAATTCAGCCAACTCGTCACTGCGCTTTTTCTTGGCAGCAGCTTAGTGGGTTGTGCAGCCGTAGTCAAAACACCTTATCAGGCACCTGCTGTAAATATTCCTCAACAGTTTGAGCAGCAGCAAAAAAGCCAGCAAGTCCTTGCACAACTAAATACAGACCGTTGGTGGACACTCTTTCACGATGCTGCTTTAAATCAATTGGTTGAACAAGTCTTGGCGCGTAACAGTGACCTCGCGGTTGCAGGACTGAATTTACAACAAGCCAGATTACAAGCAAAACAAAGCCAAAGTCAGCAAGGTGTCCGGATTGGCAATGCAGGTATTTCTACAGGGCATCAATTTAGTTTAGAGGGCAATGGTGATACAGCGCGTGGGATTTCGCTGAATTATCCCGGACTGAGCTATGAATTGGACTTATTCGGTAAACTTGCCAATCAGACTGAAGCTGCACGTTGGGAAGCCTTAGCCACCGAACAAGACTTACAAGCCACCGCACAAAGCCTGATTGCAACCACTGCCAATTTATATTGGCAATTGGGTTATTTAAATAAACGCTATGTTGTCGCACAACAAAACCTTGCCAGTACGCAAAAAACGTATCAATTGGTCAGTGCGCAATATCGCGCGGGTGCAGTTTCAGGATTGGATTTAAACCAAGCCGAACAAGCTCTGCAAAGTCAAAAATCAACCTTGAGCCAAATTGCACAGCAAAAAGTTGAAACACGCACCGCCTTGGCAGTTTTACTGCATCAACCTGTGCAAATGTTGAATATCAATGAACCACAGAGTTTAGCCGCTGTTCGTTTACCGAATATTACTGCTGGCTTACCTGCAGAACTGCTGTCACGTCGTCCCGACTTACGTGCAGCCGAATTACGTTTACGTAAAGCCTTGGCCAATAAAGATGCCAATCGAGCCAGTTATTACCCATCCATCAGTCTTACAGGCACACTCAGTACAGGTGTCGGTACAGGCGCGCATACCTCTTTAAGCGATGCCCTAAAAAACCCAATTGCCACTTTAGGTGCAGGTTTAACCCTGCCATTTTTGCAATGGAATGATATGCAGCGCGATCTAAAAGTGAATGCTTTGGAATATGAAAAAGCCATTGTGCAATATCGACAAACTTTATATAAAGCCTTTGCCGATGTCGAAAATGCACTGTCAGCACGAACCGCGCTGAATCAACAAGTCGCGCTGCAAAGCCGCAATTTAGCACTGGCAGAGAAAACTGAACGCTTAACTGAGGTGCGTTATCGGCATGGTGCGATTGCCTTAAAAAACCTGCTAGATGCACAAGAAACCACCCGCAATGCACGTTTAAGTTTATTGCAGACCAAGCAAAACCAATACAACGCCTATGTGACTTTATTGCAAGCGTTGGGTGGTAGTCCGATTCAAAACATTCAATAATGCAAGAGTTGATCTAAATTGATCACGATAAAAAAAGCCTGTGGATGATTTTAAACATCCACAGGCTTTTGCTTGCTTTGTATATAAACTTTGAAATTAAGTTTTCTCAGATAATAACGCTTCTTTACTTAATACTTGATGGCTACTGGTCGCAATTGGCAAACTGACTTTAAAAGTCGTTCCCACACCTTCTTTCGATTCCACCACAATTTGCCCGTGGTTCAAATCGACAAAACGCTTACACAACACCAAACCTAAACCAATACCCTTTTCACCTGCAGTGCCTTTAAAACTAACAGTAAGTTTAGGCTCGAACAGCGTTTCGAGTTGTTGTGCAGTCATGCCCAAACCCGTATCTTGAATATAAATATCCACACTGGTTTCTGTTTGCTCTGCACGTAAAATGACTTTGCCTGTGCCATCGGTAAAGGTAAATTTCAGCGCATTCGACACCAAATTTTGAATCACCGAGGTAATCATATTGATGTCGGCATAAACTTTAATGCCTTCTTCAACTTGATCAATCAGTTCAATATTTTTCTTGATTGCCAAACTTTTCAACACATCGCAAACAATTTTGGTCGATTGCTTTAACTCAAAATTAATTGGGTGATACACAAAGCGTCCACCCTCTGCCATCGCCCAATTCAATAAACTTTCTAGCAAGTTATAGGTCGATTGTGCTGTGTCGAATAAATAGTCGGCAATATTTTGAATACTAGAATCATCCAAAGTTTCGCGCTCTTGCGCTAAAACTTCCGAAAACCCCAATAAGCCATGAAATGGCGCGCGCAAATCATGCGCAATAATTTGGAAAAATTTGGTTTTACTAAAATTCAATGCAGACTGCTGTTCATACAGTTCTTTTAAGCTTGCATAATCAACTTTTAATTCAATATAACGCACCAAACCTGCAGCAAACTCCGCCACTGTCGGCAAAGCACCTAAACTAAACGCTTCTTCACGATGATCAAATAACAACAACTGCCCAATCGACTCGCCATCGGTTTTGAGTAAATCCAGTGCAATTAAACGAGCCGCTTCTATCCCCAAACTTGCAATATGCTGCACAAAATTCGCATATTGAGGATGTTGAGGTTCAATCAGTTGCTGACCTTGAAAGAAAACGTCTAACTGTGCGGTTGGATTGGCATGAAAAGCTTTAAAAACTTGATTGGTGGAATACCAGATATATGGCTCATTTTTAAAAGTCAAAATGGCATGATCGACTTGCAACATTTGACGGGCAAACTTCAAAAAACCATCAATTTGGTTACTTGGCGTATGTACACCCAATAATAACGAGAGTGTGCAAGCACTGAGTTGCTCCGTTTCAGGACCAATTTCCAGCAACTGTATTTTCATTTTTGCCTCGTTAATTAAAGTGTGCTGCGCACTATGAATTATTTTATCTACAAAACTCATCCACTGAATCCAGAGTTAACCTACAAACTTTAACACAAAACACAAGCTTTCAAACTAATTTAAAAAACTGCGTAAAAACTCGGCACTTCTTCTTTACTACTTGATTTTTTCATCTATGGATTAACAAGGGTTTAGCTCATGCTTGATTATCATTTTTGATGCATCAAACGGTGCTACAAACCCGCTAAAAAATACGCTTATTTATGTAAAATTTGGACCATAAAAATAGATCTAAACTTTTAAAATATCAATCAGGCTTTTTATCTGTAGATTTCCATCCGTTTTTGAAGAAAATCTCAACTTCTATACAAGAATTTACATTACCTCATACTGTAAAAAAATAATGTAAAATATTGATAAATTTACAAAATAAATAAACTAAATATATCTACGTATCATTTTCATCGATTATTTATCAAACATACGACTTAAGTCGAACCCTCAACTGGTTAATTTATAATAAAATATACATATATTTTTGATGTCATATCTTCATCATACGATTTGATTAGTATTTCAACACTAAATACTCAAGGCGATTTTTAGGTTTAAATAGGCTCGTTTTTACATTAAACCGTGTCTTGATTCGCACAAATGCGACACATCATTTCGTAGCGAAATGGCGTCATCACTGTAATTACGTTGACTGAAATGCATAGAGAGTCGATACTCTCAAGGTTAAATTAGGCAAATCGGTTCGCAGGGGCTGAGTCATTATCTCGCTCCTAAAAAACTCAATCAAAGCAAGGGGCTATATATGGCTGGTGGAAAGTCAAAAATCATTTATACACTGACCGATGAGGCGCCATTGTTGGCGACCTACTCTCTACTGCCGATCATTGAGACCTTTACTAAGCCTGCTGGCATCGAGATTGTCAAGAGTGATATCTCTGTCGCAGCACGCGTACTCTCTGAATTCTCGGAATACCTAAGCGAAGAACAGAAGGTAGCCGACAACCTCGCAGAGCTTGGACGTCTCACGCAAGATCCAGATACCAATATCATCAAACTTCCGAACATCAGTGCTTCAGTTGCTCAGTTAATTGCATGTATCAAGGAATTACAAGCAAAAGGCTATGCAATTCCTGACTATCCTGAAAATGCGGATACTGAAGAAGAGAAAGCTTTACTCGCTCGTTTTGGTAAATGCTTAGGTTCAGCAGTAAACCCTGTATTACGTGAAGGTAACTCTGACCGTCGTGCACCTGCTGCAGTGAAAAACTATGCAAAAAAACACCCTCACTCTATGGGTGAATGGAAGCAATGGTCACAAACTCACGTTTCACACATGGATGAAGGTGACTTCTACCATGGCGAAAAATCAATGACGCTTGACCGCGCACGTAACGTAAAAATGGAACTCATCACTCATTCTGGTGAAACCATTGTATTGAAAGAAAAAGTAGCGTTACTTGATGGCGAAATCATCGATTCTATGTTCATGAGCAAGAAAGCGCTTTGCGACTTCTATGAAAAAGAATTGGATGATTGTAAAGAAGCAGGCATTTTGTTCTCTTTACACGTAAAAGCGACCATGATGAAAGTTTCACACCCGATTGTATTCGGTCACTGTGTGAAAATTTACTATAAAGAAGCGTTTGAAAAACACGGTAAATTGTTTGAAGAACTTGGCATTAACGTCAACAACGGTATGGCAGGTCTTTATGAAAAGATCGAAACCTTACCAACTTCTTTACGTGAAGAAATCATCGAAGATTTACACGCATGCCAAGAACACCGCCCTGCACTTGCAATGGTGGATTCTGCAAAAGGCATCACCAACTTCCACTCTCCAAACGACGTAATTGTAGATGCTTCTATGCCTGCAATGATTCGTGGTGGCGGTAAAATGTGGGGTGCTGACGGTAAACCTTACGACTGTAAAGCAGTAATGCCTGAATCTACTTTCGCGCGTATTTACCAAGAAATGATCAATTTCTGTAAGTGGAATGGTAACTTCGACCCACGTACGATGGGTACTGTGCCAAACGTAGGTTTGATGGCGCAAAAAGCTGAAGAATACGGCTCACACGACAAGACTTTTGAAGTTCCTGCTGCAGGTGTTGCAAACATCACCGACATTGACACGGGTGAAGTGTTGATGACTCAAAACGTAGAAGAAGGCGACATCTGGCGTATGTGTCAGGTGAAAGATGCACCTATTCGCGACTGGGTTAAACTTGCAGTAACACGTGCACGTAACTCTGGTATGCCAGCAATTTTCTGGTTAGACCCGTACCGTCCACACGAAAACGAAGTGATCAAGAAAGTTCAAAAATACTTAAAAGATCACGACACGACTGGTTTAGATATTCAAATCATGTCACAAGTTCGTGCGATGCGTTATACACTTGAGCGTGTTGCGCGTGGTTTAGACACCATTTCTGTAACAGGTAACATCTTACGTGACTACCTCACTGACTTGTTCCCAATTATGGAGCTTGGTACTTCTGCGAAAATGTTATCTATCGTTCCGTTAATGGCGGGTGGTGGTATGTACGAAACTGGTGCGGGTGGTTCTGCGCCTAAACACGTACAACAACTTGTTGAAGAAAACCACTTACGTTGGGATTCATTAGGTGAGTTCCTTGCGCTTGCTGCTTCTTTAGAAGAAATGGGTATTAAAGAAGATAATACTCGTGCGAAATTACTTGCATCAACTCTTGATCAAGCGACCAGCAAATTACTTGATAACGACAAGTCTCCATCACGTCGTACTGGCGAACTGGACAACCGTGGCAGCCACTTCTACTTGGCAAAATTCTGGGCAGAAGCACTTGCTGCTCAAGATGAAGATGCTGAGTTGAAAGCGAAGTTTGCACCACTTGCACAAGCTTTAGCTGCAAACGAAGACAAAATTGTTGCTGAACTTGCGGAAGTACAAGGTAAATCGGTTGATATCGGTGGTTACTACGCAGTAGATCAAGCTAAAGTGAATGCAGTAATGCGTCCAAGCGCAACATTCAATGCTGCACTTGATGCAGCTCAATAAGATGATGCAAAACTAACCTAAGTTAGTGATGTAAAAAACCAGCGCTTCGGCGCTGGTTTTTTTACACCCTCATTTATATAGTGTTATGACAACTATTTCATTTTATGCTTAGATCTAAATTTTATGAATGTGAGTTATCAAAGGTTAGGATTTTTCATTCAACTATAGCCATAAAATAAGGAAAACCTAAAATGGCAAATTCATGGGGAATACCAAAGCACATAGAAGATGCGGTCTCGGAGCGAGACCTGTGCTGTGTATATTGCGGCAAAAAGTTTGGCACTGAAAGAGCTAATAAGAAGTCTTGGGAACACATTATCAACGATATAAGAATAACAACCTTATCCAATATTGCATTGTGCTGTGTTGGCTGCAATGCATCTAAAGGCAATAAAGACTTAGCAACTTGGCTCCATTCTGAGAATGCTCGAAAAAGAGGCGTCACCACTGAGACAATTGCAGATGTCATCAAAGTAGCTTTAGATAGTGAATAAAGCTTTTAAGTACTACAAGCCCTATAAGACACCCGATCAATCACATTTGATTATTGTATTGATCTAATAATTTAAGCTTAGCATCTGATTCCACCATGAGTACCAATGAAAAATCAGGTACTCATTTGGGTACTCATTTTCCAAAGTGACCACCTGAATTGTGGCTAATGGAATCATTAAGACTGGAGCTAAAAAATGGCACAACCCATTAATATACAGACAATAAAAAAGCCCCCAAGTCTTAATATGCTTGAGGGCTTTTCCTTTATATGGTCCCGAGGGTCGGACTCGAACCGACACGTCATCTCTGACAGCGGATTTTGAGTCCGCCGCGTCTACCAATTTCACCACCTCGGGTAGGTGTTGATGGGTATAATAAACTTTTTTGACAGCTTGTCAACGCAAGTTTTTTGCAATTGTTTAAAATTAAATCAGCTGTCATTTTTTTGATTTATAATCGACCAATTTCATCCATAAAACCTAAAAAAGCATATACTAGGCGCAGTTTTCCCAGTGTTCTAACTTGTTTTTATCATGCAGCTTTCTGACTTTAATTTTAATCTCCCCGATGAACTCATTGCTCGTTACCCACTAGCAAGTCGTAGCGCCTCTCGTCTGCTGCATCTTGATGCTCAAGGTCAGTATCATGACCATCAATTTACCGACCTACTGAATTTACTCGAAGCGGGCGATTTACTGGTACTTAACGATACCAAAGTCATGAAAGCGCGTCTTAAAGGTAAACGTGCCACAGGCGGTGCAGTGGAAGTCTTGGTAGAACGTCTGCAAGATCAATTTATTGCCCATTGCCATATTAAAGCCAGCAACTCACCAAAAGCAGGTGCAGAACTGTTTATTGGGCCTGATGCTGTAAAAGTGACCGTACAAGGTCGCCATGAAAACTTATTTATTGTCGAGTTTTCGCAGCCTATTTTAGACGTATTGGATGCCTACGGTCAGTTGCCGATTCCACCCTACTTTAACCGCGAAGCAGAAGCGATTGATACCGAGCGTTATCAAACCGTATTTAACGACCCAACAAAACTTGCTAGTGTTGCCGCACCCACTGCCAGCTTGCACTTTGATGAAGCCTTACTGCAACAGCTAGCAGATAAAGGCATTCAAAAAACCTTTGTGACCTTGCACGTGGGCGCAGGTACATTCCTGCCTGTACGTACCGATGATATTGCCAATCACATCATGCACAGTGAATGGTGTGAAGTTTCTGAAGCTGCCGTAGCGCTGATTCGTGAAACCAAAGCACGAGGCAACAAAGTTATTTCAGTGGGCACAACTGCCACCCGTGCCGTGGAAAGTGCTGCCCAAGCCCATGCAGGCAAACTTGCAGCGTGGTCGGGTGATACGCAAATTTTTATTTACCCAGGTTATCAGTTTAAAGTGGTGGATCGTCTAATCACCAATTTCCACTTGCCTGAATCCACCTTATTAATGTTGGTATCTGCGCTTTCAAGCCGTGAAAATGTCATGCAGGCGTATCAACATGCTGTGGCGGAACGCTATCGTTTCTTTAGCTATGGCGATGCCATGCTGATTGATCAAGCTCAGACTTAATTTTCAAACTGTAAAAGAAACCGCCATGCCGCTCGATTCCGTGCAACACTCCATTCATATTCGACGCAAGAAGAATCAACGGGTATTTCGTAATATCGCGCGGTTATGGGATATTGGAAAAAAAGCACAAAGCCATCAAGATATTTTAGATGGCTTACACCCTTGGCAAGATGACATCACCCTCAAGTTTGAAAATGTTTTGCCTGTCCTGCTTGGCATTATAGGTGTGTTGTTCTGTTTATTGCTCTTGATTCAACCGAGTAATATTTGGCTGCAATTCTGCTTGCTGATTGGGTTAGGCTGTATCTTCTGGGCATTTATTACCTATGAACAAGACGACCCCATTGAAGAAGTCATCACTTTTTTAGAACAAGAAAGCATTGCACAGCGCTATCAACTGGCATGGCAGCAACCACCGCAACATCTTGCCCGAACCCTACAACCCGTTTATTTGATTGCCCATTTAAAAAGTCTGTTCCCTTTATTTAATTTGGGGAATCTGTCCAATGAAATTCGCCGCTACGCCAGTACAGTTTGGCAAGATCAACAAGGCAAGCAGCATCAGGTTTTGGTATTTGAATATCGCTATGTCAGTGAAACCCGCATTAAAGATCAAAATGGCAATGACTACAAAGTACGTGAAGTGGTGCGACATTTATCGGGCGTATTTGTCTTTGATGTGCAGCTACAAGGTTTAGCCGTTACCTCAAACAATAAAACCTTTGGTGCGCCTTATCATGTGCCGTGGCATACCAGTGACATTCGCCTGAATCAAAAACTCAACTTTTTTGGCAGTGATGCAATTCAACTGGCGCGTACGCTCAGCCCTGCAATGGTGTTAAAACTGGATGATTTTTTTCAGCATCAGCAAGGTGATTTGTTATTTCACCCTGAGCGGAACACGCTCTGTTTTTTAGGTAATCGCAACTTGTTTGAAATTTCCAGTAAAGCAAAAAATATTCAAGATATTTCCGCATTGCGTGGACACTTACGCACTTTTAAATTACCTTATTTAGAACAATTACAGACAGATTTGATTGATTTTCTGGACTAAGAAAATCGTCTTGGGGCAAAACATGGGTATCGCAATTTTTCTTTTGGTTGTCATCGTCTTGGTGATGCTGGGCATCATGATTCGTAACAACATCATACGCCACCACAACGCCACCATCCGCGCTTGGGCAGATGTGACCAGTTTTGAACGACAGAAGTTAAAAACGCTTGAAGAACTTGCGCCAGTGGTCGAACAATATGCAGGTATGGAAAAAGGCACTTTAGAAAAAGTGACTGAACTGCGCCAAAATATTATGAACCTAAACATCAACAATGCCGATGTCAGCCAATTACAACGTGTTGAAGCCTTGAGCAAAGAATTGATGCGCAGCTTAAATGTGGTGGTCGAAAATTACCCTGAACTCAAAGCCGACCAACTGTATTTAAAAATGATGCATGAAATTGATGAGCAGAACGAAAATGTCGGTGCTGCGATTACTATTTATAACCGCAATGTCGAGTTATTTAATAACTATATTCAGGTCTTTCCTAACAACATGATTAACACTGCAACCACAGCGAAAAAACCTGTGCGCGCCTTTCGGGACAACAGTGCAGCACAAAGTTTTGATTATCGTCCAAACTTTTAAGCCATTTAATTCTAAGCCGCTCCTTTGAAATTATTTATAAAAACAGCAAGCACGAAGCTTGCTGTTTTTTCAGATTTCGACTAAACACAAGACTGTGTCAGATACTGCACCTGATTACGTCCTTTGTTTTTTGCCAAATACAACAATTCATCGGCTGAATGCAGAAAATCGACCACATTGTGATACTGCTGATTTTGGTGATAGCTATTTACACCAATACTCACAGTAACTTGGGTCGTCTCCCCTGTCTTGGTATGTGGAATTTCCAGCGCATATACTGCCTGTCTAAAGTTTTCAGCAAGTTGTACAGCATCTGCCAATGGTGTTTCAGGCAACAGCACCACAAACTCTTCGCCACCAAAGCGAGCCACAAAGTCAGATGCACGAGCAAAGTGTTGTTTAAGCAACTGCGCCACACTAATCAAACAATGATCACCCTGTAAATGTCCATAATTGTCGTTATAAGGCTTGAAATGGTCGATGTCGATAAACAAGAGAGACAATGCATGTTGATGACGCACAGCACGTTTAAATTCGTTTTCTATACGCTCACTGAGCGCCTTTCGATTGGCAACCAAGGTCAGCGGGTCTTGTAAGCTCAAAGCCAGATTTTTGCGACTCAACGCTTCGAGTTCCAACTCCATTTGTTTACGCGCAGAAATATCAAACATAAACCCAATAATCGCCACAGTTTCGTTATTTTCACGAATCACATGCACCACATCACGAATCCAGACATAATCTCCTGTAGCGGTTAAGGCACGATAATCCGCTTCGTGGTCTGTGCCTTGATCGGACAGACTCACACACATATTCACGGTCTTGTCCCGATCTTCAGGATGCATCCGATCAATCCAATCTTGTGCAGTTTTCCAGCTGTCTTGCGTCCAACCCAGTAAAGACTCAATTTGTGGGCCAATATAGCTAAAAGCTTTGGTTTTCCAGTTAATCTGCCACGGAATTGCATTCGTGGTTTCCAAAAGTGTTTTATAGAATTGGTCTTCTTTTAGTGCACTGTTTAATTCACTCATAGCCCACCTCTATGAATTGATTTTAATTACAATTTAACAACTTAAGTGAGCTTTGACTACAATTTGTTTTGTCTTATTGACATTTTTCTCAGCTTTGACACAATCATGAGGTTGAGCAAAATATAAACAACAATTGCTCAAAACATAAATCCCAAAATAAAAAGTAAGCCGATAAAATGTTAGAACATATTCAGAACCTGAAAAACACCCTCATTCAAGAGTTTTTCCAACTCTATGAGCAATATGAACAAGACCAAATTTATGCCTGTGTACTGGTCTTTAATGAATATCTTGGGGTCGATTATTTAGCTGTTTCAAGCCAACGCAGCCTGTTTAATGAACAGGAAGATGAAGCACAATATTTATCTGAAGTAAATAAATGGAATATAGAAAAATGGCGTTATCGCACTCAAGCCAACAATTCTAGCGGTCTGCATCAATTTAAAAATATTTTTGCAGATTATTTTAAACAGCGACATATCTATGGCAATCCTCTGCTGAATTCCAATGACACGCTGCAATACAACCATCTTGAACTTTTACTGGATATATTTCAGCAGGCTAAACAATCTTTATCGGGCGCTTATGGCTTAGATTTAAGCCAAATTCTGTTTTTTATTCATGTGCCCAAACAGGTCGATGTAGAAATCCACTCAGCGCAATTTCTAAACACTCCAAGTGCTTTGCTCGATGAATTCCTGCACAACAAAGCGCCTCAAACCACGATGGAACAATCCACCGCACAACCCAAGCTCAAACTACAACAAGTGGATAAAGACTTGCTGATTGATCTGGCACAACTTTTAGAAGTGGAACCGTATGATTATTTGAGCATTGCACATGAAGCCTATTTGCTCACATTAGAACCGAGTTTTATTGACAGTAATTTATATATTCAGCGTTTAATTCAGCACGTTGCTGCAATGGACAATCATGAACAAGGTGAAATTGCCTTACATAAAGAAATTACCCAACGTATTCAGCAATTTTACGCCATGTAAGCACAATGGATTTGAACAAAATATTTACTCGCAATTTTTACCAAGGAAAACGTATCTCAACTGGCAATTCCGTGCAGAATCTAGGAAAATATTGCACTTTTAGCATGAACAATCAGCGAACTGTTTTTTCGCCTTGATTTGGAACATATATGAAGTTTGAGAAATTAGGTCAGTCGGGGCGCGCCCGTCGTGGTCGTTTAACACTTGCTCATGGTGTGGTAGAAACCCCTGTGTTTATGCCTGTGGGGACGTATGGCACAGTCAAAGGCATGCTGCCACGCGATATTGAAGAAATTCAGGCACAGGTTATTTTAGGCAATACCTTTCATTTATATTTGCGTCCAGGGCTAGAAGTGATTCAGCAACACGGCGGTCTACATGAATTCATCAAATGGGATAAGCCTATTTTGACTGACTCTGGTGGCTTTCAGGTGTTTAGCTTAGGCGCAATGCGTAAAATTAAAGAAGAAGGTGTGACCTTCCGTTCGCCTATTGATGGCTCAAAGGTTTTTCTTTCGCCTGAAATCTCGATGGAAATTCAAAAAACTTTGAACTCTGACATCGTGATGATTTTTGACGAATGTACGCCTTATCCTGCAACGCATGAAGAAGCACAAAAATCTTTGCAATTGTCTTTACGCTGGGCAAAACGCTGTAAAACACATCACCATGATGAACTACAAAACAGCAACGCGCTGTTCGGGATTATTCAAGGCGGTATGTACGAAGATTTACGTGTTGAATCTTTAAACGGCTTACTTGAAATTGGTTTTGATGGTTATGCCATTGGCGGTCTTTCGGTGGGTGAACCGAAAGAAGAAATGATCAAAGTACTGGATTATTTGCCAGCTAAAATGCCAGAAGATAAACCACGTTATTTGATGGGCGTCGGCAAGCCAGAAGATATTGTGGAAGCAATTCGTCGTGGCGTCGATATGTTCGACTGCGTGATGCCAACCCGTAATGCGCGCAATGGTCATTACTTTGTAACCGATGGCTTGGTGCGTATTCGTAACAGTAAGTATCGTCATGACCAAAGCCCGCTCGATCCGCATTGTGATTGCTATACTTGCAAGAACTTTACCCGCGCTTATTTGTTTCATTTAGAAAAATGTGGCGAAATGTTGGGGTCAATGTTGGGCACTATTCATAACTTACGTTATTACCAACGCTTTACCCAAGATATTCGCAATGCCTTAGATAACGGCACTTTCGATGAATTTGTACAGGACTTTTATGCCCGTCGTGGCCTAGAAGTACCGCCTTGTCCTGAAGATTAGTCTTTTCAGTATTTGCGCTGAGTAAAAAGACAAGGTAAATTGCAGAACAAACCCAATTTATTATCAGATCACTGATCGCCAGTTTTTAGTTTAGGAAAATGAAATGAGCCTTTTTATTTCGACCGCTCACGCAGCAGGTGAAGCTGCACAACAACCAAGCCTTGTGGCTAACCTTTTAATGATTGCAGTCTTCATTGCAATTTTCTACTTCCTGATTTGGCGTCCACAATCAAAGCGTGCCAAAGAGCATCGTACACTGATTGAAAGCTTGGGCGTAGGCAGTGAAGTGGTATTCGCAGGTGGTCTTATGGGTAAAATCACGAAAATTGAAGGTGATTTTGCAGTGGTAGAGCTGAACCGTGGTGTAGAAGTAAAAGTACAACGCGCGAGTGTCATTTCAGTTCTTCCTGAAGGCACATTAAACAACCTCTAATCAAAAAGAGTCGTGCTCACGCACGACTTTTTCATTTTAAGAAGAAAATAAATGCGTTACCCAGCATGGAAATATCTGCTCATCCTCGTTGTTCTTGTGGTGAGTACATTATATGCCCTGCCTAGCTTGTATCCAGATGAACCTGCTGTTCAAATTTCAGGTGCCAAAGCTGGTACCCAAATTGATCAAAGCATCATACAAAAAGCAGAGCAAATTTTACAATCTGAAAATATTGCCAGTCATGACAACAGCTTTACCAACAATGCTGCATTGTTGCGTTTAGACACCTCAGAAGCCCAACTCAAAGCCAAAGAAGCTTTACGTCGCGGTTTAGGTGATGACTATGTCGTGGCACTGAACCTTGCGCCAACCACACCAGAATGGCTACAAAAAATTGGTGCAAAACCAATGAAACTCGGTCTGGACTTACGTGGTGGTGTGCACTTCTTATTAGAAGTGGATATGGACAAGGCCATCAGCCAGCGTATGGAAACTTCAGCCACCGATTTACGCCGTCAATTGCGTGACAACAAGCTGAAATTTAATAGCCTTTCGCTGAATAACAACACCATCACCCTACAGTTTGCCAATAATGCAGACCGTGATGCAGTGATGGATTTCTTGCGTCGTAACGGCAATGAATACACACAGCAAGCTGTAGCCACCACAGAAGGCTCTAGCTTACGTCTGAACTATACCGATGTCCGTAAACAGGAAATTCAGTCGTATGCGGTCAATCAGAACTTAACTACTTTACGTAACCGTATTAACGAGTTAGGTGTGGCTGAAGCTTTGGTACAAACTCAAGGTAGCAACCGTATTGTAGTGGAATTGCCAGGCGTACAAGATACTGCTGAAGCGAAGCGTGTACTCGGTCGTACTGCGAACCTCGAATTCCGTTTGGTGTCTGACTTAAATGATCAATATATTGATCCGTACACAGGTCAGACTACAGGTACAGTACCACCTGGCACAGAAGCGTTTGCCTTTGAATCTTTGGACAGTGGTCGCCAATTATTATTGAACCGCAGCCGTATTTTAACGGGTGAGCGTGTTCAAAATGCGTCGAGTGGTTTTAGCCAAGATACAGGCGGTGCAGAAGTTAACATTACCCTTGATGCTGCGGGCGGTAAACTCATGGCAGATGCGACACGTAACGCTGTGGGTAAACGTATGGCGGTATTGTTTATTGAAAACAAACAACGTATTAGCTATGTGACCGATGAAACTGGCACACAAACTGAAGTACGCACCCCATATACCGAATCTGTCGTCATTAATGCTGCAACCATTCAGGCGGTATTGGGTTCGCAGTTCCGTATTACAGGTCTAGATTCCCCACAAGAAGCCTCTGAATTGGCCTTAATGCTTCGTGCAGGTGCCTTGGCAGCGCCAATGTACTTTGTCGAAGAACGTGTGATTGGTCCAAGCTTGGGTCAAGAAAACATTGATAAAGGCGTATTGTCGACTCAGATTGGCTTCATTTTGGTTGCAATCTGGATGGTGGTGTTCTTCCGTCTGTTTGGTCTGATTGCCAACTTCGCTTTAGTGTTTAACTTAGCCATGATTTTAACCGTCATGTCTTGGATTGGTGCATCACTCACCTTGCCGGGTATTGCGGGTATCGTAATTACCATTGGTATGGCGGTAGATGCCAACGTCTTGATTTGTGAGCGAATACGAGAAGAAATTAAGTGGGGGGCCTCGCCCAAACAAGCCATTGTGGCGGGTTATGACCGAGCGTATAACACTATTTTCGACTCGAACTTAACCACATTCTTGGTGGCATTCATTCTGTTTGCGATTGGTACAGGTCCAATCAAAGGCTTTGCTGTGACGCTCATGATTGGTATTGTCTGCTCGATGTTTACTGCAATTACAGTGACCCGTGCAATTGTACAAATCATCTACGGCAAAAAACGTAACTTGAAAAAGTTGAGCATTTAAGGAGATCACTGATGACTGAGAATACTCAACTGCCTTCAAAAAAATATGGCCGCCCTGATGATGAGCGCGTGATTCCGTTTATGAAGATTGCTTTGCCTGCGGCATTGCTTTCTATTCTATTAACGGTTGCCAGTATCTTCTTCATTGCCACCAAAGGTTTAAACTTAGGTTTGGACTTTACTGGGGGTATTGCTGCAGAACTCAACTATAGCAATCCAGTAAAAGCCACCGATGTTTCTAACGCATTGGTCAAAGCAGGCTTTAACGACCCTGTGGTACAAACGCTTGGTTCAGACCGCGACCTAATGGTACGTATGCCTGTGCAAGAAGATGTTGAAGCAGAAGACTTAACCAAAGCAATTACTGCTGCGGTACAACTACCAAATAACACGGCAACTGTGCCAAAGGTAGATGTGGTTGGTGGTCAAGTCGGTAATGAGCTGTACGTACGTTCTGCGGGCGCTGTAGCTTTAGCGCTGTTATTGATGTTGGTATACGTCACCATTCGCTTTGAATTCAAACTGGCAATGGGTGCGGTACTGTCATTGTTCCACGATATTGTGGTGACACTGGGTATTTTTGCCATGATGCAATGGCCATTTGACCTGACTGTATTGGCAGCGTTATTGGCGATTATTGGCTTCTCACTCAACGATAACATTGTTGTATCTGACCGTATTCGTGAAAACTTCCGTAAAATCCGTGGTGCAACACCACTTGAAGTGGTAAACATTGCGCTGACAGAAACTTTACGTCGTACCATTCACACCTCTATGACCCTATTATTGGTTGTAGTCGCGATGATGCTCATGGGTGGTGATGGTCTGAAATGGTTCTCGATTGCGATGTTTGTGGGTGTCTTTGTCGGAACATATTCATCTATTTACATTGGTACAGCCTTTGCCTTATGGCGCGGTTTGAACCGTCAGGACTTCATTGTTCAAGTCAAACCTGAATTTGAAGATGAAGAGCAAGAAATTCCATAATGCATTTCTGCTAACACCAACATTCAAGCCTATCTTCGGATAGGCTTTTTTGCGCCTTAGCATTGCGATATTTGCGCTGACGTTGCGATGTTAATGCTGAATAATATGAATCTGTGGAAATTGAAAGCCTGCGCAAGATGGTGCTGCTCGCCATGCTACGGTCAACATACAATCTGATAAACGAAAGTTTTGATAGGCAAAATGCCCAATCTGTGGATGATGACAAATGCCGCCCTGTGCATTGGGATGCATACGAGTATCCAACTCATTCAGGCTTAAACGAATCCCTAAACCTGATGCTTTCAGCACTGCTTCTTTAGTTGTCCAGACACGAAACCAATAATCAGCGTCGTGTTCCAAATCTTGCCAGTATTGGAGTTCATTGGGATGAAACGCATGTTGTGCCAAGGCATCGAAACGCACCTTACGGTCTAAGTCCTCGACATCTACGCCAACATCGAGCAATTCAAAACTGCTTACCAAAGCATAATGCTGACGGCTATGACTATGGTTAAACTGCAATTGAGGGAATGCTGTCAAAAATGGCTTGCCATGTGGGTTACGCTCAATATCGCTGTTTTGAATATCGTGTTCTAAGTATCCAGAAAGCAATTGATTCCGATGCCGATAAATAGCCTGTTTTTGCTGTTGAATCTGTTCACTGCGTACAGCACTTGGATCGGGACTAAAAATCTGCTGAATGCGGCTAACATTCACACAAATTTTTTTAGGTGTTTTATTCATCCGCCCTTCTCCATTTTGGCTGAAATACGATAGAAAAAAACCAGCAAACATGCTGGTTTTTTAAAGCGTGCTCGCTTAGCTGCCTTGCACCAAACGACGTGCGCTGATAATCCCTGGTTGCTGCTCTAAACGTGCCAACAAACGAGAAAGTTGCGCCAAGCCTTTAACCTCAATTAACAATTTCATATTGGCGATACCATCACTTTCAGAAATAGTATTCACCTGACGAATGTTAATTTGATCGGCAAAAATCACTTGGGTTAAGTCTTTGAGCAAACCACGGCGGTCATAGGCTTCCACCACAATTTGCACGCTTTGACCACGGGTTGGCTGCATTTCCCAATCGGCTTCTACCGCACGTTCAGGTTCGTTGCCAATCATACGCACATAGTCCGAACACGCCACTTTGTGAATACTCACACCACGGTTCAGGGTAATATACCCCGCAATCGCTTCACCATGCACAGGCTGACAGCATTGTGCGATATGCAGTTCAACGTTATCCAAACCATCAATCAAAATGCCATGTGCCGATAAGGTATGGCTGGCACGTGGGTTCAAGGTTGGCTTCAACACCAGTTCAGGTTCATCCTGATCTAAGTGCATGTGACGATTGACCTGATTAATTAAGGCATGCAGGCTAATATCACCATTCACCAAACCAATCAGAATGTCTTCACCTGTTTTGACGTTAAAGTGATTGCAATAATCATTTAAATCAATACTTTTTGGATGAATCGCCAAACGTGACAATTCTTTATTGAGCACTTCACGCCCAACTTCCAGATTTTTACTGCGGTCTTGCTGTCTAAACCAATGACGCAGCTTATCGCGCGCACGTGCTGTCTTAATATAACCTAAAGAATTCACCAACCAATCACGGTTCGGTTCACGGTCTTTTTTGGTCAAAATCTCGACCTGCTCGCCTGTTTTTAAAGTATAGGTGAGCGGCACATAGCGCTGATTGACCCGTGCGGCATAGCATTTATTGCCGACTTCGGTATGCACATGATAAGCAAAGTCCAGCACCGTTGAGCCACGTGGCAATTCTTTAATATCACCATCACGGCTGAACACATAAATTTTCTCAAAATCTTCAAACTCTTGGATTTGTTCAAAATTTTCAGAATCATCATCTTCTTTATGTGCGCTGGCATCGTTACGTTCCTGATAATGCTCTAAAACAGAACGCAAAGAATGTAAACGATGATTAAACGAATGGTCTGTGGCTTTAGAACCTTCTTTATAATTAAAGTGTGAACATACCCCAAGCTCGGCTTCTTCGTGCATATCTAGGGTACGAATTTGCACTTCAAGCGACTTGTTTTCTGCAATTACGGCAGTATGCAATGAGCGATAACCATTGGCTTTTGGATTGGTAATGTAATCATCAAACTGGTGCGGAATATGCCGCCACAATTGATGTACGATGCCCAAAGAGTGGTAACACTCTGGAATGGTTTTCACCAAAACACGTACAGCACGAATGTCATAGAGCTGATCGAAGCTGAGGTTTTTACTCTTCATTTTTCGATAAATCGAATAAATGTGTTTCACCCGCCCGCTAATTTCGGCATGAATACCATTATTGCCCAGCTCTGTACGCAATTGCTCAATTACGTTTTGAATGTAGTTTTCACGCTCCAAACGCTTTTCATTCAGTAACGTCGCAATTTCTTTATAACGGTCTGGCGCCAAATAACGGAAGGCTAAATCTTCGAGTTCCCATTTCAGTTGGGCAATGCCTAAACGGTGTGCCAATGGCGAGTAAATGGTTAAAATTTCTCGCGCCACACGCTCCTGACGTTCTTTGGAAGCGGTTGCCAACTCACGTAATGAATAGGTACGTTCTGCCAGTTTAATTAGCACCACGCGCACATCTTCCGTCATGGAAATCAGCATTTTATAAATGCCTGTTAAATGTTCACGCTGGTTATTATTAAAATGGTCTTCTAAACGCTTATTTTTCTCAATCAGTTCAGACAACTTACCCATCGACAAGGTGCCTTTGATCAAGCCATAAACTGCTTCACCAAATTCTTCACGCACTTCATCTAACTGCATGACATTTTCACGCACGCTACGATAGAGCATGGCTGCAGACAAAGTGTCTTCATCGACATGCAAGTGCGCTAAAATATTCGCCATCTCAATACCTGTATATAAGGTATGCGATGGATGACTGACGTCTGTTTCCAGCTCTTTTTTCAGGGTGTAATTGGCAACGCGTTCTAATTGTTCAAGTGCCGCCCCATCGTAAATCCCGCGTACTCGGTCTAGCCATTCTGCTAAATCCTGTCGGGCTTGCTCGGCATGTTCTACAGTCGTTTCCTCAGACAGTTCATTTAAACGTCCAGGAAGTTGTTCACGTACTGTGACCATACCCTTCTCCTACCTCTATGTACTTCATATTATAAATCGTTTATTTGCTTTTCTTTCTCAAACAAGGCAATGGATTCGACATGCCCCGTATGCGGAAACATATCCATCACGCCTGCTTTTTTCAATTGATAGCCCTGCTTGACCAATACACCTGCATCCCTTGCGAGTGTGGCTGGATTACAAGACACATAAACGATTCTATCTGCGCCAAATTTGGGCACATAATACATCACTTCCTCTGCGCCTGAACGCGGAGGGTCAATTAATAATGCCTCAAATCCTTGATTTGCCCAAGAATGATGCGAAAAATCTTTTGTTAAATCTTGTGAATAAAACTTAACATTGTCTAAATCATTACGTTGTGCATTCTCTGCACCACGCTGCACCATTTGCTCTGAACCCTCTACAGCAACCACCTTTCCTGTTGCACCTACACAACGTGCAAGCGGCAATGAAAAGTTGCCTAATCCACAAAACAGATCAAGCACCCGATCACCTGATTTTAAGTTAAGCAAATCACATGCCAGCTTAACCATTTGTGGATTAATTGTAGAATTGACTTGGGTAAAGTCTTGGGGATGAAAGCCAAAACTCACATCAAAATCATCTAAACGATAATGCAAACGCATTGCTGCATGCGGATCATCAACCCGATGCAAACTGTCTGGACCTTCAGGCTGCAAATACAATTGCCAGTGTTTCTGTAACGCAAACTGCTGTAACTGGTTGATATCGGCTGCAGATAGTTGTTCTGTATGCCGCACCACCAAAGCAATCTCTTGATCTCCCATCGCCAATTCTATATGACCAATATGGGCCTTGCCTGTTAGACTTTGGAGTAGCTGCTTGATTCGTGTTAACGAACCAAATGCCTGATCCAACACCATACAGCGGTCAATTGAGGTCAGTTTATTGCTATTGCGCTCACGAAAACCGACCACCAATTTGTCTTGACTGGCAATATAACGCACCCCAACACGGGCTTTGCGGCGATAATCTTCACGCTGTGAACGCAAAGGCGCTAACCATTCTTCAGGCTGAATTTGCGCAAAATGTTGCAGATGCGACTGCAACACCTGTTGTTTGAGATGAATCTGCTCATCCAACTGAATATGCTGCATGCTACAACCACCGCAACGCTGATAATGTAGACATTGTGGCGTAACCCGTAATGTCGAAGGCTCACCCAGCACTTCTAGACACTCGGCTTCTTCTAAGCGTTTGTTACTATGCGTAATTTTGGCGCGTACTGTTTCACCAGGCAATGCGCCCTCTATAAAAACTGTTTTCCCCTGCTTCTCGGCTGGATGACCCGACTGAGCTGTGTAGTGTGCAATCCCGCGCCCTTCATGTGACAACGATTCCACCTGAAAGCAATACTCAGCCTGCTGCGTGGTACGGTTTTTACTGCGATGTTTCATATCAGTCTAAATATCGGAAGATGGGGAAGATTGAAAAGGCATCACGGATTCATTTGAAGGCGTGGTGACACTTTGTTCAGGAAAATCTGTACGGGTAAATTCAGTTTGCTGCGAACTGTGCTGCCACACGCTTAAAAAGTCTGCATGCTGCGGCTGAGTATGCAAATATTGAATGGTATGCTGTACCCATAAAGTATGCTCTTCAAGCAGCAATTGCCCTTTGAGCAGCAGCCAACGCAAATAAATCAACCAAGTATTTAAGACATCGCCTTCACAATAACGAGTCAGCCTCGACCATTCACCGCTTTGCATAAATGCAGGAACATGATAGCCCGCATCTACACGCTTACCCGGAAAACCTAGCAAATACGCAATGTCATCCAACTTTTGGAAATGACGACCATTAAACATTGCCATCACATCCATTAAATCGACATGACGCTGATGGTAACGGTTTTGATAATTGTTATAGCGTTTTTGCTGATCAATCTCACCCTGATCAAATAAACTTGGTGCAGACAGCCCATGATACATGGCACGGAATAAAATCACCGGCAAATCAAATTGCGAACCGTTCCAACTGACCAAAGTCGGATGACGCTTATCAAAAATAGACAAAAACTTTTTCAGCATTGTCGCTTCGCTGTCATGTTCACGGCTAAAGGAAAACAGCTTCATGCCGTGTTCATCAATCCACAAGCCTGAAATACACACAATTTCATGCAAAGGCAAACGCTGAAAATCAGTTCCTGCCTCTTGGCGACGCAACTTCATTAATGCTTGTTCAAGCTCTGCTTCGGGTAAATCGAGTTGATATAAATGCGCGCCTGACTTCAAATCGGTAACGGTTTCTATATCGAAAATCAGCACAGGTAAACGCATAAAATCTTACTCAATGGGTGATAGAAAAATGAATATCACAATTCAGTATCTTGAACAGAGAACAAACCTGTCGATAAATAACGATCACCACGGTCACAAACAATACAAACAATCACTGCATCTGGATTTTCTTCGGCAATTTTTAAAGCTGCCCATACCGCACCGCCCGATGATGTGCCTGCGCTGATGCCTTCTTTTTGCGCCAGTTTACGCATGGTTTTTTCCGCTTCAATTTGCGGAATATCAATAATACGATCAACACGACTACGGTCAAAAATGGTTGGTAAATATGCTTCAGGCCAACGGCGAATCCCTGCAATACTTGAACCATCTGAAGGTTGTAAACCAATAATTTGAATCTCTGGATTTTGTTCTTTTAAGTATTTAGACACCCCCATAATGGTGCCTGTTGTGCCCATAGAGCTGACAAAGTGGGTAATTTTACCGCCCGTTTGCTGCCAAATTTCAGGCCCTGTGGTCAGGTAATGTGCTTCAACATTATCTGGGTTACCAAATTGGTTCAGCACCAAGCCTTTGCCTTCGCGTTGCATTTGCAAAGCCAAATCGCGCGCGCCTTCCATGCCTTGTGCTTTAGTCACTTCAATCAATTCTGCACCATAGGCACGCATGGCATCTTTACGTTCTTGGCTCATATTGTCAGGCATGATCAGCTGCATTTTATAGCCACGCATAGCTGCAACCATCGCCAAAGCAATGCCGGTATTGCCACTGGTTGCCTCAATTAAAGTATCGCCCGGTTGAATTTCACCGCGTTTTTCTGCCTGCATAATCATGTTGTAGGCAGGACGATCTTTAACAGAACCCGCAGGGTTATTGCCTTCCAGTTTTGCCAAAACCGTTGCCTGCGTATGACTTGCCAAACGCTGCAAACGCACCAATGGGGTTTTGCCCACATAATGATCTAACAAAAATTCATCACTTTGGAAATCTGATTGGGTATCAAGCATGGTCTGCACCAATATCAAGGTGGGCTTATTGTATGAAAATTTGCACCTTCCTGCACGTTTTTCACAGGCTTTTTATCAAAACAGCAATACTCTGCCGACAATTTATGCATCACTCACTGCCTACACAATTCTAGGCAAGATGAACACAATTTCAGATTGTCTTTTGCGGGATGGATGCAAAAAAATGCACACCGATTGATTGCGAGATGCAGCTGAACCACTCGCACCAAACAGATGAAAACACAGTCAGGAGAATTGACATCCTCCCCCCCTTAAAAGAGGGTGATTCCTACAGCTAGACGCTTATGCCCAAGCGCAAGAATGTTTAGAGCTGAGTTTATATCTCGATCATGAGCTGTACCACAGCTCATGCACTCCCATTCTCTTATTCCAAGATCTGTACTACCTTTGGGACTACTTGAGGTGATCTCACCGCAGCACGAACAGATTTGGGTGGTATAGGCTTCTTGGACTTCTTCAAACAATACGCCTGCGTTCTCGCATTTATACTTGAGCATTGTTTTTAGTGCCGAAAATCCTGTATCCAAAACAGATTTTGCCATTTTGGTTTTTACTAATTTTTTAGCACTCAAGTCACCTACAATAATCAATGCATTTTCATTCACAAGCTTGGTGCTTGCTTTATGCAAATGATCTTTTCGACTATTTGCAATCTTGGCGTGTAATGCACGAACACGCTTCTTATTCCTGGCTCTCTGAGCAATACATAATTTCTGCTCATATTTTCGATAGAATTTTGGATTTGAAATTACAGTGCCATCAGAACAGGTGGCAATATCTTTTAAGCCTAGATCAATACCAATCGATTTGGTTGCTGTCGATTTATCTTGCTTAGGCGATTCAACAACAAGACATACATACCAACGCCCACGGCTATCCTCTACAAATGAACCTGTTTTTAACGTGTATTTGCTTAAACCGTAGCTATCCCAAAGCTTAAATTGGTGTTTTCCATACTGGACATATCCAGTGGCATATTTGATAGCCACCTTTTTAAAGGGAACCCATCCCAAAGAGCGCCTTGCTGATTTTTTATTGCTGACACGCCATTTCAGCTTTGCCTTTTTAAATTGCTTTCTTCGGGTGACTAATTCTTCAGTTACAGCCTGAATGGTTTGACTATGTAAATTACATTCTTTGGATGTGCCTTTCGTATATTTGGCAATATCAAAAGCAGAGAGAAATTCACCTTTCCGCTTCAAATGCCTAAACCCTAAATCATTGACATAATTCCAGACGAAGTTCACTTCTGATGCTAGTTGGTCTAACACCTTGCAATGTTTGTCTTTTATACGTAATTTAAGGGTTTTCATGTACTTATATTAACAATCAAAACTCAAGGAAAATAGTCCTTAGTTAAATCAAACGACACTTCATGTCGTGTCGCTTATATCTCTGACCTGAAGGACTGAGTTTTACGCTCCATTTGATAAAGCATGCTAAACTGCCAAACATAGGGATTGAACTGCGTTAACCATGTCAAATATCAATAAAAAGTTATTTAAGCGCTTACATTTAAATCATGCTTATGGACAGCTGATTGCACTTATTTTTGTGCCAATTATGGTTTTGGCATGCGTCGGCACAATGCTGGTTTTATCCGAAACCTCGAATGCCGCAAAAGCACAGCAGCGACAAATGGCAATTGCGATTTTGACCCGTTTTGAGTTGCCATCTGAAGCAGCTTTACATCAACTGGCTAGTTTTCCGTGGAAGTACGAAGAAGCACGTACTTTTATGCAAAACATGATGAACGAAAAGCACTTGATTCGTACTGCACTGATTGATGCTTCTGGTACACGCCGTTTAAGCATGGGCTTTCAAGACCAAGCCGAATGGCCCAAATTCCCTAAAAATGCCGATTTTTTTGGCCCAATTCTGTATAAAAATAATCATGTGTACGGCATGCAAATTCAGCAAGACATCAACCGTCCTGCATGGTTGCTGATTGAACTGGACAATCAGCCATTACAAATTGCCCGTTATCGGGTTATGATTGTATTAATTGCCACAGGCTTGCTGACCCTGTTGTTGTTATTGCTGTGTCTGAATTTCTATTCACGACGCTGGATTGCACCCATGTATGAAATTCGCATGCAGCTACAACGCCTGAATGCCGATACGCTCGATCAACACATGGTCATTAACAGTACTGGCGAATTACGCTTACTGCAGCGGGATATTGCCAATGTGGTAAAACGCCTGCATTTCAGCTTTTTAGAACTCAAAGAACATACCGAACAAACCGAAGATGACTTGCGCCGCACCCTCGATACTTTGGAAGTGCAAAACATCACTTATCGTCAGGCACGTGACCAAGCGATTTCTGCCAACCAGTCTAAATCGGTATTTTTAGCCAACATCAGTCACGAACTCAGAACACCACTGAACAGTATTGATGGCTTTATTCACCTGTTATTGCGTCAGGAAAATCTTAGCAATGAACAGAATTTATATTTACAGACCATTCGTAAATCATCGGCGCATCTTTTAGCACTCATTAATGACGTATTGGATTTTTCTAAAATTGATGCAGGCAAACTGGAACTGGATACCGCACCCTTTGATTTAGAAGAAGCCATTTTTGATGTAATGGATATGCTCTCGCCTTTGGCTGCGCAAAAGCACATCAACATGGCCTTTTATTTTGCCGATAACGTGCCGCAATATGTGCTGGGCGATGCTTTACGTTTCAAGCAAATTTTGACCAATTTAATTTCCAATGCGATTAAATTCACCCCCGATGGTGAAATTATTGTACGGGCACGGGTAGAACATGACGATATTGGACAATGCCTGATTCACTTTAGCGTCCAAGACAGCGGCATTGGTTTAAGCGGCACAGACCGTAAAAAATTGTTTGAGTCTTTCTCTCAAGGTGATACTTCGGTCACGCGTCAATTTGGTGGTACAGGTTTAGGTTTGGCCATTTCCAAACAGTTGGTGCATTTGATGCAAGGTCAAATTGGCTTTGAAGACAATCAGGAACGCGCCCCAACCGAAAAAGGCTCGACCTTCTGGTTTACTGCCATGTTTGCGGTAGATGAAGCGCATGCACAGCAGCATCCAAACTTTAAAGAGATTCAGGTGGTGTCGTATTTGGCGCACCCTGCCACAGCGAATGTCTTGCGTCATTATCTTGAAAATTATGCGGTGCGACATATTGAAGCCGCTTCAATTTTAGATTTATTTAGCCGCTTAAAAGATGTATCCGACCTGCAAGACAATACTTGGTTGATTGTTGATCATAGTGGCGACACCGAAGCTTTATTAAAAGAAATTCGTACCCGTTATCAAGGTAACTTGGCAGTGTATGGCTATCAAATGGCGCTAGACCCAAGTCTGTTAAATGAATATCGTGCGCGGGCTTTGTATCAACCACTCAGTCGTTCCGCCTTAATTGACTTACTTAACAATGAAAACAGTTTTGATGAACAGGATTCTGCATCATTTGATGGTAAAGGCCTGCACATTTTAGCGGTGGATGACCATCTACCAAACCTGATTGTACTCGAAGCCTTGTTAGGCGAACTGAATGTGACCACCACCAAAGCGCAAAGTGGTCAGGAAGCTTTGGGGATTTTGCAGCAACGCATTGAGCAGGGACAGCAACCATTTGACCTGATCTTTATGGATATTCAAATGCCTGTGATGTCGGGGGTAGATACCACCCGTGCGATTCGTTCTTTAGAATCGACTTTGGAAAATCACAAACGCTTACCTATTATTGCCCTCACCGCGCATGCTCTTGCCGATGAAAAGCAAAAATTACTCAAAGTCGGTATGGATGACTATGTCACCAAACCGATTCAGATTGAACAAATCATCCAAATTTTAACCCATTGGACCACGCAAAGTTTTAATAAGCCACCTGCAGTCGATAAAGCCATTGTGATTGAAGCGCTAGATCCACAGGTGTTGGATTGGCAACAAAGCCTAATGCTGGCAGCCAACAAAGAAGACCTTGCAGTGGATTTACTGAAAATGCTAGTGGATAGCTTTGCCACAGAATTACATGAAATTGAACAGCTGATTGAACTGGAAGATTTCCCACAACTCGAGCATGTGTTGCATCGTCTGTATGGTGCGACCCGCTATGTTGGCACACCGAACCTGCAAGAAGTAACAGGCTCATTTGAACAGTTTGTTTCGACCTTACGTAAAGAACGTCGTAAAGCCGATGATCTGTTTGTGCAAGAGGTCTTAAACCGTTATCAGGAATTACAAACCTGTATACAGCAAGTTGAACATGCAGCAGAACACATTTTTACCAAACATAATGCGGTGAGTTAGCCAACATCAAAGTGACATTCACCGCGAACGCCTCAACGAGAAGATACAGTTTGTAAGCACGACTCACCCAGCACTATTCACAAAAAAAAGTCACGTAATCAAAGGCAAGGTCGCAAGGCTTTGCCGTGACTCTGCTGTCATTTATCGCACTGCTGCCCATGTTATGCTTTGCCCAGTAAAAACAAGAGCTCACATCATGACCTTACTTCGTATCGAAAAAAATAACGGCATCGCCACAGTTTCCCTGAACCGCCCAGACAAACGCAATGCCATGAGTTTTGCCCTACTTAAAGAATTGGTGCGGACTGCCGAAAAACTTAAAAAAGACCGCAGCTTACGTTGTGTAATTTTAACAGGCGAAGCAAAGGTATTTAGTGCAGGCATTGACTTGGCCGACCTCAACAATCCACAAAACCGTGCATTTGCGGCTTGGGAATTAATTAAGCCAGGGCAAAGCCTGTTTCAAAAAGCATTTCTCGTTTGGCAACAATTGCCTGTACCTGTAATTGCTGCAATTGAAGGCTATTGTTTTGGCGCAGGGATGCAATTGGCTTTGGCTGCAGATATTCGTATCGCGCATCCTGACACGCAAATGTCGATTATGGAAAGCCGTTGGGGCTTAGTGCCTGATATGGGGCTAAGCCGTTCATTAAAAGGTTTAATTGGTTTAGACCTTGCCAAAGAACTGACCTTAACTGCACGTATTTTTGATGCCAACTATGCCAAAGAAATTGGCTTGGTCACGCATTTAGATGCAACACCTTTACAAAAAGCACAAGACCTTGCTGAAGAAATTGCACAACGCTCTCCTGATGCATTGGCTGCAGCCAAACAAGTGCTGGATGCTATGGAACATGCGCCAAATAAATCTTTACGTTTAGAAAAAATTTGGCAATTAAAATTATTGCTGGGTAAAAATAGCCAACTGGCACGTAAAAAGGACAAGAACCCTGAAGTGACCTTTGCACCGCGTCAGTTTTGATTCAGTTCAAACACAACAGACTTTGACCAAAGGCTAAATTGACATTTCAAGCCAGACTTGTACTGTAGGCAAAAACGGAGAATCAGCGCTATGCATTTTGATCGTGACACAAAAATCGCTTTTTTAGGTATGGGACTTATGGGGACGCGCATGGCAACCCGCTTAGTTCAGGCAGGTTTTGAGGTCGCGGTGTGGAATCGTAGCCCTGCGGCTTGCAAATCTGTGCTCAGTCTGGGGGCAAAACCGCTGCAATTGAGCGAGATCGGACAATATCCAGTGATCTTGAGTTGCCTTGCCGATGATAATGCCGTCCAAGCTGTATTAGATCAAATTGAGCCTTTTTTGACTGCTCAACAAGTCATTGTCGATTTTTCCAGTTTGTCTGTAGATCAAACCCAAAAGCTAGCGCAGCAAGCCAACCTCAAACAGGTCACATGGATTGACTCACCTGTATCGGGAGGCACTGCGGGAGCCGAACAAGGTAGTTTGGTGATTTTTGCAGGGGGTGATGCAAACACCATCGAAAAATTAAGCCCGATTTATGATGTGCTGTCACAACGTGTGACCCGTATGGGCGAAACAGGCACAGGACAAGCCACTAAAATCTGCAACCAACTGATTGTTGCTGCCAACAGCACCCTAATTGCCGAAGCTGTTGCCTTAGCAGGACAGGCAGGCGTAGACACCCGTTTACTTGCACCTGCTTTGGCGGGTGGTTTTGCCGACTCGAAACCGTTTCAGATTTTAACTCCACGTATGGCAACTCACAGTTTTGAGCCTGTGCAATGGAAAGTCCAAACCCTGTCTAAAGATTTAAACAATGCCTTACAACTGGCAGCGCAATTTCAGTTACAGATTCCTGTGGCAGAAAAAGCCCTTTCACAACTGCAAGCCCATCAAGCCAAGGGTTTTGCAGAAGCAGATTTAGCCACCATTATTCATCAGGTCGAAGCTTAATCGGCTTGATTCCTGATCCAACCTTTGCCTGCAAGGAGCACCTGCATGTCTAAACTGGCGGTTAATCTGTCGATGATTTTTACCGAAGTGCCTTTAATTGAACGCTTTGCCCTTGCACGCGAACATGGTTTTCAGCATGTTGAAATTCAATTTCCCTATGAGCTGAGTATTGAGCAGATTCAAACCCAACTCACACTCCACCAACTCAGCCTGTGTTTAATCAATGTCCCTGCGGGTGACCTCATGCAAGGCGGCAATGGTTTGGCGGGCGTACCCGGGAAAGAGATTGAATTTCATCATGCCTTAGAGTTAGCCATCCGCTATGCCACGGCATTAAATGTCCCTAGCGTCAATATTTTGGCAGGCAAACAACCTGTCGATGCCGATTTACTGCCTTGCTTAAACACACTGGCAGAAAACCTAAAACTGGCCTGCTCGATGCTCACTCAACATCATATTCAGCCTGTCTTTGAAATGATTAATGGCACCGACATGCCACGCTTTTTAGTACAAAATATTGCGCAAGCTCAAGAGATGCTAGAAGCAGTCAAACATCCTGCTCTTAAAATGCAATACGACTGTTATCACATGGCGATGATGGGTGAAGATGTGCTGAGCGCATTGCAAGAAAACATTCAGGATATTGGTCATATCCAGTTTGCCGACAATCCAGGACGCCATGAACCCGATTCAGGCGAGCTAGACTATACTACTATTTTCAAATGGTTACAGCACAGTGCTTATTCAGGCTATATCGCTGCAGAATACCGCCCAAGTCTGGCGTCAAATCAATCATTTGCATGGAAAGACAAATACTTTCCCTCAAATCAAAGTGGTTAAAATTAAACCGATTTGAAATTTCAGGCTAAAACAGCTATATTAGACGATGAATAATTTTAGGAAATTATACACCCCATGAATTTAGAACCATCGCCCGGCGCTTCTAATTCTCACGATCTTGCAATGAATACCCAAAAGCATGACGTACAAACTTGTCTTAAAGTTGTACATGAAGCTCTCCTTGATGTAAAAGCCAAAGAAATTGTTGAACTTGATGTCAGCAGCATCAGCAATGTTTCAGATGCCATTGTGATTGCTAGCGGTACATCAACTCGCCACGTAAAATCTCTTGCCGACAATGTTGCCGAAGAAGCGCGCAAAGCAGGCTTCCGCCCAATTGGTATTGAAGGTGAACGTGATGCAGAATGGATCTTGGTCGATCTTGGTATGGTAGTGGTTCACATCATGCTACCAACAGCACGTAAATTCTACGACCTAGAAAGCTTATGGCGCACTACGCCTGAGTCTGTTGCTTAATACAACAGCTCACTTGAGCAGCCTTAAAGATACACAATAAGCGACTTTCAAATAAGTCGCTTTTTTAATGCAGATCTTTTGAAGCTCATATCCCTAATCATTTTTATATCGCATTAATCTACCCACCAAATATTGGTTTATATCATCCCCTACCCAATACATTGCTTCAAACCAATCCTATAAAACTCGCCCGAACTCAATCTGCCTGATCTCAATTAACCACTTTACATCAGCCATAAAAAAAACCGCCCGAAGGCGGTTTCATATCTGGAAACAGTGTCTTAGTGACCTGTACCGTTGATTGATTTAGTCATATCTTCCACAACTTTCTTGGCATCACCAAAGATCATCATGGTCTTGTCGTTATAGAACAAGTCGTTGTCTAGACCCGCATAACCTGTTGCCATTGAGCGCTTGATGACCATAATGGTACGTGCTTTATGCGCTTCAAGAATTGGCATGCCGTAAATTGGCGAGTTTGGATCGTCTTTTGCCGCAGGGTTAACTACGTCATTTGCACCAATCACCAACACCACATCTGTTGCAGGGAAATCTGAGTTGATTTCGTCCATTTCTAAGATGTCTTCATACGGTACGTCTGCTTCTGCAAGTAATACGTTCATGTGACCCGGCATACGACCTGCAACTGGGTGAATGGCAAAACGCACAGTTACACCTTGCTCTTTTAACAAGTTGGCCAATTCTTTGACCGCATTCTGTGCACGACCTTGCGCCATACCATAGCCCGGTACAATTACTACGCTGTCTGCATTTGACATCAAGAAGCCAGCATCATCAGCAGAACCTGAACGGTAGTTACGTTGCACTTGCGCACCCGCTGCTGCCGTTGGTGCTGCTGCACCGCCCATCGCACCACCAAACAATACGTTGATGATTGAACGGTTCATGGCTTTACACATGATGTAAGACAGAATCGCACCTGAAGAACCGACCAATGAGCCTGCAACAATCAGCATGTTGTTTTCAAGTGTGAAACCAATACCTGCTGCCGCCCAACCTGAGAATGAGTTCAACAATGACACCACAACTGGCATGTCACCGCCACCCACTGGTGCAATCCATACCCAACCGAATGCCAAGGCTAAACCTGTCATTGCCCAGAATGAAGTCATGTTACCGCTCAGGAAGAAGTGAATCCCGAAACCGAGCATAGCAAGGAAAATTAACGCTTGAACAGGTTTTACCCATGCACCCGAAATGGTTTTTGCCCATTTCTTTGCCGCCAATTTACCGTATGCAAAAACAGATGCGGTAAAGGTAATCGCCCCCACGAAACAGCCTACAAACAATTCAAATAAATGAACTTTGCTCATTTCATGGAAAGTAATACCATTTGCAGCCAACAAGTCTGGACCAAGTTCGATCAACTTGTTGTTATGAATAATCGCAGCAATCGCAATTAAAACTGCAGCCAAACCGACTAAAGAGTGCATTAACGCTACAGTTTCAGGCATTTGAGTCATTGGCACCGTACGTGCGCGGGCAATACCCACCACCGCACCTGCTGCCATAGCTGCCAGAATCATCCACACAACTGGATTGTCTGCCACAAAGAATGTAGTCAAGACTGCAATCGCCATTGCGATCATGCCGTAACGGTTGCCCGCAATCGCAGTTTTAGGCCCAGACAAACCACGTAAAGTTAAGATAAAGAGCACAGCCCCGATTAAATAGAACCAGTCTGCATATTCACGAATAAATTCCATGCATTAGCCCTCTTTTTTCTTTGCTTTTGGTTTGAACATTTCCAGCATACGTGCAGTCACTGCAAAACCACCGAAAATATTGATGCTTGCCAAGAACACAGCAATCGCACCCAGTACACTCACCACATTAATGGTTTGGAAATCGACACTGCCTTCTACACCCATGATTGGTAGACCAACAGTTTGAATCATCGCACCTACAATAATGATTGAAGAAAGTGCATTGGTTACTGCCATTAATGGCGTATGTAACGCAGGTGTTACCCCCCACACCACGTAGTAACCTACGAAGATGGCAAGGACAAAAATCGTAATTGTTTCAACCATGAGAATTCTCCTTAACCACGCTTTAACAGCACTTGACCGTTATGAGTGACCAGCAACGCTTTCTGAATTTCTTCTTCAGGATTCAATGCGAAGTTCTTGTCGTTATCAAATAATGTTTCAACAAAATTCAACACATTACGCGCATATAGTGCAGATGCTTCTGTCGATACAGTCGATGGAATGTTTGGAATACCCAAAATTTTCACACCATTGGCAGTCACTACAGTTTCACCGCATTGTGAACCTTCGACGTTACCGCCCGTTTCGACTGCCATATCTAAAATCACAGAACCCGGCTTCATTTTTGCCACAGTTTCCGCTTTGATTAAACGCGGTGCATCACGACCCGGCAATAACGCAGTGGTAATCACGATATCCGCATTAGAAACGGCTTTATCGACAATCACTGCTTGGTCTTTAATGTATTGTTCACCAGGCATCCAGCCATAACCATTTTTGGCAGCATCGGCAGCTTTTTGTTGTTCTTCTTCAGACATTGGTACGTCTAACCACTTACCACCCAAAGATTCCACCTGATCTTTTGCCGTTGGACGCAAGTCAGTTGCTTCGACTACAGCACCTAAACGCTTCGCTGTTGCAATGGCTTGCAAACCAGCAACACCCACACCCATGATCACAACACGCGCAGGTTTTACAGTACCCGCTGCCGTCATTAACATTGGGAACATGCGTTGATATTCTGCTGCAGCCAACAACACAGATTTATAACCTGCCAAGTTGGCTTGTGATGACAACACGTCCATATTTTGCGCACGCGACAAGGTACGTGGCAAAAGCTCTAAAGCAAATGCAGACACCTGAGCCGCAGCAAATTGGTCTAATTCAGTATTGCGGTAAGGATCAAACATCGCCACCACAGTGCTGTTCGGTGCAAGTTTTTGAATTTCTTCACCCTTTGGGGCACGAACTTTCAAAATCATTTGGCTACCGCGATAAGCATCATCTGTCATGGTCGCGCCTACTTGTTCATAAGCGCTGTCGATATAAGCGGCTTTTACGCCTGCACCACGTTCAATGACTACGCTATGACCCGCGCTAATCAACTTCTTTACTGTTTCTGGCGTCGCAGCGACACGATTTTCACCGACAACAGTTTCGGTTGGAATTCCGATCTGCATGAGCGTTCCTCAAGCTAGTTTTTCTTAAGTCAACATCGTGGATAACGATGCTTTCCCCTCAGGATAAGTTTTGTTGAATTTTTGGATTCTAATGCAACATTTTTAAATTACCACCCAATATTTATTTAATAAATACCCATATTTTGAACTGATGATTCATAAAAATATTGTTGCGAGATATAATTGATAAGTTTTGCTTCTTGAATATAAGTCTAATTATTCAGCAAAACTTCGATTTGAAGTGTCTAAAAGAAAAAAAGCGATGCTTTGAGCTTGCAGTTGACCACATTTAAATGAATTAAGCATTGATCATTCTGACACGCATTTCACTTAATTGGGAAAATCCGACTTAGCGCTAAAAGATTGCATATCTATACATTTAAGCGCTAAAAGCAAAAACTTAAACACCAAATTGACTTTTTTGACAATTTTTACACCGCACAACACAGTTCAATTTAGAAGTGTTTTGCCCATCTGAAAACCTTAGAAAAACCTACCTTTGCCTTATGAGTAAAATCGAATATTTGAAACAGTAAAACTTTTAAAAGAAGCTTGAATTTATTCAACTCAGGTCTAAGTTGAGTGCTACTATTTTTTTCATTTTTTTTGTGCGTCATTTAGTCTGATGATGGATTTTCTCTGTTTTGCAACATTTTTAGCTAATTTGCACCATTATCGTGCAAACCCCATTTACTCTACTTTTCACAAAATTTGTGCCATCTCAAGCAGACCATCTGCATAAAATCGGCTATGCTTGCTCAAATACAGCACACAGCTTTATCCATGCAGTCGCATCTGTCTTTATCCATCATGCAACTTGCATTTGTGTGCGCGGCATGTGTCACTTTTCTTGCATCCACCTTGCTCGACAGCATTTTTCATGATCAGACTTAACGCCACACAATGGGGCTCCATCTTTGCCTTATTTGCAGCCTTTTTGTTTAGTACCAAAGCCATTTTTATTAAACAGGCTTATGCACTTTCACCGTTGGTCGATGCAACCGTACTCATGGCTTTGCGCATGGCAAGTGCCCTGCCTTTCTTCTTGCTGATTTGTTGGCTCAATCGCCATCACAGTCGCAACATCTCTACACGCAATTGGCTGTTGCTGATTTTTGCAGGTTTGATGGGCTATTATTTTTCCAGCTGGTTGGATTTTTTAGGGCTGATGTTCATTAGTGCCTCATTAGAACGCATTATTCTGTTTTTATACCCAACGCTCACCGTTCTGGCTTCGAGCGTAATGTATCGACAGAAACTGAGCTGGCTGAGCCTATTTGCAATTGCCCTGAGTTATGGCGGAACAGTGATTGTGATGTTACAGGAACAGAGCAATACCCCGCATGACACGTATTTTTGGTTAGGCAGCAGTTTGGTGTTCGCCAGTGCAGTGTGTTTTGCAGGCTATTTATTGCTGACCAAAAGCCTGATTCAGCATTTTGGTTCATGGAATTTTACAGGTCTGGCTTTAAGTATTGCCTGCATCGGTACGCTTACGCATTACAGTTTGGTCACACCTAATCCGCTCGGACTGGTGCAACAACTGCCTGTAGAAGTGCTGGGCTATGGCATAGCTTTAGGGATATTTGTCACAGTCTTGCCCACCTTACTCATGGCGCACAGTATCGCCCGTTTAGGTGCGGCACAATCGGCCATGATTGCTTCAATTGGCCCCATCTTGACGATTCTATTGGCCACAGCATTTTTAGGTGAACATCTAAATGGCATACAATGGTTCGGCTGCATGCTCAATATTGTAGGCGTGATGATGATCACCTTGTCCAAAAACAAGTTTTCTCATTAAGCTAAAGGCGACATCCTGCCACTAATGAAGTTGAATATTGGATTCAATCTTTGAGCTACTGCAACCCCGTTTTACCATTGACCTTAGGATAATTATGAACACTGCACCCGACATCAGCCAAGATAAAACCCTGCTCTGGTTGATGGCGATTGCCTGTGGTCTATGCGCGGGTGCGAATTATTATTGCCAACCGCTGATTTACTCGATTCATCAATCTTTCCAAATTCCGCAATCCCAAGTGGCATTGACAGTGACTTTTGCACAAGTGTCTTATGCTCTGGGTTTATTATTCATTGTGCCCATGGGCGATATTGTCAATAAAACCAAATTCATTCCCTTATTGATGTTTTTGGCCTCGATTGGCTTATTTTTATGTGCCTTTTCCAGCAATTTAAGCATGCTATGGATTGGCACGATTATCACAGGGCTGTTTTCAGTTGCAGCACAAGTCTTAATTCCCTTTGCCACCATGACCGTAAAACCTGAAAAAATGGGTGAAGTGGTCGGTTTATTGATGAGTGGTTTATTGGTCGGTATTTTACTTTCGACCAGTTTGGCAGGTTTGCTGTCCAACTTATTCCATTGGAAAGTGATTTACCTGATTAGCGGTGTGCTGATGCTTTGCATTGCCGCGGTACTCAAAGCACGCTTACCCTTTATCTCAACCAGCAAACTCAGTTATTTGGCTGTGTTTCAGTCTATGGGCAAACTCATTTTAGAAGAACGTCGTTTGGTCTATCGTGCCTTGCTCGGTGCGTTTGCTTTTGCAGCGATGAGTGTGTTGTTTTCTACCATTGCAGTATTACTCAAATCCAGTTTTGGCTTAGCCGACTTTATGGTGGGCATTGTGGCAATGGTGGGAGTATTCGGTGCTCTTTCGACTAAACATGTGGGAAAAATTGCAGATCGCGGCTATGTTACAGCACTGACTTGGGGGGGGGTGGGGTTATTGGCAATTAGCTGGGTCTTTCTATACAACGGACAATTCAGCTTATGGAGTTATATTCTTGGTTTTGGCTTAATTAACCTTGGGCTTGCCACCGTACACAGCAGCAACCAAAACGTGATTTTCCGTTTACACCCCGATGCCAAATCGCGGATTAACTCAATTTATATGACCAGTTATTTTACTGGCGGTGCTTGTGGTTCTGCCTTGGGAATCTATGCATGGCAACACGGTGGATGGTTATGGAGTTGCCTAGTTGGTTTGTGTTTTGTTACCGCCGCAATGAGCTTTGCCCTGCTCGACTGGCAACATCAACGTCAACACACCGCCATGCCTTAAACGCTGCTATTACAATCAAGCAAGTCGCTTAAGACATTTGCATCACAGGGTAAAATGGCTGACTCAATTCCACATTTTCTAAATTTTCCAATAAAATTTGGATAAAACACGGCATCAACGCACACAATAAAGTATTGGCATGGCTGAGTTGTTTGCGGTTGATTGCACTGTTATAAGTTGCACCACCTTGTAAAAGTTGCTGCTGTAACGTCAATAAGCGCTTAAACAAACATGCCAAAATTGTGACCGAATCATGAATGTGCAATGCCTGCATAATCTGCTGTTTTTCTGCCTCATAATCTGCACGCCATTCAGCTTCAGTCATTTTTTGATTACGCCAATCCCAAAAACTTTGATACAAATAAGGATTGGTCAGCAATACCTCTAAACTTTGTGGATATTTTTCCCAAATGATTCTCGCCATGCGCTGATCGACATCTTTTTGATACATGCGCTGCACAAATTGCTGCAAAGTCTGTTGTGTATGCTCTGCCGTCTGACCTTGCGCATACAAAGCACTCAACGCCACCCATGCTGTCATAAATTGCATATCGACATCATCATGAAACTTAATGGCTTTTTTCCACCAACTTAAACTGCGCTGCATGCGTAAATTAAATGCCGTTGAAAATTCATTTTTCTTAGTTCGATAAATTTCTTCTAATACCAACATTTTATTTTCCCTCTTATGCTGCGTTATCCTATCTTTTCAACATACTAAAAAACGGCTACGCATACAAATACTGAGCAGTTCCGCTTTAGCATCTACGGTTGCGCTGCTTTGTTCATAGCGAACAAAGCAAAGTTAATGCCAATGGATGTGGGTTGGGGATACTGTCGATTTTCACTTAAACCCCGTATAATGCGCGGTCTTGTGCTTTTGTTTTTCAATTCAGGTGGGTTATGACACGTGCCATCCAAACTTTACAACCTCGCATTTCGGTTGCCCCTATGATGGATTGGACTACCCGCGATTACCGTTTTTTTGCACGTTTATTTAACCCCAATATCATTCTGTATACTGAAATGGTAACCACTGGCGCAATTTTATTTGGTGATGCCAAGCGCCATTTAGATTACAGCAAAGAAGAACATCCTATTGTCTTGCAGTTGGGCGGTTCAAATCCGAAAGACCTTGCGACCTGCAGTAAAATGGCACAAGACTGGGGTTATGATGAAATCAACCTGAATGTTGGCTGCCCAAGTGATCGAGTACAAAACAATAAAATTGGTGCGTGTTTAATGGCAGAACCAGACTTGGTTGCAGAGTGTATTGCCGCCATGCGTCAATCGGTTGATATTCCTGTGACCGTAAAACATCGAATCGGGATTGATGACATGCACTCTTATGCAGAGATGCTGCATTTTGTGGATACTGTGGCTCAAACAGGTTGCAATAACTTTATCGTGCATGCCCGAATTGCCTTATTACAAGGTTTATCGCCTAAAGAAAACCGCGAAGTTCCGCCTCTGCGTTATGAGGATGTGTATCGTTTAAAACAAGACCGCCCCGAATTGTTAATTGAAATTAATGGTGGAATTAAAACGTTTGCCGAAACCCAACAACACCTCAAGCATGTCGATGGGGTGATGATTGGTCGTGAAGCCTATCACAACCCTTATTTACTGGCAGAGCTTGGGCAATTATGGGGGCTAGAATTACCTGACCGTTTTGAAATTATGCAGCGCATGTTGCCGTATATTGAACAACGTCTACAACAAGGTGCACCACTTTCTGTCATTACCCGCCATATTTTAGGTTTATTCCAAAACCTGCCAGGTGCACGTAAATGGCGTCAGGCACTAAGTGGCGGCAATGCCAAAACATTTGCAGATGTAGAGCAAGCATTGGTCAATATTCAAGCAGCAATGCAGCGTACGGAAGACTATTTAAAAGAGCAGCAGCTACAACGACCTACTGAATAAAGTCATTGGCGATGTGCAAAATCAAAGAACTTTTTTATAAGCCATGCCTCGCATGGCTTTGATTTATGTATTTTTAGCCTGTAAGGCATCTAACTTTTTCAACACTTCTGCCACAGCTACCATCGCAAAACTGGACGTGACCACCACCGCCGAACCATAGCCGCCACAGCGCAAGCCTGCGCTTGGGCATACATCGGCACTAGAAAACGGATTGTCGATGGAATACACACAGGTAATCCCAAACTTTTCTTTTGGCTTTTTACAAATACCTTTGCTGCGTAATTGGGCGCGCAATTTGGCCAACATTGGGTCTTGTTCGGTTTTAGATAAATCTGCCACTCGAATTTTCAACGGATCAAGTTTGCCACCTGCACCACCCGAAACAATCAGTGGAATCTTGTTAAAACGACAATGCAGCATCAACGCTAGTTTAGCTTTTACGTCATCAATGCAATCTAAAATCAAATCAGGTGCAGTCGCCAATAACGCTTTGACGTTATCTGGACTGAGGTAATCATCGACCAAATTAATTTTGATACGTGGATTAATGGCGCGACAACGCTCTGCCATGACATTAATTTTTTCATGCCCCAAGGTTGAGCTCATGGCAGGCAATTGACGGTTAATGTTAGATGCTACGACCACATCCATATCCACCAATGTCAGCTCGCCGATACCTGTACGTGCCAACGCCTCAACTGCCCAAGAGCCGACACCGCCAATTCCAATCACCATGACATGACTTTGGGCATAATGCTGAAAAGCACTGTCGCCATAAATCTTGGCCACACCCGCAAAACGGCGTTCATATTCATCATCTTGAAGAAGGTCTGTCATGCTGCAATCAAATCTAATTTCAAAGTGTGGGCATTTTACTGCGTTTCGCAGACTTCGTGTTGTTTCATCTAAAGTTTAGGCAAGTCTAATATTTGAATGCTATTCTGCCAAATCTGTGCGGCTAAAGTTTGCGGTGCAATATCTAAACAATCCGCCAAACCTTCAAGCACATAAATCAGGTTCGCAGGGGTATTTCGGGTTCGTGATTGAGTATCTGTCTGACAACATAAAGGCGTAATATCGGGACAGTCGGTTTCCAAAACCAAATGTTCAGCACCAATTTCCTGCACAACACGGCGCAGTTTTTTTGCATTGGGATTGGTAATCTGCCCTGTCACACCAATTTTAAAACCCAATTTGATCAGTGCTTTGGCTTCTTCCACCCCACCGCTAAAAGCATGTGCGATGCCACCAAACTGAAATTGTTGCTGTTTGAGTGTTTTTAAGGTTTCGGCATGGGCCTTACGAATATGTAGCAGTACAGGTTTATGTTGCTGGCGTGCGATTTCCAATTGTGCAGCAAAAAAATCTTGCTGCTTTTGAAACGCTTCAGGCTGTTTATGTTCAGCCAAAAAAGTATCTAAGCCAATTTCACCCACAGCGACACAATGCTGTTGTTGCAAAAACTGTTCTAAATCTTGTAGATGTTGGTCTTGATGCTGTTCGATATAAAAAGGATGCAAGCCTGGTGCAAGATGACTTTGTGGCACATGCTCAAGTTGGTTTAAAAACTGTTGTGTAGAGATTAAATCTTGAAAACGTGATTGTACAAAGCCAATCAGTACCAAATGTTCTACGCCTGCTGCCTTGGCCGCATACGCCAATTGCTCCCGATCTGAGTCAAAATCAGGTACATCAAAATGGGTATGCGTATCAAACAGCGCAATGCTCATATTAAGATTTCGCTTTGGTTGTTGTGTTTGCTGCACTGGCTTCGGCAGGTTTTGCGGTTGCTTCAGAGGCTGCTTCTGTTACAGGCAAATACGCAGCTTTTAAAATTCCCTGCAGTTCTGCATACGGAATGGTTAAGCGCGGTAAACCAACGACATAAGGGCCTATTTCATATTCTGCATATTGCAAAATTAACCCCTGTTGACCTAAATAGTAATTTTCCGACAGCTTAAATTTCCACGCTTGTTCATATTCTTGCACATTGGTGGAAAGTTCAGATGTGATGACCCATTGTTTAAACGCTTCGTAGGCTTTGCGCTCCAATTGTGGACGCTGCTTCTCTAACAGAATGTCATTTAACAATACTAATTTTTTCTGTTCTAAATCAAAATTATAGTATTGCTGTGCCGATGCACCATGCGCTCCGCCCAAATAACTACTGCTATTCAGTACCACGGTTGCCAAAGGCTGATCTGCATTCAAAATTTTAGGCTTAATCATCAAACTGATTTTATGATTTGAGCTTAAAGCTTTCAGTTCCTGATCAAGTACCAAAAAGCTTTGCACATAAGGCACAGTTTGTTTTTCTAATTTTTGCGCCAAAGTTTCCACTTGTGCAATGGCTGCTGCAGTGGGGTTGCTGGCAGGTGCATCTGCAGCACTGGCTGCTGTATTTTCACTGGCTGCATTCTCAACTGCTATAGCCTCAGAAGCCGCCTGCTGTGGTGCAATTTCTAAAATTTGTGCCAATTCTTGAATAATTTTCTGATCAATAAAATGGTCGATAAAGGCCTGATTACTATTCAAACGCTCAATTGAAATTTCAGGGCAGTTATTCCCTTCACATTTAGGCAACGACAAATTCAGTTTTTCAGTATCCCCGACCAGTTTTAAGCTTTGTTGTTCCGCCTGCGTCTGCTCTGGCTCGACTGTTTCTGGTTCGGTTTTCTTTGGCTGACATGCAGTAATCCCTAGCGTTGTAATTAAAATACTGATCGCCAAAATACTTTTATTTTTCAACATGGATCCAACCTTGATTTCATCTATTTTTGCTTGTCACCGCACTCACCTACTAAAACATAGATGGATAGATGTCTGCTTTTAAAACTTGTTGTGTTTGTGCTTTGCTTAGGTAAATATCTAACTGCGTGCCATCTTTGACAATTTCATGGGTGCGATAATGCAATCCTAAGCCCTGATCATCAAAAAACCAATCTGCCTGCCCCCAGTATAATTTGGCAGGTGCTGCTTTTTGCACGTCACTGCTTTGTGTTTTGAGCCAATCCTGATAGGCCTGCTGTACAAAAGTATTCATACGGGTTTGTTGTTTGGCATCAATCACATCTAAAACAGACAAGGCTTTTTGCTGCTTCCGATCTGCCACAAAGAAATAATAGCGTTCCTTGACTTGCGTGCCTTCCTGTTTGCTATCTACCCCGACTTGCAACAAAACATATTGATTGCGTTGATATGCCATACGGGTGTACATCGCCAATTCATAAGCTTTATTTTGATCTAATTGTGCCTGCCAAGCATCGGATTTTTTCACATAGGCATCTACGGCTTGCTGCAAATTCATGTTTTGTTTTAAGCCAATTTGGTCTTGAATCACCATGGCCTGATTTTTTGCAATCCAACTGTTGAGCCATGTATCTTGGGTATTTAAAGTTTGTACTTCTAATTCAATGCAGTTTTTATTTTCACAAAATGGCAAGGCAATTTCTGCCGCCTGTTGCTTGATATTCAAATACGGTAAAACATCCGCTTGATCTTTCTGAAAAATAGACGTTTGCTCATCTGAGTTTTGATCTTGTTTAGATGAGTCACAGGCGCTAAGCAAAACCATCCCGCTCAAAATTGCACCCAGATAAACCGATTTTTGCTGCATGATTTCCCCAATTCATTTATCAAAAATAATCTTTAATCTTTTACCGCCCCCATAATAAAACAGCTTCCTAAAGAAGCTGTTTTAATTTTGAAACTTTTAGGCATGCCGAACATTCATCTGCGCTACGCTGATTGCATCTGCCAGATTAAGCATCATCAACCTGAGGCTTAGTGCTCGCGTGTATTTCTAAACTCAATGTCAGGGTAACGCTCTTGCATTAACTGTAAATTCACACGACTTGGCGCGAGATAAGTTAAGTGACCACCACCATCGACAGACAACTGATCGTGGGCTTTTTTCTTAAATTCGTTAAACTTTTTCTCATCGGCACAAGACACCCAGCGTACCGTGTTGATGCTGACAGGCTCGTAAATACAATCGACTTTGTATTCTTCTTTCAGGCGATAGGCGACGACTTCAAACTGTAGCACACCAACAGCACCTACGATTAAATCATTGCTGTTTTGTGGCATAAAGACTTGCGTTGCACCTTCTTCTGAAAGCTCTTTAAGGCCTTTTTGCAGCTGTTTGGACTTCAATGGGTCTTTCAAGCGTACACGACGGAACATTTCAGGTGCGAAGTGCGGAATCCCTGTAAATTGCAACTTTTCACCCGAAGTGAAGGTATCGCCAATTTGAATCGTCCCGTGGTTATGTAGACCAATAATGTCGCCCGGCCAAGCTTCTTCGAGGTGCTGACGGTCACCTGCCAAGAAGGTCAAGGCATCGCTGATACGTACATCTTTATCAATACGCACATGCTTCATTTTTAAGCCTTTTTCATACTTGCCTGAACAGATTCGCATGAAAGCAATACGGTCACGGTGCTTCGGATCCATATTGGCCTGAATTTTAAAAACAAAACCACTAAAGCCTTCTTCATTGGCTTCTACAATACGGTCTTGCGTTGGATGTGCTTTTGGCGGCGGCGCATATTCACTGAATGCATTCAATACATGATCTACACCGAAGTTACCCAAAGCAGTACCAAATAGCACTGGTGTTTGACGACCCGCTAAAAACTCTTCACGGTCTAAAGGCTCATTCGCCATTTGTACCAATTCAAGTGATTCTTCAAATGCCGCCCATGCCAATTCACCTACTTTTTCACGTAGGTCTGCATGGTTATAGCCATCACGTACTTCAATTTCAGGAATGGTTGAACCAAAACCTGATTTGTACACATAAAACTTTTCTTCGATGAGGTTAAACACCCCTGCGAAATCACGCCCTGTACCCATTGGCCAAGTGATTGGCACACACTTAATTTTGAGGACATTTTCAATTTCATCCAACAACTCTAATGGTTCACGAATTTCGCGGTCCATTTTGTTGACGAATGAAATGATGGGTGTGTCACGCATACGACACACATCCATTAATTTAATGGTACGGTCTTCGACACCTTTCGCACCATCAATCACCATCAGTGCAGAGTCCACCGCAGTTAGAGTGCGGTAAGTATCTTCAGAGAAATCTTCGTGCCCTGGGGTATCGAGCAGGTTAATCATTTTGTCTTTATACGGGAATTGCATCACCGAAGTTGTAATGGAAATACCACGTTCTTTTTCCATTTCCATCCAGTCAGATGTTGCGCCACGATCTGACTTACGGCTTTTTACCATCCCTGCAACTTGAATGGCTTGTCCCCATAACAGCAGTTTTTCTGTCATGGTGGTTTTACCAGCATCGGGGTGGGAAATAATCGCGAAAGTACGTCGCTGTGCGACCTGCGCCGCTAACTCATCTTTAAAACTCATGCAAGACACCTACTGCAGAACCGCAGTGTATAAGATCAAAATGATCAATATGAAAAATTGGCGTAATTGTAGCAGATTTGAATCAAATTTTATTGATTGTTGATATGTTCTAATTTATCCACAACTGAGAATATAGTTATTTTTTCAATCTATACTTTTGCTTTTGGCTTTTCGGTTTTTCTGGAATCGTACGTTCAATCAAACCTACTTCTATGGCAGGATTCATATCGTTCTTTTGGAATGTTGCGCTATGAGTTAAACCTAACAACTGCATCAACTCAGCCAAACTATATTCATCTTGTTTCATCACTGAAATTAAACGCTGGACTTGGTCGCTCACTTGTGCGCTATCTTGAGCGGTAGCATGATCGCTAGCTTAAGCCGAATGTTTAAACAGCTCTTCTAAACGCTCAACATCCATTGGTAAGCCTAATAAGTAGCCCTGTAATTGCTGACAGCCTAAACGGGTTAAAATCTCAGCTTGCAATGGCGTTTCCACCCCTTCAGCGGTCACAGTTAAACCCAGTTTAATGGCTAACTGAATAATACTTTCTAAAATTAATTCTTCTTTGCTGTCCAAACACAAATCTAAAATAAAAGCACGGTCAATTTTCAACTCATCGACTGGCAATTTTTTCAAATACAAGAAACTCGAATGTCCTGTACCAAAATCATCAATCGCCAATTGAATCCCCATTTGACGCAAACGCTCAAAACTACGAATACTCGATTCAATATGATGCATTGCTGTACTTTCAGTCACTTCAATCATCAGGTGATGGGGTTGAATCTCATAGCGTTTAAACAAGTTTTCTAACGTCGAAAATAAGTGTTTATGTTCAAACTGCACTGCCGATAAATTCACAGCCACAGGAAATAACGGTGCACCCGATCTTTCCCAAATTTGAATTTGTTTAAAGGCTTCTTCTAGCGTCCAATAGCCAATTTGAATAATCAACCCCGTCTTTTCAGCCCCTTTAATAAACATATTTGGGGTAAGTAAACCATGTACGGGGTGATACCAACGAATTAAAGCTTCTACGCCACAAATTTTATGGTCAGCGGCTTTAAACTTTGGCTGATAGAACAACGCAAATTGTTGTTGTTCAACCGCTTTATATAAATCATTAATCAACTTACTTTGGCTTTTGGCCTCAAGTAACTCCAGATCATAATTAAATACCGAACTGGTGTTACGCCCCTGATATTTAGAGGTCAGCATCGCCGCATCAGCATTCATTAAAATATCTTGCAAATTGGTGCCATGCTCTGGATACATCGCAATGCCAATACTGCCTGAAATATTAATGACCTTGCCTGCAATTAAGAAACTTTGCTGAATCAGTTCTAATATTTTTTCAGAAATGAGCGTGGCTTCTGCGATATCGGTATGTTCAATCACCAAAAGAAATTCATCGCCACCAATTCTTAATAACTGGGTATTTTCGCCCAAGTGGGATTGCACACGTTTAGACAACTGAATCAGCAATTGATCGCCAACATGATGCCCAAATACGTCATTCACCGCTTTAAAGCGGTCTAAGTCGATATACAAAAATGCAATTTTAGTGTTTTTTTGCCGATGCTCAGAAAAAAGCAATTGTGCATATTCAGCTAAATATAAACGGTTGGGCAATTTGGTCAGGTTATCTTTGACTGCCTGATTGGCCAATTCACGGTTGGCTAAAGACAATTGTCTGCTTTTTTCTTCTAAGCGCAGCTCCAGCAGAGATACGCCCACCGCAGCAGCAAAAATCAGACTGGTCACTAAAATAACCACCAACAGAGCTGGCCCTTGCCCGATCTGGAAGTGCCCTGATTGAGGCAAATCTGCTGTAGAGTAAAAATGCAGTGCTTCCATGCCTATATAGTGCATGGCAACAATGCTCAGACTCATGAGCACCGCAATGAAAATTTTATATTGTGCCTGACGCCCCATTCTGCACTTGGAATGAAACATAAACCAAAAGGTAAGTATTGCTCCGCCAATGGCCACTAATACAGACAGCAAAACAATGGTAGGATCATAATAACTACGGTAGCCTTCTACCTGAATTCCCATCATGCCCGTATAGTGCATGCCTGAAATACCCAACCCCATTAAAATGCCGCTCAGGATCAAACGCGCCACAGGCAAGGTCGATTGCGTGGTCAGCCAAACCGCAAACGTAGAGGCGATAAATGCAATAACAAAAGATAGGGTCGTAAAGCTAAGATCAAATTGATACGGTGCAGGTAACTGGCAGGCCAACATGCCCACAAAATGCATACTCCACACTGCCGCACCCAGCAGCAAACCACTCATGATTAATGCAATTTTTTTTAGTTGTTGTTGTACATTTTGAAAAAGCATTTGCCCAACAGACACTGCAAAATAGCAGGCCAATACTGAGATTGCTACCGAGCCAATTACCAAGCTCAGATCATAATGTACATGCATCATTAGATGTATCCATCTCTGTCATATTTTATTGTTTTTCGGCTACTCAATCTCACACTCTCTTATAAATAATAACTAAAAAGCAACCTGAACGACGGATTGATCTAGCAAAGACTGCATTGACTTAAGAGTCTAATACTATTCCGCTTTGGTCAATAGTCAAATATATAATATGTCATCATGAAATAATGGCAATTCAAAACTGCTAAAAATAGCTGTCTGACTCAAAGCTATATGCATCTTGTCACTTTACTTTTCGCTTTAGGATGAAAAAAACCAGCAACTTTTCGCTGCTGGTTCTATTTGATTAAGATTCTAACATTGTTTTAAGGTTGATTCGGCTCAGAAACACCTTTTTGTAACATGGCATAGTCTTGCAACACCTGCGCTGCTTCAATCACAAAAGCTTCTTCCTCAGGTAAAGCAGGGCGTTGTGCCGCTTTCATTTTGGCACGCGCTTCTGCCAAAGCATCAATAGATGCCTGATAGCTTTCCCAATTGGCAAATGGTTTCAAACCTGTTTCCTGACGGCGTTTGTTTTCCGCAGTCAGCGTTTGTTGCTCCAAAGCTAACAACTCTGCTCTGCGTTGTTCAATATCTAACACAATGCTTTTGCGATCTTCAGTTTGTTTGGCAATTTGCTTACGTTGTTCCAAATATTGAAATTGTGGATCAAGCGTGACACGTTGCTGTGACAATTGACCCAACTTGGTGATGTACGGCTGTACTGAACCTTCACGCTTAAATGGCGCAGTTGGAATGGTATCCCACTTCAAGGCATTTTTAGCTTTACGCTCACCAAACTCCTCATTGTAAATATCCACCAGTTTAATATCTGGAATCACACCTTTGTTTTGGGTACTTCCACCTGTAATACGGTAGAACTTACGTTGAGTTAAGGTCGCCTGCCCATAAGCTAAGGTGTCGAGTTGTACCTGCGCTGTACCTTTACCTGTGGTGGTGCTACCAATCACAATCCCGCGCTGATAGTCCTGAATTGCAGCAGAGTAAATTTCACTGGCCGAAGCAGAAGCAAGGTTAATCATCACTGCCAATGGGCCTGCATAAGTCTGTGCACCGCCATCGTCATCTTCAAATACGCTCACGTTGCCATTGCCATCACGAATTTGCACTACAGGGCCTGATTTGATTACTTGCCCAAGCATACGTGCCACTTCTTCTAGTGAACCGCCAGGGTTGTTACGTAAATCGACAATAATCCCTGCGACATTTTTGGCCGCCAAACTTTTCAGGGCATTGTTGGTATCCTCCGACACCGAGCGATATTCATTGCCTGCACGACGTGCACGGTAATTCAAATAAAAGGATGGAATTTCAATCACACCATAGGTATAAGTTTGACCATCACGTTTGATGTCAATCGTTCGTGAGCGAACTCCCGCATCTTCTTCCTGAATCACATCACGCACAATGGTCACATTACGCGCCTGATTCATCGCCGCACCCGCACCCAACAAACGCACAGTGACTTTGGTGCCACGTTTACCGCGAATCAGCCCCACAATTTCATTGCTCGGCCAACCCACAACATCCACCATTTTTTCGCCATCTTGCGCCACACCAATAATGCGGTCACCCGATTTCACCTGCCCAGTTTTACTGGCAGGACCACCTTCAACAATGGTTTCAATTTTGGTGTAGTCTTCATTGCCCCGTTCAGGACGAATCGACACCCCAATCCCTTCAAGCTGCAAAGTCGTTTGACGATTCAGCTCCATCGCATCGACAGGTGGGAAATAATTGCTGTGCGGATCATAAGTCAGCATCATCGCATTCAAAGTTTTATCCAGCACGTCATCGCTCTTTAAACGATCCATTCGCTCTAACTGGCGGGTATAACGCTTGGTTAAAGTCTGCACTGGAGTCAAATCTTCTGGACTTGCCAAATCCTGACCATTGGTCAATTCAGGGTTATCTTTAATGGCTTTTTGTTTTGCCAATTCTTCTTCTTTGCTAATGGTCAGGTTAATGAGCTGCGACACCAGCATTTTTTGCCAATGTGTACGCATTTCTGCTTCAGTATTAAAGAATGGTGCTTTTTCCCGATCTGTCTCAATCGTAACATTTGGCTGTTTTAAATTTTGTGGTTTTTTCAGCTCTGCCAACATGAAATGATAAAACTGTTTTAAGCGTTCACGATACTGTGCATGAATTTGATACGGCCCCGCCAAATTGCCTGCTTTTAATGAAGCGCCAAATGTTGCTGCATATTGTTTGCGGTATTGCTCAACTTCTTTAGCCAAAAACAAAGTATGGTCTGGGTCTAAACTGTCGATATAAAAATCAAAAATGCGCTGCGACGTTGCGGCATCTAAACGCTGATTTAAATAATGCTGACGATCGACCAAGGTCGCCAATTGACGCGAAACCAAAGCTTGTTCCTGCGTCGGCACAATACTGTTAGCAACGACAGCGGTATTATTGGCTGCAATTGCCTCGTTAATGGCGTGAGAAAAGAAAAAACCGCCAGTTGCTATTGCAACCGCACAAGCGATGGTTTGAAGTTTCATAAAAATATTTACGTCCTTGGTTTTTGACCAATCTCTGCTTTTCACAATGAATTGAGCAGATTCAAAATCTTATACAACTTAATTTGGGTCTGTCGTGTAGTTTTATCATAATCTGTGCTGTCAAAATGTAGCAAATCATTGCAGAATTCAGGTATTGTTTTTTTATTGATAAAAATCGAATACGGACACCCAATATGATTGGCGCATTGATGCTCGACATCGCTGGCACAGAACTTACTCAAGAAGATATTGAACTATTAAGCGCTCCGCAAGTCGGTGGAGTCATTTTATTTGCCCGAAATATCCAATCTCCTGCGCAAGTACGCGCCTTGACCGACCACATGCGTCAGGTGCGCCCTGATATTTTAATTGCAGTCGATCAAGAAGGCGGACGCGTACAACGCTTAAAACAAGGTTTTACCCTATTACCTGCCATGGGTAGATTTGGCGAGTTATACCAAAACGAACCTGAACGTGCCTTAGATTTAGCCGAAGAATGTGGCTGGTTGATGGCCACCGAAGTATTAGCGGTAGGCATTGATTTTAGTTTTGCGCCTGTTTTAGATTTAAATGACATCAGTGATGTCATTGGAGATCGTGCTTTTGCTGCGCGTCCTGCCGATATTATTGCTTTGGCAGATGCTTTTTTACGTGGAATGCATCGTGCAGGAATGGCAACCACAGGCAAGCATTTTCCTGGGCATGGATCGGTTAAAGCAGACTCTCACGTTGCTGCCGCGATAGATTCACGTTCTTTTGCCGAAATTCAGCAACAGGATATGCAAACCTTTATCCAACTGCAAAATCAACTGGATGCGCTCATGCCTGCACATGTTATTTATGATCAGGTCGATCCGAACCCTGCAGGTTTTTCTGAATTTTGGTTACAGCAAGTGCTTCGCAAAGACTTGGGCTATGATGGTGTACTCTTTTCGGATGATTTAAGCATGCAGGCGGCTTGTGTAGCAGGCGATGCCGATGCACGTATTCATGCCGCTTTGCTTGCAGGCTGTGACATGGGATTGGTCTGCAACAACCGTGCTGCACAACGATTGGCTTTAAATGCGATTGCCGATTTACCCTTGCCGAATCAGGCACGTTTAGAACGCATGCGCGGTAAAATCCCTGAGCTTAGTGCAGAGTTTAGCATTGCTGAAGTTTTAGACTTGGGTGATGAATGGCGAAGCGTCCGTGATCGTATCTTGGTATTTAAAGAACAAAGTGCCGCGCTACTGGCAGCACAAACTAGTCACGACCCGACCAATTATTCAAGTACCACTAAAAACGCTGCGACTTGAGATCACCACAAACTAACTAGGGTCTGTTGACAATTCGTCTATGTTTGCGACGTGAGAGATATATCTCGCAAGATTTTTTAGCTGATATAAGGCATGGGACAGGAAATTTAGTCATTCTAAATGACTGGCACATAACGCAATAGCAGCAAAAAATATGCTCGTCCCCTTGCGCAGCAAACAAAGCAACGCTTTGTTCTTGCTCATGTGGCTAAAACTTTCTCAGATTGCGTTATGGAACTTGAAAATAGGTCCACTATTCCCTGCGTTTTATGCCTGATCTGCTCAGTTTTAGCCTACAGCGCAAGCCATTTATGAAATGTCAACAGACCCTATACGCCTTTACTTTTTCACAGCATTTATACGACAAAGGAACACGACAGCTTATTCCTTTTTGATTATGATAAACTTATTCTATTTTGAGTATATGCCTGACACCGCAGCTTGAGTGTCAAAGCATGCCTAAAAAGACAACGACCACCATACAAACAATTAAGGTCTATACGAAAATGACAAAAACATTGCTGAACAGCAAAATCACGACAGAAAAAAGGACTGAAATGCACAACTCGGATGCCAAGCCAACTCGCTCAGACACGACTGCATTGTCCAAACATCGGCATATTTCTTTTACCGCACATTATACGGGATATATCTGGTATCAAAGGGGGATTTCACATCCTGTATTTGCGACCCGAAAAGGCAAGTTTTTAGCCAAATTGGTACATCCTTTAGAAAACTGGGCAGAACGTCATGTGGGCGGCAGTATGCGCAGCACCCTCAAACAACGTCACCAAATGATTGATGCACACTTAACCGCACTGATTCAGCAACATCCGCAATTACAAGTGCTCGAAATTGCATCTGGGCTGTCACCACGCAGCTGGAACTTTCGACAAAAATATCCTGAACTGAATTACCGTGAACTGGATTTGCCTGATATGGCGCAAATTAAAACTCAAGCGTTACGACAAATTGACCACGACGCACCTGAAGTTCTCACCGCCGATATTTTTAGTGAATCCTTTAAACAGGCCTTTGAATATTTTGATCACTCGCAGCCCTTAGTAATTATTAGTGAAGGTTTAATTAACTACTTCAGCAAAGACATGCTACAACAGCTGTTAAATGGCATGTGTAACTACACCCAAGACTTTCCAGAACTGCATTATTTAACCGATATTTACCCTGAACCCGTCAAAAACAAGCTCGCCAATTTTATTTGGAACTGCAGCCGATTATTGAAATTTATGTCACGCAGTGCTTTCACCTTTCACTTTCAATCTCCGCAGGAATTAACTCAGTTTTTTCAAAATGCAGGTTTTGAGCAAGTGCAGCTACAACAACCACAACTGTATTTTTCCAACAGCTCTTTAGAAAAAACAACCGCAGAACATTTAGGCGATTTAGTCTGGATGGTTCATGCCTACAAAAAAAATAGCGTGGTTTAACACGCTATTTTGATTCTATTTTCTTTGGATAATTTTAAACCAAGCACTGATTTTATCTACTAACGGGCATATTCCAAATTTTGTGCAGCCGCTTTTTGACGTTCCACATAACGCAACAAACGCTCTGCCACCTCAAAACTACCATGCTTAAATAATGCGCGTAGTTGCTGCCCTTGGCTTTCAAAAATTAAACATTCAATGCTAAAACTGCCTTCCTCATCCTGTAATTCTAAGGCCATATCTCGTTCAAACTGTGCTGCTTGTGCCGCCAACGCAGCATTTTCAAAATCAAGCAATACACCAAAGAAGTTTAAATCGACAATGTGCGTGGCAATTTTCAAATCAGAATGACGATACTGCAAATGACTTTGCGGATTTTGCACCCGAATACGCGCTTCTCCACGGCGTTCCATCGTCAATAGTTGCGCACGTGTCATTGGAATAATGCCATCTAAGTCCTGAATAGATTCATCGCTTAAAAAGGTCGCAAATAAATTCATGGTTTCTTTACGGCGCTGTAATTGCGGCACATGATCTGCATTGGCAATCATGGCAAATTCCATGTTCGGGCACTGTAAGGCAAAATTGGCATTTTCATGCGGCAAGGTAAAACTGTCATATTGCCCACACGCCACCAAAACCTTACATTGCGGAATAGGCACATTGGTTAACCGCAATAAACGGTTGCAGTTCACATCGTAGCGATCTTGCTCTGTAGCGGTAAAGTCGGCCATTTGTCGGTAAAACAAACGCTTTGCAGTCGGTGACATGCGAGTTTGTTCCATTTTGGCATGATTGACCAAGTATAAAATCACCGCCTGACCAAATTCATCCATGCGCTGCTCTTTCATTAAATGCAGTGATTCTTCAAGCAACATGCGCCAACTTTTACGGGTCTTTTGCATAACCCCCATTAAAATCATGCGATCAATCAATTCAGGACGCTGATCTGCTAGACACGATGCCACCACCGAACCCAATGACATGCCCATGACGGATACTTTATCTAAGCCGACAATATCCAGCCAATCACCCAACATCTGACCTAAATCATGCAGTTCTAGCGTTCCTGCCGACTCACCTGTTTCCACATTGGTCATTTGCTGATTGGCGCCCATAGATGGCATATCAATTAAAATGATTGGCCCTGCACGAAAAAGCTGCTCGACACAATATTTATATGAATTAAAGTTTTGGAATGCACCACCAATAATCACAATTGGAGTTAAATGTGCGGTTTCTGGCTGAGCAATTGCCATGTATTCCACTTTCCAGCCGTTGATCCAAGTGGTACGAGCGGGTTGTTTAAAGCTGTGTTTATCGTAAATATCAAAAAAACAGACATGCGAACTTGCGTCCTGTACATCCGTGTCCATCTGGATCATGGAATTCATATTCCTTACCTCCATGCGCATTTTATTTTTATTGTGCAAGTGTTCGTCATTGAACGATTACCCACTTATCTGAATTAAAGTGGCATCCTGCTTATTGTTGTGAATGACATCAATGTCGTTATCGCATCATTCTATACAGGTGCTGATTTTATACGCAACATTTTCTATGACCGCTCATCTACTTTTAAATCATAAAGCATTTCAAAATATTAATTTTTGTGATGAAAGCATTGAAAAATATGAAAAGATTGAACAATTTAGTCGATTTTCCGCTGAGACGCTTCATTGTGCAGGCACAGACTGTTAATATCGAGTTGAAATTTCTAAGTGATCAAACCGCTATGCAAGAGTCTATTGAACAATATATGCAAACGGTAGGACAACAAGCACGCCAAGCCTCTCGTGTCTTAGCAAGCGCTTCTACCCAATCTAAAAACAATGCGTTATCGGCTATTTATACGGCATTGGAAAATAGCGAGTCCGCTATTTTAGCTGCCAACCAAATTGATATGACCAAAGGTCGTAACAACAACTTGGATAGCGCACTGCTTGATCGCTTAGAACTTAACCCCGCACGCTTTAAAGGCATGTTACAAGGTCTGAAAGATGTGATTGGTCTCATGGATCCAATTGGTGAAATTACCGATATGGCTTACCGTCCATCTGGTATTCAATTGGGCAAAATGCGTGTACCGCTAGGTGTGGTGGGCATGATTTACGAATCACGTCCAAACGTAACCCTTGAAGCTGCGTCTTTGGCATTAAAATCAGGCAATGCGATTATTTTACGTGGTGGTTCTGAAGCACTGGAATCTAACCAAGCGATTGCTGCCGCGATTCAACACGGCTTAAAAGCATCAGGCTTGCCAGAAACATCGGTGCAAGTGATTAACACCTCAGACCGTGCTGCCGTTGGGCAATTAATTACCATGTCTGAATATGTAGATGTAATTGTGCCACGTGGCGGTAAAAGTCTGATTGAACGCATCAGCAATGAAGCGCGTATTCCAGTGATTAAACATTTGGATGGTAACTGTCACGTATTTGTAGAAGCACAGGCCGATTTACAAAAAGCCCTGCCTATTGCCCTGAATGCAAAAACTCACCGTTATGGCGTCTGTAATGCCATGGAAACATTGTTGGTCGATGAGGCTGTTGCCGCACAATTCTTGCCACGTATTGCCGAACTATATGCAGAAAAACAAATCGAATTACGCGGCTGTCCTGCAACCCAAAAGATTTTGGGTACAAGTGTTAAAACAGCAACCGAAGAAGATTGGTACACCGAATATTTAGGCCCAATTTTGGCAGTTAAAGTGGTTTCAGGAATTGATGAGGCAATTGAACATATCAATAAATATGGTTCACATCATACTGATGCCATTATTACTGAAAACTTTAGTTTGGCGCGTCAATTCTTGGCTGCGGTAGATTCTAGTTCAGTCATGATTAACGCTTCTACACGCTTTGCTGATGGTTTTGAATATGGTTTAGGTGCTGAAATTGGAATCTCTACCGATAAAATTCATACCCGTGGCCCTGTCGGTTTGGAAGGTTTAACCTCACAAAAATGGATCGTGTTTGGCGATGGTCAAATCCGCCAATAAAATCCATCTGTAATTTTGCAATATCCAAATATAATGTTCAGTTTCACAGGAAGCTGAACATTATTCCCTTCTATTTTTTAGACATTGTTTTAAGACACAGTTCCACTACACATTTCTGCCTCACGCTCACTTAAAATAAAAACACCATCAAGATTAGAAAAATCATCAAAAAGAGTGGCGATGCTTATGTTTTATTATTTGATTATTAGTACCTTTGCTTTAGCACTGTTGGTGTCGTTCATTGTCATGCGTCTGTTTTCCAGCTCCATCAATGCAATTTTGGCGCGTATCATCCACGACCCAATTCATGAAGCATGGGCAAAGTACACCAAATTTGCAGGCATGGTGGTCGGCACATCTTCAGGCATTCGTATTTACGATATGGAAAAATACATTACCCCACTCACCTATGCCGAAAATGACAAAAGAATTGTGATTGAACTGACGCAAGAACGCTGGGTATTGGAAATTTACCGCACCATTATTGAAACCTTACAAGGCTTGGCGTGGATGATGTTGGTGTTTTTTATGGTGGCACTGATTGCTTATGTGATTGTCCGTTGGTCGGAAATTAAATACGCTGCCAAATCAAAATAAACCGACAAAGATTGAGGAAATAATTTAAAACAGTTTGCCACTCGCCTGCAGAATGAAGTGTGCTATGTTAAGAGAATACAACAGGAATTAAGCAGAAATTTTAGACCATCATTTCATGAAAAAATGAAAGTTTCGGGCTGATAAATTTTAATTATTTCTGATTTCATGGTCGATAATGCTTAAGTCTAATCTCCTAAAGTCTATCTAGGAGCAATAAAAAACCCATGATAAAACATACGTAATGATCAAGATTGCAACACAATAGATTGCCGTTTGCCATATCTTGCAATGCAGCTTGATTGACTAGGGATAACTTCAATTAGAATTCGGGTACATAAAAGTGACTACATCAGTATTAGTGATTAACTGCGGATCTTCTTCTATCAAATATGCGCTTGTATCTGAAAGCGTTGGAGATCGTATCTTTGGTTTGGCAGAAAATCTAGGTTCTGCTGATGCGCGCATTAAAGGCATTACCGCAGGTGGTGAGCCGCTCGAACTTTCTATTCCACATGCTGACCATGAAAAAGCATTGGAAACTATTCTTGGTCGCTTATCTCAATATAAGCCACAAGCCATTGGTCACCGCGTTGTACACGGCGGTACTTTAACCAAAGCAGAATTATTAACTGAAGAAATCGTGCAACGTATTCGTGAAGCAACTCCGCTTGCACCTTTACACAACCCTGCACACTTGGTGGGTATTGAAGCAACAATGCGTTTGTTCCCAGAACTTCCGCAAGTGGCTGTATTTGATACTGCATTCCACCAAACGATGCCTGCTCACGCTTACCGTTATGCAGTGCCTAAATTCTTATATACCGACCACAACGTACGTCGTTATGGCTTCCACGGTACAAGTCACGCATACGTTTCAGAGCGCGGTTCAGAGTTGGCTGGCAGCTTCAAACAAGGTGGCTGGTTAACTGCTCACTTGGGTAACGGTAGCTCGACTTGTGCAATCTGGAATGGTCAAAGTGTAGACACATCGATGGGCCTAACCCCACTTGAAGGTTTGGTGATGGGTACTCGTAGTGGTGATGTAGACCCAAGCTTACACAGCTTCCTTGCAAGCAACTTAGGTTGGGATATCTACAAAATTGACAAAATGCTAAACAGCCAAAGTGGTTTACTTGGTTTGTCAGGCTTATCGAACGACATGCGTACCCTGATTGAAGCATCTGAACAAGGCAACGAAGATGCAACGCTTGCAATTGAAGTATTCTGCTACCGTTTAGCTAAATCTTTAGCTGCACTTAGCTGTGGTTTACCACGCTTAGATGGCTTATTCTTCACAGGTGGTATTGGCGAAAACTCTGCGTACATCCGTGAAAAAACTGTATCTTACTTGCCACACTTTGGCTTTAACTTCAGCAAAGAACGCAATGACAGCTTAAAACGCGGTACTGAAGGTCGTATTGATGCAGGTACAGGCGGTCCACAAATTTGGGTTGTACCAACTGACGAAGAAGGCCGTATTGCGAAAGAAACTGCGCAAGTTGCAGAGGAGCTAAAGTCAGCTGCAAAAAAGTCTGAATGTGACGCTGCGATTGCTTAAGCAATCGTAGTGCTCAGCCACTTTCAATCAGTCCCTTTACGATTTAGAAAAAATTATGAAAACAATACTTTTGGTTCCTACAGAAATTGGTGTTGGTTTAACATCAGCATGTTTAGGTTTAATTTACGCTTTGGAATGCCACGGCGTAAAAGCAGGTTTCTTAAAGCCTTTTTCACAAGAATTACAACCTGAAGCAGACCGCACAACTGCGTTGTATCGTCACCTGTTCAAGCATGAAACAGTTGAGCCGATTTCTTATACTGCGCTGACTGAGCGTTTAAAAAATGATGAAAATGACGAATTGCTTGAAGATGCAGTTCGTTTACATCGTGAAATTTCTAAACATCACGATATCATTATTGTAGAAGGCGTGTTGCCAAACGGACGTGATCCATTTGCAACTGAATTGAATGCAAATTTGGCTAAAGCACTTGATGCAAAAGTCATTATTGTCAGCAATGCCGACATCAACAATGCTGTTAAAACAGCGTCAAAAGTAGACAATCAATTACGTTTCTTTGGTGGTGCAACTTGTGAGCGTACTGCGGGCGTATTGTTTATGCGTACCAAAGGTTTACCAGAAGATTCTGCACAAATTCCTGTTACGCTTGATCCAAACTTACGTTTAATTAGCGACACCAACCAGTTTGTCAGCAAAATTCAAACTACACATCCAATGATTGGTAAAGATTGCATGCCAGTGATTGGCTTGGTGCCATTCAGCAATACTTTAAGTGTGCCACGCATGTCGGACTTGGCTGCACACATTTCTGCAGAATGGATTAACCAAGGTGAAGCAGCGCAGCGCCGTGTATTACACAGCAGCTTAATTGCATCGAATATTGAACACGAAATGCATAAATTCGTTGCAGGCGAGCTGATTATCAGTGGTTCTGACCGTGTCGATGTATTGCTTGCCAGTAGCTTAGCCAGCAGCAATGGTATTCCACTTGCAGGTTTGGTGTTAACTGAACATCAAGCACCAAGCGCACAAGCTTTAGAGTTCTGCCAAGCAGCAATGAAAAATGGCTTGCCAATTTTACATACTAAATTGAGCACCTTTGAAACTGCACAACAGTTATTAAACCTGAGCAACGAAATTCCTGTAGATGATACTGAGCGTGCAGAACAAGTTACCCGCTTTGTGGCCAGTCACATCAATGCAGAATGGTTAACCCAATTAATCAGCGATACGCATAAACCACGTTTATCGCCTTCTGCGTTCCGCCATGAATTGGTGCAAAAATCTATTGCAGCGAAAAAACGTATCGTGCTTCCAGAGGGTGATGAGCCACGTACCGTTCAAGCTGCAGCGATTTGTCAATCACGTGGTATTGCCCACTGCGTATTATTGGCAAAACCAGAAGCGGTAGTCGATGTTGCCAAAGCACGCGGTATTGAGCTTCCACACGACTTAGAAATCATTGATCCTGACTTGATTCGTGAAAACTATGTCGAAAAAATGGTTGCGATGCGTAAAGGCAAACTTACTGACGATCAAGCACGTGAACAGCTGCAAGACACTGTCGTATTAGGTACGATGATGTTAGCACTTGATCAGGTTGATGGTTTGGTGTCTGGTGCTGTGCATACTACAGCCAATACAGTTCGTCCCGCATTCCAGCTCATTAAAACTGCACCTGATTATTCATTGGTATCTTCAGTATTCTTTATGCTGTTACCAGATGAAGTATATGTGTACGGTGACTGTGCGATTAACCCAGACCCAGATGCTGAACAATTGGCTGAAATTGCGATTCAATCTGCTGACTCTGCAAAAGCGTTTGGTATTGACCCACGTATTGCCATGATTTCTTACTCAACAGGTACTTCGGGTGCAGGTGCTGACGTAGAAAAAGTAGCGAAAGCGACTGAAATTGCGAAACAACGTCGTCCTGACTTACTGATTGATGGCCCATTACAGTACGATGCAGCATCGGTTGAAAGTGTTGGTCGCTCTAAAGCACCAAACTCTCAAGTTGCAGGTCGCGCCAATGTGTTCATTTTCCCTGACTTGAACACAGGTAACACGACGTATAAAGCAGTACAGCGTTCTGCTAACGTGGTGAGTGTTGGCCCAATGCTACAAGGCTTGAACAAGCCAGTGAATGACTTGTCACGTGGTGCATTGGTAGATGACATTGTGTTCACGATTGCATTGACTGCGATTCAGGCAGAGCAACAAGCAGCTCAATAATTCGTAAAGTTAAGTTTTACAAACCACCTGATTGAAAAATTGGGTGGTTTTTTATGTGTAGATTTCGTATAACGGCCATTATGTTAAATGGATGGTGAATTGGTGGAAAATTCCAGTTTTTAAAATTGCGAATAAGAATTTTTATGTTAAACGACAAGTAAAGACGTCTGCATTTTTGTATACATATTTAAAAGTATATAATTCAGAAAATTAAACGTTGTTTAGAGTGTTTTTATGTTGGATAGTAATTTTTCAGGTCAAGAGTTGCGATTGTTTAGGGAAAGTCAGAAAGTTTCTCAAGCGAAATTAGCGAAAGAGACTTCAATTGTACAAGCGAAAATCTCTTCTTTTGAATTAGATAAAGGTATTTTATCCGATGAAGATAAAGCCAAGATTTTTCAATTTTTTTCTAACTCTAGCAAGGTGGAAAAAGTTGTTAAAGCTAAGAAAAGAATTACAAAACAAAGCAATTTTTCTATTAGTTCATTAGATGTTAATGAGCGGAAAAAAAAATATGCGTTATCTCCTAAAAATAAAAAATATGTTCAGGATCTAGATACTTTATATGACCGTCATTTGAACTCTAATAAAGACTTTAAGGCTATAAGCCTTTTCTCAGGATGTGGTGGGTTATGTTTAGGTTTTTCTGCAGCTGGTGTACGTATAGCTGGATTTATTGAAAAAGATAAAGATATTAGTCAAATATATAGAGATAATTTTAGTTCTACTCCTCAATTAGCAAACGATATAACATCTTTATCGCATAAAGATATTGAGGAATATAAAGAATCTATTGGTGATGTCGATATAGTAATTGGAGGACCACCATGTCAAGGCTTTAGCTTATCCGGTAAAAGAGATAAATCTGATGCCAGAAATAAGTTATTTGAAAATTACCTTGATATTGTTTCTGTTTTTAAGCCCAAGATAGCATTATTAGAAAATGTACAGTTATTGACTTCCATGAAAGATGAAAGTGGTAAGTACATAAAAGATTTAATAATTAATAAATTTCAAGATCTTGGATATAAAATTTCATATTTTGAAGTAAATGCTAAGGATTATGGTGTCCCACAGAGCCGTGCTCGTGTTTTCTTTTTAGCAATTAAAAATGATATTGCATTAGATTTAGGTTTTCCAACAATAGAAAAGGAAAATTTAACATTTGGAGATGCTTGTTCTGATTTAGAATATTTGGAGTCAGGAGAATCCTCAAATGTTGATGAATTACACTTTGCGGTTAATCATCCACCCCATGTATTAGAGTGGTTGTGGAATGTGCCTGAAGGAAGTAGTGCTCACGATAATGAAGATGAATCATTGAGACCACCATCAGGCTATAACACTACCTATAAACGCCAAGTATGGAATGAAGAAGGATCAACAGTCCAAACTACATTTGGAATGATATCTGGATGTAGAAATGTACATCCAGTAGCAACAAGGTCGTTGACAGTTAGGGAAGCAGCTCGTATTCAATCTTTCCCTGATAGATTCATTTTCAATGGTAAAGTTGGGACAATTAGAACTGCAATTGGCAATGCAGTTCCTCCTTTATTGGCTTATAAAATTGCCAGTCATTTAGTGAATGAACTAAAAAAAATTAAATGACGTAGAAGTAGCCAGCTTTTAGATTAAATTGCAATTGTGTAGGGTGTTGTTTACTCCCTGCACGTTGCATTTGAAATATTCCAAATCTTGGAGCTAGATGAAGTTTTCCTCTAGATGAATATTTTCTGGTAGAGAAAGATCCATAATTTTTACTTTTTTGAATTAGCTCATCTATTGAATAAATGGCTATTTCTCTACTAGTAACCGTAAATTTTTTGGTTTTATGTAATAAAAAATTTGGTGCAAAAGGATCATGACTATAGGCTTTTTGAAGTAAAATTTTAGAAATTTCATCTTGATAGGTTGAGAAAGTATTTTCCCATTCTAGACGTCCAATCGTGTTGATTTCCTCCCAAAAATATCTAGATGCATTCGGTGGTGTGAACCCAGCATCTCCACAAAATTGTTTCATAGCATTTTCAGCTGTTTGAGAAACACTAATTTGGTTGCTTCTTAATAAATTGGAAAATCCAGTTGCTGTTGTGAAATAAACTTGAGCATTAGTTGGAATTCGATTGTTACATTGTTTAATAGAAACACCAATATCAAACATATTATTGATTTTTATTAATATATCACTTTTACATTTTTTAATATTCTGACCATTAAATAATACTCCCTGAGTTTTAGATGAAGTTGCTAATCCACCAGTCGCCACAGCAGATAATTGAGTAATGGTATGGACATTCAATGTTTGTGCGATATATGAAATTAAAGTGAGTGCTTCACTTATGGTCTGAAAAACATTACCAATAAGGTGGGTATTTATACTTATTGGTAGAGGTATTTGATTAATAGCATCAGCTAAATCTTCTTCGTAGCTATGACCAGTATTTCTACCTTGAGTACCTGCTAAAATTCGTAATGCATGTTGAGTGTTAATCGGAACTAGAGCCACTGTTTTCAATATCCTTTATTAATATAGATACCGAAATCTCTAATCCATTTGCTACTTTCATGAGTGTAAGGAGAGATGGGTTTCGTTTCCCTCTCTCTAATAAACTTATATATGTACGATCTAAAGATGTCCTTTCAGCCAGTTCTTCTTGGGATAAACCTAGTGAATTACGCTGATTTTTAACCTTTAATCCTAGAAAAATTAATGATTTCGGCATAAGGACATTATTTAGAATGTAGACAATATATCTACGGACAAAAGTAAACACTAAATGATAATATTTATTATTTACAAAAGGGGGTGGGTTAAGTTTTTCTAAAATTAACATAATGCAGATTATACGAAATGCTTTTGATTTCCTTTTTTAAATCATAGTCTTACCGTATACCAAAAAGTCCAATCATCTCCGATTGGGCTTTTTTTATGATTTTTCATGTTTCACGATCAATTCTCAATCATTGTTCCACATTATTATTTAGCATGACTAAATCACAACCTCTGCGCCAACCACACCGTATGCCCTGCACAGTCCTGATCTTCAGCTTGCATGCCTAATACCTTAAAACCATGTTGTGCTAACAATTGACGGTATTCTTCTGGCGACAAACTGGCATGATAAAGTGCCTCGCCAAACATATCCCCAATCGCCTCACCTGCCGCAGGTCCGCTGCTAAACATGAGAACCGTATTGGCGGTAGACCATTGCGCAAATTTCTCGAACATGCAGCGCTGATCGTTTGGCGTTAAATGAAAAAAGCTATCCCACGCCAAAATACCATCAAAGCACCGATTCAAGTTCACTGAGCGCATATTGGCTTCAATCCAGCACTGTTCAGGAAAATGTTCACGTGCCATCTCCAGCATGCTGTCTGCGCTATCTACCCCTGTAAGTTGATGCCCATGCTGTAATAGATATGCAGCAATAGGACGCCCCGAACCACAGCCCAAATCTAATATTTTGGCCTGCGCAGGCAAATAAGCAAGAAAACGATCCAGCCAAGTTTTTTCATATAACAACTGACCGCGCAAGTCTGTCCACGCTTTTGCATGCCGTTGATAAATGGGGATAATCTGAGCAGCTAAATGCGTGTGATCATTCATATTTACCCCAAACATCATTCCAAAGAAGTCTTTGAACATAGCTGAATTTGCACCAACAAAACAGCAAAATCATGGCCCGTTTTGACGACATAATTTTATGGATATTTCACAAATTCTCTCAAGCTAACGACTGATATTAAACTTTCGCCCAAAGCTTGATCAAAGTGCCCACAATCGCTGCATTTTATCTTATAATTTAGCCCGCTAGCTATCCGCCCGCTCAAGAGATTTTTGATATGACAACTATTATCAAGCAAGATGACTTGATCACTTCGATCAAAGACGCGCTTCAGTTCATTTCCTACTATCATCCACAAGACTTCATCCAAGCGATGAGCCGTGCTTATGATCGTGAAGAAAACAAAGCTGCGAAAGATGCGATTGCACAGATCTTAATTAACTCACGTATGTGTGCAGAAGGTCATCGTCCAATCTGTCAAGATACTGGTATCGTAAACGTATTCCTTGAAGTGGGTTTAGACGTTAAATTTGATTTAACGATGAGCTTGGACGATGCGATCAACGAAGGTGTACGTCAAGGTTACCTAGAAAACTCAAACGTACTTCGTGCATCGGTATTGGCTGATCCTGCATTTGGTCGTAAAAACACCAAAGACAACACCCCTGCAGTAATTCACTACAAACTCGTTCCGGGTAACAAAGTAGATATTACAGTTGCTGCCAAAGGTGGCGGTTCAGAAAACAAATCTAAATTGGCGATGTTGAACCCATCTGACTCAATTGTAGATTGGGTACTTAAAACTGTTCCGACTATGGGCGCAGGCTGGTGTCCACCGGGTATGCTTGGTATTGGTATTGGTGGTACTGCCGAAAAAGCCATGATGCTTGCAAAAGAAGCACTTATGGAAGAAATCAACATGGACGAATTATTACGTCGCGGTCCACAAAACAAAATGGAAGAACTCCGTATCGAGATCTTCGAGAAAGTGAATGCTCTTGGTATTGGCGCACAAGGTTTGGGCGGCTTAACGACGGTTCTTGATATTAAAATTAAAGACTACCCTTGCCACGCTGCAGGCAAACCAGTGGGTATGATTCCAAACTGTGCTGCAACTCGTCACGCACACTTCCAGTTAGATGGTTCAGGTGTAGCCCATATTCAAGCACCTAAACTTGAAGACTACCCAGAAGTAACTTGGGATTCTTCTAAATCTAAACGTGTAGATTTAGACAACATTACTCAAGAAGAAATGAACTCTTGGCAGCCAGGCGATACGTTGTTATTAAACGGTACGATTTACACAGGTCGTGATGCTGCACATAAGCGCATGGTCGACATGATCAACAATGGTGAAGAATTACCAGTCGACTTAAAAGGCAAATTCATTTACTACGTTGGCCCAGTTGATCCTGTTGGTGATGAAGTGGTTGGCCCTGCAGGTCCGACAACAGCAACACGTATGGACAAGTTCACACGCCAAGTATTAGAGCACACTGGTTTGTTCGGTATGATTGGTAAGGCGGATCGTGGTCCTGCAGCAATTGAAGCCATCAAAGACCATAAAGCAACTTACCTTATGGCAGTAGGTGGTGCGGCTTATCTTGTATCTAAAGCTGTACGTGAAGCAGAAGTGGTTGCTTTTGAAGACTTAGGTATGGAAGCAATCTACAAGTTCAAAGTTGAAGATATGCCTGTATCTGTTGCGGTAGATGTCAATGGTACATCTATCCACGCGATTGCACCAAAAATCTGGCAAGCTAAAATTGGCAAGATTCCCGTTGTAGATGCTGCAGCAGAATAATATTCCAATTTAGTAATAAGCGAAAAAGCACCCAACATTGGGTGCTTTTTTATGCTTACTGGAAATAAATAAAAGCAATGCATGAGATAAAGATGCAAAACCTTACCACGTTCTCGGATCCCACAATTTAAAGGGTTGGGTTAAATGCACATCTTCTGCAGGGTCATATTTCTCATGCTTAATTTTTTGTGGCTTTTTGCGTAACTTGCCTGTGTGCTGATCTTCCGCAACAAAGTTATAGCTTTCTGTTTTGAGTTGAGTAAATGCGATTTCCTGTTGTGCGGTACTTGTAGGCATTAAAATTAAAGGCCCTGAAACCTCCTTACGTGTGCTCAAGTTTTCTTCGTCATACTTAATAAAATACGACTGCCCTGCTTGTACCTGAAAATCTAAATACTTCGGTTTTTGAAAATGCAATGCCCCCAAAGGCCGACTTACACTTAAACGATACTCACCTGGTGCAAGTTCAATCCAGTAATAATGATTGTGCAATAAACTTGGAATCCGATGTTTGTTGATAAACATACTGGCTGCGACAATTTCCTGCCTATTCCACTTAGAGTCAGGGCGATACAAATACACAATGGCCGCATCTTGATGCTGTGCCTGAACAGGTTTAAAATTTTGCCCTAGTTTTTGATTGACCCAACCACCAATGGTCATCATGCCTAAGCGGTGCTGCTCTACAAAACCAGGCTTTTGTTCTAAATCTAAAACTTTTAAGGTACTCGGTGGTTGCGTTTGTTGCACCACGTTTTTTTTGCCATGACATCCCACTAACATTAAACTGGTCACGACCAAGATTGCGACACCACGCATGTCTATCCCTCACTGCGTTTCTTATTTTTGTAAATTAAGTTTTTGCAAATCAAGCTGCAAATTCATTTTGCAATTGTTGTTTTGAATAATAGGCGTCCGCGCCTTGAACTAAGATTAACACCGCCTTGTTTTTTTTGACAATAAAAAACGTGCCGAAACTTAGCGTTTCGGCACGTTTCAGACGAACAGCGAATTAAGCTGTTTTGCTGTCTAATACTTTTAAGTCGACTTTTTCTTCAACTGGCTCTTCAGCTTTGGCTTGACGCTCGACCTGAAATTCAGGCTTCGCACCTTCATCAATCACAGCCTCAGTCACCACCACCGTGCCTACATCGGTACGGCTTGGTAGGTCATACATGGTTTCAAGCAAAGCATTTTCTAAAATAGAACGTAAACCACGTGCGCCTGTATTACGTTCAAGGGCTTTTTTCGCCACTGCACGTAAAGCCGCCTCTTCAAAGACTAAATCGACATTTTCCATCTCGAATAAGTATTGATACTGACGGGTTAGGGCATTTTTTGGTTCAGTCAGAATTTGCAATAATGCATCTTCATCCAGTTCATCTAGTGTTGCAATCACTGGCAAACGACCAATAAATTCTGGAATTAAACCAAACTTCACCAAGTCGGTTGCTTCTACCTGACGGAATAAATCCGACAATTTCTTGCCTTCATCTTTTTTCTTCACGTCTGCCGTAAAACCAATGCCGCCTTTTTCTTGGCGTTGCTGCACAATTTTCTCTAAACCAGAGAATGCGCCACCGCAAATAAACAAGATATTTGAAGTATCAATTTGAATGAATTCTTGCTGCGGATGCTTACGTCCACCTTGAGGCGGAATAGAAGCCACCGTGCCTTCAATCATTTTGAGCAAGGCTTGCTGAACACCTTCACCAGACACATCACGAGTAATTGATGGGTTTTCAGACTTACGCGTGATCTTGTCAATTTCATCAATGTAGATAATGCCTTTTTGTGCTTTTTCTACATCGTAATCGGCTTTTTGCAACAGCTTTTGCACGATGTTTTCGACATCTTCACCCACATAACCCGCTTCGGTTAAAGTCGTGGCATCTGCCATTGCAAAAGGCACATCTAATAAACGTGCTAAGGTCTGTGCAAGTAAGGTTTTACCCGAACCCGTTGGACCTACCAACATGATGTTACTTTTTGAGATTTCGACAGCATCGCCTGCTTTATGCGCCTGATTGCTCACTTTTAGGCGTTTGTAATGGTTATATACTGCAACCGATAAGGTTTTTTTCGCAGTATCTTGACCAATTACATACTGATCAAGCGCAGCACGAATTTCATGTGGTTTTGGCAATGGACGTGTTGCCCAATCACCCGACTCAACTTGTTGACTGGTCTGAACCAAGTCTAAGCATACGTCCACACATTCATTACAGATGTATGCGTCCTCGCCTGCAATCAGCTTCCCGACTTCAGACTGCGTTTTACCGCAAAATGAACAATGTTTTTGTCCCTGAGGATGTTCGGACATAGTCACTCCAATATCTCAATCTTTAAAACTTATGGACGTTTTGTTAAAACTTCATCCACAAGACCGTATTCCTTCGCTGCCTGCGCAGTCATGAAGTTGTCACGGTCGGTATCTCTTGCGACAGTTTCATAGTCCTGACCACTATGTTCTGCCATTAAACGGTTTAAACGCTCTTTAATGAATAGAATTTCACGCGCATGAATTTCAATATCTGATGCCTGACCACGGAAACCACCCAATGGTTGGTGAATCATAACGCGGGCATTCTCAAGACAGTAACGCTTACCTTTTGCGCCTGCATTTAACAGGAATGCACCCATAGATGCTGCTTGTCCCATACAGTAAGTCACGACGTCTGGTTTAATAAATTGCATGGTATCGTAAATTGCCATACCTGCAGTCACAGAACCGCCTGGTGAGTTAATGTATAGGTGAATATCTTTATCCGGGTTTTCTGCTTCTAAAAACAACATCTGCGCCACAATTAAGTTGGCCATATTATCTTCGACTTCACCCGTCAAAAAAATGACACGTTCACGTAAAAGACGTGAATAAATATCAAAAGAACGCTCACCACGAGAGGATTGTTCAACCACCATGGGCACTAAAGCATTTTCAATTGTTGGAACATACATATGGTTATTTATTCCTAAATTCTTGTGACACGACTCATGTTCACAATATGAGGGATAATTGTCTAAATTGCAAAATATTCACAGCTTAAATCGTAGATATTTTGAGTTAAATGTTGTCGATCTGTGAAAAACCCAAAAACTGCGATGCAATAAAAAAGGCGCACAAAGCGCCTTTTTTACCTAAAGTCAATTAGCCTTGTTGACGAGCTTGTTGCTCTTTCAATAAGTCTTCATAGCTTACAGATGTATCAGTCACTTTTGCAGAAGCCAAGATGTGATCTACAACCTGGTCTTCTAAAACAACAGCTTCAATTTGTGAACGTTGTTGTTTGTCGTTTTTGAAGTATTCAATCACTTCGCTTGGATCTTCATAAGAAGAAGCCATGTCTTCGATGTAAGCATCTACACGCGCTTGATCTACTTCAAGTTTAGCATTTTCTAATACTTTGCTAACCAATACGCCAAGTTTTACAGATTTTTCAGCTTGTTCTTTGAACAATTCATCTGGAAGCATGCTTGAGTCAAATGCTTTTGCACCTTGCGCACCAAACTGCTGTGTGAATTGCTGAATCATTTGTTGACGTTGACGGTCAATTTCTTGAGCAACCATTGCAGACGGAATTTCAACTTCGTTTGCCGCAACGAGTGCATCAAAAGTTGCACCTTTTACTTGGTTACGTAAACCGTTTTTCACTTCACGTTCCATGTTTTTACGAACGTCAGCTTTTAACTTTTCTACGCCTTCTTCTTCAGAAATACCGAAGATTTGTAGGAATTCAGCATCAATTTCTGGAAGTTTTTGCTTTTCAACCAGCTTCAATGTGATTTTGAATTGTGCTGCTTTACCTGCAAGGTTCGCTGCTTGGTAGTCTTCAGGGAAAGTTACATCAATCACTTTCTCTTCGCCTTTTTTCATGCCCACGATACCATCTTCAAAACCAGGAATCATGCGACCAGAACCAAGTACCAGTTTAAAGTCTTCAGCTTCACCGCCTTCAAACTTCTCGCCATCTACAGTGCCTTCAAAGTCAAAAGTCACTTGCATGTCTTTTTTCGCCATGCCTTTGGTTTCAACCCAAGAAGCACGTTGCTTTTGAAGGTTTTCAAGCATTTGTTCAACATCGCTATCATTTACTTCAGAAGACTTGCGTTCAACTTCCAAACCGTCAAATTTCACTTCAACTTCTGGATAAACTTCAACAGTCGCTTCATATACTAAAGCGTCGTCTTTCATTTCAGTTTTTTCGATGTTTGGCATACCCACAGCATTGATTTTTTCTTGTTGGATTGCTTCAAACACGGTGTCACGAATAATGTCGTTGACCACTTCTTGATAAATACCCGCACCGTATTCACGACGAACAACGTTTAGAGGCACTTTACCTGGACGGAAGCCGTTGATCTTCACAGTTTTGGCAGTGCGTTTCAAGCGAGCTTCAAACTGCTCGTTAATACGGCTCGTCGGTACAGATACATTTAAACGACGGGCAACGCCCGAAACCGCTTCAGAAGTTACTTGCATGGCTTCCTCGATATAGTTAGTAATAACAGTTTATAAAAAAGTGCCACATTATATGACAACATTAAAGGATATACAAAATACGTTCTGATCTCGACTGAATTTTTTTAATCGTCACGCTATTTTCTGTAAATTTTCAACTTTGTGTATATTTCTTGTTGTAAATAAGAATCCTTATCATTATTATTAACCAACTCCTTCATGAATGATTCTAATTACCATATAGGTCTGAATTAGGATCATTGATTCATATTAGAGATATAATTTTATGGCTAAGTTCAACCTACACCCGCTGTGTCTTGCATTACTTGGGGCAACCTCTACTGCTGTTTTCGCAAATACCTCTACCGATGCGACTTCAACCCACCAACTTTCCACAATTGTGGTTTCAGCGGCAGGTTTTGAACAAGAGCTAAAAAATGCACCCGCATCTATAAGTATAGTCAGTAAAGAAGATATTGAGAAAAAAAATGCCACCAGCATTGCTGACTTACTGGCTGATGTCCCTGGAGTCGATATTCGTAACGGCGTAGGTAAAACCTCAAACTTAAATATCGGTTTGCGTGGTATGGGGCAAGAGTACACGCTGATTCTGATTGATGGACGTCGTCAAACCACATCTTCAGATGTCACCCCGAATGGTTTTGGTGAAACATCAAATGGATTTTTGCCACCACTTGCTTCAATTGAACGCATTGAAGTAATTCGTGGCCCTATGGCAACGCGCTATGGCTCAGAGGCAATGGGCGGTGTGATCAATATCATTACCAAAAAAGTGTCAGATGAATGGAATGGTAATGTCACTATCAGCGGTAATGTAATGGAAAACAATGCCGAAGCCGATTCATGGAAAACCAATTTTGTTGTCAATGGCCCACTGATCAATGAACGTTTAGGCTTACAACTACGTGGTAGCTATTTAGACCGTCAGCGTTCAGAACGCATTCAGGGCTCAACAGGTCGTGACCCACGCCCAAGTACAGCAGACAATTACGATGTTGGTGCTAAACTCGACTTTAAACTGGATGATCAAAATTCATTTTGGATAGATGGTTTTCATTCTAGCCAGCAATATAAAAATGAAGATAACCGTTTAGGGACTTTAGATACCGCAACCAAAGCATCAGGTTATAAAGATGAATTAGAATTCAACCGTACTCAAATTTCTTTGGGACATGAAGGTAATTACGATTTTGGGATTTGGAAAAGCTATGTTAGCCATTCAGACACTGAAACTAAAGGTCGTACTCTACCAACCGATGCTTTTGACAAAACTGCGCAGCAGAACAATCCACTCATTGGCAGTGACCGTACTTTAGAAAATACCGATCTGGTTGCAGATAGCCATCTAATTTCCACCTTTGGTGCGCACAAAGTTACAGTCGGTGCAGAATATAAAAAGCTCACCATTCGTGACAATATTGCTCAACATAAAAGCGGCAAAGATGAATTTGAGAAAGACTCTTGGGCAATCTATGCCGAAGATGAGTGGAGCTTACTCGACAATTTGACCTTCACGTTTGGTACACGCTATGAAGACCACTCTGGTTTTGGTGGCGAGTTTAGTCCACGTGCTTATTTAGTCTGGAATACCAATGATATTTTAACCATTAAGGGTGGTGTCAGCACAGGTTATAAAGCACCTTCGCCTAAGGCACTCTACGATGGTTTAATCAATATGAGTGGTCAGGGTTCGACCTATGTATTTGGTAACGCTGCTTTAAAACCAGAAACATCGACCAATTACGAACTTGGTTTTAATTTACAGCCTAATGATCAGCTGAATTTTACCGCCACAGGCTTTTACAGCCAAATTGAAGATGCGATTGTTTCCCAAGACATCTCTAATTTAGCGATTTGCCCTGTAGATGATTGCTCTAGAAGTGTAAATGCCAACGAAGCCAAAATCTATGGTGCTGAGACGTCTTTACAGTACAGCATTATTCCTGAATGGGATATTAAAGCGGCCTATACTTACACCAAAAGTGAAATTACAGATGGTAAGGATGAAGGACTGTACTATAACAACAATCCTCGCAATGCCTTTAACCTGACCTCGACTTGGCACATTAATCCGAACGTTGATGTGTGGTTACAACACGAATACAAGTCAGCCCGTTTGCGCTTCAAACAATTACCAACAACACCACAAACTAGCGATTTTGAAGAATACAAAATCATGGGCGATAAATTTGGTGGCTATAACGTATTTAACTTAGGTGCAAGCTATACAGTAACAGATAATCTTCGTTTCAATATGGCAGTGAATAACCTATTAGATAAGGACTTCACCAAAGATAATCAGAGCTATACCTATGTCAACAAAGGTAAAACTCAAACTGCAACTGCCTATAAATACTTAGACATTGGTTCATCTGTTTCGGGCACATATTTAGCAGGTCGCAACTACTGGCTCTCTGTTTCTTATGACTTCTAAGCCTTAAATTTCTTTTTAAACCCTGCTTCGGCAGGGTTTTCTGTCTTTATTCCCAAGCCTTTCACGTTTACATCGTTTTATTAAATAAAAATATTGATAATGATTATTATTTTCAAATAAGAATCAAAAGAAAGTGTCATCCCACACATTGTTGTTGATAATGATTCTCAATACAATTAGCAACAATTGTTATAGACGTCATAACAACAACTTCACACTTTATTCATTTTGAACTAAAAACGCTGAATAAAGCGTGGCCTCCTGTTGGTTTACATTTAGGGAAATACCATAAATGGCACAGATCAAAAGCCGCAAACACAATCGCTCTGCGCAACTGATGGCTTTAGCCGCCTCTCTTCCACTACTTGCACATGCCGCAAGCCCTGAAGATGACGTCACCCACTTACCCACCATTACGGTTAAATCAGAAGCCGAAAGCAAATACAAGGCAGACCGTTTAAGTTCTGCAAAATATACACAGCCGTTGTTGGATACCCCACAAACAATTTCTGTGATTAAAAAAGAAATGCTACAAGAACAAGGCGCAACGTCCTTAGTTGAAGCCTTACGCAATACACCAGGCATTACTCTACAATTGGGAGAAAATGGCAATACTAGTGCTGGCGATGCCTTTCAAATGCGTGGTTTTTCCACCCAAACCTCGACCTATGTTGATGGTGTCCGAGATTTAGGCGCAATCAGCCGTGATGTATTTAACATTGATCAAATTGAAGTTGTCAAAGGCCCATCGGGTTCAGAAGCGGGTCGTGGTGCAGCATCGGGTTATATCAATTTAGTCAGCAAATTACCGCAAAGTGAAAGCAGTCAGGAAATTTCTGCAACTTACAACACAGCACAACATACAAGACTTTCTGCAGATATTAACCAGGCCATCAATCCAAATACCGCATTTCGTCTAAATGTAATGGGGCAAGAAGGCGGCATAGAAGGACGTGACTATATTGAAAACAATAGTTATGCCATCGCCCCTTCTATTGCCTTTGGATTAAACACTGCCACACGCCTTTATTTATATTCTCAACACATCAGACAACGCAATATTCCAGATGGTGGCATTCCAACTGTGGGCATGCAAGGCTTTTACAATACCGATTCACTGTTAGCCACTGCGCCTAAAGTTAATCGGGAGAATTTTTATGGTCATGTCAATGACTATGAAGATGTCGATGCTGATATGTTCACCGCAAAAATTGAAAGTGATTTAACCGATCAACTCAAACTGACCAATATCACCCGTGTAGCGAAAACCCACATGAATCGGGTTTTAACAGGCATCAATACAGGTGCAAATGGTCTTCGAACCAATGGTTCATCAAACCCTGCCGAATGGGAAGTGAACCGCTCCCGCCAAGGCGTCGATCAAGAAAATAAAATTCTGGCCAATCAAAGCACTTTAAACTGGAGTGTCAAAACGGGGGCAGTACAGCATGATGTTGTTGCAGGCATGGAGTTTTTAAAAGAACAACAATCTAGCAAACTCATGGCAACCCAGATGCCTGGCGAAGCCACTGCCGATACACCGTGGGCCAATCTTTATCACCCAGACCGCAATCAAGCCATGCCAGCGCTTATTTATAATGGCGGTTATACCGATGGTGAAACCCAAACGGCAGCCGCATATTTATTTGATACTCTAAAATTTGGGGAGCGTTTTCAACTGAATGGTGGCGTACGGGTCGATTATTATGAAACAGATTATCAAGGGCTTACTCTGCCACGTGGGGGAAATGCTTTGGTGGCCACAGATCTGAGCACCCACGATACGCTGTTCAGTTGGAAACTTGGCGCTGTGTATAAGCCTACGTTAAATAGCAGCATTTACGCTGCGTATGCAAAATCGCTGACTCCGCCCGGCAGCGCCAACTTTAGCCTGTCTGAATCAGGCAATGACGCCATTAATGCGCAGCCTCAAGAAACCCATCATTATGAATTAGGCAGCAAATGGGAGTTATTGCAAGGCAAACTGGCTGTGGCTGCTGCAGCGTATCGCACAGAAAATGAAAATCAATCGACCATTGATCCGATTTCCCAGCTTGCCGTGCAGGAAGGCAAAAAACGTGTCGATGGTGTTGAGCTAAGTGCTGTAGGTCAAATTACCGATGCCTGGAATGTTTCTGCAGGCGTTGCCCACATGAAAGTTAAACAACTGAATCAACGCTCATCGAGTAGCACAACATTATCTGAACGCTGGTCACCTGAATGGACTGCAAGCTTATGGTCAACCTACGACTGGGCGGGCTTTAAATTTGGTTTAGGTGCTCGCTATGTCGATGAACAAAAACGTGTTGTGACTGACAGCAACGCACCTGCCAACATGCCAAATATTCCAGGCTATGTCGTATTTGATGCCTTAGCAGGCTACAACTTTAACAAGCATGCTTCACTAAATCTCAACCTCTACAACCTTGCCGATAAAGAATATATCAGCACCCTCAACAATGGTGGTGGTCGTGTGGTTCTTGGACAGCCACGCTCAGCAGCACTTAGCTTGAATTACAAGTTCTAAGTAATTGCAATAAATCTATAGCACGGCTCAAAAGAGGCTATATAGATTGGTTCGGGCGATGAGTCGCTTTCATAGTACATATCGCTCGAACTTTTTATGCTGAACCATAATGTCGAGTATTCAATTTTTTGAATTATAACTTTCACAGGAAGAATCAATATGATGCTTCACATTCCAGAAGTTCTTAGCAAAGTGCAAGTCCAACAGATTCGCGCTGAATTGGACACTGCAGCTGCATGGCAAAATGGTCAATTCAGTGCAGGCGCACAAGCACAGAAAATTAAACAGAATTTACAATTTGACCTGCAGCATCCGAGCTATGTAACTCTGTCACAAGACATCCTCAGTGCACTAAAACAACAGGCTTTATTGCAGTCCTTTGCCTTGCCGCTGCACATTCTGCAACCCATGTTCAATTGTTATCAAAACACAGGAACTTATGGCAATCATGTCGATAATGCCGTGCAATATTGCGCACAGGTACAACGTCCGATTCGCACAGATGTGTCCATGACCCTGTTTTTAAGTGAGCCTGAAGAATATCAGGGCGGTGAACTGATTATTGAAGACAATTACGGTAGTCATGAAGTCAAACTCAGTGCAGGTGATGCCATCGTGTACCCTGCTACCAGTTTACATCGGGTCGAACCTGTTACAGCAGGTCAACGAATTGCAGCGTTTACATGGTGTCAAAGTATGGTAAAAGATGACTGGCAACGCAGTATGCTGTTCAATTTAGATATGACTATTTTGCAATTGCGTCAACAACTTGGAGATACAGCAGAAGTATTGGCACTAACCGCACATTATCACAATCTGATTCGTCAATGGAGTCAGTTATGAATACCACGCCATTGGCAGCTTTGAATCACATCCCGCCACATTTACACACCATTGCCGACTATCAAAAACAGGCGCAATTACATTTAGATGCAGCCACTTGGGCCAATTTAGAAGGCGCTGCAGGCGATGAATATAGTCTGAACAACAATTTACGTGCGTTTGCCGATATTCAATTATTGCCCCGTCATTTAAATACTTTTGCAGGGGCAAATACGCAAATTCAGCTCTTGGGCGAACAGTATCCACACCCAATTTTTTTAGCACCCGTGGCTTACCAACAACTGTTTCATCCACAGGGGGAAATTGCTACAGCGCAAGCGGCAGCCGCCCTACAAGCCCCCATGATTCTCAGTCATTTAAGTACCACTTCAATGAGCACACTGAATCAGGTTTCGGGCGCGGCAAAATGGTTTCAACTGTATTGGCAAGGCAGTCGTAAAGCTGCTTTGGATTTGATTTTTCAAGCGCAACACTATGCCTATCAAGCCATTGTACTCACGGTTGATGCACCGCACATGGGCATTCGAGATCGGGAACGTCGCGCTGCTTTTCAATTGCCTGCACATATTCGGGCGGTATATCAATCATCTGTAAATACCACTCCGCTTAAGGAAAATCAGCACCCTCTTTTTGATGGATTGATGCAGCAGGCTGCCACATGGGAAGATATTGCTTGGTTGCTACAACACAGTCCACTGCCTATTTTACTCAAAGGTATTTTACATCCTGCCGATGCGCAGCAGGCATATCAGTACGGAGCACACGGTATTATTGTGTCTAATCATGGTGGCCGAATTTTAGATACCGCGGTCAGCCCAATTCAAATTTTAGGCACGATGCGAAAAATTTTATCGCACGATTTCCCAATTTTATTAGACAGTGGGATTCGTCGTGGCACAGATATTTTTAAAGCACTGGCCTTGGGAGCAAGTGCGGTTTTGGTCGGTCGTCCATATATTTATGGCTTGGCAGTTGCAGGCGCGCTAGGGGCAGCGCATAGCATTAAACTGTTAAAGGAAGAATTTGAAGTCACAATGGCACTTATGGGAACAAGCTGCATCAAACAAATCAACAGCAGCTATATTTATCACCAAAATAGCTAATATCAGAAAAATATTTCACAACACATGCCGTATCTGTAAAAAACAGGGAATTATTACCCTTGCAGATCGATTAACATACAGATATTGGTTTACAAGTGCCATGATTCTACTTTTAGCGATAGCCTCCTGAAAACAGCTTGTAAATTGATAGAATAGACACAATCTATATTTATAGTAAGTTGCCGTTATCCACGCGATGCAACCGCTACTATTCAAGGAGTTTTCACATGATGTTGGCAGATCCAAGCAAAAAATACCGTCGTATGTACCAGCGTGTCGATTTACCAGACCGCCAATGGCCGAATAACGAAATTACCAAAGCGCCAATTTGGATGAGTACCGACCTACGTGACGGTAACCAAGCGATCTTTGAGCCAATGAACATCGAACAAAAATTCAAAATGTTCCAAATGCTTGTGAAAATTGGTTTTAAACACATCGAAATTGGTTTCCCATCGGCATCTCAAGTTGACTTCGATTTCACCCGTAAATTGATTGAAGAAGGTCATATTCCAGATGACGTGTATATTGAAGTCTTGGTACAGGCGCGTGACCACTTAATTCAACGTACTTTTGAATCTTTACAAGGTGCTAAACGTGCGATTGTGCATATTTATAATGCCAACTCACCAACCTTCCGTAACAAAGTCTTGAATGTTGATGTTGAAGGTGCCAAACAATTGGCAATCAATGCAGCAAGCAAAGTAAAAGAATACGCAGCGAAGCAACCTGAAACAGAATGGGTATTCCAGTACAGCCCAGAATGTTTTACTGCAACTGAGTTGGAAGTGGCTAAAGATGTTTGTGATGCCGTGACTGAAATTTGGGAAGCATCGCCAACCAATAAAGTAATTTTAAACTTGCCTGCAACGGTAGAAGTGTCTACACCAAACGTGTATGCCGACCAAGTGGAATGGATGCACCGCAACATTGCGCGTCGTGATGGCGTGATCATTTCAGTACACTGTCACAATGACCGTGGTTGTGGTATTGCCGCATCTGAATTGGCAATCATGGCAGGTGCAGACCGTGTAGAAGGCTGTGTATTTGGTAATGGTGAACGTACCGGTAACGTAGACGTTGCTGCAATTGCCTTGAACATGTACACCCAAGGTGTTGCACCAGAATTGGATTTCTCGAACATCAACGAAATTATTGCCACAGTTGAAGAATGCACAGGTTTGCCAGTGCATCCACGTCATCCGTATGCAGGTGATTTGGTGTTTACTGCATTCTCTGGTTCACACCAAGATGCGATTAAGAAAGGTTTTGAATTCCAGAAAAACGAAGAAATTTGGGATATGCCTTACTTGCCAATCGACCCGAAAGACTTAGGTCGTGACTATGATGCGGTGATTCGTGTCAACTCACAATCGGGTAAAGGCGGGATAGCTTACTTGTTAGAATCGAACTACAACGTGACTTTACCACGTCGTTTACAAATCGAATTCTCACAAATTGTGCAACAACGTACCGATGAGCAAGGCACTGAAATTAGCGCAAGCGAAATCTGGAACTTGTTTAAAGACACTTACGTTGCAGTAAAAGATGCGCACTATGCGACCAAAAACTACAAACTATCTGATGAAAATGGCAATCAAGTCATTGAGTTAGATGTGGTCGTGAACGGCGAAACGCAACGCTTACGCGGTGAAGGCAATGGCCCAATTTCAGCAATTTTGAATGCACTTCAATTACCAATTGATGTCTTGAATTATGAAGAACGCAGCATTAGCTCTGGCGCACATGCAAAAGCGTTGGCATTGATTGAGTTGCAAGTCAAAGGCACAGGTAAATCTGCCTTTGGTGCAGGGGTACATGACAACATCGTGACCTCATCTATTGATGCAATTATTGCCTGCACCAACCGCTTGATTGAACAAGGCGTATTAAGCACAGATCAAGTAGTTGCAGCAGCAGTATAATCTTGCGCTAACATGTAAAAGCATTTTGAAAAGGATACCCCAAGTGGTATCCTTTTATTTATTCATCCTCAGGATTTAAGGCGAATTATTCCCGTGTCTTTTCCAGCTGACTCAGTAGGTATTGTTGTTCCAGAAAAATTCCAATTTGAAGAACCTTTAGAACTCGAATGCGGTCGTGTTCTGCCCCGCTTTGAACTCATGGTCGAAACTTATGGCACGCTAAATGCCGATAAATCCAATGCGATTCTGATCTGTCATGCACTATCAGGGCATCACCATGCTGCGGGTTATCATCATGCCGATGATAAAAAATCAGGTTGGTGGGATGCCTGTATTGGCCCTGGAAAAGCCATTGATACCAGTCGTTTCTTTGTGGTGGCGCTAAACAATATTGGCGGCTGTAACGGTTCTACTGGCCCCACATCGCCTAACCCTGAAAATGACAACCGTCCTTATGGCCCAGACTTCCCGTTAGTTACGGTGCGAGATTGGGTAAAAACCCAAGCCATGCTGTCTGATCGTTTAGGGATTGAGGTCTGGTATTCGATTATTGGCGGCTCTTTGGGTGGTATGCAGGCCTTGCAGTGGTCGGTAGATTATCCTGACCGTCTGAAAAAATGCGTGATTATTGCCAGTGCACCAAAACTGTCTGCACAAAATATTGCCTTTAACGAAGTCGCACGTCAGTCCATTTTATCTGACCCAGATTTTCATCATGGGCGTTATTTGGAACATGACAGCTATCCAAAACGTGGATTGATTTTGGCACGCATGGTCGGACACATCACCTATTTGTCTGAAGAAGCCATGAAACAGAAATTTGGTCGTGACTTAAAATCTGGCAAGTTTATGTATGGTTTTGATGTCGAATTTCAGGTCGAAAGCTATTTACGCTATCAGGGCGAACAATTTAGCCGTAATTTTGATGCCAATACCTATTTAATTATGACCAAGGCACTGGATTATTTTGATCCTGCACGTGAATACGAGCAATCCTTACAAAAAGCCATGGCGAATACAAAATGCAAATTTTTAGTGGTGTCATTTACCACCGACTGGCGTTTTAGCCCTGAGCGTTCGCAGGAAATTGTGGATGCGCTAATTAGCAATCATAAACCTGTCAGCTATTTAGATATTGATGCCGAACAAGGACACGACTCATTCTTGTTCCCAATTCCACTGTACGTGAAAGCCATGCGTGCGTTCTTAGGTGGAACAGAACATCTTCAAGCAACCCCACAGGAGGCCGTATAATGCGTCTTGATCAGCAACTTGCCGAAAAGTGGATTAAACCCAATTCTAAAGTACTCGATTTGGGTTGTGGCGATGGTGAACTGTTGGCACACATGAGCAAACAGCATAATATTCGTGCATACGGATTAGAAATTGATCAAGAAAAGATTGCAATTGCGATCAGTCGCGGGTTAAATATCATCCAACAAGACTTGAATTTGGGGCTTAGCCGTTTTGCTGACCAGTCTTTTGACTATGTGGTCATGGCACAAGCCTTGCAAGCAGTAGATGCACCTGACGTATTATTAAGAGATATGGTACGTGTGGGTAAACAGGCAATTATTACCTTTCCAAACTTTGCGCATTGGAAGACTCGCTCTTTTCTTGCCTTAAAAGGAAAAATGCCTGTTTCAGATGCATTACCTTATATGTGGTACAACACCCCAAATATTCATTTATGTACGTTTCGTGATTTTGAGGCACTTTGTGCCGAAAATAATATTCGCATCATTAACCGACTTGCCGTGAATGGGAATCAACAAGATAGTTTACTCAGTAAGCATCTGCCTAATTTGTTTGGTGAAGTCGCAATTTATCGAGTGAGCGCTCTATGAAAAAACTATTATTAAGCACCACGCTATTGGTTGGACTGTTGAGCATTCAAGCCCATGCAGATTATGTTTCACCGTCATCTTCTGTAGCGAGCCAAGCGGCTCAATATTCAACTATGGATATTAATGGCTTGATTAAAGCAGCCAAAGCAGGTCAGGCAGGCGCACAATTTTACTTAGCGACGAAATATCAACAAGGTAAAGACGTTCAACAAGACAGCCGTCAAGCGTTTGCTTGGTACAAAGCTGCGGCAGATCAAGGTTTATCGGCTGCGCAATTAAATGTAGGCCGTATGTTGGCGGATGGTATTGGCACGAAAAAAGACGAAGTCTTAGCACGTCAATATTTTGAAAAGGCGGCTAGCCGTGGTGATAACCGTGCCAGCTTTAACCTTGCCATGATGGAAGAACAAAAGAAAAACTATATGGGCGCGTATCAGTGGTATGAGTTATCTACCCGTGATGGCATGCTCGACAATAAAGTAATTTCTTTGTCTGAAGGTAAGAAAACCGCTTTGGCAGCCAACTTAACTCAAGAACAAATTCGTCAAGCACGTGACCGTGCTGACCAATGGATTCAAGCGCAATAAATTTAACTACGTTTGAAGTGATCTCAAAGCACCTTCGGGTGCTTTTTGTTTTATCCGAAATAAACTGCCTGCATGGCCTGTAGCAGTTCAGGACTGAATTCTTCTAGTGCAGCAGAACCTAATACCGCATCTATACCACAATGCGGACAAATTGCGGTTTGCTCATCATCACACCAATCTTCAATTTCGCTATAAGCAAAAGTTTCCAGACAGTAAAAACAGCCAGAACGCTCACTTTGCTGCAATAATGTACGGTGCTGACTCGAATAACGGTAGATCTCTGAAATTTTGCTCATCATGATTCCCCTATTTTTTTATATCTCAGCATAATTGGTATGTATTAAAACAAATCTATCTAAGATTAAACTTTTAAGTCTGCAAAATCCGTTAAAATATCCAAGATTATTTTAAATTAAGATCTGAATTATGGCTGCAACTGATTGGCGCGCTCAAGGTACTTTGGTTTTAGCAAGCAATAACAAGGGAAAAATTGCAGAATTTGAAACCCTGTTTGCGCAATTAGACTTGCCTGTGCAAGTGATTCCGCAAGGTCAACTAAATATTGAAGATGCTGTTGAAGATGGTTTGAGCTTTGTTGAAAATGCCATTTTAAAAGCACGCCATGCCGCAAAAATTTCAGGAAAGCCTGCCATTGCAGATGACTCTGGTTTATGTGTGCCTATTTTAGGCGGCGCACCGGGGATTTATTCTGCACGTTTTGCAGGCGAACATGGCAATGATGCAGCCAACAATGAAAAACTTTTGAATAAACTCAAACCACTACGTCAAGACGGCGCAGCAATTGAAGGTATGTTTGTTTGTGTTTTGGCTTTGGTTGAACATGCCGATGATCCATTACCACAAATTTTCCAAGGTATTTGGAAAGGCGAGATTTTAGCAGAAGCTCGTGGTGAAAATGGTTTTGGCTATGACCCGCTCTTTTGGTTGCCTGAATTGGGAGTGTCGAGCGCAGAAATGTCGAAAGCAGAAAAGAATAAAATCAGTCACCGTGGTCAGGCGATGCAACTGTTTAAAGCAAGTTTACAAGCTTAGATTTAACAGATGTGATTGATCTTACAGCCCGTTTTCAAACACGGGCTGTTTTATTTTCAAGCTTTACAAATCAGGTCAAACATCCCTTGTCGTCAAATCGCAACACATTCGTCACCGCATTGTCATACAGACCTGTTGAGATAGGCTCAACTATTGAGAGGTCTAAATCATGGCAGGATTATCTATTTGGCACGTGCTGATTTTTGCAATTGTGGTCATTTTATTATTTGGTACATCTAAGCTTAAAAACTTAGGTAAAGATGTAGGTGGCGCGGTCAAAGATTTTAAAAAATCAATAAAAGATGATGAGGCAGAAGCGGCGCAACTGAAAGAACCTCGTACGATTGAACATCAAGCCAATAGCAGTGATGTAAATTCGACTGTAAAGCATTAAGGCTGAGGGTTTGAGATTATGCTCAATATTGGAATGACGGAACTGCTGATTTTCGGCATCATTGCATTATTGGTGCTGGGTCCTGAAAAACTCCCTGAAGCAGCGCGTTTTGTCGGCAAGTGGTACGCTAAAATTAAACGTATGGTCAGTAATGTTCAAAATGACATTGACCGCGAATTGCGTTTATCTGAATTACGCGAGCAAATGCAGCAAGAAATGGCGCGTATTCAGGAACTTGAAGCAAAGATGCAAGCACAAATGCATGAAATGCAGCAAGAAAAAATATTTGAAGATATAACTGCAAAAAGCACACATTCCCCGCATGCCGTATCAAAAAATACCTTACAACAGCATCATTACACCTTGGTTTTAAATACTGAAAAAACCTCTGCGGTGTTACTCCCTAAAACTAAAATGACATCACATTCAAATTTATCTGCGCTACAACATACTACAGCGCCCTATACTGAAATGAAGGTTGCAGTATGAGCCAATCAAACGCTTCTGAGCTTTCACATTTGCCTGTGAAGGCAGAGCAAGCCGCATTAGAAGAAATGCCAATTACCAAGCACTTGATGGTGCTGCGTAATCATCTTTTTAAAATTGTAGGGCTTATTCTTGCCTTATTCTTCTGTTTATTGCCCTTTGCCAATAAAACTTATCAAGTATTGTCGGAACCATTACGTGCACAGTTGCCACATACATCAACCATGATTGCGACTGATGTTACCGCAACCTTTATGGCGCCGTTTAAACTAAACTTTTTTGTCGCGCTGTTCATTGCGATGCCATTTATTTTGTATCAGATTTGGGCATTCGTAAAACCAGCGTTATATGAAAAAGAAAAAAGTTTGGCGCTGCCTTTGCTGATCGGCAGTATTTGCTTGTTCTATATCGGAATTAGCTTTGCTTACTTTGTCGCCTTGCCATCCATTCTGCACTTTTTCATTAGCGTTTCCCCTGAAACAGTCGCCCCGATGACCGACATTAATAGCTATCTTACGTTTTGTTTGAAGCTGTTTTTGGTTTTTGGTTTTACCTTTGAGATTCCAATTGTCACACTTTTGCTGATTATGATTGGTGTCGTGTCTACGCAAACTTTGGTTGAAAAACGTCGCTTTATTATTGTTGGCTGTTTTTTTGTGGCCATGTTTGTCACACCGCCAGACGCTTTATCGATGATCATGCTTGCCATTCCGATGTGGATGCTGTTTGAAATTGGTTTGTTTTTTGGCAAATTAATTGAGAAGCGCCGAGTCAGTCACAGCTAATCTAAAATATTGAATTTTAAAAAGAAGCACATGGTTGCTTCTTTTTTTGTGCGTGTAGATCACAACTGAACGGATTTAATCAGTTTGACACATAAGCTTAACCCGCATGTCATGTTTAGCCACTAATTTACATATAACTTTCAAACGACTAAGCAATTTGCTAGGAAAAAAAATGACTGATTTTATGCCTTACAATGAAGATCAAGAGTTAGATAATAACACTTCAGACAATACGCACTTTCGTGACATTCTAGAACAACGCATGAGCCGTCGCAGTTTAATTAAAAAAACTGCAAGCGGTGCAGCAGCTTTAGCTTTAGCTTCTTCTTTATCTGCATGTAGTGATGATGATGAAGATACAAATGTAACACCACCAACAAGTAAAGAAGAACCCAATACCAAGCCTGAAACATTAACATTTAAAGCTGTAGATAAAAATTTAAATGATATTGTTACTGTTCCTGAAGGTTACCAAGCAACTGTATTATATGCTTTAGGTGACTCAATCAATCCTTCTTATAGCAATTGGAATGCAGATGCAGATGTTCCATCTGGCCCAAGTTTCCAATTCCGCTCTGGTGACTGTCACGATGGCATGAGCTATTTTGGCTTAAGTACTAAAACTGGTCGTTATGATGAAAATGCATCAGATCATGGCTTATTGGTTTTGAACCACGAATATATCAACCAAACCTTCTTACATCCAAAAGGCGCAACTAAAAAGGATGGACGTCGCCCAGAAGATGAAGTGATTCGTGAAGTAAATGCACACGGTGTTTCAGTCGTTCATATTAAGAAAAATGCTGAAACTCAAGCTGTAGAGATTGTGAAGTCATCACCATTTAACCGTCGTATTACAGCTTCGACTGTCATGGATTTTGCAGGGCCTGTAGCTGGTTCTCCATTACTGCACACAGCATTCTCTCCCGCTGGTCGTCAAACTCGAGGCACACAAAATAACTGTGGTAATGGTTATACACCATGGGGCACTTATTTAACTGCTGAAGAAAATTTTATTGGTTATTTCCAACGCTCAGGTACAGACCAATACTCAGCCCGTAGTGAAGCTGAAAAAATAGCACTTAAACGCTATGGCTTAGGCTTAGAGATCTCTTATCAAACTGAAAAAAATGCAGACGGTAGTGTTAAACGTGATGCGAAAAACAACATCATTTATATTTTAGATGCTGATGGTAAAAAAATTCCAGAACGCGATGAGCAAGATCGCATCGTGTATTTGAATAAATCTTCACGCTATGGTTGGGAAACAGCAGAAGCTGGTTTTGAATCTCAAGACATGTATGATCGTTGGGCTGCTAACGTAACCAAAGAGTCTGCAACTCAAGACTATCGTAATGCGCCAAATACATTTGGCTGGATTGTAGAAATTGATCCATTCGATAGCCGCTCAAACCCAGTAAAACGTACTGCATTAGGTCGTTTTGCTCACGAAGACTGTCGCGCCAGCCGCGCAATTGAAGGGCAAAAATTTGCATTCTATATGGGCGATGACTCGCGCGGTGAGTACATCTACAAATTTGTATCAGATGCAACATGGGATCCTAAAGATGTGAATGGTGGCTATCGAGCTGGCGACAAATATATGAATTCAGGGAAATTCTATGTCGCTAAATTTAATGCATCAGGCACAGGAGAGTGGATTGAACTGGCTTATGGTAAAAATGGCTTAACCGAAACAAACGCTATTTACCCATTTAGCTCACAAGCGGATGTCCTTACTTTTGCTCGTCTTGCAGCAGATGCTGTAGGAGCTACAAAAATGGATCGTCCAGAATGGGTTGCTGTAAACCCTGAAAATGGTGAAGTGTACGTGACTTTAACCAATAACTCGAACCGTGGTTCAAGCTATGCAACAGATCCTGCAAACCCACGTAACTACACCGATCCTGAAGGTGGTAAAGGTAACGTCAATGGTCATATTATCCGCTTTAAAGAAGAGAATACTGCAGCAACATCATTTGAATGGGATATCTATCTATTTGGTGCTGAAGCAAGTATGGATCCGACAATTAACCTTTCTAATTTAAGCGATGCAAACGACTTCTCAAGTCCAGATGGTATGTGGTTTGACCCACGTGGTGTTCTTTGGATTCAAACAGATGATGGCGCATATACAGATGTTACAAACTGTATGATGTTAGCAGCACTACCTGGTCAAGTTGGTGATGGCGGTGTTGTAAAAACTGTTGGTGATCAAAGTACAATTGCTGGTGCTCAAGTCACCGATAAAAACTTACGTCGCTTCCTTGTTGGGCCAAAAGAATGTGAAATTACAGGTGTAACCATGACACCTGACTACAAAGCAATCTTTATTAACGTTCAGCACCCAGGTGAAGATTCAAAGAGTTTTGATGCGCCAAGCAGCCATTGGCCTGCAACACAAACTGACATGAACAATAAAACTGTACGTCCTCGTTCAGCAACGGTTGTCATCACCCGTAAAGACGGCAAAGCAATTGCTGGATAACATCCATAAATTAAAAATGCCGACATCACGTCGGCATTTTTTATGCCTCAATGTTCAACTGTTGCTGCACAATATCTCCCTTTTGCTCACCATATTGTGTTTTTTCCAGCCATGTAAATTGCTGCGCCTGCATACGTAAAAAATTGGAACAACGTGTACCGTAAAGTGGACTTTGAATAAAAGTCGATGACAACAACGCTTCCATCTCCAATGAAATCCCTGTTTGCGGTAACAATTCAGATGCAACTTTGCGTTCATCTTGCAAAATATCCCACGCCGCAGCATTTAGCTCTGCCGTTGCAAGATCAGGCAATTGCAGCATCGGTAAAAACTCCTGCGTAAAGCGTTTGCGTAAGCGTGCAGTTTTCTCCCAAGGGTCACTCATCAATCCATTCGACACCACATAAACGCCTTTAGCTAAAACCTGCGGCGCTTCTCCACGGTTACTCATGTACACCGCTTGAGTGGTGTCACCCACAAATAAATTAAAACCTGCATATTCACATTGCTGTTTTTCTAAGGCTTGCGCAAAACGGATAGGCGTTTGCTCAGATTCTAAAAAAGCCTGAATAATATGCCCACGTGAAGTTGGATATTCACGAACATCATTCGCATCACGATAATTGGTAATCACAGCCCAGCGTCCCGATGGGGTAATGCCCATCCACGTACCGCCCGATTCTAAATCTTGCCCTGCAACAATTGGACTATCAGACCATGCTGCCAGTGCTGCTGTCGGACGCCGATAGAACTCATCTCGATTTGAAATCAAACACAGTGGTGTGTCTGTCAAGACCTGCCAAGCCAATGCCACAATACACATAATTTAAACTCTTGATCTTTACACATTGAATGTACAACATTTTTCATCACATTCAGCTAAAATCTGTGCAAAACAGAATCACAAGGAACAGGAATGCTCACCTATCCAAATATTGACCCCGTTGCTATTTCGCTCGGGCCTTTACAAGTCCATTGGTATGGCTTGATGTATTTACTGGCATTTTTATTTGCATGGGGTTTGGCAACTTACCGTGCCAAACAACGTGGCTGGACACCAGACATGGTTTCCGACCTGATCTTTTACGGCGCTTTGGGCGTGGTGATTGGTGGACGTGTCGGTTATGTGTTTTTCTACGGCTTTGAACAATTTTTGGAAAATCCACTGTGGTTATTCCAAGTCTGGACAGGCGGCATGAGTTTCCATGGCGGCTTTCTGGGCGTGATTTTAGCCATGCTGTTCTGGTGTAAAAAATACAAAATGACGTGGTTTCAAACTTTGGATTTTATTGCCCCATGTGTACCTACAGGTCTAATGTTTGGTCGTATTGGTAACTTTATTGGTGGTGAATTATATGGTCGCCCTGTGACCGATCCGAATTTTGCTTTGGGGATGATTTTCCCGACCGATCCTTTACAATTGGTACGTCATCCATCGCAATTGTATCAAGCCTTATGTGAAGGTCTAATCCTGTTTATTGTACTGTGGTGGTTTAGTTCAAAGCCACGTCCACGCATGGCAGTGTCTGCCCTATTCCTGATTGGTTATGGTTTGGCGCGCTTTGTTGTCGAATTTTTCCGCGAACCCGATCATGGTCAGCTCTTTATTGCATGGATGAGTAAGGGACAATTCCTGAGCTTACCAATGATTTTGGTCGGTTTCTGGATGATGTGGTATGCCTATCAAAAGAAAATTTATGATTGGGGGCCGCAAAAAAACAGCTAAGCTACTACCCATTTAAATGCAGGTTTCATCCATTCAGGCGAAGTCAATCTTCGCCTTTTTTATGCTACAGTGCTATCTATTACTTACACTTTTCAGACATCAATATCTCACATGCTTGAATTTTGGTTTAACCCACAGGTTGCGGTCACAAAGAAAATTGCCCTGCTGATGGTGATCGCGCTGGTCACTGCAGCGGTATACTTCTTAGAACCCTTAAAGCTCGATGCGATTTTAATGTTTCTGGCCACAGGTATTGTTTTTTTAATTTGTCGTTACTGCAAAATTCATTTTACTGCACAACATCCCACAGGTTGGTTGGCACGACTATTGACTTGGATTCCACTGGCGTTGTTACTCGCAATAATTTTCATGCAGATTCAACACGGTGAAATTTTACTGTCGGGCGCTCAAGGCATTGGCTTTACCGCTTTGGCTATTTGCCTGTTTTCGCCGTTGGCTTTATTGCATCAACATCACGCTTCCGACACACAATAAAGTCACAACTTTAAAAACTCTGCTATTATTCTTTCTGATTTACTGGGCATCGAATTGCCCAAACAAAAAATATTTCTTTTGCTTGACCAGAGAACGCTATGCGCCAGTATTTAGACCTACTCCAACATATTCTTGACCATGGTGGCGACAAAGGTGACCGTACCGGAACAGGCACACGTTCAGTGTTTGGGCACCAAATGCGTTTTAACCTTGCACAAGGTTTTCCACTGCTGACTACCAAAAAAGTACATTTCCGTTCTATCGTAATTGAGCTGTTATGGTTTTTAAAAGGCGATACCAACGTCAAATATCTACAAGAACATAAAGTCAGTATTTGGGATGAATGGTCTACCGCAGAACAAACCGCGCGCTTTGGTCGTCCTGAAGGTGAACTTGGCCCAGTGTACGGACATCAATGGCGTAATTTTGGTGCAACACAAAAAGCCGATGGTCTGTATGAGCAAGATGGTTTTGACCAAATTGCATGGTTAATCAATGAAATTAAAACCAATCCAAATTCACGGCGTTTAATCGTGTCAGGCTGGAACCCGAAAGAAGCAGGTCAAGTTGCTTTACCGCCTTGCCATACTTTATTCCAGTTTTTTGTGCACAACGGCAAACTCTCATGCCAGCTATATCAACGCAGTGCCGATGTGTTTTTAGGCGTGCCTTTTAATATTGCCAGCTATGCTTTACTAACCCACATGATCGCGCAAGTCTGTGATTTAGAAGTCGGAGATTTTGTCTGGACAGGTGGCGATACGCATTTATATGCCAACCACTTTGAACAGGCACAGTTACAGCTAAGCCGTGAACCACTGGCGTTATGTCAGTTAAAACTCAATCCTGAAATCAAAGATATTTTCGATTTTAAATTTGAAGATATTGAAATTGTAGGCTATGAGTCACATCCTGCAATTAAAGCACCTGTCGCTGTTTAATTGCCTGTTGCTAGATTTAGCATCTCAACATTTAAATTGCCCCAACGTCCCCAAAAGATGCTTGGCAGACTAAGAAAATACGAGCCTAATTATGTCATTTCAAAATTTAGAAGTTGTACACGTAGTCGCTATGGATCAACAACGCTGCATTGGTCAGGGTAACCAATTGCCGTGGCATATTTCGGCAGACTTAAAACACTTCAAAGAAATCACCCAAGGTGGCGTGGTGATTATGGGACGCAAAACCTTGGAGTCGATGGGACGCACCCTGCCTAAACGTGTCAATTGGGTGATTACCCGCGACCCAAACTGGGCATTTGAAGGCACAAAAGTGGCGCATAGCATTGAAGATGCCTTGCAACAAGCCGTTGCCGATGTTCAAGCCTCAGAAAAACCAAACACTTTATTTATTATTGGTGGTGGTGAAATTTTTAGCCAAACTATGCCGATTGCTGACCGTTTGGAACTGACGCATATTGAACTAGATGTTCAGGGAGATGCGCATTATCCTGCCATTCCTGCCGAGTTTAAAAAAGTGGCCTCAGAACAGCATGTCGATGAAAAATCAGGGATTGCCTTTGAGTTTGCCCGCTATCAAAAATAATGCTGACAGCCTTGGCAATATTTGATTATGATGACTTAAACGGAATTTAACTTTGCCTCAGGAATGGCGGATGCTGCATTTCATCTTCAGTTTAGGTGTCGTTCTTTCTTCTATTTGGCTCAGTATGGCCTTGTGGATTCATCAGCCTTTGGGTTGGTTAATGAGCCGTGTGCTGATTGGGACTTGGCTAGCCTTCACCCTCAGCATTTTGGGCATTTATATCACTCAGCATTTGCTCAGTCGCAATCAGGATATTTTGGTTTATCTTTTGGGTTTTACCTTGGGGCTGTTTTGGTATTTTGGGATGGATGCCAAGCAAGACCGTGACTGGAACCCTGAAGTAGCCCGTATGCTGCATTATGAACAAGTACAAGATCAGGTCACGCTGCACAATGTCCGCAATTTTGACTGGCATGCCGATGGTCGCTATACCGAACGTTGGGAAACCCGCCAATTTAACCTGAAACAGATTACGGGGGTGAATATCATCACCTCTTACTGGATGGGGCCAAAAATTGCGCATACCTTAGTCAGTTTTGACTTTGCCGATCAAGCGCCACTCGCCTTTTCCATTGAAATTCGCAAAGAAAAACACGAAGAGTTTTCTGCGATTGGTGGCTTCTTTCGGCAATATGAACTCAGCCTTGTCGCTGCCGATGAAAAAGATATCATCTACACCCGCAGCAATATTCGGGGTGAGCAAGTTTATTTTTTCCCGATCCAGCTCAATCCACAAGAAGCACAAGCACTGTTTCAGGAATATCTGCATAAAGCCGATGCTTTAGCCGCCAAAGCGCATTGGTATAATACGTTGACCAGTAATTGCACCACGCTGCTGTTTGACATGATTCAGGCAGTATCTCAAAAACGTTTCCCTGCCGACTATCGTCTGTTTGCTTCGGGTTATTTACCCAATTATTTATATGATTTGCATGCGCTGGATCATCGTTGGGATATGCAAACTTGGTATCAACGTGCCCACATTAACCCACGTGTGGAAAACTTAAAAGATATCCACAGCCAAGACTTTTCCGCGCTCATTCGACAAGGCGTGCAGCTCGATTCTTCAGCAAACATCAGCACGCCTTATTCGCATCCGACTTATCAGAACAAAGTGCTGCCCTGACCTATTTTGGTCATTTTGCGCAGATACAATCAATTCAGAGAAAAAACCACACCATATCTTGGAAAAAGTTGCAGCAAACATACAAATTTAACTAGAGCCACGGCGCATAATTTGTTTAGATAGCAACAATTTCAAAAAATTAGAGATCATTCCATGCTAAAAAAATACTTCGGGATCACCTTATTGGGTGCAATGATTGCTTTATCAGGATGTGAAACTATGCCAACTCAAACGAGTGCAAGCCAAATTAGCGCAATCAATCAAGCCAACTTAGTACAACGTACATGGACTGCTACGCAATTGGGCAACAGCATGTTAAAAACAGAAGCAAACCGCCAAAACTTGCCATATTTAAACTTTGATGCCGCCACACAAACAGTCACAGGTTCAGATAGTTGTAACCGACTCAGCGGTAGTTATGTCGCAGGACGTGACACCCTACAATTGGGGCAATTGGCAACCACGCGAATGGCTTGCTTAAATAACAACAACTTAGATCAGAAATTTCATGAAGCCCTAAATAAAGTGACGCATTATCAGGTCTATGGTAAAACCCTGAAATTGCTAGATCGCCATGGAAATTTACTGATTCAATTTGAAACACCAACGGCTGCACGTTAACGGCTAAGCCTAATAATAGACAGGCTTAAAATGGTTTATTCATAAAATATAAGGACAAAATCATGCAACAAGCATTGTTTGGTGGCGGATGTTTCTGGTGTGTCGAAGCCGTATTTTTACAACTGCAAGGCGTAGAAAAAGTCACCAGCGGTTATGCAGGTGGACATACCTTAAACCCAAGCTATGAAGATATTTGCCGTGGCGACAGCGGACATGCAGAAGTCATTTTGATTGATTTTGATGAGCAGCAGATCAGCTATTCACAATTACTTGAGGTGTTTTTTGCCACACACGACCCAACCACATTAAACCGTCAGGGCAATGATGTCGGCACACAATACCGCTCTGTGATTTATTATTTAGATGCTACACAGCAACAAGCTGCCGCCGAGATGATTGCAGCCTTACAAGCTGAAGCTGTGAATGTTGTGACTGAACTCAGTGCAGCACCTGAATTTTACCCTGCAGAAGACTATCATCAGAATTTCTTTGCCAAAAATCCAAATCAGGGCTACTGCAATTTTTCCATTCCACCGAAACTGAATAAATTACGCAGTAAATTTCAGCATTTACTGAAAGTATAACCATTGGATTTAAAAGCAAGTACAAAACGGTGATACTCATCTTTTGATGACATCACCGTTTACACCACTATTTATTTTACAAAAGTCGTCCAGACAAATGCCTGAGTACGTCCTTGTAAGGTCATCTTCAACTGATCGCCCGACTGTAATGCTGCCACCCCTGCAGGTGTACCAGTCATTACCACATCACCAGGTTCTAAACTAAATACTTGGCTAATATCTGCCAACAATGCCGCAATATCAAAAATCAATAAACTGGTATCGCCTTGCTGACGTAATTCATCATTAATGTCCAAACGATATTGCACGTTTTTCCAGTCCTGAATTTCCGATACATCCACCCAATCTGCCAACACACAAGAACCGTCAAACGCTTTGGCTCGTTCCCACGGCTGTCCTTTTTTCTTAAGTTCATCCTGCAATTCACGCAAAGTTAAATCCAAGCCCAAAGTCACTGCACTTACAGCATCCAATACTTTGGCAGGATCTGTGTCTGCATTTAAAGGCTGGTCAATGCGTAAACTCAATTCACATTCATAGTGACAATTGCCCCAGACCTTATTCCACGTAATCCCATCACTTAAACTGCGTAAACTGCTTGGCGGTTTAATAAATAACACAGGATGATCAGGTACAGCATTACCTAATTCTTTGGCATGGTCTGCATAACTGCGACCGACACAGACAATTTTAGATGGACGTGTACTCATGATCATCCTCGAATAACTCGTAAATTGGGAAAATTAGAACTTACTTTTTAAAAGTATTTTCAAAAACCGTTTGTTCTGCAGGCAGATTAAATGCACGTTTCGGTACAATCACCACTGTACGATTTTTTAATTCCAGCATATAGGTGAGTTTACCCACAGCGAAATTTTGCACCTCGTTATAATGAAATACCTGTTTACGACCATTGGCATACAGCTCGGCATAGTCCTGAAATAAATCAATGCCTTGCTCGCTTTTTCCAAATTGGTATTTTACAAACTGGCGTTTAAACATCATTGGCAAAAACCAATAACGCATTAAAGTTTGCAAGATTAAAAAGAAAGCACCGAGTGCAACATAATAGCGACCTACCCCATCGAAGCCCAAATAAAAGCCCCAAGCAATAATCGCCACACTAATCAACGGTGTAATAAAACGGGTAAATTGTTTTTTACCAAAAGTCGCAAGGGCAAAGCCGTCTTGAGATTCTTCTAAATTTAAAAAATAGCGCAAAGACAATGCTGGCTGCGTGTCAGACATAAGCTCATCATCAAGTCATTCAAATTGAGCTAAATCTTACACTAGATTGAGCACTTTCCTTATTTTTTTCGTGTTTATTCGCTCAAAGCCAGACGTAAAACAATGGTCATGCTTTTGACACAGAAATTTCATCATTTTTAGATAGTGTAGATGCAAAAAAACCGCATCAAAAGTGCGGTTTTTTATTTCAAGTTGGTGCGCTCAGAGAGATTCGAACTCCCGACCCCTTAGTTCGTAGCCAAGTGCTCTATCCAGCTGAGCTATGAGCGCGACGACTTGATGGGGTGCATTATACGTGTTTTTTTCTGGCTGTTAAGTATTAATTCATCATTTTGCAATCAAATGCACAGATATTGGACGATTCAAAAGAATTTTAACGTAAAACCATGAGTACGCTATTCTTTTTAATAAACTGATTATTGTTTGAGTTTACTAAATTTCAGGCACAAAAAAACCGCATTTAAGCGGTTGATTGTTCAAGTTGGTGCGCTCAGAGAGATTCGAACTCCCGACCCCTTAGTTCGTAGCCAAGTGCTCTATCCAGCTGAGCTATGAGCGCATTACTTGTGTGCCAATTTAGGCGATACGTTACTGTTCGGTTTACTTATTGGTGCGCTCAGAGAGATTCGAACTCCCGACCCCTTAGTTCGTAGCCAAGTGCTCTATCCAGCTGAGCTATGAGCGCGACATAAGTAAAGCGTGGCGGTGAGAGAGGGATTCGAACCCTCGATACAGTTACCCGTATGCGTCCTTAGCAGGGACGTGGTTTCAGCCACTCACCCATCTCACCGTAACGTGCCGCCATAATACAAATTAAGTGCTAGCACTGCAAGCTTCGATACCACAATTTTTGCATATTTTTGCTCAATTAAATATTTTTTAAACAATTTTCAGGATTCATCACCAGAATTACGCCTGAACTTTTGGCAATCGCTGCACAAGAACTAGAAACATCGTAAAATAACGACAGAAAACACATTATTGCAATCATTTACGTGCAGTCTTTCCGTACATGACTTATGCTAAACCTATCTTCTGACATGAAGTTTATTCCATGATGAAAAATTGGGTCGATCCTGAAGCGAAAGCTGAAGCCGAACGCTACGAAAATCCTATTCCAAGCCGTACCTTAATCTTAGAAACCATTGAAACCTTGCAAGCGGCACAGTCACATGCAGACTTGGTAGAGCATTTTGCGATTGCCGATCAAAAAAGTATTGATGCCCTGAGCCATCGTTTAATTGCCATGGTACGTGATGGTCAGCTCATGAAAGATGGATTCAAGTTCCAGCTGGCTGCAGAACAACCGACTCATGACGCCACGGTTTACATCAACAGTAAAGGTTTAGGCACAGCCAATATTGCAGGCCATGATGATATTTTGCTGCCTGAACGTGAACTGCGTTTAGTGTTTAATGGCGATCAGGTTAAAGTCCGCCAGACTTCAGTGGATCGTAAAGGCAAAGCATGGGGCTTTATTACTGAAGTCACCCAGCGTCGCGTCAAACAAATCATTGGTAAATTGTCAGAATACGATGGTGAATATTTTATTCAGCCTGCCCAGCCGAATAGCCATCAACCCATTACCTTAGAAAAAGAACTGATTGAACATGCCCAAGTCAAACTGGGCGACTCTGTACGCATTGCAATTGACGACTATCCAACTCGTGAAGAGTTTGCGACTGGTCATATTGTTCAGTCCATGGCAGATAAAGCAGATACCGAAATTATTATTCCACAAACCATTTTGGAATTTGGTCTACCGTATGAATTTCCTGAAGCCGTGATTCAGGAAGCTGAAAGTTTTCAGGAGCCTACGGCGCAAGACCGTGAAGGGCGTATCGACTTACGTGATTTAGCCTTAGTTACCATTGATGGTGAAGATGCGCGTGACTTTGACGATGCTGTCTATGCCGAAAAACGCCCAGGCGGGGGTTACCGTGTCGTGGTTGCCATTGCCGATGTCAGCCATTACGTCCGCACAGGCAAACCGTTGGATGATGAAGCTCAGGAACGTGGGACTTCAGTCTATTTCCCGCATTTTGTATTGCCGATGTTGCCTGAAGCTTTATCGAATGGCTTATGTTCGCTGAATCCGCAGGTTGACCGTTTGTGTATGGTCTGCGATTTAAAACTGTCACGCGCAGGTCGGGTCACAGGTTTTGAATTTTATCCATCGGTCATGCATTCCAAAGCACGTTTAACCTATACTCAAGTGGCACAATATTTTGAGGGTGATAGTGCGGCAATTCCAGAAGATCGGGAGGTGTGCAAATCATTAAATACTCTGTTCCAACTGTATCAAGTGCTGAAAGGTTTACGTGCTGAACGTCATGCCATGGAGTTTGAAACCGTTGAAACCTACATGACCTTTGATGAGTTAGGTGGAATTAAAGAAATTTTGCCGCGCAGCCGTAACGATGCGCATAAACTGATTGAAGAATGTATGTTACTCGCCAACGTCGCAGCAGCAGAATATGCACTCAAACATGATGTGCCGATGCTGTACCGTGTGCATGAACCGCCAGAGTTTTCACGTATTCAAAAAGTCCGTGATTTTGTCAAATTACTTGGGCTACATTTTCCAGAACAACCCACTCAGGCCGACTATCAAGCGGTGATTGAAGCCACTAAAGATCGTATTGATGCGCCAAGTATTCACGCGGTGTTATTACGTTCCATGATGCAGGCCTATTATGGTGCCAACAATGCAGGACACTTTGGTTTAGCTTATGATGCCTACACGCATTTCACTTCACCAATTCGCCGCTACCCTGACCTATTGTTACACCGTGCCATTAAAGCGCATTTAAAACAAAAGCCATCACCACTTTCAGGTGCAGCTTTAGATGATGCAGGCGAACATTATTCTGCAACTGAACGTCGTGCCGATGAAGCCTCGCGCTCTGTCACCACATGGCTAAAATGCCACTATATGCAGCAGCATTTGGGCGAAGAATTTGTAGGCGTAATTTCTGCAGTAGCCGAATTCGGTCTGTTTGTCACTCTCAAAGACCTTTATGTCGATGGCATGATTCATGTCAGCCAATTGGGCGATGACTTCTTTGTATTTGACCAAGCCAGCCAAAGCCTAATTGGACAAGCACGTGGTCAAAGCTTTAGCTTGGGTGATGAAGTCAAAATTAAAGTCGCGGCTGTCAATTTAGAAGACCGCAAAATTGATTTTGAACTCATGCAACAACTCACCCATGCAGGTCGCGCTATTCGTATGCGCGCACCGCGCGTGGCAAAACCGTTCAGCCGTGAAGCCACCGAAGAAGTTTTTTCTGAGCGTCCAAGCAAGGCGACTTTAAGTGAAAACGGTGAGCAACCTGTGCCGAAGAAAAAACCAAAAAACAAACCGAGTTCTTACGGTAAAAAAACCTCAGCGAAGTCGGAAGCTAAACCGAAAGACAAAGCCAAAAAAAAGACCAAGGTGAAAAAGAAAAAATCCAATGCCAAAGCAAAGGGTGAGTAAATTTTACTAAATAAAAAAGAGTGCTACGGCGCTCTTTTTCATTTAATATATCTCTATAAAAATAAACCACTTAAAAATCATGACATCACAGAAAATTACTAAATACTATTACCATGAATATGTAATATGCTTAGTCTTTGTACTTAGTATTTCAGCACTGATTGCTCTCTTTTTTATAGACTTCACCCCAACAAATCAAGTCAAAATCACAGCCTTCATTGTTGCAACGTTGATTTATTTGGCTGTTTTGATCTACTTTTATGTTCTGCATAGATACGGACAATGGATCATTCCACGTACATGGACAAATGTACAAAAAAAGCCAAAATTCTATTTTTTACTCCTCTTCCCTATTTTTGTAATTCTGTTTCTTTACTTAAATCTAGTTGTCTATCCTCCTCTGCTTCATACCCTAGTTTTGGGTACACCTACTGTGGTGACATTGGAAGCAAGCGCTGTTAAAAAACATGGTAAAAAAGGAAGTGTCTACTATTCTATTGAAACACCGTATGACTCTACTGGTATGTTTCGAATCAATGTAGATGAATATGAACACTACAAAAATCAAAATCTATTCATAAAATTATCGGTCATTGAGGGGCGCTTTGGCACCTACATCCAAGATATTCAATCTATCCACGGTGAAACAAGAGCGAATAAATAGCACCCAAGGCTTGATTTATCCTTCTAGAAGCCTTACTTCTACAAATAACACAGGAAATAAATCGGCAGACCGACATGACATTAGAAAAGGCAACTTTGCCTGTTCCACAATTTGATCAAATTACCCTGGCAGATTTAAAACAAAAAATTGAGCATGCCATTCAGCAGGGACAAAACTTTTTAAATAATCTGACTGCAGTACCTGAAAATACGACGGCGCAATTAAATGTTTTAGAACAGATTGATCAGCTCGAAAATAACATGAGCGAAGCATGGGGCGTGCTGTCACATTTAAATGCGGTCATGAATAATCCTGAAACCCGCGAAGTGTATCAAGCGCTGTTACCAAGTTTAAGCGACTACTACACTCAATTGGGTCAGCACACGGTGTTATACCAAACTTATCAACATATTCACGATGCCAACACCTTTAAAGATTTGCCTGCTGCACAACAAAGCGCAATTCAACTGGCATTGCGCGACTTTAAACTGTCAGGTGTGGCCTTAGAAGGTGAAGCTAAAAAACGCTATGCTGAAATTTCAGCGCGTTTATCGCAACTGTCATCAGACTTTTCCAATCATGTGTTGGATGCCACCCAAGCCTATTACAAAGTATTGTCCGAAGATCAGCTCAAAGGTTTACCGCCAAGCAGCGTTGAATTGCTGAAACAATATGGTCAGCAACGCGAATTGGAACAAGCTGTGGCAACACTGGATATTCCTGCCTATTTAGCCATTATGACCTATGCCGATGATCGCGCTTTGCGCGAAACCTTGTATCAGGCATACACTACTCGCGCGTCCGATCAATCAGCCCAGTCTGAATTTGACAACACCCCGATCATGGAAGAAATCTTGCGTTTACGTCAAGAAATGGCGCAATTGCTCGGTTTTAACAACTATGCAGAATTATCCCTTGCCAGCAAAATGGCACCAAGTGTCGAAGCAGTCGATCAATTCCTGCGTGAACTGGCAGAACATGCTCGTGCACCTGCAGAACAAGAAATTGCCGAACTCAAAGCCATTGCCGCCCAAGATGGGATTGATACCTTACAACCGTGGGATACAGGCTACTATTCTGAAAAATTAAAATTACAGCAATTTAACCTTTCACAAGAAATGTTAAAACCATATTTCCCTGCACCGAAAGTGGTTGAAGGTCTATTTAGCATCGTCAAGCGTTTATACGATGTCGATATTATTGAGCGCGCTGCCCCTGTTTGGCATCCTGATGCACGTTATTTTGAACTTGAAGATCAAGGTCAAGTGATTGGTGGTTTTTACTTTGATCTATATGCCCGTACAGGCAAACGCGGCGGCGCATGGATGAGTGGTTTCCGTTCACGCATGCAATTGGCACAAGGTTTACAAAAACCAATTTGCTATATGGTGTGTAACTTTACCCCACCTGTTGCAGACCAACCCGCGCTTTTAACGCATGATGAAGTCATCACCCTATTCCATGAATTTGGACATGGCTTACATCACATGCTAACTGAAGTAGATAATATTGCTGTGGCAGGTACACATGGTGTCGCTTGGGATGCGGTGGAATTACCAAGCCAATTCATGGAATTTTGGACTTGGGATCAAGATAGTTTAGATATGCTGAGTGCGCATATTGAAACCCAAGACACCCTGCCAGAACACCTGCTTAAAGCACTGTTAGATGCACGTTTCTTCCAGTCGGGAATGCAGAGCCTGCGCCAAATTGAATTTGCCCTGTTCGATTTAAGTATTCATCGCAGCAACCCTGCTTTAAATGCGGAACAGATTCAAGCCATGCTAGATGATATTCGTCAAAACTATGCCGTTGCGCCAACTACAGCTTACAACCGCTTCCAGCACAGCTTCAGCCATATTTTCGCAGGCGGCTATGCTGCAGGATATTATTCATACAAATGGGCAGAGGTTTTGGCCAGCGATGCCTTTGATCGCTTTGAAAATGAAGGGCTATTTAACACCGAAACTGGCAAGCAGTTTAGACAGTTTATTCTAGCAGTTGGCGGAAAAGATTCAGCGCTTGACGCATTTATCAATTTCCGCGGACGCGAGCCAAAAATAGACGCACTATTACGTCATCAAGGTTGGACGAACATAGTCAAAAACGCTTAAACTAAGAACTTTAGATGAAGTTAGGGGAGTCGTGATGACCATTAAACGTCGTTTCATTGCAGGCGCAAAATGTCCGAAATGTCAGGCGATGGATCGGGTTGTCATGCTCACCGCTGACGAAGCTGAATGGATCGAATGTATCGAGTGTGATTATACGGAAAACCGTCCAACACATATTGATGAACCTGAAATCCCAGAGGTTTCAGATGAAATTGGGGTGATCCAGTTTAAGCCGCGTCAGTCAAAGTAAAACAATAAGGTTCAACAACGCATGACTGAAGATCAACGACATAACCCTAAGCTTTTATGGGCGATTACGGGTGGGTTAATTATTGTCATTATTGCCGTATTTATCTTTCAATGGATGGGCGATAGCGACAATACTGCGCCTATAGAAACTGCCCCAACTACGGCGTCTGTAGCGAAAGCTGTACCTGCTGAAGCAACGCCATTGCAAGAAGATGAAGCAGCACCAAAACAGTTGGTCACAGAAGATTTACTCAAAGCACCTATATCTGAGAATGCAGCGCTTGCCAAAGAAGAAGTGGCTAAATTAGATGACATTCAAAATCAGCTGAATGATCAACGTGCCTTATTAAAACAGCAACATAACGATGCTGATGAATTGATTAAACTGAAAGAAGAACAAATCAAAATACTGGAAGCCCAACTGGCACAGTAAGCCTCCTCTGCTTCACATCAGTCATTTTAAAATACGATAAAGGGTCAGTGTTGTAGCCAATTTAAGCTAGAATAGCCAGAGGTTATTCTGGCTTTATTTGTATGACATCTTCTGGTTCTGCCCAACAAAATTTGCTCAAAGCAATTATGCTGTTGACCTGCTCTGCCTTTCTGTTTTCACTCATGGGAGTGTGCGTTCGTTACGCATCAGAAACGGTAGATAATGCCACAGTGGTATTTTTCCGTAATTTCATTGGTTTGTTTATTTTTATCCCGCTCATTTTCAATAAAGGCTTGGGCTTTTTTAAAACTGAAAAGTTATGGATGCACACTTGGCGTTCGGTGGTCGGCTTAACCGCCATGTATGGTTTTTTCTACGCGATTGCCAATCTAAAACTGTCCAATGCGATGGTCTTTACCTATTCATCGCCTATTTTTATTCCCTTAATTGCATGGCTATTCCTTAAAGAAAAAATCACCAAACCAATGCTATGGGCTGCGTTCATTGGTTTATTTGGCGTGTTATTTGTCGCCAAACCCGATGCAGGTATGTTTAATAGCATGTCCGCAATTGGACTCAGTGCCAGTTTTTTAGCAGCGATGGCTTTTGTCACGGTACGCGCCCTGACTCAAACCGAACCGCCTGAACGCATTGTGTTTTATTTTTGCATGATTGGGACACTCATTTCTGTTGTACCGATGTTCTGGTCATGGCGTCCTTACAACTTAAAAGAATTGAGTTTTTTAATTGGTGCAGGATTGCTGGCCAATATCAGTCAGATCTTTATGTCCAATGCCTACCGTCTTGCCCCTGCTGGGCAAATTGGCCCTGTCAATTACATTGCGATTATTTTTGCAGGGATTTGGGGCTTTAGCTTTTGGCATGAAACGCCAGACTTATTTAGTTTAATTGGCTTTGCCCTAATTTTGCTTGCCATTATTTTGTGCAGTCCACTGTTACAAAAACACCTGAATCACCACTCCCCGCATTCATAATGCTGCTTTGTATTCCCTGCATATCAACCTATTAAAAAAACACCCCGTAGTGAACCACAGGGTGTTTTTAAATAATAAGATGACAGTGATTAAGTATCCATGTGCTTATTCATACCAGCCGAATAGCTTGAACGCATACGGTGCATAGGCAATAATCAACATCGCAGGAAGCATCACAATCATAGGCAAAATCCAACGCTCATAACGATAATAGAACGATTTATGACGAACTTCTGCATCGGCTGCAGCGACTTCTTCATCTCCAATCGACTGCCTTGCCAATAAGTGATTCAGCGCTACAGGTGGCGTCACATAGCCTAATTCAAAACCAATTAGGGTAATCATCCAGAAATGCGCAGGATGTATCCCATATTGATAAGCTACAGGCGCAACCGTTGCAGAAATTAGAATCACCGCACCGAATGGATCCATAATCATGCCCACAAAAATCATCAAGGCAACAATCAGGCTAATCACAATAAAGATGCTGCTAATGTCGGTTGGGAACGCTTCCATAATTTCAATGCGTTCTAAATAGCCGCCCACACTGACTGAAAGCGCCATCAAAATTACCAATGCACCAATATGTCCCACCGTTTCACTGGTCGATAAATGCAGAGCTTTGAAGAAACCATACTGACGCAATGGTGAATCAGGTGCGGTCAATAATGAACGCTCAGATGAAGCTGCTGTCTGTTGTGCTACAGGCTTGTGATCTAAAGTCTGATCCCACTGCCCCATCGCTGGAATAGGCGCAGGTTCATGGCGCAATTTATCAAACAACACCATCATCAATAAAATAACCGGCATCATTACAGGTGCAGTAAATTCATTCATATTGGTGTCTAAAGCATATTTATAGAACAACCAAATCAACACAAAAATGAGGATATATGGTAGTACAGGGCCAAAAGCACGTAGGGACAATGGCGCAGCTATTCTTGGTGCAGCAATGCGGAATTTATTTTCAGCAAAGAACAATGAAATCACTAAAAACAGGGTTGAAGTCAAAAGAAACACATACAAACCATAGTGATATAGCATGTCCGTTGTGACTTCTTTATTCAGCGATGCCACCACAACAATCAATAGGCAAGGGCGAAGCACCACCCCCATTGAACCCGACATGGCAGTTGCCGCTAATGCAAACTGACGTCGTCCACCCGCATTCCAAACTTCTTTATAAATGATCGCACCTGCAGCAATGACAAAAATCCCCGATGCACCGGTATAAGCCGTTGGTAATGCAGCAGCAATCAGAATCAGCCAGGTTAAAGTTTCAGGTGCCAAATTCCACGGACGCAGAATATTCAGGAACAAATCCACAATTCGGGTTTGTTTGAGCAACATCCCCGCCCAAATAAACAAAGCCAAGTTCAAGAAAATACTAGAGAATTCGACCAGTTGCCCTAGGTAAATCCCTTGCCCCATTGGATAATCCATCAGGAAGGTAAAAGAGAAACCCGTACTAATTGCCATATAGGCATACAAAGGTACGCTCAGGAAAGCAAGACCTAAACTACCGCCTTCACGGGTCGGTGCAGGTGGCTTAATAAGCTGGAATAAACTAATTAAAGTCAGAGTTGCAAACAGAATCATCCACATCCAGTAAATGATTTGCGTTTCACCACTCATCGGTACGCCTGAATTGAGTACTGAACGATATTGACTGATACTTGACGAGGTTAAGAAACCATTCGCCACCACCATTAAGGTCGAATACACCTTGAAGTCAATTTTGGTCGCAGGGCCACGTAAACCAATGTGATGGGTCTTTAAAGTGGCACTAATTGCAGCAAAGACCACCATCAATACCAATAAAATGGCACGGTTTTCAGTACCAAATTTAAAAATACCAAAAAAAGAGGTTTCAATGGTTCGATACATTTTCAAGCTTGGATGGGCTTGAATATGCTGAATCGCCTGATCATGAAATTGAAATTTTTCTTCACAAATTTGTTTGGCTGCTAAAATGGAAGCGCGGACATCTGATTCAGAGGCAGTACCAAAAATATCGGCAAACTCATCAGCAGCATTGGCTTGCATTTGGGCATGTACTTGTGCATCGATATCGGGGTTGCGTTCACAGTCAGGTGCAGTGGGTTCGGCACGTAAAAATGAATATTGCATACCTGTTGCAGGGTCACCATATAGGCGTTCACCCATACGCAACAACTGACCATGTACCATTTCACCTATACCAATAATGAGGGTCAGTAACAACAAGATCAAAATAACGAATGTAGAAATCCATTCTGTCCATATATGTCTGAGCAAAGCCAAGCCAGACCTACGTTGTCCGTTATTGTGCATATATTTTCCTGTTTTTATTCTGCGCAGAAACCGAGACTCTCGAATTTCTGTCTATCCTTATTCAACGGAATGTCCATCTTCCATTGAGCATTTTTGTATTCAGTTTAAATGTGCATGAGCGTCGTTATTTTTAAAATGACAATATAGATTTTCTTTTAAGTAAAAATGGTCAATTGTGAGATTTTTTGTGAGCCCTTTTTGCCATCATTTTGATGTAATTTTAGTGCGGATCAATGCAATAGGCCCAAATAATATAAGCCAATGCAAAAATTACACCCCAAATCACCCCCAATAAATGTGCCTCAACTAACACAGGACTTCCGATTAATTCTGCTGTACCCAAACTGCCCACGGTATTTTCCCAAATCAGTTTAGATAAAATAAGCAGCAACACCAATGCGGCAAAACCACGTTCTTTTTTATAAAGCAAATGCACACATGCCACCGCCACATAAGCACCATGCAACACCCCAGAAAGTCCTGCATAGGCATCAATATCGGCAAGGAAGTAATAGAAACTCAGACTAATCGCTGGCGGTAGTAGCAGCAAAAGCGCCACAAAGTGCCATACTTTGGCATGCGGAAAAATAAAAGGTAAACAGGCAAACGCGATCATATTGAGTAAATAATGAATCCAGCCCACATGCACCCAATGCCCTGTCCATAAGCGCCAAAATTCATCCAATAAATGTGTAGACCAATAAATAAAATGCTCTGCAAAAATCTGCAAACATGCCGAAACCGACATACATGCCGCAATAAACACAATTTTTCGACTGAGAAATTGAGATGAATATTGCATAGGCGCTTGCATCCTCCAAATTATTCTTGTTATGTGCTTCGGCAAACGGATTGCCCAATCCTAAAATTTCTTGTCTATATTGAATTGGGCAATCTTGATATTTTTACAATTGAGCTGCCGTATCCTCATTAAATAAATCATCTAATTCAGATGAATCATCTTGTTCATCCCAGAAACGTTGCTGATCACCAGTACGCACACCTGTATGTTCAGTCCAGTAACGGTCTGAAATTCCTTGTACCATGCTTCCTGCCATGGCATCAATCAATTTAAATTGTGGATTTACAGGTTTTTCGTCACTGCGTGCATTAGAAAAGGCTTTGAGTGCATCGCGGATTTTGGCATCTTCACCACTGGCTTGGGCAGCAACCGCATATAAAGCGTGTGATAAACGCACCCCTTTATTTTCACCAATTTGCATCGACTGCTTTAAGGTTTGATACGGATCAGGTTTGCCATCTCCCGCACCTGGAAGCAAAGTCCAAATTACGGCACGTGTAGCCTCTGGTGCGCCCCAGAATTTTTCATTGTTTAAACAGGTCATACCACGTTCAACAATCGCGGCAATATCTTTAGGCACATGCACTGCCCCGCCTGAATTAATATCATTGGTCATGGCTTGCAAGCCACTCAACATCCCCAACATATACACAGTTTGATCAATATCACTGTTCATTTTTGGACAACCTTCGCCCAAAGGTTTCCGATATTTCTTTTCCCAACGATGCTGAAACAATTGATAGCCTGTGTATTGGCGCTGTGCCGCCAAAGCCGCCCAACGTTTTTGCTGAATCCGCGCATCTTGCGCTTCGCCCACTTGCCCTGCTTTTGCTGCACGTAAATAACGCAATTCAGCATCCAAAGCTTTTTCTTCGGCACAAATACCCGCAGCCGAATACATTAGTACCGCAACACGGGTTGGGTCTGCGCCCATATCTTTAGTCGCCATAATGGCAGGGGTTAAGGAATTACCAGAATTACACACCATTTCAGCATCTTCCATCGCTAAAATTGGCGGCACAATATGTTTTTCAGTAAATCCAAGTGCGACATTGGCACCTGTTTTGATCACTTGTGAACAACCTGATAATAATAAACTTGTGATTGCAAATACGGCCACACCCTGGCCTATTTTTTGGACTTGCGACATTTTCCTGTCCTCTATAATTGTGTTTATGTCCATTGCAACAAACATAGCAGAAGCAATATCTGAATAAAAGCGTCTACTTGCTGCTTCAGATGGATAACTTTGCCATGTTTTAAAGTGACTAAAATTGACTGAAATCTGTCATCCGACAAAATTTAGGCAAAAAAAAAGTAGCATTGCGACGGTTCAGCACATGCTACTTATTAACTGATGCCCAATTCGGGCTTATCTTAAAAAATCTTTCGACTAAATTTAAATCTGCACATTTCAGGAATCTGATTTGTATTGATCTACACTTGTCTGGAATGAATATAACTGAAAATAGGGATATGTGTAATCTTTTATGCCAATATAAAATGACTGATCAGGACACGAAAAATAGATGATAATTTTATCTTTATGATACTTATAGTTTTTTATTATTATAAAAATATACAGCTGTCTGTAAATTAGAGCATTTTCGCCAATACTTTTAGAGCCTTCCATTCCGCCTTGGAAACCTGATCACACCAAATCACCAGAGGTTTAAAGGCTTGCTGAAATTCCATGACGATATAAATTTGATGATCTATCACTTGACGCAGTTGCACACGCTGAATTTCAATTTGGCGAGCTGTGCTTTTAATCTGTTGTGATACTACACGAGGCGCGAGATAGGAAATTGACCATTCACGGTCATCTAATTGATCTAAACCAACAATTCGGTTTGCACGAACAAATTTAAAATATGTCCAGCCCATAATGACAATACATACAACGCTAAGCCATGGCTTTAACACTTGTAGTAAAAGCCAAACGATGAGTAGAGCGATCATCAGCTGAAACACTATTGCGATGACACTAGGTTTCAGCTGAAACTGCTGCTTAGCCATGCACATAATGCTTTAGTTTACGGATAAAATCTTTCAACTCAGGACGTGGTGGCTCAGACACTTCCATAAACCAATCCAATAAATCTGGGTCTTCCTGCTCAACCAAATCGGCAAACATTTGTTTTTCTTCCGCACTGGCAGTCAAATAATGATTTTTCACATACGGGTCAAAATAGACATCAATTTCCTTTAAACCACGACGGGCACGGTAAATCACTTTGCGTTCTTCTAAGCTGATGTCATCACTCATGCGGTTTCCCCATTAAAATTAAACTCAGGCTAGTTTAACCGACCCCTTTTAAAGTTTCGATGACTTTTATGCAGCATTGACCAAAAGCATCATCTTTCATTTGCAATTGAAACTTTTGCACCTTGTTGCCCCCTATAAATTCTTCTAAGGTGAATTCAAAATAACAACATCAGGAAGATAAAACCATGCAATCTGCCGCAATTCGCCCCATTGCCAATATGTTACCGCGCACCTTATTCAATGCTGAACACGACAGTTTTCGTGATTTGGTACGAAAATTCTATTTGCAGGAAGTCATCCCCCATACTGAAAAATTTGAAGCGCAGCAGCATGTAGACCGTGAGCTATGGCGTAAAGCAGGTACTTTGGGTTTGCTGTGTAGCACCATGCCTGAAGAATATGCAGGTTCAGGGGTAGACCGCTTATACAGCATGATTTTGATTGAAGAACAAGCCTATGCAGGTGACAGTGCTACCGGTTTTTCACTGCATTCAGATATTGTCGCCAATTACATTAATAACTTTGGCACAACTGAACAAAAACAACACTGGTTACCCCGCATGGCCACAGGCGAAGTGATAACCGCGATTGCCATGACCGAACCCGGTACAGGTTCAGACTTACAAGCTGTGCGTACCTCTGCGGTATTGGATGGCGATGAATACGTGATTAATGGTTCTAAAATTTTTATTACCAACGGCTATTTGTGCGACATGGCGATTGTGGTATGTAAAACAGCGAACACAGACAAAGGTTCAGCCAATCTGTCTTTAATATTGGTAGAAGCAGACCGTGCGGGATTTAGCAAAGGCAAACCACTGAATAAAATTGGTATGAAAGGTCAGGACACTTGCGAATTATTTTTTGATAATGTCCGCGTGCCTCGCAGCAATTTATTGGGTACAGAAGGCATGGGCTTTATCATGCTGATGAAAGAACTGGCTTGGGAACGCTTAATTGTCGCGATTATTTGCCAAGCAGGTGCAGAAGCTGCTTTTGCACATACACTGCAATATACTCAGCAACGTCAAGCCTTTGGCAAAAGTATTCATAGCTTTCAAAATACGCGCTTTAAACTGGCAGAATTACGCACCGAAATTGATTTCTGTCGTGCTTTTTTAGATCAATGTATGCAGTTACAACTTCAAGATCAGCTCAGTGTTGAAGCTGCAGCGGCCGCCAAATATAAAATTTCAGAGATGTACTCCAAAGTGGTGGATGAATGTCTACAACTGCATGGTGGTTATGGCTATATGCTTGAGTATCCAATTGCACGTGCTTACTTAGACAATCGGGCCAATCGTATTTATGCAGGCACCAATGAAATTATGAAAGAGCTGATTTCACGTTCTTTATAAAATTTCCACCTCAACATAAAAATGGCGCAAGAGATTTTAAATCCCTTGCACCATATTATTTTTGCACCCAACGATTTAAGACACTAATTTAGGTTTACGCTGCTGTGCAGGCACAGCCTGTTTGAACTTTAAAATACCATCTTCAAAGCTTGCTTGTTTTAAAGTTTTGCGATCTTCTAAGTAATTGTTAGTGACTCGCCATGGCGCATGTTTGCCTTGCTTTGGCATCACATCAGCAGCACGTGCGATATAGCCCGAACTCAAACTGCCCATCACCGTATCTTCTAACAACTCTGTTTGGTCACCTTGAGGAATCACCTCGTCATAACCTTGTCGATCCATATAATTGAGCAAACGACAAATATAATCCGCAGCCACATCCACTTTAAGTGTCCAAGACGCATTAATATAGCCAATAATCATCGCCATATTCGGCACATCGCTGACCATCACACCTTGATACAGCATGTGTTTGGAGGTATCCAAAGGCTCACCATCAATTGTGGCTTGAATACCGCCTAGAATTTGAATATTCAAACCTGTCGCAGACACAATAATATCGGCATCCAAATGTTTACCTGATTTTAATTGCACACCTGTTTCAGTAAAACTAGCAATTTGATCAGTTTCAATCGAGGCATGTCCTTCGCGTAAAATCTTAAATAAATCACCATCAGGCACAACACATAAACGCTGATCCCACGGATTATAATGTGGTGTGAAATGCTTCATATCCACCTTGCCTTTGAGCTGCATTTGGATAGATTTCAGCAACAAAGTCCGCAGTAATTTCGGCTGTTTTTGTGCTAAAGCATAAATTGCGCGTTGCATGCCAATATTACGTGCGCGCGTGATTTTGTAAGCAACATCTTCAGGCAAAACTTTACGCATTTGCTGATAAACAAAATCCATTGCAGGCACTGAAGCAATATATGTCGGTGAGCGTTGCAGCATGGTGACATGCGCTGCACCACCTTTCGACATGGCAGGGACTAAGGTAATGGCGGTTGCACCACTACCAATAATTAACACCTTTTTACCACGATAATCTAAATTTTCAGGCCAATGCTGTGGGTGGATAAATGTACCTTTAAATGCCTGCTGATTGGGGAAATCTGGCTGAAAACCTTGATCGTAGTTGTAATAGCCTGTACAGCCTAAAACGAAATTAGCCACCCAAGTTTCAATCTGTTGTTCTGCATTTTCTATGCGTAACGTCCACTTACGTGTTTGAGAGTCATAATTGGCGGATAGCACACGATGCTGAAAATGAATTTTTGAATGTAAGGCTTTTTCTTGAATGACTTCTGCTAAATAACCTTTGATAGATGCGCCATCGGCTAGTACATTGGTTTTCTTCCAAGGCTTAAAATTATAACCAAAGGTCGACATATCCGAATCTGAACGAATGCCCGGATATTGGAATAAATCCCAAGTGCCACCAAAACTTTGACGACGCTCAATAATTTCAAAAGAACGCTGTGGGCAGTTTTGACTTAAATGTGCTGCTACACCAATGCCCGAAATCCCTGCCCCAATAATTAATATATCAACCTGCTTATCCATGTTTTATTGTCCAGCTTGAATGATGTTTTTTATTAAAGCATAAATTTGACAATACACAATGTCAAGTTTGGCAAAAGTTACTAAAATTTATATCAATTCGGGACAATTTGATCATTTTTGAGATCAACTTATTTTTTTCATAAAAAAAGACCGGTAGAACCGGTCTTTTTCTGAACAACGTGCGTTATTCTTGGCGAAATTATTTAACTTCGCGATCTACAAGCTCAACGTAAGCCATCGGTGCAGCATCACCCGCACGGAAGCCCGCTTTAAGAACACGTAGATAACCGCCGTTACGCTCTTTGTAACGAGGGCCAAGAACGGTAAATAATTTACCAACAGTTGCTGCTGAACGAGTACGAGCAAACGCTAAACGACGGTTTGCTACTGTATCGTTTTTAGCTAAAGTGATTAAAGGCTCAGCAACACGACGTAATTCTTTTGCTTTAGGAACAGTTGTTTTGATTAACTCGTGTTCGAACAAAGAATTAGCCAAGTTTTGGAACATCGCTTTGCGATGGCTGCTTGTACGGCCTAATTTCACACCACTATTACGATGACGCATGGTGATAGTCCTACTTAATTAACGGCTACGATAGGCGAAACGATCGTCCATACGGAGACTAGCCGGTGGCCAGTTCTCTAAACGCATGCCGAGCTGTAAGCCTTTAGAAGCCAGAACATCTTTGATCTCTGTAAGCGATTTTTTACCCAAGTTAGGCGTTTTAAGTAGCTCAACTTCAGTACGCTGTACAAGATCACCAATGTAGTAAATATTTTCTGCTTTCAAACAGTTAGCAGAACGAACAGTAAGCTCTAGATCATCTACTGGACGAAGCAAGATTGGGTCAACTTCTTCACGAGGCTCTTGAGCAACAGGAGCTTGATCTTTCTGAAGATCAACAAAAATTGCAATTTGTTGTTGCAAGATTGTTGCCGCTTTGCGGATTGCTTCTTCTGGATCAACTGTACCATTGGTTTCAAGATCAATGATCAACTTGTCAAGGTCAGTACGTTGTTCTACACGCGCATTTTCTACGATGTAAGACACACGTTTGATTGGGCTATAAGAAGCATCTAACTGCAAACGACCTACAGGGCGAGTTTCGCCTTCTGGGAAACGTGAATCAGATGTTTCATAACCACGACCTTGAGCAACTTTCAGGCGCATTTTTAAATTGCCTGTAGCACTTAAAGTGCCAATCAAGTGTTCAGGGTTAACCACTTCAACATTATGCGGTAAACGAAGGTCTGCAGCAGTTACATCGCCTGGACCTTGTTTTTCCAATGTCAAATAAGCTTCATTTTGATCGAACAGCTTAATAGACAATCCTTTCAGGTTCAGCAAGAGCTCGACGATGTCCTGCTGCAAGCCTTCCAAAGTACTGTACTCGTGCTCGACACCTTCAATTTCAACTTCTACCACAGCTGCGCCAGGTAAAGAAGAAAGAAGGATGCGACGTAAAGCATTACCAAGAGTGTGACCAAAGCCACGCTCTAATGGTTCTAGAATAACTTTTGCCGAGGTCCCGCTTGCCGCTTCGACCTTGATCGCTTGCGGAGTAAGAAACTCATTTGCAGTACGCGTCATTATTGCTACCTCAAGGATTATTTAGAATACAATTCTACAATCAAGCTTTCGTTGATTTCAGCAGGTAAATCAGAACGATCTGGTGCAGCTTTAAACGTACCTTCAAATTTAGAATGGTCAACTTCCATCCATGAAGGGATACCACGTTGAGCAGCCAATTCAATTGCGTTTTTAATACGTAATTGTTGTTTTGCACCTTCGTGAACTGCAATTACATCACCAGCTTTAACTTGAATAGACGCAATGTTAACACGACGACCATTTAAAGTAATGCTACGGTGAGATACAAGCTGACGAGCTTCTGCACGTGTAGAACCAAAACCCATGCGATAAACAACGTTATCAAGACGGCTTTCGAGCAATTTCAACAAGTTTTCACCTGTTGCGCCTTTCACACGAGCAGCTTCTTTATAGTAGTTACTAAATTGACGCTCTAAAACACCGTACATACGACGTACTTTTTGTTTTTCACGTAATTGTAGTGAGTACTCAGATTGCTTACCACCACGAGCCCCGCCATGTTGGCCAGGAGCTTTAGCGTGTTTTTTAGTTTTGACGTCAAATGGTTTAACGCCGGATTTTAGTTGCAGGTCTGTCCCTTCGCGGCGAGAGAGTTTGCATTTTGGACCAATATAACGAGCCATGAATGTTTCTCCTTACACGCGACGTTTTTTAGGTGGACGGCAACCGTTGTGAGGGATTGGAGTCACATCGGTAATGCTGTTAATTTTATAACCCACTGCACCTAATGCACGAACCGCAGACTCACGACCTGGACCAGGACCTTTAACAAGGACGTCCAAGTTTTTCAAACCGTAATCTAAAGCAGCTTTACCAGCAACTTCAGCAGCTACCTGAGCAGCGAACGGAGTTGATTTACGTGATCCACGGAAGCCTTGTCCACCTGAGGTAGCCCAAGCCAGTGCATTACCTTGACGATCGGTAATGGTCACAATGGTGTTATTAAAAGAAGCGTGAATGTGTGCAACACCTTCAGAGACGGTACGAGTGACCTTCTTGCGTGTGCGAGTATCTTTAGCCATCTTTTAGCTTCCAGAAATCTTATTTCTTAATCGGTTTGCGCGGACCTTTACGGGTACGTGCGTTAGTTTTGGTGCGTTGACCACGGACAGGCAAGCTGCGACGATGACGAAGACCGCGGTAGCAGCCTAAATCCATTAAACGTTTAATGTTCATGGAAATTTCGCGACGTAAGTCACCTTCGGTCGGAACCTTAGCAACTTCTGCACGAATCGCATCAAGCTGAGCGTCATCTAATTCACGGATCTTTGTTGTTGGTGCGATACCAGCAGCAGCTAAGATAGTCTTAGCAGTGTGGCGACCAATACCAAAGATATAAGTGAGAGAGATAACAGCGTGCTTGTTATCCGGAATGTTTACACCGGCAATACGAGCCATTCAATTTTCTCCAAAAAGGCAGTTAAGATAATCAACCGCCCCACAAAAATCTTGAGGGGCGGATAATAACCTAATTAGCCTACTGAAATCAACAGGTCTTAATCAAATTAACCTTGACGCTGCTTATGACGAGGTTCTGCGCTGCAAATTACGCGAATAACCCCATTACGACGGATAACTTTGCAGCTACCACAAATTTTCTTTACAGAAGCTTGTACTTTCATGATGAAACCTCTAAGTGCGCTTATCCCTTAGGATGAGCAGTCGTTTTTCTCATTAACGTTTGATTATCGTACTGGTGCGAGGTGAGATGTGCTTGAAGCTGAGCCATAAAGTCCATCACAACCACTACAACGATTAATAATGATGTACCACCTAAGCTAAATGGAATTCCAAATGAGCTTTGTAGAATCATCGGCATTAAGCAGACTACAGTGATGTAAATCGCGCCAATAAAGGTCAAACGACTGAGAATATGATCTAAGTAACGAGCAGTTTGCTCACCTGGGCGAATACCAGGCACATAAGCTCCGCTGCGTTTCAAGTTTTCCGAAACTTCTTTAGGGCTGAAAACCAGCGCAGTGTAGAAGTAACAGAAAAAGATAATTAACGCACCAAAGAGCACCAAATACAACGGTTGTCCAGGCGACAATACCAATGCCAAGTCTTGTAGACTACGCTTGATTAATCCAGCACTAGGATCCGCACTGCCGACCCATTGACCTAAGCTCGCTGGGAACAAAAGCAATGAACTGGCAAAAATTGCTGGAATCACACCTGCCATATTAATTTTTAATGGCAAATGCGTTTGCTGAGCAGTAAATACACGACGACCTTGTTGTTTTTGAGCATAGTTTACTGGAATACGACGCTGCGCCTTCTCAATAAACACAATTGCTGCAAGTACACCCAAAGACAATAAACCAAAAATTGCCAAACCAATCAGGCTTGACTGGCCACTATCAATAGATGTGAAGGATTGCATAATTAAATTAGGCAAGCCTGCAACAATACCTGCGAAAATGATCATGGAAATACCATTGCCCACTCCGCGTTCGGTAATTTGTTCACCCAACCACATTAAGAACATTGTGCCTGCAACCAAAGAGGTCACAGCTGGAACGTAAAAAGCCAGACCTGACGTTAAGGTAATACCTTGACCAATCAGACCTGCACACATCCCAATCGCTTGCACAAGTGCAAGAAACAATGTGCCTTGGCGCGTATATTGATTAATTTTGCGTTTGCCTTGCTCGCCTTCTTTTTTCAAAGCTTCAAGCGAAGGAACCACGGTAGACATCAACTGTACGATAATCGAAGCAGAAATGTATGGCATGATCCCTAAAGCAAGAATCGACATCCGCTCTAATGCACCACCCGAAAACATGTTAAACAAACCAAGGATTGTACCTTGGTTTGCATTAAACAATTGTTCAAGTGCGGCATTATTAATGCCTGGTACTGGAATATGCGCTCCTAGTCGAAATACCAACAACGCACCAATGAGAAACATCATTCGGCGTATAATTTCACGGTATTTCACGTGAAATGGTTGGCCTTTCATCATGTGAACATGACCTGAAGAACTAGGAGACATAGACACTGGGGATTACTCCTCGACTTTACCGCCAGCCGCTTCAACAGCAGCTTTAGCGCCTTTAGTCACAGCAACACCTTGAATAGTGAATGCGCGAGTAATTTCACCAGAAAGTACGATACGAGCACGAGCCATATCTTTACGTACAACGTTCGCTGCTTTTAAAGTTTCAAGGCTAACGATGTCGCCTTCCACTTTAGCAAGCTCAGATAAACGTACTTCAGCAGTTTTCAAAGCGATTTGGCTAGTGAAACCGAATTTAGGTAAACGACGATATAACGCAGTTTGACCACCTTCGAATCCAGGACGTGTACCACCGCTCTTACGTGAGTTTTGACCTTTGATACCACGACCACCAGTCTTACCAACGCCAGAACCGATACCACGGCCTAGACGACGGGCTTCACGCTTAGCACCTTCTGCAGGTGCAAGTTCATTTAAACGCAGAGTCATGGCTTATTCCTCTACACTAACCATATAGTAGACTTGGTTGATCATACCACGGTTAGAAGGCGTATCTTGCACTTCTACAGTATGACCAATACGACGCAGACCTAAACCTTTAAGGCTAAGCTTGTGATTTTTCAAGCGGTGCGATGCAGATTTAGTCTGGGTAACTTTAATCGTTTTCATGATTGATTACCCTTGAATTTGTTCTACTGAAAGACCACGTTTCGCAGCAACCTTTTCAGGAGTTGTCATGTCACGCAAACCGTTAAAAGTTGCGTTCACTACGTTTGCAGCGTTAGTAGAACCACGGCATTTAGTCAATACGTTACGTACACCTGCAGCTTCTAAAACTGCACGCATAGAACCACCCGCAATTACACCAGTACCTTCAGATGCTGGTTGCATGTAAACACGGCTTGCACCATGACGCGCATGAATCGGGTGTTGTAAAGTACCATCTGCCAATTCGATAGTGATCATGTTACGACGTGCAGCTTCAAGTGCTTTAGAAATAGCAGCTGGAACTTCACGTGCTTTACCACGACCAAAACCTACGCGACCATTACCATCACCTACAACAGTTAATGCTGTGAAAGAGAAGATACGACCACCTTTAACAACTTTGGCTACGCGATCAACGGCAACCAGCTTTTCAACAAGACCTTCGTTTTGTTCAACTTTAGCCATGATTAGAACTCCAAGCCGTTTTCACGAGCAGCATCAGCCAAGGCTTTGATACGACCATGATATTTAAAACCAGAACGGTCAAACGCAACTTTAGTTACGCCAGCTGCTTTCGCGCGTTCTGCAATTAAAGCACCTACTTTTTGAGCTGCTTCAACGTTACCAGTTGTACCAGCACGTAAAGTAGCATCTAAAGTTGAAGCTTGCGCTAAAACTTTGCCACCATCTGCTGAAATAACTTGAGCATAGATGTGACGCGGCGTGCGGTTTACACACAAACGAGTCGCACCCAATGCACGGATGTGCAAGCGTGTGCTTTTCGCACGACGCAAACGGGATTGTTTCTTTTCGTTCATAAGAACCTCGCGCCTTATTTCTTCTTAGCTTCTTTACGAAGAACAACTTCATCCGAATAACGAACACCTTTACCTTTATATGGCTCTGGTGGACGGTATCCACGGATATCCGCAGCAACTTGACCTAAAGCTGCTTTATCAGCAGATTTAAGGATAATTTCAGTTGCAGTTGGAGTTTCTGCAGTCACACCTTCAGGAAGGGTGTAATCGATTGGGTGTGAAAAACCAAGGTTAAGGTTAACAACGTTACCTTTTACCGCAGCTTTATAACCAACACCAATCAATTGCAACTTACGTTCGAAGCCTTCGCTCACACCTTTTACAAGGTTGTTAAGCACAGCGCGAGCAGTACCAGCTTGCATCCAAGCGTCTTTCGACTCAGCTTTAGGAGCAATAGCTAAAATACCGTCTTCCTGTTTTAGCTCGACCAGCGCATGCAGGTTGAAAGACAATGTACCTTTGCTGCCTTTCACTTCGACCTGCCGGCCGTTCTGAGTAACTGTAACACCGTTAGGTACAGTTACTGGGGCTTTAGCCACACGAGACATGAGGAATCACCTATTATTAAGAAACAAAAGCAATAACTTCACCACCGATACCTGCAGCACGTGCAGCGCGATCAGTCATGATGCCTTTGCTTGTAGAAACGATTGCAATACCTAAACCTTGCTTAACGCTTGGAAGTGCATCTTTACCGCGATACTGACGTAGACCTGGACGGCTTACGCGTTTCACAGTTTCGATAACTGGTTTGCCTTCATAGTATTTTAAAGTAATCGTTAATGTAGGTTTGCCTTCGTTGTCAGCCACTTCTACATTTGCGATATAACCTTCTTGTTGAAGTACGTTTGCAATAGCAACCTTCAACTTAGAATTAGGCATAGAAACAGTTTGTTTCTTTGCCATTTGAGCGTTACGAACACGCGTTAGCATGTCGGCAACGGTATCTTGCATACTCATTTATAGTGCTCCTTACCAGCTTGCCTTAACAACGCCCGGTACATCACCTTGCATTACTGTGTCACGTAATTTGTTACGGCTTAAACCGAACTTACGGAAGTAACCATGAGGACGACCAGTTAAACCACAACGGTTACGAAGACGTACTGGAGACGCATTACGTGGTAATGCTTGTAATTTCATCATCGCTTCGAAACGCTCTTCGTCGCTTGCATTTACGTTTGCAATCGTTGCTTTTAATTCAGCACGTTTTGCAGCGTATTTAGCAACAGTAGCTTCGCGTTTCAATTCGCGATTAATCATACCTTTCTTAGCCATATCGACCTCTTATTTGAACGGGAAGCCGAATGCACGCATAAGCGCACGGCCTTCGTCATCGGTGCGAGCAGTCGTAGTAATGGTGATGTCCATACCACGAATTTGATCAATCTTATCGAAATCGATTTCAGGGAACATGATTTGTTCCTTGAGACCCATAGAGTAGTTACCACGACCATCAAATGATTTCGAAGAGAAACCACGGAAGTCACGGATACGAGGGATCGCGATAGAGATCAAACGGTCTAAGAATTCGTACATACGTTCGCCGCGTAAAGTAACTTTACAACCAATCGGCCAACCATCACGGATTTTAAAACCAGCGATTGATTTACGAGCTAATGTTAAAACTGGTTTTTGACCAGCAATAGCTTGCATATCAGAAAGAGCGCCATCTAACAATTTCTTGTCAGCAGCTGCAGCACCAACACCCATGTTGATGGTAATTTTAGTGATGCGAGGGATCTCCATCACATTCTTAACGCCCAATTGTTCTTGTAATTGAGCCTTAAGTTCGTCGTTGTAACGTGTTTTAAGTCTGGCCATTGCCTATTTCAACCTATTACTTCGCCACCGCCACTGATTCACCATTCGATTTATAAACGCGAGTTTTCACGCCATCAATCGTTTGGTAACCAACACGGTCAGCCTTTTGGGTTGTAGCATTAAAAATTGCCACGTTTGAGATATGAAGCGAAGCTTCCTGCGTTACGATACCGCCTTCAGCGCCCGTAGCACGGTTTGGCTTCTGGTGCTTCTTAACCAAGTTAAGACCTTCGACCTTAACACGGTCATTAGAAACTGACAGAACAGTACCCTGTTTGCCTTTTTCTTTACCTGCGATCACAATTACTTGATCGCCTTTTTTAATCTTAGCCATGATTGCCTCTTATAGAACTTCAGGAGCCAATGAAATGATTTTCATGAACTGTTCAGTACGAAGTTCACGAGTCACTGGTCCGAAAATACGAGTTGCAATCGGTGCTTTGTTGTTATTCAAAATAACAGCAGCGTTATCATCAAAACGGATCACAGAACCGTCTGGACGACGAATACCGAACTTTGTACGTACAACAACAGCATTCATCACGTCACCTTTTTTAACACGTGCGCGTGGAATAGCTTCTTTTACAGTAACTTTAATAATGTCGCCAACAGAAGCATAACGACGATGTGAACCACCTAGTACTTTAATACATTGTACGCGGCGAGCACCACTGTTGTCAGCTACGTCAAGCATCGTTTCGGTTTGAATCATTGCCCTACTCCAAAACCGAGCATCACCGGTCACAATTTCGAAAGGCTCAAAGAGTACTCGAAATTGACCGATGATGCAACAAGAACGTTAATTACTCAGCAGCAGCTTCAACAACTTCAACTAAAGTCCATGACTTAGTTTTAGACATTGGGCGGCTTTCTTTGATGGTTACAACATCACCAATCTTGGCGGTATTGTTCTCATCATGAGCGTGTAATTTGGTTGAACGGCGAATCAATTTGCCATACAACGGGTGTTGAACTTGGCGTTCAATAAGGACAACAATAGATTTTTCCATTTTGTCGCTTACAACTTTGCCAGTTAACGTGCGGACTGTATTTTGACTCATTGCCCGTTCCCCTGTTTTTCGGTAAGGAGGGTCTTGATGCGTGCAATAGTTTTACGAGTAAGCGCAACTTCATGCGATTTACCCAATTGACCAGTTGCTTTCGCCATACGAAGACGGAATTGGTTAAGCTGTTGCTCATCAAGCAAAGCTGTCAACTCTTCTACCGACTTTTCACGTAGATCTTTAGTTTTCATTACATTACCGTCCGAGTCACGATAGTGGTTTTAAACGGAAGTTTAGCAGCAGCAAGCGTAAATGCTTCACGTGCCAATTCTTCGTTCACACCATCAATTTCGTACAAGACTTTACCTGGTTTGATTTGACAAACCCAATATTCCACAGAACCTTTACCTTTACCCATACGCACTTCAAGAGGCTTAGAAGTAATTGGTTTGTCTGGGAATACACGGATAAAGATCTTACCACCACGCTTAATACGACGGCTGATTGTACGACGTGCCGCTTCAATTTGACGCGCAGTCATTTGACCACGTTCAACTGATTTAAGAGCGATAGTACCGAAAGATACTGAGCTACCACGGTGCGCTAAGCCAGTGTTACGGCCTTTTTGCACCTTACGGAATTTAGTACGTTTAGGTTGCAACATGGATTATTCTCCTTTTTCAGCAGAACGATCATTGCGACGACCACGACGCTCTTGACCTTCACTACGACCGCGACCGCGTTTAGCTGGACGTTCTTCAGCAGGTGCTGGGTTCATGACTTGCTTCATGCCACCCAAGATTTCACCACGGAATACCCAAACTTTAACACCAATCGTACCGTAAGTAGTTTCAGCACGCATAGTTGCATAGTCGATGTCCGCACGAAGTGTATGCAAAGGTACACGACCTTCACGATACCATTCAGTACGTGCAATCTCTGCACCACCTAAACGACCAGAAACTTCAACTTTGATACCTTTAGCACCAGCACGCATAGAGTTCTGTACCGCACGCTTCATAGCACGACGGAACATTACACGCTTTTCTAATTGAGAAGCGATTGCTTCAGCAACTAAACGTGCATCTAAGTCTGGACGGTCAATTTCGTTGATGCTTACTTGCGCAGGAACACCCATAATAGATGTTAATTCGCGTTGTAATTTCTCAATGTCTTCGCCTTTTTTACCGATTACGATACCAGGACGCGCAGTGCTAATTGTTACTTTAGCAGCACCCGTTGGACGTTCGATAAGAATATTGCTTACCATTGCGTTCTTAAGTTTTTTAGTTAAAAACTCACGAACTTGAAGGTCTTTAAGCAAGTATTCAGCGTATTGTTTCGGATTCGCATACCAGTTAGCGTTATGACGTTTCACAACACCTAGGCGGATACCGATTGGATGAACCTTCTGACCCATATCAAACCCCTACCTTAACGGTGATGTGACAAGTACGCTTAGTAATACGATCTGCACGGCCTTTAGCACGTGGCATAATACGTTTAAGGCTCATGCCTTCATCAACGTAAATCGTAGATACTTTAAGGTCGTCTACATCTAAACTGTTATTGTGTTCAGCATTTGCAATTGCAGATTCCAATGCTTTCTTAACTAAAACAGCAGCTTTTTTGTTGCTGAAGTTTAAAATGTTAAGTGCATGCGCAACAGATTTGCCGCGGATAAGATCTGCAACCAAACGTGCTTTTTGTGCCGAGATAGCGGCACCGCGTAATTTAGCAGTTACTTCCATCATAGCACCTATTAACGTTTAGACTTCTTGTCAACACCGTGACCACGATAGGTACGAGTTGGCGCGAATTCACCGAGTTTATGACCAACCATGTGTTCAGAGATAATCACTGGAACATGGTTACGACCATTGTGAACAGAAATTGTTAAACCAACAAAATCTGGGAGGATCATCGAACGACGCGACCAAGTTTTGATCGGCTTACGGTTATTAGCCGCGATTGCCGCTTCAACCTTAGCGAACAAGTGCGCATCGACGAATGGGCCTTTTTTCAGAGAACGAGGCATTGTCAGATTCCTTTACTTGTTACTTAACGCGACGGTCGCGAATAATCATCTTAGTCGTACGCTTGTTGGTACGTGTCTTGTACCCTTTAGCTTTTTGACCCCATGGGCTTACAGGTTGGATACCTTTAGTACGCCCTTCACCACCACCGTGCGGGTGATCAACCGGGTTCATTGCCATACCACGAACGGTAGGACGAACACCACGCCAGCGCGAAGCACCTGCTTTACCAAGTGAACGAAGGTTGCTTTCTGAGTTAGATACTTCACCTAACACAGCGCGACACTCAACGTGCACTTTACGCATTTCGCCTGAACGTAGACGAACGATAGCGTATGAACCGTCACGACCCAACAATTGAACCGAAGTACCAGCAGAACGCGCTAATTGAGCACCTTTACCGATTTTAAGTTCGATGTTGTGAAGAGTAGCACCGATTGGCATATTACGAAGTGGTAAGCAGTTACCTGGACGAATTGGAGCATCGTTACCAGATTGAACTTGATCACCAGCACGTAAACCTTTAGGCGCAATAATATAACGACGTTCACCGTCAGCATACTTCAACAATGCGATGTGTGCAGTACGGTTTGGATCGTATTCAATACGCTCTACAACAGCAGGAATGCCATCTTTGTTACGTTTGAAGTCTACGATACGGTAGTGTTGCTTATGACCACCACCAACGTGACGTGTAGTAATGTGACCGTTGTTGTTACGACCACCAGTACGTTTTTTAGCTTCTACCAACGGCGCATAAGGCGCACCTTTGTGAAGATGGTCGTGAACGACTTTCTCTACAAAGCGACGTCCTGGAGACGTTGGCTTACATTTTTGAATCGGCATAAATTTCGTCCTTATTCCGCTGCGCTTTCAGCGGTATCGCCCAAGTCAGCCATTTCAACATCTTGGCCAGCTTTCAGGGTGACGTATGCTTTTTTAACATCAGAACGGCGTCCTAATGTACGACCAAAGCGCTTAGTCTTACCTTTAGTGATAGTCGTGTTAACTTTAACAACTTCCACACCAAATAATTGCTCAACTGCTTTTTTGATTTCAAGTTTGTTTGCATTTAATGCAACTTTGAACACTTGAACACCAGCAGTTTCGCCTAAAACTTGTGCTTTTTCTGAAAATACAGGTCCTTGTAGGACTTGATATAAACGTTCGTTGTTCATCCGAGTTCTACCTCAATTTTCTTAGCAGCAGCAACAGACATTACAACTTTGTCGAACGCGATCAAGCTAACAGGATCGATTGCAGTAGCATCAACCACATCAACGTGTGGAAGGTTACGCGCTGCAAGATATAGATTCTCATCTACAGCTTCAGTTACGATCAATGCGCGAGTTGCATTCAAGTCGTTAAGTTTTGCAAGCAACTCTTTAGTTTTAGGAGCTTCAACAGCAAACTCTTCAACCAATACAAGACGATCTTGGCGAACAAGTTCAGCTAAGATACATTGCATTGCACCGCGGTACATTTTGCGGTTAACTTTTTGAGACCAATCTTGTGGACGAGCAGCAAAAGTTTTACCACCACCAACCCAGATTGGGCTACGAATAGAACCAGCACGAGCGCGGCCAGTACCTTTTTGACGGAATGGTTTTTTACCACCGCCAGCAACGTCTGCACGTGATTTCTGAGCTTTAGAGCCTTGACGACCACCAGCTAAGTAAGCTGTAACAACTTGGTGTACAAGTGCTTCATTGAATTCACGACCGAACGCAACTTCAGATAACTCAACAGCAGAGCCGGAAACAGTATTTAAATTCACGTTATTTCCCCTCAAGCCTTGATCGTAGGACGTACAGTTACGTCACCACCAGTCGCACCAGGAATCGCACCTTTAACAACAAGAACTGAACGCTCTGTGTCGATAGATACAATTTCAAGACCCTGTACAGTTACGCGTTCAGCACCTAAATGGCCAGCCATTTTTTTGCCTTTGAATACGCGACCAGGAGTCTGGTTTTGACCTGTAGAACCTAGAACACGGTGAGAAACAGAGTTACCGTGAGTAGCGTCTTGAGTACGGAAGTTCCAACGCTTAACACCACCCTGGAAACCCTTACCTTTAGACTGACCAGTTACGTCAACGATCTGACCTACTGTGAACAAATCTACACCGATAGTTCCGCCAACTTCACGACCTTCAAGGTCAGCTTCTGTAGCACGGAATTCTTGAACTAAACGACCAGCAGCAACACCCGCTTTAGCGAAGTGACCTTTCTGAGCGTTAGTTACGCGAGATTCGCGACGTTCACCAGTAGTAACCTGAATTGCTTGATAACCATCTGTTTCAAGCGTTTTGATTTGAGTGATGCGGTTAGGATCAACCTCAATCACTGTAACAGGTACAGAAACACCAGCATCTGTAAAGATACGGGTCATACCGCACTTGCGACCGACTAAACCAATAGCCATGTGCATAAACCTCTAAAAAAGCGGCCTAATTAACTTAGAGTGTTAATTAACCGAAAGCCTTAACCCAATGCAATCTGAACATCAACACCAGCTGCTAGATCTAATTTCATCAACGCATCAACAGTTTTATCTGTAGGTTGAACGATGTCGATCAAACGCTTGTAAGTACGGATTTCATACTGGTCGCGCGCATCTTTGTTTACGTGTGGTGATGTTAAAACGTTGAAGCGTTCGATGCGAGTTGGCATCGGGATTGGACCACAAACTTGTGCGCCAGTACGCTTAGCGGTTTCTACGATTTCTTGAGCAGATTGATCGATCAGACGATGATCAAAAGACTTCAAACGGATACGAATTCTCTGGTTAGACATACCAGTTAACTCCAAGCCAAATATATAAAGAATCACCCTTGACGCATCTCACCCCACTAATTTAAGGCAAGTGTCAAAGGCAGTGAATTATCACTAAGGTCATGATCGATGCCACGACTGTCACGATGTTAACTACTTTCTTCGCAGTTAACCCCCTTGCATAAAGGGTCGCCCATTATAACGATTGTTTAATGCATAAGCAAATCTCTTTTTGGCTTTATTGCTTTATTTTTCACGCTCTGCCGATTTCTCTTTTTAAAATATACGATTAGCACTTTATATATGAGTTAGGCAGCATTCCTATCCAATTATTGAGTGTAAATGTAGGTAATCTGCTTTTTGACCATTTCCTCTACCTTGACAGCGCAAATCATCCTCACCATGACTAACTTTCATTTTTTGTGTTCACTCCACAATCCATGACTTTATTCCCTAAGTTTGCTTTGTGCTAAAACATAATCTATTGCACGATTCATTAATTGGTTGCCTGCCTGAAATTGTGCTGCAGACATCTGTTTTAATTCATGCGCGGGTTGTACATACATGCCTGAAAATGCAGGTTTCATTTCAGCATTGTCCAAAAACAACTGCAAAGCCCGTGGGGTAATTTCTGGATGGAACTGAAATCCTAGTACGTTTTTCCCAATTTGATACAGTTGATTGGTGCAAGCGGCATTACTGGCAAGTCTTACCGCGCCCTTAGGTAATTCAAAAGTTTCGCCATGCCACTGCATCACTGAGATTTGATCAGGCATTTGGAAACAGCTTTCTGGTATATTTTCGACTTTATAGACAGGATGCCAACCGCGCTCCTGTTCAGGATTAGGACTCACTGCTGCACCCAACGCATTGGCAATCATCTGCCCACCTAAACACAAACCGATTGCAGGTTTACCCATCGCCAAATAACGCCTAATCCAGCGTTTTTCTGTTTTTAACCATGGATAATGTACTTCATCATTTACACTCATGGCACCGCCCATCACAATTAACAGGTCAATATCTTCAACTTTGGGTAAGGCTTCAATTTCAATATTTTGCTCAGGCGGTAAAGCAAAAAATTCGGTTGCAGTGATATTCGCCCCCATCTGCTTTAAATAGTCATAGCAACTTCCAAAACCTTCACCTGCACTATGCTGAAAATAATGCACGCTTAGTGGTGCTTTCATCTGGATCATCCTTTGTATTTTCTATACTTCAGCTTCTGCAAAAATAGCGCCAAGTTCAAGGCATGTCTTGTAGTGCAGCTTTTTATAGCCTAAAGCCAGTATTTCTCTTAAGCTAAACTCAATATTTGCTTATTTTCTGAGTGAACCTGTGAAGAAAAATGCTCAAACTGCTTTAATTCATGCACCAAGACGTGCCCCACAATATATTCAAACGGTACAGCCTCCCCTATTTCGTGCATCGACCATTATCTTTGAAAACACAGATGCACTGTTTAATCGACACTGGACTGATGCTTATGATTATAGCTATGGCACACATGGCACACCGACGACCTTTACGTTAGGTGATCACATCGCGCAGATCGAAGGCGGTCTGTATCACCTGCTGGCGCCGAGCGGCCTCTCTGCGATTAATCTGGTCAATTCCTGCTTGTTAAGCCAGGGTGATGAGGTCTGGGTTCCGGACAATATTTATGGTCCGAATATGGAGCATCTGCGTAATCTGCAGCAGCGTTATGGCATTGCCGTCAAGGTCTATAACCCGTTGGAGGTAGAAAGCTTTAGCCCAAGCGATAAAGCCAAACTGTTATGGCTCGAAGCGGCTGGTTCGGTGACACTGGAGTTTCCGGACTTAATTGGTCTGGTAAAAAAAGCCCAAGCCCATAACATTCTGACTGCACTGGACAATACCTGGGGTGCAGGTCTTGCCTTTAATGCTTTTGATTTTGGCAATGAACATTTAAGTGTCGATATGACCGTGCATGCCCTGACCAAATACCCAAGTGGTGGTGGTGACATTTTAATGGGGTCTGTCGTGACCCGTGATCAACACTTACATCATCAACTGTTTCGTATGCATGCCATTCAAGGTATTTGCGTATCGGGGGATGATGTCGCGCAAGTACAACGCAGTTTGGCTTCGATGCAACTACGTTATGAGCACCAAGCAAAAAGCACAATTGAATTACTCAACTGGCTGAAACTACAACCACAATTTGCTCAGGTGTTGCACCCTGCCGATGCCACATCTGCGGGGCATGCGTATTGGAAAGAAATTTGCCGCGATGGACACAGCGCAGGTTTGGTCAGTGTGATTTTTAAGCCTGAATATGATTTAGCCGCTGTACGCCAATTCTGTGATGCACTATCTTTATTTAAACTCGGCTTTAGCTGGGGCGGCCCCGTAAGTTTAGTGATGCTTTACGATCTCAAGTCCATGCGTACCCTAGAGCACTCTCACTTGGCTGAAGGATTATTGGTGCGTTTTTGTATTGGGCTAGAACATCCTGCAGATTTAATTCACGATATTCAAAATGCCTTACAACGCTTCAGCGACTAATGCAGCACAGATCATCATTTTAACAATAGCTATATAAATCAGGATAAAAATATGAGTACAGCAATCGTTATTGGTAAAAAAACTGCCGACGTTCAACAAGACGTGGTTTTACATTCACAGTTTGCCAACCGCCACGGTTTAATTGCAGGTGCAACAGGTACAGGTAAAACCGTCACCTTAAAAGTCTTGGCAGAAAGCTTTTCACGAATTGGTGTACCCGTATTTTTAGCCGATGCCAAAGGCGATGTTTCCAGTCTAGCCAAAGCAGGCAGCAGCAGCCCAAAGTTTGATGCACGTATTAAGAGCTTAGGTATCGAAAGCATTCCGTTTGCAGCATCTCCTGTGGTGTTTTGGGATTTATTTGCCGAACAAGGTCATCCGATTCGTACCACCATTTCTGAAATTGGCCCGTTATTATTGGCGCAAATGCTGAACCTGAATGACACCCAAGAGGGCGTGTTGTCTGCGGTATTCCGTATTGCCGATGATCAGGGTTTATTACTGATTGATTTTAAAGATTTAAAAGCCATGCTGACCTATGTCAGCGAACACGCCAGTGAATTTAAAGCTGAGTATGGCAATCTTTCTCCAGCCAGTTTGGGTGCGATTCAGCGCAATTTACTGGCTTTAGCTGATCAGGGCGGTGATAAATTCTTTGGTGAGCCGAGTTTGGATATTTTGGATTTTATTCAAACTGACAGTCAGGGACGCGGCAATATTAATGTTTTGGCTGCAGACAAACTCATGAACACGCCAAAACTGTACGCCACCTTTTTATTATGGATGTTATCAGAACTGTTTGAACAATTGCCTGAAGTGGGCGATATGGACAAGCCAAAACTGGTGTTCTTTTTTGATGAAGCACACTTGTTATTTGACAATGCCAGCAGCGCGCTACAAGAAAAAATTGAACAAGTGGTACGCTTAATTCGCTCTAAAGGCGTGGGGATTTATTTTGTGACCCAAAACCCGCTGGACTTGCCTGAAAGCGTATTGGGACAATTGGGTAACCGTGTTCAGCATGCCTTACGTGCTTTTACACCCAAAGACCAAAAAGCAGTAAAAACTGCCGCAGATACATTCCGTGCCAACCCAGACTTTAAAGTTGAACAAGCCATTACCGAACTTGCGGTAGGTGAAGCCTTAATTAGTTGCTTAGATGAACAAGGCACACCGCAAATTGTAGAACGCGCTTGGGTAATGCCGCCCTACTCATCGTTTAGCCCAATTAGCACAGAAGAACGTCAAGCCTGTATCAGCCAGAGTGTTATTGCAGGTGTGTATGAGCAGCAATTAGATCGTGAAAGTGCTTATGAAATGCTGCAACAAAAAGTTGAACAACGTCAGCAACTAGCCGCAGCAGCAGAACAAGCTAAAATTGAAGCCAAAGAAGCTGAAGCTCGCGCCAAGCAAGAGGCAAAAGAAGCCGAAGCACTGGCCAAACAACAAGCGCGCGAGCAAGAACGTCTAGCCCGCGAACAGCAAAAAGAAGCAGAACGCGCTGCCAAACAGCGTGAAAAACTGACTCAAGATATTGTGGGTACCTTTGCCAAAAGCGCAGCACGCAGCTTAGGCGGTTCTACTGGGCAGAAAATTGTACGAGGTTTGTTAGGGTCATTATTTGGTAAGAAATAGCATGTTATAAACGATGAGGTTTGTATAGATTTCATTCATGGATGCACCATCCAAAACCTAAATGAACACTTACAAACCTCTCGCTGTCACATCTACAAACCCCATAAAAACTTTAAAAATAATGGGATATTTTTATAATCCATATTTTTTTTAAGGTTTCACAAAAAAATGTTTGCAATCCTTATTTATAAGATGTATTTTGAATACATCTTATAAATAACAGCCATGAGAGATCGAACATGACTCCACAGCAAATTGACCTTGTAAAAGCAACTGTTCCTGTACTCCGTGAAAATGGTGTCGCACTGACTGGTTATTTCTATAACCGCATGTTGGGGAATAATCCTGATCTAAAAGAAACCTTTAACATGGGTCACCAACGTAGTGGTGCGCAGGCTCAAGCGCTTGCAGGTGCTGTATTGGCTTATGCTGAAAACATTGAAGATCCTTCTGTGCTTGCGCCTGTGATTGAATTGATTGCCCACAAACACGTGAGCTTAAACATTCAAGCACCTGACTATAATATTGTGGGCGAAAACCTACTTCACTCTATTAGCGAAGTATTAAATATTTCAATGGAAGATCCTCTAATTGATGCATGGGCAGCTGCTTATGGTCAGTTAGCAGAAGTGTTTATTAATGCTGAACGTGCAATCTACGAACAACACGAACAAACTAAAGGCAGCTGGTTAGGCTGGCGTAATTTCAAAATTGCCAAGAAAGTTGTAGAAAGTGACGAAATCACTTCAATCTACTTCGAGCCAGTAGATGGTGGCGATTTACCAAAATACGAAGCAGGTCAATATATTTCAGTACGCGTATTTGTACCTGAACTTGGCTTGAAGCAACCACGTCAATACACGCTATCGACTAGCCCACAACAAGATTACTTACGTATTTCTGTAAAACGTGAGCCAGGCAATGGTGCAGATAAAGTTGCAGGTTGGGTATCGAACGTATTGCACCAATTACCAGAAGGTTCTGAAGTTGAAGTATCTGCACCAACAGGTAACTTCTTCCTCATCGACAGCAACAAACGCAATGTCTTCATTAGTGGCGGCGTTGGCTTAACACCAATGATTGCAATGTTGAATCAATTGGTGACTTTAGATGTGCCACAACCTGTGACATTTATTCACGCATGTCGTAGCAAACAAGTACATGCCATGAAACAGCATCTCCAAGACTTAACTGCAAAATGTCCACGTATTCATACGTTGACTGCGTATGAGTTCCCGAACGAAGGTGATGTACTGGGTCAAGATTACGATGTTGCAGGTCGTTTAGACCTCAGCACTGTAGATGCAGCGCTATTACCAGCCGATGCAGATTACTACTTATGTGGTCCAATGCCATTCATGGCAGAACAGCGTAAAGCTTTACTTGCGCGTGGCATCAAAGATGAGCAAATCCATAGCGAAGCGTTTGGTACAGGTGGTGTTCGCCACTAATCTAAAGCGTTAAAAGCTAATAGGTAAGGCTAGTCTAGTTATGCTAGACTAGCCTTAATTTATTTGTATTTAAAAAAAACATCTGTGCGATCATGCAATTAAATAAATTCACCGACTATGCGCTGCGTATTTTAATGTATATCTCGCGTCCTCGAGATGTACCCTATACCATTGCGGAAATTGCACAGGATTTGCATGTTTCCCAGAACCATCTGGTAAAAATCGTTCACTTTATGGGTAAGCAAGGATGGCTAATTACCACTCGTGGTAAAGGTGGCGGGATTCGCTTGCATCCTGAAGCATTGCCTTTGCGTTTAGGTCATGTGGTGAGAATCCTGCAAGGTGAAAATCAAATTGTAGAGTGTAATACCCCGCCCTGCGTGCTGCGTGCGCAATGTGGACTAAAAGGCATTCTCAATCAGGCAATGGAACAGTTTTATCAAAGCTTAGATCAATACAGCTTGGGTGAAGTGCTACAGCCTGTACCCAATTTACAGTTCAGTACACAATCTCCAATCCCGCTGATTCATCTTTAAAGTAACTTAAACGGTCAAAGCAATATCATCCTAGATGTTGCTTTTTTCGGGCATTCAGAGCGCAAAGGTCGCTTGCCTGTATGACTTGCTTTATAATGCCTGTTTGTAGACCATGAATTGAAGTTAAGTTATGCACCATAGCAGAGGAAAATCGAAAAACAGTAAGGCAGCAGCACAGCCACGGCAGAAAATTAGCTACGAGAAAAAAGTAGACCCTGCCATTACTGAATACTCTGTTCGCGCCTTAAACTGGCTGCGTAAAGCCGAGTTTTTAATGAGTGCGCCTAAACTGAATTTATGTGTAGAAGATACTGGCTACGAAGTGGCTTTTGCAGGACGCTCCAACGCAGGTAAGTCCAGTGCAATTAATGCTTTAACCAATCAAAAACAATTGGCACGTGCTTCTAAAAAACCGGGGCGCACCCAAATGATCAACTTCTTTAGTTTGGGCAACCCCGAACAGCGTTTGGTCGATTTACCCGGTTATGGTTATGCAGCCGTACCTGAAGCCATGAAAATTGTGTGGCAAAAAGAACTCGAAAATTATTTGATTCATCGTAAAAGTTTACAAGGCTTGGTGTTACTGATGGATATTCGCCATCCCTTACAGCACTTTGATGTGATGATGCTGGAATGGGCGTATTCGCGTAAATTGTTCGTGCATGTATTGCTCACCAAATCGGACAAACTCAACCGCGGCCCTGCCAATAAAGTATTGCTTGAAGTCAAACAGCAGTTGAAAAAGATGAAACTAGATTTCTCGATTCAATTGTTTTCATCACTCAATAAGCAAGGTTTGGAAGAACTTGCGAGTGTGATGGGCGGTCGTTTGAACTTCACCTTAGAACAAGCGCATCAATTTGATTTAGACAGCATTCCAGAAGCGACTGGCGATGATGTTGATGTTGATGTTGATGTTGATGTTGATCAGCCTGAATTTTTAGAAACTGACGATTTAACCGCATCTGATACCGAAACCAAATAGTCCGTTAAATTACTGACTATTGGTCTATAACATAAAGTCCTATTCGCTCAATCTCGAATAGGACTTTTTATTTGTATGTCCACTTTCAGTTTTACGCCGTAATCACAATCTCCCTCTCCACCAAAGTTGCACTTTACAACGCAGCCAGAAATGCCCTACTGTCAAGATCATAACAATTAGACATTAAACAATTACATGCGATAAGGAGATCAAACATGCAAGCACACATTTCAGTGATTACCTTAGCGGTAGAAGATTTACAACGTGCACTCGACTTTTACCGCGACGGCTTAGGACTTGTAACTGAAGGCATTATTGGACAGGAATTTGAACCAGGTGCGGTGGTCTTTTTTGAACTGCAAGCAGGCTTAAAACTGGCTTTATGGTCTAAACAAAGTTTACAACAAGATACAGGCTTAACAGGTACAGCCAGCAGTGCTGCACAAATCACTTTAGGACATAATGTACATAGCCCACTCGAGGTCGATCAGGTATTGAAACAAGCAAAAAATGCAGGTGCGAAAATTTTAAAACCTGCACAGAGCACCTTTTACGGCGGTTATGCAGGTTATTTTCAGGACTTAGATGGTCATATTTGGGAAGTGGCCTACAGCCCATGTTGGGATTAATCTGCTTTGGCTCATGTCTTTACATAGCACAATAAAACAGGATGATGCTGAAAACTTGATTCGATTTTAAACCCATTATCAGGAATGCAGTGCAGGGTCATCACGAGTATGCCGATCGACCACCACACTAATCATCATATCGCCCTGCACATTGACCACAGTACGCACAGTATCCAACAAACGGTCGATCGGCAATAAAATCGCAATCGCTTCTGCAGGCAAGCCCACCGATTGTAATACCATAATCATCGTCACCATACCTGCGCTTGGAATACCAGGCGCGCCCAAAGAAGCGATCATGGCTGTGGCACAGACAATTAATTGCTGTCCTAAACTTAAATCCAGCCCCATTAAATTGGCAACAAACAAAGCCGCTGCAGCTTCATACAATGCCGTTCCATCCATATTCAGTTGTGTACCTAACGGGATCACAAAGCCTGCAGTTTGCGGACGCACACCTAAATTTTCCTGCGCACATTTCATCGAAAGTGGCATAGCGGCAGAACTGGAACTGGTGGCAAAAGCCGTAATTAAGGCAGCACGTGTGCCTTTAAAAAAGGTGATCGGATCCATTTTGCCAAATATCCACAACAGCAAAGGCAAGACCACCACACCATGAAAAATCGTGGTGCCCGTGACCACTGCAGCAAACTCTGCCAAACGACTCAGGACTGAAATATCTTCGGTTGCAACCAACTTAGCCAATAAAGCAAAAATCCCCAAAGGTGCCAGTTTCATTACCCAGCCAATCATCAACATCATAATTTCAAAAAATTGCTGACTGAGTTTACGTACCGTTTTAAAGTGCTCCCCGCCTTTGACCAGCGCCACACCCACCAATAAGGCAAATATCACCACTGCCAAAACATTACCCTCGGCAAAAGCTTTAAACGGATTGATTAAGGTGTTTTGAACAAAGTTGGTAAAAAACGAAGACGGCGTAAGCGTGTCTGGGGTTTGATGCTGTTCCATGGCATCTTGAAACATCACAATATCTACGCCTTTACCCACAGCAAATAAATGCGCACATGCCAAACCTAAAATTAATGCCAAAGTCGTGGTGGTGACACAACACGCCAACGTAATTTTCCAGACTCGACTCAATTGCCCTACAGCCTGTAAGTTCGACACACCGACCACAATTGAGCTAAAAATTAGTGGGATCAGCAGCATTTTCAGTAAACCAATAAAAATACTGCTCATTAAACCAATGCCATACAAACTGGCGCTAAAAAATGTGCTGTCTGGAAATAGATTCAGAATAAAACCAAACACCACACCCAAAATTGCGGCAATTAGAATTTGTGTATTGAGGCTCATACGCAATTGAGTTTTTTAATGTGATGTGTGGACTATGCCATGTGGCTGAAATTGAATCGAGTATTATTTTTCTAGCGCACTTTGATTAGGTTCAGATCGTGCTTCAGGATGTAAAAAAGCCGACATGAATGTCGGCTGATGAATGTAGATTTTAAAGGCTATATTTTATTGCGTTTCGATTTCACGTAAACGAATCAAGCCTTCCTGACTGGTGCTACACACCAATTCACCATTTTGCCACATGCGCCCAAAGTTCAAACCACGCGAACTAGTGCTAATGGTGGCTTCCATGTCGTACAGCATCCAGTCATCCACACGGAACGGTTTATGGAAATACATGGCATGGTCAATACTGGCACACTGCAAACTTGGTGATAAATAGCTCAAACCATGCGGACGCAGTGCTGTGGTCATTAACGTGAAGTCTGAATAAAATGCCGCAATTGCCTGATGCAAAGACACTTCATCCACCTCTGGTGAAATGCTGTCATGGGTACGAATGTAGTGTGCATAAGCAGGTGCTTCAGGCTGCGGTAAAAATGGATTGCTCGGATTAATCGGGCGAATCTCCACCAAGCGATCACGCATAAAACTGGCACGCACATTTTCAGGTACAAACTCGACAATATGCTGTTTGAGTTCCGCTTCGTTTTTTAAAGCTTCTGCTGCAGGATAGTTTGGCTCTGAAATTTGATAATTCAGACCGTCTTCCAACGGCGCAAAGGACACCATCGCAGTAAAAATGGTACGCCCATGCTGAATGGCACGTACTTGACGGCTAGAAAAACTTTTACCATCACGCAAACGGTCAACTTCATAAATAATAGGTGCGTTGACATCGCCACCAAACAAGAAATAGGCATGCAATGAGTGCGCAGGACGATCAGTGGTATAAGATGCAGCACGTAAAGCCTGTCCCAAAACCTGTCCGCCAAAAACACGTTTACCCACCAAGTTACGACTGATACCTCGGTAGATATTTTCTTCTAACTTTTCTAAACAAAGAAGTTCAACCAGCTCTTGTGTGAGTGCGTTCATAACTAACCTATGTATGGCGGAAATTGGGGATGCGGGATCGAAGTCGATGAAAAAATAAATCGTCAAAATAAACTGACTATTTTAAGCCTGCTATTTTGCCATAGATTCTGCATCTTTTACCCATCAAAGACTGACCGCTGTGTCACAACTTAGCCGATCAATTTTGCTAAAAATACGATTTTTAACGATAAAATCTAACAATATTCATGCAAATTATCTAAAAATGCAGCGCGATTATTAGATACAATGACGCAAAATAAATTCCCTACTGGCTAGGGACTTAGGTGATGAAGTAGGAGTGAATATGTCCAAGCGTGGTTTTGGTCAAATGTATCGTCAGCTTTCTGGTAAGCTGCTTGACCTTGTGGTGACACCGCATGTTTTGGGTGAAGTCCCTGTCAAGGATGCGCAAAGTGTAGACTCAAATGCCACTCGCACCAAGATAACTTGCTACGTATTGCAAAATCACTCACGCAGCAATGCCTTGGTGGTCGATGGCGAAACACGTCGCTTAAAACTCACGCCTGCGCTTGATCCATTGGTGATGGGTTCACATAAAGAAAAAGCCTCGATTCTGTTTTTACAGCATCACGATGAGAACAACCTACTCAATCCACCACCTTATGCTTTTCCGCCACGCTTGTTACGTTTAATTGAACAATTAGAACAACACCCAGAACTTGATATTGAATTGGTACCTGTGACCGTGTTGTGGGGACGTTCTCCAGACAAAGAGGATTCGTGGTTTAAACTACTGTTTACCGATACGTGGGCAACGCCTGGCACAGTCAAGCAGTTAATGAATATTGGGGTGCATGGTCGTCAGTCTTATTTGGAATTTCACGAGCCACAATCATTACGCGCTTTAATTGAACATGCCAAAACTGAGCATCCGAACCTGTCGCCTGCGACCTTTATTGTTAACACTCTAAATAATTACTTAGATGGACAACGTGAAGTCGTACTTGGCCCAGACTTGTCTGACCGCCGCAATGTCATGCTCAGTCTGATTAAATCTCCCGATGTGCAAGATGCCATTCGTCGTGAAAGTTTACGCAGTAAAATTAGCGTGATTGAAGCCGAGCGTCGTGCGATTGGTTATTTAAATGAAATCGTGTCGGACTACTCTCATGCAGCGGTACGCTTTGCCGATATGGCACTGACCCGCTTATGGACACAATTGTACGATGGCGTGGAAGTGCATAATTTTAGTACCGTGCGCGAACTGGCCAAAGACTATGAAATTATCTATACCCCATGTCACCGCAGTCATATCGACTATTTATTGCTGTCTTATGTGATTTACAAACGCGGCATGATGGTGCCGTACATTGCTGCGGGCGATAACCTGAATATGCCATTTGTAGGTCAATTGCTTCGTGGTGGCGGTGCGTTTTTTATCCGTCGTACTTTCCGTGGCAATGGCTTATACACAACCGTCTTTAAAGAATATTTATTCAGTATTTTGTCGCGTAACACGCCGCTTGAATACTTTATTGAAGGTGGACGTTCACGTACAGGCCGCTTGTTGCCACCAAAAACAGGCATGCTCGCCATGACCATTCACAGTCATTTGCGTGGTCGTGCTAAACCGATTGCTTTTGTGCCAACTTATATTGGTTATGAACGCCTGATGGAAGGTTCAACCTATGTCGGTGAAATGCAAGGCAAGCCAAAAGAATCTGAATCGCTAATGGGCATTTTAAAAACCATGCGCAAGATTGAACGGATTTTTGGCAAGGTGCATGTCAATTTTGGCGAACCTGTGTTTTTAGATGATGTTCTAAAACAACACGATGCCGAACACATCAGCATTGAAAAAAATGATGATCCTATTCCACCACAAGTGTCAGATGCAGTGAATACTTCAGCACATGCGATTTTGGAAAACATTAACCGTGCTGCGGTAATTAACCCGGTATCTTTGTTATCGCTGATTTTACTGGCAACACCAAAACATACCTTGGATGAAGAAATTTGTGTGAAGCAGTTAGACACTTACCGTAATCTGCTCACTGCCCTGCCTTATGATGAGCGCACTCAAGTCACACCATTATCAGGTAAAGAAATTATTGCCTACGGCTTAAAACTCAAACTGATTAAACGAGTGCAGCACGTTTTGGGCGATATTATCGCGATTGAAGACCATCAGGCGGTGTTACTCACCTACTTCCGCAACAATATTTTGCATGCCTTTGTCTTACCATCTTTAATTGCAGCATTGGTGAAACATAATGGTTCGATTCGTCGTGGTGATTTAATCAACGTCATTCGTACTTTATATCCGTTCCTGAAAGCTGAGTTGTTCTTGAAATGGCAAGATCAGGAACTCAAAGAACGGATTTGTGCCTATGTAGAAGCGTTAATTCAGGCCAAATTGATTTCTGAAGATGCGGAAGGCAACTTAATTTCACCTGCACCAAATAGTGAAGACCATAACCAGTTGGTAGTATTGGCTGCACCTGTAATGCAGAGTTTAGAGCGTTATTACATGACACTGGCGCTGATTACACAACGCGGCTCAGGCAATATTTCGGCACGTCAGGTCGAAGAACTCAGCCATTTGGTCGGTCAGCGTTTGTCGGTGCTGTATGAATTCAACTCACCTGAATTCTTTGACAAAGCCTTGTTCCAAAGCTTTATTAAAGTCTTAACTCAGCAAGGTTATATCAGCACCAACAGTGACAATGCGATTGTGTTTGATGATAACTTTAAAAACGTCGCACAATACGCCAATTTGGTGTTGGATGATGTGACTTTACAGATGCTGCAACACATCACCACCTTTAGCGATGAAGAATTGCGTGAGGCGTTAGAGGCTCTTGCTGCACAACAGGCGAAGAAACGCTTAAAACGTAAGAAGAAGTAATTTTCACACAAAAAAACATAGCGATCTGTATAGCAATAGGTCGCTATGCTTTAAATTGAATATAGAATAAAGTTTATAGCATTGATAAAATCATACACCTAAGCGCATTAATTTCTCTTGAATTGCATCACTCACAAATGCATTCAAAGAACTCTCCTCCGAAGCTAAAACAGCTTTGCGATGTAATTCAGGACTGATACGAACATTAAATGTTCCCTTGAATGGCTGATCAGGTTTCTTCCCTAATTCTGCACAAGAATCTAAATATCCATCTACCGATTCCTGAAAAGCTTGCTCAAGTGTTTTTAAGGTTTCAGCCTCATAAGTAATAAGATCTCGAATGAACGCCAATTTTCCAAACAACTCACCTGTTTCAAGGTCTGGTTCAATCGTCCCCAGATAACCTTTGTATTTAAAATAGCTCATAAAAAACCCTCCTGCTTGAGTGCTTGCTTTACAGCTTTCAATGCCCCACCTTTGATTTCATTTTCAGGGTGAGGTCGATGCAGTAAAATCATGTGCTCGGTTTTAAGGTTATAAAAACGGACGCGAGAGCCTGCCATTTCAAACTTTTCATAGCCGAGCTGACTTAGTAAAACAACTAAGTCCTTATACGGAAATGTGTTTTTTGAATTCCCAATTTTATCCAACAGTTTTTCTGTTTTACCCATATTTGGCTCATGGTTTTGCAACTAATTATAGTTACTACTAAGTAAAAATTGCAACTAAATTTAGTTATTGTTGTTTGGTTATTATTTGATATAAATGATTACACATTGAATAATTCAACCCCACTCGCCACCATCCTCTGAGCAAAAATCCTTTTCCCTGTTTCACGCTCACCTTCCAACACCAACTCAGGTAAATTCAATTCACGCTGAATCTTTAAAATCATTTCATGCAAAGGCTGAGCTTGGTTATTGCTGCAAATATATGATGGTTCTGGATGTTCCACGTGAAGTAAATGTGCCAAAAAACCTGCCAAATCATCAATATGAATCCGATTTGACCAATGTATATTCGGGTAACTTTGTGTGCTTTCCGCAAGTTTGAGCATGCGTGCAGTCGAAGTGCCATAAATACCCGAAGGACGTACGATCACACATTGTTCAGGATAAGCCTGTTGCCACAAGTGTTCCATCTGCAACAACAACTGCCCTTGTACATCATTCGGCTTAGGCACAGTATCATCATCAATACATTCACCTGCGTTTTCGCCATAAACCCGTGTAGATGACACCACAATAATTCGCTTTACAGGATGATCTTTTAATGCAGCGACAATCGGCTGCACAGAATCTACATAAGTCTGTTGATACGCTTCTACAGAACTCAAAACCGTATTCCGAGATGGTGCAAGTAATACATAAACGGCATCAACAGGTTGAGTCTGTGATAAATCGAGCTGTTGAATATCTTGAAGCAGATGCGTCATATCAGGATCTGTTTTCGGACTGCGGCTAATTGTGGTAATTTGATGACCGAGCGTAAATAGTTGTTTTGCAACACGCTGCGATGTTTTACCATAACCAATAAATAGAATATGCATTCAGCACCTAATCATAGCATTTGAAGTTGAGGGGACATGGCTGCAGTCCATCAGTTGCAAGGGGTAGGCTCTGCCTCTGCTGCATTACTTGAAAAACTAAATATTTTCACCACAGATGACTTGCTGTTTCATCTACCGCGTGACTATGAAGATCGTAGCACGATCATTCCCATGAACCAATTAAACGTGGGGCGCAGCTATTTACTCGAAGGTGTGGTTAAAGGGGTCGATTTTCCACCGGGTAAACGCAAGTCGATGGCGGTCAATTTAGAAGATGAATTTGGAAAAATCACCTTACGTTTTTATCATATTTATAAAGGTATTACAGATCGTGCCAAACTCGGCAATCGTTTAAGAGTATTTGGCGAAGTACGGGTTGGGGCGCGTGGTCTGGAAATGTATCACCCCGAATTACAACTGATTACTGAACATACCCCACTGCCTAAAACCCAACTGACTGCCATTTACCCAAGCACCGATGGGCTGACCCAAGCCAAATTACGTGAATACGTCAAACAGGCCTTGACACAGCATAGTGATGATTTGCCTGAACTCCTGCCTGAAAAAATGACCAATGGCTATGCACTCAAACAGGCGTTGGATTATATTCATCATCCACCTTTAAATGCCAATATGCTGCAATTGGCACAAGGCTCTCACCCTGCACAGCAACGCCTGATTTTTGAAGAATTGGTGGCGCATCAAGTCAGTTTACTGACCCGACGGGCTTATATTCAGCAAATTGCCTCACCTGCCTTTTCCCCAAGTCAAAAACTAGCGCCTGCGTTACTCGGCAACATGCCATTTCAAATGACAGGCGCACAGCAACGGGTTTCGCAAGAAGTCATGCAGGATTTGCAGCGTAATAAACCCATGCTGCGCTTGGTACAAGGTGATGTAGGTGCAGGTAAAACGCTGGTCGCTGCAGTCGCAGCGTGTCATGCGCTAGAAGAAGGTTGGCAAGTCGCGCTGATGGCACCCACTGAAATTTTGGCAGAACAACATTATCTGAACTTTCAAAAATGGTTTGAACCATTGGGCTTAACAGTGGCATGGTTGTCTGGCAAACAAAAAGGCAAAGCACGCGCAGCGGCTGAACTGAGCATTCAAGATGGTAGCGCCAATTTGGTGGTTGGGACACATGCGTTATTTCAGGACAATGTGCAATTTGCCAAATTAGGTTTGGTGATTATTGATGAACAACACCGTTTTGGGGTCGATCAACGTCTGGCTTTGCGCAATAAAGGTGCCAATCACACTACACCGCATCAATTGGTGATGACTGCAACGCCTATTCCGCGAACTTTAGCCATGTCCGCCTATGGCGATTTGGACACTTCGGTGATTGATGAACTACCGCCAGGACGTACACCTATTCAAACGGTGACTATTCCGCTAGATCGGCGTGAAGAAGTCTTACAACGTATTGCCAGCAATTGTGCCGAAGGCAAACAAGCCTATTGGGTCTGTACCTTGGTGGAACAGTCGGAAACCTTAGATGCGCAAGCTGCCGAGGCGACTTTTGCTGAAATTAAAGAACGCTTTCCTGAACTGAATATTGGGCTGGTACACGGCAAAATGAAAGCCGATGAAAAACAAGCCGTCATGCAGCAATTTAAAGACAATCAATTACAGTTGCTGATTGCCACCACAGTAATTGAGGTCGGGGTCGATGTACCGAATGCTTCAATTATGGTGATCGAAAATGCCGAGCGTTTAGGACTTTCACAGCTACATCAGCTACGTGGACGAGTCGGACGGGGTGCCAAAGCCAGTTTTTGTGCCCTGTTGTATAAAAATCCACTTTCGCAAAATGGACAAGAACGCTTGCGGATTATGCGGGAAACCAACGATGGTTTTGTGATTGCAGAAAAAGATTTAGAACTGCGCGGCCCAGGTGAACTCTTGGGAACCAAACAAACGGGAGATATGGGCTTTCGGGTGGCTAAATTAGAACGGGATGATCATTTGTTGGCACAGGCGCATCATGTGGCACAGCAAATTTTAAACGATTATCCTACACATGCCGAAGCTTTGCTAAAACGCTGGCTGCCTGAGGCACCACGTTATGCCTATGTTTAAACGGATTGCAGTCCTAAGATGACTCAGCCGATCAATCTACTACAATGCGGCATACAATGGCTGTGCCAACTGCAACCGTGTCAGCTCTGCCATAGCGACACGCAATGGCAACATTCGGTCTGTCAAACCTGTTGGCAACAATTGCCGTGGCGTAGCCAAGCGGTACAACGACAAGAAATGCAGATTCAAGTCACTTTTGATTATCACTATCCAATTAATCGCATCATTCAACAATTTAAATATGAACAGCAGTTACATTACCAACTGCTTTTAGTAGGCGCGCTAAAACAACTGTCTTATCCTAAAATCCAAGCCATTGTACCGATGCCAATTTCCACTGCCCGCTTGACTGAACGCGGCTACAATCAATCTTTATTGTTAGCAAAAGGACTAGCGCGGCATTTAAATGTCCCGATTTGGCAACCTGTGACCCGCTTACAACAGCACGCGCAAAAAGGCTTAAGTCGCTTAGAACGATTGGAAGACATCCAACAGCAATTTCAAATTCAGAATGCGCCTAAAATCCGTTTTCGTCGGGTTTTAATTGTGGATGATGTGGTCACGACGGGCAGTTCAATTCATGCACTCAAACAGCAGTTGCTCAAGCTCGGCTGTCAAAAAGTCGAGGCGGTTTGTCTGGCCAGTGCTGAATAAAAAAACTATTCGGTTGAATATGCTCAACGCATTAAAAAGTTGAACTTAAAATATAGAAGAATGATCAACTGCTCTTAATTTTGTTGTAAATATTGTTTTAACCACGGCATCACCACTTCACGGGTCAGCGGTGCCAACAAAGTATCTTGATCATCCAAATCTACCCACTTCATTTCGGCAATTTCAGCAGCAATTTTTGGTGCCTGATCAAGCTGAACCCAATACACATAACTGACCAAACGGCAGTCGGGCTCATTGGCCGTTGCTGTTTCATAGCGTCCAATAAATTGTTGAATTTGCGCCTGACAGCCAATTTCTTCGGCAATTTCTCGCAACATGGTCGTTTCAGGCGCTTCATTGGGTTCTAATTTGCCACCGACCTGCATAAAACACGCGGTATGCTGTTTACGCACCACCAATAACTGCTGTTTGACATTTAAAATAATTGCAGCTGCAACGGTAATGATGTTGTTGATCTCAGCCATTTTATTTCGCCAGTTCCTGCTGCACCCACTCTAGCTCAGGCACTTCCCATTTCATTTCAGGAACACGGTATTGTTCAAATTGCTGCAAAATATTGTCAATACAATTCGATACAATCAATGCCTCACAAAAACGTGGCTGAGTAAAACCTTTTTCAGAGGTCTGTCTTAAAAACTTCAGCAAATCATCATAAAAGCCAGCTACATTAAAAAAGGCACAGGGTTTTGAGTGAATTCCTAATTGTGCCCACGTCCATTGCTCAAAAATTTCTTCTAAAGTTCCAGAACCACCCGGCAAAGCAATAAAGCCCTCGGCCAATTCTGACATTTTTATTTTGCGGGCATGCATGTTTTCTACGATGTGTAATTCGGTCAAATGCGGATGCGCCAATTCATGCTCTGCCAAACTTTCAGGCATGACACCAATTGCACGCCCACCTGCGGCCAAAGTACTATCTGCCACCACACCCATTAAGCCTGAGCGTCCACCGCCATAAATTAAAGTTTTGCCTTGTGCAGCCAATGTTTCACCCACTTTTCGTGCATTTTCAACAAAAACTGAATCTTTTCCTGGGGCAGAACCACAGAAAATAGCAATTGACGACATCATTTTTTCACCATGTTATCTGGCTGTCATGCCATAAAATTAAACTTCAGGGAGATTTTTAAATAAAATAGCATTCTGAGCAGTGTATTTAGTAAGATCCTTGTCTAAAATACACCCATCCACAAAACCCATACTGCGCAAGGAGAAAAGACGAATGCTTGAAGCCTTTTATGCCACAGAGCGCGGTAGTCTGGAAGATGCCACCATTAACGGTGGTTTTGATTTGCATCCAGATCTGGTCTGGATTGACCTAATTGCCCCTTCACAAGAAGAACAGCAATGGGTACTAGACGCATACTCACAAAATTTACCGACCTTAAAATCTTTGGAAGATATTTCATCTTCAGCGCGATTCTACCGCGATGATGACGGTATTTTACACATTAGTACCTATTTTTTAACTAAAAATAAAAACTATCAAGTCGATGGCGAAACTGAAGACAATTCCAGTATTTTAGCCACTGTGCAAACCGTCGCCTTTATTTTACATAAAGAACACTTGTTTACCCTACGTGGTGAAAAATTAGTGGCGTTTCGGGCATTTCGGGCGCGTGCACGACGTAACGACTACGAAATTGATTATAAAGACCCGACTTGGGTGCTTTTAGGCTTGCTTGAAGCCAAACTGGACGAACTTGCGGATATCTTAGAAGATATCCACAAGGACTTGGAAAAGTATTCCACAGAAGTTCTGAATAACCGTCATCGTGAGCAAATTTTAGACCTCGATGACATGATTACCCGACTGGCACAATTAGAAGACATGCTTGGAAAAGCGCAATTGTGTTTGATTGATTTACGTCGTGTCCTGACCTTTTTGGCACGTCCGCGTGCGTTGGGTAGTCATATTTACGATGCCGACATTCGAGAACTCAGTGAAGATGTACGCTCACTGGTCGAACACGATGCCTTCTTATTCCAGAAAGTGCGCTTCTTGCTCGATACCACTTCAGGCTTCATTAACACCGAACAGAACGATACGATTCGTCGATTCTCGATTTTACCGAGTATGTTAGCACCACCGATGTTGGTTGCCAGTGTTTATGGTATGAACACCGACGTGTTACCTTTTGCCAAAGGTACCACCAGTTTTATAGTGGTCAGTATTATTTTAATTGGCTTCTTTATTGGCCCATTAATTTACTTTAGATGGAAAAAATGGATTTGATGCCTTTTATTCCCTCTCCTTTTAGCAGCGGATTAGAGAGGTTTGCAATCTCACCTCACTTGAATAAAGCGGAAAACTAAACGCAATAAAAAAGCACCTTACAAGTAGGTGCTTTTTTATGGTTTTCAGTTTTAGGCGATTAGCTGTAAATCATCTTGCAAATGACAGGCTTGAATGATCTTCATCATTTTTTCAGGAACCGCTTTAAACTGTAAGCCTTTGGCTTCAGGCGTCTGACGCAACCATTGCACCAAAACGGCCAAAGCTAAAGTACTCCCGTGTTCTAGCTGCGCCAAATTGACCACCAAAGGCAACTGCTGCTGACGAATCAACTGCAGACCTTTTTGGTAATATTGCTTTGCATTACTGAAATCTATTTTTCCAGAAACACATAATTCCTGATTTGATAATTCAATCACGCCACACCTAACCTATTTTTTCTTTTCAACAGCAGCTTCTGCATCTGGCTTAAAGGTTGCAATGGCTTTATCAATATTGCCGCCATTACGCTTCACGTTCGCTGCAAACTGGTTACGGAATTGCAAACCTAAATCAATACCCGACACGTTAATGTTACGGATTTTCCATTGACTACCTTTGTCTGCCAACTGGAATGACACAGGAATTTTTTCACCATTATGCAAGAAATCAATGGTCACTACTGGGTTCTTGCTGTTGGTCGCCTTATAAGGACGCATGGTGTAGCTTTGGTTGCTAAATTTCGCAAACGCTGTGCCATAGTTCTCAATTAAGGTTTCTCGGAAGTTTTTCTCAAACTGCGCGCGCTGTGCTGCTGAACTGTATTGGTTCGTCGCATAAGTACCCATCACAATACGGGTAAATGCTTGCGCATCTACATACGGATCAAGGTTTTGACGCACAATCGTTTTGACCAATGCTGGATTGTTCTGCAATTTAGCATGATCTGCTTTTAAACGTGCAATCAAGCTATCGGCAACTTTTTTCACAAAAGCTGGTGGCGCTTCTGCAGGTGCAGCAAATGCAGTTCCTGCCAACATGGTTGAAAGTACACTTACCGCCAGAGTTTGCTTTAAAAGTGTTTTCACGGACAATCTCCTTCGTTACTCAACAAATGACACTTCTGCATCTGTTGTTTCAGCTGTCGCTGTGTCTTTATCTGCGTCTGACGCTGCGTTGGATGTTTTCGCTGCACCGCCAGTAATAAACTTACTGATTAAATCTTCTAAATCCATGGTGCCTTGCGTGTTGGCAATACTTTCGCCACGCTTCACAAAGTTCAAACCACCACCTGGAACCACTTTGAGATATTTCTCACCCAATAAACCATTGGTTGCTACCATTATGTAAGCATCTTCATCAATACTGGTGATGGATTTCATGTTACCCAACAGTTGTTGTTCCATTTCTTTTTGTTGCTGAGGATTTGCTTCTTGGTATTCTGCACTGTAGCGCAATTCTTCAAGCGCATAATTTTGCACTGTTTTTAGTTGTTCAGGATTAAAACTGGTCAACTTGCCATCCAGTTCAAATTCAACTGTAGCCAAACGCGATACAGGGTCTAGGGTAATATCATTGACGCGACCAATGGTGACACCGCTCATAGTGACTTTGGCGCGTGGTTTTAAACCATTCACGTTGTCAAAAGTTGCTGTCATATTGTAACTGTCGCGCAAATTGGTACCCACCAATCCACTGACTTTCATGGCCAAGAAAAATAATGCAATGCCTGTCAAAATGACAAATACACCTACGGCCAGCTCACTTGTACGTGATTTCATTAAACACCTCCGAACATGACCGCAGTCAACACAAAATCAAAACCTAAAACACATAATGAAGAATACACCACGGTTCGTGTGGTCGACGTCGCAATGCCTTCCGATGTTGGGACACAGGCATAGCCTTGATATACTGCAATCCAAGTACAAATTAATGCAAAAACAAAACTTTTAATAATTGTGCCGTTAAAAATATCTTTATAGAACTGCACGCTGCTTTGCATACCGCCCCAGAAAGAACCTTCATCGACCCCTAGAAAATCGACCCCAACCATTTTGCCGCCCATAATGCCAATTGCAGCAAAAATAATGGAGAGCATTGGCAGGCTGACTATTCCCGCCCATAAACGTGGTGACACAATACGCTTGAGTGGGTCTACCCCAATCATTTCCATGCTGGCCAATTGCTCTGTGGCTTTCATCAGACCAATTTCTGCAGTTAAGGCAGAACCTGCACGACCTGCAAATAACAGCGCAGCGACCACAGGTGCCAACTCACGTAATAAAGTCAAAGACACCATCGTGCCCAACATGGCTTCTGAACCAATATTGACCAAAATGGAGTAGCCTTGTAAGCCCAATACCAAACCAATAAATAAACCTGATACCGCAATAATCAATAATGACATCACGCCAACACGGTACATTTGGTACAGGAACAGCTTCACCCCAAGCAGGGTTGGCATGGAAAATAGAATTTGCAACAACATTTGGGTGGCGACACCAATGCCACGAACACGCTCAATGACGCGTTGACCTAATGCGGCAATAGCATTCATGAACGCACCTCATCACTTAAATAAGCCCGATGGCTAAATTGATAATCGACTGGCCCTTCGGCAGCGCCTGTTAAGAACTGACGTACAAATGCCGATTCATGCTGTTTTAATTCTGCAGGTGTACCTTCGCCCTGAATCACGCCTTCCGCGATAATATAAATGTAGTCGGCAATTGATAAAGTTTCGCCAACATCATGCGAGACGATGATGGTGGTTAAATCCAACGCTTCACGCAAGGAACGGATTAAACGGGTCAACACACCTTTTACAATCGGGTCTTGCCCTGCAAACGGCTCATCGTACATGATCAATTCAGGGTCTAACGCAATCGCACGTGCCAATGCCACACGACGGTTCATCCCGCCTGAGAGTTCTGCAGGCATAAGTTGTTCTGTACCACGCAAACCGACTGCTTCAAGTTTTAAAGCCACCAATTCTGCAATTAAATGTTCAGGCAACTGGGTATGTGCACGCAATGGAAACGCGACGTTTTCATATACGCTCATATCGGTAAATAACGCACCGCTTTGGAATAACATGCCCATACGTGCGCGCGCAGCAAATAACTCCTGACGCGACATTTGCGCAAGATTTTTTCCATCCAGAAAAATATCACCATGATCGGGAGTCAACTGACCACCAATCAAACGTAATAACGTGGTTTTACCAGTACCTGAAGGTCCCATAATGGCAGTAATTTGACCACGGCGAATCTTTAAACTGACATTTTCGAAAATGACACGTTTCCCTCGTTTAAAGCTCAGTTCATTGACTTCAATCAATGACGGCTCATGTTGAGGCATTGGATTATTCATAGCTGAGGGTCTTCCTGCATTTTTTCAGCACGCATACTATAAAGGATTGAAGCGCAAAATGTTATCTAGCAAATTTTTAAAAACTGTGCACGTATTGTTCAAGCAGTCTTATTATTGTTATTTAAATCACTTTTAGGACAGCAACAATTTAAAAGTAAGAAGAAATAATATAATACATTAAATTGCATAAGATGAGTGCTAAACCAATATACGGCATCATTCCCTCTCTCGTCTGCATGAGCAATCGTAAGCTATTGATGTTCATAATTAGCAAATAGAGTTAAAAACGTGACATATTATACATTTTATTTATCTAAAGCAAAAATATTTAACATAAAAAAACCAGTGCTGAGCACTGGTTTTTCTTTATACAAATGACTATCGCGGTTTTAGTCGTTAAATTTACGACGTGGGCGATCAAAACCACCTTCACGGCGTGGACGATCTGAATTGAACTCGCGACGTGGACGATCTTCGCCACCAAAAGAACGCTTAGGACGATCATCAAACGAACGTGGTTGACGGTCACCAAAACCACCTTCACGACGTGCAGGACGATCACCAAAATCACGTTTTGGACGATCACCGAAGCTACCTTCACGACGTGGTTTGTAATCTACGCGGTTGCCACGGTTGTCATCATTCGCATCAAAACGCGGCTTATCGTTGAAGCCACCTTCGCGACGCGGACGATCTGAATTAAATTCACGACGTGGACGATCATCAAATGAACGCTGTGGACGATCACCAAAACCACCTTCGCGGCGTGGACGATCTGAATTAAATTCACGACGTGGACGGTCTTCAAATGAACGCTGTGGACGATCACCGAAACCACCTTCACGACGTGGACGGTCTGAGTTGAACTCGCGACGCGGACGATCTTCACCAAATGCAGGACGTTCACCACGTGGTTTGTCATCAAAGCTGCGACGTGGACGATCATCACCACCTTCACGACGTTTAAAGTTGCTTTCGCCTTCAAAACGACGACCGCCACCAAAACCGCCACGACCACCGCGACCGCCATCACGACGACCACGACCACCGTCACGACCAGAACGTGCTGGAGGTGGAGATGGCTCTAAGCCTTCAATTTCAGAAACGCTTAAACGTGCATCTAAGAAATCTTCCAACGCACGGATTTTGCCGCGCTCACGGTAAGTTGCCAAAGTAATCGCGTTACCAGTACGACCCGCACGACCTGTACGACCAATACGGTGTACATAGTCTTCATTTTTCATTGGTAAACCGAAGTTAATCACGTGAGAAATAGTTGGTACGTCTAAACCACGTGCTGCAACGTCTGTTGCAACCAAGATTTTTGCACGGCCTTCGCGAATGCTGCGTAAACGACGGTTACGAACGGTTTGTGGCATTGCACCGTGTAGTGCAACAACCGAGTGACCCGCTTCAGCCAATTCTTCAGCCAGCATATCGGTATCTTCTTGAGTAGATGCGAATACAACCGCTTGATCTACACCTTCATCAGATAACCAGTGTGACAATAATTTTTTCTTGTGCTCGAAACCATCAGTCCAGTGTAAAGTCTGGGTGATGTCCATATTCGTTGAGTGACCTGTTTCAATCGCAATACGTACAGGCTCATTCATCATACGTTCTGCAAGTGTGATAATACGGCTTGCAAAAGTTGCAGAGAACATCAAGGTTTGCTTACGGTTAGCAGCTAAATCGCTAATCGCTTCTAGGTCTTCAGAGAAGCCTAAATCGAGCATACGGTCAGCTTCGTCTACAATTAAGGCATCAACTTTATCAAGTTTGATTTGACGACGGTTCACCAAGTCAAGTAAACGACCTGGAGTCGCTACAACCACTTGCGCACCTTTTAATTGTTGGATTTGCTTACCAAAAGGCATACCACCCATGATTGCTGCAATACGTACACCTTTCATGTGACGTACAAATGCAATCGCGTCTTGGCTAACTTGTTGAGCCAATTCACGTGTTGGGCAAAGCACTAAAATTGACGGCTGAGTAATAGCTTTCATACGCTCTTTAAATGGTACGAAAGTATCTTGATTAGCAAGCGCGTTTAAAGTTGGGAGTAAAAATGCAGCAGTTTTACCAGAACCTGTTTGGCTAGATACCAATAAGTCTTTACCTTCAAGTGCCGCTGGGATCGATTGTTCTTGAACAGGAGTCGGCGTAGTAAAGTTCAAGCCTTCTAAAGCTTGTTGTAAAGATTCATGTAAAGAAAAATCAGCAAAAGTTTTGCTCATAGAGATTTTCACCCTGAAAATGGGTGCTCCATTAAATAAAGTCAGATGGACATCGGCAAAAAGCGGTACAGCAATTATCGCTGACAATTTAAGATTCAGCGGCGATCCGAGTAACGACGATGTGATATAACGCACGCATGATTACGGCTTAACCTGAAGGAATCGCTTTAGCGATTGGGGCGCGAGATATCGTCCTCTCTTTGGACCGCACGCGCATACACAATGATTAGAAGAGAAATGTTCAGGTAATGAACAGAAATTAAGTGCGTGCGCGGATTATAGCAGGATTATTTTAAAAGTCACCTTATTTAATCGACTTTTGCTGTTTTTTGTGTAAACAGTGATAGATTCTACTTTTATGGCTAGTATATGGACGATAACAACAGATTTAAAACCAGCAGTTTTAGACCGTTAGGTAAAAGAAAAGCCCTCAGGATGAGAGCTTTGCTAAGTGTCTTATTTAAGTATAAATATGATCAGCTGATTATTTCGCTGCTTCGCCCCAAGCAGGCACAACCGCTTTCATAAGTGGTTTTAACATTTTCATTGAACATGCCAAAACTTGCCCATTTTCCATAGAGTCGCTGCCACCACGTGCATCGACCACAGTACCGCCCGCTTCTTTCACAATTAACTCACCCGCAGCAATATCCCACGGTTTTAAGCCAAGTTCAAAATAACCATCTAAACGACCTGCAGCCACATAAGCCAAGTCTAATGCAGCAGAACCTGCACGGCGGTATTGAGCGCCTGCTTCTGTCACATTCAATAAACTTTCAAAATGGTTTTTGGCATAAGAAACAATTTCGCCATCGCGCTTAGCACGATAAGCATGACCCACTGCCAAGAAGGTGTTGTCTAAACTGTCTTTTACATTTACACGAATACGACGTTGATTCATCATCGCACCACGGCCACGGCTCGCAGAGAACAACTCATCTTTTACAGGATCGTAAATAACACCGTGCTGTGTCACACCTTTGTGTTGCACTGCAATCGAAATACAGAAATGAGGGAAACCGTGAACAAAGTTTAGCGTGCCATCTAAAGGATCAATCACCCAACACCAGTCGGCATCGTGACCTTTGCCTTCCTGCATGCCAAATTCTTCGCCCAGGAAGCTGTGATTTTTATAACTTTTGCGTAATGTATCAATGGTCAATTGCTCGAGATAACGATCTACGCGCGTCACAGGACCATCAATGCCTTTTTCTTCGACTTGTAGATCGAGTTTATGACGATTCTGATGCGCTTTTAAAAGCTCTTGACCAACTGTTTGAGCCGCACGCGCAGCCATCACCACCATAGGTTCCATTGAACACCCACTACAAATTTGAAGAGATTGATAAAGAATAATGCATGAAAGCCCCAATATTTTAGCAAATATTGAGGCTTTTGGGGAAGAAGTGTTGCTAAAAATTAATTCAATATAGATTGATGCAGTATTTGCCAAGCATTTTGCATTGATTTTTCAATGCCTTGTGCATCTAAACCTGCCTGTTGCAGCATTTGACCATGTGTCGCTTGTTGCATAAAGCTATCTTCTAAACCTAAATGAATAATCGGTTTGACAATCTGGGCCTTCGCCAAGTATTCACTCACGGCACTGCCTGCACCACCCATAATCGCATGCTCTTCTACAGTGACGAATAATGCAGTGCTGTCTGCAATCTCAGCTAACAGTTTTTCATCCAATGGCTTCACAAAACGCATATTCACCACACGTACTGCGACATCATGCTGCTGAGCAAATGCTTCTGCCGCCTCAACTGCCGCTTGCACACGGCTACCAAAAGCCAGCACTGAAATATAGTCATCATATTGTGGATTAAACTGCGCCACAATTTCAGCTTGTCCCAATGGAATTGCTGTCATTTGCTGCTGAATTTCGACACCCAAACCATGCCCGCGTGGATAACGCACTGCTGCAGGACCGTTATATAAATAAGCGGTGTGCAGCATTTGACGACATTCATTTTCGTCTTTTGGCGCCATAATCACGATATTCGGTACGGTACGCATATAGGCGTAGTCGTAAGCACCTGCATGGGTTGGACCATCTTCACCCACCAAACCTGCACGATCGATGCCAAAAGTGACATCTAAGTTTTGCAAAGCGACATCATGAATCAGTTGGTCATAACCGCGCTGCAAGAAGGTAGAGTAAATCGCCACCACAGGCTTTAAACCTTCGCAGGCCATGCCCGCAGCCAAAGTCACGGCATGCTGTTCGGCAATCGCGACGTCAAAATAGCGTTCAGGAAATTGTTTGGCAAATTGCACCATGCCCGAACCTTCGCACATGGCTGGCGTAATTGCCAATAATCGTGAATCTTGTTCTGCCTGATCACATAACCACTGCCCAAATACATCAGAATATTTAGGTGCGCTAACTGGTGCAGCTTTGGCATGAATTTTACCAATGGCGTGATATTTAATTTGATCGGCTTCTGCAGGCGCAAAGCCTTTGCCTTTTTTGGTATAAACGTGAATTAAACGTGGGCCTTTACGTTTTTTCAGCGCATTGAATACGTGTGTGAGTTGTTCAACATCATGTCCATCGAAAGGGCCGAAATAATCAAACCCAATCGCTTTAAATAAATTGTCTGCAGCTTCAGTGGCAGCACAGTGTAAACGCGAGTTATACGTCCATTTCGGATGTGGCTGCACGTAAGCTTCGCCAGTTTCACTGACATAAACCGATTCACCACGTTCCCAAATGGCAGCAAGATGTTTAGCAAAGCCGCCTGTGCTGCATGAAATTGACATATCGTTGTCATTCAGCACCACCATCATATCGGCTTGGTGAGCCACTGCATCATTCATGGCTTCAAAAGCCATACCTGCTGTCATAGCACCATCGCCAATAATGGCAACAACTTCACACGGGTTTTGTTGATAACGTCGTGCCAACGCCATCCCCAATCCTGCAGAAATTGCTGTTGAGGAGTGACCAACGCCAAAGGTATCAAAAATAGATTCTTCACGCGCAGGGAATGCAGCCAAACCATCTTTGGCGCGAATGGTGGTGAGTTGCTCGCGGCGTCCTGTTAGGGCTTTATGCGGATAAGCCTGATGACCGACATCCCAAATTAAGCGATCGTGTGGGGTATTAAAGCAATAATGCAGCGCAACGGTCAGTTCGATCACGCCTAAGTTTGCGCCAAAGTGTCCTCCACTTTGACCTGCGGCATACAAAATGAATTGACGTAACTCATCTGCCACCTGTGGAAGCTGGCTTTGCGCGAGTAAACGTAATTGCTGCGGATGGTCAATCTCATCGAGCAATGGTGTTACAGGGCGTTGAGTTGGAATTTCTGTATACAGCATATGTGGCAAAGCCTTCTAAAGCCTGGCAAATCCTAAGCGAGGTCAATGGGAATTACTCGATCATATAACCGAATGGTATTACCTTCAATCAGCCACATTTCTAGCGATGTAGTTTTGAGCAGTGATTTCAGTTGGGCACACGTTGGGTGGGTAGATTATCCTGAATAATCTAACTATTTATCAACCATTATCGTGCGCTTTATACAAAAAAGAAAATCTTCTGTATAAATTCGTGTTCGCTATTCTACTAATGTCTGAGCATTACGCTATACTTTAAACAATTTATCGACTATTTCACGAGTTAAACAGTGCCGATTAAGTTTGTCGCAACCTCACGATTACCGACCGCATTTGGTGAATTCAACATTACGGTATTTCAAGATCCTGAAACTGGCGAAGAACACGTGGCATTATCCAAAGGTTTGGACACTGCGCCAACCCAGCCCGTTCTGGTACGGATTCACTCAGAATGTTTAACTGGCGATGCTTTCGCGTCTTTAAAATGCGACTGTGGCCCACAGCTTCAAGCCACTCAACGTCTGATTAATGACGCAGGACAAGGTGTGATTTTATATTTACGCCAAGAAGGTCGCGGGATTGGCTTGACCAATAAAATTCGTGCTTATGCCCTGCAAGATCAAGGACATGACACGGTGGATGCCAATTTAATGCTGAATTTACCTGCCGATGCACGTCGCTATGATATGTGCAGCATTATGCTAGATCATTTGCAGGTTAAAGCTGTGCGCTTAATCACCAACAACCCTTTGAAAATTCAAGCATTACAGGAACAAGGGATTACGGTGGTAGACCGTGTGCCTTTAACTGTGGGTCTAAATCCATTCAATGAAGAATATTTGCAAACCAAACACGAACGCATGGCGCACATGTATGATAAAGGTGACTTCTGAGTCACCTTTTAATTTTTGAATTAAATAATTTCTACTCAACTTACTTAAATCGTCATCGAAAAAATACGATTATTCGGCATACGGCGTTTTAAACGCAAATCAAAGGCCATACAAATATTGCGCACAAAAGGTTTACCTTTTTCCAAAATCTGAATGTGCTGATCTTGAATGAGCAGTAATTCATCTTCCTGCATTTCCTGTAACTGTTGCAGCACTTGCTCAATTTCAGGAAATGCCAATTCTGGACTGGCCCACGACGTTTCAAAGCTGCACATTAAATTTAAAATATGCTGACGTATTACCAAATCTTCCCGATCCAGCACATGCCCTTTAAACACAGGTATTTCATTGCAGGCTAAACGGGCATAATAATCTTCAATGCTTTTTTCATTTTGCGCAAAGCTATACCAACTGTCGCTAATAGATGAAACACCCAAGCCAATCATAAGCTGCGTTTTAGATGCGGTATAGCCCATAAAATTACGGTGCAAGGTACCATTTTTAAACGACTGATACATACCATCACGTTCTAAGGCAAAGTGATCCATCCCAATTTCATGATAACCATAGGCCAAAAGACGCTGTTTGCCTTCTTCATAGCACTGACGTTTTAATTCATCTTTAGGCACATCTTCATCTTTAAAGCCACGCTGCCCATTGCCTTTAATCCATGGCACATGCGCATAACTGTAAAACGCCAAACGGTCTGGCATTAAACGCTGGGTCTGCTCAATGGTATTCAGTACATCTTCCAGATTTTGAAAGGGCAAACCAAAAACCAGATCATGTGAAATAGAATCATAGCCAATTTCACGCGCCCACTCGGTCACACGTTGCACATGTTCAAAAGGCTGAATCCGATGAATGGCGCGCTGCACTTTTTCATTATAATCCTGCACGCCATAACTAACCCGACGAAAACCCAAGTCATATAAAGCCTGTAAATGTTCACGGGTGGTGTTATTGGGATGTCCTTCAAAACTAAATTCGTGCTGTTCTGCCACTTTGGCTTTTGCTAAAATGCCTTGAATAAGCTGCGTCAAATGTTCGACAGAAAAGAAAGTTGGTGTGCCACCGCCCAAATGAATTTCTTTAATGATGGGAGTGCTTTCGAGCAACTGACAATATAAGTCCCATTCTTTTAATAACGCCTGAATGTACGGTTGCTCGACTTCATGGCGTTTGGTGACGCGTTTATGACAGCCACAAAAAGTGCATAGGCTTTCGCAAAATGGCAAATGAATATACAGACTAATGCCTTCGCTGGCATTAGATTCATCAAACGAACGCTTCAGCGTTTGCTGCCACGCCTCGGCAGAAAAGGTAGCATCATCCCAATAAGGTACGGTTGGATAACTGGTATAACGTGGTCCAGGCACATTGTATTTTTGAATTAAAGAATTTGCCTGCTGTGTCATCCACTCTGCCCCATTCAGTTAATTGCTGCTGACTAAAATTTAGATTGTAAAAACTATTGTGCTGAGCTTAGGCATGGAAATCAACCTAGTCTTTTGCTCGGAATACATGCTGAAATACAAAGCACCTTGCGCAATTGCCTGAGCGATTTGCAGCAAACTGGATAAACCCCTTAATTTTTAGACAGTTTTATGTTTTGATGTAAGCCATTTTATTTTTATCCTGAGGTGGCCATGTCGCATCCTACTCACGCGGATATTCAACGTGTACGTGAATTTCTTCTCGATTTGCAGGCGCGAATTTGTGCGGCTTTAGAACAACAAGAACAGGCAGGTGGCGGAAGCGCACAGTTTGAAATTGATGACTGGCAACGTCCTGAAGGTGGCGGTGGTCGTTCCCGTGTCTTACAAAACGGTACAGTCATTGAAAAAGGCGGGGTGATGTTTTCGCATATCAATATTTCCAAACTGCCTGCTTCTGCAACTGAGCGTCATCCCAATATTGCAGGCGCACCTGCGCAAGCGATGGGTGTATCATTGGTAATTCACCCGAAAAACCCGCATGTACCCACCTCGCACGCCAATGTGCGTTTATTTGTCGCTGAACCTGAAGGACAACCGCCAATTTGGTGGTTTGGTGGTGGTTTTGACCTGACACCATTTTATCCAAATGATGAAGATGTGTTGGCATGGCACCAAACAGCACATGACTTATGTGCGCCTTTTGGCGATCAAGTCTATGCAGAACATAAACAATGGTGTGATGACTATTTTTATTTAAAGCACCGTGATGAACAGCGTGGCGTGGGTGGTTTATTTTTTGATGATCTGAATCAATGGGACTTTGACACCTGTTTCAACTATATTCAGGCGGTGGGTAATGGTTATTTGGCTGCAATTCTGCCTATTTTTGAGCGTAATCGTGACAAAGCCTATACCGAAGCACAACGTGAGTTCCAGCTTTACCGTCGTGGACGTTATGTGGAATACAATCTGGTCTATGACCGTGGCACTTTATTTGGCTTGCAGACAGGTGGACGGATTGAGTCCATTTTAGTCAGCTTACCGAACTTGGCGGGATGGTCGTACCGTCCTGAATGGGCAGAAGATTCCGCAGAGAAAAAACTCACTGACTATTATTTAAAACCACGCGATTGGTTAAATCTCAAGACGAGTTAAAGCTCGCGACTGGTGAAACCTTGCTACATCGCAGTGTAAAAAAGATCACATTCAAGGTTCAAAAAAGCGATTCTTCCACGAATCGCTTTTTTACTTACAAACTTTATTGCTTATTTTCAAATCAATAAATATGCACAGCATGAATTAACTGTCATGATAGTGCGGATGGATTTTAATAGATGATGTGACCGCGCACCCTATTCGACCATGCACAAATAGGATTTAACTATCCATACATCAAACCATGAGTCAAAGGCGAATTCATCAAACTGTCAAAGCCTTATGTCACACTGCGCCACATCTGTCAGGAGATCCGCATGTTTAGCCCGCTGTTCAAACACAAAATCTTTTTATTTTGGGCAACCTTTGCCATGTTACTTGGCTCAATTTGCATGACCTTTATTTTTGAAAGTCATCTTTCAGATGGCTTAGCCATTAGTAGCAGCATTTTAGCGGGCATTGCCATGTTCGTGATTGCCACTATTTTGGTATTAGAAACCGTTTTAGAGATTTGTAATCCTTAAGTCCAAAGACTCCCACCGTTTTATACCGCCATAGGCTTTAGTCCGCGCTGAATTTGACGTATATTGATGCACATTTCAGCACATGGATTTTGGCAAATGCGCAAACAATTTGCCGTGATTGGCAACCCAATTGAACAATCACGTTCTCCTGAACTGCATCATGCCTTTGCAGAAAAAACAGGCATTGACCTGCAATACAGCAAACGCCTTGCCCCTCTTGATGGTTTTAGAGACAGTGTTGCAGACTTTTTTAATCAGGGCGGTGTAGGCATGAATGTAACCGTGCCTTTTAAAGAGCAAGCATTTGCCCAATGTGGCGTATTAACCGAACGTGCCAAAATTGCCAAAGCAGTCAATACCTTGTGGATGCAAGATGGTGTTTTGCATGGCGACAATACCGATGGTCAGGGTTTGGTTGATGCCATTCGTGCTTTGGGCTGGAATTTAGAGCACAGTGATATTTTGATTATTGGCGCTGGTGGTGCAACCCGCGGGGTAATTTATCCGTTGGTACAAGCAGGCGCAAAAAAAATTGTGATTGCCAACCGCACCCTTGCCCGTGCTGAACAACTGGTTGCTGACCTACAAGCTGCCGTACCGCAAGCAGAATTACAAGCCATGGCACTTACCGATTTAATAGGTCAATTTGATTTAGCCATTAATGCGACGTCTGCCAGCTTAACGGGAGATGCCCTCACCTTGCCTGAGTGTTTGCAGTTTAATTTTGCTTATGAAATGGCTTATGGCAAACCTTCGAGCTTTTTAGAACAAGCCAAAGCGCGTGGCGTACCGACATCGGAAGGTTTTGGCATGCTGGTCGGACAGGCGATTGAATCTTTTTATATTTGGAATGGCGTGAAACCTGAATTAAAAGATTTCCTCTAAATCATCACCAAATAAAAATAGCCCTTGAGCAGCAAAGGGCTATTTTTTTATTTAAACTGGGCAATCTTGTTGAACGCTGATTGCCCATTTTTCACCCACGGTTTATTTTACAAATTTCTGCATATCTTCATACACATCCATATATAACTCATAATCAATCTGTTCAGCCTGATCTTCAGTTAAAGTGCGAATTGAATTTTGGCTCAATTTGCCCTGCTGACGATCAACATACGTCTGCCCCAAAATGTGTGCCGTTTTCTTTAAATTCTCCAAGTCAGGCACATCCCAATCATAAGCTGCTTCATAGGCTTTTAAATATTGCTGAGCAAATATCTGTTGTGGTTGCTTGTACTGCTGTTTCAGCTTACGCCATTCAAGTGCGACTTTATTTTCATCGACTGCATCTTCAGTCAAATTATTGATACAACGACCAATTGCATTATTGAATTGCTCATCTTCTTCTAAATGATGCTTGGCTTGTAAAGCTTCAATCCGTTTTAGCGCGGCACCTTTCGGGTCATAGTAGCGCTCATCACTGAACCAATAGGCATACACTTCTGCCATTTCCTGCAAGGTTTGTGGACTAAGATTTTTTACCCACGTACTTTGCTCTGCTGCCATGTGCACTAAAAATAAAGTCTGATAAGTCTGACTAAAAGATTCTGTTTGTTGATAGGTTTTTTGCGCCAACTGCGCCAATTCTTCATCATAACTTAAGGCAGGTTTTACAGTGGTCTTATCTTTATTTTCTGCAGTTTCCTGCTCCAAAGTCCGCCCTAAATTTGTCACCCATTTTTCTAAAATTGAGTCTTTGCTGACCTCTTGAATGGATTTGGCTTGACGCAGCGCACTACGGTCAATTTTGCTGGCTTGCCCATAATTCGCAATGCTGACATCGTTATACACATGAATTGTGCCGTAATTTTCGCGTTTAAATTGCAACGCATAATCAATTTTTGCAGCACGCCCCTGATCATCTAAAGCCACATCAATTTGAATCGGTGTTTTTTTATCTTTAGGTGTAGCGTTCATAATCTGCTGAATTTCAGCCTGATGTTTTTGCCACAAAGCTGCAAAAGCGGCGGCATCGACCAATTGTTCCGAACGGTATGGTTCAAAAACTTTAGCTAGCTTTTCTTGCGGTGAAGCAAAGTGCTCATCTAAAACCGATTGTGCCTGCTCAGCACGACTTGGGCTAAATGCTTCTAATTCATAGGCATAAGCACAGTAGGTTAAATCTCCAACTTTGGCTGTTTTTGCTGTTTCGATCAAACGCTGACAGTCTTGTTCGCTTAGCATACTTGCGGTGCTTGCTGAATCTTCTGCCTGCTCAGCAGCCGCTTCAACGGCTTGTTCAGCTGCGATCATGGCATCTTCACTGGCATCTGCTGAATAATCTGCCACATTACTCACTGTCGTTTCAGTTGCATAAAATTTCTGACTGACCAAATCACGTAAAGCAAGGGTGGCTTGATACGCCACAAAAGCCTCTTGGCTCATGCCATAATCTTCAGCAGTTTCATTGTGTTTCAAGTAGTCTTCAACACTTTCTTTGGCCGATGTATCTTGCGTAATTTCAGCTTGTTCAGCAGCATCTTCGGTTGTGGTCGCCTGCCCCAATACAGTCTGTTGCAAATACGGTGCATTGACCTGATCAAACATGGCAAGCTGCAGCAACATATCTTCCAAACTACTGTTCAAACGAATTTTTTCACTAATTTTTTGCTGACGGTCTTGTGCAGTTAAAGATAACTTTTGAATATGTTTAGAATCTGCCAATACATACGGCACCGCATTCATGGCTTTTAAGTATTCGGCAAATTGTGCCACTTTAATCCGCTCAAAATCGGCTTTGTATTTAGAAAAGTCGATATAGGCAAAGTCATTTTGACTGTCTTTATTCACCAAATAAGGCAACAAAGAAAAATAGTTGGTATAGAACTTATATTCATTAAAATCGACCACCATCGGTACTTTCATTTGCACCAAAAGTGTCGGTTTTTCATAGCGTGCTGCCACATTCAAAGCAGCAATTTTTTGCCGATAATGCACCGAGCCATCGTAGCTAAACTCAGTATCATTCAATACATTCAACAGAAAATTAAAAGGACTCGATTTTTCGATTGCCCCTGCAGCATAGGAAGCAGAGTTTTGTTCCTTAGCCATTGCCGTATATAAGTTTTGTTTTTCTTGTGTACTTAAACGGACTTTTTGCTGTTTTAAATACTGATCTAATTGCTTTTTAAGTACAGGATCGAGTGTAGCAGGAGCAGCATCCGCTACTTTTGGTATTGCTTCAACTAAATTGCTCTGTACCCGTAATTTGCCCTGAAAGTCATAACTTGGCGTTTCAAAGATGGCATTTAACCCTGTAATTGCCTTTTGTTCTATACTTGCCGTCTGATTGGAATTGGTCTTAATGACATGCTGCGAACAACCTGTAGCAGCTAAACTAAAAAGACATAAAGATAAATATTTTAATTGTATCTTCATTGCTAAACACCTTATATTCATTATAGATTGGTCTGTTCAAACATATAGATTATGATACATTGTAACATAACACTTCATTCGTTTTTGTAAGGTGAATAATTTTCACTATTCGCATTTCTGACATTTTTATTCGCTATTCTTATCAATGTTTTTTGATCATGAGTGTGAATAATCAACATATCGATACAGATAATCCAAAACTATTTCTAAATTAGGATTAAGACTATGCCAGCATATAAAGCCCCATTACACGATATTCGTTTCTTAATGAACGAAGTGCTTGATTACCCGACCCACTACAAAAATCTTTCTAACGGTGAACTTGCGGACGCAGATACAGTCGATATGATTTTGGAAGGTGCAGCAGATTTCTGTGAAAATGTACTTTCTCCTCTTAATCAATCAGGCGATGAAGAAGGCTGTCATTTTGAAAATGGCAATGTGACCACACCGAAAGGCTTTAAAGAAGCCTATGACCAATTTGTGCAAGGTGGCTGGCAAGGTCTGTCTTACCCTGAACAATACGGCGGTCAAAACCTGCCAATGTCGCTAAACCTCATCAAATCTGAAATGATGGGTACAGCAAACTGGTCATTCCAAATGTATCCAGGTTTAAGCGTGGGTTGTATCAACACCATTATGCAATTTGGTACAGACGCGCAAAAAGATACCTATTTACCGCACTTGGTTGCAGGTACTTGGTCAGGCACCATGTGTTTGACTGAACCACAATGTGGTACCGACTTAGGTCAGGTAAAAACCAAAGCAGAACCACAAGCCGATGGTACGTATGCGATTTCAGGTACCAAAATCTTTATTTCTGCAGGCGAACATGACCTGACTGAAAACATCATTCATATTGTGTTAGCACGCCTCCCAGATGCGCCTGCAGGCACAAAAGGTATTTCATTATTTATCGTACCGAAATTCTTGCCAACAGCAGAAGGTACGGTGGGTGAGCGTAATCCTGTCACTTGTGGCTCTATTGAACACAAAATGGGGATTCGCGCGTCTGCAACTGCAGTCCTGAACTTTGACAATGCCGTGGGTTATTTGATTGGTGAACCAAACAAAGGCTTACATGCCATGTTTACCTTTATGAATACTGCACGTATTGGTACAGCAATTCAGGGGATTTGCCATGCAGAATTGGCATTCCAAGGTGCATTACCGTATGCCAAAGAACGTATGTCAATGCGTGCGCTTTCAGGTAAAAAAGACCCTGAAAAAGTAGCTGATGCAATCATTCACCACGCCGATGTACGTCGTATGCTCTTAACGCAAAAAGCCGTGGCAGAAGGTGGTCGTGCCATGATTTATCATGCTGCACAATTGGCAGATAAAATGAACGACGCTTTAATGCGTGGTGATACTGCAGCTTTTGAAGCGCATGATGACCATTTAGGTTTCTATACCCCAATCTTAAAAGGCTTCTTAACTGAAATGGGTTATGAAGCTGCCAACCACGGCATGCAAGTGTACGGCGGTCATGGCTATATTAAAGAATGGGGCATGGAGCAAATTGTACGTGATTCACGTATTTCTACCCTGTATGAAGGTACAACTGGCGTTCAGGCGCTCGACTTGATTGGTCGCAAAGTGTTGTTAAGCTCTAAGGGCAAAGTGATTCGTGACTACACCGCTGAAATTTTGAAATTCTGTGGTCAGCATGCACGTAACAAATACATGCGTCGTTTTGCATGGGACTTAACCAAGCTATGTGCTCAATGGAACGCATTAACCGTGCGCATTATGTTGGCAGCACGTAAAGACCGTGACATCGTATCCAGTGCTTCAGTAGACTTCTTGATGTTCTCTGGTTATGTCATGATGGCTTATTTCTGGGCGCAACAAGCGGCTGTGGCTTCGACCAAATTGGCTGAAGGCAATGGTCAGGAAACACCTGAGTTCTATAAAGCCAAAATCAAAGTTGCAGATTTCTACTTTGAGCGTTTATTGCCACGTACCCAAGGTCATGCAGAAGCAATGGTCAATCCATCTAAAACCATGACTGCATTAGCACCAGAACATTTTAGTTTTGACTACTAAAATATTCTAAGCAGATGTAAATCAAAAGAGCGCGTAATGCGCTCTTTTGGTGTTTACTTCAGAAAGTCAGTACTCGAATCTACACATCAATTAAAATTACTTTTAATGTGCTGTTGGAAAACCATGAAATACCCACTGAATCAGATATAAAATCAGAAAAATTAAAATCACTAGACATAAAATTTCTAGTCGTTTCATTCAATTCGCTTCTTAGCCTTGTCTTCTAGCAACATATAAATTAAATCAAGCTCAAGACAGACATATCCCATTGCGGTTAAAGCCGCGGTAATTTGCCCACGATGATGAGTTGCATGATTGAACACATGCATTAGGGTTGCAGCATAGGGTAAGTGCATCTCCACGCCAGTTGATGTTTTATAGTGCAGCTCTTGATGAAAAACTTTCTCATCCACCTGATTTAAAAAATAAATCCAGTTTTCAGCCTTCTTTTCAAGTTGCTCAACAAGCTGTGTTCTGTTGGTTTCCACAATACTATCTAATGGCAAAATTGGTGAGTGGTGCAAAGCAAAACGTGGAAACCACAAATGATGCTCACCGACCAACAAGTGATTCAGAGTGCCAAAAATACTTTTAAAATATAAGCCCTGATCCAAGAAAAAATCATCATCTGAAACCAATAGCAAAGTCTGATTTAGTTTTTGAGTTGCCCAAAGATTATAGCGGGCAAGTAACTCAAACGTTTTTAAATCCATTTAAAATTATCCTATTTGAGTTTTATTATGAAAATTGAATCAAAAGTTCAAACTATATTAAGATAAAAGATATATTTTTAATCATTTAAAGCGAATTTGTAGATTTAAAGACAGATACAATTTATTGTCCTTTAGAAATAATTGACCAAAATCATGCTTGGTTTTACTTGCCATCTCAAACTTTGTATTATTGTATAAATACTCTTCAAATTCATGGCGATGATACAGATGATAGCAAATGATCTCGCCATCTTCTTTAATTACTAAATATCCACCTGTAGAATCAATTTCGTTACCTGTCCAAACTGTACCAGGCATCATTCCAATTGCTATTTCACACAATAATTTTTTAATTTTAAACTGATAAAAAGGATGCTGATGTTCAAAAGAATATTTCATTGGATTTTCATAAGAAATTTCATTAAAAATATCTTTAACTGAATTAAGAGTTGATGTGTAATATTTAAATATAGCTTCTGCCATAATTTTTGGTAGTAAACTATCCAACAAAATTAAATTATTCTCAAATACAGCATTATTTAAATGGGAAAATTTAATATCGGCTCCCAACATTTTTAAATGTGCTATACGAGATTTAATAATTGGTTGTGGCAATGCAAGCTGATTAAAATCTTCAATCTCTTTTTCGGTTAGGCAAATATTTTTTATTTCAAAAATAAAATTTGTTGTCTTTCCTGCATTTAACAATGTGGATGGTTTACCTAATTTTGACTTTATGCTAAATCCCAATTCAGGCATTGTTCCAATTTTTGCATCATAAATTACGATTCTAATATCACTTTTCGCACTAGATTTTGCTTTAATCTTATTTGATTGGTATCTGGATATAAAGTTTTCCACATCTGGAATAGTAAATGATGCCGTTTGCTTTTTCTGTAATTCTGCCAGCAAAAACTGAGTAATATCTCTGAGTTCCTGTAATGGTATCTGAAAAACATCTTCACCCCGCAAAATCTCTACTATACCCTCTGATTTATGCGGTACATAAGTGAATAAATGATGATGTTCTTGACGTAAAATTCTAATTACAGGATAAATTAAATTATTTATTTTATTTAAGTTTTCATCACCCGCACTTAACTCCCCATCACATAGTAATTTAAAAAGGGCATAGAGTTCACTCCATTCCCCCTTATTTGCTGTAATCATACTCACCAATCTTCAATGCTTTTAATATTTCTTTTGCAGTTGCCTGTATCGCTGGAATAGCAACAGAATTTCCAAATTGTTTATAGGCTGAGGCATCTGAAACCACGATTTTGAAATGATCTGGAAACCCCTGCAACCGTGCCCATTCTCTTGGCGTCATTTTCCGAATACCTTTCCGATTTACCTCTCCTTTAATTCTAGTAGTTGGAGTAAAGTCTGTAATTCTATGATCTATAACTAAATTACGCTCTCTCCCCATTCCACCTACAACTATGGCATTGGCAATTGCGTGATCTGGAATAATAGCGTAACCAAAACCATTTCCTTTATTTTCATGTCGAGCTTTATGCTTTTCCAAGGTATCTAAATACTGTGTAGATAAGTAATATTTAGTAGGTACAACCTGAGTTTCCTTTATATCGGCAAAACAGGTTTTTTTATTTAATGGTTGTGGATAAGAGAAATTTTGAATTCCAGTATCTTTATGGAAGCCTACAATAAAAATTCGCTCTCTATTTTGGGGAACACCAAAATCTTTAGCATTTATAATTTGAGGCTCAGCAACGTAGTAACCTAAATCATCTCTTAATGTTTTTAAAATAGTTTTAAGTGTATTTCCCTTATCATGACTAATTAAGCCTTTAACATTTTCTAAAAAGAAAGCTTTAGGTTGTTTCCGTTTTATAATATCCGCAACGTCAAAAAATAGCGTACCGCGTGTATCTTCAAATCCAGATCTTTTACCTGCAATTGAAAAAGCCTGACAAGGGAAGCCTCCACATAAAATATCGAAATGATCAGGTATCGCATTTTTAGTAGACTCTAAAGTGATATCACCATAAGGCGTTTCACCAAAATTGACGGAATATGTTTTTTGGGCATATAGGTCTATTTCTGATGAAAATACGCACTCGCCACCAAGATTTTGTAACGCTAGCCGAAATCCACCAATTCCTGCGAATAGGTCAATAAATTTAAATTTACTTGGGTATTCTGGATAAAAAGGGATTGATTCAAAGAGGGAAAGGTTTTCCTCTTTGTTTACCACTAATTCACCATGAGCCTTTAAAACTTTTGGACTAGTAGAGTTCATCTCAAACCTTCAAGGCGATACAATAACAAAGCCATTACAATAACAAAATTTACCTTAAATAGCATGCAGTGCAAGACACAAGCTGTCGCTCTAGCACAATATTCGATAAGCGTTAGGACAGATGCCTGAGCTGAACTCAAATCACAAAAACGCTTCCAACACCGAATTTAAAAACACATGCCCTTGCGCAGTACATGCCAATCGCTTCGGATCATCCTGCAACAATTGCCGCTGACGCAATGTATTTAAAATATCCTGCAAATCATCCAAGTTTAAACCTGTGCGGGCAGTATACAAGTTTGCCTCAACCCCATCATTCAGGCGCAGTGCATTCATCATAAATTCAAATGGCAACTCATCGGCTGCAATTGCTTTAAACTGCAAGTTTTCCGCAGGTACTTTGGCTAAGTAATCTTTCGGCAAACGGGTTTTTTGGAAGCGATACACACCATCATGCAAAGTCACTTTGCCATGCGCCCCCGCACCTATCGCCAAATAATCGCCAAACTGCCAATAATTTAAATTATGTGCAGACGGCAACTCTTTACGCCATGCAGACACTTCATAATTCACAAAACCTTGCGCAGTTAAATAGGCTTCACCCTGCGCTTGAATTTCTTCCAAGACATCATCTACAGGTAAAATTGGCTGAGTGCGGAAAAAAATAGTATTAGGCTCAATAGTCAATTGATACCATGAAATATGCGTTGCACCATGTTCCACTGCAAGTTTTAAATCCTGCAGTGCTTGCTGCAAAGTCTGTTCAGGCAAGCCATGCATTAAATCGACATTAATTCGCTGAAAGCCCGCTTCACGCGCCAAGCCAATTGCGGCAATCGCATCATCATTAGAATGAATACGCCCTAATTTTTTTAAATGCTCAGTATTAAAACTCTGCACGCCAATCGACAAACGGTTAATGCCTGCAGCCAAATAATCTGCAAAGGGATCATGCTCCACTGTTCCCGGATTAGCTTCCAACGTAATTTCGCAGTCATCTTCAAAAGCTAGCACGGCTTTCAGCTGTGTAAATAACCATTGATACCCCTGTGCTGAAATTAGCGAAGGTGTGCCACCGCCAATAAAAACACTGTGAATTTTCCGCCCCTGCGCAAACTGAGTCTGGGTTTTAAAATCTTCCAGCAAAGCCTGTAGATATTCCTGTTCTAAATCTAAACTCAACTTACCGTCAGGCACAGCATGTGAATTAAAATCACAATACGGACACTTACGCACGCACCACGGCATGTGAATATATAAAGATAAAGGAATATCAATGGGTTGAAGTGGATTCAAAGACAGACTCAATGCAAAATCAAAACAGTGATACAGATTTTAACATGACTACAGCAGGACACTGATGTATTCCCTAGAATTTGCTTTAGACTAGAATCTGTTTAATAAGAAAAAATGTGAAAATGATGAAGATATCCAGCCAATTACTCTTAATTTTGCCACTGGCGATGGGCATCGGGATTGCAATGGCCTTTCAAACTGCAATCAACAGCCAATTGCGTGAATATTTATATTCTCCGTTACAAGCTGCCCTTTTCTCTTTTTTGGTTGGTACAATAGTTTTAGCCATACTGGTATTTTTTCAGCAAGTCGAAAAACCCAACCTCAGCACCTTGCTCAACATCCCATGGTATTTATGGATTGGCGGATGTCTAGGGGTTTATGCCATCAGCATGAGTATTTATAGTGCTCCAAAACTAAGTTTACTCACTTTATCTGGGGTGATTATTTTTGGACAAATGGTCACATCAATGCTGATTGATCATTTTGGGTTCTTGGGCACTGAAAAAGTCAGTATCAATTGGCAACGTCTTTTAGGTAGCGTGGTGATTTTTATTGGTGTGCTTCTCACTTTACAACGCTAATACCCAAACGCTAAGCACCTCATGCATTGAGATTTTTTGTGTCAAATATACATTCTGTGACCACGACCCGTTTTGAATTAAAACAGCTTTTTCAACTGATGATTCCAATTTTGGTCACACAATTTGCGCAAGCAGGTTTAGGTCTGATTGATACCATTATGGCAGGTCACATGTCTGCCACCGACTTAGCTGCTATTGCTGTTGGGGTCGGTTTGTGGATGCCCATTATGCTGCTGTTCAGTGGCATTATGATTGCTACCACACCCTTAGTCGCCGAGGCTAAAGGCGCGCGTACCCCAGAAAAAATTGCAACCATCGCCCGTCAGTCTTTATGGATTGCGTTTATTTTAGGTGTGATTGCAGGGCTGATTTTACAGCTCATGCCTGCACTATTGCCATTATTTGGTGTGCCTGAAAATTTACAGCCCAAAGCAGGCTTATTTTTACATGCCATTGGTTTTGGGATGCCTGCCGTGACCATGTATGCCGCTTTGCGCGGTTATTCGGAAGCACTGGGCTATCCACGCCCTGTGACTGTAATTAGTCTGTTGGCATTGGTTTTATTGATTCCGCTGAACTTTATGTTTATGTATGGCTGGGGGCCTCTGCCTGAACTGGGCAGTGCGGGTTGCGGTTTTGCCACCGCCATTTTGCAATGGTTAATGTTCATAACTTTGGCATTTTATATTTTTAAAAGTCGCGCCTATCAAAGCACGCCGGTATTTAGCCAATGGGAAGCGATTGATGCGGTCTGGATTAAACGTATTTTGCTGTTAGGACTGCCCATTGGTTTAGCCATTTTCTTTGAAGTGAGTATTTTTAGTACTGCCGCCATTGTAATCAGTCCTTTGGGAGAAACCAAACTGGCAGCCCATCAAATTGCCATGTCAGTCACATCTCAGTTATTTATGATTCCCATGTCTTTGGCAATTGCCCTGACCATTCGTATTGGCACATATTATGGCGAACAAAATATTCACGCCATGCGTAAAGTACAAGGCTTAGGCTTTGCAACTGCAACTGTATTTGCCTTTTCTACAATGACGCTGATGTGGTTTTTCCGTCCTGAAATCATTTCAATTTACACCCGCGACCCGCAAGTGGCGCAAGTGACGATGTCTCTATTATTATTTGCGATTGCCTATCAACTCATGGATGCATGGCAAATTAGCGCAGCAGGTTGTTTGCGTGGCATGCAAGACACTCAGGGCCCAATGTGGATTACCATGCTTGCTTATTGGGTTGTGGCGTTCCCCATTGGCGTGTATTTAACTCGTTACAGCAGTATGGGCGCTGCAGGGGTTTGGGTCGGGCTGATTGTCGGTTTAAGCATTGCCTGTGTGTTACTTCTGACCCGTTTATATTTCAACAATCAACGACTGGAACGCCAATTTACAGCATAAACCTCAGCCTACTCACCTACATGCCAAAATACGTTTTGGCACGTGGGTCTTGTGATCAAAAAATACTTTAACAATTAAAAGTAGGCATTTTGCTCACGAACACTTATGATCAAAAGATAGTAAAGATGATCTTGAGGAACATCGCATGGCAAAAACGGCGCGTACACCTGGTCGTCGCTTTATGAAACTTGCGAGCATGACAGCAAGTATTGCAACCAAAACGGTATCGAACTCGATTAAAAACCTCACCGCAGATGAAGAACAAAAAAATGCGGCACGCAGCCAATTGTTTCAGGATATTGGTATCCAAATTGCTGATACCTTAGGCGAAATGAAAGGTGCGGTGATGAAAGTCGGGCAAATTGCCTCGCAATATAAAGATATTTTTCCGCCTGAAGTTGCCAAAGCCATCAGTAAATTACAGCGCCAAGCACCTGCCATGCCTTTTGCTGAAATTAAGGCACAAGTTGAAAAAGAACTCGGTAAACCGCTCGACAAAATTTTTAAACACTTTGATGAAACTCCGTTTGCAGCCGCATCTATTGGGCAAGTGCATAAAGCCATTTTACCCAATGGCGAGCAAGTGGTGGTCAAAGTGCAATATCCTGGGGTCGATGAAGCCTGCGAAAGTGACCTGAAACAAGTCCGTTTGGCACTGCGTTTAATGGGTGTACTTAAAATAGACCGTAAATTACAAGACCGTCTATTTCAGGAAATTCAGGAAAGTTTAGACAATGAGCTGAACTACCAGATTGAGGCACAAAACCTAGAAGTAGCGCGTACCTTTCACGCGGCTTTGGATGATAAAATTATTATCCCACAAGTGTTTAAAGACTATTCTTCGCGGCATATTCTCACCTTAAGTTTGGAACAAGGTGAAAATATAGAAACGGCAAGCACATGGTCACAGCGTACCCGCAACACTTTGGGACGACGTTTATTGCGTGCCATGGGTCAAGAAATCTTTTATTTAAAACGCTTTCATTGCGACCCGCATCCGGGCAACTTTGCGTTCCGCCAAGATGGTTCTGTGGTGATTTATGATTACGGCGGCGTCAAAACTCTATCGAATGATGTAGTGCATCATTTTCGACAACTGATTCATGCTGCGCGTGCGCAAGATATTGCCGAAATTGAACAGCATCTAGATGCACTGCAGGCAATTTCTGCATTGGGTAAATTCCCTGAAGATTTATATTTGCAATGGTTAGAAGTGCTGATGCGTCCGCTAACCACACATTATGATTTTGCTGAAAATTCTGCCCATCATGATGGCGTTGAGTTGGTCAAAAGTTCATTGAAATATTGGGATGTGTTTAAGCCTTCTCCCGATACCTTAATGGTGAATCGAACTGTTTCAGGGCATTATTGGAATTTAATTCATTTAAAAGTACATGATAATTTAAATGATATTTTTGAGGAGTTGGTTCCACCGCGAGCTTAGACTCAACTTTGGACTCAGCAAAGGATGCTGAAAATAAAGCCCAATCTGTTTTATGCTCCGTAACTAAAATTATAATCCAGACAAAAAATCCTCCCAAATGTAGGAGGATTTTTTGTTATCTAAACCGATTCCTTCAAGTTGAAACGATGAAATTCAAATTATTGAATTTCAAGGTGTTTGATTAAGCATTCCAGATCATCGGCAGACAGTTGTCCAATATAAGTGAGTTGTGTTTTTTGGATAGGCAGCTGATATGTTTGTACTGTATCAATCCACGATGGCTTTTTTAAACCAGCCTGTTGCCAGTTTTTAATTTCCACATATTTGCTTTTAATAAAAGCAGACTTATTTTCGTACTGACTACTTAAACGGAATACAGCATAGTCGGTGTCCGTTTGGCGAATATACAACACAGGTCTGGTCTTACCCTCGGCAATATCTGTAAAGCCAACATAAGCCCAATAGAGTTGTTGGGTCATTAGTAGCCGCCATCATCTTCTAAAAAAGCAGCAGTATCCGCAGCGCTAGACACTTTTACACTAGGAACATTATGGCTCATCGCGATTAATCTTGCTGTATTCAAATCCTCGTCACTCACTTGAGTCGTGACAGGTATTTTTCCAGTTCGTGCAATTTCAGCGTAAACCATGCTCATTACAGTGGCAGGCGTCAGACCAACTTTTGTCATAATGTATTCTGCCGATTCCATAATTGCCTGATCAACCGTGTATTGAACCCGTTTTTTTACCAATGTTGTCATCATCTACTCCATACATACCACTGAATGCCATTTTATGCCTTAAAATGGCATGGGTCAAACTTGTTCTTACGATGCCTTTTCACTTCCAATAGAAAAAATTATTTAATCTGTGCAGACACTATTCCCTCAATGACAGCCCTTATACAACAGGTTTAAAAAGGGATTGGATAATTTTTGATGTAAAACTCACTAGAAAGAATGCATGTGGGTTTTATTTGCCAAATTAATTGTTATGTTATAACATTTCACAAATTACACACTTAGTTTGGAGAAATCTCATGCGCCCGAATATCCACCCAGAATATCGTGAAGTTTTATTCCACGACACCAACGCCAATGCCTATTTTGTGATTGGCAGCACCTTGCAAAGCAGCCAAAGTAAAGAATATGAAGGCAAGGTATATCCTTATGTGACTTTGGATATTTCAAGCGCATCGCATCCGTTCTACACAGGTGAACAACGTCAAACCAGTAATGAAGGACGTGTCGCGAGCTTCAACAAACGCTTTGCACGTTTCAAACGCTAAGCTTGAGTTTTATTGCAAAATCTCACAATCACTTCATATTCAGTTAAGTTTTCTGTTTTATATTTTAAACATAGCAAGATTGCTCATCGAAACGATGGGATATCCTCTATCTTCAAAGCCCAAGCACTCTCCTCCAGCTTGGGCTTCTTTTTATTTATAATTTTTATCTAATGGATTTTTCTACTCAACGATTGATTTGGTACAGACCCTAATCTAATGTTTTAAAAACTGTTGAATCACATAAAAACCCAATCCCAGCAACATCACTCCCAAAACCACACTGGAAAGCGCATAACTAAACGCCATACCTTGCTGTCCATGTCTTAAGAGTTGCCAAGTTTCCAAACTAAAACTGGAAAAAGTGGTAAAGCCACCTAAAATACCTACCATCAGTAATAAGCGGGCTTCCTGCTGCAACACAGGATATTTCTGACTCAATGCAAAAAATACACCTGCCAAAAAGCAGCCAAACAGATTGACCGACCACGTTGCCCATGGAAAATGCTGTGCCGATTTAAATAAATACAGGCTTGCGGCATAACGTAAACTTGCGCCAATTGCACCGCCCATTGCTACCAAAAGCCAATTCATTGTGTTTTGAATCCTAATGAAAAAAAGTGAGATGAATGAACCATCACCGCACAATTAAAACCTGATCACACTATACAAGAATCATGATTTTAAATGCGAATGTACACTCAAAAAACACATAGACTTTGCCATAAAAATTGCGCTAGTCTGCATGTTATTTTTAGGCGCAATGGAGGACAGGATGGCTCAGGAATTATTGGCGCAACTTGAAGCAGGCACTGCAATATTTACCGATGTGCTCTCATTTATTGAAGCACGTTACACCTACACGCCAACTGCTTTCAAAAATGGGCAACAGCTCAACGCCGCCAATGAAAATCAGGGCAGTGCCAAAATATTTTCATTTGCGAAACTCAATGGCTTAGATCAGGCGCAAACCCTCAGCCTATTTGCAGAACATTATGCTTCAGTACTTGCAACACCTGATGGAACTGATCATCAAAATATCCGCCAGTTTATGCAGCACGGTTGGGATGGCGTTCAGTTTGAAACGCTAGCCCTCAGCGCCAAATAAAAACAACTTTAACCAAGCAAAAACCGCATGAAAGTTAAACCCATCATGCGGTTTTTTCTTATGGATGTGTATGTTTCACGTGGAGCAATACTCAAGCTGTTCACCGTGTATGAGATACAGTTTCGGCAAGTATCTACAATTCAAACTCTAAACTAAACATCACACTCAGCTTTTGACTTTTTCAATCCACTGAATCGAACTAACGCGAAATACTTCACAAGCACCATCCCCCGTATCGGTTGGTGTGAGAGATGATGTCCAAACCAAGTCCTGATCTTTCACCTCAACCAACTCACCTTTTAAACGCACCAAATCACCACGTTTTACTTTTTGAATGTCTTTGGCAATTTTTGGGTTGGCAGGAATGATATGCATATTAGACACCATTTGCATGGCTTGTTCTGCAGGCACAGGTAAACGGTCTATTTTCCAGTTTAAATAGCGGTCATATTGATTGACGGTAATATGACGGGCAATTTCAGGCTCAGCAAATAAACCCCAACTCACCGCATAATCAATCGGAGAAAATTTGGCTTGGGCATCATCCTGATAGGTTTTTGAACCCAAAATTCGAAAATCACCCTTAAAAGGTTGCAACACTTCAATCGACTGACCTTTCACGACAGGAGGCAAGCCTTTGGCAATATTACGCTCGACCGCAGCATAGACGGAACATGGCAAAGCCAGAGTCAGTAACAATGCCGTGAGTTTTAGCGAAATATGCGTGTTCATCTTAAAATCTGCCTATTAAATTCATCTATCTATATTTATCTTAATCACAGATTATGAATACAATAGTTGAAATTGGTAACAAAATGCAGTCATTGGCTCATTCTGACATGGCAAAAACCCTGTAATTTCAGCTAAGCTTATCGGCATAAAAATCAATAATTAGATCTGCACATGCTCTATAAATTTTATCAAAAACATATTTTCCCGCACTTGCTGAATCAGGTCATGCAAACCCCTTCCTTAATGGATTTGCGACGTGAGCTTTTATTGGGCGTATCGGGTGAAGTTTTGGAAATTGGCTTTGGCACAGGTTTAAATTTACCTTTTTATCAAGGTGTAGATACTGTATATGCCTTAGAACCCAATACAGCAATTTTCCAATTGGCGCAGGAACGAATTGATGCAGCACCGTTCGTGGTTGAGCAGATCACCGCAAGTGCAGAACAACTGCCTTTTGCAAATAATCAATTACAGCATGTGGTATCCACTTGGACGTTGTGCAGTATTCCAGACCTAGAACAAAGCTTGCGAGAGATTTATCGTGTCTTACAACCGGGCGGCACTTTGCACCTCGTAGAACACGTTTTAAATCGACAAAACTTAAATATTCAGCGTTTGCAACATCTGCTCACACCAATTCAAAAGAAAGTTGCAGATGGCTGTCACTTAAACCGTGACATTGAAATTGCCCTACTCGAAACTGGTTTTGAATTGGGTGAAGTCCAATATATTGATATTGCAGGCATTCCAAGTCTTGCACAGCGCATGTTATTGGCGCGAGTACATAAACCTCTTTAATCACAATCCTCAAAATCAATCCGAATGGTTTCAAAACGCAGTCTGCCCTGCTGAATGGCCTGCGCAATTGCTTGCTGACCTTTGGTCAAACGTGCGCCACCACTTTTAATATCAATTAGGACGATTGCAATATCTTCGGCATGCCCATTGCCATCCCGATAATCGGTATAGCCATCAAACACGATATAATCAACAGGATCACCTAAAAATTTGGCATCGCTCGGTAAATACTGAAATTCAGGCATAATCGGTGCTAATTGCTCTGCCATTTTGCCTTTCAGTACCGCACGACTGGTATTTACACTGCGCTTTTGTGCCTGCAATAATGCCTGCTGATGTGACAGTTCAATTTCTGCAATATATTGTTCATACTCGGCTTTAATCCGTCCATTGCGGCTATTGCTTAAAATTAAGGTGGTCAGCACCACGCCTATACAGGCACCAATCAGCATCGCCATCCAGATTGACATAAAACCTTCCTAAACCTTTTTTGCAGAACTCGATACGACTTTTGTCAACTGTCATATTCCGAGCACAAAACAATGATATGCTAGGGATGAGCAGATTAAAATCGATTCGAGGGTCATGAAAACTATATTAATTGCCAACCAAAAAGGTGGCTGTGGAAAAACCATTACGGCTATTAGTTTAGCATCTGCGCTTGCACAAAAAGGCTATAAAGTTGCTTTGGCGGATGCCGACAATCAAAAATCTGCGCTGCAATGGTTAAAACAACGACCAGAAACAGCCGCTCCAATTCAAAGTTTAGATTGGCGTCATGAAAAGTCGATTGGCGATGCACCCAAAAACATTGAATATTTAATTATTGATGCACCTGGTGCGTTATCGGGTGAGCATGCCGAGCAGCTGATTAGCGAAGCACATGCCATTATCACACCTCTACAGCCTTCATTTTTTGACATTGACTCCACCCGTCGCTTCTTAAAACACTTACAAGACATTAAGCGGATTCGTAAAGGCAAAGTCCAAATTTTGCTGTTGGCCAATCGGGTCAAACCCAACTCTGCCAGCTCTAAAGATATTCAGGATTTTTTCCAGAAAATCGAGCAACAGCCTGTGGCATGGATTTCAGAACGTGCAGCCTATGGACAATTGGCAATGCAAGGTTTAAGTATTTTTGATAAAACCCAAAAAACTTATCTGCAAATGCAAGATCAATGGCAGCCTGTACTGAATGCCATTGTAGATGACCCTGCTCAATGGTTTTAAAGCCTAGAATCGCCACCGTTTAGAACTTATTCACCAGAACTTACCAAGCTCTCGTTTTCGGGAGCTTTTTTTTCAGTTAATATGGCACATGACCTTAGGAATGTTTCAGTGAATTCAGTGCAACAGTACGCGCCAACATTACAAAAAATTTTATTGTTTGGACTGTTTTTTGTCCTGATCTTTTTGGGTTTTCACATACTCAAATATTTTATTGTTCCTGTTGTTTGGGCAGCAATCATTGCCTATATGAGCTGGCCACTATATCAGTCGGTGCTACGTTTATGCGGTCATCGTCCTACGCTTAGCGCAGCCTTAATGATGCTGATGGTCACGTTGGTGGTCGGCATTCCACTCACTTTTGCCATTTTTATCCTGCAACATGAAGGTCGCAACTTATATTACGAATTACAAAAACAGGTCTTTTCTGGACACTTAAATGTCCCTGATTTCATTCGCAATTTACCTATTATTGGTAAAGAAGTCACCCGCACCCTTAAAGAAATTAATCACGATCCGAACAGCATTGTGCAATCCATTTCCTTATGGATTCAAGGGCATTTAAATTACGGCAAAGTGGTGATTAATGAAGTCAGCAAAAACCTAATCAAACTTGGTTTTGCCCTGCTATCGTTATTCTTTTTCTACCGCGATGGTCACACCATTTTGCATCAAGTCAGCAAAGCTTTGGAAATGGTGATTGGGCCACGTATTCATCACTATTTAGATACTATTTCTGAAACCACACGTGCTGTGGTCTATGGCGTTGGACTCACCGCAATTGCGCAAGCCTTACTCGCAGGCGTGAGCTATTTTGTCGCTGGGGTACCTAATCCGATGGTACTGACCATTGTGACTTTCTTATTTGCCTTAATTCCGTTTGGCCCACCGTTAGCTTATGGTTCGGTTTCGCTGTGGTTATTTAGCCAAGGGCATACGATGGAAGCGATTGGCGTGATGGCATGGGGCGTATGTGTGGTCAGCACTGCCGATAACGTGATTCGTCCTTTGGTGATTTCAGGTGCAACTCAAATTCCATTCCTGTTAATCATGTTTGGAGTTTTAGGTGGAATTGCCAGTTTTGGTCTAATTGGTCTATTTATTGGCCCTGTGATTTTGGCCGTGTTACTGGCCATTTGGCGTGAATGGTTGCATGAAAACAACCAGCCCGAAGCTTTAATGTTGCCCAAAGCCACGCTTGCGCATGATCTCCCTGAAGACGATTCATCATCCAATTCAAAGCTTGATTAAGCTGTTTTACTGATCATATTGCTCACATGGCTGTGTTGATCTGAATAAATCAGCTCAACACAGTACATACATACTACTACGCAAACGTTGTATTGTAACGGAGCTAACTTTGCTTCAATCAAGACATCCCTAAATATTATGCACAACAAACAGGATGTCTTTTATGCGCTCAATACTCAAATTTGCCAGTCTTGCTGCTTTTAGCAGCCTAGTACTTATGGGTTGCAGCACCACCGCGACCACACAACAAAAATCTAAAATCTTAAAAATGCATGCTGTTTCAGCACAAGGGATTGGCAAGGAATTAGGTACGGTTGAACTGCGTGACAGTGCAGCAGGCTTAGTCATTCACCCCCAACTCCAACAACTCCCTGCAGGCGAACGAGGTTTTCATATCCATGAAAAAGGTTCATGTGCAGTAGCAGAAAAAGATGGAAAAATGGTTGCTGCTTTGGCAGCGGGCGGACATTTTAATCCCAAAAATATCCCGAATCATGGTACACCGCTGACAGGACATTTAGGGGACTTACCGGCTTTAAGTGTTGCAAACGACGGAACAGCCAAAGTGACTGTGATTGCACCCCGTTTAACATTGGCACAAGTTGAAGGGTTGGCCTTGATGATTCATGCAGGCGGTGATAACTATGCTGACCATCCAAAACCATTGGGCGGCGGCGGTGAGCGAATTGCCTGTGGGATTATTTAAGCGAGCATGATGCATTTTCAATAAAACATTTATTACCAATTGTGGATAAGTTAAGGGTTATACACATGCCTTTCGACTTATCCGCAAAAAGTAAAATTTATCTTTTTTAGGATTATTCTCAAACGACACTCAATGCAGCTCTTCTTGCTTTATATCGGTCGTATTTCATAACCACACTTACTCGTTTTTGAATAACTTGCTACTAACTTGCACAAAATTAGCTCAATTTTGCAGCCATCGTATCTAGTTCATCAATGTGCAGAGCTCGCAACAGCTCGTCTTTGCTATTGTCACTATTTGCGCTACACTGCTGTTTTATCGACATGAAAAAGATTTGGGCATGAATATTAAAACATTACGTTGGGTTGGGTTCCTAGAAGGTATTTCATTCTTATTGTTGTTATTTATTGCTATGCCCATGAAATATTTGTTCGATAACCCAATTTTAGTGAAATATGTAGGTATGGGACACGGCGTATTGTTTATCGCATTTTTAGTAGTGCTTTTTGTGGTTTGCGAAAAACAAAAATGGTCTCTTAAAATGTTTATTTTGGGCTTAATTGCTTCAATTTTACCTTTTGGCCCATTTGTTTTTGATGCTAAATTGAAAAAGATGGAACAACCAGTACAAGCTTAATCTGCAAGTCCTTTTCAGCTTTCATCATATTACACATTTTCTGAAATTTAATTTATAAATCAAATGTTTGCAAGGTGATGCCACATCACCTTGTTTTATGATGCAGCTGAAAAATTTAACCCCTTAAAACTGCCCTGCAGCAACTCGCTCCTGCATCACCTGTTTAAGCATCATGCGTGGCAAACTAAACCAGAGCGTTATCAGCACCAAACAAGCCAAACTATACGCCCAAATATCAAACCGCATATATAAAACACGCACCAGTTCAATCACAATAAAAAAGCACAGCATCAATAGCATTGAAACACTAGCAGCAACAGTACCTTTAGACACTTCCGATGACATTAAGGCGAAACGGTATAAGACTGAGAAGCTCATTCCCTCACCAAAACTAATCAAGCTCATACCAATCACCAAACACCAAACAAAATAGCTTTGCCAAATTGCCCCCAATACGATCAGCACACTACCCAACAACATTAAAGGTAAACCAATCAAGACTGTTTTTCCTAAAGGTAAACGGTCAATGACTTTCATCAGTACCAGATTGCCTAAAATCAAACCACCCAAAACAGGAAACTGCGCCAAACCGTATTGCAGACTACTAAAGCCTAACTCTTCCACCAACATCACAGGAGATAACGCAATCCACAACATTAAAGGCATGCTCAATAAGGGCAGCGCCAATGTCAAACCTAAGAATCTGGTATTTTGAAAAACTTGTTTAAAATCATCCCATACATCTCGAAATGGAGGTTTGGGAATACGCTGCTGATTTTCAGGCATTTTGGCTTTCAGTCCAAACCAACTCAAAAATGCCAACAGTGCTATGCCGATAAAACCCCAATGCCAAGAAACATGCTCAATCATAAATGCACCTAAGACTGGGCCGAGCAAGGGAGCAAGTAAAGACACGTTCGCCATGAGTGCCATGACTTTAATTGCATCACGTTCTGCAAAATTTTCCTGAATAGCCGCATAACCGACTGCACTAATGACTGACAAACCAAAACCTTGAAAAAAACGAAGAACAAGGAAGCTTTCAATATTCTGAGTCAATAAGATCAATAAACAGGTTAGGGTAAAAAATGCCACGCCGCCCAATAATACTTTTTTGCGTCCCAAACGGTCAGAGAGTGGCCCCAATAACCACGCCACACAAGCACCGCCAAGCAAATAAAATGACATGGACGAAGCTGCCCATGCACTACTGACACCAAAATCTTGTGTGACGGCCAACATTGCGGGTTGAACCAAGTCATTGCCAATATAAACCGCGAACTCAAACAAGACCAAAGCCAAGGGAAACATGAGTGTGGCACGTTGAATGGTATTTTTTTGCTGCTGTGGCATGAGTTATAAAGGACAAAACGATGCAAGTCAGCCGCGTTTAGCCCATAAAAATAGAAAATTGAGCTGCAGTTTAACAGAGTTGAATGGCAAATTTATGGCGCATTTTTTAAGTCCGTTAAATAAATTGCGGCACTTGATGTGACATCAGACCAAGTTAGGCATCACCTCCTTCAGCGGGTTAAGGCGATACGGTATTGCCCAATTCATAATATGAAAATACCGAAAGTACAGGATAAAACTACCCACGGCAATGAGGCGATCATTACAGTGTAGAAATGCTAGCGTTTTGATGGACATGCTGCGCTCACACGTTTTTGAATCGAATGAAGTCATCCTAAATAAAAGCTGTGGATAACACGAGTATTATCCACAGACGCTTTGTTGCATTTTTAGAACATCATGCAAGATTTACCTAAGCCCTACAGCAATTTAAGGACATTTTTTGCTTTGGAAAGTCTTGGTATTTTTACCACGTGCGCATAAGTAAGCGGTTTGCACATCACCCTGCTGCCATTGTCCATTAATATTTTTAAAGTGATAAATACTACGAATTGAACGTACCGAATCATCCATTAAGCCTGTTTCGGTAATTTTTACTTCTGCCGCAGTTGGTGCTTCGACACGGTTAAAGTATTGACGAATTTCAACGGTAGCCAATTCTTTACGCAAATCTGGACGTTGTTTGAGTACCTGCGCCAAAGGTGTTTCTGCAGGCGTAACTTGTGAAATAATATTCTGTGTAGTCGCACAGCCTGACAATAACGCAACACCCAATGCGGAAACCGTGATTAAACGCAACATAACTCCTCCAAAATGTTGATTATTATTTATGCTTCTATGATGCCTTGTTCGAGCAGAAACGCTAGAACAGAAATGTAAAATTAAAACAGCGGCATAAAAAAACGCATCACGAGGATGCGTTTTTCAATTCACTTAAATAAATGAAAGGCGAAAGGAATTACAAATCAAATAATTTGCCTGGGTTCATAATGCCTTGAGGGTCAAAAACCTTTTTCAACGCTTTCATATATTCAATTTCTTCAGCTGAACGTGAATATTCCAAATATGGTTTTTTGGTCATGCCTACACCGTGTTCTGCAGAAATAGAACCATCATATTTCTTCACAGTATCAAATACATACTTATTTACCACCTGACATTTGGCAAAGAATTCGTCTTTGCTTAAATCGGCAGGTTTTAGAATGTTCAGGTGCAAGTTACCATCACCAATATGGCCGAACCAGCAAATTTCAAAGTCAGGATAGTTTTCTGCCACAATTGCATCAATTTCCTGAATAAATGCAGGAACATGAGTAATCAATACTGAAATATCGTTTTTATATGGAATAAACGGTGCAATCGACTCAGAAATGTCTTCACGCAAACGCCATAAACTTTCAACTTGGTCTAGGCTTTGGCTCAATACGCCATCCATCACCCAGCCTTGTTCCATACAGTGTTCAAAAATTTCCATCGCCTTGTCCATAATTGGCTCAAATGGCGCTTCAAATTCAAGTAACACGTAGAATGGACATTGGGTTTCAAATGGACGTTGCACATGACCATGATCCAAGACTTTTTGCATCGCCAATTCACCAAAGAATTCAAATGCAGTCAGATCAATTTTAGCTTGGAAAGCATGTAATACAGGCATCACCGAATTAAAATCAGGTACGCCCAACACCATCACTTGCAAATCTTGCGGTTGGCGTTCTAGCTTAATTTCAGCTTCGGTCACTAAGCCAAGTGTGCCTTCACCGCCAATAAATAAATGTTGCAGCGCATAACCTGTTGCGTTTTTGATCATGCCTTTGTTCAGACGCAGGATATCTCCTTTGCCTGTTACCACAGTCAGACCCAACACCCAGTTACGGGTCATGCCGTATTTAATGACTTTAATACCGCCCGCATTGGTACCAATATTACCGCCAATTTGTGAAGAACCTGAAGATGCAAAATCGACTGGATAATACATGCCTTGTTCTTCGGCATAGTTTTGTAGTTGCTCAGTCACCACACCCGCTTGCACACGTACCATACGGTCTGCAGGGAAAAATTCCAAGATTTGGTTCATCTTGTCCATGCTGACTACAATTTCACCATTGGCTGCCACCGCACCCGCAGATAAACCTGTACGTCCGCCCGATGGAGTAATGGCCACATTAAACTGATTCGCCAGTTTTACAATGGCTTGTACTTGCTCTGTGCTTGATGGAAAAACGATGACCGATGGGTTCGGATCAAAATGCTTTGTATGGTCACGACCCCAGTTTTGGAGGCTATCAGCATCCGTTTTAATACGGTTTTCACCGACTATTGCCGTTAATTGGGTCAATAACTCAGGGGTTAAAGCGACTGGAGCATTCATCGTTTGCAGACCTAGCAAGAATTAAACAGGAAGAAAAGCGACTGTCTGCACATCTTGATCTATTTGAAGATGAAGATACTGCAGACTAAATATGTGCATCAAAGCAACAGCGTGGGTTGGCTTTCATGTGCGCCGCTTATTATAAGCGATTTTTTTGAAAAACCTGTGAATATTGGCAATTCCGATAATATAACGTGGTAAGAACAGGGCAATTTTGGGCAATATTTCTGAAAGAGATTATATCTGACAAAAAATACCTGCACTCTTGGTCATAAAGGAAATGTATATCGACCCATCTCCTATGTTATCATACCGCCACTAAATTTGGCCTTTGTAGCGGAGCCGTAATGAGCCAACATCTTTCACTACCTAAAGATAAAATTCGTTTCTTGTTGTTAGAAGGCGTACACCAGAACGCAATCGACGTGTTAAATGCAGCGGGTTATACCAACATCGATTATCGTAAAACGGCGCTTGAGGGCGATGCGTTAAAAGAAGCGATTAAAGATGCGCATTTCATTGGAATTCGTTCACGTACACAGCTAACTGAAGAAGTTTTTGAAGCTGCGAACAAACTAATTGCGGTAGGTTGTTTCTGTATTGGTACAAACCAAGTGAACTTAACTGCAGCAATGGAACGTGGTATTCCAGTTTTCAATGCCCCTTATTCAAACACCCGTTCGGTTGCAGAATTGGTATTGGCTGAAGCAATTTTATTGCTACGTCGCGTACCTGAAAAGTCAACCGATACACATGCAGGTGGCTGGAACAAGTCTGCAGTCGGTTCATTTGAAACACGGGGTAAAACTTTAGGTATCGTGGGTTACGGTTCAATCGGTTCTCAACTTTCAGTATTGGCTGAAAGCTTGGGTATGCACGTCATTTATTATGATGCTGTAACCAAGTTACCTTTAGGTAATGCACGTCAAGTTGGCTCTATGGGCGAATTATTGGCAAATGCTGACGTGGTTTCTTTACACGTTCCAGATGTACCATCTACCCGCAATTTCATGGCAAAAGAACAATTTGCACAAATGAAAGAAGGCGCAATTTTCATTAACGCGGCACGTGGTACTTGTGTGGTGATTGAAGATTTGGCAGATGCCATCAAGTCTGGTCATATTGCAGGTGCTGCAGTTGACGTATTCCCGAAAGAACCAAAAGCCAATGGTGAAGAATTTGTTTCCCCACTACGTAACCTACCAAACGTGATTTTAACACCGCACGTGGGTGGTTCGACCATGGAAGCGCAAGCGAACATTGGTTTAGAAGTGGCAGAGAAATTTGTTGCATATTCAGATAAAGGTATGACTTTGTCTGCAGTGAACTTCCCTGAAATTGCACTGCCATTGACTGAAGGCAAGCACCGTTTATTGCATATTCACCAAAATATTCCAGGTGTATTGTCTAAAATCAACAACTTGTTTGCTGAACACGGCATCAACATCTCTGGTCAATCACTTATGACCAAAGGTGATGTCGGTTATTTAGTGATGGATGTTGATGCGACTGCATCTAAAGAAGCACTAGATACTTTACACGAAGTTGAAGGCACAATTCGCGTACGTGTCTTGTTCTAAGACCACACGCTGATGCTACAAAAACCACAGTCTTAGCACTGTGGTTTTTTATGCCTGATCTATGAGTAACCTTGAGTTGCCACAGCCCTGTATTTTTAAACTTGCTATAATCTGCCTGACCTTCCCATTTCCACACTGTTGAGTATTTTTCTGCCCCATGCCAAACGCCCAACTCACTGCGGTGTTGTTCATGGTTTTATCCATGATCTCCTATCAAATCAGTGCTTCTTTTGCCAAACAATTGTTTCAGGTGCTTGACCCGCTTACTGTGACGATTTTGCGACTGTGCTTTGCCAGTGTAATTGTGGCAATCATGTTTCGCTCATGGCAAATTCTGTCACGGCTCGCACATTTAAAATGGCGTGATTTATTGTGCTATAGCGCAGCCTTGGGCTTAATGAATATTCTGTTTTATCTATCTTTAGGTAAATTGCCACAAGGTATTGCGGTGGGTTTAGAGTTTGTCGGGCCTTTGGGCTTGGCTTTATTGTCCATTCAAAACCGTAAAGATTATGTCTGGGTATTGTTGGCAATTTTAGGCATTATTCTTATGGTGCCTTGGGGACAAGCGCAGGGTGATCATTTTAGTCTGTTTGGTGCAGCGTGTGCCCTAGGTGCAGGATTGTGCTGGGCTTTTTATATTTATTTTGGACAAAAAGTGGTGCAACAAAATATTGGCATGCACGCACTGACCATCGCTATCAGTATTTCGGCTTTGGCTTTGATTCCCTTCGGACTGTATAACAATGCCCCCGCACTGTTTGAAACCCAGTATTGGGGTAAGGCGCTTGCCATTGCAGTGCTTGCCACGGCCATTCCTTATGCGCTGGATTTACAAGCCTTAAAACAACTCAGCAAAATGAGTTATGGCACACTGTCCAGTTTGTCGCCTGCTTTGGCTGCACTGACAGGCTTGGTATTGTTGGGTGAGAAAATTACTTCACTGCAATGGCTCGCCTTATGCTGCATTATGTTAGCTTCGGTCGGTGTTACTTTTAGAGCAGTAAAAAAATCCAAACAGCCGCAGAATGTTTAAACCAAACTGTTTTTAGACATCTGTTGGTATTTTTCATACTCTGCCAAATATTGCTTGGCTAGACTTTGTTTTTGCTGTTCAGACAAAATTTTGCCTGCCTGCTGAAAAAAGCCATGTTCTTCTTCTTTTAAATGATGATGCACTTTATCTGACAGTTGCTTTGCAATGGCCAACCAACCTGTGTTGCTCATTTCAGTTTCGGTTAATTGTTCGAGTAATTCATCCATTTGATGATGCTCTGCCAAAGCATGGCGAGTGATATTTAAACCCGCATCAGTCATCATTAAGGGAATATAAAAATAGCGATCTTCTGCCACTGCATGCGCAAATAATTCATTTTTAAGTTGTTCAAATATCGCTCTACGTTCAGGGCTATCACCTGAAGTTTGCGTCAGTTGGTGGGCTAAATTTCGTTGAATGTCGTGACTTTGGCGCAAAGCTTCAAAAATATTCATATGCAGACCTCTTGTTTTAAACCGATGCTGGCTGGCAAGCAAATGTCACTGGCTAACGCAACGCTCGGTTTTATTGTCGGTTTTTAATTTCAGTTTTTAGCTCTAATTACTGTATAGGGCATGAAGCTGAAATCCTGCAAAGATTTGTATGAGAAACTTTACGTCTTCATAGCACAAGTTTAAATAAGCTATCTCACTGCATTTTAAAGATTTAACACTCGTTTAGGCACCAAGCGTTTTTTGTCGGTAATTTCTGCCAAGCCTAAACAACGCTCACCATCAAACACCAATACTTGTGCAACAGCAGGATGCTCGATATTACTTTCCATGCCTCGGCTAAAATATTCAGCCCGACCTTCAGGCACCTGAACCTGTGGAAAATGCTGTACAGGCGCATAAGCAGGCAGCAATAAAGCCTCGCGTTCTGCTTCACTTAAACTTTCTAAATATTCAATGCTATAGCTCGGAATCAGGTCAAAATGCCCCGTTTTAATCCGATGCAAATAGGTCAAATGTCCATAAGCACCCAAGGCTTTGGCAATGTCTTCACCTAAAACACGAATATACGTGCCTTTAGAACAAGTTACATCCAAAGTGATGCTCTGTTCTGTAAAAGACAGCAATTCAATGGCATAAATGGTGACTGGGCGCGCTTCACGTTCAATTTCAATGCCCTGTCGTGCCAATTCATACAACGGACGGCCTTCTTTTTTTAAGGCAGAATACATAGGCGGAACTTGCATCAAATCGCCCTGAAATTGTGCCAATACCTGCTCAATGTGCTCTTGGCTCAATGCAGGTAGAGCCTGCTGCAACAACACTTCCCCTTCCACATCTCCCGTGGTGGTGCTATGTCCCAATTGAATGGTGGTTTGATAGCGTTTCACCGAATCGAGTAAATAGTGCGAAAATTTGGTCGCTTCACCCAAACAAATCGGCAGCAAACCTGAAGCCAATGGATCTAGTGCTCCTGTATGCCCTGCTTTTTGTGCCCGATATAACCAACGCACTTTTTGCAATGCTGCATTGGAACTGATGCCCAAAGGCTTATTCAATAAAAATACACCACTAATGGCACGACGCTGGATTTTAGCCGCAGATGATTTCATAGCACACATAGGTCAAACCAAAACTGCGTCATGGTAACAATCTGCCGCGATAAATGACAACATTTCTAGAACAGCGACTTACTTTTATGGCATATTTGAGCGCTTAGGATTAAAAAAATAAAATGGATAAACAGGTGCATTGCAATGCAGAAACATAAAATATGGATTGTTTTAGGCGTAGTGATACTGCTCATTGTGGCTTTGGTGTATTGGCTGATGCCACCATCAACCTCTGCCCATACATCGCCTCAGCCAAGCTCAAATAATGAAACAGCTCAAGCGTTAAAGCTGCAGCGAGCAATGCAGAATCACTCTGCTGCAAATTTTTTAAGCCCAAGTCAGCAAGACACCGAAGTCAATTGTCAGCTTAAACTCGATGCAACTCATCGTCTGATTGTGAATGAGCAAACCCGTAACTGTTTTGAATATTTTATTACCCAATATGGCGAAAAAAGCATTGAACAAATTCGTGGTGATTTTAAAAGGTATATTCAACAAGGACATAAAGAGCCTGCTTTATCGCAAATTTTAGATTTATGGCAGCGTTATTTAGACTACAGAAATGCGTTGGGGCAACTGCAAACACCGAACTTGAGTCAGGAAGATCCGCAATATTACCGCAGCATTTTTAGCAATATGCAAAACCTGCGTAAACAGTATTTTTCAGATTATGAAATTGAAGGTTTATTTGGTACGGAAGATATCTACCACGAATACACCTTAAAACGTATGGCGGTGATGGATGATAAAAAATTGTCCGAAGCTGAAAAAGCGCAGAAATTACAAGAATTATTTAAACAACTCCCGCAAGATTGGCAGGAGAATTTAGAACAGTTAAATACTTTACAGGATTTGCGCAGTTTAACCGCAGCAATTAAAGCACGCGGCGGCTCTGCTGCTGAAATTCGACAAATGCGTTTAAATCTGGTTGGCCCTGAAGCCACCCAGCGTTTAGAACAATTAGATGGGCAACGCAGTCAGTGGAAATCACGAGTAGAGGATTATTTAAGTACGCGTGATCAAATCATGCAAAGTGGAATGAATGATCAAGCCAAGCAACAAGCCGTGAAACAATTACGCGGACAGCATTTTCAAAATCCACAAGAGCAATTGCGTTTAGAAACCTTTGAACAGGTACATGATCAAGGTGGAAAATTACCTTTTGCTGACTAACATATCTACATAGGAAACTGGGGCATTCAACATGCCCTATTTTTATGCCTGAAAAGCTGTTTTAGTACAAACTCACCACAACGATTTAATATACAAATGTCTATAAATATTAAATAGATATCAATATGCATGTAGATTTACAAATCTCTGGGACAATGCGCAATAACTGTCCCCAAATGATATGTTTTTTCTAAATTACGCATGAAAAAATACCTGAGCGTACAAAAAATAGTCGAGAATGACTCACAATAATGTGCCGTAAGCAACGGCAATTTGCATATCTGAGCTTTCAAGAGGGAAGCGAAGCCACCACTTCACTTGTAACAAAAATAAAGAACACAGGATTGTTTTATGACCATCATCTCTAACATACGGGCAATTACATTGGCTGTCACTGGCTGCTTGCTCGGTTCAATGGGTGTCGCTCAAGCTGCTCCAAGCGTGTTGCCTATTCAGGAACAGGCCAAATCTGACTATGCCAAAACCAAATATCCATTGCTCATGGTACACGGCTGGCTCGGATGGTCACGCATTGGCAATGAAACCTTTAATATGGATTATTGGTATCAAATTTTGCCAGATATGGCACGTAATGGCGCAACCGTATTTGCCGCACAACTCTCCCCTGCACACCGTACTGAATTTCGAGGTGAGCAACTGATTGCCCAAGTCGAAGAAGTCATGGCAATCACTGGCAAATCCAAAGTCAATTTAATTGGTCACTCACATGGTGGCCCAACAGTACGTTATGTAGCTGCGACCAAACCTGAATATGTGGCATCAATTACGGGCGTTGCAGGTACATTCCGTGGCTCCAAAGTTGCCGATGATATTCAAAATAATCGTTTATCACGCACCGCGTTTAATATTTTAGGCGACTATATGGTGGCGCCTCTCATTACTTGGGCGCAGCAACAGCCAGACATGCCTGTCGATTTTGATGCATCGATGGCTTCTTTAACCGAAACAGCGTCTGCAGATTTTAACCGTCGTTTTCCAACCACAGCCTTGGCCGCAAATTGCAGCAGCAGCGGTGCCAAAGTAGATCGCGGGATTCATTACTATTCATGGACAGGTGTAGCACAAGCCACCAATTTACTGGATATTGACACTGTTTTAATGCAACTCGGCCCACTGTCTTATGGCAATTTAGACAACGATGGCATGGTCGCACGTTGTAGTACCCACATTGGACACGTCATTCGTGACAACTACCGACTAAATCATACCGACCTTGCCAACATGATGTTTGGCTTAACGGGCTTGTTTGCACCTGACCCAGTTGCACTGTATCGACAACATGCCAACCGATTGAAATTACAAGGTTTGTAATAGTAAAGCTCATTTCAATCTTGGCAAAACCATCTTCCTGTGCTTGAAACTCAAGTGCAAGAAGTTCAATAACCATGAATCATTCAGAACTTGCAATCTAGCAAATTTCCTGAATAATGATATTTGACAATAGATATTGTCATGCTAGGAAAGCACAATAAAATAGAGGATGTTATATGAAATATGGATTATTCATTGCAGGCTTAATCGCGGCCAGTACTCTCGGTACCGCGCACGCATCCAATGCAGAACAGGTCAAATCTAACTTCGTGATCTCCAGTTATGCCAAAACCAAATATCCGATTGTGTTTACTCACGGTATGGCAGGCTTTATCAATATTGGTGGAGATCAGTTAGGTGTCGACTATTGGTACCAAATTTTACCCAATTTAGCACGTAACGGTGCAAACGCTTGGGCAACCCGTGTATCTCCTTTTAACTCATCCGAAGTTCGTGGGGAACAACTGGCACAACAGGTCGATGAAATTCTTGCAATTACAGGTGCAAGCAAAGTCAACTTAATTGGTCACTCACATGGTGGGCCCACTATTCGTTATGTTGCAGGCGTGATGCCGTCTAAAGTCGCATCGCTGACTGCTGTCGGTGCACCGAATAAAGGCTCACCTGTGGCAGACTTTATTTTGAATGTACAAGGTGCACCGCTCGAAAAACCATTAATTGATATGGTCAATTTAGTGTCTAAAACCATTACTTGGGCACAAGGTTTAGATCCAAATAGCTATCCACATGACTCATTGGCAGGTGCCAACAGTTTGAGCACCACAGGTTCAGCACAATTTAACAGCAAATTCCCAATGGGTATGCCAACGACAAGTTGTGGTGAGGGCGCTTATCAAGAAAAAGGCATCCAGTTCTATTCATTTACGGGCAATACGGCTGTCACTAATTTACTTGATCCAGACTCAGCCATGTTGGCGACCAGTTTGTTGATTGATAATGGTCGTGATAATGATGGTTTGGTATCACGCTGCAGCGCCAAATTTGGTAAAACCATTCGTGATAACTACTATTGGAACCACTTAGATGAAGTCAATCAACTCTTGGGCATGAAAGATATTTTTGCACCAGATCCTGTTGATGTGTATCGTCAACATGCCAATCGCTTAAAACTACAAGGTTTATAAACTCAAATAGCAGACATAAAAAAATGCGCCTAAACGGCGCATTTTTTAGCTGTAAAGCAAAGTTAAAATTAACCTTGTTTACGTGCTGGTAATTTCTCACGAATACGTGCAGCTTTACCAGACAATTCGCGTAGGTAGTAAAGTTTAGCACGACGAACGTCACCACGACGTTTCACTTCGATTTTCGCAACGATTGGAGAGTGAGTTTGGAAAACGCGCTCAACACCAACACCGCTAGAAATTTTACGTACTGTGAACGCAGAGTTCAAACCACGGTTTTTCTTCGCAATTACAACACCTTCAAATGCTTGAAGACGTTCACGATCACCTTCTTTTACTTTTACTTGAACGATAACTGTATCGCCTGGTGCAAAAGCTGGGATGTCTTGCTTAAGCTGTGCATTCTCAACAGCTTGTACTAAAGGATGCTTACCACTCATGGGGTATCTCCAGTATGTGTGGGTCAGAAGAGGTCTGATTTCCACTGGGTATAGAGGCTAAAGCGCATAAACCCGATTGACTTTCCCTTTATGCCTGACCGCTTCAATGCATAAAGAGCCTATTTAAGACTACAAACCAACTGCCTGTAGCCATTGTGCTTAGATAAACCAATTATTTGGTCTACCCTTGCGAATCTTTTAGCCATTTTTTCTGCTGCTTACTCAACTCAACTTTTTCAATCAACTCAGGTCGACGTTCAAGTGTACGTTGATAGCGCTGCAAAAACCGCCATTTTTCAATATTGGCATGATGACCCGATTTTAATACTTCAGGCACGTCCAACCCTTCAAAATGGTCTGGCTTGGTATATTGTGGGCAATCTAAAAGACCATCCACAAAAGAGTCCTGCACATGAGATTGCTCATCAGACATAGCACCTGGAAGTCTCCGAATAATACTGTCCAACAACACCATCGCAGGTAGCTCGCCACCCGATAAAACATAATCCCCAATTGACCATTCCTGATCAACATAGTTTTGGATTAAACGCTCATCGACCCCTTCATAGCGACCACACAATACAATTAATCCATCATATTTAACGAATTGTTGTACTGCAGTTTCGTTTAAGGTTTTACCTTGTGGCGACATATACACCACAGGTACATGAACTGCACCCGCTTGCTGTGCAAGATTTTTGGCATGCTGGATTGCTTGCGCCAAAGGCTCTGCCATCATCACCATACCTGGACCACCACCAAATGGACGTTCATCCACCCGTTTGTAGTTGCCCTGTGCATAATCACGTGGATTAATACAATGAATTTGCATCAAGTCACGTTTTGCTGCACGTCCGCTAATACCGTAAGCTGTAATCGCTTCAAACATTTCAGGAAAAAGCGTAATGACTGCAAAAAACACCGCAGACTCCTCTATTTTCCTGCTCTGCGAATCCTGAAAGGATTAATAATCTACGCCCCAATTCACGTAGATGCGACCCGCTTCGAGATCAACGCGTTGTACCACATCTTTATGCCATGGAATCATACGCTCTTCGCCATCGACGCTATCGGCAGTTGCGCGAACCACCATCACGTCATTGGCACCTGTTTCAAACAGTTCATGGATTTGACCGAGGTTCACTTCTTGTTCGTCATCGTCCAGACCTAACACTGTTAGACCTTTTAAATCAGACCAATAATACTCGTCCACGCCTGGTTGAGGCAGTTGCGCTTTTGAAATCCAGATATTTGCGCCAACCAAGTTGTCTGCTGCGGTACGATCACTCACACCTTTTAGCGAAACAACCAGACCCTTGCCATGTGGTTTCCAACGTTTTACATCAACCATTTGCCAACCTGCTTTGGTTTCAATGTACCAAGGCAGGTAGTCAAATATGTTGCTCATAGGTTCTGTGTTGGAATAGACCCAGAGCCACCCATTTAATCCATATGCTGAACGTAGCTGTCCAATCTGAATACGATCTTCGGGCACATTCTGTGTTGGTGTCATGGGCTACCTACGACTTAATTTCTAAAAATTATGCAGCAGCTGCAGCTTTCTTCGCTTGAGCAGCTAAAGAAGCAACACGTTCAGACGGTTGAGCACCTTGAGCAACCCAGTGAGCAAAACGGTCAGCATCTAAACGAAGTTTTTCTGCTTTACCTTGAGCTGTTGGGTTAAAGAAACCAATACGTTCGATGAAACGACCGTCACGCGCATTTCGACTGTCAGTTACAACGATTTGATAGAATGGACGCTTTTTAGCACCACCACGAGTAAGACGAATAACTACCATGATACAACCTTATAGTTTTTACGGATTATCCCTGTACCGACCATCGACACATTTCAAACCCCTTTCATAGAGGGCAGTATTTTACGTGAATTTTGCCCTGAATGAAAGATCAAAACGTATTTATCCGCAGATTTGAATTTATTTATTTTCCGTCCCAGTTGGAAGTTGCGGATGGTGTGCAAGTACTTCCTTTAGTCCAACATTTTTGCCCCATACTATTAATCACAATACTTCCATTACCCTGTTGACGAGTACCATTTTTAGGGCTAGCTGATAAAATCCAATTACTATTTGTAACCGTTAATACCAAATCATACATTGCTGCACCATCTTTCGGTAATACATTTGCACCATAAACCCTTGATAAATCAGCATTACTAAAGTTACCGTTTGTAGCTTTATATTTAGCTAAATTTTGCGCAATAACCAACAACTCTGATTGAGCTTCTACACGTTTCGCTTTAATTAAATAGTCTTGATAAGATGGATATGCAATGGAGGCTAGAATTCCAATAATGGCAACTACGATAAGAAGTTCAATTAATGTAAATCCCGATTTTTTTACCATTCTTCGCCCCCTGTACCACACCCCGTATATGTCACTAGATTGCTAGCTTTATTTTTACAACGCAAACCTTTACTTGTTAATAAGTAGCTAAAATTCTCGGGATCACGACTATTTGCTCTGATCGCCCATTGATTTCCTGATGCATTTGTATCAGTCAATAAGGTGCTAGTAGAAACACCATCAACAATACTAATTGTATATGTTGAGTTTAAATCCAATGTTTGAGAACTCGCATCAAAAATAGATCCACCTGTATAAAGATAAGTTGCATCAAAACCCTTGTAACTAAAATTACGAGATTTATGACGTTCTAACTGTTCAGATAATTTAGCTATTTCTTGTTGAGCTTGAGCTGCCACGCTTCGTTGAACAAACTGTTTATAAGATATTGTTGCGATAGTTGCCAATATTGAAAGTATCACAACCACAATCATTAGTTCGATCAGGGTAAAACCCTGATTAAACTTTTGAGATGGTAGCATTTTATGTGTTCTTCTCATTATTATCAGTCCATTTTCGCATAGCGTTCAAACCAACGGTTTGGAATGAAACGAATTGAACCACCTGCTGGAAGGAATTTAGGCTTACCCGCACAGTCTGTACCTACACATGATGATGCACCTATATCATCTGGATCTGGAACTACGATAGATTTAATATTACTACCATCCACTGAACCAACGTTTAGACTAACAATACCCGCACCTAAATTATATTTATGGTTTGCATTTTCAGGACACACACCTGTCGGCAAACATAAACGCTGTGTAAAACTATGTCCTTTTACACCCGCACCACAACTTGAAGACGTACCATTATTTGAAGCATCATACATTGTCACATAAAGACTACCTTCCATAGCAATTAGTGGAGATAGCCCTTTAATAATGCTCGCCTCAGCATCGGTACCATCAAATTTTTTATCAAATTTATAGTACCACCCCCCCCAACCATTTGTTGAATGTGCCAAGGCACCTTTTACCAATGTATCTTCATTATCTGAACGCACTACATCTCTGATTAACTTGAGATGACTCGTAGATGCGGTAGCATTCTCATTGCTCAGAGTTCTAGCGGTAATGTGACTATTCGGGAAGAACTGGCCATTTGGATGAATATCATAATCATAAATCGCATATACAGCATCATATTGTAAACCCAGAGGATTTTTCTTACCTGTTTCTGACGGCGAGTCAACTGTAGCTAACAACGGAGAACTCTTATTGCCAGATATAAATGTTGCAACTACAACATGCGCACCTTCTTTACGCTGTGCACTATGATGGGCTGTAAATGTCGGAGACATATAGAATCGTGGGCTAGTACCATCATTTTGATGAAGGTCTAAAATTTTATTAATTTGTGAATTAAAACTTGTCTTTGTGCCATTAAAATCAACACGGAAAGCTTGTCCGGCTAAATCACCAAAATATATGTGATCCACTACACCATCATTATTACGGTCAATAGTTTTAATATCACTCGCAACGCTGTATTTAAGATCATTATGACCTATGTGTGCAACACCGTTACTTCCACTTGAATCTGAGTTCGCATACCAGAGAAGATCTCCATTATCTGCATCAAACATATAGACGCCCGAACCTTTTTTATTATCCTGCGCATAGTTGTAGTGTTCATATCCAGCATAGCCAGTGCGGATTCCATGTGCATACAGTCCATCACCCTGCTCACCACCAGCATCGTAGCCACCACCCACAAACATCACTAATTTACGCTCACCCATCCAGTTCACATAATCAAGTTTGGGTTTTGACCAACTTTGAGCCATATTGGAAATAGCAGCATAAGTTTTCCCAGTTGGGTGGTCTGCTGAATATACTTTTCCTGTTGAAGGATCAATATGAAATTTAAGCTTCGGTTTGTTAATATCGGTAAGATCTAATGAATAATAGCTTCTCCCTCCCATACGCATACCACCATAGACCCACTGTTTACCATCAAAGTTTTCATTTTCAGCAGGTGTTGCACCTAAAATGGCACGCGAGGCACCTTTTACTGTCATGGTGCCATCAGAGTCAGTGACATATACTGTATGCGCAACCCATTCACCATCAAGACCATAGTAGAGAGCATTTTTACCACCTGATAAACTTCCCGCATTTTCCTTAAATGTTTCAGGTTGTTTTTCAATTATTTCCTTAGGGACAAAACTAAACTTTTCTACTCCATTATCGGCATCTACTACTGTAAGTAATCCTTGAGTGGTACCGAACATTACATAATCTTTTCGATCTGTAGTGCTTACGAAAACTTTATTCGTTGTCGTACTTCGCTGAGCAACTGCTTTACCTTCTTGAGTTAATAAAACTGGTAAAGAATGATAGATACTTCCCATTTGACGTAGGTTTTCATATGCAGTCGATTGTGACAAATCTAAATCAGTTGGATCAACTGAATCCTCAATACGAATACCCAACAACGCCATTAGACTTCTAATTCGATTTGCTTCATCTGTCTTCGTTTTAGCATTTTTAGTATATGTGTGGTCTATTTGATTAAGATCAAAGTTTCGTGTAATTTGATCATTTGTAGCTACAGTACCATCAAAATTATATTCAGTAAGAAGTTTACGACCTGTTTTTTTAACTGGCTGATTAGATGCATCTACACCATCGACAACACCTAACAATAATTTACTAAGTACTCCGCCCTTTTTAAATACAGGCGTATTATCAGGATAAGTAACCCCCGCCTTAGCCCAAGCATCGTCTAAATCTTGTAGCTTACTTTTCTTAACCACAATATTTGAGCTACCACCTGTTGGACTAGAGTAAATACCACCTTCAAATACATAATATTTTTTAAGATTACCAAACCACAATTGTCTATTATCTGCTGGATCTGCTTTAGGTTCAAACTGAGGAGAATAAGCGTAAGGTTGGATGATTTCTGGATTCAAAGCATCCACAGGAATTGTAGATGAACCCGTACTCATCGAAGGAATATCTTTTTGAATCTCATTAATAAAGTTATTAATACTATCTACAACACTTTGTGAATTGGTACCTACATACCACTTACCACCGCCAATGATTCCCCAATTTTTTGCATCTTGAACATCGACATTAGTATCTGAACTAAAACTAGAACTAAAACCAACCACTGCAGTTTTAATTTGCAAGCCTATTGGATTTGAAGCTTTTTCTAATAGCGTCTCAGCATAATTGCCCACACAGCTCCATGCATTTTGAGGGTTCTTATACCCATTGAGATTACCAAGATTACTGTCTGAGCAACTAAATAAATCTTTTTTATTGCCTAAACTTTGTGCCATTAGCTTATATGCAGTACCACTCTTCCCATCACTTCCAGGTGCTGTGCCGTTAGGCTCTGGTTCACCATCAGTCAAGAAATAAATACCTTGTCCGCTACACTCTCTTTTATTAACAGCCTCTTCAGAATCACCTAATTGAGCGGTAATCGAGGATGGAGCTATGTATCTGCTTAATGTTGCATTTTTAACACTATCTACAGAATTATTCCACCCAGAATAATTATTATCAGAATCGTTAAACTCTTTATTATAACGATAACAAGTCGCAGAATAATCTGTATACCCACTTCTTATCGTACAACTATAAGAGCTTGTATAACCGGTAGGCACATTTCCATAGTTAGTTACTCGTGAGCCCCAATTACGACATGTATTGTCGCTTAACCTCCACGACTGACAATCCCAACCCTCATCAGTGTTATTAGCTGTACGTTTAGCATGTGCGGGTACATTTCTTTCTATATTCGGTAAGACTGTGCTTTGCCCCATCAAGTAAGCAGCAACCTCAGCATAAGCATATGGGGTAGGTGTACCCCCATCAGGACTTAATTTTTTGATTTCAGAAAGTAAAACATCTCTGTGTGTTTCATCTCTATACTTAGGAATTTCCTGATAAACATAACGACAGTCACTGCGATTACCATAATTACAATCTTGGTTTGTTGTATACTTATATGGAGAGCTATCTTTGTATCCAGATGAGGAGGTAGTATCACCCGACCATGTTAAACAATTATAATTACTCTCATCCCAGGAAGTACATTTATTGTAATAAGTGGTGGTGGTTGCACCATAGCCACTTCCTACTCTATTACTATAACGAATCCATAAGGGTTTTTTAAAAATTTGATCTACAACTTCTTCACCCGTTTTTTCACCCAAAGGCTTCGCAGGAACTCTAATAAACCCGTTGTCCCCCGCAAATGTCGCTAGCCCCATAACAACTTTATCTTCAACACGCTTAACTGTTGCCGTGCCCTCCAATACATCTTGCAATCCCTTTTTAAGAATATCCAACCGACTATTGCCTGCAGAAGCATTACTTGTGTTATGCATATTCCAACGCATACTGCCTGAAGTATCTAGCATCAACATTAAAGTTGCTGTACCCGTACTATTTTCTGGAATTTTATAAATTTCTAAATCTGCAGCATAGCTTGTAACACTTGAACAGATTAAGGTCGTAATAGAAGCTGCAAGTGTAACCATCTTAAATCTATCGATTACCATGTTCACTTCAGTCCGTGCTAATGCAGATCGATGAACATTTTTCATATTTAAATTCTTCATGTTATTTCTCCTACGATGCACGCACTGGTTTCATCGTATATTCCATTTCTTGGGTGCTATACGGAACATTAAGATTTGCCAGACAATCTGTAACTGTTTCATTTTGAACCAGATTATCTTTAAAGCTTGTGAAGTTTGAAAGACACTCATTAATTTTTGAATCATCACTATTGCTGAGTTTTGGAATCAAGGAAGTTGCCGTAATAACCACCTTTTGAATGCCTGTGCTCTTGGAGGTTTCTTTATCATCACCTTCCATCAAATGCTCCCAGTCGCGATCGCTTGAGCCCGCTCGAACACTTACTTGCGTTAGGACGGCATTTCTACCACTTAAAAAGTCAGCTGTACGTCCAACTTGGCAGAATCCATTTTTACCCATGTCTGTATTTCTTATTGCATTACCTTGCCAGTACACCACACTACCAATACGGCTACCCACAAAGTTGTCCGCAGTCTCCCCCCGAACACAAAAAACAAGCTCCTTACCTTTGTTCTCTGGACGAAGGGTATAATTGAGCATGCCATCCCCAATACGCATGTTGGTAAATACCAGCTCGTCATCTGTTTTATTTTCCAATGTAAAGAAAACAGAGTCACTCGTTTGCTTTAATAGCGCTACAACTTGAGCATTTGTAGAAATCTTTAATGACGTTATACTGCCTCGTATTGCCCATAAGCCAACCAATGTGAGGAGCACCAACATAACAAGCACAACAATAAGTGTTGCTCCTCTTTGAGATTTTTTAGCCTTGATTTTTTTCATATCTTTACCTACTCAATCCCAAAACCATTTCTAATGGCGATTGTCTGATTTACAACACTTCTCAAATAGAGATGATTGTTCGCATCCGCAATTAACTTACCTTTTGCACCCAACACTTCAAACACACGATCCTCATCGAAATACTGATTCACACCAGTAGAATCAGAAGATCGAACCAAGAGACCTAGTTGAACAGAAACAATTTGTGGTTTTCTTCCCGACAACCCCATGTAATCATCAACATCCATATAACTAAAACAATCTAGCTTAGTATCAGGTTCGTAATTAGTGGTCACCCTACTCTCACCCTCCCCTGTAGTTACACTCGTACCAGTACAATTTGGATTCGCACCATCAAATGCGACACCTAAACGAACTGAAAAGTGGTCTACACGAGGCACAATAATCTCCCCTCCCCCAGTCAATCCAGACAAGGTTGTGTTAGTTTTTGCAGTACTTTCTGTATATCGTGTAGCTTTACATGCCAACACCAAAGCTTTATTGGGATCATTGCGTGGCTTATCGTCTTCTCTTAAAAAATATCTTTCTACAACATAATCATTTGCTGTAACTTCCTGCCCCTCACAATCATATTGATTCGCTGTACTGACCTTATATTGCACAACGAGCTGATCACTGCTTTGACCATCTAAGTTTGAAGGACCAATAGTACTTTTTGTAAGCAAATTATCATTAATTGTAAAATTTAAGCTTCCGTCTTCTTTAACATTGTTTGAAATATTGTTTCGAGACAAAACAATTCCACCATAAAGCACAGTGTCATCAATAAAAGGCTTTGATGAGTTTAAATTTGCTATGCGTATTGAGTTAATTACTGAGCCTAAATTAAATAAAGTTGAGTTTTGAAGACTCATCATTCCCTGCTGCACAGTAGAGCTTCTTTGCCCCAAAAAAAATATATTAATAGCTATTGCACTAACAAGCAGACCTAGTACCAATGAAATCATCAACTCAATCAGTGTAAAACCTAGCTGTTTTGGATTTTTTATCATTTTAGTAAGCCTCCAAAACTAAACATTGAGTATTGCTTCTGTATGTACCTGTAGCTTCATTAACACATGCTGACACATCTGTTGCACTTATTGTTGTATTACCCCATGCAACATAGATACAACTTAAATTACTTTTCACACACCTTCTAACAACAAGTGTTTGACCTAATTCTTTAGCCCTTAAAGTAATCTCACTTACATCATGTTTTGCCATAGTATTTGCATTACAATTTGGAATTTGCACACTTGCTGCGCCAGTTCCGACAGAATTAGTTGAAGTACAACTGCTTTCATCCTCTTCCTTACTATTGATAAATGTCGCGTATTGGGATAAAGCGGAACGATTCACTCGCATTCTTTCTGCTAAGTCTCTTGCAAGATTAACAGCTATTGCTTGTTCATTGGCTTCCTGTGCAGCCTCGATACCTTTAAGCTGCAATGCAGAAAACCCTAAGACACCTATTGCTAAAATTACTAGTGCAACAAGCACCTCCATCAACCCGACTCCCTTTTGTGCATATAGACCGCTCATGAACACACTCCTGACTCAATTCGATCTACAATCCCAACACTAGATATATAGACTGTGCGACTTTGCTTAATTTTTGAATTACAAAATGTAAATTCCAAAGGAACAATTACTTGAATTTTTTTTGGATTTTCAGGAGGATCTGCATTCAAATCCTCAGGAAGATTTGGATCATAATTCGGATTATCTATCATGGCTGTTCTTTGTTTTGCTAATCCAAGCCCTGAAAAAACCACATCATCCAGACTTAAGCTTTTTAACTCAGTATCAGCGAGGGACTTGCTCCAATAATACAAAGTACTTGTATTTTCTGGACACACTTTTACCCCCCCACTATTCATAGGACATTCCAGTTTTATCGTTATATTTTTTCGTAGAGATATTGCATGACCTCTAGCATCCGTAACTAAATTTGCAAAATCACGCGCTAAAGTATTCAGTCTCTGCTTTGCTACTAAATCCCCAAACGAAGGAGCCGCCATCATCGCGATAATCGCCAACACCGCAATGGTCACCATCAACTCAATTAAGGTGAACCCGTTTTCTTTTTTTCGCATACTCCCCCCAAGACATAGACTTTGTCCTATTAAAAATACTAACCAACAATTTTACAAAACCCTCACACTTCAGGATAAAAGGCATAAAAAAGCAGATAACCGTCATGCAACAGTTATCTGCCTATTTTTCATCAATTTTTTAGAGTGTTATGTACTTCGCAGTTTAAGCCTGTATTACAGGAATACGTAACTCTTTTGGCAAACTAAAGGTAATATTTTCTTCACGGCCTGCAAGCTCTTCAGGGGCAGTTGCACCCCAATCCTGTAAGCGTTGAATCACCTGTTTAATTAAAATTTCAGGTGCAGATGCGCCCGCAGTTACACCAATTTTTGTATTTGCTTTAAACCATGCTTGGTTTAATTCATCGGCATTATCCACCAAGTAGGCTTGTTTCCCCATACGCTCTGCAAGTTCGCGTAAACGGTTAGAGTTAGATGAGTTTGGCGAACCAACCACCAACACCACATCACATTGATTGGCTAAGTCACGCACTGCATCCTGACGGTTTTGAGTGGCATAACAAATATCGTCTTTACGCGGTCCTTGAATATTTGGATATTTTTGGCGCAAGGCATCAATCACTTTGGCAGTATCATCAATCGACAAGGTGGTTTGTGTCACAAAAGCCACTTTATCTGGATGCTTAACCGCAAGTGCAGCCACATCATCCTCATCTTCTACCAAATAAATGTCACCGCCATTTTTCTTGTCGTACTGCCCCATCGTGCCTTCAACTTCTGGGTGGCCTTCATGCCCAATCAAAATGGCTTCAGTGCCTTCACGCGCATATTTAGTGACTTCAATATGCACTTTGGTCACCAATGGACAAGTCGCATCAAATACTTTTAAACCACGACGCTCTGCTTCTTGTTGTACTGCTTTAGATACGCCATGCGCACTAAAAATCACGATATTGTCATCAGGCACTTCATCTAGCTCATCGACAAAAATTGCACCGCGTTGGCGTAAGTCATCTACCACAAATTTATTGTGTACCACTTCGTGACGTACATATATAGGGGGATTAAAACACTCAAGGGCACGATTTACAATCGCAATTGCTCGGTCTACACCTGCACAAAAACCACGTGGATTCGCCAATACAATTTCCATAGAACCCTCTATGTTGAAGTTAAATAGGTGGGATGTTTTAAAATTTATGCCAACAAAAGCCATCTTGGCTATTTTGTTTAAGGGGCGTCTACTCTAAAATAGAGAAGATATTTTATCATATCAGGAAAAATATCATGTCGGGTCTATTGTTTGTCGTTTCTGCCGCTTCAGGAACAGGCAAAACATCCCTTGTTAAAGCCCTGCTTGAGCGTGTGAATAATTTACACGTTTCAGTTTCTCACACAACACGTGGTCAACGTCCCGGCGAACTCGATGGTGTGCATTATCACTTCACACAAAAACAAGATTTTATCGACTTGGTAGAACAAGGCGGTTTTATTGAGTATGCAGAGGTGTTTGGCAATTATTACGGCACCGCGCAAGCGACGGTTAAAGAGCAGTTAGCCAAAGGTCACGATGTGTTACTTGAAATTGACTGGCAAGGCGCTCAGCAAGTACGCAATCTTTTTCCTGAATCGAAGCAAATTTTTATTCTTCCACCAAGTCAGTTTGATTTACGCGAGCGTTTGTCTAACCGTGGCACCGATGCAGTCGATGTAATTGAACATCGTCTAGGCTGCGCAGTTGAAGACATGCAACAATATGTCAATTTTGACTATGTGATTATTAATGATGACTTTAATAAGGCTCTGCACGATTTAGAATCGGTGATTACGGCTAATCGTTTGGTGATGGCGCAGCAGGCACATCGTCATCAAGCCTTGATTCAAAAGTTAATTAGCCCGCCAAGCGCGTGATTAAAACTTGAGTCTATAAGCAAAGCACCTTATACTGCACAGTCTGTTTAAATTTATTATTCGAACGAGAATTCTTATGGCACGCGTTACCGTTGAAGATTGTTTAGACCATGTAGACAACCGCTTTGAGCTTGTACTAGTGGCAAGCAAGCGCGCGCGTCAATTGGCACGTCAAGGCATTGAGCCAACTGTAGAGTGGGACAACGACAAACCTACCGTTGTTGCTTTACGTGAAATTGCAGAAGGTCACGTTTCTAAAGACATTTTGAAACAACGTGATCAAGATTATCAAACTTCGAGTCTTGACCTCGCACTTTCAGCAAATAACTTGAATTTAGATGGTTTTTCTTTCCAATAAGAACGACTTTCTGAAAAAGCCTAGTTTTTTACTAGGCTTTTTTGTTGTCTGAACTTTAATCTTGCGCTAAAAACCGTTATAACATAAGGATTAAGACCTAATTTTAAATGGTCTAATGACCTTATGTTTTGGTACGAAAAAAATTGACAAGTCATGCAATATGCTTTTCATTATAAGGTCTAACTGTAGATTCGTTATCACTTGTATTTTAAAGGGTGTTATATGCCAGGCACGATGGTCAGCCAAGCCAAACAACAGCTTCAAGCCATGATCGAACCTTACCTTAGCGTAAGTGAAGTCGAACAGGTGCTTACGGCTTGCGATTATGCCGAGCATGCGCATGATGGCGTTACCCGTAAAAGTGGTGAACCGTATGTGTTACACCCGATTGCGGTCAGTTGTATTTTGGCGCACATGCGTTTGGATGCCGACACGCTCATTGCTGCCCTATTGCATGACGTCATTGAAGATACTGACTACAGCAAAGATGACATCACAGAAAAATTTGGACGCACCGTTGCCGAACTAGTCGATGGTGTGACCAAACTTAGCCATTCCAGCGATAAGGAATACAACAAGGCCGCATCGTTCCGTAAAATTCTGCAAGCGACCTTACAGGATCCACGTGTCATTATTGTGAAACTGGCAGACCGCTATCACAACATGACCACTTTAGATGCGCTGCGACCAGACAAACGCGCACGTATCGCCCAAGAAACCTTTGATGTATTTGTACCCATGGCACGTATCGTGGGTATGAATGAAATGGCAGATAACCTCGAACATCTGTGTTATCAAAATCTTGATTTAGATATGTATAACGATGTGCAAGCTGCCCTTTTGCACACCAAACCAAAACGCTGCGAATACCAATCTAAATGGGAACAAAATCTTGCCGACCTGCTGCAAGACAATCAAATTGCAGGCCGTATTAAAAAGAAAAATAACAATATAGAATTACTGCGCCACTTTGTTAAAAACGATATTGATCTACAAGAACTGACCCACAGCCACGCCTTCGAAATTATTTTGCAAAGCATTGCCGACTGTGACCGTTTGGCTGATATTTTACGTGACAGCTTTCAGGTCTTACATTATGAAGATCATATCCGTCGCCCACTGCCAGGTGGCAACCAATCGCTGATGATGCGTCTAAAAGGTGAGCAAACTACCTTATCACTCACCATTCAAACCGAATTGATGCGTAAAGCCGCACGTTTTGGCGTGGTCTTGGGTGAAAACGCACCACAAGCTTGTCGTTCTGCCATTCAAGCCTCTATGAAAAGCTTGAATGTGTTGATTGATGGTGAATGTGCCAAAACTACATTTAGCGATTTACTGGATTATCTGCACCAAGAGAAAATTCATGTTTATACCCCGCATGGACATTTACATGAATTGCCGCAAGGCGCCACCGCGGTTGATTTTGCCTATGCAGCCAGTTTATTCTTAGGTAACCACGCCGTCGGTACAAAAATTAATGGTGAAAGCAAACCGCTGTCAACACCACTCATCAGCGGGCAAGTGGTCGAAATCATCACCGATGTGTTAGCCACGCCAAACCCAGACTGGCTAAGTTTTATTAATACCCAAAAAGCCCGTCGTGCCTTACAAAATATTTTGCGTGATCAAGATATTGAAGAACAGCGTTTGGTGGGGCAGCAAGCCCTGAACCGTGCACTAAAATTATTTAATCACTCAATTCAGGACTTAACCGAAGCCGATTGGTTAAATGTGTTGCAATGGCGTCATATCGACTCCAAAGACCGCTTATTTGAGCAAATTGCGGTGGGTGACCTGTTGCCACAACTGGTTGCGAATCACATCTATGCACTCGATCAAGACAGCAGTGAACACTCTGACCGTCTGATTCAAGGTACAGAAGGTATTGACGTCAAATACGCACACTGTTGCAACCCTGTGCTGGGCGATCCGATTCAAGGGAATTTATCACGTCGTGGCTTGATTGTGCATCGTGCGCGTTGCAACAACTTACTGCATGAGCAACATCAACATCCTGAAAATATCATGCCGCTACAATGGACTTCAGAAGATGTCGATGATGTGAGTTTTACGGCTTATCTCAGCATTGATATGGATATGAATGACGAACAAATTTCCGATTTGATCTATCAATGTCGTAAGGCCAAAACGGGAGTAGAAATGGTACGCAGCCATGATGGTAAAACCCACGTGAATATTGTGGTGAATAACCGTAAGCAAATTGCCAAAATTATTCGTGATTTGCGTATGCACTTCGGTTTTCCACGAATTAGCCGCTTAGCGCGTCCCATCAGCATCGCAGAAGAAGCCAAAGCTTGTTAATTAATGTGGCTGCATTGTTTACTGTGCCGCACATTCACCGCTTTTGCATTATTGACTCATCAGGCTACTGAAAGGTAGTCGGATGGTCTATGATGTTCGTACATTATTTTAGGAGAAATCAATGTCTCGCCAAGTCATCCATACTGAAAATGCACCTGCAGCAATTGGTACTTACTCTCAAGCCATTTTAGTGGGCAATACTGTTTATTTATCAGGTCAAATTGGTTTAGACCCATACAGCATGGAATTGGTAGAAGGCATTGAAGCGCAAATTCGCCGCGTATTTGATAACTTAAAAGCCGTTTGTGAAGCGGCGGGGGGCTCTTTGGCCGATATTGCCAAGCTCAATATTTTCCTGACTGATTTATCTCACTTCCAATTGGTCAATCAGATTATGGGTGAATATTTTGCACAACCTTACCCCGCGCGTGCAGCCTTAGGTGTGGCCAGCTTACCTAAAGGTGCTTTAGTTGAAATGGATGGCGTGGTGATTATCAATTCATAAGTCATTATCATTCAAATACTTAAAAACCAATAAACGATGCCACCTATTAAGTGGCATTTTTTAATTCAAAAACCCAATTACGATAAATGACTTTTCAAATGATTTTTATTGACAAACGATAATAATTATCAATAATAATACTTATCTTATTTCATTATTGTGGTTGCATTCATGTACGTTTGCTTATGCCGTGGTATTACAGATCAAGACATTAAAGAAGCCGTTGCCAATGGTGCAGACAGCTATCGTGAAATTCGCGATATGTTTGACTTGGGCACCTGTTGTGGTCGCTGTGCGCCTGAAACTCGCGCCATCATTAGCGATGAAATTGCACAAATTGCGTCTCGTCTTGCCGTTGCTGCCTAAAACTGACGTTTTATTGTTCTCCCGCATTTCAGTATTATAATTTTAACTCGGTGTTTCCTCTCCCGCTTTCGACTACAGCGGGTTTTTCTTATCTTACATTTCTTCACACCGCCTAGCTAATTGTTTTTGATTGCGATTTTCATTTGCCGTTCTATAAATCACTCGCCATTTTGCCCAGTCTTGTTTAAGATAGAAATATAGATTGCCTTAAGCGGTTTAAGGCAGAAATTGTTGATGGAGTGCTGCAATGAAAGGCAATCGTGATGTGATTAATCAACTCAACCAAGTTTTGTATCATCACCTGACTGCAATTAACCAATATTTTTTACATTCACGTATGTTTAATGATTGGGGCATTGAACAACTCGGCTCGGCCGAATATAAAGAGTCGATTCGTCAAATGAAACATGCTGACAAAATTATTGAACGTATTTTATTTTTAGAAGGGCTGCCAAACTTACAACACTTGGGCAAATTGTATATCGGTCAGCATACAGTTGAAGTTTTGAACTGCGATGTGCGTAAAGTCCAAGAAAATATTGAAGCAATCCAAAAAGCGGTGGTTTTGGCAGAGCAACAACTGGACTATGTAACCCGTGATTTGGTTCAGGAAATTCTAGAGAAAGAAGAAGAGTACTTAGACTGGGCAACGACACAGCTTGATTTGGTTGAAACGGTAGGCATTGAAAACTATATTCAAAGTCAACTCTAAAATTCATCTCGTTTCAATCGCACAAAAGACTGGTTTTTCCAGTCTTTTGTTTTTAGAGAAGCACTTTAACTACAATTCAGCATCTTCCTCATCTCTCATGAAGATGTTTTCAATATCAATTTATATTTTTGCTGATACACATTTTTAATTCTTGGATTTATAAAAAAGTATTTATAACGCAAAAAAATGTTTCATGGGATGCATCTGTTGATGCAATATCCGAATAATAAAAATGCCATAATCCTGTTTTTTATAAAAAATAGCATGTTGATGATGATCATGACGGCGTATTCCCTCGCCAATATCTACACATACATAACCAATCAATGGTGAACTCACTAACAAATGAAAGGTATTTTCCAAATGTTGTGTGTATTGGTCAGCTTGAGCTACACCAAAATTAAGTAAGGTGTATTCATAAATAGCAGTGAAATCATCGACAGCTAAATTAGATAGTTTATACACGATGCTTCTGCTTCACTTGAGCAGCAATATCTTTTAGGCTGAGTGTACTTTCTCCACTGTTCTCACCTGCTTCAATCGCTTGCTTTAAAGCTGCAGTTTGATTTTCTTGCTGTTCCAATAATCTTAATGCAGATCGCATCACTTCACTGGTTGAACCATAACGTCCAGATTCAATCAGTTTGCTCACGAAGTCATCGAGTTGTGGGCCAATTGTTACACTTGTAGTTCTCGCCATCAGCATGCCTTATTGTGTGAATAGATCATACAATTCTAACACAACTCCCTTTATCTGAACAAAAGTTCAGCATCTCTTTAAATTTTCGCACATGAAATCAATTTTATAATGAATACCCCCTCTCTTTTTAAAGAGAAGTTGGGAGAGATTTTCAACATTGAAAATTTTCACCATATTTGGCTCACTATTTTCAAATCCCCCTCCTTGCGCTACACAAATCAGCGCTGCTCTGCCTCATCCAATAAAGTCGCATAATCTACATTGACCTGCCACAAAGTGCTTAACAACCATAATTGCTTTTTGGCTTCAGCTTCATAACCGTTAAATGCTAATACGCGTGCATATTTCAATAAATCGTAGCGGGTTGGATAATTCAACACAATTTCATGAATATCCTGTAATTGTTCAGGTGTTTGCTGGCTATACGGATTTAATCGAATCCACGCAATGCGGCGGTTAAATTCTTCGAGTAACAAAATACGGTCTTGATTGGTGATTTTTTCAGGTGTGTGTTCGTAGCGTACCGACTGATTCAGTTTTGGCACCATTACTTCATAATCACGATAAATCAGCATCAACAACAATGCACCAAGTACAAATGTACTGCGTAAATATATTGCAGATAAAGTGAAGCTTTTTAACACCCGTTGTGACTGAACCATGCCAATAATAAAACCCACAGGCAGCAAGAAGTAGGCATAGTTTTGTGGAAATTCCAGCATAGCATGTACGCTAAATGCACCGACCATTAAAATCCCCACAACCGATTCCACCGATTGGGTATATTTATGCAACTGGTAGCCCCAATAACCCAGATACGCCAAAAATGGCACGCCGAGTATCACACCATTCCAAAGTAAAAAGTCTAAAATAAAATTATGTGCGCTACGAATCCACACAGGACCTTGCACAAATTCACTGATCGTCACATAAGCCACACTGGTTTGATGCCAACCATAGCCCCACCACGGTTGATGTTCAATTGCAGCGAACATTTGCTGCCAAATCGCCAAACGTGACATATCGCCTGTGGCACGTTGTACCACATCACGAGATTGCACCGAAAGGTCTGCACTTTGTGAGAGCAATTGACTAAAAGCAGGTGCGATAAAAATCAGCCCGATAAATGCGGCAAACCACAGCAAGCTATAGCGGTATTTAATCCGCATCACGCCACGGTATTGTTGATAGCTCAAATACGTCAAGATACACAACGATGCCAACCATGAAGTGCGCGATTGACTCAATACCACACCGACCAAAATCATGGCAGCTGCAATCACAATCCACATGGTTTTAAGTTTTTGTTTTTCGTATAAATACAGGCTTGCCATAAGAGACATCACTAAAAAGGTCGCCATGTTATTCGGTTGAGCAAAATTGGCATAAGGACGTTGCCCGATTTTAATATCCACCATAATCGGCAGGTATTGATCGAGTGTGAGCCACTGGCAAATCGCCATGAATGCGGTAATACTTCCTACGCCGAGTAGCACATAGCTAAAACCTGTAAAGATGCGTTCACGTTCGATGCTGTTTTGAGTGAGGTTATAGCCCAAAATGATTGCCAGCCAAAAACTGAAGATATACACGCTGCTGAGCAAGGCTTTGTCAAAGAAGTAGACCAAGCCAAAGCCCCACTGAATGAGTGGAACACTGCACAGTGCCAGTAAGGGCAGGCTGATTTTGGGTATTTGTAGTTTTTCTTTAAAAAGGCTGGCTGCGAGAGCAAACAAGGCAAAAAATGCGTAGAGTTCACCTGTATAGGTGACCCACGGGCGGTAGTGAATGGGCAATAGCCATGCAAGGGAGATGAGGATGGCAGCCAAAAGTAGCAATGCAGATTTCATAGAAAAAATAGATCAAAAAACTGGCTCTATCTTATATTTTTTTAGGCAAGATGATAGTGCCTTGTGTAGCAAGTTTGATTGGAATTCTACCAGTTTCGAAATGGAATAATTGTGTGGGGGAATACTTAAACTCCCCATTTTTAACTTAAGAAATTATTTCCACGGTCTTAAATCTACTATTTTGATGATAGATGCGGATTCTTTATTGACTAAGACCACCATATCTATAGCATTGGCTTTTAAGGGTAGCCATGCATCGGCTTTTGGATATTTTGCTAAAGTTTTTTCAACGTCTGTCTTTGAGTTGTACCCTTGCAATTCTACAAGCGGTAATGCACGTTGTTGGATTTGGGTTTTTGCTTGAGTCAGTTCTACATAGCGTTCTGGACGCTGTGAAATTGAAATACCGCTAAATACTTCTGCAAACATTTCATCATTGCGTTGTTGTGTATCTTTGGCAAATTCAGTAGCCACATATTGCGGTTTAAACCATGAAGGTTGTTGGAATTGTTGCTGTGCTTGCTGAATATTCGTATCAACTAATTCATTTTTTCTAACCAATTCAAAACGATCTACATTATAAACCAACCATGCAGGGCGACCTTGTTCGATACTAAACACCCCATAACACAAAGCCACAATTTGAATGAAAATAATGACACCTAGGTCAAATTTGAGTGTTTTTTTACCTTCTTTATAGACCAATAGACCTAAAAGTGGTCCTAAAATGACGTCGATGACCAAGAGCATTAAAAAAATATGAGTCACGCCAACAGCTGTCGCAAGTGATGATGGATACCAAATAAAAAAGACCAATCCAATCACTAGCAAAGCCAAACTAATGGAAATGATTAGATGAGATAAAAAAAACTTTGTTCGTTTTGTTTTTGCCATTTTTGATACCTCAATTTCACTACACATCTAAAATCTGCATTATATTAATGGCAATTTAAAGGTAAGTAACGAATATTTATTGTTGAGCTACTACATGACCATTCTATTTGTTGAGTTGTACTATTCAGACTTGGTGTAAAACTAGCGTACCCGTAGCACTCGGTGAATTTGTCGTTACAGTAATTACGCCTGTGTAATCTTCTATGGTTAAATTACTTATATATTTATGTGAGTTGTTTGAAAATTGATAACCTATATTTGAGGCAGTTACTGCAGTTAAATCTTTTTCACTTATCGCTGCTTCTGTAACAGCAAGTTGGGCAATTCTTGCCGCACCAATCACTTCCAGCATTTTTGTTTTAGTCATATGTCGATTATATTGAACCAATGCAAATAGAATAAGAATGCCAATAATTGCAACAATAATCAAAACTTCAATTAAAGTGAACCCTTTGATTTTATGCATATTATAATCTCTTATATTAATAATTGAATGAAAAAAAAGCAGCCGAAGCTGCTTTTTTCTAATATTAAAATTAACGGCAGTTAGAAGGAGCAAGTTTTGCAGGTAAAGTACCTACTGTAGCACCAGTAACTTTAGGTGTAGCACCTGCCGCAGCACATTGCCATTGGATAGCGTCAGCAGGAGGGGTATAAGCTGATGAACTATCTGGTAAAGCTGTACCTGCACCAGTAAATGGAATTAATACCAATGTATTTTCTGTAGCAGCAGCAATAGAAGTAGAATACGGAATTGAAATTGCACCCGTAGTACCGCTGATTGTAATTGTGCCAACATTAGCTGTTGTTGCTGGAGCAGTCCAACCTAAACCATAAGCCACACCATTTGAAGCATTTTCTGTTACAGCAGTTTTAGCGCTAGCTGCCAATGACAAGCCCTCAGTCACTTTTGCACGTTTAGTGTAATCCTGATAAGCAGGAATCGCAATTGCAGCCAAAATACCAATGATCGCCACAACGATCATTAATTCGATAAGGGTAAAACCTTTTTGCATCGTCTTCATAAACATTCTCCACAAATGTTTGTTAATTTAATTATAAGCTTTGTAAGCTATTTTATACTTAGCACTAAACGTGCCAACTTTTATTATAGACAATTCTCACAAAAAAACAGCACCTTACACATAAAAAATTTAGAACTTTTAATTTGACTGTGTATTTTTGTTAAAAAGTGACAAATATTGTCAATTTCAAATTATAAATTTAACAAATTTTGTCATTTTTTTGCGAATTACATCACATTTTTATATTTTGGAAATAAATTCATCACATATATATTTGTATTTTTGATCTAAATTTCAGCAAATTTAACTTATGTGCAGTGCTTATCTTTTGTATTGATGAGACATCCCCTTTTTGAAAAAAGTGAGTCAGAGGTAGTGAAAGCTGCCAATGTTTAAAATCTCTCCTAGCCTCTCTTTAGAAAAGAGAGGAACATTCATTATAAAATTGATTTCATGTGCAAACATGCTTTTCAAGCTTCCTCCCTTTATCAAAGGTGAGCCGTGTATGGTAACAATTGCCAATATCCCAAATCCCTCCTAACCTCCCTTTTAAAAAGGGAGGAACCCTCATTGCATTCTTTCTTGCGCACAAACTTAAAGCCATGCTTAAATTTGTGCTCAGGAAGGAATTAAAATAAGAAAAACACCAACAACCCTCATCCCAAAATAATCGGCACATTCCCCAATTCATTTTGCTGATCTAGCAGCTGGCGGTCATAAAACACATCCAAAATTTCACCAATTTCTTGCACACCTGTGATTACCGCTTGCCGATATTGCTGCTGTGCCAAACCCTGCACAATATGCGCACAGAGCTCATCCCATACCTGTTGCGTGGTTGCTGTTTTAATGCCACGGTCAATCACAATTTCCACTTTGCGTTCACACAAATTCAGATACAGTAAAACGCCGCTGTTTAGTTCGGTATCCCAAACACCCAATTCTGCAAATAATTGGCGTGCACGGGTATGCGTATCTACCGCATACGCCAACCGCGATGGTAAACAGCCTTCAATCACCACCTGAATTTCCCCCACATGCCCATGCTCGGCAGCAGTCACCGCTTCTGCAATGGCATGCTGATCCTGCGCATTAAAGAAACGCTTAGTAGCAGGTAAATAAAAGAAATGCTTCAGCCAACGCTTTACACTCGGACGCGCTTCAATGTCAATTTTCGGTTGAGTAATAATTTCTGTTGTATCTGTTTTGGTTACCATGATCCTGATGCTCCTCCCCCACCAAAGCCACCACCGCCGCCGCTATAGCCACCGCCACCAAAACCACCGCCACCACGTCCGCCTCCACGTCCTGCAGAGGACAAGAAAATTTGGAAAATGGTCTGTGCAATGGCTGTGATGAGTAAAAAGAAAATTCCCGCGCCAATCATTAAACTGGTGATTAAGCCTGCACCATTGACCAAACCTGCCACTGTACCTGCCACGGCAGCGGTTGAAGCACTTAAGCGTTTTCCAACAATCAGTGAGCCAATTACCCCTGCAATTAAAATAAATAAAGCAGTGCTCAAGGTTTTTTCACGCGCCTGTTGTTGTTGCAAGGCTTGTTCCTGACGTTGTTTCAACTCTTGTGCAGCCTGTGCGGCAACTTCAGGGTCTAGGTTTAAAATCCGTTCAATTTCTGCTAAGCCTGCATCAATACCTTGTGCATATTGGGCTTGTTTAAAATAGGGGGTAATGCGCTGGTTAATAATACGGCTCACTACAATATCAGGCAGCACGCCTTCTAGACCATACCCCGTTAAAATCTGAATACGGCGGTCATTGACTGCTATTGCCATTAGCAAACCATTGTCTTGCTTGGCAGAACCAAGTTGCCATTGTTCTGCGACACGCATAGCAAAATCAAAAATATCTTCCTGCCCTGTGGTCGGTACAATCACCACGCCAATTTGCGCTTTGGCTTGTTGATGTAAATTTAAAATCCGCTGGCTGATTTGCTGTTTTTCTGTGGCAGTCAGCAAATTGGCTTGATCGACTACGGGCTGATTCAAGGTCGGCAAAGCGCGGATGGACTCACCCTCTGCCATATCATTGGCAATTTGCGGTTGCTGAACAGGTGCTTCTACAGGTGTTTGCTGAGTGCTCGATGTAGACTGGCGTGAGTTTGCAAGATCTGGGATGGGATTGGCAGTTTGAGGATGCTGTTGCTGCACAATTTTACCCAGCACCACAGCTTCGGCATTTTCATCAGTTGCTGTAGCAACTTCACTATATGCCAAGCCACTAAAACACATGACAACCATCAGCAGCAGCATCTGCGCTAGACTCATGTGGGTCTTGCTGTGCGATTGCAGCATCCAGACATCCTCCTAGTCGTTATTCAAACGAAACTTTCGGTGCTGTTTGTGCGCTTTGTTCGGCACTGAAGTTTGGTTTGGTGTCCATACCAATGACTTTTGCGGTCATCACTTGCGGGAACTGACGTGCATAGCTGTTAAAGTCTTGCACTGTGCTGATGTAACGGTTACGCGCCACGGCAATACGGTTTTCTGTGCCTTCTAGTTGTACTTGTAAATCACGGAATTGCTCATTGGCTTTTAAGTCTGGATAATTTTCAGACACCGCAATTAAACGTGATAAGGCACTGGTCATTTGCGCCTGTGCTTCCTGATATTTCTGGAATAACGCAGGGTCTTCCAATACCGACTTATCCACTTTTAAGCCTGCGACATTGGCACGTGCCTGAGTGACTTCAGTCAAGACTTGTTCTTCATGTTTGGCATAGCCTTTGACTACATTCACCAAGTTTGGCACTAAATCGGCACGGCGTTGATATTGGTTTTGGACTTCTGACCAAGATGCTGTTACGGCTTCATCTTTCACTTGTAAGGTGTTATAGCCACAGCCGCTTAATGTCAAAGTACTGGTTAAAGCCACCGCGAGCATGGTTTTTTTTGTGAAATTCATAGATTAACCTCTAAATTTTCTTTGTATTTGTTTGAAATGATTTCATTCTAACGTGAAATTCTGACCTGTTTGTGTATTTTGTTTAATCGAGCGAATCACCAAACTGTTTACATCAAACAATAACCTTGTACAGCAGATTGAATTGATATTGAAGTTTCAGCTCTTAAACCTTATATGAATCAGGGATGGCAATATATTCCGCAAGAAGATGAGCGGGATAAAATATCCAATAAAAAAGGACTGAATTCCTTAAAACTCAGCCCTTTCTAGATCTAAGCAAAGCAAACTCGTTTAGAGCTCTAAATAATCTAAAATACCTTCTGCCGCCTGACGACCTTCCCAAATTGCAGTCACGACCAAATCAGAACCACGCACCATATCGCCCCCTGCAAAAATTTTCGGGTTTGAGGTTTGGAACTTAAAAGTTTGTTGTTCTGCTGCCAGCACACGACCAGAACCGTCTACTCCAACATTGGCAGAGGCAAACCAATCTGCAGGGCTGGCACGGAAACCAAAAGCAAGCAAAACGGCATCTGCAGCTAAAACTTCTTCGGAACCTGGCACAGGCTCTGGGCTGCGACGACCACGACTGTCAGGCTCACCCAATTGAGTCGTTACCACTTTCACACCTGTGACTTTACCATTTTCACCAACAATTTCAATGGGTTGACGATTAAATAAGAAATTCACCCCTTCTTCACGGGCGTTGGTCACTTCACGACGTGAACCTGGCATATTGGCTTCATCACGACGGTAGGCACAAGTGACTTGCTGCGCACCTTGACGAATAGAAGTACGGTTACAGTCCATGGCAGTATCTCCACCACCCAGTACAATCACTTTTTTGCCTTCAACACTGATGTATTCTGCAGGGTCTTTTTCCCAGCCTTGGCAACGGTTGACATTGGCAATCAAGAAGTCCAGCGCATCATAAACACCATCTAAATCTTCACCAGCAAATCCACCTTTCATATAGGTATAAGTGCCCATGCCCATGAACACGGCATCGTAATCTGCAAGCAATTGTTCAATCGTGATATCTGTACCAATTTCGGTATTTAAACGGAATTCAACCCCCATGCCAGAAAAAATTTCTCGGCGGCGTTTCATCACGTCTTTTTCCATTTTAAATTCTGGAATACCAAAGGTGAGCAAGCCACCAATTTCAGGGCGTTTGTCAAAAACTACTGGTTTGACGCCATTACGCACCAAAATATCAGCACAGCCCAAACCTGCAGGGCCTGCACCAATAATCGCCACTTTTTTATCGGTCCATTTCACATGCGACATGTCTGGACGCCAACCCAAGGCAAAAGCAGTATCATTGATGTACTTTTCGGCATTGCCAATGGTCACTGCACCAAAACCATCATTTAAGGTACATGCGCCTTCACACAAACGATCTTGTGGACAAACCCGTCCACAAACTTCAGGCAAAGTATTGGTTTGATGACACAATTCTGCTGCCTGAAAAATACGGCCTTCCGAAATCAGTTTAAGCCAGTTCGGAATGTAGTTATGCACAGGGCATTTCCATTCACAGTATGGGTTACCACAGCCCAAACAACGATGGGTCTGATTGGCTGCCACTTCTGCAGTAAACGGTTTATAAATTTCCACAAACTCATTTTTGCGGACATCGAGATCTTTTTTCTCTGGATCTTGGCGTGCTACATCCAGAAATTGAAAGTCATTATGTAGGCGTTCTGCCATGTCTTTCTCCGTAGGTGGATGTGGATAACGCGACATTTACACTGGGTATAAGTCTAAAGTTATCCACATCTGCCGAATGCTGAGTCGTGGATTATTGTGGATCTGCTTGGGTGGTTTTCAACAAAGTCTGCAAGTTTGCAGCTTTTGGTTTTACCAACCAGAATTTACGGCTATAGAAATCAAACTCATGGCGGATTTTATATGCCCACGCACTACCTGTTTCGGCAATGTGTTCATCTAAAATACGTCCTAAGAATGCTTTATGTTCTTCCATCGCTTCAGTCGAAATACGATTCAGCTCAATCAGTTCGTGGTTGTAACGATCTACAAAGTCATTATCCAAATCCAGTACATAGGCAAAACCACCTGTCATACCCGCACCAAAGTTGTGTCCCACTTTGCCCAATACCGTGACAATCCCGCCAGTCATATATTCACAGCAGTGGTCGCCTGCACCTTCAATTACCGCAAACGCGCCCGAGTTACGCACCGCAAAACGCTCGCCCGCAGTGCCCGCAGCAAATAATTTACCACCAGTTGCACCATAGAGGCAGGTATTACCAATAATGGCTGTGTTTTGAGTTTGGAATGGCGAACCTTTTGGTGGGAAGATGGAAATACGTCCACCCGCCATGCCTTTACCCACATAGTCATTGGCATCACCTTCAAGTTTGATATGCAAACCACCTGCATTCCAAACACCTAAAGACTGCCCTGCAGTACCTGTAAGATTCACTTTGACAGGATGATGTTCCATGCTCAAGTTACCATAACGACGCGCAATTTCACCTGAAATACGCGCACCAATTGAACGGTCACAGTTGCTCACATTAAAGTAATATTCACCACCTGTACCTGCTTCAATTGCAGGCAACATCTCTGCAATCATTTTTTCAGCCAAGATGCCTTTGTCAAATGGCGCATTGCCTTCAACTTGACAGTATTGCGCTTTGCCTTCTGCCGCAGGGTGTGATTCTAACAAGGCACTTAAATCAAGATGTGCATGTTTTTCAGTTTCACCTGGTAAAATTTCCAGTAAGTCGGTACGACCAATCAAGTCTTTTAAGCTCGCCACACCCAATGCTGCTAACCATTCACGTGTTTCTTCTGCAATGAAAGTGAAGAAGTTGATCAGCATTTGTGGTTCACCAATATAGTGTTCCTGACGCAAATGATCTTGCTGCGTTGCTACACCAGTAGCACAGTTGTTTAAGTGGCAAATACGCAAATATTTACAGCCTAAAGCAATCATTGGTGTTGAACCAAAACCGAAGCTTTCTGCACCTAAAATTGCAGCTTTAACCACATCTAGGCCAGTTTTTAAGCCACCATCGGTTTGCACACGAACTTTGCCACGCAAGTCATTCACACGTAGTGCCTGATGCGCCTCACTTAAACCCAACTCCCACGGCGAACCTGCATGGTGAATAGATGACAGTGGCGATGCTGCTGTACCGCCATCATAGCCCGAGATGGTAATGAAGTCGGCATAGGCTTTGGCCACACCTGCTGCAATGGTCCCCACCCCTGGTTCAGATACCAACTTGACCGATACCATGGCTTGTGGATTGACTTGTTTTAAATCAAAAATCAATTGTGACAAGTCTTCAATCGAATAAATATCGTGGTGTGGTGGTGGTGAAATCAAAGTGACACCTGGCACAGAGTAACGCAAACGTGCAATCAAGCCATTCACTTTACCACCCGGTAACTGACCACCTTCACCTGGTTTTGCACCCTGCGCCACTTTAATCTGCAACACTTCTGCAGATGTTAAGTAAGCAGGTGTTACCCCAAAACGTCCCGAAGCAATCTGTTTGATTTTCGAGTTACGAATCGTGCCATAACGCGCAGGGTCTTCACCACCCTCACCTGAGTTTGAACGTCCACCAATTGTGTTCATCGCAATCGCAATCGCTTCATGTGCTTCTGGTGACAATGCACCCAAAGACATCCCCGCAGAGTCAAAACGCGGTAAAATTTGCTCAACCGATTCTACTTGATCTAAGGCAATTGAATTGTCTGTTTTCAATTTAAAGAGATCACGAATGGTCGCGATAGGGCGATTGTTCACGATTTCTGCATATTCTTTAAAATCTGCATAATTGCCAGAACGTACCGCTTTGTGTAAGGCATTGATCACATCTGGGTTAAAGGCATGGTATTCCTTGCCAAAGACAAATTTCAGCAAACCGCCCTGATCAATTGGCTTACGTGATTTCCACGCAGTGTCTGCCAGTTTTTTCTGATCATTTTCAAGGTCGGCAAAAGTAGCACCCTGAATACGGCTCGGTACACCAATAAAACAGGTATTCACCACTTCAGCAGACAAACCAACCGCTTCAAATAATTGTCCACCACGGTAAGAAGCTACAGTTGAAATACCCATTTTTGATAAGACTTTGAGCAAGCCTTTTTCAATGCCTTTGCGGAAATTACTTTGCGCATAGACTGGGTCACCCAATAACTCACCTTTGGCAATCAAGTCATTAATCACATCATAAGCCAAATATGGGTACACTGCGGTTGCACCAAAACCGAGCAATACTGCAAATTGATGTGGATCACGGGCAAAGCCAGTTTCGACAATAATGTTGGCATCGGTACGTAAACCGACTTGAATTAAGTAGTGATGTACCGCACCTGTGGCCATGACGGCATTGGCAGGCAAATAACCTTCACGGATTTTTTTATCAGTAAGCACCAATAAAGTTTTTCCATCACGCACCGCTTGCGCAGCTGCTTCACAAATACGCTGAATAGCAGCTTGCAAACCTTCACTTTCTGCATAGTTCAGATCGATGTCGGCAATTTCATAGCCTTTACGCCCCAAAGTGCGAATCTGATGCATTTTGGAATTGGTCAGTACAGGGCTTGAAATAATCAAGCGGTCTGCATGTTCTGGGCCTTGCTCAAATACGTTTTGTTCACGGCCTAAACAGGTTTCCAAAGACATCACGATAGATTCACGCAATGGGTCAATCGGTGGATTGGTTACCTGTGCGAACTGCTGACGGAAATAATCCGACACATGGCGTACCTGACGCGACAATACCGCCATTGGGGTGTCATCCCCCATTGAACCCACAGCTTCCTGACCACTTTCTGCAATTGGACGCAATAACTGGTCACGTTCTTCAAAGGTCACCATAAACATTTTTTGTGCAGCTTTTAAGGCATCGCCTTTTAAGCCGTGGTCACATAAATATTCTTCAAGCTCTGGGCTACCTTGTAAACGGATTGAATTTTCACGTAACCATTCACGGTAAGGACGCATTCTTTTCAGATGGTTATTCACATCCTGCGTATCGAGCACTTTGCCAGTAAAGGTATCGACTACCAAAATTTGACCTGGACCAACACGTCCTTTAGAGATCACATCTTCAGGCTCATAACCCCATACCCCAATTTCAGAGGCCAAAGTGATGTAGCCGTTTTTGGTAATCACCCAACGTGCAGGACGTAAGCCATTACGGTCCAGCATACAAATTGCATGACGACCATCCTGAATCACCAGACCCGCAGGGCCATCCCACGCTTCCATGTGCTTAGAGTTGAACTCATAGAAAGCACGTAAATCGGCATCAATGGTTTCTACGTTCTGCCATGCAGGCGGAACCAGCATACGCAAGGCACGGAATAAATCCATTCCACCACCCACCAGAATTTCCAGCATGTTGTCTAAGCTAGAAGAGTCTGAACCTGTACGGTTCACAATAGGTTTCAGCTCAGTTAAACCTGGCAAAAGTGGGTTGTCAAATTTAGGCGTACGTGCCATCGCCCAGTTACGGTTTGCGGTAATGGTGTTAATTTCACCATTGTGTGCCAAATAACGGAACGGTTGCGCCAATGGCCAACGTGGTAAGGTATTAGTCGAGAAACGTTGGTGGAATACCACAATATGTGATGCCAAACGTTCATCGGCAAGGTCCGTATAGAAGTCTGCAATCGCAGCAGGCATCATCAAACCTTTATAGCTGATCACAGTTGAACATAAGGTGGTCACATAAAAATATGGATCAGCAGTTAATTGTTGCTCTGCACGACGACGCGCCAAGAATAACTTGCGATTAAACTCAACTTCTGTCACACCAATTGGACAGTTGACAATAATTTGCTCAAAGGCAGGCAAAGATTGCATCGCAATTTCGCCCAATGCCTCATTATTGGTTGGCACCACACGCCAAGCCAGAACTTTACAGCCTTCAGCTTCAATTTCTTTAGTCAGAATATTTTTAGCATGAGTCGCCAAGGCAGGGTCTAGGTTTAAAAACACTGTACCTACGGCAAAGATTTCGCTTAGGGTAATGTCACTTAAGCGTTTTGCCTCTTCACGGAAAAATTGCTTTGGCATTGCCAACAGCAAACCACAGCCATCCCCTGTTTTACCATCTGCGGCAATCCCGCCACGGTGGGTCATACAACTTAAACTATGAATAGCCGTTTTGACGAGATCATGGCTTGCATCACCCTGCATATGGGCAATTAAACCGAAACCACAGTTATCTTTAAACTCATCCGGTTGGTATAAACCTTGAGCGGGAGCTACAGTATTAGGCGATGGCATGTGCATAGCGTACCCTTCTTTTACTTGCCCAATTGGGCCAATTAAACAATCTGTTTTTGCGATTTAACTCAATTTACAACTCTAAACATCAACCTTGGGTAAATGAAATGTCACACATTTATTTCAATCAATACCGATTAAAAAGCCTGAGTGACCGATTCATCATTTACGCAACTTTTACACTTTAATGTAGCAGGCAAATTTGACAGTTTCGCACAATCATTGAATCTTTTTTGCGCCAAAATAGGGACAACAACTCAATTCACGCACCAATAAAAGCAAAAACAATGCCAACTTTATTTTTTATTCGCACATGAGCCAAATCTCAGCTTTAACCCTAAAAATGTAAAATCAGATCACATTTTTAAGTCAAATTCGCACTATTTTTGTGCATTTCATTATTTTTATACACCATGCTGCGCCATTTTAGAACGCATTTTTTAGTGAGAAGAATAATTTTTTTAGATCAAATTGGTGCAATTGAGCCAAAATAGCTCAATGCAAATAATAGACAAAAAGGATAAAGCTCAAGTAGCTATTTGAATGACTCGACTTGAGCTAAAAGAATATTGGAAGTGTTTATGATTAGTTAAAAGGATCGCGCACTTCAGGTTCAGGTGCATCTGGCTGAGCAGGTGCTGTACCACTTTGTGATTTTTGTACATCAACGACATTACCCTCCTGATCACGGCGGGTAATTGTAGTGCTGGTGGTACTATTTTGCGGTGCAACTGCCTGCGTAGTCGGTGCAGTCGTTGTGGTTGCAGGTGGACGTGCCAAAGCACTTTCATCTATTTTAGGCACAGCTGCTGGACGTAAATTTACCGCATATAGCTTAGTGCTCAGCCCCATTTCATCCGCCCCTAAATCATTGACATAAGGACGATAGTCAGCAAATTGCACCACAACAGGCTGAATCGTTTCAGGAAATTTGAATGGCAATGCGGTCAAAGTCTGTGCAGCGTCGCGTTTATTGCCAAAACTGCCATATAACATCACATATTGTTCAGCCTGCCCCTCACCGCTTAAACGGATATAAAACAGCTTGCTCCGATCTGTTTGCTTTTTAATAAAACTTTTAATGATGTTTTCATCATTGACCCGAAACAGTTCAATCGTGCTATTATTTTTTTGTTCCTGAATAAATTTAGTACCGCGAAACTCAGCCTCATGCAAACCAGAAGCCGTTAAACGCGTGGTGAGTTCCAAAGGTCTGACTTCTTCTTGCAAGCCACCCAAATAGGTGGTTGCAGCAACCTTCTCGGGTTGAATTTGTAATTCAATTTCAGACTCTGGTTGTTTTTCAATTTCAACCAGTTCTTCACGGTCTGTCACCGCCCAAAAAATCAGTGCCGCCAATAAACACAGCACCGCGCCCAGCAACCAAATTGACTGTTGAATTTTTTGCCAGTGTGTACGCAGTGCTGTCATATGCTGCCTTTTATGCTTGATTGGCTAAAATCGCCTGTTTCATCAATTCTAAGTCAAACTCTTTGGTGATGATGGCTTGACCCAATTGCTTCATGAGCACCAAACGTAATTGACCATTCAGCACTTTTTTATCGTGTGCCATATAAGCCAAAAACTGATCCAGTGGAATTTGCGGACATACTATCGGTAAATTGGCGCGAGAAATGATATTTTTTGTACGCTCTACATCTTCGGCAGAAATCCAGCCCATACGCTGTGATAAATCGGCTGCCATTACCATCCCTGTCGCAACAGCTTCACCGTGTAACCATTCACCATAACCCAAATAAGATTCAATTGCGTGCCCAAAAGTATGCCCAAGATTCAATAAAGCGCGTTCACCTTGCTCTTTTTCATCATTGGCAACAATACGCGCTTTATGTGCACATGAACGATATACCGCTTCTGCCAGTACAGCAGGATCACGCGCCACTAATGCTTCCATGTGCGTTTCAAGCCATTCTAGAAACTCGACATCACCCAAAAGCGCATATTTAATGACTTCGGCTAGGCCTGCAGACAACTCACGCTCAGGTAAAGTATTCAGTTGCGACATATCTGCCAACACCACTTGGGGCTGCTGAAATGCACCAATCATGTTTTTACCCAGCGGATGATTAATCCCTGTTTTGCCACCGACACTGGAATCGACTTGTGACAGTAAAGTAGTTGGTACTTGAACGAAGTACACCCCACGCTGAAAGCTTGCCGAAGCAAAACCTGCCATATCTCCAATCACGCCACCGCCCAAAGCCAGCACCGTACAATCACGGTTAAAACCAGCTTCCAGCAAGGCATCAAAAATAAGGGTGAGATGCTGAATATCTTTGTATTTTTCTCCATCAGGCAAAATACAGGTTGCCACTTTCTTGCCCAGTGCTTCAACAGCCGTCACATAGTGATTTAAATACAAAGGTGCAACCGTGGTATTGGTCACAATCATGACTTGCTGACCTTTAATATAAGGTGCAAGTAATTCTTGGGGTTGAAGATCACTGCCAATAAAAATTGGGTAACGGCGATCGCCAAGTTCAACGTGTAAAGTCTGCATGAAAAAGTCGCTTTCTACCTAAGATATTTGCTCTGAAACAATCGTATTTAAGATTTTTTGCGCCAAATCTCGCGCAGCACCCTGATTGGTTTCAATAATATAATGTGCCACCTCACGATACAACGGATCACGCACTGCAAGCAAATCACGTAATCTTTGTTCGGGGTTTTCGACTTGAAGTAAAGGACGGTTTTTATCGCGATAGGTTCGCTGAAGTTGAATTTCGACAGGGGTATATAGATAAACAACAATACCACGTTGTTTTAAGAAGTCTCGATTCGGGGCTTGAGTCACCGCGCCGCCACCTGTAGCAAGTACAAGTTTATGCCGTGTGGTTAACTCATCAATAACCGCTGTTTCACGACTACGAAACCCTTGTTCACCTTCTTTTTCAAAGATCCAAGGAATCGTAGCGCCAGTTTTGCGTTCAATTTCATGATCACTATCTAGAAATTCACGCCCTAACAATTCCGCCAAATGGCGTCCTACAGTGGTCTTGCCTGCCCCCATCGGCCCTACCAAATAGATATTTGGTAGGGTGTCAAACTCTTTGCTTAGCAAGGAGTCACCTATAAATTTTGTTTAAATTGAAAATATATTAATGATTTCTTGAAACACTGTCATTAACAATTCGTGGTGTAACAAAAATCAGCAACTCACGTTTGTTGTCCGACTTGATATCTTTACGGAATAAACGTCCGATATAAGGAATATCGCCCAAGAATGGAACTTTGGTTTGTGAGTTAGCCGTTTGTTGCTCAAAAATACCACCCAAGACCACAGTTTCACCATTATCCACCAAAACGTTGGTATTCACGGCGTTCTTATTAATGGTGAGCTGACCTGTAGGTGTAGGTGCACCTGGCGAGTCACTGGTGATATTTAATTGCATTTGGACTTTACCGTCAGGCGTAATACTTGGGGTCACATCCAAACTTAAAGTCGCATCAATGAATTCTGTGGTAGATACGGCATTGACACCACCACCTTCAGAAGATTGATACGGAATTTGCGTACCCGATGCCACTTTGGCATTTTGCTTATCTGCAGTCAGGACTTTTGGTGTCGAAATCACTTCACCGTAACCATCTGCTTGTAATGCCGACAACTCCAAATCGAGCATAAAGTCAGACAAGCTGATTAAACCAAATGCAATACGGCTGGCACCTGGACTGGTCACACCCAAATCGACATTCAGGTTTTGTGGACGTTCAATTTCGTACTTCCAACCACCCGTATCACTATCTTTTTCTGGTTCACGCAAGTTCCACAAAGTCGTATCGCTACCACCCACCAACAAGTGGTTATTGTTGGTAATCCCTTGTGACAAGATGCCCCACTTCACCCCCATTTCCTTGGTGAAATCTGTGGTTGCACGAACAATACGTGCTTCAATCATCACCTGCTTCACAGATACATCTAGCAAATCAATCATTTGACGAATCTGATCAATTTTTGCCGATGTATCGTTGATGATTAAGGTATTGGTACGTGGATCTACCGACACTGTACCGCGTGGACTCAACAAGCTACCAACGCTATCGCCTAATGGATCAGTACCTGTATTGGTATTTGAACCACCACGTGATGCATTCTTGCCTTGCGTAATTAGTTTTTCAATATCTGCCGCTTTGGCATAGTTCAATTGAATATATTCAGTTTGTAGTGGCGCCAGTTTCACACTTTGCGCAATCGCTTTGGCTTCTTCTTCTTCGGCTTTAATCAATTCAGAAACAGGTGCAATCCAAATCACGTTGCCATTACGACGCTTATCTAAGTTTTTGGTTTTCAGGATAATATCTAAAGCCTGATCCCAAGGTACATCTTTTAAACGTAAGGTAATGTTGCCTTGCACAGTGTCTGCTGCCACCATGTTAATGCCTGTGAAATCAGCCAATAACTGCAATACACGACGCACTTCGATGTCTTGGAAATCCAGTGAAATCTTTTTGCCTGTATAGCTTTGCGCTGCACGCGGTTTAAACGGGTTTTTATCGACAGGGCGTTTTAAGCTGATGGTTAGCTTGTCTTCTGCCTGATATGCCATATATTCATAGCTGCCCGCAGCCTGAATGGTAATCACGCCATTGCTGCCATCATTGTGTGCATCAATGGTCGACACAGGTGTTGCAAAATCATTTACATTTAAACGGCGTGCCAAATGTGTTGGTACTTTATTGCCTAAAGTACGCACCACAATTTTGCTGCCTTGCTGCTGCACATCTACAGGCGTATTGCTACCGAGTAGATCAATCACCACCTGACCTTCGCCTTCACCGCCACGCTGGAAACCAATATTGGATACACCTTGCGCACTACGTTGGGCAGTCACGGCAGCCACAGGGGTTGCCGTTGTTGAGTTGATTTTTAAAATAAAGGTGTTGCCTTCAACACGCGTGGTAAATGCGCCCGCATCGGCCAAGTTCACAGTTAAACGTGAACGCTGTGCATCTGAGCTTACCTCTACAGAGCTGGCTTCTTTGGTCGCGACTGCAACGCTGTTTTGCTTAAGCGTTTGTTGCGCTTTATCAAAATCTAAAATCAAGCGGGAAGGTTGTTCCAGCTGATATGCTGCAGGTTGAGGTGGCAAACCATTAAACATGACACGAATTTCGGTGCCCTGTCCCGGAATTTGCATGGGTACGATGTTGGTAATGCTGACTTGGGCATTGGCAACTTGCATCACTGCCATTGCGACTGCGCCCATTGAAAACTGACGGAACAAATTGTTCATTGTATTACCATCCCCAAAAATAAAATCTTTCACACTGTTATTCATTTTTATTCCTTTAATTTATGGCGCAGGCCCAATTAAAACTAAACTTCTTGGACGTTCTACATAACCTTCACGACCATCTGGAATAATTTCGATTAAATCAATTTGTGTAGGTGTAATATTCACCACACGACCATGATTTACCCCCATATAGCTACCACGCTGGATACGCTCAATTTCACCATCAGGTGTTTGAATCAATGCCAAAATTTGACCATTTTGACGCATACTGCCTTTCATAGTCAGTGACTCAAGTGCGTAATTTTCCAGTGGTTGTAACTGGCGAGCAAGGTTCGGATAAACGCGCTTCCCTGCCATAATTTTAAGCTCTGCCGCCAATGAACTTGGCATAAATGGGCTTTTGAGCTGGTGTGCTGCATAGTTAAAGGTTGGTGCAGGCTCAAACACAGGTGCAGGTTCAATGGGTAGTGGTGGCTGATTACGAATTTCAGCCATTTGTGCATTGACTGCATCAATCCGTGAATCACACCCCACCATCAACAAAGTCGCCATCAGAGCCAACGAAAGCTTTTCAATTTTCATTATTTCGCTCCTCCAGCATTACCCGCGGTTTGTGCATCTGCACTGCCGACATAACGATAAGTTTTTGCTTGTGCTTTATAGGTCACTTGCGGAATATCGGTTTTCTTGTCTTTATTTTCAGTCGCCACAATTTCAAAGTCGTGCATGGTCACAATACGTGGCAATGCTGCTGTACCGCTTACGAATGAACCAAAGGCATGATAATCGCCTGTCGCTTCAATTGAAATTGGCTGTTCAATAAAGAACTCTTGTTTAATTTCGTTCTCTAAACGAATGTTTTTAAACTTCAAACCTGAATTCACGCCTGTGACGTTAATATCTTCAACTAAACCTGGAATTTCAGTTTCTTTTGGCAATTGTTCAAGTTGTTGGTTAAAGTTCGCTTCCATTTCTTGTAATTGCGCTTGGTATTGCTGCAAATTACGCAATTTAGAATCTTTTTCACGGAACTCATTTAACAAGTTTTGTTCTTGTGTATGTGCTGCTGCAATGGCATCTAACTTTGGCTTGATTACGACAAAGTAACCTAAAGCTAGAATCAGGAAAATAATAAAAATCCAGCAGGTAATTTTGACCGAAAGTGGCCAAGCACCATAATTGTTAGGATCTAGGGTATTGAACTGTTGAAAAAACTTTTCAACTGTCATTTTCTTTTTCGGAGCAACAGCAGCATCCTGATTTACTTCATCAAATTCATCGAGACTCATTGTGCTGCCCCCGCTGCTGATGTTGAATTAGATTCTGTTGGTGTTACTGGAATTGCAATTTCTTCTAAATCTGAAGTCACTACAAAAGTACCGTAACTTTCCTCTACACGAGGAACCACAGAGCTTGGTGCTTTATCTTTATTTTCTTCTTTGGCTAAGAATGAATTCATAAATGCATTGCGATACCACGGCGATGCTTCCAAATTACGCAAGAATTCAGCCACCGTATTTGGACTTTCAGCCTTGCCCTCAAAAGTGAATTTATTGCCTGTACGGCTCACTTTGGTTAAGTACATATTGCTTGGTGTCACACGCACCAATTCATCCACCAAACGCACGGCAATTGGACGCTGACTTTGTAGACCCTGAATAAGCTTCATGCGCTCAACAATAGCATTACGCTGTTCTTGCAAGCCTTCTAAAGATTTTAATTGTACATCTAGGTTTTGGTTGGTACTGATCACCAATTGATTGGCTTGTTCTTGATCTTGTAACTTCGCGTTGTAGAAGAACCACGCCAAAGCCACCAATAACACCCCAACAGCAGCCGCTGCAATACAAAATACAATAAATTCTTTTTTACGTTTTTCTCTTAGCTCATCGCGCCAAGGGAGTAAGTTAATCTTTGCCATTAATCAAAACTCCTCATTGCTAAACCACATGCCACCATCAATGACGGCGCATCACTTTCAATTCTTTTAATGTCGATTTGTGGAGAGAAGCCCATTTGTAAGAATGGATTGGCAATGGTCACACGGTAGCCCAGTTTTTGCTGCAACAACTTCGCAAGACCTGGAATATTGGCATTCCCCCCTGCCAATAAAATGTGATCAATTTCGTTAAATTGTGAAGATGAGAAAAAGAACTGCAATGAACGTGCCGCTTGTTGCACCACCGCTTCTAAGAACGGTTCGAGCACCTCTACATCGTAGTCATCTGGCAAAGTACGGCTTTTTTTCGCACGCCCTGCTTCTTCATACGACAAACCATAACGGTTTTGAATTTCTTGTGTCAGCTGCTTACCGCCAAAGGTTTGCTCGCGGGTATAAATAATTTTGTTATTTTGCAGTACCGACAAGGTGGTCATGGTATGACCAATATCCAAAATACCAATGGTGTTCACACCCATTGGCAGGGTATCGGAGAACACTTTAAAGGCATTTTCGATGGCAAAACTTTCGACATCGGCAATTTTGGCTGTCAAGCCGCCCAACTCCAATGCTTCTACTCGTGCTTCTACGTTTTCTAAACGTGTTGCAACCAGTAACACATTGACTCGGTTTGGATTGGCTAAACGGTCTGGTTGGACTTCAAAGTCTAGGCTGACTTCATCTAATGGGAATGGAATATATTGCTCGGCGTCCATACGAATTTGAACTTCACGCTCATCGCTAGTCATATCTGCATCCATTTCAATGATTTTGGTAATCACCATTGAGGTTGGAATTGCTAATGCTGCAGATGTAGATTGCGTGTTTGCTAAGTTCAATGCACGTTCAAGCGCATCCCCGACTGCTTCTGGATTGAGAATGTTTTTTTCAACCACACTGCCTTCTGGAAGTGGGACCAGCGCATAGCTCTCGACCCAGTATCTACCATTCTTAACAGAGAGTTCTAATAACTTAACAGAAGTAGAACTAATATCTACACCTATTAACCCCTTACTTGGCTTACGATATAACCTACGCACAATAGTACCATTCCTATTATTTTTTTATCCCCAAAAAAATTTAACCTACTAATCCGCGCTGGTCTATAATTTTTTACGGATACAATAATTCATCTAACAATCCGTAAATCTACTCGCTATACTGACCAGCAATTAGTTTGCTATTAGCGCTTATTAAAACGCACTTGTTATGAAAAAGCTATCTTGTTCGGGTCGTGTTCATCCATTTTTTTTGATCATAATTATAATTTTGGTCGCAATACCGATGGGTTTCTATGGCATGTATCTCTATATTGCCCCATCTTTGCCAGAAATGACCACCTTAAAAAAAGCGCCATTATTAAAACCATTACAGGTTTATAGTGCCGATAATGAGCTAATTGCCGAGTATGGCGGCAAGCTTTCTGTGCCTGTCGATTATGAACATATTCCTGAAAAATTCATTTTTGCATTCTTAGCTGCAGAAGATTCTGCCTTTTTTGAACACAGTGGGATTAGCTTCAAAGGCTTAGGGCGCGCGTTGAGCGAGGCGGTAACAGGCTCCAATGTGCAAACTGGCGGCTCAACCATTACCATGCAAGTGGCAAAAAACTATTATCTCAGCCCTGATCGTACTCTAAAGCGTAAACTCACCGAAATCTTTTTAGCGCGTAAAATTGAACAGAACCTGAGCAAAGAAGAAATTTTGACTTTATACGTCAATAAAATCTTTTTGGGTAAAAATGCCTATGGCATCGCGGCAGCTGCCAAAATTTATTACAACAAAAGCTTAGAAGAGCTGACAATTGCACAAATGGCGATGATTGCAGGCTTACCTAAAGCACCTTCACGCTACAATCCAGTGGTGAATCCTGAGCGTGCTTTAGAACGTCGTAACTGGATTTTGGGGCGTATGCTGCAACTGGGCTATATCAACCAAAATGAATACCAAAAAGCCATTGCTGAACCCATTAATTTAGATATGCCAGACCGCAGCATCAGCAATAAACATCCGTATATTGGTGAAATGGTGCGTGCTGAACTGGTTAGTAAATTTGGCGAACAAGCGGTTGATTCGGGCTATAAAGTTTACACCACGGTAGACAGCAAACGTCAGATGTATGCAGAACAGGCGGTACAAGAAGGCTTAGAAGCCTATGACCGTCGCCACGGCTGGCGTGGTGCAGAGGCACACGACAAACCGCTGAATGAGTTTCGTGCTTATGCCAACACCTACCCTGCGCAAGTCAGCAAAGTGCTGAATAATTCTTTTGAAGCGTTAATGCAAGATGGCACAACAGTTACTGTACCATGGTCAGGTATGTCTTGGGCGCGCCCCTATCGCAATGCCAACAGTGTAGGCAATGCGCCAAGTCGTGCGGCACAGATTGTAAAAGTCAAAGATATTGTCCGTTTACGTCCAAATGAAAATAAAACCGCTTGGTCATTGGTACAAGTACCGAAAGTGCAAGGTCAATTGGTCGCAATTAACCCGAATAATGGCGCCATTGAAGCGTTGGTCGGTGGATACAACTTCTATCAATCTAAATTTAACCGTACCTTACAGGGTTGGCGCCAGCCAGGTTCTACCATTAAACCTTTTGTGTATGCACTGGCTTTAGAGCGTGGTATGACGCCACACACCATGGTCAATGACAGTCCAATCACCATTGGTAAATGGTCACCACGTAACTCCGATGGTCGCCATTTAGGCATGATTCCGTTACGTCGTGCTCTCTATTTATCTCGTAACACGGTTTCGGTACGCTTATTACAAGAAGTCGGTATTGAGCGTACCCGCCAACTATTCATGGATTTTGGTTTGCAGGAAGATCAGATTCCGCGTAACTACACCATTGCATTGGGTACACCACAAGTTTTGCCTATTCAAATGGCAACGGGCTATGCCACTTTTGCCAACGGTGGTTACCGTATTCAACCGCACTTCATTAACCGTATTGAAGATGCTTATGGCAAGGTGATTTATCAAGCCAATCCTGAATATGCGTGTATTGCTTGTATTAATTCCAAAGAACAAACGACTGAAAGCGCCGAAGCCACCACACCAGATGATGAAGTGATTGAAGTGACCAATAAAAAACTGGCACAAGCTGAACAGGATCCACAATTATTGGCAGAGCGTAGTCAGTACAAACAGGCACAACGTATTTTAAAATCTAGCTCGGCGTATGATATGTCCAATATTTTACGTGACGTAATTCAACATGGTACTGGACGTGCTGCGCTCAGAATTGGTCGTGGTGATATTGGCGGTAAAACAGGAACCACCAACGATGCAAAAGACGCTTGGTTCGCAGGTTTCAACGGCAAACTGGTGACTGTGGCTTGGGTGGGCTTTGACCAACCAACAACTTTAGGACGTCGTGAATATGGGGGGGTTGCAGCGCTGCCAATTTGGACAGACTTTATGGGCAATGCACTTAAAGGCACACCTGAAGCATGGGTCAGTTTAGACAGCAAAGCCAAAGCGCCACAACGTGAACTCAATCAAATGAATGCAGAACAGAAGCAGGATTATCGTGCTTCACCGCCATTGGCACGTCCACTGTATCGACCTGCACCTGTTGCGCCAGCACGTGCGCCTGAGCGAGATTTTGACGATTTACCAGGCGAGGAAGTATTAATTCCTGACAACGCTGCACCGCCTGCCATGCACGCGCCAAACAACAGCCCTGCCAAACCAAATGCAGCACCTAAACCTGCTCCCGATGCTTTAGAAAACTTAATTGACGAAGTCTTATAACCACAGACAAGCAGTCAGAAAAAAGCCCTCTTATGCAAAGATGAGGGCTTTTTTATGGGCTATTCAAACTTATTTTTTCTGAAACAGATAAATTTGATGCTGTGCTGTCACGTCAAACTGGGTTCGCTGTTCCAATGCCTGACGGCGCTCTGCTTTGGCTTTATAGGCATAAGGTGTCATAGCAATTAAATGAATTAAATCGCTTTGATTGAGCTGTAATGGTGTTTCCACCACGCTGGCATCAATCAAATCAAAAGTAGTTTGTAATTGGGTGATAAATTTTTCGGGTTCATGTGGCTTTACCTCTTCGAACAACGCTTGACGCATCGCCAATAAATGCTCAGGCGCAGGCGTTACTACCAACAAATAGCCTTGTGGTTTTAAAACCCGCAAAATTTCATGTTGCGGGATTGGGCTAAACAGACTGGCACATAAATCAATACAATGTTCTAAAACAGGCAAAGTTGCCCCTGTCCCCACCACCCAAGTCACTGCGGGATTCAGTTTCGCCGCCACTTGTACGGCATTCTTGGCAATATCCACCCCGACACACTGCAACACTTCGCCTTGCATGGCAGCGGTGTAATAGCCTTCACCACAGCCAATATCCAACAAATTTTCGATGCGTAAGGTGCGAATTTTTTGCACCACTGCCTGTTGCAAGGGCGCATAATGCCCTGCACTTAAAAATGCACGACGTGCCTGCACCGAAGCAGGTGTATCCCCCGGATTTTTACTGTGCTTATGCTGCACCACATGCAAATTGACGTAGCCTTGTTTCGCAACATCATAGCTGTGATTGCTGGCACAACGCCACGTTCGATTATGCAGTTGCAATACCTGACGACACACAGGACACATCAGCAAATTCATCATTTTCTCCAGAGTGAACCACATAAAAAAGTCGGCGAGTGCCGACTTTTAAAATTTTCGGTTGGATAGGCTTAACGTAATTTTAAAGTCATTAAACCTAAAACCACCAGCATAATTGTGATAATCCAGAAACGAATCACCACTTGAGTTTCACGCCAGCCTTTCTTTTCATAGTGGTGATGCAACGGCGCCATTAAGAATACCCGTTTATTGCGCATACGTAGTGAACCAATTTGCAGAAATACCGAAATTGCTTCAACTACAAACACCCCACCCATAATCGCAAACACGATTTCCTGACGTACCATCACGGCAATCGTACCCAGCATTGCCCCCAAAGACAATGCGCCGACATCGCCCATAAAGACTTGTGCAGGATGCGCGTTATACCACAGGAAGGCTAAGCCTGCTCCAATCATCGCGGCACAGATTACCACCAACTCAGACGCATATTTCACATAAGGGATATGCAAATAATCAGCAAAACGAACATCCCCCGCCAAGTAGGCAAAGACGCCCAAACCTGCTGCAACTAATACGATTGGCATAATTGCCAAGCCATCTAAACCATCAGTCAGGTTCACCGCATTTGAGGCACCGTTAATTACCAAATAGGTAAAGATAATGAAGCCAATACCGAGTGGAATCAAAGACAATGGAATGCTGAAATCTTTAAAGAATGGAATCAACACATCCAACATATCTGCGGTTTGTGCAGGATTTGGCTGTTGGGTTGCAATCACATACAACGCAATACCCGCACCCAATGATGCTACCGAAGTCCAGAAGAATTTTTTACGCGCAGGCAAACCCGCATTGTCTTTGTAGCGAATTTTAATCCAGTCATCTGCCCAGCCTACAGCGCCAAAAATGACCATGACCGCCAGTACAATCCAGACGTAAGGGTTAGATAAATCTGCCCATAATAGGGTCGAAATACCAATGGAAAGCAGGATTAATACCCCGCCCATGGTTGGCGTACCCATTTTTTTGGCATGCCCTTCAGGTGCATAAGAGCTGACTGCCTGACCGTATTTTAATGCTTGCAGTTTACGAATCATCACAGGGCCTAGCACCAAACCGATGCCAAGCGCAGTCAATACACTCAGTAATGAACGTAATGTTAAATAACGAACCACCTGAAACGAGCTGTTATAGCCCGCCAGCTGCTCAAATAACCATAACAGCATTTAAATTTTCTCCATCAATGCAGCCATCAACGTTTCCATATGGGTATAACGAGAACCTTTAAATAGGAAACTCATGGACTGAGGTTGATGTGTTTTTACCAGATCAATTAAAAACGGCAAGGCTTGTTCTTGAGTGACAAAAGCCTGTAATTTTTTTCCATATTGGGTACTACGTGCACCTTCTTGGGTCGCTGGTGCAAATTCACCAACTGCCACCACAAAGTTGATGCCACGAATAGACACCAAATCACGCCCCAACATATAGTGCTGTTGTGCTGCGCTATTGCCCAGTTCGCCAATATCACCGATTACCATAACCCGCACACCTGTTTGCTGTGCAAGGACTTCACCTGCAGCACGCATAGAAGTTGGATTGGCATTATAAGTGTCATCAATGAACAAATGTGCGCCTTGATGAATAAAGTTTAAACGGCCTTTGGCCCCTTGTGCTTGCTCCAAGCCCGCCACAATATCATCTAAACTCACGCCAATTGCCAGTGCAAAGGCTGCAGCAGCCGTAGCATTTTGTACATTGTGTTCGCCTGCAAAGGGTAAATGGACCTGACGTGTGCCTTGTGCGGTATTTAAGCAAAAACTTGCCGATTGTGGCTGCAACTGAATCTCTGTGGCAAAAACATCACCGCCTTCACCAAAACTTAGACGCTGTTCTAACTGAACGGCTTGTTGAATCTGCGCAGCAAAATCATCGGCAGCAGGTACAATGGCAGTACCTTGTGGTGCAAGATGTGCATAGATTTCTGACTTCGCCTGACAAATGCCCTCACGTCCACCAAACTCACCCAAATGTGCCGTACCAATATTGATAATGCCTGCCACATGCGGTTGCACCAAGTTTGAGGTGTAGTCGATTTCACCTTGATGACTGGCACCCAATTCCATTACCGCATATTGATGGCTTGCATTCAATTCCAACAACATCATCGGCACACCCAAATCATTATTCAAGTTGCCACGGGTAATTAAAGTCGGTGCCAAACGTGACAAAATACTACCGAGCATTTCCTTGGTGGTGGTTTTGCCGCTACTGCCTGTTAATGCAATCACTTTTAAGTGTGGATGTTGCTGACGACGAAATGCGCCTAAGTGTCCTAAGGCTAAACGGGTATCAGGCACGACCAATTGGCAAATATCTGCATCGACAGGCTGGCTGACAATTGCCATAGAACAGCCCTGAGTCGCTACTTGTGCCACAAAATCATGCGCATCAAAACGCTCACCTTTTAAAGCCAAAAAGGCATCGCCTGCTTCAGCATGGCGTGAATCGGTTAAAATACGTTTAATCTCGCCTTGCGGTGCTTGCCCATTGAACCAATAACCCTGTGTTGCCTGTTTGAGTTGTTCGGCAGTCCAAGGTTCTAAAATTGCGGTACTGGTGGTGGAAGTGTGCATACAAATTCCTTATTGGGCAGGATAAGCAGAAGGTGAACAATGCTGTGCATCTATCGCAGATTGCACTTCAACCACATCGTCAAACCAGTGTCTTACCCCATCTATTTCTTGATAGTTTTCATGACCTTTGCCTGCAATCAAGACAATATCGCCTGACTGTGCATGTTTGACTGCATATTTAATCGCTTCACGACGATCATGAATTTCATGGCTCTGTGCCACCGACAAATCGACCCCTGTCTGCATATCGGCAAAAATTTGCAAAGGATCTTCTGTACGCGGGTTATCAGAAGTCAAAAGCACAACATTGGCATAGTCCAATGCCGCTTGGGTCATCAGTGGGCGTTTACCACGATCCCGATCTCCACCGCAGCCAAACACCGCCCAAAGCTGTGCGCTAACATGGCGTTTTAAGGTTTGCAACACTTGAATTAGGGCATCTGGCGTGTGTGCATAATCCACCACAAATAAACGCTCTGCATCACGCAACACTTGCATACGCCCCGGTGCGCCTTTAAGTTGTGCAGTCGTGTGTATTAAATCCTGTAATGCAAAACCTGCTTGCTCTGCTGCGATTAAACTCGCGACCAAGTTTTCAACATTAAAATGTCCGAGCAACGGACTTTGCACCACATATTCTGCCGTAGCAGTTTGTAGATGGAAACGTACACCATTCAGACTGTATTCAATCTGCTGTACTTGATAGTCTGCCGCTTGCTGCGTGGAATAAGTCAAAATTTTCGGTTGCGCAGGGTTCTGTTGCGCCGCTTGCAACATGATCCCAGCATATTCATCATCTAAATTGACAATTGCAACTTTTAAACTGGCAAACTGAAACAGCATGGCTTTGGCTGCAGCATACGCCTCTAAAGTACCGTGATAATCCAAATGATCACGGCTCAGGTTGCTATATACCGCAATTTCAATATCGCAGCCATTTAAGCGCCCTTGCTCCAAACCATGTGAACTGGCTTCAATTGCGGCAAATTTTGCCCCCTGTTGTGCATAGCTGTATAAAGCATTTTGCAGTTGTAAGGCATCTAAAGTGGTATGTGTTGAAGCTTCCAAATTAGGCAAAATTCCGTTGCCTGTGGTGCCCATTACCGCACAGCGTTGGGCTTGTAACATTAACAACTCAGCAATTAAGCGGGAAATCGTGGTTTTACCATTGGTGCCCGTGACTGCAAGCATACGCGCTAAAGGTACAGGCTGTCGTGCTTGTAAATATTGTTTTTGCCACTGTCCCATGCGCTGACGCACATCTGGCACCACCAAATTATTGGCAACTGCCAGTTCAGTTTCCGAAATCACCGCCAAAGCACCTTGATCTAAAGCTGCTTGTGCAAATTGTGCGGTTTTTTCAGGCTGCGACAAACTGGTCAGGGCAATAAAAATTTGCCCTGCTGTCACATGGCGGCTGTCAAGTTGAAAGCCCTGAAAGTCTTGTATCATCCAATCTGCAACGCGGGAACTGCGATAAATATTTTGAAAGCTGATAGACATGCGTCACCTGTTATTGGATGTTGGGAGTTTCTAAAGGTTTATCTAAAGGTACGTTCATTAAACGTAAAGATTCTTGCATCACACGAGCAAATACAGGCGCTGCCACCAAACCACCATAATACTGTCCTGTTGGATTTTCCACCACGACCACCATGGCTAAACGCGGATCACTGACTGGCGCAACCCCAGCAAACAAGGCACGATATTCAGTCTGTGAATAGCCTTTGCGGTCTGCACGAAGTTTATGCGCTGTTCCCGTTTTACCTGCAACCCGATAGCCTGGAATATTGGCTTGACGTGCCGTACCACCGGGTAACGTTACGGCTTCCATCATCAGTAGAACTTGATCGGCAATTTTAGCATCAACAATTTGTTCGCCTTTAGGCTGTTCTTCTAATTTGTATAAACTCAGCGGCATTTTTACGCCTTTATTGGCAAGCATGGCATAGGCATCTGCCAATTGCAGCACAGTGGCGTTCAAACCATAACCATAAGACATGGTCGCCACTTCCGACACATTCCACTTGCTTGGCGGCAAAATTAAACCTGCACTTTCACCCGGAAATTTCACTGCAGAACGCGCACCAAACCCTAAACGCTTATAAAAAGTCGGCAAGGTCGCATACGGTAAAGATAAAGCAATTTTCGCCACACCCACGTTTGACGATTTTTGGATAATTCCCGCCAAAGTCAGTGAGCCATAATTGTGGGTATCACGAATGGTGTGATTACCCACCCGCATTGAACCACCACTTAAATTGACCACGGTATTCGGTGAATATTTGCCACTTTCCAGTGCCATTGCCACCGTCATAGGCTTCATGGTCGAACCCGGTTCAAAGGAATCCACCGCACCACGGTTACGCATGGCATCTTTATTGGACAAACTTTTTTTGTCATTCGGGTTATACGACGGCCAACTGGTCATCGCCAAAATTTCACCCGTTTTCACATCTACCGCAATTGCTGTGGCTGAACGGGCATTATTTGCCACCCCTGCTGCAGTCAATTCACGATACATAATGTATTGCAAACGTGAGTCGATACTCAGGGTAATATTTTCGCCCGGTTCAACCTCTCTCACCACTTCTGGGTCTTTGACACGGTTACCCTTTTTATCGCGCACGATTTGCTGTTCGCCATCCACGCCTGCCAAGCGGGTATTTAGCTGCATTTCCAAGCCTTCAATGCCTATGCCTTCACTATTGGTCAAACCAATAATTTGTGCATTCGGCTGTGGCTGCGGGTAATAACGCTTATAGTTTTTCTCGGTATATACCCCTTGGAAATTACGTTTTAGAATCAGCTCTGCCTGTTGCGGCGGCACTTCTTTTTGTAAAACCAAATAACGTGAACGCGGACGCTCGTTCATTTTATTTTTCAGTTCTTGGCGATCCATCCCAACTGCATCGGCAAGTTCATCTAAATTCAAGTTTTTATCTGGTAATTGACGCTGCAATTTACGACTGGTCGGATTTTTTTCCAACTCGGCTGTAATTTCTTCAAACAGTTTTTTATTGTCAAAATAATCACGTGGATCAATCACCACTTTCATTACAGGGGTACTAATTGCCAAAGGCACACCGTGGCGATCATAAATCACCCCGCGCATAGCTTTGAGCTTTTCTGTTCTTAAAATATTGGCATTGGCTTTGTTTTGTAAAAAGTCATGGTTCACAATTTGCACATAAAAAGCACGTCCCACCAGTGCCACGAACACCAGCAGTACCACAGCCCACATTAAGTAAAAACGCCACATTTCTACATGAATGGCATTTTTTCCAGTTACCGATTGCTGTTTCTTTCGGGTTTGCTTTTTACGCGTATCGACCATGTGCAACTCGCCTTATTGTTGTTCTGAGGTTGTAGGCAAAGAAATCACCACAGTTTGCGGTGCGGGCGGTGAATACATACGCAGTTGCGTCACCGCACGGGTGCCAATTTGTGCAGTTGCACCAAAGGTCTGCTGTTCAATTAACAAACGCCCCCATTCGGCATTTAAGTCATCTCGCTCGCGCATATAAGAACTCAGCTCGCGATAATCATGGCGATATTCAAACACTTGAAACACCACCATAATCGCGCTGATAAACACCAGCGCCAATAAAATAAAATAGGCGACCATTTTTTTCAGTCGCACTTGAGATTGATTTTTTTTAACGGTTTCAGTTTTCATTATTGGCCTTTTCAAGCTAATCGTTCTGCAACACGTAGCCATGCGCTGCGTGAGCGTGGATTGGCTTTGACTTCTTCATCACTGGCACGCACACGTGAGATTTTTTTCAATCGACGTGTATCTTGTTGCTGTTGTGGCAAGCCCCAACCTGAATCTTCAGGCAGGCTCGATTCTTTTTGAATAAACTGTTTAATTAAACGATCTTCCAAAGAGTGGAAGCTAATTACAGCCAAACGACCTTCGGGTTTTAATACCTCAACCGCCTGCGGTAAGAAGTTTTCAATATCTTCTAATTCTTTATTAATCGCAATACGAATTGCCTGAAAAGTACGCGTTGCAGCGTGTTTGTTTTTTTCCCACTTCGGATGGGCAACTTTTACAATTTCAGCCAATTGTGCGGTGGTTTCAATATAACCCGCCTGTTTAATGGCTTTGGCAATACGGCGGCTATAACGTTCTTCACCATATTGAAAAATCACATTGGCTAAGGCTTCTTCTTCAATATCCACCAGCCATTCTGCTGCAGTCGGGCCTTGTGAGTTGTCCATACGCATATCAAGCGGGCCATCTTTCATAAAGCTAAAACCGCGTTCTGCCTGATCTAGCTGTGGTGACGACACGCCTAAATCGGCCATCACACCATCGACCTGAGTGACGCCCAAATCATTCAACGCTTGCTGCATATCGGCAAAACTGGCATGAATAATCTGAAAGCGCGAATCTTGCTGCGCCAATTCTGCTGCCACGGCCAAAGCTTGTGGATCTTTATCAAAGGCATAGACTCGTGCCTGCGCATCCAATTTGGATAACAACAAACGCGTGTGTCCACCTCGTCCAAAGGTGGCATCGACATAAATTCCTGTATTGCGATCTGCCAACACGGCATCAACAGTTTCATGAAGTAATACAGAAATATGCGACATAAGGTTCAATCAATACAGCTAAAATGTAACTGCACATTATTACCTTGTTTTGGCAAAGCTCCAAACGTCTTTTTGTAGATAAATATTACTTTCCATAGGGAAAACCGTTTTTGACTTTTTTAAAGCACAAAAAAATCTCCGTAGAGATTTTTTTGTGTGCCAATCCAATAAAAGATTAGCCGAAAATGGATATCTGTTTAACGCTTAGTATTATAAATTTGGTCGAAAATCGCACCATTCACAAAATGTGTTTTTTGTGCATTTTCCCAGCCACCGAACACTTCATCAATCGTGAAGGTTTTTAATTTCGGGAATTGTGCTGCATATTTTGCAAGGACTTTTTCATTACGTGGACGGTAGAAATGCTTAGCCGCCATTTCCTGACCTAAAGGTGAATATAAATAGTTGATATAGCCTGTCGCTAACCATTTATTGCCATTTTTTTCTACTGTGCGGTCTACGATTGCCACCGAAGGTTCAGTCAAAATAGAAATAGATGGATAAACAATATCAAACTTGTCTTTGCCTAAGGTTTTTAAAGTTACAAGGGCTTCATTTTCCCAAGTCAACAACACATCACCAATGCCACGTTCAGCAAATGTAGTCATCGACGCACGTGCTGCCGAATCCATCACTTTTACATTGTGGTACATCTTGCCCACAAATTCTTGCGCTTTGGCCTTAGAGCCGCCCGGCTGCTTTTCTGCATAACCCCAAGCCGATAAATACACCCAACGTGGCAAACCACCTGTTTTCGGGTTAGGGGTAATAATTTGTACGCCTGGTTTGGTTAAGTCATTCCAGTCTTTAATGTTTTTCGGATTGCCTTTACGCACCATAAAGACGATGGTCGAGGTATAAGGCGCAGAGTTATGAGGAAATTCTTTTTGCCAACCTGCTTGGATTTGACCTGACTTTACAATTTCTTCAATGTCATTCGCCAATGCCAAAGTTACGACATCGCCCTTTAAACCATCGACCACAGAACGCGCTTGCTTGCCTGAACCACCATGTGATTGTTTAAAGTTGACGTCTAAACCTGTACGTTTTTTCCAGTACTGACCAAACGACTTGTTAAATTCATCATAAAATTCGCGGGTCGCATCATACGATACATTTAAAAACTGACGATCTGCAGCCTGAGCAGTCGTTGCAGCAAAACCTGTTGCCAATAGCGCAGCAGCCAATAAAGCTTTCAATTGAGTTTTCATTACAGCACACATCACCTTTAATCTGTCGCTCAATATATGCAATGCTCAGGCGCTGCGCAATTTGTAAAAAACATGCAAAAAATGATTAAATTCAAATAATTTAGCTTTAATTAATTGTTTTTAATCAATTTAATTCAAGATGCGGCGTTTATTCCAAATTTATACCTTTTTATGGATTAGATATATGAAAAGTGAATAAAACTTTGATCCGTTTTTAGACTCAACGGTAAAATAAGCGACATCACAGCAATCAAACCCGCTTCAAAACTATTTTATTGTGACTTTTGTAACAATCTTCACGATATCTCCACAGTTGTTTGTTACAACATGTTCTAAATCAAAGATCATCTGAAAAATCGGTATATAGTGAGTAAATGATGATAAAGATCTTATTAAGAGTGTGACGCAAATCTACTTTTGTTATGATTTTTGTGATTAAATATTAAAGTGATTAAAACAATTTATAAATTGTGAGTTCACTCATAAAGGAAAGGGGGAATCAAAATGAAATCTAAACTCATGTTCGCAGTATTACTCAGCTTAAGTACAGTCGGTCACAGTGCAGTGATCAAATCTGCTGAAAGCAAAACCCATTTAACTGCGGAAAAGGGGTCTTTAATTGAAAAAGCCCTTACCCAACAAAAACAGGCAGACAAGCAAAAGTTTGAATCAAATAATGATTTAAAAGTGCTGACTTCCATTCATGTCGCTCCAACTCAAAATTTCTTTGCCTTGCAAAATCAGCGTTTTAGCCGTTTTGTACAAGCCTTATTCCCGCAAGATAACTCATAACTCCGCATTAAATTCACTGCCTTTGATCCCCTTTTCAAATGCAGTTGAAACGCCCAAGTACAGAATGTTGAATTTAACATTAAGTACTTGGGCTTTTTCGTTATAATGGTTGCAATTTACATTTTGAATTAATTTTTGCTTATGACTGTTCGTACTCGTATCGCGCCTTCTCCTACTGGTTTCCCGCACGTGGGAACAGCGTATATCGCCTTGTTTAACTTATGTTTTGCCAAACAACACGGTGGTGAATTTATTCTTCGTATTGAAGATACTGACCAACTGCGCTCAACCCCTGAATCTGAAAAAATGATTTTGGATTCATTGCGTTGGTTAGGCTTAAATTGGGCAGAAGGTCCAGATATCGGCGGCCCACATGCACCGTATCGCCAATCTGAACGTATGGATATTTATAAGCAATACGCCTTGCAATTGGTTGAACAAGGGCATGCTTTCTATTGCTTCGCTACTAGCGAAGAACTCGATCAAATGCGTGCAGAACAACAAGCACGTGGTGAAAGCCCGCGCTACGATGGTCGTGGTTTAAACTTGTCTGCAGATGAAGTGCAGCGTCGTTTAGCGGCAGGCGAAGCGCATGTTATTCGTATGAAAGTGCCAACCGAAGGCGTATGTAAATTTAATGACATGCTGCGCGGTGAAGTGGAAATTCCATGGGCGCAAGTCGATATGCAAATTTTGCTGAAAACAGATGGCTTGCCAACTTACCATTTGGCGAATGTGGTCGATGACCATTTGATGCAAATCACTCACGTGATTCGTGGTGAAGAATGGATTCCATCGGCACCGAAACACCAATTGCTTTATCAATATTTTGGTTGGGATATGCCTGTGTTATGCCACATGCCATTGTTGCGTAACCCAGACAAATCAAAATTATCTAAACGTAAAAACCCAACTTCAATCAACTACTACAAAGACATTGGCGTATTACCTGAAGCTTTGCTGAATTATTTAGGTCGCATGGGTTGGTCAATGCCAGATGAAAGTGAAAAATTCACCTTAGCCGAAATGATTGAACACTTTGATATTCAACGTGTTTCACTAGGCGGCCCTATCTTTGATGTGGAAAAACTCAATTGGCTGAATGGTCAATGGATTAAAGCGCTTTCACCTGCTGAGCTGTTAGATACCTTATTGGCTTGGAAAGCAGATCGTGCCAAATTGGAAGAGATTGCTGCCGCGATTCAACCGCGTATTAATTTACTCTCAGAAGCGGTCAATTGGTCTGCACATTACTTCAACCATTTCCCAAGCTTGAGCAAGGAACAGTTTGAAAGTAAAAAACTGTCTGAAGAACAAGTGCGTCAAAGCCTACAATTTGCAATTTGGCGTTTAGAAAGTCTATTTACTTGGAACAACGACACGGTGAGCCAAACCCTAATGGATTTAGCCAACCAAATGGAAATCAAATTGCGTGATTTCATGCCTGCGTTCTTTATTGCAATTGCAGGTTCAACCGCATCTACACCTGTGATGCAAACCATGGTCACCATTGGTCCTGACCTGACCTTTGCGCGTTTGCGTCATGCCTTAGAAGTGGTTGGCGGACCAAGCAAAAAAGAAGTTAAAGTCTGGGAAAAACTGAATGAAAGCATCAAATTGCCGAAAAATGATGCAATTGATCCAGCTTAATTCATTTTTTTGTTGACGTGTGAGCGCAATAGCCCTAATATTGCGCTCACACAGACTGGGGTCATAGCTCAGTTGGTAGAGCGCTACAATGGCATTGTAGAGGTCAGCGGTTCGATCCCGCTTGACTCCACCAAGTTTAAATAAGGCTTTACCTGTGTTGCCTCATCAAGTCCCTATCGTCTAGAGGCCTAGGACATCGCCCTTTCACGGCGGTAACCGGGGTTCGAATCCCCGTAGGGACGCCATATTCAAGATGAATATAAATTCACTTATCTTCATCTTATAATAAAGCTCAAGCAATGACTTGGGCTTTTTTATTGCCCTGTTTTCTGACAGACTGTTTTTGATTTGCCGTACATTTGGTTAGAATAACGATCAGATTAGAATTTTGGAGTTGTAATGCAATACCGATGCCCTAAATGTCAAAGCCCAAAAATCATGCCTGTTGCGCAGGCAGGTCAAACAACACCGCGTCCTGTGGTGCCAAAAAGCTTGGTGATGCTTATTCCAGCGGTATTTGTCTTATTACTTCTTGTCTTGATCAGTATCGCCATGTGGATTTTTGGTGATGGTGCAGGCACAACCTTACAAAGCATTACTGTGGCGGTATTTGTGCTGTGTGTAATTGCAGGTTTCTTGTTTTATCGTGATTTGCCTGATTTCAAAATTTCTATGCAAGCCTTTATGCAGTCACAAAAAAAATGGAAGTGCCGTGAATGTGCACATGAGTGGGAAGTTTAAACCTCACTGGTCTACATCTAGATTAAGAAAAATGTTGCTAGGTTGATCACAAGACCACATCATCGAGCAAATATAAAAAAACCAGCCTTCTCGGCTGGTTTTTTTAATGAGAACTCAAGTTTTTAGACTTAAGCGCCAATTTTACGGTATTTGCTACGTTTGGTTGCCAGATCATCACCATATTTCTTACGGCGATATTCTTCAAACTCAGTATAGTTACCTGTAAAGAATTCTGGTTGCTCATCTTCGAATGACAAGATGTGCGTTGCAATACGGTCTAGGAACCAACGGTCGTGCGATACCACCATCACTGTACCTGGGAAGACTAAAATTGCATCTTCCAGTGCACGTAAAGTTTCAATATCCAAGTCGTTTGATGGCTCATCCAGCAAGATCACGTTTGCGCCCTGCTGTAGAATTTTTGCCAGTTGTAAACGGTTACGCTCACCACCCGACAATTCACCAACGCGTTTTTGCTGATCCTGACCTTTAAAGTTAAAGCGACCAATATAAGCACGCGATGCAATTTCATAATCGCCCACTTTCAAAATGTCTAAACCGCCAGAAACTTCTTCCCAAACAGTTTTGTCATCATCTAGAGTGTCACGAATCTGACCGACATAAGCCACTTTTACCGAGTCACCTAAAGTCACGCTGCCCGTATCAGGTTGCTGCTCGCCAGTCATCATACGGAATAAAGTCGTTTTACCCGCACCGTTTGGACCGACAATCCCCACAATCGCTGCAGGCGGCACAGTAAAGGAAAGGTTTTCGTAAAGTAAGCGATCACCAAATGACTTGCTGATGTTTTCCACTTCCACCACTTTGTTCCCTAAACGTGGGCCAGGTGGAATATAAATTTCAGAAGTTTCGTTACGCTGTTGGAATTCACGCGAGTTAAGCTCTTCAAAACGCTCCATACGCGCTTTGTTTTTCTTTTGCTGGCCTTTCGCATTGGAACGTACCCATTCCAATTCTTTTTTCAAGGCTTTAGCAAAAGATTCTTCTTGCTTCTGTTCTTGCTCTAAACGGTTATTTTTCTGCTCTAACCATGAAGAGTAGTTACCTTGATATGGAATACCATGTCCACGGTCAAGTTCTAAAATCCATTCTGCAACGTTATCCAAGAAGTAACGGTCGTGGGTAATTGCCACAATCGTACCCGGGAAGTCTTTTAAGAAACGCTCTAACCAAGATACAGATTCTGCATCCAAGTGGTTCGTCGGCTCGTCTAGAAGCAGCATGTCTGGTTTAGACAATAACAAACGGCATAAAGCCACACGACGACGCTCACCACCCGATAATTTGTTAACATCAGCATCCCAAGCTGGCAAATTTAATGCTGCCGCTGCTTGTTCAAGCTGATTGTTCAGGTTGTGTGCATCCCAAGTTTGGATAATCGCTTCTAACTTCTCTTGCTCTTTTGCAAGTTTGTCGAAATCTGCATCTGGATCTGCATATTCTGCAAAAACTTGGTCTAAACGCTCTAAAGCATCTAAAGCTTCACGCACACCATCTTCCACGTTGCCGCGTACATCTTTGCTCGGGTCTAGTGGTGGTTCTTGCTCAAGATAACCAATTTTGATGCCTGGCTGTGCACGAGCTTCACCAGAGAAATCTTTATCTACGCCCGCCATAATACGGAGCAAAGTCGATTTACCTGCACCGTTTAAACCAAGCACACCAATTTTCGCACCTGGGAAAAATGATAAGGAGATGTCTTTCAAGATTTCGCGCTTAGGCGGAACCATTTTCGACACTCGGTTCATCGTATAAATATATTGGGCCACGTAGGACTCCTCAATAGAAAACCAAATCTGGGGCTCAGATGAGCAGCCCCTGCTCTAATGAGCGAAAAAATAATCGGGTATTATACCTGAATACGGAGAAAAAATAAGACACCACAAACATCTTGCATGCTTTGTTACAACTCTAGCGATCAGCGGATAAGCACAGGACTTTTTGCCTGCTATATCAAATTTACAGCTAAATATTGCAGCATTTTTACACTTTCTTTCATATTTAAAAGTGCTAGACTCAAACCAATTTAACTCACGAAGATGAAGTAAACATGACCTATAAAGACGAAACTTTGGCCATTCATGCAGGCTATAGCCCAGAACCAACCACCAAAGCCGTGGCTGTGCCTATTTACCAAACCACTTCTTATGCCTTTGATAATACGCAACATGGTGCCGATTTATTTGATTTAAAAGTACAAGGCAATATTTACACCCGTATTATGAACCCAACCACTGCAGTATTGGAGCAACGTGTTGCAGCACTTGAAGGCGGGATTGGCGCATTGGCTTTAGCATCGGGTATGGCTGCAATTACCTACGCAATTCAGACCATTACCGAAGCAGGCGATAACATTGCTTCAGTATCAACTTTATACGGCGGTACTTACAACTTATTTGCCCACACCTTGCCTAAACAAGGCATTGAAGTACGTTTCTTCGATTATCAACAGCCTGAAAGCTTACGCGACCTGATTGATGACAAAACCAAACTGGTCTTTGTAGAATCCATTGGTAACCCATTGGGCAATATTATTGACCTTGAAGCGATTGCGAAAATTGCGCACGAATACGGCATTCCAGTGGTGGTGGATAACACTGTAGCCACGCCTGTCTTGCAAAAATCATTTGATTTTGGCGCAGACATCATCATTCACTCACTGACCAAATATATTGGTGGTCACGGTACGTCTATTGGCGGCATTATTGTCGATAGCGGTAAATTCCCTTGGGGCAAATATCCTGAGCGTTTTAAAGCCTTAAATACACCTGACCCAAGTTACCATGGTGTGAACTATGTAGAAGCCTTAGGCGCTGCAGCATTTATTGCACGTGCACGTGTAGTACCACTACGCAATACAGGTGCAGCGATTAGCCCGCATAACGTATTCCTAATTTTACAAGGTTTAGAAACCTTAAGCCTGCGTATGGAACGCCATACTGAAAACGCGCAAAAAGTAGCGGAATATTTACAGGCACATCCAAAAGTGAAATGGGTCAATTACGCAGGTTTGAAAGATCACCCGCAACATGCGTTGGCACAAAAATATGTGAAAGGCAAACCTTCTGCAATTCTGTCTTTTGGTGTGCAAGATGGCCGTGAAGGCGGAACCCGCTTTATTGATGCACTGCAATTATTCACACGCTTGGTCAATATTGGCGATGCCAAGAGTCTGGCTTGCCACCCTGCAACCACCACTCACCGTCAGTTGAGTGCAGATGAACTCAAAGCGGCTGGTGTGAGTGAAGATATGGTGCGTTTATCCATCGGGATTGAACATGCCGATGACTTAATTGCCGATTTAGAGCAAGCTTTAGCAGCCGTATAAAAACTCATCAGTTCAAACTTTGTACTGGCATCCTGCTGATTAATTTCAACAGGATGCTTTTTTATTTTAATTTTTCTTTGTATGTCTTTGCATTAGCTTTATTTCATGGTAAAAATAAAGATATACAGCTCACAAAAATAGAGCAATTACTCTAAATTCATTTTTAAATTCAACCACTTATTCCATAGCTTTTTTTGTGCAATCGGCTATCATAAAGCCAAGTAAAACAGTTCAAATTCAGTCTGAAATTTGAATCATCAATCTCAATAAAAATGACAACTCAGGAATCTAAATCAGGAATATTAGCGTGAAGCCAAAATTAGAGAAACTTTTTCAACAGCGTGTAAATGGTAAAGTTGCCCTTATTACAGGTGCATCGAGTGGTATTGGTTTAACCGTGGCACATAAGCTAGCCGATGCAGGTGCGCATGTGCTTTTGGTGGCACGTACTCAGGAAACGCTCGAACAAGTCAAAGCTGAAATTGAAGCACGTGGTGGCAAGGCTTCAGTTTTCCCTTGTGATCTAAACGATATGGACTCTATTGATGCTGTATCGCAACAAATTCTTGCCTCTGTCGATCATATTGATATTTTAATTAACAACGCAGGCCGCTCAATCCGTCGTGCAGTACATGAGTCGGTTGATCGTTTCCACGACTTTGAACGTACCATGCAGCTCAACTATTTTGGTGCTGTGCGTTTGGTACTCAATATTTTGCCGCAGATGATGCACCGTAAAGATGGTCACATCATCAACATCAGCTCGATTGGTGTATTAGCCAACGCAACGCGTTTCTCGGCTTATGTGGCATCTAAAGCCGCATTGGATGCGTTTAGTCGCTGTCTATCTGCAGAAGCGCATACACACAAAATTGCGATTACTTCGGTGTATATGCCATTGGTTCGTACCCCAATGATCGCACCAACCAAAATTTATAAGTACGTGCCCACCCTTTCACCTGAGCAAGCGGCAGATTTAATTGCTTATGCGATTGTGAAACGTCCGAAGAAAATTGCGACACATTTGGGTCGTTTGGCTTCAATCACTTATGCGATTGCACCAGACATTAACAACAAACTCATGTCGATTGGTTATAACTTATTCCCAAGCTCTACCGCTTCTGTGGGCGAGCAGCAAAAACTGAACTGGGTACAAAAAGCGTATGCGCGCTTGTTCCCAGGTGAACACTGGTAATTTATACACAATTCAAGTTTTGCTTTAGGCGACCTACGGGTCGCCTATTTGTTTTTACAGCTTAGGTTGAACAGCGCACAACAATACAACATCACTTCAACAATTTTTAAATTGTGCAGCCGCAACTTTTCATGTGATTTTAATATTGGTTTAAGAAAAAGGTACAACACATGAAAACTCTGTATCTGTTTAAGCTATTTTGTTTTTCTGCTGCGGGCTTAAGTTTTTATCACTTATATACTGAGCTTACGCGCAATCATGTAGACACATTTCAAGTGATGACACTGACAGGCCTGGTGGTCTTGTTAGTCGAATTGGGCTATCGCAGCCAACTTGCCGTGTCCATGTCGCATTCATCTGGTGCGATGTCCGAAGTTTCTGCCTCTTCTAATTACAGTTATTTCATGTCTAAATTGGCAGCAGGCAGTATTGCCACAAGTTTTGTTCTGCAAGGCTTAATCCGTTAATTGCTTATTTAAGATCCACAATCTCAACCATAACAAAACATTCAATTGCACCGCATTTTTATGCTATAACACAGCTGTTTTAAGTATTTTGAATGGATTATGCGAGCACTGGCCCTCATTTTACAGTATGGCTGTTTTGCCTTTGCCTTGTTTCTGAGTTATCAGGTTGCAACGGCGCTTTATCAGCAAGAATATGAACTTTTAGAGGTTGTTGCCGATGTCGGCACGATTTTAATTTGTATTGATTTGGGCGTATTTTTATTTAGCAGCAAAGCCTCACAAGGTTTAAATCTTCAGGAATATGCTCGCCAACTTGAAGCACCACCGTCAAAACTAGTCGCAGTGACTCGTAAACTTGGACATTTGGGAATTATGCTGATTTTGGTGAGTTGGATTGTACCGTTGATTTAAAATCCATCAAAAAATCTGTATATAAAAATGTTCCTGCAAAACAAAAAGCTCCCGAATTTCGGGAGCTTTTTGTTAGAGCAATTCAAAATTACTTCGAACCTTTAATCCCTGCTTGTAACAACAATGCACCTAAACCACCAATTTTATTTTCTTGTGGTTTAGCGGCTTGTGGTTTTTTCGCTTGTGGACGCTCAGTCTGAGGACGTGACTGCTGTGGACGTTTCGCTTGTGGCTTACGCTCTGTACGCTGTTCTTGATCACGACGTGGTGCACGCGCTGCTTTTGCAGGTGCAGCCGAACCTTCAGGACGCATCGATAAATTCACACGGTTACGCTCTACATCAACCTGCAACACACGCACTTGAACAATTTGACCTGGTTTCACCACTTTATGCGGATCAGCCACAAATTCATTGGCCAACTCAGAAATATGCACCAAACCATCCTGATGTACGCCCACATCCACGAAAGCACCAAAGTTGGTCACGTTGGTTACAACACCTTCAAGCTGCATGCCTTCAGTCAACTGCGCCACTTCAGTAATATCTTCACGGAATTTAGCCGTACGGAATTCAGGACGTGGGTCACGACCTGGTTTTTCCAATTCAGACAAAACATCCTGAATAGTTGGTAAGCCGACTTGCTCATCCACAAATTCTTCAGCATTCACCGAACGGATAATTTCAGTATTACCAATAATATCTTTAACCGTGGTCGCTTTGGCAGCCACAATTTTTTCTACTAAACCATAAGATTCAGGGTGCACTGCAGAAGCATCCAAAGGCTCAGAACCTGCCTGAATACGTAAGAAACCTGCTGCTTGTTCAAAAGTACGTTCGCCTAAACGCGGTACGTTTTTCAAAGCTTGGCGATTGTCAAAATGGCCATGTTCTTTACGGTATTCAACAATTTGCTGTGCAATGGCTTTATTCAAACCTGCGATATAACCCAAAATTGCTGAAGATGCCGTGTTGACATCGACACCGACCGAGTTCACACAGTCTTCTACCACAGCTTCTAAGGTTTTTGCTAAACCTGCCTGATTCACGTCATGTTGATACTGACCCACACCGATTGATTTTGGATCAATTTTTACCAACTCTGCCAATGGGTCTTGCAAACGACGTGCAATCGACACTGCACCACGAATCGACACATCTAGTTCTGGCAACTCTTGCGATGCCAATTCAGAAGCTGAATACACAGATGCACCCGCTTCAGATACAGACACACGTGTTAATTTCAAGTCACTGTGCGCCGCCATCATTTCTGCCACAACCGCTTCAGTTTCACGGCTTGCAGTCCCGTTACCAATCGCGATTAAATCAACATTGTGCTCACGGCATAAACGTGCAAGTTCTTCAATCGCGCCTGCTTTGTCTTCTTTAGGTGCAAATGGATAAACCGTGCTATGTGCAACCACATCGCCAGATTGGTTCACCACAGCCAGTTTGACACCTGTACGGATGCCAGGGTCTACGCCCAGCGTACAACGCGCACCTGCAGGTGCAGAGAGCAATAAATGACGCAAGTTTTCTGCAAAGACATCCATCGCTTCAGCTTCGGCAGCCAAACGCTTTTCAGTCAATAATGAATGTTCGATTTGTGGACGCACTTTGCCCAACCAGAACAATTTTGCCGTTTGCTTTAAAAAGTCCTGACGTGCTTGCGGCTGAATTTGATCTAAATTGTATTCAGTTTCAATACGTGCCAAAGGTGCACTGTCTTCACCATCAACTTTTAAACCCAAGACGTTTTCTTGGCGACCACGCAACATCGCCAATAGGCGATGTGAAGGCACTTTGTTGAGGTTTTCTGAAAAATCGAAGTAATCACGGAATTTTTTGCCCACTTCTTTTTTCTCTTCAGAAGCAACCAAGCTTTTTAATACCGCTGTTTTGGCAAAAATTTCTTTTAATTCTGTGGTTAAGGCAATATTTTGTGCCCATTCATCAATCAGAATGTGTTGTACCGCATCTAGCTGACTGTCTGCATCAGGATAGTCTGCATGACTAAAGCCTGCTAAAGCTTCGCTTGGCTCAACCTGTTCTGCAAAAATTTGCGCTGCAATTGGGCCTAAACCTGCTTCTTTAGCTTTAAACGATTTACTGGTGCGTTTTGGACGGTAAGGCGCGTAAATTTCTTCTAAAGCATTTTTGGTTTCAGCAGCGTTAACCCGTGCCAATAAATCATCAGATAATTTATCTTGTTCTTTGAGTGATTCTATTACTTTTTCGCGACGCTCATATAAATCACGTAAATACGATAAACGTGTATCGAGCTGACGTAGCTGCGTGTCATCTAAACCTTGCGTCACTTCTTTACGGTAACGTGCAATAAATGGAACGCTAGCACCTTCATCAATAAGTTTGATGGCAGCTTCTACTTGATTTGGTCGTACGGCAAGTTCTTTTGCTAACTGCTGAACTAAGTCAGTCATCGTGTGTGATCCTACAAGGATAAGTACTAAAAGCCATGATTATAAAGACCAAGACTATAAAATCCACAATTGTTTTATGAATTTTATAAATGGTGGTTTTTTGGCGATTTTTGCCAATTCGGCTAAATTTTATAAATCTAAATAAAATTCAGGCTTATGTTAGACTCAAACGGACAAATATGTCAGTTTTTCGCATGGGAATGCTGTATATATTTGGTATCTATGTCTTGATTTTATCTGCAATATTTGTTGCTTTAGAGCATAGGCAATAGATACCAATGAATCGTATACTCAAAGCCAACTCAACTTTTTGTTTACGATGACAATAAAGAATAAAGGAGCACATCATGAGTTTAGTTGTACCTGCTGAAAAAACAGATACCGTACACAGCGAAACTGACCGCGTTGAACGCATTCTCGTTGTCGATGATGATGTGCGTTTACGTACCCTGTTACAGCGTTTCTTGGAAGATAAGGGCTTTGTGGTCAAAACTGCCCACGATGCGACACAAATGGATCGTTTGTTACAGCGTGAACTGTTCTCTTTAATCGTGCTTGATTTTATGCTGCCTGTTGAAGATGGTTTAAGTATTTGCCGTCGTTTACGTCAATCTAACATCGACACGCCAATTATTATGCTGACGGCTCGCGGCAGTGACTCTGACCGTATTGCAGGACTTGAAGCAGGTGCAGATGATTATTTACCAAAACCGTTTAATCCAAATGAGCTGTTAGCGCGTATTCGTGCTGTATTGCGTCGTCAAGTGCGCGAGGTACCAGGTGCACCAAGTCAGCAAATGGAAGTGGTTGGTTTTGGCCCATGGTCACTAGATTTATCGACCCGTACTTTGACACGTGAAGGTCAGGTCGTGACCCTAACTACAGGTGAATTTGCAGTACTCAAAGCGTTGGTACAACATCCTCGTGAGCCTTTAACCCGTGACAAGTTAATGAATTTGGCGCGTGGTCGTGAATGGGGTGCGATGGAGCGTTCGATTGATGTTCAGGTTTCACGTTTACGTCGTTTAATTGAAGAAAACCCTGCCCGTGCACGTTATATTCAAACGGTTTGGGGTGTCGGTTATGTATTTGTTCCAGATGGTGCGGAATAAGTTGAAAATGATGTGAGGCTTCAGCCTCACATCTTCATGCAATGATCAACATTTATGCACACCGATCATTGTGCTAGATTTAAAGAACAGACATTCCAATAACAAGTATATTCATCATAAAATTTCACTTACTAAATTCGCTTTACAACCTCTGCCACAGGACAAGATGTGAAACTCGAACCCATCGACCCACAAGAATTTACCGACTATGTGGCGTATTCTGAAAAGAAACGTACCCGCTGGGAGCGTTTTCTGGACAAAATCAAACCACGCTCTGCAGCCATGCGCACCACGGTACTGGTGGTTTTTGTGGTGTTGTTTAGCCTGTTTATGTCGTTGTGGTTCTTTTGGCGCACCTTGTATTTACCTGAAATTCAACAACACGCCCGCTATTTAGCGGTTGAACTGGAAATTTTAAACAATCCAGATTTGCGCATTTTTCACAATGAAGCCGAAGTCGATGTCGATGCGTGGCTTAAAAATCGGGTCGGCATTGAATATGTAACCGATCCACGTGAGTTTCCTAATGTACGGGAAAAAGTCATTGCAGAGTTTTTTACCCAACAAATAGAAAAGAAACTGGCAACTGAATTAAAAATGCAGGATGTCACGGTCTATTTCCAGTTCAAACCAAGCCCGCGTATTTGGATTCAAACCCCAGAAATGAATGGCAACTGGGTACGTGAACCCCTTAAAACCTATGCCAACTACAGCCCTGAATTGGTCTTTGGCTGGCTTTTGGGTATTCCACTGTTAGCTGCAGCAATTATTTTAACTCTAGTACGTCAGCTGAATCGTCCTTTGCGTCGTCTGCAAAATGCCGCCAATAGCTACAGTAAAACAGGCAAAGCACCTTATTTAGAAACCAATCACGGTCCGCAGGAAATTCGTGAGGTCAACCAAGCCTTTAATCACATGATTTATACCTTGGAACAGACTGAACGTGACCGTCGTATCATGTTGGCAGGTATTTCACACGACCTGCGCACGCCACTGACACGGATTCGTTTAAGTGCCGAAATGATGCCCGATGATGATTTTTTAAAAGAAGGCTTAATTTACGATGTAGAAGATATGGATGCGATTTTAAATCAATTCATTTCTTATATGCGTGATGGTTCCGATGAAGAATTACAAGAAACCGATTTAAATGTTTTGCTGCAGGAATTGATTATTCAATTTAAACCGTTGGATATTCGCTTTAACGCACAAGAATTACCTTTAATTCAGGCGCGCAGTTTGTCGCTGAAACGTCTGATTGGCAACCTGATTAATAACTCGAAACGCTATGGTGCAGAGCCAATTGAGTTGTCTGCAGAAGTGCTGGATGAACACATTCGGATTAGCGTGGCAGACAACGGTACAGGCATTCCAGAAGACCAAATTGCCGATTTAATGCAGCCTTTTGTACGCGGCAATGAAGCACGTACTGTACAAGGCAGTGGCTTAGGTTTGGCAATTGTAAAACGTATTGTCGATATTCATCAGGGCGAGCTCACCATTCAAAACCGTGAACACGGTGGTCTTGAAGCCATCATTACCCTGCCGTTACAACCTGAAATCGTTGAAGAAAAAAATAATGTTGGCACGCTGGAAAAAATCAAACAAAGTTTGAGTGAACACTTCTAAACGGCTGACGCTTTTGATCTCTATCTGGCTTGCTATATACCAATTTCAGACCAACAGCAAATCGGATGGACGATCAAAGTAAAAAATTCAGATGGTGCATATCAAAATTGTATAAAAATATATCAAACAAATTGTAATATTTACCTTTTGATATATAAATAAACGATTAAATTCAATTATTTATGTATTATTTTATATTTTTATACCACCATTTAGGCAAAAAATTAGACCTTAGCCTAACACCTATGCAAAATACCTTTTTTGATCGGTACAATCGGTATCAGTCTAGTATTTTACGAGAGTTCGCCATGTCTTTAGATCGCATCCGTTTAGCCTCCCTCCACGACAAAGTAATCAGCGCAGAACAAGCTGCTGAATTCGTTCAAGATGGTATGACCGTAGGTATGAGTGGCTTTACTCGTGCGGGTGAAGCAAAAGCTGTTCCACTTGCATTGGTGGCACGCGCTAAAACCAACCCTTTAAAAATTGACTTAATTACTGGCGCAAGTCTTGGTAATGATTTAGACAAGCAATTGACTGAAGCAGGTGTTTTGGCTCGTCGTATGCCGTTCCAAGTAGACAACACCTTGCGTAAAGCAATTAACCAAGGTCAAGTTATGTTCATTGACCAACACTTGTCTGAAACTGTTGAGCAAATGCGTAACAACACGCTAAAACGCCCAGACATCGCGATTGTTGAAGCAGTTGCAATTACTGAAGACAGCTTAATTATTCCAACAACTTCTGTAGGTAACTCTGCAAGCTTTGTTGAATATGCAGATAAAGTCATTATCGAAATCAACACCACTGTAAGCACAGAATTTGAAGGCCTACACGACATTTATATTCCTGAAGCACGTCCAACACGTGGTCCAGTGCCATTAACTCACGTTGAACAACGTATTGGAACCAAAGGTATTCAGTTAGACCCTGCAAAAGTTGTGGGTATTGTATTTAACGATACCTTGCTTGACTCTCCATCTAACGTGACCGATCCAGATGACGAAACTCAAGCAATTGCAGATCACTTGATCGCATTCTTTGAAAACGAAGTAGCTCAAGGTCGTTTACCGAAAAACTTGGCACCTTTACAAGCAGGTATCGGTTCAATTGCAAACGCAGTATTAACAGGCTTCAAACACTCTAACTTTGAAGACTTGGTGATGTACTCAGAAGTACTCCAAGACTGTACGTTTGAATTGATTGATGCAGGCAAAATGAAGTTCGCTTCTGGCTGTTCAATGACCTTGTCTGAAAAATGTGGCGATCGCGTATTTGGTAATCTTGCACACTACAAAGACAAATTCATTTTACGTCCACAAGAAATTTCTAACTTCCCTGAGTTAGTACGTCGTTTAGGCATCATTGGTATTAACACTGCACTTGAGTTTGATATTTACGGTAACGTGAACTCAACCCACGTATGCGGTACCAAAATGATGAACGGTATTGGTGGTTCAGGTGACTTCGCGCGTAACGCACACTTGGCGATTTTCGTGACTAAATCGATTGCGAAAGGCGGTGACATTTCATCTATCGTTCCAATGGCTGCGCATGTAGACCACAACGAACACGACGTTGACATCTTAGTCACTGAGCAAGGTTTAGCAGATTTACGCGGTCTTGCACCACGTGAACGCGCTCGTGCGATTATCGACAACTGTGTACACCCAATGTACCGCAATGCATTGAATGATTACTTTGAGCGTGCATGTGCAAAAGGTGGTCACACTCCTCACCTACTTCGTGAAGCATTATCTTGGCATGCAAACTTCGAAGAACACGGTCACATGTTGACTCCTGCACAACAAGAATCTGCGCAACCAGCATAATTCGCGTGCAATAAAAAACGCCCTGATTTTTCAGGGCGTTTTTTTATGTCTTAAGTTTTTATGTCTTAGATTGTCACAAGGTCATTTGCGACAACGCACTCCATTTTACTCAAATGCCAAAGCTTTAAATTCATCTATAAAATGCTGCCCTAACTGGCGTAAACCATCCACACTGAGTGTGGTTTCAATCACACCCAAAGACACCACATCACGTTGAATTTGCAGCACAGTTTGACCTTGCGGGTTGATATAAAAACGAGAACCCAAAGTTGCAAATTTGCTTGCTAAGTCTAGGTTTTGTTCAGCTCGAACTTGATTCACCACATCTTGCGCGGTAAAACGGTATTGATCATGCAGCAAATTTAAGCTGTTGGATTGCCCATATTCTGCACTTAATGCACAATCATCCAAGACCTGTAAAGGCTGATCAAGATTGGCAAAAGCAGTCGCAGGGAGACTCAGCGCAAGACTGAATAAAATAGGGAGAGAAAATTTTAACATTGGACACCTCGCACATAGGTAAATTACACCTGTGGAGAAACATCCTTTTTTCACCAACTTATATTTTAAGTTCAAAAATCACTCAATACATTGACTTTTTATACCAAGCGACCTAAACGCAGCAAAACTGGAAACTGAATTTCCAAGCCCTGAGCAGGTTGCTGCTGCAACAATTGTTGTAATTCAAGCAAGGGCGTATCAGTATGTTGCTTTAAATAATGCTGCAGTCCCGACCAAGTGTTTAAATAATTCAGCAATTGTGCTGCCGACCAACGATATTTCAGGCAAAGTTCGGGTGTCACGATTTCTTGAAATGGGAAAGGAATCGTGCGATATAAGTCATCAATATAACGACGTTCAGCATCCCAACAACCTTTTAAGGTCTGAAAATACAAGCGTTGAATTGCGGTATTCACCTCAGGATCTACAGCTTGAATCAGACCGTAGCCCACCGCAGCAAATATTCCACTCGGTTTTAGCACCCGATGCACTTCGGCATAAAAGGCATCAAAATTGAACCAGTGAATCGCTTGTGCAACGGTAATTAAATCCACACTCGCATCTGCCAATCCGCTGTCTTGCGCCAAACAAGCGCGATAACGCACATTTTCCCACTGTGGTGCTTGATCCAGCTGTGCCTGACTTAAATCCGTGGCTAAAATCTGCTGAAAATGTGGCGTTAATAACTGGGTAAACTGCCCTGAACCTGCACCGCAGTCCCATGTCAAACCGCGCTCTGGCACATGTTGTAAAATCGTATCGACAATCGCGGTTGAATACTGCGGACGTGCCTGACGATATAAATCGCTGCCCTGCGAAAACAAATCTTTCATGCTGCATTCCCTGACCATGATCGCTTGATTTTAATTCAGCTTGTTTAATACGTATTGTGGACTTTAGATGAAGATGCAAAGCGGGTTTGAATACAAGATTTTATTTTAGACATAAAAAATTTTGCGCATAAAAAAGCCCCAAACATTGTTTGAGGCTTTTTGAATATGGTGGCGAGACCCAGGATCGAACTGGGGACACACGGATTTTCAATCCGTTGCTCTACCGACTGAGCTATCACGCCAATGCCGTGTATTAAGCCGTATCTCGGCTGAATAGTCAATAAAAATCATCACTTTTTTATTTGATCGCATAAATTTTATGCAAAAAAAAATCCCTGATGGGATCAGGGATTGAAAACGTTTAACCGTTTTGAATATGGTGGCGAGACCCAGGATCGAACTGGGGACACACGGATTTTCAATCCGTTGCTCTACCGACTGAGCTATCACGCCAATGACGCGTATTAAACAGTTTCAGCTGTAAATCGTCAATAGTCTTTTTCGCTTTTCAGTGCAAATGTTTACTTTTACAGCAACCTCATTCTATTTCTGCTGAAATATCACCCAAAAATTTAAAAATGAGTTCTTTTCCAATTAAATTTTGACAAACTTCCGATACGCGAATGTGGGGCACGGATGCCCCACGTTACCCATCACGACAAGGATGTCGTGTATGGGTAACAAAAGACTTTTGCCTACTTTGGGTCTTGCCAAAGTAGGAAGATGCCTACGCAAAGCTATTTAAACCTTAGCTAAAAATTGTGGCTGTGCAAGCACAAAAAACAATATAGGATTTAGATAAACTTCTTTCACAAATCCGATTAAAACCATACTTCAACCCCCCATCATCCTCTTACGGAAGATATTCCTCATCCCTGAGCCATATATGGCGCAAGAGAAGGGATTTTCGATACTAATTTAATTTTGACCTATACGGATAAACTGAAAAGACAGACACAACGTCAGCTTTTTAAAAACTCACAACTTACCCAAATGCGCCAAACAACGATGAATCGCACCACAACCCGGCTGAAAGTGCTGCACACCTTTGGCTTCTTCCATACGGCACACCTCACTCACCAAACGATCTGCCACACCTCGACCACGGTTTGCAGGATGCACCACAATATATTCAAGCGTACGATGATCATCTTGCCCTGTGCACCAAATCGCACCAATCACTTTAGTATTAAATTCTGCCGTGTAAAGTAGGGTATACTGAGCCAAGTTCTGCTCAAGTTGGCTTACCGCATCTTGCCCATCGCCAAATTCAGGGCTGGTATCATACAGTCGCTCAAGCTGGCTGCGCACTTCGGTATTTTCCAGTGAAGTATAGGCATGTACGGTAATAGGCATTGATTAACCCTCCTGAGCAATCTAATATGCTGAGACTTCGTCACAGCGAAAACATTTTACATCAATCATTTTTGACGTTTTTTGAGGAACGTGTCTATGACCCAACGTATCAGTGAAGTGGTGAGAAATACCAACGAAACTAAAATTCGAGTTCGTGTGAATCTGGACGGTACGGGTCAAGGCACACTCAACACTGGAGTTCCATTTTTAGACCATATGATTGATCAAATCAAGCGACACGGTTTGTTTGATATTGATATTCATTGTGATGGCGACTTGGAAATTGATGATCACCACACTGTAGAAGACTGTGGTATCACGCTTGGACAAGCTTTTGCTCAAGCTTTGGGCGATAAAAAAGGTTTACGACGCTACGGTCACTTTTACGCACCACTTGATGAATCTTTAAGCCGTGTGATTGTCGATTTATCGGGTCGTCCGGGTTTATTTATGGATATTCCATTTACCCGCGCACGTATTGGTACTTTTGATGTGGATTTATTCTCAGAATTCTTCCAAGGCTTTGTCAACCATGCATTAATGACACTGCACATCGACAACCTCAAAGGTAAAAACAGCCACCACCAAATTGAAAGCGTATTTAAAGCATTTGCACGTGCTTTACGCATGGCATGTGAAGTCGATCCGCGTGCTGAAAATACAGTGGCATCAACCAAAGGAACACTCTAATGACCCGAATTGCCCTTCTTGACTATGGCATGGGAAATTTACACTCTGCAGCGAAAGCTTTAGAGCATGTGGGTGCAACGGTAGATGTGACCAATGACCCAAAACTGATTGCACAAGCCGATAAAATTGTGTTTCCAGGTGTGGGTGCTATGCGTGATTGTATGCAAGGCATGCATGAAGCTGGCATTGATGACGTGGTACGCAACGCGGTCTTTAATAAACCTGTACTTGCAATTTGTGTAGGCATGCAGGCGCTGATGCAACATTCCGAAGAAAATGGCGGAGCAGATGCACTGGGCATTTTTGCAGGTACAGTCAAACGCTTTCCTGAAGTAGCAGGTTTAAAAGTGCCACACATGGGTTGGAATCAGGTACATCAACGTGACCCGAGCCACCCTATGTGGAACAACATTGAACAAGATGCGCGTTTTTACTTCGTGCATAGTTTTTATGTTGAACCGCAAGATGAAAAAATCGTGGCCGCGACCTGTGATTATGGTTTAACTTTCTGTACAGCCCTGCATCAAGACAACTTGTTTGCAACGCAGTTCCACCCAGAAAAAAGTCACACTGTTGGTTTGCAGTTACTAAAAAACTTTGTGGAATGGAATATCTAATATTCAGGATGCTTCAATCAATAAAGCCGAGTTAATCTCGGCTTTATTTTTGCGTGAATGTTTTTCACTTTTATTGCACATTGATTTGTGTTTAAAATTAAAGCGTTTTTTATACCTTTTATTCAAAATAAACTGAGGGTCTGTCGATAATTGGTCTATGTTTGCGATGTGAGAGAGATATCTCACAAGATTTTTGAGCAAATATACGGTATGCGACAGAAAATTCAAAAAATCTAGGAATTACAACAATGAGTCAATATGTAGAAGATTCTGCACTCAGTGCAGCGGGGCGTTTTGGTCGATTATCATTTTTAGCGTGGAACTGTTTGCTCAGCTTGGGGCTTGCAGTACTGATTGCAATTATTGCCGTTGTTGCACCCAATTTATTGCTAGAGCTCGGCTCTGGCTCTATGGGCATCGGCATGATCTTGCTCGTGATCATTTATATCGTTGCGTTCTATTTTAGCTTTATTTTCACCATCCGCCGCTTGCATGACCGCAATCATACTGGCTGGTTATCTTTGCTGATTTTGGTGCCTTTGGTGAATATTATTATGGGTTTATATTTGGTATTTGCACCTGGCGATGATCGTCAAAATAGCTATGGTGCGGTACGTGAAACTGCAGGTTGGGAAAAAGTACTGGCTTGGATTTTTATTGTGCTGATGATTTTGGCGATTATTGGCAGCTTCTTGTCAGGTATATTCAGCAACGTCTAAGCAAAAATATTCCACTTGGTTGATATTTCGAAATAGCCCATCTATTGGGCTATTTTTTCAGGATATTCGCTGCAATCTTTGTCCTGCACAGCATTTTCAATCTTTTAAACTTTGCCAAATTCCGCAAAACGCTTTAGGCTAAAACCGCTTCTTTACCGCTTTGAATGTTATGGATCTCACTCGTCTGCGTACCCTGCCTAGCCCTGATGAAATTCGGCAATTGCCACTGTTTGAAAATATTGCGCGTCAAAATATTGTACTGATTCAAAATCTAGAGCAATGTCTAGCAATTGAAGCTGAACTGAAAACCGCAGCTGTCTTGGGTTTCGATTCTGAATCTAAACCCACGTTTAATGTAGGCGAAGTTTCTACAGGCCCGCATTTAATTCAGCTCGCAACCTTAGAAAAAGCCTATCTATTTCAGCTCAATGATGACATTTGGCAATTTTTGCAGCCAGTTTTTGCCAATCGCGATCAAATTAAAGTAGGTTTTGGGCTGAAAAATGATGCCCATTTATTTCGTAAAAAAGGTATACAACTGAATAGCGTGATTGAACTATCCAAATGTTTTGGCAGTTTTGGTTTTAAAAGTCCGCTTGGGCTTAAAAATGCCATGGCATTATTATTTCACGTTCATTTCCCTAAAAGCCGAAGTATCAGCACCTCAAACTGGGCATGCAAACAGCTCAGTGAAGCACAAATTGCCTATGCTGCCGCCGATGCCTACGCACCTGTGTTGATATTTGAAGAATTGGGGCGTTTGGGTCTATTGCCCGAGCATATCCCAAACAGTTCACTCAAATTGCGGATTCGTCCCTCTAAAACAAAACCTACAACAGATGCTTAGATATTTAACAATACTTTGTTAAGATGCACAGATTGAATTCAATAAGTTTTTGGCAAGGAGCGAAAGCATGCTGATCATCCCTGCAATTGACCTGAAAGATGGCAAGTGTGTTCGTTTAAAACAAGGTCGTATGGAAGATGATACTGTATTTTCTGACGATCCAGTGGCAACAGCACAACACTGGGTAAATGAAGGCGCGCGTCGCTTGCATTTAGTCGATTTAAACGGCGCTTTCGCAGGTACGCCAATTCATAAACCTGTGGTTGAAGCGATTGCAAAATCACAACCGGATCTTCCAATTCAAATTGGTGGCGGTATTCGTTCACTCGAAACCATCGAACACTATTTGGATGCAGGCGTATCGTTCGTGATTATTGGTACCAAAGCCGTACAAGAGCCTACTTTTGTAGAAGAAGCCTGCAAGAAATTTGCAGGACACATCATTGTCGGCATTGACGCCATGAATGGCATGGTGGCTACTGATGGTTGGGCCAACGTCACAGACGTGAAGGCAACAGATTTAGCTAAGCGTTTTGCCGATGCAGGTGTATCTAGCATTGTTTATACCGATATTGCCCGTGATGGCATGATGCAAGGTGTGAACGTAGAACAAACCGTAAACTTGGCGCAATATTCAGGCTTACCCGTGATTGCTTCTGGCGGTGTGACCAATTTAGATGACGTACGCAACCTAAAAGGTCAGCCTGGCATTTTAGGTGCGATTACAGGTCGTGCAATTTACGAAGGCACGTTAAGCCTGCGTGAGGCACAGTTGCTTTTAGATGAGCAATCTTTGTAATTCTGCCGCGTATTTTTAAAGAGGTCTGCGGACCTCTTTTTTATTTTGATTTTATTTTACTCATTTTGAGTTTTCTTCATCTCCCACTGGTTCTATGTCTCAGCTTTCACCAATGCTTCGCAGCAAAGCGCCGCAACTGGCGCTCATTTTGATTACCTTAATTTGGGGTGCAACCTTCATTACCGTGCAATACGGTTTGAACTTCAGCAGTCCAGTACTGTTTGTAGGCTTACGTTTTGCCGCAGCCACGTTGGCCGTGGGGCTGATTTCATGGCGAAGCTTACGTGGTTTTAGCCTCGATGAACTCTATGCAGGCTTTGCCATAGGCGCAGTCATTGCGCTAGGTTATGTCACTCAAACCATTGGCTTACAAAGTATCAGCAGTAGCGAATCGGCCTTTTTAACGGCGCTGTATGTCCCGCTTGTACCGCTATTGCTGTGGTTATGCTTTGATCAACGTCCGCATGTCATGACTTGGTTGGGTGCTATTTTGGCATTTGTAGGCTTGGTCTTTTTAACAGGCAATGGCTTAGGCGCAATTCAGTTAAGTTTTGGACAAGCCATTACTTTAATCGGTTCAATTGCGATTGCCTTTGAAATTATTTTAATTAGCTATTTTGCCAATCGGGTCAATTTAAAGCGCGTTACCCTCATCCAACTGGGTTGTGCATCGTTATTGTGTTTTGCGATTGCACCATGGGTTGGAGAAACTCAATTGCCCGAATTTCAGTGGTCACTCCTTGCTGTTTTGCTCGGCTTAGGCATTGCCAGTGCCGTGATTCAATTGGTGATGAACTGGGCGCAACGACAAGTAGACCCTGCGCAAGCTGCTATTATTTATGCAGGTGAGCCTGTTTGGGCCGCATTGATTGGACGTTTGGCAGGCGAGCGCTTGGCAGTTCTGGCGTTGTTCGGTGGACTACTGGTGGTTTTAGGCGTGCTGGTCAGCGAATGGCGACCAAAATTTTTAAAACGAAACACATCATCCCAAAAAGTTGAATAAACAGCATCTAGGCAAGATCGCTCAAAACATCTTAAAAAGACGAACGAACGTGAATTTAATGATACATCGGTAAATTATCATTCACGCGAATTAAACCGCGTATAGCACGGTAAACAATCCATAACCACGAAATAGCAACCACTGCGATACAGAAAAGTGTCGCAGCCAAAGTCATACTGGCAAAGCTTTGCGCATCTGGACTAAAGAACACCAAAAAGAACGGCACAAAGGCCACAATATTCCAAAACAGATACCACCAGAAGCTGCGAATTTGCCAAGTAAAATGACTGGCAAAAATTGAACCTTGTACATCACTACGTTTTAAATAGTTGATGATTAAGGCAATCACGGCCAATATCCCCGCAGAAAAAATCGCCACGATATACAGCACATATAAAATCATGGTCAATGAACGATGTGGGTCTTGATCTACTGAATATGAATGCTCTGCGTCTGACATAATGCACCTGACAAGCCTGTTACTGGAACAATATTCCCAATTAGATGTTAAGCTGATTCAACGGAGAAATCATCCATAAAATCAGAAAGATATTTAAGCCTATCGTACAAAAATAAATCTTACCAAAGGGTTGTTTTTGTGTTTTATGGCGTAATTTTTGTTGTGCTAACCATGCTGCAGGCCAACCCCCTAAAAAAGCCACAATATGCAAGTTATTTTCAGGAATACGACGTCCACCCTGCTGTGCAGCTTCTTTATCTTGTGCATACAGCCAATAACTCAGCGCATTCATCAAACTGATGAATAATAACAACATGCCGCTGAGCAATCCCAACAGCGTCAGCAAAGCCAAAGCAACAATATAAGCCACACATAATATTTGCATCGGCTGCATTTTTTGCGTGATGTTGGATGTTTTCGCACTCACAGCAGATGCCTTTGCTGCTTTGGTCTGCGAAGCTTTTAAATACACCGCTTGCTGTGCTCGGTAACGTCCGCGCTCATCCACAGTTACGGTATATTCCAAGGCACAGCCCACAATTGGACGTGGCCCTTGTCGGGCGAAGTCCTTAATGTGTAAAAACACGCGATCTTTTTGGTGGTCATTCGGCTGAATAAACCCATAACCCTGCTCATCAAACCATTCGACTAAACGCCCTTGATCACGCATGTTCTATATCCCTCAAGCTGTCACAAACTTTAAGCGTTCAATCAGCATATTCCGCATTTCATCTGGATTTTTCTGCAAAATATCTGCGCCTGTCCGCCCTTCTGCCGCATTTTTAGCAGCCACCTGCAAACGCATTAACCAAAAACGTCCTGCCGCCATTGCCAAATACAGTTCCAAACAGGCTTTTTCGTCTTGGGTTAAAGGACGCACCGTTTCGTAGGCATTTAAAAATGCAATCGCCTTGCTTTCATTTAAGCTCAGCTCAGGAAAATCGGTACAAAAATCATTCAGCGTAATCGCAATATCAAACAGCAATTCATCTTGATTTAATTCATAAAAATCTAAAATGCCTTGCAACTGATCATCTGCAAACAAGGTATTGTCACGGAATAAATCCGAGTGAATAAAACCTTTAGGACGCTGCGGATAGACTGCGGTTAAGGCTTCATACAAGCCCAAAAGTTTGGACAGTAAGGCTTGATCGGCCACATGCATTCTTGGTTTTAATTGGCGTGCGACCCCTGCCCAATAAGCGTGATCACGTACATGATCGCGCTGCAAAGGAAAATTTTGTAAGGCCACATGCATTTTGGCTTGTGCAATCGCAATCGCTTCCACTTGCGCCACTGTTGCCAGTGTCGGATGCTGCCCAATTAAACGCGGTGCAATTTGTGCAGGTTTTTCTTTTAATTGGTGAATGGCTTGTCCCGAATAGGATAAAGGCACTGCCACAGGCAAACCCGCTTGCCCCAAATGCTGTAATACAGGAATTAATTCGCCTGCCGCTTGCTGATCTAATTCTTCAAAAATGGTCAGCACGTACTCGTTTTGATTGTCGCAACGCAAAAAATAATTGGTATTTTGAATCCCCCCTTGAATGGGAATCAGCTCGACCACCTCCAATCCATAAGGCGCTGCAAAGACCTGAACTTCCTTTAAAGTCAAAGGAGTATAAACCGACATAGAAAACCTGCGAAAAACCTGAGCTAAGTTTGATAGAATACCCGCTCCATCTGCCAAGGTGTAGCGCTTGTGTGGGTGAGTTTCATAATCGGCTGTAATAATTGGAAAAATTTATGCTAGCGAAACGTATTATTCCTTGCCTAGACGTAGATAATGGTCGCGTGGTTAAGGGCGTGCAATTCCTTGATATTCGTGATGCGGGCGACCCTGTCGAAGTGGCGCGTCGTTATAATGAACAAGGTGCCGATGAAATCACCTTTTTAGACATTACCGCTACCCATCATGGTCGTGATACGACTTATCGTACCGTAGAACGTATGGCAGAAACCGTGTTCGTGCCCCTCACCGTTGGTGGTGGCGTGCGCAAGGTTGAAGACATTCGCCTATTATTGAACGCAGGTGCAGATAAAGTCAGCATTAACTCTGCAGCCGTGTTTAACCCTGAATTTGTGCAAGAAGCCTCACAGCGTTTTGGCGCGCAATGTATTGTGGTTGCCATTGATGCGAAAAAAACGGGTGATAACAAATGGGAAATTTTCACCCACGGTGGTCGTAAACCAACAGGTATTGATGCCATTGAATGGGCAGTGAAAATGGCAGACTACGGCGCAGGTGAGCTATTGGTCACTTCAATGGATGCCGATGGTACCAAGGCAGGCTATGACTTGGCGCTCATGCGTGCCATCAATGACCGTGTAACTGTACCCACCATTGCGTCTGGCGGTGTAGGTAATTTACAGCACTTGGCAGATGGTATTTTAAAAGGCGGTGCAGATGCGGTACTAGCTGCCTCAATTTTCCACTTTGGTCAGCACACTATTCCAGAAGCCAAACAATATTTGGCAGCGCAAGGCATTGAAATGCGTTTGTAATTTCTAAAACAAAACTGTTTTGGACTTTAGTTTTTGAGCTTTAAAAGTGTAATCTTCGGGTTACACTTTTTTATTTAGCCCAAAATACAGGCAGAAAAAAAGGAGTCCGAATGCCACTACTGTCCCATATTTCGCTTTAAGAACCCCTTGTGTTCCATAGATACCCGTCAATATTGAGCTGACGTTTTCCTTATCTGGATGAGTCAAAGTTCAGGACTCAAAAAGCCAGCATGAAATTCAGTAAAGGATTGAATCACAGTCATCATACTCATAAGCTTATTGCAGTTGAAAATGGTGAAGAAAATGACAGGGTACAAGGCTGTAAATTCCAGTTTCCCTCTGGGAGCCTTTGATATAAAGGGATAGAATCTGGCTATCCATTCGCGTGATAGCCTTGCGAAGTCGTGCTTCTCTTTCTTTTTAAACAGCTGTGACTGAAGTGTGTCATCACGATCTCCTGGTGTCGTGATCTGAATCTCACCATCATCCGTAAGGTCTTACTTGAATGACCATTGCGAGCATTAGAACCGCGCTTACGAGCTTTCTTTCATGTCCGAGGTGTAGGGTAAGTCCGGCATTGAGAGCCGCTAAAATAGTCAGTTTAGTCAACAATCGGCTGAATGGATTTAGATCATCTTCTGTTTTTATGGATTTAGCAAATTCTGCTATAAGGTCATTTAATTTTTGTTCTTCCAACATGATGCCTGACTTCGTTGTGACTATGAACATATAAAATTCAATCAATTACGCAATTTTATTTACAATCTCGTCTTCGACAAACTCACTATGATTCACTGTATGTTCTTAGTTTCTTGGCAAGAAATGCGATCAATGTCTGGTTATTTGTAGTCATAAAATTGAGTCGCCTGTTTTTTAAAGGGGATTGAATTAAGGCTTATAGGATGAATTCGTAAGATTGTGTTCAGCGAACGCTTACGCTTTAGTTACCGCTATGCTGAAGTGGCTGAATAAATTGCCCCTTTAAATATAAACAGCCCTCAATAGAGAGCTGTTTTTAGTATTCACCACGCTTGATGGTTGATTGATCGCGAATGCAATGTGTCTAAACCTATTCTATTCATTCATACTGCACCGCCATGTAAATCTTTATTTACGCTGTGGCTCGTCAGCCCACCGTGCATAACTCTTCGTGCTTTTCAACAAAACGCCCGCTTGTTTTGCAGCGACGCCACTATAGTCCTGAGAGAAACTATCTGAATTTTCATCAAAACTCACACCATCAAATAATGGGAAAGTTCCGGCTTTTTTCTGAATCACCACATCATCAATCATCCAGCCGCGGAAACCATTATAAAGTCCATCGACCGTTCTAAATTGGAATTTCAGCTGAACATTGGCCTTGCCTGCATATTCATCTAATGAAATTGCTTCTTGCTGAACAGCAGCCGGTGCGAGGTTAAAGCCTAAATTACTGTATGGAATCGGCGCGCGATCATATGCAGAAGATGGATCTGCCAGCGGGTTTAATCGAGCCAAAGTCTTAAAACTGTTACCGCCGTCGGTAGAAACTAAAATATTCATCAAATCAAACCCCTGATTATTTGGATTGACTGACTCAATTTCCCACCATGTTTTAAAGCTTAAACTCAAAGGCGCCTGATACTGGCTTAGATTAATCACAGGTGAAATCAATTCTCCCCTATTGTCATGCTGCGAGGTGCCGCCATCAAACTCTGGAGCCGTAGATGAATCACTTAAAGCACCAATAAAGTTGCCATTTACTTTGTCACCATACCAATATGCCGTATTACCTTGCAGTGGCTCAGGTACCTTGCCTTGACTTTGGTCATTTGGCGCTAAGCGCACACGCTGATTCACTTGATTATTACGAATATTGTGACCTTTGTTTAGCAGCTGCCAATCGACATTCGCCACACTTGGCTGTGAGCTTGTCCATGCATTGCGAGTAGTAGAGTCCGCTTCAAAAGTTTCACGCCATACCGCATCTGCAGATGTCGTTTCAGGCAGCACTTCAAATTGATAGCCCGATGCAGAAGAAGCAATGACCGTAACTTTTTTTGTCATGGTATTAGTTCCTGCACTGCTAATAGTGAGCGTGGCATTTTTCAATGCTTCAAGCAGAGTATTGGAGACGTTAAATGAAAGCGTGAAATAACCATTAGCATCGGTAATTGCACTAACAAATGCACCATTGGTCGCAGCACCGCCAGATAATGCGACTTGCGCATTCGCTAAAGGCTTTCCTTTATAAATGACCTGACCAGACAACGTACCGACTACTGCATCATTGACAGGTGCATCACTTAAGGTCTGACAGTCTTGGTCTAAGCAGTTGAGGACAACATTCAACACAATGCTCTTATTGGTATTTTTAGGATGGATCAAGAATGCCGAAACTGCAGACTGTCCATTTTTAGTGACCAAAACATAATATGTGCCTGCAGCCAATTTAGGCAGTTTAACGATGCCTTGAGCATTAGCAAGGTAACTTTGACCTTTAAAATGAGTCGCTGTCGGTAAACTATTGATCGGTGGAAATAGCTGTTCAGAATCATCTGCTGTACTTGCATTTGTTGCTGTTTTCAAACTACTTGCTTGTAATTTCTTCCACTCTTCGTCACTTAAAATCTGAATCGACGCAGCATTTAAGGTAAGGTTATTCACATCCAACAGCGTCAGCTCTTCTACACTTTTTTGAACCATAGCCTCGGCAACTGGCTCTGATGGTACTGGTACGTTTCCTGTTTCATCACTGTCACTACCGCCACATGCTGTTAAACCTAAGACACCCGTGACCATCATTATTTTTACAAATGCTCTATTTTTCATCTATTCTGCCCTCTGGATTTTGTATTTTAAAATTTTATCTCTACTTAGAACTTTGCCAGCCCAAACATACTGGTCAATATTCCAGCAAAATAATACCCAATTTCCACCAAATGCGCAAATTTCACATTTTATATTTTTTATAGTTTTTTTCTCTATTTTTTTAGTTAATGTATAGCCAAATGGGCTTTGTTCCACAAAGATTTGAAAGACAAAGTACCCCGAAATGAACCAAATTTAAGGCGTAACTTGGGTAAGTGCTCTACCTAATTGCTTACATCTGTTGAGGACTGCTACAAGTGCATGCATCTTAGTTTCAACCCAACTGCGCCGATGATAGCCTGATCATTTTTCCATAGTGTCCTACCTGAGATTAACTGTTCGAAGTCATTTATCTCGCTCTAGCGAGCTGCTCTTTGTATCTTTGTATGCTTTCTCATTTTCTAGGTGGAATCACCGCATGCGCTTAACGCCTTATTGTTATGGATAAAATCCACCATTATTTGTGTGGGCGGTCGAGCTCCGCCTGGGCGAAAAAAGCAGCTGCTTTACGTAGAATTTCATTCGCACGTTGCAGTTCTTTATTTTCGCGTTCCAGTTGTTTGATACGTTCTTGGTCTGAAAGCTGCTGTACTTTAACTGGATTTTGTTTATCTAAATATTTTTGATACCAAACACGTAGTGTTTCAGGAGTACAGCCAATCTTAGGAGCGATTGCTGTGATTGCAGCCCAATACGATGGATAATCTTTTTCGGATTCAATCAATAATTGAACCGCTCTTTCTCTGATTTCAGGGGTATATTTTAATTTTGTCATCGGGACACTACGCTTCGCTACGTCTTGCGAAGCAATGCTTCTCATCTCAGAATATTGACTCTCCGACAAATCCGGTACGGTACAGTATCCCTCGCGTTCGGTCTGACCGTATTAACCGCGGCCTATGCACTTGGGCACATTTCAGGTGGTCAATTTAACCCTGCAGTCAGTATTGGTTTGTGGGCAGGTGGACGTTTTGAAGCCAAAGAACTCGCACCGTATATTATTTCACAAATTATTGGTGCGACTCTGGCCGCACTGGTGTTGTATCTGATTGTACAGGGTCAGGCAGGTTTTGCAGGCACAGGCGGTTTCGCGACCAACGGTTATGGTGATTTATCTCCAGGAAAATATGCCCTCAGTTCAGTATTATTGATTGAAGTGGTACTCACTGCTGGCTTTTTGATGGTGATTATGGGTGCAACCGCCAAACGTGCACCTGCAGGTTTTGCTCCAATTGCAATTGGTTTGGCACTGACCTTAATCCATCTGATCAGTATTCCTGTAACCAATACTTCCGTGAACCCTGCACGTAGTACAGGTGTGGCGTTCTTTGCTGAAACTGCAGCACTCAGCCAGCTTTGGGCTTTCTGGGTTGCACCGATTGTAGGTGCGGTGATTGGTGCGGTGCTGTATCGCGCTATGGCAAAAGCTGAAGACTGATCTTCAAAACTTTAAATCCACAGCTTTTCAAGATGTCTGGGATTTATCTAAAAACACACAAAACAACAAAGCCCGTTCAAGCGTTTGAGCGGGCTTTTTAATGGCTTAGATGAGCAGATTAAAGTAGATTTAATATCTTGAGATGGCATCCATTATAAAAATGGATTTTCAATTTCACCCGCTTCGGGACGATCTAACTTTTCAGGCAGATTCGGAGTCTGCTCCAAAGTTGCAACAACTTCATTCAAAAAAGCCTGTAGTGCTTTGGCTGCCTGTAAACCCGCCTGATCTTTGCTGATTTGCAAATTGCCATACACATTGATGCAATCTAAATCATTTTCTAAGGTTAAGTCATGAATCGCATGTGATTCAGTCCCATTTTGAAACGGTTTAAACATTGAATTCACCTTAGCATGAAGGATGCAATATCCATCATCTTAACCCAGTTTAAGATTTCAACAACTGTAAAATATATTGCAATAAAGCTTCAATCAATTGCTTCACAATTGCATCTTGGGTATCTGCATCAATGCTAGCACCCGATGCAGGACTACTGCCTGAGCGTTTAAATTCGGTTTGCAAGGCTTGTAATTGCTCAGCAGATACATCTTCTGCGCACTGGCTTTCTGCATCCCAATGTGAGTAGGCAATCGGTGTATTGGCTTTTACAGCATTTGCAGTCAAAGGCAATTTATAGGTATTGCGCTTTTGTTCTTCACTTAATTGTGGGAATAAATTAATGCCCAACTGTTCTTCTAAATAGCAGACACTCACCACTTGCACCTGTAACGAGTCGTTATTGGGCGCGTAATAAGCCCCTATCGCGCCTGTTTTGGGCATATACACAGCTTTATACACCGCAGTCGGCACAATAACGCCCTGCCCAATGGTTTTTAGACGCTTGGCATTAAAACTTGGCCCCGTAATCACATACACATCTTGCTTTTGCTTAGTCACCACCGCTCGGGTGGCTTCTTCAAGTTCACGCCAGACCTGCTGATTATTTTTAGGGGCTTGCGGCACCATATTTGCCAAAGAAAAACTGTCAAACTGGGCTGCCAAGTTGGTCATGTCGGCATTCGGTGCCATGTGTCCACGGTCATAACCCGAACCACGATAATCCAGCAAAGTCGCACGATGCTCGGCTTTGACGCGCGGTTCTTCGTGAAAGTTATCTTCACGTGGAATCCGCTGACTCAAACGCGCTGGTGTTAAGGCTTCTGCCACCCATAACGGGGTTTTGGATACCCCTGAATACATCACATTAAAGTCATTAAAACACAGCGGATAGCTGTCTTTTTGCAGGCTATTTTTCAGTAAATAGGGCGGCGTTTCTCGATAGAACTGGGTTAGGCAAGCACTATTTCCTGAACTCGGCACCAGTGAAGTCCACTGGCTAATTTTTTCTTGACCAAAAGCAATCACAAAACTCCCTGTTGCCACTACACCGAGTAGCACTTTCAAGCTGTTTTGATTGAAAATTTGAGTCCAAATGTTGTTGGAATTGCGCCGTTTTCTTGCCATAACCGTTACTGTGACTTCGCTCTAAATCCGCAGAGTTTGCCCGAGCTTAACAATCCACTCACAGCTTGTATATGAAGCACCTCTTGTTCGTCTAACAATTAAACAAAACCCGCGCCATAACACCACAAAAGCCATACACAGCCTGAGTTTTAAGCACTTTTGACATCAGTCTAGATCAAGTTTGGTAGATTTGATTGCATCGGTTTTAGCGAATCTGCCAAGCTAAATACACCTTAAAGACATCGCTCAGCGACACCCAAGCGCATTGCGCTGCTCTAGCTGGATGTCATTGACGATTTAAATTGGTTTTAACTTTATTTTTGCGATTTTTGATGGAGAAATACATGCGTTTTCATCTTTTTGCTTGTGCTTTGGTTGGTAGCAGTATCAGCATTTCTGCCTTTGCCGAACCACCCATTCAAGCAGGTGATACTTTAGAAAGTTTATCTAAAGTCAAAATAAGCACCACGATTAATGGGCAAGCAGGCTCACTACAAGAATTAATCGCCAATGGTCAGATACGCATTGTACCGAGTACAGATACAAACTTAACAAGTCCAGCAGAAAATATAGCGCAACAGCCTGCAAACCAAATTTCAGCCGAAAAAGCCAATCTGGCTCAAGACAATGTACCGATGACGATGCCTGTCGGGACTGAATCCGAACTGCAACACGCAGCGCAGGCAGAGCAAGTGAGCGAACAACACATACAAGCCACCTCTGCGCCATTATTGTCATCTTCAGCCGATTTACCTGTAAATGCTGGCGATGATGTGGATGTCACCGCAGAAGCGCTAAATGCTGCACCACAAAACCCTGCTGCATCTGAACAAGCAGCAGTCAATCTGCCCACGACTGAACGGCTTGAAACCACAGCACCTGCGGCACAGGGCGCAGATGTAAACGATATAGATTTAAGCCATCTACAACCAAGTGATACGGAACAATAAGATCTGTTTAAGACCAATCTTGAGCTAAAAATAAAAAACCAGCACTTTATAATGCTGGTTTTTTAAAATCTATTGAGCAGTTTTTAAATTTCGATTTGACTACCCAATTCCACCACACGGTTGGTTGGAATTTGATAGAAATCACTCACAGGACTGGTATTGCGCTGCATTGAAATAAACAGTTTTTCACGCCACGGTGACATGCCATCGCCCACCGTATGCACAATTCGATCACGCGAAATAAAGAAGCTCATTTGCATCATATCGAATTCAAACTCAAGCTGTTCATAGGCTTGTTTCAAGGCATTTGGAATATTTGGCTGATCTTTAAAACCGTAATACATGGCAATCCGATAAAAACGATCATCCAGTTTTTCGACTTGAATCCGATCTTGCTGCGCCACAAATGGAATATCACGCGTGATGACCGTTACCATGATATTGCGTTCATGTAAGACCTTGTTGTGCTTAATATTATGCAACATGGCATGTGGCACAATGTTAGGCGTACCTGTCAAGAAAATCGCATCGCCAGGGACAAATTTGGTTTCATTGCCCATACTAATACTGTGAATGAATAGGTCTATCGGCAAGGCATCTTTTTCCAAACGATTGAAAACCAATGCACGACCATCTTTCCACGTCATTAAAATGGTATACATGATGGCGCCAATTAAAATTGGCACCCATCCCCCTGACACAATTTTGAGCGAGGTCGAAGCCACAAAAATTAAATCTAGGGTTAAAAATGGCACTGCAAAAAGGGCAACTTTCCACATCGGCCAACGCCAAAAACCATAGGCCAGCACTGAAATTAAAATCGTGCCACACAGCATGGTCATGGTCACTGCCACGCCATAAGCACTGGCAAGTCTGGCACTATTTTCAAATAATAAAATTAAGATAAGCACCGAAATAAATAAGGCCCAGTTAATGAATGGCAAATAGATTTGACCACGTTCAACATCGGACGTGTGACGTACAGTCAGGCGTGGTAAATAACGCAATTGAATGGCCTGATTGACCATTGAAAATACCCCTGTGATCACCGCTTGAGAAGCGATCACCGCTGCAGCTGTGGCTAAACCAATCATCGGGTATAAGCCCCATTCAGGCACCAACATATAGAACGGATTTTCAATCGCTGCAGGGTTACGTAGCAATAATGCCCCTTGTCCTGCGTAATTCAATAACAAGCAAGGTAAGACAATCAAAAACCACGCGAGGCGAATAGGCATCCGCCCAAAATGCCCCATATCGGCATAGAGTGCTTCGCCACCCGTCATGGTTAAAATCACCGCACCCATGGTGAGAAATGCAACAAAGGGTTGCTCTACTACAAAGTTAAACGCCCAGTGTGGACTGACCATGGCCAATACAAATGGGGTTTGGATGATACTGAGCAGCCCTGCACCGCCAATGGCTAAAAACCACAGCAAAGTCAGTGGGCCAAAAAATTTGCCCATAGTGCCTGTACCATGACGCTGCACAATGAACAGTCCTGCCAAAATACCAATGGAGAGCGGTACGAGCCATTGATTAAAGATAGGCGTGGCAATACTTAGTCCTTCAATGGCAGACAATACTGAAATGGCGGGGGTGATAATGCCATCGCCAAAGAACAGGGATGCACCAATAAAGCCAAGTGCGATCAGGAAGATTTTTTTGTCTTCGGCAATACGGGTGGTGCGCAGGTTCAATGCCAATAATGACATGATCCCGCCTTCGCCATTGTTATCGGCACGCATAATAATGGTGACGTATTTGAAGCTGATGGTGAGCATCATGCACCAGAAAATTAGGGATAAAATTCCCAATACACTGGCTTGGGTAATTGCAAGATGCGCCGTTAAAAAAGTTTGTCTGAAGGCATACAGAGGACTGGTTCCGATATCCCCAAATACAACTCCGAGTGCAGCCAAGGTAATGACGGGTAAGGCTGCTTTTTTTGCAGTACTTTGCATAGGTGTCTTCGATTTAGACGGTATTTTTGAGAATCATAGCACTACGCTGAAAGTTTTTCTCTAAATCAAATTTTTCAACTTGGCTTTGTACTATTTTTTGGTTATTATCCACCGCCTATGGTGAAGTGTCCGAGTGGCTGAAGGAGCACGCCTGGAAAGTGTGTATACGTTAATAGCGTATCGAGGGTTCGAATCCCTCTTTCACCGCCAAATTAGTTGTTTACGGTATTATCCCGTAGTTTTAAGGGCTTGAATCTAAAGGGTTTAGGCCTTTTTTATGTTTAATGCAATCCACTTTATCTATTGCAAGCTTGATCTAGTTGGGGTTATAACTAGGGGTATAATAAATTACCCCCAAAACTATACCCCCAATTCTGTGGAATCATTGCAATGCTTACAGATGCTCAAGTCAGAAAAATAAAACCATCGGAAAAGAAAGCCAAATAATTACCTATGATCGAAATCTAGCACATATCACGGCTGGCGGGCTTGGTTATCGTGAATTCTAAAAGTTGAACCCATATAGGGGGAAGCCCCCTACTCACTTAGGTATGATTTATTCAAATCACCATTCATCTATTACTATTAAAATATATTCGTCCTTCTATGTATTTCTTATTAGTGGCGGGTTTTCTCGCTGAGGACAACTTCACACGATTGGATTTATGGGTACAGATACAATCAAAGCCTAAGAATCTCAAAAGAGGCATGTCGCCTATCATTAAACTGATATGCTATTCAGCTCATGTTGATTTTTACTCATTTTATCAACATGACAACCTAAATATGTTTATGTCATCGACATGACAACTCTCTCATGTCGATTTTTATCGGTTTTATCGACATGACAGCCTGAATATGTTTCAGGCCATACAGCTAAAGACATAAGACAATATTCCTTTTAGGTTTTTAAGCACATCAACAACCTGAACGCCAAATGTCACATCCTAAAGTGAATTAGCTTTCTAAAAAGGTCATTATCAACCAAACACCCAATAAAAAACCACTGCTCAATCTTCCAGATCAACATAGCGGTTTTAAACTCATCTTTTACAGATCAGTCACATCTTACATTTTCTTTTCTTCAATATTTAAAGCATTGATTGCCAATACCGCCTGAGTACGATTTTGCACACCCAATTTACGGAAAATTGCGGTCACATGCGCTTTAATCGTCGCTTCAGAAACATCTAATTCATAGGCAATTTGTTTATTCAACAAACCTTCTGCCACCATCATCAATACACGGAATTGCTGTGGTGTTAAAGACTGAATACGTTCAGCCAAAGCCGTTTCATCTGCAGCGCGAGGGTCAAAGTTAACATTCGCAGCCAAATTTGGCGGCAACCAAATCTCACCTTCTAAAACTTGACGAATTGCTTCACCAATATGGCTCGGATGTGCCGATTTTGGGATATAACCCATCGCCCCATGCGCAATTGAACGTTGAATAATCGATGCTTCTTCGTGAGCGGACACCACAATAATTGGGATAGATGGATATTGCGCACGCACATGCACCAATGCAGAAAAGCCCGATGCCCCTGGTAAATTCAAGTCCAATAAAACAAGATCAGGCTCAGGTCCATTTTCCAAACGCTCGTACAATTCATTGACTGCAGCAGTTTCATGAATTTGAGCTTGCGGTAAGCTATAACGAACCGCCTGAATTAAGGCATGGCGAAACAGCGGATGATCATCAACGATTAATATATTCATAACGGACGTGAGAGATCTTGGGCACAGTTGTTATATTCTAACCACACAAAGACAATTAAGGATATGCAAGACATGACTTTTTTGCATTTATTGTGCAATTAATCACAGAAAAGTGTTTATTTTTTATGTTTTCAGCGCTCAGTCAAAAAGGTTGATCATTTTGTGGATTTTTTAATCAGTTTTATTTTACAACCAAAACGCTCAAAACAAGATGTAATATGAAATAGAAAATATCCCAAGATAAGGGTTTATATCCGTACCGATTCAGACAAACTCAGCAACAAAGCAGGACAAGCGTTTGATATTACCCCGGGCATGGTCGCAACAGTCGATATTAAAACGGGTGAAAAAACGGTGTTGGATTATCTGATCAAACCATTCAACAAAGCCAAAGAAGCCTTGCGTGAGCGCTAAACAGAAATTCGCTTATACCTGAATTTAATGAATCATCTCATCCCTGATTCTTGCCTTCTCCCAAAACCCAATTGGGTTCAAATGAAGGCGAGAATGAGGGCGATAATATCCTATGCCCTCTACAGTTTTATTTTTCACAGATTTTGCATTTCATCTTAATGGCCTAAACAATCTACAGCAACGCAGTAAATCCTTATTTCCGCCTCTTTCCAAGCCTGATGACACTGTGTATAACCATAAGTCACGCAATGAAAATGATAAGCATAGGCAAAACAGGTAAAAAACCGTTAGACTATGCATCTCTCTCATTCAATGTCGTTTCAGACAAATAAGAAGGTAAAGGTTGATGCCGCTCAATACTGTCGAAGAGCTTGTAGCAGATATCCGTGCAGGAAAAATGGTCATCCTCATGGATGATGAAGATCGTGAAAATGAAGGTGATTTAGTCATTGCCGCAACCCACGTTCGCCCTGAAGATATCAACTTCATGATCACACACGCGCGTGGTCTTGTTTGCTTAACCTTAAGTCGTGACCGTTGCCAGCAATTAAACCTACCGTTAATGGTTGATGCCAATGGTGCACAACACGGTACGAACTTTACTTTGTCGATTGAAGCTGCTGAAGGCATTACCACGGGTATTTCTGCCGCAGAACGTGCGCATACCATTCAAACCGCTGTCGCTGCACATGCCAAGCCTGCCGATATTGTTCAGCCTGGGCATATTTTCCCACTCATGGCACAGCCAGGTGGTGTATTGCACCGTGCAGGACATACCGAAGCAGGTTGTGATCTTGCCCGTTTGGCAGGTTTAGAGCCTGCATCGGTAATTTGTGAAATCATCAATGAAGACGGCACGATGGCGCGTCGTCCAGATTTAGAAATTTTTGCTGAAAAGCACGGGTTAAAAATTGGTACTATTGCCGATTTAATCCACTATCGCATGACCAATGAACAAACTGTAGAGCGTTTGGATCAGCAAAGCATCGACACCGAATATGGTACTTTTGACTTATATCGCTACCGTGAACTGGGGAACCCAGACATTCACTTGGCATTGGTCAAAGGCGAGCCGAAAGAAGGCGTTACCACAGTACGTGTGCATGGTTTTAATCCAACCCGTGATTTGCTGAAGCTGAAAAAAGCAGATGGTTCGGCAACTTGGAATTTAGACCGTGCTTTAAAAGAAATTGCCAACAGTGAACGTGGTGTTTTGGTCTGGATTGGTCAAGCTCAATTGCAAGACTTGGGCCCTGCCCTAGACAGCCTTAAATCCCCGAAACAAGGCAAAGCCAATGCTGCATTGTCACAGCAATACCAAACCATTGGCGTGGGTGCACAAATTTTACGTGATTTAGGCGTTGAAAAAATGAAGCTACTCAGCTCACCATTACGTTTCAATGCTTTATCAGGCTTTAACTTAGAAGTGGTGGAATATATCACCGCAGATCCAACATCAGAGAAATAATCGAGGTTGCTATGGCAATTCGCCGTATTGAAGGTTTATTACATCTCGCTAGCGAAGGCCGTTATGCGATTTTAGTCGGTCGTTTTAATAGTTTTGTGGTTGAGCATTTGCTTGATGGCGCAATTGACACATTGAAACGTCATGGCGTATCAGAGGATAATATCACCGTTGTTCATGCACCAGGCGCTTGGGAACTTCCTGTTGTGGCTAAAAAATTAGCTGCATCGAATGGTTATGATGCCATTATTGCACTCGGCGCAGTGATTCGCGGTAGCACTCCACACTTTGACTTTGTTGCAGGTGAATGTGCCAAAGGCTTAGGTGTGGTTGGTTTAGATACTGGCTTACCTGTGATTAACGGTGTATTGACTACGGATAGTATTGAACAAGCAATTGAACGCTCTGGAACAAAAGCAGGTAATAAAGGAAGTGAAGCTGCCTTAACTGCAATTGAAATGGTTAACTTGTTAAAGGCTATTTAACGCTATGTCGCAAACACTTCAAGCAACTTATGCAGCAAAACGTAAAGCACGTCGTTTTGCTGTGCAAGGTATTTATGAATGGCAGATGAGCCACAATCCAGTACATGAAATTGAAGCACGTACCCGTGTGGAAAATGCCATGCACAAAGTGGATCTCGGCTATTATCATGAATTGTTGACTCAAGTGGTTGCCAATCATGAAGCATTGGATGCATTACTGGTGCCTGTTCTTGATCGTGACATTCAAGCCCTCGATGGTGTTGAACTCGCCACCTTACGTTTAGGTGCTTATGAGTTAGAACAACATCTGGAAATTCCATACCGTGTGGTATTGGATGAAGCGATTGAATTGGCAAAACACTTTGGTGGTGCAGACAGCCACAAATACATCAATGGTGTATTAGACCGTCTTGCCAACAGCTTACGTGCAGCAGAAAAGCAACAAAGCAACTAATTCAAAGTATTGAGTCGATTGTTGTATGGCTGAGTTTTCCATTATTGAGACCTATTTCAACAGACCGCGTCCCGATGCAGTCGATTTAGGTGTCGGTGATGACTCAGCTCTGCTCACCCCTCCGCCGCAACAACAATTGGTCATTTGTGCCGACACTTTAGTCGCTGGACGACATTTCCCCCTCGATACCAACCCACATGCGATTGGTTGGAAATCGGTTGCGGTCAATTTATCTGACATTGCCGCCATGGGTGCCACCCCACACAGTATATTATTGGCATTGAGCCTACCCCAAATTGATCACGACTGGCTCAAAGGGTTTAGTCAGGGTTTACATGATTGTTGCGATCAATTTGGGGTAAGTTTAATTGGTGGAGATACCACACAAAGCCCGCATCTCACCATTTCCGTTACCGCCTTAGGCTGGATTGAACAAGGACATGCCATTCCACGTTCAGGCGCGCAAGTCGGTGATTATATTTGCGTCAGCGGACAAGTCGGTGATGCCGCTTTTGGTTTAGATCATCTCGATCATCCTTTAAAACAACGTCTCGACTACCCAACACCACGTTGTCAACTTGGACAACAACTCAAAGGTCTGGCTTCAAGCATGATTGATGTTTCAGATGGCTTGGCACAAGATTTAGGGCATATTCTCAAAGCCTCTCAGGTCGGTGCTTGTATTGAACTCAGCCAACTGCCTATAGATGCTGCATTAACCGAATTACCACAACAAAAGCAGTGGCAATATGCCTTGGCAGGTGGCGATGACTATGAGTTATGCTTTACAATAAGCCCACAAAATTATCAGCAGCTTTTGCAAAAACCGCTGAATACCCCTATTCATATTATTGGCAAAATTAACAATCAAAACCGCTTAAGCTTTGAACAGAATGGCGTAGATCGTTCACTTCATTTTCATGGATACCAACACTTTGCAAAAACCCGCGATTAATTTCAAAGCCATGTCTTGGACTGACCGACTGATTGTATGCTGTGGTGTTGGCTTCGGTTCAGGTCTACTACCCAAAGCTCCCGGTACCTTTGGTTCGGCCTTTGCCCTACTGTTCATTCCCATTTGGTTCGCGCTTGGTTTCATTCCAAGCCTTTTTGCCATTGCCATCATGTCCCTCGTTGGCATATATATCTGTGGACGTACTGCACAGGTTATGGGCGTACATGATGATGGTCGTATTGTTTGGGATGAATTTGCAGGACAATCGATTACCTTTTTACCCCTGATTTTTATCAATCAAATCAGCTGGGTCTGGGTAATTGTGGGTTTTGCCCTATTCCGACTATTTGATGTGTGGAAACCTTGGCCAATACGTGTCATTGATCGTCAGGTCGAAGGTGGTTTTGGCATCATGCTGGACGATATTATTGCGGGTCTTTGGGCCGCATTATGTATTTATATTTATTTATCTTTTACTTTGGTTTAGCCATCACTAGGATTCAACATGTCTACCACCGTGATTATTCTTGCAGCAGGTAAAGGCACGCGCATGCGTTCAAATTTACCAAAAGTATTACAACCTCTTGCAGGACGCCCACTCTTGGGTCACGTGATTAATACCGCAAAAAAATTACAAGCAGATCATATAATTACCATTTACGGTCATGGCGGTGCTTTGGTGCAAAATGCGTTTGCGCATGAACAGGTACAGTGGGTCGAACAAGCTGAACAGTTGGGCACAGGTCACGCAGTCAAAGTGACTTTGCCTGTTTTACCACGTGAAGGTGTATCACTGATTTTATCGGGAGATGTACCTTGTATTACAGAGCAAACTTTACAAAAGCTACTCGATGTTTCACGTGAAACCCAAATTGGCTTGGTGACACTTACCCTTGCTGATGCCACGGGTTATGGTCGTATTGTACGTGAAAACGGTAAAATTCAAGCGATTGTTGAACATAAAGATGCGTCTGAAGCCCAGCGTCAAATTCAGGAAATTAACACGGGTATTTACTGCGTCAGCAATGCCAAATTACATGAATGGCTGCCAAAACTGAGCAATAACAATGCGCAGGGTGAATATTACCTGACCGATATTGTGGCGATGGCAATTGCCGATGGCTTAGAAGTTGCATCGGTAGAACCTCAACTGGCTTTTGAAGTAGAAGGCGTGAATGACCGTGTGCAATTGGCTGCATTAGAACGCGAGTTCCAGAACTTCCAAGCCAAGCAACTCATGCAACAAGGTGTGCATTTAATTGACCCAACCCGTTTTGATTTACGTGGTAATCTCACTGCAGGTAAAGACGTTCGCATTGATATTAACGTAATTATTGAAGGCGATTGCGAACTGGGTGATGGCGTAGAAATTGGTGCAGGTTGTATCCTCAAAAACACCAAAATTGCTGCGGGCACTAAAGTTCAGCCGTATAGCGTATTTGACCAAGCGGTTGTAGGTGAAGCTGCGCAAATTGGTCCATTCTCACGTTTACGTCCGGGCGCGGTATTGGCCAATGAAGTGCATATTGGCAACTTTGTTGAAGTGAAAAACAGTCAAATTGGTTTAGGCTCCAAAGCCAACCACTTTACCTACTTAGGTGATGCCGAAGTGGGTGCAGGCAGCAATATTGGTGCAGGTACGATTACTTGCAATTATGATGGTGCCAATAAATTTAAAACCATTATTGGTGACCAAGTCTTTATTGGTTCAAATAGTTCATTGGTTGCACCTGTCACCATTGCCAATGGTGCAACGGTAGGCGCAGGCTCGACCATTACCCGTGATGTTGCAGAACAGTGTTTAGCTGTGGAACGTTCTAAACAGTTCACTAAAGAAAATTATCAACGTCCACAGAAATTGAAAAAATAAGAGGAAGTTCCTATGTGCGGTATTGTCGGTGGCGTTGCAGAACGTAGTATTACCAATATCCTCATTGAAGGTTTAAAGCGTTTAGAATATCGCGGTTATGATTCCGCAGGTTTGGCATTGATTAGTCAAGGTCAGGTCTTGCGTGAGCGTCGTGTCGGTAAAGTAGCAAATCTTGAGCAAGCAGTACTAGATTCTCAAGTCACAGGTTCACTCGGTATTGCCCATACACGTTGGGCAACACATGGCAAACCGACAGAAAACAATGCACATCCGCATATTTCTGGCAATGTTGCTGTCGTACACAACGGTATTATCGAAAATTATCAAGAACTGAAAGATGAGCTAGAAGCTTTAGGCTATATGTTCAGCTCTCAAACGGATACTGAAGTGGTTGCGCACTTGGTCAACCATGCTCTTAAAACTGCACCGAATTTATTGGTTGCGGTACAGCAAGTCGTGCCTCAACTGAAAGGTGCTTATGCTCTGGGAATTATCCATACCGATTATCCAGATGAATTGATCACGGTACGTGAAGGTTCTCCTTTGGTGATTGGTGTCGGTATTGGCGAAAACTTTATCAGTTCAGACCAATTGGCGTTATTGCCGATCACCAACCGTTTTATGTATTTGGAAGAAGGTGATATCGCACGCTTAACTCGCGACAGCATTGAAGTTTTTGTAAACGGTCAAACGGTCGAACGCCCTGTAAAAGAGTTGGATGCAACTGTAAGCAATGCATCGAAAGGTGAATATAAACACTACATGCTCAAAGAAATTTATGAGCAGCCTGAAGCAATTCAACAAACCATTTCACAAGCATTAAATGGCAACGCTTTACGTGAAGATTTCCTGAAAGATGCTGAACTTGATTTTGCCAACATCCAACAGGTACAGATTATTGCCTGCGGTACCAGCTACCATGCAGGGATGATTGCAAAATATTGGTTTGAACAGCTGATTAACTTGCCATGTCATGTGGAAATTGCCAGCGAATACCGTTATCGTACCCCAGTCATTGTGAATAACACGTTGTATGTGTGCATTTCACAATCTGGCGAAACTGCAGATACTTTAGCTGCGTTACGTGATACACAAAAACGTGCTGCTGCAAAAGGTTTAGATATCACAACCATGACCATTTGTAACGTGGCAACGTCGTCAATGGTACGTGAAACCAACCATAGTTTGTTAACGCTTGCGGGTCCTGAAATTGGTGTGGCATCGACCAAAGCCTTTACGACACAGTTGGCAGCATTAATGCTGTTGGTGCTCAAAATTGGTCAGGTGAAAAATGCAATTGCAGCGACAGAAACAGCGGAAATTATTGCAGACTTGTGGCACACACCAAAAGTAATTTTAGATACTTTGCAAAATGATACGGCAATTTTACGTTTGTCTGAATTGTTTGTAGAGAAAAATCACTGCTTGTTCTTGGGTCGTGGCACACAATTCCCAATTGCCTTGGAAGGTGCTTTGAAACTGAAAGAAATTTCATATATTCACGCAGAAGGTTATGCTGCGGGTGAATTAAAGCACGGCCCATTGGCATTGGTAGACAATGACATGCCTGTGGTGATTTTAGCACCGCAAGATGACATGCTGGATAAACTGAAATCCAATATGGAAGAAGTACAGGCACGTGGTGGTGAATTATTTGTCTTTGCAGATGAGCATAGCGGGATTCCTGCAGACAAAGAGCGTCAGCATGTCGTGTATGTTCCACAAGTCAGTTCATTGCTTGCGCCAATTGTGTATAGCATTCCTGTGCAGTTGTTGTCTTATCATGTGGCAGTTTTGCGCGGTACTGATGTCGATCAACCTAGAAACTTGGCGAAAAGTGTAACAGTTGAATAATTTTTTTAACATTATTCAATGATTTAAATTTAATAAAATTATTTTAAATCACCTAAAAATCCGCAGTCGGCTTCATTTTTAGAAGTTCAGTACTGCGGATTTTTTATGTCTGATGCTTTTATTTTTCGCATAGCTGCAGCGCATTGTAAGTGATATTAATATTTTTGCAGACAATGAAAACTTTTATAAAACAAACAACCTAAGTCATTTAACCGCACTATTTTCCAAAAATGTTGTTTATTTATTCAGTCAGTACAATGACATGCAAAAAATGATTGACCCTATTTTTGCATCATGTATTATACACCGCATGCGGGAATAGCTCAGTTGGTAGAGCACAACCTTGCCAAGGTTGGGGTCGCGAGTTCGAGTCTCGTTTCCCGCTCCAAATTCAAAAAAACCCTCATCGAAAGATGGGGGCTTTTTTATTGATTTTATATTATGTTATCCCCAATCATACTTTCTTTATTATCTTTTATTTCACAGTTTCGGGCCCCAAATACGACATATTCGTAGGTAGTTGCAAAAAATAAATGCATTAAAATCATTAGATTTCTTTAATCCAATAGAATCTCATCAGCCAATCAAGCATCTCATTATCGACCAACTGGCATAATTTCATAAATCCATTTTTTTGTGTTTTAATGGTGATATCACAATGTAAAACACAATATTATGGATTTAATATTCAAAAAACCTGAAGAAGTTGTTGCTTTATTATGTGAGAGGCTTCGTAAAGAACGTCTTTATCTGGAAATGACTCAGGCAGATGTTGCTGCGCGTGCGGGTATTGGTGTGAATACTGTATCTAATCTAGAAGCTGGTCGAAATGTTTCATTTGAAAATTTAGTACGTGTTGCCATGGTGCTCGGCCGATTAAAAGAATTAGAGGAACTTTTCAAACCACATTTAAATAGTGTAGATGACATGCTCCGCTATGAGAGTAATACGGCTCGCCAACGTATCAAAAGGAAATGAATCCATGCTCAAAAAACTTGATGTTTACTACAATGGATGGGGCGAATATTGGCTTTGGGGCACACTAGTTTCCTCAACTGCAATCACAGGTCGACCATTGATTGCTTTTGAATACAGCGCAGAAGCAATTAGTAAAGGTTTAGAGCTTTCATCTTACCTACTTCCGCTAAAAGGTGACCCATTAAGAAAGAACTTTCCTGCACATCAAATGGGATTACCAGGCCCTATATACGATGCCTTACCCGATGGCTGGGGCATGCTCCTGATGGATCGCTTATTTAAAAAAAATGGACTTAATCCAGCACGAGTTGGGCCTTTAGAACGCCTCACGTATATTAGTACACATGCAATGGGGGCATTATCCTTTGAACCTTCAGCATCCGAGTTAACATTAGCTGAAAATATTCCATTGCTAAGACTCGCTCAAGAAGTTCAGGAAGTTCTCAAAGGAGAAGGTGCCGAATTTTTACAGCATTTATTAATTATGGGCGGGTCTCCACAAGGTGCAAGGCCAAAAGCACTTGTTTATCGTGATCCTGTCACTAATGAATTCTCAACAGTTCACTCACATCAACATGAAGCTTGGCTGATCAAATTTCCCGCTCAGCAAGAGCATCCTGAAGTTTGTGCAATTGAAACTGTTTATGCAGAATGTTTGCGTCATTGTCATATTGACACCCCAGACACCCAATACTTCACTCTTCCGAATGGCCTAACTGCATTTGCCTCAAAAAGATTTGACCGCTGCGATGGCATGCGCATCCCTATGCAAAGTTTAGCTGCCTTTACAGGGGCTGATTTTAAATCACCTGGGAGTTTAGACTACAGCAACTTTCTTCGTGCTACACACTTTTGTACCAATGATATTCGCGAAAAAGCGATTGCATTCAAGCGCGCTGTTTTCAATGTGGTGTTCAATAATCGAGATGATCATTGCAAAAACTTTTCGTTTTTAATGTCTCAAAATGGACAATGGAAACTCGCCCCAGCCTACGACGTTACTTTCTGTGAAGGCCCAGGTGGATATCATCAAATGGATATTATGGGTGAAGCACTGGATATTACTCGGTCTGCCATTGTCAAACTGGGCATTCAGGAAGCAGAGCTTTCTATTCAAGAGGTTGATGAAATGATTAACTCAATTTGCGAAGTTGCCAGCCGATTTACGAAGATTGCTCATGATCTATTACCTGAACAAATTAGATCTGAAACTCTCCAAATGATCCAAAATAGGATTGAGCATAATATTCATTTATTGAATTGAATATAAACCATCCGATTTAATCAAAAGCAATCTGGAAATACATATAAAATTTAATCAATAACAGATCAGTGATAAACCCCGAACCCAAGATGGTATATCCACTGCGGGCTTTGGTCATTATAAACAGACAAAGACAACTTACATCCCTCTTGCACTGCAAGCCCATACTCTAATGTTAGCTCCTTGAGTTGCGCAGGTGATAAACTCAACCAAGCATTATCAGGAGCTGGTTCAATATTAAAAGTGACACTTTTAACAGCTTGCTCATATTTTCCAGTCTGAATATTCAGTTCTACGGAATCTGGAAAATGCTGATAAATAGATAATTCATCATCCTCAACATCAAAGCTATATACTTCCTGATTTTGCATATCTCTTAGACATGTATCTTTATATAACTGTTCCGTTAGCAAAGCTGCATTCACCTGAATATTAGAAAAGAGTTGTTCACCTTCTGAAGCAAAAAAGTCCTGATTAAACTTTTGAATTTGTTCATCATCATATTTTGTAAAGTCGCAGGTATTGGCATTGAATCTAAGTCTGGCATCAACCACCAGTTCATTATTAGACCAAGGCAAAAGTTGCGATAAATCTTGCGATTTATATTGTTTTTTGGTGTCCACATAACCTTCATAACCAGGCCGATTAAATACCGCCTGCTTTTTTGGCTGAGTTCTATCTTTATTTGCACAGTATTTATAGTTAAATTGTGGATGAACCGTACCGGGTTTGTCGGAGACTTTTTTATTTAAGTTAGGCCACCTGACCTAACGGGTTAATCTTATCATAGTACATTGCTTCAAACTCAAAAGGTGATACATAACCCAGTGCACTGTGTACACGCTCTTTATTGAACCAATCTACCCAGTTTAGTGTCGCAAGTTGTACATCCGCTAAACCTTGCCAATCCGCTTTTAAATATTCAATCACCTCTGTTTTGTATAAGCCATTCACCGTTTCAGCCAAAGCATTATCGTATGAATCACCGGTCGTACCGACTGATGCTCGTAAATTTGCTGCTTCTAAACGATTGGTATAACGAATGGAAAGATATTGCACGCCTCTGTCACTATGATGAATCACGTTCTTTGGCATGCCTCGATCATGCAATGCTTGCTCCAGTGCATCGAGCACCATATCTGTATTCATACGTGTTGATACTTTCCATCCAACAATTGCTCGCGAGAACACATCAATAATAAAGGCGGTATAGACCCAGCCTGAATGAGTTTGAATATACGTGAAGTCAGCGACCTGAGAAGCACTGCTTCGCAAGGGTCAGGATGATCTGCATTAAAATTGCGTTTTACTAAGTCATCTGCTCGTTTTTGATCATCTCGGCTACGGGTGGTTTGTTTATTCTTACCACGCCAAACACCTTGTATACCTAGCTTCTGCATCAATCGAGCAACTGTACAACGTGCGATAACATAACCTTCACGTTTCAATTGTTGCCAGACCTTACGCACACCATATCGACCTAAACTTTCTTTCCAAATACGTTTGATTTGCTCTGCATGATGTAAATCATGCAGAGCACGTTTCGCTCGATGTTCTGGATTGTCAGCGAGATCTAAAGCCCGATAATAGGTCGAAGCTGCAATCGGTAAAATTCTACAAATCGCTTCAACACCATATCGATCTTTATTGTTCTGGATAAAATCCACCATTATTTGTGTGGGCGGTCGAGCTCCGCCTGGGCGAAAAAAGCGGCTGCTTTACGTAGAATTTCATTGGCACGTTTTAATTCTTTAATTTCACGTTCCATTTGCTTCATTTTTTCTTGGTCAGATATCTGTTGTACTTTGGCAGGATTTAGTTGATCCATATGCTTTAAATACCAAACACGCAATGTTTCAGGAGTACAACCAATCTTAGGTGCAATAGCTGTGATTGCAGCCCAAGTAGAAGGATAATCTTTTTCAGATTCAATCAATAATTGAACCGCTCTTTCTCTGATTTCAGGGGTATATTTTGGTTTTGTCATTGGAACATTCTCTCAAGAAAGTTGGTCTCCGACAAACCCGGTACGGTTCACCCCTTATTATCAATCAAATTAATTTTCAAAGTAACTCTAAATAACGATGCACCCAATCAACCGAAATGCGCTCTTGCTCTAAACGCCTATTTTTAAATGTCTGTGCACGCAAATCATGAAATAATTTTAACTCGTCAGCAGTGAGATATTGTGGCTCACTAAAAATAGAGTCTGGTTCATCCACCATATGATTTTGGAACTGTAAAACTGTGGCTTCATCCATCATTAAAGCAATCACGTGTGGAATTTTTTGCCGAACCATACTTAAAATATTTAAACCTTCAGAGTCGATATCTCCCCAATAAAAAACCTGTTTATACTGTAACCACTTGGCCTTCATCCATGTAATATTTTTACCCCCACCACAAACCACAATACTATTTTCCAAGTAAGGGCACGCTAAACCTGACTGAATATTTTCAACTACAATTATTCGTTCCGCAGGTAACTCAAATTGATCTAGCACCTCTGTGGACAATTGAAAAACGGGGAGTCCTCCCAATTTTTCCTGCACATTTGGGCAGACGGGTTTGATCGTCAACCAACCTTTGGGGCTATCTAAGCAATCTAGCCATGCCAACAACCCTCCAGCCAGTACGATCTCATCATCATAAAGTACATTGCAAATTGCCTCCGTCAGCAATAAGTTCTGCTCAAGAAACTTCGTGTTTACAGCGCTTAATGGCAAGGCCCTTAAATAAAGCCCTGCCCCCATATTCGGTTTCAGCTGTTCAATCAGCTGAATCAACCATTGCCATTCTTGTTGGCTATAGCGTTCTATCTGCTCTAAATGATGAATTAAAGTTTGAAATAAACGGTGCTGATGACGATCATGCACAAAAGACTGCTTCAAAAAGCTGGATATTTTATCCAACCAGTTTTCAAGTTGTTGCTCTGTTCCTAAAAGCTCAGTAAGCTGCTGTAAAGAAAAAATTCGTAACTTTACTGGAACACGTTGTTCTGAAAGTTGTCGATACTGCCGTTCTTGCCATTCAACCAGTTCAGGATAAGCAAAATCTGTCCACGCTTTAAAAAAAGCATGAAAATGACCCAAATTATCTCTAGCTTGTTGGTCTGTGGGCACTTTCAGTGAAATTTCGATTGGAAAAGGACGTTGATTTAACAACCGCTGCTTTAAATTTCGACGATTTTCCCATTCTTTTTTATGCAAAATACCCAAAACGGTATTTGGAAGTAATCCCCACTTCTCAATTTTAGGCATCTAACTGCACCCCAAACTGTTGTGCCTCTCTATACAGTTGCTGTTGTTTTTGCGCCATTTTTTCATCAATTTCCTGCCAAGTAATTTCACATAAATGACTTTCATGTTTCTCAATATCACGCTCGGCAATTAATAAAGAACGTGCTGACTCACGCGCTAAATTCAAGTTTTTATAAGGTGTGATTAAATTGACATGAATTTTCAACGCCTTAAATACTTTGAGTACTCGACGACTAACCGCTTCAGCTGTGTTTGAAAAAGCTTCATCTAAAAACACTGTACTGTAGATTGGATAATCATAGCCGTCTGGTGTTAATACATAAGCCAAACTCGCTGCCACAATGGTTCCAGCAAATGATTCTTTTTCTCCGCCAGATTTACCACTCGATGACTCCAAAACATCTCGTATTTCTTCTGTAGCCAAATCGACTTCTTCTGCATAGAAAGACATTTGATGACGAGGATCAAGTAAACGCTGGCTTTCAAAAGTATGCGCTGTAACCGAGTTACTCGCTTTTTCTAAAATAGAAATTAATTCAGCTAACTTTTTAAAACGTTGTTCATATTCAATACTATTAATACTAGATACGACCCATTTTAGTTTTTGCTCAAAATCTATGACGTGTGGATACTTTTCCTTTTTGTATCCTAGTCTTAGATAGCTGCCAGACTTAAATTCTGTACGCCGTAAAACCTGATTAATTATGGCAATACGGTCAGTAATTTCTTCTCTATCTGCCTCAAGGCGATTCTGAATCACACTCAAAGACTGCATGGTATGTTTTTGCAGACGCTGTTCAAACTGTTCAACTAAGGCAGGCAAACCTTCCTTTTCTAGTTCATGAAAATAGGCAACGCAATCATCCAATGCGGCCAAACCAACTGCCCATTCACGTTGTAATGCAATATGTGACCATTTATCCTTGCCACGAAACTGACCAATAATGTACGTTGCGCTATTTTTTGCTGAGGTATTTTGGTTGCTGGTATGTTCAATTAAACGCTCTAGCTCTTTTTCCACAGCAGTAAGATAAGCATCCTCCAACCGAGGTGTTTCTCCTATACGCTGTAGCAACAGTTCTCTGGCTTGTTCTGGGACACCTTGGTTTGCTGCCTTTTGCGCTTGTTGTTGTTGTTTTTCTGCATCACTGAATTTCTGTTTGAGTTTCCCCCAAGTGTGTTGTAACTGTCCTTTCTGTTCCTGTAGTTGTTTTAATTCCTCTTTTGCAAGCTCCCAACGTTGTCGAGCTTGTTCAATATTGGTATCTGCCCGCTGTAAATGTTGCAAGTCATTGCTGGTCTGTTGCTGGCGCTCTGTCCAATAAGGAATATTTATCATATCCCATTGGTAACGTAACATTCGCTCCCACAAACTCTTATGCTGTGTTACCTGATCTAACACCTTACGCGATTGTGCAACACTCAAGGCATACTGTTCCAACTGTACCTCAAGTTGTTTCGCTTCATGCTTTAATAAATTTAAACGTGAAGTATTAGAAAATCCCAAACACCAAATTTTTCGATCATCAATCCGCTGTTGATCTTTTTTCTCAAAACGACCTTGCTCACGATGAATTAAGCCCTGTTGTGTCATAGAAAAAGGCGTTGTATTCATGATTGTTGTATCTGCCACACATTGCAGATCAAAGCGAAGCAGATGTTGTTTTAACCAATCACGATATGGATGCTCTCGCCAAACCAATTTCCGCAGAAAACCATTTTCTTTAAAATACACACTTTCTGTAGCATCAAGATGGATCACCTGTAAACGCACATGGGTTTTATTATGACGCGCATTCACCCATTGAGTGACCATCGAATAACGATCTTTCGGCACCAATAACGTTGTTTTTAAACCACCTAATGCTCGTTCAATTGCGCCTTGCCAGATTTTTTCAGCCTCTTTTACATCAATGAGCTCACCAATAAACATTAATTCATGTTCATCAAAATCTAAGTGCTGTCTAAGCTCATCTCTTAAACGCAATAAATGTACATCATGAATATTACTATTAGGTCTGGTTTCTATTTCCTGAATATCGCTTTAAGTTTCTTTCAGTTGCTGTTGCGTTTGTGCGTATTTGCTACTGACTTGAGCAAACTCATCTTGTCGTTGGGTTTTCTCTTGCCCAATATTTAGAAGCTGCTCATGGGCTATTTTTTGGTTATCAATTAAATTTTGCTCGGTTAAATCATCTTGCAATTGTAATTGCTGAGCATCTTCCTGATAGCGCGATGCCTCTATGGTTAATTGCTTTAACTGACTCTGTATCAGTTCTAGCTCTTTTTGTAAGTTTTCAATCCGATTACCGCCTACTTGTAAATAGTCTTCATGGCAGCGCTCTTGTCGTTTTTCCGCATCATGTTCTTGTTGTTCTAATTGCTTAAACTGCGTATGTAATCGCTGTATCTCTTGCTCCAGCTGATGTATTTTTTCAGTCCAAAACTGAACATACAATTCACCTAAATATGCAGGAAAAGCTTGTTTTTCGAGCTGTAGATTATTCAGTTGCAGAGTTAACGCTGTTATTTGAACAGCTAACTCAGGTAATTTCTGTAAATGTAGGACTTGTTCACGCGCATCTACCAAATGCTTATAGTTTGCCTCTAAGTCAGCAAACTCATTTACTGCAGTCTGTGCCAAAGCACGAACCTGGCTTGGTTCTAAAACCAACTCGCGAATTAATTTAGTCAAATCATCAATTTTCTTTAAGCCTAAAGCACGTGATAACAACGCAGGTGCATTTTTATTATCCATAAATAAATATTTACGATACATCTCCTGATAGTCTTCAAATTTGCTATCAAAATAATGCACGCGTGCATCTGTTTTAGGATTAAAATGTTGTTTTAGCTGGCGAGTATTACCGTCTGCAAATTTTTCTAACACTTCAGTCAGTTGCACATTACGACTTGCAATCATATATAAACGATTCACTTCACTCAGCGAATGTTGACCTTGTCCAACCCAAAACAATCCAATTAAAGTAATCATCGAACCGTCATCAGCGGTATATAGCGCTCTTAATGCTGTTGTCACTGCTTTTTCACGCTTATTTTTTACTCGCGTTCCAGCCCCATCATGTTCTGAACCAAAACTACCACGCATATAAGAGAGTAATGTACGGTCTGAGCGATCGCCCTGCGCAGCTGCTACGTTAAAACTAGCTTTACTTGCAGGTTGTAACAATGCCATTAAACCATCAATAAAGGTAGATTTACCTGCACCATTATCTCCCGTAATAAGTGTCCCTTCAGGATCAATACGTGCGGTATGCAAGTTATGGAAGGAGCCCCAGTTAAATACTGAAATTTCTGACAAGCGAATTTGGCCTTGTGCAAATAAAGTTGAGAGGGTCATTTCTTGCATGATGATTCTCCATATTCTTGTTCGGATTGCTGCAACTTGGCCTTTGCTGCTAATTGTTGATATTCAGATAATAAACTTTGTAAAAACTCGGCATTCACGACATAGCGGATAATTGGCGTAATTTCATAACGCCCTTCTTCACCACGCAGTCCCGTTAATACTTTTTTCTCAATAAATTTTTCTAATGCTGCATTTAGCTTTTTACGATCTTTGCTGTCATGATTCGTTAAAGGAATAAATGGAATTAAACTGCTCTGGATTCGCTCAACATCAATAATAATTTTTTGCTCACCCGCAGTTTCCCGCTCCTGATAATACTTCCGCAAAATAAGTAAAATTAAGGTGTCATATACAGTCAAAGTTCGTTTTCGTATCAGTACAGGAAAATCATCCAAAGGCTGGTTCTCATCTTCCTGTTCATCCTGAATACTTTTGAGATTGATGATATAAGCCACCCCTTGCTTGGCATCCAAAACCAACTGGATATAAACCTCTGCCAAATGTCTACGAATTTCCGCTTCATATCGGCACAATAAATCAAAAAGTTTTAAGTTTTCTGCTGCAAGAATAACCCCTTGACGCATGAGATAGACCAATACCCGTCGGGCTACATGTGGCATAAGCGCATCTGTATCACGATCCTGAGCATGCTCCATCTCTGTTTGATTATCTGCATGTTGTACCTCTGCTCGAGCTGTAGGAGACAAATTTTCTACAGGCTGATTAGCGTGTATATCTATATTTTTTTCTGAATTTGAAGATGGTCTGCGTACCATTTCAAAGAAATTGTCATGCTGTTGTATCTTATTTTCTGATTGCATCTCGATCTCCTTAAAGCGCCAACTCATCTATATTTTTGGGAAATAAATCTGTACTCAAGTAATACACTGGAATACTGGCCTGCAAATGCACACCTGAACGATCCTTAAGTTCAACTTGCTCGGTATGCTGCATTTGTGGTGCTTTAATGGCTTTTGCTATACGCAAGTAAGCAACAAGCTCTTCAAGTCCCGCTTGTACAGGATGTTCCTGTGTTAAATGGGCAATACTCATCACCCCTTTCTGTGCGAGCGTTTGATATACTTTTTCAGCAACAGCACGAACCCGTACACTGTCTAAGTACTTCAGCATCTGATCACTAGGTTCAGTCTTGTTTTGTTGCTCTTCGACCTTACGCGTATCCATATGTTCTGTGGGACTTTTTAAAGCAAGACTTTCAGGCGAATTCAGCTGAATGGAACCCACGGCTAAATCTACTTGTACTTCTGTTTTTAAATCACACTCTGATTGCAACAACGCCACTGCATTTTTTTCTAATTCCGACAGAAACTGATCAATCAAACGGTTTTCCAATGCTGCACCACTTTCAATATAAGCTCTCAAACCTTCTTCTGTACGACGTCGGACTTGGAAAACTCGGCTACTTTCGCGTCCTAACTCACGCATTAACTGACCTAAATATTTACGTTGAGATTCGCTTAATTGTTGTGCAATAGGATGATTCAAAATACTGCGTAACTGCTCTCTAAACTCAGTAGAACGATCTTGATCCTGAAGTAATTGACAAAACCCATCAAAAGCACTGCCTGCATCACTTTGGGCAAGCAACTGCTCTTTTTCCATTAAGCTCAGCAATACTTCTCCACGTGAATAAGCACCACTAATCATATCTAGACGCAACTCTTTATCTCGTAGACGAATCTCATCTTCGACCCGTCTAAAATCGCCTGTAAGAATGGAAGCAAGTTGATAAATTTCTCGTATTCTTTCTTTTTGTTCTGATTCTTCTAATTGTGTAACAACACCCGCCAACAAAGCATCTATTTCATTTTGAATCACTAATTTTTTTTGTTCGAGCAACTCCACTCGTTCTTCAATATTTTCACTCAATGCGACCACAAAATCACGAACCGCATCCTGCACAATTCTTAAATGTGATGCTGTGGTATGGGTTGCTCGCTCATCCAAGCCCTGACAAAAACGTAATACGGTTTCGCTAATATCCGTTTTACTCAGCTTGCCATCTATTTCTCTGAGCCAGCCTGAATGAATCCAATGATTTAAATAATGCGCTGCATTATTTTCTGTCTGCCAAATACCCTGCTCACGACTAGATTTAATCAACTCATCCAAGACATTTCTTGCACGGCCATAAGGGACTTCATTTTGTTCTGCAAATAAGTCAACAATGAACGCTAAAATATGTGGTGCGTTATCTGCTCTTAATAATTTCCAAATTGAGTTTTCATGATATAAACGCCGATACTTGGCCTGTAACCCTAGAATATTCATGCCATTCCACATCATCTGTATGATGGTTATTTATTCTACAGTTATTTTTTAATCACCCAAGCAAATTACCAAGCAAGACGACACGAGTTGTCGCATAAAGTAAGATGATATAAACAATCACCTTACTTCATCGAAAAAAATAAAAAAACAAACCTCATCTAACTTCTTTGTGTACAGTGACAGTAACCTTAACCTACCTCTCCCCATACACCGTTGCAATCAAATGCTCCACCACTTGCGGCTCAGCCAAAGTCGAAGTATCTCCTAAACTATCCAATTCATTCGCTGCAATTTTCCGCAAAATACGGCGCATGATTTTACCTGAGCGGGTTTTAGGTAAAGCAGGTGCCCAATGCAGCGCATCAGGCGTTGCCACAGGCCCCAAAATTTTGCGAACCCAATTGACTAATTCTTCACGCAATTCCTCTGACTCGGGTGTACCAACTTGCAAAGTTACAAAGGTGCAAATCCCCTGTCCTTTAATCTCATGGGGCATACCCACCACTGCCGCTTCAGCCACAGCTTCATGCGCTACTAGGGCACTTTCAATTTCCGCAGTACCTAAACGGTGCCCCGAAATATTCAAGACATCATCCACACGCCCTGTAATCCAGTAATAGCCATCTTCATCACGGCGTGCACCATCTCCTGTAAAATACGCACCCGGATAGGTCGAAAAATACGCTTCAATAAAACGTGCAGGGTCGCCCCAAATACCGCGCATTTGCCCTGGCCATGAATCTTTCATAATTAAATTGCCTTCGGTCGCGCCTTCCAGTTCATTACCTTCGGCATCGACAATAGCAGGTTGCACGCCAAATAATGGGCGGGTTGCCGAACCGGGTTTCAGTGGCGTTGCACCCGGCAATGCTGAAATTAATATGCCCCCAGTTTCGGTTTGCCACCATGTATCTACAATTGGGCAACGTCCTTCACCTACTACGTTGTAATACCAGTTCCATGCTTCAGGATTAATTGGCTCACCGACTGAACCAAGTAAACGCAAGCTGCTGCGGTCACTTTCACGTACAAAACGATCTCCCTCTCGCATCATGGCGCGAATGGCAGTCGGCGCGGTATATAAAATGGTGATGTTGTGTTTATCGACAATATGCCCTGTGCGCGCCCAACTTGGATAGTTCGGTACACCTTCAAACATCACGGTAGATGTGCCATTCGACAATGGCCCGTATAAGACATAAGAATGCCCTGTAATCCAGCCTACATCTGCGGTACACCAAAACACATCATCCTGTTTCAGGTCAAAGACTTCTCGAAACGTGCTGTTCACATAGGTCAAATAACCGCCTGTGGTATGCAAAACGCCTTTGGGTTTTCCAGTCGAACCCGAAGTATATAAAATGAATAATGGGTCTTCGGCATTCATCGGCTCGGGTGGGCAGATGTCATTGACCGACATAATTTCCATGTGATACCACAAGTCGCGTTCAGGCAGCATCTCAATCGGATTCCCTGTACGATGCACCACAATCACATTTTGCACACAGTCGGTACCTGCTACGTTTAAGGCAGCATCAACATTGGCTTTTAAATAAATTGGCTTGCCACCACGCATGGTCGAGTCTGCAGTAACAATCAGCTTGGCCTGACAGTCTTCAATTCGGCTAGCCAAAGCATCGGGAGAAAAACCACCAAAAACCACACAATGCACTGCACCAATTCGTGCACAGGCCAGCATGGCAATCGCAGCTTCGGAAACCATTGGCATGTACAGCACCACCCGATCCCCTTTTTGCACCCCGTTCTTTTTCAGTACGTTGGCAAAACGGCAGGTTTCATCATGCAAAGAAGCAAAAGAAACCACTTTATGTCGAGAAGGATGATCTCCTTCCCAAATAATTGCAGGTTTATGCGGATGTTCTTTTAAATGACGGTCTAAGCAATTGGCACTGACATTCAGTTGCCCATCGGCAAACCATTCAATTTTAAAATGCTCGGGGTCAAAGTTGGTATTTTTGACTTGAGTAAAAGGTTTAATCCAATCTAAGCGTTGGGCTTGCTCTGCCCAATAAGTATCAGGGTCATCTATAGATTGTTGATAGCGTTGAAAATATTCTGCCTCAGTGGTGCGGGCAGTCTTTTTAAATTCATCTGGAACAGGATATACGTCTTTCATCTGCTACTTCCTTGATGTTCTTGCATCTCATCACGAGATGTATGCCACGTTATTGATTATTATTTCTGCATATTCACAGTATGAACTTTCTTTTTTATGGCTCACCATTCGGCTTTAGTCGCATAAATTTTATACAAACAATAGCATGCCAAAGCGTTGAACGAATGCCATATTCTTGCATTCATACTTTCAGGTTTACATTCCACTGTACTGCGCATTGCATTATTTTTAAAGAAAATATCGTCTAATAACCGTGAGTATTAACATTTTTTTACGCAGCCAATCATTCATACCTGCGACCCTGTCTTACAGATAAAACCACATACAACTCGCAGTTTAAATGCTACAAAATAGTACGCTCATCACTTCTATCCAAGTTGTCTAAAATACTGGCAAGTAAGCATTGCTCATTAACCAAATTGAGTTTTTCAGGCAAAATAGTCGCTTCATTTTGAATTCGGAATTATCGTGGCAGAATCCAAACCCTCACTCAGTGAAGTTTCTGAAAACACCAGTCAGCTGTTGCAGGAAGCCACTGAAAAAACCACGCAAACCGTGATCAATCATACGGCCAAGTACAATGACGCCTACTCCACCATCGACAAAATTATGGAAGGATTTTGGGAACGTGTGCCGTATTTGATGATTGCAGCCGTGGTGCTGATTCTGTTTTGGCTGCTTGCCCGACTGTTTAAATGGTTTATTCGCAAGACCCTGAACAATCGTTCCTATACCCGACAAAATTTGGTTTTGGTGCTGAATCGGGTCGGTAGCTCTGCAATTATTTTCTTTGGTTTTCTAATTGCGATGGTGATTGCAATTCCAGGCTTTACCCCAAGCCAACTGATGAGTGCTTTAGGTCTAGGCTCCGTGGCAATTGGTTTTGCTTTTAAAGATATTTTCCAGAATTTATTATCGGGTGTGCTCATTTTGATTGGAGAACCATTTAAAATTGGTGATGACATCATCGTGAATAATATGGAAGGTACGGTAGAAGATATTCAGATTCGTGCCACCTTCCTGCGCTCTCCCGATGGGCGTCGAATCGTGATTCCAAATGCTACGGTGTATACCAGTGCCGTAACGGTCAATACGGCTTATACCCGTCGTCGTTGCGAGTTTGTGGTCGGTATTGGTTATGAAGATGACGTACAAAAAGCCAAAGATATTATTTTGGCCATTTTAGACCGTGACATCAAAATCTTGAGCCAGCCTGCATTTAGCGTCAATGTCACTGCTTTGGCTGATTTTTCGATTAATTTAAATGTGCGTTGGTGGGTAAATACCACCGAAACCACCACCTCAGCATCCATCAGTGAAGTGCAGGAACGGGTGATTGCCGCGTTTGCCGAACATCACATTTCGATTCCTTATCCTGTGCAGGAAGTGAAAGTTTATCGTGGTGATGCAGCAGTCAATGAAGATGATTCAGCCCGCGCTAAACAAACGCCCTAAAACATAAGCAATCACAGTTTCGGTACGAATAATACGGTTGCCCAAATGTCGCGCTTGGCAGCCGTTTTTTTCGAGTAAATCAATTTCGTAGGGAATAAATCCACCTTCTGGGCCAATCACAATACTGCATGGATGTTGAATGGCATGTGGCATAACTTGATCGGTATAAGGATGCGCCACATAAGCAGGACAATCGGCAGAAATCAAACTGGGTAAAACATCTTCCACAAAGGGTTTAAAGCGTTTATAAAGTTGGATCTCTGGTGCAATGGTATCGCCTGCTTGCTCCAAACCCAACGTCACATATTGATCCAACTGCTGTAAAAAAGGCGTTTGCCAATAGCTTTTATCGACTCGATAGCTGTGCAGTAAAATAATTTTTTCCACACCTAGCGTCACGCTATCCATAATTAAACGACGTAATACTTTAGGGCGTGGTAAAGCCACAATCAGGGTCACAGGCAGTTTTTTCGGTACAGCTTCTTCATACAGGGCTTTGACTTGAATCCGCTGCTCACTAACGTCCACCACTTCGGTCAAATAACGCTTGCCACCGCGAATCCCGACTTTTAAGCTGTCACCGACTTGTACACCGACATGCGTGTGTAAATGCTGCACTTGGCGCTGGGCGCTAATAGACCACACTTCATTTGTGGTCTGCCGAGGGTCAAGCAAAACGATATTCATATTTAAAGATACTGATTCATCACGTGAATATGCTCAGTCAAAGAGCCACGATTTTTATACATAATCACTTGAGCATTTTGATTCAGCTGAGCACGCAACGCAGGTTCAAACAACAATTGCGTTAACGTATTTACAGCTTGTTCAGCATCTTCGACCACATACACGGCTTCTGCTGCAACAAACTCATCCACAATACTTTGAAAGTTAAAATAATTTTTGCCCAATACCGTGGCGACATTTAAGGCCAAAGGCTCTAAAATATTATGCCCACCGCCAGGTTCATTCAGCGAACCACCGACATAACAGGCCTGACTTAAGGCGTACCACAACCACATTTCACCCATGCTATCGGCTAAATACACTTGTGTTTCGGGTTGAATCGCTTCAGCCAAACTACGGCGCTGCATATTGAGTTGCAGTTTTTTCACCTGCACAGCCACTTCATCAAAACGCTCTGGATGGCGCGGCACAACAATACATAACAGTTCAGGATGCTGTGCGAAATAAGGTTTCAAAGCAGTCAATAATTGCTGTTCTTCAGGCGCATGGGTACTGGCAAGGGTGATAATTTTGCGATGTGCCAATTGCCATGTCTGTTGCAACTGCGCGGCTTGCTCTACAAAATCTTCTGGCGCAGTAATATCAAATTTAATATTACCCACCACGTTTGTACGCTCGGCAGGCATCCCCAATGCGATAAAACGCTGCTGTGTGGCAGAGTCTTGCGCCAAAAGTTGCTGCAAATTTTGCAACATGCCGCGAGTTAATCCTTTAACTTTGGCATAGCCTTTGGCCGATTTTTCCGAAAGCCGCGCATTAATCAACAAACACGGGACTTGAAAATGCTGCGCCTGATCAATCAAATTAGGCCACAATTCTGTTTCGACCAGTGCCAATAATTTAGGCTGATATTTCTGATAAAACTCACGAATTAAATGCACCTGATCGGCAGGTAAATACACGGCTTGAAATAAATCTAAATACGGTGCTTTTAAAAATAATGATTTGGCGCGTGCCTGCCCCGTTTTGGTGGTATTGGTGACTAAAACGGGATGTCCCACTTTTAAATAATGTTCAATTAAAGGTTGTGCGGCATTAGTTTCCCCCACCGACACCACATGAAACCAAATGGCATGTAAATTTTTAGCAGGCTGAAATGGGCCAAAACGCTCAAGCAGTTCTTGTTGTAATTGCTCAGGATATTCGGCACGTTTACGAATACGTGACTGATAAATCGGTTTTAACAGCGCCAAGGCTGCGTTATACCAAAATGGAGTAGCCAAAAGATGCGCCCCAAAGAAAGATTATCGGCAAAATATAACAGAGCCACACGCGCATGTTAATTGCATGTGGCGCTATACTGGCTTTTATTCTACAGCGTGTTGTGTTTCCGCCAAAGTTGGATAATCGATATAGCCTTCTGCAACGGCTGTACCAATCATGTTTTCCAGCTTGAGTTCGTTTAAAGGTACATCTGCCAATAAACGCTCATACAAGTCTGGATTGGCAATATACGCCTTACCAAATGACACCGCATCGGCCTTGCCCGAAGCCAATAATTCCACGGCATCAGCACGACTTAAACGCATGTTCGCGATATATGGCACACCGCCTGAACGTACTTTCATTTCTTGGGAAATGCTGTCTTCGGCTAAATATTCGCGGGTAAAGAAAAAGGCGATTTTACGCTGCCCCAATTGCTGCATGACATAGCCAAAGGTTTCACGTGGATCATCATCTCCCATGTCGTGCTCATCGCCACGTGGTGCTAAATGCACACCGACTCGACCTGCGCCCCAGACTTCAATTAAGGCGTCCATCACTTCTAACAAGAAACGCGCACGATTTTCAACCGAACCACCGTATTCATCGTCACGTTGGTTGGTTTTGCTTTGCAGGAATTGATCAATCAAATAACCATTGGCTGCATGCAACTCTACCCCATCAAATCCTGCTTCTTTGGCACGGATGGCGGCTTGTTTATATTGCTCGGTAATGGTGTGGATTTCTGCAATTTCTAAGGCACGTGGCAACACATATTCACGTTTAGGACGCAACAAACTGACATAACCTGCTTGTTGTACCGCACTTGCCGATACTGGTGTTGCACCATTGAGTAAATCTGGATGTGAAACACGACCTACATGCCACAGTTGCGCCACAATCAAACCACCTTTGGCATGCACGGCATCGGTAACGAGTTTCCAACCCTGCACTTGAGCATCGGTAAACAATCCTGGGGTATTTAAATAACCATTGGCTTCTTCAGAAATTACCGTTGCTTCTGAAAGAATCAAACCTGCACTGGCACGCTGTGCATAATATTCTGCCATCATTGGCGTTGGAACACGGTCATCGCTGGCGCGGCTACGGGTTAAAGGTGCCATCACCACACGGTTTTTTAGATGCAGATCACCCAAAACTAAAGGAGAGTCTAATTCAGCCATTTTTGCCTCTAATCTCACAGTTAAAGTGAGTGTTTTAAATATTCGACATATTGCTGAATGAGTGCTTCATTACGAGAAAAATACGACCATTGTCCATATTTTTCTGCACGAATAAGACCTGCCTGTTGCAGTACCGATAAATGGTTTGACATGGTCGATTGCGACACGTTGCCCAAACGCTCAATGTGTCCTGCACATACGCCACGCTTAAAGTCGCCACACTCATCTACCGACAAAAATTGTTCTGGTGCTTTTAACCATTCTAAAATTTGCCGACGGGTAGGATTGGCTAAGGCTTTAAAGATTAAATCGACATCCATCATTCAGACACATATTCGTAAATATAAGCCCAATTCAGCAGCTGCTTTTAATATATCGTATTTTTTCGATATTAATATCGTTTTTTTACGATTTATATAATTTTTTAAGCAACTTCACTGAATTGGGCAGGCTCATTAGGATCTTACAGACCGTAACTTATAGACCCTGCTTTAAACTGGCTTCAATAAACTTGTCTAAATCACCATCTAAAACCGCACCTGTATTTGAAGTTTCCACGCCTGTACGCAAGTCTTTAATACGTGAATCATCCAATACATAAGAGCGAATTTGGCTGCCCCAACCAATATCAGACTTCGAGTCTTCTAAAGCTTGAGCCGCCTCATTACGTTTACTCATTTCCAGTTCATACAACTTAGCACGTAACTGTTTCCACGCATGGTCACGGTTGGCGTGTTGCGAACGCTGGTTCTGACATGCCACCACAATACCTGTAGGTGCGTGGGTTAAACGTACCGCAGAGTCAGTTTTGTTAATGTGCTGACCACCCGCACCTGAAGCACGGTAAGTATCGGTACGAACATCGGCAGGGTTAATATCAATTTCAATATTGTCATCCACTTCTGGTGAAACGAACACTGCAGAAAATGACGTATGACGACGGTTACCTGAGTCAAATGGCGATTTACGCACTAAACGATGCACACCCGATTCGGTACGCAACCAACCATAGGCATATTCGCCTTCAACGCGAATGGTCGCAGATTTAATCCCTGCCACATCACCATCCGATTCTTCCATCAATTCTGCTTTAAAGCCGTGACGTTCAATCCAGCGCATATACATACGCAACAGCATCGATGCCCAGTCTTGCGCTTCTGTACCACCCGAACCCGCCTGAATTTCGACATAGCATGGGTTTGGATCCATTGGATTACTGAACATACGGCGGAATTCAAGCTTCGCCAGTTCTTCTTCTGCAGAAGTCAATTCAGACTGTACATCCACCAATAAATCTTCATCATCGGCTTCAACGGCTAAGTCTAGCATGGCTTGGGCATCTTCTAACTGGGTCGCCAAACCTTCTAGGACATGAATCACGTTTTCAAGCTCGCCCTTTTCTTTGGCCATAGCTTGCGCACGACTTTGATCATTCCAAATTGCAGGATCTTCTAACTCGCGGAGAACCTCTTCTAAACGCTCTTTTTTCAGATCGTAGTCAAAGATACCCCCGTAGTGTTTGACCACGTTCGTTCAAGTCTTTTAATTGGTTTAGATAAGGATTAATTTCCACGTAAATTCTCTCAATTAACAATGAAGCTCAATAGCCAATAATTGTAGCACAGACCTGTTCTGGCATTTCTACCCTGCTGTAAATTCCAGCATAACTTTTCAGCTTTTATCGGTTGAATGCTAAATGTGGTTAAAAATAAAGATCGCTTTAAACTTTTTAAAACGAAAGCCTGATGATATCCAATCTAAAAAAACAGCATGCTCGATTAACACTGATGTTTATCTAAATGGCTGATCTATCTCCCTGATTTTTTGCCTGACACATTCAACTGAATACAAGCTTAAAAGTTGTGTATCACAATTGCTTCAACCCGCCAAAATAAAGCAAGGATGAAACAAGTTTGATGATTTAGTGATCAATTTTAGTAAAATTCACAAAATCTACATAGTTTTAATAAAACAAAACATTTAATTATTTCATTTTTATTTCAATCACTTAAACCAAAAATATTACACAAATTTACGCTTGTAACAAAGCTGTAACCTTCCTGTGATTGACGCTGATCATTTTTAGCCTAGACTGAAAGTTGTAACAAAAAGTTTAACTGTTAACCATAATTTCAGAGGGGTAATTTCCATGAAAAAATTAGCAATCGCATCAGCCCTACTTTCAGCTTTGGCTATCACTGGTACTGCGAACGCATACCAAGCTGAAATTGGTGCATCAGCAGGACTGATTGATCCAGACAACGGCAGTTCAAGCGGTTCATTCGGTGTAGATGGTACTTATTACTTTAACCCTGTACAAACCCGTAATGCACCTTTGGCAGAAGCAGCGTTCCTTGATCGTGCTAGCAACGTAAATGCCAAATACCAATATGACGAACTCGGTAATGATGAACGTCATCAATATGGTGTAGGTGCAGAGTACTTTGTACCTAATTCGGACTTTTACTTGAGCGGTAATGTCGGACGTGATGACATTAAATTTGACAGAGGTGGCGATTTTGATACCACTGTATATGGTGCAGAAGTAGGTTATCTGCCAGCACCTGGTTTATTAATTGCTGCAGGTTTAAAAGGTTATGACAATGATAATGAAGATGGCGTAGATCCGACCTTACGTGCCAAATACGTAACGACACTTTCGAATGGTAAAGACATCAACCTTGAAGCAGGTGCTGCTTTTGGTGATCTCGATGAATACAATCTTGCTGCAGATTACTTCATTGATAAAACCCTAAGCATTGGTGTCGATTACTACGACAATGATCTTCGCGATAGCAATGAGTTTGGTATCAATGCACGTAAATTCTTTACCCCACAAGTGAGCCTAGAAGGTCGTGTAGGCTTTGGTGAAGTCGGCAACAATGACTATAACCGCTTTGGTGTCGCTGCGAAATATCGCTTCTAAACTTAAGTCTAATTCCTCACTCAAATAGCATTCTTCTTCGGAAGGGTGCTTTTTTGTGCACTAAAATAAAGCAGTTAGGTAGAAATAGTGCATTGACTGTATGTTTATTTTCCGTACAATCAGCAACAACTGTAACAAAACAGTCATATTTCTACAACAGAGGGAATCTCAATAATGTTTAAAAACTTGCGCTTGCAACTGCTCTTCTAGCTGGTTTAAGTACTGCTCATGCGTATCAAGCTGAAATTGGTGGATCACTTTTAGTGATTGATCCTGATTATGAAAATGCAGATACGTCTACAGGTTTTGCGCTTGATGGGACTTTTTACTTTAATCCAGTTCAAGTGAAGAACTCACCATTAAATGAAGCTGCCTTTTTAAATCGTGCAAGCAACGTTAATGCTGCAATTAGTTATATTGATTTTGATGTAGCTGAGAGTACTTCTTTTGGTATCGGTGTGGAATATTTTGTTCCAAATACGGATTTTTATTTAAGTGCTGGTATTGGTCAGACAACAATTGAAGAAGATGGTTCTGAGGATTTTGACACAACAAGTTATACAGCTGAGGTAGGTTACCTTCCAGTTTCAGGTTTACTCATTGCAGCGGGTATCGTAGGCTTTGATAACGATGAAGCTGATAATACCGATGCAACTTTACGTGCTAAATACGTTACTCAAGTCGGTGCATATGACATGAACTTTGAGGGTGGTGTTGTTTTTGCTGATGATGAAATGTTCACTCTAGGTACTGATCTATATCTCGACAAAACATTTAGCATTGGCCTCGGTTATACCGATGACGGTGAAGATGATACCTTCCAAATTCGTGCTAAAAAATTCTTCAATCAACAAGTCAGCCTAGAAGGCTCTATTGACTTTGAAGAAAATGCAAATGTCTTCGGTCTTCGTGCTGCTTATCGCTTCTAATCCCTTACATTAAAAGCAAAAAAATCCGCTCAAATTTGAGCGGATTTTTTTATTTGGATTACTGCTCCAAATGCACAATCTGCAACTGCAAACTCACATTGCCATTAAACACATTGCGCTCTAACTCATAAACCAAACGCACATCATCCCGCATCGGGTTAAATTCAAATTTATCTTTAGCACCAAACGCAATCGCATCAACCACTTGTCCATTGTCCAATGCCAAACGCAATTTTAAATGAGCGTCCTTCAACCATCTAAAATCAACCACTTTAAACCGTCCCTCAAACACAGGCTGCGGAAACTTTTGTCCCCACGGCGCCAAATGCTGTAATAAATCTACCGTGTGTAAATCAAAAGCTTCTTGCGGCAATTCACCATCTGTCCATAGCACAGCATGAAATAAATCCGCATCCATTTGCGCAATGATCTGTTCAAAGACCTGTTTAAATTCTGCAAAGTGCACCTTTTTTATGGTCAAACCTGCCGCAGCCGCATGTCCACCAAAATGACTAACCAAATGTGGATATTGTTCTGCAACCAATTCTATAGTGTCACGTATGTGAATCCCCTCAATTGAACGGGCAGAGCCTTTAATATGCTCACCATCTTCATCGGCAGCAAATACAATCGCAGGGCGATGGAACTGCTCTTTTAAACGTCCTGCGACAATTCCAATCACGCCTTGATGCCAATGTTCTTCAAACATAATCAAAGCATGCGGTAAATCGCTTTGATCTAACTGCAACTTTTCCAACTCTGCCAGCGCATCTTGTTTAATTTGCCCTTCAACCTGACGGCGTTCCTGATTCAAACTATTTAACTGACGCGCCAAAGCATAGGCACTTTGCATATCCGCCGACAGTAAACACTCGATTCCAATGTCCATGGTTTCCATGCGCCCTGCAGCATTAATGCGTGGCCCCAAGACAAAACCCAAATCCTGCGCTTTAAGCTGTGCGGGTTCACGTCCTGCCAAATCCAGCAATGCGCTAATCCCAGGACGACATAAATTCTGCTGTATCCGTTTTAAGCCTGCATCCACCAAAATACGGTTGTTATAATCCAGACTAGCGACATCGGCATAGGTGCCCAAGGCCACCAAATCTAAATATTGCGTTAAATTTGCAGCAGATTTGCCCTGTTTTTTACGCTGACTGGATAAGTTCGCCAACACATAAAATGCCACGCCCACACCTGCCAAAGCTTTACTTGGGAAATCACAACCCAATTGATTCGGATTCACCACAGCCTCTGCATTTGGAGTGGCTTTTGTAGTGAGGTGGTGATCGGTGATGATGACCTGCATCCCCAAAGCTTGCGCACGCTCCACACCTGCATGACTGGAAATTCCGTTATCTACCGTAATTAATAAATCAGGTGCATAACGCTCAAAAGCCAAATCGGCAATGGCGGGGGTTAAGCCATAACCATATTTAAAACGGTCAGGTACTAAATACTGCACGTGTGCGCCCATTTCGCGCAATGCCAAAATCATAAGTGTGGTACTGGTCGCGCCATCGGCATCGTAATCGCCCACAATTACAATTTTTTTCTGCTGATCAATCGCCTGATCCATCAGCTGAATTGCTTCTGGTAGACCTTTCATGCTTGGAGCAAGCAAGTGCTTCAGTTTAAGTTCCAGCTCCTGCTCAGACGCAACGCCACGGCGCGCTAAAATTTGGGCAACAAATGTAGAGACGCCCTGAAAGTTTTCAGGGCGTGTAAGTAAAGGTCTTTGCTTTATTAGAATTTTTGACATAATTTCCAGTCATTTAAGGCATCAAGCGTTGTAGTTTCCAGTCACCTTCAATTTTTTCATAAGCTAAGCGGTCATGCAAACGGTTCGGACGGCCTTGCCAAAATTCGTAATAATCAGGCTGCAAGCGGTAGCCACCCCAAAATACGGGTTTTTGCAATTCAGATTGATCACCCACTTGGGCATGCAAGTCTTGGAAACGCGCCTGTAGTTCTTCACGACTGGCAATCACACCACTTTGCGGAGTGCTAATATGCGCAGCGATCTGATTATCACGCGGGCGTTTGTGATAATACGCAGTCGATTCTTGCTCATCAATTTTTTCGACATAGCCACTGACACGAATCTGACGTTCCAGTTCAGGCCAGTAAAATAACAATTCAGCATAAGGATTGGCCGCTAAATCCAACCCTTTTTGACTGTCATAATTGGTATAAAAGTCATAGCCTGCTTCGGTGGCTCCACGCAGCAACACAGTACGCACATGCGGACGACCTTGCGCATTGGCAGTCGCCAATGACATCGCATACGGTTCATGCAGCTTGGCTTCTAAGGCATGGTTAAACCAATTCAAAAACTGAATATGCGGATTGGCACTGACCTGTGCTTCTAGCAATTCACCTTTTTGGTAACTTAAACGCAGCTCACTTAAATCTTTAATTAAATCACTCACGATTTACCCCCCTTTTAGACGGCATGACGACGTACAGCATCTGCTAAATCTTTCGCCATTGCCTTCACTTCAGCCAAATCATCACCTTCCACCATGACACGAATCACAGGTTCAGTGCCCGATTTACGAATCAATAAGCGTCCACGACCTTTCAGCTGTTCCGTAGCACGGTCAAACTCTTCCACCAAGGCAGGAACGGTATACGGATCAAACATATTTGCTAAGCGCACGTTTTCCAGCACATTTGGCAACAGTTTAAAATCTGCCACCAATTCATGTAGGGCTTTATTTTGTTCGACCATCACCGTTAACACTTGCAAGGCAGCAATAATTGCATCACCTGTGGTGCTCTTGTCCAAAGTCAAAATATGCCCCGATGGCTCACCACCAATAACCCAGCCATTTTCTTCCAGACCTTGTAGCACGTAACGGTCACCGACATTGGCACGGAGTAATGGTACTTGGGCTTTTTCTAACGCCAATTCCAGCGCCATATTGCTCATTAACGTCCCAACAATACCTGCAGGTTTTTTCGAGCCTTGTGTGGCAAGAATATATAAAATGTGGTCACCATCAATTTGCTTGCCTTGACTATCCACCAAAATCACACGGTCTGCATCACCATCAAATGCAACACCCAAATCCGCCTGATGCTCAAGCACTGCTTTTTGCAAACTTTCAGGATGGGTTGAGCCGCAATTTTCGTTGATGTTTAAACCATTTGGCTCATTGTGAATGGCAATCACTTTCGCACCTAATTCACGGAATACCGCAGGGCCAACATTGTAGGCAGCACCATTGGCGCAATCGACCACAATGGTGAGGTCATTTAAATCTAAATGATATGGAAAGGTCGATTTACAAAACTCGATGTAACGCCCATTGGCATCTTTAACACGAACGCTTTTACCCAAGTTGGCCGTATCATCAATTTTTAATTCTTGCTGCAATTCTTGGTTAATTTCTTCTTGCAAGGCATCTGGCAGCTTTTTCCCTTCGCCCGAGAAAAATTTAATCCCGTTATCAAAATACGGATTATGCGATGCTGAAATCACAATGCCTAAACTGGCATGCAAAGCGCGGGTTAAGTGCGCAATAGCGGGCGTCGGCAATGGGCCGAGCAAATGCACATAGACACCTGCGGCATTTAAACCCGCTTGTAATGCTGCTTCTAAAATATAGCCTGAAAGACGTGTATCTTTACCTAATACCACAATAGGTTTATTTTTTTTGGTGTGTTTTTTTAAAACTTTACCTGCTGCAAAACCTAGTTTTAATGCAAAATCAGGTGTAATTGGTAACTCTCCAAACTTCCCTCGAATGCCGTCTGTACCAAAATAACTCATATTGTTCTCACTTCTTAGGGGTGATCTTTATCATCACTTTTTTACTGCGAGTTACTTTACACCAAAAATGAAAAAGCCGTCACATTGATGACGGCTTTTATTTGAAAATGCTACTAAATATCAACCAACGCGATAGTTCATATTAACCAACGCGATAGTTCGGCGCTTCTTTAGTAATCGTCACATCATGCACGTGAGATTCCTGCATACCTGCTGCAGTAATTTTCACGAATTTAGCATTTTGGCGTAGATCTTCAATAGTTGAAGAACCTGTATAACCCATAGATGAACGTAAACCACCCATCATTTGATGCACGATGTTGCCCATTGGGCCTTTGTACGGTACACGACCTTCAATACCTTCTGGTACAAGTTTTTCTGCACCTGCTTTCGAGTCTTGGAAATAACGGTCTGCAGAACCTGTTGCACCTGCCATTGCACCCAATGAACCCATACCACGGTATGCTTTGTAGTAACGACCTTGGAAGAATTCAACTTCGCCCGGTGCTTCTTCAGTACCTGCAAGCAATGAACCGACCATAATGGTACTTGCACCTGAACCAATTGCTTTGGCCATATCACCAGAGAAGCGAATACCACCATCGGCAATTAATGGAATCTGTTCTTTCAATGCATTGGCAACAGCGTCAATTGCAGAGATTTGCGGCATACCAATACCTGCCACAATACGTGTGGTACAGATTGAACCCGGGCCAATCCCCACTTTCACTGCATCTGCACCTGCATCTAACAATGCCAAAGCAGCATCGCCAGTTGCAATGTTACCGCCAATCACTTGAACTTGTGGATAGTTGGCTTTTACCCAACGTACACGCTCAATTACGCCTGCAGAGTGACCGTGTGCAGTATCAACCACAATCGCATCGACACCTGCTTCAACCAATGCTTCTACACGGCTTGGTGTTTCTGCGCCTGTACCCACTGCAGCACCCACACGTAAACGACCTAAGTCATCTTTACAGCTGTTTGGATACAATTCTGCTTTACGGAAATCGGTCACCGTAATTAAGCCCTTAAGCTCTTGATTTTCATTAACAACCAACACTTTTTCAATGCGGTGTTGTTGCAATAAAGCTTGAATATTTTCTTTAGATTCGTCTTCGCGTACAGTCACTAAACGATCTTGGCCAGTCATGATGTTGCTGACAGGTTGTTCAAGGTTTGTTTCAAAACGTGTGTCACGTCCTGTCACAATACCCACTACTTTGCCATCTTTCACCACAGGCACACCGCTAATATTATTGGCTTGAGTCAGCGCAATCAATTCACGTACTGTAGTTTCTGGCGTTACGGTAATCGGGTCTTTCACCATACCCGCTTCAAATTTTTTCACACGGCGCACTTCGGCTGCTTGCGCAACGATGTCCATGTTTTTATGCAAAATACCAATACCACCGTTTTGCGCCATCGCAATTGCCATACGAGATTCAGTCACCGTATCCATTGCTGCTGAAACCAAAGGAATATTCAGGTCAATGCCGCGCGTAAAACGTGTCTTTAAGGAGACATCTTTTGGGAGAACAGTAGAATAGGCAGGGAGTAATAAGACATCATCGAAGGTTAACGCTTCTTGAACGATGGTCAGCATAACAGTCTCACTGGTAATTTCCGTGAGCCATTATAAACAAATCTGGGCACAAATTTCATTTGTTCTCTAAGAAATATTTTTTATTCTGCCCTTCTGGGGGATGCGACATGAAAAAATCGGTAATTTTCATCTAAAAATTGAAGTTTTCATCCTTAGTTTGCTTTTTAGCCGTGCAGGTTTAAAACTTGCGATGTTTCATTTTTCAGGCAGATAAAGCCGCTTCAATGTGAACCATGATTGGCTATTTATCCAAAATTAGCCGTAAAAAAAAGCAAAGCCGCAGCTTTGCTTTTTCAATCTGGATTGCGATCAACAACTTAAAGCACCATTAAACCACTTGATCGAAGTCATCATCATTCACAGAAATGGCTGGATCGACTTGCACAAATGGAATCATGTTATGCGCACGACGTGCTTTATTGCATTGATCATCGGCAATTTGCACTTCTTTACAAGAGCTGCTGCGTAATTCATAAATCCCGCAGCTCACTTGCTGTCCAACTTCACCTTCTAAAGCGACACAACGCGGCTGACTCTGATTGGTACCACACATGCATGAATAGACTGCTGTTACTGGTTCCGTGTAGTGCTCAGGCATATTCATGCCTTCAGCCCAATAAAATGAAACACGGAAATAAGCGCAACACGCGCCGCAGCTTAAGCAGGCATCTGCTGTAGGTACTTGAGACAACATTCGTTAAGTTCTCGTCATCAAAAAAATCGTTTTTGGGCGAAAATCTTAAAAAAAGTTGTTTTTGCACTCAAGTTTTTTTTACAGTTTTTTCAGCTTTTTTTGTCGCTTATTCAGGGCAGCTAAAAACGTGTTCGTCCATCAAATCGACGCCACATTCCAGTGTTTCAATCCAGTCTAAGAATTGATTCACCTGTTCTTTGCCCACAAATGGCGTACCGTGTTGCGGCACAATCATTTCAACGTCCATGGTGCGTACCATATTCACCCAGAGGCGAATCACTTTATTGGAACACATATAGCGCTGATGGAAGCCTTTCATCGCAGGAATATGCGCAGCAAAATCAGTCAATGGAATTGAAGCATCTTCCACCATTGACGCACCCATATCACCAGAAAATAAAATTTTGGCGATAGGATCATAAAACTGGAAATTACCAACAGAGTGCAAGAAGTGCGCAGGCACAGCAATAATTTTAGACTCGCCCAAAGGAATTGCCTGACCTTCATCTGGCAGTTCCACCAAACGATCTAGCCAGTTGCCTTTCATACGATCACTCATAAAAGATGAGCTTAAGTGCGGCAAGAAACGCGCCCACAATTTTGATGCTACGATTTTTGCTTCGGTATAGACCAACCAACGTGGCATTGAAGTGATGATGTCTGGGTCTTGGTGCGATGCCATGACATAGTCAAGATTGGTCAAACGGGTATATTTGTTTAATTCCATGGTCAGTGGTACATAGGTCAGGTCACCACCTGGGTCTAGCACTGCAGCACGGTTATTATCAAGGATCAGAAATTGGTTAGCCTGAACACCTTCACCTTTGACCAAACTGGTAAAACTAATACATTTGTGTGTCCCATTGTCAAACAAGACCTGCGATGTTGTACGGTCAAATGCCATAACCAAACCCCGATTTTTTCATTTTTAAAAATACGTTTTCTATGACTGAATAACATATAGCTATTTATGGAAAGTTACAATAAATAAAATAGCTTGGATTATCTGAAATATCAGTGAATTGCATCACAACTTACAAAAATAAATCCCAAGCATTTTGCTCAGGATTTATACACATCCACTGATTCTCTAGAAGAAATAATGCTGTGCCAAGGTCGATACACCAATAATTAAGAAAATCAGTGCGCCAATTTTATGAATTAAAGCAATTGGCAAGCGGGTCGCCAGTTTATTACCAATAAATACCGCAGGCGCATTGGCGAGCATCATGCCTAATGTCGTACCCAGCATGACCCAGAAAATACTGTCATAACGTGCGGCTAAAGCCACCGTGGCAATTTGAGTTTTGTCGCCAATTTCTGCCAAAAAGAACAGCACAAAGGTTGCACCAAACACACCATATTTTTGCCATTTGTTGATGCTTTCGGTTTCATCATCCAACTGGTCGGGAATCAGCATCCAGATAGCCATTGCAATAAAGCCTAAAGATAAAATCCACAACAAGACTTCTGGGCTGAGGACGGTGGTAATCCACTGCCCTAACACTGCAGAAAGACCATGGTTAATCAGTGTTGCCAATAAAATGGCAACTAAAATAGGGGCAGGTTTACGAAAGCGGGCTGCGAGTAATAACGCCAGTAACTGGGTTTTATCACCCATTTCAGCTAAAGCGACTATGGCAGTCGAGATGAGGAATTCATACATGATGTTTTTCTCTGGCTAGCACACATACCAATGACCTATCCCTCCTGCTAGCCAAAATCTGCAGAGTGATAAATCAAAGGTCTTGCCAACAAAAGAAAGCTTGAAAAAGCAGACTTGGTTCTTTGCTATGATGACCATGTTCTGTGGAACAAATATGTTGACCATCACCTTTTTACTTGATGTTGTTGAAACCCAGAAAGTAAAAAGCGGCTACTCCCCAATGAAGTAAGCCTATTCTAAACGGAATAGTGTGCTTAAGCAAATGTTGTGCTGACATCAAAACGAATAAAAACAAGTCACAAAAAAACCCTGCCTTAGCAGGGTTTTAATTGGTTTTTTTGACTTGATTTAGAGCAGTAAACTCCGAATATCAGCCAACAACTGAGTCAGTTTATGGGTAAAACGTGCTGCATCGGCACCATTGATGACACGATGGTCATACGACAATGACAATGGCAACATCAAGCGCGGATCAAAGCCTTCACCATTCCAGACAGGCTGCATGGTCGCTGGTGAAATACCCAAAATCGCAACCTGCGGCCAGTTCACCAACGGCGTAAATGCCGTACCGCCAATCGAACCTAAACTGGTGATGGTAAAGTTTGCACCTTGTAAATCTTTAGGCGACAACTTTTTATCACGCGCTTTTTGACTCAACTCACCCAGTTCAATCGCAATTTGTTTAATCGATTTCTGATCTGGATTACGTAGTACAGGCACGGTTAAACCATCGGGGGTTGCCACCGCAATGCCCATGTGGATTTCTTTACGCAGCAGCACAGACTTTTGATCGTCTGCCAGATGCGCAGCGAAATATGGCTCATCTTTCAGCAAATGCGCTACTGCTTTGGCAATGAACGCCAAAATGGTCAAGCTAACACCTTCTTTTTTGAAGTTAGCTTTCAATTCACTGCGCCACGCTTCTAGCTCAGTAATATCGGCCAAATCAAATTGCGTGACTTGTGGAATGTAATTGTTCAGGGACAATTGCGGAATTGACACTTGTTGTAAGCGCGTCAAACCTTTTTCTTCCACGCCACCAAATGCACTAAAATCAGGCAACTTTGGCAAACCTGTAACTTGCTGTGTTGTAGCAGCGACAGGAGCCGTCTGCGGCGCAGTAAGACGCGCTTTAACATAAGCCTTCAAGTCTTCTTTGAGTACACGCGCATGTGGGCCAGTGGCGTTTACATCTGCTAAAACAACACCTAACTCACGCGCCAGTTTACGCACAGCAGGGCCTGCATACACTTTTGCATTGGCTTCATTTTGCGCCTTGCTCAATTTGTCTACATTCGTATGTGCACTTGCTGCAACCGTTGTGGTTTGTGCTGTAGATGCAGCACTGACTGCTGGCGATGCACTTGGTGCAGAGGCAACTTGCGCTGCCGCAACTGCTGCTGGTGCAGCTGCGCCTGCAGTTACTATCGTCACTAAGGCATTGCCCTGCGCAACACTTTGTCCTAATTCCACGTGGATGGCTTGAATCACACCTGCGGTAGTACTTGGCACCTCAACCGTGGCTTTGTCTGATTCCACCACAATCAAACTTTGGTCAGCGGCGACTGTATCGCCTACTTGTACCAAAATTTCTGCCACTGTGGCTTTATCGACCCCTAAATCAGGCACTGCGACTTCAACCTGAGCTGATGCTGCAGTTTGTGGTGCAGATGCAGTTGCTGCGTTCACTGGTACAGCAGCCGCTTCTGCTGATGCCACTTGAGGTGTTTCCACCTGTGTGACTGCAGCAGCGGCGGTTTTCACTTTCAGAATCACCACACCTTCTTTTACGGTATCACCCGTATTGATTTGGATAGCGGTAACTGTACCCGACACCGTACTCGGCACTTCTACTGTGGCTTTGTCCGACTCCACCACAATAATGCTTTGATCAACATCAATCGCATCGCCGACTTGTACTAAAATTTCCCCAACAACGGCTTTTTCCACGCCAATGTCAGGTACTTGTACATCTACTTCTTGTGCTGTGGTTGATGTCGCCGAGCTTGGCGCTGCAGCGACCACTGGTTCAGCATCTTGCTTCGGTGCAGCATCTACTTGGGCTTGCGGTGCAGCAACTTCTGTAGCAGCTGCCGTTTGAGCTTCAGTTTCCAACTCAATCAGCACCGCACCTTCAGTCACTTCATCGCCTTGTTGTACCAAAATACTTTTCACCACCCCTGCAACGGTGCTGGGTACTTCAACAGAGGCTTTGTCTGATTCCAATAGGACAATGCTGTCATCAACTGCAATCGTGTCGCCAACTTTGACAAGAATATCTGCAACAGTGGCTTTATCGACACCAATATCAGGCGTTTGAATTTGCATGATCAGTGCTCCTCTTTGTAGTCAGCAACCGCTTGTACTTCAGGAACCGCTTGCGGTGCCCACGCGACAGGACGATCTGTATCTAACTCAAATGTCGAGATTGCATCTTTGACCAAACGCGCATCGACTTCGCCTTCATCAGCCAGTTTTTTCAAGGTGGCTACCACAATGTGTGCAGCATCGACCCCAAAGTAGCTACGCAAGTTACCGCGGGTATCGGAACGACCATAACCATCGGTACCTAAGGCAACAAATGGACGATTGTCTGGCAAGTAACCGCGAATTTGCTCGCTATAGGCGCGCATGTGATCGGTAGCAGACACGACAATGCCATCTTTGCCACGTAACTGTTGTGAGATCCACGGCTCTTTGCTTTCTTCAGCCAATGGATGCAAACGGTTGTATTCTTCACACGCCATACCATCACGCGCCAATTCATTAAAACTGGTCACACTGTAGACATTCGAGTGGATTTGATACTCTTCACGCAAGATTTTCGCCGCTTTGATGACTTCACGCAAAATCACACCTGAACCTAGCAATTGAACCGTGGCTTTTTCATCTTCCTGCAGTAAATACATGCCGCGCTTAATGCCTTCTTCCACACCTTGTGGCATTTCAGGATGCTCGTAGTTTTCATTCATTACGGTGAGGTAATAGAACACGCGCTCCTGATTGACATACATGCGTTGCAAACCATCATGCACAATCACGGCAAGCTCATAACCAAAGCATGGGTCATAGGACACACAGTTTGGAATAGTATTGGCTAAAATATGCGAGTGACCATCTTGGTGTTGCAAGCCTTCACCATTGAGTGTGGTACGTCCTGCAGTGGCACCCAACAAGAAACCTTGCGCCTGTGCATCACCTGCCGCCCATGCAATATCCCCAATACGTTGGAAACCAAACATGGAGTAATACATATACATTGGGATCATTGGTAAGTTATTGGTCGAATAACTGGTACCCAAAGCTGCCCAAGCACTCATTGCACCTGCTTCGTTAATGCCTTCTTGCAGCATGTGACCGTCTTTGGCTTCACGATAATGCATCAATTGTTCTTGGTCTTCAGGGGTGTATTTTTGCCCATGTGCGGCATAAATACCCAGTTGACGGAACATGCCTTCTAAACCGAAAGTACGTGCTTCATCGGGTACAATGGGTACCACACGGTCTTTAATGGCTTTTTCTTTGAGCAGGGCAGAAATCAAACGCACCATCACCATAGTGGTCGATTGTTCTTTGCCACCTGAACCTGCCAAGACTGAATCGAAAACTGATAATTCAGGAATTTGTAAAGCTTCGCTGTCTTTACGACGCGCAGGCAAATAACCACCCAACGCTTCGCGACGCGCTTTCATATATTTCAATTCAGGCGAATTTTCACTTGGACGATAGAACGGCACTTCTTCAAGTTGCTCATCGCTAAATGGCAAGTTGAAGCGGTCACGTACATATTTTAAAGAATCCAACTGCATTTTTTTGATTTGGTGGGTTTTGTTCACCGCTTCAATTTCATCAGACAAACCATAACCTTTGACAGTTTTGGCTAAAATGACCGTTGGCTGACCTTTGACCTTACATGCTTCAGCATACGCCGCAAATACTTTGTACGGATCGTGACCACCACGGTTCAGGTTATCAATATCTTCATCGCTTAAATCTTTGACCAATTCTTTGGCTTCAGGATATTTACCAAAGAATTTCTCACGAGCGTATGCACCACCTTTCACTTGCAAGCGCTGATAATCACCATCCACCGCTTCTTCCATAATGGCTCTTAATGCACCTGTGTCGTCTTTGTCTAATAAAGCATCCCAATGACGCCCCCAGACCACTTTAATCACGCGCCAACCTGCGCCACGGAATAACGACTCAAGTTCTTGAATGATTTTACCGTTACCGCGTACAGGGCCATCTAAACGCTGTAAGTTACAGTTCACCACCCAAATCAGGTTATCTAGCTTTTCACGACCTGCCAGTGAAATTGCACCCAAACTTTCTGGCTCATCCATTTCACCATCGCCTAGATATGCCCAGACTTTACGGTCTTCTTCTTTAATTAAACCGCGGTTCATTAAGTATTTTTGAATATGTGCCTGATAAATTGACATGATTGGACCCAGACCCATCGACACCGTTGGGAACTGCCAATAGTCAGGCATTAAATAAGGATGTGGATAGCTAGGTAAACCGTTACCGCCCACTTCACGGCGGAAATTATTCAATTGATCTTCGGTTAAACGCCCTTCTAAAAATGAACGGGCATAAATACCGGGTGCACAGTGACCTTGGTAGTAGATCATATCACCGCCAAAATGATCACTATTGGCACGGAAGAAATGGTTAAAACCAACATCATACAATGTTGCTGAAGATGCGAAACTTGCAAGGTGACCACCTAAATCATCACCTGTTTTATTGGCACGCAATACCATTGCCAACGCATTCCAGCGAATCAGGGCGCGAATACGACGCTCCATATCCTGATCGCCCGGCATGGCAGGTTGTTCTTCCACTGAAATGGTATTGAGGTAAGGAGTATTTAATCGCTGAATGGGTACATGCTTTGCAATTGCACGTTGGTACAGTTTTTCGAGTAAAAATGCTGCCCGTTCAGTACCCATATGTTGTAACACAGCATCAAAGGCGTCTTGCCATTCTTGGGTTTCTTGTGAGTCCGTATCACCGTAAAACGCCATAATTCACTATTCCTAAGCCTAATCGTATGCTTTATATGTATCATAATTTAGACTTTAGTAGATATGGCTAATCTTAAATGCATATCCTGCATACTATTTAGAAAATAAATAGTCATTGACACATTCTTACAGCAAATAACAAAAAACCGCCAATTTAGGCGGTTTTTTATACAATAAAGCAGATACTGCGTGTTATTATTTTTTTAGGTGATAAGTTGATGTCTGAAATGTCTCACTAGATTTTGCTAAAAGCTAAAACGTGAGTATAAAGAAAAGCGACCTTTGCCGCTTTAATTTCATGTTTTAATTTGTAGTTCGCGTGTAGTTTACAGTGAGTGTGGCTAGAGCATGAATTTCTAGCCAAAACATTACGGCAACATTGCTAAATAGGTAGAAGGGTTCTTACGTTGACCATCTTTCACTACTTCATAATGTAAGTGAGGACCTGTACAACGACCTGTACAACCCACGTTGGCAATATGTTCGCCTGCATCTACACGGTCACCCACACGTGCAATTAAACGTGAAGCGTGTGCGTAGCGCGTGATATAACCATTACCGTGGTTAATTTCTACATATTGACCATAACCTGTGCCCCAGCCTGACTTGGTCACAATACCTGGGCCAGTCGCATAAATTGGAGTACCGCTTGGTGCAGCAAGGTCTAAGCCTGAATGGTTTTCAGCACGACCACTCATGACACGACCGCCATAGTTCGAGCTAATACGTGCATTTGGTAATGGATGTGACACTAACCAAGCATAAGGATTTGAAGAAGTAAAACGGGTGCTGGTATTGGTACCGTATTTTTTTGCTAAAGACGCATTGTTTAATTCTGTAGTCTTTTCACGAAGCTTAACGGTCATCTGCGTTTGTGCAGGAACATCAATGTCTTGTGTTTCTGTATAAGAACCTTGTGACAAGGTGCGGGTTAATTGCTCAATACGATCAGTCGATGAATTTTGAGAATCTAACTCAACTAAATCAGCAAATGCGACAGATGCTGCCGAAGCTGCCAGTGAAAACGCTAATAAAATACGGCGCGAATGCATAAAAAAACCTCTTAACTGTTCTTACTTGAAGTTCCTTGTGATCTCTTCCTTGATATCTACTGAAAGGAGCGCATAAGATTAGGGCATAAACATGAAGGAATGATGTATGTCCGAACCTGTGAATCTCTTTCAACAAACAAGAAAACACATAAAAACAGGAAACCTAACGTTTCTCTCAACCCAAGTTGCTGCATGGCAGAAACTTGGCAAACTTATTCAACCTTTACTGCCGCAACCAGAGCAATGGCAGGTGGTTTGTTATCAACAAGGTGTCTTAACCATTACTGGAACGAATCAAGCGATGGTCAGTCAACTTGCTTATTTGCAAAAGCAATACATTACTCAACTGTCACAACTGCATGAACTGAAAGACTTACAAAAAATCCAAGTTCGTTTAAGAGTTGAATCTCAAACGCCCCCAAAAAGCGAAAAGCCTTTAAGAACACTTAGTCCAGAAACTCAAGATATGTTACGAGGTGCTGCTGACTTTGTGAGCGACCCTAAGCTTAGCCAAGCTTTGTTACGTTTGGCAAGCAATAAAAAATAATTGTTTGCAGAAAACACCAAAAACTCGTGCTCAAATTTGTGATGAAATTCACATATTATTGTTGTTACATTATAACGTAGTAAGAAAAGACAATGACTTATGTCACATGCACAAAAGTGATCGGGCAAGAATTTATGTCATCAAATGTTACAATTTCATAACTACTTGGATCGCTCTGAACATTGCGTAATAACTGATTATTTAAGGCATGTCCTGATTTATAACCATCAAACTTGGCAATAATTTGATGTCCAAGCAAGTACAAATCCCCCACAGCATCTAAAATTTTATGCCGTACAAACTCGTCCGAGAAGCGCAAACCTTCTTCATTGACCACGCCTGTATCATCTACCCCAATGGCATTATCTAAACTCGCACCCAAAGCCAAATTATTGGCTTTTAAATAGTCCAAATCTTTCATAAAGCCAAAAGTACGTGCGCCACTGACTTCATAGACAAAGGTTTCTGTAGAAAAATCGATGGTGGCAGACTGATATTCTTTTTTAAAGGCAGGATGATCAAAGTCGATGGTGAAATTGAGCTGAAAACCTTCATGCGGACTGAACACCGCACGTTTATCGTCAATTAAAGCTTCTACAGGTTTTAAAATTTTGATGAACTTTTTCGCAGCATCCTGTTCTTTTAAACCACCCTGCATCAACAAATAAATAAAAGGCCCTGCACTGCCGTCCATAATGGGCACTTCAGAGGCAGACACTTCAATAATCAAGTTATCAATGCCCAACCCTGCAATTGCACTCATAACATGCTCAATAGTGCCAACTTTGGCATTATCCTGAACCAAATTCGAGCACATAAATGCTTCTTGAATCAGCATGGCATCGGCTGGAATATCGACAGGCGGATTTAAATCGATACGACGAAACACAATTCCCCCATCGGCATGATGCGGCACAAAGTTGATCAATACTTTTTGACCACTGTGCAGACCAATACCGCTCGCCTTGACGACACGTTGTAGGGTACGTTGTTTCAGCATGTTCTCAATTCATCTAAATTTTAAAACCGCTATACGTTAGCATATTTAGCCATTGATAAAAAACAAAAAAGGCAGTTTAAAACTGCCTTTTCCCGATCACACAATGAAATTGAGGATCTTGGCTTATTTACGCTGCTGATTTTTCAAATAGTCTTGAATACTCATTGGCGTTGGACGCGCAGAGCCTGATGTTGTTGTCGCACTAATTGCAGGCGCAGTTTCTGCCTGCTGACGCTGAATTGCAGGCACATCATCTTCTTCTACTGCCGCTGTTGGTGCTGCAGAAGTGGTTTGTGTCACGGTGCGTTTTGCAGGCTCTGGTGTATCGCCTGTGTTACGCGCTAAACCAGTAGCAATAACAGTCACGCTAATTTCGTCACGCGCTTCAGGATCAAATACCGTACCGTAGAATACTTGGGTTTGTTCGGTATCTGAAAGTTGATGAATCACGTCCATGATCTCTTCGATTTCACCGAAGGTCACATCATCACCACCCGTTACGTTAATCAACAAGCCTTTGGCATTGGCAATGGTTACGCTATCGAGCAATGGGCTACGAATCGCTTGTTCAGCCGCTTGACGCGCACGGTTTTCACCACGACCTGAACCAACACCCATCATCGCATAACCGCGCGTACTCATCGCAGTTTTCAAGTCAGCAAAGTCTAGGTTGATGTGACCTGGACGTACCACCAAATCAAAAATACTGCGTACACCGTTCAACAAAACGTCATCGGCTTTTTTATACGCATCTTTCATTGAAATGTCGCGGTAAACTTTCATTAAACGCTGGTTTGGAATAATGATTAAAGAGTCTACATGCTGTTCTAATGCCGCAATCCCTTTTTCCGCAGAAAGTAAGCGACGCTTACCCTCAAAGTTAAATGGCGTAGTCACCACACCAACAGTCAAAATGCCCATTTCTTTGGCAATTTCAGCCACAACTGGCGCAGCACCTGTACCTGTACCACCGCCCATCCCTGCAGTCACAAACACCATGTCTGTGCCTTCAAGTTGCTGACAAATCAGCTCGCGGCTTTCTTCCGCTGCAGTTTGACCCACTTGAGGATCACCGCCCGCGCCTAAACCACGTGTGCTTTGCTCACCTAGCTGGATTTTGAATTGCGAATTCATGCGATCCAATGCTTGTTTGTCCGTATTGGCACAAACAAATTTTACACCCTGAATATCCGACTCAAGCATGTGCTGCACAGCGTTACCACCTGCACCACCCACACCAAACACAGTGAAACGGGCTTGACCGTTGCTATCGGTTTGATCATCTATAAATTCAAATGAGGCCATGACCTTTAGATTTCCTAATACGTTATTGGCAGTCACTTAAGCCCGTATACTGCCTTGATCTTCATAAAAATTATTTTTAAGAATGCTGTTCAACTTCTGGCTTGTCAAGTACCAGTGATGATCCGTACAACTTCCTAACAATATTCCCAAAAAACTCAACTAAAAAATAGATTTTAACTTTTCGTTCAAGCCAGACCATGCCCGTCCGACACGCCCCCAAACCGATAAGGTTTCAGGGTCTTCATGTTCTACAATCGTGTCTTGAGTATAGTTTTGACTATAAAGCAATAAGCCTGAAGCTGTTGCATATTGTGAACGGCGTAAGGCGGCCTGATGCGGTTCATCGGCATAAACTTGTGAAGGATGATTCCCCAAGTGTGCCGAAACACCCAACATACGACGTACCAAGCTGATCATGCCTTCAATTTGTGAGGCATCACCCGCCAAAACCACACCATGATATAAACCATGAATGGCACCGCTCTTTTCGAGTTCCTGACGAATTTGTGCAAAAATTTCTTCATAACGCGCAATAATAATTTCCGCCAGTTCAATACGGCTAATGGTTTGCGGCCCATCAATGCCCTGAATCTGAATCATGTGATCAGGTTTGACCACTTTCATATCTACACAGCCATACAATAGCTTAATCCGTTCAGCTTCTTCAGTTGTGGTTTGTAACACCGCTGCAATATCGCGGGTGACATGCTCACCACCACGCTGCAAAGTGTGTGCCAAGGCCAAACGTCCATCTAAATAAACTGCAATACTGGTCGTACCTGCGCCAATATCTACCAGACACACACCGTATTCTTTTTCATCTTTAAGCAGACTGGCTTCTGCAGTGGCTAAATTTGACACCACCATTTTTTCGACACCAATATTGGCACCTTTTAAAGCACGGTCTAAATTCTGCATGGTGCTAATAGGCAACATCATCAATTGATAATGCCCCGTCATGCTATGTGCTGACATACGAATTGGGTTTTGTACCCATTCACCCGAATCATCTAAATCGAAACCGAGTGGTACTGCACTCACCAAATAATGGTCTGAGGTGAGGTGACTGGCTTTGGCCAAGTCCAAGGCGCGTACCACTTCACTGGTGGTAATGGTGTGATCACTACTTTCAATAGGTGTGCGACCTGAAGCATAAAAGCTTTTTAGCTCTGCACTAGGAATAGAAATCCATGCCGAATGCACTCGGCATTCCGCCATATCTTCCGCTTCTTGCACAGCATTTTTAATTGCAGTAATCACTTTATCGAGACTGACAATTTTTCCTTTACTCATGCCTCGATTACGTGCGGTGGCCATACCAATGACTTGGATATTGTCTGGCGCATGGACCTTAGCAATCAAAACTGAAACTTTGTGCGTCCCAATGTCAATCGCAACAACCGAGGGAACAGCTTCACTCATTTATTCACTACCATTACCAGTATGTTTAATTTATGGCTTAATGCCTCTATTTTTTTAAAGCCCAATATTATGGCTTTGCTCTTATTCCCTCTGCAATGCTTGTGTCATCAATCGTTACAACAAAGTGACCATTTGCAATTTTTGGCGGAATTGAGTTTTTCCATTGAATGGCTAAACCATTGCGATAACGCAAATCGATGGCGGATATTTTAGACCATACAGGTTTCAAATCACTTTGTGCAAGATGCCCCAAGCGCTGCAGCTTACTCATGGTTTGATCTTTATCTACAATAACACGTAGACCTGAATCAAACTGCATAAACCACGTCATACGTTCTGTTAAATATAGTTCTTTTAAACGATCGTTGACGGGTAAGAATAATTGGTTAATTTCATTATAACGACGCATCATCATTTTAGATTGATGCGTTGGCCCGTGTAATAACGGTAAATGTTGATTATTTTGTGGCGTGACCTCGGTAAAGACTTCACCGCTGTCACTGAGCAAACGACCTGTCCCCCAACGTGCAATTGGATGACGCGGCATAACCCGCACACGAATAGCATTCGGCCACGCACGTGAAACCACCACTCGATCTACCCAAGACAACTCCAAAGCGGTATCGCGGATTTGCTCTAGGTCAGAGGTGAAATAGTTCTTGGTCATTACAGGGTTCACATGCGTCATCACTTGGCGGTGTTCCGCATCTGAACGTGTACCCACTACATCTAGCTTGGCAATTTGTGCATCGGTCATGACTTTGTATAGCCCGTACGCACCCACTGCCAACACGAGCACCGCAACGCACAGCATTACCCAACCGCCAAAATGAATCAGCTTTTCTTTGGCTGTTGGCGGTTTGTCATGAATCGAGGTAATCGCTGCCCGTTTACGGCGCAAGGATGCAGGAAGTTGAGCCATATTTAGTGTGCTTCACCTGTAAGGGTTTGTGCCAAAATTGCCACACACAGCTCATCAAAACTATAGCCGACTGCATTTGCCGCTTTCGGAACTAAAGAGTGGCTGGTCATTCCCGGCACGGTATTCACTTCCAATAGCCAGAAATTGCCGTTCTCATCTTGCATGGCATCAATACGACCCCAGCCACTTGCACCCACGGCTTGGAAGGCACGTAATGCCAAAGCTTGTAACTGTTGCTCTTCGGCAGTGCTTAAACCACACGGAATACCGTATTGCACATCATTACGTTGATATTTGGCTTCATAATCATAGAACGCCACATCTTTCGGTGGTTCTAAACGAATAATCGGTAAAGCCTGACCATTTAACAGCACGATAGTAAATTCACGTCCTGTAATCCATTTTTCAGCCATAACAATAGCGTCATGTGCAGTTGCTTTCGCTACAGCATCGGCAAAGTCTTCTACTTTTTCGACTTTGCTCATGCCAATACTTGAACCTTCATGTACAGGCTTGATGATGAGTGGTAAACCCAATTCGGCAACCACGTCTTCAATATTGGAATCTTTGCTAACAATACGATATGGCGCAGTTGGCAAGTCAGAACCTTGCCAAATTTGCTTGGTCTTCACTTTGTCCATGCCAATGGCTGAACCTTGCACGCCCGTACCCGTGTATGGAATATTCAACCATTCCAAAACACCTTGAATTTGACCATCTTCACCACCGCGCCCGTGTAACACAATAAAGGCACGATCATAATTGACCAATTCGGTCACGCTACGTGTTTGTGGATCAAATGCTTCTGCATTGACCCCAGAACGTAGCAGTGCTTCGAGTACTGCTTGACCGCTGTCTAGAGAAACCTCACGCTCAGCAGATTTTCCACCCAATAACACGGCAACTTTGCCGAACTTTGAAGCATTTGACACGTTTATATCCTTAAACTTTAAACTGGTCGATCAAATTCAAACATCACAGGTTGTGATTATTTTAAATATAAATGGTTTTGTGCAAGCTCGATTGAAATCGCCCCCACATTACCTGCACCTTGGGTCAATAACAAGTCATTGGCCTGTAACACTTGTTTCACAATATTCGGTAGGTTGCCGTCATTTGGATCGACCAAAATTGGCTCAACCTGACCACGCAAACGAATACTGCGTGCCAAAGTACGGCTATCTGCGCCAACAATTGGTTTTTCACCCGCAGGATAAACATCGAGCAATAACAATTGATCGACTTGTGACAACACTTCCACAAAGTCATCAAAACAGTCACGGGTGCGACTAAAACGGTGTGGCTGGAACAACATCACCAAACGGCGATCAGGATGACTTTGACGCGCAGCTTTAATGGTGGCTTCCACTTCTTTCGGGTGATGTCCGTAGTCATCTACCAATTTCACATTGCCGTCTGCTACCGCAAACTCACCTTGTACTTGGAAACGACGACCGACACCGCTAAAGCCTTCTAAAGCACGGCAAATTGCACCATCAGAAACGCCTTCATCGGTGGCAATTCCAATTGCAGCCAAGGCATTCAATACGTTATGCAGCCCCGGTTGATTCACCGTCACGCGTAACGGTTCGCGGTCTTTACGCAGTACAGTAAAGTGTGTGCGCATACCGTCTTGATCAACATCAACGGCACGAATATCGTTTTCTTCATTAAAACCATAGGTCAATACAGGGCGCCCGATACGCGGCATGATTTCACGAATATTGGCATCATCACCACACACCACAGCCAAACCGTAGAATGGCAGTTTGTGCAAAAATTGAATAAAGGTATCTTTTAAGGTATCGAAACTACCACCATAGGTGTCCATGTGGTCGGCATCAATATTGGTCACCACAGCCGCCATTGGCTCTAGGAATAAGAACGATGCATCAGATTCATCGGCTTCTGCCACGATATAACGGCTAGCACCCAATGCTGCATTGACCCCAGTACGGTTTAGCAAACCACCAATCACGTAAGTTGGATCCATGTTTTCTTCGGCCAACATACAGGTGATTAAACTGGTAGTGGTGGTTTTACCATGTGTACCCGCGACTGCAATACCATGACGGTAACGCATCAACTCGCCCAGCATTTCAGCACGACGCACCACAGGAATACGGGTGTCAATTGCTGTTTTAATTTCTGGGTTTTCTGGGTCAATTGCAGTAGACACCACCAACACATTGGCGCCTTTAATATTCTCTGCCGCATGCCCAATATAAACCTTGATGCCGTTTTCTTCTAATTGCGCTGTGGTTTTTGAAGCTTTGATGTCTGAACCCGACACTTTATAGCCTTGGTTTTTCAAGACTTCGGCAATACCACACATCCCCGCGCCACCAATACCCACAAAATGAATGTGTTTGATACGGCGCATTTCAGGCACTTTGATTAATTTTTTCGCTTGATCAGCGGGTGTAGATGGAGACATATTTTACTCGAACAATGCTTGAATAAGACGAACCACGTGTTGAGTTGCATCAGGCTGCGCCTGCTGACGGGCTTTGACTGCCATTTCAGACAACAATTGACGATTCATTAACGGGGTTAATAATGTTGTTAAACTTTCAGGTGTCATGCTGGCTTGCGGACAGATTTTTGCTGCACCAAGATCGGCTAAAAACTTGGCATTGGCAGTTTGGTGATCATCCACCGCACTAGGCAATGGTACAAATACTGCTGCAACACCTGCAGTCGCGACCTCGGTTACCGTGAGTGCGCCCGCACGACAAATAATTAAATCGGCATCACTATAGGCTTTGGCCATATCTTCAATAAAAGGCTGTACCTCAACCTGTAAATGGTCAGGCTTGTGTGCATAACGTGCCTGCGTCGCTTCGGCATGGTTTTGCCCACATTGATGATAAACATCTAAAGCGACATTTAGTTGCTTTAACGCTTCAGGTACACATTCATTTAAGGCTTGTGCACCTAGTGAACCACCCACAATTAAAATACGAATTGGCAAGCCTGCTTTTTCACGTTCCTGATAGCGCCATGCAGGGCTTAAGGTCGCAGTGATTTCTTCACGAACAGGGTTGCCTGTGGTGACAATTTTGTTACTGTTTGGAAAGGTATTTGGGAAAGCCTGACACACGGTTTTTGCCACACGTGACAATTGAGTGTTGGTAAAACCCGCAACTGCATTTTGTTCGTGAATCAGCACAGGAATACCCAAAGCACGTGCTGCCAAGCCACCCGGCCCTGCCACATAACCACCAAAACCTGCAACAGCATCAACTTTTAATTGCTTCATGTAACGCACAGCACTGAGCGTTGCGCCTAAAATTTTAAATGGTGCAGCCAGTTTACGGATCAAACCGTTGCCACGTACACCTTGAATATTAATTTGGTAAATTGGGATATTATGATTTTTAAGCAGACGATTTTCCATGCCCGTTGGGGTCGCCAACCATGACACTTGAATCCCTTGTTGCTGTAATTGTTTTGCGACGGCCAAAGCGGGAAAAACATGTCCACCTGTACCTGCGGCCATCATCATGACATGTTTAGGCTGTTGTTGCTGTGCGTCAGTCACGGTTTAATTCTTCAACTCAAAATAAGGCAAATAAAAATCTTGTATAAGCTATCAATTGTAATCACAAACGCATGGGCTTGAAAGGTTATTTACTTTTTTTCACCAAGTGCTTGATTGTTTTTTTCTACAGATTTTCAAGTTTAAACTAGTTTTATTATTAATCTACGGAAAATGTTAAGTTTTATTCAATTTTACCTGCTTTGATTGATCTATTTTGCAAAGTGTTTAAGTTGTTTTTTGTATCCACGTCTCTAAAAACAAGGCCGCTTTCAAATAGAAAACGGCTTTTGTATTGATACAGTGAGCATAAAGCCCAAACTTAGTTGGGACGACCTGCTTCAAGTACGGTAAATAAATCATCGGCAATGGATGTACCAAACTGTGCATCAATTTCACGAATACACGTTGGACTGGTCACGTTGATTTCAGTGACATAGTTGCCAATCACATCTAATCCGACAAAAACCAAGCCTTTTTCACGTAAAAATGGCCCGACTTTGGCGGCAATGGCTTTGTCATTTTCAGTCAATGGACGTGCTTCGCCTAAACCACCTGCAGCTAAGTTGCCACGCACTTCGCCATTTTGTGGAATTCGTGCCAAACAATAAGGCACAGGCTCACCATTAACCATGAGGATGCGTTTATCACCATCTACAATTTCTGGAATATAGCGCTGCGCCATGATTGGCTGAGTGCCGTTGTTGGTCAGAATTTCAATGGTTGAGCCAATATTGACCCCATCTTGGTACAAACGGAAAATTCCCATGCCGCCCATGCCATCGAGCGGTTTAACGATCACATCACCATGTTGCTGAATAAATTCACGAATCAGGCTTTGTTGTGACGTGACCAATGTCGGAACTTGTAGTTCTGGGAATTGAGTCGCAAACAGCTTTTCATTACAGTCACGCAGGCTTTGCGGCTTGTTGATGATCCATGCGCCTTCGCGTTCAGCTTGCTCTAAAATATATGTGGTATAAACGAAATTCATGTCAAAAGGCGGGTCTTTACGCATGAGAATGACATCATAATCAGCTAAGGATTCTTTGCGTTTTTCGCCCAATTCGTAATAATGGTTATAATCTTCAAAGACTTTGAGCGATGCAATCAGACCAAATGCCTTGCCCTGATCAATATATAAGTCTTGCTGTAATGCATAGCCCAAGGTATGCCCACGACGGCTTGCCGCCCATAACATCGCCATGGTTGAGTCTTTTTTCAAATTGACACTTTCGATGGGATCCATCACAACAAGTACGCGCATATTTCGGTGCTCTTTTGAAGAATTGAATAAGCAAAAGTATAGCGGAGTTTGGCTTTGGTTTTGCTGCAATTTTCGTAACGCTTTATCCACGATCATCATGCACTTAGGAGTATGCGATGCAACAAGCGATTATTGGTTTTCATTTAGATGAAGAAAATGATTGGGTCGCAGATTTGGCCTGCGGTCATGGGCAGCATGTGCGGCATAATCCACCGTGGCAAAACCGCCCGTGGGTAATCACAGAGCAAGGGCGCAAGGAAAAGTTGGGGGTGATGCTGGAGTGTAAGAAGTGTGAGGAGGAGACTGAGTGAATACGCTTAGATACTCAGTGTTATTCATACCCTCTTCATACCCCAAATGTCTCCTTTTAAGTCGTGCGTGTATAGCATTCTTCGCTGCCATTAAAGGGCGATCTGGTCTCATCCATGGAACTCGAGAACTTGTGGTGCACGCACTATGTTGTCGTGTATGACGTTAAAGATTCTGTTCGTATTTTAAGAATTTTGCATACATCACAACAGTAGGGTTAGGTTGATGTATTTACGCACTCCTGAAAACCAATACAACAAAGATCACTGGTAACTAGCGATCTGTTCAATCGCCAACTCATAAGAACTTTCAAACTGATATTTCAGCGTTTTATCTTGAGTAGAATGAATAAAATCTTCCATTTTTTGTCTATATTCTTCATGTCCTGCCTTATACATCGCGAGTAAGTACCCCCACTCACCATATAAATATTCAGAGTCATTTTTAGGAGTGACTTTCAATGTCTTTTCCAGCAATGACGCTACTTGGGCATAACATTTTTCATATTCATTTTTAGGCTTTTTAGCGTAATAGCTCAACTCACATTGAGTCAGTAAACGTGCTTCGCTAAACCTAGTTTTTAACATTTTACTATTTAAATCATAAGCTTCTTTATACATGGCTGTGGCTAAGTAAATCTGCATTTGCAACTTTTCTCGCTCGGAATCATTCTTAATTTTGCTTATTTCAGACAAACTATCTTTCATTACCTTATTCGCATGTTCTCTTTCCCTAAAATTCAAATTATGAATCGTATCTTTATATTTTTTTATAATAGATTGATCTTCTGCAGAAAGACTCTGGGCAGCTTCACTATCTTGAGTGAGTTCAACTTCACCATGATGTGTATTATGTCCATTAGATGAGCAGGCAGTGCTTCCGAATATCAAGAAGGCTGTTAAAAAAATAAGAAAATTCTTCATCTAACTTCCCTTGCTGCGGAATTTAAAGTAAAGCTGTGGGTTGTAAAACTGGGTATCGGGGTAACAACTCCACCGCTAAACGTCAATACATATCCAAGATCTAATTCAACCCTCAATAGGAGTAAATCAGGCTCAGGTAAGGTAATGTTACAGAAACCTACTGGTTCTTTTCCTCGCTCAATACTCCAAACCCCACCATCAGACTTCAATTCTTGTATTTTTAATAATTCAGATTTTCTATTTTTTTCTTTATAGAGTCTTAGAGTTGCATAAGGAGTGATTTTATTTGCATCATGTTTTACAACTGGCGGGTGATATGAAACTGTTATAAACAGATTCTTTTTCTTTAAAATAGATGTAACGATAAAATCACATGCTCCTGAAACTATTTGTAAAACACTCCCAAATAGCCCTTTTTTATCTTCATCGTAAGCTGTCATCAAAAAGTAAACATGTATTCTTTTCCGAATTGGTTTGATACTCTCTCCACCCATTGCTCTATTTTATCAGCTGTCATGACTTGAAAATCTCGCCAATAATATTTCATCTGCTTCCATACCATCTCGATTCGATTTAACTCAGGGCTATAAGCTGGAATAAAATACAAATTCGTCGAAAAGTTACTTTTAAGTAGCTCTCTGTAATCAGCCATCTTTTTACTTCTATGAATCGAGGCATTATCAACAATAAGAACCAATGGAAGGTTATAAGTCTGTTTTACTTGTTGAGCTATTCCAGTTAAATAGGCATAAAACCAAGTGCTTGTAACTGACTCTTGTAAACAACTTGTCACCAGTTTCCCCGTTGAAAGCAAACACCCCATGACATTAACTCGTTTTAATCTTATTGCATCAACCGCATGAACATCACCTATCTTTGTCCACGCATAGCGGTTATCAGGTGTAGATGAAAACCCTGTTTCATCAACATAACCTAATATAATTTCACCACGTGCCGCTTGCTCTCGTAATTTTTCAATCTGCTGTGTTGCTTGTTCAAATGCAATCGGATCTCTTTTTTTTCAAGCTATGACGGGTACGCTTGAAGACCATACCTGAATCACGTAAAAACTTACGAATGGTTTCAACAGACACGGACACTTCGTATTCTTCATGTAGTTTGACTCGGATTTGTTCTGCATTGAGTGGACTTGTATTGACCCAATCTAGGATTTTCGCCTGATAGTCTGAGATCAATGTATTGGGCCGACCTGAGCGATGACCTTCTTTAATCGATTCAAACTCATACAATTCCCAACGTCGGCGTTGTAGCCTTATGGTTTCTGGGATACGTTCTTGTAGAGTGGCAACTTCCGCAACACTTTTACCTTCAGAAAGCCAGAGAATAGTTTGGGCACGTTGTCTTTCACGCCAATGTTTTGCATGCTTGGCCAGAAAAATGAGTCGTTCTCGCTGTTCTAAACTAAGTGGTACAGAAACAATTCGAGGCATGTGTGAACATCTGTTAACTAAAAAAACTTTTTCGCATGATTAGTTATTTTTGTCAACTTATGGAGGAATTCCTGTTTTAAATTTTACATAATCGGTTTTATTAAACTCAATATAATAGTTCTCATACTTCCTCTTATTTGTAAAACTATTTATTAAATTCTGTTGAGCACTTATAGGCAGAGTTTGCTCAGTTTGAGGATTAGAAACTATATGATAATTAGCATTACTCCCACCAACAACATGCGACTGTTGCGGCTGAATAATAGCACCGCATGTTAATTTATCCCCGACATAAGCAACTGGCTTACCATCAAAGATAATATGGTCATGGCTTTTAATCACTGAAGACCAACATTTACATCTTGGACAGAAATGCCCATCGCCCGCTCTAACAAAAGAATTGCCCATTTGAGAATTTCTTATCTGAGTAGCTAGAATACGACCACCATGATTAGTTGGTGCATTATGAATAGCAAAACCTCTCATAATCTTAATCCTTATAGTTTAGTCATGACTAAGAGAGTTCTGAAATGTTAATTGATCTTTAAAAATGCATATTGCCACCGAATTGTTAAAAGTATCAATAATTTCATCGCCATTCTTTAATTGACTACTGACCAATAGAGCAGTGATACCTTCAACAACTTTTAAGATTTGCTCAATCTCTTTTGAGAACATCTGTTGTTCTAGTGTTTTGATAAATAATTTGTATAACGAAGTTGATCTTGTCATTTTTGAGTTCGTATATGTTTTTATTATATAATGCGAAGTATAACAAACTTTTAAATTAGTAAAAAATCATAGTACTTTTCTCATATTAAATTTTAATGTGATTTAAAAATACAAAATTTGTCTCACCCCTCAGTCGGGCTTTTTTATTATTTATTACATTTCATTATATTATTAAAAATCAAACTGAATAAAAGCGAAAAGGAAGCTCTCGCTTCCTTCTCCAAAACAACTTAAATCCCATACTTCACACGGTACGCTTCCATTTTCGCCAAGGCATCTTTTTCACCTTTAGCATCCAAATAATTCATTAAATCTTTCATGGTAATTAAAGCATGCACAGGAATTTCCAACTCTTTTTGCACTTCCTGAATAGCAGACAAATCGCCCTGACCTTTTTCTTGACGGTCTAAAGCCACCAATACGCCCGCAATTTGTGCGCCTGCATTTTTCAAAATAGTCACCACTTCACGAATAGCCGTACCCGCAGTAATCACATCATCAATAATCCAAACTTTTTTGCCCTCAACCGCAGCACCCACCAACACACCGCCTTCGCCATGATCTTTGGCTTCTTTACGGTTAAACCCCCACGGCACACTTACGCCATGATTTTGCGATAAAGCCACTGCTGTAGCTGCCACAAATGGAATACCTTTATAGGCAGGCCCGAAAATAACATCTACATTTTTGCATTGCATGAGTTGATCTGCATAGCCCGAAGCCAATAGCGATAAAGCTTCGCCATCATTCAACAAACCTGCGTTAAAAAAATAAGGACTCACACGACCCGATTTTAAAGTAAACTCACCAAATTTAAGCACACCACGTGATAAGGCGAGTTCGATAAAAGCTTGCGGGTTAAATTGAGCTGGCGATGTCATGAGGTGCTCCAAATTAATACATTGAGGTAAGACCTGAGCATGATACCAAAGAGTAGCTATCCGAGTGATCAAAAAATTCTTCGAGTGGTTTCAATTAACGTCAATGGGTTGCGTTCATCGGTAAGCAAAGGCTTACTCGAATGGTTGGAAAAGTCTGAAGCAGACGTGATTTGCATGCAGGAAAGCCGCATCACACACGCCCAATGGACCGATAAATTTAAGCCAGAAGGCTGGCACACGCATCTTTTCCCTGCAGAACGCGCAGGCTACGCAGGGACAGCTATTTATAGCCGTTTGCCGTTTGTTTCTGTGCAAAATGGTTTAGGCTTTGAATTGGCCGATTCTCAGGGTCGCTTTATCAGTGCTGAATTTGATGTAGGACTGGATCACCCAATTTACATCTGTTCACTGTATTTGCCTTCTGGCTCTTCAGGTGAAGAAGCCCAAATGCGGAAAGATCACTTTTTAGAAGAGTATCAAAAAATTCTAAAACAGTGGCGTGAAGACAATAAATCGATCATTGTCTGTGGCGATTACAACATTGTGCATAAGCGCATTGATATTAAAAACTGGTCAGGTAACCAAAAGTCTTCAGGTTGCTTACCGCATGAACGTGCATGGTTAGATCATATTTATAATGACTTGGGCTATGTCGATACCTTCCGTGAAGTACGCCATGAAGCAGAGTTGTATTCTTGGTGGTCAAATCGCGGGCAAGCCCGTGCCAAGAACGTTGGTTGGCGGATTGATTATCATGCCTGTTCACCCGACTGGAAAGCACGCACTGTCAATGCTTGGGTGTATAAAGAAGAATGGTTTAGTGACCATGCTCCCGTGATTATTGATTATAAGATCTAATATTCACACAAATTTCACAGCCTACACGAGTGAACAGTTGTTCACTCAACTGAGGTTCAATTCGCACATAATCTGTCGACTTTGTGTATTTATCTTCAAGTCGATTCAGCGCATTATTGCATAACGGCAAAGGGACAGTCAGGATGACACAAAAGGATTGGAAGCCGAAGGATGGAAAATAAACTAACTGGTTTTGGTTAGTTTCAAGGATGTAACAATGGACGTTAAAATGAGACCCGCATAATCAGGATGATTAAATGCGGGTTTTCTCTTTTTATCATCTTATTTTCTGTTTTGCGCTGTTACTGTTGTTCTTCACTGTATTTTTTATTTTCACTAGAGTCTGTTCTTATCAAGTTTTTCATTTTTTTCTGTTTATGCGTCCCATTTTAGAGCGATCAAGTGTCAATTTGGTGACATCGGTATGACGTATTGATGACACATACCATTTAAACAGCCAATCATTGTTCACTGCAAGTTTCTAGCACTTAGCGCTGTTTTGGGCTAGGCTATAGCCAGTTTGATGATATTAACGTGAAAAAAATATGTTAAAAATTTATGGGATTAAGAACTGCAATTCAATGAAAAAAGCCTTCGATTTACTCAATGAATTGGGGCTAAGTTATGAGTTTCACGATTATAAAAAACAAGGGATCGATGCCGACACTGTCAAAAGTTGGTTAGATGCGCTTGGGCAAGATGTAGTACTGAATAAAAAAGGCACCACTTGGCGCAAACTCAGCGAAGCAGAACAGCAAGCTGCTTTGGCCAGTGAAGCCAACTTAATTGAAGCACTTTGCACTCACACCAGTTTAATTAAACGTCCTGTCTTAAAAACTGAATCAGGCTTTATTGCGGGTTTTGATGAAGCGGCTTATCGTGCTTTAGGTTAAGTTTAAAAAAATACCAATAAAAAAACCTGCTCACATGGAGCAGGTTTTTTTATATCCTGTGCAATATGATTTCAACTGCACAGGTGGAATACATGCTTAGTTCGCACGAATCCATGTTTGGTTACGACCCAATGCCGCTACACCAATGAAACCACGCAATTCCAGTTTCTTACCACCATCGGCAAGTTTACCTTTTAGCTTGTAGGTTTTACCTGTTTGCGGGTCAAGAATTGAACCACCATCGTAGCTCGTGCCGCCTGTATTTTTCAGACCGCGAACAATGGTCAAACCTTTGAGTGATTTGTTGTGATACGGACCTTCACATTTTGTACAGGCATTTTCTTCACCAGGCGTTAAAATTGACTGAATGCTTGCGGTTAAAGTTCCATTTTTTTGCTCAGTAAATCTTACCGTGGCTTTGGGTTGTTTGGTTTTGTCGTCAATTGTTTTCCAAACTGTGCCGTTAAGCGGATCTGCAGCATTGGCCAAAGCGCTTAAACCTAACAGCCCGAATGCAAGTGCAATTTTTTTCATTGTTTTGTTTCCCTGGTCTACTATCAGACAACTTTATTATTAAAAAGTCACAACAAATTTGCAATTTTTGAATGTGACCGTTTAGTGTACCCTTGTAAATTATGTTGGTAAATACACAAATATCCGATCAAATAAAGAACAAGATGGAAAAATCATGAAGATTAACCCCATGTGGAAACAAATTATTACAGAGCAGTTTTTAAAAACCACCATTCGCAAACCAAGCCAATTTAATTTACCCCCCAATTCTGTACGTTTTGCACTAGAACAAATGTGCCGTTTATTTCCCATGCAAAAGTCGGTGCAGGTACGCGCGCTGCGTTTAGCAGGTCTGCATGCCGAAGAATTAAAACCACAGAATGCTGCAACACAGCTCATTTTTCATATTCATGGCGGGGCTTTTTTTCTGGGTTCGTTAAATACCCATCGAGCATTTTTGAGTCAAGTTGCGGCACGCACCCAAATGCAAGTGATTCATGTCGATTATCCGCTTGCACCTGAGCATCCTTTTCCACATGCTTTGGAAGCCGTGTTTGATGTCTATCAAAGTCTGTTGGCGCAAGGTATACACGCCAAAGATATTATTTTGTCAGGAGATTCTTGCGGTGCAAATTTAGCGTTGGCGCTAGCTTTAAAAATACGTGATGAGCAATTGCCGCAAGTGAGTGGCTTAATGCTGCTGTCACCATTTTTAGATTTAACCCTCACCAGTGAATCCTTGCGTTATAACAGCAAGCATGATGCCCTGCTGTCAATTGAAACGCTGGAAACAGGCATTGATTACTATGTACCGCCTGAACTTGATCGGGCAGACCCGCAAATTTCGCCATTGTTTGATGATTTACATGAATTACCACCAGTTTTAGTACAAATTGGCTCTAAAGAAATTTTGCTGGATGATGCAACACGTTTTAAAGAAAAAGCCGAACAGGCAGGCGTAGAAGTGCATTACAAACTCTACACGGGTATGTGGCACAATTTTCAAATGTTTTCACCGTGGTTTGAAGAAGCCAAACGTGCATTGGCAGATTTAGCAGAGTTTGCACATCGGCAAGATCAGAGCTAAGTTCAACCATAACAAGGCTTTGCTAACCAACCCTTTTAGCCGATCCATCTATATAAAAAAAGCTCAGCACCCTCAAGGCACTGAGCTTTTTTTATTGAAATAGTGGGTTAAATCGCCTGAATTTTTTGCATCGCATTGGCAACAGCTTGGTCTTTAAATTCCGACATACTCACCCCTTCAGCGCGAATAATTTCTACATCATTCACCCCTGTAAAGTTGAAGATGGTTTTCAAGAAATCTTCCTGAAAATCAGCAGGGCTATTATCACCATACACACCGCCACGGCTGCTGGCGATATAGGCTTTTTTCTCACCCGCCAAACCTACAGGCCCTTGCTCGGTATATTTAAAGGTTTTACCTGCCACGCTGATGCGATCAATCCATGCTTTTAAAGTTGAAGTCAAACCAAAGTTATACATGGCTGCACCCACCACCACGACATCGGCATCAATATATTGTTGGATGATTTTTTCACCCAAAGCCGCTTGTTCTGCATCCTGCCCCATTAAAATTTCGGCAGTTAAGTGCGGAATCGGCTGTTGTGCCAAATCTAAATAATCGACCTGTGCATTGCTATTTTTTGCAGTCAATTGTTGCACAATCGCTTGGCTTAACTGACGTGAAACTGAGTTTTCACCTAAAATACTCGAGTCGATGTGTAAAATTTTCATGGGGATGTTCCAATCTTGTATTCATTTAATAACGCTATTTTAATCGTGCAGCGTAAATAGAATAATTGGGAAAACTAAGACACTATGTTTTATTTTTGGAACAAAAAAGACCACTTTACCGCACAAAAACTTCCGCAGTATTTTTCCTAATCCTGCTTTTTCCAAGTCATTTTGCTGGTTTTTGATAAGGCTCTAAATAATTGACCCACATTGCTTCTTGTGATGCGGCGTGTACCCAAGCGCGCATAGCAGGATGCTGCATCACCCGCTGCATATAGTGTTGGCTGTTGGCACTTACAGGCAAGGCATAAGTCATAAAACGCGTCACCACAGGAGCATAAAACGCATCGGCAATGCTAAATTCACCACACAAGAAACCATCTACAGCAGGACGTTCCACCCAAATGTGTTCAATGCGTGCCACATCCTGTCTTAAACCCGAATGTTCTTGCCATAATTTTGTACCCACTTCTGCTAAATTGGCGCGAATATTCATGCCACATAAACTGCGTAAATCGGTAAAACCACTGTGCATTTCTGCGCTGATGCTACGCGCCCAAGCGCGTTGCTGTACATCACGCGGCCAAAGTGCCTGTTCAGGATATTGCTCTGCCAAGTATTCACAAATGGCGAGAGAATCCCAAATCAACATGCCCTGATCTAACAAGGCAGGCACTTTACCATTGGGGTTAATTTCTAGGACACGTTGTTTAAAATCGCCCTCACCACGCTCGCATGGAAAGTTCAGTTGTATTTCTTCAAAAGCCAAATCAAACGCCTTCAGTACCAACCACGGGCGCATCGACCAGCTCGAATAATTTTTATTGGCAATATACAGCTGCATCATGGCGATGACTCCTGTGTGGTTTGAAGTTGCTGCAGTTGATTTAACAAGGTGCTTTCGTTAAACGCACCCGTTAAACGCAGACTGCGAATTTCTTGTTGTTGTGCATCCAAAAATAAAAAGGTAGGTGGCCCTAAAATTTCCCATTTATTCAGCAAAGCTTGATGACTGGCATCGTAATGGCTTAAATCGAGTTTAATTAAATAAAATTCTGCAAGTGCCTGTTTTACAGTGGAAGATGTCAATACCTGTTGCTCAATCGGACGGCACGCCACACACCAATCGGCATAGACATCTATAATCATGCGCTGATTTTTCGGAGCTTGGGCAAGTAACTGTTGTAATTCCGTTGCAGTCGTTGCACGGTGCCATTCTAAAACCGCATCGTTTTCCTGCTGCCAAAAACGCTGGCTGTGTTGATATTGGTTATAAATCAGATACGGCACCACCACCAATAACGCACTCAGATAAATCGCCCGCAGCGTACCATGATAGCCACTCAAACGATGCAACACATAGCCGACAAAACCCACTCCAAGTGCCAAACTAAGCCATTGCATCCATGCTTCACCCAATAACGGACGAATAAAATACAATGCCAATGCCAACATAATAAAGGCAAACAGCACTTTGACTTGATGCATCCACAAACCTGCGCGTGGCAAAGCTTTTGCCCCAAGCACACTAGCCAACAATAACGGCGAACCCATGCCAAACCCGAGCGTAAATAGCAGCAACGCCCCCTGCATCTGACTTTGGGTTTGTGAAATAAACAATAACGCCCCTGCCAATGGCGCAGTCATGCATGGGCCGACCAAAAGTGCCGACAACATGCCCATGAGTGCAGCACCTGCCAAATTGCCGCCTTTTTGCATAGATTGCACCTGATCGAGTCGATTGACCCAAGCACGTGGTAACTTGATCTCAAACAGTCCAAACAAATTTAAGGCAAACAACACAAACAGTAAACTAAAGGCAATTAAAGTCGCAGGTTGTTGTAACCAACGCTGAAAATTCAAACCTGCGGATGACGCAATTAAACCCAATATGGCATAAACCATTGCCATGCTACAGACAAAAACCAGAGTAATCGTCCACGCTTTGACACCTTTATGTTCACGCACCAACAAGGAGGTCAAAATGGGCAACATCGGCAAAGAACATGGAGTAAAGGCCAATAAAACCCCTAAACCAAAAAACAGTAGCAAGCCATAAGCAAATGAACTCTGTGCCAGTTTTTCTGACCACATTTGATCTTGTGCAGTGATGGGTTGCGCTGTCGCAACACTTGTTGAGGATGCTAGCGTGGAGTTGGCAGGTGTTGTCGAAAACACATTCTGGGTTGGGTTACTGTGTCCACCCCACAGATTTTTTTGTGCTGCGCTTTGATTGTCTAAAATCACCAAACCAGTGCTGTCTGTCTGAAATTCAATGCGCTGTGGTGGATAACAAAGTCGATCTTGCGCACAACCTTGCCAGCTCACTTGATAGCGCTGTGCAGCCTGCGTGGGAATTTTAAAACTGACTTGTTGATAATAAACCTGAGTATGTCCATAGTTTTCATCATAAACATCTTCTGCGGGAGGCAACTCTAAAGCCAGTATTTGCTGTCCATGCTCAACCTTAAATTGATGCTGATACAAATAATACTGTTCAGGCATGTTCCAGCGCAGTTCGGCTTGTTGGGGATTGACCGATTCAACGCTAAACTGAAAGGCTTGTTCGGGTGGGAGTAAAGGTGCTTCTGCGTGTAGGCTTAGCGAACACAATAAAAGTAGACTTGCGAGCAGACAAGATAAGCCCCTATTCATATAGCGAAAAATATCAGCCATTAGATCAACAGCAGCTTGCCAAAAGGTCTGAAATAAGGACTGCTTCATGTTCTGCTCGCCTCGGCATGAACTTTATTAGGATGAAAACGAATCTGCAGCAAGCTTAATACTTAATAACTTTGGCCTGCTGCAGCATACAACGTATTTTAAAGCTTTAAATGGTTTAAATGGCTTAGAACAAAAACGCCATACCTAAACCTGCACGGTAACTTTTATCTGCACCGTCTAAATCTACACCGACACTGGCATCCAGTTGAGTGCGTTCATTCAGTGCGTAAATCACTCCCGAAATTAAGCCATATTCATTGTCCTGACTTTCAGCTTTGCGATAGACCAATTCTGAAAAACCTGACCATTGATCGCTTAAACGGTACTGAATATTGGGAATTGCTGTAACCGCCCAATCGCTATTTTGTACATCGTAACGCATGTTGATGCCTGTTTTTAACAGCTCACTGTATTGATAGCTGACTGCCGTACCCAAGCTATAAATATCATCTTCTTCGCTAAAGCCATCATTGCCTGTGGCAATTAGCGCTTGCAACAACACGGCCATAGAAAGTTTGTCATCATTTAAGTCAATGGCTTGTTTTAAACCAATGCTGACATCACCCAAACCATCATCTTCAACCGATTGACCTGCAGTTTTGCTTTTGCTCCATGCAGGCCCTTGCCAGCCCAGCTGTAACTCTAAATCTTGCGCCAAACCTGTACGTAACAGCATGTCAGCATTAAGGCGAGTAGTTTTAACTTTTTCGCCCGAAGCATCGTTACTTTCTTGATAACTTGCACTTGGCAAAGCCTGTTCCCAAGCCAGTTTCCCTACAGGTGTAATACCCGTACTCATTCCTGCACCAGGACGATCAAACTCAAAATCTGCCGCGCTCACCTGCATGCTGATGCCTGCCGCCACGATTAACCCAACTGTTTTTAATGCTGACATATTTTTATCTCTGCTCTTAGGCCAATTCTTTGCTCATTTTTGCGCCATAACGACGCAACAATTCTAAAGTCTGCTGTTCTTCTAGCAAAGCATCCGACCACTGAATTTCATCAAAATCACAATCAAACAATAAATCACTAATTGAAGATAAAATCGTTAAACCATCTTCATCTTTGCTGTTCGGATCGACTTTTTCATCTAATAAACGCTGTACCGCAGGAACACATGCTGCAGAAGCCGCATCCCACAATGGGCCGTAAATTTCTTCGGCATCCCATAAATGCAAATTCACTTTGGCTTGAATCAAGGCCTCTAAAATATCTAAATGCACTTGCAAATCTTGCTGTTTTTGCTGCTCTGTGAGTGGCTGACCTGCTTCATATGCTTCGCAGACTTTTTCCCACCATTGAAATAAACCATCTGACCAGACTGAAATTACAGGGCCTTTTTCGGCATCCATAAAGTTAGGGTCTAAACCGTCTGCCAATAGGCGTTGCACTTGGGCAAGGTCTAATTCTTCTATTGCTTGCACCAAGACTTGTTGTTGCGCAGTTAACATGCAGAGAGCTCTCTTATTCAATGTTTAATTTAGAACTATTATGCCCAATAAAGCGACATTTGTATGAGATAAATGTCAGCAAATCGTGAATTTAGTGCATTGGCTGCATGCAAACACAAAAAAGCCCCGCAAAATTTGCGAGGCTCTTGGAATCTGTCTGATCCTTATTCGTCGTCGCCACCAACATCTGTATCTACAAATTCTGGGCGAGCACCACGAGGATTCTCATTTTTCTCAAACGCATGTTCTAGGCTGCGTTTTAAACGGTCAATCGCACCATGAATTGCAGTATCAATGTTATGACCACGATGATTCACAACCACTGGTTTTAAACCTGCTGGACGTGCTTCAATCATACAACGAATATCGTCATCACCGCCTTTTTCACCATTTTCATCACTAAAATGCACTGAAAAATGGGTAATACGCTCACTGTGGCGTTGGAATTCATTATTCAGTTCTTCACGAACGTAACTAATTAAGCGATCACTGTTTTGAATGTTTTTATCGGTACGGATTTCAATGTTCATGATTTCATCCTCTTGCGTTCGTTATTTCTGAATCTTGTTGTGCCAAAATCTTACACATAATTTTATATATATGTTTTGGCGTGTTTATAATGTGCTGTTTTTACAGCATAAAGTACATCTTCAACTTAGTTTGGAATCACTTCCTCCTACGTGAATGATGAACACTTTTAATTCTGCAGAACCGTGTCCCTATACCTTGAATATCGGGCCTATCTGAAAAATATGCAAGCAATATTTATAGAAAAGCAGCAAAAGAATAACCCTTTTAGGACAAGTTTTCGCTCAGATGTTCAATAAGCAACCAATTTGACTGTTCAAGCAGATGTGATTGGTTTTTCAACACAGAAACTTGATGCTTTTAAGGGGCTTAGCATGGCATGCAAAAAGCTAGACATTATTTTTACCATTGGTTTTAAATCCTGCAAAAAATGCAGCGCTTTTAGAATTGGCAAAAAATACCAAGAAATGACCTGTCAATAATCGAATTTTGCTTTATTTTTGCTTAAGAATCTGTATCCTTGAAACGCTTTTCTTGGGGTCTTATTTTATGAAATTTACACATATTGCTGCGCTATGCGCTCTCTCTACTGCTGCAACTTTTACGCAAGCTGCGCCAGTTTGGCAAGATTTTAGCATTACAGGTTTATATGGTGAGAATTATGCTCATCCTGTTGGCATGGTTGATGATTTAGAGCAAACCACTATTACTGCTGAATATGCTGCTGGATTGAAATACGGTGATTTTTTTGCCTTTGCTGACCGTACCAATAATGATCTAAGTGGCAACGAAACTTATTTTGAAGTTGCACCACGTTTAAGCTTGGGTGCTGTTTCAGGCCAAAAACTGGCAGTCGGCCCAATTAAAGACGTTTTGATTGCAACGACTTGGGAAGGTGGTGAAGGCTTTAACAACTACCTGTACGGTATTGGTTTTGCTTTAGACATCCCATATACCCAATATGCAAACATCAACTTCTATAAAGTAGAAAATGATGGCCAAGAAGATGATTATCAAATGACCATCACTTATGCTGTACCATTTAAAATTGGTTCAGAAGAGTTCTTGGCTGATGCCTTCCTAGACTGGTCTACTGCAGAAGATGACCACGCTAGCGAACTCAACTGGACTACACAATATAAATGGAATGCAGGCAAACACATTTCGCCAAATACACGTTTATATGTCGGTATCGAACACTCTGTTTGGAACAACAAGTTTGGTATTAAAGGCGTAGATCAAAACGATGTCAGCGCATTGGTCAAATACCATTTCTAAGCTGTATTTTTCTCTGTTCAAAAAAGCAAGACTTCGGTCTTGCTTTTTTATTGGTCATTAAAATAGTTTCCAATAAATATGCTTTGCTCATAACCATGCAACCCATTTGTACTTAGCGCAAAACTCCGCTACATTGAGTTAAATTTCAAATAAAAAGCACTGTGAAGCCCACATGCAAAAAACCGATTTCATTATTCTGCTGTTTTGTGCGATTGCTGCAATTTTGCATGGCATGAGCGGTTTTGGTTTTCCTATGCTCAGTACGGCTGCGGTGGCGATGTTATATCCACTCAGTACTGCGGTTGCTTTGGTTCTGATTCCCTGTTTGCTTCTCAATATCTACATGCTGCGGGGCGATGCCACACAATCTATATTCAGCAGTTTATATGGCTACTGCAAAAAATATTGGGGTTTAATCTTCAGTGCGCTGATTGGCAGCTATTTGGGCGTCAGTTTGCTGCTCATTCTGAACGAAGGTTATTTAAAATTGGCAATGGGCGTACTGATTTTATTGTACGTGGCCGATCAATTTCGACAACGTCCTTTGCAAATTTCTGCCTCACTCAAAAATATGCTGATTTTTGGTTTGCTGGCAGGTGTGATTGGTGGTGCGACCAATGCCATGGCACCATTTCTAATGATGTATTTACTCAGCACTCAACACAGCAAAACCGATATTGTGGTGATTAGCAACTTAAACTTTATTATTTCCAAACTCATTCAATTGGCAGTTTTATATCCAGTCATTCAACAGTTTAGCCACATACAATTAAAAGTTTTAGCCCTGATTTGCATCATCTCTATGCTGATGGTGTATATCGGCAGTCTGATTCGTAAACAAATTTCCCAGACATTATTTAAGCAGATTGTATTTACATTATTGGGTTTTATGGCACTTTACGCGATTGCTCAAGGATTATTCATCATCCAAACATCACCTGCTTTATTGATATAAATCAGACCAATAAACATAACAAATGGAAAATTATTTAGATTTTTTTTGGCTTAAATAATTATTTACACCTATAATTAAGACCAGCTTAAAAAACAGTCTATTCAGACTGCTTCGGTCGTTTGCATCGACCAATCTTCCCTCTTTTCTTTTAATTCCTTTTGACGGAGTGAACTTCTATGGAAAATAACCATATAGAAGTGCCAGCCAATATTAAGCGAAAAGAACTGATCAAGACCTGGGTGATTGTTGCAATTGCAGCCCTGCTCTCTTTCGGTTTATACAATGTCTTGCCCTATGATGAAAATGCAAATAAGGGTCTAAGTCTGTTGCTTTTTATTGGTATTTTATGGCTCACCGAAGCTGTACACATTACCATTACCGCGCTTTTGGTGCCGGTGCTTGCCGTAATTTTGGGCATGCCTGTTGAAAATGCCAGCAAAGTGCTTGAGCCAATTAGCACCAGCAAGGCATTGGCGACTTTTGCCGATCCTGTTATTTTCCTGTTCTTTGGTGGTTTTGCTTTAGCGACTGCACTGCACATTCAGAAACTGGATCGTAAAATTGCGATGTGGATTATTTCCATGTCGGGCGGTCACTTGGGGATTTCGGTTTTATCTATTTTTATTGTCACTGCTGCGTTGTCGATGTGGATTTCCAACACAGCCACGGCGGCGATGATGTTACCGTTGGCGCTGGGTTTGTTATCACACCTCGATGCCACTAAAGAGCGTAAAACCTTCGTTTTCATTTTATTGGGGATTGCCTACTCTGCCAGTTTAGGTGGTTTGGGTACGTTGGTAGGTTCGCCACCAAACGCTATTGCAGCCAAAGCGTTAGACTATGACTTTGCTGACTGGATGAAAATTGGTTTACCAATGATGCTGATTTTGCTACCAGCAATGTTGGTCAGCTTATATTTGGTATTGCGTCCAAATTTAAATCAAAAAATTCATTTTGAAACTGAAGTCATTCCTTGGACCAAAACCCGTGTTGCAACGATGATTTTATTCGTATGTACTGCAGTGGCGTGGATTTTCGGCAAGAAACTTAGCGAAACCTTTGGTATTAGCCAACCCGATACATGGACTGCATTAACTGCTGCATGTTTAGTGGTTATGCTAGGTACTGCGTCTTGGAAGCAAGTGGCTGAAAATACCGATTGGGGCGTGTTATTACTGTTTGGTGGTGGTTTAACTCTCAGTGCGATCTTAAAAGATTCAGGCGCATCTTTGGTATTGGGTCAAACCCTTGCCAATACCTTTGGTGATACTTCGCCATTGGTAGTGATTTTTGCGGTGACCATCTTCATTATTTTCTTAACTGAATTTACCAGTAATACAGCGTCTGCTGCGTTATTGGTTCCTGTATTTGCTGCAATTGCAGACCAAATGGGTATTCCAAAAGAAATTTTAGTGGTGATTATTGGTATTGGTGCATCGTGTGCCTTTATGTTACCTGTGGCAACGCCACCAAATGCGATTGTATTTGGTACAGGTCAAATTAAACAAAGTGAAATGATGAGTGTGGGCATGGTGTTGAACGTCATGTGCGTATTTATTATTTCATTATTTGTATATTGGTTCTTTAGTTAAGGATCAATAAAAAATGGAGCACAAGATGCTCCATTTTTTTCGCCTCAATTTTAGAATATTTTTAATCATCAAATCATTACCTAAATAAATTCGCTATACTCAGGACATAATAATTTAGACACAATGAGGAGGGTTAAATGGCTAAGTTTTTAAATACGAGCGCGACCAATTTTTTCTTAGAAGAACTGATAAAAAATGCCAAAGAAAGGTTAATTTTAATTAGCCCATATTTACGTTTAAATGACCGTATTAAAGAGTTACTTGAAGATAAAGATCGACTCAAAATTGATATTCGAATCGTTTATGGAAAAAGTGATTTACATCCTGATGAAATAAAATGGATGCAAAAACTTGATTTTGTTCGGCTCAGTTTTTGTAAAAACTTACATGCTAAATGCTATCTCAATGAATCTGAATGTATTATTTCTAGTCTAAATCTTTATGAATTTAGCCAAATTAATAATAACGAAATGGGCATTTTGATTCGCAAATATGAAGATCAAGATGTCTTTAAAGATGCTTATGAAGAAGCGCAACGTATTATTCGTATTAGTGATGAAGTTAGAATTAGTTTAGATGAAGTGAAAGCCGAACCAACAAATGAATCTGTTGAAGAAACCAATGACAATAATGTTGGTAAATTAACATCATCTAAACTTGCAGCAAAACATAAAATGAAAACCAATGAATTGTTGGCTCATTTTACCGAAAAAGGCTTATTAAATATCAATGATGCTGGAAAGCACATACTCACTCAACAAGGCAAAGACGTAGGTGCAGAATTTAAAACCAGTCAATATGGTGGATATTTTTTATGGCCTGAAAATATTGAATTATAAACACCAATCAAAATTACAATAAAAAGCATCCATTACTTTTTTGAAATAATGGATGCTTTTTCTAAATTAAATCAGCTTAAACCGCCAAATCGGCTAAATTACCTTTTTGCTCTAACCACACTTTACGGTCTGCAGAGCGTTTTTTAGCCAGCAATTTATCCAATAAACCTGCGGTAAAATGACTATCATCCAAATCGAGTTGCACCAAACGGCGTGTATTTGGATCCATCGTGGTTTCACGTAACTGACTGGCATTCATTTCACCCAAACCTTTAAATCGGGTAATTTGCGGATTTTTGGTTTTGGCTTTTTTCAGCGTGTTTTCTAACTCATCTTCATCCAGCGCATAATGCACATCTTTACCGTCATCAATACGGAATAACGGCGGCATGGCGACGTATAAATGCCCATCTTCCACCAAACTTGGGAAATGTTTCACGAATAAAGCACACAGCAAAGTGGCAATGTGTAAACCATCTGAGTCGGCATCGGCCAAAATACAAACCTTACCGTAACGCAATTCAGATAAATCATCACTACCTGGGTCAACCCCAATCGCAATTGCAATATCGTGTACTTCCTGCGAACCCAAAACCTCGTCCGAAGATACTTCCCACGTATTTAAAATTTTTCCGCGAATTGGCATGATCGCCTGAAAGTTTTTATCACGTGCTTGCTTAGCAGAACCACCTGCAGAGTCACCTTCTACAATAAACAGTTCCGATTCTTCACGGGTTTGTCCCACGCAGTCGGCTAATTTACCCGGCAAGGCTGGGCCTGAAACGATTTTTTTACGTTCTACTTTTTTCGCTGCTTTTAAACGACGACCTGCTTTGGAAATTGCCATTTCTGCCAATTGCATGGCAATGTCAGAATTTTGGTTCAACCACAAGGCAAAAGCATCTTTGGCGATATTCTGCATAATGCTTGCCGCTTCACGGCTCGATAAACGCTCCTTGGTCTGCCCAGAAAACTGCGGCTCTTGGAACTTTAACGATAAAATGTAGTTAACCCCATCCCAAACATCTTCGGCAGATAGCTTTAAATTGCGCGGCAATAAATTGCGTAATTCACAGAACTCACGTAAAGCATCGGTCACACCAGAACGTAGTCCATTGACATGCGTACCGCCTTGCGCAGTCGGAATCAAGTTGACATAACTTTCCTGAATTTGCTCGCCACCTTCTACGTTCCAACAAATTGCAAATTCTGCACTAGCACGTTCTGCCTCACCTGTCGCCACAAAAGCAGGAGCAGGTACAATCTCACGATCTTCCAGCTCATCCATCAAATAGTCGACTAGACCATTTTCAAACTGCCAGACAATTTTTTCATCGTTAATTTCATCAATGTAATGAATTTCTAAACCTGCAGCCAGTACCGCTTTGGCTTTTAAATTGTGCTTTAAGGCTTTTAGCGCAAATTTAGGTGAATCAAAATATTTAGCTTCAGGCCAGAAATGTACCAACGTACCCGAAGCACGTTTTGGCGCTTTGCCTTCCAAGACTTCTAAAGGTGCAGCGGCTTCGCCCTGATCAAAAGCCATTTTATACAGGTTGCCCTGACGCTGTACGGTCACTTCAACCCGACTGGACAAGGCATTCACTACAGAAATACCGACCCCGTGCAAACCACCCGAAAATTGGTAGTTGTCGGTGCTGAACTTACCGCCTGCATGCAGCTTGGTCAGAATAATTTCAATCCCGCTTTGCCCGTATTCTGGGTGAATATCGACAGGCATACCACGGCCATTGTCTTCTACCGACAAAGAGCCATCTTTATAGACTTTTACGGTAATTTTATTGGCATGCCCTGCAAGTGCTTCATCCACCGCATTATCAATAACTTCTTGCGCCAAATGGTTTGGACGTGTGGTGTCGGTATACATGCCCGGGCGACGACGTACTGGATCTAAACCAGATAAAACTTCAAGAGATTGAGCGGTATATTGAGACACGTTGTACTGTTTCCTTAAGCTAGGGAATCCGATAAAAATTGCAGTAACATCGGAATTTTGTCTGCAAAATCATCCATGGCATGATTGCCGTGCGCTTCAGTCATGATCATGGCCGAAGGTGAGGCAGCACTATAATAACGCTGCGCTTCACGATAATCCAAAACTTCATCGCCTTGTTGCAATAACACCAATATTTTGTCTGCATCTTGCGCAACTGGCAACGCAATGTCTGCTAAGTCATCCAATTGCGCTGCAGTTAAGCTCCAGTTCGGATGTACCACATAGGGCAGCACATCGCCAAACAAGTCCTGAAACAATTGCCATGGTCGCATAGCAGGGTTAATCACAACAGCAGGCACATGATGCTGTGCGACCAGTTGTGTCGCATAAAAGCCGCCTAGACTGCTGCCCACCAATGCCACATTGGGCAAACGTCGAATCAATGCCGATACGTTTGCCAAAACCGCTAAAGGTGGAGCATTTAAATCGGGCAAATGCATCTGAATATCAGGGCGATGCTGCTGCACATAGGCATACAATAGCTGCCCTTTCATGGACAAAGGACTGCTCTGAAAACCATGTAAATAAATTAAATTCATGCGTGACATTTCTAAGTAACACCATTCAATTTTTGGCTGATACAGCACTTATTTTGCGTTTTTAATTTAATTTTCATGGAAAAATGCAATTGTTAGACAAAAAGATGCGAACATCTTGGCATTCATCGGTATTTTACAAGTAGTTCAAGATGAACACGATAAAATAAAAGTATCGGGTTTGGTGACAATTCATCTAAAAATTTGCAGTTCTGTAAATTCATGAAATGCCAGCAGACCCTTGAGTTTATACCGCGAACCCAAGTAAAAATAAAGCGTTCGGTATATGGGAACACAAGGGGCAACACAGTATGCCAAGTTTAACACCGCTGCATGAAACCTATTGTAGATGGGATCGTACACCTCCAAGTCAGGCCGATATCCTAGAAGGCTTGGCACAGTTGGTCAGCACGCGCCTGAATGCCGTGATGAGCGAAGTGATTCAAACCATTCAGCGTGAAGTTTTGCTCAGCGTATTTGGCATGAGCGAACAACGCTCGCAAAAGTTTCAAAAAACCGCGACTTTTCAAAAGTTGTATAAGTTTGCCTTCCACAGCTTACAACAATACGGCTATCACTTTGTTGCACCAGGTTTACGTCAAATCATTGCGCAATTTCCCAACTTACATGACAAAGCACTCACGCCAAGCCTGCATTTTTTAGTCGGTGTACTGAATGGCGTACTGGGAGATTATCTACTCGAACAGCAAAATCCGCTCGCCTTACCTATGGTGCTCTATGACCATTATGGCGAAGTCCAACAAGGCGATTTGTCTGGACGTGTGGTAATTTTTGTGCACGGTTTATGCCGCAATCACCTCGATTGGACTACACACCAATTTGGTGGTTTTGGTGAAAAATTACTGGCACAACGTGACCATAACACCATGTTATATCTGAATTACAATACAGGGCGTCGCATTTCTGCCAATGGCCGCAGTCTTGCCAATACCTTAGATGATTTAATTCAGCGTCATCCTAAAATTACCAGTATTGATTTAATTGGGCACAGCATGGGTGGCTTGGTGTCGCGCAGTGCGCTGTTTTACGGCAAGCAAAATTTGCAGCACTGGATTCACTTGGTCGAAAATCTGGTCTGTTTAGGCTCACCACATCACGGAGCAGTGTTGGAGCGTTTTGGTTTCCATTTACAGGAAAAATTAGGTCGCTTTCCCATTGTGAAAATTGTCGGGCATCTGGTCAATATTCGCAGCAACGGCATTTTAGATTTGCGCTATGGCAGTGTGCGAGATGATGACTGGGAACATAATCAGGCACGAATTGGACAGGTCGATGACAACCGCAAACCCGCACCTTTGCCGACCCATATTAATGCTTATTTCGTGGCAGGCAGCATTGAGTTTGAGAAAAAGCAGAACCTGACTCGCAAAGTCATTGGCGATTATTTAGTCAGTATAAAAAGTGCTTTGGGGGAACATCCTAACCCACGTTTTCAATTAAAACTGCCTGAATCGCACAAAGCTGTGTTCTATGGTCTGAACCACTTTCAGTTACAATATCATCCAAGTGTGGCAGAGCAATTGGTGAAATGGTTTTATCCTGCGCATGAAGAAGTGCCAGAGCAGCAAATTCGTGAGTTTATTGGTGATTGGTCAAGCTTAGAAGGCATCGCGCTCACCTAACATAGTCTAAACAGTTCAAAATACGCTACAACACGATGATTTTTAGATGGATTTTCAACAGCCCCTAAATACACAAATAAAAAAGCGCCATCTACATTGAGATGGCGCATTTTTATCAATTCAGTGGGTAGGCTCCCGGAATTTATTTTTTCTTCACTTTGCCAAATGTAGTCGATGCCACAAAAGGATAGTTACGCAGCAATTGCCATAAACTAATGATCGCCAACACGCTAAAGAACAGCAATGACCACACAGGTAAAGACTGCCCTAAGAACGTCCAGTCAATCACAGCACATTCACCTGAACCCGACAGTACTTGTTGCAATACGGCTTTCATGGGTAAGGCATCTACCAAATAATCTAGCCCTGGACCGCAGCTTGGCACTTGATCGGGCGGTAAGTTTTGCAGCCACACATGCCGTGCTGCCACACCCACTGACCATAAAATTCCAATACTGCCGAACAGCGCGTAAATACGCTTAACCACGTTAGATTTAGGGTTATGCACAAAAGCAATCAGTGAAACCAAACCCAATGCAATTAAACCCACCCGCTGAAAAACGCACAGTGGACACGGCGCTAAACCTTGCACATGCTCTAAATACAATGCAAATGTCATCCCAATGACACTGGCTAAAAATAAAACACCACTTAGCAGACGATAACTCAATTGCATGTTTAAATCTCTGAGCTGTTATCTATATTGTGCGACATAGTCTGCAAAACTCAGACCCTGTGCTTGTTCAAGTTGTTGTTGTTGCTGAATAGATTGCACTGCAATTTCATCAAAATATGTTTGTGTTTCAGGACGCAGCGCATGTTGCTCATACGCATGTGCATGTTGCTGCGCCATATAACTGCCAAAGCCCCACGTACCGCCATGACGAATAGTATCGGCAATCATGTGTGCCGACAGGGTTTCATCGACTTCATGTAAACGCGCCATCATGCGTTCTAAAGCTTGAGAATACAGCTGCGTCGCATAACTTTGGTCGAGTAAAGCAGCCAAAGGTTGCATGGCGGTGACATACTGCTGTCCCCACGCTTCAATTGGGGTTTTAACATCGCTCTCTTGAATGTGCGCATTTGGCGCACGCCCACGATTGACCACTTCGGCCTGATTTTTTTCGATGATACTTTGTTCCGCATCTAACAAGGCTGGGCTGTCTTGCAACAAACAATACAATGCTAAGACTTCCAAAAAGCCTGCGGTATGTTCATCTATCCCAATTGGGCTATACGGATTAACATCTACCGCACGTAATTCGACATAACCAATACCACGATTGGCAAGTGCTTGAGATGGGGTTTCACCTTCTTGTGGTACTTGTTTTGGGCGCACCAAACTGTAGTACTCATTTTCGATTTGCAGCACATGGTCATTAATTTGAATTGGCTCACCCGTAGCATCATCTAAACCTAAGCGGCTAAATGGCAAGTACGGGGTTTTCACGGCTTTTTGCAAACCATCTAAATAACCTGTTAAGTCATTGTAATGAATACCAAGTTTTTTCTGCGCCGAGTTTTGATAGCCAAAGTTACCCATACGCAACGCAGTCGCATACGGTAAATACAACGTGCCTCTTAACAACGGCAGCAAATGATGTTCACGCCCCGTCATAAAACACTGACAAACCGATGGACTTGCACCGACTAAAAACATCACCAATGGTGTTAAACGAATAAAGTTACGAATTAAACCTAAATAACGATGACTACGATAATCTTGCAAACTCAGTGCTTTGAGCTGCTCATCACTTTCATGTTGTTGCAAGGCGGCAAATAAATGTTCAGGGAAGGATAAATTATAATGCACCCCTGAAATGGTCTGCATACGGCGACCATAGCGCACACCTAAACCACGGCGATACAAAGTTTTAAAGCGCCCAATATTGGAGCTGCCATATTGCGCCAGTGGAATACCGTCATCGGTTTCATCAAGCATACATGGCATCGACAGCGGCCAAAGTTTTTCACCTTCGCCTAAGTGCTGATGCACCACGCTATGAATATCTCGCAAATAATCAAGCGCGTGTTGAATGCTGCTTTGCGGTGGAGTAATGAACTCCATCAACGCTTCGGAATAGTCCGTAGTAATATGCGGATGTGTGAGTGCCGAACCCAAGGCTTGAGGATGTGCTTGCTGCGACAAGAAGCCATCGCTTTGCATACGCAGACTTTCGCGTTCAATCCCGCGCAACATCCCTTGAAGCAACGCAGCGTCTACCCATGTTGGTAGAACATCTTGCGCATTTGGTTCGGGTTGACTCATTACACTCTCGCTTAATCCAATACACTACAAATACGACATAAACCACAGGCTGATTTTGGGTCGGTGGCAATTTTCTCTATCATGCAGATGATCTGAGATGAAATTGCTACCGTTCAAGTATAACTTGATTTGGCATCAGCACATGCGCTTGGGCTGTTTTTTCTAACAAAATGATGATTTTGGGGCATGCTGACATTTTATAAAGTGGTCAACGTCAATAAATTTTAATTTGGCAATTTTTTATCACAAAGTTGCACTATAAGACATGCTAAATTTGTGATTTTATAATCAAAAGAACAGAGGTAAATAATAAAGCGTATGAATTATCAAGATTTTTTAGATTTTTGGTTTTCTCCTGCTGCAGAACCGAATTGGTTTGTCAAAAGCGCAGAATTTGATGCCCTGCTCGCAGAAAAATTTACCGATGTACTGCAACAAGCGGCACAAGGAGAATTATGGACATGGCGCGAAACACCTGCAGGTCGTTTGGCTGAAATCATTATTTTAGATCAATTATCACGTAATTTATACCGTAATGACCCGCGTGCCTTTGCCCAAGATGGAATGGCCTTGGTGTTGGCACAAGAAATGATTCACTTAAAATTGGATCAGGACTTAAACCCAACCGAACGTCGTTTTCTATATATGCCGTTTATGCACAGTGAATCCAAACGTATTCACGAAGTCGCATTAACGTTGTTTGAAAGTTTGAATGACCCCACCGTGTTGGGCTATGAACTGAAACATAAAGTGATTATTGACCGTTTTGGACGTTATCCACATCGGAATCAGGTGTTGGGACGTCCTTCGAGTGCAGAAGAACTTGAGTTTTTAACCCAACCCAATAGCAGTTTCTAACTGGCGAGCTTGTCTTGGCTGGTTGATGTGTACAGGAGCTTTCACATGAAATATTCCCTACTCGGTCTTGCCCTTGCCAGCAGTTTGCTGTTTACAGGCTGTGCCACGACATCCTCTAAACCTCTCAGCTTTGAGCAGTTGGGGCAATACAGCACCACACCACTGAATGCGCAAACCTATCGGATTAGTTTTTTAGCGGGTCATAACATGAGTTTTGGCACTGCAGAAGAAATTACTTTGGTGAAAGCAGCACAAACCACGCTGCAACACGGTTTTCGCTTTTTTAAAGTTTTAGATGATCCGAGTAACCGTAGCCAGAAACCACCTAGACAAGCCGTGGTTTACCCTGCACCAAGTTACTATCCGTATAGCTATTCGCCGTATGGATATTATCATCGTCGCGCACCATTCTGGCCTGACCCATTCTATGATATGCCGCAAGTGGTGACCCTCGATCCGACTCAAGTGTCTTACACCATTCAGTGTTTTAAAGATCAAAAATCTGCACCTGAAGATGCCTTTGATGCGAGCCTAATTTTACAATCACTGGGGGCAAAATATGGTTTAAGTCCCACAGGACAACCATTACCCCCACCAACCTCTGCCCCTGCCGCGCCCTAATGAGATAAGGATGCCTGCATGAATACAGCGTCTGACCACACTTTAGCGAGCAGCTCGCAGCATAGCTCTCCGAGCCTGCAACGCAGTAAACGCTTTGCCACCATTGCTTTAGTGATTGCCGTGCTGGCATGGCTGGCATTAATGCTAACCGCAAAATTACTGCCTGAATATACGTGGTTGATTCACATTCTAATGCTGTCTGCCGAAGCAGGCGTGGTCGGTGGTCTGGCAGACTGGTATGCGATTACGGTGCTGTTTCGCAATCCTTTTGGCAAAATGCCAATTCCTAAATTCTTACGTGATCACACCGAAATTATTCCACGCAACAAAGACCGTATTGCCGAGTCGATGGGGCGCTTTGTGCAGGAAAACTTTTTATCGCCCCAAGTGGTACAAAAAAGCCTGCATAGCACTGACTTATCCTTAGCCGTGGGTAAATGGTTGGCGAATCCGCAAAATAATGCGCAAGTGACCCAAGTCATTCAGCAAACTGTACCGAAAATTTTTGAATTTGTCGGGCAAGAACAAATTGGGCGCTTTATTCAAAGCAACAGTGTGCAATGGGTTCGCAATACTCAGGTCAACCACTTGGCCAGTGAAATGCTGCGTGCGGTTTTGGAAAATGACTTTCATCAGGATGTGCTGCAACGCGGTTTAGACCTTGCCCATGACTGGATGCTGAAACATCCTGAAAAAAGCCGTGAATTGACCCGTCAATTGTTTAAAGAGCTTGGCGTGTGGAAACTGGCCAAAGGTGCGAGCTGGATTGGAATTGATGTGCAGCAACGCACCATAGATTCTTTACTGCAACGGGTCGAATCTATGTTGGCAGACCCTGAACACCCTTGGCGACAAAAAATTGAAGATGCTGGGCAACAACTGATGTTACAACTGGCAGATAACAACAGCAGTGCCAGTCTACGTCTAAATGACACTAAAAATGCCCTATTAGACAGTCCGCAAGTCTTGAATTTTATTAGTGGTGCAGTGGTGATTCTCTGCAATGCGATTAAGGAAGATTTACAAAAATCTGATTCGGGAATTGCGCAAAACCTGCGTATTGCCATTCAGCAAGTCGGTGAAAATATCATTGCCAATACCGCAGTACGTCAATTACTGAATGAAAAAATGAGTACGATTGCGGTGAACTTGTCAGATCAATATAGTGAAAAAGTGATTCGCTTTATTAGTGAGCGCATTCATGAATGGGACTCGCGCGAAATGATTGGCAAAATTGAAAACGAAGTCGGTGGTGATTTACACATGATTCGGGTCAATGGTGTAGTGGTAGGTGCATTTATTGGTCTGGGATTGGGGATTATTCGGGCATTGGTGGAGTTGATTTGAGATGAAATTTTTTTGATAAGTCGATCTTGAGGTGTTCAATCAAAAATAACGCCTCGAACGATCTATTCAAGCCACATCATCACCCTTTACCCCATTTGCATTCCCCCCTGAAAACGCTACGATGTAAAATAAGCTGCTGCCACAACCAGAACCCCACTATGCTCGATATTCACGCGAAACTGCCTGCTCAAGGTCTGAGTATTTTTAGTACCATGTCTAACTTGGCACAACAACTGAATGCCTTAAATTTATCGCAGGGTTTTCCCGACTTTCCCCCACCTGCAGCATTACTGGATGCTTTAAGCCAAGCCACACACGCAGGCTTCAATCAATATCCTTCGGGCGATGGTTACTTGCCACTACGCGAACAACTGGCACAGCAGTTTTTACAACGTGATCAGCTAACACTTGACCCGATGAGTGAAATTACCATCACACCTGGGGCAACACTGGCTATTTTTAGCATTATGCAAACCGTGCTGCAGGCAGGCGATGAAGTCATTCTTTTTGATCCAAGTTATGACAGTTATGCACCCTGTGTAAAATTGTTGGGTGCAAAAGCTATTCATATTCCAATGCAAGCTCCACATTTTCAGGTGGACTGGAATATGGTCAAAGATGTGATTCATGCCAAAACCCGCATGATCATCATCAACACACCACATAACCCCACAGGCACAGTATGGTCAGCGCAAGATTGGCAGCATTTAATTGATGTTATTCAGGAACATAATATTGTGGTGCTGTCCGATGAAGTCTATGAACATTTGGTCTTTGATGCGCATCAACACCGCTCTGCACTGTCTTTTCCTGAGCTTAGGGAACGCAGTTTTGTCGTGGGTTCCTTTGGTAAAACTTTTCATGTCACAGGCTGGAAAACAGGCTACTGTGCGGCTGCACCTGCCTTAATGCAGCTCTTTCGCCAAGCCTATCAATTTATTAATTTCTGCGGAGTTAGCGCTGTGCAAGTGGCTTTGGCAAATTATATGCAGCAGCACCCTGAACATATTGCAGAACTGGCAAAGTTTTATCAGGACAAACGTGATTTGTTTAATCAAGGCATTGCCAATTCACGCTTTCAATTCAGCCCTGCACAAGGCACTTATTTTCAAAATTTAGATTACAGCAATATCCGTCCCAGCTTAAATGCTGTCGATATGTGCCATTTTCTAGCCGAGCAGCACGGCATTGTCGGTATTCCTGTGTCTGCATTTTATCAAACCCCACCCGATGATTTACGTTTAATCCGTTTCTGCTTTGCTAAAAAAACCGAAACCCTGTTGCGTGCAGGTGAAATTTTATCGGCAATTTAAGCGATGAAGCTCCACTGAAATGTCACTGAGTTACTGAAAAGCTAAGGCTTTTTATGACCAAATCATGCTAGGGTGAAATTTCAAACAACCGCATATTGAAGCGCAGGATTTGGCATGGCAAGACCTCAGGCACTGGTCGATCACCCTCAGCTTTGGAAAACCTTTTTGGTGTTTCTATTGCCACTGATTGCCACCAATATTTTGCAAAATCTTTCGGGCACCATTAACACGATTTTTGTCGGGCAAATGCTCGGTGTGGAAGCCATTGCTGCGGTGTCGGTATTTTTTCCCATTATTTTTTGCCTGATGGCCTTTGTGATTGGGCTTTCGGCAGGATCGACCGTGTTGGTCGGGCAAGCGTGGGGCGCACAAAATGTCGAAAAAGTGCGTTGTATTGTCGGTTCGACTTTATTTATGACCCTAATTGGCGGCAGTTTCATTGCCTGTTTGGGGGTGATTTTTGCCGAACAAATTTTAATATTATTAGGCACAGACCCTAAAGTGATGCATCTATCCCTGCCGTATGTGCAATGGATGTTGGCAGGCAGCCCACTGCTGTTTGTTTATATTATTTATACCTCTATTTTACGTGGAGTGGGCGATAGCCTTACGCCACTCATTGCCCTGAGTTTGACTAGTTTAATGGGATTGGTGATTACCCCCATCCTGATTGCAGGTTATTTTGGCTTTCCTCGCTTGGGCATTATTGCCCCTGCAATTGCCACCATTCTGGGCTATCTGGCTGTTTTAATTTTTTTGGTGATTTACCTGAATAAAAAGAATCATCCCTTAAAAATGGATGTGCATCTACTACGTCAAATTCGGCATCAACCCAATTTAAGCAAGGTGATTTTACGCTTAGGGATTCCCACAGGCTTACAAATGGTCACTACCTCTATGGCAGGTTTGGTGATTGTCGGTTTGGTCAACCGGCATGGTGCTGAGGCCACTGCCGCCTATGGCGCAGTTAATCAGGTGTTGAACTATATTCAATTTCCTGCGCTATCTATTGCAATTGCCGCTTCAATTTTTGCTGCACAAGCCATTGGTGCAGGCAAAGCCGAATTACTGGCTAAAGTGACCCGTACAGCCTTAGGCATGAATTTGCTGATTACAGGTATTTTAGTCACCTTGGGTTATTTATTTTCTAAATATCTGATGGCGTTGTTTATTACCGATCCGGCGGTGGTGGTACTGGGTCAGCAGCTCTTATTTATTGTGTTATGGGCCATTTTATTTTTTAGTGCCAGTGCAATTTTTGCCTCCATTATGCGCGCCAGTGGCACGGTCAATGTTCCAATGATCATCAATATTTTAGCGATTGTTTTAATTGAAGTACCGTGTGCTTATTTCTTCAGTCAGTGGTGGGGTTTGCAAGGAATTTGGTATGCCTATGCCTTGGCATTTGTGAGTCTGTGCATCGGTCAAGGTGCGTATTATCAATTTGTCTGGAAGAAAAAAACCATTCAGGTTTTGGTCTGAATGGTCTGTTATATTTGTAAGTTAGATTAACCGCGTTTCTTGCCCAACTTAGTCGCCCATGCGGTAACTTTCTGATAACCCGTTGGAACAATACGCTGGATTAAATCCAAAGTTTTGGCATCATTACCAATCAATAAACGGCGCTTGTCTTTTTGTACCGCTCCTAAAATTTGGCGCGCCGCTTCTTCAGGCGGGCAACGCAATAATTTATTAAAAGCACGTGCCGATTTTTCAGGATTCATGCCCAAAGTGCGCATGCTGTCGTTCATTTTAGCATTGTTGGCAATATTGGTACGAATCCCGCCTGGATGCACGCTCAACGCACTCACACCACAATTTTCCAAATCCAATTCCTGACGCAAAGACTCGGTAAAACCGCGCACCGCAAATTTGGTTGCGTTATAAGCCGACTGCGTTGGCTGTGCAGTTAAACCAAATAAACTGGAAATGTTAATGATATGACCATCTCCCGTTTGTTTGATTAAAGGCAAAAATTCTTTGGTGCCATAGACCACACCCCAGAAATTAATACCAACAATCCACTCCAACTCTTCGTAACTTGCACCTTCTACGGTAGAACCCAACGCCACGCCTGCATTATTAAAAATCATATTGACCGAGCCGTGGTCTCGCACAGTTTCAGCTGCCCATTCGCGCATTTGTTCTAATTTAGAAACATCCACCTTTTTAATGGTCACGCGCACATTACTGTCTTTGAGCAAATCCACTGTTTGCGCCAAACCTTGTTCATTCACATCACTGAGCGATAAATGACAGCCTTGCTTCGCCAATAGAACAGCCAATTGCTGCCCAATACCCGAGCCTGCGCCTGTAATTGCGGCAACTTTATTTTTAAAATTTTTCATGTGATTTCCTTGAGTATGTGGCGTGCACAGTTCAGACCTGCTTGTTGTTTTGTAGGGCTGTGCGATGCGCTGTGGTTTAAATATAATTTTGACAATAAGTATTGTCAATATAAGCCAGTACGAATATCGCAAATGAATCTGAAAACATAGGTTTAACAGATAATTATTGCTAGTATAAAGCCTAATTACGGTTCTTATTTGGCTTAACTGAACATGACAGAACAACTGCCCGTGACTGCAGAAACAGAAAAAACCACCCAGAAACAACAAAAAGAACGTCAGTTTAAAGGCTTGTCTTTAACTGAGCGCAAACAGGCGCGTCGTGAAAAACTGATTGAGGCAGGTATTCAAGCCTATGGCACGCATGGTTTTTTTGCCGTGACCGTAAAAGATATTTGTACCGAAGCCAAACTAACCGAGCGCTATTTCTACGAATCCTTTAAAAAAAGCGAAGAACTGTTTCAGACCATTTTTTTAAAATTGATTGATGAATTACAGCAAAATGTCATGCAAGCCATTATGCAAGCCTCGGCTGATCCTAAAAAAATGATTGATGCAGGACTGACTGCTTTACTGACCACGCTAAAAAATAACCCGCAAATGGCACGTATTATTTATATTGATGCCATGCTGGTGCAAGAACTACATAACCAAGCCACCATTCACGAAACTATGTCGCGTTTTGACCGCATGATTCAGGCCTTTGTCATGCTGATGATGCCGCATTTAGACCGCCCCAACCGAGAAATTTCACTGGTAGCGACAGGCTTAAATGGTTATGTCACCCAAATTGCGATTCGCTGGGTGATGAGCGATTTCAAACAATCCATGGAAGATGTCTTGTCTTCTTGCCGTATTGTATTTTTATCGTTATTACAGACCTTTTCGGAAAAAGAGCAAGCTTTTGTGAAAGATTCTTCGACATTGTCATAAAATCGAAAAATATTCATAATATTTTTCAAATTCAGAGGGGTCTGCTGACATTTCATAAATGGCTTGCGCTGTAGGCTAAAACTGAGCAGATCAGGCAGGGAATAGTGGGTCTATTGCCAAGTTTCATAACGCAATCTGAGAAAGTTTTAGCTACAGTCCTTCGGAACGAGCATATTTTTTTGCCGCTATTGCGTTATGAGTCAGTCACTTAGAATAACTAAATTTCCTGCCTCATGCCTTATATCAGCTAAAAAATCTTGCGAGATATATCTCTCACGTCGCAAACATAGACGAAGTGTCAGCAGACCCTATTTACTTTGACTGAATCTGTTCAGTTTTTTCATCAAATCGACACTATTTTGTCACAAATTATTGCAAAAATAGCCCATTCAACCCTTTCTGCAATGATACTGTCATAATTAATCTTTGTAATAAGCCTGTCATAAATAAAACGGTCCACCGTTAACATCTATAGGATATTGCGTTGTGAAAGATGACTACATTTTAATCGTCGATGACGAACTTCCAATTCGGGAGATGATCCATACCTCTTTAGATATGGCAGGCTTTCAGTGCTTACAAGCAGAAGATGCAAAACAAGCTCATCAGATGATTGTCGATCAACGTCCAGCGCTTATCTTGCTTGATTGGATGATGCCAGGCGGTGTCAGCGGTGTAGACTTGTGCCGTCGCCTAAAACGCGATGACAACCTTGCTGAAATTCCTGTGATTATGCTCACTGCACGTGGCGAAGAAGATCACAAAGTTCAAGGTTTAGATGCTGGCGCGGACGACTACATGACTAAGCCGTTCTCGACCCGTGAACTGGTGTCACGTATTAAAGCGGTCTTACGTCGTGCCAATGCCTTAAGCGGTGAAAAAACTATTGATGCCAACGGTTTAATTTTGGACCCAGTCAGCCAGCGTGTCAGTTTTGGTGACAATATTTTAGAAATGGGCCCAACCGAATATCGTCTATTGGCGTTCTTTATGACGCACCCAGAGCGCGCTTACACCCGAGCGCAATTGCTTGATCAAGTCTGGGGCGGCAATGTATATATTGAAGACCGAACTATTGATGTGCATATTCGTCGTTTACGTAAAGTTTTAGAACCGTATGGCGTAGACCGTTTTGTACAAACGGTACGTGGTACAGGCTATCGCTTCTCGACACGTGCGGATGTTGCTTTAGGCTAAAATTATTTTATGTACGAACCTTACCCAGTCCCTGAACTCGCCCGTGACCTCAAACAAGTTCGTTACAGCAGTTTATGGACTTTTGCCAAACAAGATTTTCGTTTATTGGCCTTTTTCCTAATTATTGCAAGCTTGATTGGTTTTGGGATTGGGTATTTTTGGATTTGTATTAGCCTCGCCTTTTTGCTGTTTTTTCTTCAGCAAATGCGCTCCCTCTATTTAGTTAATGATTGGATTTCCAATCGTCCTTATGATGTGCCGCCAAATCTGCATGGTATTTGGGGTGCATTACTGTTCAATGTTTATCGCTCACAACGTCAGGAACGTATCGTTCAGGCCGAAATGGTCGGGTTGATTGATCGCGCCCAGTCTTCATTGGTGGCGTTGGATGAAGCCGTGATGCTGATTGATGAAAATCATCAAATTGAATGGTGGAACCCTGCTGCTGAAAAGCTATTGGGTATTCAGCCTTTAGACCGTGGACGCAACATCCTCACTATTTTGCGCCAACCTAGTTTTATTGAATATTTTAATCATATTGATCAAGCACCTGACGGTTTAAAAATGAAATCTAGCGTGCATGAAGGGCAATATGTGCAAGTCAAAATGACTCAGTTTGGTGGCGATAGCCGTTTGTTATTTGCTTACGACATGACGCGTATGCATAACCTAGAACAAATGCGTAAAGACTTTGTCGATAATATTTCACACGAATTACGCACTCCGCTAACGGTGCTGAGTGGTTATATCGAAACCTTTACCGATCAGGAAGATATTAACCCGCGTTGGAAACGTGCTTTTGAGCAAATGCAGTCACAAACCCGACGCATGAACGCTTTGGTAAATGACCTGCTGCTGCTGTCGCGTCTGGAAAATGAAAAAACCATCGCCAAAAATCAAATTATTGAAATGCCAAGTTTAATGAATCAATTATTTGACGATGCACATGCCTATAACGTCGATTATGGACATACGCTCAACTTAAATATTGACAGTCATTATGATCTGATTGGTTCAGATGTAGAATTGGCCAGTGCCTTTAGCAACCTGATCACCAATGCGATTAAATATACCCCGAAAGGTGGGACGATTACCATTGGCTGGCATGATGATGGCAATCAAGGTTATTTTACTGTGGAAGATACAGGCATCGGGATTGATCCGAAACACTTACCACGCTTAACCGAACGCTTTTATCGTGTAGACAGCGCACGTAGCCGACAAACAGGCGGTACTGGTTTAGGTTTAGCAATTGTGAAGCACGTTTTGATGCAGCATAATGCACACTTAGAAGTCGAATCTAAAGAAAATCAAGGCTCTATATTTAAAGTCGTGTTCCCAAAAGAGCGTTTGTATTACGAAACTTAAGCGCTGGTTGAGCTAAAATAGACAATAAATTACAGATTTAAAAAACAAAAAAACGCCAAATTACTTTGGCGTTTTTTATTTCTTTATTCACATATTTTATTCAGCAGAAACGATATGTCCCAGGGCTTTCCCCATTTCCACTACAGAATTGGCTTTGAATTCAGCATCCCACTGCATTTTATTTTCTTCAAACAAAACAATCGCGGTTGAACCCAAATAAAAACGTCCTAATTCTGCACCTTTTTCAAGGAATAATTGGTGCTGATTCAGCTCCAAACGCCCTGATGGTTTCACTTTGCCTGTCGCCACGGTTTCAATGCCCGCCACAATCATGGCACCCACCAAAACAACCGCCATACGACCCAATTCGGTATCAAACAAACACACCATGCGCTCATTGCGGGCAAATAAACCCGGAATATTTTCGGCTGTGGTTTGATTGACAGAAAACAACTCACCTGGCACATATAAAGTTTCGGTGAGTGTGCCTGCAAAAGGCATGTGTACACGGTGATAATCGCGCGGAGATAAATACACGGTTGCAAATTGACCATTTTTAAATGGTTCAGCCAATTGCGGGTCGGCAATTAAGTTTTCAACAGTAAATTGCTGACCTTTGGCCTGAAAAATTGCCCCATCTTCAATTTTACCCAACTGTGAAATCGCCCCATCTGCAGGCGATACAATGCTGTTCGGATTGCTGTCAATTTCCCGCACACCCTGCTTTAAAGAACGGGTAAAAAATTCATTAAAAGATTTATATTTCAAGGCATTGCTTTGTTCTGCCAAAGACATATCAATGCCGTATTGCGCCTTGAATGCAGTGATCACCGCATTTTTGAGCACAGGATGCTCACTGGCTGCAAGTTTACCCACAACACGTGATAATTGATGTTGTGGCACAACGCGTTGTGCCTGAATGAAAATTTGTTTTTTTAAACGTGATGTGAGGCTCAAGACGGCAACTCTCCAGTAATAACAGGACTGTCAGGGCGATTGCCCCATTCACTCCACGCACCATCATAGGCCTGAATTTTCCAACCCAATAAACGCCCTAAAATGTAGGCCAAACCTGAACGGTGATGTGACTGACAATACACCACTACAGGTTCGTTTAAATTGAATCCGAGTTGTTCCAGACGCTGTCGTGTGCGTTCTAAGGGATGCAATTTTAAATGATTTTCACGATTAAGGGCAGTACTCCATTCAAAATGCAATGCCCCAGGAATGTGACCGCCGCGTCGTGCAGCCAAACGCAGCCCTGTATATTCATCTATGGTGCGGCAATCCCAAAGTTGCACCGACTGGTTTTGGCACTTTTCTAATAGCTCATCATATTGAATTCGATACTGATTTTGCTCGGCAACAGGAACAAGCATGCTGACGGGTGTTAGCGATTCAACCTCAGAAGTAGTTGGAAAACCTGCTGCCAACCATGCGTGAATCCCACCATTTAGTAAACTGGTATTTTCAAAGCCTAAACAGTGTAAATTCCAAATCAGACGCCCTGCCCATGCGCCACCTTCATCGTCATAGGCGACCACATGATGCTCAGGGGAAATACTCAAATACTGAATCAAGTCTTGTAAAGCCTCGGGTTCAGGCAATAAACCCGATGTATCTTCATCCTGACGTAGCAACATGCTCGGTTTGACCTGTAAAGCATGCGGAAGATGCAATTGCTCGTACACCGAATTGCGGCTCAAATCGACAATGCGCAATTTTTCATGCCCTAAAAAGGGAACTAAATCTTCTGCTTCAATCAGCAGTCCAAAATTGAATGGAGAAGTGCTCATTTTTATGCGGTTCAGTCTGTTTGGCAATCAACTTTAACTTAGTATAGGTCATTTTTGATAGCATGCTGTTTTTTTCATAACTTTCGCAGAATTTTAACAATCACATGCTTTAATCTAGAAAAAAACCGAAGATTTTCTTCGGTTTTTTCAATGTGCTCAGGTTTTAAACAGGCGTTTGTATTTCAAAAACTTGGCGTAAATATGCCAAGAAGGTGTCATTATCGGTCATGGTTTTACCCGGACTATCGGACAATTTCGCCACCGACTGACCATTACATTCCACCAATTTCAACACAATATTTAGCGCAGTTTGCCCCATATCATTGGTTAAGTTGGTACCAATCCCAAAACTAACCTGAAAACGGTCTTTAAAATACTGATGCAAGGCCCATGCTTTTTCGACATTTAAGCCATCACTGAAGGTCAGCATTTTAGTTTTACTGTCAATTTTTAGCTTTTTATAATGTGCATAAGCTTTATCGCCCCACACATACGGGTCGCCACTGTCATGTCGCAAGCCATCAAATAACTTGGCAAAATACAAATCAAAGTCACGCAGGAAAGCATCCATCCCGACCACATCAGTCAAGGCAATGCCTAAATCACCCCGATATTCTTGCACCCAAGTTTCTAGTGCGGCTTTTTGGAAGTCACGTAAACGTACATCTAGCGCCTGAAATGCCTGTAAAAACTCATGTGCCATTGTCCCAATTGGGGTAATGCCTAATTCTTTAGCCAACAGTACATTACTAGTACCACGAAACACTTCAGGTACAGCTTGATGAAAAGCCGCAATCACGTGCTTTTGCCATGCAAAACTATAACGGCGGCGCGTACCAAAATCTGAAACCAAAAATGGTGGATCTTCAGGCAGTTGCTGCTGTTGGTAACTTTGAATCAGGGCAATTTTTTGCTGTAAACGGCGCTCACCTTCTGCCCAAACCTCATCATTACGGATGCGCTGAAAATACAGTTCATTGACAATTGCCAGGACAAAAATCTCGAACATCATGGCCTGTACCATCGGGCCTTCTACCCGAATATCCAAACGACCTTGCGCATCAATACTGGCGTGAATAAAACGACGCTTGAGCTGAAATAATTCTAAATAATCGACAAAGTCACTTTTAATAAAGCGTAAATTACGCAAATACTGCAATTCATCTTCTTTAAATTTCAACTGACACAAATGATCAAGCTGCGCATTCAACTCAGCTAAAATATCGCTCAGTGGATACGCGGTATCTTCAAGATTACGGCAGCGGAATTGATACACACTGTGCGTTTGCGGAAATTTATGCAGCACCACCTGTAACATGGTGAATTTATATAAATCAGTATCGAGCAGAGATTGAATAATGGGGGTCATAGGGATCATCATTTCGCGGTACTTCTTGCATTAAAGCATACTTTATTCAGCAAAAAAGGGCTTTTATCGACAATCTTGTTACAACTTTGCTGAAGTGTAGCCTTCCCAAGATATTTTACCTCTCTGCGGGCAGCTACCGTTGTGATGCTTTCGTGATTGATGTTAATGCACGCCAAAGTGCCTAAGTTTGCTACAATCTGCAGCCATCCCCCACACTGAGAAAATTAGTCCCCCATGCGCGCATTATTACAACGAGTTCTTGAAGCCAAAGTCGTGGTCGATGGTGAAATCACTGGCGAGATTCAACAGGGTATTTTGGTGTTTTTGGGCTTAGGCAAAGACGATAATTTTGAGAAAGGCAAAAAGCTGATTGATAAAATTTTGAAATATCGTTTTTTTGATGATGAACAAGGCAAAATGGGTTGGAATGTCAGTCAGGCCAACGGCGGTGTGTTATTGGTTTCACAATTTACCCTCATGGCACAAACCCAAAAAGGTTTACGTCCTGATTTTGGCCCTGCGATGCCGCCAAATGATGCCAAAGCGCTGTATGAACAATTGGTAGACTATGCCAAAAGTCAGTTTGACAAGGTGGAAACAGGCATTTTCGCTGCTGATATGAAAGTGCATTTGGTAAACGATGGGCCTGTGACTTTTTGTTTGGAAGTTGACTAACTAAAAATAGAGCTCTCAAATGAGAGCTCTAAACTTACTTTATAAAGTAGTGATATATTTCGCGCGGTTCATGATATCAACTGGAACATCTTTCACTAACATTACAGTTAAACTTTGTTTAGATTTATTTTGAGCAGTTTGTGATTGAGTTGAATCAAGTACTGCATTTACATCTTTTGGCGAAAGCGTATACATTGCACCTGTTGCAGGATCGATAATAAGCAATCCAATTAAACCGCCAAAAATAATATTAGCGATATACCAGCCGTTCACATTAGCAGTTACTTGAATTTTCTTTGGCTGATATCCATCTTTAGTAAAAGTTACTTCATAACCAGCTGGCTGAAAGAAGCCATTACCGCGTTTTAAAGTAACAGTAGCTGGAGTAGAACCTGTATGGATTTTTTCACCAGCTTTATTTGTAATGCTGATATTTGCTGTATCAGGTACTGATTTAAAAGTTAATGTTTGTGTAGAACCAGAAAAAATACTTGCACAACCTGTAAATGTAAGAGTTGTTGCAATTATTGATGCTGTAAATAGTTTTTTCATAATAATGCCCCCTTTTAAGCGGGTGCATTATTATGAATAATTCAAAATATTTCAATAAGTTTGAATTCATTTACCCGTTTTTTGTTGAATAAACTGGCGTGCCATTTTAATTTTTTCTTTCACAGGTTTTGGCAGTTTAGGTGGAATCAATTTCGCTGCTTGGTTAAACCACACCAATAAGCCAAAATCACCTTCCATTTTAATGCTGCCGTTTTGCATGCCTGTCATAAACGCAGTTGGATCGCCTTTCATTAAGGTTTTTACGCCTTGCTCGCTGTCTGCAAACTGCAAAATAAAATCCGCTTTTTCTGCATCGCCTGCCACAGTGTCAATATGTCCATTGTTGACAATAATTTGACGCGCCATACCCAAGTCTGTGCCAATTTGAATACGGAACTGGCGTTCATGCACCAACTCAATAAATTTTGGACTGGTACGTGCCAGTTGTTTCATACGCAATGCCAAACCTGCCACGAGAAGGTCAAGTGGATCGGTGCTGACATCAACCAAAGGAAGTTTGACCACAGGAATTGCAGAAAGTTTCATGACAGTGAAGCCTATTGTAATTGTTGGATAATGAACAGACTCATCCTATCACAACTCCCGCTTTTTGCTGCAAGGCTTTGTATAACAATCTTTAGGAGGGTGTTAAAATTTTGTCGCTGTTTGGATGGCGCAAACTGCCGTACAGATAAAGCAAAAAAGATGCAAACCAGTTGCATCTTTTTAAAGTTTTTGAATTTAGTCTGTACGATTTAGCGGCTTGAGCACTGCTGCTGATCGTCTTCATAGACTGGGGTATGTTCGATATAGCGACGTTTTGCCAAAGCACGCTCTGCCCGACGGTCTTCTCGTAATAATAATAAAGTCACCAAAGTCATCGCCAAGAAAATTGCCGACAAGTAACTGTAGGTAATTGGCAGTTCAAATACGCTTTGCACACTGTAGCGCACCACTTCCAATAAACCCCAAAACACCATACCTGCCAACATAAAGTTTAACCAGCGACGATAAGGCGAAAAGAAAACAGCAATCAACGCAGCTGCGACGAGGCTTAAGCCTACAATGGTCGCTAAATTCGCTGTTAGCATAAAAACCTCCGTCTAAAGATGCAGCCTCTTTTTGAATTGGTCTGCGACTTCAAATACCGTTTAAATAAATAATGGATGTCGATTTAAATTCTATGTCTGCATTATGCTGCGTTTTCTAGATAAAAAAAGACTTGTATTTTTATAAAGCGACACACCTTGTCGCAATATTATATTGTCATTACATTTTTTAAATTTTGTAGTTTTCGGGAAGCTAAGCTAGCTCTTTATTCGCGTGTCATTACAAAAAAACACCTTATTTTTTTGCCTTAAAAAATATTTTTTTCATTCAATGCTGTTGCGGTTTTTATCGACAGTTTTTGTTTACCGTTCATCGTTATCTGCTGATTATACAAACAAAAAACGCAGCATGACTGCTGCGTTTTTTTCATTGAATTGTCATATTAGGCACGGTTCAAGTCTTTGTCATGCACGCCCAATAAGTACAGCACACCATCTAAGCCCACGCTTGAAATGGCTTGATTGGCGTTTTGACGTACCAACGGTTTAGCACGGAACGCCACACCTAAACCTGCAATAGAAAGCATTGGTAAGTCGTTCGCACCATCACCCACCGCAATGGCTTGTTCCAAAGAAATCCCCATTTTGTCTGCCAGTTCACGTAGCAATAATGCCTTACGCGCACCATCCACAATGTGACCTTTTACTTCGCCTGTAACCATGCCATTTTCCACATCTAGAATGTTGGCATGCACTTCATCAATCCCCAATTTTTCCTGCAGATATTCTGCGAAATATTGGAAACCGCCCGACAAAATAGCGGTGCGATAACCCAAAGATTTCAGGGTTGAAATCAGGCGTTCAGCACCTTCGGTCACGGTCAGACGTTCGGCAATTTTAGGCAACACAGCAGCATCTAAACCTTTGAGCAATGCTACGCGCGCGCGGAAACTTTGCTGAAAATCCAGTTCACCCTGCATGGCACGTTCGGTAATGTCCGCCACCTGATCGCCCACACCTGCCTCAATCGCCAACTCATCAATCACTTCTTGTTCAATGAGCGTTGAGTCCATGTCAAAACACACCAAACGGCGGTTACGACGGTAGGCATTGTCTTCTTGTACCGCGACATCCACACTCAGTTCATTCGACAGGCTTAAACACGCAGCACGCATGGCAACTGCATCTAGCATTTGTCCACTTAATCCAAACTGAATGCAAGCACGTTTAGGTTCATCTTCGGCTACATTAAGCTGTGGGCGACCCGACAAACGGGTTACAGTTTCAATGTTAAAACCTTGGCTAGATACAATATGCGTGACCGCCTGTAAATGTGAGGCATTCAGCTCTGGTGCCAGTGCAGTCACGATATAACGGGTACGACCGCCTTCTCTGACCCATTGCTCATATTCAGTTGCAGAGATTGGTTTAAAACGCACAGTTAAGCCAATATCATGTGCTAAAATCAGAATCTCCTTCATGGCTAAAGCAGTTGCAGTCTGGTCTTCTGATGCAACAACAATACCTAAAGTCAGTTGATTATGAATAACAGCTTGGCCAACATCTAAGATTTGTAAGGAATGAGCGGACAATACCTGCATTAATCGAGTAAACTGATTAGGTTGGTCAGGTCCTAAAAATGATATAAGAATGATTTCTCGCATGAATTGACTCGGGTCTGAGCTACAACTATTGTGAGAATCATAATCTAAATTGAATATAAATGCCTTGGAAGTTTTACCTTGAATGCGCCTAGACAAGGGCTATTTGCTAGCCTATTGATTGTAAGTTTTGCTTTTCACACCTTTTTATTGGTGCTTGCAACAACACACCAATTAAATGAAAACCGCGCCAATCAGGGGCAGTTAATGACCAGCCAACTGGTCACAGACAGCCTTTCTGAGCTGGAACCTGCCAATACAGTATCACTGGCATTATTGGTGAATCGTTATGCCACCAATCCAAGCATTGCTTCTATTCGTATTTTAGATGCGCAAAATCAGGTCTTGGCGACAGGTGGACAGTCACGTACCCGTGAAGGTGAAGTCTTTGTCCGCGATGCAATCATCAATGAAAAGAAAGTCGGCAGCATTGAAATTACCTTAATTCAGCCAAGTATTGGTGAAATTCTGCGTACCCAATGGTTAGCGACACTTTTATCATTATTGGTTCATGGCTTGTTATGGTTGGCTTATCGCGCGATTGCCCGTCCAAGTCGTAGTGAATATTTAGCACGCATTAATAATGAATCTCGCCTTAAACACGAATTACAATTATTGACGCAAGCCCTTGAACAAGAAAAACATCAAACGGCTTTGGCACTTGCGCAGGCACAGCAACAGCCTAAACCTGTGATGTCGCCTAAAGCAAACAAAGCCATTGAGCAAAGCCAAGAGCAAAACAACATTGCGCTGAATATTCAGTTTTATGACCCGAAACAATTATTAGACACGGTCACGCAAAGTGTGTCTGTGCCTTATTTTAGCTTATGTCAGATTTTCCTGAACAAAAGCATTGAACTGTGCGTACAACACTACAAGTTAAACCGTTCCGACATTCAAACAGTACAACCATTCCATGAAGATGGCGCAACACTCAGTATTGCAGCCAATACACCAAATGCAGCAGCCTGTATGGCCATGATTGGCACGGTGTTCCAGTTATTGTCTGAAGTGCTGTATAAGCGTTATCGTGAAGAAAAGCGTTTTGTGTTGCAAACTCGCAGTGGTTTATCAACCGCAGTCGAAGCCATGCAGTTATCTGCAGTGCAGGCAGCAGAGCGTTTGGTGCATCAATTATCTGCTCGTGAAAATGCAGTGCATTTACCGAATGAATTACTAGATGAACTGTCTACGCATTATGAATTAGTGAGTATGCCAAATCCGACCAATGTGCTGATGCGCCATGCCTTTATGGTTAATGGCATGGACAGCCAATCGGCTGAGTTGGCGCAAAGCCTGCGAACTGAAATTCTAAAAGGCAAACATTCAAGAGCTTCTTAAAATAATCCATGAGATGCCTTAAAAGCATAAAAACCTGAGTATGCACACATACTCAGGTTTTTTATACTCACAGATGCTAGATCACATCCATTTACTGCAGCCCAATTTACACATTCAACTGCTTCTGCTCGACCAAATACATTTGCGCATTGTGTACAGCAGCCTGCCCCACCACAGCAGCTTTCTGCCATTCGCCATTGGCTTGTAGCTCCCACGCATTTTGATTGTCATGCAAATAACTCAGCAAGCCATCTTCTACAATACGCTGTTTAATTTTCTCATCCAAAATAGGGAAGCAAGTTTCCACCCGTGAAAATAAGTTGCGCCCCATCCAGTCTGCGCTGGCGCAGTACAATTTTTTTGCACCACCATGCTCAAAATAATACACGCGGGTATGTTCCAAAAAGCGTCCCACAATCGAACGGACATGAATACGCTCAGACATACCTTTCACTTTTGGAATCAAACAACAAATCGAGCGGATAATTAAATCGACCTGTACCCCTGCCTGCGAAGCACGGTACAAAGCCGTAATTAACTCAGGCTCAGTCAATGCATTGACTTTAATGATAATTCGGGCAGCTTTGCCTGCTTGTGCAAACCCGATTTCTTGTTCAATCAGTTTGAGCAATTCACTGTGCAAGGTAAATGGTGCATGCAGCAAGTTTTTTAATTTTGCCGATCTGCCCATGCCTGTGAGTTCCTGAAACACCCGATGCACATCTTCACAAATATCAGGATGTGTGGTCATCAAACCATAGTCGGTGTACATACGTGCATTGCCCGCATGATAGTTGCCTGTACCCAAATGCACATAGCGCACCAACTGATCTTGCTCACGACGCACAATCAAAATCATTTTGGCATGGGTTTTATAGCCGACAATGCCATACACCACCACTGCGCCTGCCTCTTGCAAGACGTTGGCGACCATAATGTTGGATTCTTCATCAAAACGTGCGCGTAGCTCGATCACGGCAGTGACTTCTTTGCCATTACGTGCGGCTTCTGCAAGTACCTGCACAATTTCAGAATCTGGGCCACTACGATACAGCGTTTGCTTAATCGCCAACACATTTGGGTCTTTCGCCGCTTCTTTGAGTAAATTAATCACCGGCTGAAAAGAGTCAAATGGGTGATGTAGCAACACATCCTGCTTTTTCAGAATCTCAAACATCGGTTTTTGCTTCCGAAATATTTTTGGAATCACAGGTGCAAAAGGTGGATATTTCAATTCAGGTCGGTCAAAACTACTGGTCAGACGCGACAGGTTAATCGGCCCGCTAATCCGATATAATTGCTGCTCATCTAAATCAAACTCTCTGAGCAAATAATCAATAATATCTTGCGGGCAATCATCTTCAATTTCTAAACGTACCGCACGCCCAAAACGACGTGACGATAATTCATCTTTTAAGGCAACTGCCAAATCATCGACATCTTCGGCCAAAATCAGGTCGGCATTGCGGGTCACTCGAAACGCATAGCAACCTGTGGCTTTCATGCCTGGGAACAGATCATTGATATGCTGCTGAATAATCGCAGTCAAGAAAATATGTTCAGTCGCACTACCTGCCACTTCTTTTGGCAAATTGATTAAACGTGGCAAAGAGCGTGGCGCAGGCACAATCGCCATTTCAATTTCACGTCCAAAAGCATCTTTGCCTTGTAAACTGACAATAAAGTTCAGACTTTTATTGACCAAACGCGGAAATGGATGCGATGGGTCTAGGCTAATTGGCGTTAAAACAGGCTGTACCTGACGGGCAAAATAATCGGCAATCCACGCTTTATGTTTATCCACAATGTCATGGTATTGAATAAAGTGAATCCCTAAACTTTGCAGCTGCGGCAAAATGGCATAATTTAAAGTGTCGTATTGCTGCTTCACCGCCTGATGCACTTTATCAGACAGTTCTACCAAGACCTGTTCAGTCGGAATGGCATCTGGGGTACGGGTAATGGCATTCAAATCGAGTTGCTTCATTAAACCTGCAACGCGAATTTCAAAAAACTCATCTAAATTACGTGAAAAAATAATTAAAAAATTGAGTCGCTCTAAAATAGGTAACTCTGGGTCTAAAGCTTGCGCCAAGACCCGACGGTTAAACTCAATTAAAGAGAGTTCACGATTAAAATAAGTATCAGATGAATGCTGAAAGTGTTCCATATCTTCTCTATGCTGTTTTTAAGACAGTCTGCTTATTTCGCCTCTGTGCAAGGCATGGTAGGTAGAGATTATGACAATCATGTTACACCCACAATCAATCGCAGAACATTTCGTCAAAATTGGGTATATGTAAAAAATTGATTTTTATTTATTTTATTTTACATTTAATCTATTTTTATAGCAAAAAGGAAGATTTCGCCCTTCCCTTTCGCGGCCAGTTCGTTATCTAGTTTTAGCCAAGTAAGTGCTGACTTTGTACTCGCTGTACTCCTTGTGCCAACATCTGTTGCCATGCTTGTTCTAAAGAGCCATTTAAATCAATCGCTTTGGTGGCATCTTCAATCACATAGGTGCTAAAACCCAACTCACAGGCATCTATTGCCGTCCACGCCACACAAAAGTCGGTGGCAATGCCCACAATATAAACCGTATCAATTTCACGGGCTTTTAAATAGGCCGCCAAGCCTGTGGTGGTTTTGCGGTCTGCTTCCATAAAGGCAGAATAACTGTCTATTTGCTCGTGAAAACCTTTGCGTATAATCAATTGTGCTGTAGGCAAATCTAGATCTGGGTGTAATTCAGCATCAGCTGTGCCTTGCACACAATGCACAGGCCACAACACTTGCTCGCCATAACTGAGCTGAATCTGCTCATAGTCCTGTTTGCCTGCATGGTTGGCAGCAAAGGACACATGCGTTGCAGGATGCCAGTCTTGGGTGATCACAATGTTCTGAAACACACGTCCCAACGCATTAATGCAGGGAATAATTTGATCGGCATTTGCAACCGCCAAATTACCTCCTGGACAAAAACCATTTTGCACATCAACCACAATCAAGGCATTATTCAGCTGCTGCATGCTGTTTCCTTTCCCATCTTAAACGCTACCCTCAGCATAGCTGAAATTTAAGTCTGAGTTGTATCGCTTTGATAAAAATAAAAAGAATCGTTTTCGGCACAATGTTGATAGTTCGGTAGCTGTAACAATAATTGCCGTACAAAACGTGGATAGATTTTGGCTTTGCGTGCAGTCGCGGCATGAAAATAAAAATAAGGCAGTGGATGCCGAGTTAAATAATTGACCAAATGCTGTCGGGTTAAACGCATCACCTGAAAGGCATCAATACCTGCGTTGACATCTTCATAAGTAGCTTGATCGGCAAATGCCAGCCACGCGTTTTGTTTTGGAGAAGTCCGTGTTGCTCGAAAATGGCGTTTCAGTTCTAAAATAAATTCATATTCAATCAGATACAGCGAAAACTGCTGTTGATCCAACTGAAATTCTGCAATCAATTTTTTCTGCTTCAAATGATACTCTTATATTTACTGTTTTTTAGGACTTATTATACCCTGCTTGCGTCATTGCCACCCAGTAGAACAGGCAGCTTTGCGACAGTACTTGTCACACTTCATTCGAGCATTTTCTCTCAAAAATCAGCGATCAACATACAAAAAAATAGCCTGCAGGTGCAGGCTATTTGGTCTTTCAACTGTTCTCATCCTTTTAAACAGTTTGAATACGACGTACCAATAACAACATGAAAATGGCTGAAATAATAATACATGGAATGGCTGCTGAAATAACCCCAGCCGCACCAAAGCCTGCTGCCAACAACTGACCTGCAATAGCAGGGCCAAGCATTGCGCCTACACGACCAACAGCAGAGGCAACACCGACCCCAGTACCACGTACTTCGGTTGGGTAGACAATACTACCAAAAGCATATAACACGCCCTGACAGCCAATCACAAAAGCACCGACCAAAGCTGAAGCCATATACATTTGCATGAGTGAACCCGCTGCATTTAGAGCAAATAAACCTGCCAAAATACCACCATACATCAATAAAATCACGTAGGCTTTTTTCCAACGGTCGGTCAGCATACCCAAAATTACAGTACCGACTGTCGCACTCACCATGAAATAGAACTGTGCAGTACTGCCTTCTTTACGCGAGAAACCTAATTCCATAAATAAAGATGGTAACCAGCTCAACATGATGTAAACCACCATCAAGGTAAAGAAGTAACTCACCCAAATAAATAAGGTACGCAATAAGTTTTGTGAATTAAACAAATCTTTAAAAGATGCTTTTGGCGCAGCATTTTGTGCTGTGACATCTTTACCTGCCGCTTGTGCTTTTAAGAATTCACGTGATTCTGGCAATAACCACATCATCAATGGAATGACAATAAATGGCAGCAAACCACCCAAATAGAAAATGTTTTTCCAGTTTGAGCCAAAATCTGTACTGGCAATTAAAGATAAAATGGCTGCACCCACAGGCATACCACAATACATCAAGCCCACAGCACGACCACGGTTTTGTGGCGAAACAGCTTCAGATGCCAAAGTAATTAAAATTGGCATGGCTGCCCCTAAACCCGCACCTGCCAAGAAGCGCACCGCCAATAGGCTTTCAAAGCTATTCACCCACACCGTACATAAGGTAAATAAAGCAAAGACTGCTGTAGACCAGATTAATACTTTTTTACGACCAATACGGTCTGCAAAACGTCCGCCAACCAAAGCACCTGGCAATAAACCTAAAATACCCGCACTAAAAAATACCCCAAGCTGCGAGCTGTCTAAACCAAAATGCTCACGGATACCTGCCGCAGCAATACCTGCTGCCTGAATATCCAGACCTTCAATCACTGCAATTAAAAAGCAGATCGCGACGGTAATAACCGCATGCCGCTGATCGCTATGTTGTGTTGATCTATCCATTGGGTCCCTCTACTAGAATTAGATAGCCATGTGAAAGCCTGCATCTTGCGCAGTTTTAAACTGCAGCAATAGCTATCAATAAGTGTTAGACCAAAGTGAATTTTTTCAGATCAGCGCAAACGTGTTGCGCAGCATGTAGAAAAAAACATAGCGAAAAAAACAATAAATCTGGCAAATTACACGCTATTTTCCCGCTTAAAGCAGTAAATTCAGCGCAAGATTTCTCACCATTTAAGAAGTCAGCGACAACATAGGTAGACTTAAAAGCTATTATTCTTAAGAATCAAAAATCAAAATATCCCGATTAAAACAGTCAGATATAAGAGCTATAAGGTCTGAATTGAGCGTTTTTTTATATAAATATCTAGGGGCTGTTGACAATTCATCTATGTTTGCGACGTGAGAGATATATCTCGCAAGATTTTTTAGCTGATATAAGGCATGAGACAGGAAATTTAGTCATTCTAAATGACTGGCACATAACGCAATAGCAGCAAAAAATATGCTCGCCCTGAAAGGCTGTGGCTAAAACTTTCTCAGATTGCGTTATGAAACTTGGCAATAGTCTCGCTATTCCCTGCGTTTCATGCCTGATCTGCTCAGTTTTAGCCTACAGCGCAAGCCATTTATGAAATGTCAACAGACCCTATATTCAGCGTTGTATTTCAAACTTGAGGCTAAAAAAGTGCTGATGAGGGTTGCGCCATACCAATGAAAATTTGGGTACAAAGGAGATGGTTATTATTTTTTTATTTTGAACAACAAGCTGCTGATCCTAAAATACTAAATTAAACAAAGTTTATGATTGCTTTGACGAAAGCATATTGTTCTGACACACTGAATCAGTCATAATTTGGCTAAGCATTATTTAATCAATTTGATTGAATTTTGACCCAAATCAAAATACTGCAACCATCCACATCTACCTTTTCTACACCTCTGTGGATGGAAAAATAGGATCTTTTTAAAAAATGACTCAGCAAGCACAGACCATTCAAGGCTCAATTGTCGCAATTGTCACCCCAATGTTAGAAGATGGCAGCGTAGATTGGAAAGGTCTCGAGAAGCTCGTTGAGTGGCACATAGAACAAGGTACCAACAGTATTGTTGCTGTAGGTACAACTGGTGAAGCATCGACCTTAAGTATGGAAGAGCACACCAAAGTGATCGCAGAAATTATTCGCGTCGCAAATAAGCGTATTCCTGTCATTGCTGGTACTGGTGCAAACTCAACGCATGAAGCCATCGAACTGACCAAAGAAGCACAACAATTGGGCGCAGATGCGGCCTTATTGGTAACGCCTTATTATAATAAGCCAACTCAGGAAGGTTTATACCAGCACTATAAAGCAATTGCAGAAGCAGTTGATTTACCTATCATTTTATATAATGTACCGGGTCGTACTGGTGTAGATATGTCAAATGAAACGGTCATCCGTCTTGCAGACATCCCAAATATTGTGGGCGTAAAAGATGCAACGGGCGATGTGCCACGTGGTCAGCAATTATTGGCTGGCTTAACAGGCAAAAACATGGTGGTGTATTCAGGCGATGACGCTACGGCATATCAATTGATGCTGCACGGTGCAAAAGGCAATATTTCTGTAACTGCCAATGTTGCACCAAAAGCCATGAGCCAAGTTTGCGCGGCTGCAATCGCAGGTGATGCTGCAGGTGCAGAGCAACAAAACAGTGCGATTGCAAATTTACACAATATTCTATTTTGTGAATCGAACCCAATTCCTGTGAAATGGGCACTTCATGAAATGGGATTAATTGGTACAGGAATTCGCCTGCCATTAACTCCGCTTGCAGAACAATATCGTGCACCGTTACGCGAAGCCCTTCAGGCTGCGGGTGTCATTCAATAAAAGAGCTTAGTATGATGCAATTACGTTTTGGTTTTATCGCCGCACTTTCAGTATTGAGTTTGGCTGGTTGTAGTTCTCTTGCCATCAATAATGGTTCATTGGACTATAAAGACGCCGCTACTTTAGCACCACCTCAATATCCAGAAGGTTCTGTGGTTCGACCTGCAACACCGTTGTATCCTGCACCAAGCGTTGACCCTTTAGCAACGGCAAATGCACCTAAGCTTGAAAATGCACGTGGCAACCGTTTTGCGATGCCACGTCCTGAAGCCATGCAAGCCAGCAGCAACACAGTTCAAGACAGTACGCAAATTGGACGTCCTCAACCCGTAGTTGACGGAAACCAAAATCCGTTGCTCAAAATTGATGGAAATTCTGCTACAATTTGGCAATACACACTTGCCACCCTCAGCAGTCTGAATTACAGCATTGTTGGTCAAAGTAAGAACCGTTACGAGGCAACCATTAAGGTCGATCAACAGATTTATGTCTTAAGATTGACCTCTGTCGGTTCGAGCAACAACCTAGCTGTATTCAATGCCGATAACAGCTTTGCAGATCAAGAAAAAGCTGCAGATCTGTTGGCCCAGATTTACCAAAATTGGCCAGCCTAGCCGTACTAGGCATTTTTTTTTGAAAAAGGTTCCCTCATGTTAAAACAAACCTTGCTCTATACTGGTAAAGCAAAATCTGTTTATACCACAGACAGTGCAGACCACCTGATTTTAGTCTTTCGTGATGATGCCTCTGCGTTCAATGGCGAAAAAATCGAACAACTAGATCGTAAAGGTAAGGTGAACAACCGTTTTAACGCCTTTATCATGGAAAAATTGGCTGAAGCGGGTATCGAAACTCACTTTGAAAAACTACTTACACCAAACGAAGTATTGGTGAAAAAGTTAGACATGATTCCTGTAGAGTGCGTTATTCGTAACTACGCTGCAGGTTCACTCTGCCGTCGTTTAGGTGTAGAAGAAGGTAAAGAACTGACCCCACCTACATTTGAATTGTTCTTTAAAGATGACGCTCTTGGCGACCCAATGGTAAACGAATCTCAAGCGATTGCTTTAGGTTGGGCCAATGCTGAACAATTGGCAAAAATGAAAGAATTAACTTACCAAGTCAACGATGTATTAAAAGCATTGTTTGATGCAGGTAACATGATTTTGGTCGACTTCAAACTTGAGTTTGGTGTATTCCACGACCGTATTGTGTTGGGTGATGAGTTCTCTCCAGACGGTTGCCGTTTATGGGACAAAGACACCAAGAAGAAACTCGACAAAGACCGTTTCCGTCAAGGTTTAGGCGGTGTGGTTGAAGCTTATGAAGAAGTTGCTGCACGTTTAGGCATCGACTTAGACAATATCTAATTCAAGCTTTTCAATTTTAAAAGCTGAATTCCCAAAACCGAGCAACATTGCTCGGTTTTTTGTATTTTGCTGTAGACCAAACAGGGTTTACAAACCAAATCTTTGAAAAAATCGCCCCATCCACAATGCCCAGTCTGTCTGCCTATTTTTAAATTTATCTGAATTTAAATTGTGTATTCTGCAATTCCGTGTATGCTTGTTGTCATACTAGAAAAATATGAAGTTCGTTTTAATCGTCTAAGTCCGTAGTTTTATTTTGTAATCCTTCGTTTGTTCAGATTTTAAGTCGCATCTTTTTCCCAGTTATTCCAAATCTTTTTTAGATTGCAACATATTAAAATTCAGCAGGATATTTCCCTATGTCAAATCCGACAATGAAAGGCACGGTAAAGTGGTTTAACGAAACTAAAGGTTTTGGTTTTATTCAACCAGAATCTGGTCCAGATGTGTTTGCGCATTTCAGCGAAATCGCACACTCAGGCTTCAAGACTTTACACGAAGGTCAGCAAGTTGAATTCAGCATTGCGCAAGGTCAAAAAGGCCCGAATGCTGTAAACATCAAACCGCTTTAAACCTTTGAATGCAGCACTCAAGGCTGCAAACAAATCTAAAAAAGCTCAAGTTGATTCTTGAGCTTTTTTTATGCCAATACTTTTACAAATATCTTTTCAGCTATACCAAATCGCTTAGGATTGAGTCTGCTGCCAACGACGTTGTTGTAAACGCTCACCTTCCACTTCACGTTTATTACGTGCCGACTCATACAACTTTGTGCCTTTCAGTTCAGGCGGCAAATAGTCCTGTAGCACAAAATGCTCTGGGTAATTGTGCGGATACAAATAATCTACGCCATAGCCTTGTTCTTTCATCAGTTTGGTCGGTGCATTACGCAAATGCAGTGGCACAGGTAAGTTGGCGGTTTTTTCAGCCAAATCCATGGCTTTATTAATTGCCAAATAAGTACTGTTACTTTTGGCACTGGTTGCCAAATATACTGCACATTGTCCTAAAATAATCCGCGCTTCGGGCATACCCAGCACTTGTACCGAGCGGAAACACTCGCCTGCCAATAACAAGGCATTCGGATTTGAATTGCCAATATCTTCCGAAGCAGCAATCAACATGCGACGCGCAATAAAGCTCGGGTCTTCACCGCCTTTGAGCATGCGCGCCATCCAATACAATGCAGCATCGGGGTCACTGCCACGAATTGACTTAATAAAAGCCGATACCAAATCATAATGTTGCTCGCCTGACTTGTCATAACGGGCAATGTTTTGTTGCGCAACCTTGACCACAATCGCGTTGGTGATGATATTTTCCACCTCGGGTTCAAAGGTGCTTGCCACCAAGTCCAGTAGGTTTAAAGCCTTGCGTGCATCACCTGCAGCAAACTGAATCAGAGCATCAAATTCTTCAATCTGAATATAACGGTCTTTTAAGAATTGATCTTGCTGAATGGCTTGAGTAAGCAAAGTCTGAATCGAATCGGCATCTAAAGCCTTTAAGGTATAGACCTGACAACGTGAAAGCAGCGCACTATTGACTTCAAAAGATGGATTTTCAGTGGTCGCACCAATTAAGGTGATTTTGCCCTTTTCCACCGCATTTAATAAGGCATCTTGCTGCGACTTATTAAAGCGATGAATTTCATCAATAAACACCACTGGTGTGAGCAAATCGCCGCCTTCGGCAATAATTTCACGCAGCTCTTTGACCCCAGTATTCAAGGCAGAAAGGCTGATAAAAGGACGATCTACCGCCTGCGCCAACAGCAAAGCGATGGTGGTTTTCCCCACCCCTGGTGGCCCCCAGAAAATAATTGAAGGCAAATGCCCCTGATCAATCATTTGGCGTAACGGCGCTTGCTCACCTAAAAGATGATCTTGACCAATAATTTGCGATAAATCGCGTGGACGCAAACGCTCAGGCAGTGGAATATGACTCTCTGACATCTTGTTATTTCTATACTTGACTTCAACCTAGTCTACTATGATCTCAAGCTTTGGAGTATTTCTAATCGTACCGATTTATCGCTAAAACACGATTCAAAGTTTATTCTGCAGTATGAATTAACGCACCCAACGCACCACATAATCTTCTATATCTTCTTCTGCAACATCCAGTTCTGAAATACAACGCCCTGCCGCAGATTTTTTGGCTTTAATCACACTTTGGCGTGAGCCCGTATTTAAGTAATGCCAAGATGGCAAATTTTTGCCCTGTTTTAAACGACGATAGGCACAACTTGGCGGCAACCAGTGAATTTTTTCTAGTTTTTCGGGGGAAAGTTGAATGCAATCGGGCACAAAGTCAAAGCGATTGGCATAATCTGAACAACGTGCTGTGTTACAGTCCAGTAACTTGCACGCCACTTTGGTATAGGCCACTTCTTGCGTGTCTTCATCTTCTAGTTTGACCAAACAGCATAAACCGCAACCATCGCACAAGGCTTCCCATTCCGCAGTATTTAAGGCATTCAGCGGATAGTTTTTCCAAAATTCAGGTCGTAATTGATCAGACATAGCGCACAGAAAATAACAAAACTGCGTCATTATAACAGCCTTGTTTCAACTTGTTGCTTTTGTTTAGTCTTTAAATGAATCAAACACTTAACTCAAACAACTGAACATTTAATACACAAAAACAAAACAGTGTGCTGCGTTCAGCTCCCTATACTAAATTCAGAAGCTATAAAAACACATGGAGAACAATTATGTTTCGTTGGGCTATAATCTTCGCAGTGATTGCGTTAATCGCGAGTTTACTTGGTTTTGGTGGTGTCGCAGGTTTATCCAAAGACTTTGCCATTATTTTATTGGTGATTGCTGTGATTTTGGCAATTGTTGGTTTCCTCTCTCGCGGAAAAATCTAGTGACCTCGTCTATAAATTCCTAAAAATCAGATAAAAAAGAAGGATTTTTCCTTCTTTTTTTATGTCCGCTTTTTACGCAACAAATGCCAATTTGGCTATTTTAAAAATATTTTCTCACATTTATAGGCAGTATTTACCCTGTTTTTAAAAATGCGTGCCATATTATTATGCTTTAATCATGGCATTGAAAACGATAAGGAATAAGGCATGGCTTTAGCAATCAAAACTCGCGAAATTGAATATACGGCTGCAGATGGCAGCAAACTGATCGGTTATTTTGCTGCACCAGAAACAGCACAAGCTGTCGCGGGGGTGATTGTCGCACCTGAATGGTGGGGACGTAACGAATACACCGAACAACGCGCGCGTGAATTGGCTGAACATGGTTTTGCAGCCTTAGCGATTGATATGTATGGCGATAAAAAAGTCACCACCACCGCAGCCCAAGCCAATGAATGGATGATGCAAACTTTTGCAGATGCTGACACAATTGTGACTCGTGCGTCTGCAGCTTTGGACACTTTAGCTGCCCAACCTGAAGTAAATCGCGATAAACTCGCTGCAATTGGTTTCTGTTATGGCGGCAAAGTCGTTCTGGATTTGGCTCGTTCTGGCGCAGCATTAAAAGCAGTGGTGACCTTCCACGCCAACCTCAGCCCGAAAGCCCCTGCACAACAAGGTCAGGTACAAGCCGAGATTTTGGTGTTGCATGGTGAACTGGACAGCATGGTGACTTTAGACGACGTCGCAAGTTTCCGTGAAGAAATGCACGCGGCTCAAGTAGAGCATGAAGTGATTATTTTTGAAGATGCCAAACACGGCTTTAGTAACCCTCAAGCCGATGAACGTGCCAAAGCCAATGGGGTCGATTTAGGCTATAACGCATCGGCAGAGCAACAAGGTTTAGCTGCCATGTATGAAGTGTTGGATCGTCGTTTAGCAGATTAATCTGCTGTTCACATTACGCAGCATATACTCAACGCAAGCCAAGAAAATTTTAAAGAAGAGGATATAACAATGACTGAGCAATGCCCTTATTGCAATTTTGATGATTATGATGTTTTGGCAAAAAATGAATTTGGGGTAATTTTGCCTGAACCCAATGCCCTGTCTAAAGGACATTGCGTGATCATTCCGCTACGTCACGTCGGCTCTTTTTTTGACATTACAGACAAAGAACGTAAAAGTTTATTGTCTTTATTAGAATTGGCGCGCAATGAGTTGCAATTGCGTCATCAACCTGCAGGTTTCCATGTGGGTTTTAATGATGGCGATGTGTTTGATGCTAAATCTGAGCATTTACACATCCACATTATTCCACGCTATGAAGGTCAGACCTTAAAATTGGATAACCGTTGGGGTATGAGCGGTCAAATTTAAACCACGACTCGTTTTATCCCAAACCAAGTGAAACCAAACCTAAAGAAGAAGATGCACGCTCATCTTCTTTTTTTATGCACGTAATTCCCACGCCAGTTTGGCTATACTAAGCCGCTACTTTACAAACTGGGTTCGCATGACTGCTTTTTCATTTTCCGATGCTCTCCTCACGTGGTTCGATCAACACGGACGCCATGACCTGCCGTGGCAAGTCGCCGATGATCCCTATGCGGTGTGGGTGTCTGAAATCATGCTGCAACAAACTCAGGTCAAAACCGTATTGCAATATTTTGAGCGTTTTTTGCAGCGCTTTCCGACAGTGCAAGATTTAGGACGTGCAACTTGGGATGAAGTTGCACCGTATTGGGCAGGTTTAGGCTATTACGCCCGCGCCCGCAACTTGCATAAAGCCGCAGCCATTGTGGCACAGCAAGGACATTTTCCAAGTACGCTCGAACAGTGGATGGCTTTGCCGGGCATTGGTCGCTCTACGGGTGGTGCCATGATGTCGCTGGGTTTACGCCAATACGGCGTCATTATGGATGGCAACGTCAAACGGGTTTTAGCACGTTTTTTTGCTATTGAAGATGATTTATCCAAACCTGTACATGAACGTGCCATGTGGCAACTGGCAGAACAGCTCTGCCCCGAAGTGCGTAATCACGACTATACGCAGGCTATTATGGATTTGGGCGCCACCATTTGTACCCCCAAAAAACCACTGTGCTTATATTGCCCAATGCAACAACACTGCAAAGCACATCAACAAGGTTTAGAGCAGGAATTGCCCTTTAAAAAACCGAAAAAAGCCGTACCCGTTAAATCTGCACAGGTCTTAGTACTGCAATGCGCAGATCAGTGGTTATGGCAACAACGTCCCAATACAGGACTTTGGGGTGGACTATGGTGTTTGCCTGTCATTGAAGATGCACAGGCTTTTGAGCAACTGTGTCAAAGCTTGAGCCTTAAACAGGTACAGCAACGCGCACAGATTTCACATAGCTTTACCCATTTCACTTGGCAGCTTGAAGCACTGTGTTTTCAGGTCGATGCTGATCTACAAGAACACTTGGCAATAGAACTGAATGCAGATTGGTATAGTCCGCAACAAGCCAGCGATTTGGGCATTCCGACGGCCATGAAAAAATTGATCTCGGCAATCAATCTGTGACATAGTCAAGCATCGTGATGAATGAAATCTTTGCTTTCACTGCCATTACAAGGATGTCTTATGTTTCGATGGATTGCTGTTTTAAGCCTGTCACTCTTTACCTTATTGATTGCGGCCTGTAGTTCTGCACCGAAACGTCCTAGTACCCCACTCCCGCCTGCCTTGGTGCAAAAACTCAATCAAATGAGTTTAAAAACTCGCTTGCCCATTCCTGTGCAGGGCATTAAAGCGCATCAGTTGAATGACACTTGGGGTGCATCTCGTAGTAGCGGACGTTTGCATGAAGGCATTGATATTCTTGCCGCCAAAGGCAGCAAAGTGTATAGCGCTACAGAAGGTTTAATTGCAGACTTACGCGATAATCGCTTAGGTGGTAAAGTAATTTGGATATTAGGGCCTGCAGGCACTTGGCATTACTATGCACACTTGGATGGACATAAACGCGGTTTAAACGTGGGCGATTATGTCAAGGCAGGAACGCATATTGGCTATGTCGGCAATACAGGCAACGCCCGACACACTGCCGCACATTTGCATTACGGACTTTATTTAAATGGTAAAGGACGCGGTGCGGTCAATCCTTATCCTTATTTACGTTAATTTTGTTAGGAACATTTCATGTCTGAAGCCTTGATAAATCGATTGGTGGAATTTGCAGAATCTGGCAATCAACAAAAAATTGTATTGGCAGGACAAGTCCATCAAGGCTGGGTCATGGAAATTACTGAAGATGCCCTGCTCATCAGCACAGGTTATTCAGATAAAGTTGGTAAAGACAACTGGATTTCCTTTCACGATCTGCAACAGGCAGAACTATATTATTGGGATAACCAACATGACCAATGGGCAGCATTTCAGCTTTAAGTCCGTCCCATTCACATCTATTCAGCTATCTATTCAACAAGGAGCATGACCCATGACGATACAACGCTGTGGTTGGTGTTCCGATGATCCGCTCTATATTGCCTATCATGATTTAGAGTGGGGACAAGCTGTATTTGCCGAAGTGCATTTATTTGAAATGCTGTGTTTAGAGGGACAGCAAGCAGGCTTGTCTTGGATTACTGTATTAAAAAAACGTGAAGCGTATCGTCAGCATTTTTTTCAATACAGCATTGCTGAAATTGCCGCCTTCAGTGATGATGATATTGCGCTCAAATTACAAGATGCTGGATTGATTCGACATCGAGGTAAATTACAAGCAATTCGTGACAACGCACGTGCATGGCAAAAACTAAAAGACGCCGATATAAACGTCGTGACATGGCTTTGGGGTTTTGTTGCACAGCAACCTATTAGGAATGATGTACCTGACTATCGTCTTGCGCCTGCACAAACCGACGCTAGTGTTGCCATGTCGAAAGCCCTAAAGAAAAATGGTTTTAAATTTGTAGGCCCGACCACCTGCTATGCTTTTATGCAAGCTGTAGGCATGGTCGATGATCATGAAAATCACTGTCACTTTAAAACAACATCTTAAAGCAACATCCAAGCTTTAGTATTCAAAACTGCTCAACCCATAATAGCAAGATCACCAATCAATACAGTCAGCCTTATGACAAGGACGGTGCAATATGAGTAATACCATTCGAGCCTATGCCGCAATGCAGGCAGGTGAAGCCCTGCAAGCCTATCAATTTGATGCGGGTGAACTGCAGGCGCATCAGGTAGAAGTCAAAGTCGAATATTGTGGCTTATGCCATTCCGATCTTTCAGTCATTCAAAATGACTGGCATTCCTCAGTATATCCTGTGGTGGCAGGACATGAAATTATTGGCACGATTACTCAATTGGGCAGTGAAGCCAAAGGTTTAACCGTGGGGCAACGTGTAGGCATTGGCTGGACTGCAGACAGTTGCCAACACTGCGATGCCTGTATTGCAGGCGAACAAGTGCTGTGCAGCAATGGCACCACCGCAACCATTGTGGGACATGCAGGTGGTTTTGCCGATAAAGTCCGTGCAGGTTGGCAGTGGGTCATTCCATTACCCGATGAGGTCGATCCTGTCAGTGCAGGGCCTTTGCTCTGTGGTGGAATTACCGTATTTGATCCGATCTTGAAACATCAAATTCAGGCAGTACATCATGTTGCGGTGATTGGTATTGGTGGCTTGGGGCATATCGCCATCAAATTATTAAAAGCATGGGGCTGTGAAATTACGGCGTTCAGTTCCAATCCAGACAAAACCGCAGAATTACTGGCTATGGGTGCAGACCATGTAGTGAACAGCCGTGATGCTGCTGCCCTTAAAACCCAGCGTGGCAAGTTTGACCTGATTTTAAGTACGGTAAACGTAAGCTTGGACTGGAATGCTTATTTAAGTACGCTTGCACCACATGGCACTATTCACATGCTAGGTGTAGCGCTAGAACCCATGCAAATTAAGGCGGGCAGCTTAATTGGCGGTGCAAAATCGGTTACTGGTTCATCGACAGGTTCGCCTGCAGCGCTGCGTCAATTACTACAATTTGCCGCACGCAAACAGATTGCCCCACAGGTGGAAGTTTTTCCGATGTCACAAATCAATCAGGCAATTGAACATTTGCATCAGGGCAAGGCACGCTATCGGGTTGTGTTAAAGGCCGACTTTGACTGACTTTTAAGATAAGTCATGATAGTCAAATATATTTCTATCTTTATTTAGGTAAAACCGCTCATCTAAAAACCTAGATCACATGAGGATACTCGGAAGTGTCATCCACAACCTGCGTAGCATTAGACCATTATTGTTTCTGCGAAATAATGAATGAGATACAAGAATTAAACAGGTTTTGTGGATGACAATGGTTTTGCCCACTTTTGCCGAAACAAAAGTGGGTCGAACCGAAGGTTAATCCTATTATTGGACAACAACCCATCAGGACGCTGTCTTGATCATTTATGCGATTACAATAAAAATTTACCTACAGCCCAAACGCAATCTGACTTTTCTTAAATGACCCACATCTAGTCCTGAATTGATAAGATTTATGTATAAAAAATGTTTTAGATATTCAGTCTGTTATAGAATAAACTGCGTAAGCAGCATATATTAAAAAGTTGAATCGACACAGGCTGCAAAGCCACGTGCCAAACTAGAAAAGTCTGTGAAAAAGTCTGCTAAGATGAATGCTGCTTTTTTAACTATAAAATGAATTTGAGAAAACCTATGAGTAAAGCCTTACCCATCGCTGTTGCTGTAATTTTAGGCGGTGCTGCACTTGTTCCTGTTTATTATGCCTCTCAAAACCCAGCAGTGGCGACCTCTAAAGCGTCGGCAAATGCTTCTGCGGTTGAAAAAATCAGCTACGCTTTGGGTTATGAAGTGGCACATCAAACCCCACCAGAGCTAGACATCAACAGCTTTGTAACAGGTGTGCGTGAAGGTCATGCGCGTAAACAACCTGCCTACACCGAAGAAGAATTACAAAAAGCCTATGAGCAATTCCAGCAAGAGTTGCAACAAAAACAAGCCACTCAGGCGCAAGCTGCACAAACAGCCAGTGATTCATTCTTAACTGAAAATGGCAAAAAAGCAGGCGTACAAACCACAGCTTCTGGCTTGCAATATCAAGTGATTAAAGAAGGCACAGGCAAACAGCCAACGGCAAGCTCTGTGGTCAAAGTGCACTACACGGGTAAACTGGTCGATGGCAAAGTATTTGACAGCTCGGTACAACGTGGTGAGCCAATTGAATTCCCACTGAATCAAGTCATTCCGGGCTGGACTGAAGGTTTACAGCTCATGAAGGAAGGCGGTAAAGCTACGCTGTATATTCCATCGAAACTGGGCTACGGCGAACAAGGTGTACCAGGCATGATTCCTGCCAACAGCACCTTAATTTTTGATGTTGAACTGATTGAAGTGAAATAACAACATCACCCTTTCAGGAGAGCTTGGCTCTCCTGTATGGTCTTAGGACGAAAAGAATGAAAAAACACCTTGCCCTTGTGTGTATCGCACTGCTCAGCAGTGGCAGTTTTGCCAAAACCGTGACCAATAAAAGTCCTGTTGCAGATCAGGTCGGTTATAGCTTTGGTTATTTAATGGGGCGCAGCAATGCGGAAACCTTAAAAGATATTGATCTCGAAGCCTTCATTGCTGGCTTAAAAATGGCAACACAAGACCAAGCCGCCAGTTTAAGCGATGAAGAAATGGCACGAGTGCTGACTCAATTCAAAAAGCAAGCCGAAGCCAAACAACTGATTGAGCTTAAAAAAGTAGCCGATAGCAATGCTAAAATTGGGCAAGCCTTTTTAAACAATAATGCCAAAAAGGCAGGGGTCAAAGTCACCAAGTCTGGCTTGCAATATCAAGTCTTACAGGCAGGTACGGGCAAATCACCCAAAGCCACCTCTACCGTTAAAGTCCATTATGAAGGTCGTTTAATTGATGGTACGGTATTTGACAGTTCTATCGCCCGCGATCAAGCTGCAGAATTTCAGGTCAGCCAAGTCATTCAAGGTTGGACTGAAGGCTTACAACTCATGAAAGTTGGTGCCAAATATCGCTTCTTTATTCCTGCTGCTCTAGCCTACGGTCAAATTGGCTCAGGCGATGCAATTGAGCCAAACAGCACGCTTATTTTTGATGTGGAACTTTTAGAAATTGTAAAATAATCCAAAGCCGCATCATCTTTAAACAAAAAAATACCGCAATTTAAATTGCGGTATTTTTTCAGATCAACTTCGCTTCATTAAGGTTTTAAATGACGTGGTCTAAAACCCGTTGCCAACAATCCAACCCCATAGGCCACTACGCCCACCACACACAGCGCAGTGACTTCTGCCACACGCATCCATTGTGATACATCACCGTTATACCAAGTTAAGGCATACCACAACGCAGCAATCATCACGGCATTTGCCACTGCAAACTGCACCATGAGTTTTTTCCAGTGCGCACCAAAACGGAAAATCTTGCGTTGATGCAAATAGAAATACAACATGCCTGCATTCACCAAAGCCGAACCTGATGATGCCAGTGCCAATGCCATGTGTTCAGCTTGCCAGTCAATCAGTTTAAAGAAGCCAATAAACACCACGTTTAAAATCGCATTGGCAGCCACAGCCATTAAACCCACACGTACTGGTGTTTTGGTGTCTTGCTGTGCATAAAAACCCGGTGCAAAGACTTTAATCAGCATGAATGAAATCACCCCTGCACTCATACATTGCAAGGCCAAAGCGGTCATTTGCGTATCTTTAAAACTAAACTGACCACGCTCAAACAAGGCTTGGATAATAGGCGTTGATAACATAAACAGTGCAATACTGGCAGGGACACCTACCAAAATAATCACCCGTGCAGCCCAGTCCATCATGCCGCGGAATTTATCCATATTTTGTTCTGCATGACGCGCAGACAGTGACGGTAAAATGACCGTCCCAATCGCTACACCAATTAAGCCCAAAGGTAGCTCTGTCATACGTTCCGCACTATACAACCACGACACCGAACCATCCTGCATAAAAGATGCCCAAATGGTGTTGAGTAGCAGGTTAATTTGCGTGACCGATACCCCAAATAAAGCAGGCAGCATCAGCTTCATAATCCGATCCACCCCTTCATGCTTGAAATCAACTTTAGGGGGAATCAGCAGCTTTTTACGCCATAGTTCTGGAATTTGAATCGCAAGTTGTAAAGCACCCGCGATAATCACCGCCCAACCCAGTGCCATAATCGGCTCTGCCATGTACGGTGTGAGCCATAATGCACCTGCAATCATCGCCACATTCAGCAATACAGGCGCAAAGGCAGGCGTGGTAAATGAGCCATAGCTGTTCAAAATACTGCTGGCAAATGCCGTCAGCGACATAAACAACAAATAAGGAATGGTCAGGCGGAACATATCGGTGGCTAGCGCAAACTTTTCAGGGTCGCTATGGAAACCTGGTGCGTAGATATACATCACCGCAGGCGCAGCCACCATGGCGGTAAAGGTTAGCCCTGTCATTACCGTCATTAAACAGCCAAAAACCCGACTAATTAAAATTTGTACTTCGGCATGAGTGCGGCTGGTTTTATATTCGGTCAATACAGGAATAAATGCCTGCGAAAACGCCCCTTCGGCAAACAGTCGCCTGAAAAAGTTGGGGATACGAAACGCCACCACAAAGGTATCGAAATCTTTACCTGCACCAAACACATTCAGCAATACCACATCACGGACTAATCCTAGCACCCGTGACAGCATGGTCATTGCACTGACAATAAAGGTCGATCGCCAAAGCGCCATCGTTACCACCCAATTAAAAATTTAGTCGCTATTGTAATCAAAGCATCAACAAAGTTTTGTTATTGATTGATCAATTTTTCCTGTGATGTCGAAGCTTTAAGTTGAGATAACTGTTCACGAAAATACTGCCAGTCAAAATACGGCCCCGGATCAGTTTTACGTCCCGGTGCAATATCGGAATGTCCTGCAATATGCTGTTGAATACTCGGATAGGCCTGCTGCAAACTGTGTACCACCTGCACCAAACTCTGATATTGCGCTGTTTCAAAAGGCAAGTCATCACTGCCCTCTAATTCAATCCCAATTGAATAGTCATTACATTCAGGCTGTGCCAAATAACTAGAACGCCCCGCATGCCACGCCCGATCTGCAAAATTAACAAATTGCAGCACCTCGCCTGTTCTTAAAATCAACAAATGTGCCGAAACCTGCAGGCCCTGAATGGTCTGAAAGTAAGGATGCTGCGACCAATCCATTTGGTTCTGAAAAAATTGCTCAATATAACCACCACCAAATTGTGACGGCGGCAAACTAATATTGTGAATGACCAGCAATTGAATCTCTTGGTCTGTCGGACGGGCGTTGAAATTCGGAGATGGGACTTGTCTTGCCCCTTGTAATTGACCCTCAACCACCTGAAACGACGGCACATGCTGCATAAGGCAATCCCCAAACCATTAGAATAGAAAAATAGAACAGAAATTTCAGTTTAATGCCAACGCGTGACAATGAACATCTTAAATTACACCCGAACGTGGCTAAAAAACACATCCTGACGCAGAACAGTGTTAATATAACGCGCAATTTTCATGGGCAAGATCGACACGGAAAATCTTATGAGCATCTCTCCAGCTTTGCTTGAACAATCCATCCAAATCAATATTCAGCAAGCCTTGCAAGAAGATATTGGCGATGGTGATATTACCGCATTATTGACCCCTGAAGATGAGCAGGCCACTGCCACCATTATTAGCCGTGAAGACATGATTTTGGCAGGTCAACCGTGGGTAAATGCCCTGATTCAAGCATACGATGCCAATGTGCAAGTCACGTGGTTAAAAAATGATGGCGACCACGTTGCTGCCAATGAAGCCTTTTTGAAATTGGCAGGTTCTGCACGCAGCCTGTTAACGGTAGAACGCCCTGCGCTGAATTTTGTGCAAACCCTGTCTGCTGTTGCGACTAAAACCGCAGCCTATGTGCAACAACTTGAAGGCTTAAATACCAAACTGCTAGATACCCGTAAAACCTTACCGGGTTTACGCATTGCACAAAAATATGCTGTCACGGTCGGTGGTGGACAAAACCATCGTTTAGGCTTATTTGATGCCTTTTTGATTAAAGAAAATCACATTATGGCAGCAGGCGGCATTACTCAGGCAATTGCCAAAGCACATGCCATTGCTCCGGGCAAACCTGTAGAAGTTGAAGTGGAAACTTGGGATGAACTAAATCAAGCCCTTGAAGCCAAAGCTGATATTGTGATGTTGGATAACTTTAGCCAGCAACAAATGATTGATGCGGTCAAGCATGTGGCAGGTCGTTGTAAACTTGAAGCGTCGGGCAACATCACCATTGAAAATTTACGTGAAGTGGCTAGTACAGGCGTAGATTATATTTCGATGGGTGTTTTAACCAAAGATGTCAAAGCTGTGGATTTATCAATGCGTTTTAATGCGTAAACGATTACTTTTAAAATTAAGGGTGCAATCTGCACCCTTAATTTTTTCCAAAAATTGATTTTAAGGAGGCAAATGAGCCTCCTTTTTTTATGCCTCAATTTTGAATTTAATCATCGTCCTTGTTGTCGTTGTCGTTGTCGTTGTCGTTGTCGTTGTCGTTGTCGTTGTCGTTGTCGTTGTCGTTGTCGTTGTCGTTGTCGTTGTCGTTGTCGTTGTCGTTGTCGTTGTCGTTGTCAGAAGCTTGACCGAGTACACTACGATTGTCTTCATTTTCACGCTCAGTACGTGAATCACATGCAGTTAAAAACAACATCATGGCAGACATTAAAATAATCAATAGTTTCATGCTTTCCTCCTCTTTTCATTCAGGCTCTTTGCATACAGTTTTCCATCTTAAAAGAACGCATCCTGCAATATTGTAGCTTTTTGCTTCACGCTTCCTATCGCAATCTAAATCTCATCCATAAAAAACGCATCCGAAGATGCGCTCTTAAACAGCAGAAAAACATCAAAAAGCTTAGCTTACCAACCTAAAGCTTGTTGCTGTTTTTTTACCAATTCCTGAATACCTTTTTCTGCCATTTCCAACATGGCATTACATTGCACACGATTAAACGGCTTATCTTCAGCAGTACCCTGAATTTCAATAAATTCACCTGCTTGTGTCATCACCACGTTTAAATCAGTTTGGCAATTTGAATCTTCTTCATAGCACAAATCCAATAACACTTGGTCTTGGTACATGCCCACAGAAATTGCAGCCACCAAACCCTTTAATGGGTCATGCTTAATTTTTTTCTTTTCCAGCAACACATTCATAGCATCAATCAATGCCACTGCTGCACCTGTAATGGCTGCAGTACGGGTACCGCCATCGGCCTGAATCACATCGCAGTCAATGGTAATGGTGTTTTCACCCAGTTTCTTCAAATCGACCATGGCACGCAAGCTACGACCAATTAAGCGCTGAATTTCCTGTGTACGTCCGCTTTGTTTACCACGCGCCGCTTCACGGTCACTACGGGTATGAGTTGAACGTGGCAACATGCCATATTCTGCAGTTACCCAACCTTGTCCCTGCCCTTTTAAAAAGCGCGGTACAGAGTTATCAATACTTGCGGTACACAAAACTTTGGTATGACCAAACTCTACCAACACTGAACCTTCAGCATAGCGAGTATAGTTACGGGTAATTTTTACCTCACGTAATTGATCTAAAGCTCGTTGGTCAATACGCATAATGTGTCCTTATTTTTGGCTCAAATAAATTGCCCGCAAGTATAACAGATGCCACAGCGCAGGTCGCTTTTCCAAAGCTTGACGTGTGCTGTTTCGGTAAATTTTGCCTGTATTTTTACAAAGTGGCTTCATTCATCTTTTAGTATTATCGTGAAACACAGGTTTTTGTTAGACTGCGCGGCACTGGCAGAATCAGGAAATACAATGTCGATTCGGGAAGAACGAAAACAACAAAGTCGTCAGGCAATTATGGATGCAGTGCTGCAACTCAGCAGCGCAGGACGTGCATTTAGCAGCATTAGCTTAAGAGAAATTTCACGACAGATTGGACTGGTGCCCACCGCATTTTATCGGCATTTTCAAGATATGGATGAGTTGGGGCTAGATTTGGTCGATCAAGTTGCCTTGCACATTAAAGGTATTTTGTATCAGTTGGGACAAGCTTATTTATACCAACCCGATGCACAGACCGAAAAGGCATTGACCCTATTTTTTAAATCTGTCGATCAACATCCACAACAATGGATTTTTTTAATTGCCGAACGCTGGGGCGGTTCGACCATTTTACGGCAAGCCATCGCCCGTGAAATTGATTTTTTAATTGAAGATTTAGCTAATGATTTACAACGGGTCGAAAGCGTACAACATTTTCAGCATGCTGAAGATTTTCACATTCTGGCCAATATTTTAATTAATTTATCGTTAAATTGGGCAATGAGCTGGATTGGTTTAGAACGCCAATTTGAAGCCGAAAAATTACCTGAACAACAGCAGCGTTTTATTCAACAAACCATTACTCAAGTACATTTATTATTTCGTGGCATTTGCCACTGGCAACGTCCGCAGCCTGTCGCAGATTAAACATACAACACACTTTTAACCTGCATTAAAAAAACCGCAATGACGTTGCAATCATTGCGGTTTTTAGCGATGCGCTGCTGATTCAGCCTTGCATCATCTTGTTATTGCATCTGCTTATTTCTTAGCTTTACGCTCTTGATCAACCAAGTAGTTCACTACTTGAATCACTTTGCCGTTATCGCCTTGAACGATATATTTACCATTCACCACCACCGCAGGTACACCTGTCAATTGGTACTGACGCGCCAATTGTTTAGCTTGTGAAATTTTAGAGGTGATCGCAAACGAGTTAAACATGCTGTTAAATTTCGCTTCAGGTACACCATATTTCACAAAGAATTTAGCTTGTGATTGTTGGTCAAAAATTTGCTGACCTTTGTCATGAATGGCATGGAAAAGTGGCAAGTGAGTTTTCTTGCGCACACCCAAAGCTTCAGACACATAATAACCACGTGCATTCATTTCCCAAACAGGATTCATGGCTGCAGGAGTACGCACAAAATTCACATCTTTAGGTAACTGGCGTAACCATGTTTGCATATATGGTTCTAAAGTAAAGCAGTGACCACAGCCATACCAAAAGAACTCACGCACTTCAATTTTACCTGGTACATCAACCTTACCCGGGTTGGCGACAACGCTATAATCTTTACCTGCTACAAAATTTGCCGCCATAGTGCTACCAGAAATAGCAAAGATGGCAGTTGCCAAACTACCTAAAAGGAATTTTTTCATTGCGTTTATAATCCTCTAAATCATTCTGTTTAGTGTATGGCAACACTATAAATCAATTATGCTGATTTCGTTTTCCTTCTGTGAACTTTTTTACAGCTTTTATCGCTTTTTTTAGAATTAACGCTACACTAGGGTTTATATCTATTTTTCCAATTATCACGACCCAATTGAGGTGGCACCCATGTCGCATTTGAATGTTGATCCACAAGAAATTGCCAAATTTGAAGCATTTGCAGCCATATGGTGGGATCAGCATTCCGAGTTTCGTCCCCTGCACATGATTAATCCACTGCGCTTAAACTGGATTGATGAGCACGCAGGCGGCTTGGCAGGCAAGAAAGTGCTAGACGTCGGCTGTGGTGGTGGTATTTTGGCAGAAAGCATGGCTCGTCGCGGTGCCAATGTGCTTGGAATTGATATGGGCGAAGCACCTTTAAACGTGGCACGCCTGCATGCAGAACAAGAAGGCGTACACAATATTGAATATCGCCAAATTCCTGTTGAGCAATTGGTAGATGAGCAAGCTGGTCAATACGATGTGGTGACTTGCATGGAAATGTTAGAGCACGTACCTGATCCGGCCTCGATTATTCAAGCCTGCCAAAAACTGGTCAAGCCGGGCGGTCATGTATTTTTCTCGACCATTAACCGCAACCCTAAATCATACCTATTTGCCATTATTGGGGCAGAATACGTGCTGCGCATGTTAGCCAAAGGCACACACGATTATCATAAATTTATTAAACCGTCTGAATTGGCACACGACATTCGCCAAGCGGGTTTAAAACTTAAAGATATGACGGGTTTACACTACAACCCACTGACTAAACGCTATTGGTTGGCACCTAATGTTGATGTGAACTACATGGTTTACACGGTCAATGAGGCAACAGAATGAAAGCCGTTTTATTCGACCTCGATGGCACCTTAATTGATACCGCTGCAGATTTTATTCGCATCATTCAAGACATGTGCCACGATAAAGGCTGTGAGATTGTGGCAGCAGAAGCCATTCGCACGCAGGTGTCTGAAGGTGCACGGGCTATGGTAAAACTGGTCTATCCAGAACTTGAAGTAGATGACCCTGTATTTCTTGCGCATCGACAACGCTTTTTAGACCTGTACGGCGCTGATATTGCGGTAGAAACCGATTTGTTCGAGGGCATGTATCCACTGCTCGAAGCTTTGGAACAGCATCAAATTCCGTGGGGAATTGTCACCAATAAACCGCGCTGGCTCAGTGAAGCCTTACTCAAGGCACTGAATTTAACTGACCGCTGTGCGGTTTTGGTCTGCCCTGAAGATGTCAGCCACACCAAACCTGACCCAGAACCCATGTATTTGGCAGCCAAACAGATTGAAATTGCCCCTGAAGATTGTATTTATGTGGGCGACCATCCACGTGATATTGATGCAGGCCGCAATGCCAATATGTACACCATTCTGGCCGCTTACGGTTATTTACCGTTACAACACAAAGATGACTTAACAGCGTGGCAAGCAGATTGTATAGTGGATTCAGTCGCTGAATTACATACGGTTTTAGACAAATTGGTGCTGCAAGCCGCAACATTATCAAGCAGCCTGAATGCCAATGCCTGAGTTGATTCTATAACACCTGTCAAAGCGCGAATATCACCTTTAAAACATGACCAATAAAAAATCAATATAGGAGGGATGACCATGAAATACTCAGAATATCAACCTCGCCCCGATCTGTTAAAAGATCGCATTATCCTCATTACCGGTGCGGGAGATGGTATTGGACGTGCCGCTGCCCTCAGTTATGCCCTGCATGGGGCCACTGTGGTATTGCATGGTCGTACCCTCAATAAACTTGAAGTCATTTATGATGAAATTGAAAGTTTAGGTGCACCACAACCTGCTATTTTACCGCTGCAACTGTCTAGCGCTTCGCCACGTGACTATGAGTTGCTGGTCGATACTCTAGAGAAACAATTCGGGCGTTTAGACGGTATTTTGCACAATGCGGGCATTTTAGGTGAACGCACCGAGCTGGCCAATTACCCTGCAGATGTCTGGGATGATGTCATGGCGGTAAATTTACGTGCGCCATTTGTACTCACTCAGGAATTATTACCACTTTTGGCAAAATCGGAACATCCTTCAGTCGTGTTTGCCAGTTCAGGTGTAGGTCGTGAAGCACGTGAACGCTGGGGGGCTTATTCAGTTTCTAAAATTGCGATTGAAGCAGTCAGCCAATTATTCGCCAAAGAGCAAGTTCACCCGAATATTCGCTACAACTGCATTAATCCAGGTGCGACCCGCACAGCCATGCGTGCCAAAGCCTATCCAGATGAAGATCCAAAAACCTTACCAACACCCGATGCAATCATGCCTGCCTATTTATATTTAATGGGCGATGACAGCTTACACATGAACGGTCAAAGTATTGATGCACAGGATTAATCCTGTGCGTCTGCTTCCCGTTTTTTATGACTATGCTTGTGCAAAAAATCGTCATTTTTCAGCTTTTTTAAATTGCTTGAATACGCATCACTTTTTTATATATATGCCATCTATAAACGAAAAACCTTATTTAGATAAAATATAAATATAAATTTTAACAACTTATGCTTTAGTTTTTAGCCCCAATCCATGCCTAGAGTGCATATCTAGAAATGAGATAACTTTACAGCTTTTGCTTATTTTACAGTGCACAGCCCAATCATGATTAATAGCGACATTCCAAATTAATTTATTTTTAGGTTGTTCAGCACATGTCATATTCTCAGCAAAAACCGCTCAATATTGTTGCCATTTCCGGGGGGCTCAATGCACCTTCTAAAACAGAAGCGCTGTTACAGACCCTAGTAGAGCGTTTGGCCAAAGCCATCCCGATTCAGGTACATTTCATTAAATTTAGTGAAATTGCGCCACTTTTAGGTGGTGCAATTTACCGCAATCAATTGCCTCAACAAGTGCAAGACGATTTAGCTACTGTAGAAAATGCAGATGCACTGATTGTAGGAACACCTGTCTATCGGGCTTCATTTACAGGTTTATTTAAACATTTCTTTGACTTTGTTGAACAAAATGCATTGATTGATGTGCCTGTATTATTGGCTGCGTCTGGTGGCAGCGAGCGACATGCACTGGTTTTAGAACATCAATTGCGCCCTTTATTCAGTTTTTTCCAAGCACAAACCTTGCCTATTGGTGTCTATGCCACAGACCGCGATTTTAGTCCTGAATATACCGTACAAAGTGAACTGCTTAATGAGCGAATCAATTTGGCCATTACCCGTGCAGTTCCAGTTTTGCAATGGGAAGCAGCCAAATCACAGTACACTATAGCCCAAACACAAGTGGCTTAATAACCACTACACATAGCACAGCTTGATCACAACCCACCCACACGGGATAGATATATGAAATACATTATCTATCCCACACATGACTTAGCCTTCATGCTGCCAGTGCTACAGCAAATTCAGATCAGCTTTCTTTTTTATGCAAGTTGCATATCATACTGCCAGTTTTCAGACCTTCATCTTGTGTAAAATAAGCACTTAAAGGCCACCGCAGTAATTGTCTGTATGCATCTTGCATAAACAGAATTCACTCGCTACGCTTCTGCCTTTCTATCCCACTCTTACGCTGCAGAGAACAACATGACTGAATTAAATAACATCACCGTAACCCCGCTAGAAGATGGCATGGTGTCTTTACTGATTGATGGTCAGCCTATTTCTGAAAAATACGGCATGAAGTTTGAAGCTAGCATCGTGGATGATATTCAAGCGCTCGACAACGGCCAAAAAATCAAATTGTTTGATCAGTTTGTGTTTTCACATACCGATCTCAATTTTGAACACGCTTACCACTATGTCACTGGCATTGAAAAGTTGGATGATCGCTATCACGTGGTTAAAAACTTTGTCTATCGTATTAAAATTGAAGGGCAACCTGAAATTGAACACGTGATTACAAAACAAGGTGCACCGATGACAGCTGAAGATGTACGTGAATTTATTAATGCACATATTCAAAAATCACTCACCGACTATACCGACTTAAACTACGCTTACTAAAATCCAGTGAAGCTACCAAACTCAGGGGCAATACATCAATCGATTTATTGGATTGAAATTATAAAACTAAACTGTTTTTCAAATTAATGTAAATCCTTTATTCTAAATCCATCTTCAACAGTATTGAGGTAGATTGCGATGACGGATATGAAACGAAAAACAGCCGTGATTCAAAGTATTGAAACTTTACAACTGAGCCAACATTTGATTGTTGCCTTAGATGACAAAGAAAAAGCCGAATGTGTAGCGAGCGCAGTGCAGTCTTTACAAGGTTTGGCAGATCAGTGGAACTGATGCATCCCATAGCAGCTCGCTGCTATGGTCATGCTCGATCTAAAATATAATACCCCAACCCCTTCCCCTATATTTTCTGCATGCACATACATTCAAAATGCTTTTTTTGTCGCATAATAGAATAGACTCTATACTGTAGCATCAGGCTTTATTTAAAAAATTCAGGTGCTTTCTTCATAGTTTCTCTGCATTTAATGGCTAAAGTATGAACTGTGAAATAGAGATGAGAAATGAGGGGTTTACATGAAAAAGATTTTGACAGTTCTGGCAATGTCTTTCAGTGCTTTACTTGGCAGTAATTTAGCAACTGCTGCTCCTCAATTTGATCGGGATGATGCGGAACACCCGCGTTATCAGGCACAAAATAAACGTGAATTTCGTGCCAATATGGAAGAGCGTGTACAAGATAAGCGTCGTATGCGTGAAGAACGTGGTGTAAAACGCTTGCAGCAACATAAGTGGCAAACGGGCTATGTCATGCCGCAGCACTATCGTGGTAATGGCTATAAGGTCGATTATCAAGATCACGACTTGCCTAGACCTGAACGTAAGCAACAATGGTATAAAATCAACCAAGACTACATTTTGGTCGATGTCGAAAATCACCAGATTTTGCGTATCGCAGGTTTATAGACCTACTGCTGTACATACACAAGCTCTAAATCCATAGCCCAAAGTCCACTTTGGGCTTTTTTATAGGATGATGCTCACACTCATCTTATTGTTGTGAAATATCCCGCTCGAGCTCTCCTTGTTTTCTCCATAAAATTCACAATTCAGCCAACTATCCACCATCGTTTATCTTGAGTTCTGCATTAATTTGAATGCATCAACTCAACATTCAAAAGAAACCGAAGGTGAACATTCATGAAAAAAGCGCTCAGCATTCTTGCCCTGTCTGTAACGGCCATCCTGACAACTTCTGCAATGGCTGCACCAGACCACCGTTATGATGACCGTCGCCATCAAGCAAATGCCACTTATAAACATCACAGCAACCACTGGGACAATCAACGTCAGCATACGCAATGGGAGCAAAAACGTTATAATCAGAAACGTGTGAATCCAAGCCGTGACTGGCGTGTAGGTCAAAACTTCCCACGTGGCTATGAAATTTCACGCAATAAAGTCAGTGACCGTGAAGCACGTCGTTTACCCAATACAGGTCGTTACCAACAATGGTACAAAATCAATGGTGACTATGTCCTGATCAATGAACGCACGCATCGTATCATTCGCATTATTGGCTAAAAGCATATTTCAGCCTCAACGATGAGTTCGCATATTCCCAACACCTGAATCACCATTCAGGTGTTTTTTTATATTTAGACTTCCGCTACAGATTTTTTTGATTAGAATCAAAGACAGCACTCGATCATTGAAATAGGCCAGCGCATGACTTCAGCAGAAAACCCTCACAGCACAACCTTACAATATGTGCATTGGTTTCGACATTCTGCGCCTTATATCAATGCCCATCGCAATAAAACCTTCGTGATCATGTTCGATGGCGAAGCGGTGCTGCATGAAAATTTTCAGCATATTATTCACGATATTGCCCTGCTGCATTCGCTGGGAATTCGTCTGATTTTGGTCCACGGCGCACGTCCACAAATTAATCAAAATCTGAAATTCAGCCAAATTGACACCCCTTTTCATTTGCAACGTCGTGTCACCACACGTGAGTCATTATCCTGTGTGATGAATGCGGTGGGTTCAATTCGTCTGCAAATTGAAGCCTTATTGTCGATGGGGCTGGCCAACTCTCCCATGTATGGCGCACGTATCGATGTGGTGTCGGGTAACTTCATTACCGCCAAACCGTATGGCATCCGTGATGGGGTCGATTACCAACTCACAGGTGAAGTCCGCAGTGTCGATACCGATGCCATTCAGCGCCATTTAGAAAACCACAATATTGTGTTGTTAGGGCCTACAGGCTATTCCAGCACAGGTGAAGTGTTTAATCTTTTGGCAGAAGAAGTCGCCACCAAAACTGCCATTCATTTAAAAGCTGATAAGCTCATTTTCTTAGGCGAACAGCACGGATTAGTGAATACCGAAAGGCAATTGCAACGTGAAATTCACCCACAACACTTAAATCAATATATTCAGGCTGCGCAACAGCATCATCCTGAATTGGCACTACACTTAAATGCAGCACAAGAGGCTTCGCTCAACGGCGTGCATCGTGTACATCTGATTTCTTATGCTTATGATGGTGCATTATTAGAAGAGCTATTTACCCGCGATGGTTCAGGCACGATGGTCAGTGATGCACATTATGAAGAAGTACGTACAGCCAATATTCAAGATGTTGGCGGTCTGATTCGACTATTACGCCCTTTAGAAGAAGAAGGTGTATTGGTGTATCGCTCACGTGAACGTCTGGAAAATGAAATTGGGCAATTTGCAGTGATTGAGCGAGATGGCATGATTCTAGCCTGTGCAGCACTCTACCCTATTCCTACCACAGGCAATGAATTAAGGTCTGCTGAAATTGCCTGCGTGGCCGTGCATCCTGCTTATCGTAAATCGAACCGTGGCCGCCAAATTCTGGATTATTTAGAAGATAAAGCCAAAGCCATGGGTATTCAGCAGTTGTTTATTTTGACTACCCGCACCGCACATTGGTTTTTAGAACAAGGCTTTTCCCCTGCCAGTGTCGATGAACTGCCCGATGCCCGTCAGGCCTTATATAACTATCAACGCAACTCCATTGTTTGCAAAAAGTCACTATAAAGTGACTTTTTGCCTGTAGGCGATATAGCTCAATTTTGCATAAGCTTATGCAACCAGTTCAAAAAAATACTTCTATTTTGAAAACAAAGCCTTAGCTGTAAATTCACTATATTTATCTCTCAACTTCAATAATAAAAATAAGCAATAAAAATCATAAACTTAAAAATAAATACTGCTGACTATCCTCCTACAATTTGTGCAGTTTTAAACATAAGGTTTGCACTTTTTTATTTATCTCAATTTCTGCTTAGAAATTTCCAATTTATTATTTTTTTCAAAAAACAAACCTGTTTAGCGTATGTGTCATCCAGCCCGCTACACCCGTTGGGGTTTATTTTCAGGAGCACATTTGCATGTACCCAATTTCGACATCTTTTTGGAAAAAAACGATTTTTACATCTACGGCTTGGGTCGGAATCATGCTGCTCTCAGGCTGTACTCCAAACCAAGCTGCCAATCAAATCACCTTAAATATTGGCTATCAAAAATACGGTATTTTGCCAATTGTCAAAGAACGTGCCGTACTAGAAAATGCCCTTAAAAATCAGAACGTCAAAATTAATTGGGTAGAATTTCCTGCAGGCCCTCAGCTCTTAGAAGGCTTAAATGTCGGCAGTGTGGTTTTTGGGGAAGCGGGGGAAGCACCGCCTATTTTTGCACAAGCAGCACAAGCCAACTTGGTCTACGTGGCTAATCAACCTGCTGCACCTTTGGCTGAAGCGCTAATAGTACCCAAAAATTCAAACCTTCAGTCTGTCCAAGATTTAAAAGGCAAACGTATTGCACTCAATAAAGGTTCCAATGTGCATTATCTGCTGTTAAAAGTTTTGCAAGCGCATCAGCTCAAACTTGAAGATATTCATGTGGTGTATTTACCCCCTGCCGATGCCCGCGCTGCATTTGAGCGTGGTGCTGTCGATGCATGGGTCATTTGGGATCCGTTCTTTGCTGCGGCAGAACAACAGCTCGGTGCACGTATTCTGGCCACAGGGCAAAACTTGGTGAGCAATCATCAGTTTTATTTGGCAGATCGTCAATTTTCCGAAGCCCATCCTGAATTGTTAAACACAGTGGTGCAGCAACTGAATACCACCACACAGTGGATTCAGCAACATCCTCAACAGGCGGCACAACTCTTAGAAAAACCAACGGGTTTATCGGTCGATATTTTGAGTCGTTCTATTGCCCGCATGGGTTTTGGTGTGCAAAACATTTCTGCGCAAGTGGTTCAACAACAACAGCAAGTTGCAGATGCCTTCTATCAACAAAAGTTAATTCCACAAAAAATTGACATTCAAGCTGCAATTTTAAAACCCACAACAAGCACATCGCCATAAAACAAAAAATCAGGACAGTTTCAATGAAAGCGCTACAAACATTCACATTATTCAGTTTAGGTCTATTCAGTCTAGGCTTCACAGGCTGTGAAAAAATTTCAGCCAATGCTGATTCAGCAAAAAGTTCTGCTGCCCCTCTACAACATCTCAGCATTGGTTACCAAAAGTCTGCTTTAAATTTACTGGTTGCTCGTCAGCAAAAGTTATTTGAGCAGCAGCTGCCCAATGTCAAAGTTGACTGGAAAGAGTTTCCTGCTGGCCCACAAATGCTAGAAGCCTTAGCGGTGGGTGCTGTAGATTTTGGCTACGTGGGCAACACCCCGCCTATTTTTGCCCAAGCTGCAGGCAAAGATATTCGCTATGTCGGTTATGAAGTGGTGACCCCAAATTCACAGGCTTTGGTCGTTCCATCAGGCAGCCCGATTCAATCGTTGCAAGATTTAAAAGGCAAACGCATTGCCGTGCAAAAAGGCTCTAGTGCGCATGAATTATTGGGCAAAGTATTAAAGCAAGCCCAGCTAAGCTGGAAAGACATTCAACCTATTTGGCTTGCGCCTGCAGAAGCTCGTGCAGCATTTGATAAAAACAGCATTGATGCTTGGGTCATTTGGGATCCATTTTTAAGTGCTGCCAAGCTCGATGCGCAAGCACAGGTCTTGATTGATGGCACAGCATTCCCAAAAAGTTATGCCTTCTATATTGGTAATCCTAAGTTTATACAACAGCACCCTCACGCGGTCAGCAAGGTTTTAGCTAGCTTGAATGCTGCAGATCAATGGATTCTTCAGCATCAAGATCAGGCTTTGTCTATTTACACCCAAAGTACAGGTTTAGCACCACATATTGCCACACCCGTATTTCAGCAACGCTTAAAACCATCTCCAATTTACCCGCTGAACAATCAGGTCATTCAATCACAACAACACATTGCCAACAGCTTTCAGCAAGACCAACTGATTCCGCAGTCTATCAAAATTCAAAGTGTGGTTTGGAAAGACCAGCACAGCATTACACCTTAAACATACACAACAAGGATATTAAGATGAAAATTTTTTGGTTTATTCCTACCCACGGTGACAGTCGTTATTTAGGTACCAACAAGGGCGCTCGCCAAGTTGATCATGCCTATATGAAACAAATCGCACTGACTGTTGAACATTTGGGTTATGAAGGGGTTTTAATTCCTACAGGCCGTTCTTGTGAAGATCCGTGGATTACTGCAGCCAGTCTGATTGACGCCACACAAAAGCTCAAATTTTTGGTGGCATTACGTCCAGGTATTACCACACCTGCGTTGGCGGCACGCATGGCTGCAACCTTTGACCGACTATCACATGGTCGTCTTTTACTGAATTTGGTCACAGGTGGCGATGAACAAGAGCTCAAAGGTGATGGGCTCTATGAAGATCACAGCACCCGTTATCAAACTGCGGCAGAATACACCCACATTTGGCGTGAAATTTTAAGCCGTTCACATTCAGGTGAGTCGTTCAGTTTTCATGGCAAACGCTTACAGGTTGATGATGCTAAATTGCTATATCCACCTGTACAACATCCACATCCGCCACTATGGTTTGGTGGTTCCTCTGAAGCAGCCATTGAGCTGGCCAGCGAACAGGTGGATACCTATTTAACCTGGGGTGAACCACCTGCTGCAGTCAAAGAAAAACTTGAACTATTAAAAGCCAAAGCAGCTGCTAAAGGACGCAGTTTAAATTACGGCATTCGCTTGCATGTGATTGTTCGTGAAACCAATGCCGAAGCATGGCAAGCAGCAGAAGACCTGATTCAATATGTAGATGATGCCACCATTGCCTCAGCACAGGCTAAGTTCCAAGCCATGGACTCGGTTGGACAACGTCGCATGGCGGCATTGCATCAAGGGAATCGTAGCCAGCTGGAAGTATCGCCTAACCTGTGGGCAGGTGTTGGTTTGGTCCGTGGTGGTGCAGGAACGGCCTTGGTAGGCGACCCTGAAACGGTGGCAGCTCGCATTCAGGAATATGCAGACTTAGGCATCAGTACCTTTATTTTCTCTGGTTATCCGCATTTGGAAGAGTCTATTCGCTTTGCTGAGTTGGTTTTCCCACTGTTACCACTGGAAACCCAAAAGAAACTGGCTCAACCTAATTTAACTGGTCCTTTTGGTGAAATTGTAGCAAATCAATATGTACCTGCTGCTCATACATCTGCACAGCGTAAACTGGAGCAAGTCGAATGAGTCAGCAAATACCCTCAAGTTTAGGCAAAGCGCAAAAGGTTTCACGTGGAACATTGATTGGACAACAACTGCTGCCGTGGTTGTTCCCCATCGCTTTAATTGCCTTGTGGCAACTGGCCTCAAGCACAGGCCTTTTGCAAAGCCGCATTTTACCCGCACCAAGTGCAGTACTCAGTGCCTTTTGGACGTTACTTAGCAGTGGTGAATTAGCGCAACACGTTCAAGTCAGTGCAGGGCGTGCCCTGCTAGGCTTGCTGATTGGTGGTGGATTAGGACTGCTGTTAGGCTTACTCAACGGCTCATCTAAAACAGCCTCGACGCTGCTTGACACCACCTTACAAATGATTCGCAACATTCCTGCACTGGCACTGATTCCACTGGTGATTTTATGGTTTGGTATTGATGAAACAGCCAAATTATTTTTAGTTGCTGTGGGGGTGTTTTTCCCAGTCTATATCAACACCTACCACGGAATTCGTTCTGTAGATTCACAGTTGCTGGAAATGGGTAAAAGTTATGGGCTCACCCGCTGGCAATTGTATAAAGACATTATTTTACCCGGGGCGATGCCGTCTATTTTAGTCGGTTTACGTTTTTCGCTTGGTTTGGTGTGGGTTCTGTTAATTGTGGCAGAAACAATTTCTGCTCAGGCAGGCATTGGCTATATGACCATGAATGCACGCGAATTCCTACAAACCGATATTGTACTGGTGGGTATTTTACTTTACGCCCTGCTGGGTAAACTGGCCGATGTGTTCGCGGTACTGTTAGAAAAGTATTTACTACGCTGGCATCCAGCCTATCAAAAATAAGGATTATCCCCATGACAGATTTAAGCTTGGGACGTCATGTACACAGCACAGACCTCCCTCACCAATCTCCAACTGCGCAGTACAACAATACAATGGGTGCAGAAATTCTCATTGAACAACTGCACAAGTTTTATGGTTCAGTTCAGGTTTTAACCGACTTAAATTTGCATATTCAGCCTGGTGAGTTTCTGGCAATTGTTGGACGCAGTGGCTGTGGTAAAAGTACCTTGCTGCGTCTAATAGCCGATCTTGAACAAGCCAGCTATGGTTCCATTCAATTTAAGTCAGCACGACATATTCGAGAAGGCATTACATCCGATGATATACGGGTCATGTTCCAAGACCCTCGCCTATTGCCTTGGCGTAATATCCAACAGAACGTACAACTGGGTTTGGCCAACGCTCAACATGCAGAAGCCGCCAACTTACTTGAAAAGGTCGGTCTGCAAGCGAAGGCCGATTTATGGCCAAGCCAACTTTCAGGAGGACAACGTCAACGTGTGGCTTTAGCACGTGCTCTGTCACATCGACCACGCATTTTATTGCTTGATGAACCCTTAGGCGCATTAGATGCCCTGACACGTTTAGAAATGCAGAACCTGATAGAGCAACTTTGGCTCGAACAAGGTTTCACCGCCATTTTAGTCACGCACGATGTCAGTGAAGCCGTACAACTGGCTGATCGGATTATTTTGCTCGATCAGGGACGTATTGCCCAACAGTTTCAGGTGCCACTGGCACGACCACGCCAAAAAAGTGTGCAATTTGCCACATTAGAACAACAGGTCTTAAGTGCAGTATTGGCAACTGAATAATCTTGACGCTAACAATGGGCTAGATTCTCCCATTGTTAGGGCAATACAAATGCTCATCTATTCCTCTTGATTAAGGCACTCGATTCATTCTTTAATTTTTTTAAACAAACCCAAGCTTAAGCACCGTAAAACTTCACTTTTACCATTTATAAATAAAATCAACAAACGCTAATCATTTAGTCAAAAAATACATGAGCAAATATACTCCCCAACCCTAATTGGTTTTTTGACTGATTGCATAGCTAAACTACAGAATAAATTATAAATATTTTAAAAATACATCTTTTAATGATGCACAAGACTGACGATTTGCCGTACAATTAATAATTCCCTTTTTTCATTGTTTTAAAATTACGAATGGAACAAAAAAAGAGTACACAAAAACGCCATCAGCTTCTCAATGCTGCACTCGACGTATTTTCCTTATACGGGTTTAGCGGTGCAAGTTTGGATGAAATCGCACAAATTGCAGAAATGCATAAGTCGAATATTTTCTATTATTATGAAAATAAAGAGGCGCTCTATGTTGAAGTACTGACCACAGTACTACAAAAATGGCTTGCGCCTTTACAAATGCTTGAAGCCGAACTTGAGCCAGAAGAAGCGATTACCAATTATCTGTTACAGAAAATTGAGGTTTCCCGTACTCAACCGAAAGCATCACGTCTATTTGCTTTAGAAGTGATTCAAGGTGCGCCACATATTCAGGAAATTTTAAAAGGTCCTCTGAAAAAACTGGTAAAACGCAAAGCCAAAGTCATTACCATGTGGCAAGAACAAGGCAAACTGTCGAAACAGATTGACCCTGAACTGCTCATTTTGAATATTTGGGCCATTACCCAAAACTATGCTGACTTTGCCACACAAATGGAAATGGTCACAGGTAAAACCTTGCGTAACCGCAGTATGCTGCAACGCGTTTTACAACACACGGTTCACATGATGTTGTACGGTATTGTGCCTCGTCAGGACGAAATCAATGCTACAGAAGCAACTGTTGTCACGGCTGAACCAGCACAGGAAGCGCAAGAATAATCGCGCCAACCTGAACAAATATCCGAATTTAGCTCACGACCCTAGTTTTTACTCGGGTCGTGGCGTTTTGGGCAACTGTATTACTTAACACTTTGATATAACGATAATAATTTTTGTGCGCCTAGCAACAAGTTTTCTTCCCAGTCTAAATGTGCCGTATCATTGGCACCATCGGTAATATATTTGACCGACAACATGCGCACGCCTAGTTTTTTACAGACTTTGGCAATCGCATAGCCTTCCATATCGACCAGCTGACACGGCACTTTCGATGTCCCCGTTTCAAAGCTATCGCCTGTACCGCAAATTCCGTTAGGTAAATGCTCAAAATAGCGTTCCAGCTCAATTTCTGCAGGATGCTCCTGATCCATAGGCGTGACCCCCACCTGAAAACCCAACGGAGAAACATCCATATCGCGCTGCACAAACTGACTCACTTCCACCAAAGCATGCGCATCAAAATGGGAGCTGCCCGCAGTGCCTAAATTGAGCAAGGTTTTACAGCCTGTTTTCTGAATCACTTCAAAGGCTTTAAATGCGGCATTCACTTTACCAATGCCACTGTAATGCACCTGAATCCCAGCTTGCTCAAACAAGCCTTTAGACTCACTGGGCAATGCCATAATTAAAGCAAAATCAGAATTCATAGCCATCTACTCGTGCAGTTCATTAAAACCGCCCCATTAGAAAAGAAATTTGAATGCGGTGCAAACCCGATTGCGATTTGCAGATTAAATTGTCGGATTTTGCCTGATTTTTCGATAATTTTTCAGGTTAAAAACACAACAACAAGACGAAAGCGCGAGAATATGGCAATATATAGCTCTTACAAATTTTCAACTTTCATTCGACCATGCAGCTGCTCCGCCTGAATGCTTTATCTTCTACCACCGACTTAGCTCAAACTGCCGTGACCATTGGCAATTTTGATGGCGTGCATGTCGGTCATCAGGCGATGATTCAACAACTCAAAGCAGTGGCTGCCGCACAACAACTAAAAACGGTAGTGATGCTATTTGAACCACAACCACTGGAATTTTTTAAAGGTTATGATGCCCCGCCACGTATCAGTTCTTTGCGGGAAAAAGTCGAATATCTGACTGAATTGGGCATCGACTATATTGCCGTGGCCAAGTTTGACAATCACTTCCGTAGTTTAAGTGCCGAAGCCTTTGCCCACCTTTTAAAAAATAGCTTAAATGCCACACATTTAGTTTTGGGTGATGATTTTCATTTTGGCAAAAACCGTCAAGGCAATAGCGAATTTTTACGCAACTATGGCTTTCAGGTCACCAATTTAAACACCATTGAACTGAATGGTGAGCGTGTTAGCTCAACTCGTATTCGTCAAACTTTACAAGCAGGTGATTTGGCACTGGCAGCCAAACTGCTTGGACGCCCATATAGCATTACAGGGCGCGTCCAATATGGCGATCAAATTGGTCGCACACTTGATTTTCCAACCATTAATGTACGCTTAAACCGCCATAAACCCTGCTTAAATGGCATTTATGGCGTTGAAGTGGTCTGCGAAACCACCTCCTTAACCGACACAGTCAGCAATGCACATCCTAGCAAAACAGGTGTTGCAGGCTACAGCCCAAACAGTTTATTTGGTGCAGGGCATGTCGGAACTCGTCCTGCCATCAAGCAAGAACATCCCGAATGGCGATTAGAAGTACATTTCCCCAATGTTTCTGCTAATCTGTATGGCTTGTTAATGCGGGTCACGTTTTTAAACTATTTACATGGCGAAAAAAACTACCCTTCGCTTGAAGCACTTAAAGCGGGAATTGATGATGATGTTGAAAAACTTCTTGAATTTCGACAAGATCATCCAAATTTCCCTTTTTAATTTACCCTAAATATTTAATGTAAAACGCGTCAGTCCATGGGCTGATTCAACTGGAAGACAACTTGCATGAGCGATAAGCAAACTCCTGAAAATGCAGTGGATTATAAAGCCACGCTAAACCTCCCAGGTACTGAATTTGCAATGAAAGCAAATCTCGCAGTACGTGAAGCGAAATGGTTAGAAGAGTGGTATGCCGACAACATTTATCAGCAGATTCGTGCATCGCGTATTGGCAAGAAAAAATATGTGCTTCACGATGGCCCTCCGTATGCCAATGGTCAAATTCACTTGGGTCACGCGGTCAATAAAGTCCTGAAAGACATTATTATTAAAAGCCGTGTCATGGATGGTTTTGACGCACCCTACGTTCCGGGTTGGGACTGTCACGGTTTACCAATTGAACTTAAAGTAGAAGAAAAAGTGGGTAAGGTGGGTGTAAAAGTCGATGCTTCGACTTTCCGTAAAGCCTGTCGCGAATATGCTTACACCCAAGTCGAATTACAGAAAAAAGACTTCGTGCGTATGGGTGTATTTGGTGATTGGGACAATCCTTACCTCACCATGAACTTCAAGCAAGAAGCCGATATCGTGCGTTCATTGGGTGCAATTGCCAAAGCAGGTCATATTGAACCGGGTCTTAAACCTGTGAACTGGTGTTTGGACTGTGGTTCTGCATTGGCAGAAGCCGAAGTTGAATATGAAGATAAAAAATCCGATGCAATTGATGTCGGTTTTGCTGTGGTCGATTTAGCCGATTTATCTGCACGTTTGGATGTGCAAGTGAATGATGCCACTGACATCGTCATTTGGACGACTACACCGTGGACTTTACCTGCGAACCAAGCCGTTGCATTACATGCCGAAATTGAATACCAATTGGTGAAGGCACGTGCCGATGAAAAAGCACCACAAAACTTTATTTTGGCCAAAGAATTGGTACTGTCAGCAACTGAACGCTATGGCTTTAGCAGCTATGAAGTATTGGCTGACTTCACAGGTGACAAACTCGAAAACCTGATCTTACAACATCCACTGATTCAAGCACGCCAAGTACCTGTGATTTTAGGTGAACACGTGACCGCAACAAGCGGTACAGGTGCAGTACATACCGCGCCTGGACATGGTGTGGACGACTATAAAGTTGGCTTACAATACAACCTAAAAGTTGACAATCCTGTCGGTGGCAATGGCGTATATTTACCTACTGCACCAATCTTTGCAGGCGAACACATCTACAAAGCCAATCCACAAATTATTGCGACTTTGGCAGAAAACAATAAGCTGTGGGCACATCACCCAATCAAACACAGCTATCCGCACTGCTGGCGTCATAAAACTCCAATTATTTTCCGCGCTACACCACAATGGTTTATCAGCATGGATGCCAAAGGTTTACGTCAAGGCGCACTGAATGCGATTGAAAATGACATCAGCTTTGTACCTGATTGGGGTAAAAACCGTATCCAAGCGATGATTGAAGGTCGCCCAGACTGGTGTATTTCACGTCAACGTACTTGGGGCGTGCCAATTCCATTCTTTGTACATAAAGACACCAACGAATTGCACCCACGCACACCTGAATTGATCGAAGAAGTTGCGAAACTGATCGAACAAGAAGGGATTGATGGCTGGTACAACCGTGAAGCCAAAGACTTCATTGGCGAGGATGCCGAGCACTACAATGCAGTACGCGACACCTTAGACGTTTGGTTCGACTCAGGTACGACGCATTATGCAGTTCTACGTGAGCGTGAAGAGTTACAAGACCCAGCCGATTTATATCTTGAAGGTTCAGACCAACACCGTGGCTGGTTCCAGTCTTCATTGCTCACCTCAATTGCGATCAATGAACGCGCACCATACAAAGGCTTGTTAACCCACGGCTTTGTAGTGGATGAAAAAGGTCGCAAAATGTCGAAATCGTTGGGTAACATCATTACTCCACAAGACATTATTAAAGACATGGGTGCAGACGGCTTACGCTTCTGGATTGCATCGGCAGATTACCGCTATGAAATGACCGCAGGTAAGGAAATCTTTAGCCGTGCCTCTGACGGTTATCGTCGTATCCGTAATACTTTGCGTTTCTTGTTGGCTAACTTAAATGGTTTCAAACCCGCTACAGATGCTCTGCCTGTAGATCAGTTGATTGCACTGGATCAATACATCCTGCAACGTGCCGCAGAAGTACAGAAAACCATTCAGCAAGCCTATGAAGATATGAACTTCCATATCGTGACCAGCGCACTGACCAACTTCTGTATTAATGACTTGGGTGGTTTCTACCTCGATATCATCAAAGACCGTCAGTACACCACCAAAGCAGACTCGCAAGCACGTCATTCTGCACAAACTGCTTTGTATCACTTGGTTCAGGCTTTCGTTCGTTGGATGGCGCCAATCTTAAGCTTTACTGCACAAGAAGCATGGCCGCTAATTCCTGAGCAATCAGAAAAATATGTCTTCACTGCAGAATGGTATGACATTCCAGTGGCTTCTGAAGCTAACATCTTGGCAGAAGCGGAATGGCAAACCCTGATTGCAGTGAAATCTGCCGTCAATAAATTCATTGAAGCAGCACGTACCGCCAAAACAGTCGGTTCCAACTTATCTGCTAAAGTTGAACTTTGGGCGAATGACGAACTCAAAGCCGTATTGGATAAACTAGGCGATGAGCTGCGTTTTGTCCTCATTACCTCACAAGTAATTGTGAATGGCTTTGATGCTGCACAAGGTGAAGCCTCTGATTTAGACGGCTTGAACGTGAAAGTTTCTGCAGCAGATGGCGAAAAATGCGTACGTTGCTGGCATGTACTTCCTGATGTGAATACACATTCTGCACACCCAGGTTTATGCTCACGTTGTATTATCAACCTTCCAACAGGTCAAGGCGAAGAGAGAAAATATGCCTAATCCACAACACAAAAAGGGCTTATTCCAGTTCTATCCACATAATTTATGGTGGGTGGGCTTGTCCATTGTCGCGATTATTCTCGACCAATGGACCAAATGGATTGCAGTATCGCATCTGAATTACGCAGATCCAGTGCCTGTATTGCCCTTTTTGAATTGGACTTTACTGCATAACTATGGCGCTGCCTTTAGTTTCTTGTCCGATGCAGGTGGATGGCAACGTTATTTCTTTACCTCACTGGCAGGTTTAGTGTCTGTAATTTTTGTATTTTGGCTAATGCGTATGCCAAAAAATGTCATCGTACTGCCTTTGGCGATTGCCTTGATTTTAGGCGGTGCGATTGGGAATTTAATTGATCGGGTCAGTCTTGGCTACGTGGTCGATTTTATTCACGTGTACTACAACAACAGCCACTTCCCTGCCTTTAATATTGCAGACAGTGCCATCACACTTGGCACCATTCTGCTGTTAATTGATACGTTTTTCCTAGAAAAGCACCGAATTGAACGAGCGCAGGCGCAACATGACTGAAATTATTAATCCAAATGATGAAACTCGTATTGAAGATGGCTCAAAAGTCGAATTGCACTTTTCTGTCGCCATTGAAAATGGTGTAGAAATTGACAACACCCGTAGCCGCGCTGAACCTGTAAGTTTGGTCATGGGCGATGGCAGCCTATTACCTGGTTTTGAAAAGTCATTATTTGGTTTACGTGCAGGTGACCGTCGTACCGTGAGTCTTCCACCTGAAGAAGCATTTGGTCCATGGAATCCTGAAAACGTACAAACTTTTGATACGGTTAAATTTGAGCAACGTCCAGTTGAAGGACACATGATTGAGTTTGAAGATAAAGCCAAACAAAGCCTCTATGGCGTGGTGAAATCTGTCAACGATGATGTGACTGAAGTAGACTTTAACCACCCTTTAGCGGGTAAAAATATTACCTTTGAAGTTGAAATCTTTAGAGTGACCCCAGCAGGACAACAAGGTATTAAGTTGATGTAATCAATTTGCATACTTACTGCATCTTTCTGCTGTTCAAATCTCCCAAGTACAAGAAAATGAATTTGGGAGATTTTTTATTGAATAAGATAATTATTAAATATAATCAAACACTTAAAATTAAATAAATCCAGTTTATTGATCTATATTTTACCGATATATCGTTGTACGTTTTAGCTTACATGCACTGCAGAAAATTGACGCTAGGCAAAGATCAGCTTTCATTTTATATTTAACACATACAGAAACAGGATGTTTCTAAAAGCAAGAATAACAATAATAAATAATATAACGGCAGGACGCTGAAAGGTATAACAGGAGTAATACCTAAACATAAATCTGAAAAAGCCCCGACATGATGTTGGGGCTTTTTTCTATTTGTTTTTTGTCCTACTTTGAAATAAGTTTAGACCTGAAGAAATTTATTTTATGGAGCCACCAATTTAAGCAATCTGGCAGATTGACCATCTTCAATCACCCAAATATTGCCATCCTGTGCTTGAAGTACGCCACGAATCCGCTGACCCATCTCGATACGCTGTAACTCCCGAACAGGCTGTGCTTGCGTATCCACCACAATAATTGCTTTTGAAGATAAACCACCAAGAATGGCTTTATGCTTCCAGTGTGGAAATACATCTCCCGTATAAAACATCAAACTTGAGGGAGAGATGACAGGCGTCCAATCCAGCACTGGGGCTGTAAATTCAGGACGAGTCGCATGGTCTGGAATTGGCAAACCATTATAATGATCACCGTTCGACACCAACGGATAGCCATAGTTTTCGCCTTTGGCAATCAGATTCAACTCATCACCCCCTTTAGGTCCCATTTCTGCAACCCAAAGCTGCCCTGTAGAATCGAATGCCATGCCTAAAGGGTTGCGATGCCCCAAACTCCAGACTTGCTTGGCAATCTCTCCATGTGTTTGAAATGGATTGTCTAAAGGTGTTGTACCATCTGTATTTAAACGTAAAATTTTACCTAAATTAGATTTTAAATCCTGAGCAGGTTCAAACTTTTGTCGCTCACCAGAACTTATCCATAATTTGCCATCTGCCCCAAACTTTATACGATGCGCATAATGTCCTTGTCCCGATACTTTCGGCACTTGCTGCCAGATTCTTTGAGTTTCGGTGAGTTTTGGCGTGGGTTTAGCATCTAATACAAGCTTGCCCCGAATCACGACTGCACCGTAACCACCCGCACCCGCTTCGGCATAACTTAAATAAATCTGCTGATTCTGTTTAAAGTCAGGATCTAAAATGACGTCACCCAAACCACCTTGTCCGCCATAGGCGACTTCAGGGATAGCTTGAACATCTAAGCTTTGACCTGTTTTTGGATCAAAAAGTTTTAATTTCCCCGCTTTTTCTGTAATTAATAGGCGTCCATCGGGTAATTCTGCCAATGCCCACGGCTCATTAAAATCTGCAATTGGCTGTATTTGATAGCGTTGTAAATTTTGTGCAGAAGTTGATTTTGACTCTAAAGCAGCCGTGTTCTGTTTCGGCTCAACTTGCGCATTACACCCTGTAGTTAAACCCAATACAACTAGACATATAAATCCATAGTATTGCCGATTTATCTTGAGCATCCTAATTGCTCCTCTATTCATTCAATCTTTGCTTGTGCTAATCAAGACATCATAATCAATGAAATGTACCTCGTGCACAGTAGAAATGTAGCGATACACACTTTCTTACTTAAATCTTCTACAAAGTGAATAGGCAAAAAATTAAGGAGCAATGCTCCTTAATTTCAAAGTCCCAAAACACTAACGATCAATTAACTATAAGATCGGCTGGCTTTTTTAACCACGCTTGGCTCACTCACCACCTGTGATGTACTTTGTAAACGAATCAGTGCTACTGCAATTGCACCAATCACTGCAGGAATCGCCACCGCCAAAAAGTTCATTTTATGTGGTAAATCCATGCCCAAAAGTACGCCAATAATAATAGGGCCTACAATCGCACCGACACGCCCCACCGCAGAAGCACAGCCGATACCTGTAGAACGAATCGTAAGTGGATAATACTGAGCAACAAAGCTATACAATAAAATACTGCTGCCAATGGCAGAAGCACCTGCTAAGCCCACCAATAAATAAATCACAGGCTGTGGTGAATTAAAGCCTAGACCCACTAGAGAGAATGCGCCCAATAAAAACATGCCAATAATCACAGGTTTTAAGTGGAAACGGTCTGCTAAAATCCCGCCACTGATGGTTCCGATCACAGCACCAATGTTCATCGCCATTAAGAACATTAAACTGTTACCCAGCGAATAACCTGCTGCCATCATCAGTTTTGGCAACCAACTGCCCAAAGCATAAACCATCAACAAACACATAAAGAAGCAGCACCAAAACAGCAAAGTACTCATGCCACGGTTATTTTTAAATAAGGCTGCAATTGAGGCATCTGCGGTTTGTACTTCATTTAATACAAATTGTGTTTGTGGGCTGATATTTTCTTGTGGGCTAATTTGCTGGACGATGTGACGCGCTTTTTCATGTTGCTGTTTTTTCACCAAAAAAGTTAAAGATTCTGGTAAGAAAAACCACAATAAAGGCAAAATAAGTAACGGTAATCCCGCAATATAGAACATCACTTCCCAGCCAAAGCTAGGCGTCAACCATGCACCAAGTAAGGCTGCCATAATGCCGCCCACGGCATAGCCGCTGAACATGGTGGTAACTAAGGTACTACGCATTTTTTGTGGTGCATATTCAGAGGTTAAAGCCACGAGGTTAGGCAATACCCCGCCAATCCCTAAACCTGCAATAAAACGTAAAATACCAAACTCTGTTGGGTTGGATGCAAAGCCGCCCCAAAAAGTAAAGCCACTAAATAACGTCACACAAATTAATATGACATTTTTACGGCCAATTTTGTCTGCCAACATGCCAAACAGCATGGCGCCAAACATCATGCCTGCCAGTGCCGTACTCGCAAGCATACCTGCCTGTACAGCCGTCATATTCCATTCTTGCATCAGTAGTGGTAAAGCCACACCGTTAATCGCCAAATCATAACCGTCAAAAATAACGACAAATACGCACCAAAGTACAATTTTTAAATGAAAAGGTTTAAACTTTGCTTGATCCACTACAGCATTCACATTCATTGTTGTTGCTGTCATTTTTCCCTCACCTCCAATTGTGAGCTTTTTATTTTATAAAAAATGAATGGTTATTCACTTTTGTATATAAAATGAATCAATATTCACTTTTTGTCTACAGCAAAAACTTAACTCTGGTTAATTTTCTTAAAAACCTAGACTAAAGTTGTAGATAAATTCGACTAAATAGACTTGCAGTAATTTATGATATTTTGATATATGCTATATTTTTCACATAATTTATTATTGTAAATATATTGTTTTAAACTTCTTTCTTCTACTTTTCTTCTTAATATTTTCCTTTCCGTATAAAAAAGCCCCCTTGACGTTTATGTCAAGGGGGCTTTGAATAATGAGCTGGCGATGACTTACTCTCACATGGGTAACCCCACACTACCATCAGCGCGAAGAGGTTTCACTTCTGAGTTCGGGAAGGGATCAGGTGGTTCACTCTTGCTATGGTCGCCAGCACAACTGTTTACGGAGACTTGCATTGGTCTTATTCACGACTGTGATGCACTGCGTTTTCCGAATCTGTAACAGATTGGGCTGTATTGGGTCTGAATTTTATTGTTTAGCGTTAACTAAATCAAGATCAGTCTGAATTGACTGATTGGATTTGAATCGATTGAGCATACAACCCCAACTGTTTGGGTGTTGTATAGTCAAGCCTCACGAGCAATTAGTATTGGTCAGCTTCACATATCGCTATGCTTCCACATCCAACCTATCAACGTCGTAGTCTTCAACGGCTCTTTAGGAGGCATAAAGCCTCGGGGAAATCTTATCTTGAGGTAGGCTTCCCGCTTAGATGCTTTCAGCGGTTATCCCTTCCGAACATAGCTACCCGGCGATGCGACTGGCGTCACAACCGGTACACCAGAGGTTCGTCCACTCTGGTCCTCTCGTACTAGGAGCAGATCCTCTCAAATTTCCAGCGCCCACGGTAGATAGGGACCGAACTGTCTCACGACGTTCTAAACCCAGCTCGCGTACCTCTTTAAATGGCGAACAGCCATACCCTTGGGACCTGCTTCAGCCCCAGGATGAGATGAGCCGACATCGAGGTGCCAAACACCGCCGTCGATATGAACTCTTGGGCGGTATCAGCCTGTTATCCCCAGAGTACCTTTTATCCGTTGAGCGATGGCCCTTCCATACAGAACCACCGGATCACTAAGACCTACTTTCGTACCTGCTCGACTTGTGGGTCTCGCAGTTAAGCGCGCTTTTGCCTTTATACTCTACGCGTGATTTCCGACCACGCTGAGCGCACCTTCGTACTCCTCCGTTACTCTTTAGGAGGAGACCGCCCCAGTCAAACTACCCACGGACATGGTCCTCGTCCCGGATAACGGGACAGAGTTAGAACCTCAACATTACCAGGGTGGTATTTCAAGGACGGCTCCACTCGGACTAGCGTCCAAGTTTCAAAGCCTCCCACCTATCCTACACAAGTAAGGTCAAAGTTCAATGTCAAGCTGCAGTAAAGGTTCACGGGGTCTTTCCGTCTAGCCGCGGGTACACCGCATCTTCACGGCGAATTCGATTTCACTGAGCCTCTGCTGGAGACAGCGCCGCCATCATTATGCCATTCGTGCAGGTCGGAACTTACCCGACAAGGAATTTCGCTACCTTAGGACCGTTATAGTTACGGCCGCCGTTTACTGGGGCTTCGATCAAGAGCTTCGCTTACGCTAACCCCATCAATTAACCTTCCAGCACCGGGCAGGCATCACACCCTATACGTCCACTTTCGTGTTTGCAGAGTGCTATGTTTTTAATAAACAGTTGCAGCGGCCTGGTTTCTGAGGCTGTCGACAGCTCAAGGAGCGAGTCCTATCACCATCAACAGCGTACCTTCTCCCGAAGTTACGGTACCATTTTGCCTAGTTCCTTCAGCAGAGTTCTCTCAAGCGCTTTGGTCTACTCGACCTGACCACCTGTGTCGGTTTCGGGTACGATTCCAGTGTAACTGAAGCTTAGAGACTTTTCCTGGAAGCAGGGTATCAGCCACTTCACTGTACAAGTACAGCTTGCTATCAGATCTCAGCATAGAGCACCCCGGATTTGCCTAAGATGCATGCCTACTTCCTTTCACCTGGACAACCAACGCCAGGCTGACTTAACCTTCTCCGTCCTCTCATCGCATTACACTGAAGTATTGGAATATTAACCAATTTCCCATCGACTACGCCTCTCGGCCTCGCCTTAGGGGTCGACTCACCCAGCCCCGATTAACGTTGGACTGGAACCCTTGGTCTTTCAGCGAACGGGTTTTTCACCCGTTTTGTCGTTACTCACGTCAGCATTCGCACTTCTGATACCTCCAGCAGACTTCTCAATCCACCTTCTTCGGCTTACAGAACGCTCCCCTACCACGTATACAATGTATACATCCGCAGCTTCGGCACATAGTTTTAGCCCCGTTACATCTTCCGCGCAGGCCGACTCGACTAGTGAGCTATTACGCTTTCTTTAAAGGGTGGCTGCTTCTAAGCCAACCTCCTAGCTGTCTATGCCTTCCCACATCGTTTCCCACTTAACTATGATTTTGGGGCCTTAGCTGGCGGTCTGGATTGTTTTCCTCTTGACTACGGACGTTAGCACCCGCAGTCTGTCTCCCGGATAGTACTCATTGGTATTCGGAGTTTGCATCGGTTTGGTAAGTCGGGATGACCCCCTAGCCGAAACAGTGCTCTACCCCCAATGGTATTCGTCCGAGGCGCTACCTAAATAGCTTTCGGGGAGAACCAGCTATCACCGAGTTTGATTAGCCTTTCACCCCTATCCACAAGTCATCCCCTGGCTTTTCAACGACAGTGGGTTCGGTCCTCCAGTTAGTGTTACCCAACCTTCAACCTGCTCATGGATAGATCACCCGGTTTCGGGTCTATACCCAGCAACTATACGCCCTATTAAGACTCGATTTCTCTACGGCTCCCCTATTCGGTTAACCTTGCTACTGAATATAAGTCGCTGACCCATTATACAAAAGGTACGCAGTCACCACACGAAGTGGCTCCCACTGCTTGTATGCATGCGGTTTCAGGATCTATTTCACTCCCCTCACAGGGGTTCTTTTCGCCTTTCCCTCACGGTACTGGTTCACTATCGGTCAGTCAGGAGTATTTAGCCTTGGAGGATGGTCCCCCCATATTCAGACAAGGTTTCACGTGCCTCGCCCTACTCGTCATCATTATGTGTGCCCTTTCGTGTACAGGACTATCACCCACTATGGTTGCACTTCCCAGAGCATTCCACTAAAACACACATAACTTAATGGGCTTTTCCCCTTTCGCTCGCCGCTACTGAGGGAATCTCAATTGATTTCTTTTCCTACGGGTACTGAGATGTTTCACTTCCCGCGTTCGCTTCGTATGACTATGTATTCATCATACGATACCTACCTTAAGGTAGGTGGGTTTCCCCATTCAGAAATCTCCGGATCAAAGGATATTTGCCGCCTCCCCGGAGCTTTTCGCAGGCTATCACGTCTTTCATCGCCTCTGACTGCCAAGGCATCCACCACATGCACTTAATTACTTGACTATACAACCCCAAACAGTCGTTAATCCCTACAAGTAGGATTAAGACAATTAAATAAATATAAAATATTTATTTAATTCACAGTTTGATGTCTTGTGCACTTAAGCACTGTACAGCTTCAATTAGATTCATATACCAAAACGCTTGATTCAGTTAATTTGCTAGTTCTCATTTCAATTCGTAATTAAACCGTAACACCGAAGCATTACTGTCAATCTTGAATTAAATGAGTTGAACAATTTATTTCAGACTCAATTTTGCCAATCTGTTAATGAATTAATGCGTCTTCGTCAGATCGCACTAAATACTGTGATATTTAAATCACAGAACTTAATAAACCATCAAATCTAATCATTCGATCTTTTATTAAGTTCTGCAATCTTTAGCTTAAAGCTCCAGTATATGTGTGCCTGCGCACAGCATAGCTGTTTGCTTAAATTTTAAGGAAAAACAGTGCTTTTCTGATCTTAAAATTTGGTGGAGACTAGGAGAGTCGAACTCCTGACCTCCTGCGTGCAAAGCAGGCGCTCTACCAACTAAGCTAAGTCCCCAGCTTATCATCTGTGATTCGATGTATCTTCTTCTGCATAATTGCTTCGTCAGTAGTGGTGGGTCTGACAAGACTTGAACTTGTGACCCCACGCTTATCAAGCGTGTGCTCTAACCAACTGAGCTACAGACCCTCAGATACATCAATGAAGAACAACTTGTTGTGGATTCTTACCAATCGTCAATCTTTCGTTAAGGAGGTGATCCAGCCGCAGGTTCCCCTACGGCTACCTTGTTACGACTTCACCCCAGTCATCGGCCACACCGTGGTAAGCGTCCTCCTTGCGGTTAGACTACCTACTTCCGGTGCAACAAACTCCCATGGTGTGACGGGCGGTGTGTACAAGGCCCGGGAACGTATTCACCGCGGCATTCTGATCCGCGATTACTAGCGATTCCGACTTCACGCAGTCGAGTTGCAGACTGCGATCCGGACTACGATCGGCTTTTTGAGATTAGCATCCTCTCGCGAGGTAGCAACCCTTTGTACCGACCATTGTAGCACGTGTGTAGCCCTGGCCGTAAGGGCCATGATGACTTGACGTCGTCCCCGCCTTCCTCCAGTTTGTCACTGGCAGTATCCTTAAAGTTCCCATCCGAAATGCTGGCAAGTAAGGAAAAGGGTTGCGCTCGTTGCGGGACTTAACCCAACATCTCACGACACGAGCTGACGACAGCCATGCAGCACCTGTATGTAGATTCCCGAAGGCACCTTTCCATCTCTCGGAAAGTCTCTACTATGTCAAGGCCAGGTAAGGTTCTTCGCGTTGCATCGAATTAAACCACATGCTCCACCGCTTGTGCGGGCCCCCGTCAATTCATTTGAGTTTTAGTCTTGCGACCGTACTCCCCAGGCGGTCTACTTATCGCGTTAGCTGCGCCACTAAAGGATCAAATCCCCCAACGGCTAGTAGACATCGTTTACGGCATGGACTACCAGGGTATCTAATCCTGTTTGCTCCCCATGCTTTCGCACCTCAGTGTCAGTATTAGGCCAGATGGCTGCCTTCGCCATCGGTATTCCTCCAGATCTCTACGCATTTCACCGCTACACCTGGAATTCTACCATCCTCTCCCATACTCTAGCTAACCAGTATCGAATGCAATTCCCAAGTTAAGCTCGGGGATTTCACATTTGACTTAATTAACCACCTACGCGCGCTTTACGCCCAGTAAATCCGATTAACGCTCGCACCCTCTGTATTACCGCGGCTGCTGGCACAGAGTTAGCGGTGCTTATTCTGTGGGTAACGTCCACTTAGCCCAGGTATTAACCAGGTAAGCCTCCTCCCCACTTAAAGTGCTTTACAACCAAAAGGCCTTCTTCACACACGCGGCATGGCTGGATCAGGGTTCCCCCCATTGTCCAATATTCCCCACTGCTGCCTCCCGTAGGAGTCTGGGCCGTGTCTCAGTCCCAGTGTGGCGGATCATCCTCTCAGACCCGCTACAGATCGTCGCCTTGGTAGGCCTTTACCCCACCAACTAGCTAATCCGACTTAGGCTCATCTATTAGCGCAAGGTCATAAAGAGCCCCTGCTTTCTCCCGTAGGACGTATGCGGTATTAGCATCCCTTTCGGAATGTTGTCCCCCACTAATAGGCAGATTCCTAAGCTTTACTCACCCGTCCGCCGCTAGCTCAGTTACCGAAGCAACCTCGCCCGCTCGACTTGCATGTGTTAAGCCTGCCGCCAGCGTTCAATCTGAGCCATGATCAAACTCTTCAGTTAAAATCATTTTGAAGTTTTAATCTAAACTTCCAAATCTGGCTCATCAATTTTCTGACTTAAATTTCGCTCAAATAAACTTCGAGTAATTTAAACCAATCAATTAATGAAATATTTTCGATCAATCAATCAGTAAAAATCCACACAAGTTGTTCTTCATAATCTCTTAATGATCTCAATTTCTGCCTCGTCAGCAGAAATTTTAACGCAAAACACTTCTAACAACTCAACCTTGTAAGCTAAGTTCGTAGGCTGTTTCGCGTCGGGATGGGTGCATTATAGGGCAATTTCCTACACGTGCAAGTGCTTTTAACTGCTTGTTTTCACGAGTGTTGGATTTTTACGCACTATTTTGGTTCAAAAACACACAAAACTCGCACTAACCCTATAATTTTAAATTAAAAATATGTTTTTCATATTTTTGCAATCTAAATCCGCTTATTTTGTTGGGGCAGCCTCTTTCACTTTCACACTGAGTATTTTTACCGCTTGTTTCGGTACATTTTGATGCATGCCATAGTTGCCTGTTGGTACTTTTACAATTTTATCGACAACATCCATACCTTTAGTGACTTGACCAAATACCGCATAGCCTGCGTTACGTGGACTTCGATTTAAGAAATCGTTATCTACCACATTAATAAAGAATTGGCTGCTGGCAGAATCAGGATGATTCATACGTGCCATCGCCAAGGTACCACGGGTATTTTTCAATCCATTACTTGATTCATTACGAATGGTCGCTTTGGTTGGCTTTTCTTGCATATTGGCATCCATACCACCGCCTTGCACCATAAAGCCTGGGATAACACGATGGAAGATCGTACCGTTATAGAAGTTTGACTTGGCATAGTTTTCAAAGTTCTTTGCAGAAACTGGGGCTTTGTCATTAAACAGTTCGATTTCAATATTGCCCATGCTGGTTGTCATTTCTACCACGGTGTTGGCTGCCATCGTATTGAAGCTGATAAGCATTGCTGCCATGGTAAACACACTTTGTTTTAACATTTGCTGACCAATCCATCTGTGTTGTATTTGCATTGCATCTATATTAACCCGAATTACGGATAAGAAAAGCCCTTGAAAAAAAGGTAGTTAGAGCCATTTAGAAAGTTACGACACAACCCAAAGGCTCTAACTACCATGTACGATTTTACAGAAATTTTTTGTATTGTTGATGATTTTTTCAAAAAATTTGAACCCATCTATTGGCAATTTCTCAAGCAAGAAAACAAACGTCAACGTATCAGACAAGCAACGCTATCTTTATCAGAAATTGTGGCTATCTCCATCTACTATAAAACATCTCAAGTACATAATTTTAAGATGTTTTTTAACTTGCTTTGTCAGTTTGAAAGCAAACTCTTTAAAGACTTGCCTTGTTATAAAAACCTGATTACCCTCATCAATCAGCACCAACTTGCTATTCATGCTTTGCTTTATGCGTTGAGCCAAAAAGATGAAAGTTCATATTTATGGATTGATTCAACACCTTTACCTGTTTGTAAAAATAAAAGAATCCCTAAAGGTCATCATGCTTTAGATGAGATTGCTTCTCGTGGTAAAAGTACGATGGGCTGGTTTTATGGTTGCAAATTACACTTGCTGATGAATCAAGAGGGTGAAATTGTAAATTCAGATTTATCAAACGGACATATTGCTGATCTTAAAAAAGTTGAGGATTTAGTGAATGGCTTATCAGCAACGGTCTATGGTGATAGAGGCTACATTAGCCAACCATTGAAAGAAACACTTAAAGAGCAAGGCATTGATTTAATTACTTATCCAAGAAAAAATATGAGAGTGACCTTATTGCCATTTTCTGATGAATTTCATCTACGACAACGTAAAAGAATTGAAACATTGATAGGATTATTGAAAGAAAAATATCACTTAGTTACGAGTAAACATCGTTCGATTGCTGGTTTTTTAGCAAGCGTATTTTCTTCACTATGTGCGTATCAACTTTGCCAAAAGAATAAGCCTAAAATTCATGTGATTAAATCTTTGGCTTATCCGTAACTGGGGTTATATTAATAAGATTATGCGACTAAATCAGTGGTTATTTTTTATCACGCTGGAAAACTTATGTTTGACATCCTCCCCCCCTTAAAAGAGGGTGATTCCTACAGCTAGACGCTTATGCCCAAGCGCAAGAATGTTTAGAGCTGAGTTTATATCTCGATCATGAGCTGTACCACAGCTCATGCACTCCCATTCTCTTATTCCAAGATCTGTACTACCTTTGGGACTACTTGAGGTGATCTCACCGCAGCACGAACAGATTTGGGTGGTATAGGCTTCTTGGACTTCTTCAAACAATACGCCTGCGTTCTCGCATTTATACTTGAGCATTGTTTTTAGTGCCGAAAATCCTGTATCCAAAACAGATTTTGCCATTTTGGTTTTTACTAATTTTTTAGCACTCAAGTCACCTACAATAATCAATGCATTTTCATTCACAAGCTTGGTGCTTGCTTTATGCAAATGATCTTTTCGACTATTTGCAATCTTGGCGTGTAATGCACGAACACGCTTCTTATTCCTGGCTCTCTGAGCAATACATAATTTCTGCTCATATTTTCGATAGAATTTTGGATTTGAAATTACAGTGCCATCAGAACAGGTGGCAATATCTTTTAAGCCTAGATCAATACCAATCGATTTGGTTGCTGTCGATTTATCTTGCTTAGGCGATTCAACAACAAGACATACATACCAACGCCCACGGCTATCCTCTACAAATGAACCTGTTTTTAACGTGTATTTACTTAAACCGTAGCTATCCCAAAGCTTAAATTGGTGTTTTCCATACTGGACATATCCAGTGGCATATTTGATAGCCACCTTTTTAAAGGGAACCCATCCCAAAGAGCGCCTTGCTGATTTTTTATTGCTGATACGCCATTTCAGCTTTGCCTTTTTAAATTGCTTTCTTCGGGTGACTAATTCTTCAGTTACAGCCTGAATGGTTTGACTATGTAAATTACATTCTTTGGATGTGCCTTTCGTATATTTGGCAATATCAAAAGCAGAGAGAAATTCACCTTTCCGCTTCAAATGCCTAAACCCTAAATCATTGACATAATTCCAGACGAAGTTCACTTCTGATGCTAGTTGGTCTAACACCTTGCAATGTTTGTCTTTTATACGTAATTTAAGGGTTTTCATGTACTTATATTAACAATCAAAACTCAAGGAAAATAGCCCTTAGTTAAATCAAACGACACTTCATGTCGTGTCGCTTATATCTCTGACCTGAAGGACTGAGTTTTACGCTCCATTTGATAAAAATAATTCAGATCAGATCCGACTGTGTCCAGCACCTTGGCAACTTCAAGGTGAAGCCTATATTTTAAATTATTGGCTCAGCCCGCATTTTTTAAATCTGGCACAGCCTTTTGGCTTAGCACCTTCTTTTTTAGGGCGTCTTGTTCAAGTCATGTGGGTACGTTATAACGCTAGCCCCATTGGCGCTTATGATGAGCTGCTGATTTTAGATCATCCTCTATTTAGGCAGCGTCGTTTATCTACCATTCCTAAAATTTTTGTTTCAACTGAGTCTTCTGTGCAACACGGACAACAGCTTTGGGGTATTCCGAAAGAACTGGCAAGCTTTGATTGGGATATTCAAGATCGACAGATGAGTTGCAAAATACAACACGCAGATTTGCAATTCGCCATTCAACTTGAAAAATGCAATACGCAACGTAGCTTTATTGATAGTCATTACATCCCTGCTGCGCTTTTAAAAATTCAGCAAACATGGCAAGGGAAATCTTATCAATTTAATCCTTCTTTTCGCGGCAGATTAATCCCACTCAAACATGCGTCTTGGCAATCGAATCCAAGTTTGTTTCCTGATTTTAATCAGGCACGCTTCATCAATGGTTTTTACGTGCCTGAGTTCGAACTGACTTTTCCAGAAGCCGAAATCTCTACTCTGGTTTAACCGTTCCACGTGAAACAGATTAACAAAGACAACCCAAGGTTTAGCTACGTGGTCGATCCCAAAATTTTCTAAAGTTTTTACACATTTCAATGCTGATTTTTTTGGCGCGACGCGACACAAAGGTCATGCTAATAAAACCATGTGTTTGATCTAAATATTCTACATATTTTACCGTGACAGCATGTTGACGTAATTTATGTGCATAAATTTCAGCTTCATCATGCAAAACGTCATGCCCTGCTGTGACCACAAAGGCAGGCGCTAGTTTTTTCAATTTGCCAAAAGTTGGCGAAATGATTGGATCATCCAAAGCGACCTGATGCTGTGTGACATAGTGCTGGGTGACAAAATCAATATCTTGTCCCGTCAACACCAAACCATCTTTATAAGCAAAGAATGAAGGATGGCGACTCTTAAAATCTAAGGCTGGATAAATTAAAAATTGTGCGTCAGGTGCATAGGCTGAATGAGCACTACGCTGTGCAACCACCGCTGCAATATTACCACCCGCACTATCGCCTGCCACCGCTATGCGATTTTTTAAAATTTTCATTTCTCGACGATGTTGATATGCCCATGCCAAAGCATCTTCACAGACTTGAATAATCTGCTGTGGACTAGCTTCAGGCGCGAGTGGATATTCCACACTCAACACTTGTGCATGGGCATGTACCGCCATTAAGCGGCAAAATTCGTCATGACTGTCTAAACCACCCACCACAAAACCACCACCATGATAAAACACGATTAAAGGCAATTTTTTATGTGGTGCAGGATGATAATAACGCGCTGCGATATTGCCACTGGCTAAGTTTAAACGGATTTCTTCAACTCGTTTGACCGCAGTTGGAGTGCTCAGAATAGATTGCATTTGTCGATCAAATGCCTGTCTAGACTGTACAGGGTCAGCACCAATAAAACCAATTTTCCCTTGTTTTAATTGTGCCGCCATCATGCATTTAATAAATGGATCAAGGTCTGGATAATGATACGGATAACCCAAAGCTTGAGCCAAAGTATGATGTACTCGACTTGGTAACTTATTTAATGCACGTGCAGCAGCACCTTGTCCTTTGTGCAATTTATTTTTGAGAGATGAATTCAAAATTTGCATGCCTGTTCCTTTTTATATGTCTGCATGATTTGCCTAAACGCTTCATAATTTCTTCATGATCAACAGCACAGTGACCATTTTGTTATACAAGTGCTTCAATCGTTATACACATTCAAATTACCTATACGCTACCCTGCTTTTATGACGCTGTCATTGACACTATTGCAGTCTATGTTTGATGTTTCAGACAAATTCACCTCATCAGCTCAGGAGGCAGAGCATGACTAAAAAATTAATCTTACTTTCATGTGCGACTGCTTTTTTAGCCGTAGGTTGCGTAGTCGTGCCTGACGAAGGTTACTACGATGGACGATATGAGCCACGCTATGATGATGATCATCGACGTTATGACAATGATCGGCAGCGTTGGGAATATCAACAAGGTAAAAATCGGGTTGAGTTAGAGCGTCGTAAACGTGAACTAGAACGTCGTGAATGGGAACAAAAACGACAACAGCAATTACAGCAACAACGCTATGAACAAGAGCGACAACGTTTAGCAGAGCAGCGTAAACGCTTATCGGAACAGCAGCGTAAACAGCTTGAGCAAAAGCGTAAGCAGCAAATTGAAGCTGAACAAAAAAAGCGTGAGGAAGCACGTAAACGCTGGCAACAACAACGTGATGCACAACAAAAGCGCTGGCAGGAAAACCGTAAAGACCGTGAACAACGACGTGATCGTGATTGAGTCTTGCAGCAAAGCAAAACAAATGAGGTAAAAAAAGGGCTTATTCAGAAGTTAGATAAGCCCCGAAAACACATTTAGCAATACACAAGAAACTACAGCGATATAGCATCTATGCGCAAAGAATAAGCAGTGTTAGGTTTTGTGTAAAATATATAATTACTCTCGATTAAGCTGTTTTAGCGATTAATCAACCAAAACTTAAAAACTCTAATCATACGCATGCACAATATAGTGAACAAACACCCAGTCGAATCCTGTTGATAAAACAGTGTTTTTAGCTATCTCCGTAATAAAAGCACTGGTTTAGCTGAATAATCAGCTCCCTATTACCATACTTTTTTAAACAAAAAAATATTATAAGTTTCAAAGTTTAATTTGCTTCATTCATCCGCCGACATCTTGATTCAAAATGTATTTTTTTGACCAAATTTCATGGCAATGAAAATTAATCTACTGGCACGCTTGAATTTTGCCTGCCCTGCCCCGATTTCTTAGCTAATTACGAACTTCTCTAACCATGGCAGTTCAGCAATAACGCAGTTAGCACTGACGCCAAAGGACTGTACATGTTTAAAAACCCATTTAAACGGAGTAAATCAATGGCAACTGAGCAGAACGAACAAACTCAAGACCTTGAGCTAGAGCAGACGGAACAACAAACAGCGCAAGATACTGAGCAAGCAGAAGTTTCCGTTGAGTCTTTACAAGAACAACTGAGCAAACTTGAAGAAAACCTAAAATTGGAAAAAGCACGTACTGCCAATGCAGTTTACGAAGCGGAAAAAACCAAAGAGCGTTTAGAACGTGAAGCAGATACAGCTAAAAAGTTTGCTTTAGAAAAGTTTGCTAAAGAATTATTGGATTCTGTAGACAACCTTGAGCGTGCTATTGCCGCCAATGGTGATGAAAAAACTGCCTTGTCTGAAGGTGTGGAACTGACCTTGAAATCATTACTGACCACTTTAGAAAAGTTTGGTGTGGTGGTGATTGATACAGCCAATGGTTTCAATGCAGACCTGCATCAAGCCGTAGGGATTGATCCAAATGCAAAAGCCAATGAAATTGGCAACGTATTACAAAAAGGCTACACCTTACATGGTCGCTTACTCCGCCCTGCAATGGTGATGGTTGGCGCTTAAGCCTTATAAAATCGAGAGTTGATAAAAAATTTTCATCTAAACAACTTGAAAAATTTTGATTGGCTCTCATATCGAATAACAAGTGAAAACATTGCAAAAGAATTTTTGAGGAAACATCCAAATGGCTAAAATCATTGGTATTGACTTAGGTACAACTAACTCATGTGTAGCGGTACTTGAAGGCGACAAAGTTAAAGTAATTGAAAACGCAGAAGGCGCACGTACAACTCCATCTATTATTGCTTATAAAGATGGCGAAATTCTTGTAGGTCAATCTGCAAAGCGTCAGGCTGTAACTAACCCGAAAAACACATTATTCGCAATTAAGCGTTTGATTGGTCGTCGTTATGAAGACCAAGCGGTACAAAAAGACATTGGTCTTGTGCCTTACAAAATCATCAAAGCAGACAATGGCGATGCTTGGGTTGAAGTGAATGACAAGAAACTTGCACCACAGCAAATTTCTGCAGAAACTTTGAAAAAGATGAAAAAGACTGCCGAAGATTATTTGGGCGAAACAGTTACTGAAGCCGTGATTACTGTACCTGCGTACTTTAACGATGCACAGCGCCAAGCAACCAAAGATGCGGGTAAAATTGCAGGCTTAGAAGTTAAACGTATCATCAACGAACCAACTGCTGCTGCGCTTGCATTTGGTATGGACAAGAAAGAAGGCGACCGTAAAGTTGCTGTATATGACTTGGGTGGTGGTACTTTTGACGTATCGATCATTGAAATTGCAGACCTTGATGGCGACCAACAAATTGAAGTGTTATCAACCAACGGTGATACCTTCCTTGGTGGTGAAGACTTTGACAATGCCTTGATCGAATACTTGGTTGAAGAGTTCAAAAAAGAGCAAAACTTCAACTTGAAACAAGATCCATTGGCATTACAACGTCTGAAAGAAGCGGCTGAGAAAGCAAAAATCGAGCTTTCATCTTCAAATGCGACTGAAATCAACTTGCCATATATCACTGCAGACGCAACAGGTCCGAAGCACTTGGTGATGAACGTGACTCGCGCCAAACTTGAAGGTTTGGTTGCTGATTTAGTCGCTCGTACCATTGAGCCATGTAAAGTTGCGCTACAAGATGCAGGACTTTCAACTTCTGACATCTCTGACGTGATTTTGGTGGGTGGTCAATCACGTATGCCACTTGTACAACAAAAAGTACAAGAATTCTTTGGCAAAGAGCCACGTAAAGACGTAAACCCAGACGAAGCTGTTGCAATTGGTGCAGCAATTCAGGGTGCCGTATTGTCTGGTGACAAAACTGACGTATTGCTTCTAGACGTAACTCCGTTAACGCTTGGTATTGAAACTATGGGTGGCGTGTTGACGCCAATCATTGAGAAAAACACCACGATTCCTGCGAAGAAATCTCAAGTGTTCTCAACAGCGGCAGACAACCAGCCTGCAGTAGACATTTCAGTTTACCAAGGTGAGCGTAAAATGGCTCAACAAAACAAATTGTTGGGTAACTTCCAATTAGGTGACATTCCACCAGCGCCACGCGGTGTGCCACAAATTGAAGTTTCGTTCGACATTAACGCTGACGGTATCTTGAAAGTGTCTGCAAAAGACAAGAGCACAGGCAAAGAACAATCGATTCAAATTAAAGCAAACTCTGGTTTGAGCGATGCTGAAATTGAAGCGATGATTAAAGATGCTGAAGCAAATGCTGAAGAAGACCGTAAGTTTGAAGAACTTGCAAAAGCACGTAACGAAGCGGATGCTTTAGTTTCTTCTGCTCAAAAAGCAGTAAAAGACCTTGGTGAACAAGTGACTGCCGATGAAAAAACTGCGATTGAAACTGCAGTCACTGAGCTTGAAGCGACAACCAAAGAAAATGATGTAGATGCAATCAAAGCAAAAACTGAAGCATTGCAAAACATCATCATGCCAATTACGCAACGTGCGTATGAAGCTGCACAAGGTCAAGGCGGTGCACAAGGTTTCGACCCAAATGCATTTGGCGGTGACGCAGGTCAACAAAAAGCCGATGATGGCGTTGTGGATGCTGAATTCACTGAAGTCAAAGATGATAAAAAATAATTTGTCGCTTTAACGCACATCAAAAACCGCGCTGCAAGCAATTGCAGCGCGGTTTTTCTTTTCGATATCCATACACTGACTTCAAGATTTAAATGAAAGAGCACAGACAATTGGACGCTCAACCGAGTACAATAGATAAAATGATGCTCTAACTGCAAATAGATTGAGTTTCTGCCCTACTTTCGGCTACAGTAAACCCAAAAAAGGATGCCGCTAGCAATGCGTTTGTTTCTATTGGGTGCAATCATACTGTTTTCTATCTTGCTGATTTATCAAAATATTCAACATCCGCACACACGGCACAATACTGCACTAAATCGTTTACAATATCCTTTAGATACTCGCCTACGTTATCGTATTGCTGAAGTCGACCCGCGTTTTGGCTTAAGCCATGCCGATTTACTGCAACTGAGTCAGGAAGCCACCTATATTTGGAAACAAGGAACGGGACAAGATTATTTTGTATATGACCCGAACGCCAAGCTCGCCATTCACTTGATTTATGATCAACGTCAAGATGAATCAAACCAACGCCAACAACAACTTACAGCCATTGAACAACGCCAACAACACTGGAACAATCAAAACCAAAATATTCAAGCACTAAAACAAGAAATTGCAGATAAAAATCAACAACTTGATGCAAAAAAAATGCTATTTGAACAACAACTTGAACAATACAATCGTCAAGTACAGCAAATTAACCAAAGTGGTGGGCTACATCCTTCGCAACAGGAAATTTTTGCAGCCAAAAAACAAGAAATCCAGCAACACATGTGGAGTTTAGAACACGAAATAGCGCAATTTAATCAGCAAATTAACCAGCTCAATCAACAAGTCGATGCCCTCAATCAACTTAATCAAGACATTGATGTATCCATCCAGCAATTTAATGCACGTTTTCAACCACGTTTATTTGATAAAGGCAGCTTTGATGGTCAGGCCATTCGGATTTATGAGTTTCAATCTAAAGATGATTTACGTCTAACTTTGGCGCATGAATTTGGTCATGCTTTGGGTTTAGCACACCATAACGACCCTTATGCCTTAATGTATCCAATGCTAAAAGATCAGCAGTTGCAGAATTTCCAACTGCGCCCTGCCGATCTCGATTTACTCCATGCACGGCATTGAGCAATCTGGCAAACTGAAGTGACTAAAACACAAAACTCCCCTCACCCTGTACGATAGTTGCATATCCATTACACGTGCAAAGGCAGCAAATTTACTCATTTCATGTTATTGTGAAGGCTCTGTATAACCCTGAACGATCTGTGGAGATTCATGTGAGTTACTACCATATCCTGATTGAAGTAAATGACCACATCAGCACGATTGAACAAAGCCGTGATATCGAAATTTTTGATATTGTTGAGCTTCAACCTTGTCTCCACTCGATTTTATTGCCGTATTTTAATGAGCAAGTGATTGAACTTGAAGATGAAAATATTGAATACAAAGATATTTTGCATCTTGAGGTTAGACAGACCTTATTACCAATTGAACACCTGATTGAAGAAGAACAGCGTTTGCTGCCAAGTGATACCGACATCACCATTTCAGCTTATGAAATTTTTAATAACAAAGAATTAAGCCAAGATGTCACGACTGTGATTTTTGATTTGCTTGAAGCAGTGAAAATTGAACCTTAATCCCCTATTTTAAGACAAAAATTAAAAAGGTCTGCACATTTGCAGACCTTTTTAATGCAATCACAACAACTTATTGCATCATTTGTTTGGCCGCTTCATTACGAAACGCTCTTAAAATTTGCTGCCCTGCCCGACCTGTTGCAGCCAAGCCGAGTCGAGTCTGTTCCTGACGAATCGCTTGACGGGTTTTGTCGCCAATTAAACCATCCACTTCACCAATGTCATAACCACGGCTTAACAAAAAGCGTTGAATTTCACGGCGTTCTGCGCGGGATGTACCTGCATCATCGGTTGGCCAAGCGGTGCGGAATGCAGACTGCCCCATTAAACGATCTGATAAATGCGCAATCGCTAAGGCATAACTTTCTGCTGCGTTATAGCTATAAATGGCATCGAAGTTTCTAAACACTAAGAATACAGGGCCATTCGCACCTGCAGGTGCCATCAAGCCTGCCTGACTACTGCCCGATAAATTGCCCTGAATTAATGCCGAACCATCTGCACGAGTCAACCCACGATTAACCCAACTGCTGAGGGATTTTTTATTGCGTCGCCCTTCACCACTCAAAGACATGCCTGCAGGCACTTTGACTTCAAAGCCCCACGGCTGCCCTGTTTGCCAGCCGCGACGTTTTAAAAAGTTAGCGGTGGAAGCCAAAGCATCTGGAATACTAGATACTAAGTCACGGCGACCATCACCATCAAAATCGACCGCCAACTCATCATAGGTCGATGGCATAAACTGAGTATGCCCAAACGCCCCTGCCCATGAGCCTTTTAATTGTGATTCAGTGACATCACCACGTTGCAATAAACGCATGGTGGTAAAAAACTCACCTCGGAAATAGCTTTGACGGCGTCCTTCACAGCTCAAGGTACCTAGCGCTTGCAATAATGGATAGGATCCTGAAATCGCACCAAAGTTACTTTCTACACCCCAAACCGCCACTACGGTTTCTGCAGGTACGCCATAGGCTGCTGCAACACGATTGAGCACATCACGGTGCTGTGCCAATTTCTGCTGTCCTGCCTGCACGCGCTCATCATCGACCAAGCCTGAGAGATAATCCCAGATTGGCGTAGAAAATTCAGGTTGGTAATTTAAACGCTCAATGACGGAATAATCTGGGCTGAGATTTTGAGTATAGCGATCATAACTGCTGCCACTCACCCCTTTGGCAATGGCTTGGCTGCGTAAATTGGCCAAACAACTTTGAAAATGGTTTTGTGGTTGAAAATTTGCAGATGTACTGACCGTTGGTGTTACGGTGACAGATTTTCCATTGATAATCAGTTCTGCCTGAACCTGAGTAGCTGCCATTGCAGCTGTCGCAAAAATCACAGCGAAACGATGCATAATACCCTTTGATGTGTTTTGAATTTAAATCTTGGCTTTACCATAACACCTTCAGCCACAGAGATCAGATGAAAATCTGTAACTTTAAATTCATTTACACAGTTTTAAATTCATTTTCTCGTTTTAAATTTAAAACACTTATCCACAAGTACAGCATCTCACATTTTTAAATTCAAAATCACAACACATGATAAGACTTTTAAATTTAAAAGTTTAAATTCAAATTAAACCAACCCAAGTTACCCACAAAACACGACATTCACTGCATATTTACGATGTATTACTTTGAATTTAAAAGTAGCTTTTTAAATTTAAAGATCAAAAGAGCCGCTACTTTATTTAAATTCAAAACTGCAGATCTATCTTTAAATTCATTTCTGATATTTAAATTCAAAGTTGAAGCATCGCTTTAAATTTAAAACGCGCTATTTGAATTTAAAGTTTTGAATTCATAATTATCATCTGTTTCCCATCAGACTTGTGCGCATTTTTATTTTAAGTATTGCTTTGCTACGGTGATGGTTGCTTATTCAGCCTGATCTATCTTAATCAACCTAAAATTACAGCGTCAATCCTAGACAGATTAACGGTAGAACACCTTAAAAATGGGCAGAATAAAAAATGTGAGAGCATAAAAAAGCGCTCATCGTGATGAGCGCTTTGGCGTCATTTTTAAATTTACAAGCTCATATCAGCACTGAGCGCCAATGGATTTGGCAAAATTTTTGCCAATTGGCGGCATAAATCTGTCAACTCAGCAGCATCATTCGGCATTAAAGTAATATGCCCAATTTTACGACCTTCACGCTCAGTTTTATTGTACAAATGCAAATGTGCGCCATTCAATGCCAACACATCTTCAGTTTTGGGATGCTGACCAATAATATTGACCATCACCGTTGGACGTACCACTTCAGTTGAGCCTAACGGTAAACCTGCTACAGCACGAATATGGTTCTCAAACTGCGAACACACCGCGCCTTCAATTGACCAGTGACCTGAGTTATGCACACGAGGTGCCATCTCGTTGGCATACAAGCCCTTGTCAGTGACAAATAGCTCTAACGTCAACACACCTACATAATTCAAGTGATTGAGCAGGCGAGTGATATAGTCTTGTGCCGCAGGCTGCAAGTCAGCGCTGTTTGGTGCAGGGACAATCGAATGCGACAAAATACCGTTGTGATGATGGTTTTCTGCCAATGGCCAAGTTTTTACTTCACCATTTTGACCACGCACCGCAATAATAGATACTTCACGTGAAAAAGTAACAAAACTTTCTGCGATCAAGCTGCCTGCAGGGCCAAGTTCTGCCCATGCTTGTTCAATCTGATCTGCACTGCGCAAGACAAACTGACCTTTGCCATCATAGCCGCCTGTTGCGGTTTTTAGCACAATTGGCAGACCAAGTTCAGCTACAGCAGCCTGTAAACTTTCCAGCGAGTTGACCGCTTTATACGGCGCAACAGGAATCGCCAATTCATCAAATAAGCCTTTTTCCAGCAAGCGGTTTTGGGCAATTGCCAAAGCCTGACGTGGTGGATGCAAGTCTTTGTGCTTAATCAATACATCAACATCAGCCAACGGAGTATTTTCAAACTCAAGGCTGAATACATCGGCACTGTGTATAAAATCTTGTAGGCTATTTTCGCTTTTGCTGGCAAAAACCTGACCCAAGGTTGCCGCTGGGCAATCTGGACTGGCTTCAAAAAAGGTACATTGAATATTTAAGGGTAAAGCCGCTTGTGCCATCATGCGACCCAATTGACCGCCACCAAAAATACCGATGGTCTTATCCATAGTAATTGTCCCGCTTAAGCCTGACCTGGAATATTGTTGCTTGAAACTTTCTCAGTTTGCGCGGCACGGAAATTGGCAACATTTTGTGCAATTTCTGGACGGGTTAAACCTAAAATTTGGGCTGCCATAATTGCCGCATTGGTTGCTCCCGCAGGACCAATCGCCAATGTACCTACGGCAATACCTGCAGGCATTTGCACAATTGAAAGTAATGAATCGACACCATTTAAAATTGAAGATTTCACTGGCACACCCAAAACAGGTAAATCAGTTTTAGCTGCACACATACCTGGTAAGTGTGCGGCACCACCAGCGCCTGCAATAATCACCTGAATGCCACGATCACGCGCTTGTTCAGCATATTCAAATAAGCGATCTGGGGTACGGTGTGCAGAAACGACTTCCGCTTCAAATGGGACACCAAGCTGCTTCAGCATATTGGCAGTGTGTTCGAGAGTTGCCCAATCCGATTGAGAACCCATGATAATTCCAACGAGAGGAGCGTCTTGTGCAGCGGCCGCGTTCATTACAAATATTCCAGAAACGAAACTAAGGAAAGAGAAATTCAGGCGAGAAAGCCAAGCTTGAATAAGAACTCCACATTATAGACTGATTTTTCGACTTGTTAAAATTGAACACGGCGACTCAACCGACTTTTTTGATTATTTTTATCGGGTTATTTTAAAGAATTGAAAACAGTTAAACAAAATAGGTGAACCTAAAGCTATTCAAGCGAGCTAAAACTCGTCTTTAAGGCGCACGAAATACAAAATACACGCAACCACATAAACATAAGGCTGCCCATAAATAATCCAGTTTAAAAGGTTGCTTAAACAGAAAAATCATAAACGGGACAAACACCAATAAAGTCACAACTTCTTGGGTAATTTTCATTTGACCTACCGCCCAGCCATGCTGCGCCAGCAAACGGGTAGCAGGAATCATCAAACTGTATTCAAATAGGGCGATCACCCAACTGAATAAAATTGCCTGCCACAGCGGAGCATCATGTGGTAAAAACTTGAGATGACCATACCACGCCAAGGTCATAAAACAGTTTGCAATCACCAAAAGTAAAAGTGCTGAAGACATTGTGTCGTACTATCTTAAAAATTCAGTTTTATTTTACGAGCTATTTGCCATAAAAAATGCAAGAGCAGCAATTTTTTACATCCTTTGGCGCAGATTCAGCTCAGAAAAATCCCTGAAATGAGATACAAGAATCACTATCTTTTCGCCAAAACCCTTGCTATCGTTGCTTCAAATCAAGTTAATCACGACAACAGCACAAAAATACGTGATGTGTCTATAAAAAGCAGTGGAGTAAGGCGGAATGCATCTGCATATTTTGGGTATTTGTGGCACATTTATGGGCTCATTGGCACTTTTGGCCCGCGATTTAGGACATACCGTCACAGGTTCAGACCAAAACGTCTATCCACCGATGTCGACTCAACTGGAAAATGCAGGCATTACCTTAATGCAAGGTTATGACCGCAGCCATTTACAACCGCATCCAGATTTAGTGATTGTGGGCAATGCCATGAAACGTGGGATTGATGCGGTTGAATACATGCTGAATGCAGGTTTACCGTATATTTCTGGCCCGCAATTTTTGGCCGATCATGTCTTGCAAGGCAAACACGTACTGGGCGTTGCAGGCACGCACGGCAAAACCACCACCACCACCATGTTGGCGTGGGTATTGGATCAGGCAGGCTTAGAACCGGGCTTTTTAATTGGCGGCGTTCCTTTAGGCTTTAGTGAAAGTGCACGTTTGGGTGCAGGCAAGTATTTCTGTGTCGAAGCCGATGAATACGACTCTGCGTTTTTTGATAAACGCTCCAAGTTCGTACATTACCATCCTAAAACCGCCATTTTAAATAACCTTGAATTTGACCATGCCGATATTTTTGATGATTTGGCCGCAATTCAAAAACAATTCCATCATTTGGTGCGTACCATCCCAAGTGAAGGGCGCATTATTGCCCCAATTACAGAAACCCATATTGATGAAGTGTTAGAAATGGGTTGCTGGACACCTGTGCTACGTACTTCGCTCAATGCAGATCCACAAGCGGAACTGTATGCAGAACAACTTGCAGCAGATGGTTCACATTTTAAAGTTCTGAAAAATGGTGTGCTACAAGGTGAAGTGCGCTGGAATATGACTGGGCAACACAGTGTCGCCAATGCCTTGGCAACCATCGCCGCAGCAGAGCATGTTGGGGTTGCAATTGAAACCGCATGTGCAGCGCTGTCCAATTTTGGTGGGGTGAAACGCCGTATGGAGTTATTAGGCACCATACGCGGCATTGAAGTCTATGATGACTTTGCCCACCATCCAACCGCAATTGAAACCACACTGGACGGCGCACGTAAGCGTTTGGGTGAGCGTAAGCTTTGGGCGATTATTGAACCACGTTCCAACACCATGCGCATGGGCAGTCATAAAGAGGGCTTGGCAGATTCAGCACGTTTGGCGGATGCTGTGATTTGGTATCAACCTGAAGGTTTAGACTGGGATTTACAGCCTGTGGTTGCGGCTGCTCGCAATCATGCGGTGGTGGCCAATACTTTGGATGAAATTATTCAAAAAATCGTGAGCCAAGCAGGTGAGGGCGATGCAGTGGTGATTATGTCAAATGGTGGATTTGGTGGTTTACATCAAAAACTCATTCAAGCGTTGCAACACACGGCTTAAAATCGCTTAAACTGATTTAAAACTCTTTCAAAAAAAATCCCCTGTTTTTGGCAAAAAATAGGGGATTTTTATATTAATTATAAACTTATATATTATAATTATTAAAAGCAACAATACTGCTCATGAACTTGTCATCTTGACCTGTTACTTTAAAAAGATTACATCCTGCGAGCATGACGGTTGCTACAGGTTGGCTGCTGGATGTCTTTCATCATTATTACTAAGAAGGATGGTCACAATGTCAAAAACAATGAAAGCCATGGTCTACCACGGCGCCAATGATATTCGTTTTGAAGAACGCCCACGTCCAGAAATTTTACAACCAACAGATGCCGTGATTCGTCTCACCAAAACTACAATTTGCGGTACTGACTTAGGTATTTGGAAAGGTAAAAACCCAGAAATTCAAGACACTGCAGTTGCCAAGACAGGGCTATTTGATGGCCGTATTTTAGGTCACGAAGGTATCGGGATTGTTGAAGAAGTCGGTTCGGCAGTCAAAAATTTCAAAAAAGGCGACAAGGTCATTATTTCTTGTGTCAGCCGTTGTGGTACTTGTGAAAACTGTCAAAAACAACTCTATGCACACTGCCAAAATGAAGGCGGTTGGATCATGGGATATATGATTGATGGTACTCATGCTGAATATGTCCGTACTCCATTTGCAGACACTTCTTTATATTTGCTGCCTGAAGGTTTAAATGAAGAAGTTGCGGTTTTCTTGTCTGATGTATTGCCAACTTCACATGAAATTGGTGTGCAATACGGCAATGTTAAACCTGGTGATACCATTGCAATTGTGGGTACAGGTCCAATTGGCATGGGTTGTCTGCTTACCGCACAGTTCTATTCTCCTGCACAAATTATCGCAGTCGATATGGACGATAACCGCTTGGCGATGGCAAAAGAGTTGGGTGCAACCCATACCATTAACTCTGCCAAAGAAGATGCAGTACAACGTATTTTAGAGATTACAGGTGGTCGCGGGGTAGACTGTGCCATGGAAGCTGTAGGTGTCGAAGCCACTTGGGATATTTGCCAAAATGTCGTGAAAGAGGGCGGACATATTGCCAATGTGGGCGTACATGGTAAGTCGGTAAATTTTGAGTTAAACAAACTCTGGATTAAAAACCTGACCATCACTACGGGTTTGGTGAATACCAATACGACAGGTATGCTGTTAAAAACCTGCTGTTCAGGCAAATTACCTTTAGAAAAACTGGCAACGCACCATTTTAAATTCTCTGAATTTGAAAAAGCCTATGATGTGTTTAAACATGCTTCAGATGAAAATGCCATGAAAGTGATGATTAATTACGAATAATCTTGGCTTAACTATGTTACAAAAAAGCCAATCTACGCGCTGTGGATTGGCTTTTTTGGGCTTTTATAATATTTTCAAGAAAATTTTAGACTGCACGACAGACGAAGTCTGCATGCTGTTTTAATACCAACACATTAGATTATTTCAACGTAGAAAGACTTTTAAGCCACGACATCAGCATATTGTGTATCTGTTTCAAAAGCCGTCTCAATATAAGAGCACACGGGTACAATTTTTAGCTGCTTTTCACGTGCAAAGGCGACCAAAATATCTAATAGCTGACGGGCAACCCCTTGACCTCGTAATGTCAGATCGACCCAAGTGTGATCTGCTAAAATAGTGTGATCATCTTGATATTGATAAGTAATTTCAGCGATATGCCGACCATCTCGTTCAATAAAAAACTCGCCACCGCGTTGGGTTTCTTGATGTTGAATTTGCATAAGTCCACCTATCAAACTAAATCTATTTTTTCAATTTGCCACACTCTTTACGAAATATTGTGCTGAATTTGTACAACTTAAAGTGATTTACCATACAGAATAAATTGCACAACACTTAAAATTATGTAATTCTTTACGCAGATTTAGGCAGCGTCCTAATCCCAAATTATGTTGAACAAGGGGAGTAGCCTCCTCCAAGCGTTAAAATATAACTTTAACGTGTCAGCGTTTCGTCATTACACTTTGCAAAAAGTCGGACGCTGAGCATAGTGCACATACTTGTTGATACAAGTCCGCTCTATGTAGGCAAGACCTTGATCATGTTGTTACAGATGTTTGAAATCATCTGACAACAGGTCAAGGTTTTTTTGTGGCCAGTTGTTGGATGTGGAGATTGTATGGAATCCATCGGCAATTTATGGCTATATCTGGTCTTTTTTGCAATTGTTGCAGTCATGCTCGCCATTGACTTCTTAGGCTTTAAACAAAAAGCAGGCGAATCGGTCAAAGTCAAAACCGCTGCGTATTGGAGTATCGCCTGGGTCAGTGTGGCAGCTTTATTTGGTGGCGGTTTATGGCTGTATCTTAAACACAGCGTTGGGCTAGAAGTCGCCAACACCAAAGTCATGGAATACTTTGCGGGTTATTTGCTGGAAAAATCACTGGCGATTGATAATGTATTCGTTTGGTTGATGATCTTCGCCGCATTCGCCATCCCACCGGGCTTACAGCGTAAAATTTTACTCTACGGCGTACTGGGCGCAATTATTCTCAGAACCATTTTTATTTTTATTGGAGCTTGGTTTGTACAAGAATTCTCCTGGATTTTGTATATTTTTGGCGCATTTTTGGTCTACACAGGCTTTAAATTCTTAAAAGGTCCAGAGCAAGAAGCCAGCAATATTGAAGATATGGCGTTGTTGAAATGGCTACGCAAACACATGCGTATTACCCCAACACTGGAAAAAGATCAGTTTTTTGTGCGCCAAAATGGTGTACTTTGGGCAACGCCATTATTTTTAGTTTTAATTTTGGTCGAAGCATCTGACGTTATTTTTGCCGTGGATTCTATCCCTGCAATTTTTGCCGTGACTACCGATCCGTTTATTGTACTCACTGCAAATCTTATGGCTATTTTGGGCTTACGTGCCATGTTTTTCTTGCTCTCAGGCGCAGCCACTAAAATGCATTATTTACCGTATGGACTGGGTTTAATTTTACTATTTATTGGCTTTAAAATGCTGATGTTAGATGTATTCCACATGCCTATCTGGATTTCACTCGGCTTTATTGTACTTGTGCTGACAATCACTGCGTGGTTATCAATTCGACATAGTCGAAAACACCATGAAACCACATTATAAAATTTAATAATCCCCACCATCGTTGCAAGCCTTCTTTCGAGAAGGCTTTTTGTATTCATTTCACCAAGTTTTAATTTACCGTACGATAAATTTTATCGTACTGCTGCAAGCTACATTTAAGGTACAATCTCTTGAAAAATGAAAAATGTAGGTTGTTTTATGCCATCTCCTGTACAACGCACCGCAATTCGTGGTCGCTTTCTTGATTTCAAAAACTGTACCAGCCAAGCCGATCAAATTTCAGAACAAGTCCGTTATGTAGACGATGGCTTGTTAATTTGCGAACAAGGCAAAATTCAGTGGTTTGGTTCATGGCAAGAAGGGCAGGCAAAGCTAAACGCCAACACAGAGTTCCATCATTATCCTGACCATCTCATTGTGCCTGGCTTCATCGACACCCATATTCATTTTCCACAGACTGAAATGATTGGCGCGTATGGTGAACAATTACTGGAATGGCTGAATACTTATACTTTTCCGACTGAACTGCAATTTGCAGATAAAGCCTATGCAGATCAGATTGCACAATTTTTTGTGCAGGAATTACTGAAAAATGGCACCACCACAGCTTTGGTGTTTTGTACGGTACATCCTGAATCGGTAGATGCGTTGTTTGAAGCGGCAGCACAACATCAAATGCGTTTAATTGCAGGTAAAGTGCTGATGGATCGGCATGCACCTGAAGCATTGTGTGACAGTGCAGACTCAGGCTATACAGACTCTAAAGCGTTGATTGAAAAATGGCATGGAAAAGGACGTAATCTCTACGCGATTACGCCACGTTTTGCACCGACTTCTAGCCCTGAGCAACTGGCGCGGGCAGGGCAACTCAAAGCCGAATATCCCGATGTTTATGTACATACCCATTTAAGTGAAAATCACAATGAAATTGCGTGGGTGAAACAATTATTTCCAGAGCAAAATGGATATTTAGATGTTTATCATCACTATGGTTTAACAGGTTCACGTTCGGTTTTTGCGCATTGTGTGCATTTAGAAGAACATGAATGGCAATGTCTGCATCATACCGATTCTGCAATTGCCTTTTGTCCAAGCTCCAATTTATTTTTGGGCAGCGGTTTATTTCCGCTGCATAAAACTTGGGAGCGACAGGTGAAGGTCGGTTTAGGTACAGATATTGGCGCAGGCACCACGTTTAATGTACTGCATATCCTCAATGAAGCCTATAAAGTACAACAACTGCAAGGGGCAAAACTCTCTGCTTTTGAAGCGTTGTATCACGCCACATTAGGTGCTGCCAAAGCTTTGGACTTAGACGATAAGCTGGGGAATTTTAAGGTAGGCAAAGAAGCCGATTTTGTGGTGCTGGATTTAAATGCCACCGCTTTACAACGCTTACGACAACAACGTTCCAAACATCTTGAAGATGCATTATTTGCCCTCATTACTTTAGCAGATGACCGTAATATTCATGCGACCTATATTTATGGACAACGTGCCTACTACCAACCCAATCAAAACTCAGCAGCAGGTGGCTAAACCTGCGCAATCCTCGTATATAAAACCCATCGGATGGGCAATGCTGATACTCGGTTGTGCTTTGTTGTTACGCTCAGATTCTCACTCAGCACAAAAATGATGCTATTTTAACCATGCAAGCACGTGCAACATCGCGCAAGATATATTAAAATTAGCGCATATTTTGGGGTGTTGCAGGTCAACACCTTTTTTATTTTTGCTTTTTAGGTATCTACCCATGACAGTTGAAATGCAGGTTTTGATTTCTGCAGAAGAAATCAAAACAAAAGTTCAGGAACTTGGTCAAAAAATTAATGCTCACTATGCCAATAGCGACAAAGAGTTGGTTTTAATTGGCTTATTACGTGGTTCTGTATTGTTCATGGCAGATTTATGCCGCACCATTCAAAAGCCGCATGAACTGGATTTTATGACTGTATCCAGCTACGGCGGAGGTACTGTGTCATCGCGTGATGTGAAAATTTTAAAAGATTTGGATGGTGAAATTCGCGGTAAAGATGTCTTGGTGGTTGAAGATATTATCGACTCGGGCAACACCCTAAATAAAGTGATGGAAATTTTGCAAACCCGTGAGCCAAATTCAATTGAGCTATGTACCTTAATTAGCAAGCCATCACGCCGTGAAATTGAACTTGAAGTTAAATTCATGGGCTTTGAAATTGAAGATAAGTTTATTGTCGGTTATGGCTTAGATTACGACCAGAAATATCGTCATATTCCGTTTATTGGCGAAATTGGCTTATAAAACAAACACGCCTCGCTTAAAAAAAGTGATCGTTTCAGATCACTTTTTTTATGGCTAAAATTTGCATTTCATCTATCTAACAGGACAAAAACACAACATGCTGTAGCATTATTCGACTATTTTCCTTGGGATTTTTCAGCAAAAATAAGTCTGAAACATGATGTAAAACATAAACAAAGATAACAAGGAGCTGCTCATGTGGTCATTAATTGTCGCAATTGTGGTGGGTTTTATTGCAGGTTTAATCGCCCGTGCGATTCATCCTGGAGATGACAAAGCAGGGTTTATTGTCACCACCTTACTTGGGATTGCAGGGTCTTTATTGGCAACCTATGCAGGGCGTATGATGGGATTGTACGGTGATGGTTCTGCCGCAGGCTTTATTGCCTCCATCATTGGTGCGCTGATTATTCTATTTATTTATAATACGTTCATGAAAAAATCGCGTGCTTAAATCCTGTATTAACGACTGTAATTTTTCAGTCAAACATCTTCTCTCTCAATAAAAAACCGCCTAAAAATTGAGGCGGTTTTTTTATATCTACTTCGCAATCACAAATTTCAGGTTTGCTCCGATACACACTACACAATTTTAGTTGCCAATATCAGATAAAAAATTAGCCGTTCTTAAAGACCAAATTCTTTAAAAATCTGTTCAATTTGTGCCGCAGGATATGCTCCCATAACTTTAAAGCCATTCAAGAAAATAATCGCAGGCGTACCGTTTACACCTAAACGATGCGCTAAAACAATGTTGCGCTCCACAGGGTTGGCACAACTGCTTTGACTTGTAGGCAATTGTGCTTTTGTGATCAGGTTTTCCCAAGCAAGAGCAGGGTTTTTCTCACAATACACATGTTTAGATGGCGCAACAGATTGCGCTTTTAACGGCAAAATAAAGGTATAGATTGTAATGTTGTCCAGCTTTTTCAGTTCAGCCTCAAGCTGTTTACAATATGGGCAATTTGGGTCAGAAAAGATCGCAATCTGACGTTTTCCCGTACCTCGCACACTTTTGATTGCATCTTGTAACGGTAACTTTTTCCAATCGACACTGTTTTGTTGGATCAATAAATCTTTGGTTAAGTTATGCTGATCCTTTAAACGAATCATTGAACCCGCCAAAATATGTTGTGCATCTTCATTCAAATACACCACTTGACCATCCATAGAGGCACTGTAAATACCTTTCATTTCTGTGGCTTGAATATTGTCTAATTTCAGTTGCGGATGCTGTTGTTTGACATTTTTACTAACCGTTGCAACATCGGCCATGCTCACGGCGCTGCATAATCCCATTAAGGCAGCTAAACTCAATTGTTTAATCATGTGTTTCATCTAAAAGTAAATTTAGCCTGATTCTAAGCTGAAAGCTGCACAGAATTCAGTATTTTTAAGCCAGAATTACGCAATTGCTACAACTCGTTTTTGCTATGCAACGCTTTAGGTTTCACGTGGAACATTCAAGCCTGATGGCGGATTAATTTCTACTGAAATATGCACAATTTCTTCATGAATGGCGAGGGCGGTGCGGACTTGATCTGCGTCTAAATCGTGTGCGGTTTCCAATGCCAAAATACAGGAAAATTTACCCTGTCCGACTTTCCAAACATGCAAGTCTGTAATCATCACACTGACTGGTAACTCTGCAATCACTTCACGAATTTCATCCACCACAGGATGATCCATTTCTGCATCCAGCAATGTTTTCCCTGTTTCCTGCATCAAACCTATCGCCCAACGCGCCACTAAAATTGAACCAACAATACCTAACAGTGCATCTAGAAAATCCCAGCCCCAATATTTACCCGCAATTAAAGCAATAATCGCAAAAATTGAAGTCACCGCATCTGCCACCACATGCATAAAGGCGGCTTTTTGATTCAGGTCATGGCTGTCATGCGTATGCTCATGATGGTGATGGTGATGGTGATGGTGATGGTGATGGTGATGGTGATGGTGATCATCTTCATGTAATAACCATGCACAAATCAAATTGACCAATAACCCTAAAATTGCAATTGGGATGGCTTGGTTATACTGAATATCGACAGGAAAAAATAAACGCTCGATAGAGTGAATTGCCATAAATGCAGCCACCACCAACAATAAAATGGCGCTGCTATAGCCAGCTAAAATTTCAATTTTCCATGTACCAAAACTAAACCGTGTATCTGCTGCATAATGACGTGCTGCCCGATAGGCAAAATAAGCCAAGCCTAGCGCCAGCATGTGTGAGCTCATGTGCCAGCCATCCGCTAGCAAAGCCATGGAATGAAAAATCCAACCACCCAAGATTTCCAAGAACATCATGACAGCCGTCAGCAAAGCCGCATATAATATTTTTTTCTGCGCCAGCGGATTGCCTTGATCGAATTGATGTGGATGCATACGATGAGAGTGTTGCTGACGCATAATGGGAAATCATTGTTAAATATACTCCCATAGAGTATATAAAAATTGAGGTGATGTGTTGGGTCATTTACATACAGATAAGAAAATTTTAAATCGCGTCAAACGCCTACAAGGACAAATTGGGGCAGTAGAACAAGCACTTCACAATCCTGATCATGGCTGTATTGAAGTTTTACAACAAGTCGCAGCCATTAAAGGTGCGGTCAATGGTTTGATGAATGAGTTAATCGAATCGCATTTACGCCATCATGTGATTGGTGATCAATGCGCGATTGATGAACATGAACTGGAAGAGTTTATGAAATTGCTGAAACGCTATGCTTAAACACAAATAGGCTTGACCAGATTCAAGGCTTGTCTTTACACTGAGTGATATTTCTCACTATATGAGACTAAACTCAACAGTTTAGCCATCAATCGAGTTTTTTATGACTCAATCTCAATCTTGGCATCCTTTCGTGATGATCAGCCTCACCCTGATTATTGGCACCATGGGCACGGCACTTGCAAGCCCGCTGTATCCAATTTATCAGGAATTGTGGCAGCTTTTACCCAGCCATATCACCTTTATTTTTGTGGCGTATATGCTCGGTTGTTTGGCTACCTTGCTCTTTTTAGGGCGTACCAGCAACAGTATCGGCTTCTTAAAAACCTTAGAATTGGGTTTAGTCATCATCACCCTCGGACTGATTCTGTCTATGTTTGCCACCAATGCACTTTGGCTTGCTTTGGGGCGTTTTGTGATTGGAATTGCTTCAGGTCTTATGACTACATCGGCGTTAATTGGCTTAATGTGGAGTATCCCCGAATCACATAAAGCACATGCGCCACAGCTCAGTTCAGTCATTACCGCAGTCGGGTTTGGCTTAGGTCCTTTGCTCGGTGGTGGTGTGGCACAATTTTCAGCAGCGCCTTTGTTTAGTCCATATATTCCTGTCATTTTGGGTGCAGTACTGTGTTTTATTGGATTGTTACGTTTAGCACCGCCTGAATTTACGCCACAAGCCTTCTCGATTGCCCCAAAATTAGAACGCCCAGAACCACGCTTTCATGCAGAATTTTATATTACAGGTTTAACCGCATTCTGTGCCTTTGCTGCCTTTAGTTTATTTGCTTCGCTCTCTCCCTCTTTTGTGCAAGTGATTATTCCGTGGCACGGGCCTTTGGTCAGTGGTTTGGCCATCACCTGTATTTTGCTGATTTCAGCGCTGGTGCAGTATTTTTCTAAAGCCATTCCTGCACAAAAATGCCTAAATTATGGGCTGTATTTGCTGTTATTGAGTTTATTGGTACTCGGTTTATGCATGTATTTACATTGGAGTTTTCTATTTTTTGTGAGTGATGTGCTGCTAGGCATAGGACACGGGTTGGCATTGATTGGTGCTTTTGGCTTAATTCATGCCATGACCAATCTACAGAATCGCGCTGCAGTGATGTCGACCTATTTATTTGTGGGCTATTTAGGCACAATTCTGCCAATTATTGCAGTCGGTTATCTGGCCGATCATTTTGGTTTAACCACCGCCGTACTTAGCTTTTGTGCAGCCATCTGCTTACTGTGTGGCTACATCATTATTTGGTATCGCCAATTGCAGAACAAACCTGTTTTAGGATGAAGTTTCATCTAAACGACAAACTAAAATCAGGACAAGGTTTGGATCAGCTGAGTTTATTCAAATATTCAAACTTTGTAGATGACTAGGACTATGTCTTCTGTTTGATCTCAAACTCAGCAGCCATTATTTTTCATTGATGGTTTGATGCTCTAATTCTTTAGTTAGGAAGTAATTTAAAAAGGTTCGAATGACAGCAATGATCGCCAGTTTAATTAGGCTATCTAAATCTGGATCTACTGTGGTGGCTAAAATATCTGCAGCCAACTGAAATTCAAGTGCCGTCGCGAGCCAATCCCCAAAACAATAACGTGCAGTACGCCCCGATTTTAACTGAACCAGCACCAATAAAGTTTTAACCAGACCAATCACCACGCAAATCACAGAAATGGCTTCGAGTGACAATTGCAAAAAATGAACCGAAGAAATGAGTATTTCACGTAAAAAAGCCAGTTCAAACATCCAAATACCTCCATCAGAGATTTCATCTCGTGCATTTAGGATTGAATTGAGCGCCAATTTTTGATTATTTTCTCATCATAGCTTTAAATGCTGCGGTTTAAAAAGACTTACGTGATTATTGATGGGTTTTCATAAAGATAAATTGAAACGTTTAAATATGACATAAGTTAGATCGGGCTTGTGCCGAATGAGAAACTAAACATTAACGAATAGGCTGATTTTTAGTAGCAGATCACCCCAAATAGGATAATAAAAAAGCACTAAGCCACTCAAACTTAATGCTATTTTTGTATCAAATCAGGAAGTAATCGCTAAAAATCATTTCCCAATACAAAACGATCCAAAAATCTTGCCCAACAAATCATCTGCAGAAAAATCACCAGTGATCTCACCCAAAGCATTCTGTGCAAGACGTAACGACTCGGCTACTAATTCCCCCGCATGATAGACCACCAACTGCTCACGTGCTTCAGCCAAATACTGCTGCGTGCGTTTCATTGCGTCTAAATGACGGGTACGTGCAATAAAGGTATCTTCTTCAGGCTGAAAGCCTGCATGCGCTGTAATCGCCTCTATGAGCGATTGAACACCTGTTTCTTGTTTGGCCGACACAGTAATATGTCTAAAACCATTAAAATCTGAAATTGTAGCTTGTACACCAGTTAAATCGCATTTATTGCCAATCAACATCAAACGCTTCGGTTCAATATGTTCAGCAAAATAATGCTGTGCCAATTGCAACGGATCTTCGTTTTGGCTCAAGTCATAGACCAATAACAATAAATCCGCCTGTTCAATTTCTTTAATTGCACGGCGAATCCCTTCCTGCTCCACAATATCCCCTGTTTCACGTAAACCTGCGGTATCGGTCAGGGTAATTGGTAAGCCATTTAGGGTAATTTTTTCATGCAATACGTCACGAGTAGTCCCTGCAATATCGGTCACAATCGCACGTTCAATACCCGCCAAGGCATTGAGTAAGGAAGATTTACCTGCATTCGGTTTGCCCGCAATCACCACCTGCAGACCTTCACGCAACAATTGTCCCTGACGCGCAGATTGTTGCACAGCAGTCACCGAAGCAGCCACTTCATCCAGCAAATTAAGGATTTTCCCATCGGCCAAAAAGTCAATTTCTTCTTCAGGAAAATCAATAGCAGCTTCAACATGCAGACGTAAGTGAATTAACTGTTCCAGCACGGTATTCACTTTGGTGGAAAAAGCCCCTTGCAGGGAACGTAGAGCAGAACGCGCAGCGGCTTGTGAAGTGGCATCAATTAAATCAGCAATGGCTTCGGCCTGTACCAAATCTAGCTTGCCATTTTCAAAGGCGCGCATCGAAAATTCACCCGCTTTGGCAGCCGTTGCACCGAGTTCCAGTAAACGTGCCAACAGCGCATTTTGAATCACTGGGCCACCATGCCCTTGTAGTTCCACCACATCTTCGCCAGTAAATGAATGAGGATTGGGGAAACAAATCACCAAACCTTCATCCATGACTTCATTGGCTGCATCGTAAAACTGGCGAAAACCTGCATAACGCGCTTTGGGTAAGTCTTTTTGGGTCAATGCTGCGGCAATCGCATAGGCTTTTGGTCCCGACAGGCGAATCACCCCCACACCACCACGGCCAGGTGGAGTCGCGATTGCGGCAATGGTGCTGCGGTTATACATAAAATTCACCTAAAACTTTCAAAATATATGCAAAGAAAAATCCGCCTAAGATTACCATCTTAAGCGGATTTATTCAGCAGCTCAGCCATACTTAATTGACTGGAGTTGCCTCTTCTCGTTTAGCGCGGTCTTTTTCAACACTTTTGTTGATCAAGCTTTGCTGCAAAATCGTAATCAAGTTGTTGACAATCCAGTACAGAACTAGACCTGCAGGGAAGAACAATAAGAATACGGTAAATACCACAGGCATAATGCGGAAGATTTTTGCCTGCATTGGATCTGTTGGCTGTGGGTTCAACATTTGTTGAACATACATGGTCACACCCATCAACAATGGCAAGATAAACCAAGGGTCCATTGCCGATAAGTCTTGAATCCAACCTAACCACGGTGCATGGCGTAACTCTACCGATTCCATCAATACCCAGTACAAGGCAAGGAAAATTGGCATTTGTAGTAACAATGGCAAACAACCTGACAGTGGATTCACTTGTTCACGTTTATAAAGTGCCATCATTTCTTGCGAGAAACGCATACGGTCTTCGCCAAATTCTTCTTTCATGCGCTGCATTTCTGGTGCAATCACACGCATTTTCGCCATAGAACGATAGCTCTTAGACGATAACGGCCAAAGAATCAGTTTGACAAGAACGGTTAATAAGATGATTGACCAACCCCAGTTGCCCACTAAACCATGGAAGAATTGCAAACCAATAAACAATAATTTTGCAATTGGCCATAACCAGCCATAATCCACAGTTTGGTTCAAACCTGTCGCCAAATCTTTCAATTCAGACTGAATTTTTGGACCAGAGTAGAAGGTCGCATCAACTTCTGCCACCGTACCTGCAGGGACATTAATGGTTGGCGAGGTAAAACCAATGATGTTCATTTCATCGCTAGATTTACGTGATTCCAACTTCGCTGCATACGGTTGACCATCGGCCTGCGTCAATTTTAACTGCCCTGGAACCCATGCACTCACGAAATAGTGCTGAACCACGGCCACCCAACCACCTGTTGCATCGACATTCAATTTTTCGTCATTAAAATTGTCAAATTTCAACTTGTTGTAGTGTTCTTCAGGTGTTCCCCATGCGCCGCCAAGGAAAGTACCCAAGGTAAAAATACCTTGATCTGACTTGCCTGGATCATCTGAATTATCACGTTTCAACTGACCAAACATCTGACCTTGCCAGTTTTGGCTGCTGCGGTTAATCACTTTGTGATTCACCAGCACAGGATATTCACCTTCAGTAAAACTAAAGGTTTTAATGATTTCTACACCATCGGCAGTTTTATATACCATTGGGACAGTTAAAGTTTTAACTGTTTCACCCGCTTTATTTTTGCTTTCTTTGGCATCGGCTAAGCTATAAGTCGATTTTTCAATTTCATAGCTTGGGCGGCCATTACGGCTACTGTCTGGACCATTCAGCCCGATTAACCCAGATTGCGCGACATAGGTGCGCTTAGCATCGCTTTCCAGCATGACGAAAGGATCGTCACTGTCTTTATTTTTGTCATGATTGAGTAATTCAACACGAACAATATCACCACCTTTCGGATTGATCCAAAGATGATAAAGGTCAGTTTGTACTGAAATAAGCTGCTGACTTACAGGTGCTGTGGCATCGGTTGTTTGCTGTGCAGGAATATTTGCTTGCGGTACATCAGAAGCTGCTGTAGCCGTTTGGGCATTCGGCAAATCTGCAGACACTTCATGTGAAACAACGGCAGTTTTTTGCTGCGGTGCTGTTTCAGCATTTCCATAATCTTTTTGCCACGCCAAAATGAGCAAATATGCGACGACAAACATGGCCCCGAGAATTGCAAACCTGGCCCATTGTTGCATATCTATTACCCCAAGTGGTTAGAGTGATTTTGGTTCAATAAACGATCACGAAAGGGTACAGTAATGTGATGCGTTTGAGAATCTATTTGCTGAAATGAAATAAAACGAATGACTTTTGGCGGCACCGGATCATAGCCCGCACCACCCCACGGATGACAACGACAAATACGTTTTGTAGCCAGCCACACACCACGTACAGCACCATGCGTATGGACTGCTTCCAAAGAATATTGAGAACATGTTGGAATATAGCGACAGCGTGGTCCCAATAAAGGACTAATCGCGATCTGATAGAAACGTATCAACCAATGCAGTAAACGTACCATTGGCCATCTCTACTTTTGTGGGGAGGGAGCTATTTTTGAATGCTTTTTGGCGAGACGTTGTAACTTCTGCCAAGCAAATTGTAATTGCTGATGCAATTCCGCATTAGATACCGTATCTACCCCAACTTTGGGCATTACCACAATATCTAAGTCATTTAATTGCTGTTGGTGTAAGCGAAAACTTTCGCGAGCAAGTCGTTTTACTCGATTTCGTTCGTGTGCACGACGCACTTTCTTTTTTGCAACGACAAGACCCAAACGGCTATTCGGCAGTTCGGAATGTTTTGCAAGAAATAAGAAATGGGGTTGATGCACTTTAAAAAGCGCACCATCAAACACACCTTTATAATCGGCAGCACAGCGTAATCTCAACTCTGTGCTGAAGCCATAAAGTGTTGTCATAACACCCAAGAGTCGGTTCAGCGTGACTGTATTAAACAGTTAAGCTGTGACGACCTTTTGCACGACGGCGAGCCAATACTTGACGACCAGCTTTAGTAGCCATACGAGCACGGAAACCATGAACGCGCTTACGCTTTAATTCAGATGGTTGAAATGTACGTTTCATATCGAAACTCCAAAAATGATCTTTCTATAAAGGTCCGCGATTTTAGTGCTCATTGCTTGAGCTGTCAATGAAAAACACGGTTTCTTGCAAAATAAGCCTAAATTTTTCTTTTTAACAAGTTTTCGCTCAATTGACTGGTTGATCATACAAATTAAAGTATACACAAGATAAGCAATTGTTTATGCTTGACTAATAAGTTATTAACAGTATTATTCACATAATTATCCACAAGCTTATTCTGTTTAATTTTAAAATTTTCGGTTTTGAATTTAAATTTAAACTCAGATTGAATTATCCACAGTTGCAACGTTTCTTATAAATAAATTCAAATTTATAAATTTAAATTTATTACTATTAGGGACGCATTTTTCTGTTGAAAACCCACTTTTTCTTTTATAAAACAAAATTTTGAATTGTGGATATCTGTGTTTCTATAATTTTAATACTATGTGGATAACTTTGTGCTATATTTTATCCACACCTTGCGGATAAACTTATCCACACCACGTTTCAAATTTAAATTCAGGTTTAGTGATTCCTTTTTTGAGCAATTTTGCTGATTTTGTCATGACAGATGTGGATAACTTGGTTAGAATGGCGACCCGCTCAGGCGGTCGAGAGAAGTTTTAAATTTAAAAATGGATTAGATAGGGGTTTCACATGCTTTGGACGGACTGCTTAAATCGCTTGCGACAAGAGCTCTCTGGAAATGTCTTTACAATGTGGATTCGCCCATTGGTGGCAGAAGAAGTTGAAGATACATTAAAACTTTATGCGCCTAATCCTTATTGGACGCGTTACATTCAAGAACATCATCTGGAATTGATTACTATTTTGGCAGAGCAGTTGTCTGAGGGACGCGTGCGTAAGGTCGAAATTTTAGTCGATTCGCGTCCAGGTGCAATTTTATCGGCCAGTGAACAACCTGCTACCACTACTGCTGCGCTGGAATCTAGCCCTGCGCCTGTGGCCAAGCCTAAACGTGAAAAAGAAGAAAGTTCTGCAAAAAGCCGTAAACGCCAACTCAATCCGTTATTTACCTTTTCCTTATTTGTGGAAGGTCGTTCTAACCAAATGGCTGCGGAAACCTGTCGCAAGGTATTGACCCAATTGGGGGCTTCACAGCACAACCCATTATTTTTGTATGGCCCAACAGGTTTGGGTAAAACTCACTTGATGCAAGCGGTGGGCAATGCTTTGTTGCAAGCCAAACCGAATGCACGGGTGATGTACATGACTGCAGAAAGTTTTGTGCAGGATTTTGTCAGCTCTTTGCAGCAGGGCAAGGTTGAAGAATTTAAGAAAAACTGCCGCTCTTTAGATTTGTTATTGGTGGATGACATTCACTTATTGGCAGGTAAAGAAGCCAGTTTGGTCGAGTTTTTCTATACCTTTAACGCTTTATTGGATGAATCTAAACAGATTATTTTGACTTCAGACCGTTATCCAAAAGAATTAACCGAATTGGATGCACGTTTGGTGTCACGTTTTTCTTGGGGCTTATCAGTCGGGGTAGAACCGCCAGATATTGAAACCCGAATTGAAATTTTATTAAAGAAAGCTGAAAGCAGCGCCGTAGATTTACCACGTAACTGTGCTTTATTTATTGCCCAGCAAGTGGTGGCCAATGTGCGTGAACTTGAAGGTGCACTCAATAAAGTGGTGGCAATTTCCCGTTTTAAAGGCACCCCAATCGATCTAGATGTGGTACGTGAATCTTTAAAAGATGTCTTGGCAATTCGCGCACGTACCATCAGTACCGAAAATATTCAGCGAGTCGTGAGTGAATATTTCCGTATTCCGCTCAAAGAATTGGTGGGGCCAAAACGTACCCGTATTTATGCGCGTCCACGTCAGTTGGCAATGGGCTTGGCACGTGAGCTGACAGGCGACAGTTTCCCTGAAATTGGTATGGCATTTGGTGGCCGTGATCACAGTACCGTGATGCATGCCTGCGAAAAAGTACAAAGCCTGCGCGAAGAAGATCCGATCTTTAACGAAGACTATAAAAACCTGCAACGATTGTTGCAAAGTTGACCGAATTTGCTCAAATTCTGTTCTTGCCATGCGGCAGCTTTTGCCGCATAGTACACTGCTAAAAAACCTATTTTATACTCCAATCTTCAGTTGTTAGAGGAATGTACCGTGCGTTTAAAAATCGCGAAAGAAAGCTTACTGAATGTTCTGTCACATGTCGTAGGAGCGGTTGAACGTCGCCATACCTTAAATATTTTATCCAATGTCAAAGTTCAGGTGACTGAGCAAGCCTTAACCATTACTGGTTCGGACTTGGAAGTGGAATTGGTTGCCAGTACGAATCTGACTGAAGGGGCATGTTTACAGGCAGGGGAAACTACAGTGCCTGCACGTAAACTGATGGATATTTGTAAATCTTTACCAAGCGCAGCTTTGATTGATTTGCAAATCACTGAAGATCAGCGCTGTATTTTAAAATCGGGCAATAGCCGCTTTGTATTAGGTACTTTGCCTGCGGAAGATTATCCATTATTGGCTACAGAAAATGCTCAAGGTACGCAAGTGACGGTTACTGAGCGTGAGCTGAAGCGTTTGTTTGAAAAAACTGCGTTTGCGATGGCAGTGCAGGATGTACGCTTTTATTTAACGGGTACTTTGTTAGAAATTGATGAAAACCAATTACGTGCTGTGACCACAGATGGTCACCGTTTGGCCTTGTGTGAAACAGCGGCATCTTCGACAGCTACTCAATTAATTCAAGCCATTGTGCCGCGTAAAGCTGTGGCTGAATTGCAGCGTTTGCTGAGCATTGAAGATGAACAACTGGCACTTTTAATTGGGCGTGAATTGCTGAATGTGACCATTCGCACCCCAAGCCGTGACAAAGAACAAGCAGAAATTACCGTGCGTTTTACCACTAAATTAATTGATGGTAAGTTCCCAGATTATCGCCGTGTGATTCCACGTGGTGGTGATAAAAACGTGCTGATCGCGCATGATGTATTTAAACAATCTTTACAGCGTGTGGCGATTTTAAGTAATGAAAAATTGCGTGGCGTATTCCTGAATTTTAGTGCGGACACCTTGCAATTACGTGCCAATAACCCAGAACAAGATGAAGCAATTGAAGATTTAGCGATTCAATATGCCGATTCGCCGTTAGAAATGTCATTTAACGCACAGTATTTATTGGACGTATTAGGGGCATTGGATGGCGATGATGTATCGATGACCATGACCGAAGCCAATCAATCGGTATTGGTACAAGATCCAGCACATCAAGATCAAACCTATGTTGTGATGCCAATGCGTGTTTAAGTGAGCGGTTTATTTCAAGATTAAATCTAGCTGAATCATGCATATTACGCGTTTACATATCGAGCGTGTTCGGAACTTAAAAGCGGTTGCACTTCATGAGTTGCAGCCGTTTAACGTCTTTTATGGGCAAAATGGTTCGGGTAAAACCTCGATTTTAGAAGCGATTCATTTATTGGCGACAGGGCGTTCTTTTCGCACCCATATTCCTAAAAATTACATTCAGAACAGTAGCCAAGATGCGATTGTATTTGCTCAGTCATTGACTGAAAAAATTGGCATGCAAAAAATGGCATCGGGTGAGCAGTTGATTAAGGTCAATGGCGACCCTGTTGCGACCCAAGGGCAATTGGCTAAAATTCTGCCTTTACAACATATTGATCCACTCAGTACCGATATTATTGACCATGGTGCAAAACCACGACGGCAACTGTTGGACTGGTTGATGTTCCACGTGGAACCAGAGTTTTATCACGCTTGGCAATATTATTCACGTGCCTTAAAACAACGTAATAGTTTGCTTAAATCACAGCGACATTTAAGTCTGTCGGACTTGGAACCGTGGAACAAAATGCTCAGTGATTATGGTGAGATTTTGCATCAGCAGCGTTTGGGAACGGTGGAACAATGGCAGCAATTTTTTGCACAAGATTTACAGTATTTATTGCCTGATTTACACATTAGTCTGGAATACAGCGCAGGCTTTCATACCGAAACAGGCTTGTTGAATGATCTGTGCAATTATCATCAAAAAGATGTGGAACGTCGCTATACCGAATATGGGCCACACCGCGCCGATTTACGCTTAAAAACCCCAATGGGTGATGCCGATGTGGTGCTGTCACGTGGGCAGAAAAAGCTATTGATTATGGCATTAAAACTGTCACAGATTGCAATGCTGCATGCGTCTAATAAGGAAACTGTGGTATTATTAGATGATCTGACAGCAGAATTAGATTTAAGCGCACAACAACGTTTAATTGAACGATTAAGCCAATTGGGTAGTCAAGTTTTTATTACCACTTTAGATCATCAATCCGTGCAACAACACTTACAAGCGTTGTCGATTCCTTATCGCTTATTTCAGGTCGATCACGGAACGGTGCAGGCTGTTGAGCAATAATTTTTTTATCTTTGGATAGACCTATTTTTCACTAGGGAGAAACCATGAGTTCAGAAGATCAATCTGTCTCTACTACAGAACAAACCAATGAAAAGGCTTATGATTCCTCTAGTATCAAAGTATTGCGTGGCCTAGATGCTGTTCGTAAACGCCCAGGCATGTATATCGGTGATACAGATGATGGTACAGGTTTGCATCACATGGTGTTCGAGGTAGTCGATAACGCTATTGATGAAGCTTTGGCGGGTCATTGTGATGAAATTTTGGTGACTATCCATGAAGATGAATCTGTCAGCGTATCTGACAATGGTCGTGGTATCCCAACCGATATTCACCCTGAAGAAGGTGTCTCTGCAGCAGAGGTCATTCTGACCATTCTGCACGCAGGTGGTAAGTTTGATGACAACAGTTATAAAGTGTCGGGCGGTTTGCACGGCGTTGGTGTGTCGGTGGTCAATGCTTTATCGAGTAAACTTGAATTAACGATTAAACGCGCGGGTCAAATTCACCAACAGGAATACCGCCATGGTGATCCACAATATCCTTTAAAAGTAGTGGGCGACACTGAGCAATCAGGTACGACTGTGCGTTTTTGGCCAAGTGCTGAAACCTTTAGCCAAACCATTTTTAATGTGGATATTTTGGCACGCCGATTGCGTGAATTGTCTTTCTTAAACGCGGGCGTGCGTATTGTATTGCGTGATGAACGTGTCAATTTAGAACATATTTTTGACTATGAAGGTGGTTTGTCTGAATTTGTGAAATATATCAATGCAGGCAAAACCCATCTGAATGAAATTTTCCATTTCACGACACAGGCTGAAAACGGAATTACCGTAGAAGTTGCTTTGCAGTGGAATGATTCCTATCAGGAAAACGTACGTTGCTTTACCAATAACATTCCACAAAAAGACGGTGGAACGCACTTGGCAGGCTTCCGTGCTGCGCTAACCCGTGGGTTAAACAACTACATGGAAAGCGAAAATATCCTGAAAAAAGAAAAAGTCGTGGTGTCGGGTGATGATGCACGTGAAGGTTTAACCGCGATTGTGTCGGTCAAAGTGCCAGATCCAAAATTCTCATCACAGACCAAAGAAAAATTGGTATCGAGTGAAGTGAAACCTGCTGTTGAGCAGGCCATGAATAAATCTTTCTCTGAATATTTATTGGAAAATCCACAAGCGGCAAAATCCATTGCGGGTAAAATTATTGATGCAGCGCGTGCCCGTGATGCGGCGCGTAAAGCCCGTGAAATGACGCGCCGCAAGAGTGCTTTGGATATTGCAGGTTTGCCTGGTAAATTGGCTGACTGTCAGGAAAAAGACCCTGCATTATCTGAATTATATCTAGTCGAGGGTGACTCTGCAGGTGGTTCGGCTAAACAAGGTCGTAACCGTAAAATGCAGGCAATTTTGCCACTGAAAGGTAAAATCCTGAACGTGGAACGTGCCCGTTTTGACAAGATGATTTCATCGGCAGAAGTAGGTACTTTAATTACCGCTTTGGGCTGTGGTATTGGTCGTGAAGAATATAACCCAGACAAACTGCGTTATCACAAAATCATCATCATGACCGATGCTGACGTAGATGGTTCACACATTCGTACCTTGCTATTGACCTTCTTCTTCCGTCAAATGCCAGAATTGGTTGAGCGTGGTCATATTTATATCGCACAGCCACCATTGTATAAGCTGAAAAAAGGCAAGCAGGAACAATACATCAAAGATAACGATGCTTTAGAAACCTATTTAATTTCTAATGCGATTGATGAATTGGAGCTGCATGTGAGTGCTGATGCACCTGCAATTCGTGGTGAGGCTTTAGCCAAAGTCATTGCTGATTATCAAACTTCACAAAAGAGTTTGAGCCGTTTAACGCTGCGTTATCCTGCAAGTCTGTTGGATGGTTTATTAGAATTAGATGCCTTTAAAATTGATCAAGCAGCAGATCAGGCGTATGTACAACAATGGGGCGAGCAATTACGTCAAAGCATTGAACGATTACAACCAAGTTTGCGTCCTGAATTAAGCATCGAACAGTTTGAAAAAGAAGATGCGGATGGTCAAAAATCTGCAACGTATTGGCCACGAATCACGGTATATGTGCACAACTTGCCACATACCTATTTGCTAGACACAGGTTTGCTGGGTTCAGCTGAATATGCACGTTTGCTGAAAAATTCAAAAAGCTGGTTTACGCTGCTTGAAGAAGGTGCGTATTTGGAAAAAGGCGAACGTAAAATTACGGTCAACAATTTCCATCAAGTGTGGCAACACATTTTGCAGGACTCGCGTCGCGGCATGATGATTCAGCGCTATAAAGGTTTGGGTGAGATGAATGCGGAACAACTTTGGGAAACCACGATGGACCCAGAAAACCGCAATATGTTGCAAGTCACCATTGATGATGCCATTGAAGCAGACCGCATGTTCTCTTGCTTAATGGGCGATGATGTAGAACCACGTCGTGCCTTTATTGAAGAAAATGCCTTAAATGCAGATATTGACGCTTAATTCGTCCAAATCATCCGCATAACCATAAGCACTCTACGGAGTGCTTTTTTATGTTTGGCTTTTGTTGTTGTCGTGATTCATCCAAATAACTTTTATAAAACTGACTTATTGTTCTGTCATGCTGAGCTACATTAAGCCAAAAATATAGGAGAATCATTAAGATGGATAATCAATTAGAACAAGCACGTGATGCATGGGTGAATGCTTTTTTTACTGGCAATGTGGAGCTGTTAGCACACTATGAAGATGAAGATTTTAAAGTCGTTTATACGGCAGAATCACGTGTGGAAAATCGTGAAACACGTTATGCCAACATTCAGCATGCAGTGAATAATGGTGTTTGGAAACCGATCAAACCGAATGTTGAATTAGAAGAATATGAGTTTGATCGTGAGCAGGTTAACTGTCGGATTCAAATTGGTTTGGCGGATGATCAAGGGTATATTCAAGAAATCTGGCGCTATATTCAGGGCTGGAAAATACAAGAATTATGTATTAGCAAAGCAAAAATTACTGCCGAGTAGCAGCGATTTTCTGTGAATCACTGAGATTCAATGACTCAAAATAACCATGAAAGAATGGATTGATTTGGCTTTAATTAGAGTTTTGAATTTAAAATAACAGTTAGTTTGAGTTGTGGATAACTAAGTTTTTGCTTTTAAATTTAAATTGTAGATTTTGAATTTAAAAATCACACTGAGTTTTAAATTCAAAACTTCTTGCTTGGTAGCTATCGTTGTCTTACTTTTATTCAGGGTGGGGGGTGTCATACAACTATGCTGTGGTGCAAGATTGATAAGTAAAAATAAACAAACGCAGAGAGTGACTTAAATTTCTTTGCGTGGTTATTGTGAAGATAAACTAAAGATTAAAACTATTACGAATGTGTCTTATAAGTATGGAACATACACAATGCATATTCTACGAAATATGATGAGATTTAACCCTATTTAGCATAGCGTTAAAATCTCATCGGTATGGCTATTCAAAGCTACTTTCGAGTTCTTCCAATTCCATCATCAATTCAAGCATTTGTTCTTCTGCCTGTGCCAATTTTGTTTTCAGATCATTTTGCTCATTCATGAGTTTGAGCAAATCATCTTTACGGTTGGCATCGTAAAGGGCAGGATCTGCCAGTTCGGTTTCAATTTCAGTCAGACGCGGTTGAATTTTTTCAATTTGCGCTTCGTATTTTTCAATATTTTTACGAATAGGGCGAGTTTGTTCACGGCGTTGTGCTGCCAGTTTGCGTTGAGCTTCTTTATCTACTTTGACTAGGTTAGTCTTGTTCTCAACCACTGGACTTGGATTGGATGGAGCTGTGTTGGATGTACCTTGCTTAAGCATGTCTGCACGAGCTTGGCGTAACCATTGGGCATAATCTTGTAAATCGCCTTCAAATTCTGTGCATTGTCCTGCATGAACCAAGAGTAAGTCATCGCAGACACTGGCAATTAATTGACGTTCGTGTGACACCAATACCACTGCACCTTCATAATCCTGTAATGCCATGGTTAAGGCATGTCGCATATCTAAGTCTAAATGGTTGGTCGGTTCGTCCAGAATCAGTACGTTAGGACGTTGCCAGACAATTAAAGCCAAAGCCAAACGTGCACGTTCACCTCCTGAAAAACTTTCACAAGGCGTGTCCATACGTTCGCCACTAAAACCAAAACTGCCTAAAAAGGCGCGTAAAGTGGCTTCGCTGATTTTTTTATCGGCAATGCGTGCCAGTTGTAGCATCGGGCTGGCGCTATCATCCAAAGCATCCATTTGATGCTGTGCAAAATAGCCAATATTGAGTAATTCTGAGGCTTTGCGAGTACCTGCCAATAACGCCAATTCACCCACTAAGGATTTAATTAAGGTCGATTTACCTGCGCCGTTCATCCCCAATAAACCAATACGACTGGTCGGGGTAATTTGTAGGTTAATTTTGCTGGCAATCACTTTGTCTGCATAACCAATGCTGACTTGTTCCAAGGTCAGTAAGGGTGAGCTCATTTTGGTCGGTTCACGGAAACTAAAGGTAAATGGTGTATCTACATGCGCAGGGGCAAGCAATTGCATGCGTTCCAATTGCTTGATACGGCTTTGTGCCTGCCGTGCTTTGGTGGCTTTGGCTTTAAAACGATCAATATATTTTTGTAAATGTGCACGGGTTTCTAATTGTTTTTCATACGCTTGTTGATGTTGTGCCAAGCGTTCACTGCGTGTGGTTTCAAAGGTTGAATAATTGCCTGTATATAAAGTCAGTTCACTATTTTCAATATGTAAAATATGATCGGTAATGGCATCTAAAAAATCACGGTCATGGGAAATCAGCACCAAAGTTCCCGCATAGGCTTTAAGCCAGTCTTCTAACCATAAAATTGCATCTAAGTCTAAGTGGTTGGTTGGTTCGTCCAGTAATAATAATTCGGAGCGACTCATTAAGGTACGCGCCAAATTTAAACGCATGCGCCATCCACCAGAAAAACTACTGACCGCCAAGCTGTTTTGATGTTCCATAAAACCTAAACCTGCCATCAGTTGTGCGGCTTTGGCGGGTGCGGTATAGCCATGAATTTCATCAAAACGACCATGCAAATGTGCAAGTTGGTCATTATTTAATTGTTCAGGATGTTGCAGTTGTTGTTGAATGTTCCAGTATTCTTCATCACCCGACAGCACAAAATCAATCGCAGGCAAATCCAATGCTTTAACTTCCTGTGCCATGTGCGCCACAGTCCAGCCTTGCGGACGGCTCAACGTACCTTCGTCTGGGGTTAAACTACCTAAAAGCGCAGCAAATAAACTGGATTTTCCTGCACCATTGACACCTGTAAGACCGACTTTCCAGCCTGGATGGATTTGCATAGACGCTTTTTGAAATAAAACACGTCCACCGCGGCGTAAAGAAACTTGGTCAAGTTGAATCATGGTGTTTACTGGTCACAACAAAAGTTGGGCATATTCTAATGGAAGCCCACCAGAAAACAAAAATAAGCCCAGTTTTATTTGTGATTTGCGAAAAATCTCTCTTGTGATGTTTAAAAATTATGATCTAACAACAGGCTTTTTTTATGACTTTGTAAACAAGCACAAAATACGTGCATGTTGGAAATGATCTTTATTTTGATCTAAATCTATAAAATATAAGTGAATTATGAAATAAAAATGATCGCTTAAATAAGGCAGTATAAGGTTTTGGCAGAATTGACAGATGAAATTCGAGTAAATGCTCTATTTTTTTAATTTGAACTTGCTTAATATTTGTTTCGTGTACGGACACTCAAAAATAAAAAAATCTGTAGAAGGATCGAAACAATGAAAAAAATATGGGTCAGCGCAACATTGACAGCATTCGCAGCGATCGGTTTCAGTGCTCAGGCGCAAGCAGCAAAAGTAGATGTATGTGTCTTTGACTTACTGGGTAAGTCAGGTGAATCTTTTCAGATGGCACAAGAGTGGGCGCTAGCAGCAAAAGGCTGGGGTGCAGAAGTCAATTTAATTCCACGTCAGGATGAAGCTGTCGCAGACAATGATTTTAAAGCAGGCAAATGTGATGGGGTATTTATGACCGCCATGCGTGCTCGCCAATACAATAAATTTGCAGGCTCGATTGATGCTTTAGGTGGTGCGCCAAGTAATGCGATTGCACAACGTGCCATCAGCTTTGCTTTAGATCAACGTAATGCAGCGAAAATGGTTACCAATTTAGGTGGCAAGAAATATGAAGTTGCGGGTATTTCACCTTTAGGTTCGGCCTTTATTTTTGTGCGCGACAAGAACATCAGCTCGATTGAAAAAGCAGCAGGGAAAAAGTTTGCGGTATTGGGCTATGACGATGCACAAAAAATTATGGTGCAGCGTGTAGGTGCGCAAGCTGTCATTTCTGATGTATCTAACTTTGTGGCGAAATTTAACAATGGTCAGGTCGATATGGTCGGTGCGCCTGCCTATGCGTACAAACCTTTAGAAATCTACAAGGGTTTAGGCAATAACGGGGCGATGTTTAACTTCCCTGTATTACAAGTGACCGCAGACTTTGTGATTCGCCCTGAACAATTCCCTGCGGGCTTTGGGCAAAAATCACGAGATTGGTTTGTAAAAAATCTGCCTAAAGCGATGAGTATGATTAATCGTTTAGAAGGTGAAATTCCAGCCAAATATAAAATGAACTTGAGCGCAGAAGATAAAACTAAATATCAAAAAATGCTACGTGATGGACGTATGGATATGACCAAACGCGGTATTTATGACCCTGCCATGATGAGTGTGTTAAAACGCGCTCGTTGTTCTGTCGAAAAAACCAATTTTGAATGTTCACTTGGTGGTGAATAGATTGATTTTTAATAAAAAGCCGAGGGTCTGTTGATATTTCATAAATGGCTTGCGCTGTAGGCTAAAACTGAGCAGATCAGGCATGAAACGTAGGGAATAGTGGGTCTATTGCCAAGTTTCATAACGCAATCTGAGAAAGTTTTAGCCACAGTCCTTCGGAACGAGCATATTTTTTGCTGCTATTGCGTTATGAGTCAGTCATTTAGAATGACTAAATTTCCTGCCTCATGCCTTATATCAGCTAAAAAACCTTGCGAGATATATCTCTCACGTCGCAAACATAGACGAAGTATCAACAGACCCTAGATTTCTAGGTTTTTTTATCCACTGGAGCGAAAAACCTCGTGGTTCAGCACGAGGATATAAGCGACTGGAGTAAACCATATGAACGACACGAAATGTCGTTTTAAATACTTGTACTATAGTCACTATTAAGAAAAATACTGTTAAAATAATTGGATGAAGACACTCAAATTAAGCATAAAAGACAAACATTGCAAGGTGCTAAATCAGTTAGCATCCGAAGTAAATTTTGTCTGGAATTATGTCAATGATTTGTGTTTTAAGCATCTACAACGTAAACAACAATTCTTTTCAGCATACGACCTTGCAAAATACACGAAAGGCACATCGAAAGAATGCAACTTGCACAGTCAAACTATTCAAGCAGTGACAGAAGAATTGGTCACAAGACGCAAGCAGTTCAAAAAAGCAAAACTAAAATGGCGTGTCAGTAATAAAAAATCAGCTAGACGTTCACTGGGTTGGATACCGTTTAAAAAGGTTGCAATCAAATATGCTGATGGCTATGTTCAATATGGCAAGCATCAATTTAAACTATGGGATAGTTACGGATTAAGTCAATACAATATCAAAACAGGCACATTCGTAGAAGATAGTCGTGGACGTTGGTATGTTTGTCTTGTAGTTGATGCAGTCAAAATAGAAAAAAACAACGCTAAAACCTCAATTGGCATAGATTTAGGTTTAAAAGATTTAGCGACTTGTTCAGATGGCGTAAAACTTAAAGCACCTCAAATCTATCGGCAATATGAACAAAAACTTGGTATTGCTCAACGTGCAAAAAATAAGAAACGTGTCAAAGCCATCCATGCCAAGATTAAAAATGTAAGACAAAACATGCTGCATCAATTCAGCCGAAAACTGGTGAATGAACATGCAGCCATCTTCGTTGGCAATGTGAATGCCAAAGCATTAGCACAAACCAGATTGGCTAAATCAGTGCTAGATGCCAGTTGGACAACACTAAGAACCATGCTCAAGTATAAATGCGAGAACGCAGGGGTATGTTATGAAGAAGTCAATGAAGCCTATACCACCCAAACTTGTTCGTGCTGTGGCTCACGCTCCAGTAGTTCGGAAGGTAGAGCAGGACTTGGAATAAGAGAATGGCAGTGTGTGGAGTGTGGTACGCTCCATGATCGGGATGTAAATTCCGCACTGAATATTCTTGCGCTCGGGCATGAGCGTCTAGCAGTAGGAATCTCCGTCCTTTAGGTCGGGGAGGATGTCAAATTGAAAGATTCGTCAATTGAGTCATATCAGCCAAAGATCAAAATTCGCTAATCTTAGCTTGATGAAAAGTACAGTGCTACAAAATTGAAGGTTTGAATCAATTTTGACCAGAAAAACAAAAAATGGAAGGAACTATAAAATGAAACAATGGACGCAAGCTTTATTATTCGGTGCAGGCTTGTCTTTAGCCGCCAGTGCAGTGCAGGCTAAGCAAGTGGTCTGTGTATTCGACTTGGTCGGTAAAAACGGTGATGTCTATAACTTAATGCAAGACTATCAATTGGCGGCCAAAAACTGGGGCGCAGAAATTGAGTTACGCGTAGGACAAAACGAAGGCGTGATTGCAGAAGATTTTAAAGCAGGAAAATGTGATGGTATTAGTGTGACGGGCATGCGTGGTCGTCAATTTAACCATTTTACAGGCTCATTAGATGCAATTGGTGCGATTCCAGATTTAAAACTGGCAGTTAAAGTCATGCAAGGTTTGGCGAGTCCTGCTTTTGCCAAATATATGCGCAATGGTCAGTATGAAGTCGCAGGTGTCATTCCTGTGGGTGATGCCTTTTTGATGGTGAATGACCGCAGTATTAATAGTGTCGCCAAAGCCGCGGGGAAAAAAATTGCTGTTTTAGATTATGACCAAGCGCAAAAAATAATGGTACAGCAAATTGGTGCGCAAGCAGTAAGTGCCGATGTCACCAATTTTGGCAGTAAATTTAACAATGGTCAGGTCGATATTATTGGTGCGCCTGCTGCAGTATTCCGTCCTTTGGAACTACATAAAGGCTTAGGCACTAAAGGCGCGATTGTGAATTATCCAATTTTACAGGTCACGGGCAATATTATTATCCGCCCAGATAAATTCCCTGCAGGTTTTGGGCAAAAATCACGTGAATGGGTGAAAGGGCAGTTACCACGTGCCTTTGGTATTTTAGGCAAAATGAAAGCCGATATTCCTGCAAAATATTGGATGCAAGTGCCTGCAGCAGATCAACCGGGTTATCAAAAAATGATGCGTGAATCGCGGATTGATTTAACTAAACGTGGTGTTTATGACAAACGCATGATGAAATTATTGTGGCAATTCCGCTGTAAAGAAGCGCCAACCAATTTTGAATGTGGCTTGCAGGACGAAAATTACAAGTAATTGGAGAATCTTGAGGTAATTACTCAGAATTCACTTTAATTCTGCATCACCGTCCCAATATTGAGTATGCTATACTTGATAAGTGGTCTTTTTGCAGAAAAGACATCTGAATTGTACCTGAGGAAAATCCATCATGAATGCCCAAGCACTTGAGCTCACCGACAACGCTGCTAAAAAAGTTCGCCAATTGCGTGACAGTGAAGGTAATCAAGACTTAATGCTACGTGTATATGTGACAGGTGGCGGTTGTTCAGGATTTTCTTATGGCTTTAACTTTGCGGAAAGCCAAAATGAAGATGATGCAGAATTTGTGAATGGCGATGTAAAAATGCTGGTCGATTCACTCAGCTATCAATATTTAGTTGGCTCGGTAGTGGACTATATTGAAGGCTTGGAAGGTTCGCGTTTTGTGGTACAAAACCCGAATGCAACCACGACTTGTGGTTGTGGTTCTTCATTCTCAATCTAAGTATGATTTAAATATTTTTGAGTATCAGCATCTGAAAAAGTAGATTGATGCACTCAAAATGATCAAAGCCTTTCCTATATAGAAGAGGAAAGGCTTTTTTGTTGCTACTGATCTGGTTTAAAAGTGCATCCTTAAACCAAAGTCATGGTACCTAAAATGCGATCACCTTTAGCCCCTGTGACCGCAGGTAAATTGCCACTTAATTGCTGACAAAAACGCATTGCCAACCAAGCAAAGGCGGTGGCTTCGACCCATGTTGGGTTTAGCCCTAAATCGGCTGTACTTTGTACAGTCCATTGATGTTTGCGCAAACGCCAGCGCAATTGCTCTAGCAAATAAGAATTATAGGCACCACCGCCACAGACATAGACTTCACCTGTATCCATGCCTGAACGATAAATGGCTTTTTTAATCGCGCGGGTGGTGAGCTTTAATAAAGTCGCTTGAATATTTTCAGGATTATCTTCCAGCTCGTCATATTCCACATCATTGCGCCAATCGGCAACCTGTTCATCTAGCCATTCCAAGTTAAAGTCTTCGCGCCCTGTACTTTTGGGTGGTTCTTTAGAGAAAAAAGCATGGGCTTGTAAACGATCTAACAAGCTGCGAATCGGATGTCCATACGCAGCCCAATTGCCATTTTCATCATAAGGTTGTCCTGTGTAACGCTCACACCAAGCATCCATTAAAATATTGGCAGGCCCTGTATCAAAACCCGATACTGCTTCGGGCTGTCCTGCAGGCAACAAACTGACATTGGCAATGCCGCCTAAATTTAAAATTACCCGATGAATACTCGGATGTTGGAATAAGTTTTGATGGAAAGCGGGCACTAACGGTGCGCCTTGTCCGCCTGCAGCCATGTCACGACGACGAAAATCTGAAATTACAGGAATTTGGGTGATTTCGGTGATGATGTTCGGATCACCAATTTGTAAAGTAAAAGCATGTTCAGGACGATGACGAATGGTCTGGCCATGCGAACCAATCGCTTTAATTTGAGATTTATCCAGTTTATTTTTTTCAATCAGGCTGTTAATACCATGTCCAATCATGGTGGCTAAAGCCACATCTGCTTTGCCCATGCGGTCAATTTCATTGTCACCTGGCAAAGTCAGTGCCATGAGTTCGTCACGTAAATCGGGATCAAACGGCAAAGTCAGGGTCGCGTGGAGTTGCAGTGGATCAAAAGAAGCAGCAACAAGATCGACACCATCCATACTTGTGCCCGTCATTACCCCAATATAGATCGCTGTCATGGTTATTCTATAGCCTGCAATATGCTGAAAAAGTGTTAGTATATCGCACAAATTGAATAACTGATGTGTTTGGATTTCGTGATGTCAAATTTCCTGCCGGCTGAAGAACAACTTGCCCTCATTCAACGAGGCACGCATGAAATTATTTCTGAAGAAGATCTTCTAAAGAAATTAAAAGAGAATCGTCCTTTAAAAATTAAGGCGGGGTTTGACCCGACTGCACCTGATTTACACTTGGGGCATACGGTATTAATCAATAAATTAAAAGTATTCCAAGACTTAGGTCACGAAGTATTTTTCTTGATTGGCGATTACACTGCCATGATTGGTGACCCAACAGGTAAAAGTGCTACACGTCCGCCGTTGTCACGTGAAAAAGTCTTGGAAAATGCCAAAACGTATCAGGAACAAGTTTTTAAAATTCTTGATCCAAATAAAACCAAAGTGGTGTTTAACTCTGAATGGTTTGCAACAAAAACTGCAGCAGACTTAATTCAGTTGGCATCGCAGCAAACCGTAGCGCGTATGTTGGAACGTGATGACTTCACCAAGCGTTATAACAACCAGCAACCGATTGCGATTCACGAATTTTTGTATCCGTTGGTACAAGGTTATGACTCGGTGGCATTACAAGCCGATGTAGAATTGGGCGGTACAGACCAGACCTTTAACTTGTTGATGGGACGTACCTTGCAAGGTCGTTATGATCAGGAAGCGCAAGTTTGTATTACCGTGCCAATTCTTGAAGGTTTAGATGGCGTGAATAAAATGTCTAAATCTTTGGGCAATTATATTGGTGTATTTGATGCACCGGGTGCGATGTATCAAAAAGTCTTGTCGATGCCTGATAGTCTGATTGAACGCTATTTTGAATTACTCAGCTTCAAGTCGATGGATGAAATTGAAGTGTTGCTCAAAGAAATGGCAGAAGGTCGTAATCCGCAAGAAATCAAAAAGATTTTGGCACTCGAATTGGTTGAGCGTTTCCACGGCAGCGAAGCTGCAGCCAATGCGCATAAAGGTGCGGGTAATATTATTACTGAAGGTGAATTACCTGAAGGTACGCCAGAAGTAACGATTTCACGTGCTGAATTTGGTGGCGAATTATTTATTGCTTCTATTGTACGTGCTGCAGGTTTAACTAAAAATGCTGCGCAAGCCAAAGATGCTGTGGCACGTGGCGCAGTGAAAGTAGATTGGAATGTGGTCGATGCGGGTTTCTCGGTCAAAGAAAACGCAACACACATTATTCAGGCGGGCAAAAAAGCCATTGCCAAAGTCACATTTACGGACTAGATCCATTCTAAGTGATTGAAATAAAAGCAGGCTTCGGTCTGCTTTTATTTTCTGTTTGGTATATTAATTATATGAATAAGTAAATTCAAAAAAAACCTTATAAAAACAACACTTAAATTTTGCCAAGCAGCTTGCATTTTTGCTCAGTTATGTATAAGATTTACCCATCTAGACACAGTGTACAAAACAGATCTAGAGGGTACTTATAACTATAGCTCCACAATTTACAAGTCCCTTCCCCAAGGGACTCTTTTTTTCGTATAACTATAATAATGATATATGGATCGCATATAGATTCAACTCCGAGGGAGAGATTTTGGGAGAGATCTCTTTCTTTTTTTTGCCTCTAGTTTTGTTGTGGTTTATATCTAAAGGTAAAATGTAAGATTACTTCTCTTTGTTTTATAAAAATTTTCTTAAAACTTTAAGACCTAAATTCAAAATTCAAAGCTAAAGCTACTTTTATACGGCAAAACCTCTTGTAGGTAGTGCATGTGGATGGCGCGATCTAAACTTGTTGAATAGAGGAGTAGACTCATTCGACTTGAAATCAATAATGTAAATGCTGAACACCAACTTTTAATCAACGGACAAGACCTCCACACTGATATGAAATCAATGATAGGTACGCCGTATGTAGGAATATGATTCTGGATAATGCAAAAGCATTTTTAACTGAGATGTAAAATTTTTTTAGATATCATAAGACAAAAAGAATTGTATACATTGGCAATCGTTGATTACAGCCTGCAAAACTTGACCGATTTGAGCCCATAAAAGTATGGATAAAAAAGCCCTCTTTACTTTGTAGATGTGAGTTTTTATTTAAATTTGATGAAAAAATAGCTAAAAAATTAAAAAACCAAGTATTTTTGTAGAAAAAAAATACATACGTGAAAAATATCCTAATTTGGGGCTTGCAAAGATTTTGAAATCCCCTAGAATGCACACATCCCGACGCGAAACAGCCTACGAACTTAGCTTACAGGGTTGAGTTGTTAGAAGTGTTTTGCGTTAAAATTTCTGCTGACGAGGCAGAAATTAAGATCATTAAGAGATTATGAAGAACAACTTGTGTGGATTTTTACTGATTGATTGATCGAAAATATTTCATTGATTGATTGGTTTAAATTACTCGAAGTTTATTTGAGCGAAATTTAAGTCAGAAAATTGATGAGCCAGATTTGGAAGTTTAGATTAAAACTTCAAAATGATTTTAACTGAAGAGTTTGATCATGGCTCAGATTGAACGCTGGCGGCAGGCTTAACACATGCAAGTCGAGCGGGCGAGGTTGCTTCGGTAACTGAGCTAGCGGCGGACGGGTGAGTAAAGCTTAGGAATCTGCCTATTAGTGGGGGACAACATTCCGAAAGGGATGCTAATACCGCATACGTCCTACGGGAGAAAGCAGGGGCTCTTTATGACCTTGCGCTAATAGATGAGCCTAAGTCGGATTAGCTAGTTGGTGGGGTAAAGGCCTACCAAGGCGACGATCTGTAGCGGGTCTGAGAGGATGATCCGCCACACTGGGACTGAGACACGGCCCAGACTCCTACGGGAGGCAGCAGTGGGGAATATTGGACAATGGGGGGAACCCTGATCCAGCCATGCCGCGTGTGTGAAGAAGGCCTTTTGGTTGTAAAGCACTTTAAGTGGGGAGGAGGCTTACCTGGTTAATACCTGGGCTAAGTGGACGTTACCCACAGAATAAGCACCGCTAACTCTGTGCCAGCAGCCGCGGTAATACAGAGGGTGCGAGCGTTAATCGGATTTACTGGGCGTAAAGCGCGCGTAGGTGGTTAATTAAGTCAAATGTGAAATCCCCGAGCTTAACTTGGGAATTGCATTCGATACTGGTTAGCTAGAGTATGGGAGAGGATGGTAGAATTCCAGGTGTAGCGGTGAAATGCGTAGAGATCTGGAGGAATACCGATGGCGAAGGCAGCCATCTGGCCTAATACTGACACTGAGGTGCGAAAGCATGGGGAGCAAACAGGATTAGATACCCTGGTAGTCCATGCCGTAAACGATGTCTACTAGCCGTTGGGGGATTTGATCCTTTAGTGGCGCAGCTAACGCGATAAGTAGACCGCCTGGGAGTACGGTCGCAAGACTAAAACTCAAATGAATTGACGGGGGCCCGCACAAGCGGTGGAGCATGTGGTTTAATTCGATGCAACGCGAAGAACCTTACCTGGCCTTGACATAGTAGAGACTTTTCAGAGATGGAAAGGTGCCTTCGGGAATCTACATACAGGTGCTGCATGGCTGTCGTCAGCTCGTGTCGTGAGATGTTGGGTTAAGTCCCGCAACGAGCGCAACCCTTTTCCTTACTTGCCAGCATTTCGGATGGGAACTTTAAGGATACTGCCAGTGACAAACTGGAGGAAGGCGGGGACGACGTCAAGTCATCATGGCCCTTACGGCCAGGGCTACACACGTGCTACAATGGTCGGTACAAAGGGTTGCTACCTCGCGAGAGGATGCTAATCTCAAAAAGCCGATCGTAGTCCGGATCGCAGTCTGCAACTCGACTGCGTGAAGTCGGAATCGCTAGTAATCGCGGATCAGAATGCCGCGGTGAATACGTTCCCGGGCCTTGTACACACCGCCCGTCACACCATGGGAGTTTGTTGCACCAGAAGTAGGTAGTCTAACCGCAAGGAGGACGCTTACCACGGTGTGGCCGATGACTGGGGTGAAGTCGTAACAAGGTAGCCGTAGGGGAACCTGCGGCTGGATCACCTCCTTAACGAAAGATTGACGATTGGTAAGAATCCACAACAAGTTGTTCTTCATTGATGTATCTGAGGGTCTGTAGCTCAGTTGGTTAGAGCACACGCTTGATAAGCGTGGGGTCACAAGTTCAAGTCTTGTCAGACCCACCACTACTGACGAAGCAATTATGCAGAAGAAGATACATCGAATCACAGATGATAAGCTGGGGACTTAGCTTAGTTGGTAGAGCGCCTGCTTTGCACGCAGGAGGTCAGGAGTTCGACTCTCCTAGTCTCCACCAAATTTTAAGATCAGAAAAGCACTGTTTTTCCTTAAAATTTAAGCAAACAGCTATGCTGTGCGCAGGCACACATATACTGGAGCTTTAAGCTAAAGATTGCAGAACTTAATAAAAGATCGAATGATTAGATTTGATGGTTTATTAAGTTCTGTGATTTAAATATCACAGTATTTAGTGCGATCTGACGAAGACGCATTAATTCATTAACAGATTGGCAAAATTGAGTCTGAAATAAATTGTTCAACTCATTTAATTCAAGATTGACAGTAATGCTTCGGTGTTACGGTTTAATTACGAATTGAAATGAGAACTAGCAAATTAACTGAATCAAGCGTTTTGGTATATGAATCTAATTGAAGCTGTACAGTGCTTAAGTGCACAAGACATCAAACTGTGAATTAAATAAATATTTTATATTTATTTAATTGTCTTAATCCTACTTGTAGGGATTAACGACTGTTTGGGGTTGTATAGTCAAGTAATTAAGTGCATGTGGTGGATGCCTTGGCAGTCAGAGGCGATGAAAGACGTGATAGCCTGCGAAAAGCTCCGGGGAGGCGGCAAATATCCTTTGATCCGGAGATTTCTGAATGGGGAAACCCACCTACCTTAAGGTAGGTATCGTATGATGAATACATAGTCATACGAAGCGAACGCGGGGAAGTGAAACATCTCAGTACCCGTAGGAAAAGAAATCAATTGAGATTCCCTCAGTAGCGGCGAGCGAAAGGGGAAAAGCCCATTAAGTTATGTGTGTTTTAGTGGAATGCTCTGGGAAGTGCAACCATAGTGGGTGATAGTCCTGTACACGAAAGGGCACACATAATGATGACGAGTAGGGCGAGGCACGTGAAACCTTGTCTGAATATGGGGGGACCATCCTCCAAGGCTAAATACTCCTGACTGACCGATAGTGAACCAGTACCGTGAGGGAAAGGCGAAAAGAACCCCTGTGAGGGGAGTGAAATAGATCCTGAAACCGCATGCATACAAGCAGTGGGAGCCACTTCGTGTGGTGACTGCGTACCTTTTGTATAATGGGTCAGCGACTTATATTCAGTAGCAAGGTTAACCGAATAGGGGAGCCGTAGAGAAATCGAGTCTTAATAGGGCGTATAGTTGCTGGGTATAGACCCGAAACCGGGTGATCTATCCATGAGCAGGTTGAAGGTTGGGTAACACTAACTGGAGGACCGAACCCACTGTCGTTGAAAAGCCAGGGGATGACTTGTGGATAGGGGTGAAAGGCTAATCAAACTCGGTGATAGCTGGTTCTCCCCGAAAGCTATTTAGGTAGCGCCTCGGACGAATACCATTGGGGGTAGAGCACTGTTTCGGCTAGGGGGTCATCCCGACTTACCAAACCGATGCAAACTCCGAATACCAATGAGTACTATCCGGGAGACAGACTGCGGGTGCTAACGTCCGTAGTCAAGAGGAAAACAATCCAGACCGCCAGCTAAGGCCCCAAAATCATAGTTAAGTGGGAAACGATGTGGGAAGGCATAGACAGCTAGGAGGTTGGCTTAGAAGCAGCCACCCTTTAAAGAAAGCGTAATAGCTCACTAGTCGAGTCGGCCTGCGCGGAAGATGTAACGGGGCTAAAACTATGTGCCGAAGCTGCGGATGTATACATTGTATACGTGGTAGGGAGCGTTCTGTAAGCCGAAGAAGGTGGATTGAGAAGTCTGCTGGAGGTATCAGAAGTGCGAATGCTGACGTGAGTAACGACAAAACGGGTGAAAAACCCGTTCGCTGAAAGACCAAGGGTTCCAGTCCAACGTTAATCGGGGCTGGGTGAGTCGACCCCTAAGGCGAGGCCGAGAGGCGTAGTCGATGGGAAATTGGTTAATATTCCAATACTTCAGTGTAATGCGATGAGAGGACGGAGAAGGTTAAGTCAGCCTGGCGTTGGTTGTCCAGGTGAAAGGAAGTAGGCATGCATCTTAGGCAAATCCGGGGTGCTCTATGCTGAGATCTGATAGCAAGCTGTACTTGTACAGTGAAGTGGCTGATACCCTGCTTCCAGGAAAAGTCTCTAAGCTTCAGTTACACTGGAATCGTACCCGAAACCGACACAGGTGGTCAGGTCGAGTAGACCAAAGCGCTTGAGAGAACTCTGCTGAAGGAACTAGGCAAAATGGTACCGTAACTTCGGGAGAAGGTACGCTGTTGATGGTGATAGGACTCGCTCCTTGAGCTGTCGACAGCCTCAGAAACCAGGCCGCTGCAACTGTTTATTAAAAACATAGCACTCTGCAAACACGAAAGTGGACGTATAGGGTGTGATGCCTGCCCGGTGCTGGAAGGTTAATTGATGGGGTTAGCGTAAGCGAAGCTCTTGATCGAAGCCCCAGTAAACGGCGGCCGTAACTATAACGGTCCTAAGGTAGCGAAATTCCTTGTCGGGTAAGTTCCGACCTGCACGAATGGCATAATGATGGCGGCGCTGTCTCCAGCAGAGGCTCAGTGAAATCGAATTCGCCGTGAAGATGCGGTGTACCCGCGGCTAGACGGAAAGACCCCGTGAACCTTTACTGCAGCTTGACATTGAACTTTGACCTTACTTGTGTAGGATAGGTGGGAGGCTTTGAAACTTGGACGCTAGTCCGAGTGGAGCCGTCCTTGAAATACCACCCTGGTAATGTTGAGGTTCTAACTCTGTCCCGTTATCCGGGACGAGGACCATGTCCGTGGGTAGTTTGACTGGGGCGGTCTCCTCCTAAAGAGTAACGGAGGAGTACGAAGGTGCGCTCAGCGTGGTCGGAAATCACGCGTAGAGTATAAAGGCAAAAGCGCGCTTAACTGCGAGACCCACAAGTCGAGCAGGTACGAAAGTAGGTCTTAGTGATCCGTGGTTCTGTATGGAAGGGCCATCGCTCAACGGATAAAAGGTACTCTGGGGATAACAGGCTGATACCGCCCAAGAGTTCATATCGACGGCGGTGTTTGGCACCTCGATGTCGGCTCATCTCATCCTGGGGCTGAAGCAGGTCCCAAGGGTATGGCTGTTCGCCATTTAAAGAGGTACGCGAGCTGGGTTTAGAACGTCGTGAGACAGTTCGGTCCCTATCTACCGTGGGCGCTGGAAATTTGAGAGGATCTGCTCCTAGTACGAGAGGACCAGAGTGGACGAACCTCTCGTGTACCGGTTGTGACGCCAGTCGCATCGCCGGGTAGCTATGTTCGGAAGGGATAACCGCTGAAAGCATCTAAGCGGGAAGCCTACCTCAAGATAAGATTTCCCCGAGGCTTTATGCCTCCTAAAGAGCCGTTGAAGACTACGACGTTGATAGGTTGGATGTGGAAGCATAGCGATATGTGAAGCTGACCAATACTAATTGCTCGTGAGGCTTGACTATACAACACCCAAACAGTTGGGGTTGTATGCTCAATCGATTCAAATCCAATCAGTCAATTCAGACTGATCTTGATTTAGTTAACGCTAAACAATAAAATTCAGACCCAATACAGCCCAATCTGTTACAGATTCGGAAAACGCAGTGCATCACAGTCGTGAATAAGACCAATGCAAGTCTCCGTAAACAGTTGTGCTGGCGACCATAGCAAGAGTGAACCACCTGATCCCTTCCCGAACTCAGAAGTGAAACCTCTTCGCGCTGATGGTAGTGTGGGGTTACCCATGTGAGAGTAAGTCATCGCCAGCTCATTATTCAAACACCCTCAACTAGCGTTGGGGGTGTTTTTTATGGGAGAAAGAAAACTTTAAGAAGGGCGGATTCAAGCGGCAAGTGCAACAGTATAAAAACCAGCCATAACTTCACTCGGTGTATACCAACCTAGTGTTTTTCTAGGACGATGGTTGAGTGCAAATTCTATCTGCTCTATTTGTTCGTTTGACACGTCATCAAACGATGATGATTTTGGCAGATATTGACGGATTAAACCATTCGTATTTTCATTTCTAGCTCGCTGAATAGACTTGTAAGGATCAGCAAAATACGTCTCTATGCCAGCATCAGTAATTCTTTTGTGTTCGGAAAATTCTTTGCCATTATCAAATGTCACACTATAAGCATGGCTCATTTGTAAACGATCTAATGCACAAGTAATCGTTTGAGAGGATGCTCTCGTTGGCCCTAAATGAACAATATGTACATACAGGCTCTTTCGATCAACGAGAGTCAATAAAGCACCTTTATGATGTTTACCAATCACCGTGTCACCTTCGAAATCTCCTAAACGTTGTCGTTGATCAATGACCTGGTCTCGGCAGTGAATACTTGTTTTATCAATGATTTGCCCCCTACGATCCGTGTTTTTGTAACCGCGTTTTCGATATTTCTTCTGAAGCCTTAAGTGTAGATAAAGTTTACCGCCTTTTGATTTATCTTGATAAATGTACTGGTAAATCCACTCATGTGAAGGTACACCCAGCCAACCGCGTTGTGTTAAAGCACCTGAAATTTGTTCTGGTGACCAGTCCAAACCAATCAAATAATCAATATAAGCGAAGGCAAATGCTGTCATTGATGATGAAGGACGGTACCGTCTTTGACTTGCAAATTTAGCTGCCTGTTGAGCTCTATATCCACGTTGCCCAGTATTTCTTTTTAATTCACGGTAGATGGTTGATCGTGAACGTCCTAACTCTCGAGCAAGGGTAGCGATTGAACTTTTACTTTTCAAAGTAGCATAAATTTCGTATCTTTCATCTTGAGAAAGTTGGGTGTATTTCTTCATTGTGTGCTTTCCAATTGCGAGTTGAAAAAGTCTAATGATTCTATGAATACACCTAACTTTTTCAACTAACTACAAATGTGTTGCACTTGGGATTTGAATCTGCGAAGAATAAAAAACCCTTAAAAATAATTTAAGGGTTTTAAACTTATATAAATATCAAATATTTAGAAATGTGCTTCTAAACCTAAATATGGGCCTTTAAACTCTAATTGAGTTTCCTGATTGGAATCTTGATTGAGCTTAATATCTAAAATGCGATAACCTGCTTTTAAACCAACATCGACTAAAATGGCATCTATAAAGTTATATTTAATTTCTGCCTGAGCATCACGAACTTCATTGTCGCTATTTTTGGCATAGTTAGCTTCAGCTTTGGCACTTAAACCTGTAAATGGCAATTTGACCGCTGCTTCTGCATACAGCATAGCTAAAGTTTCACTGACGTCTTGTGTCGAAAACAAATTCGATCTTAAGTCGCCTTCAAGTACTTTGGCACCAAATCCAACATCTGCGGCAACAATGTTATCTAAAATTTCATAATATAAAATGAAGTCTGAGTAATCTAAATCTAGTTGATTGATTTTTACACCAGCAGCGCTTTGCTCGCTTTCGGCCTGCAAATTGGCATGTTTAATTTTAGCATTGGGTAAAAATGGTACTGGATGCTCTACTGCTAGACTGAAGGGTAAGGCAAAATCATCATCCAAGTTTGGTGATAACTGAGCCTGATTCCAGTCTGCGCTATATTTCCAATAATCTACGCTGGCTTTTACCCCAATAATATCGGCATGCACCGCTGAACAACTAATTAAACTGCATGCTAAAGCAAAACGTTGTAATGTAAGCATATAAACTCTAGTATTTTGTCATCATCATTTGGGATGAATGGTTTAGTGTTGTGATGTTCTCGTGACAAAAAATCATGTGAAATATTGTCCAACTTAGCGCATCATACATTTTCTTGAATCAAAATTCTTGTAAAAATATAGCCTAATTCGCGCCAAAAATAGAGGATTTCAGTATGCAAAATGTCCATCCACCTGTCGATTATCCGCTCTATCTTGCCAATAAAGCCGTAGAAACAGGGCAATGGTTAGCCGTTCAGCATAAATATTCTCAAAATTTATATGCGCGTGTTGCACTTGCCGATGAAAAAAGTATTGAAAAGGCCATTCGTGCAGCCGTAAAAGCAGAAGCTGAAATGGCAAAATTACAGCCCTTTCAAAAACAAAAAATTCTGTTGCATTGTGTGCAGCGTTTTCAAAACATGCGTGAAGAATTGGTCGAAATTTTAATTGCCGAAGGTGGAAAACCACGTTTGGCTGCGATGGCAGAAGTCGAGCGTTTAATTAATACCTTCCAAATTGCGGCAGATGCGGTGTCACAACTAGATGAAGGGCGTATTTTGCCGTTGGCAGTGACGGCTGCTGCTGCGAATTATCAAGGGATGGTTAAGCATGTACCCATTGGTACCGTGTCTTTGATTAGTCCTTTTAATTTTCCGTTGAATTTAACTGCACATAAAATTGCACCTGCGATTGCCGCAGGTTGTCCTTTTGTATTAAAACCTGCCAGTGCCACGCCTATTTCAGCATTGAAAATTGCAGAAGTGTTGGCAGAAACAGATTTACCTAAAGGTGCGTTTTCGGTATTGCCTTGTGAGCGTGAACAAGCTGATGTTTTAGTGACAGATGACCGCTTTAAACTGCTCAGTTTTACCGGTTCAGATGTGGTGGGTTGGGATATGAAAGCCCGCGCAGGACGCAAAAAAGTAACGCTAGAGTTGGGCGGCAATGCAGCAGTGATGATTGAACCCGATACTGAATTGAATGATGCATTGATTCATCGCTTAATTGGTGGTGCGTATAATCATGCTGGGCAGGTGTGTATTAGTGTGCAACGTATTTTGGTGCATGCTGACGTATATGCCGAACTGAAAAAGAAACTTGTGAGCCAGCTCAAGAAAATTAAAGCGGCAGATCCTGATTTAGACAGCACTTTAGTCGGGCCAATGATTAAGGAAGCTGAAGCGCAGCGCTTGAAAAAGTGGATTGATAAAGCGGTGAAAAAAGGTGCAAAAATATTGGCAGGTGGCGAGCTGAAAGGTGTGATGTTTGAGCCGACTTTATTGGAACAGGTCGATCCAAACTTGGAGGTTTATAAAGATGAAGTTTTTGGCCCTGTTGCCATTTTGGAAAAATATTCATCTTTTGAACAAGGAATTACACGTATTAACCAAAGCCGTTTTGGTTTACAGGCGGGTATTTATACACAAAGCTTGGAAAAAATGCTGTATGCATGGGATCAGTTACAAGTTGGTGGGGTGATTATTAATGATATTCCATCGTTCCGTGTGGACAATATGCCTTATGGTGGCGTGAAGGATTCAGGTTTAGGGCGTGAAGGGATTCAATCTGCTATTCGGGATATGCAGGAAGAGCGTTTATTGGTAATTAAGCGTTAAGTATCTGATCTAATGATGCATCATTATAAATAAAGAGAAAGGATGAGTTAACTCTGAATTTTGAGATGATTGATTACAGCGCTGTGGTTTGGTGAATAATAAGCTACAGCGCTGCTATAATAGATGAAAAGTAAAACAACTCAAATAGCACCAACATTACATTCCAAATAGTTATATGACTTATAACCAAAAAATCAAGTCAAAATGGAGTGGAATTTGAACGTTTGATTAAAAAAATGCATACAAAAAGCATCTTTCTAAGCAGAATTTACAGAAAAATTGTTCAAAAATGAGTATTGTTAAGCCATACAAAAGCGCAATATTGGGCAAAGACTTTAAGCAAGATTTTCCGAATATTTCGCTGTTTGACCTTTAGAATTTGATGCTCAAAAGGTGTGACTCTAAAGCAAACACCCAGATTTTCATTTTTTGCAGGATATTTTTTGCGTGCGCTAAAGTACCGTTATATAAAGTAAATTTAAGCTAATGAAAAAGCAAGTTATTTATATAAAAGGTCAGAATTAAAAAACAAGCAGCAAAAAATAGCCTGAAGTTTAGGTGTTCTATGACAGATTCTCGTGAGAGTTGGTCCGCGCGATCAGGCTTTATTATCGCAGCCATTGGTTCTGCGGTCGGGTTGGGCAATATTTGGCGTTTCCCTTATGTTGCCTATGAAAATGGCGGCGGCGCATTTTTAATCCCTTATTTAATTGCGATCTTTGCCGCAGGTTTGCCATTGCTGTTTTTGGACTATGCAGTTGGGCATAAATACCGTAAAGCACCACCAACCGCTTATAAAAAGCTCATGAACAGTGAAGCATTGGGCTGGTGGCAGGTGATGGTGACTTTGCTGATTGGTATTTACTATGCCAGCGTATTGTCTTGGGCAGGCAGTTATATGTTCTATTCCATTGGTCAGCAATGGGGAACAGACACTGAAAAATTCTTTTTCACAAGCTACTTACAAAATGGTGAAGGCTTAGCCTTTGGTTTTGTACCAACCTTATTTATTGGTCTAGTCATCGTATGGACGGTGGTGATGTTCATTTTATACGGCGGGGTGAAAAAAGGGGTTGAGCTGTCAAATAAAATCTTTATACCACTTTTGCTGATTTTGTTCTCTATTCTCGTGGTTCAAGCTTTACGTTTACCGGGTGCAGTCGATGGCTTAAATGCTTTCTTTACGCCTAACTGGGAAGCGATGGCGAACTATAAAGTATGGTTAGCTGCCTTTGGTCATATCTTCTTCTCACTTTCAGTGGGTTTCGGGATTATGTTGACCTACTCATCTTACCTAAAACGTAAAACCAACTTGACTGGTTCAGGCTTGGTGGTTGCACTTGCAAACTCATCTTTTGAAATTTTAGCGGGTATTGGTATTTTTGCTGCGCTTGGTTTCATGGCGTACAGCGCAGGTTCATCGGTAGATGAAGTGGTTTCTGGTGGTATTGGTTTAGCCTTTATTGCATTCCCGAAAATCATTTCAAGCTTGGGTGCAGGTGGCGATTTATTTGGTTTCTTATTCTTCGCTTCATTGACGGTTGCAGGGGTGACCTCAATGGTGAGTATTCTGCAAGTGCCCATTGCTGCGTTCCAAGACAAACTGGGTTGGTCGCGTAAGCGTGCAGTAACCATCATTGCGGGTGGTTCAGCTATTGTTTCAACCATTTTATTCTCTACCCACAGCGCGATCACTTTTGTCGACATCATTGACTACTTTGCCAACAACATTGGTATTGTTGGTGGTGGTTTATTGTCGATCATTTTGGTGACTTGGTTCCGTCGTCCATTGCTCAAAGAATTGCAGCAACACGTTAACCAATACTCAAGCATTAAATTGGGTTGGGGCTGGAATTTCCTGTTAACCATCGTGACGCCGCTTTCATTGCTCGTGGCTTTAGGCTTAACCCTGAAATCTATTTTTGCAGAAGGCTATGGTGGTTATCCATTACACATTTTACTCACCGTGGGTGGTGGTACCGTGGTGCTCTTTATTATTGGCGCGGTATTGCTTAGCCGCTTAAAAGATCACGACGCAGCGGAGAAATAAGATGAATACATCTGCATTGGTGATGTTGATTATTTCAACAGTGGTACTTTGGGGTGGTTTAGTTTTGGCGATGATTCACCTGATCAAAAACCCAGATGAACTCGAAGACTAAGCATTTTGCTGAAACGGGTGCGATGCTGTAAAGCATTGCACTGGCTAACTAAAATAACCCTTGATTGATTCAAGGGTTATTTTTTTGGAAAGGCTATTAAATGAGAAGAATCGTTAAAACAGAAATAGCTTAGGCGGTTTTTTCAATACGACAATAATAAAAACCATCCCCGCGTCCTTGTTGCGGCAATAATTGGCGCCCATACAGTTGTGGAATGCCCCAATCTGCCTCAATTTTGACTTCTTTGGCATTTTGATGTTCGGCAAAGAATTGCTGCATTTGCTGTTCATTTTCGGCTTTTAAAACCGAGCAGGTAATGTAAAGCAAGGTGCCACCAACTTTGAGCTGTTGCCACATCTGCTGCAAAATCTGTTGCTGTAATACCACCGTCTGCTGAATATCGCTAGATTGACGCAGCAAACGAATATCTGGATGACGACGCAAGACTCCAATTGCAGAACACGGTGCATCCAATACAATACAGTCTACTGCTTCACTGGCATTCCATGTGGTTGCATCGGCAGCCAAAATTTCAACTTGCGCTTCTTGATTCAGTTGCAGACGTTCTAGATTTTCGCTGACACGTAACAGACGTTTGGTATCCTGATCTATGGCAATCAATTTTTTAGGCTGAAATTTTTCAAGCAGATGCGCTGTTTTACCACCGGGTGCTGCGCAGGCATCGACTACCACTTTGCCATCTAAATTTGGCAAGAGCGTTGCACACAGTTGGGCATGTTCGTCCTGTACGGAAAATACGCCTTCATCAAAACCAGGCAAGTCTGGAATGTGCACATTTTGCAGCATCACAATACCGACTTCAGACACGGTGCAAGCTTCTGCAGCAATCTCTTGTTCCTGCAAAATTTCTAAATAGTCATCGCGGCTGATTTGGCGTGTATTGACTCTTAAAGTCAGAGGCGCGGTTTGCTTTAAAGTTTGCGTCAGTTGTTCTTGTTGTTCAGGCCAATCTTTTTTCAGACGTTTATACAACCAACTTGGCAAACCATGTGCCTGCGCCAAAGCCTTTTGAAATTCCGATGTTTCACGTGAAACACGACGCAGAATTGCATTCACCACACCGCTGAGTGCTTGATAGCCCAATTGTTTGGCTGCAGTTACGGTTTCAGAAATTGCGGCATGACTGGCTACACGAGTACAAAGCACTTGATATAAGCCGACATATAAACAGGTTTCAACAGTTTCATTGTTGAGTGGTTTCACCAACAGCGGCAAAGTAATGCTTTTTAGGGCATACCATTGACGCAAAGTGCCCAAAACCAGTTCATGAAACAAGGCGCGGTCACGTTCTGCGACTTTACTTAAATGTGCAGGTAAAACGCTCGCCAATGATTGCCCTTGTTGTACAGCCAATAGCGTACGGATGACTTGGGCACGCAAGTTCAAATGTGAGTTGCCTGATTCAGAATGGCTCATGCGAGAACTTGTCCTGTTTGAAGTTTTTGAGTTTGAATGATTTGCACAGGATTCAGCGGTTTAGCGCCTGGCCATTGCAACGAGCTTAAGCATACCGCTTGTTGATCGCCACAAGCGACGTGTACGCCTTGTTTGTCCAGTTTTAAAATTGTGCCTGCAGCTTTGCCTTGTGCAGATTCATCCGATAATGCTGAACCCCAAACGCGCAAGTTTTGTGTTTCATCTAAAGGGATAAACGCCACCGGCCACGGGTTAAAGGCACGGATATTACGGTCAATTTCGGCTGCAGTTTGTGACCAGTCAATTCGTGCTTCGGCTTTGGTCAATTTGTGTGCATAGACCGTCAAGGCTTCATCTTGCACTTCACGCGCGGCTAAATAGTCTTGCAATTTTTGTTCTGAAGCCAGTACTTCAACAATTGCTTTGGCACCTTGCTGCGCCAGTTTGTCATGTAAAGTGGCAGAGGTGTCTGTGGCAGTAATTGGGCATAGGGTTTTATACATCATATCGCCCGTATCTAAGCCTGCAGCCATTTTCATAATGGTGATGCCTGTTTCGGTATCACCTGTGGCAATCGCGCGCTGAATCGGCGCTGCACCACGCCAACGTGGCAATAACGAACCGTGAATATTCAAGCAGCCATATTTAGGAGTATCTAAAACCACTTGCGGCAAGATTAAACCATAGGCCGCAACCACCATCACATCGGCATTCAATGCAGCCAATTCTTGTTGGGCCGCCAGACCTTCTTCAGTAGATGATTTAAAATGCAAAGGTTGATAGACAGGAAGATCGTGTTGTAGTGCCAATTGCTTCACCGCAGATGCTGTGAGTTTTTGTCCGCGTCCTGCTTTACGGTCAGGCTGGGTGTAAACCGCGACAATCTCATGGTCGGTGTTCAGGAGTGCTGCCAAAGCGCTTGCAGCAAATTCAGGCGTACCTGCAAAAACGATTTTCAATGGAAATCAACCCATAGTTTTAGATGACGCGGCAATTATAACAAATTGCAGCCCAAAGGTCGGAACGGGTTGTAACAAATCCACCTTGTCGCTGTGCTATAAATTATTATGATAAAAATTAGTAATGCAAAATTTAAAAATTATTCATGAAAGTTTTGTATTGCATTCAGTATGATCAACAAGGTGCTGTGGGTTCTCGTCACTTTTTATCCATCATAAAGTTGGTAAAGCAGCAGCCTTACTACCTCAAGCTGTAGTAAAATAGAAAGACTCTTAAACTATTTTGCAGTGATACAGATCTTGCAAACAGTATTATTTCGCCAGAATGAATTTCAGATTCATTTCAGCACAACCAAGTTGGAACTTTATAATGCCTGACTATCGTTCAAAAACATCGACACACGGAAGAAATATGGCGGGTGCACGCGGCTTATGGCGTGCAACGGGTATGAAAGACGAAGATTTCGGTAAGCCGATTATTGCGGTGGTCAACTCATTTACCCAATTTGTACCTGGCCATGTGCATTTAAAAGACCTCGGTCAAATGGTGGCAGAGCAAATTCAGGCGGCAGGTGGTGTTGCCAAAGAATTTAACACCATTGCTGTAGATGACGGGATTGCCATGGGTCATGACGGCATGTTGTATTCATTGCCATCGCGTGACTTGATTGCCGACTCGGTAGAATACATGGTCAGCGCACACTGCGCCGATGCAATGGTGTGTATATCCAACTGTGACAAAATCACACCAGGGATGCTGATGGCTGCTATGCGTCTGAACATTCCAGTGGTGTTTGTGTCTGGCGGCCCAATGGAAGCAGGTAAAGTCAAAATTCGTGGCAATGAACACGCGATTGACTTGATTGACGCGATGATTGTGGCGGCAGATGACAACTATACGGATGAAGAAGTTGCTGAATATGAGCGTTCTGCATGTCCAACTTGTGGTTCATGCTCAGGGATGTTCACTGCAAACTCAATGAACTGCTTAACAGAAGCTCTAGGTTTATCTTTACCGGGCAACGGTTCAATTGTAGCAACTCACGCCAACCGTAAAAAACTGTTTGATAAAGCAGGTCAGTTGATTGTGGAATTGGCCAAACGCCATTATGAACAAGACGATTACAGCGTATTGCCACGTTCAATTGCAACCAAAGCATCTTATGAAAATGCTATGACGTTGGACATTGCCATGGGCGGTTCAACCAACACCGTACTGCACTTGTTGGCGGCTGCCAATGAGGCAGGTGTGGATTTCACCATGGATGACATTGACCGTTTATCACGTAAAGTGCCTGTACTATGTAAAGTAGCGCCTGCAAAACAAGATGTTCACATGGAAGATGTACACCGTGCGGGTGGCATTATGTCTATTTTAGGCGAGCTGGATCGCGCAGGTTTATTGGACACTTCAGTAGGCACAGTTCACGAAGCGACTTTAAAAGATGCTTTGGATAAATGGGACATCATCCGTACCGAAAATGAAGACGTTTACCAGTTCTTCCGTTCTGCACCGGGCGGCGTAGCCACCCAAACAGCATTCTCACAAGACCGTTACTATTCACGTTTAGATGGTGACCGTGACAATGGTGTGATTCGTAATGCAGAACACGCTTTCTCTAAAGATGGTGGTTTGGCGGTACTTTACGGCAACATTGCTTTGGATGGCTGTATTGTCAAAACTGCAGGGGTAGATGATTCCATTTTGAAATTTAACGGCACAGCACGTGTTTTTGAAAGTCAGGATGCTGCAGTAGACGCGATTTTGGGCGGTAAAATCACAGCGGGTGATGTGGTGGTGATTCGCTACGAAGGCCCACGTGGTGGCCCAGGTATGCAAGAAATGCTCTATCCAACCAGCTATTTGAAATCGAAAGGTTTAGGTAAAGAATGTGCATTACTGACTGATGGTCGTTTCTCGGGCGGTTCTTCAGGTCTTTCAATTGGTCACGTTTCTCCAGAAGCGGCTGAAGGTGGCGCGATTGGTCTGGTTGAAGATGGTGACCGTATCGAAATTGATATTCCAAACCGCAGCATTCACTTGGCGGTAGATGACGCAACCATGGCGGCACGTCGTGAAGCGCAAGAAGCTAAAGGCTGGCATCCTGCAGAAGAACGTCCACGTAAAATTTCTAAAGCGTTGAAAGCCTATGCTATGCACACTACTAGTGCGGCAAAAGGTGCGGTACGTGAAATCTAAGCAGTACTTAGCAATTTAAGCTGCCACAAAAAAGCACTCCAAAATTGGGGTGCTTTTTTATGAGCCTGCCAATGAGCAATGTCAGTATCGCAGCAAATTTGAGCAATGAAATTAGACAGGCATTTTCGTTTACATCCTGCCCGCTTTCGATACAATGAAAAATAAAATAAATCGTCATGATGAGCACGTCATTTCACCCATCTTGCTAAGGAATCAGCCATGAGTAAACAGAATATCCGCGAACATTCAGCCGAAGTCTATGAAGGCATTGAAAATGCACCTGCACGCTCCATGATGCGTGCGGTGGGTTTTAAGGATGAAGATTTTACTCGTCCATTTATTGGCATTGCATCGACTTGGGCCAATGTCACACCATGTAATATGCATATTGATGGCTTAGCGCGCGAAGCAGAAACAGGCGTGAATCAGGCGGGTGGTAAAGGCATTATTTTCAATACCATCACCATTTCAGATGGTATTTCAAACGGCACCGAAGGCATGAAATATTCATTGGTTTCACGTGAAATTATTGCCGACTCAATTGAAGCTGTGGTGGGCTGTCAGGCCTATGATGGTGTGATTGCAATTGGTGGCTGCGATAAAAACATGCCGGGCTGCATTATGGGACTGGCGCGTTTAAACCGTCCGGGCTTGTTTGTTTATGGCGGCACTATTAAACCGGGTGCAGGACATACCGATATTATTTCGGTGTTTGAAGCCGTGGGTCAGCATGCCAAAGGTGAAATTAACGAAATTCAGGTCAAACAAATTGAAGAAGTGGCTTTGCCAGGTGCAGGCTCTTGTGGTGGCATGTACACCGCCAACTCTATGGCATCGGCCATTGAAGCATTGGGCATGAGTTTGCCGGGATCTTCAGCACAAGAAGCTGTTTCTCAAGATAAAATGGATGACTGCCAACGCGCAGGCGAAGCGGTCATGAATCTGTTACGTCTGGATATTAAACCACGTGACATTATGACCAAATCTGCCTTTGAAAATGCCATTAAAGTATTGATTGCTTTGGGTGGATCGACCAATGGTGTGTTGCATTTGATTGCCATGGCACATTCTGCAGGGGTTGAACTCACACTAGATGATTTCGTGCGTATTGGTCAGGCAACCCCAGTGGTGGCCGATGTACGTCCATCGGGCAAGTATTTAATGTCGGAGCTGATTGCCATTGGCGGCATTCAACCGTTGATGAAACGCATGCTAGATGCAGGCATGCTTGATGGTTCTTGCTTAACGGTTACAGGTAAAACTTTGGCAGAAAACTTGGCCGATGTTGCCGATTATCCTGAAGGTCAGCAAATTATTTTACCGTTTGATGCGCCAATCAAAAAAGATTCGCACTTGGTGGTTTTAAAAGGCAACTTATCACCTACGGGCGCAGTGGCAAAAATTACAGGCAAAGAAGGCTTGTATTTTGAAGGCCCTGCACGCGTTTTTGAAGGTGAAATTGGCGCGATGCGCGGCATTTTAGATGGTGAAGTGCAAGAAGGTGAAGTGGTGGTGATTCGTGGTGAAGGCCCTAAAGGTGGCCCGGGTATGCCAGAAATGCTGAAACCAACTTCTGCAATTATTGGCAAAGGTTTGGGTAATTCAGTCGCGTTAATTACCGATGGACGTTTTTCGGGTGGCAGTCACGGTTTTGTGATTGGGCATGTGACCCCAGAAGCGTATGAAGGCGGGCCAATTGGTCTGGTGAAAAATGGCGATAAAATTTCGATTAATGCCGAAACCCGTGAAATGACTTGGCATGTGTCGGAAGAGGAAATGGCAGCACGTAAAGCGGCATGGGTCAAACCAAAGCCAAACTATACCCATGGTGCATTGGCGAAATTTGCTAAATTGGCATCGGGTGCAGAAAAAGGTGCAGTGACTGATCTGAATTTAGAGGTCTAATTGATCATTTTTATATGAATTGATATAAATCCTTGTGTACTATTGAAGGACGAGCGCACATGATTTGCATGTGGCTTGTCCCCAAACCACAAGGATTTTCTTTTTAGAGGCTGATCTCATGTCACTGTTACGCCGTTGGTTCGATCCGATCAGATCGAGTTGGTTTTATCAAAAACCATCTCGGCAAGCGGTGTTGCCCACGGAACACGGACTGAGTGTGTATTTACGTCTAGATGATGTATATAGCTATTTGGCGGTACAGCAGTTGCCGCAATTAGAAGATATTCTGGCCGATGAATTAAAACCTTTAACCGTGGTGATTTCGCGGCAAAGTGGCGATGCACCGAATCAAATGTCGGCTGCAGAATGGCAAAATTATTGTATTCAAGATGCACAAATTCTTGCCAAACAACACCGTTTTAGTTTTCACGATAGCCCTGAACCACCGACTGCAGAGGCCTTAATGCAGGCAGAAGCTATTTTGCGGCATACGCCGTTACGTGGTCAGGATTTCTTGTATTTACTCGAAGATGTGTTTCACATGCTGTGGCAAAAGCAGTCGGGTAAATTACGCACTTTATATGCCATGTCCAGCCGTCATCATCAAATTCAGGATTTTCCTGAACGGGTTTTTGATGATGCACCTGTATTGGCCAGTTATTTTGAGTTTGGTGGACGTAAATATCATGCGGTCGATGATTTATTGCGTTTGACACGCCGTTTAAAACAACAAAAATTACTCACCGATAATCCTATTTTCTTGATCAATCACATTGAATGGCGAGAACATTTAATTAGTGATGCCGAAGAACTCAATGAAATTCAGGCACTCGACCCTGAACTGGATTTGTATATTGCACTGGAAGACCCGATTTCTTGGTTGTTATTGGCGTATATCAAAGAAGAATTAGCTGCCTATTACAATATCCATTTGAATGTGTATCCCTTGTCTTATCATGGACGCGACTGGTTTGACTGGAGTTTGGCAACACGTTTATCTAAACGTACTGATGTTGCGTTTACGCCGTTTTGCCGCCCGACTGAGCAGGCGACTTATCAAATGGCACAACTGTATTACAGTGCGCCTGAAGAACAGCGTGTGGATGCCATGTATCGCATTTTGCAGGCGGTATGGACGAGGGGACAGGATTTATCCTTTAAAGCGCATTTTGAGCGTATGCAGCGTGAACTGGAGTTAGATCAACTGACCACAGCCGATGTGACCGAGTTGCTCAAAGAAAACGATATGCTGTGTGAAATGAAATCTCAGCCCGATTTTCCTGTGTTGGAATTGCGCATAGATGGGCAAAGCTACGTGTTTAACAGCTTATATCGGGTGTGGATGATTGAAAGTATTTTCAGTAATGTGTTAGAAGAAAAGTATAAGAGTGAAAACGAAACCGAAACTGAAAGTGTAGCCCAAGCCCATGAACAATGAAAAAGTAAACTCATTACAACAAGCACGTGACAAAATAGACCAAATTGATGTGGCTTTAATTGAACTGATTGCATCGCGTCAGTTTTATGTCGATCAGGCCATGCGCCATAAACAGACTGTGGAAGATGTACAGTCACCGCAGCGCGTGAAAGAAGTGATTGAAAAAGTCCGTACTTTGGCTCTGCAACATGCAGTCGATCCTGACATGGTCGAGCGTTTGTATCACGATATGATTCAGCATTTTATTCAGCGTGAATTAAAAGAATTCCGTCCTTAATTGATCTATCCCTAAGTTTGGGCGATGCTTCAAACGCAGCCCAAACTTTGCGTTTTTGCGGTAAAACCGCGTATTTATATGCCATCTTGGTATTCAAAGCATAATTTTTAAAAATAATTTGCTTATTTTTTCTGCAGGTGGTTTTAAGCGAAAAGCCTTGCCTGTCTTGGCTTTGCTGGGTTTTTAAAAAGTATTGGTAAAAAAAAGAATATGATTTTATTACATTTTTTAACATTGTAAGTTTGCTTTATTTTAAAAAGTATATATATTGTATATACATCTTTTGCAAAGCAGTCTTTATTTTGGAGAGATCAGCAATGAACGAGCAAATCAAAAAAATAAAGACAGGCAAGAAAGATGGACAACTTTTAATTCGTATTAATAGTACTGAACGTGATGAATTTATTCGTTTATGTGAAGAACTTGATACTAGTGCTGCTCGTGAATTAAGAAAATTTATTCGTAGTTTTGTGAAACAACACAATGGCAACGAATAGCCTTACTAAGGAGTAATACCATGGCTAAGCAAGTTAAATCTTTGAAGCAACAAATCAAAGCACGTTTGAAAAAGATTTCAAAACATAAAGGCAAATTGAAGCAACTTAAGCAAGAGCTTAAAAAACAGAAATAAGCCAAGTAAAAGCATTATCTCTTAAAAACGGTTCATTCTAGACAGACCGTTTGAGGTAAAAAAAGACCGAACAATCACTGTTGTTCGGTCTTTTTGCATTGTTTCGGCATTTACTTAGGTTCAAGCAAATGACCGCAAGTTCTGATTAAGAGGGATCACGCAAACTAAAGAACCAGTTCAGGAACAAGGCTGCAAAAGTTGCTGTCCCAATCCCGCCCAAGTTAAAGCTGCCCAATTGCAACGCAAAGTCACCCGTTCCTAAAATAATGGTCACGGCAGCCACCATCAGATTTTTGTTTTTAGAAAAATCGACTTTGTTTTCAATCCAGATTTTCGCGCCAGCAATGGTAATCAAACCAAATACCACAATCGAAGCGCCCGTTAAAATGGCGGTAGGAATGGTATGGATGATTGCCCCAAATTTTGGTGATAAGCCAAGGAAAATAGCAAAGACCCCCGCCACCACAAAAATAATCGTGGAATACACGCGGGTAACAGCCATCACCCCAATGTTTTCACCATAGGTAGTCATACCCGGTGCACCGACACCACCTGCAAGGGTTGTGGCAACACCATCGGCTACAAAGGCTTTACCAATGTGTGGATCGAGGTTTTCACCAGTCATGGCACCTACTGCTTTAATGTGTCCCAAGTTCTCTGCCACCAAAATGAAGGCAATTGGGGCAATAATCAGCATGGCATTCACATCAAATACAGGCGCATGAAAGTCTGGTACGCCAAACCAAGCGGCTTGCTGAATCGGTGCGAAGTTAATTGGCGTCCCCCAACCCATGACATTGGTGACTACAAAATAGATCAGATACGATATGAGCAAGCCAATCAGGAGCAAGAGGCGTTGCAGTAAACCTTTGGTAAATACGGCAATCATGCCCATACATAGCACAGTCACCAAGGCCATCCACATATTAAATGGATTGCCTGCAACCGCTTTGACCGTGACAGGAGCAAGGTTTAAACCAATGATCATCACCACCGCACCTGTCACCACAGGTGGCATTAATTTTTCAATCCAGCGGGTGCCAGTAGCCATCACCAAAAAGCCAATCAGGGCATATAAAATACCGCAGGCAATAATCCCGCCTGCCGCAACCCCAATATTGGCATTTAAACCGCCTGCTGCGCCTGCATAGCCTGTGGCAGCAATCACCACCCCAATAAAGGCAAAGCTTGAGCCTAAATAACTTGGAACACGCCCACCTGTCATGAAAAAGAACAGGATGGTACAAATTCCTGACATTAAAATGGCAAGGTTCGGATCAAAGCCCATTAAAAAAGGTGCAAGTACAGTGGCACCAAACATGGCAAATGCGTGTTGTATCCCCAATACAACGGTTTGTGCAGGCGGTAGATACTCATTGGTACCTACAGGACGTGCATCAATGCTGCCTTCATAAGGGCGCCATTTGGGAAACCAATTGGACATAAAGTAAGCACTCAAAAGCTAAATTGAGCACATCATACCCTTGTATTGCATAAATTTTTTAAAAATTTTGCGAGGAAACTGACCAGCTGCTTATTTTTAGGATTAAATTTTACTATTTGATAAAATTTACATTTAATATAAATAAGTAATTTTATTTATAAATTTAAAGAATGTATTGCCGCATCAATGCGATGAATCCAGACTAAAAATAAATTTAATTGCACATAATTTAGGCTGAATTTTAGACACGCAACGTATGTCTTAGTCAATGTCTGCTTGCACGTTATTACGTCCACTTTGCTTAGCTTTATACAGCGCTGCATCGGCGCGTTGAATCAGTTGATGCAGATGTGCACTCGAGATCGGTTCTGCACTCAAACCAAAGCTTGCGGTAATTTGAATGTACTGTGCCGCATAGGGAATACGATGTTGTTCAATGGCGATTCTGCAGCGTTCCAGTACATTTTGGGCAATTTGTGGTGAGGTATTAGAGAAAATAATCATAAATTCTTCGCCACCAAAACGTCCGATAATATCTTCACTGCGCAGATTTTTTTGCAAAATTTTGGGGATTTGCTTGAGAACCTGATCACCGCCATCGTGTCCATAGCGATCATTTACTTGCTTAAACCAGTCTAAATCGAGCAGGGCAAGGCAGATGTGTTCTTTGTTTTGCCCCGCCAATTGTTTTTGATTCACCAGTTGGTTGAATTTTATGCTTAAACCGCGTCGGTTGAGAGTTTGGGTGAGTGGATCAAGCAGAATTAGTTGTTGCTGATGTTCTTCACGAATCATCCAGCGTCCCAAAAAAGTATTAAATAAAATGGCCAACAGAACACCAATGATGGTGCTGCCAATCAAGTTATTGATGAGCATGAAATTTTGGAATTCCGCACTGGTAAACGTATAGGGCTGAAAAACGGGCGCATAGGGGATAATATTGCGCAAGGTCAGCAAAGAACCACCGTAAAATACCACCAAGCAGGGAATGGTGCCCCAAAAGATAATGCTGCGTTTAAACAACAATAAGCCTGTAAAAATGGAGCCAATGGTAAATACGCCTGTGAGTACCGTCATTTGACCCAGAAAATAGCCAATACTCATGAGTGAGCTGCTATAAAAGCCTAAACACAGAATTGGAAAATAATAGAGTGTGGTCTGATTTTCAGGAATACGATAGCTGATGACATATAAAGACCAAGGCAATCAGCAAATACAATATTAAACAACCCAATACCCATGGCAGCATGTATGGGGTAAACAGGGGTTGGCTTTGACTGAGCCAAAGTACCACTAAAAAGAGTAAATGAAAGAAAAAAACCAAGCCACTGACGACACGTGATTTTTGGATGTTATTTAAACTGAGGAGATTTTTATACCCTTGAAAAAATTAAAAATTTTTAGCTTTAATAAAGTCGTCATTGTAGAGCTTTCTGGCATAGGCAAGTCCAAATTCTTATTTATTGTCTAATCTAAGCATAATTCAAATAAGTTGAGACAGAAATCATAAAAAATGCCAGTTATCATGTTTTTTTATGATTTTTTCTACTTAGCCTAATATGTAGTCATCCGTCCCAAATCATGTTTAAGTGAGTGAATGAGCCACAAGCAGAGCATGACTCTGCTTGTTGTGCTATTCGTTAGGTCTTAACCTGTATTGCGTAAGCCTGCTGCAATCCCTGCAATACTCACCATGAGGGCATGATCGACAGGGGTATGTTCGGCATGCTGTTCTGCCAAATACAAACGACGACGTTTCATCAATTCTGCCTGTAGCAAATGCAGTGGCAATAAATAAGGTTTACGCACCCGCATCGATTGATCTAGCACATCATTGCTGCTGAGCAATTGCGATTCACCTTTAAGGGTCAGTAAAGTCGTCACAGCATCACGCAGACGTTGACGGAGTTGCTCACCGAGTTGTTTTAAGTCTTCGTCATCGGTCAGGTTAGATTCGTAGTACAGGGCAATATTACTGTCGGCTTTAGATAGCACCATTTCTAGCATATCAATCAAAGTCTGGAAATACGGCCAATCGCTGAGCATTTCATCCAAAGTGGCTTTTTGTCCCTGATCGAGCGTTTGGTTAATTGCTGCGCCTGTCCCTAACCAAGCAGGCAGCATTAAACGGATTTGTGTCCATGCAAATACCCACGGAATGGCACGTAAGGATTCAATTCCACCGCTCACTTTACGCTTCGCAGGACGTGAACCGAGTGGCAACATCTGCAATTCCAGCTCTGGCGTAACGGTGCGTAAATATTTCACAAAATGTGGATTTTCACGCACGGTTTGGCGATAGACCTGCACCGAAAGTTCGGTCATGTTATCCATCAACTCGCGCCATTCTGCTTTCGGCACAGGTGGTGGCATCAGCGTCGCTTCTAAGGTTGCAGCGGTGTAGACTTCCAGATTTTGTAAGGCAACCCCTTCAAGTCCAAATTTAAAACGAATCATTTCACCTTGTTCGGTGACGCGGATTGCACCTGAAATAGAACCCGGTGGTTGTGAGAACAATGCTTGTTGTGTTGGTGCACCGCCACGGCTGATGGAACCACCGCGACCATGGAATAAAGTCAGCTGCACAGCATGTTGCTGCGCTACCGCAGTCAGTTCTTCCTGCGCGCGGTACTGCGCCCAGTTGGCAGACATGAACCCTGCATCTTTGGCGGAGTCTGAGTAGCCAATCATCACCTCATGTTTGCCCTGAATATGCTGTTTGTACCAATGCATATTAAATAGGGTATTCATGGTTTGGGCAGCCCCATCCAAGTCTTTCAGGGTTTCAAACAGCGGCACCACACGCAAAGGATGCTGAATGCCCGCTTCTTTTTGCAGCAATAACACTGCCAATACATCACTTGGATATTCCGCCATGGAAATAATATAAGCGCCCAAACTTTCCTGCGGCTGTGCAGCCAAAGTGCGCATGGTGGCAAACACTTCTTGCACATCGGGATGTTGAATCAGGCTTTGTGCAGGTTCTTGCATGAATTTTGGCAATAACGGACGTTTACTTTGTAGCTCTTGAAGCAAGAAGTTCTGACGCGCTTGTTCAGTCCAAGTTTCAAAATTGCCCAAACCTAAATATTCGGTAATGGCAGAAATGGCTTGACGATGACGTCCCGATTCTTGGCGAATATCCAGTTTTAGTAATTCAATGCCGAAACAATTCACACGATGAATTAAATCCAACAATTTGCCGTTCGCAATGTCTGATAATTGGCAAGCCGTCAGCGAGCGATAACACAGCAATAAAGGCTGTAACAGTTCGTCTTTGCTTTTGATGACCAAACTGTCATCAGCCTCTTTGCCTTGCAGTTTCGCTGCTAACCAGTCGCGGGTGGCTTTTAGGCGTTCTCGGGTGTCGCGTAAATATTCACGGTACGGCTCGGCATGGAAATGTCCCAAAGCATCTGCCAATTCTGGGCTGCATTGCTGAATGGAGAGTTCCCAACGCAGGTTTTCAATATCACGTAAATACAGTTCTGCTGCTTTCCAGCGTGACAGCCACAATACTTCTTGAGTAACTTTATGAGTGACATTCGGGTTACCATCGCGGTCACCGCCCATCCAAGAGGCGAAACGTACAGGCGCAACACTCAGCGGCAGGCTTTGCCCACAATGTTCCTGCACAATGCTGTCTAACTCACGCATGAATTTAGGCACCGCATTCCACAAGGTTTGTTCGATGGTGGTAAAGCCCCATTTGGCTTCATCGACAGGGGTTGGGCGATGTTGGCGAATTTCATCGGTTTGCCAAGCCGAGCTGATCAGCTGCTTTAAATCTGCCAAAACTGCCTGACGTTCACGTGGTGTCAGTTTTTGCTGATCCATTTTAAACAAGCAGTCATTAATATCGTCATATTTTTGAATGAGGGTACGACGGCTGACTTCAGTCGGATGCGCAGTTAAAACCAACTCAATTTTTAGCTCGCAGACTTGTTGAAAGAGTGTTTCTGCAGAAATTTGGTTGTCTTTAAACTTGATAAATAAGTGATCTAGCGGGTTTGGAGAAACGCCATTTTCATCAAATTCGCTTTGGCGACGGCTCCGCACCACATGATATTGCTCGGCAATGTTGGCAAAGTTCAAAAAGTGGGTAAAGGCACGGGTAAGCGGTAAGATTTCGTCATCTTCCAGACTTAAAAACAGTTGTTCGAGTTGTTTTTCAGCTTCGGCTTGTCCATCGCGCGCGCCTTTAGATAAAGCACGAATTTGTTCGACCTGATTAAACAAATCTTGTCCTGCGTGTAACTTGAGGGTTTCACCCAATAAGTTGCCAAGTAAGCGTACGTCATCGCGTAGAGGAGCATCAATTTGTTGAATCATTCGTTGTTCTCCATGTTCTGTGTTTTTCTACTCTGTTAAGACTATACCCCGATTTAGATACAATCCAAGCGGGCTATCTACAAAAGTTGCATGGATTTTGCGCATCTGAAGTTATAGTGCCAAGTGGCAGTATTTAGGAGAGAAATACAGGGCGGAGTGGAATGCTATTTGGTAAAAGAAACTCCGATTTAGATCAACCTTTATTAGCCTGTTCAACCATAACGAAGCATAAAAATACCAATCGCATCTTCAATAATCTTTTGAGATTGTTCAGCATCGGGCACGGCACGTACGCCGAGTAAAACTTCGTGGTGACGTAAACCATGCAGTAAGGAAACGATCAATTCAGTTTGTGTTTTAGGTTCATCTGCCTGAATAAATTTTAGTTCTGCTGCTTGACGAAAGAAGCTTTCCCACATCGCACGAAGTTTGGCATGTGAGGCATTGTAAAACTGCAATGCCAACGGATTTTGCTCCGAGGCCAGTTCCATCAGCAAGTGCTCTAATTTAATCGCTTCAGGCATATTGACCAAGTTCAAGGACAGTTCACAGGCTTGGTATAAAGCTTGCTTAAAATTGCGATGTGCAGTCAACTCCAAAGGCTGTGCTTTGAGCAGACTTTCACAGGTTTCTTCAATGGCACAGGAAAATAAGGTTGCTTTGTCTTGAAAGTGATTATACACCGTTAATTTGGTCACGCCTGCTTCACGTGCAATCTGATTCATACTCGAACCATGAAAGCCCAACTTTAAAAACAAGTGTTTTGCCGACATTAAAATACGTTGGCGTTTTTCTAAATCTTTGGGTCTTCCGACATGAATCTGCACACGCTCCTCCTAATTTGCATCAGTACAACTAGAAAATGACGCTTCAGTTTTAATTAATGTACCTAGTGGTATATTAATTAAAAAATAATCAATTTAATATAGGGGTTTGCACGCACTTCATAAATGGCTTGCGCTGTAGGCTAAAACTGAGCAGATCAGGCATGAAACGAAGGGAATAGCGAGACTATTACCAAGTTTCATAAAGCAATCTGAGAAAGTTTTAGCCACAGTCCTTTGGAACAAGCATATTTTTTACTGCTATTACTTTATGAGTCAGTTACTTAGAATGACTAAGTTTCCTGCCTCATGCCTTATATCAGCTAAAAATATGCGCTGTCGCAAACATAGACGAAGTGTCAGCAAACCCTACCGTATTCTGCCCTAAAAAAAACGTTTAAATAAGAGCAAACCTGATGAACACGACTCAGAATCTCATTGCCAGCCTGATGCTGCTGTGCTGTATCACCCTAATTGGATGCAGTAAGCAAAAAACCGAGGTTGAACAGGAAGTCCCTTTGGTGATGGTGACCCAGCCCAGCAGTTTACATCTTGAGCAAAAAAGCTATGCAGGCGAGGTGCAAGCACGTCAGCAAACGGCTTTGGCATTTCGGGTTGCAGGGCAAGTTACACAGCGTTTTGCCGATGTGGGAGATCAGGTCAAAGTTGGGCAAGTCTTAGCAAAACTGGATGTGCAAGATGCCGCATTGCAGCTCAATGCCGCGCGTGCGCAACTGGAAAGTGCGCAATCTGCTGCAAAAATTGCTAGCGATGAGTTACAGCGTTTTCAGCAATTATTACCCATGAATGCCGTCAGTCGCTCGCAATATGATGCAGTCAAAAACCAATATCAATATGCTATGGCACAGTTGAAACAGGCACAGTCCAATTATGCAGTCAGCAGTAATCAAACCGACTATAACCAGTTACGTGCCACAAAAAATGGTGTGATTACTGAACGCAATATTGAAGTTGGGCAGGTTTTAGCGGCAGGGCAGGTCGCTTATCAATTGGCGATTGATGGAGAACGTGAAGTCGTGATTGGCGTGCCTGAACAAGCGGTGGGTGAAATTCGAGTCGGGCAAGAGGCAACGGTAAGTTTATGGTCACAACCCGATACCCGTTTTGCAGGTACGGTTCGAGAAATTTCCCCTGCGGCAGATCAGTCGCGTACTTTTAAAGTCAAAGTGGCTTTACGTGAAGGCAATGCACAAATTCAATTGGGGCAAAGTGCGCGGGTATTTCTGACTCGCCAAGCCAATCAGGGTTTATATGTGCCTTTATCTAGCGTGTCGGCAACAGGGCAACAAGCTTTTGTTTTGGTCTTACAGCCAGACTCAACCGTGCGCCAAATTCCTGTTACATTGGGCGCTTATGGACGTGACAGCGTGCCTGTACTGAGTGGCTTACAGCCGCAAGATTATGTGGTGATGGGTGGGGTGCATTTACTGCGTGATCGACAAAAAATCCACCCGATTAACCGTGACAATCAAGCTGTACAGGCAGTCAATCCAACAGCTCAGGCAGCTTCTGCGGCCACACAGACGGAGCGTTAAAATATGAATTTTAACTTATCCGAATGGGCACTGAAAAATAAAGGTCTAGTGGTCTACTTGATGCTGCTGTTGGGCATTGTCGGGATTTTTTCCTATTCCAAACTGGCACAAAGTGAAGATCCACCGTTTACTTTTAAAGTGATGGTGATTCAAACCTATTGGCCGGGAGCGAGTGCCAAAGAGGTTTCCTTACAAGTCACTGACCGTATTGAAAAAGAATTGATGAGCACGGGCGATTATGAACGCATCATGGCCTATTCGCGTCCGGGCGAGTCCATGGTGACTTTTATTGCCAAAGATTCTATGCGCTCCAGCCAAATTCCAGATGTTTGGTACAAGGTGCGTAAAAAGGTCAATGACATTCGCCATGAACTGCCACAAGGGGTACAAGGCCCATTTTTTAATGATGAATTTGGCGACACTTTTGGTAATATTTATGTGCTGACAGGCGCAGACTATGATTACGCCACCCTCAAAGAATATGCCGACCGTTTGCAACTACAATTGCAGCGGGTCAAAGATGTTGCCAAAGTTAATTTGGTCGGTTTGCAAGATCAAAAAATCTGGATTGAGTTGTCTAATACCAAAGCCGCACAACTCGGCATTCCTGTTAGCGCGATTCAGCAAGCCTTACAACAACAAAACAGCATGGCAAGCGCAGGTTTTTTTGAAACCCATTCAGACCGTATTCAGGTGCGTGTCAGCGGTGCGTTGCACAGTGTCGATGAGTTGAAACAAATGCCGCTGTTGGTGAATGGCACCACCATTCAACTGGGCGATGTTGCCGAGGTCTATCGTGGGTTTAGCGAACCTGCTCAACCGCGTATGCGCTTTATGGGCGAAAATGGCATTGGCATTGCGGTGTCGATGCGTAAAGGCGGTGATATTCTGGCTTTGGGTGAAAATCTGGAAACAGAATTTGCCCGTTTGCAAAAGACCTTGCCTTTGGGCATGCAACTGCAAAAAGTTTCTGATCAGCCTGTTGCGGTAAAACACAGCGTCAATGAATTTATGAAAGTGTTGGCTGAGGCGGTGATTATCGTGCTCTTGGTCAGCTTCTTTTCACTGGGTTTTCGCACGGGCTTGGTGGTGGCATTTTCCATTCCACTGGTCTTGGCGATGACTTTTGCAGGTATGCATTTGTTTGATGTCGGACTGCACAAAATTTCACTCGGTGCGCTTATTTTAGCCCTCGGATTGCTCGTGGATGATGCCATTATCGCCATTGAAATGATGGCAATTAAGATGGAGCAGGGCTATAGCCGCTTGCAAGCCGCAGGTCATGCGTGGCGAACGACTGCTTTCCCTATGCTGACTGGGACATTGATTACCGCAGCAGGTTTTTTACCCATTGCCACGGCAGCCTCAAGTACAGGGGAATATACCCGTTCAATTTTCCAAGTGGTCACCATAGCTTTGGTGGTGTCTTGGTTTGCTGCCGTGCTATTCGTGCCGTATCTGGGCGATAAATTATTGCCAGATTTTCAGCGTCATGCACAGCGAGCGCCGTGGTATCAACGTCTTTGGGCGCGTGTACGCAAACAAGCTGAGCCGCAGCCTGTGGTACAGCCAACAGGTGAATTACACGACCCTTATCAAACCCGCTTTTATCAAGTGTTTCGTGGATGGGTTAATACTTGTGTGCGCTATCGAAAAACCGTCATTGCAATCACAGTTGGCATATTTGTACTGTCAATTGCGATGTTTAAATTGGTACCACAGCAATTTTTCCCACCTTCCAATCGGGCAGAAATTTTAGTCGATTTAAAACTTGAAGAAGGTGCGTCTTTAACAGCCACAGAAGCAGCCGTTAAAAAAGTTGAAAAGTTCTTGGCGCAACAACAAGGCATCGACAATTATGTAGCCTATGTTGGCACAGGTTCGCCGCGTTTCTATTTGCCTTTAGATCAGCAATTACCGCAGGCCAGTTTTGCCCAATTTGTGGTATTGGCATCGTCTTTAGAAGACCGCAATGAAATTCGCCGTAATTTATCTGAACAAATTCGCTTGTTATTGCCAGAGGTGCGTACTCGCGTGTCATTATTGGAAAATGGCCCACCAGTGGGTTATTCATTGCAATTCCGCGTGTCAGGAGAAGACTTGGCACAAGTGCGACAATGGGCACAGCAAGTCGCAGCCACCATCAGTGCCAATCCAAACAGTACCAATGTGCATTTAGATTGGGGTGAGCCGAGCAAAGTCATTCAATTGCAGATTGATCAAGACCGTGCCCGTCAAATGGGGGTGTCGAGTCTGGATTTAGCTAACTTCCTTAATAGCTCTATCAGTGGCGCGGCTATTAACCAGTATCGTGAAAAACGTGAACTGATTGAAATCCGTTTACGTGGTGATCAAACCGAGCGCCTAGATGTCGCATCTTTAAGCAGTTTGGCTATACCGACTTCACGTGGAACATCGGTGCCGTTGGCGCAAATTGCACAAATTGAATACCGTTTTGAAGAAGGCTTAATTTGGCATCGTAACCGCTTGCCGACCATTACCGTACGTGGTGATATTCGTAGCAATTTGCAACCTGCAACGGTGGTGGCAGAACTGTCTGAACCGATGGCGGCCCTGCGTGAAAAGTTGCCAAGTGGCTATTTAATTGAAGTGGGTGGCACGGTTGAAGAATCGGCACGTGGGCAAAAGTCAGTCAATGCAGGCATGCCATTTTTCCTTGCCGTGGTGATGACTTTGTTGATGATTCAGCTGCGTAGCATGTCCCGTGCATTCATCGTGTTTTTAACTGCACCGCTCGGCATTATTGGCGTGGTATTGTTCCTGTTGCTGTTTAACAAACCCTTTGGTTTTGTGGCGATGCTCGGCACCATTGCCTTATCGGGCATGATCATGCGCAATTCTTTGATTTTAATTGATCAGATTGAGCAGGATATTCGGGCTGGGGAATCGCAGTGGGACGCGATTATTAACGCTACGGTGCGCCGTTGTCGTCCAATTGTACTGACCGCTTTGGCGGCAGTATTGGCCATGATTCCACTTTCTCGCAGTATTTTCTTTGGCCCGATGGCTGTGGCGATTATGGGCGGATTAATTGTCGCGACCCTATTAACCCTGTTCTTTTTACCTGCATTATATGCACAGTGGTTTAAAGTGAAAAAAAATCCACATAATCTGTAAAAGTGACATAATAACGGGTGCGAAACTTGGAAAATTTCAATATAGTAGCACCTTATATTTTTCAGCCTTTGCATACGTTACAGCATGCGCCAGATTAAAAAATAAAGCATGGCACAGATGGGGTTAAATCACATTATGAAGCAAGATAACTTGTTAAAGTTGCGCCGGTCTGTCGCGATCTCTTACGTGTTTATGTTTTTTGCTTTATTTACTGTGGTGAGTGGTGCATTGGCGTATTGGTATGCACGAAAAGTGATTGTGGTCGATAGCACTGAAGTCTGGTTACAGGCACAGGCTTTATGGATCATGCGTAATGTGGTGATTTACAGTGTATTGGCATTGTTTGCTGCATTGTGGTTTATTCCATTGGCCTTCTTTCCTTGGGATGCCTTTTTATGGGTCAAAGCCTGCACCGTAGCAGGTGTGGTCTTTGCCGTGATTGCCTTCTTATTTTTAATCAATGCTTGGATTAAAGGGCTATCCAAATTTTTGAAAAATAAAGCTGTGTTCTAATGGCTTGAACTTCATCTAAAGCACTTCAGCTAAAATTTTTAACAGCTTTCCCTTGTAAAACTCAGTTTGACCCCAATTTCAGACTTCAGTTAAGTTTTAAATAGAATTCCGTGAGGAGCATCGCCAGACATGGCTAAACGTGATTATTATGAGGTTTTGGGCGTCTCTAAAACCGCTAGTGATGATGAAATTAAAAAAGCCTACCGTAAGTTGGCGATGAAATATCATCCAGACCGTAACCCGGACAATCCTGAAGCTGAAGAGAAGTTTAAAGAAGCTTCAGAAGCGTATGAAGTTCTGTCAGACAGCGAAAAACGCAGCATGTACGACCGTATGGGCCATCAAGCCTTTGAAGGTGGTATGGGCGGTGGTGCTGGCGGCTTCGGTGGTTTCAGTGCGGAAGATATTTTCAGCCAGTTTGGGGATATTTTCGGTGGAGCCTTTGGTGGGGGGGGGCGTGGCCAGCAACGTCAACGCCGTGGTTCAGACTTACGCTATGTGATGGAATTGACGCTTGAAGAAGCAGTCAAAGGCGTTAAGAAAACCATCACCTTTACAGCACCTGCGCCATGTGAAGCTTGTGATGGTAAAGGCTCAGAAAATCCAAATGATGTTGAAACTTGTCCAACCTGTCATGGTGCGGGTCAAGTACGCATGCAACAAGGGTTCTTCTCGGTACAGCAAACTTGTAGTACCTGTCGTGGTCAGGGCAAAATCATCAAGAATCCATGTAAAAAATGTCATGGTTCGGGGGTGTCAGACCGTCAGCAAACTCTTGAAGTGACCATTCCTGCAGGGGTGGACAACGGCGACCGCGTACGCTTAACAGGTAAAGGTGAAGCCATTCGTGATGGTCAATCGGGCGACCTATATGTAGAAGTGGTGGTGCGTGAGCACGAAATCTTCCAGCGTGATGGTGCTGATCTGTATATGGATGTGCCTGTTAGCATTGCCGATGCTGCTTTAGGTAAGGAAATTGAAATTCCTACTCTAGATGGTCGCGTGAGCCTGAAAGTACCTGAGGGAACACAAACGGGTAAATTGTTCCGTTTGCGTGGTAAAGGGGTAAAACCTGTGCGTACCAGTATGCAGGGCGATTTACTCTGCCGTATTGTGGTGGAAACACCTGTGAATTTAACGGCACGTCAGCGTGAATTGTTAAAAGAGTTGCAGACGACGATGGAAGGTGAGGGCAGTCAGTCATCACCAAAGAAAAAGTCTTTCTTTGATCGTTTGTTTGATTAAGGAAACCTAGGTTAGGTATGTCAAAGCACGACCTCATCTAAACTCAAAAATAAAGGCGATCTTGAAGATCGCCTTTGTTGTATCTGCTGTACTCTTATTCGACTTCAGGTACATCAATCTCTAAAACATCCACCATTTCAGTCGTTGCTGTTTCAACGGTAGTTTGTGGTTGAGCGCTTGCAACAACCTCATGTTCTGCTGCTGTTTCTTCTAGTTCAGGTGCATCGACTTCAACAGCAAGAGGTTCTTGTAGCGTCACGCTAATACGGACTTTAGACAGGCTTTCAAGCGTATCACCTTCTTGAAGTGCAGGCTCTGCAAATACGGATGCTGTGCTCATGCCCAACAATAATGCCAATACAATTTTCTTCGAATGCATGTAAATCCCCTTTAATTTTTGCAGTTGTTATCATTCGTGCAGGTTAGTCTGCGCATACAAGTTTGCAAATTTGTGAAATAAAAAAAAATGAGTATTTTCAGATAAATTTTTAGCACCGCTTTGATAAAAGTTTGCCTGAGATATTTAAAGTGATCATCAGCAGCCCAGTCACAGTTGCTTTCCGATAAAAATAAACCCAGAAACTTGGCAGACAAACTTAGTCTAGGCAGCGAGTTTTGATATAGTAAGCACAATTTACAATCTATTTTAGGAATATGCTATGTCAGCAACTCCACGCATTGGTGTATTAGGCGCGGGCGGCCGTATGGGACGCATCTTAATTCAAGCCGTTCAAGAAGCAGGCTACCAATTGGCAGCTGCAGTAGAACGCCCGGAAAGCAGCTTATTGGGTGCAGATGCAGGAGAGTTGGCAGGTGTAGGTACACTTGGCGTGAAAGTGGTGGGTAGCCTAGAACAAGTATTAGCTGACTGTGATGTCGTGATCGACTTTACCGCACCCGCCGCCACTGCACAGCACTTAAAGCTATGTCGTGAAGCAGGCGTGGCGATTGTGATTGGCACCACAGGCATGAATGATGAACAAAAAGCGCTCTTAGAAGAATCGGCTCAACAGACGCCAGTGGTATATGCCGCCAACTATTCAGTAGGGGTGAACGTATCCATTAAACTGCTGGAATTGGCAGCCAAAGTCTTTGGTGATAGTGTAGATATTGAAGTGATTGAAGCGCATCATCGTCATAAAGTCGATGCACCATCAGGCACGGCATTGATGATGGGCGAGGCCATTGCAGCAACCTTAGGTCGTGATTTAAAACACGACGCTGTTTACTGCCGTGAAGGACACACAGGGCCACGTGAGCGTAAAAGTATAGGTTTCCAGACCATTCGTGGTGGCGACATTGTGGGTGAACATACTGCGATGTTTATTGCCGATGGCGAGCGTGTGGAAATTACCCATAAAGCCACCAACCGTATGAACTTTGCTGCAGGTGCTGTTCGTGCAGCTGCTTGGGTGGTTGGACGTGAAGCCCGTAAATACGACATGAAAGATGTACTTGGCTTTAACGATATTCAAGTTTAAATCGCCGCTGACGATAAAATAATAAAAACTGCTTGAACAAATCGTGATCTGCAGTTAAAACTAGGGTCTGATGTCATGGATGATGAAGCATCAGACCCCACATAAAACTAAAATAAGATGCACAAGATAATGAAAAAAATTCTGCCAATTTTTGGCATGATCGCCTGTAGCTATATCTCGCATGCGCAAAGTCTTGAACATGCCAAACTGAGTATTCATAAAAACAATATTAAAGTCTGGACCTATCAACAGCAGTCTAGCCCTGTATTTTTGTATAAGGCCGAAACCACCTTCAATGTACCTTTAGAAAAAGCTGCTGCCTTAATTTTAGATGTCGATCATGCCGTGAAATGGGTGCCTTATGTTGGCAGTGTCAAAGTTTTGTCACGCGATGACCAAAAAGGTGAGTTCTTACTATATATGGTGCTGGATTTTCCTTTTCCGCTAAAAGATCGTGATTTGGTGGTCAAAGGCAAAATGAGTAAAGATGCGCAAGGTATGGTTAGTATTCAAAATAAAGCCATTGAGGGGGGCTATCCCTTGAACCCAGATTATGTGCGTATTCAGGATTACGAAGGCGACTGGACCTTTCAGAAATTGGGTAATCACAAAGTCAAAGTCAGTACCTACGGCTATGCTAACCCTGAGGGCTCGATTCCTTTAAGTTTTGTGAATATGTTTGTGCAACAGCAACCGTATCAAATGCTGCAAAAAATGAAAATTGAATTAAGCAAAAGCGGTGGTTATAAGGCGTTGCCTGAAATTTTGCGTTAAATAATTGAGTTGCGCTGAATTTTTAATCTTAGAAAAATGGATGAAATCGGTGTCGATCTCATCCACGAAGTATTTCGGTCTAGCGGGTAGACTTAATATGAAAACAGCCCTTTTTCTAAAGGAAATTCAATGCCAATCGATGCACCACCATCATTGCCATGGGCATCTGAATCGCTAATCCAGCCATTCAGTTTAAGTGGAATATCTGGGCGTAAATAGTGTGTCCAAGTCAAATCCAAAGCTTTTAACTGATCTTTTTCTGGGAAAGCTTTATTGGTTTCGCTTCTTGCTGGTGAATTAGCCGCCTGATCAAATTTGGCAAACAGCATACGTGCATTCACGCGGTTCATACGATCAAAACGAATATCACCACCGACTGAAATCATTTGTCCATCACCGCCAATAGCATGCGCTAAAGGATAGCCATGTTGGTAGAAACCGTCAGTATAGGTGCTGTGATTATAAGTAATACCTTGTGCTGTACCGTTGGTACGGGTGTCAGCCCATTCGGTATAGAGTTGGAACGGCATATTATGATAACTTGATGAATAATCTACCCCAGCCAAATACATTTTTTTTGAAGGTAAGCCGCCTGCTTCATCTTCACCAGCATATTGTGCATAAACACCCATTGGCACTTGTAGCAATGGCTGTAGGTTTAAGCGTGCATCAAAGCCTGCCACTTGGTTAGATGGGTTAGGAGTATCTCCATACACATTATCTTTACCAATCACCGCATCCCAGAATGAGTCAAAACTTTCAGGTCGACCTTCACCACCCCATTGAAAGGCACGTGAAGCACCCAATTCCAAATAAGGCAGCGGTTGTGCAGTGACACGTAAACCAATTAATTTGGCATCGGGTACAGCATCATAATCCTGCAACTGACCTGCAAAGGCTTGATATTGCCATGGACCAATCCATGATAACCATTTGTTGCTGAAAGCTTGTTGTTCAGCACGTTGCATAGTTACGCCGTAAACTGGGCGGCTAGCATCGCCACGAATTAAACTGCCATCATGTGCAGGACCCCAATATGTTGGAATTTGCCCTGCAATGAGCCATTGATTCCAAAGTTTGGCTGCAATATACGAACCTTCAACATTGACATCTTGATCGTTGTCAATTTGTGGATCTTTTTCTGCATTGACCCTAATTTTAGCATCCCAGTTTTGATTGCCTGCATTGAGTTCCAAACCTGCTTGATATTGTGCTTTTTGTTGGTCGCCAAAGGCCTGTGGAATATTCTTTTGATCTGTTTCTGCAAAAAGCGAGGCTTTGAGCAGTTGGTTATTAGCATTTAAATGTGCCACAACTGCATCGATGACTTTTTGATGATTGTTGTTGCTGACTTTGGCTTGAGAAAGTGCACGTTGAATTTCATCACCGCTCATTGGCCAAGTTGACGTACTAATTTGAATGACGCCTTGCTGATTTAGCCAGTTTAAATCGGTACGTAAGTTTTGGTTATTTAAGACAATGCCTTGGGCAAAGGTTAAGGATGAGCTTAATGCCAGTGTCGCCAGCAGCGCTTTAGGTGCAAACATGCTTATATATTCTCAGCGTTTATAAACTGTAACCAAGATAGGTTTTTGAGTGGAGTTTTGCAATTTGAATTGTTGAGTATTGTTGTAAATTTCAGAAGAAAGTTCTTCTGTAAACGGTGGAGGCTAGCACTAGTAAGGGCTTTGTAATAAATGCTCCTACCCTTTTTAAAGGGAGGCTAGGAGGGATTATCAGCGTGTTGACTTAAAATCACATTTTCAATCGTTTGGACGACTGCATCGAGTTCATGCAAAATTTGTAAATTGTTAAATCTTAACACCGTTAAATTTAACTGTGTTAAAGCCTGATCACGTAATAAATCATACTTTAAGCCTTTTTCGTTCAAATGTTGGCTGCCATCGCATTCAATAATTAAACTTGCCGCAGGACAGTAAAAATCTACAATAAAATTCAGAATAGGCTTTTGCCGGTAAAACTGTAAGCCCAAGAGTTGTTTTTGACGCAGTCGTAACCAGAGTTTTTGTTCTGCTTCGGTCATATTGTTTCTTAACTGTCGTGCGTTATATTTTAAATTTTTGTTATAGGGTTGCATGGTTTTTTATTCTTTGTTTTAAAAAGTGGTTTATTTTTAATTAGCTTTCTTGTGACATACATAGCTCATCTTTTTAGATTTTTTTAATCCCCCTCCTTGCGCCATATATGGCTCACCTTTTTCAAAGGGGGAAGCTAGCACAAGCAGAGGCTTTGTAATGAAACATTCCTCCCTTTTTAAAGGGAGGTTAGGAGGGATTTTAACGTTGGTGGCTTTTGCTGTATATAGCTCACGTTTTAGATTTTTTTAATCCCCCTCCTTGCGCCATATATGGCTCACCTTTGACAAAGGGGGAGGCTAGCACGAGATATAGCTCACCTTTGACTAAGGGGAAAGCCTAGCGCCGGCAAAACGTGCAGATTTAATAAATCAATCCTCATCCTTATTGGCTTTATAGGCATAAGCATAGTTATAACCATAGCCATAACCACCCGCTTCACGTTGAATATCATTCAAAATAAAGCCGTTGACTTTCACGCCAGCCTGTTCAAAGCGGTTAACAGTCAGTTCAAGCTCTTTCATTTGAGTTTTGCCATAACGTGCCACAACCAAATTCACACCTGCATATTGTGAAATAATAATCCCATCGGTTACCGCAAGGACTGGTGGGGTATCAATCAGAATATGGTCAAACTGACTAGACAAGTGCGTGAGCATGTCTGCAAATTTTTGCGTACTTAACAACTCTGACGGATTGGCAGGACTTTTACCACGGCTGATGAAGCTTAAATTTTCAACTTCAGTATTGCGCACAACACTGCCTAACTCTTGTTGACCATTCAGGTATTCGGTTAAGCCAGGCTTAGGGTCGTAATTAAAGTATTTGTGCATATAACCACGACGTAAATCGGCATCAATCAATAATACGCGCTTATCACTTTGCGCCAAAATGGTAGCTAAGTTGGTTGAAATAAATGATTTACCCAACTCTGGTGCAGGGCCAGAAATCATAATGATATTGTTTTTGGCATTACCTAAGGCAAAGTGAATGGCAGTACGCATGCTACGCAGGCTTTCAATGGCAATATCATCACTGTTTTTAACTGCAAGAATAGGAATATTCTTTTTCTTTTTTAGAATCTTAATACGACTTTCTTGTACAGGCGAACGTGGCACAGTGGCATAAACAGGTAAATCCAGTTCATTTTCAATCTGATTCGAGTCTTTAATACCTGAACGCAACATGTTACGCAGTAATGCCAACAAAGTACCCAAGAAGCCACCCAAGAAAACTGACAAAATCAGAATTTGTAATTTCTTAGGTTTAATTGGCTCAATCGGTTCTACAGCAGTATCTACAATACGGACGTTACCAATTTCACCTGCTTTGGCAATACGCAGTTGTTGGTAAGAGTTAAGCAAGCCCGTATACAGCTGTTGTTTGACTTCTACTTCACGGAACAGTTGTAAATATTGGCGTTGTAATTCTGGCAAGCGTTTGAGCGTGCCGTCTAACTCTGCAATGCGTTTGTTAATTGCCCCCAGTTGCGCATTCATTTGCTGCATCACAGGGTGTTCGTTGGTGTACTTGGCCGCAGCTTCAGCCACTTGTTGCTCTAACTGCGCTTTTTGGGTTTCCAAAGTAATACTTTGGGTTAAATATAACTCAGATTCTTTGGTCACATCTACCGTATTGAACTGTTGGCGGAAACGGTTAAATTCACGTTCTGCCACATCTAATTGTTGTTTCAGTTCTGGGAGTTGGTCTTCCAAAAACTTTAAGGTCTGTGCTGTTTCTGCACTACGACGCTCAATATTTTGTTGGCTATACGCTGCTAAAATGGCATTCAGTACTTGGGTAATGTGTTGTTTGTCTGACCCTTGGTAATTCAGCCCCAACACGCCTGTTAACTTGCCTTTTTCTGCTACTGAATAGTTGGCAGTTAAGCTTTTCATGGCAGCAGGCAGGCTTTGCTTTTGGATGTTATAGGCAGCGTTAAAGCTGTCTTGACTAAAAATTGCGACTTTCCACAGCCCAAATTCAGACTGTAATTGACTGGCTTGGTTTAAAGGTGCAGAAAAAACCACCTGTTCGGTTGCTGCATCGGTTAGGCTGTATTTGCCTTGTGCAAATTTTAAAATTAAGTTTTTATCTTGAAAATATTGCGGGATATCGAACTGGCGAATATCAAAACTTTTTTGATTGTCTTTAAATAGCACTGACTGAGATGAATATTCACTGTCATATTCATGCTTGGCAATTAAACGATTCCAGAAACTGTCTTCTGTACCCGAAACGCGAATATTTAAATTTAGATGATCAATCACGCTGCCCAACACCAAACGTGATTTTAAAATTTCAATTTCAGCTTGTGCAGGTGATTTCTGCTCAATCATATTGGACAAATCACCCAATAACGCTGCAGAGGCCCCTTTGCTGTCTTCGACCTGTACCAAAGCATCTACTGCATAGGTGTCTGGCGTGGTTCTTAAATACAGTAAAGCGCAGACGATACTGAGTAGAACGCAAAGTATAATCAATTTCCATTGTGCGATTAAGGAAAAAAATAATTCCTTTAAATCAATGGTGTCTTCGGTGTTGGCGGTTTGGCTCATAGTTTAAATATCAAAAAAGTAGAAATTTTAAAAAAAGCTAGAATATCAAGAAACTAGATATATTTTTTCCAGTCGGCAATGCAGGCTTGAATTAACGCACAGGTCTCATCAAATACGGCCTGATCGTGCTGATAGGGGTCGGCCACGTTTTTACTTTGCCAGTGCCCCAATCTAAAGGTTTTGCCTTTGGCAAAGGGCCAAGTTTGTTCCACATGCTTTTGTTGATTTTGGCTCATCACCAAAATTAGGTCGGCTTTTTTAATTAAGTCTGCATTGAGTTTTTTTGCCACGTGTGGACTCATGTCGATGCCGTGACGTTGCATACATAAACGGGCTTTGTCATCGGCTGCATGGCCTACCAAACCCGAAATACCTGCAGATTCAATCTGTAAGTGTGGGTACTGCTGTTTTAAAAAGTATTCTGCCATGGGGCTACGACAAATATTGCCAATACAGACCACCAAGATGTTATTAATTTTCATTAGTTCCCCAAACGATCTAGGTTATATAAAGCATTTGAGAATGGAATAATTTGGTTAACCACACGTTGCCAGCGTGCCAAGCCTGAAGCATCAACATAGACAATATCATTGCTACGCATTTTAAACTGATTGGCTAGGCCAAAGTCGGCAATGCTGGTTAAATCCATATGATAGACTTCGGTATGTGCCGCATTGGGTTGGCTACGCACCACATAAATTTTACTACGACTAGCAGACAGTGGATTTAAGCCCAGACTTTCACCTAATACATCACTTAAGCTCATGCCTTGATCACGCATAGGTAAGGACTGATTTTTGCCTGATTCGCCCATCACATAGATTTTTTGGTTTTCACGGTTATTCACATATAAGGTGTCATTTGGCTGAATCAGTAAGTTGTGCAATGACAACCCTGCTTTTTCTAGCTCTACCGTGTTGAGTTGATAGCTACGCCCCTGACGCACTAAAGTCATGGAGGCATTGTCACCTTGTTGGGCATTGACCCCACCTGCCATACCTAAAGCGGTATACACACTGACAGGTTGATCATTTAAATAGAACTGCCCACCTTTCATCACATTACCTTGTACCGAGTATCGCTGACCTTGGTAAGACAGAACCCGCACAATCACGTCTGGCGTTTTTAAATAACGTGCCAATTGCCCACGCAGTTCGCGGTTGACTTGTGCTAAAGACTTACCTGCAGCTTTGTAACGGCCAATAATAGGAAACTGAATATACCCCTGTGAGTCAATTTGATAGCCATTGGACTCAACGGCTTTTTCGTTACTAATGGTATTGGTTGGTGGGGTAATTTCAGGGTAGGCCCATAAATATATAGATAAAATATCGCCTGAACTTAAACGGTATTGGCGTTGAGGTGTATTGAACAGATGCGCATAGTCTTGTTGAATGTTGTGTACAGCAGGTTGCACAGCCAGCATAGAGTCTTGCGTGAGTTTAATCACATTGACAGCTGTGCCCAAGTCAGTGGTGTAAACCCCTTCACGAGGTAGGTCATAGGTTTGTAAACCAGAAGTGACAGCGCACCCTGTGGTGGCAATGCCACATGCCAATAAAACAGCCAATTGAAAGTGTCGCACGCGAGATTCCATTATTAAATTTTTTAAAATCGTTTTGAGTAAATTACTGTCATTTTACCGAACTTGTAAAATAGGTACATAGCAATTTGTATTCAATTTGCATATTTGTCAGAAGCATCAAGTAAAAATGATAGTAAGTAAAAATTAGGTCGTTATTCTAAATAAAAAGGTGAATATTTACCAAAACTATACACTGTGATCTATTTCAAGTAATTTGAGCACAAATCATAATAGAAATTTCATAAATTTCTGCTAGTATTCCTGCCGAAAGATTCTTTCTTCATAAAATACAGATATAAATTTAAAGGCGCTCAAATGCTACAGCTTTCAGACCTAAAAATTGCCATTATTGGTTTAGGCTATGTCGGTTTACCCCTAGCGGTTGAATTTGGCAAGCAGCTGCCTGTTGTGGGTTTTGATATTCAGCAAAAACGCATACAAGAATTACAAAGTGGGCAAGATCACACTTTAGAAGTGTCTCCAGAAGAACTTAAACAAGCAACACAACTGACTTATTCCGCTAATTTAGATGATTTGAATAGCTGCAATTTTTTTATTGTGACTGTTCCAACGCCAATTGATGAATTTAAACAACCTGATTTAACCCCACTTATTAAAGCGTCTACTAGTATTGGAAAAGTACTCAAAAAAGGCGATGTAGTGGTGTATGAGTCTACGGTATACCCAGGTGCTACAGAAGAAGCTTGTATTCCAGTTTTGGAACAAGTCTCAGGCTTAAAATTTAATCAGGATTTTTTTGCAGGCTATAGCCCAGAGCGGATTAACCCTGGCGATAAGCTGCACCGAGTGACCAATATTTTAAAAGTGACTTCGGGTTCTACCCCAGAGGTGGCAGATTTTGTTGATGCAGTTTATCAACTGATTGTGACTGCAGGTACGCATAAAGCACCGAGTATAAAAGTGGCTGAAGCCGCCAAGGTCATTGAAAATACCCAACGTGATGTGAACATTGCTTTAATTAATGAATTGGCCGTTATTTTTAATAAGTTGGGTATAGATACTGAAGCGGTGTTGCAGGCTGCAGGAACCAAGTGGAACTTTTTACCTTTCCGTCCAGGTTTAGTCGGTGGGCACTGTATTGGGGTAGACCCGTATTATTTAACCCATAAAGCCCAATCTTTAGGCTTGCATCCAGAAATTATTTTAGCGGCACGTCGTTTAAATGACCGTATGGGTGAATATGTTGCAACACAATTGATTAAAGAGATGGTGAAGCAGCGTATACAAGTGGTGGGTTCAAAAATTTTAGTGATGGGCTTGAGTTTTAAAGAAAACTGTCCTGATATTCGCAATACTAAAATTGTAGATATGGTCAAAGCTTTAAAAGAATATGATTTAGATTTAGATATTTATGACCCGTGGGTGGATCCGTTAGACGCTGCAAAGGAATATGGTATAGATCCTGTTGCTAGTTTGGCGAACGGTAAATATGATGCCATTGTTTTAGCAGTTGCGCATGATCAGTTTAAGCAAATGACAGCGGCAGAAATACATGCTTTAGGTAAGGTTAAGCATGTGCTCTATGATTTAAAATATTTATTGAGTGAAGAAAATACTTCATTACGTTTATAGGTGTTGAAGTTTTGAGTCAGACAAAAGTTGTAATAAAAAATACAATTTATATGTTTTTAAGAATGTTTTTTGTGATGTTCTTAACGCTTTTTTCTACTCGTCTTTTATTAAAAACACTAGGTTTTGAAGGCTATGGAATATACGACCTTATTTTTGGAGTTGTTGTCCTTTTTAGTATACTAAGTGGCTCAATGGCAACGACCTTACAGCGTTTTTATAATGTTTCACAGGGCGATCCATATAAGCAATCTAGCATCTATAGTGTGTCTTTACAAGTTTTCTCAATTGTTGGCTTGTTAATATTAATATTTGGATTTACATTTTCTAATAATATTGTTGGATGTTTAAATATACCGATTTACCAAACTTATGACGCGGTTGTTTTTTTTAGATTGTGTGTTGCTAATCTAGTATTTATGATTTTTAGGCTGCCGTTCATTGCTCTATTAATATCTAATGAAAAAATGGGAGTGTATGCTTCAATTTCAGTTTTTGATGCTACGATAAAATTTTTAGGTGTGATGCTATTAGGTATCTTATCTTTAAATATATCCAACCTCATTATTTATGGCTGTATTTTAAGTTTTATAAGCTTAATTGTAACATTAATCTATATAATGATGTGCTATTTTAAGTTGGATATGCCAAAATTAAGAAGAAAAGTTCCTAAATTATATTATAGGGAAATCTTTTCTTTTTCTGGGTGGACTTTATTTGGAAGTAGTGCAACAGTGGTGTCTCAACAAGGATTATCTATTACATTAAACATTTTTTTTGGAGTCCTTATAAATGCAGCAAATGCTGTTGCGCAACAAATTTATACTGCAGTTTATCAATTTGTGAGCAGTTTTCAAACAGCTTATAGTCCATATTTGATGAGAACTTATACCCAACAAGATTTTGAAAAATTAAAACAATTAATTATTTTCTTCTCAAAGTTTTCTGTATTCTTATATCTATTGCTAGCAGTGCCACTATTTGCATACGCTGATGCAATTTTAAAAATTTGGTTGGAAAATGTACCTGATTATGCAGTATCGTTCACTCGCCTGACATTAATCATCGTTCTCTTTGAAGTGCTGTCGGCACCATTATGGTTAACGGTTCAAGCATCAGGAAATATTAAAAGATATCAAGTTTTTATATCAATTATTCTAATAATGAATTTACCTATAGCTTATCTATGTTTTATGGTATGGGAACAGCCTATATTAGCTTTTGTTGCAAAGATATTTACATCAGTCTTAGCTTATATATATAGAATATATAGTGTTAGTTGCTTAGGTTGTTTAAATATTAAAAAATATACCCTTGGGTTGGTATGTAAGTTGTTCTTATTGTTGTTAGTCATGTCCCCAGTTGTATCTATATTTATGGATTATCAGAATCAAAGTATTTTAGATGCTGTTTTGAGTATATTAGTGATAATATCAGTATTCATAATTATTTCATTTTTTATATTAATTGAAAAAAGTGAATATAAAAAAATATATGATATTATTTTTAATTTTTTTGGAAAGGTTAGAAAATGAATGTAAAAGATTTAAAGAGAAAGTTACAGTCTGTAATTGAGTCAAATTTATTTCCTTTGATAGATAATGATTATGTTTATTGGGATTTGCCTTATCATTTAAATATAGGTGATACTTTAATATGGCAGGGAACCTTAGATTTTTTGAAAAAAGTTAGCTTTAAGTGTGTAGGTGTGGGTAATTATACAACATCAGATATGCAAGAGCTTAATAAAGAAACTATTATTTTATTGCAAGGGGGGGGTAATTTTGGGGATATTTATAACTCTAGTCAAAATTTTAGAAAAAAAATAGTAGAAAGGTATCCAGATAATAAGATTATTATATTACCTCAGACCATTTATTTTGAAAGTAAGATAAAAGAAGAAGAAGATCTTTTGTTTTTTTCCAAACATAAGAATTTATATTTATGTGTAAGAGATCAATTATCATATGAAATTGCATGCAGATACTTGGAAGAAGAAAAAGTATTACTTTTACCAGATATGGCATTCTGCTTAAAAGAAGAAAAGTTAAGTAAAAATATGGCAACGGGTAAAAAATTGTTAATGAAACGTATTGATGTAGAAGCTGTCAAGGTTAATGAAATATATCTTACTCAAAAAATCACTTGTTCTGATTGGCCTACTTTTGAAAAAGAGCCTATTTTTTGTATATTATTACGGTATCTGAATGGGCTAAATAGAAGAATAAATAAGAAGCATAGTAAAACAATGATGTCAAAATTGATTGATGGATATGCCACTAATGTAGTTCGTCCGAAACTAATAAAAGCTGGTATTGATTTTATTAATGAGTTTGATACTGTTTACACTACAAGATTACATGGTTGCATCTTGTCTTTATTACTGGATAAAAATATTGTATTGCTAGATAATTCTTATGGTAAAAATACAGCATTCTATAATGCATGGTTAAAGGAAAGTGATAATATAAAGGTGGAATCATGCTAGTTAGTGTTGTACTACCAGCATACAATGCTGAATTATATATAAAAGAATCTATAGATAGTATTTTAACTCAAACTTTTACAAACTTTGAGTTAATTGTTCTGAATGATGGTTCTACAGATAAAACTGAAGACATTATTTTATCATATCAGGATAATAGAATTGTTTATGTAAAAAATGAGCAAAACTTAGGGCTTATAAGAACTTTAAATAAAGGTATAGCTTTAGCAAAAGGAAAATATATTGCACGTATGGATGCAGATGACATTAGCTTCCCAAATCGCTTTGCTAAACAAGTTGGTTTCCTTGAAGCACATCCGGATTATGTGATTTGTGGTACATCAGCTTATCGCTTTAATGAAGATTTTTCCCATAAAAAAGTATTTAATGTACCAATTGATGATGAAAATATCAGAGTGCGGCTTTTTTTTAATAACGCATTTATTCACCCCTCTGTAATGTTTCGAACAGAGACTATAAGAACACACAATCTTTCTTTTAATGAAAACTATAAATATGCAGAAGATTATTACTTTTGGATGGATCTTTTACAGCATGGTAAAGGCTTTAACTTAAAAGAAAAATTACTTTATTATCGTGTGGTTGAAACAAGCCAGACAGCTATAGGTAACTCTAATATAGATAAACGTAAAGAGATTTTATGTAATATTCATAGACGTTATTTTGATGACTATAAAATTACTGTTGATGATCTGGAGGTCAATGTGAATTTTTATTTATCGAATATTGAAAGAATGAAGCTCTTAAATTTAAGAGAAAATGATATTTTTTTAATTAATACTTTATTATATAAAATTATTTCTGTGCTTAAAGTCAGCGACTTAAATTATAACGTTATTTTAAAAGAGATAGGTCGAGTATACTTTTCTCTGCTTTATGTTAAGGGTTATCAAGTTATTAAATGTAAAGGGTTTTTAAATAGTTTTAATGTTAAGTTGATACTGGCAGGGGGGTGGAGTTTTGTAAGGGAACGTATTGTTAAATGATTGCTGATTATTTAAAGTCACATAGTTTAATATTTATACTATGCGTAATAGTCCTGTTATTTTTCTTTATATTTGGTTTACCTACGCCTATAGGGTCTATGACCCCTTTGTTAGTTGTGGCTATAGTGGTATGGGGTGGTTTTAATTTTAACAAATATTTTTTAACTATTCCAAAAGAGATTTTTTATCTATTTTTATTTTTGTTATTTGATTTTTTTGTATGTTTAATTATTCCTTTTTTGTTGGGTACTTATGATTTTTCAATTATAAGAACAAAAATTAACTTCATAATATCTATATTAGCAGTTTTTGTGTTATCTAAGTCTTTATTTTTAAATAATATAACGATTAAGCAATTAATAAATTTACTGCTTTTTGTGTTTTTCATACAATCTATTTTTATTGTGACTATGTTGTTAAATTTTGAGTTTTCTCAATTAATTACATCATTTACTCGTAATAGTGCCCATGGAGTACGTGTACTAGAAACATATGCTGGTGCGAGAGGGTTGGGTATAGCTGATAGTAGTGCCTTTGGCTTGGCTATTGTGATGGGGGTATTTATTTTCTTAACATTTTATGCCTATAAAAATAAATTTATTGGTTTTAAGTATTTTTTAATATTGGTTGTTCTAGGTAGTATTGCATCAGTAAGTGCTGGGCGTACTGCATTATTGGGACTAATATTTGGTTTAGCTTATTTGTTTTTAAATTTTAAGAATATCAAGTCATTTTTGGCTCTATTATCCATGTGTGTTTTTTTTCTGATTTCAGTATATTTTTTATTGGATATTGAGGTGCACAGTATAGAAAATAGATCTTTAGCTTTCTTTTATACTTATAGTATGGAGCCTATCTTAAATTTAATCCATACAGGAAGCTTATCTTCAACATCAACAGATACTCTCTATAATATGTATTTTCCTTTGACTGAAAAACAGTTTCTTATTGGTGATGGGCGATATATTGATGGTGATGGTTACTATATGAAAACTGATGCTGGATATATGCGTTTTGCGTTGTTTTATGGGGTATTTTTTTCATTTTTCCTTTATGTTTATTTTACTTATTTTGTTTTTAAGGTGGCATATATTAACGGTAGAGATTATTTGTTTTTCACTTTGTTGGTTATTTTATCTTTTGTTTTCCACTATAAGGGTGAGGTGATTTTTTTTGCTATATCCTATAATAAGGTTGTTCTGCTTTTGTTATTTTTCTTTTATTTTAAGATAAAAGGGTTTGGCGGTTCTAATTTTGTCAAGAGTGTTTAGTTTTCTTAAGTTGAGTATTTATTTATGGGAATTCTTGTTTTAGGTTATTTTGGTTATGTTACAAATCAACTGGATGGACAGACAGTAAAAACCCGTGATGTTTATAATCTTCTTAAAGAAAAATCTGAAGATGAGGTTACATATTTTGATACTCAAACATTTAAGGTTTCAAAACTAAATATTTTGAAAATGTTTTGGATGATTATTAAAGCACATCATGTATTTTATCTCCCAGCTCACAACAACCTTAAATACATATTTCCATTGGTGTATTTTTTTTCTAAAATTTCAAATGTTAAAATAAATTATTTAGTAGTAGGCGGTTGGTTATCAGATTTTTTAAATAATAAAAAAATCCATCGCTATATGCTTAAAGATATTAATGGAATATATGTTGAAACAGATCATCTTTTGCATAATTTAAGTAAATATGGTTTTAAAAATTTACATAAGCTATACAATTTTAGAAATATTGATTTAAAAAAAATTCAGCCTGCAAAAAATAATGATGGAAATGTTAAGCTTGTTTTTATGGCACGTGTTCACCCTATGAAGGGGGTTGATGTAATTTTTGAAATAGATAAAAGTATTAAAGATTTAGGGATTGAGAATGTTTCTATAGATATTTATGGCCAAATATTTGAAGGTTATAAGGATGAATTTTTTAAAAAAATTGAAGCTAGTAATGTTAATTATCGTGGGGTAATTGAGCCTAATAATATCTATAATATTTTGCCTTTGTATGATTTAATGCTTTTTCCAACAAGATATTATACTGAAGGTTTTCCTGGTACAATTTTAGATGCATATATTTCTGGGCTTCCAGTTATTTCAACAAGATGGTTGAATGCTGAAGAATTTGTTGATGAAGGTGAAACTGGGTACATAGTGGATTTTAATAATGACCCTCTTTATATTAATACTGTTTTAGGTTTAATAAAAAATTCTGAGGAAATTGATAAGTTGAAGAATAATGTATTAATAAAAAGAGATGTATATGGAATAAATGCCGTTTGGGAAATTTTATGTGAGAGTTTAAGTTAGAAATGGTTTATAATGGAAAGGTTTATAGGTTAATTGAATTATAATGAAAATGTATAACTCAGTTCGACTAGAAAATTTTATTAAATTGTTAAGGGTTAATATGGTTAAAAAGATATTATTGGTATTTGGTACTCGACCAGAAGCAATTAAAATGGCACCATTGGCATTACAATTAAAACAACAAGAAGATAGTTTTGAAACCAAAGTATGTGTAACAGGTCAGCATAGACAAATGTTAGATCAGGTGCTTGAGCTTTTTAATCTCATACCTGATTTTGACTTAAATCTGATGAAACCAGGACAAACTTTGTCAGATATTACTTCTGGTGTATTGAAAGGTTTGGATCAGGTTTTTAGTGAATGGATACCCGATGTTGTTTTGGTTCATGGTGATACAGCTACTACTTTTGCCACTTCGTTAGCTGCTTATTATCATAAAATTGCGGTTGGACATGTAGAAGCAGGTTTGCGTACAGGTGATATTTATTCACCTTGGCCAGAAGAAGCCAATCGTAGACTTACAGGTGTATTAACTACATATCATTTTGCACCGACTCAATCTTCTTATAATAATTTAATTAAAGAAAATATAGACCCGAAAAATATTACCATTACAGGTAATACTGTTATTGATGCTTTGCTTACTGTAAAAGAAAAAGTTGAAAAAGATAAAGCAATCATTACTTGGTTTGAGCAGCAATTTGATTTTTTAGACCCGACTAAAAAATTAATTTTAGTGACAGGTCACCGCCGAGAAAATTTTGGACAGGGTTTTTTAAATATTTGTACAGCATTGGCTAATATTGCAAAACATTATCCTGATGTGCAAATTGTGTACCCTGTACACTTAAACCCAAATGTACAAAAGCCTGTGAATGAACTGCTATCGGGTATTTCTAATATTTATTTGATTGCACCGCAAGATTACTTACCTTTTGTGTATTTAATGAACCGCAGTTATTTAATTTTAACCGACTCTGGCGGTATTCAGGAGGAAGCGCCTTCTTTGGGTAAACCAGTATTGGTAATGCGAGATACCACCGAGCGACCAGAAGCGGTAGAGGCAGGCACAGTCAAACTTGTAGGCACTGATGCAGAACTTATACAGCAATCTGTGATTGAACTATTAGAAAATACAGACTTGTACCAAACGATGGCGGCAGCGCATAACCCATATGGGGATGGCACCGCTAGTCAACAAATTATTCACGCTTTAAACAAATAAATTGAGTAAAAAATGCAGAAGTTCAAACATATTTGTGTCATTGGTTTAGGTTATATTGGTTTACCTACAGCAGCCACCTTTGCTGCGCATGGGGTAAAAGTTACGGGTGTAGATGTTAACCCACATGCGGTTGACTTAATTAATCAGGGTAAGGTTCATATTGTCGAACCTGATCTAGATGCTTTGGTGCGTGACGTTGTTGCACAACAAAAGCTTTCTGCACAATTAAGTCCTGTTGCCGCAGATGCTTATATTGTGGCTGTACCAACCCCTTTCAAAGATAACTATGAACCTGATCTAAAATATATTGAATCTGCAGCTAAAGCACTTGCACCACACTTGGTGAAAGGGAATTTAGTTATTTTAGAATCTACTTCACCTGTAGGTGCTACAGAGCAAATGGCAGCTTGGTTAAGTGAAGCACGGCCAGATTTAAGTTTTCCACAGCAGACTGGTGAACAGGCAGATATTCTAATTGCTCACTGTCCAGAGCGTGTATTGCCTGGTAAAGTCCTGCAAGAGTTGATTAGTAATGACCGTATTGTGGGAGGAATGACCTCACGCTGTTCGCAAGCGGCAATTGATTTGTACAAAGTTTTTGTAAAAGGTGATTGCATTGAAACCAATGCACGTACTGCAGAAATGTGTAAATTAACTGAAAACTCATTCCGTGATGTTAATATTGCTTTCGCTAATGAGCTCTCTATTATTTGTGACAAATTAGATATTAATGTGTGGGAGTTGATTCAACTTGCGAATCGTCACCCACGGGTCAATATTTTACAGCCAGGCCCTGGAGTAGGGGGGCACTGTATTGCAGTTGATCCGTGGTTTATTGTGTCTAAAACGCCAGAGCAAGCTCGTTTAATTCGTACGGCACGTGAGGTAAATGATAGTAAACCTGAGTGGGTAATTGATCAGGTTAAAATTAAGATTGCTGAGTTTTTACAGGCTAATCCTGAAAAAACCATTAAAGATGTAACTGTAGCTTGTTATGGTTTGGCATTTAAACCAGATATAGATGACTTGCGTGAAAGCCCTGCATTAAATATTACAAAAAAATTAGCAGAGCAAGGGTTAAATATTTTGGCAATTGAGCCAAATATTGAAAAATTACCTGTAGATATGCCAGCTAATATTCAACTTACTCAATTAAAAGATAAAGACAAGGCTGATATTCATTTAGTTTTAGTCGATCATAGAGAGTTTAAAAAACTATCTACTATAGGCTCATATTATATTGATACAAAAGGTTTATTTTTGGGTTGATTTATTGGTTTAATTTGTTGACTAAATTATCTTTAAGGTTTGTTGTAAATGAATTTGCCAATAATAAGTTTTGGTAAATCAAATGAAATTTTAAATAAGTGTAAAATATGACTCAAAAATCTATTTGTATAATTACTGCTAACCAATTAGAGACTGAAAACCCTGCAAGAAATCGTGTGATTAGTTTGGTGAACGGGTTTTTAAAACAAGGTTATATTGTGCAATTAATTTCTATGGACAATGATGACTATATCTTATGTAGTGATAAAAGCTTTGTTCACCATAAGATTCCCTTCATTAATGTTAAAATTCCTTCTTTTTTTAAGCGGGCGTTGTTAGAGTTGAAGCTAGCACATCAGGTTATCGATAAGGCAAATCAATTAAGTTGTGATCTCAATCTAATTACTATTCCTTCGATGTTTTTGCTTCATTTAAGCTTCTTATTAAAGGCTAAAGGAAGAAAATTTTTAGATATTCGTGATTTAAGTTGGGAATATTTGTCAGATCATTCTTTTGTTCAAAGAGTTTCTAAATTAATATTCCGAACGTCTGCTATTAAAAATTTTAAAAACTTTGATGTTATTGATGTTACTAACGATTATGAACTGAGTTATATACAATCTGTTGTTCCTAAGATCACGGTATTTAAGCTTACTAATGGTGTTTCTGAAAAAATTTATAACCAGCTATCAGCATTACCTCCAAAAAAAACAAAAATTGATAAAATAGTTGTAACATATATAGGAAATATTGGGTTAGCTCAGGATCTTTCAACTCTTGTTGAGGCTAGTAGAAAATTACCAAATTTTTATTTTAATGTTGTGGGTCACGGTACTGATTATCAAAGAGTTTTTGGTATGGTCGATAAGGAGCAAAAAAATATAAGATTTTGGGGGCAGGTAAACTTTGATATTCTTAAGGATATTTACAGTAAAACTGACATTCTTTATGCACAACTTGTACCTGAGTTTAGTGGTGCGATGCCTTCCAAATTATATGAATATTTAGCCACTGGAAAGTATGTTATATATGGTGGTGGCAATGTTGCTGTGAATACTTTAAAAAAATTTGAAAATATTAGTATTATTGAATCGCAAAATACTGAGGTTTTAATTAGTACTCTTAATAAATTAAAAGCTCAAAATTGTATTGAATTTAACTCGAAGATAAATAAGAAAGTAATTTATAAAGATTTTATTCGAGAGAAAAGTGTACAAGATTATATAAATTTTATTGAGTCTAAGTTGAATTAATAATGTATATATTAATTACAGGTGCAAGTGGATTTGTTGGTAGTCAACTTATTAAAACACTATCTAACCAAAGTTTAGGTTATCAATTAGTGGTTTTGTCAAGAAAAGAGAATTTTAATTTAAGTTCAAATATTTTGCAATTAGTTCGTGAAACTAGTGATAATTTTTTTGATAAAGGAATACCCGATAATATAGACGTCATTATTCATTTAGCAGGTCGAGCACATATTTTAAATGATCAACTTCTTGATCCTCTTGATGAATTTCGTAAAGTTAATGTAGACGGAACATTACAGCTTGCTCGGCAGGCGTTAGAGAAAAAAGTTAAACGCTTTATTTTTATAAGTTCTATAGGCGTAAATGGTGCAGTGACATCACAACAGCCATTCACAGAGGATGCTCTACCACAACCTCATGCAGATTATGCTTTGTCCAAGCTGGAAGCAGAAGAAGCACTAAAAATATTATTCGCTGAATCAGACACAGAGCTAGTCATTATTCGGCCACCCTTAGTTTATGCGGCCCATGCACCAGGTAACTTTGCTCGACTGCTCAAATTAGTTGCAACCAATTTACCTTTGCCTTTTGCAGGGACAAAAAACAGACGCAGTTTTGTAGCACTCGAAAACTTGGTAGATTTTATTCAAATCTGTATTGAACATCCGAATGCAGCCAATCAGACATTTTTAGTGGCAGATCAAAGTCGTATTTCTACACGTGAGCTGGTGCAATACTTAAAGCAGGGCATGGGAAAACCCGCACGTTTTATTTATCTCCCACAACCTCTTATGAAATTAGGCGCAGCATGTATTGGTAAATCTAAACTCTATGAACAGTTATTTGAGTCACTAGAAGTCGATACTACAAAAGCTCAAAAGCTGTTGGGTTGGACAGCGCCATTGAGTACCCAGCAAGCGATGCTGCAAGCGGGTCAAAATTATTTAAAAATGAAAGAGTAATTCACGTATGTCAATTTTTGTACTGAGCATCGTATTTTTTATACTGACATTACTATTCACAGGTTATATGCGGCATTACGCCCTAAAGAAAAATATTATAGACAATCCCAATGAACGTAGTTCTCACAGTGTACCTACGCCGCGAGGCGGCGGTGTTGCGGTCGTATGTAGCTACTTATTGGCTTTAATTATTTTAATGTATAGCCAGCAGCTGACAGTACATATAGGTTTAACCCTGATGGCTGCAGGTTTTGTTATCGCTTTGTTGGGCTTTTTAGATGACCATGGTCATATCAATTCCATGCTGCGTTTAGCTGTGCATTTTTTGGTAGCGATTGGTGTGGTGATGAGCTTGGGTGGTTTTAGCGAAGTTACAGCTTTTAATGGTGTGCAACTTGGCTTTATCGCCAATATTATTGCAGTATTATTTTTGGTGTGGTTGCTGAATCTGTACAACTTTATGGATGGCATTAACGGCATTGCCAGTGTCGAAGCCATTACTACTGTCGTTAGCATGGCTATATTGTATTATGTACTGAATACCACATTAAACTCAGACATACTTTGGTTATTGGCAGCCTGTGTATTTGGCTTTTTACTGTGGAACTTTCCAAAGGCTAAAATTTTCATGGGCGATGCCTGTAGCGGATTTCTCGGCCTCACTTTGGGTATTTTGGCGCTCATCGCCCTCAAAGAAAACTTGGCACTGTTTTGTGCGTGGATCATTTGTCTAGGTGTATTTGTGGTCGATGCGACCTATACCCTTATTAAACGCGTGTTGAGTGGCTATAAAATGTACGATGCGCATCGAAGCCATAGCTATCAAATTTTATCGCGCAAATGCGGGAGTCATACCCCCGTGACGTTGGCGGTTGCTGCGATTAACCTATTGTGGTTATTTCCTATCGCTTATATGACGGTTACACAAGCATGGGCATACCCTGAGTTGGCAGTACTGATTGCCTATATACCATTGTTAATTGTGGCTATAAAATTCAAAGCAGGTCATCCAGATGCTTAATAAACCCAGCTTGTTAATTTTAGGTGCAGGTGGATACGGTTTGGCTGTTGCAGAAGCTGCAGAACTTAGCGGACAATGGCAAGAGATTATGTTTGCCGATGACCGTTGGCCTGCAACACAGCATGTGGCGGAATATAACATTGTGACAAATATTGCCAATTTAAATCAGTTGCAGAATACGCAGCTTCAAGCGATTGTGGCAGTAGGCAATAATACATTACGGCAGCAATGGCAACAGACCTTGCGAGCCTTAGGTATAGAATTGACTTCGGTGATTCATCCTAAAACAGTTGTGAGTCCAACAGCTGACATCGGTCTAGGGGTGAGTGTGATGGCAGGGTGTATCATTAGTCGTAAAACTGTGATCAACGATGGTGTAATTTTAAATATTGGTACATTATTGGATCATGACGTTGTCATTGAAGAATTTGCTCATTTAAGCGTGGGAGTAAAAGTAGCGGGTGGTCAAAGTATCGCTGCACATTCATTTTTAGAGGTTGGAACCTGTATTCTGCATTAAATAATACGGTGTTTTAAAATTCAAATATTAATAATTGTATATCTATGAAATCCATTATCGAACCTGCTGTAGAATCCCCCCGCTTAATCAAACTTGCATTTTTAATGGTGCTGGACTTTTGTGTATTTCCTGTCTTGCTGTGGCTATGTTATGCCATTCGTCAGTTTGATTTGGGGGCAGAAGTTGTACCCAATTTGGCTTTTGGTTCGGTATGGGCAAGTGTGATTGCCGTTATATCGCTGTTTATTTTTGGGGTATATCGCTTTATTGTGCGCACCTACAGCGAACTGTTTATGGTCAAATTGGGGTTGGGTACTTCTTTGACTGTGGCAGGGTTGTATGCGCTGGCTTACTTTACCGATGCCTTTATTCCTACTTCTATTCCGCTCATGTTCGGATTTCTCATGTTCGCATGGGTTTGGTTTAGCCGCGGTTTTATTCGCTTTATCGTGCGTTCTTATTTACAAGCCGATGTACAAAAAAAACGCATCGCGATTTATGGTGCAGGCAATGCTGGACAGCAAATTGCGGCGGCTTTATATAGTTCAGATGAACACTTACCCGTATTATTTATAGATGATGATCCGTCACTCACTGGGCAGCAATTGGGTCGTTTGAAAGTCTATGATGCAGAAACAGCATTAAAAGTCATGCCGAAAAAGCATATTGATGAAATTTTGATTGCGTTGCCTTCGGTCGGACGCATACGTAAAAGTGAGATCGTCAAATTTTTAGAACCTGCACATATTAAAATTACCGAAATTCCAGGACTGACCAAACTGGTCGATGGTGAAATTCGCGTATCGGATATTCAGGAAGTCGATATTATTGACTTGCTCGGGCGTGACCCTGTGCCGCCTGTACCCGAACTGTTGGCTAAAAATATTCAAGACAAAATGGTCTTGGTCACAGGCGCGGGTGGTTCCATTGGTTCTGAACTGTGTCGCCAAATTGTTAAAAATAAACCCAAAGCCTTGGTGATTTATGAACTGACCGAATTTGCGTTGTACAGCATTGACAAAGAATTACGCTTAAATAGCGATGTCACGATTATCCCGATTTTAGGTTCAGTGCTCGATCAGGCCAAACTAGAGCGAGTGATGGAACAGTATAGGGTTCAAACCGTGTACCATGCGGCTGCTTACAAACACGTGCCCTTGGTAGAATGTAACCCATTAGCAGGTTTGAAAAATAACGCCATTGGTACAGCATTTAGCTTAAATGCAGCGGTCAAAACAGGTGTGGAAACCTTTGTACTCATTTCCACCGATAAAGCCGTGCGTCCCACCAATGTCATGGGGGCGTCTAAACGTATGGCAGAATTGTATTGTCAAGCCATGGCAGAAGCGCAAGATCAGACCCAAATTAGCATTGTCCGTTTTGGGAATGTTTTGGGTTCATCGGGTTCGGTGGTGCCGTTGTTTAAACAGCAAATTGCCAAAGGTGGGCCTATTACCGTGACTCATCCTGAAGTCACCCGTTACTTTATGACCATTCCAGAAGCCTCGCAATTGGTGATTCAGGCGGGTGCTTTAGGTCAGGGGGGCGATGTATTCCTGTTGGATATGGGGGAACCTGTACGCATTCAGGATTTAGCTCGCCAAATGATTGCATTGAGTGGTTTAAAAGTACGAGAAACAGGCAGTCAGGAAGGTGATATTGAAATCCAATATTCAGGCTTACGCCCAGGCGAAAAACTTTACGAAGAATTGTTGATTGATGCCGATAATACCGAAGTGACCCAGCACAGTCGTATTTTGCGTTCTTATGAAAAAATGTATCCGTTGGATGAATTACTGATGGTGTTTGAGCGTATGCATGACTTAACCGCAATTCAAAGTGATATCGACTGGGCTTTAGCACAGCTTGAACACTATGTGGATGGTTATGCCCGTGGTACAGAAATTAAGGTGAACTAAATTTCAAAAACTAAGTTGAAGTAAGTCAGTTCAACTTGTTGATGAGTAAAATTTAACTAAAAAATTTGTGTGAAATTAGGTATCTGAGATGATTAAAAAAGCCATTTTACCCGTTGCAGGTTTAGGTACGCGTTTTTTACCTGCCAGTAAATCTATTCCAAAAGAAATGGTGACCGTGGTCGATCGTCCTGCGATTGAATATGTAGTGCGCGAGGCAGTTGCAGCAGGGATTGAGCAAATTATTTTGGTGACCCATTCATCTAAAGCCTCCATTGAAAACTACTTTGACCGTAACTTTGAGTTAGAAACAACTTTGGAACAAAAACAAAAACTGGATTTGCTCAAAGAAATTACCGAAATTTTACCTACACATGTCAGTGTCGTGAGTGTGCGTCAGCCACAACCTTTAGGTTTAGGCCATGCGGTGCTATGTGCCAAATCTGTAGTAGGCAATGATGCTTTTGCGGTACTGTTACCCGATGTTTTGGTAAAGGATGATGTGGCACAAAATGACTTGGCGCGTATGATTCAGCGTTTTGAGCAAAGCAAAGCTGCACAGATTATGGTTGAAGCAGTACCAGATCATCTGGTCGATCAATACGGTATTGTCGATGTAGCTGCAGCACCTGCTGAAGGTGAAAGTACCGTGATGCAGGGCATTGTCGAAAAACCCGCAGTAGGCACGGCACCTTCTAATTTATCAGTGGTGGGGCGTTATGTTTTGCCTGCAGAAATTATGACTTTGCTCGAAAACACCCCTAAAGGGGCAGGTAATGAAATTCAATTGACTGATGCCATTGCCATGTTGCAACAAAACAGTGTGGTCGAAGCTTACCGTATGCAAGGTCAGACTTTTGACTGTGGCAGCAAGTTGGGTTACTTAAAAGCAGTGTTGCATTATGGCGTCGATCATCCAAAATTAGGCGAAGATTTTAAAGCCTTGATTCAAGAGTTAAAGATTGAATCTTAAAGGTGATTAAGCGGGGAAAGATTAGAAAATCTCTCCTAGCCTCCCTTCTTACGCAAGAATTTAAAGCAGTGCTTAAATTCTTGCTCAGGGAGGAACATCCCATTACAAAGCCCTTGCTTGTGCGAACCTCCCCCTTTTCAAAGGGGGATTGAGGGGGATTAAAAAAAGGAGAGCCAAATATGGTGAAAACTTCCAATGTTGAAAATCTCTCCCAACCTCTCTTTAAAAAAGAGAGGGGTGCTCATTATAAAATTGATTTTATGTGCGAAAATTTAAAGCAGTGCTTAAATTCTTGCTCATGGTGGAACATCCATTATAAAGCCTTTGCTAGTGTGAACTTCCCCATTTTCAAAGGGGGATTGAGGGGGATTAAAAAAAGGAGAGCCAAATATGGTGAAAACTTTCAATGTTGAAAATCCCTCCTAGCCTCCCTTTAAAAAGGGAGGAACAGTAGGAAAGGATGAAATGTAAAAATCTTTCCTAATCTCTCTTGAATCAAGAGAGTAACCCCATGAAATAAACAGCATCAAACAATACATAGGAACACATTTTGAAAGTCGCAGTCTTTGGAAAAACCCTCTATGCAGGCGTGATGTCTGCACTCTTGGCAGAATGTGGGCATCACGTTTATTGGTGCGATATCTTTCAGGATGCTGTCCATCCACTAGAACAGCAACATCTCAGCTTTCAAGACCAAGCCTTGAGCCTATTATTACAACAACAATGTAGCAAGGGCTTTTTGCAATTTTGCAATTTTGCAGCCTTGCCTTTAGATGTGGATGTGTATCTACTCAGTTTGAACCCAACTGAAGAAGCCCACGCCGTAACCGTTTTGGGGCAGTTACAACAACGTCCGATCATTCACCCTAAATTGATGATCAATGCCTCGACTTTGGGTTTAAATGGCACACAGCGCCTGCAAAAAATCTTGCCACAAGATGACTGGATTTATTTGCCCGACATGATTCAAGAGGGCAATGCCATTCAAAGTATGACCCGCGCACAGCAACTCACGGTGGGTTGTGAAAATAAACGTGCGCAAGTCAAACTCAAAGAATTACTCCGCCCTTTATTTCCACGTGCGCAGCAATACCTGTTTATGCCCGTGTTGGATGCAGAATTTACCAAACTGAGTATTTCAGGCATGTTGGCGACCCGTATTAGTTATATCAATGACTTGGCGGTAGTGGCAGAAAAACTGGGGATTGATATTGAGCATGTGCGGCAGGGTATGGCGGCAGATAGCCGTATTGGTGCATCGTATATGTATCCTGGTGCGGGGTTTGGTGGTGAAAACTTTAGCCATGATATTCAGACTCTGGCCAGTACCGTATCCACCACAGGGGTAAAAAGTCAGCTGTTGGCGCAGGTGTGGGGCATTAACGAACAACAAAAAGAACTCTTGTTTAGAAAGCTGTGGAATTATTATCAGGGCGATTTAAACGGTAAAACTGTGGCCATTTGGGGCGCGGCCTTTAAAGAAAATACCGCACGGGTGCAACATTCCCCCATTCATGTGATGTTACCTGCGTTGTGGGCGCAGGGTGTGACGGTCAAATTGCACGACCCACAAGCTTTGCCTGAAATTGCAGCACAATATGGTCAGCGTGATGATCTGATTTTATGTGCAGACCAATACCAAGCCGTCGAAGGCGCCTCGGCATTATGTGTGTTGACTGGGTGGAAACAATATTGGAGTTTGGACTATCCAACTTTGTTGCAGCAGATGCAGCATCCGCTGATTTTGGATGGTCGTAATATTTATGATCCTGAATTTGTGAAGGCACAAGGTTTTGCTTATATGGGAGTCGGTCGCTAATGATGGGTACCACAACATCACAGGCAAATAATCAGCCACAGCAAACCGCCTTGCAGCAATTACAACAATTGCAGCAACAGTTTCAGCAGCTGCATTTAAATCAGCTGTTTGCTCAAGATCCACAGCGTTTTCAGCGTTTCTCGGTGGCTTTGGACAGTGTACTGTTTGACTATAGCAAGCATCGGATTGATGCCAAGGTGTTGCAGACTCTGGTTCAGTTTGCACAGCAGAGTCAGCTTGCTGAGTGGATTGGACGTTTATTTTCAACGGCAACGGGCTCAGAGAAAATCAACTATACCGAACAGCGCGATGCGATGCATTGGGCCTTGCGTTTGCCTGCGACCAGTACAGCAGCATGCGCTTCCGAACAGAGCGATGCCTACGCTGCATTGACTGAGCAAGTGCATACCCAGCTTGAGCGTATGTATACCTTGGTGGAAAAAATCCATGTAGGCCAATACCGTGGTGCCACGGGTGAAGTGATTCAGGATGTGGTCAATATTGGTGTGGGTGGCTCAGATTTAGGCCCCTTGATGGTGACCCAAGCCTTATCTGATTTTAAAGTGGCAACTGAAAAACCACTGAATGTACATTTTGTGTCAACTATGGACGGCAGCCAGCTATCTGAATTGCTGCATCGTCTGCGTCCTGAAACTACTTTATTTATTATTTCGTCCAAGTCTTTTGGCACCATTGATACCTTATCCAATGCGCAAACGGTGAAACAATGGCTAGAAAAGGCCTTGGGTAAACATGCGCAAATTCTGAAACATCACTTTATTGGGGTATCCACCAAAGCCGATAAAATGACCGCTTGGGGCATTTGCCCTGAAAATCAGCTCTTGCTTTGGGATTGGGTGGGTGGTCGTTATTCGTTATGGTCGTGTATTGGCTTGCCGATAGCTTTGACCATAGGCGTTGCGGGTTTTCAACAGTTTTTAGCAGGTGCACATGCGGTCGATCAGCATTTTCAAACGGCTGCATTTGATCAGAACATCCCAGTGCTGATGGGCTTGTTGGGGGTATGGAATAATAATTTCCTGAATATTCAGACTCATGCGGTGTTGCCTTATGATGGACGTTTAAAATACTTCGCTTCGTATTTACAGCAATTAGAAATGGAATCGAATGGCAAGTCGATTCAGCGTAATGGCGAGGCGGTGAGCGTCGATACTTGCCCGATTGTTTGGGGTGAGGTCGGGCCGAATGCACAGCATGCGTTCTATCAATTGCTGCATCAAGGGACACATGCGGTCAGTTGTGATTTTATTGCTCCTGTGCAGCGTTATAATGCCAATCAGTTTACCTATGCGGAAAATGCTGAGGCTTTAGTAGAGCAACATCATTTGGCCTTATCCAACTGTTTGGCGCAGTCGCGGCTTTTGGCCTTTGGTAATCAGGCTTTAGATCAGCAGGAATTAGATGGCTTAGCTGCGTATAAGCAGTACAGTGGTAATCAGCCAAGTAGCAGTATTTTATTGCAAGAACTCAATCCGTATAGCTTGGGCATGTTGATTGCTCTATATGAACATAAAGTCTTTGTGCAATCGGTGCTGTGGAATATCAATCCTTTTGACCAATGGGGTGTAGAAAAAGGCAAAGAAATTGCCAATCAGCTCTTGCCTATTTTAAATGGGCAGCAACAGGACTTATCGGCACTCGATGCATCGACTCAAGGTTTATTAAAAATTTTATTAGGAAAAATAGATGGCTAATATTTTAGTCACAGGCGGTGCTGGCTATATTGGTTCACATACCTGTGTCGAGTTGCTGAATGCAGGGCACAGCGTGGTGGTGCTAGATAATTTGTCCAATAGCTCGGCAGAGTCATTGGCGCGGGTGCAGCAACTGACGGGCAAAACCTTACAGTTTATTCAGGGTGATATTCGTGATGCTGCTGCTTTGGACGCTGTGTTTGCGGAACATCAAATTGATGCAGTGATTCATTTCGCAGGACTCAAAGCAGTGGGAGAAAGCCAACAAATTCCACTGAGCTATTTTGACAACAACATTGCAGGTTCAATTAGTCTGGTTCAGGCGATGCAACGTGCGCATGTGTTTAAACTGGTGTTTAGTTCATCGGCTACAGTATATGATGAAGCTAATATTTCGCCGTTGAATGAAGAGATGCCAACGGGTATGCCAAGCAATAACTATGGCTATACCAAGCTGATAGTAGAACAGCTTTTACAAAAAGCAGCCCTTGCTGATGAGCGTTGGTCGATTGCATTATTGCGTTATTTTAACCCTGTGGGGGCACATAAAAGTGGCTGCATTGGCGAAGACCCACAAGGCATTCCAAATAATTTAATGCCTTATGTGACACAAGTAGCGGTAGGGCGTCGTGAAAAACTGTCGATTTTTGGGCAGGATTATGACACGCCAGATGGTACTGGTGTGCGAGATTATATTCATGTGGTCGATTTGGCTAATGCTCATTTATGTGCCTTGAATAACCGTTTGACTGCACAGGGTTGCCGTGCTTGGAATATTGGTACAGGCAATGGGATTTCGGTGCTGCAAGTGAAGAATACTTTTGAACAGGTCAATGGTGTGCAGATTCCATTTGAGTTTGGACCACGTCGTGAAGGCGATGTGGCGACCTCTTTTGCAGATAATAGCCGCGCCGTGCAAGAACTGGGCTGGACACCACAATATGGCCTAGAAGATATGTTGGCTGATAGTTGGAACTGGCAAAAGCAGAATCCGAATGGTTATCGTTAAGATGAATGATTCTAGCCATACACTCAGCCACAAGGTTTAGAGCATAAAAAAGGGAGTCAGTTTTGACTCCCTTTTTTATATTGCTTTGATTTTCAGATTAAGCTTGAATCAATTGTGTCAACTCATCCACATAATCCTGCATTGGGCGTGGGTTTTGATCACGACGGCTTTCAATATTTAAGCGTAATAAAGGCTCGGTATTTGACGCACGCACATTAAAACGCCATGCCCCAAAGTCTAGACTCACGCCATCGGTTTGGTCAATTGCTGGGTTTTGGCTGGCATAATGCTCAAAGATTTTTTGGATGGTGGCTTGAGTATCGGCCACTTTAAAGTTAATTTCGCCCGAACATGGGAACTTGGCAATCATTTCTTCGACTAGACTTGATAGCGATTGTCCTGTTTCAGACAATACCGAAACCGCCAATAGCCATGGAATCATCCCGCTGTCACAATAGGCGAAATCACGGAAATAGTGGTGTGCGCTCATTTCACCGCCGTAAACGGCATTGTGTTCACGCATTACATCTTTAATAAAGGCATGCCCAGATTTAGATTGAATCGCTTCACCCTGATATTGCGCGACTACATCAAAGGTATTCCAGACCAAACGCGGGTCATGTACAATTTTTTCGCCTGCTTGCTTGAGTAAAAATGCCTGCGCCAATAAGCCAACAATATAATAACCTTCAATAAATTGGCCTTTTTCATCGAACAGGAAGCAGCGGTCAAAGTCACCATCCCATGCAATGCCCATGTCGGCTTGATGCTCTAATACGGCATTGCGGGTGCTATCACGGTTTTCCACTAAAATTGGATTCGGGATACCATTGGGGAAGGTGCCATCGGCATCATTATGAATTTTGACAAACTCAACAGGAATATTCAGGGCTTTGAATTTTTGCTCAATTGCATCGACCACATGCCCTGCAGCGCCATTGCCTGCATTCATGACCAATTTCATTGGGTGAATTTTGCTAGGCTCGATATACGTCATTAAATGGTCAATAAATTGAGGCAAAATATTGTAGCTTTGAGTACTACCTTTGTGCTCAACTGGGGTAAATTCGCCTGATTCTGCCAAAGCCTGAATGTCTTTTAGGCCGGTATCGGCACTAATCGGGCGCGCATTTTCGCGTACCAACTTCATGCCGTTGTAGTCCATGGGGTTATGGCTGGCAGTTACTTCAATGCCACCTTGCACGTCTAAATGAAAGGCTGCGAAATAGACTTCTTCTGTGCCTGTCATTCCCAAGTCGAGCACATTGACCCCTGCATCATTTAAACCACGAATGGTGGCCTGCTTTAAGCCTTCGCTGCTAAGGCGAATATCGCAGCCAATTACAACGGTTTTAGGTTGGTAAATTTGTCCGTAAGCACGACCAATTTTATAGGCAATCTCTTCATTGAGTTCTGTGCCCAATTTTCCGCGAATGTCATAGGCTTTAAAACAGGTTAATGTGCTCATGTATTGTCCTAAATATTTGGAAAAATCGTATTGCTGCCTATGATAATCGAACTGTGTGTAATGTGCTGTATAGAATGGAAGATCAATTGCTTGAAGATGTTTCAGGTCAAAGACTATGGATGAGAAAAGATGTGGTGATGGGCAAGGGTGTTTTTTCTTGAGTAAGAAGTTGGTTAAAATACGGCTCAGACTTATGTGTTCGATATGATTGAAGATGGAATTACAGAAAAGTACTTTAGAGCCAGAGCAGAAACTTTCTGCGCCACAGAAAAAATTTCAGAAACTATGCCAAAAAATTGAGCAGGAACAGCTACGTTTGAATGAATGGCAGACCGCACAAGCCGATATTCAGGCACGTGCCAGCCGTGAAATTTTACCGACTTATGCGCAATTGCGTGAAGTTATATTTCAGCAAATTCAACAACTGCTTCAGCAAAAACAACAAAAAGTGACGGCAGCCCAGCAAACTAAGCTGGATCAAAAAATTGAGCAACTCAGTTTACAACTTTTGGATTCGCAGCAGATGTCTACCGAACAAGTTCAGTTTTTAACAGAATTGCTGAACAGTTATGGGCATCATATTGAATTGCTAGACACAGATGATGTGGATTTAAGATCTGAAGCTAAAACAGCAACAGAGTCAGAAGACGAAAATGTTGAACAATGTGAACAAAATAGTTTTGAACATGATGAGTCTGAACAAGAGCGCTTGGCACAGCTCAAGCTAGAAAGTTTGAAGCATTTTCTTTGTGAAGAATATGACCTAGATCTAGATTTTTTTGATTTTCAGCATGATCCATTAGATTTAGATGACTTTATAAAAAAATTTGAACAAAAAATGCAAGAACAAGAGGAGCTGGATTTTTTAAGTCAGTTGAGTAGTGCGCAAAAAGCTTTTGCCGAACAGCAAATTGCCCGTGAAAAAGCCAAAGCAGCAAAAAAACAGCAACAGCGTGAAGAAGCCAAGAAACTAGCAAATCAGTCCATTAAAGCGATTTACTTAAAAATTACAGCGTGGATTCACCCAGATCGTGAGCAAGATGAGCAGAAAAAACAAGAAAAAACCGTATTGATGCAGCAAGCCAATCAGGCTTATGAAGCCAATGATTTATTGACATTGTTAAATTTGCAAATTCAGTTGGGTCAGCAGCATAATTTGTCTTTCGCCAATCAACAATTAAAAGCGTATAACCTGCTTTTAGAAGAACAGTTAGAAACTTTGCAAATGCAAGTAGATGACATTATTTACTCTTTTAATTGGAGTCAGTTTTTATATTCTAACCGTAAAATTAAAGTGCAGGATTTGTATCGAAAATATGAGCAAGACTATCGACATGTTCAACAAAAATTAGCTCGAGCGCAAGAGATACTGGAAAAATATCAAGACCTTAAACAATTAAAGCAATTGATGCGCAGTCAATATGTGTGGGAAATGCATGCTGTGATGATGTAGACATATTGAGGTTTGGCTTTGAATGTTTATGCAAAAAGTAGTCTTTATTTACAATATTCCTTTTGAGTGAATCCAAGTTATGCTCAGGTTGGGCCGTTCGGCTACTATTCTGAAATGACACCTTTGTCCGTTATAATTGTATAAACATTTTGGTGTCTGGTAATTATGTCCTCATTGATCAATTTTCTATCTCACTTTAGTAATCCAACTCTTCATCGCAGTCTGAGCTATGCTAAACACATTGATAGGGAAACGATTGAGTTCTTTGAGGAAAATGATGATGTCACGATGTATGCTCAAATTGAAGGGACAGATTATTACGATACCGCGATTACCTATAATCTTAAAAAAGACCGTTTAATCGATGATGACTGCACTTGTCCAGTTGGATATAACTGTAAACATGCTGCTGCTTTAGCGCGGTTATTCTTTCAAGAATATCGTCAGGAATTTCAACAGCGTTATGCTGAATCTCAATCTCCGCAGGGAATCGCAAAACGCCGATGGGGGGATGATCAGGCGCAGCGCTGGTTGAATGATTTTAAACGGTATTTACAACAGACTGAACCAGAGCAATCTGTCAAAACAAACAATTATTTAATTTACCTGCTAGATCAGTCGGTCAGCTTAAAGAAATTGACAGTTGATGTTCAGAAAGCCAGACGCAATAAGAACGGCTCAATTGCAGGGGAAAGTTATTATACCCAATATGAAAATATCACCAGAAAGCATCTGACTTTACCTGAACAAAAACGACAATTATTTAACCAGATTTATTATTACGCCAAAATAAACAGCGACGAACGCTTTTATCAAAGCAATCTTGATATCTCAAGCATTTTATTGGAGCATTTCAAATCTTTTATTCAAAGTGGCGATGTGTACTGGAAAAAAAAGAGCCATACTGCACTTCAATGGTCAGAACAAGGCTATCACATCGAACTGATCTGGCAACAAGGTGTAAACAAACAGACAGAGCATTTAAACATTGAATTGGTCAATGGTGATATTCGACTCGATTTAAAATCAAATCCTCATATTCAGATTCTCGCGAGCCATCCACCATGTTATGTGGATATTCAACAGAACACGGTGGGCCAGTTATATGGTGAATATACGGCAAATCTTCTGTACCATTTTTTACAGATGCCTGATCTTCCAGCTAAGCTCTTGCCAGAGTTTGAGAAACTGACTCATCAATATTCAGATGTGAAAAATCTGCCTCAACCCGAGTTTATTCAGCATATTGATGTCTTTGAGGGTAGTCCCCAGCCAATTTTACGCTTCGGTGTTTTAGATAAATTTGATTGGAAATGGGAAGAGTCTGTTTGTGCTGAAATTGAATTCTCCTATGCAGGTGGGCGAATTAAAGCAGGTACATCAGGTGACAGTTTTATTGGTGAACAGCATGGCAAAATGGTGCGACAGCTTCGGGACTTAGTTCAGGAACAACAGTCAATCCAGCGTTTACAGCTATTGGTCGAATCACTGAAGTGGGTGAAAGATCTTAGTTATGACCAGCAATTAAAACTGGATAAACAACGTCTTGATTCTATGGTTTTTGCTTTCTATGGAGACTGGATCAAACAGCTCATGCCCATCAATCAAATTGAGTTGATGGGCTGGCAGATAGAGCATCTGGAAAACAGCCCCTTTAACCTGCAATATGTCGAAAATTTAAATATTTCTATCACTGAATCTGAAGGTCAGCAGGACTGGTTCAATATCGGGGCGACGGTTCAAGACAGTGCAGGCAATTCTTATAATTTACTTGATGCGCTCGTAGCTTTGGTGCGAGTAAATCCTGATTTACTTGATCCGCGGACTTTTATTCATCTGCATGACAGTCAAATTTTCACCGTGAAAACTGCAGTTGATCAACCTGATTTGGCGCTATCCGCTAGGGATATTAAGCCGGTATTATTGCATCTGCAGAGCATTTTACAGCAAGAAGAGCGCAGTATTGATCGCTATGATGCGAGTCAATTATTAGAATTGCAGCATAATCTTGGGATGACATGGCAGGTCAGTGATCGCCTGCAGAAATTTGTACATAAATTCAAACAAGGCTATCAGCAACAACTGCCAACACCACAAGGTTTTCAGGGGGAGTTGCGTCCATACCAGCAGCAGGGCTTAGGCTGGTTACAGTTTTTAAGGGAAACCCAGCATGGCGGGATTCTGGCAGATGATATGGGCTTGGGGAAAACAGCACAAACTTTAGCCCATTTACTCATGGAAAAGCAGGCTGGATATTTGCAGGATAGTCCCGCCTTAATTGTTGCACCCACATCGCTGATGCATAACTGGTTCAAAGAAGCGGAGAAATTTACCCCAGAGCTCAAGGTATTGCTGCTACAGGGGCCCGATCGCCATCAGTATTTTGAGCAGATTCCGCACTATGATATTGTGTTAACCACCTATCCGCTTCTGGCGAGAGATGAAGAGCAACTAAAGCAATATGAATATCATCAACTCATTTTGGATGAGGCGCAGAATATCAAAAATCCGCGCGCCAAAGCTGCACAGGTAGTACGGCAATTAACAGCGCGACATCGTCTATGTCTAACCGGTACACCTATGGAAAATCATTTGGGTGAGCTGTGGGCACTATTTTATTTCCTGATGCCAGGATTTTTATATTCACAAGAAATTTTTAATAAAAAGTACCGTCATCCGATTGAAAAGCGCGGTGATGAGCAGTTAAGACAAAAGTTGGTCAACCGGATTAAGCCCTTCATTTTACGTCGCTTGAAAACTGACGTAGCCAAAGAGTTGCCAGAAAAAACCACGATTGAAGTCAATATTGATATGAATGACCAGCAATCCAAGTTATATGAGGCTGTTCGTGCCACGATGCAGGCAAGCATTCAGAAAATTGTGGCAGAAAAAGGCTTTAAACGTAGTCAAATTCAAATTTTAGATGCCTTACTGAAGCTACGTCAGGTGTGCTGCCATCCTAGCTTACTAAAGCTGGATTCAGTGAAAATTGGGCAGGCGCATTCTGCCAAACTTGAACAGTTGATGGATATGGTTGTTCCAATGGTGGAAGAGGGACGAAAAATTCTTATTTTCTCTCAGTTTACCTCAATGTTGGAACTGATTGAACAACAGCTCTATCACGCAGAAATTGGCTATGTGAAGCTGACTGGAAAGACCAAAAAGCGAGATGAAGTCATTACAGCGTTTCAGTCTGGACAAGTGCCGGTATTTTTAATCAGTCTGAAAGCAGGAGGGGTCGGTTTGAATCTAACTGCCGCAGATACGGTCATTCACTATGATCCATGGTGGAACCCTGCTGCTGAAGATCAAGCTTCAGATCGTGCATGGCGGATTGGACAGGACAAGCCGGTATTTGTCTATAAGCTGATTACTAATAAAAGCATAGAAGAAAAAATTCTTGCCTTACAGCAAAATAAAGCAGAACTGGCACACTCTATTCTAAGTACAGATCATGAAGGCGAAGCGAAACTGACGGAAAATGACGTGATGAACTTGTTTGAGAAATTTTAGTTTGGTTTCAGATTACCCTAATCATCTGTAAGTATCTGAAAGTCCGGATGCAATTTTTTCCAATGTTCTCTTAATTTTTCTTTATGAACAGAAATCATAGGTAAGTCTAGTAATAGCACTGGCCATACCGACCGTGCTTTGTCCATGATCGCGTGAAGTTGTTTTTCAATAACACGCCATGGAACACCGACTTTTTCAGCCCATTGTTCAAAGTGTTTCATCTCAGCTAAATACCAATCTTTATTTTTGGCAAGATTTAAGGCGAAATGACGCTCATTTTCAATATATACACTTGTCATCAATATATCGTATGCAGGGGATAATCTTGGCGTTGTTTTATCGTGATAAATCATACTCCAGTTCTTTAAGTGTGCATCTCCATTGGCGAGTAAAATATTGACGAGTAAACGGCTGGCAAATTGCTGAATATCAAAAATTTTGTTATCTGAATAGTGATAAATGATCTTACCGATCTGCTCATAATTTGTGGTGCTGTATTTCTGGTGTGGATATGAACCAAAGATCTGAGCAAAATCTTCAATATGAATAAGCTCTGTAGTATTAGCAGTACTCTGCCTATCGAATCTCTTAATTGCAAAAGCATATTGCTCTTGGGGTAGATTTAATGGTGGAAGGTCTTGTAAGAGTGCCATATCTACCAAACGAATCTCTGGGATATCTATTCCGACCATTTTGGCAAGGATCATCATAGAGTATTCATTCAGCGGAACAAAAGCATGTCTGGTAGAAGGAGTTTTGACAATCCAATCACCGAGTAGGCTGGATTCCGTTGCCTGTGCTAATGTAAAACGCCCATCTTTGGCTTTCATGGAAAACTTCATTTGGACGCCAGCCAAGGAAAACTTATTATTTGTCCGAATCTCTTGTTTTAATATCTGATCTGGATTCGAGATCTGAAGCTTAAATTTTATTCCATCTGGGATTTCTTCTGGATCTACTGGGGTTGCAATCAGTGCCCCAGGTAAGTCATGACCTAAAGCTGCCAATAACTGAAATTCATTGTCTATATGTATTTTGAGGCTTTGTGCTATGAGTTCGCGTAATGCACCTTCTGGTAGCAGATTTGATAGCAAGGGGTGTAAGCGCTGATGTGTAACATAGGTCTTTTCTAAAATCTTATCCGCTTGAGGATATAAAGGGGAAGTAAGCAAGCTCAAGGTCGGACGTTGCTGATCCAAGTGAAAAGAATCTGTGAAAACCAGAATATTTTTTCCGCTCTGAAATCCTGCCAAGTATCCAACGACAACATGATGTAATGTTAATTTCAGGACTGCAACAGTATTCATGGTTCCTCTCCTCCGAGAAGACCTTTCCATGGGTTAGACATTAAGTCATCTTGATCTTCAATAGTGACTTTAATTTCATCATTCAATAATTGTCTAATCAAATGAACCTTATCATCTGGGATGAGCATCAGTTGAGCATTTAGTCCTGCCGCAATAATTTCTAAGGTATCTAATCGAGGATTGCCTTGACTTTCCAGTTTTTGGTACTGCTGTCTTGAAATGCCTGTACGTGATTGCATATCAACTTGCTTTAAACCCAATAGGGTTCGTCTTTTTTTGACTTGCTGTAGTAAAGACTTATTTAGTGTAGACATATTTATTGCTTTTTGGTGGTGTAAGAAGCATATTAGTTGCTTTTTTATTAAGAAGCAATGACAGAAATTATTAACAGGCTCCGCGGCATCAATATTTAGGATCTAGGCAAGCTGATCTTGTTTAACATAAGCCACTTAGTAGTAGCTAATACTATCTTTTGTTTTGGAGTTTTTTTTATCTTGTATGATTGATACTGTTCCTTAAAATGTATTCAAACATACTCAAGGACTAATTCGCACTCTGTTAATGTCTTGTTGCCAAGCGTGTAACTAGAGCCTGAGTCGGTCAGTTCCGACTTGTAGCGGTCAGTCCGTTCTTGCAATATACGCTTTACAGTTTTGTAAGGCGTATAACGACTTATCTCATTGTCGTTTAATCTTGCAAGCACGTTTCTCGCAGCATTCCAATCAGCTTGCACAACTTCCCCATTGAAACGGTGAAAACGATCTCCCTTGCGTGTGCCTATTAAAAGCCCACGTAAGAAAGAATCACTTTGCGAAGTGTATGCAGAATTGACTAGATGCACCGTAGAACCTCTACGGTGAGATATACCTGTTAGGGCATCGGCTAATAAGCCTTTAACCCATGTATTTAAGCGTCTATTGGTGTTTTTGCCATAGTTGCGTTTACTTTGAATTGGGGATGTTAAATCTTCCGCAACAATCACTTTGGCTTTATCAACCAACTTGTGAGTTGCTGTAAATATTAATGTTTTGAGCTTTGCTTTTTGAGTATCTTGTCGCTTATCTAGTTTTTTTCGACCTAGATTATTTAACTCAATTTTCTGTTTCTTGTGTGGTTTAGCTTTAGCAATCGCTCTGAGCTTGTTTCTGTGCTTGTACTTTTGATTTAAATAATCTGATTCACTTGAGATCAGCTTGCCTAGACCACTCCCATATACATCGCCATCAGAGTCCACAAAAGCTTCTGAGTACCCTTTATCAACACCTACTGTTTCCTGACCACAATCTTGTGTTTCAACTGCATCATAGGTTGAATGAACTTCAATATTGCCATTTTTTAGAATAATTCTTAATGTGCCTTGCGGTGCAAAATCAACAGTCGTATTTAATGGGATTTTAATGGTTTGTCGAGGGATTAGGCTTGGTACTTTAAGCCAACATTGACCATTTAACTCAAAGGTTTTACACATATCCGCACGAACAATAATTTGATTATGTGTGTGATTAACACCATGCTTAAAGTGATTACGCATTTGACGATGGAGGAAATTATCAGTCATCCATTCATCTTTTTTAAGCAAGGTGTATAGTCTTTTTTGTTCATTATTACAGGAGGTGCGTTTTCGGATCGCCTGCTTTACTTTGTCTTTTGATGCTTCTCGATAGGCTTTAATATCACCTATGCAATCACGTAGCGTTTCTTTCCACGCATTTGCAGAAACACCAAAGTCACGACTTTCTTTCATCCACGCATCACGAATAGCTCTGTCACTGATATTCAAACCTGAAATAGCACCATATTTAGCCCACACCTCGCTACGAATACGACCAAGTAAAACAGCTTGTTTCTCAAGCTGTTTGTACTTTTGCACATTCAAGTTTTTACAGTGATGAATGCGTGTTAATTTCACAAAGTCATGCCTAGGTTAAGGGATTGGATAATCAATAGATATGGATGCTAATATACCAAGACACTCACCTAAAATACAAAAGATAATCATTTAAATCTCTAATAAATACCCACCTTGCCACTACTGAATCGACATAGACAAAATGAGCACTTATGCAAATATTTGTCTATATTTTTAGTTATAGTTAATTACTCTGGAGCATCATCTACACGGTTTTTTGTTCACAGTTTTGAAAGAGCACTTTTGTAAACTTACTTTTTTAAGTATAAAAATTTCTTATGAAGTAAAATATTGAATAAAACAACAATAAAAAAGCCCCAGTCATTCAACTGAGGCTTTTAGAATCTGGAGCGGGAAACGAGACTCGAACTCGCGACCCCAACCTTGGCAAGGTTGTGCTCTACCAACTGAGCTATTCCCGCATGCGGTGTATAATACATTATGCAAAAATAGGGTCAATCCATTTATGCAAAAAATTAGCTTAATTGCATAAATAAACGACATTTTTTAGAACAACTGGCGATGAGATCGCCAAATTTAAGTAGAAAAACACGCTGTAACAGCACCAAGCACGAATGATTCTGCCAAAGTGCTGAGAATTGTATAGAACGCAGTTATACTGCTAGGCAGCCTTTAAACCATTTTGGGAAATACAATCATGAGTTTAGAACAACAATTGTTGCAACGCTTAGCTGCTTTAAATCCAAGTCATTTAGAAGTTGTGAATGAATCTGCAGGGCATGGCGGTTATTTCCCAGGAAAAGAATCCCATTTTAAAGTGGTGATGGTCAGTGATGTTTTTCAGGGCTTACGTTCGGTACAACGTCATCAAAAAATTTATGCTGCTGTGGGTGACTTACTCGCCCCAAGTAAAATTCATGCATTGGCAATTCATGCCTTTGTTGCATCTGAATGGCAGGGACAAGACACCAGCAGTCCAGAATGCGCCCACGCACCAAAAACATCGTAATGGATTGAAATAAATGGAAAATTTAGGAATGCTGAATACCATTCACGTTGCTGCAGCGGCTTTATTATTTTTGGTGCTGTTTGTACGTGCCATGACTTTGTTTAAGGGCACACAAAATAACTCGCCTAATCCTAAAGCGTGGACAGTCTTTGTGGCATTGCAACATTCAGCACTGACGTTGATTGTAGTGACAGGTGTCATTGCTTTGTTTTTAAAAGACTTTCAAGTCGAAACATGGTTTTATGCCAAAATTATTTTATTTTTGGTGATGCTGTCATCTTTAATCAAAGCGTATAAAAAAGATGACAGTATTTTGTTGATTCAACGCCGTGTTGGTTGGGGCTTAGCCTTAGTCGCATTTTTTGCCATTTTAGGTTTGGTGATGTTAAAGCCAAGCTTTGGCTAAGTCAGCAGATCTTATTGTGGATGTTGCTCGTGGGTGTGAACTCACGAGCATTGAATGTATGTAAATATTGGCAAAAGATTGGCTGCATATTTGAGCACTGGTGAATTGTTAGACATAATTCGGCAAGAATATTTACAGCTCAGTTAAACTGAAGTGATGTCACAACAAAAATTGAAAAGAGGGGCGGCAATGCGCACACGTGTGGTGTTTAATCAGAAAGGTGGTGTTGGAAAATCCAGTATTACCGTCAATTTGGCTGCAATCAGTGCGCATCAGGGTTTAAAAACATTGGTGATTGACCTCGACCCGCAAGCCAACTCCAGCCAATATTTGTTGGGTGATGATGCTACTTATTCTGCCGACAAGCCTGCGCTTGAGCCCAACATCGAAAATTATTTTGAAGAAGTGTTGGGTGCAAACCAATCCAAAGGTTTACTGGGCAATGCTTTGGGCTCAATTTTAAAAAACCGCAGCAAAGGTTTAGAAGCTTATGTGCATCAATCGCCATTTAAAAATTTGGATGTGATTCCTGCGAGTCCGCAATTGGGCGGCTTGGCACATGCACTTGAATCAAAACATAAAATTTACAAGCTGCGCGATGCCTTGCAACAATTGTCCGATCAATATGACCGCGTGTTTATTGATACCCCGCCTGCGTTTAACTTTTTTACGCTCTCTGCCTTAATTGCTGCAGATCGGGTGCTCATTCCTTTTGACTGTGATGTGTTTTCTAAACGTGCCTTACAAAGCTTGATTGAAAATGTATTGGAAACTCAGGATGATCATAATCCACATCTGGAAATTGAAGGGATTGTGGTGAATCAGTTTCAGGCGCAGGCCAAGTTGCCGCGTGAAGTGGTTCAGCAACTCAAAGAAGAGGGCTTGCCTGTCCTGAACAGTATGTTGCCGCCTTCAGTGTTGATGAAAGAATCACATCATAAAAATTTGCCATTAATTCATTTGGTAACAGATCATAAATTGACGCAGGCCTATCAATCATTGTTCAATGAAATTGAGCAAGCGTGATACAGAGGTAGACATGAAAACATTTGCAATTGGTCTTGTCGCGGCAAGTAGTTTATTGCTAGGGGCTTGTGCGACCACAGTGAAACCTAGCTATGTGTCGCCTACACATTATCAGGCTTTGAATTGCCAACAATTACAAAGCGAATATAACCGTATTCAGCAATATATTGAAAGCGGTGTTGAAGCACCGAAACGTACAGGTGTTGGTGTGGGTATCGGTTTAGGCGGTGGTTGGGGCAGCCGTGGCGGTTGGGGCGTTGCACCGAGTGTTTCTGTCAATATGGGACAGTCATCCAATACCAAAAGAACAGAATTGGCACGTCTTTTAGGTGAACAAGAAGCCATTGTGCAAGCAGCAAAATTTAAAGCTTGCCCGATTATTGTTAAGCCCAAACCTGTAACATCTTAAATTTTAGGATTTGCGAATATTTTGTCTATGGTGCTGCCATTTGTGCAGCACCATTGCTTAAAAAATGTAGCAAGATAATTCAAGGTTGATCTCAATCTAATATTTTAAAAACAAAAACTTAATTTTATTTTCTGTTCTATTTACACCCTTGGGTCAGTCCTGCCAGATAGAAAAACTTGTCATTTTCAATGGCTTTCATATAAGGTGTGCTCCTATTTTTGATTTGCATGCTCTGGTGTTTATGATTGAAAGTTGGCTCTTTGTCCTAGCAATGATTGCGGTCTTGATGATTCCTGGCCCGACCAATGCGCTATTGGCAAGCTCAGCCCACCAACAAGGCATTGCCAAAACCAGTCTGCTGATTCCCGCAGAGTTTTTTGGTTATATGTATGCCATTAGTCTGTGGGCGTTATTCATTCATTTGAGTGCGCCAATTTGGCCTTATTTAATTGATATACTGCATGTTTTAAGCGCAGGCTATGTGTTTTGGATGGCTTTTCATTTATGGAAGCAGTCACATTTAGAGCAACATTGTCAAAAACACTCTGCCATTCGCCCTGCACAATTATTTTTTTCGACTTTTAAAAACCCAAAAGCCTTGTTATTTGCTGCAGGTATTTTTCCTACAGAAACGTGGGATAACCCGACCAACTTTGCTATGGTCTATGTCTTATTTGGTCTGATTTTATTGCCAACAGCGTTATTTTGGATGTCTTTTGGGCGAGCAGTTTTGGCGCGAGAAACCAATAAAGTGACGGCAGATCTGTTATATAAAGGCTCGGCTTTGCTGTTGGTGGTGTGTATGCTGCCTGTGGTGGCACGTTTTTTCTAAAGATTTAGAGACTTTTGGTGAGTTGAGCAATCATCTCACCTGTTTTGAATGTATGAGGGCAGCGCTGTAACAGGCATGCCCAAAGAATTACACAACTTAAGCAGGTTTTTTCTTGAGTTTTTGGCGAATAAAACCAATCACTCCAGGCAAGACACTTAAAATAATAATGCCGAAAATTAAATGGGTGAAATTGTCTTTCACTATTGGCATATTGCCAAACAAATAACCGAGTGTAATAAACGACGCGATCCAGCAAAAAGCGCCAATCACGTTATAGGTCAGGAAGTATTTATAATTCATGCTGCCTGCACCCGCCACGAAGGGCGCAAAGGTACGCGCAAAAGGCACAAAACGCGCAAAAATAATGGTTTTTCCGCCGTGTCGCTCAAAAAACTTCTGCGTTTCGATCAAATGTTTTTTATTGATAAAACGTGATTCCAGTTCAAAAACCCGTGGACCAATATATTTACCAATGTGGTAATTCAGGGTGTCACCGAGTACCGCAGCAGTAAACAATAAAATACCCAAAATCCACGGATCCATCACTCCTGTCGATGCAGCCAATGCGCCTGCCGCGAACAGTAAACTATCGCCAGGTAAAAACGGCATGACCACCAAGCCCGTTTCTACAAAAATAATCAGGAATAAAATGGCGTAAATCCATACCCCATATTGGGTGATGAATTCGAGCAAATGTTCATCGACGTGTAATATAAAATCAATCAGTTCCATGGGAAAAAACAAGCGAAAGTGTGCTCAAATCCTAGCAGTCCACAGGCGGAAAGTCAGTATGAAAAGGTAAATAATTTTCACAGCAATTTTAGGGATGCCAGACCAGCCACATCGGTTTTTTTTCGTTGCATAGATGCAACAACATGTCTTTTAAATGCGTATTTATCCTAAATTTTGAAAAAACTAAGATGTATTTGTCTTCAAGAATGAATCAAAAATATAGGTGATCTGATGTTTAATCCAAATGTTGTGCTAAAAAGTGTGGTCGAAAAAGCAAGTGTGCAAGCCATTGTAAGTTTATTTGCACGTGCTTTTTTAGCGTATTTATTTATTGTATCTGGTTGGGGCAAAATAGCAGGCTATGATGCAACAGTGGGCTATATGCAAGCTATGGGTGTTTCAGGTTCACTACTGCCTTTGGTGATTTTGCTAGAACTTGGTGGTGGTTTGGCAATTCTATTCGGTTTACAAGCACATGTTGTGGGTTTGGGTTTAGGTGTTTTTAGTCTTTTAACTGCATTTTTATTCCATGCTGCACCAGAAGATGCGCTGAATTTTATGAAAAACCTTGGTTTGGCTGGCGGTTTCTTCTACATCATGCTTTACGGTGCAGGCAAAATAAGTCTAGACCATCTTTTGGAAGCAAAAAAGTAAGTCATTGATTTCAAAATTAGCTCAACAATTTAAGCAATCTTCAAGCAGGTTGCTTTTTTTATGCCATAGAAAATGCATAGTCTTTTAAAACTTAGAGTATGTGGTCACTGCAATATCACGAAGAAAAATAGCCATTTTTAGGATTGTCTGAATAGTGTGCGCAAGGCGTGGAAAAATGCTAGAATAGCGCGCTTAATTCGTTTGCCTTTCTATAGTTGTTTGTCATGACTACCAATACTCAAATTACTGAAGATCGTATCCTGATTCTGGATTTCGGTTCGCAATATAGCCAGCTGATCGCACGTCGTGTTCGTGAAGCGGGCGTATATTCTGAAATGTATGCCTACGATATGTCGGAAGAAGACATTCGTGCATTTAATCCAAACGGTATTATCTTATCGGGTGGACCTGAAAGTGTTCACCAAGCGGGTAGTCCACGCGCACCTGAAATTGTATTTAACTTAGGCGTACCTGTACTGGGTATCTGCTATGGTTTACAAACCATGTCAGAACAACTGGGCGGTAAAGTTGAAGCGGGTTCAGTACATGAATTCGGTTATGCCGAAGTCGATATTTTGGTACGTGACAAACTGATTGGTAACTTGCAAGACCGTGAAAACCAATTGCACGTTTGGATGAGCCATGGCGATAAAGTGGCACGCATTCCAGAAGGCTTCCAAATTACGGCTAGCACACCAAGCTGCCCTGTGGCGATGATTTCTGATGAAACACGCCGTTTCTATGGGATTCAGTTCCACCCAGAAGTGACACACACTGCAAAAGGTGCAGAGTTATTGTCTAACTTCGTCCATCAAATTTGTGGATGTCGCGGTTTATGGACACCAGAACACATCATCGACCTGCGCGTAGAGCAATTACGTCAGCAAATTGGCGATGAAAAAGTATTGCTTGGTTTGTCGGGCGGTGTGGATTCTTCTGTGGTTGCGGCATTGTTGCATAAAGCCATTGGCGATCAATTAACGTGTGTATTTGTAGACAATGGTTTGTTGCGCTTGAACGAAGGCGATCAAGTGATGCAAATGTTTGCAGAAAACATGGGGATTCGCGTGATTCGTGCCGACGCTGAACAGCGTTTCTTGGGTGCATTGGCTGGCGAAGTTGATCCAGAGAAAAAACGTAAAATCATTGGTCGTGAATTTATTGAAGTTTTTGCCGAAGAAGCACGTAAGCTGGATGGCGTGAAATTCTTGGCACAAGGTACGATTTACCCAGACGTGATTGAATCTGCAGCCAGCAAACAAGGCAAAGCGCATGTGATTAAATCACACCACAACGTGGGTGGTTTACCAGAAGATTTAGCTTTTGAATTGGTTGAACCATTACGTGACTTGTTTAAAGATGAAGTTCGTAAACTTGGCACCACTTTAGGCTTGCCACACAGCATGATTTACCGCCATCCATTCCCAGGTCCAGGTTTGGGCGTGCGTATTTTGGGTGAAGTGAAAAAAGAATATGCAGACATTTTACGTCTAGCTGATGATATTTTCATGCAGGAATTACGTGCAAGTGGCTGGTATGACAAAACAGCTCAAGCATTTGCAGTATTCCAACCTGTAAAATCAGTTGGTGTCGTAGGTGATGGCCGTCGTTATGCATGGGTAATCGCACTACGTGCCGTAGAAACAGTGGACTTTATGACTGCACGTTTCGCACACTTGCCGTATGATTTGGTTGACCGTATTTCAACGCGCATCATGAATGAAATTGCAGAGGTTTCACGTGTGGTTTATGACGTATCATCTAAACCACCTGCAACCATTGAATGGGAGTAATTCAGGGATTTCGCGAAGCACTGCTTCGTGCCTGAATTACGCCAAGCGCTATGTGCGCGGCAGTCGGGGTTTCAAGCAGCACTGCTGCTTGCCAGTTTTACGACATGAGCCCATTTTAAAGCACGGCTTTTAAAATGGGTGCAAGATGCTTGCGGCAGCTAGCTTTCCTCTTGCACATAAAAAAGAGCACTCCATGTGCTCTTTTTTATGCCTGCTAAACAATCCAAGATTTAATTTCTTTTTTTACCGTAGATTTAGGGGGCTCAGGCATCCCCACATCAAAACTGATGACACAATTTCGTCCACGTTGTTTGGCTTGGTATAAGGCCAAATCGGCTTCTTTAATTAGGGTCTGTAAGTCGGTTTGTTGTGGTTTTAAACTGGATACTCCAATGGAGACAGTGAAATTAAAACATTTTTTATCAATGCACATTTCATGCTGAGCAATTTTTTGTCTTAAGCGTTCTGAAATCATCAGTGCTTCATCTAAGCTGGTTTCACTAAGCAGAGCGATAAACTCTTCACCGCCAAAGCGTGCCAAAATATCCTTGCGGCGCATTTCTTTACGAGCAATGTCTGCAATATTTTGTAAGACCCGATCTCCAATATCGTGCCCATAGGTATCGTTAATTTGTTTAAAAAAGTCGACATCAAACATTAGTAAGCAGACCGATTCAGATTTAGGCCATGCATGAATTTTGTGTTCTGCCATGTGTACAAACTGACGTCGGTTATTGAGTTGGGTCAGTTCATCGGTGTGTGCCAAGGCTTGCAAGGTATGAAAATTCCAGTCATCCAGCAAACTGCGTAAAAAGTGATGGCGGGCATTTAGGGTGTTGATCCAACTGATATACAAACTCAACAAACATACAGGGATATACACCACCATAAAAACTAAGGCATCCTGCAAATTGGTGAGGGAAATCACCCCCAAAAACATGAGTACGCTCATGACCAATGAATTGTAGACCGCAGGGCGGAAACGCACTTGAATACATAGGTTCGCCATGAGCACAAAAATGACCGAGGCATACACATAAGTGGAAATCCAAGGGCTTTGTGATTGCGACAGGATATAGAACCAAATACCGCAGCACAGTGTGGCGCTGACTGGTAAAATTAAATCTAGCAGGCGAATATCTTTGATCAATTTAAAGCAGAAATAATTGCCAATCAGCGCCAATACAACAGCACTGAGACGGAGTGTGGCCGAGAGTGTAGTGACATCTGGAATGATGAAATAATCGATAAAGAAATACAGCAGGAACGTCATTTGCCCAATGTAATTGACTTGGCGTAAATAACGACGCTGATGTAAATTCTGGTGTTGATAAAAATGTGTTTCAAATTGCGGCGGGAGTTGCGCAGCAGGGTGCTGCAATGCTTTTTCAATTGCTTGTCGGTTTTCAAGATCACACTCAGTTGTTTTTAAAAGTTTTTCTGAGGCTTCCTGATTGCTTAAAATCTTCGAACGGGTCTGTTCCCCCATTCGAGCTTTTACAGACATAGCGATATTTACTCAAATTGACAACTTATAGTGAGGATTATGCGCAAAATGCAGAAAAAATAACCTCCCTAAATTTGGGTATTTTCTCTATTTTTTTAAATTTTGGTCAAAATTATGCCATATATTTTAAGGTGTAGTTCAAGTTTGAACCATAAAAATCAGAACAACAAATTTCATCTTGCTCTTCGTTAGTGATTTACTATATGGCGGATTCAAGCGGCAAGTGCAACAGTATAAAAACCAGCCATAACTTCACTCGGTGTATACCAACCTAGTGTTTTTCTAGGACGATGGTTGAGTGCAAATTCTATCTGCTCTATTTGTTCGTTTGACACGTCATCAAACGATGATGATTTTGGCAGATATTGACGGATTAAACCATTCGTATTTTCATTTCTAGCTCGTTGAATAGACTTGTAAGGATCAGCAAAATACGTCTCTATGCCAACATCAGTAATTCTTTTGTGTTCGGAAAATTCTTTGCCATTATCAAATGTTACACTATAAGCATGGCTCATTTGTAAACGATCTAATGCACAAGTAATCGTTTGAGAGGATGCTCTCGTTGGCCCTAAATGAACAATATGTACATACAGGCTCTTTCGATCAACGAGAGTCAATAAAGCACCTTTATGATGTTTACCAATCACCGTGTCACCTTCGAAATCTCCTAAACGTTGTCGTTGATCAATGACCTGGTCTCGGCAGTGAATACTTGTTTTATCAATGATTTGACCCCTACGATCCGTGTTTTTGTAACCGCGTTTTCGATATTTCTTCTGATGCCTTAAGTGTAGATAAAGTTTACCGCCTTTTGATTTATCTTGATAAATGTACTGGTAAATCCACTCATGTGAAGGTACATCCAGCCAACCGCGTTGTGTTAAAGCACCTGAAATTTGTTCTGGTGACCAGTCCAAACCAATCAAATAATCAATATAAGCGAAGGCAAATGCTGTCATTGATGATGAAGGACGGTACCGTCTTTGACTTGCAAATTTAGCTGCCTGTTGAGCTCTATATCCACGTTGCCCAGTATTTCTTTTTAATTCACGGTAGATGGTTGATCGTGAACGTCCTAACTCCCGAGCAAGGGTAGCGATTGAACTTTTACTTTTCAAAGTAGCATAAATTTCGTATCTTTCATCTTGAGAAAGTTGGGTGTATTTCTTCATTGTGTGCTTTCCAATTGCGAGTTGAAAAAGTCTAATGATTCTATGAATACACCTAACTTTTTCAACTGACTACAAATGTGTTGCACTTGGGATTTGAATCTGCGTATTTAATAGTCAAGGAATTTACAGAAATATAAGAGGTATAGGATGAGCAACAGCAATTATACCGAGCTTTCCAATTCAGACGATTGTGATAAGTACGTCAAGCAATTTATACAGGAATTTCCACTGCGTAGTGCTGAAATTGGGCAGGGAACTTTAATTAAACGTGCTTTACCGAGTCGGCATAAACGCATGATTGGGGCATGGTGTTTTCTAGATCACGCAGGTCCTGTTAATTTTCCACAAGGTGAAGGCTTAGATGTCGGGCCGCATCCACATATTGGTTTGCAAACATTCACCTGGATGATTGAAGGCAGCATTATGCATACCGACAGTTTGGGTACTAAGCAATTGATTCGTCCCAAACAGGTTAATTTAATGACCGCGGGTTATGGTATTTCACATACCGAAGTTGCTCCCGACACCGAAACACACATGCATACAGCGCAACTGTGGATTGCTTTACCTGATGATCAGCGCAATATGGCGCCACGTTTTGATCATTACCCTGACTTGCCTGTGGTTTTGCTAGATGGAGTGGAATTTACCATCTTAGTTGGTGAATTTTTAAATACCACTTCACCAGTATTAGTACATAGTGAGTTGCTAGGGGTAGATATTTATAGTGAAACCAGCACGACAACCCGTTTGCCGCTGAATCCTAAATTTGAATATGGTTTGATGATGCTGGAAGGCACAGCCACTGTGCATGGGCATGAATTAAACGATGAAAATATGCTGGTGCTTGAACCGGGCTTAACCGAAATTCAGCTAGATTTACATGCGGGTGCGCGTCTGTTGCTATTGGGCGGTTTACCTTTTGAGTCGCCAATTTTGTTGTGGTGGAATCTCGTCGGTCGTACCCAAGAGGAACTCAGCATTGCACGTGAGCAATGGGTCAATCATGATCCTCGTTTTGGCACAATACCAGACTACGATGGACCACGTTTAGAAGCGCCGACTTTCCCCGCAAAAATGCGTGCATCAAAATAAATGATGGAATATCAATCTATAGGGAGCATCTTATGGCCAAGATTGGCACAGCACAGGTACGCAGTTTAGACACGGCATGGCAAGGTCAGATCCAAAGTGGTCAGCACCAATGGAAGGTAGATGAGCCTGAAAAGTTAGGTGGTCAAGATGCAGGTCCTGCACCTTATGATCTGTTATGTAGCAGTTTGGTCGCTTGCACCATGATTACCTTGCGTATGTATGCACAGCATAAGGGTTTGGATTTTGGCAAAATTCAGGTCGAGGCGGACTTCTTTACCAATCAGGAAGGGCAGGAGTGGATTGAACGCCGTGTGCAAACTGAAGCAGCGTTAGATGCAGAATTACAGCAAAAAGTACTGAATATCTGTCAAAAAACACCTGTGACGAAAACCTTGTTACGCAGTGTGGAAATTCGTACTGAATTGGGTTAAACCTAGAGTTGAATCCGTCTCTTATAAAAAGGCATGCAGGACATGCCTTTTTATAATGTTGCGTGAAACAGAAGATATAACAATCACTTAAAACAGATGTAATAAAAACAAAATAGGACGTTTATGATTACTTTACACCACCTTGATCAATCCCGCTCTTTCCGCATTTTGTGGGCGCTCGAAGAGCTGGGTTTGGACTATGAAATCAAGTTTTACCACCGTCAGCCCAATTTAAGTGCGCCCAATGAATTGAAGCTGATTCACCCATTGGGTAAAGCACCAATTTTGACGGATGCAGAGCAGACCATTGCAGAATCTGCAGTCATTTTGGAGTACTTGCTGCAGCATTATGATACGCAAAGGCAGTTTAAACCGCAGCAGGCTTCAGCACAGCAAGCATATCAATACTGGATGCATTATGCCGAAGGCTCGCTAATGCCATTGTTAGTGATGCAATTGGTGATAACCAATGTGCCGCAGCATGTGCCATGGTTAGTTCGACCAATGGCGCAAAAAATTACTGCAGGTGTTAAAGCAGGGTTTATTCAGCCTCGTTTAAAAGATCATATTGCTTATTTAGAAGATTATTTGGGCAAACATGATTATTTTGCAGGGGATTTTTCTTTTGCCGATATTCAAATGGGTTTCCCGCTCCAAGCATTGCAAAGCCGTACCGGGCATCATTATCCACAGATTGCGGCTTATTTGGCACGCGTGGAACAGCGTCCTGCATTTCAGCGTGCACGCGAACGTGAGCAGCAGTTAATGCAAATCTAGCGATGATTTTTGTGAGTACATCGTTCTATAGACCTAAAAAAAGATGCCGAGGCATCTTTTTTTAATTGATTTTGGTCGATTGATAACAATGAGGCTTAGCGTTTCACGACAATTGAATCAATTCCACTATGCTGCAAAGTTTGCTGAGCAATCACTGCAGCATCGGCTGAATCATAAGGGCCTGAAATCACCCGATACCAAGTTTCACCACCTTCTACACTTTTCACTACATCTGCCGATAAACCATTCAAAATAATTTCGGCACGACGTGCATCTGCAGCATCTGGGTCGGTATAGCTACGCACTTGTAGAATATAGCTGGCTTGTACCACAGGGGCAGGCATTTCTGTCAGACCAACATTGGCTTCGCTGGCCGCTGGCGCCTCTACAGCAGCAGGCGCTTCAACAATGACTACGGTATTCTGTTGCTGTGTTTCAGGCACCGCTTGCTCAGGAATTGGGGTAACCTGTTGCTGTGGCAGCAAATCATAAAAACGATAGTCTTTGTTGGTATCTTCCTGATAATGCTCAGAATTGATTTGCCCTTTAGGCTGTACAGGTGCCCACGGTTTCCATAGCATTAAGGCTACAGCAAAACACAACACGATTAAAATCACCACGAGTGTGCCTAACCACGTTGGAATTAGTGGTTTTTTGGGCTTATTCGGTCGTTCAGATACACCGCGTTGCGTTTTTCCAAACACGTGGACTTCCTCTTGTTATGCTTTTATTTGGCTTTTACATTGTTTCTGGTGCAGAGACACCTAATAATTCTAAACCATTACGCAAGACTTGTTGTACGTTTACTGAAAGCAATAAGCGTGCTTGAGTCAAGGCTGCATCATCATTCAGAACTTTATGCTCATTGTACCAACCGTGGAACAATGCTGCTAATTCTTTCAAATAGTTACCTACCTGATGCGGTTCGTGGCTGTTGGCAGCACGTACTAAAATTTCAGGATACGCAGCCAGTTTGGCTAAAATTTCAGTTTCAGCATCTAGCTCAAGTTTAGCGGCAAACTGACGTGCAGTTGTCGCATTAAAATTCAATTGCGTAGCAGCAGCTTTTTCGAGCATACGACAAATACGTGCATGAGCATATTGAATATAGTAGACCGCATTGTCTTTACTTTGTGAAACGGCCAAATCTAGGTCAAAGTCAATGTGCTGTTCAGATTTGCGCATGACGTAATAGAAACGTGCAGCATCGTTGCCGACTTCTTTACGCAAATCACGCAAGGTCACGTACTGACCTGAACGGGATGACATTTGTACCATTTCACCACCACGCCATAAGCTCACGAACTGCACTAACAGTACCGTTAATTTTTTCGAGTCGTAGCCTAGTGCATCAATGGCCGCTTTCACACGTGAAATATAACCGTGGTGATCTGAACCCCAAATATCAATTAGGTCTGTGTAGCCACGTTGTAATTTATTCAGGTGATAAGCAATGTCTGAAGCAAAGTAAGTGGTTTGACCATTGCGGCGTTTCACCACACGGTCTTTTTCATCGCCAAATGCGGTCGATTTAAACCAGATATTGCCGTCTTGTTCGTATAGATAACCACGTTGATCTAGTGTTTGCAGAGCTTCATCAATTTTTTCAGTCAATGACGCTTCGCTAAACCATTGGTTAAAGGTGACACCAAACTCGCCCAAGTCATCTTTAATGTCGGCCAAAATAGCATTCAGCGCAGCCTGATGGAACACGCGATAATCATCACCCAAGAGCGTTTGTGAATTGAAAATCAAACCATCAATGTGTTTTTCTTTGTCGCCCGACAAGACCACTTTGTTGCCATCGGCATCGAGTTCTGCCGCATATTGCACATCTTCAGGCACATTGTTATATACATCTGCAACAGGGCGTACATGGCGTTCACCATCCTGTTTTAAAATGCTTTGTGCGATGTCTTTAACGTAATCACCCTGATACGCATTTTTGGGGAACACCAGCGTTTGACCTGCCAGTTCCAAATAACGCAAGTAAGTTGAAGTCGCCAAAATATCCATTTGACGGCCAGCATCATTGACATAGTATTCACGGTCAACTTTAGCACCTGTGGCTTCAAGTAAATTGGCAACTGTCATACCATAAGCCGCACCACGACCATGACCCACGTGTAGGCTTGAGGTTGGGTTAGCAGAAACGAACTCGACCTGAATGCGTTTTTCTGCATTGATTTGGCTGCGTCCAAATTGTTGTTTTTGTGCTTGAATTTGATCTAAAACACTAAAACGCTGGTCGGCATTTAAAAAGAAGTTAATAAAACCAGGGCCTGCAATCTCTGCTTTGCTGATGTCTGCAACTTCAGGCAGAGCAGCAAGAATTTTTTCGGCTAAATCGCGTGGCTTCATGCCTGCGGCTTTAGAGGCAATCATGGCAATATTTGATGCGAAATCACCGTGGCTGCGGTCTTTGGTACGGGTTAAATTACTCGTATTGTTCCAGTCAGATGGGAGTACACCTTCAGCTTGAAGGGATTGCACTGCATGATCGAGCGCTGCTTGTATTGCCGTATTCATATTTAGTCGAAAAATAGATGTGCAGAAAAACGCTAAATATAGCAAATTTCAGGGGCTTTAGGGGAGTGCAATTGTATGCTTTATCGAATTTCAGAGATTGTAGCTAAGCATGAACAAATTGCCTGAAAAATCATCCTTTAAGCAAGCAATTCATGGCATAGTATGCGGCATTCAGTGAGGCGAAAAGGCTGGAGCATGAAACAACGTGCAATGATTTTTGGCAATGTACCCAAATTACCCATGAAATGGGCCACGGTGGTAATGCCTTTCTTTTTATCATGTTTGATGAGTGGCATTATTTCCTTTATCAATATGATTCGTAATTTAGGCTGGATTGATGGTTTTTTTGCACTCTGGTTCAATAACTGGATGATTTCTTGGGCCTTTGCTTTTCCAGTGGTGCTGTTTGTTTTGCCGATGGTGCGTAAGTTCACCAGCCTGATTGTAGATATGTCAGCTTTACAGCCACCGAAATAATCGTGATTGTATTGTTCTCTGTTTAGGTTGATTCAAAGAGCGTAGCACTCAAAAATATACGGTTATCAGAAATAAAAATCATTCAGATTTGGCTATCAAACTTCTAAATGCCCCCTTTGCTGCAAAAGGGGCTAAGCTAGTCAGATGTCAGATGGTGCATCTCAATCCATGCGCCATCAGCAACCGATTAGAATGAGATGAACAATGACAACCGCAAATTTGCAGCAGAAACGTCCTTTATATATTCCCTATGCGGGCAACGGCCTTTTAGAATTGCCTTTATTAAATAAAGGTTCTGCATTTTCAGAAGAAGAACGCACCCGTTTTAACTTGCATGGCTTAATTCCACATGCAATTGAAAATATTGAAGAACAAAGCCAGCGTTCGTATCAGCAATATTCTGCTTTTAGCGATGCCATCAACAAGCATATTTATTTGCGCAACATTCAGGACACCAATGAAACCCTGTTTTATCACCTGATTGAACAGCATTTGAGTGAAATGATGCCTATTATTTACACCCCAACTGTAGGCGAGGCATGTCAGCGTTTTTCCGATATTTACCGCCGTCATCGGGGTATTTTTATTTCCTATCCAGACCGTGCCCATATTGATGATATTGTACAAAACATCAATAAAAAGAATGTCAAAGTGATTGTGATTACCGATGGTGAGCGTATTTTAGGCTTGGGTGATCAGGGCATTGGCGGCATGGGTATTCCAATTGGAAAACTGTCTTTATATACAGCATGTGGCGGTATTAGTCCTGCCTATACCTTACCCATTACCTTAGATGTAGGCACCAATAACCCACAATTACTGAATGATCCGATCTATATGGGCTGGAATCAGCCACGTATTAGTGGTGAGGAATACTATCAATTTGTCGATCAGGTGATTGATGCGGTGAAACGCCGTTGGCCAAAGGCATTGATTCAGTTTGAAGATTTTGCTCAGAAAAATGCCATGCCGTTATTAAACAAATATCGTGATCAAATTTGTTGTTTTAATGATGATATTCAAGGCACGGCAGCCGTTTCTGTGGGCAGCTTAATTGCAGCATCACGGGCTGCAGGCAAACAACTGAAAGATCAAACCATTGCCTTCTTGGGCGCAGGTTCGGCAGGTTGTGGTATTGCCGAGCAAATTGTGGCGCAAATGGTGGTGGAAGGCTTAAGCGATGCTGAAGCACGTGCTCGTGTGTATATGGTGGATCGTTTTGGCTTATTCACCAGCAATCAGCCAAACTTGCTCGATTTCCAACGTAAATTGGCACAAAGTCCTGACCGTGTTGCACATTGGGGCAATCCTGAAGGTGTGATTTCTCTGTTGGACGTCATTCAAAACGCCAAGCCAACGGTATTGATTGGGGTTTCGGGGCAACCGGGTTTATTTACTGAAGAGGTGATTAAAACCTTGGCTGCCAATTGCGAGCGTCCAATTGTGTTGCCATTGTCAAACCCAACCTCACAAGTTGAAGCATTTCCTGCCGATATTTTGGAGTGGACTGAAGGCAAGGCCTTAATTGCAACAGGTAGCCCATTTGAGCCAGTGAACTATCAGGGCAAACTTTATAATATTTCCCAATGCAATAACTCGTATATTTTCCCAGGTATTGGCTTAGGGGTAATCGCTGCAGGGGCAACACGTGTGACAGACAGTATGTTAATTGCATCCAGTAATGCGCTGGCGGACTGCTCACCATTGTTGCAGGATCCAAATGCAGATTTATTGCCTGATTTAAATGAAATTCAGCAGGTGTCTAAATTTATTGCATTTAGAGTCGCAAAAGCAGCAATGGATGCAGGCGTTGCAGCTGTCATGAGTGATGAGGCATTACGAGAGGCAATTGAGGCTAATTTCTGGAAGCCTGAATATCGTGATTATAAACGTGTGACGTTTTAAGCAAAATTCATTCGTGTATTGTTAATGAAATAAGCCACAAGGCGTGCTATTGCACGCCTTGTTTTTATTTGGAATAGGATGGGGTTTGCGATGTGATTACTTGGAATTTAAGTCTTCAACTCACACTAAGCAATATAGTTCTGTTTTGGATTTAAATCGGCACAATTCAAAGGATTTAAGGCACATTGCAATTCATCAATTTGCTGCTCACTGACATAGCCTTGTCCAATCAGGTATTTTGCAACGTGGTCATCTCTCAGGCTTATAAACGCAGCATCGTACACGCCTAAATCGACAAATAAGGCTGCCGTTTCAAGACTGTTAAAACGGTCTAAATACACGTCATTGCCATACAGTAGAAAAATATGTTCAGTGGGTGCATGCGCATCGACTTTTAAGCGTTCTGCCAGCTCAAAAGGTGAGGTTTTAATGAACAGCAAATCGGACAATTCATCAAATTGAGCTGTATCGAGTTGTGCCTCATCTGTTTTGACTTTGCCTAACCATGCTTTAAAGACCAGTACCGCACCACCACGTAATAACATACTCCAAATATGCTGGCGGGTGCTTTGATCTAAGCCTTGCGCTTCTTGTTCCAAAACATCCAGTAATTGCTCCTCCTGTGCTGAAAGTTTGTTGAACAGACCTAAACCTTGTGGTTGATACGCCGCAGGGCGAAACACATCAAAATTGAGTTCTTCAAAGACTTGTAGGGCTAAGGGTACTGCGGTTTGATACAGGGTATTCAGCGCTTGTAGATGAGGAGCTTTGAGTTTGCTGTTTTGAAACAGACGATCCCAGTGAATTTCGGGCAATAGCGCATTTACGCCATATTGACGCTGTAGCTGCTGTGTTTGTTCTGCGAGCTGCTGTTCATGGTTCACGGTATTCATGAGATTCTTCCTAAAACGTGGAAACAGGTCGATCAACGCTTAATAGGGCAGGAAATTTGTTTGGATGTGGCTTGAAGATGAATGCGCTGATCATTTCTTGTACTTAGTTATGCGCGCAGATAGTCAATAGATGTATAAGACTAAAGTCTAATGTATTGCAATGTGCTCAGAAAAGCCTTTACAAACTCGGCAATTAAAGAAATTGTAAGCAAGTTTGGGTGTATTTGCTTACGATCTTGTCAGACTTTGCCATAGCGAATCTGACCATGATATTTAATGTGAATTGTAGCGCATCAAAAGGCAGTGTTTTTGAAAAGTTTGGTCAATTGGTGTGCTGCATCAGGTCAATCGCTGTCAATATTGACAGCAAATGTGTTGGATTTTCATTGTGGCCATATTTCGCTATGTAAAGTGAAGCTTGGTCATCAGACTAACAAATGTAACCAAACCAGAAAATGTAACAAGGTCGGTGCGTTCATCTCAGCTTTATCTCTGTGGGATGAGCGCCCCAAATTAGCCAAAGTTAGGTATGTGAATCAAGTCTCCGAAATTTTCAGACCCGATAACCAAGAACGTAGCGATGCTGGTTTTAATGGTTTTTTCAGCAAGACGATGTTGAGTTCTTTTAAGCGTTGCGGTAGTTCTGGATCAGAGTCAGCAGTAATTAACGCCACAGGTACATCGGCTTGACGATGTTCCAGAATAAAATCTAAACCGATTTTATCGTCATTTAAGTGCTGATCGACCAACCAAACTTGAATGTGCTCACGTTGAATCAACTCAATTGCTTGTTCAGGTTCGGTGGCTTTAAATACGTGATAGCCCCATTTACTCAGCAGGGTCGCCATGCCTTCCAAAATGGTTTCATCATTGTCTAAACACAAAATTTTATAGGCTTTGGTTTTCAACGGCACCACTTGCACAGGTGCAGCCACTACTTTTGGAGCTTCGACAATCGGCACTTCAATCATAAAGCACGAGCCTTTGCCCAATTCCGAATAGACATGCACAGGGTAGTTCAGCAAACTGGTCATACGCTGCACAATCGCTAACCCAAGACCTAGACCTTGCTCACCCCAAGGCGACGTATGTCCGCAACGCTCAAACTCCTGAAACAGTTTAATACGCTGTTCTTCGGCAATACCCGGACCGGTATCCCACACCCCAATTCGAATATGTTGTGGATGTTCTGCGGAACGCAATACGCCCACGACTACACGCCCTTTGGCGGTATAGCGCAGCGCATTGCTGACAAAGTTTTGAATAATACGACGAATCCATTGTGGGTCGGTATCAATCCAGAACTGTACGTCATGCACACGGAATTCAATGCCACGTTGTGCCGCAATGGATTTAAATTGCAGGCTTAAATCGCTGAGTAAGTCATGCAGTGGATAAGCCTGACGTTTCGGCTGAATCGTACCGCCTTCCAAACGGGCAATATCCAACAAGGCCGAGAGCATACTTTCTGCACCATGCAGGGCACGATCCAGTTGTTGCAGGGTTTTACGGTCTTCATCGGACTGAATACTTTGCTCTAAAGCCGTACTGAATAAGCGCGCTGCATGCATTGGCTGTAATAAGTCATGACTGGCAGCGGCAATAAAGCGGCTTTTGGACATATTGGCTTTGTCGGCTTGTTCACGTGCCAATTGCTGTTCTGCCAAAGCATCGGCCAATTGTTGTGTGCGATCTTGTACCCGTGCTTCAAGTACGGCTTCGTTTTCACGGAAAGCGGTAATATCGGCAAAGGTGGTCACGAAACCACCGCCTTCAATTGGATTACCACGCATTTGAATTACACGACCATCTTTACGGATGCGTTCAAACTCGTGTGCACTGCCCATTTTCATCCAGTGAATACGTTTACGCACGTGTTCTTCAATTGAGCCCGGACCACATTCACCACGTTCTGCGTTATAGCGAATCAAATCGGCAATTGGGCACCCGACATAGACAATATCTTTAGGATAATCAAATAGTTTGAGATATTGATTATTCCATGCTACCAAACACATATTTTCATCTACCACACTCACGCCTTGGGTCATGTGGTCAATCATGGTCATGATTAGGTTTTGGTTAAAGCGTTGCCATTGTGAGGCTTGGTCAAGAATATTCGCAACTTGCCCTAAAGCGAGTCCGTTATTGACCATGGCAGTGGTGAGCAAAGTACGCGCAGATGCTGCACCAATGGTGCCTGCCAAATATTGTTCGGTAAAACGCCACCACATGCCGTTGGCATTGGCATTTTCATTCAGCACCACATTATTTTGCTGACTAAACTGCTCAAAGGCTTGTCGGGTTGGAGATTCGCCTGTAATGCGTTTTGCCAGTGTGATTAAATCGCCTACTTTTAAACGCGCTACATCCTGATGTGAATAGCTGACCTCGTTGCTCATGTTCTGAGTTGGCAAAGGCTTGGTTTCATAATAAAAGAAACTTTCGGCCTGAATCTGTTCTGCCACACTTGGGCGGAAAATACGTGACACCCAAACATATAACAAAATATTTAAACCGAGCGCCCAAACCACCCCATGTGTGAGCGGGGCAAAAGATTCAAAGCCAAGCAAGGCTTCAGGGCGTAACCAGTTGATGCCTAAAGGTCCCAGCAATAAAAATTCACGGGTAAACTCGCTGAACTGACTTGGCAGGCTGCGTAAAATAGTCGGAAGTAGCAGGGTATAGGCCCACATCGCAAATCCAACAATTAAGCCTGCATAAACGCCCTGTTTACTGCCACCACGCCAATATAACCCCCCAATCAGGGCAGGGGAGAACTGTGCCACTGCACTAAAGGCCAACAAGCCAAACACAGAAAGTTGATCAATATCGTTAAAGAAGTTGAAGAACAGGAAGCCGAGCAGCATCACCGCTAAAATACAAATGCGTCGGGTGAATTTCAGTACCAAAGGCAAGCGCTTGTCATGGCGTGAGAAAATGCCCATGCGCCACAAGGCAGGCATGATCAGGTCATTACTCAGCATGATCGACAGTGCTACTGAAGATACCAATAGCATGCCTGTTGAGGCGGAGAATCCTCCCAAGAACGCCAACAGCGTCAACCAGTCTTGGTTATAACTGAGTGGCAAAGACAAAACCGCTACATCTGGGATGGCTAAATATTGCGGAGCTGCGTGCAAGGCCCAACTGGCAATTGGAACAATCGCGATGGTGGTTAAAATCAGATAAACGGCAAACCAGCGACGCGCACCCCGAATATGTTTTTCATCGCGCAGTTCGACCACAGCAACGTGAAACTGACGCGGCAAACAAATAATCGCTAATGCCGCCAATAAGGTTTGCACCCAAAAGGTTTCAGGCACACCAAACAGCTGTACTTCATGGAAGGTAATTGAAACATCATTGGCAATTTGATGAATATTGTCAGGCGCTTCAAATACAAAGAAGAAGGCCACAGCCAGCAAGGCAAATAGTTTGACAAAGGACTCAAAGGCAACCGCAAGCATTAAGCCGCCGTGTTGTTCGGTATTGGCAATTTGTCGAGTACCAAACAGCATCGCCAAAATAGCCAATAAACCTGTCAGGAATAACACCGCATTGGTGGTACTTTCAACATTGGTGCTTTGATCCAAAATCACTGCGGCACTCAGCGCAATTGCGCGTAATTGCAAAGCCAAATAGGGAATAATTGCAATCACCGCCAAAATTGTGACCAGTGATGCCAATGGCCCGCTTTTACCGTAACGTGCAGCAACAAAGTCAGCAATCGATGAAATGGCGTGGTGTTGTCGCACTCGACCTAAACGTCGCCAAATATCATAACCAACAGCGACAAACAGCAATGGCCCTAAATAAATGGGTAAAAAAATGATCCCTTCACGAACGGCTGCGCCCGTTGCACCATAAAAAGTCCATGATGAACAGTACACCCCTAAAGTTAAGCTGAACATGAGCATGCGCCCACGCGTGCTTAAACGACTGGCGTGTTTTTCCCCATAGAAAGCACAGATAAAAAGTAATGCGATATAGAGGGCTAAAACCCCCATAATGAGCCAGCTGTTCATGATGCCTTAAAAGTATCGACAATAGGGCTATGATAGCCTATTCCATTGCCTTTGCGCTGAGGTTGATCATTTTTTTAGCGACCAAAGTCTAAATTGCAAATCGGCTCCAACATTGTTAATTTTAAGTTCGAAATAATTCGAATTAAAAATTTGCGCCTAAGGCAGGGCGCTTGAAGGAGCAGGTTATGGATGAGGTACAAGTAGAACGCATTCTACAAAACCCAAAATTCAAAGAAATGGTTCGCAGAAAAAGTAACCTAAGTTGGACATTAACAGCAATCATGTTGTTTGTGTACGTAGGTTTCATGCTTTTAGTGGGCTATAACAAAGAATTCTTATTGAGTTCAATTTCTGGCGGTGTGACGACTTGGGGTATTCCATTAGGTCTGAGCATTATCGTTTTATCTTTCATTTTGTGTGCTGTTTATTCATCAATTGCGAATGGCAAACTTGACCAATTGAACGAAGAAGCGATGCGTGAAGTTGAAGCAATTACACATGAGAAAGGAACGCACTAAGATGAAATGGAATTCATTGAAAGCACTGGCTGCGTCTACTGTATTAATGTCAGGTATGGCATTTGCAGGACCAGATTTAGGTGCAGCAGAACAGCAGCCAACCAACTGGCCTGCAATTATTATGTTCTTGATTTTCGTGGGCGCAACTTTGTTCATTACTAAATGGGCAGCGAAGCAAACCACAAGCACTAAGGACTTCTATACCGCAGGTGGTGGTATTTCAGGTTTCCAAAATGGTCTCGCGATTGCAGGTGACTATATGTCAGCAGCGTCGTTCCTGGGTATTTCCGCAATGGTGTTTATGTCAGGCTTTGACGGCTTGCTGTATTCACTTGGCTTCATGGTCGGTTGGCCAATCGTATTGTTCTTGATTGCTGAGCGTTTACGTAACTTAGGGAAATATAACCTATCTGACGTTGTATCGTTCCGTTTAGCTGAAAAGCCAGTACGTACCCTTGCAGCATTCAGTTCGCTTGTCGTAGTTGCATTCTACCTGATTGCACAAATGGTAGGTGCGGGTCAGTTAATCAAACTTCTCTTTGGTTTGAACTACAACCTTGCAGTAGTAATCGTGGGTCTACTCATGATGGCTTACGTAATGTTTGGTGGTATGTTGGCAACAACTTGGGTACAGATCATCAAAGCGGTGATGTTACTTTCAGGTGCAACTTTCATGGCCTTCATGGTAATGAAAGGTGTGGGCTTCAGCTTCACTAACATGTTTGAGCAATCGATCCAAGTCTTCGCTAAAGTACATGACTTGAGCTTGGCAGATGCTGCAAACATTATGGGTCCTGGTAAATTAGCGTCTAACCCAATTGATGCGATTTCACTTGGTCTTGCGTTAATGTTTGGTACTGCAGGTTTACCACACATCTTGATGCGTTTCTTCACAGTAAAAGACGCGAAAGAAGCACGTAAATCAGTAGTTGTAGCAACCGGTTTCATTGGTTACTTCTACCTATTAACCTTCATCATTGGTTTTGGTGCGATCCTTTATGTATCAAACAACCCACAATTCCTTGATGTTGCGAAAATGGCAGTTACTGGCAAGTTAGAACTTGTTGGTGGTAACAACATGGCTGCGGTGCACTTGGCTGATGCGGTTGGCGGTGACTTGTTCATGGGCTTCATTTCAGCAGTAGCATTCGCAACAATTCTTGCGGTAGTTGCTGGTTTGACATTGTCTGGCGCTTCAGCAATCTCTCACGACTTGTATGCTAACGTATTCAAGAAAGGTCAAACGACACCTGAATCTGAACTTCGCATGTCTAAAATTGCAACTTTAGGCTTGGCAATCTTCGCAATGATCTTGGGTATTCTTTTCGAGAAACAAAACGTTGCGTTCATGGTTGGTTTGGCGTTCTCTGTAGCGGCATGTGCAAACTTCCCAGTACTTGTATTGTCTATGTTCTGGAGAGGCTTAACGACTCGTGGTGCGGTAATCGGTGGTGTTGCTGGTCTAGCTTCAGCAGTAACCTTGATTGTATTGTCTAAAGCAGTTTGGGTCGATACGCTGCAAATTTCTGATACACCAATCAACCCATTTAACGGTCCTGCGATCTTTGCAATGCCACTTTCATTCTTCTGCTGCTGGTTCTTCTCTATTACAGATAACTCTGCGCAAGCACAAGCTGAACGTAAAGCATTCGATGCACAGTTCGTACGCTCACAAACAGGTATTGGTATCTCTGGTGCATCTGACCACTAAGGTCTGAAACACCTCAAAAAAGTCCCAGTCATGGGACTTTTTTTATGCCTGTATGTTGGCTTGAGCAAGCATGCCGATAAATATTTTGAGCATTTGTGGATACGGTTATTGAGATATGCAATTTTGATACAGAGAGATTGCATTGCATGCGCAAATAAGCTGCTATGTTGGATGCAATATAAAAAGAATAGGCAGTAGATGTATGTACATATTAGACAATGTCTGGAAAAGATTTCGGGTCTTGCCTTCGGCATGGCTGTTGTTTTTGCAGTTTTTGATTTTGCTGCTCTCACTCTTTGCACATCACAACATGCCCTATAAAGTCATCACGTGGATGGTGGGGGTATTGGTGTTGCTGCTCATTGCTAAAGTGATTCGACAAGCGCCAATGTTGAGTGTTTTGGGGCTCAGTTTTGTTTATGCGGCTTTGTTCTTTTCATTCTTTATTTTACTAGGTGTGCGGCATCCTCTTATTTTGGTGATGAGTCATGCTTGTGAAGCTGCAGCCTATTTTAGTGCCGCTTATGGTTTATTGCGTTATATGTTCCATGATCGCTATTTAACTAAAGATGAGCTGTTTGCTGCTGCAGCGGTGTTTACCTTAATCGCTTGGGGTTTTGCCTTTTTATATAGCATTTGCCAGATTCTGATTCCGCAAAGTTTTCAGAACCCAAATGCTGTAGGTTTGCAAAGTTGGCTAGATTTACTATTTTTAAGTTTTAGTTTGCAGTCTGCGACAGGCTTATCTGATCTTATACCGATCAGCCCAGAAGCACGGGTGATTGCCATGTTGCAAATGTTCTGTGGCGTGATGTATTTGGCATTGATCGTGTCACGTTTAATCGCATTGCAGTACATTCGCCACTTACCACATCATCACCATGATGATTCGGCTGAGTAAAACAGCGTGCAAATTTTTCATGACATATTTCAGGCATAAAAAAAGACGCTCAGATGAGCGTCTTTTTTTAACTTCGGTATCTAATGTGAAATTAGAAACGGAATTTAGCGTTTACACCAACAGTTTGAGTGTCAAGTACATCAGCGTCTTCTTCTGCTGCTTTAGCTGCTTCGAAGTTTGCATTTACATAGCTTGCACCTACTGAAACCGCAGGAGTGATGAAGTAGTTTACGTTCGCGCCCCAAGCTTTATTTGGAGAATCGTTGTAGCTTGACTCCATGTATGACGCACCAACGCTAAGTGCTGGTGTTAAATAAAGATCAGTTTTTAAGTTATAAGCAGTGCTTTCACCGTAAACTAGACCTGCTTCAAAACCAACAGCCATATTGGTGCCGTCAATTGCACCTACGTATTTTGTACGTGCAGTGATTGCATCTTGGTCTTCAGCAATTGTGCCTGACTCAAGCGCTGCTTTAGCAACACCATTAGAAAGGATGTTGAAAGCATCATAAGAAGTTTGGTCTGCAACGCTTGTATAACCTACAGCAACTAAGAAGTTCGGCGCTACTACTGCACCAAGTTCTAAGGCATAACGGTCGCCTTGGTCATCAAACTCAAGGTTATTTTTGCTGTCATTAATTGTATGGCTATATGCTGCACTTGCATAAACTGGAACTAATTGAGTTGGTACATACGCTTCAGCTTTAGCGCCATATGTGTGAGAAACGATATCTAAACCATCTTCGTCATATTCACCATAGTTGTATGCTAAAGAGAAGTTAGACGCTTGGTTTAAGAATGCAGCTTCAGCCAATGGACCTTTAGTCGCATCAACATTTTTGAAGTAGTAAGTACCTTGAACAGCACCAGTGAAATTCTTATCGTTTACTGTATTGTCGATGTATTCAGATTGACCTTGAACTTCGAATTGGTACGCTTGAGCACCGGTCATGGCTAATAATAATGCAGTGGCTAAACCGAGTTTTTTCATGATAGTTACCAGTTTTGTTAAAAATGGATGAAACATTGATCATTTTAGTGTAACAAATTATTAAGTCAATGAACTAAAAGGACTTTATTTAAGAATTAAGTCCAATTGACTTTGGTGTTTAAAAAATATTCAAATAAAATTTTTGCTGTCAACCTAAAAACTGTATGGATAACAAGTCGATATGTTCGTTTTTGCAACAAAAGTAGAAATAATAAGCAAAGCATTAATTGGATTAATCGATAAATTTAATTGAAATTATCTGTAATAATAATTCTTGGAGAGTGAAGAATAACGGAAAAATTCACCTGTTTTAGGGTGAAATCATGATTTTTGGATAAAAAACAAACTAAAAATAAGGTCTGTTCAGAATAAATTTTAGTGGAATAGTCGGCATAATGTGAATTTAATCACATTAATTTTGACTATTTGTATAAAAATAAATTAGACTGGTTGACTAGGCTTTACATAAACTGTGATTTATTTCATAATTCCACCATGAAGTCCTACTACTTAAGTCGGGTTTGTAAATTATGTGACTTATCTCATAATTTAACCATCAAATCCTAAGCTTGGTTCATCCAGTAGTGCGATCTGATTCTCCATAATTGTTTGCTTTTTATCTGCCCAACTTTCCCCAAGGTTGGGTTTTTTTTGCATGTGAAAACGCAAATGGTTTTGCGAAAATTGCACTGATATGGTGCAGTTTGAGGGTGTGATATGATCAAAACCCATAAAAAAATCCCAGTTTTCTTTCAAAAACTGGGATTTTTCGCCAAAATTTGCGGGTAAATTTAGTTTACTGCTGAGGAAAAACTAAACTCGCCCTAATGAGGTGCATTATGCACCCAAATGTTGCATCTGTAAAATATTTTCTGCATGCTGAAACATTATTTTTTGTATTTGTTGTTTTAAGCAAATGGGTCATGGGTATGCGCTTAGAAGTTTTCTTGAATAAGATGCTCTAGTTAGACAGGTTTAAAATATCAGATCCAATTTAGCTGTTATGATTTGGTGATAAAAACTAAATAATTCAAAATATAAGTGAATTAATTATCTTTTTTGTAAGTAATTTAAAGATTGCTCATGTAATATAGTCGCCGATTAAGTGATCAAGTCCACGATTTTGCACAGTTATAATGACGTAGGTGAAACTTAGCATGATGATGAAATTGCGCACAGAGCATATCAGTCAGCGACTGTTGATCTCGATGATCATTATTATCGTGTCATTACTTTTTATTTCTGTTCCTTCAATTGTGAATAGTTATCAAAGTTATAAAAGAGCTGAGCGAGCTTTAATCGAAGTTTCTGTTTTGCGTAATGTAGCTGAGCTGACCAATAATATTTCACGTGAGCGTGCGCCAGCCAATCAAGTCATGTCGAGTACGCCCGAGAAAAGAGCAGAATATATTGAAGAATTAAAACGCTATCGGGCTAATGTTGATCAGCAAATCGAAGAAACTACTCAACTACTCAAAAGCAGTGGTTTTATTCCGCATGCGCAGCATTTGTCACTTCAATTAAAATCTTCGTTAAAAGAGGGACGTGATGCGGTAGATGCTTATGCTGCAACTCCTCAGTCTTCTCGCAGTTCAGCTCAATTGGATCATGCGATTCAGAAAATGTTTGCTGCTTGGGATGGTTCTCAGTATGTATTGAAGCATGTGATGCTAGATTCTGTGGGCAAAGATTCGCGTGCAGCAACTTATTATAGTGTGATTTTTGTTTTATCAGAATTGCGTGATCAAGCTGGGCGAGTCGCATCGAATATTATGGCTGCCATCACTTTTGGTGAAAAAATTCCCGCGGAAAACTTAGCTAACTCCTTACAAAACCAGCGTCAAGCTTATCATTTATGGGACTTGGTACATACGATTTTGCCTGAAGCACATAAAGTGCCTGAATATACAGCTTTACATCATCGCTTAAAGACTGAGTTTTTAGATCAAGGGATTCCAATCGTGAAGCAACTGATGGAGCAAAGCTTACAGGGTGAAGCTTATTCTTTGACAGGCACACAATTGACCGAAGTTATGGTGAATAAATTTAGCACCGTGGTCGACTTACAAACTTACTTGTTAGATTATAGTTTGAACTTAGCTAAAAAAGATTATATCAAAGCGCAGCAAAAACTTGTTTTAACTTTGGTGGTCGCATTAATTTCTTTGATGGCTGCTATTTTTACCATGGTCTATGCGCGCTCAAAGGTCTTTATTCCTTTAATTCAGGCACGCAGCCAAATTTTACGCTTGGCAGCTTATGATGATGAAGCTCAAGGTACGCAAAATCCAGACAAGGTAACGCTCTTTGAGGCTATTCAAAAACTAAAACAACGCCTAGAGCAACGCGATATTTTAGAATTTCAGCTGCGTAATATTGCCAATACCGATGCCTTAACTGGTGTTTCCAACCGTTTGGCGCTTGAGGAATACATCAAATATTTAGAACATCGACCTGAAAAATTGAGCAAAACTGGTCTGATTATTATGGATGTGGATAAATTCAAACACATTAACGATACCTTCGGGCATGTGGTAGGTGACCAAGCTTTAAAATGTATTGCCGATACTCTCAAAGCGCATGTCCGTGCCTCAGACTTGGTGGTGCGTTATGGTGGCGATGAGTTTTTGGTTTTGATTGAGCAAATAGAATTTACTGAGGCGCTGTATTTGGCAGATAAATTGCGCTGCCATATTGTGAATCAAGAAATTTTTATTCCAGAACTGAATGATTATATTCAAGTGTCGGTCAGTGCTGGCGTGGCGGTGGGTGCTGCGTCATGGAGCAGATTGTTGGAAAAAGCCGATAAACACTTATTTAGAGCCAAAGCACGTGGGCGCAATGCCGTTGCTGGTGACTAAGTCACAGTAATTGATCCACGAGCATTTCCGAAGTGATAAAAAGCCTAGAGTGAAAGATTCAGCACAAGTTTGTGCTGAATCTGTATTTAAACTTGAATGGGCTTAAAAACTGAAATAATCTATTTTAGCCTTTTAACATCGGTTTTAAGAATTTTGCCGTATGTGAAATTTTAGATTTTGCGACAGTTTCAGGTGTGCCTTCGGCAATGATTTGTCCACCGCCTGCACCACCTTCAGGGCCTAAATCGACAATCCAGTCTGCAGTTTTAATCACATCTAGGTTGTGTTCAATCACCACAATGGTATTACCCTTGTTGCGTAGCTCATGCAGGATGTCGAGCAATTTGGCAATGTCATGGAAGTGCAAACCAGTGGTCGGTTCATCCAGTACATACAGGGTTTTGCCTGTATCTCGTTTGGCCAGTTCACGCGCCAGTTTTACGCGCTGTGCTTCACCGCCAGATAAAGTTGTAGCTGATTGACCAAGGCGGATATAACCCAAGCCAACCTGATTTAACGTTTCCAACCGACGATGAATCACAGGAATGGCATCAAAGAAATGCATGGCATCTTCAACGGTCATTTCCAAAACATCAGAAATATTGCGACCTTTATAACTGACTTCTAAAGTTTCGCGGTTATAGCGTTTACCATGACAGGCATCGCAAGGCACGTACATATCTGGCAAGAAGTGCATGGCAACTTTAATCATGCCATCACCCTCACAAGCTTCGCAGCGTCCACCTTTAACGTTAAAGGAGAAGCGTCCTGCTGCATAGCCACGTGCTTTAGCTTCAGGGGTTTGCGCAAACAGCTCACGAATTGGAGTGAACAAGCCTGTATAGGTCGCGGGGTTCGAGCGTGGCGTTCGCCCAATCGGGCTTTGGTCAATATCCACCACTTTATCTAAATATTGCAAACCATCAATCGAGTCGAATTTTTCTGCGGTTAATGTAGTTGCGCCATTTAATTGTGTTGCAGCCAAAGGCAACAAAGTACGGTTAATTAGGGTGGATTTTCCTGAACCCGACACGCCTGTGACACAAGTCATTACCCCTAAAGGCAAAGTGAGATCCACTTTTTTCAGGTTATGTCCTGCTGCGCCCATTAGCTTAATTTGTTGTTCGGGATGTGGCGGTTGGGTGCGCGTTTTCGGCACTTCAATTTTTAATTTGCCCGATAAATACTGCCCTGTTAGGGAGTCTGCATGTTCGGCCAGTTCTGCATAGGTGCCTTCGGCAATAATATGTCCACCATGCACACCTGCACCTGGGCCAATATCAATAATATGGTCGGCAGCGCGAATCGCATCTTCATCGTGTTCTACCACTAACACCGTGTTACCCAAGTCACGTAAACGAATCAGGGTTTCCAACAAGCGATCATTGTCACGCTGGTGCAAGCCAATTGAAGGTTCATCTAGCACATACATCACGCCCATAAGCCCCGCACCAATTTGAGATGCCAAGCGGATACGTTGTGCTTCACCGCCTGAAAGAGTTTCGGCGGAGCGTGACAGACTTAAATAATTCAAACCCACCGACACTAAAAAGTGCAGACGTTCACGAATTTCTTTAAAGATTTTATCTGCGACTTCACCTTTAGCCCCTTCAAGATTTAAGCCTTGATAGTAGTCTTCGGCATCGCCAATCGACATTTGGGTAATTTGAGCAATGGTTTTGTCTTTCACGCGGACATTACGAGAGATTTCATTTAAACGTGAACCACCGCAGGCATCACAGGCAGCATTAGATAAATACTGCGCCAAATCATCACGTACATAATTACTTTCGGTTTCACGGTAACGACGTTCTAAATGCGGTAACACGCCTTCAAACGCAATCACACGTTTATGGTGGCGTCCACGTTCATCAGTATAGCTCAGGTCAATTTTGTCTTTACCTGTGCCATACAGGAATTTCTTTTGTGTCACGCTGTCCAGCTGATTCCATGCCGTATCGAGTGAGAGTTCATAATGTGCCGCGACTTTTTCCAGCATGCTGTAATAATACGGACGCTGTCTGTCCCAGCCGCGAATTGCGCCCTGACTAATCGACAGTTCAGGGTTTGGAATCAATTTTTCCGCACTGAAATGGCTACGTGTCCCCAAACCATCACAAGTTGGACAAGCGCCAAAAGGGTTGTTAAATGAGAACAGGCGCGGTTCAAGTTCTGCCACGGCACGGTCACATTGCGGGCAAGAGTGCTTGGCCGAAAAAATACGATCAGGTTGTTCCGCATTCATCCACGATAAAATGGCTAAATCGCCACCTAAACGCAGTGCAGTTTCAAAGCTTTCGGCAATACGGTTGCCCAAATCATCTCGGACTTTAAAACGGTCTACCACCACTTCAATGGTATGTTTTTTCTTTTTATCGAGTTCTGGTGGTGGGTCAATGTCCATGACTTCGCCATCAACTCGGGCGCGTACAAAACCCTGACTTTGTAGCTGTTCAAACAGATGCACATATTCGCCTTTACGCTCACGAATCACAGGCGCGAGTAGCATTAAGGCAGTGCCTTCTTCCAGTGCTTTTACAGCATCGACCATTTCTGAAACAGTTTGCGCCACCATTGGTAAATCATGTTCAGGACAGTAAGGTGTGCCGACACGTGCATACAGTAAACGCAAATAGTCGTAAATTTCGGTAATGGTACCCACGGTTGAACGCGGGTTATGGCTGGTCGATTTCTGTTCAATGGCAATTGCGGGACTTAGACCTTCAATCGAGTCGACTTCAGGTTTTTCCATTTGCGATAAAAACTGGCGTGCGTATGCAGAAAGCGATTCGACATAACGACGCTGTCCTTCGGCATAAAGGGTATCAAACGCCAGTGAAGATTTTCCTGAACCAGATAAACCCGTAATTACCACAAATTTATCGCGTGGAATATCAAGGTTCACGTTTTTTAGGTTATGGGTACGTGCACCTCGAATACGGATATGACTTTGGCTCATAAAAACTTCTCGATATTTTGCAAATGAAAAACCTATATATGATAGCGCATGAAAATTGTTCAAGTGTTATTTTTCATGCTTTATCGGTCATGAGCTGTCGCACTGTATGTATGGAGCTATTGCCATACGGTGCGTGAGGGCGGCCGTTAAGCTTGATCTAAACCCGGCCACTGACGTTGATGATAGGCGCTATCCCAGAATAACCATTCCAGTTCTGCAGCTTTGGTGTAGGCGTGGTGCATTTTTTCAAGGGTATCGGCATCACAGCGCGCAGCAACACGGTCTATGGTTTGAATCACATTATTGACTGCGGTGTGGAATTCCTCGCCCGAATAGGTATCGACCCATGCCTGATACGGATTATTCGGTGCAGAATTATTGACGATATCTTTACCAACTTCGGCATAAATCCAGAAACATGGCAGTAGTGATGCCAATACCACAGGATAGCTTTCTGACCATGCGGTTGCGACTAAATAAGAAGTGTAGTGATGACAGGCAAGGGTCAGCGGAGTACTTTCAAATTCCTGTTTGGAAATATCAAACTCCTGCATAAAGCTGTCATGTAAGGTACGTTCCACCACAATTGCGATTTTGGCGGCATCTGCGAACTGAATAATATCATCTGCATCAAAAGCTTTAGCCGCACAGACTGCCAGTGCACGCCCGTAGGCAATTAAGTAATGTGAATCTTGAATCACATAATGTGCAAAAGCAGCTTTACTTAAGGTGCCTTGTGCCAACTCCTGATTAAATGGTAAAGCGAGCGTCTTGTGATAAAGGGCAAGGTTACGTTGCCAAGCGTCTTGAGAAAAGCGCATCCTAAATTCCTAATATGTCGTTGCATTTCACTATAGCAGTTTGGGAATGAAAAACACGGTTTTCACGGTATCTGATCGGGAAACCAAAAATCATACGAAGAATTTTGCCGAAGTTGAGGAAAAAGCGTCATAATTGCAGCATAAAATTTTACATTCTCAGTTTTTGTCCGATTTAAAATTCGGGCAATTCAATTTTCAGAATTTTTGTATCTGTTAAAGCTTAATCAAAACTGTACTTTGCGTTGATGGTACAGATTCGGCAGATGAAAAGTTCAGATCAAAATATAGTGATAGGTCGTTTCTCATGATGAAACATTTTGGTTTCTCAATCGTATTTTCGATTGTGTGTCTTGCGCTATCTGCATACTGGGGCTATACCCATGGCCCAGAAGCAGGTGTGCAAACCATGCTTACCGCACTAACCATTACCGCAATTTTGGCGATTATGGAAGTGTCGTTGTCGTTTGATAACGCGGTGGTGAATGCGTCAGTGCTGCGCGGTTGGGATCATTTCTGGAAAATGCTGTTTTTAACCGTGGGGATTATCATTGCAGTTTTTGGTATGCGTTTAATTTTCCCTGTGGTCATTGTGGCGGTCACTGCCGATATGGGCATGATGGAAGTGGTGCAACTGGCATTGAATGATCCGAAGCAATATTCGGCTAAACTGATGGCACATCACCCTGAAATTGCTGCTTTTGGTGGCGCATTCTTGTTGATGGTTTTCCTAAACTTTTTCTTGGATGATGAAAAAGACACGCACTGGTTTAGATGGTTTGAGCGTCGTTTGAGCAATCTGGCAAGCGTGCCTGCCATGTCGGTATTTTTGGCCTTAGTGACTTTGTTAATCATGGCGGCCAATGTGGTGGAAGATAAGCGCCTTGTGGTGACGATGGCGGGTATTTGGGGCATCGTGATTTATATTGGCGTACAAGTGCTGAGTCACATGTTGGGCGGTGAACCAGAGGTCGATGAACAGGGCAATGCTGTGCGTCATGACGAAAATGGCGTACCGACAGGCGTGGTGAAAGCGGGTATTGGGGGCTTTTTATATCTGGAAGTGCTAGATGCCTCGTTCAGTTTTGATGGTGTCATTGGTGCATTTGCAATCACCTCTGATGTGGTGATCATCATGTTAGGCTTGGCGATTGGTGCAATTTTCGTGCGTTCGATGACGATTTATTTAGTCGAAAAAGGCACGTTGGATGCCTATATTTACCTTGAACACGGTGCGCACTATGCGATTGGTGCGTTGGCCTTTATTATGATTGCCAGCGGTACAGGCTTGCATGTGCCAGAAGTGGTGACAGGTTTAATTGGTGTTGCCTTTATTGTTTGGGCGGTGATTGCATCTATTCAATTTAAAAAACGTCAGGCAAAAGCGGGTTAATGCTATGGTGATGCCCGTTGCTGTATTGCCGCGAAATCACAGAGCAATACGGTGATGAAGACTGTATAAAATATAAATTTGGGTGCACAACGTTGCGCCCTTTTTTATTGAAAAAGTAGGGTCTGTTGAATAAACATCGGGAAAAATCAGCATCCTTAAGCTGAATGTTGTAGGATATCTGCAAATTCAAAATTATTTAGTTTTAGTCGATTGATATGATGAATGCCTTAGAACGCCGCTCGACCTTTGCTTTAAGCAGTATTTTTGCATTGCGCATGTTGGGTCTGTTCATGATTATTCCTGTATTTTCAGTAGCAGGGCAGTCATATCAATACTCAACTCCTGCACTGATTGGTCTTGCCGTTGGTGTTTATGGACTCACCCAAGCCATTTTACAAATTCCGTTTAGCTTAATTGCAGACCGTTATAGCCGTAAGCCATTGGTGGTTTTTGGCTTATTACTGTTTGCTTTGGGTGGTGCAATTGCAGCCATGTCTGACACCATTTATGGCGTGATTATTGGTCGTGCCATTGCAGGTGGTGGCGCAGTATCTGCCGTGGTGATGGCATTACTGGCCGATGTGACCCGCGAAGAAAACCGCATGAAAGCCATGGCGGTGATGGGGATGAGTATCGGTATGTCCTTTGTGGTGGCCTTTAGTTTAGGGCCATGGCTTACGGGCTGGGTTGGTATTTCAGGGTTATTTTGGGTCACCACAGTGATGGGACTAGCAGCGATTCTCATGTTGTTATTGGTGCCTAAAGTCACGCGTCATCATCGTAATTTTCAGCAAGGCTATATCACTCAGTTAAAGCAAGTCCTGAAAATGGGCGATTTAAACCGTCTGCATGTATCGGTATTTACCCTACATTTATTGCTGACTGCCATGTTTATTTATGTGCCTTCGCAATTAATCCAATTTGCCGATATTCCTTTGCAGCATCATGGTTGGGTGTATTTGCCATTGTTGTTGGTCAGTCTGTTCGTGGCATTTCCAAGCATTGTTTTGGCAGAAAAATATCGCAAAATGCGTGGCATTTTCCTGACCGCCATTGCAGGTATTATTTTAGGTCTGTTGGTGCTGATTTTTGGGTTTGAATCGAAGTACATCCTTTTATTGGGTTTGGGCTTATTCTTTATTGCTTTTAACGTTATGGAAGCTTTATTACCTTCGTGGTTGTCAAAGGCTGCGCCAATTCAATCTAAAGCCACCGCGATGGGTGTAAATGCCAGCAGTCAGTTTTTGGGAGCATTTTTTGGTGGGATGATTGGTGGGCAGTTGTTGATGCTCAACCACACCGCAATGGGTTGGAGTATTTTGACTGCGATTGCTATAATTTGGTTGCTTGTTAGTTTTGGATTGGCGCAGCCGCGCTATCTTTCATCTTTGGTATTGCGCTTGCCTGAGAATCGAGAAACAGATGAATGGACTTCTCAGTTATTGGCAATTCGTGGTATTGAAGAGGTCGTGGTGATGTCTGACCAACAAGTGGCGTATGTAAAGGTTGATAAACAGCATATTGATGATGCTGCGCGACAACAATTAACGCACTTGTTTGGGAAAGAGGTAGCCATTTAAGCATAACTCTTATAAAGTAAATAATAGAAACAAATAGGAAGAAAACGTCTAATGCGTGGTGTAAATAAAGTCATTTTAGTGGGTACTTTAGGTCGTGATCCTGAAACAAAAACTTTCCCAAATGGTGGTTCTCTCACTCAATTTTCTATCGCAACCAGTGATGTCTGGACAGACAAAAACACAGGTGAGCGTAAAGAGCAAACAGAGTGGCATCGCATTGTTTTACATAACCGTTTAGGCGAGATTGCACAGCAATATTTACGCAAAGGTTCTAAAGTATATATTGAAGGTTCATTGCGTACGCGTCAGTGGACAGACCAAAATGGTCAAGAGCGTTACACCACTGAAATTCGTGGCGATCAAATGCAAATGCTCGACTCTGCTAACCGTGGACAATCTGACCAGCAAGATGGTGGCTTTGCTCAACCACGTTTTAACAATAACCAAGGCGGTTATGGCAATCAGAACCAAGCTCCAGCCACAGGTTATGCGAATCAAAATCAAGGCGGTTTTAACCAAAATCAGGGTGGTGGCTATGCCAACAATAACCCAAGTGGTTTTGCACCGAAGCCACAAGCTGCGCCTGCAACCGCACCTGCAGATTTAGATGATGATTTGCCGTTTTGAGACATACTAGAGATAGCCATTTGATTCAAAATGGAAAATCATCATCCAAACCCTTTGTTTCGACAAAGGGTTTTTTATGCAGATATTTAGCAAATATCTATTTTCTCGATTAAATTTCAAACTATGATAGGATTTATAATTCATAAATCCGATTATTTTTATAAAAAAACACTGTTTTACCGATTCTTTCGATTTTCGTATTCTAGCTACACAAGATAAGCAATCCCCGAAACGAATTGAGGAGTCATCCATGAGTTTAATCAATACCCAAGTCAAAGCATTTAACGCAACCGCTTACCACAATGGTCAATTTATTGACGTATCTGAGCAAGACTTTATTGGTAAATGGTCAGTGGTGTTTTTCTACCCTGCAGATTTCACCTTTGTTTGCCCAACTGAACTTGCCGATTTAGCCGATCAATATGCTGAATTCCAAAAAATGGGTGTGGAAATTTACTCAGTATCTACAGACACACACTTTACCCATAAAGCATGGCACGACACCTCAGAAGAAATTAAAAAGATTCAATATCCAATGATTGGCGACCCAACTTGGACATTGTCTAAAAACTTTGAGGTGCTGATTGAAGCAGAAGGTTTGGCAGATCGTGGTACTTTCGTGATTGACCCTGAAGGTAAAATCCAAATTGTAGAAATCAATGCAGGCGGTATTGGTCGTGACGCGCAAGAGTTGTTGCGTAAAGTAAAAGCAGCGCAATATGTGCATGCACACCCTAGCGAAGTTTGCCCTGCTAAGTGGAAAGAAGGCGATGCAACCCTAGCACCATCTATTGATTTGGTGGGTAAAATCTAATCGAATCATCGCACTCAATTTTAAAAATCCAGAACCTCGCTTCTGGATTTTTTATGCTCATGATTTGTTTAACCATGTATAAGTTTCAACAAGATTATTCCATTCTTGCAATGCTGTATGCCAAATTTGCACTAGGTTGTGGTGCGATGAGCGATTAAGATCAAAACATCTATTCTCCTAGCAATAGGTGTAACACATGAAAAAAATAATCGGTTTATATCGCAACCAAAACATGCATTGGGTGGGCGATGGTTTTCCAGTCAAAAATCTATTTTCTTATGACCGTTTAGGGCAGGCGATCAGTCCATTTTTACTCTTGGATTATGCAGCGCCGTATCATTTTGATGCGACTACCGCACAACATGGTGTTGGTTCGCATCCACATCGCGGTTTTGAAACGGTGACGCTTGCCTATCGGGGCGAAGTGACGCATAAAGATTCGGCAGGTGGTGGTGGCACCATCAAAACAGGCGATGTGCAGTGGATGACAGCAGGTGCGGGTGTGGTGCATGAGGAATTTCACTCCAAAGACTATGCAGCACAAGGCGGATTGTTTGAAATGGTGCAGCTTTGGGTGAATTTGCCTGCCGCAGACAAAATGACATCGCCACGTTATCAAGCCATTGAATCTCAAAATATTCCGAAAATTGAGTTTGAAAATCAGGCGGGGCATTTACGCATTATTGCAGGTCAGTACGCAGAGCAATCTGGGCCTGCCAGCACCTTTAGCCCTGTCAATGTTTGGGATGGACAATTGAAAGCTGCACAGACCCAAGCGCTGCATGTGCCGGTAGATCACAATACTTTATTGGTGGTGTTGGCAGGTGAAGTGCGGGTCAATGGCAGTCAACTTGTGCAAGATCACTCAGTGGTGTTATTTGCTCAAGATGGCGAAGCGTTAATTCAGCTTGAAGCACTGCAAGATACGCAATTTTTAGTGCTGACAGGCAAGCCATTAAATGAACCTATTCAAGGCTATGGTCCATTTGTCATGAATACCAAGCAGGAAATCATTCAAGCTTTTGAAGATTTTAATCAAGGCAAGTTTGGTGAAATTCCGATTCAACATCAAGCGGGTTAAGCTTTAAAAAATCTTAGCCAAGAAAAAAGCCTCATGTCGATGTCCCGACCGAGGCTTTTGTTGTTCTGGCGCTGTCAAATTTCTAGTTTTAGCGGATTGATCATATTCCTTATGATAATTATATGTGATGTAGCTATCATTTTTGTGCTTGGTATCATAGCGTTTAGACATTTATTTGTAAAACGAAAATTATAAAACTGGTGAATTTATCTACATGGTTTAGAACACTATTTATAGTGTTTAGAAAATAATATGAATAAATTCTAGGGCTTATTTAAGCACTTCCTGATTGTTAAAAAATGTAATCATATTGCCAATCTACTTTGTGTTGTTTCTCTGTGAAAAGTACACAATCTGGTAGTTTTTAATAGCTCATTTTCCTTAGGCATGGTTCATAATTTCATAAAGTATGTAAAAAGATGGATGATCGGTTTGGATATCGCAGTGATCGGTAGTGGTATGGCTGGACTGGCTACCGCAAGAATTCTTAAAGATGCAGGGCATAACATTACAATTTTTGAGGCGCTGCCTGGTCGTGGAATGGACAGTCATAGCATCGAATTTGAGGATGGTTTAATTGATGCGCCGTTACGGGTCATGAACCCACATTTGTGGAAAAACACCCTCAGCTTGGCCACACATTTAGGCATTAAAACTTATCCTGTGCGTACTTATATGGCGTGCAGTTGGTTATTTGAAGATCGTACCGAAACTTGGCTGACCACAAGCCGTACCCGTATTGGTAATTTCCCAATCATTAACAACCGTAAAGGCATACAACAATACGGCTGGCGTTTGGTAAAAGGCATGTTGCAGTTAAAAACAGCCATCGCTAAATTTTTCAAATCTAAAAACCAAGACATTACCCTTGCGGAATTTATCAACCGTAACGAAATTGAAGAAGTGTTTTGGCATGGTGCAGTGATGCCAGTGCTTTACACCATTTGTACTTGTGACCCTAAAACCATTGGTGAATGGCCAGCAAAACCATTGTTGGTATTTTTACGCCAATTGACTGATGGTGATGCATTATTGCGTTTACAAGGTGGCACGCCTGCATTGGTTGATAAGTTGATTGAAGGTATTAATATTCAAAGTGGTGCAGCGATTACTCGTGTTCATCAACAAGAAGATGGTGTAATTGTTGAAAATTCTGAGGGTCAGTCGCAAACATTTGACCGTGTGGTGATTGCAACGCCAACCACTAAAGTCCAAGACTTCTTGGACAATCAACAATTTGCAGAAGATATTGAATTGCTTAAACAGTTCAAATTCGAGCAGGGTGATTTGGTGATTCACACTGATCAAACGGTGATGCCGCCAAAACGTAAAGATTGGTCTGTTTTAAGTTATATGATGGATCGTAAATTTACTCGTCAGCAATTTACGGTATGGCTTAACTCGATCGAACCAACTTTGGTCGGTAAATCGCCAGTGTTCCAAACATGGCGTCCAGTTACACCAATTGATCCGAAAAAGATCATTTCAACGGTAACTTTAACCCGCGCTGTGGTGGATTCAAAGACAGTGGCATTAAACAAAGAGTTGCAGCAGCGCCATCACCAAGACAATCGTAAAGTGTTCTTCTGCGGTTCATGGTCGTGCGATGGTTTACCAATTTTAGAATCTGCAGTGACTTCCGCTATGCATATTGCAGAAATTTTTGGTGCACCATTACCGTTTATTGATTTAAAACCACAAGTTGAGGTTGCGCCGCAATTAGGTTATTAAGTTTAGGGTCTGTTGATATTTCATAAATGGTTTGTGCTGTAGGCTAAAACTGAGCAGATCAGGCATGAAACGCAGGGAATAGCGAGACTATTGCCAAGTTTCATAACGCAATCTGAGAAAGTTTTAGCCACAGCCTTTCAGGACAAGCATATTTTTTGCTGCTATTGCGTTATGAGTCAGTCATTTAGAATGACTAAATTTCCTGCCTCATGCCTTATATCAGCTAAAAAATATGCGTTGTCGCAAACATAGATGAATTATCAACAGCCCCTCTTTTTTGAATTAGACTGAGTCAGTATGAAATGGCAACAGGCGATACGACAGCATTTTCCAAAACATAAATATGCCATTCAAGCGGCATATTTGGGAGATACTTCCGCACTGCCGTGGAGCAATTTAGGTTATTGGTCAGATGCAGTGGGATCTGATTATCCCGCTGCATGTCAAAATTTAGCAGCGCATTTGGCCGCAGCAGTGCATTTAAATTCAAAAGATGTTGTACTGGATTTAGGCTGTGGGCAAGGTGCCAGTCTTAAATATTGGTTGGAACACTATCAAATACAACGACTTGAAGCTGTTGAGCTACAAGATCATCATGTGCAGTCGATTCGACAACATTTAAATTCAAATATTAAAATTCACGCTGCTTCATTTTTAAATTTAAAAGCACTTTTTCCACAACCACGTTTTGATGTGGTGTTCTGTATCGATGCAGCATATCACAGTCATTTGAATTCATTTTTAAGTCAGGTCAGTGCGGTTTTGAATTCAAATGGACGTTTGGGCTTTCATTATTTAATTTGGGCAGAACAAGCGCCAACGCATGCGTTCAAACAGCTGCAATATCGTGCCTTATTAAAATCTGCCGCTGTCAATTTTAAAGATCTGATGTCTGAAAGTCAGCTTCGAGCGGTTTTAGAACAGTTTGAATTTAAACAGATTCAGGTGGAAGATTTGTCGGCACAAGTTTTGGCGGGTTTTGCTGACTATGTGAATCAGCATCTCAAGCATCGAGTACAAACGCGAGATACAGACTGGTTTAAAATTGCCATGACCGCACGTTTATGTGCCAAGCTCTATGCGGATGGCTGGATTAAATATGTGCAGGTGAGTGCGGAAAAAGCTTAATCTATCGTAATCAGCTGCTAGATAATGAAGTTTTTCGGTGTTTGGATGTTCATAATTGGCTTTAAATCCCACCCACCACATGAAACTGTTTCGGTAAAATTTTTGCGCCACACGTCAATTGATCCCCGACATAACCCACGGCTTTGTCATCAAAAAGAATATGATCGTGACTTTTTATAATTGTGGACCAACGCTGGCACTTAGGGCAGAAATGTCCATTACCCGCCACTAAAAATAAATTTCCCATTTGAGAAACACGCATTTGATTGGCAAGGATGATTCCACCATGATTGGTCATGGAATGATGCGTTGCAAAGCTTTGAGCCATGAGGTATTCCTTAAACTAGAAAACTTTAGAGAAGCATTGTTTTTTATACTAAATTTTCTAAGACTTATAATTTTAAATTTTTATTTTAATTCACAAAAATATTTTTAAATGTCAGTCTATATGGATGAAACATCAACAAAATAGACCATCAATATAAAAATAAGCTCTGAAATATGTGTATTGCATTCTAAAGTATAAAATACATTTAACAAGCTAAAAATCACAATCCCGTATTGCGGTTAAAGTTTTGCAGATACATCGAAGCCCTAAATAAATTGGAGATTCGAGCAGCATGAGGAAGATAAAAATATACGTTTATAAAAACAAAAAACCTCATAAATTTTTAATTTATGAGGTTTAATATGGTGCCGGCACACGGATTCGAACTGTGGACCTACTGATTACAAGTCAGTTGCTCTACCAACTGAGCTATGCCGGCGTTGTGTAGAGAATTTTACAGAATTTTTACGTGTGCGCAAGCCAAAAAGTAACCGTTTAATGCATGGCATAGATTTTTTGCAGATTTTGTATGCAGGGTTTTGGCGCGTTACAAACGAGGAAATCACACAGAAGATTTTGTAGGAAATGAGCCCAGCGGGTGGGCTCATTGAAGAAAACAACCTGAAATGAGGTGTGAAAAAGCGATTATTTATTTCTTAAGATACGATCTAAATCCTGTGCACATTCTTCTAAGGTAAAGGCCATATCAAGTTGCATTTGTGGTTTGAGTTCATTTGCGAGCGTTCTCCATTGTTCAATTAGGCGAATGGCTTTTTGAATCTTATGTTTGTTGATGTCTTTGGCGATGGTAGGCGTATATCCTCCACGTTTAGCATTTTTAATTTGTTTGACATAATTTTGGCTGTTATTCATGTTCGCTCCCGAATAGCAGTTATATATGTAAGGCATTTGCATGCTTTTATTATGCTAAAGCTTAATGATGACCCTTTTATGTAGAAAGCTGAGATGACGAAATAAAAATAAAAAAAGGTTTTGATAAAAAACAATAAATTTCTTCACCTCTCCTTTTTTGACGGCATAACTCAGTTGTAGCATAGCGATTGAAGATTGTCTTGACTGCAGAGTAACGCAATGTGTCATGTTTGTTGATTTTTCATCAATAGAGGGATTGAGGATTATCAAAATTGGCGATGGAGATGGTCTTAACTGCAAATTCCGTTTATCGCTTTATCCATTTTACGCTCTAGATAATTGCCAAGTTGCTGATTAGAATAGCGCCACTATAAAAATAGCAACGATAATAACAATGCAAAGTTCACTCTTTGCTGTATTAGAAAAATTTGGCTTAAGCCCTCAACACCGCACAATTCATATCCAGTTTTCTAATTCAGCCTTAAATCATCAGGTCTTTTTGCAGTGCGTTTATGGTCAGCATGCCATCAACCAAGGTTTGCAGATGGATGTCTTATGCCTCTCACCGCATGCAAATTTGCCGTTGAAACAATTTATTGGCAGTCGGGTGGCTGTAGATCAACTCACCGATCAAGGCGAATTATTTCGACATAGCGGCATTATTACTGCAGCAGCGCAAGGGCAAAGTGATGGCACGCTCAGTCTCTATAAATTGCAGATTCAGGATGCAACGGCTTTGTGGCATAAACGCCGCAACAGTCGGGTATTTATGAATAAAACTGTGGTGGAGGTGAGTGAAATTCTGTTTAAAGAATGGCAAGACCGCAGTGCATTATTTGCTGCAAGTTTAAGTTTAGATTTAAGTGGTCTCAGTCAGCGTTATGCAGTTCGACCTCTCATCATACAATCCAACGAAAGCGATTATGAGTTTTTAACCCGTTTGTGGCGTAGCGAAGGCATCAATTGGTTGGTGGATGAAAAACAACCTTGGGTTGAGCATTTTTTAACGCCTATGGATACACAAAAATTAAGACTGATTGAGCAGAATAGTCATTATCAGCCCTTAAAACGTAGACGAGTGGCATTTCAGCGTACAAGTGCAATCGAGCAGCGGGATAGCATTTACACTTGGATGGCACAGCGTAACCTGCAACCCACTGAAGTACAGTTACAACGCTGGCAACCCGATCTTTTGGCACAGGACCAAAATTCAGTACAGTTCACATCGCCCTTACAAAGTAGCACACAAAATAGTGAAGCTTTAAGTTTAGAACAGGCGTGGTGCGTGAGTCCTGCGTGGATGCAAGACTTAACTGGGCAAGATCAGGTGACAGCTGCAAGTACCGAACAATTAGAACAATTGGGACAACAATTGGCTCAGTATTATGATTTGCAGGCAAAATATTTTTCCGCGCAAAGTAATTTACGTGATGCGCAAGTGGGGTATTGGTTTGAATTACACGGGCATGCTGAAATTGATCAACATCCCCAAACTGAACGAGAGTTTTTAATACTGTCCAAACAGTTTTATAACCAAAACAATTTAGCACCTGAATTACAACAGCATTTTTTGAGTCTGCTGCAACAAAGTCAGTGGACATTTCAGTTACCGTTGGAGGGTGATCCTCAACAATTTTGTCAATTGAATTTGATTCGACGACATATTGCGCTCGTTCCAGAGTTTAATCCATTACTGCATCGTCCCGTGGCTTATCCACAGCGCGCTAAAGTGGTTGGACCTGAGGATGAAACCGTGCATGTAGATGCGTGGGGGCGTATTAAAGTTCGGTTTTTATTTACCCGAAGTGATGACCACTTGCATGATGGTGGTGCGGGTGCCAACGACAATGAGAGCGATTCGGCGTGGGTGGATGTACTCACACCGTGGGCAGGTGAGGGTTATGGTGCAAGATTTCACCCACGTATTGGTGAAATTGTGGTGGTGGATTTCTTTGATGGCAATATTGATCGTCCTTTTGTGGTTGGACGTTTACATGAGGCAGAACGACAACAGACACAATTCGATACAGTTGGAACTCTACCCGATACCAAATACTTGAGCGGGATTCGTTCACAAGAAATACGTGGTGCAGGGTTTAACCAACTTCGCTTCAATGACACCACCAAACAATTCAGTGCGCAATTGCAGAGTAGTCATGCTGCGAGTCAGTTGAATTTAGGATATTTGAGCCATCCAATGCGGCAGGAGGATTCAATTGGGCGCGGCGAAGGCTTTGAATTAAGAACTGATCGGTGGGGAGCTGTGCGTGCAGGTGCAGGCTTACTGCTTTCAACTCATCCACAAGCACAGGCACAAGCGTATCATTTAGATGCGAGTCCTGCCAAAAGGCAATTGGAGTCCAGTTTAGCGGCAAGCAAAGGCTTAAGTGAGTTGGCACAAAATCAGCAAACAGATCCTTTGGAAACACTGGAGCATCTCAAAGAATTTTTAAATCAAATTGAACTAGAAGATCAAACTAAAGCGGCAAGTTTTAAGCAGGCGGTTATGATTCTTTGTGCGCCCAACTCAATTGCAGTTTCAACTCAGCAAGATTTACACCTTTCTGCAGATCAACATATTCATCAAAGTGCCGCAGGCAGTATTAATGTTTCTACCCAAAAATCTGTGATTACACATGCACGCGATAAAATCAGTTTATTTGCAGCGGAGCAAGGTATACGTGCTTTTGCAGCCAAGGGTAAAGTCGAAATTCAGGCACAAGATGGTGCTATAGATGCAATTGCACGCCAGAAAATCAAGCTGATTTCTACGGAAGATCGGGTGGAAATTACCAGTCCAAAAGAAATTGTGCTAACGGCAGGTGGTTCACAAATCAAAATTAATTCAAAAGGTGTTTTTGTGAGTACTTCAGCTAAATTTGAGGCGAAAGCAGGACAGCATTGTTTTGAGGGTGGGGAGAAGATTATTGAAGAAAAAATAAGCTTGCCTAAGTCACCAACGTTATTCAGTAATAAAATTAATTATCAGTGGAATCAGCCCTCTACAGGAGAAAAAGAAATCTTTGTTTTAGATAAATTGAATGGAAAGCTCATTAAAACTAATAAATCTATATTAAATGAAAATAATCAATTGAGTACGTTACGCTTTTATACCTCTCAACCGACAGACTTTGTTGCTTTAGGCTTCGCGTCTTTATATACACAACTGATCCAAGAATCGAATCTTGACAATATAGATGAACTAATGGATGAGGTCACGGAGATTAACTCTGAGGACGATGTATATGCTGAAGAGGAGGTTAAGTAATGAGTAATTTAGTTACAGTAATCTCAAAAATTTATGATGCCTCTGGGAAATATGTTATCAATTTAAACGTTAAATCGCGTTATAAAGGTTCATCAAGAGAAAATTCAAAAAAAACAGATAAAGAGGGATTATTTATATTTCAAGGTTCGCCTAATCGAACTGTAGAAATTTTGGCAAAGCCTCCTAATGCTAAAGATTATATTGTGATTAAAACGCTTAACTCATCTCTTGTTTCTTCTAGAAACAATCCTCTAAAAGTATTTTTACCTAAAAGCATAGAAGAATATCGGAAAGAAAAAATTACACCTAGCTCAAAAGGAATTGTCACAACTTTATTTAAAGTCATAGATTGTAATGAGAAAGTTTTAATTAATTTCCCTGTGAAATCTCGTCCCAAAGGAAGACAAAGTTCATTTGAACGTACGACAGATGAGCAAGGAATTGTAGAAGTACTTTCTTCACCCAATCGGGACATAGAAATTCTAGTTTTGAATTTGGAAGATAAATTTGTACTGAAAAGTACTATTAACTCAGAAAATGGCTCTCAAACACCGATCATAATTAAATTAGATGAGCCTTATGAAAATTTTATAAGTAAGACATTCATAAGTCTTTTGGATCGTAATCATCAAGATTATGTGGTTGAAAATACCAAAGTGGAAATTGTTGCGTTAGGTACTCAAACTAAAAAAATTCTTTCTATATCCAATGGAAAAATTCCTGTTCAAAGCAGGGTTGGTGAGAAAATTCAGATTACTGTATTTAAGCCAGATGGCTCTCCTTTAAGCCCAGAAACTTATTTAGTAAAAAGCTTAAAACAAAATAATGTTAAATTGGTTTTGGATGTGGATGTCGTTAAAGGTAACACTAATCAGGATAAGCCAACCATAAATAAAAGAATAGATAACGCAGAGTGTGCTTGTAATAGAGATATCACTGTAGAAGAATTTAAGAAGATTACAAATACTTCGACTGCATTAAGTTTTTTAAATGATTTGAATCAACAATTTAAAAAATTAAGTATGAATAGGTGGGCGAATTCAAACATGAGGTGCGACAGTTTCAAAAGCCTTATGATAATCAACAAGCTGAGCAAATTTCTCTAATGGTGTAAGCCAATCTAACGCTTTTCTAGGGCGAGTATTCAGTGACATGGCAACTTGATTTAAATAATGCTGATCTGCCTGGTTTAAATCAATCCCTTTAGGTAAATACTGCCTAATTAAACCATTCATATTTTCGCATGTGCCTTTCTGCCATGGCGAATGTGGGTCACAGAAATATACATCTATGCCTAAATCTTCTTCGAGAATTTTATGTTCTGACATCTCACGTCCACGGTCATAGGTCAATGTTTTACGCAGTTCTGCGGGTAAATATTTCAGAGCTTCAGTTAAAGCCTTGCGCACTGATTCTGCCTTTGCATCAGGTAATGTTGCCAAGATACAGAGCCGTGTATTTCGTTCAATAAGTGTTGCTATCGAACTTTTATTGTCTTTACCTTTAATTAAATCGGCTTCCCAATGACCCGGTATTTTTCTTTCTTGAACTTCGGCTGGGCGCTCATGAATAGTTTTAATATCCTGTAATATAGAATCTTTTTTAGGTTCACCGTTAGCTTTTCGCTTTTTATTTTCATGACGCAGACAGGATAGTAAGTCTTTTTTCAGCTCACCCTTTGGTAATGCTCGTATAGTTGAATAAATCGTTGTATGGCTTACATTCATTGTTTGATCCAAATCAGGAAATCTCTTTAAACGCTTTGCTATTTGCTGAGGAGACCATAAACAACGGATCGCTTCAACAATAAATTTCCAGAGGATTGAATCGATTTTGAGTTTTCTATGACCACGTCTACGTCTAGCGAAGGTGTTATCAGAAGCATATTGAGCTTGATAAACGTCATTGATGCTATTTCTTTTAAGTTCACGATAGATCGTACTAGGATGTCTTTTAATAAGTTCAGCAAATTTTCTGGGTGAAAAGCCTTCTTTTCTTGACTCAAGCATTAATGCAGTACGATCTTCAAAGTTAAGATGATGGTATGACAATTTTATATACTCCATAAACCCTTTAAATTAATTAGGTGGTTTATGTCGCACTTCAAGTTTTACTCTGCCGTGTTTAGAAAAAGCACATTTTATCGCACATACATTACATGAAACTGCGGGTTATAGACTTATGGAGGAAGGGCTAGGAGGAAAGTCGGAAAGTGAGGTTTATGATGGATATAAAGGTAGGGGCCTAATGCAAATTACCTATAAATCAAATTATGAGGGATATGGTAAAGCTATTAATGAGAACTTTCTAGGAGCCAATAAAGTACGTATTGCTAAGGAGAAAAAACATGCGGTAGGTTCGGCGGTGTGGTATTGGCTTCATTCTAAATCAGGTGGCTTAACTCCTTATGCACTAAATAATGATTTGATAGCCACATGCTCTTTAATTAATGGGGGATATAATGGTTTCGATGATAGAGAGAACTACTTAAAAAGAGCTATTTCCGCTTTCAATATTAAAGAATGTGGATATCTTAATAAAAAAATAATAGCCACGTTGGACTCATATTTGAGTTTTGAGGAAAGTTCTATTGCGCAGAATAAAAGTGGTGAAAGCTTTGGTTGGGGACTATGGAATGATCCACTAGGTAAAAAAAAGGGAAAAATTAAAAATTTAAACGAAGCAAAAAAAGGATATATGCGTTTTCTTGAAATGACTAAAACGACAACCTTTCCATTTGGTACTAAAAAAGAAGGTGGGCAGATAGTGAGTCGAAAGCGTTATGGTTATACGGCGAATGCTGCGAAATTATTTGCTGAAAAAAGGTTAAAAGAATTATGAGAATTTTCTTTATTTTGTTATTTATTTTAGTTTCTTGTACACAGGTTTATTCTTCAGAAAAAGATTACTATTGTTTTAGTAGTGGTAGCAAATCTGTTCTATTGGTGCCTAGTGAATATCCTAATATAAATTCAATTATGTATTATCCATTCATGAAAAAAATTGAACTATCTACGACTTTAAGGATTGAAGAAGTGGATATGGGGGATAACGCCAAGCCTGAAATTTATAGGACAGTACAAGAGATTATTGACAATAAAGTGAATGGACAATACAGGTTTATGTCACAAGGCTATATCTTGTAAGCTGTCATCAAAAAGTAAACATGTATTCTTTTCCGAATTGGTTTGATACTCTCTCCACCCATTGCTCTATTTTATCAGCTGTCATGACTTGAAAATCTCGCCAATAATATTTCATCTGCTTCCATACCATCTCGATTCGATTTAACTCAGGGCTATAAGCTGGAATAAAATACAAATTCGTCGAAAAGTTACTTTTAAGTAGCTCTCTGTAATCAGCCATCTTTTTACTTCTATGAATCGAGGCATTATCAACAATAAGAACCAATGGAAGGTTATAAGTCTGTTTTACTTGTTGAGCTATTCCAGTTAAATAGGCATAAAACCAAGTGCTTGTAACTGACTCTTGTAAACAACTTGTCACCAGTTTCCCCGTTGAAAGCAAACACCCCATGACATTAACTCGTTTTAATCTTATTGCATCAACCGCATGAACATCACCTATCTTTGTCCACGCATAGCGGTTATCAGGTGTAGATGAAAACCCTGTTTCATCAACATAACCTAATATAATTTCACCACGTGCCGCTTGCTCTCGTAATTTTTCAATCTGCTGTGTTGCTTGTTCAAATGCAATCGGATCTCTTTTTTTTCAAGCTATGACGGGTACGCTTGAAGACCATACCTGAATCACGTAAAAACTTACGAATGGTTTCAACAGACACGGACACTTCGTATTCTTCATGTAGTTTGACTCGGATTTGTTCTGCATTGAGTGGACTTGTATTGACCCAATCTAGGATTTTCGCCTGATAGTCTGAGATCAATGTATTGGGCCGACCTGAGCGATGACCTTCTTTAATCGATTCAAACTCATACAATTCCCAACGTCGGCGTTGTAGCCTTATGGTTTCTGGGATACGTTCTTGTAGAGTGGCAACTTCCGCAACACTTTTACCTTCAGAAAGCCAGAGAATAGTTTGGGCACGTTGTCTTTCACGCCAATGTTTTGCATGCTTGGCCAGAAAAATGAGTCGTTCTCGCTGTTCTAAACTAAGTGGTACAGAAACAATTCGAGGCATGTGTGAACATCTGTTAACTAAAAAAACTTTTTCGCATGATTAGTTATTTTTGTCAACTTATGAAGCAGAATATTTAAATTTAAAAACTAAAAAGACAACAGTTTTTAATAAAATAAATTTAGATGCAAAGGGTATTAATTGCATTTAATAAAATCAAGAAGCCGACTCTCGTCGGCCTCTTTATCTTAACCTTCCAAAACTTCTTCTAGCAGCTCCTCACTTGGGGCAAAGTAATATGCGCCATCCATGGCAGTCACAAAGTGCAGTAAACGGTCATGGATGCCATCACCAGACGTGCCAAACATACGCTCTAACATGGCATCAATAATGCTCAAATCTTTGGTGTAGGCAATAAAGAATAAGCCTTGATCACCCTGACCATCGCCATAAGGCAGCGAGTGACGCAAAATTTCCATCTCATCGCCTGCATCATCTTCAACCACAGTACGCGACACGTGCGAGTTCTCAGGTTGAACCTCGTCATCCAACTCAATAGATTCAAGTTTGGTACGACCAATCACGTGTTCCTGAGCATCGACTTTCAGCTTTTTCCATTTTTCTAAATCGTGGCAATAGCGCTGTGCAAAAATAAAAGAACCATCGGCAAACACGCCTGCATCTTCGCCTAAAAGTGCAACTTCGGCACGATCATCTGGAAATTGTGGATTTTCGGTACCATCAATAAAGCCCGTCATGTCGCGTCCATCAAAATAACGGAAACAGACCCGTTCATCCAACACTTCAATTTTGTCTTGGATCCCCTCAAAGAATGCCTGACTGAGTGCAAAGCAAATATCCGCACGTGTACTGGCGAGGTGAATGATCACATCGGCAGGCACGACAGGCATTGGGTACGCACCTTGAATTGGTTGTAATTGTTTAAAACCCTCTGGAGATTGCTGATAGAGCTGTGCCCAAAGTTCAGGGCCAAAAGCAACGCCAGTTTTAATTTGGGCATGTGGATGTTGGGTAATCAAACGATCCCGTGTGCTAAACAAGTCAGCCAATTTTTCTTTTAACTCAGTAATGCTTAAGTCTTTTAAACGAAGTACAAGAAAGCGAGCATGATCTGAAGGTAGTGGCAAAATTACAGATTGGGCAGTCATGTATAGCTCCTGAAAATTTGTTGTTTTCTATAAAGTTGACTTTATTGTGCCTGATTGCATGCAGGCTTAATAGCCCGAACCCGATTTTATTCAACGTTTTTAGCCATGAGATTAAGTGAAATATCATATAATGCACTGTCTTGTGAAAAGCGGCGATATATGTCTTATCAAGTTTGGATTGCGTTTATGTTGGCCTGTTGGGTGATTAGTGTTTCACCTGGCGCGGGTGCGATTGCCTCGATGTCGAGTGGTTTGAATTATGGTTTTCGACATGGGTATTGGAATGCGATTGGTCTACAACTCGCTTTATTATTGCAAATCGCGATTGTAGCCGCAGGGGCAGGGGTATTATTTGCGACAACACCTTGGGCATTTCTAATTGTGAAATGGTTTGGTGTGGCATATTTGTTATATCTGGCGTATTTGCAATGGGTAGCGCCTGCACAGTCGATTGAAATTCAGCATGAGTTGACGCGAAAATCTGCTGGAAAATTGGTGATGTACGGCTTTTTAGTCAATATGAGCAATCCCAAAGCAATTGTGTTTTTATTGGCAGTTTTACCGCAATTTTTAGATTTATCTAAACCGCAATGGACGCAATATGCAATTATGGCACTGACCATGATTAGTATTGATTTGATTGTGATGGCGGGCTATACGGGCTTGGCTGCAAAAGTTTTGCGTTTGTTAAGATCACCGAAGCAGCAAAAATTTATGAATCGTACTTTTGCTGCATTGTTTGCAGGTGCTGCGTTTTTGTTGAGTTTGGTGCATCAGTAATGTCTTCAATTACACAAAAGTGTACGCTGTAATTATAAAAATAGATTGAGACATACGTTGAAAATAAAATGTATTCCGCGAGCACTTTATTGGCAACATTGGTGGATCAGCATGTTGCTTTTAAGTTTTTCAACTTTAATTGCAATTGGATTAGCAATTCAGTTTTCAGTAGATAGCGTGTTTTGGCCAATTGCTTTGATGGCACATTTGAGTATCAATTTGATTTTTTCTTTTGTATTTGCCGCCTTGCAAACTTATTTTAAACATACGGTGTGGCAAAGTGTGGTGTTGATTAATATTACGGCTGTGTTGTTGATTGCCATTCATGCAATGTTTTATCTACAAAAGATAGATTGGAATGCTGTTTCAGAAAGTCAGCAGCAATTGAGTCTTTTACAGCAAGTGATTCATAGTGATATAGCACTGTGGATAGCGTATATACTGCCATTTTTGGTCGTAATGCTCATTGCTGCAATACAAAAATATAGATATTCATTAACGAAAAACTAAGCTATCTTTCTGACTTTTTGAACGCTAAAAATCACCGCAAAAATGATCGCCATAGTCATCACAATACTTAAACCTGTCGAAATATTTAAGCCCGCACTTGACCATAAACCTACGCTGACTGCAATTTGCGCCACAATAAATGCCCAAATCACCATTTGTTTAGGCGAGTGAGCCAATAAACGTGCGGTTAAAGCGGGAATCACCAACAATGCGCCCATCAATAAAGAACCGACTGCACGTAAAGCCAATACGGTAAATAATGCCAACAACAACATAAAAATCAGGCGTTGCCATTGGGCATTCACGCCTTCACTGACCGCAATATCAGGGTCAATTGCAATTTGAATTTGTGCCTGCCAAAATTTATACAGCACCGCTAAAGCAACAATAATCACTAGGGCAAATACAGGTAAATCTGCCCATGAAATGGTGAGTAAATCACCAAATAAATAGCTCAGCAACTCAGGACGCAAACTTGGAATATGTTGAATAAAGAGCAACCCTGAACAGAGCAAGGTCGCAGAGCAGAGCGCCAATAATGCATCATTCGGCAACCGTGGATCATGTAAAATCCACAAAACACCCACCAATAATAATGCCAAGAAGGTCACACCCATCCACAGAGGTAAACTCAACGCGCCTGCAATCGCCACACCCAATAAGGTGCCATGCGCCATCGTATCGGCAAAAAAGGACATACGTCGCCACAGCATTAAACAGCCAAGTGGGGCGGTCAAAAATACCAATAAACTGCCCATGATCCATGCAGGTAACAGCAATTGTAGCCAATCCATCATGGGTTAAGCTTCCGGTTCAGGGTGAATATGAGGACGTGAATCATGCTGACAAGGCTCGGCATGATCGCCATGGGCGCAGTGTTCATGGTGATGTTGATAAAACACCCGATTGGTTCCAAAAATAGCTTGGTATTCAGGATGTTGCTGTACATTTTCGGGCAAACCGCTACAGCAAATGTGTTTATTTAAACATACCACACGATGCGTACCTTGCATGACCCATTGCAAATCATGCGACACCATCAACACCGCACAGCCATATTTGCTCGGTAAGTTGCGCACATAGTCATACAGTTCAGCTTCGGACTGAATATCTAGTCCTTGCATCGGCTCATCCAGTACCAAAACATCAGGTTGACGTAATAAGGCGCGTGCCAATAGCACCCGTTGCCGCTCACCACCAGACAGTTGTTGTACTTTTGAATCTTGCAGTTTGGCAATGCCAGTATCGCGGATAATTTCTGCTTTAATTGCGTCTGGGCATTTTTCTAAAGCCAGTAAATCTTTCACTCTTAAAGGCAAGCTGTGTGAAGGATTAAACTTTTGCGGCACATAAGAAAAGGTCAATTTGCGAGCATTTACGAGCTTGCCTGCATTTGGTTTGACAATGCCAAGCAAGACTTTAATTAGAGTCGATTTTCCTGCGCCATTGGGGCCAATTAGCGTGACAATTTCACGTGCATGTAATTCAAAATCGACATTTTTTAAAATATCGCGCTCATCTATTCGCACCTGAATATTGTGCAAGGCGATGAGCGGTGCAGTGGTTATTTGCTGTTGCACTGCTGACATTTTCCAGAAATCTCAATAATGCTGTGATGCGGGCTAAAGCGGTCAGAGGCTGCCAACTGATCTAATTGCTCTAATAAACCTTGCGCTGAAGCTTCTTTAACGACTTTACATTCAGTACAGATTAAAAAAGCCGCTTGGTGTCCTTCACGTGGATGACAGCAAGGAATATAGGCATTGATTGAAGTCAAACGGTGAATTAGTCCTTTTTCCAGTAAAAAATCTAAAGTACGGTACACCGTTGGCGGTGCTGCAGGACGATCAGACTCACTTTTAATTTTCGCCAATAAATCATAAGCACCCATTGGTGCAGATGCCTTGAGAATGAGTTCCAACACTTCTTTACGTAGCGGTGTTAAACGAGCACCTGTTGCCGCACATAAACTTTCAGCTTCGGCAAGACGTTGATCGACATTGTGATGGTCGTGAACGCCATGTAATGCATTGTGATGCTCGTGCGAACATAAGCTCATAGCCACCCCAGTTGAACTTTAAAAGAAAAACGACAGTAAATCTTAGCATGAAGCGTTATTAGTTTCGATTATACGTAGGTATTTTTATAAATTTGTTATATTATAACATTTGTCGATTTTTCGTGATATGCCGCAATGTTTCGTTTATTTAGTTTCTGTCTTTTAGCGTTATGCAGTACTGTCAGCATGGCGCAGGCTTTGGTGGTGTCTACCCATCCTATCTATTTGATTGCCCAAAAAGTCACGCAAAATATCGAAACACCCACGTTATTACTGGCAGATCAAACAGGGCATGATGTATCGCTCACGCCTGCACATCGAAAAATCATCCAAGATGCGGATTTAATTATTTGGCTAGGTAAGGCGCATGAAGCACCGCTAGAACGTGTATTACATCAAAATCCTAAAGCGATTGCTTTATTAGATACGGGCATTATGAAAACTTTGCCGCAGCGTTCAGAACGTGGTGCAGCATTAAAAAATACAGTAGACAGCCATGTCTGGCTAGACCCAAACAATGCGGTGCGTATCGGCTTCTTTATTGCCGCGTTACGTTCTCAGCAAATGCCTGAACATCGCGATGCTTATTGGAATAACGCACGTGCCTTCGCACAGAGTTTATTCAAAAGTGCAAGTCAGTTTCAGACTCAAACTGCAGTACAGCCATATTGGGCTTATCACGATGCCTATCAATATTTAGAACGTGCCTTAAATTTAGAATTTTCTGGGTCGATGACCAATGATCCGCATATTGCGCCAACAGTCGCACAAATTAAATATTTGAACGATCACCGACCAAATCCAAAAATGTGCCTACTTGCAGAAGGACATGCCAGTAAAAATCAGTATATGAAATTGAATCCAATTGTGTTTCAAAAGGTCGATGAAAGCATGCGCGGTGCAGATGATTTTGTGCAAGCGTGGCAGCAATTAGCCAAGCAAACCAAGGCTTGTGTATTAAATGCACGAAAATGATGCGTTTTTTAAGCAAAATTGAAATATGACAATTCCGAGACAAACATGCAAAAAAACACGACTAAGGTCGGGAAACGATTGCATGTTCAGGGGGCTAACTCTATAATGCCTGCGATAAAAAACGATCATCAGTTGAACTTGTCAAGCATTAATGCTGTGAGTGGATAAAAAAATGAGCCGAACTAGTCGCTTGATTGACCGACGATTAGCTAAAGCTTTGGTCTTCTTACAAGCATTCATGATTCCAGTTTCAGCCCTGATAGCGTGGGTCTTGAAAGACTCAACGGCTGCCTTAAGCGCTGCACTTGGTGCTAGTGTTTGTTGGTTGGCAAGTTGTTATTTTTCATGGCAGTCGTTTCGAGCAGCAGGTGCACGAGCGTCCAGACAGGTTCTTTCGAACATGTATAGAGGAATGCTCGGTAAGTTTGCAATCGTGATCGTAGGATTCATTTTAATTTTAAGCAATGTACAGCCGTTATCCCCGGTGGCATTGTTTTGTGGTTTTATGCTCGTTCAAAGCATGTCGTGGGTTGCGCCATTTTGGGTGTCACGATTACAAAAACGAGTCTAAACGCAGCAAAAATTGAAAAGTTTTTCAGGAATAGGCGAGATATCAAGCAGCACGCGATGTTCGTTTGTTCTATTAGTTTTTTTACATTGACCAGGTGTGATTTATGGCTGCTGAAGAACATGCCCTTACTTCGACCGAGTATATCAAGCATCACTTGACCAATATGACCTATGGCAAAATGCCAGACGGTTCATGGAAGTTGGCTGAGTCTGCTGAAGAAGCTCAACAGATGGGGTTCACTGCTATTCACTTGGATTCAATGGGTTGGTCTATCGGACTTGGTCTGATCTTCTGTTTATTGTTCTGGATTGTTGCGAAAGCTGCAAATTCAGGCGTGCCTGGTAAATTCCAGTCAGTAATTGAAGTGATTATCGAGTTTGTGGATTCAAGTGTACGTGATACCTTCCATGGGAAGTCTCGATTAATTGCACCCTTAGCATTAACCATTTTCGTGTGGATTTTCCTCATGAACTTGATGGATTTGATCCCTGTTGACTTTATTCCTTATGTAGCTCAACAGGCGATTGCATCTATGCTGGGTGTGGACCCTCATCAGGTTTACTTTAAAATTGTTCCGACTACAGATCCAAACATTACCTTAGGTATGTCTATTTCTGTATTCTTCTTAATTATTTTCTATAGTATTCGTGAGAAAGGTGTTGGCGGCTTCGTTGGTGAGTTGGCACTTAACCCATTCAACCCAAGTAATCCAGTTGCTAAAGTGCTTTTAATTCCATTCAACTTATTGTTGGAATTGACTACTTTCTTGGCGCGACCAGTTTCATTGGCTCTACGACTGTTCGGTAACATGTATGCGGGAGAGTTAATCTTCATTCTTATCGCGTTATTACCGTTCTGGATCCAGTGGGCATTGTCTGTGCCTTGGGCGATTTTCCACATTTTGATTATTACGCTACAAGCATTCATTTTCATGATGTTGACTATCGTGTACATGAGCATGGCAAGCGAAAAGCATTAATGGTATGGCCTAACTGTCATCGGGCGGTTGGGCACACAATTTTTTAACTTAATTTGGTATAAAACCTAACCTCTGAGGAATTATCATGGAACTCACTTTAGGTCTAGTTGCAATTGCATCTGCTATCTTGATCGCTTTCGGTGCTTTAGGTACTGCGATTGGTTTTGGTCTTTTAGGCGGTCGCTTCCTTGAAGCTGTTGCTCGTCAACCAGAATTGGCTCCACAACTTCAAACTCGTATGTTCTTAATCGCAGGTCTTCTTGATGCTGTGCCTATGATCGGTGTTGGTATTGGCTTGTTCTTCATCTTCGCTAATCCATTTGTAGGTTAATCAGCTTAATTCCGAAATTCACTATTTGAGGAATTTGCAATGAATATCAACCTCACATTGTTTGGCCAAGCGATTGCATTTGCGATTTTCGTCGCATTCTGCATGAAGTTTGTATGGCCACCACTAATCAATGCGATTAGTGAGCGTCAGCGTCGTATTGCTGACGGCTTAAATGCAGCTGAGAAAGCCAAAGCTGATCTTGCCGATGCGCAAGCTCAAGTGAAAGCTGAATTAGATGCAGCTAAAGCACAAGCGGCTCAATTGATCGAACAAGCGAATCGTCGTGCAGCACAATTGGTAGAAGAAGCGCGTACCCAAGCATCTGCTGAAGGTGAGCGTATTCGTCAACAAGCGAAAGAAGCTGTTGATACAGAAATCAATTCTGCTCGCGAAGAATTACGTCAACAAGTAGCTGCGCTTGCAGTAACTGGTGCAGAGAAAATTCTTAGCCAGCAAGTTGACGCAGAAGCTCACAATGCCATGCTGACTCAGCTGGCTGCTAAACTTTAAGAGAGAGGCAGATTATGGCTGAACTCTTGACGTTGGCACGCCCATACGCTAAAGCAGCATTTGCTTACGCTTCTGAGCAAGGTGCAACTGACAATTGGTCAACAGCACTTAACTTGCTCAGTGCTGCGGTGCAAGACGAAGCATTTTCAGCTTACTTAAATCGCCCTGAGCTTACGCCTGCTGAGCAGGTGAGTATTTTTGCCAAAGTTTTAGGTGAAGACCAAACTGCAGCAGTGTCAAACTTTTTGACATTGCTTGCTGAAAACAACCGTTTGGCTTTGCTTCCTGAAATTCAAGCAGAATACGAACAGCTCAAATCACAGAATAACAATACTGTGGATGTTGTGATTGAATCAGCATTCCCATTGACTTCTGTACAAGAACAAATTCTTGCTCAAGCGTTAGAAAAACGTTTCGCTGCGGCAGTAAATGTTTCTGTAGAAGTGAACCCAGCGTTAATTGCGGGTGTGGTTATTCGTGCAGGCGACCAAGTGATAGATGATTCTGCGCTTAACAAGCTTGAAAAAATGCGGACACGTCTTTTAGCTTAATTGCGAAGACTGAACTAATAAAAGATTGAGGTATAGCGCAATGCAACAACTGAATCCATCCGAGATCAGTGCGCTCATTAAACAGCGTATCGGCGATCTGGACACCAGCGCGACCGCTAAAAACGAAGGTACCATTGTTATGGTATCCGACGGTATTGTGCGCATTCACGGCCTTGCTGATGCAATGTACGGTGAAATGATCGAATTCGACGGCGGCTTATTTGGTATGGCACTGAACCTAGAACAGGATTCAGTGGGCGTCGTTGTTTTAGGTAACTACTTAAGCCTTCAAGAAGGTCAAAAAGCACGTTGCACAGGTCGTGTATTAGAAGTTCCGGTTGGTCCAGAACTTTTAGGCCGTGTGGTAGATGCTTTGGGTAACCCAATTGATGGTAAAGGCCCTATTGATGCAAAATTAACTGATGCTGTAGAAAAAGTAGCACCAGGCGTAATTTGGCGTCAATCAGTGGATCAACCTGTTCAAACTGGTTATAAATCAGTTGATACCATGATCCCTGTAGGCCGTGGTCAACGTGAGTTGATCATTGGTGACCGTCAAACTGGTAAAACAGCAATGGCGATCGATGCGATCATCGCTCAGAAAAACTCTGGCATTAAGTGTGTATACGTAGCAATTGGTCAAAAACAATCGACTATCGCAAACGTAGTACGTAAGCTAGAAGAAACTGGCGCTATGGCGTATACCACTGTTGTCGCAGCAGGTGCATCTGATCCAGCAGCAATGCTGTATTTAGCTCCGTACTCTGGTTGTACAATGGGTGAATACTACCGTGACCGTGGTGAAGACGCGTTAATCATTTATGATGACTTGTCTAAGCAAGCTGTTGCGTATCGTCAAATTTCATTGCTTTTACGTCGTCCACCAGGTCGTGAAGCGTATCCAGGTGACGTGTTCTATCTACACTCGCGTCTACTTGAGCGTGCTTCTCGTGTATCTGCTGACTACGTTGAGAAATTCACTAACGGTGAAGTTAAAGGTCAAACTGGTTCTTTAACTGCATTGCCGATTATTGAAACTCAAGCAGGTGACGTATCTGCATTCGTACCAACCAACGTAATTTCGATTACAGATGGTCAGATCTTCTTAGAAACATCATTATTCAACGCGGGTATCCGTCCTGCTGTGAACGCGGGTATTTCTGTATCGCGTGTTGGTGGTTCTGCTCAAACTAAGATCATCAAAAAATTGTCTGGTGGTATCCGTACCGCTTTGGCGCAATACCGTGAATTGGCAGCGTTTGCTCAGTTCGCTTCTGACCTTGACGAAGCAACTCGTAAGCAACTTGAACATGGTCAACGTGTAACTGAGTTAATGAAGCAGAAACAATATGCGCCATACTCAATTGCTGACCAAGCTGTTTCAGTTTATGCATCTAACGAAGGCTACATGGCTGACGTAGAAGTGAAGAAAATCGTAGACTTTGATGCTGCGTTAATTTCTTACTTCCGTTCAGAACATGCTGCGTTAATGCAACAAATCGATGAAACTGGTGATTTCAACAAAGACATCGAAGCTGCAATCAAAGCAGGTATTGAAAGCTTTAAAGCGACTCAAACTTACTAATTTAGCATTGGCTAGTTAGGGGTTTGGTTCACGGAATCAACCTTCGGAAGCCTGAAAGGGCTTTCGAATACTAGGTTAAGCGTATGGCAAATTTAAAAGAAATTCGCGCCAAAGTTGCTAGTATCAAGAGCACGCAAAAGATTACTCGCGCGATGCAAATGGTTGCTGCTTCTAAGATGCGTCGTGCGCAAGAGCGCATGGCTCAAGGCCGTCCGTATGCCGAAAATATGCACCGTGTAATTGCTCATTTGGTACAGGCGAACCCTGAATACAAACACCGTTATATGATTGAACGCCCTGTAAAACGCGTTGGTTATATCATCGTGTCTTCAGATCGTGGTTTGGCAGGTGGCTTGAACATTAACTTGTTCAAGAAAGTTGTAAAGCATGTACAGCAACAACAAGAGCAGTCAATTGAAGTTCAGTTTGCTTTAATTGGTCAAAAAGCGGTTTCGTTTTTTAAAAACTACGGCGGTAAAGTGCTTGGTGCAACTACAAACGTAGGTGACGCGCCAAGTCTTGAACAGTTATCTGGCTCTGTGCAAGTGATGTTAGATGCGTACGATAAAGGCGAGTTAGATCGCATTTACCTCGTGTCAAACGGCTTTGTCAATGCCATGACTCAAGATCAGAAAATCGAACAACTTGTTCCTTTAGCATCTGCTGAAGAAAACAAGACTCTTAACCGTCAATACGGTTGGGATTATATCTATGAACCAGAAGCTGAAGAGCTGTTAAATGGTTTATTGGTTCGTTACATCGAGTCTATGGTTTATCAAGGTGTGATTGAAAACATCGCATGTGAACAGTCTGCGCGTATGGTTGCAATGAAAGCTGCAACAGATAACGCAGGTGAACTGATCAAGAGCCTACAACTTATTTATAACAAGCTGCGTCAAGCCGCGATTACTCAGGAAATTTCTGAAATCGTTGGTGGTGCCGCTGCCGTTTAACATTATTAGTTTGAATTGAGGAGACAGCAATGAGTGGCGGTCGTATCATTCAGATCATCGGCGCGGTTATCGACGTCGAGTTTGAACGCAACAGCGTTCCTAAGATCTATGACGCTCTCCAAGTTGACGGTACTGAAACTACATTAGAAGTTCAGCAACAACTTGGTGATGGCGTAGTTCGTACTATTGCAATGGGTTCTACTGAAGGCCTTAAGCGTGGTTTGAACGTAACTAACACTAACGCGCCAATCTCTGTACCAGTAGGTACAGCGACACTTGGTCGTATCATGGACGTTCTTGGTCGCCCTATCGACGAAGCTGGTCCAGTTGCAACTGAAGAGCGTTTACCAATTCACCGTCAAGCGCCTTCTTATGCAGAACAAGCGGCTTCTACTGACCTTTTAGAAACTGGTATTAAAGTCATTGACTTACTTTGCCCGTTCGCGAAAGGTGGTAAAGTTGGTCTGTTCGGTGGTGCGGGTGTTGGTAAAACCGTAAATATGATGGAGTTGATCAACAACATCGCTAAAGCGCACTCAGGTTTATCTGTATTCGCTGGTGTTGGTGAGCGTACTCGTGAAGGTAACGACTTCTATCACGAAATGAAAGACTCTAACGTTCTTGACAAAGTAGCAATGGTCTACGGTCAGATGAACGAGCCGCCTGGTAACCGTTTACGCGTAGCGTTAACTGGTTTGACTATGGCTGAGTACTTCCGTGATCAAAAAGATGAGAACGGTAAAGGTCGTGACGTATTATTGTTTGTAGACAACATCTACCGTTATACACTAGCAGGTACTGAAGTATCAGCACTTCTAGGTCGTATGCCATCTGCAGTAGGTTATCAGCCTACACTTGCAGAAGAGATGGGTGTTCTTCAAGAACGTATTACTTCAACTAAGTCTGGTTCGATTACATCTATTCAAGCTGTATACGTACCTGCCGATGACTTGACTGACCCATCACCTGCTACAACGTTCGCGCACTTAGACGCAACTGTAGTATTGAGCCGTGATATTGCATCTCAAGGTATTTACCCTGCGATCGATCCACTAGACTCAACTTCACGTCAGTTAGATCCATTAGTTGTTGGTACTGAGCATTACGAAATTGCTCGTTCAGTTCAAAACGTTCTTCAACGTTATAAAGAATTGAAAGACATTATCGCAATTCTTGGTATGGACGAATTGTCAGAAGAAGACAAACTTACTGTATACCGTGCACGTAAGATCCAACGTTTCTTCTCTCAACCGTTCCACGTAGCTGAAGTATTTACTGGCGCGCCTGGTAAACTTGTACCGCTTAAAGATACAATTCGTGGCTTTAAAGGTCTTCTAGCTGGTGAATACGATCATATCCCAGAACAAGCGTTCTATATGGTTGGTGGTATTGACGAAGTGATTGCTAAAGCCGAGAAACTTTAATTAGCAGCTCTAATTTAGGAGATTCTCATGGCGACTATGCAATGTGATGTTGTAAGTGTAAAAGAGTCTTTGTACTCGGGCACTGTGACTATGCTAATTGCAAAAGGTGCTGGCGGTGAACTCGGTATTATGCCGGGTCACGCACCACTGGTAACTTTGCTTCAGCCGGGTGCAATCCGCGTTCTGCTGGAAAATGGTACAGAAGAATTAATCTATGTATCTGGTGGCGTTCTAGAAGTTCAACCGCATGTTGTTACGATTCTTGCAGATACTGCAGTTCGTGCAGAAAACTTAGATGAAGCGGCAATTATTGAAGCGCGTAAACACGCTGAACAATTGTTGGCAAATCAAAAGAGCGATTTGGACTCTGCTGCTGCTTTGGCTGCTTTGGCAGAAACTGCTGCACAGTTGGAAACCATCCGCAAAATCAAAAACCGCGCACTTTAATTGTCGGTTTAAGATTGAAAAAAGCCACTCGAAAGAGTGGCTTTTTTTATGCTGTTTGGAATTGAAGCCTTATCTTTGCTTAAGATGCTGTATTGGTAGTTTCAGTAGGCTGATTTGACTCACCTTGTAAAATCATCCCCGCCAGTTTTAGCATTTCAGCTTGAATACTCCCCATTTGCTGTTCCAGTTTCTTAAAGTCCACTTTGCTTAAATCGACTTGTCCATTTAAAAATGGTGAAGCCAAAACTTGCTGATTGGCAGCCAATAAGTTTTGACGGATGGTATCAATTTCCTGTGTTTTTAAGTCTAGGCTGCTTAGTGTTTGATTGAAGCCTTGTAACTGCTGTTGTAATTGAGTCGCTGCAATTTGTAATTGTTGTGGATCTTGCGCATCTACAGCGGTTTGCAATTCAGACTTGGTTTGATTCAGTTGTTCGACATATTGACCTGCTTTGAGCTGTAGATCAGCCACATCGCGCACAATATAGAACATATTGCCACTGCTTAATGGAGCGTTGGTTGGGTTTGTATTGCTGTTGGATGATGCGCTGGAATCATCTTGATTAGTTGTTTGCGTTTGCGGCGTGTTCATTTGATCACAGGCGCTGAGTAGCAAGGCAGAACTCAATAGTGCAAACGGAAGTAGTGTCTTCGAAGATACATTTTTCATATTCATGTGATTTTTGGTACTCATTGAGAATGAATATAAAACGAAAATATGAATAAAAAACAGATTGTTGCAAAGCAATAACAAATCTTAATTTTTTTGTCTAAATCAAAAAAAATAGGAGTTTTAAAGAAACTCCTATGAATTACACTTCTTTCATAAAAGAAAAATGATCATAAGTAATTGAGTCGAATTGATATTGATAGTCCCTTCTCTTGCGCCATATATGGCTCAGGATGAGGAATATATTTCGCAAGAGGATGAGGGAGCTGAATTATTGATTTAAAGAGAATTTATGAAAGAACTCTTTAACTTGCTGAATAAAAAATTATTTAGCCAATTCAGCCTCAATCGCTTCTACAATGCGCGGGTCATCTGCGGTTAAATCTGGGGCAAAACGCGCCACCACTTCACCTTGTTTATTCACCAAAAACTTTTCAAAGTTCCACAATACTTCAGGTGGTTCATTTGGGGTTAAGCCGTAATCAACCAAATCTTTCCACCATGGGCCTTCACCAATACGTTCAGGAATTGCTTGCGTTAAAGCCGTGTAGAGAGGATGTTTTTCTGCACCCACGACTGGAATTTTAGCAAACAATGGAAAACTCACCTGATAATTCAGTGAGCAAAATTCCTGAATTTCTGTATCGCTGCCCGGTTCTTGTGCCAAGAAATCATTCGATGGAAAGGCTAAAATTTCTAAGCCTTGTGCCTGTTTTGCTGCGTAGAGTTGCTGTAAGCCTTCGTATTGCGGGGTTAAGCCACATTTTGATGCCACGTTCACGATCAACAACACTTTTCCTGCATATTGATTTAATGTGGTTTCCGTACCCTGATTGGTTTTTACTGCAATGTCATAAACTGAAGTGCGCATAGTTGCTTCCTAGAATCTGTATTTTACCGCTACTGTTGTAACTGTAATTTTTGGGTACAGCAAGTTTTATAGCAAAGAAATTTACGACACTGATGGAATCCCGCATAGCCGTGATATTGCGCAGAAAAATGTAATTCGTATCTGCATTTTATTTTATTGATGGATAAATCGAGCGAAAAGTGCCATAAATAGACACTGGGTTTTTAGCACTTTGCATCACAAGTCAGTTATAGAAAAGGGTTTCACAGCAGGTATGCTGTTTGGTACAACAAGGATGATGAATACATGATACGGTCAGATAAAGGCGTATTTTGGGCAATTTTATTGCCATTGATTGCGGTATTGATTTGGTCTTTAAATATTGCAGTAACGAGGTATGTGGCGGAGTATATTTCACCCGTCAGTATCAGTTTTTATCGCTGGTTGATTGCTTTTCTGATTTTAACCCCGTGGATATTGCCCAAAGTTTGGCAGCAGCGTGAGTTGATTCGTCCACATTTGAAACAGTTGGCAGTGCTTAGTGCTTTTGGTTTGGTGCTGTATCAAGGTCTAAGCTATACCGCAGCCAATTACACCACTGCAACCAATATGGGCATTATTAATGCGTTTATTCCCATGTTTACGGTTTTGGTTTCATTGCTGATCTTAAAAGACATTCCGACACGATTTGCGGTTTTGGGCTGCATTATTTCATTTTCGGGTTTGTTGTATGTGATTGCACAAGGAGATTTGCGTCAACTCAGTCAGCTGACAGGACATGCGGGCGATATGCTCATGGTTTTGGCGGTATTTTTTTACGCCTTTTATGGGGTGTTTTTAAAGAAATGGAATTTAAAATTGCCGCTCATGCTGAGTCTTTATGTGCAAATTATATTCGCCTTACTTTACCATCTGCCATTTATTTTGTGGTTCGGCTTGGATCATTTAAATAGCCAAAATGGTTTAAGTGTGCTGTATGCAGGTATATTTCCTTCAATTATTGCACCTTTGGTATGGATGTTGGCCGTTCAATATTTAGGGCCAAATCGCACCAGTATTTTTATGAATTTGATGCCTGTTTTCACGGCTATCATTGCATATTTTTGGTTGGCAGAAGTGTGGGGGAGTTATCACAGTATCGGTGGATTGATTATTTTAACGGGTATTGTGTTGGCACAAATGAAAGCACGCGTACACATTCAAGCAAAAAGTTGAGTTTAATTGGTGTTTTTTTGATCACATAAAGGTGTATTTAAAATGCCTTTTATTCAAAATTTATACAGTATTGAGTGTTATGAATTATGACAGTTTTTTTAATTTTTCTAAAATAATTGTAAAAATAGTAAGATAATTTAAATTGTTAAGAAAAAAAGATGAATCTTTCATTGAATATTTGTCTTGGATTAATAGGAAAAATCTATTTGTATAGTCGACTAAATTACTCCATAATTCACGTACTGAAAATGATCCACTGTATTCAATAATCAGTGAAATATCATTTGCAGCAAGATTTTCAAACCCTCTGGATGTGCTTTTATACACATCCTTTTTATGCTCAACCATCCCTATATGGTTGAGCTTTTTTTTATCCACTGGAGCGTAAAACCTCGTGGTTCAGCACGAGGATATAAGCGACTGGAGTAAACCATATGAACGACACGAAATGTCGTTTTAAATACTTGTACTGTACTATAGTCACTATTAAGAAAAATACTGTTAAAATAATTGGATGAAGACACTCAAATTAAGCATAAAAGACAAACATTGCAAGGTGCTAAATCAGTTAGCATCCGAAGTAAATTTTGTCTGGAATTATGTCAATGATTTGTGTTTTAAGCATCTACAACGTAAACAACAATTCTTTTCAGCATACGACCTTGCAAAATACACGAAAGGCACATCGAAAGAATGCAACTTGCACAGTCAAACTATTCAAGCAGTGACAGAAGAATTGGTCACAAGACGCAAGCAGTTCAAAAAAGCAAAACTAAAATGGCGTGTCAGTAATAAAAAATCAGCTAGACGTTCACTGGGTTGGATACCGTTTAAAAAGGTTGCAATCAAATATGCTGATGGCTATGTTCAATATGGCAAGCATCAATTTAAACTATGGGATAGTTACGGATTAAGTCAATACAATATCAAAACAGGCACATTCGTAGAAGATAGTCGTGGACGCTGGTATGTTTGTCTTGTAGTTGATGCAGTCAAAATAGAAAAAAACAACGCTAAAACCTCAATTGGCATAGATTTAGGTTTAAAAGATTTAGCGACTTGTTCAGATGGCGTAAAACTTAAAGCACCTCAAATCTATCGGCAATATGAACAAAAACTTGGTATTGCTCAACGTGCAAAAAATAAGAAACGTGTCAAAGCCATCCATGCCAAGATTAAAAATGTAAGACAAAACATGCTGCATCAATTCAGCCGAAAATTGGTGAATGAACATGCAGCCATCTTCGTTGGCAATGTGAATGCCAAAGCATTAACACAAACCAGATTGGCTAAATCAGTGCTAGATGCCAGTTGGACAACACTAAGAACCATGCTCAAGTATAAATGCGAGAACGCAGGGGTATGTTATGAAGAAGTCAATGAAGCCTATACCACCCAAATTTGTTCGTGCTGTGGCTCACGCTATAGTAGTCCGAAAGGTAGAGCAGGACTTGGAATAAGAGAGTGGCAGTGTGTGGAGTGCGGTACGCTCCATGATCGGGATGTAAATTCCGCACTGAATATTCTTGCGCTCGGACATGAGCGTCTAGCAGTAGGAATCTCCGTCCTTTAGGTCGGGGAGGATGTCAACTAAAATTTGTCTAAAGCTAGGCGCGAATCACTGCCCCACTCTCTGCATCTAAAATACGGCTAGGTTGCTGGCTTAAACCCAAATCACCATTTAAGTAGTGCAATTGTTGATGGAAATATTGCGTTGTCTCTTGCAAAGAGCGTGCAGGGGCAAGTCCCGCAGGATTGGCACTGGTCGATACAATAAAGCCATCAAAGGCATGGCATAACGCCATACATAAAGGATGATTGGTTACGCGCACCGCTACTTTGTGGTGTTGACCTGTAATCCACTCTGGAATTGCGGCTGTGCTGGGTAATAGCCAGGTGGTTGCTCGATCTGTGGGATAAGTATTCGTCCATGACGCAATTACGCGATCTCGCATTTCGGGGTTTAAATCCTGCAGCAAATGCTCTACTTGTGACAGATGTCCTGCCAGTAAAATCACACCTTTTTCAATCGGACGCTGTTTCAGACGCAAAATTTCCAAAAATGCCTGTTGATTATATGGATCACATCCCAATCCCCAAACCGCCTCTGTAGGATAGGCCAGTACCTGTCCTTGTTGTAGACATGCAGCGGCTTCGGTGACAGAAGTTGTAATCATGGGAGTTTTACCTAAACAGAAACGTGAAATAGGCGCTTATTGTGAACCTTATTTGAGTGGACGACAACGCAGATATAAACCTGATTGTTGTAAACAGAAGCCCATGAGTTCCAGTTCCATTAATGCGCTGGTGAGTGTGGCAATATCTAAATTCAGTTGCTGTGCCAAGTGATCGATGCTTTGTCCGACCCAATCCAGTTGTTGATACAGTGCCAATAAATGCTCGGGAATATGCGGTGTACTTGTATCTGCTGTTTTTGTTGTGGTGGTTTGAAGTATTGCTTCAGTCGGTGGTGTAGATAATTTTGCTTTTGTTGAAGCTGCTGTAGTCTGATTTTGGCTTGATGCTATTTGGTTTTGTTGATATTGCCATTGGGTGGGTAGGGCTAAATCTTCAATCACTTGTTCAGGATGATCCACTAAAATTGCACCTTCACGAATCAATTGGTGGCAACCTTGATGAAATTCACTGTAAATATGTCCTGGAATGGCAAAAATTAATTTGCCTTGCTCTGCTGCCAGTTTCGCGGTAATCAGCGAGCCACTATTTAAACTGGCTTCAGCAACAATCACGCCTAAACTTAGTCCACTGACAATACGGTTACGTCGTGGAAAATGTTGCTGTAAGGGCTTAGTCTGTGGTAAAAACTCCGTAATCACGGCACCACCAGATTCTACAATTTTTTGGCGCAGGCTGTGATGTGCACTTGGATAAGTGCTGTCCAAACCTGTGCCCATGACTGCAATGGTACGTTGATGTTGCAAAGCACCTTGATGTGCGGCTTCATCAATACCTTGTGCCAAACCACTATTGATAAAGAACCCTTGTTCACTTAAATAATAAGCAAAATCATAAGCCACTTGCCGACCATGCGGGCTGGCTTTGCGACTGCCGACAATCGCAATTTGCGCTTGCAACAAAGCCTGTGCATTGCCTTGCCCAAATAAAATGGGTGGCTTGTTGGAATAGGGTCGTAACTGATTGGGATAGTCCGCATCGTCCAAAGTTAGAATAAAATCGCACTGCTGTTGCAGTTGATTCAGACATTGTTCAAAGGCGAGTTGCCCTGTTGGGCTGAGATATTCTTTGGCGCGTTGTAGATGGTTGGCATGAATGCGCACATCTGACCATGTGAGGAGGTGTTCGGGCTGCACTGCGGCAGCCACGGAACCATAATGTTGTACGAGTTTGGAAAAACTAGACAGTGAATGTTGAACCAAATACCACAACAAAATGTAGTTGATTTGCTGTGGGCTGAATGAATTCAACATCACCATCTTAAACCGTTTTAGTCGTCCATTCGTGGTGCTTGTAAGCTCGCACCGACTTTAATTGGTAATTCACTGTCTAAAACATAGGCATAGCTAATGTGGTCAAAGCTCTTGAAGACCATGATATTGCCAATACGTTCGCCTGGAAGCTGAACACGTTCTTTGGTTTTCGGGTCGGTGACCACTTCGCCTTTTTGCGCTACGCTAAACACATGACCAGATTGCACGCCATGTAATGTACCGCGATCAATTGCCACAACACTGTGTTTTGCTGCAGTACCAATCGAACCCATCACACGTAGCACCTGACCACCTGTGCTGACATTTTCAGCATGCGTTGGGTAGAACAAGGTTGGCAGCATTGGGTCATAAATTGGTAAGACGCGATCACCACGACGCACTTCGGCATTGTAGGTATCGGTCAATTCAAGTGTGGTGATGTCATTTTCACCACGTACTGCAATACCTGCAGCAACTTGAGTGAGTTCAATGCCTGCATTGAATTTTTGACCATTGGCATCGGTCAGCATGTACGGTTCGCCTTCACGATATACACCGTAGCGTTGACCTACTTCCAGACCTGCACCACGTGCATACACACTTTGACCTTTAGCAGCTAAAACACGTTGATCAGAAGTACCTAAAATATATGGTGTGCCTTGTAACGCATCTGCGGCAATAATGCTGCTGCGCTCTAACCAGTGTTTGATGTAGTCAAGTGGAATCACAGGAATGGTATTATTTAAAGACTCCACGCGAATTTGCGGCTGTAAATTGGTGCTCTTGCCTGCATAACGACGAATAATGCCTTCACAGCCATCGCCTTCATCTTTACCAATAATAGGGCGACCTTCGTAGGTACACATCAACAAACGGTCACCTGGGAAAATCCAGTGTGGATTTTTTACGTGACGGTTACTTGCCCAAATTTCAGGCCAACGTAATGGGTTGTTCAGGAATTTTTTGGAAATATCCCATAAGGTATCGCCTTTTTTTACCACATACACATTTGGTGCGCTGGCTTTTAAGGCAGGCGGATTGATGTTTCGTGCAGGTGCTGCTTCAGCCACACTGATCGCACCAAGTCCCACTATGAGACATACCGCGAGTGCTAAAACTTGCTTTTTAAACCCCAAGACACGAAAAGAGGATGTGTCTGTCAAAACCTTTTTCATTATCATAATTCCTAAAATTATGTATGTAGTTGCGTTATAATAACGATCTTACACACATTTTTTTGATGAAGCATTCCTTCATTCGGTTTTTTGATCAATGGCATATCAGTGAGGACGTCCTATGGCCTTATTACCTATTTTAAGTTTCCCGGATCCCCGTTTGCGTACCATTGCCAAACCCGTCGAAGAAGTCACCGACGAAATTCGTCAGCTGGCTGCAGATATGTTTGAAACGATGTATGCCGCACCAGGAATTGGTCTGGCAGCCACACAGGTCGATCATCATATTCAGCTCATTGTCATGGATTTATCTGAAAATAAAGATCAACCCATGGTCTTCATTAACCCCAAAGTTACCGCATTGACTGAAGAGACCCAACCGTATGAAGAAGGGTGTTTGTCAGTGCCTCAAATATACGACAAAGTTGAGCGTCCGTCACGTGTAAAAATTGAAGCGATTAACCTTGAGGGCCAATCCTTTGCGCTAGAAGCGGATGAACTTCTCGCTGTTTGTATCCAACATGAAATGGATCACTTAAATGGCAAATTATTTGTCGATTATTTATCGCCGCTCAAGCGTCAGCGTGCCCGTGAAAAAGTCGAAAAAGTAGTGCGCCAGCGTCAGAAAGAAAAAGTCGCGGTCAAGCGTTAAGACGTAGAACAATCAAGAAGACTAGACGCGCAAGTTTAGACCAAAGCCTAAAAATCAGCCCAATTTCGATTGGGCTTTGTTATACTTGTGCCACACAAATTCAGGATAGATGTTTTTGTTGTTGCGTAGTGGTTTACTGCTTTCATTTATCGCAGTTTTTTTACAGATTGCTGTTTTTTTACAGCCTTTGCTGCCTGAGCAATATCAAGTTGCGCCAGTCTGTGAAACCATCACGCGTGCACTTTTGTTGCCACAAGCCCACGCCGTGCATACAAATTCTTCGCATGCTGCACATTCATCTACATCGCAAGCTGATGATCAACAACTGACTGCACAGCATGGACATCATCATCACGATGCTTCACATCAATGTCAGTATTGTACGGTCTATGGCAACTTGGTCTTGCCACCTGAATTAGAGCTTAAAGAAGTACTTGATCGCATTCAGGTGCGTCTTTTGGCTTTCCAAAAACGCTTTCAACATGTTTGGTTTGCACTTCAGCAACTCTTTTTACTTCCGCAGGGACGTGCTCCACCTCACTTTGCATAAATTCAATGTTTTTCGGGTCTGCTTTGACCCTAACTGTATTTATGTTTTGAAGTGAGAAATAAAATGGCTCAGCCTAAATTTTTATTACAGCCCATTGCGGCTGCAGTTTGTGTTGCCTGCTATTCAGCAAGTGCGTTTGCCGATCAAAGTATGCTGTCTGCGAATACGCATAGTCTTGCGCCTATTGTTGCAACCGCACAACAGGGCAATGATGCCAATGGTTTGGTGGTTCGTGCTAATCCAAAACAACCCATTCAGCCGATTCCAGCCACAGATGGTGCAGACTATTTGCAAAGCATCGTCGGCTTTAGTGCGGTCAACAGTGGTGCGGGTACCAATGGCGATGTGACCTTCCGCGGCATGTTTGGTTCACGTATTAAAATTTTAACCGATGGTTCTGAAAACTTAGGTGCATGCCCGAGTCGTATGGATTCACCAACCTCTTATATTTCACCAGAAAGTTTTGATGAAATTACCGTCATTAAAGGCCCGCAAACGGTGCAATATGCCAACACAGGTTCGGCAGCAACGGTATTGTTTGAGCGTAAGCCTGAGCAATTTGGTGAAGGTCAAAACTATCGTGGCCAAGCCAGTATCTTGATGGGGTCATTTGGCCGTTTAGATCATAATGTTGAAGCGGCTGCGGGTGATGCGCAGAAATATATTCGTTTAAATGCCAACCGTTCTGTGGCAGACAGCTATAAAGATGGCAATGGCACGACTGTTCCTTCGGATTGGGAGCGTTGGAATGCCGATCTCGCTTTAGGTTGGACACCCGATGAAAACACTTGGCTAGAACTGACGGGGGGGCGTGGTGATGCTGAAGTGATTTATGCGGGCCGTACAATGGACGGTTCTGAATTTGACCGCGAAAGTTTGGGTCTACGTGTAGAAAAGAAAAATATCACCGATGTGATTAAGAAAATTGAAGCGCAGGTGAACTATAGCTTTAACGATCACGTGATGGATAACTATAGTCTGCGTAAAGTAGGTATGGCACAACATCACATGACAAAAGAGTGGGTGGAAGCTAAATCTGCAATGAATGTGACACGCCGTACTTTAAATGCACGGATGGCTGTAACGCATGAGTGGGATAAGCTGCAGTTTATTACAGGTATTGATAGTCAACAGAATAAACATGGTAAAGGCATGTATTCAGCCACAATGCCGAAAATGAACTTCCCTGTAACAACCGATATGGAATTTCAATCTTATGGCGGTTTTGGTGAATTGAGTTATCAACTCAATGATGAAAATAAATTAGTTACAGGTGTACGTGTTGATCAGGTCGAAGTTGATGCAGTGCAAACAGCTCAACAACGTAAAGAAACTTTGCCAAGTGGCTTTATTCGTTTGGAAAATCAACATCCGCACCATGATGCTAAAACTTATGTCGGTTTGGGCTATGTAGAGCGTATGCCTGATTATTGGGAATTGTTTAGTCCTCTGTCGGGTAACGGAAATAAAAATACGTTTAATCACATTGATACTGAAAAAACCCTTCAATTGGACTTTGGCTATCAACATGAACATGGTGCATTCAGCTCTTGGGCATCGGCTTATGCAGGTTTAATTAATGATTATATTTTGACGAATTACAAACTGAGAGATGAAAACAAGCCTCAGAGTAAAGAAAATCCTTTAGAGGCGCATACTCGCAATGTGGATGCAACGATTGCAGGTGCAGAAGTTGGTATTGCTTATCAATTTACCGATGCTTTACAGGCTGATGTGAGTGCCATGTATGCGTGGGGTGAAAACACTACGGACAATACGCCGTTGCCACAAATTTCACCTTTGGAAGGGCGTTTAAACCTGCGCTATGTTCAGGATAAATATACTTTAGGTGCATTATTACGTGTTGTTGATGGTCAAAGTCGTATTAGCGAACGTGAAGGTAATATCGTGGGCTATGATGTGAAAGAAAGCAGTGGCTTTGGCGTATTGTCTTTAAACGGCAGCTATAACCTCAATAAAAGTGTTGATGTGTCTGTGGGTATTGATAACGTACTGGATAAAACTTATACCGAGCATCTAAACAAAATGGGTAATGCGGGTTTGGGTTTTGCTGCGAATGAGCAATTTAACAATATTGGCCGTAACTATTGGGCGCGTATCAGTATGAAGTTCTAATTTGAACTTTATTTAAACCAAAAGCAGGGCTTAGGCTCTGCTTTTTACTTTTTTATTAGAATAATTTCATATAAAACAATAGATTAAATCTTGTGATTGTATTTTGAAGAATTGCGCAGATTTTTATTAAAATAAATTTATGAGATAAAACAGTGGCTTATCTGTTTTGGGGTTTATAAAATAAACACTCGATATATTTCTTTTACAAAAAGCCTTGCATGGCAAAATATTTGGCCTATAATGCACATCCATCGGCGGTGATGTTGATAAAAACTTGTTGAAAAACAATAGCTTGGTTGATTGGTTTGAGATTGATTGAGTTTGTTTTGAGTGGATGGGTTTGAAAATAAAATCAACATTGCATGTTGACTTTCTTAAAATAGAGAGTAGTATAGCCGACCTAGCTTGATGCTGACGAAGCATCGAGAAGATCATTAAGAGATTATGAAGAATAACTTGTGTGGATTTTTACTGATTGATTGATCGAAAATATTATCATTGATTGATTGGTTTAAATTACTCGAAGTTTATTTGAGCGAAATTTAAGTCAGAAAATTGATGAGCCAGATTTGGAAGTTTAGATTAAAACTTCAAAATGATTTTAACTGAAGAGTTTGATCATGGCTCAGATTGAACGCTGGCGGCAGGCTTAACACATGCAAGTCGAGCGGGGAAGGTTGCTTCGGTAGCTGACCTAGCGGCGGACGGGTGAGTAATGCTTAGGAATCTGCCTATTAGTGGGGGACAACATTCCGAAAGGGATGCTAATACCGCATACGTCCTACGGGAGAAAGCAGGGGCTCTTTATGACCTTGCGCTAATAGATGAGCCTAAGTCGGATTAGCTAGTTGGTGGGGTAAAGGCCTACCAAGGCGACGATCTGTAGCGGGTCTGAGAGGATGATCCGCCACACTGGGACTGAGACACGGCCCAGACTCCTACGGGAGGCAGCAGTGGGGAATATTGGACAATGGGGGGAACCCTGATCCAGCCATGCCGCGTGTGTGAAGAAGGCCTTTTGGTTGTAAAGCACTTTAAGTGGGGAGGAGGCTTACCTGGTTAATACCTGGGCTAAGTGGACGTTACCCACAGAATAAGCACCGGCTAACTCTGTGCCAGCAGCCGCGGTAATACAGAGGGTGCGAGCGTTAATCGGATTTACTGGGCGTAAAGCGCGCGTAGGTGGTTAATTAAGTCAAATGTGAAATCCCCGAGCTTAACTTGGGAATTGCATTCGATACTGGTTAGCTAGAGTATGGGAGAGGATGGTAGAATTCCAGGTGTAGCGGTGAAATGCGTAGAGATCTGGAGGAATACCGATGGCGAAGGCAGCCATCTCGCCTAATACTGACACTGAGGTGCGAAAGCATGGGGAGCAAACAGGATTAGATACCCTGGTAGTCCATGCCGTAAACGATGTCTACTAGCCGTTGGGGGATTTGATCCTTTAGTGGCGCAGCTAACGCGATAAGTAGACCGCCTGGGAGTACGGTCGCAAGACTAAAACTCAAATGAATTGACGGGGGCCCGCACAAGCGGTGGAGCATGTGGTTTAATTCGATGCAACGCGAAGAACCTTACCTGGCCTTGACATAGTAGAAACTTTCCAGAGATGGATTGGTGCCTTCGGGAATCTACATACAGGTGCTGCATGGCTGTCGTCAGCTCGTGTCGTGAGATGTTGGGTTAAGTCCCGCAACGAGCGCAACCCTTTTCCTTACTTGCCAGCATTTCGGATGGGAACTTTAAGGATACTGCCAGTGACAAACTGGAGGAAGGCGGGGACGACGTCAAGTCATCATGGCCCTTACGGCCAGGGCTACACACGTGCTACAATGGTCGGTACAAAGGGTTGCTACCTCGCGAGAGGATGCTAATCTCAAAAAGCCGATCGTAGTCCGGATCGCAGTCTGCAACTCGACTGCGTGAAGTCGGAATCGCTAGTAATCGCGGATCAGAATGCCGCGGTGAATACGTTCCCGGGCCTTGTACACACCGCCCGTCACACCATGGGAGTTTGTTGCACCAGAAGTAGGTAGTCTAACCGCAAGGAGGACGCTTACCACGGTGTGGCCGATGACTGGGGTGAAGTCGTAACAAGGTAGCCGTAGGGGAACCTGCGGCTGGATCACCTCCTTAACGAAAGATTGACGATTGGTAAGAATCCACAACAAGTTGTTCTTCATTGATGTATCTGAGGGTCTGTAGCTCAGTTGGTTAGAGCACACGCTTGATAAGCGTGGGGTCACAAGTTCAAGTCTTGTCAGACCCACCATGACTTTGACCTAGATTGAATAAATCAAGTTACAGGAATTGAAGATACATCGAATCACAGATGATAAGCTGGGGACTTAGCTTAGTTGGTAGAGCGCCTGCTTTGCACGCAGGAGGTCAGGAGTTCGACTCTCCTAGTCTCCACCACGTACTTATTGGGTATGGGTATAAGCTAAAAATTACAGAATTTAGTAAGTATAAGCTTATTAAGTTCTGTGATTTAAATATCACAGTATTTAGTGCGGTCTGACGAAGACGCATTAATTCATTAACAGATTGGCAAAAATTGAGTCTGAAATAAATTGTTCAACTCATTTAATTCAAGATTGACAGTAATACTTCGGTGTTACGATTTAATTACGAATTGAAATGAGAACTAGCAAATTAACTGAATCAAGCGTTTTGGTATATGAATTTAGATTGAAGCTGTACAGTGCTTAAGTGCACGAGACTTTGAACTGTAGATTAAATAAATCATTGATTATTTATTTAATTGTCTTAATCCTACTTGTAGGGGTTAACGACTGTTTGGGGTTGTATAGTCAAGTAATTAAGTGCATGTGGTGGATGCCTTGGCAGTCAGAGGCGAAGAAAGACGTGATAGCCTGCGAAAAGCTCCGGGGAGGCGGCAAATATCCTTTGATCCGGAGATTTCTGAATGGGGAAACCCACCTACCTTAAGGTAGGTATCGTATGATGAATACATAGTCATACGAAGCGAACGCGGGGAAGTGAAACATCTCAGTACCCGTAGGAAAAGAAATCAATTGAGATTCCCTCAGTAGCGGCGAGCGAAAGGGGAAAAGCCCATTAAGTTATGTGTGTTTTAGTGGAATGCTCTGGGAAGTGCAACCATAGTGGGTGATAGTCCTGTACACGAAAGGGCACACATAATGATGACGAGTAGGGCGAGGCACGTGAAACCTTGTCTGAATATGGGGGGACCATCCTCCAAGGCTAAATACTCCTGACTGACCGATAGTGAACCAGTACCGTGAGGGAAAGGCGAAAAGAACCCCTGTGAGGGGAGTGAAATAGATCCTGAAACCGCATGCATACAAGCAGTGGGAGCCAACTTGTTTGGTGACTGCGTACCTTTTGTATAATGGGTCAGCGACTTATATTCAGTAGCGAGGTTAACCGAATAGGGGAGCCGTAGAGAAATCGAGTCTTAATAGGGCGTATAGTTGCTGGGTATAGACCCGAAACCGGGTGATCTATCCATGAGCAGGTTGAAGGTTGGGTAACACTAACTGGAGGACCGAACCCACTGTCGTTGAAAAGCCAGGGGATGACTTGTGGATAGGGGTGAAAGGCTAATCAAACTCGGTGATAGCTGGTTCTCCCCGAAAGCTATTTAGGTAGCGCCTCGGACGAATACCATTGGGGGTAGAGCACTGTTTCGGCTAGGGGGTCATCCCGACTTACCAAACCGATGCAAACTCCGAATACCAATGAGTACTATCCGGGAGACAGACTGCGGGTGCTAACGTCCGTAGTCAAGAGGAAAACAATCCAGACCGCCAGCTAAGGCCCCAAAATCATAGTTAAGTGGGAAACGATGTGGGAAGGCATAGACAGCTAGGAGGTTGGCTTAGAAGCAGCCACCCTTTAAAGAAAGCGTAATAGCTCACTAGTCGAGTCGGCCTGCGCGGAAGATGTAACGGGGCTAAAACTATGTGCCGAAGCTGCGGATGTATACATTGTATACGTGGTAGGGGAGCGTTCTGTAAGCCGAAGAAGGTGGATTGAGAAGTCTGCTGGAGGTATCAGAAGTGCGAATGCTGACGTGAGTAACGACAAAACGGGTGAAAAACCCGTTCGCTGAAAGACCAAGGGTTCCAGTCCAACGTTAATCGGGGCTGGGTGAGTCGACCCCTAAGGCGAGGCCGAGAGGCGTAGTCGATGGGAAATTGGTTAATATTCCAATACTTCAGTGTAATGCGATGAGAGGACGGAGAAGGTTAAGTCAGCCTGGCGTTGGTTGTCCAGGTGAAAGGAAGTAGGCATGCATCTTAGGCAAATCCGGGGTGCTCTATGCTGAGATCTGATAGCAAGCTGTACTTGTACAGTGAAGTGGCTGATACCCTGCTTCCAGGAAAAGTCTCTAAGCTTCAGTTACACTGGAATCGTACCCGAAACCGACACAGGTGGTCAGGTCGAGTAGACCAAAGCGCTTGAGAGAACTCTGCTGAAGGAACTAGGCAAAATGGTACCGTAACTTCGGGAGAAGGTACGCTGTTGATGGTGATAGGACTCGCTCCTTGAGCTGTCGACAGCCTCAGAAACCAGGCCGCTGCAACTGTTTATTAAAACATAGCACTCTGCAAACACGAAAGTGGACGTATAGGGTGTGATGCCTGCCCGGTGCTGGAAGGTTAATTGATGGGGTTAGCGTAAGCGAAGCTCTTGATCGAAGCCCCAGTAAACGGCGGCCGTAACTATAACGGTCCTAAGGTAGCGAAATTCCTTGTCGGGTAAGTTCCGACCTGCACGAATGGCATAATGATGGCGGCGCTGTCTCCAGCAGAGGCTCAGTGAAATCGAATTCGCCGTGAAGATGCGGTGTACCCGCGGCTAGACGGAAAGACCCCGTGAACCTTTACTGCAGCTTGACATTGAACTTTGACCTTACTTGTGTAGGATAGGTGGGAGGCTTTGAAACTTGGACGCTAGTCCGAGTGGAGCCGTCCTTGAAATACCACCCTGGTAATGTTGAGGTTCTAACTCTGTCCCGTTATCCGGGACGAGGACCATGTCCGTGGGTAGTTTGACTGGGGCGGTCTCCTCCTAAAGAGTAACGGAGGAGTACGAAGGTGCGCTCAGCGTGGTCGGAAATCACGCGTAGAGTATAAAGGCAAAAGCGCGCTTAACTGCGAGACCCACAAGTCGAGCAGGTACGAAAGTAGGTCTTAGTGATCCGTGGTTCTGTATGGAAGGGCCATCGCTCAACGGATAAAAGGTACTCTGGGGATAACAGGCTGATACCGCCCAAGAGTTCATATCGACGGCGGTGTTTGGCACCTCGATGTCGGCTCATCTCATCCTGGGGCTGAAGCAGGTCCCAAGGGTATGGCTGTTCGCCATTTAAAGAGGTACGCGAGCTGGGTTTAGAACGTCGTGAGACAGTTCGGTCCCTATCTACCGTGGGCGCTGGAAATTTGAGAGGATCTGCTCCTAGTACGAGAGGACCAGAGTGGACGAACCTCTGGTGTACCGGTTGTGACGCCAGTCGCATCGCCGGGTAGCTATGTTCGGAAGGGATAACCGCTGAAAGCATCTAAACGGGAAGCCTACCTCAAGATAAGATTTCCCCGAGGCTTTATGCCTCCTAAAGAGCCGTTGAAGACTACGACGTTGATAGGTTGGATGTGGAAGCATAGCGATATGTGAAGCTGACCAATACTAATTGCTCGTGAGGCTTGACTATACAACACCCAAACAGTTGGGGTTGTATGCTCAATCGATTCAAATCCAATCAGTCAATTCAGACTGACCTTGATTTAGTTAAGGCTAAACAATAAAATTCAGACCCAATACAGCCCAATCTGTTACAGATTCGGAAAACGCAGTGCATCACAGTCGTGAATAAGACCAATGCAAGTCTCCGTAAACAGTTGTGCTGGCGACCATAGCAAGAGTGAACCACCTGATCCCTTCCCGAACTCAGAAGTGAAACCTCTTCGCGCTGATGGTAGTGTGGGGTTACCCATGTGAGAGTAAGTCATCGCCAGCTCATTATTCTAAACACCCTCAACTAGCGTTGGGGGTGTTTTTTTATGTGGAAAAGAAAATATTAAGAAGAATAATCACATTTTATTGTGTTTAAAATAACAATAAACCCATAATTAATAAAATGTTTTAGACTAATGTTGAATTTTTATTTTTTGTGTTTTGTGTGAAAGTTACACAATCTACTTGAATGGCAAAAGTGGACATGGATGACTGATAAAAATGAAAGTCTTCACTGTAAAAATTGCTATTCAAGCTTACTGAAACACAAACTCACAGGAGGTGAGGAATGGCACATCAAGCAATTAACGTGAATGATGTCATCGATCACGCAAAATTCAAACCATTTCATTTCAATGTCGTGGCATGGTGTCTACTGATCATTTTATTTGATGGCTATGACTTGGCAATTAATGGGGTCGTTTTACCCTTATTGATGGATGAGTGGGGCTTGAGTGCTGTTCAGGCGGGGATGCTCGCGAGTACTGCATTGGCAGGTATGATGTTTGGTGCGATGATTTTTGGTTCTTTGGCCGATAAAATTGGTCGTAAGAAAGTCATCATGATCTGTATCGTTCTGTTTAGTGGTTTAACCTTTGCAGGTGGCTTTGCTTCTAATCCAACTGAGTTTGCAATTTTACGTTTCTTAGCGGGTTTAGGCATTGGTGGTGTAATGCCAAACCTTGTGGCCTTAACTTCTGAATATGCACCTAAAACCATGCGTAGCACCTTAGTGACTACTATGTTTAGTGGTTATGCTGTAGGTGGTGTAATGGCAGCCTTACTTGGCTCATGGTTTACCCCAAGTTTTGGCTGGGAAATCATGTTCTTTATTGCGGGTATCCCATTGTTTTTATTGCCTGTGATTTGGAAATTCTTGCCAGAATCTTTAACCTTTATTGTCAAAGAAAATAAGCAAGATCAAGCCCGTCCAATCGTAGCGCGTTTAGCACCAGATTTAAAAATTACCGAAGACACCACTTTTGAATTGTATCAGGTTGGTGTGCCTGAAGCTGCTAACGTGGTGAGCTTGTTCAAACGCGGTCGTGCAGTGAATACTTTATTGTTCTGGTTAGCGTTCTTTACTTGTCTATTAACCATGTATGCACTCAGCAGCTGGTTGCCAAAACTGATGATGGCGGCAGGCTATTCTATGGACAACAGCTTAATGTTCATGATGGTGATGAACGTAGGTGCAGTCGTTGGTATCGTGGGTGGTGGTATTTTAGCAGACCGTTTCCACTTAAAACCTGTATTGATGTTCTTGGGAATCATGGGTGCATTGGTGATGAGCCTCATGGGCTTCCAATCTAATCAATTCTTGCTTTACATCTTAGTATTCTTGGCGGGTGCAGCATCTATTGGTTCACAAATGTTGTTGTATAGCTATGTGGCACAATATTACCCACTTGCGGTACGCTCAACAGGTATTGGCTGGTCATCTGCCATTGGTCGTATGGGTGCGATTGTGGGTCCAATTTTAATTGGCGGCTTATTGGGTATGAATTTACCTGCACACTTCAACTTTATGGCAGTAGGTTTGCCAGTGTTGATCACTGCAATTGCGGTTGCCTTGATTATGAGTGAAGATGAAGCTGAGCAAATTAAAGCAGGCAAAGCAGTTGCTGCCAAAGCTTAAACTTGTAATGTGCTAAGTTCAAAAGTCCTCAACCTTGTTTGGGGACTTTTTGATTATGGGGTGTGTAAATAGAAAGTGATGATAGATAAAGTTATATACTCAAGACACAGATAAAAAGAAACCCCATCATCCTGACGGGGTTTCTTTGTATTTCGTGTTTAGGTATAACTCCTGTCGTACCTCACGATCCTGGTGCTCAAACCTATTATTGTTGTTTTCTGTTTGGGAAACATCCTGTCTCCTTATGCTTTAAAGAATACCGTAAGCTCAAAATACTGCCTAGCCTCATTTTGCTTCAGTGCATGTAAGCAAAAACTGACAAAGTGATGAATGATACTGACGCTGTTTTTGAGCAAACGATAAAATACCGAGCTTATTTTTGTCCATAAACAGGCGTATACTGATTGCGTGATTGGAGTAAATATGTCTGATTTAGCTGCAGCATCTCATGTTCAGTATGGTACTAAGCCGTTTAAAGCCATTCTTTTTTCGTTGTTTCTAGCGGGTTTCGCTTCTTTTTCGACCTTGTACTGTGTGCAACCGATGATGCCAATTTTGGCCGATTTTTTTACGGTTACACCAACCCAAAGTAGTTTCCCGCTGTCATTTTCTACTGTGGCTTTGGCGATAGGTTTGCTTTTCACAGGTTTTATTTCAGATCGTTTTGGGCGTAAACCTATTATGGTTTTGGCTTTATTTTTAGCTGCCATTTTATTAATTCTGAGTGCCTTACTTCCAATCTGGTCATTCTTTTTAACCACACGAATTTTTATTGGCATTGCTGTGAGTGGTGTAGCTGCGGTTGCCATGACCTATATTGGTGAAGAAATTCGACAGCAAGATATTGGTTTTGCTATGGGGCTGTATATTTCGGGTACGGCCATTGGTGGCATGGGTGGACGTTTAATTGCTGGGGTCTTGGTCGATTTTATATCTTGGCAAGCGGCAACCCTAATTATTGGTGGTTTGAATTTACTAATTGCAATCACCTTTTATATGTTACTTCCTGCATCGAAAAATTTTACAGCGTATCCGATTCGCTTCTCGCGGTTTAGAGATGCTTTTGTTGCCAATTTGGCAGACCGTAAATTAAGAATCCTGTTTTTACAGGGCTTTTTACTGATGGGCTGTTTCGTCAGTGTTTTCAATTACATCAGCTATTATTTACTAGCTAAACCATTTGAGCTTTCCCAAGTTTGGATTGGGGTGATTTCAATTGCCTATTTGGCGGGTATTTATAGTTCACCGCGTGCGGCAAGCTGGGGCAATCGTATTGGACGTGAACGTGTGTTGCCTATGGTGATTGTCCTAATGTTGATCGCATTATGGTTGATGTCGATTGCACATTTAGCCGTCGTATTGGCTGCATTGGTGCTATTTACCTTTGCTTTTTTTGCCGCACATTCTACTGCCAGTAGTTGGGTGTCGATTCAAGCACTGCAGTATCGTGCAGTGGGATCATCATTATATTTATTTAGTTACTACATGGGTTCGAGTTTGCTCGGTAGTGGTAGCGGTCTGATTTGGGAACAATGGGGCTGGTCTGGTCTGACATGGGTGATGACTGCAGTCTTGGGTGTGGCGCTTTATGGTGCGTGGCGTTTAAAGATTAAACCAACAGCGCTGCGATAAGCATTCAGGATTATTGCTTTAGGCTTATCCCTTTATGCTTTTCTTATTCAGATACCAACTTAGGATATAAAAATAGTTTGCTGATTTTGTGTGTTTTTTAATCAAGCAAGATGAATGGAATTCATGCTAAAATAGTCGGCTTTCATCTTTGATCGACTTTTGATCTTCCACTTCCCAGCCGAGAATTGCAAGCCATGTCTACTGCTTATACTGCTCAGACCGCACCCAAAGCGTTGTTTGATTACGACAAATATTGGGCGTCATGTTTTGAGCCTGCGCCATTTTTGCCGATGTCACGCGAAGAAATGGATCAGCTTGGTTGGGATGCCTGTGATTTTATTCTAGTTTGTGGTGATGCTTATATTGATCATCCCTCTTTTGTATCGGGCGTGATTGGTCGTGTGCTTGAGGCGCAGGGCTTTCGTGTCGGGATCATCGCCCAACCAGACTGGACCAATGTGGAATCTTTTCGGGTACTAGGGAAGCCGACCATTGCTTGGGGTGTTACCGCGGGCAATATGGACTCGATGATCAACCGCTATACCGCAGACCGTAAAATCCGTTCTGATGATGCTTATTCGCCAGACAATCAGCCGAATAAACGTCCTGACCGTGCAGCTACGGTGTACTGTCAGCGTTGTCGTGAAGCCTTTCCAGATGTGCCTGTTTTACTTGGCGGGATTGAAGGCTCGTTGCGTCGTATTGCACATTATGATTATTGGTCGGATAAAGTTCGTCGCTCGATTTTAATGGATTCTAAAGCCGACTTATTGATGTACGGCAATGGCGAGCGTTCGATTATTGAAGTGATGCACCGTTTGGCCAAAGGTGAAAAAATCCACGAAATTACAGATGTACGTGGTACAGCATTTATTATTAATAAACATAACCGTGCGTCTAAATCCAAATTTGTTGAAATTGCATCTAATGATGTAGATAGCGTGGGCCGTGTCGATCCAATCATCAACCCTTATGTGATGACCGAAGATTTAGACGGTTGTGAGATTGAAAAAGATAAGGGCAACAACCTCGCGCAATATCAAAATTTCCAGAAAGATGTAGTCAGCAATCCAATTGTGCGTGAAGGTGATCAGCTAGATGCAGATACCCAGATTGTGCAATTGCAGCCTGCTTCAAAAGCAATTAAACACAAATTACCCCCACGTGAATTGGCAGTGATTCGTTTGCCTTCTTTTGAGGAAGTGGTGAACGATCCTGTGCTGTATGCGCATGCTAACCGTATTTTGCATTTAGAAACTAACCCGGGCAATGCGCGTGCTTTGGTGCAAAAGCATGGTGAACGTGATGTGTGGTTGAATGCACCGCCTATTCCGTTGACTACGGAAGAAATGGACTATGTATTCGATTTACCGTATGCACGTTTGCCGCATCCATCTTATGGCAATGCACGTTTCCCTGCTTTTGATATGATCAAGTTTTCGGTCAATATCATGCGTGGTTGTTTTGGTGGCTGTACTTTCTGTTCGATTACCGAACACGAAGGCCGAATTATCCAAAACCGTTCTGAAGAATCCATTTTGCGTGAAGTGGAAAAAATTCGGGATACTGCACCTGGCTTTACCGGTATTATTTCAGACTTAGGTGGCCCGACTGCAAATATGTACCGTTTGCATTGTAAAGATCCTGAAATTGAAAAGAATTGTCGTAAACCTTCCTGTGTATTCCCGGGCGTATGTCAAAACTTACATACCGATCATGCGCCTTTAACACAGTTATATCGTAAAGCGCGTGAACTGAAAGGCATCAAAAAAATTCTGATTGGTTCAGGTTTGCGGTATGACTTGGCTGTGTTGAACCCTGAATATGTACGTGAATTGGTGACGCATCATGTGGGCGGTTATTTAAAAATTGCACCAGAGCATACCGAAAAAGGTCCATTATCTAAGATGATGAAACCTGGTATTGGTACCTATGACCGTTTTAAACAAATGTTTGATCGTTTCAGTAAAGAGGCGGGCAAAGAGCAATATTTAATTCCGTATTTTATTGCTGCGCACCCAGGAACGACCGATTACGACATGATGAATTTGGCGTTGTGGCTGAAAAAGAATGGTTTCCGTGCCGATCAGGTGCAGACCTTCTATCCATCGCCAATGGCAACCGCTTCGACCATGTATTACACGGGTAAAAACCCACTGGCCAAAGTGGCGCGTTATACCGAAAATGTGGATATTGTCAAAGGCGAAAAACGTCGTCGTTTGCATAAAGCTTTCTTACGTTACCATGATCCAAACAACTGGCCGTTGTTGCGTGAAGCCTTAAAAGAAATGGGACGTGCAGATTTAATCGGAAACTCTAAACAGCACCTGATTCCAACCTATCAGCCGCAAGGCACAGATGGACAGTATCAAACGGCACGTAAGAAAAACTCGACTGTCGCGGGGGATTCACAAAAACGTACGGGGCAAAGTGGCAATCGTGCTCAGAACAGTAATCGTCCGAAGAAAGGACAAATTTTGACCCAGCACACAGGCTTGCCGCCACGTGAAACAGGTGAAAAACGTCCATTTTCACACAAGAAATCTAAGCCAAAATCGAAAGCTTAGTACTTCAAATTAAGCTCCATCAAAGGCGCTGCGGCGCCTTTTTTGTTTGCTTTTCATTTCATCGGAATTGTCCGACAATCGAATCTGTTAAGCATTGCTTTGTTTTTTGAGCATGCTATACAGTATTTCAATCTAAGGATAAAAATATGCTTAGACGCTACAGCGCTTAGACAAAAGGCGGGCTTGTGAAACAGAATTTCTGTTTCTATGATGCTTTTGTCAATGTTTCATGTAGTTTCTTAAATGGAACGTTTAAATATAAAAGCGTGTTATATACTGATTTGATAAAAAATTGGCATGAAGCCGAAACAACTATAAAAATGATTTTAAGGATTGAATAATGACAATTTATATTTTGATTGGGGTTTTGATACTGATTTCCTTTCTCTTGATGGCGGTTAAGGGGTTGGAAAATAGAGAAAAACCTCAAGACAGTGCACTAAAGCAACGTGCAATTTTTAGCTTAAATGAACAGCTGACGTATACACGTTTGCAGGAAATTTTACCTCATCATACCATCTTGGCGCATGTGTCTTTTGATGCCTTGCTGACCACGAAATTTTCACGCACTCGTCATAAATACCGCAATATGATTGCCGATTTTGTGGTGTTGGATGCCAATCATCAGGTCGTTGCAATTGTGACCTTAGATGATCTGTTGATGTTGAAACGTAGCCGCAATGCACAATACCAAGATGAATTGTTGCGTTTGGCGGGCTATAAAGTGCTGCGTTATGAAGAAGTGCCTGAATATCACGAATTGCGCGAAGCATTTGGGCAGTCATCGTCTACAGATTTAGATGATTTGGATACAGCCTTAAAAAAGTATGATTTTTTAGCGCATTCTGTACGCCATAAAGTGAAGGTATTGGGCTAAACGCTTGCCGCTAAAGTCACTAGATAGACAATATGAATCAGCATGTCGCCATGACATGCTGATTTTTTTAATTGGCTGTGACTCTTGATTTAATCGTGTCTATTTTACGTTGGGTTGCTATTCAGGTTTGACTGCAACCACAGTCATCTCAACCAAAACGTCAGGATGGTATAACTTGGCTTCTACGCAGGTACGCGGTAAAGCTTGTATATCTGCCACCCAAGCATCCCAAACTTGATTCATTGCGGCATAATCGCGCTCAATGTTTTTTAGAAAAATCATCACCGACATGATGTGACTTTTATCTGTACCCGCATCTGCCAGTAAACGATCAATCAGGGCAAGTGTTTGTTGGGTTTGCCCCACAATATCTTGTTGTGTGTCTTCTGCCAGTTGCCCTGCCAAATGGACTAAATTTCCAGAAATTGCAATTTCAGAATAACGTTTTTGAATATGTAGACGTTGAACAGCCATTGGGTGTAATCCTCGCGCCAAGCGATTAGGTATAAAAAGCGTGAGGTATTATAGAGGCAGGCAAGCACGTGGAAAATATGCAGGCAGTAGTCTGCTTAAAATAAAAAGTAGTTGAATGGAAAATATGAGGAAAAGAGAGATGCGGTATTAAAGCGGCTAAGTGCCAAGCGCAGAGTTGTCCTGTAATCTTCGGATTTGATCGTCACGCCAATCACAGGACAAGTATGCCAAAAGTAATGGTGATTTTTGACATCTCAGCGTATGTACGGATAAATACATCGCGCGCATAGATTACTCTAAAAAGCACAACTGTGAAGGGTAAATTGTCTTATTTTTATTCTTTTGGCTGAAATTTATACAAAAATAGCTTTAGTATTCATCGGTAAGCATTGCTTTGGCAGGCTGTCATGCCGTGCTGCGAGTTTATAGCTTTAATATCCGTGATATTTACGAGTCGTGATATTTACAGTAAAGACAGTTGTGCTTGTTCATCGGCAGAGCTGAGTTGATACAGACCGACCCCAATTAAACGGAATTGATCCTGTGCGGGAATATGCATTTCGTGAAGCAAAAGCTGCAGGACTTTTTCAAGATCATTTTTAGTTTCAAGAGGCTGTTTAAAACTTTTGCTATGTTGTAAGACCTGAAAATTTTTGAGTTTCAATTTGGCCGATACGCCACGTGCAACATATTGTTTTTTCACTAAACTATGCCAAACCTGATCAATCAAGCTAGACCAGTAAGCTGCACATTCGGCTAAGTTTAAGTCATCATCAAAGGTGATTTCTTTGGAAATTTGCTGGCGCTCACGTTCTGCCTGCACAGGACGTTCATCAATCCCTTGGGCAAATAAAAACAGGCGTTTTCCATATTTGCCAAAATGATGAATCAACAGGTTTTCTTCAATGTGTTGCAAATCGCCTAAGGTATTTAAATTCAAGCTTTTTAATTTTTCCTGCGTGACTTTACCTACGCCTGGAATTTTCTTTAAGGGTAAGTCCTGAATAAACTGCTGCACTTGACTGGGTTTAATCACGCAAATGCCATTGGGTTTATGCCAGTCCGAAGCAATTTTGGCTAAAAATTTATTCGGTGCGACACCTGCCGAGGCCGTTAAACCTGTACTTTGAAAAATATCTGCCCGAATCCGCATTGCGACTTCAGTTGCGCTTGGAATACCTTGTAAATTTTCGGTGACATCTAAATAAGCTTCATCTAAAGACAAGGGTTCAATAAGTGGTGTATAACGCTGAAAAATCTGATGAATTTGTGCGGAAACCTCACGATAGAGCGCAAAATTAGGCTCGAGCACCACCACCTGCGGGCAGCGTTTGCGGGCTTGTGCCATCGACATGGCAGAACGTAAACCAAACTCACGCGCAGGGTAAGATGCCGCAGCAATCACAGCACGAGGATGATGCGAAGCAATCACCACAGGTAAATGCTGCAATTCAGGACGACTGCGCAGCTCAACAGAGGCATAAAAGGCATCCATATCAATATGAATGATTTTCCGCATGGCACAAACTAGATGAAGCGTTTAGATTTCAACAGTATCGCATGTTTAGGAAGTCGGTTGTAGCATCGGAGCAAGCGGATAAGGCGTGTTGCTATTCAGCAAAATCACCTGTGTCGATTGCTGTTCTGCATAGTCGATCAAACGCTGTAAACTCCGTGGGCTATGGTCGGCAATGCGGGGCAAAAACTCTAAAGGGCGCGCTAAAGGCTGGAAAAAATTATCCCAATGAATTGGAATCACGACACGAGGGCGCAACGTTTCCACAGTTTCATCTAAATAATGCTGTTGAAAAGCAACCGATTGTTTAGAGAGCTGTGCAATCCCTAAAAATAAAGTATCTACCTGCAAGTGTTGTAATTGTTTAGAAATCGCGCCTGTACTGGCTTTGACTAAAATGTTCTGTTCAGGATGCTGAATGTAATAATCAAAACTGCCGCCTTCTTTAAATTCATAAAAACGGGCAGGTAAGGACAATGGTTGTTGAATTTGTTCACCTAAATCATTATTCACAGCGGTGGCAGGGGTATGCTGTGATGGAATAGCCGTAATCTTAAACTTTCCAATCTGTATTGGTTGGGCAGGATTGACAAGGCTTAATCGAGATTCAGGAATTGCGGCACCACGGGCAATGTTCAAACTACTTTCTGAACCGATGATTTGACTGTGTTTGAGTTGCTGCGCCAAAAATGGCAAATCTAGCGTGTGATCATAATGCGAATGGGTGATCAAAATCGCACGTGTGCGTTGTAATTGATGCTGTTGAATCAACTTGTGCAATAAGGCTGGTTGGCTGTCTAACTTGTTCCACATGACTTGTGCAAGAGAGGGGCGACTAAAAAATCCATCAATCAGAATTTGGTTTTCACCATCATCAAACAATAGGGTAGATACGCCAAAATAATGTACTTTTAAGTTGGCATTTGCGGTTTTTGTTGAATATTGCCATGCGGAAAATTGTTCTAGTTTGCCTGCGGGTTGTAATAGGTAAAGCAGTGCGAATCCTGCACAAATGCTGAGCGTAAGAGCAGCCCAAAGCAGCCCTTTCATAATTTTCATGACGGTACTTTTTTATTGTGAAGCAGCTATCTTGTTATTTTTTCTGGTTCGGTTCAAGTCTTGTGGGTTGAATTGCGTTGTCTGTTAAAAAATGCTGCCATTGTTTGCTATTGCCATAAAAAACATTTAGGTCGACTGGGGTGTGAATACCTTTTGTTTGACCCTGATTGGTATGTTGCCAAAACAACCATTTTGGCTGACCTGCCAGTTGTGGTTTACCCTGATATTCTCTGACCCATAGAGGGGTTTGCTTGAAACTTTCAGTCAATACCATATTGTAAAAGGCTTTGGATACATAAAAAATCGGTTGTTTTTCATAATGTTGATATAGCATATCATGCATGATTTGAATTTCGCGCAGTAACTGTTCTTTGGTATAGGTATTGATGCAGTTGCTGTCATACTCCAAGTCAATTACAGGTGGCAAACTGTCGGATTTTTTTGGAACAGTCGCAATAAAGTTTTCTGCCTGAATTGCTCCATCACGGCATAAGCGATAAAAATGATAGGCGCCGACCAAAAAGCCATGTTCACGGGCTTTGAGCCAGTTATCCTGAAATTTACGGTCTTTAAAATCGCCCCCTTCGGTGGCTTTTAAATAGACAAAGGCATATTTTTGTGGGGAAATTTTATGCCACTGAACATCGCCTTGATGATGTGACACGTCAAATCCTTGAATCGGATATTCTTCGGTTGCCGCAGGTTGTTGGCGCAACACACCCAAATACAATAAAACCGCCAAAACAGCACTGCCAAGCATCGCAATGGTCATACGATAGTGCGGTGTAAAAGCTGAGTTTTTAGCTTGATTGGACGGTTTGCACATGTTGAAAAAGCTTCGCGGAGCAAAGTCATATCATAACGTGCAGTGCGGTGTAGCACCATGCGCTTTCGGTAATGGCGTTTTAAACAGCCGTGTGTTTGGGGATATTCCAAAACACTAAAAATGCCAAAATATTTAATACACCCAAACAAATTAAAGTGGCATGAAAGGCACTGACTAACTGTCCTGCGCCGTAATAGGCACTAAACATATTCACCAAAGTACCTGCCAATGCCACGCCAATACTCATCGACAGCATCATAATCATGGATAAAAAACTATTGCCGCTGCTGGCATCTTGTTGAGGTAAATCTTTGAGTGTAAAGGTATTCATACCCACAAACTGCAATGAATTAAGCACCCCAAATATAAAAAAATGCAAGGCACGTAACCAAGTCGCAGTTTCAGCAGTGGTCAGCGCAAAACTAGCAATACACGCCCCGACCAATAACGTATTGGTCAGTAAAAACTGCCGATAGCCAAAACGTTGAATTAAAGGCCGAATAATTGGTTTAGATACCAAAGAACCAAGCACAGTTGGAATCATCATCAAACCTGTGATAAATGGTTCAAAACCAAAAGCCACCTGCAGCATGATTGGCATGATAAAAGGCATGGCATTGCCCCCGAAGCGGGCAAAAAAGTTACCTAAAATACCAATCGCATATAAGCGATTTTTAAATAAATCACTGCGAAATAAGGCATTTTGATGGGTGTGAGCATGGCGAGCATAGCATGCTGCAGCAATACCACCAGCCAAGATTAACGCAAAATTCCAAAGCAGGTTATATTGTGGATTGGCAAAATTTTCGATGCCTAAAGATAAGCCCGCCATCGCCACAACTAATAGGATAAACCCGAGAAAATCAAAGTTTTTAACTTCAGTTTCAGTCACATTCGGCATGGCTTTAATACAAATCCAACAGCCCAAGATGCCCATAGGAATGTTGATCAGGAAAATCCAGTGCCACGTGGCGACTTCGACCAACCAGCCACCCAGAGTTGGGCCAATTAAGGGGCCAATCAACCCTGCCAGACTCATCAGGCTCATGGCAGATAAAAACTGGGTACGTGGAATGATTTTTAACATCGCCAAGCGCCCGACAGGCAAGAGCAATGCGCCACCAATACCTTGAATCACCCGATAAAACAGTAATTCATTCAGACTCGCTGCTGCAGCACAACCCAAAGAGGCAAGGGTAAAAATGATAATCGCTGCAAAATAGGTATTGCGTACCCCAAAACGATCTGCCAACCATCCACTTAATGGAATACACGCTGCCACCGAGAGCACATACGCCACCACAACACTGTGCATCCGCAGCGGGTCTTCCTGCAGGCTATTCGCCATTGCAGGGATTGCTGTATTCACAATGGTGGTGTCGAGCGCCTGCATAAAAAAGCCAATTGAAACCAGAAATACCAAAAGACGGTATTCAGGATGCAGGGCTTGATGGGTCGGTGTTTGGTTCATAACTCGGCAAAATGGACATTTGGTCTAGTTTAAACCATTTTGCAATCTAGCGGACTGCATCTATAAAAACATGAAAAGTGTTTGAAAATTCAAGGAAATGCAATGAAATTGTCATCTATTTGTCACCGATTATTCACTTTGAGTTTGTAAGTTGGGTGCATTTAGAAAAATGATGAGTAATTTATGAAAACGCAAATTTCTGCATTAATGTTGGCTTTATTGTCTGTGGGGATGGTGGGATGTAATGATAATAATGATCCTATTCCTGTAAAAGAAGAAGTTGTTGAAGCAACACCTACAACAATTAGTTTGGAGCGTTTAGGGGAATACGATGCACAAGTTTTTGGTGCGAGTGCTGCGGAAATTCCTGCTTATGATGCTGAAAGTAAGCGTTTATTTGTAGTCAATGCGAAAAATGGCGTGGTCGATGTACTGGATTTAAGCAACCCAAGTGCACCTGTTAAGCTGAACAGCTTGGATGCCAAGACTCATTTGGCGAATTCTGAAGTCAATAGTGTTGCGGTACATCAAGGTATTGTCGCTTTAGCTGTTCAGGCAACACCTAAAACTGATAAAGGCATCGTGGCATTTTTTAAAGCCAAAGACCTGAGCTTTATCAGCAAAGTTGAAGTCGGTGCATTGCCTGATATGTTGACTTTTACTCCAGATGGCAAAAAAGTCTTGGTTGCCAATGAAGGTGAGCCAAATGAAGGTTATAAGATTGATCCAGAAGGTTCAATCAGTATTATTAATCTAACTGACATCAACAAGCCTACTGTAAAAACTGCAGATTTTCAGGCATGGAATACACGTAAGCAGGAATTGCTTGATGCGGGCGTGCGTATTTTTGGGCCAAATGCGACTGTCGCACAAGATTTAGAGCCTGAATATATTGCGGTGAGTGACGATGGTAAAACTGCTTGGGCAAGTCTACAAGAAAACAATGCTATTGCTGTGATTGATTTGATTCAAGACCAAGTGGTCGATATTTTCCCCTTGGGCTATAAAGACTTTGGCTTAGCTGCAAATGCTTTAGATGCTGGTGATCGTGATTGTGTTGTTGGTAAACAAGACTATAACGGTAAAACGATTACAGCCTGTGCTAAAAATGAGGGGATGATTAATATTCAAGCTTGGCCAGGCTTATACGGCATGTATATGCCAGATGCAATTGCGCAATATCAAGCCAATGGACAAAGCTACTTGGTCACTGCCAATGAAGGCGATGCGCGTGAATGGTTGCTTGATGAAGACTTATATTTCAGTACGGATGATCTCACTCAAGGTTATGCCGAAGAAATTCGTGTTAAACACTTATTTAATAGTAAAGGTTTCCGTACCAATGGCGATTATGCTGCGCATTTGCGTCTATTAAAGTCAGGAGTTAAAGGCGCAAAGCTTGATTCAAACGTATTTAAAGCATGTACCACTACCGATGCCAATGAAGTCTGTGCAGAGAATTTAATTAAAGATTCACAATTGGGTCGTTTAACCATTACTTGGACGCAGGGTTACAAGAAAGATGCAAATGGTGAACCTGTGCTGGATAGCAATGGTTTTATGACCTATGACAAACTATATGCCTATGGTGGACGTTCATTCAGTATTGTCGATCCTCAAACCAAAAAAATTGTTTGGGACTCAAAAAATGACTTTGAACGTAAAGCTGCTGAATTATTCCCAGATTACTTCAATACCAACCATGAAAAATTAAGTGTAGATGATCGTAGTGACAATAAAGGCCCTGAACCAGAAGGGATTACCTTAGGTAAAATTGGTCAAAAAACCTTTGCCTTTATTGGGTTGGAGCGTATGGGCGGGATTATGGTGTATGATATTACCCAGCCGACACAAGCCTCATTTGTTGAATATTTTAATGACCGTAAATTCAGCGAAACCCGTACATCTTTCGATGCAGAAGGTAATGCGGTTACCGTTGAAAATTCAAATCTCGGTCCTGAAGGTTTGATCTTTATTGCAGCCAAAGATTCGCCTAACGGCAAGCCACTTTTGGTTGTGGGTAATGAAGTGAGTGGTACAACCGCAGTTTATCAAATCAAATTAAACTAATTAATTTATAAACTTAGATGCAAACCAAAGAGAGCACTACGGTGCTCTCTTTTTTATGCTGTACAACCAATGAACAGTGAATTAAAAAAAGCGAGTCACCGACTCGCTTTCACTTCTATTTTTTTATTGCTATGTCATGCAGCTAAAAAAGTTCAACCAACAAAATGACGTGGAGAATCCAAATTCTTCAAGGCATTAATAATTTTATGGGAGTGGTTACATACAATTAGTTTAGCGCGGTGTTGTGGCGGTAAAAAACCTTCGTGCACCGCATGATCTAACTGCTGAATCAGCGCATCATAAAAGCCATTTACATTATATAAAATCATCGGTTTTTGGTGCTGATTCAATTGCCCCCAAGTGGCAATTTCCAAAATTTCTTCAAAAGTACCCAAGCCACCTGGTAACGCCACAAAGGCACTGGCACGATCTGCCATCATCGCCTTACGCTCATGCATGCTTTTTACTACGTGTAATTCGGTTAAATTACTGTGGGCAATTTCATAATCCAGCATAAATTCAGGAATTACTCCCACCGCTTGCCCACCATGTTGCACAACGGTGTCAGCAACCAAACCCATTAATCCAATACTCGCGCCGCCGTAGACCATACCAAAGCCTTGCTCGGCTAGTTTTCTTGCCAGTTGTACTGCTTTTTCCTGATAAATCGGGTTATTGCCAGAGCGCGAACCACAGTACAGTGCCACTAAAGGTTGAGAGGTTTGAGGAGATGGATTATTGATATATTGGGTCATTCTTAATTCGCTATTCATTTATTTTCTTCACCATAGCATGTTCTTTTTGTTGGCTCTAGCTTAGTACTCAAATATGACAAACCCGTCAGTATGCAGTGTTCAATTTGCAAAGATTTGTGAAAGTGCTGCATTGGCGTGGATGATGTCGCAAAAAGGGGATGAATCTGAGCGCAAACTTTCCTATACTCAAAGCTTGTCTGACAACTATAGAATCGTCATGGACAGTGGCAGTAGTCGCACCGAACGAATATTTTTAAATTACATGCTGTGCCAACCAGAGCAAGCAAACTTATCTTTTCAGTGTCATCGCCGTGTGGCACTTATGACCCATGATATTCAGGAGAAGAGCGCATGATCTTTGAATGGATGTCTGACCCCGCAGCGTGGGTCGGGTTATTGACCCTGATTGTGCTTGAAATTGTACTGGGCATTGATAACTTGGTGTTCATTGCCATTTTGGCAGAAAAATTACCGCCAGAACAACGCAATACGGCACGGGTGGTGGGCTTGCTTCTCGCCTTGGGGATGCGCCTGATTTTACTCGCCTCTATCGCGTGGGTCGTCACTCTGACCCAACCACTGTTTCATATTTTTGAACATCCTTTCTCTGGACGTGACCTGATTTTACTGTTTGGTGGTGTGTTCCTGTTGTTTAAAGGCACCATGGAACTGCGCGAACGCATTGAAGGCAAACCAGCACTAAAAGAAGAAAACCCTGTGCACGCGACTTTCTGGATGGTGATTGTGCAGATTGTAGTGCTAGATGCAGTGTTCTCACTCGACAGCGTGATTACCGCTGTGGGCATGGTGCAGCATTTATCGGTCATGATGATTGCGGTGATCATTGCGATAGGCATTATGTTGTGGGCGTCTAAGGCGCTCATGGACTTTGTCAATAAGCATCCTACCGTGGTGATTCTATGCCTGTGCTTCCTGATGATGATTGGTTTCTCATTGGTGGTGGAAGGTTTTGGTTATCACATTCCAAAAGGCTATTTATATGCCGCCATCGGTTTCTCGGTGATGATTGAATTCCTGAACCAAACCATCCGCAGAAATCAGGAAAAAACCGTGACCACCACCGATTTGCGCTACCGTACTGCTTCGGCTGTGATGCGGATGTTAGGTGGCAAAAGTCAAAATACGGCAGAAAGCAGTCATATCAATGAAGATGTTTTAGCTACCCGCGCCTTTGCCGATGAAGTCTTTGATGCTGAAAATGGCGTCTATCACAGCGTGATGGTACAAGGAGTGTTGGGCTTATCTGAGCGTCCTGTAAAGTCGGTGATGACGCCACGCCCTGAATTGGAATGGATTGATTTAGACGAAGATGATGCTTCAATTCGCAGCCAATTATTAAGTATGACCCATTCACGAGTGATTGTGGCACGTGGTGAACTGGACAATATTTCAGGCATTGTCTTAACCCATAAAGTTATGAATCAATACATTGAAACAGGTGTACTGGACTTTGAAACACATTTGCGTGAACCCGTGATTGTGCATGAAAATGCCCAAGTTTTGATGGTGATGGAGCAATTGCGTCAAGCACCGCTGCAAATGGCGATTGTGCTGAATGAATATGGCTCGATTGAAGGCGTTGCCACACCTATTGATATTCTGGAAGCAATTGCAGGCGAATTCCCTGATGAAGATGCTCTCGAAGCCAGTGCTGAAAGTTTGGAAGATGGCACATTATTGCTAGATGGTTCCATTGATATTCGTCACGTATCTTTATTATTAGGTCGTGATTTGGTGGATGAAAGCGAGCAATATTCAACTTTATCAGGCTATATTTTATTCCATTTGGGGCGTTTGCCTGAAAACGGTGAAAAGCTGCTTTCCGATGGTTATGTTTTTGAAATTGTGACCATGGATGGACATAAAATTGAAAAAGTGCATTTGATTCAGCAGGAATCTTCAAGCGCATCATAAACTGAACGCCAAACTGCATTTCAGTCTTGTGCTTCCGCTAAAATAGCCTGCATTGTCAGGCTGTTTTGGGGCTGTTGCCATTGCAAATATAGACGAAGTGTCAACAGACCCTATTATTGATTTAAATTTCTGGAATTTTCTATGCATCACTTGGCATGTCCGTGCGGGCAAGGCGATTATCAATACTGCTGCCAACCTTTACACGTGGGGCAGGCACATGCAGAAACCGCGAGCCAACTCATGCGTTCACGCTATAGCGCTTTTGCCTTGCAACAAATTGATTATATTGTGCAAACTACTGCGCTAGGACAACAGGCAAGTTTGGATGTTGACGCAATTGCAGATTGGAGCAAGTCGAATCAATGGTTAAAGCTCGAAGTGCTGAATAGCAATGAAAAGCTAGATAAAAGCCATGCCCAAGTTGAATTTAAAGCCCATTACCACGATGCCAAGCAGGCGCAAATTCACCATGAAATTTCCCATTTTGTGCAACATCAGGCCCGTTGGTATTTTCTAGATCCGACCACAGGGCAACAGCCGACTATGAAACAGCCGTGTATTTGTGGTTCGGGTAAAAAACTTAAGCAATGTTGTGCGCAATTTTTATAACTTTATCTTGGTTTTTCGCTTATTATAACGCGCATCTATTGGCCTAGTGAAAGAAGGGCAAGTCCATGTTGTTGTTGGTCATTTACTTAATCGCGATTACCGCAGAAGCGATGACAGGCGCATTGTCTGCAGGGCGTCGTAGCATGGATTGGTTTGGTGTCACCTTAATTGCCTGTGTCACCGCATTGGGTGGTGGTTCGGTGCGAGATGTGTTATTAGGGCATTATCCACTGACTTGGGTCAAACATCCTGAATATTTGGTGCTGACCTGTATTGCAGCTTTTATCACCATTTTAATTGCCAAATGGATGCGTCATTTACGTTCCATTTTCTTGGTGCTCGATGCTTTAGGCTTAATTGGCTTCACTATTATTGGTTGTCAAATTGCTTTGGAAATGGGGCATGGCTTTGTGGTGTCTGCCGTTGCAGGCGTCTTAACAGGTGTGTCAGGTGGGATTCTGCGTGATATTCTGTGTAACGATGTGCCTTTAGTGTTCCGCCGTGAGCTATATGCCAGTATTTCTTTTGTGTCCGTGATTTGCTATTGGTTGTGTATCGAAATCGGTTTGTCGCTTGAATTGACCGTGATCTCAACACTTGTTTTTGGTTTTACTTTGCGTTTGATTGCGATTTATTTTGGCTTAGAAATGCCTAAATTTATTTATCAGGACGATGATGAACATTCAGCATCCTCTAAAGATGAAACCTAATTGGTTATAAGAATTGTATTGAATATCTAAATAGAAGCGAACCGATCACCAGATCGGTTTTTTAATGCTATCCACATCCTGTCAATTCATAGTATAAAAATACAACAGCAGTTGTGTTTTAGCCCATATCCTTTTAGCCAACTTAAAGAGTGTGTTATGGATTTAGTTTCGCGTGTGCAACGTCTACCCATTGGAAAATTCCACTATAGCCTACTGGTGGTGATTGGTTTGGGCTGGATGTTTGATGCCATGGATACAGGACTGATCTCCTTTATTTTGGCAAAAATGGCAGAAGACTGGAGCATGACCCCTGCCGAAAAAGGCATGGTGGTGTCAATTGGCTTTGTCGGAATGGCCATTGGCGCAGTCTTTTCAGGTGGTCTGGCCGATAAAATTGGACGTAAAACTGTATTTGCCACCACCTTGGTGATTTACAGTCTAGCTACTGCCGCTTGTGCCTTTGCGCCGAATTTAACTTGGTTACTGGTCTTTCGCTTTATTGTAGGTTTAGGTTTGGGCGGGCAGCTTCCCGTAGCGGTGACGTTGGTCAGTGAATACATTCCTGCGCATGTGCGTGGGCGCTTTATTGTATTGCTGGAAAGTTTTTGGGGCTTGGGGTGGTTATGTGCGGCATTGGTTTCTTATTTTGTGATTCCAAAATTTGATTGGCATACAGCATTTTTAATCGGTGGTTTGCCTGCCTTATATGCCTTGGTTATCTGGAAAAAAGTCCCTGAATCTATCCCATATCTGATCAATCGTGGTCGTATTGCCGAAGCACATGCACTGGTACAAAAGTTTGAGCGTCAATGTGGGGTAGAAGTCATTGAACAGATTGAAGTTCAGCCTGTTGCCGCTAAACAGCATATCTCTTTTACCCAACTGTGGTCGGGACCATTTGCACGTCGTAGTTTAATGCTGTGGCTGATTTGGTTTGGCATTGTCTATTCCTATTATGGCATTTTCACTTGGTTGCCTAGTCTGTTGGTGCAGCAAGGCTACAGCATCGTACAGTCATTTGAATATGTGTTGGGCATGATTTTGGCGCAATTACCCGGTTATATTGCAGCCGCTTGGCTGGTCGAAAAATTAGGCCGCAAAGCCACACTGGCAGGTTTTATTGGCATGTGTGCCGTATCGGCGTACTTCTTTGGTCAGGCGGATAGTGTGGCGATGATCATGTTCTGGGGTTGTTTGATGTCGTTCTTCAACTTGGGCGCGTGGGGGGTGCTATACACCTATACTCCTGAACAATATCCAACCAATATTCGTGCTTTTGGTTCAGGTTGGGCCTCGGCCATTGGACGCATGGGCGGTATTATCGCCCCGATGGTGGTCACACACATGATGGTTATGCAAAATGGCTTTAGTTATGTCTTTATGATGTTTACAGCGGTTTTATTGGCCGTTGCCTTGGTGATTGTGGTGTTGGGTGAAGAAACCAAAGGCAGAACTTTAGAGTCGATAGGTTTGTAAAATAACCACCAGCCATCGTATATTTTGCATTGCTGTTTTTTATAAAATGAATATTTTTACGGCATAAGACACAAATTGTCGCAGAGCATCCTTACTAGCCCTTGTGCAGGATGCTGCTGCGGCATAGCATAAGCCGATTGATACAAAAACAAATGATTTAGGACGACAGGTTTTATGACAAGCCTTGCGCATCATGCAACAGAAAACCGTTCCGTAGCAGAATTTACTGAACGTGCATACCTTAACTATGCCATGTACGTGATTATGGATCGTGCATTACCCCATATCAGCGATGGTTTGAAACCTGTACAACGCCGTATTGTGTACGCCATGAGTGAGCTTGGACTCAAGCACAGCGGCAAACCGAAAAAATCGGCCCGTACCGTAGGGGATGTATTGGGTAAATACCATCCACATGGTGATTCTGCTTGTTATGAAGCTATGGTGTTGATGGCGCAGCCGTTCAGCTATCGTTATCCATTTATTGAAGGGCAGGGTAACTGGGGTTCACCCGATGATCCGAAATCCTTTGCCGCCATGCGTTATACCGAAGCCAAACTATCGCAATATAGTGAAGTGCTTTTGGCTGAATTGGGGCAAGGTACTTGTGATTGGCAAGATAACTTTGATGGTTCATTAAAAGAACCTGTCAATTTGCCTGCGCGTGTACCGAATATTTTGCTTAACGGCACTACAGGTATTGCAGTGGGGATGGCCACCGATATTCCACCGCATAACTTGCGTGAAGTGGTGAAAGGCACAATTGCCCTGATTCGCAACCCAAATTTAACCGATGAAAAAGTCGCAGAATATATTCCTGCGCCAGATTTACCGACCAAAGCTGAAATTATTACCCCACCTGAAGAATTGCTGAAAATGCAAAGTACGGGTCGTGGTAGTTACCGTATGCGTGCGGTGTACAGCATTGAAAAAAATGAAATCGTGATCACAGAATTGCCGTATCAGGTTTCGGGTTCAAAAATCATTACTCAAATTGCCGATCAAATGCAGGCGAAAAAACTGCCGTTGGTGAGCGATGTGCGTGATGAATCTGACCATCAAAACCCAACCCGTTTGGTGATTGTACTGCGTTCCAACCGTATTGATGCCGAAGCGGTGATGAGTCACTTGTTTGCCACGACCGATTTAGAATCGAGCTATCGTGTCAATATGAACATGATTGGCGCAGATGGTCGTCCGCAGGTGAAATCGATTCGTCGTATTTTGCTGGAATGGATTGAGATTCGAAAAAATACCGTCACACGCCGTTTGCAATATCATCTCAATAAAATCGAAAAGCGATTGCACATTTTGGCAGGTTTGCTGATTGCCTATTTAGATATTGATACCGTGATTCGGATTATTCGTGAAGAAGATCATCCTAAAGCCGAGTTGATGGCGCATTTTGGTATTGATGAAATTCAGGCTGAAGCCATTTTGGAATTAAAGCTGCGTCATTTGGCTAAGCTTGAAGAAATGGAAATTCGTCGTGAACAAGAAGAATTAGAAGCACGCGCTGCCATTATTCGTGAACAATTGGCGAATCCTGAATCATTGAAAAATTTAATTATCAGTGAGTTGAAAGAAGACGCGAAAAAGTTTGGTGATGATCGTCGTTCACCAATTGTATTGCGTGCCGAAGCGACTGCGATTAATGAACAAGATATGCTACCTGCCGACCCTGTAACGGTGGTGTTGTCTGAAGCAGGCTGGATTCGTTGTGCCAAAGGGCATGAGGTCGATGCGGAAAATCTAAATTTCCGTGCGGGTGATCAATATCTCAGTCATGCACAAGGCAAATCCAATCAGCGCGTCTATATTTTAGATGATACGGGACGCAGTTATGCGTTGCCAATTAATAGCCTGCCTTCGGCACGTGGCTTGGGCGAACCATTAAGTTCAAAACTTGCTCCTGCCAGTGGTGTTGGCTTTAAACAATTGCTGATTGCCGATGATGAAGCTGAAATTTTAGCAGCCAGCAGCAAAGGTTACGGCTTTAAAACGCAGGCCAAACAGTTAGATACCAGTGCCAAAGCAGGTAAAGCATTCCTGTCTTTGCCTGAACAATCGACAGTGATGAACTTGCAAATGATTGAACACGCGAGTCATGTTGCACTGCTCAGTTCAGCAGGGCGTTTACTGGTGATTGAGCTGTCAGAATTGCCAATTTTGAATAAAGGTAAAGGTAATAAATTGATACAACTTGAGGAAAAAGATCAGTTGGTGTCTATGTTGCCTTTAAGTTTAGATGAAGCAATTCAAGTATTTGCAGGACAGCAACAACTCAAACTCAAAGGCGACGATTTGCTGAAGTATGTGGCGAAGCGCGGCACGAAAGGTCATCTCTTACCACGCGGTTACCAAAAAGCAAATAAACTGTTAATTCAAAGATAATACTAGCGTTTTTTAAGCAAAATACGTTATATATGGTTTATATTCGTGAAAATGGATGCAATACGGGACATAAACAAGCAAAGAACGACGTCCTGTATTGAGAAAAACAGTTTAAAACTAAGGATTATTGATTGGAGAAATTGGCATTATGGAAAAGATTTGGTTTGCTGAATACCAAAAGACAGGGATTCCAGAAACTGTAGAACTGCCTGCAGAAAATACGTCACTCGTAGACATTTTTGAACGTAATTTCCAAAAATTTGGTTCACGTGATGCCTTTATCTTTATGGATAAGGTTTTAAGCTTTAGTGAACTAGAAGAAGCTAGCCGTAAATTTGCAACTTATTTACAAAGTTTAGGTTTGGCACCTGGCTCGCGTGTTGCGGTGATGATGCCGAACGTACTTCAATATCCTGTGGTTGCACTGGGGGTGTTCCGCGCAGGTTTAGTTTTGGTGAACGTGAATCCACTTTATACTTCGCGTGAGTTAGAGCATCAATTAAATGACTCTGGTTCTGAAGTTTTAGTGATTATTGAAAACTTTGCATCCGTTTATCAGGCGATTATTGGTAAAACCCCTGTGAAGCATGTTGTTGTTGCTTCTGTGGGCGATATGCTAGGTGCATTAAAAGGCACGTTGGTGAATTTTGTTTTACGTTCAGTGCGTAAGCAAATTCCTGCATGGAACATTCCGGGTCACGTTAAATTTAACGCAGCAATGTCTAAAGTAAGCCCAAGCAACTACAAACGCCCAAGCTTAACTTTAAGTGATACGGCTGTGTTGCAATACACGGGTGGTACAACAGGTGTATCTAAGGGTGCAGAATTAACACACCGCAACCTTGTGGCAAACATGCTGCAATGTGATGGTATTTTCCAGAGTAAATTCGGTGCACAAGATGGTCAGCCAGATGACCGTATTTTCTGTGCATTGCCGCTGTATCACATCTTTGCATTCATGGTGTGTGCGCTTTACGGCATGTACAAAGGTCAGGCAAACGTCTTAATTCCAAACCCGCGTGACTTACCTGCGGTGATGAAAGAATTACGCAAATATCAACCAACTTTCTTCCCTGCGGTGAATACTTTATTCAATGCGCTCGTGAACAATGAAGAGTTTAAACAGCTTGATCACAGCAAATTGAAAATGGCGATGGGTGGTGGTATGGCCGTATTACCATCGACTGCTGAAGCATGGAAAAAAGTGACAGGCACTAACATCATTGAAGGTTATGGCTTGTCTGAAACTTCGCCAGTTGCAACGGCAAACCCGCCTGCATCTGAAGAATTCACTGGCACAATTGGTATTCCATTACCATTAACTGAAGTGGCTATTTTGGATGATGACGGCAATGAAGTTGCACTGGGTGAGCAAGGTGAAATTTCAATCCGTGGTCCACAAGTCATGAAAGGCTATTGGAACCGTCCAGATGAAACCAATAAAGTGATGATTAATGGCTTCTTCCGTACGGGTGATATTGGTGTTATGGATTCACGCGGCTATGTGAAAATTGTAGACCGTAAAAAAGACATGATTTTGGTATCAGGCTTTAACGTGTATCCATCTGAAATTGAAGAAGTGATTGCGAAGCATCCGAAAGTATTGGAAGTGGCTGCAATTGGTGTACCAGATGAAAAATCAGGTGAAGTGCCAAAACTGTTTGTGGTGAAAAAAGATCCATCATTGACCACAGAAGAAGTATTAGCGTTCGCTAAAGAGAACTTAACTGGCTATAAACGCCCACGTTATGTGGAGTTTATGGATGAATTGCCAAAATCAAACGTAGGTAAAATTTTGCGTAAAGATTTGCGTAAGACTGCGTAATTCATTCTACTCTGAAATAAAAATGCCCCTGAAAACTCAGGGGCATTTTTTATATGCTATAGAAAATAGATTGTTTCTTGTTCGATAAAGGCAAAAGTATTACTCTTTCATCAGCCAACGGTCAAAGTAACGACGCCCAACACCCACAATACCCAAGAAAATAAACATCGCACCAAATTGGCGGCTAAAACCTGATTGATTAAAACTGCCATAACTTAAAATATTATCAATTAAGCAATACACCACAATCACAATAATCCAGTGCCAGAGCGGTAAGCGCTTAATCCCTACCGCATAAAACGCCACCCAAAGTACAACGAAGGTAAAAATGGTCGACCATACGTTCATGTTGGCGCAAATCACCATCAATAAAAATGCCACAATAGGCAACACAATTTTTAAAACACGATCCACTCGCAGTTGATGTTGGCGCTGCTTTTCAAGTACATCTAACATTTCCTTTTGATCTGGGCTGACCATAATGGATCCTTTATACAATTGCTTAAAACATGCTATTTAACAAAATTTATTCAAGAAATGCCATGTTATGATAAGTTCTCAATACAGTTTATGAGAAAAAATTGATGCAAAGCATAAGTGGAATTGTTTATCTAATTATTATTGCTTGCTTATTGCCGTATGTCTTTGCTGTTGTCGCAAAAATGGCAGGTGGCTTTAAACGTGAAGATAACCAAAATCCACGTGAATTTTTAGCCAAAACCACAGGTTTTGCTGCACGTGCTAACGCCGTACAGCAAAACAGTTTTGAAAGCCTGCCTTTATTTATTGCTGCAGTGCTCATGGCGGAATATATGGTCATCCCACAAGTGGTGGTGATGATGTTTGGTATTGCTTATATTGTGCTGCGCATTATTTATGGAATTTGTTATTTAGCCAATTGGGCGACGCTGCGTTCAATTGTTTGGATGCTGTCTTTACTTTGTCCAATTTGTATTTTGCTGATGGTGATTAAACTGACCTGATCAAGTCAGGTGTGAAAATATGTATTTTTGCCTTGCAGATGTATAATCGCGCAGTAATTCAGGACAGAAAACCGTTATAATTGACGCGGTTTTAAAAAGATTTAACTTGTTTAAGAGTGATGCTATGAGCTACAGCAATATCCCTGCGGGTAAAGATGCACCAAATGACATCTATGTGATCATTGAAATTCCTGCCAATGCAGCGCCAATCAAATACGAAATTGACAAAGATTCTGATGCATTATTTGTAGACCGTTTCATGGGTACAGCAATGTTCTACCCAGCGAACTACGGTTATGTACCAAATACACTTTCATTGGATGGTGATCCGCTAGACGTATTGGTTGTGACTCCACACCCAGTAGAGCCAGGTTCTGTGATTCGTTGCCGCCCAGTGGGTAAATTGAACATGGAAGATGATGGTGGTATTGATGCGAAATTGGTTGCCGTTCCGCACGAAAAATTAACCCCAATTTATAAAGATGTTCAAGAATATACGGATCTTCCACCATTATTGATCAGCCAAATTGAACACTTCTTCCAGCACTATAAAGACTTAGAGCCAGGCAAATGGGTGAAGTTAAGTGGTTGGGAAGGTGCTGATGTTGCGAAACAAGAAGTATTGAACTCAATTGAAGGCTACAAAGCTGCAAATCCATAATTTGCACGTAGCCTGTTCAGTGTTCAAATGAAAGCTGAAATGTAAAAAAACCTGCACAGAATATGTGCAGGTTTTTTATTGGATTGGCTATTCCGAGAAATTAGAATAATTTCACAGGAATATCTAACCAGATACGCCATTCGTTAGTGTCTGGCATATATACGCTCTTGTATTCATCGTTTGCACGGTAGTATGAATGACGTAGACGTAAGCTCACATCTTTCGCAAAACCTGATTGAACGGTGTATTTTACTTGGTTAAAGAATTCACGCTCTTGACCATCTTTTGCTTGGTCACGAACATCAATGTCCCAACCGTAAACAAAAGCAGTTGTCCAGTTTAGACCAGGAAGACCATGGTTTTTAAAGTTATAGTTGTATTGTAAGCCTAAAGATTTTTCATCATTACCTACAAAATCAGACAAATATGAGTTAGGTAGATAAATAGATTGTGCACCATCTGCGTTGCCGCCGTAGTCATAGCCTACATCACCAAAGTTTTGTTGGTAAGCCAACATCACATTGTGTACATCTTTGCTATATGAGGTAGAGATCGCCCAAATGTCATTGGTTTTCTCTGTTCCTGCAATTCCACCATTCTCTGCATTTGTACCATAGGCAGTGTTTGCAATCGTACCTGTTGCTGAATAAGTTGAAGCATCTTTAGAGAATTTTGTGTGGTAGCCGCTTAGATCAAAGTTAAGAGCAGCATCATCTTTTAAGCCGTGGTTATAGTTCACATTGGCATAGTGACGATCTAATTTATCCTTAACATCAACACCATAATAAGATGCTTTTAAGTCATCATTAAATGTATATTTCGCGCCCCATACCACAGCACGGTCTAATTGATTACCATCTGAATTGATTTGGCTTGAATATTGGTTTTCAGTAAATTTACCTGCAACCAAGTTTAAGTTATCAATTTCATTGCTTTGAACGAGTACACCCGTGAAATATTCAGGTACTAAACGGGCAGTGTTGCTAGCTAATACAGGTAAATCGAGTACTTGTGTACCGTAAGTTGCTGTTGTATTGGAAATACGTGCTTTTACATAAGCACCACCACGTGCCCAATGGTCATAAGCAGAGCCATCATTATGTGTTGGAATCATTCCGTTGCCCGTATGCGCATTTTCGCCTAGCTTGAATGAAGCATCACCAATAATCCCTGCACCAAAACCGACTACACCTTTGGTAAAGCCTGAATCTAATTTTATGATTGCTGTTTGTGCAAATGAACTGGTATCTGTATCAGGGGCTACATCTTTATAGTCACGAGCTAAATAGCCTGTACGGAATAAAACCGAACCGTTTGCGTCTTCTACAAAGCCTTTAGATTCACTTTGTTCGCTAGCAAATGCAGTTGAAACAAGCGCTGCGTTGATGAGCAACGCTAGTGTTAATTTTTTAGATTGCAGCATTGGGAGACAGCCTCATGCAGTAAATGTGTAGTTGAAACGTAGCCGAATTGTATCGCTATTTAGGCGCGAAAATATCATTTTTAAGGGGCTTATGACACTAAAGTTAAGCATTTTTTCGATAAACTGTAGGGTCATTAAAAATATTGAATTTTAAAAAGTTTAATAATTATTTTAATTTTTAGTAAAAACATGAACATAATTTTAAATGAGCTGAACAGCTAGAATGGATGACTTGGGAGCAATGCTTTAAGTTTTTTGTAAATTTTAGCCATAAAATCAGCTTTGTTTAATATTTCAGTAGTTTAAGTTAAGAATTTATGGCGAAATAAGTAAGTAAAAACCTAAAATTTTATGTTTATTTCATCTTCTTAAGTATTTACTCATAAGTGCGGTTTTAAATTTTAAAAATAGATAAAGTTGGATATTTTGGTTTTTATTTGAACTAAAAGTATAAAAAATAGAATCGTGTTTATGGGGTGAGTAATAGTTTTTAGCTATGAGGTGTTTCATGTGAAATACGGTGTTTTATTTGCGCTGTTTTTGATGAATTTGACCCAATTAGTATTTCTCTCTTCGCTAAATTTTTAAGTGTAATAACTTCAGAAGAGATTGCATCGGCCTGCCACAATGCTGCTGAAATCTCACATTGGCTATTCGGTTTAACAATTTGAATGATATGCATGTTCTTGGTGCAAAAAAATTATTCGCATTCAAAAATATTTTTTCTAGGCCAAACATGCTGTTTGCCCTTAATGGGCAAGGGGCTATAAGCATATGAGTAATGACTTTGTCCCAGTTTTTAGTATATGCAAAGATGTGGGAATAAATGTTATTGCACTTTTTTAGGTAGTTTAAAATGGAGTTCTAAGTCAGGCACATCAAAAATGTTGCAATGTATTCGGTATCTGCACAGTAAATATGACTTAAACATCTACCTAAAAAGAATAAAAAAAAGTATCTTATAGGTCACAGTGATAAAAAAAAGAAATTTATTAATTTAAAAATAAATATAAATAACAATTATTTATATGTGGTTGTGAGCCTATTCTGAGTATGAAAAATCTTGTTTTTTTGAATGTTGGCACACGGTTTGCAATCCTCCATGTGAGTTAAACAACAATAGACACAAGCATCTCATCAGATGCAGGGGGAATAATCATGAACATGGGATTTAAAACACTTTTTGCAGCAGCGATGATGGCAGCATCTGGTCTAAGCATGGCATCAGAATCAACTTCAGCATTGTCTTTTAGTGGTACTGCGGCAATGACCAGTGATTATCGTTTTCGTGGCATGACACAAACAATGAGTGATCCTGCGGTGCAAGCGGGTTTTGCGTTGAGCCATGATTCAGGCCTTTATGCTGGTGTGTGGGGTTCCAATGTCGATTTTGGTGGTACGGCACATTTAGAGCTTGACCCTTATATGGGCTATACCACAAGCCTAGATTATTTTGCCAGCAAACCCATTTTGGATGTGGGTTTTTGGTATTACGCTTACCCAAGTGAGAGCGATTTAAACTGGCTCGAAGCTTATGCAAAATTAGGTTTTAGTGATGTTTTGTTTAAAGATGCCAGCTTATTAACAGCCATTAACTACAGTAATGATTTCTTAGGTGGTGACACCGATGCTTGGTATTTCAATGCCACTTATACCGCACCCATTGGAAGTACCGGCTTTTCTGGGGTTGCTGGATTAGGTTACACCCAAGCAGATGACTTTGATTTTGGCGGTGGAAAAGACAGCTATGTAGATTGGAAAGTCGGTGTAAGCTATAACTTTGCTTCAGTTGAAGGTTTATCTGCTGAATTGGCTGCTGTAGGAACTGATATTGATACCGATGGTTTTTCGCATGCGGCAAAGCGTGGCGTTGAAACAGGAGCTGTATTTACTTTAACTAAAGCCTTCTAAAGATACGGCTACGACGATAAATAAAAGCTCCAGTTAGGAGTGAAACTTAAAACAATAAAAACAACTCGCCCATTGTACAGGCATGGCAATGGGCTATTTTCATCTCTTAGACTTTTAATCAGATTCTTAATCGAACTCTTAATTAGACTTTCAATCAGGCTTCATGGGCACGATAAGACAGTGCTTCACTCAAATGTGGACTTTGAATCTGTTCACTTTGGGCTAAATCTGCAATGGTGCGTGCCACTCGTAACACCCGATGATACGCACGTGCCGATAAGTTCAAACGCTGCTGCGCAATGGCTAAAATATTTTGCGCAGTATCATCTAAATGTGCAAATTGCTCTAATTGTTTGGGACTGAGCGCCATGTTTAAACACTCTTGGCGTTGCAATTGTCGTGTATATGCTTGAATGACACGGCTTCGCACGGTTTCAGAATTTTCCACTGGTCGGGTATCCTGTAATTCATGTGCTTGCAGAGGTGGTACATCAATGTGTAAGTCGATACGATCCAACAACGGTCCTGAAATACGGTTTTGATAGCGTTTAATACTTTCTGCAGAACACTGACAGCGCACATCTTGATTAAAAGCATAACCACAAGGGCAGGGATTCATGGCAGCAATCAGTTGAAAGTTGGCTGGAAAGGTAATTTGCCGAGAGGCGCGGGAAATCACAATTTCTTTGGACTCTAAAGGTTGGCGCAGCACTTCTAACACTTTTTTATCAAATTCAGGCAATTCATCTAAAAATAAAACGCCTAAATGCGCCAAGGTAATTTCACCAGGTTTGGGATATGAGCCTCCACCGACCAAGGCTACAGCAGAAGCGGTATGATGCGGGGCGCGAAAAGGGCGCTGTCCAAACGTATGCGGGCTATCCGCCACAGAATAGATGCTGGCGACCTCTAAATTTTCCTGCATATTCAATGGCGGTAAAATACTGGAAAGTCGGGATGCCAGTAAGGTTTTACCTGTACCGGGTGGGCCTTTGAATAGCAATGAATGTCCACCAGCAGCTGCTATTTCCAAAGCACGTCGTGGGCGCAATTGTCCTTTAACATCGACTAAATCAAATGCGGAATGAGATAACTGTGGCTGGGCAATTGCGGTGACTTTATCTAAAGGCTGGCTTTGTGCCAAATGTTCGCAAACTTGTTTTAAATGTGTGGCGGCAAAGACTTCAAAGTCAGGCAATTGAGCAGCTTCTTGTGCATTTTGTTCAGGTAAAACCAAACAATGCTGTGCCTGTTGGCAGGCAATCGCAATACTGAGTGTACCTGTGGTAGGGCGCAATTGACCATCTAAAGCCAATTCTCCAATAAACTCTAAACCTTCAGTGCTTTGTTCGGGCAATTGTCCCGAAGCAATTAAAATGCCCAAAGCAATGGCTAAGTCCAAACGTGAACCATCTTTGGGTAAGTCGGCAGGTGCTAAATTAATGGTCAGACGTTTGGTTGGAAATTGAAAACCACTGTTAATAATGGCAGAGCGTACCCGATCTTTACTCTCACGCACGGCAGCTTCGGCTAGACCGACAATGGTTAAAGAAGGTAAGCCTTGACTCAGATGGACTTCGACTTCAATTGCAGGGGCGTGCAAGCCGAGCAGCCCCCGCGTATACACTTTGGCAAAAGACATTTTTATGATGATCCGTTTTGGTGCGTTATTTTTATAATGTTTGGTTTTTGTATTTATGCACTCAATTGGTGCTTATTTTTGGAGTTGAATTTTCTGTTCTAGTACTTCAACCTGTTTTAACAATTCATTTAAACGTAAGTTGGCATTATTGAGCGCAGTACGTTGGCGGTCTAGCTCATCTTGCGAGACCAAATCCATTTTGGTGACCGCCTCATTGAGCAAAGCACGTAAATTATGTTCTAAATCTTTTTTAGGTTGTTCAACTTGTTCCAAAATGGCTTGTAATAAAGTTTCAATCATTGTTGTTTCCACAAAGATGGAGAAAATGGAGGCAGTGTAGCACTGGTCTTGAATAGACTATAGCATTTCAGACGAAATATGGATTTATTCGATGAGTAAAATCGTAAATCTTCTAGTAAATATGTCTATTTTTTGAAGATCAAAACCATATAAATGTATAAAATAAGGTATAAAGAAAACTCATGTCACGGTTTCTAATTTCCCCCGACCTTAGAACTTTGGCATGGAATTTGAACATAAAACCTTACTGGTGAATTAAGCCGAAGGAAAACACACATGAAGCTCGTAACTGCAATTGTAAAACCCTTTAAATTAGATGATGTGCGTGAAGCATTATCTGAAATTGGTGTTCAAGGGATCACCGTAACAGAAGTCAAAGGCTTCGGTCGCCAAAAAGGTCATACCGAACTTTATCGTGGCGCCGAGTACGTCGTTGACTTCTTACCTAAAGTTAAAATCGAAATCGCAATTAGCGATGAAATGGTCGATTCGGTGATTGAGTCAATCACTCGTGTTGCTAGTACAGGCAAGATTGGTGATGGCAAAATCTTTGTGACTAACCTCGAACAAGTCATCCGTATTCGTACAGGTGAAACGGGTGCAGACGCTGTTTAAAAGATGGCATGAAGTTTGCTGAGTACCTAATAACTCACAAAAACAAAGGTCGGGGGACACAAATGAAAAAAATGCTACTCGCGCTGAGTCTATCGGGCGCACTTCTTGGTGGTTCTGTTGCTTGGGCTGAAGAAGCCGCAACAGCCACCGCACCAACTTCAGATGTTGCAGTGCTTGAAACTGCCGAAACATCTCCTATCGAAACAACAAATGCAACAGAAGTTGCAGCTGTAGCAGAAGTCAGCACGCCTGAAGCTGCTGAATCAGAAGCTGTATTAGATACAGGCGATACCGCTTGGATTTTAGTTTCGACTGCTTTAGTTTTACTCATGACCATCCCTGGTTTGGCACTGTTTTATGGCGGTATGGTGCGTAAGAAAAACGTTTTAAACACGATGGCTTATAGTTTTGTGGCGGCTGCCATTGTCAGTATTGTCTGGGTAATCATTGGTTATAGTCTTGCCTTTGGCGAAGGCAATGCCTTTATTGGCAGCCTAGATAAAGTCATGCTGGCAGGCATTGGTACAGAGGCTTTAAGCGGCAGCATTCCAGAAATTTTATTTGTGATTTTCCAAATGACTTTTGCCATTATTACTGTGGCTATTATCAGTGGTTCAATTGCAGAACGAATGAAGTTTGGTGCCTTTGTTGCCTTTATCGCGATTTGGGTGGTCGTGGTCTACGCACCAATTACCCACTGGGTATGGGGTGGTGGTTGGTTAGGCAATGATGGTGCTCTCGACTTTGCTGGTGGTACTGTTGTTCATATTAACTCGGGTGTTGCAGGTTTAGTTGCTGCATACATGTTGGGCAAACGTATGGGCTTGGGCCGTGAATCTATGGCTCCGCACAACCTGACTTTGACTGTACTGGGTGCAAGTTTACTTTGGGTGGGCTGGTTTGGTTTCAACGGTGGTTCTGCTTTAGGCGCGAATGGTGCAGCGGGTTATGCCTTAGTTGTGACTCAAGTGGCAGCCGCAGCCGCAGCAATTGCATGGCTTGTAGCAGAAAAACTGGTACGTGGTAAAGGTTCTGTATTAGGTGCTGCATCGGGTGCTGTAGCAGGTTTGGTGGTGATTACTCCAGCAGCAGGTTTTGTGACTGTTGGTGGTGCATTAGCGATGGGTTTAATTGGTGGTGTGGTATGTTTCTGGGGTATTACTGCCTTAAAACGCGCCCTGAAAGCTGATGACTCTCTAGATGCCTTTGGACTACATGGTGTAGGTGGTATTGTTGGTGCAATTTTAACAGCCTTCTTTGCCAGCGAGTTTATTATGGGCGATGCTGCACCAAGCAACCTAATGAGCCAACTTTGGGTGCAAGTTGAAGGTGTGTTAGCGACCATTGCTTACTCTGCTGTACTGACTTTCATCATCTTAAAAGTAATTGATCTAACCATTGGTATTCGTGTGGCTGCAGAAGATGAGCGTATGGGACTCGACTTAAGCCAACATGGTGAACGTGTAGAATAATCTAGACAGTACATAATCAATATATTGTGTAAAACAGCCCTTCGGGGCTGTTTTTTTTCTATATGTTGCGTAAAACTCTACAAAGTTTGGAATTTTTGCTACACTGCATTTTCATTCAAATTTGTGCAATTAAACCGCTATGCATTGTCCATTTTGCAACACTGCAGACAGTAAAGTGATTGACTCACGTTTGGCGGCAGAAGGCTGCCAAATTCGCCGACGTCGTGAGTGTATTGGCTGTGGTGAACGCTTTACCACTTTTGAAAGTTATGAAGTCGTCATGCCACGTGTGATTAAATCGGATGGGAAAAGTGAACCCTTCGATGAGGCCAAGCTGCGTCGTTCACTGATGCATGCTTTACAAAAGCGTCCTGTGACCCAAGAGCAAATCGAAACTGTACTCAGCGACATCCAATTACAAATTCGCCGTTTGGGTGAGCGTGATGTGAAATCACGTACCATTGGTGAAATTGTGATGCAGGCTTTATTTGCATTGGATCACGTGGCGTATGTGCGTTTTGCTTCAGTGTATCAGGACTTTCAGGATGTCGAAGCGTTTCGCCGTCAAATTGAACAAATGCAGTTACGTGAGCAATAAATCCTCATGTCAGCAAAAAGCAGACAACATCTGAATATGACTGAATTCACTTCCAATTTACCTCCCAATGATCTTTTTTGGATGCGTCGTGCGATTGAGTTGGCACGTTTGGGGCAATACAGCACCAAACCTAATCCAAATGTCGGCTGTGTGATAGTCAAAGATGCACAATTATTGGGCGAAGGGCATCATCCGCGTGCAGGACAACCGCATGCTGAAGTCTTTGCCTTGCGTCAGGCAGGTGAACAGGCACGTGGTGCAACTGCCTATGTAACTTTGGAACCGTGCGCGCACTATGGGCGCACGCCACCTTGTGCCAAAGCATTGGTCGATGCAGGTGTGGCCAAAGTGGTGGTGGCATGTCCAGACCCAAATCCATTGGTGGCAGGTAAGGGTGTTCAGATTTTAAAAGATGCAGGCATTCAGGTGGAGGTCGGTGTGGCAGAAGCTGAAGCGCGTCAGTTAAATTTAGGCTTTTTAAAAGCCATGGCTACGGGCATGCCCTATGTGCGTTTAAAAGTAGCTTCAAGTTTGGATGGTCGCACGGCAATGGCTTCGGGTGAATCCAAATGGATCACAGGCACGGCTGCACGTGCCGATGTGCAGCATTGGCGGGCAATTTCTGCTGCAGTATTAACGGGGATCGACACGTTACTGGCCGATGACTGTCTGCTTAATGTACGCCACTTAGAGGGTGTAGATGACATCCACAGCGTAGTACAACCCAAACGGATTATTTTAGATCGCCAAGGTCGTTTGCCTTTGAGCGCACAAATTTTGCAGCAGCCTGAAACGGTGATGGTGATGGGACCGTATCGTGCAGAGTTGGCTGCTTTGGGCGTGTTACAATTGGAACCGCAACCTTTAGCCACCTTACTTGCCCAATTGGTACAGCAACATCAAATTTATGATGTGTTGGTTGAAGCGGGTGCAACCTTATCGACCGCTTTCTTACAGGAAGGTTGGGTTGATGAGGTGATCAGCTATGTGGCACCTACATTGTTAGGGCACTCGGCTCGTGCCATGTTTAATGCAGAATTTGAACAGATGGCAGAGCAACTTCGATTTAAACTTTGCGATGTCACTCAATTGGGTGATGACGTGCGCCTTAGGTTAATTCCTTCTCAAGAGACACTATGAGTTCAGAGTCAACGGTTTATCACAAACGTCGTCATGCGGCACGCACCACTGATGAATACTTATTCCATCAGTTAGTGCCTTATTTGGGCAATAAACGCCGTTTACTGCATCTGATTTTAGAAGCACTTGAACAGACAGGAACGCTACATCCTAAAAATGGTCGTGCACCAATTTTTGCCGATTTTTTTGCAGGTTCAGGAGTGGTATCACGTTTGGCGCGTCAAAATGGTTATCGGGTGATTGCCAATGACTGGGAACCGTACAGCCATGCCTTAAACCATGCGATTTTGGCCTGCACTGAAGCACCTGCGTTTAAAGAATTAGGCGGCTATCAAAAAGCCATTGATTATTTGAACCGTTTGCCTGAAGTCAAAGGCTGGGTGACGCATAATTTGTGTCCGCGCAATGACGAAATTTATGACCCAAGTCGTGACCGTTTATTCTTTAAACGTCGTAACGGTATGCGCATAGATGCGATTCGTCAGCAAATTGCTACGTGGCAAGCGCAGGGTGCCATTGATGATGTTGAGATGTCGGCATTGTTGGCGCCGTTGTTGTACTCTGCCAGTTTTGTCAGTAATACCAGTGGGGTGTTTAAAAGCTTCCACCACGGCTGGGGTGGCAAAACTCAAACTGCACTCGAACGAATAGAATCATTATTGTGGCTCACGCCAAGTCGTTTTTGTGACATTGGTGAACCAAATAAACCTGCTGCAGAAATGTGGTGTGTCGATGCACAGCATCTTGCCAATCAAATGAGTGGTTTTGAGGTGGATGTGGCTTATTTAGACCCACCGTATAATCAACATGCTTATAGCAGTAACTATCATGTCTTAAATGCCTTAACCTTGTGGGATCAGGTCGATTTACCAACCCCAGACACCAAAGGCTTTAAAAGTGGTATTGACCGTGCATGGCGCAAAGAACGTCCAAGTCCATACAACTCATCTAAGTACGCCAAAGAGGCGTATGAAACCTTATTGGACACCATTAATGCACGTTTTATTCTGACCAGTTATTCTACCGATGGTAATATTAGTGCCACAGACTTGTTGCAAGCCAATTTAAAACGCGGTCGAGTGACGTTATTGACCCAAGATGTACCACGTTATCGTGTCAGTAAGCAGCGTCAGTCTGAACGTGCGCGCGTGCTGGAATTTATTGTGATTACCGATACGCATGCCAAGTCAGGCCCACCTATTCGCCAGTTGTTAGGGCAACTTTACCATTTTGCAGAATTGGGTGGTGTAGATACCTCAGGTGTGAGTACCCAATTGGCGTTGTGGTAAATCCACAAATCCTCAGTGAATGAGAGAAAAGATTATGTTTACAGGCATTATTGAAAGTTTAGGTAAAGTAGAAAGCCTGCAAAGTGTGGGCGGTGATGTACGTTTGCGTATTCAGACCGATTTGGATATGTCGGATGTGCATTTGGGGGATTCAATTGCCACCAATGGTATTTGCCTGACTGTGATCGAGTGGGGCGACAATTGGTATGCCGCAGATGTGTCCCGTGAAAGTTTGAACCGTACCACTTTAGGCACATGGAAAGTGGGTCAGCCTGTCAATGTCGAAAAAGCCATGTTGCCGACCACACGTTTTGGTGGACATATCGTAAGTGGCCATGTTGATGCAGTCGGTGAAATTACGCTGGTACGTGAAGATGCACGTTCAATTTACTATGAAGTGACTGCACCTGCAGAAATTGCCAAATATTTGGCAGAAAAAGGTTCGGTGACCGTCGATGGCATCAGCCTGACCATTAACCATTTACGCGGCAGTGTTATCAGTCTGAATTTAATTCCACACACGGCAGAGCGTACCAATATTGGCACATGGAAAGTTGGCAGCAAGGTCAATTTAGAAGTGGATGTCTTGGCGCGTTATATTGAGCGTTTGCTCTTGGGTGATAAAGCTGCAGAAACTATGCAGCAATCTAAAATTAGCATGGAATTCTTGGCTGAAAATGGCTTTTTAAAATAAGCACAGAGCCGAATGAAATTTAAACAGTCTGATTGAAAAATTAGACTGTTTTTTTGTTTTTAGGGATAATTAAAAAGATAAAGATGTTTTTTTCATCATAAACACCCCTTTGGTTTAATGTAGATGATTGATTTTTTAATGAATTTGGAACACTGGCTGCCATTATTACTCGATAATTATGGTCTGTGGATCTATGCCATTTTGTTTCTGATTATTTTTGCAGAAACAGGTTCTGTGTTCATGTTCTTTTTACCAGGCGATAGTTTGCTGATCGCAATTGGTGCCTTGTGTTCCACCACCGATGTGGTGCATTTGCACTATATGGGGATTTTACTTTTTGTCGCGGCAGTCTTGGGATATAGCGTCAACTATTACACTGGACGAATTCTAGGGGTGAAGTATTTTCATCAACATTCACGTTATTTCAAACCTGAATATATTGTCAAAACCAACCATTATTTTATGAAACATGGTGGCAAAACTATTTTAATGGCGCGTTTTATACCGTTTGTACGCTCATTTGCACCATTTGCTGCAGGGTCAGGGCACATGCCTTTGGCGACCTTTAGTTTTTATAATGTGGTGGGTGCTGCCGTATGGATTTTTTCTTTAATGGCAATAGGTTATGGCTTGGGTAATATTTTGTCTTGGTTGGGTGATTGGATTTAAATTCCTCATTTTTTCTATTTTCTTCTTCTAAATCCACCGCGATAACTAAAAAAGTGGATTGATGGCCACAAAAAAAGCCCACCGTGTGGACTTTTGATATTGTTCAGTTTTAGTGTTTGGTGACAATTAATTCTGTGCCACCCAAGCGCGGGCTAAAAGTATCGTTACTTTGAATTGAAAACTCACCCTTTTCCGCTTCTTTAGACAAGTACATGCTTAATGATTGGAAATCTGCACGACTGATCCATAAATCCTGAGCACGAATACTCCACTGTTCGCCCGCATTAAGATGGTCGATTTTGCCTGAAATTTTCGTCAAGATATCCATTTGAAACCCATGATTACAAAAGTCATTTAAAGGAGATAAAAGTTGAGAATTCAACTTTTTCTGGATGATTATCATGTGACAAAATTATTTCATTTTGATGACATTGGGTTTAAGACTTTGGGCTAATTGGGGATAAAAAGTAAAATTATTCTTTAGAAAAATTTGAATTTTTTAAGATATAGTCAATTTCTTCTTGGGCTGCAGCATGTAGTCGCGCACGAAAGATCGTTACCGCCTGCTCAATTTGAGTTTCGGCTTCTAGCTCTAAACGCAAACGTACACTTTCAAGTTCAGAAACAATTTGATCATCACTTACCGCAGTTGCGGCTTGATTAAAAGTCACTGCAGGTAATTCAGGATTTTGCTCATAACGTGCAGTATAGTTTGAAATTTCCTGATCCAGACTTTGACGCATCAACTCAAGTGCTTGAGTTTGTTCTGCAAAGCGTTGCGCTTCATCTTGCTGTAGCTGTGCAGCATAAGCGGCTTGTTCTGCACGTTGCTGTTCTAATTTGAGTTCGAGTGCCAATTGGCGACGTTGCCGTGCTTCTTCAATCAAACGTGCTTTCAGGTCAGCATAGGCTTGTTCAATTTTTTCCTGTGATTGTTGCTGAGCGCGCTGATCTTCTGCAATCCAGTTGTGTAATTGCGTTTCAGGTTGCAAGACCTCACAAATTCGATGCAGATCATCCATAAATGTCTGGCGCACAGCCTGAGGCGCGGTTAACCAGCGCTGTTTAAAATCTGAGCCGACATTTAAAGTCACCGCATCTCTCCTTATTTTGAGCAGTATTTTTAAAAAAACGTTTTAAAATTAAAGCTTAAACGTCTGTGGTTCTATGCCCAAACGTCGATATTGTTTAAATTTTTCACGTCCAAGCACTTTAGCTGCTTCGTGATTTTCAATAATCTCAATAATGTGACTAAATTTTGCATAGGCTTCAAGTGCCTGACTGTTAAAATTAAACACAATCCAGTCCGATTGCTGCGGTAATTCGGCAGAAATACATACGCTGGCCTGTGTTTGGTTAATGCCATGTGGAATAAAGCTGCTGGCATCAAAACTCCACAGACGCTCATCCAATATTTGCTGTAACTCTGGATCAGGGCAATGCAGCCAAATGCGTGCCTGCTGCCGCAAAATTTTGCGGCATAAACGGCAAGTGCTTTCCACTTGCCGTTCAGGACTTTTTTCAAACAAATAAAAGCTAACTTTAGCCATTATTGCTTGCACGTTGTGCGAGGAACTGCATCAATAACGGTACAGGACGACCTGTTGCACCTTTATTGCTGCCTGAATTCCATGCAGTGCCTGCAATGTCTAGATGCGCCCAGCGATAGTCACGGGTAAAGCGTTGCAAGAAGCATGCTGCAGTAACTGAACCTGCTTTAGGCCCACCAATATTGCCAATATCGGCAAATGGTGAATCCAGTTGTTCTTGGTAATCGTCAATCACGGGCATACGCCATACACGGTCAAATGCAGTGTGTCCCGCAGCATCCAATTCCGCCGCAAGTTCATCATCTGGGGTAAACATGCCTGTCAGTACCGAACCGAGTGCAACCACGCAAGCGCCTGTTAAAGTCGCAATATCAATCACCAAAGCAGGGTTGAAGCGTTTCACATAGGTTAGGGTATCGCACAGCACCAAACGACCTTCGGCATCGGTATTTAAAATTTCGATGGTTTGGCCGCTCATACTGGTCACAATATCACCCGGGCGAGTGGCTTTGCCTGACGGCATATTTTCTGCAGTGGCAATCGTGCCGACCACATGGATAGGTAAACGTGCTTCACACAGCGCGCGCATGGTGCCTAAAACTGAAGCAGAACCACACATATCAAATTTCATTTCATCCATCCCTAAGCCGGGTTTGAGTGAAATGCCGCCTGTATCAAAGGTGATGCCTTTACCAACCAATACCACAGGTGCTTCATCACGCTGTGCTTGGTATTCGAGGCTAATGATGCGTCCTGGACGGTCTGAACCCTGACTGACTGCAAGGAAAGCACCCATGCCCAATTCCGCTATTTCTGCTTCATCTAAAATGGTGACTTTGAGTAGGTCTGGATATTCTGCCGCAAGTGCTTGGGCTTGTTCTGCCAAATATTCAGGGAAACAAATGTTGCCCGGACGGTTGCCCAAGTCACGTGCCATGTTTTGACCCGATTGCATGGCTTCAATCAATTGAAGTTGATCTACGCTGAGTGGGCTGTTATTGGCAATGAAATGGATTTGTTCAAGCTGAAATTCATTCTTTTTGCTTTTGTATTCATCAAAAGCATAGGCTGCTTGGGTCAGGCTGAGTGCAAATACATAATGCAGCTCGCTAGGCAGGGCAGACAAGTCAATGCTGATCTGTTTAAATTTTTTTTGTGAAGATTTGATAATGCTTTGTGCAATTTTTGCCAGCTTTGCGGCTGGTAATTCTTCGGTTTTACCCAAACCGATCAGGTTGCTATTGGCGCATTCAGCAACGCTAGCCACCAAACTTAAACTTTCATTAAAGCCTGCTTTAAATTGTGTCGCTTGAATAATGCTGTCTAAATCCTTGATTTGATAAGCAGCAGTTGCCTGTGGCACCTGTTCTGCAGCCACTAAAATTGACAAAGATTCACTCGCGCTGTGTTCTTGGAATGCGGGACTTAAGCTAAATTTAATCACTGGATTTTATGCCTATCTAAATGTGCAAACTATGCAACCATTGAAACATTTTTATGCGTCGAGTTTCAATGTATAACAAGGCGATAGGTTTTATATTTTCAACATTCAGGTAAACTAACGCGAATTGGATTCCCTCACATTTTGGAAGAAATAATTTGATTATTCGGCGTTATTTGGTCAAGCAAGTTGTGTCGACATCCTTGGTTGTGATTGCCTTACTGACTTTGATCATGATGGGTGGTCGCTTGATCAAGTATTTTGGCGTGGCGGCACAAGGGCGTTTGGATGCGAGTATTTTATTCAGCATCATTGGCTATCGCTTGCCTGAATTCTTGACGCTGATCTTACCTTTGGGTTTCTTTATTGGCTTGATGTTGGTATTTGGTCGTTTATATGTCGACCATGAAATGGCAGTGCTCAACAGCAGTGGCGTGAGTCGGCATCAATTGGCACGTTTATTGGTGCCAATGACGCTGGTATTTCTAATTGTCCAAGGCTTTTTAATGCTGTGGGCATCACCGTGGGGATTGCGTCAGTTTGAAGCATTGACCACCAGTCAGGCGGTACGCACAGGTTTTGATTTGGTGCGACCCAAAGAGTTTATTTCTTCAGGGCCATATACCATTTACGCAGGTGATCTATCTGAAGATCGTAAAAACCTGAAAGATATTTTCTTCTATCAACGTGCAGAAAAAGCAGGTCGTCCTGATGTCATGATTCTGGCAAAAGAAGCGACACGGGTAGAGCTGGAAAATGATCCTGCCAATGTGGTGGATTTGGTCGAAGGGCGTCGTTATGAAATATTTCCTGGCACAGCCAAATATTCACAGGCAGAATTCCAAAGTTATCGTTTACGTTTAGAGAATGACAAAGAAGCTAAATTTGAAAGTGCCGAAGTAGAAGCCTTAACCACCTCGCAACTTTGGAAAAACCGTGCAGACCCTGTGGTCGCAAGTGAACTGGGATGGCGTATTTTTGTGCCTTTTGCGATTGTGGTGGCGTTGTTTTTAGCCGTGGCATTGTCAGAAGTTAGTCCGCGTCAGGGGCGTTATTTAAAACTGTTTCCTGCCTTGTTAATTTTCGCCAGTTTGATTGTGGCGCTCATGGCGGTTAAAACCCGTATCAGCAAACAAGAAATGGGCATGATTGCTTATCCGTTGGTGTTGTTGGCTTATGCGATTGCGGCAGCCTTGTTCTCACGTAAACAAAAACTAGCACCTAAAATTAAGCAGCAAATTCAGCGAGTGAGGTCTTAAGATGTTGGCACGTCGTATAGTTGCAAAACACGTCACCAAGACCACTGCACTGGCTATGTTTGGTGCAACGGCAATTTTGTCTGGTTTGCAGGTGTTGTTTACCTATTTAGGCGAATTGGGTTCACTCAATGAAAACTATAGTGCATGGCAGGCATTGCTGTATGTATTGTGGGGTGCGCCAAATTATCTCTATGAAATTTTGCCGATTTCTGCCTTGATTGGCGCAGTGTTAGGCTTGGGTACGTTGGCATCCAACAGCGAATTGATTGTGATGCGTTCTGCAGGGATTAGCCTGTGGCGTATTGTGGGATGGGTGATTCGTTCCGCCATGGTATTGGTACTGCTGTCTTTTGTGCTCAGTGAATGGGTGATTCCATACACCAATGAACAAGCCAAAAGTGTTAAAAGTCACCGTAGCGTCGCTGAGCTGGGTGAAGTTCGTGGCTATTGGTCGCGCGAAGGCAATCGTTTTATTTATATTGACTACGCCAATGCCCAAGGGCAGCTCAAAAATGTACAAGTGGTCGATTTTGATGATAATTATCGCTTGCGTGGTACATTGTCTGCAGATCAGGGACAGTTTGTTAAAGACGGTAGTTGGTTGCTCAATCAAACTGAACAGATGGATATTTTGCAGGCGGGCAACGCGACTTTAGCTAAAAACAGCGAACAGGCTTTGGCTTTAGCATTGCAACCGAAATATGTGCACATGGTCACCATCGACCCTGAAGATTTATCCCCAAGTCAATTGGTCAGTTTCATGAGTTATATGCATGAATACAGCCAAGTACCCAAAACCTACCAACTGGCGTTCTGGCAAAAACTTGGTGCACCCTTTGCGCTGATTGCTTTGGTGGTGATTGCTTGCTCCTTTATTTTTGGGCCGTTACGTCAGCAATCTATGGGTTTCCGTTTGGTGATTGCTTTATTTGTCGGCTTAACCTTCTTTTATTTACAGGATTTCTTGGGCTATGCCAGCTTGGTCTATGCACCATCGCCTGCGTGGTTCGTATTTATTCCTATTATTCTGATGTTTGTCATCGGCGGTTACTTACTGCATCGTGCGCGTTAAGTGCGGGCCGATGCTGCTGCTTTTTCCGTATGATTGGGTAAACCTATCTGAATCAGTGGCGGAAACCATCTTCTGAACATAGAGTCTTGACGCAAAATTCGTTAAGATAGCATGATTAATTTGTAGACGAAAAAAGAGTATTGATTATGGCGGATGCAACTGCTGGCAAAATCCCTCACGTATTGGTGATTATGGATGGTGTGGGTCATCGCGAAGCGGTCGAAGACAACGCGTTTTTAGCAGCGAAACGACCAAATTTGACTGCTATGCAGGAAAAGCATCCGCATGGTTTGATCTCTGGTTCAGGTGAAGATGTGGGCTTGCCAGATGGTCAAATGGGTAACTCTGAAGTTGGTCACATGAACTTGGGTGCAGGACGTGTGTTGTACCAAGACTTTACCCGTATTACCAAAGACATTCGTACAGGCGCTTTCTTTGAACATGAAGTGTTGGTCGATGCGGTAGAAAAAGCCAAAGCAGCCAACGGTGCAGTGCATCTGCTTGGTTTATTGTCTGAAGGCGGTGTGCATTCGCATGAAGATCATATCGTGGCGATGGCAGAATTGGCATTAAAACGTGGTGCAAAAGTTTATCTACATGCCTTTTTAGATGGCCGTGATACGCCACCCAAAAGCGCGCAGCCTTCTTTGGAAAAATTGGACGCATTATTTGCACAATATCCAAATCAAGGTCGTATTGCCAGCCTGATTGGTCGTTACTATGCGATGGATCGTGACAACCGTTGGGATCGTGTAGAACAAGCCTATCGTTTACTTACCGAAGGTGAGGCAGTACGTACTGCGGCAACCGCGGTAGAAGGCTTGGCAGCGGCTTATGCGGCAGAGGAAAGTGATGAGTTTGTGAAAGCCACCCGTATTGGTGAAATTGCCAAAATTCAAGATGGCGACAGCGTGGTGTTTATGAACTTCCGTGCTGACCGTGCGCGTGAATTGACCAAAGCTTTTGTGGAACAAGACTTTGCTGGTTTTGAACGTAAAGTTGTGCCGCAATTGTCTAAATTTGTGATGCTAACCCGTTATCAAGCCAGCATTGCTGCACCAGTGGCGTACATGCCAGAAGATTTGAAAAACTCGATTGGTGAATATTTATCAGACTTGGGCAAAACGCAATTGCGTATTGCTGAAACTGAAAAATACGCACACGTGACGTTCTTCTTTAGTGGTGGCCGTGAAGATGAATATCCGGGTGAAAAACGCATCCTGATCCCATCGCCAAATGTAGCAACCTATGACTTAAAACCTGAAATGAGCGCTTATGAAGTGACTGATGAACTGGTTGCAGCCATTAACTCAGGTGAATATGACTTGTTGGTGGTGAACTATGCCAATGGCGATATGGTCGGTCATACTGGTGTGTTTGATGCAGCTGTCAAAGCAGTTGAAGCGGTAGATACCTGCTTAGGTCGCGTTTATGAAGCGGTGATGGCGAAACAAGGTCACATGATTATTACCGCTGACCATGGTAACGTCGAGCAAATGCAAGACTATGACAGTGGTCAGGTACATACTCAGCACACCACTGAATTGGTGCCATTCATTTATGTAGGCCCAACTCAGGCCACCATTTTGGAAGGTGGTGTGTTGGCAGATGTTGCACCAACTTTATTGAATTTGATGCAATTGCCAGTGCCAGCAGATATGCAAGGTCGCAACTTAATTCGCCTACAGGCATAACCCTCGAGACAGGTAGATGATGGAATGACGGCTCACAAAATTTATGCGGTTGTGTTGGCAAGCGTGTTGTGTGCCAGTCATTCGAGTGTTTGGGCTGCGCCAGATTTGGAGTTAGATGGCCCTACACTACAACAGGACTATGTCGATGTGCCTGTAGAGTCGATACAGGAATTTGTACAAATCTATGGCATTGTCAAAGACAACTATGTGACTGAAAAAAGTGATGATGCCTTGTTTCAGCAAGCCATTCGTGGCTTGGTGAGCGGTTTAGACCGTTATTCACGCTATTTAACTGCTGAAGAATATAAACAACTTTTACAATATACCGAAGGCGACTTGGCCTCGGTTGATTTTACTTTGCGCTATGACGCTGCCCAGCAACATTGGGTCATTCAAAATTTAAGTGCCAATGCCGACTCGGCTAAACAAGGGCTGAAGAATGGCGACAGCCTATTTAAAATTGATAACCAAGAACTGAAAAAGCTGAGTGCAGATCAGGTCAATAACCTGCTCACAGGCTCAGTGGGATCGACTGTAAGCGTACAACGTGCAGCCAATCAGCCTGAAATTATGTTGGTACGCAACAAAAAAGTAGAAACCGATATTCAGGCGCAGATGCTTTCTAATCAGGTCTTGTTGTTAAAAGTACGTGTGTTTCAGCAAGACACCGCCAATGAAATTAAACGCTTAATTGAAGAACATAGCACGCCACGCTTAAAAGCCGTATTGATTGATCTGCGTAATAACCCAGGAGGCTTACTGTCTGCTGCGGTGGAATCTGCCGATTTATTTTTAAATCAGGGTGTGATTGTATCGACCAAAAGTCGTTCTGAAGGCGATCAACAATTTCAGGCGTTACCTAGCTTTGAATTTCAAAATTTAAAAGTCGGAGTACTGATTAATCATCGCTCTGCATCTGCGGCAGAAGTCTTTACTGGTGCTTTAAAAGACCATTCACGCGCTTGGGTGATGGGCGAAAAAAGTTATGGCAAGGGGGTGGTGCAAAAGCTGTTCCCACTTAGCGATGGTGCTGCCTTACAAATGACGGTTTCGCATTATTACACCCCACGCGAGCAAATGATTGAAGGGGTTGGGATTCAGCCGAATCAGCAATATATTCAAAGTCCTGAAATGAAAGAAGAGGCTTATCTTGAGCATGTGGCAGATTTACTGCTGAGCCGCCGTTAAGTCTCATCTGAGTAACACGTATTTTTAGACAGTCTTCATTGTTTAGCGTTTACTCATCTTCAGTATCTAATCCAAACTTTTTCAGACGATAGCGCAAAGAACGGAAAGACATGCCCAATTTTTTTGCTGCCAACGTACGGTTCCAGTGGGTCAGGTGCAGCGCATTCAGTAAAATGTCTTTTTCTACTTTTTCCAAGTAGGCTTCTAAACCTTCTTCAGGCAGTTTGCGTCCTGTCAGCAATACATCTGTCACGATCTGCTGTGGTGTTTCTGCTGTAGGTTGTGATTCAGTGGTTGCTGTATTGCTCATACTGAATTGGCGCAAGGGTGCGGTTTGTAAGTGTTTGAGATCAATAACATCATCATCACTCAGGGTAATGGCACGTTCAATAATATTGCGTAACTCACGCACATTACCCGGATAGTACTGTTCTAATAAAAATTGCTGGGCACGAGGTGTCAGTTGTTTGGCAGGAATGTCCCATTCTTGTGCAACTTTTTGAATGAAGTGGTCTGCCAATAACAGAATATCTTGTCCACGTTCACGCAAGGCAGGCAAGACCAAATCCATCACGTGAATACGGAAGAATAAATCCTGACGGAAACGTCCTTGCTGAACCAAACTTTCTAAGTCCTGATGACTGGCGCTGATCACACGAAAATCGACATCAATTTCACTATCTGAACCCACAGGACGGATGCGCTTTTCCTGAACGGCACGCAGCAGTTTGACTTGCATGCTCAGTGGCAGTTCGGCAATTTCATCTAAAAATAAGCTGCCACCATGTGCAGATTGAATCAGACCTTGTTTGTCTTGAGTCGCTCCTGTAAAGCTACCTTTTTTGTGTCCAAATAGCTCGCTTTCCATGAGTTCGGTGGGGATTGCACCACAGTTAATTGCAATAAATGGTCCTTCGTTGCGGTTACTTAAACGGTGAACCAAATTGGCGACAACTTCTTTCCCCGTACCTGATTCGCCTGTAATAAATACAGGCGCTTGCGAGCGCGCAATTTTTTTGATGGTGCTGCGCAATTGCTGAATAGGCAAAGATTGCCCAATCAACATTTTATATTCAAGCTGATCTTGGCTGTGATGATCGGTGGTGTCGAAAGGTTTATTCAGTGCTTTTTCAAGGAGTTGCTGTAAATGTATTTGATTGACAGGCTTGCTGACAAAGTCAAATGCACCTGCTTTTAAAGCAGCAATCGCAATATCCATATTGCCGTAAGCGGTCAATACGGCAACAGGCACATTCGGATATTGTTCGGAAATCCATTCAACCAGTTGCAAGCCATTGCCATCGGGCAGGTTTAAGTCGGTTAAGCAAGCATCGTACTGATGTTCTGCCAATAACTGCTTGGCTTGCACTAAACGATACGCGACATGGGTTTGAATCCCCATACGTGCCAAAGTCATCTGCATGAGGGTACAAAGGTCTTCTTCGTCATCGACCAATAAAACCAAAGGTTGAACAGCGTGCATATTTTCCCCAAAACCACACAAAATTAAATCAAAACCACAGCAACATGATTGACCCAATATCAATCGCGTTTATTCAATGGCACGTAGACATTTCATCCTGAAACATGCGCCTTGTTCTTGTTCTACATAGCTCAGCTTGGCTTGATTCGCCTCACAAAAACTATGCGATAGATACAATCCTAAACCAGTTCCATTGATTTCGGTACTGAAAAATGGCTGGAACAGATAGAGGAGATCTTGATTGGCGACACCTGCACCAAAATCCCGCACATCAATATAAATATAAGTTGCTTTCGGATAGACCGTAATCTCAATAGGTTGTTGTGCAGCATTGTGCCGAATGGCGTTACGAATCAGATTAATTAGCACTTGGCGAAACTGCGATTCATCAAACTGAATACTCAGTTGTTCGGTCAGTGTAAGCTGAATTTGACTCGCTGCATCAGGTAAATCTTCCTGAATGAATTGTGGCAAAAATTGATTGAGCTGAATCGCGACAGGCGTGGTTTGTTTATTTTTGACCATGCTCAGCGTATCGTGAATAATTTTATCAATCCGTGTCGCTTGTTTGCTGATCATGTCGGACAGCAATTGTTGCTGTGCTGCATCACTGCCTGTAAATAAATTGTTGGCTTGTACAATGGCTGCCAACGGGTTGCGAATTTCGTGTGCAATACTGGCAGAGAGTTGTCCTAAGGCGGCTAATTTGAGTTGCTGGACTTGCTGATTGATTTTACGTCCATCCTGCAGCGCCAATAAAGTCAGCGTTTGATGTGGCACTTTGAGTTTTTGTACCTGAATATGCACATGAAAATGACTCAGTTGCGACTCGAATTGAAATTTTTCTCCATCTTGCAATTGATCAAATTTGAACAGATCAAATAAATCGGGCTGAATTTTATACAATGGATAGGTCGCGTGCGCATATTTAGGATGAATCCCCAACAGATGACAGGCTGCAGGGTTACTGAGGACGACATGGCAATTTTCATCTAAAACCAAATAGCCCATTTCGGTTTGTTCTAAAATATAACGGTTGATATTTTGTAGGCGGTTTAATTCCAAAGATTGCGAAAAATTTAGATTTTCTAAAATTTGGAAACGCCGTACTGCAATACGTCCACTGCCATAAACCACCCAAAATAAAAATGCCAATAGCGCACTTTGACCAATATTATTTAGCGATGAAAAGTCCAGCAAACTCCCAACAAAGTGTTGGTAAATCACCATAATCATCGCGATGAGGGTAATGGCTAAGGCTTTACGCTTTTGCAGCAAGAGTGATGCTGCAAAAATCGTGATCACAAACAGCAGACTTAAATATAAATTAGGGCCATCGCTCGCAAAAGTCAGGCTACTGAGCGCGATAATATCGACTGCAAAAAACAGGGTCAGTTGTTGCGTGCTTTTAAAAGGAATATATTTATAGCTGATCAGTTGCAGGCAGCTAAAAATAAAATAGCAGACCAAGGTGTATAGATATAAACCCGGGTGCTGATATTGTGTGCCAAGCTGCTGAAAGGTGAGTAGGGTAATCAGCAGCAAACAAAAGGCAATCAGCAGTCGGTAAGTACCATACCACATGCCAAGATGATACTGATTTAACTCAGAATGTTGTTTTAAATCTGGCATATCGTAAAGGTCTTATTTGTGCATCAACAGCGTTGAAAATTTAGGGTTTAATCAGTCCATAACGAATGGCAAGGTGAGTCAGTTTGACATCACTATCAATATTTAATTTTTCAAAAATACGGTAACGATAGGTATTTACGGTTTTTACACTGACAAACAACTTATCGGCAATTTCCTGTGCGCTAATACAATTCACCACCATCATCGCCACTTGCATTTCACGTTCTGAAAGACTATCAAAAGGCGATTGTTGTGTGTCAGATAAGTATGAACTTGCCAGTTGTTCGGCAATGTCGGCACTGAAGTATTTACCGCCCTGCATGACTTTTTTAATGGCACGTACCATTTCACTGACAGGTGCGCCTTTGGTGATATAGCCTTTTGCACCTGCTTTCAGCAATAAAGAAGGGTAGGGTTCTTCTGCCAAACCACTCACCGCCAAGACCTTAGTGTCTGGTGCAGTTTGCAATAGACGACGTGTGGTTTCTACGCCTCCAATCCCAGGCATGTTCACATCTAACAACACCACATTGGGATGATGCTGACGCACTAAGGTAATCGCTTCTTCACCCGATTCAGCTTGTCCAATCACCTGCACATCGGCATGGTCTTCGAGCATACGGCAAATCCCAGTACGTACCAATTCATGATCGTCGACTACTAAAACTGTGATCACCTACACTCTCCCTTTGAAAAAATCATCTTTTTTGTTACATAAAGCAAAATTAGCTTGCAATGAAACGACAAAATTAGCAATGCTATTCTTAATCTAGAATGAAAAGTTCTGCACAATATGGTGTCAAAAACGATTCATTGTTGTATTTTTAAATGTAAGGCATATTTGAGGTAATACGCAAATGTATCTTACCTCCCTGAGTTGAGTAAGCAGTCGTGAAAAATTCTAAGAAGTCGTTCATGCATGTGCTGGTCGCATCTATGATGTTCAGCCTAAGTTCTGTCAGTTTTGCTGAACTTGTCATCAATCCTTCCTCTGGGAGCGACGGTCAGGCGACCTTAAGTTGGTCTTCGGAGCAAGCCGATCAATTCTTAAATGGTGATCTGGAAAGTACCAGTGCGAGCGCTCAGGCTGCGCCAGAGAGCTATGTTGCTGAACCTACTCCGCCAGGTTCAACGAAAATTACCACTACAGTGCGTAGTAGCAATGGTGTTGCACCTGCTTCCACTGCGCCTAAAACAGTCCGTATTTTAGATACCTCTGCTTATAGCAACCAACCATCAGTTAATGCACGTGCGGCTTTGGTGATGGATGCGCAAACAGGTGAAGTGCTGTATAGCAAAAATACCAATGTGGCATTACCTATTGCATCTGTGACCAAGGTGATGACTGCCGTGGTGACTTCTGATGCACGTTTGAATATGTCTGAACAAATCACTTTGCAATCGATTGATTTTGCAGGTGCAGCAGGTAAAAACTCAAGCTCAACTTTGCGTGTGGGCGACAAGTTAAACCGTGCCGAAGCGTTACTGTTTGCATTAATGAAATCTGAAAATCCTGCAGCAGCAGCGTTGGCACGTACTTATCCAGGTGGGAAAAATGCCTTTGTAGCCGCAATGAATGCTAAAGCGCGTGAATTGGGCATGCATTCTACCCGTTTTACCGAAGCAACAGGCTTAGACCCACGTAATGTATCTTCTGCGCGTGATTTGGGTATTTTGGTCAGCACCGCTTCGCAATATGGTTTGATTCGCCAATTCTCAACCACGCCAACCTATGACTTTAACTTGGGTTATCGTGTTTTAAAATCTAACAATACCAATGCACTGGTACGTAATGGTGGTTGGAATATTAATCTGTCTAAAACAGGCTATATCAATGAAGCAGGGCGTTGTGTGGTGATGCATACCACTTTGAATAACCGTCCTGCAGTGGTGGTGCTTTTGGGTGCAGATACTTCACAAGCACGTACCAATGATGCAACTCGCTTAATGAGTTGGGCAAGCCAGTTACCTAAACGTATTTAAGAGCACATTCAGCTTGGAGCGTTGAGTTATCAATCGTATGACTCAACTTCCGTTAAAGTTGCATGATTCCAAATACAAAAAAACCTGCTAATGCAGGTTTTTTTGATCACGATTCAAAACTTACATGTTTGAAAGGATAGAGTCTTTTACTTGTTGCATTGTAGCATCAATAGAGAGCATCACCGCATCTGCACATTGTTTCATTGCAGTGTCAGGATCTTTCAGACCGTTACCTGTTACGGTACATACAATCACAGAACCTTCTTTGATTTTACCTGCTTTGATGTCGCGCATTGCACCACCAATAGACGCAGCAGATGCAGGCTCAACAAATACGCCTTCATACATTGAAAGCATGCGTTGTGCTTCTAAGATTTCAGCATCAGTTAGCTCATCAAACCAACCTTCTGAATCGCGTACAACGGCTTTGGCATGGTTCCAGCTTTGTGGGTTACCAATACGAATTGCAGTTGCAACAGTTTCAGGGTTTTCTACAGGCGCACCACGTAAGAATGGCGCAGCGCCAGACGCTTGATAACCCACCATGATTGGGCGGCCTTCAGGGTTTGGACCTGTGAATTTGTCCGTTGCTGCGTCATAGACCACTTGCTCGAATTGATCGGCAGATTGGTTGGCAACCGCTTCGGTATAACCCATCCAGTGTGCAGTAATGTTGCCTGCGTTACCTACAGGTAAGCAGTGGTAATCTGGTGCACGACCTAACTCATCTACAATTTCATACGCAATGGTCTTTTGACCTTGTAGGCGGTAAGGGTTGATCGAGTTCACAATGGTCACAGGTGCTTGGTCAGCAACTTCTTTAACTAGACGCATACCATCGTCAAAGTTACCGCGGATTTGCATGGTGATGGCACCGTACATCATCGCTTGTGCCATTTTACCCATGGCAATTTTGCCTTCAGGAATTAAAACGAATGCTTTGATGCCTGCACGTGCAGCATAGGCAGCAGCAGCAGCAGAAGTATTACCTGTAGATGCACAGATAATGGCTTTTGAACCTTCTTCAACTGCTTTAGTAACTGCCATGGTCATACCACGGTCTTTAAATGAACCTGTCGGGTTTAAGCCTTCATACTTCACATAAATTTCAACATCTTTACCAATAATGCGTGGAATATTCTCAAGCTTAATCAGTGGCGTGTTTCCTTCGCCTAGAGAGATTGCACGTGTGGTTGCAGACACTGGTAAACGGTCACGATAACGGTCAACTAAACCAGTATAACGATTGGCATTCGACATGATGATGTTCCAATTGTGTGTAGAGCTTGGCAAGGGGAAATACTCCCCTTCACCCGATTAATTATCAAGCGATTCTAAACGAATTCGTACAATTTCGCCATGAATGGTTGGCAATGCTTGAATTTGTTGTAACGCTTCATCCATTTTCGATTCTAGGACTGGGTCAGTCAGAATCACGATAGGAATAAGGTCTTTTAAGCGTGATTGCTGCATGATGGCATCAATACTGATTCCCGCACGGCTTAAAATGGTGGTTACATCGGCAAGTACGCCAGTTTGGTCTTCGGCATTAATGCGAATGTAGTAACCCGTGGTCATTTCTTCACGGCTTAAAATTGGCAAGTCGGTTAAGGCTTCAAATGCCAATTGTGGAATTGTACCTGCGCCATCTTCGGTATAAGAAATGTCACGGACAATATCAACGACATCGGCAACTACCGCAGAGGCTGTTGGGCCTGCACCTGCGCCTGCGCCATAATAGAGCGTTGGACCAACCGCATTGGCTTGTACCAAGACCGCGTTTTTCACGCCATTAACATTGGCAATCAATTCTTCTTCAGGAATTAAAGTTGGGTGAACACGCAGTTCAATACCTTTATCGGTACGACGGGCAATACCCAAGTGTTTGATGCGGAAACCGAGTTCTTCGGCATATTTCACATCTTGCGCGGTCACTTTGCCAATACCTTCGGTAAAGACTTTGTCAAACTGTAGCGGAATACCAAATGCACATGAAGCCAAAATAGTCAGTTTGTGAGCAGCATCAATACCTTCGACGTCAAAAGTCGGATCGGCTTCGGCATAGCCTAATTCTTGTGCTTCTTTCAGTACATCTTCAAATGCACGACCTTTTTCACGCATTTCACTTAAAATGAAGTTGCCTGTACCGTTGATGATGCCTGCCAACCATTCAATTTTGTTGGCAGCCAAACCTTCACGGATGACTTTAATAATTGGAATACCACCTGCAACCGCAGCTTCATAGGCAATTTGTACGGCATTGTCTTCAGCTGCTTTAAATAGCTCATTGCCGTGTTCTGCAAGTAGGGCTTTGTTGGCTGTCACTACTTGTTTGCCGTGCTTCATGGCTTCCATGATCACGTCATAAGCAGGGTGAATACCGCCCATCACTTCAACCACCACGTCTACATCGGGTTGACGGACAATGTCCATCAAGTCGGAGCTTTGCTTGACCGATTCAGGCAAGTTTAGGTCAGGACGCGGACGACGTGTTCCCACATAAGTGATTTCAATTTCACGACCGGTGCGACGTCTAATCTCAGCAGCATTTTCTTTTAATAGTTTAAGGGCACCACCACCCACAGTACCAAGACCGAGGATTGCCAGACGAACTGGTTTCACGTCACACTCCATATTTTAATAACTTTAAGCAAGCCTAGATCATAGCTAAAAAAACGCGCTGACTCTAGGGCAGATCTCACTTATCTTCACAGTATAAAAAAAAGTAAAATAACGCATAAAAAATCGTTATTTATATTGGCTTCATAGATGCTACGTCTTGGTGTATTGGGATGATGCAGCATCCACAGATCCGCTATTTTTATTTGTCTAAGCGCTTGATCAATTCAGCGGTAGACAGATAGCCGCCTAAATATACGCCTTCGGCATTATAAATCGCAGGTGTGCCATTGACGCCCATATTTAAGCCCAATTGATACTGAGCACGAACAGGGTTTTTACAGTTGGCAGGTGCAATTTGTGCGCCATTCATGACCTGATTAAAGGCAGCGTGACGATCTTCGCTACACCAAATTGCTTCCATAGCAGGCATGTGCTGTTCACCACGCGGCCAAGCAATGTAACGGACTTCAATGCCTTTACCATTCATTTCATCCATTTGCTCATGTAGACGATGGCAATATGGACAGCTGACATCGGTAAATACATAAATGACGTGTTTGGTTTTGCCTTTGGCAGGGAATACCAATAAATCTTCCTGTTTTAATTCAGCAAAAATTTTCTTGTTCACGCCTGCTTGCAGGTTTTCACTGACGTTATGTAGTTCTTTGTCACCTAAACGGATCACATCGCCCTGAATAATGTATTTGCCATCACTGGTGGCATAGACCGATGACATGCCTTCAAGACTCACCCAAAATAAATTTGGAACTTCAGTGGCTTTAATGTCGGTAATTTTGGCGTTGATACCTGCAGTTTTAAAATGTTGCTGCAAGGTTGTACTTAAACGCTGTTGTGCATTGCGTTCAATTAGGGTTGATGCTTCACCCGTTGCAGGCGCACTGGCGGTGAGTGTGGTTTGCTTTTTATCTTCATTGTTTGCATTTGAACATGCGGTGATTGCAAAAGCACTTGCCAGTGAACAGGCAATCAAAAGTGTCGAGCGGGTAAATGTCATAAACAACCCTTTCTTGTTGGCATAAAAAATAGAGCGTTAGCATAACAAAAAATATTCGTGATCGTTAGGGTCTGTTGCCATTTCATAAATGGCTTACGTTCATAGATGAAGTGTCAACAGACCCTATGCTTCTACGTCGTTTTTGTTTTTTTAAGCCCGTGGATGATGTTGGGCATGCAATTGCTGCATACGGATTTGTGCAACGTGGGTATAAATTTGTGTAGTGGATAAATCGCTGTGCCCGAGCAGCATTTGTACCACACGTAAATCTGCCCCATGATTGAGTAAGTGTGTGGCAAAGGCATGTCTTAACGTGTGTGGCGATAACTCGGCTTGAATGCCTGCTTGCAGGGCATAGCGTTTAATGGCATACCAAAAATTTTGTCGGCTCATAATGCCGCCATGCACCGTTAAAAATAGATAATCGGTGGCACTTTTATACAGTTGCGGACGCGACTCGGTTAAATATTTTTCTATCCATTCACAAGCGACTTGTCCCATAGGCACCAAACGCTCTTTATTGCCTTTACCTACAATTCGTAAATAGCCTTGTTTTAGGTTGATTAATTCTAAACGTAAATTCAGCAATTCCGTCACTCGTAAACCGCAAGCATATAAGACTTCAAGCATGGCACGATCTCGTAATCCGAGTGCAGTGTTGATGTCAGGAGCGTGAATTAAGGCTTCAACATCGGCTTCGGATAAATCTTTGGGTAAGGCACGACCTAATTTTGGGGTTTTATGCGCAGCAACAGGGTTGTCAGAGCGCAGTTTGTGCTCTCTTAAAAATTTATAAAAAGAACGTAGTGCAGACAGGCAGCGTGCAATAGAGCGGGGGCTTTTTTGTTGTTTGGTGAGTTCGATGAGTACATCTGAAATATCGTCATGATTCCATTCAGGCATGGGTTTGCTGACATAGTCACTGCATTGAATTAAATCGGACAGATAGGCATTGCGGGTATGCGGGCTGACACTTTGCGCGATTAAATCGTTGCGATAGCCTTCCAAAAAGCTCAAAGCTTCTGGAATTTGTATTGCAGCAGGAATACGAGGTTTTTTGTTCAGCATAGGAATCACAGACGAAATCACAAAATTAATTGAGAAATTCGATAATAAGCAGCGTTATTTTCTACTCTAATCCAATTCAGCAAGGCTGTCGATGTGATATAAAGCATTTAAATGTAAGTCGACCTTATTTGTTAATTGTTCTCATTTGCATGTTATAATATGCAAAATGGTATAGGAATTTCACGGTGCGTTTGTCAGAACTTAAAGCAAAACAAACAGCCATCATCCGTCAGGTATTACGTACCGCCGATGGTGGAACATCCCTTAGTGACTTGGTGGCAAACCGCTTAGAAACACTGGGTTTTGTGCCGGGTACGCAGGTGCAGGTGATTACCAAAGGTATTTTTGGTGGTGATCCAATCCTGATTCAAGTGGGATTTACCCGTTTTGCTTTGCGCAAAGTAGAAGCTGAACGCATTGAAATTGAACAAGGGGTGTCCGCATGAGCGATGCCTTACGTATCGCACTTGTAGGGAATCCAAACTGCGGTAAAACATCTTTATTTAACCATTTGACAGGGACACGTCAAAAAGTTGGCAACTACGCAGGCGTGACCGTAGAGCGTAAAGTCGGGCAATTCACCTTGCCTTCGGGACAGGCGGTGCGGGTGTTGGATTTGCCCGGAACTTATAGTTTAGAAGCCACCAGTCCCGACGAAGCCATTACTCGAGATGTGGTACAAGGCAAAATTGCTGAAGAAGGGCAGCAAGATGCATTTTTGTGTGTGGTCGATGCGACCAACTTAAAACTGCATTTGGGTTTGGTGCTTGAAATGATTGAGTTGGGACGTCCGATTTTGTTGGTACTCAACATGATGGATGAAGCACGCCGCCGCGGGATGCAAATTAATACGCAAAAATTGTCTGAGCGTTTGGGTGTACCTGTGGTGGAAACCGTGGCAGTGCGTGATTCAGGTATTCAAAACTTAATGCATGCCTTAGATCAGGGCAAATTTGCTGTTCCGCAGACAGAATTGACAGGCTTAACAGGCAGTCAGCATCAACGGATTCAAACCATTTTGCATGATGTGGTGCACTTTGTAGATCAAGAAGACAAACGCTCCGACTTCCTCGATAAAATTTTTTTACATCCTGTATTCGGTTTAGTCAGCCTTGCGGTGATGATGTTTGTTGTCTTCCAAGCGGTATTTGCTTGGGCTGCACCGTTTATGGATGGCATCGAAAGTTTATTTGGCTGGCTAGGTGAAGTGATTGGCGAAAACATTAGCCATCCCTTGCTGAACAGCTTGATTGTGGATGGCATTATTGCGGGCGCAGGCGGTGTGGTGGTGTTCTTGCCGCAAATTTTAATTCTGTTCCTGTTTATTTTAATTTTAGAGGAATCGGGTTATTTGCCACGTGCCGCATTCTTGCTCGATAAGCTGATGTTTAGCGCAGGTTTGAGTGGTCGTGCCTTTATTCCATTGCTGTCTAGTTTTGCCTGTGCAGTGCCGGGCATTATGGCAACACGTAGTATTGCTGACCCACGTGATCGTTTAACCACGATTATGGTTGCGCCGTTAATGACTTGTTCTGCGCGCTTGCCTGTATATGCCTTACTCATCGCAGCATTCATTCCCAATCAAACTGTATGGGGCATGTTTAATTTACAAGGTCTGGTCTTGTTCGGTCTGTATATGGCAGGCATTGTGAGTGCCTTGGGCGTATCTTTTGTGCTTAAATTTTTGCAAAAAGATAAATCTGAGCATGTCTTGTTGATGGAACTACCAAGTTACCGTTTTCCAGACCTAAAAAGTGTTTGGATTGGTTTGCTAGATCGCGCCAAAATTTTCTTAAAGCGTGTCGGTGGCATTATTTTTGCACTGTCGATTTTATTGTGGTTCTTGTGTACGTTCCCGCAGCCGCCTGAAGGCGCGACCATGCCTGCAATTGACTATAGTTTTGCAGGGATGCTGGGGCATGTATTACAGCCAATTTTTGCTCCTGTGGGCTTTAACTGGCAGATCGTGATTGCCTTGATTCCTGCGATGGCAGCGCGTGAAGTGGTGGTGGCTGCATTAGGCACAGTCTATGCCTTATCTGCAGTGGATGAAGATGCCATGTCCCAAGGTTTGGCTGCTTTAATTAGTGGTGGTGGTGAACTGGGCTGGTCATTGGCAACGGGTTTATCGTTATTGGTGTGGTTTATTTATGCACCGCATTGTTTGGCAACTTTAGCAACGGTAAAACGCGAAACAGGATCATGGCGTACGGTCAGTATTATGACCTGCTATCTATTTGGTTTGGCTTATTTCATGTCATTCCTGACTTATCAAACGGCATCGTATTTGTTGGGTTAAGGCACATGCCTGACCTACAGGAGTAGATGAACATGGTTGAAATTTTAATTGTTGCTGCATTGGTACTGTGGAGTGCTGTAGTAGTCTTTAAAAAAGTCTTTCCCAAGACTTCTGGCGCAGTTTTTCTAAAACTCTCCAATTTCTGTACTGAAAAAGGCTGGCATGGCTTGGCCAAATGGCTAAAACCTGCAGCCGCGGCAGGCTGTGGCGGCAGTTGTGGTTGTGATTCTCAAGATCAACCCGCAGAAAAGAAAGTTGAAGTTCAAGCGGTGAAGTGGAAATAGGCTTGTTTATTCACTTTAGCAATATTCTTTTTAAAAACCGTCTGCAATATGACGGTTTTTTTACGCACTGACACAAAAAAACTGCAGGAACTGCAAACAGAAAAAGCATTCAAAACAGCAAAGTGCTACTATTTTGTCTGTTTCAAAATTAGCGCACAAAATGGGGCAAAAATGTTAATACAACGTGGTGGATTAAAAGTCGTTGCAGGACTTGGTATTTCTGGTGTTGCAGCCGTTAATTTTTTACATCATCAGGGTTACCGCGTTGCTGTGACAGATTCTCGCCCCACACCTCCAGGGCATGACCAAATTCCTGCCGAAGTAGAAACCCGTTTTGGTCAGTTTGATCAGGATTTATTGCTGTCTGCGGAAGAAATTGTGATTAGCCCAGGTTTAGATCCAAAACTCCCTGAAATTCAGGCTGCGATGGCGCAGGGCATTCCTGTGGTGAGTGAAATTCAGATTTTACGTCGTGCGACCGACAAACCTATTGTGGCAATTACAGGGTCTAATGCGAAAAGTACCGTTACCACACTGATTGGTTTAATGGCAGAGCAGGCAGGCAAAAAAGTCGCGGTAGGTGGCAATTTGGGACGCCCTGCGCTGGATCTGATCAAAGATGATCCTGAACTGTATATTTTAGAACTCTCCAGTTTTCAGCTAGAAACCACCTCGAATTTAAATGCAGAAGTGGCGGTAGTGCTGAACATGAGTGAAGACCATTTAGACCGTCATGGCGATATGCTCGGTTATCACACCGCCAAACATCGTATTTTTCAGGGTGTGAAAAAAGTGGTGTTTAACCGTGATGATGCTTTGAGTCGTCCGTTGGTGCCAGATCAGACTCCTATGCAAAGTTTTGGCTTAAATGCGCCTGACCTAAACCAATACGGCTTATTAAAAGATGATGATGGCAGCATGTGGTTGGCACGTGGGCGTGAGCGTTTATTAAAAAGCACCGAGATGTATATTCAAGGCACACACAATATTGCTAATGCATTAGCGTGTTTGGCATTGGGTGAAGCCATTGGTTTATCTATGCACAGCATGCTGGAAACGCTGAAAACCTTTAAAGGTTTGGAGCATCGTTGTGAATTCGTCAAAGAATTACATGGGGTGCGTTATTATAATGACTCCAAAGGAACCAACATCGGTGCAACTTTGGCAGCTTTAGATGGCTTGGGTGCAGCAATTCAGGCACAAGGCGGTAAGGTTGCGATTATTTTAGGTGGGCAAGGCAAAGGGCAGGACTTCACTGCGCTACGCCAATCATTGCAACAATATGCCAAACTGGCAGTGTTGATTGGTGAGGATGCTACGAAAATTGAAACAGCAGTTGCGGGAACAACCCAACTCTTAACTGCAGATACCTTGCAACAAGCAGTTGAAATCTGCCAACAACATACACAAGCGCATGATGTGGTGTTATTGTCACCTGCATGTGCAAGTTTTGATATGTTCTCGGGCTATCCAGAACGTGGTCACAAGTTCGTTGCTTATGTCAACGCACTGGTATAACAACAATAAGGTGTGAGATATGGCTGGCTTTGCTCAGACAACAATCAATAAACTCAATCAGGTCTATGAGCGCTGGTTACCCAAACTGCCAGCGGAAGTGAATGTACGCAATGTACTGATTTTTAGCGTACTGGCGCTGTTATGTATTGGTTCAATCATGGTGGCATCGGCTTCTATGCCTTATGCCGAGCGCATGCATGAAAATGCCTTTCACTATGTATTGCGTCATGGCATTTCTATTGTGGTGGCATTAATCGCTGCCGTGATTGCCTATAGAGTGCCGCTGAATACCTGGTTTAACAACACTTTCTTTCTGTGGATTGTGACCATTGCCTTGTTGGCTGCAGTGTTGCTGGTGGGTACTGAAGTCAATGGTTCTAAACGCTGGATTCGGGTCGCAGGTTTTACCCTGCAAGCTTCCGAAGTCGCTAAAGTGATGATGGCCATTTTTACCGCTGACTATGTGGTGCGCCGTGCCGAAGAAGTGCGTAATAACATTAAAGGTCTGATTCGTCTTGCAGTGATTATGGCAGTCACGGTAGGTTTGGTGATTGCAGAGCCTGACTTGGGGGCGACCGTGGTGATTGCCTTGGCCATGTTAGGGGTCTTCTTTTTAGCTGGTGCGCCATTAATTCAGTTTGGTATTGCCTTTGGCGCGATTATTGCCGCCTTTGTGTTTTTGGTGGTATTTGAGCCTTATCGTTTTGAGCGTTTAATGTCGTTCTCAAACCCGTGGAATGACCCTTTGGGTGTCGGTTATCAGTTGTCTAACGCCTTAATGGCATTTGGACGCGGTGAATGGGCAGGCGTAGGCTTGGGGCATAGTATCCAGAAAATGTCCTATTTACCTGAAGCACATACGGACTTTATGTTGGCTGTCTTAGGTGAAGAGTTTGGCTTTTTAGGCATTTTTGTGGTGTTGAGCTTGTCTTTTGCTATACTGATTGCCTGCATTAAAATTGGTCATCGCGCCCTGAAAAACCAATACTTACGTGCAGGATATTTGGCTTATGGCATCAGCATTATCTTCTTATTACAGATTATGGTGAATGCAGGCATGAATATGGGTATGTTGCCTACCAAAGGTTTGACTCTACCTTTTATTAGTTATGGTGGTTCATCGTTAATTATGTGTGCAGTGATGGTGAGTTTGATTCTGAAAATTGAAGCCAGCACGCATGAGATTAACCCTAGCCGTGAAGAATCCAGCTTCTAGAATTTATCCTTCTATTTCGCTTCTGGCTGAGCATGGTGCAAGACCATGCTTGGCATGACTGTTCCGCAGTGTAAGCACTTGACTGTAGTATTTTTTTGTTTAGACATAGGAAACAAGGGAATAAAAAATAAGGAAAAATATTGTCGTTGCTGTCTGAGTTCATAGCTACTGCGAGTGCGGCAAACGGGGCAGCTAAATTGACTTTTCTCGACCACTTTGGTTTTCGGTCCAACACCAAAAATAAAAAACATGACACAATCTCAAATGATCCATTTCAATTTGAGCATAACTGAATTTTAAATTTTATAAATAATAGCCGTGTAAAGCTGTGCCTGCAGGAATACGTGAAAGATCCCATTGCTGAATGGCTTGCGTAAGCATGCGTGCAGGGGTGTCTAATTCGACAGTGGCTTGATTTAAGGCAGTTAAAGCGGCTTGTAGCAGCTTCGGTGCTTGGGCTAAATCTAAAGCTTGTGCCAAGTTCTGTTTAGACAGTTTTTGCCCTTGTGCATTCATGGCTAAAGGCAGGTGCGTGTAGCTGAGTTTAGGGTAGCCTAACAGTTGCCCCAAATAGATTTGCCGTGCGGTGTTGTCGAGTAAATCTGCGCCGCGAACCACATGGGTAATGCCTTGCAAATAATCATCCACCACCACTGCCAGTTGATAATTGATAATGCCATCACGCCGTTTTAGGACAAAATCGCCCAAGTCCTGCGCAAGGTTGGAACATTGTTTGTCTTGCAGGCGGTCTTGAAAGCAAATCTCTTGGTCTGTGACTTTGACTCGAATCGCTTGATTGGCAAAATTTAAACCTAAATTGCGGCAAGTCCCTGCATAAATATGATTGGAGCCAAGCATTTTGCGGGTGCATTGACAGGCATAGACCAAGTCGCGTTGCTGCAATTGTTGCAACACGGCTGCATAGAGATCGAGGCGATCTTTCTGGAAAATAATTTCGGCATCCGGCTCAAATTGAAAGGCATCAATACAACGCAAGATATGATTTTCACTGCCAGGGTAAATGCGTGGGATGTCAGTATCTTCAATACGTACCAGCCAAGTGCCGTGCTGGGCTTTGGCATCGCAATAACTGGCAACGGCAGTAATGAGAGAGCCAAAATGCAAAGGGCCGGTTGGCGATGGCGCAAACCGACCTGAGTAGCGCGTCAGCGAAATATGATCTCGCTGCTGCGCATGGGGAGCATGCTCCGCTAAAGAATTTTCAACAGTCACAATTAACCGTTATTTTGCTTCTCTTTGATCTCTGCCAAAGTTTTGCAATCAATACATAACGTTGCAGTTGGACGCGCCTCTAAACGACGTAAGCCGATTTCGATACCACAAGTTTCACAGAAACCATAGTCATCGTTTTTAATCGCTTCAATAGATTGTTCAATTTTACGAATCAATTTACGTTCACGGTCACGAGTACGCAATTCAATTGCAAACTCTTCTTCTTGAGTCGCACGGTCGTTTACATCTGGCAAGGCTGTATTTTCGTCTTGCATGGTGTTTAAAGTGCGGTCAACTTCTGACATTAACTCTTCTTTCCACGCCATGAGAATTTGACGGAAATGCTCGAGCTGTCCTTCAGACATGTATTCTTCATTTTTTTTAGGCTGATAAGGTGCAATACCAAATAAGCTAGCTGTAGAACCACCCTCTAAAGCCTTTGGCTTTGCCTTACGCACGCGTTTTGTAGCTTTTTCTTCTACAAGATCTGTTTGTTCGTCCAAGACTTGATTTTGGTTGTCATTCGCCATGTAGGGCATTCCTCATCATATGCGTAAGATTCATACGCGAAAAATATGGTGATATGCAAGTGTTTTTATCCACTCCCTCAGAAAGAATTCTCTCTTCGGGGGACGTCATCATATAGACTTTTTTTGATTATGGATAGTCTTTGATGTTTGGATGTGTTATCGCATTTTTTCGTTGAAGGCATAAAGTAAAGCAAAAAAAATAAAATGGAAAGTTAATAACCTGAAATTTCAAAATTTATTTGTTGTGTGACATGCTCAACCCGATGCACTTGGGTGCTAAAACTGCCATCTGCATTCAAATGTAACACACGGTAACCCGGTGCCTCAGGCCCAAGCGCAAAGTGCTGGCTATGTGGTTTAAATTGCACGCAGGTCGAAGGCGTAGAGTAAAATTGAATCCCTTGCCATTCATTTAATGAGTCTTGATGCACATGCCCACACAGCACCAATTTGACATTGTTGTGGCGTGCCAATACATCAATTAAGGCTTCGGTATTTTTAAGTTTGTGCTGATCTATCCAGTGCGATTGCATATCAAAAGGATGGTGATGACAGGCAATAATCACCTGCTGCTGCGCATGTTGCTGTAAAAGCTGATCTAACTGCTGTAATTGTGCTGCGTCCATCCAGCCATCAATCCGACCTTTAACCGCAGTATTCAGTAAAATGACACTCCAATTGCCCAACTCAATTGCATGAACTTGATTGGACTGTAAATGGAATGGAAAAACCGCGGCATCATCATGATTGCCCGGAATCTGGAAATGCGGCGTATTCAAAGTCTGCATAAACTGCAAATAACGCTGATAGGTTTCAGCAACAGGGATTTGTGCTAAATCGCCTGTATGGAAAATAGCATCGAGCTGCGGATATTGCTGTTGAATATCGTGCATTACCGCGTGAAAGCTGCGTTCAGGATTCATGTGCACAAACTCTAAATCTTCCTGATTCATGAGGTGCGTATCTGAAATTTGTACAATTGTCCAGCGTTGCTGGTGATTGTTTGAGAATAAAGTCATGCCTGACCCCTTAGACATCCTTTACGGTTTTAATCTGTTGTTGTAACCATTGCAATGCCATAATGACAGGTGCGTTCTTTAGCCGACCATTGGTCAGTAAGTCAGGAATGTCCTGATAATCAATAATATGTAATTGGATGTTTTCTCCCTCATCGGGCATTCCAAAAACGCCACCTTCCTGTGGTAGCGTGGTATTCGCACTATATAAGTGGAACAACTCTGCACATGCCCCTGCAGAAGGGTAAAAACTGAATAAATGTTGTAGTTGTTGCAGCTTACAGCCTGACTCTTCTAAGGCTTCACGACGAATGCAGCTTTCAGGCGATTCATTGCCATCTAGTACCCCTGCAATCACTTCCAATTGCCAAGGCGAGTCGCTGTCGTCAATTGCACCAATGCGGAACTGTTCAATCAGTGCAAATTTTTGTTGTGCGGCATCATAAATGAGTACCCCAGCCGCTTCAGGGCGCTGAATAAGTTCACGCTGAAGGACTGGGGTATAGGTGGTTTGATTAAACAAGCGATGGCTCAGGCTGACTTTCTCAACCTGAATAAACCCGCGATACAGGTATTCACGCTGGTGAATCTGTGCATCGTGTTGACCATAAGTTGCTTGTTGAATAATCTTCATAAACTCTCATCAGGATGAGCAAAGCATGATTTCATCCTAACTGAGATTTGATTGAATACAAACGCTTTTTAAACAATTTATAGCTTATGGTACAATTTTTGACCATGTTCCTGATAAGCGGTTTTCATGGCTTTGAGACCTGATTCGACCTCTGCATCTACTTGCTCCGTTTTGTTCGCAGCATTTTGATTTTGTGCATAATCTCTCACGTTTTGCGTGATTTTCATCGAACAGAACTTTGGTCCGCACATTGAACAGAAGTGTGCAGATTTATGCGCTTCTTTTGGCATGGTTTCATCATGCATGCTGCGTGCGGTATCTGGGTCAAGGCTCAGGTTAAACTGATCTTCCCAGCGGAATTCAAAACGTGCTTTAGATAAGGCATTGTCACGTGCTTGCGCGCCCGGATGTCCTTTGGCAAGGTCAGCCGCATGTGCTGCAATTTTATAGGTGATGATGCCGTCTTTGACGTCTTTTTTGTTCGGTAAGCCTAAGTGCTCTTTAGGTGTCACATAGCACAACATTGCAGTACCGTACCAACCAATCATCGCTGCACCAATTGCAGAAGTAATATGGTCATAACCTGGTGCAATATCCGTGGTTAATGGGCCGAGTGTATAGAATGGTGCTTCTTTACAGACTTCAAGTTGCAAGTCCATATTTTCTTTGACCATGTGCATTGGTACGTGCCCCGGGCCTTCAATCATCACTTGCACATCATGTTCCCAAGCGCGGTGAGTCAATTCACCCAAAGTTCGCAGTTCGCTGAATTGTGCTTCATCGTTGGCATCTTGAATACAACCCGGACGTAAACCATCACCTAAGCTGAACGATACATCGTAAGCTTTCATGATTTCGCAGATTTCATCAAAGTGTGTGTAAAGGAAGTTTTCTTCATGATGCGCCAAACACCATTGCGCCATGATTGAACCGCCACGCGATACAATACCTGTTAAGCGATTGGCCGTGAGTGGTACATAACGCAATAACACGCCTGCGTGAATGGTGAAGTAATCCACACCTTGTTCAGCCTGTTCAATCAGCGTGTCTTTAAAGATTTCCCAAGTGAGGTCTTCGGCAATGCCGTTTACTTTTTCTAGTGCCTGATAAATAGGTACAGTACCAATTGGCACAGGCGAGTTGCGGATAATCCATTCACGGGTTTCATGGATGTTTTTACCTGTCGATAAATCCATGATGGTATCTGCGCCCCAACGGGTCGCCCAAGTCATTTTCGCGACTTCTTCATCAATACTTGAACCCAGTGCCGAGTTACCAATATTGGCATTGATTTTGACCAAGAAGTTGCGACCAATAATCATTGGCTCACATTCTGGGTGGTTAATGTTGGCAGGAATAATTGCACGGCCTTCAGCCACTTCCTGACGTACAAATTCAGGCGTGATTTCAGTTAAGTTTTTAGCCCCAAAGTTTTGCCCTGGATGCTGACGCATATCGACACCTTCGCGTTGGCGTTGGTTTTCACGAATGGCGATATATTCCATTTCAGGGGTAATGATGCCTTGTTTGGCATAGTGCATTTGGGTGACGTTTTTACCCGCTTTGGCACGACGCGGCTTTTGAATATGGGCAAAACGAATCTCTGCAGTACGAATATCGCGTAAACGCTCTTGACCAAAGGCTGAGCTGAGGGTTTCTAGTTTTTCGGTGTCTTGGCGCTCTTCAATCCAGCTGTCGCGGATGTTCGGCAAGCCTTTGTTCAGATTAATTTCAACATTTGGATCGGTATATACACCTGAAGTGTCATACACCATGAGCGGTGGATTGTGCTCACCGCCTAAACCTGTTGGAGTGTCGGTCAGTTCAATTTCACGCATTGGCACCTGAATGTCTGGGCGTGAGCCTTGAATATAGACTTTTTTCGATGCAGGCAAAATGCGGGTTAAATCTTTGGCATCTTGCTCGTGTTGAGCAGAAATGTCAGCAGGGGATAGATTCGTTAATTGGTTCATTGCAATGATCCTGAAGAATGAAATCAACGAATCAAGCACGACCAAAAACATTGCAATTGAGTTGTTGAAACTTTAATAGTTCAACATTAACCGTGTGGCGGGGTTTTTAGGTGGCTTGATTCCTACGCAGGTTTTAACCTGATCAGGTTCAACGGTACTTGGGTTTAAATCTGTGTTGCAGACCTTTGGGCAAACAACAAAGAATGGACACAATCTCAGCGAGGAATTACTCGCGCTCCGTCAAGCTGTATAAATAGTAGCACGTTGTTGGTATAAAAGCAGGCTTCGCGCGGCTTTTATTCTTTGATGCCTAATGACAAGTATTTGAGCTTTAAGCGACTTTGGATAATTAGCGAGTAATACAAACGGCATCACTAAAACAATCGCGTTTTGCATGGATGGAGATGTTCTTTAAATTTAAATATTGATGCAACTGTGCATGTACTAAAGCATCATCGCCATATTCACGCTGTTCACGTGCAGTGGGCTGTGCTGCAATTTCAGTGAGTCGTTGTTCACTGCTCATGTGTAAAAAGGCAAGGAATTTACGCGCTTGCTGTGCTAAGGGAGATTTTTGCAACTTTGCCAGTTTTTTAATTTCAAATAATACGGCAGGTTGGATACTGTATTCATCGACATAATCCTGAGAAACAGGACTGTTGACTGTGCCTTTAAACAGCAGCAAGGCATACACTTCGGCTAGATAACGTGCATCCCGTATAAAGTGACTTTTAGGATAACGCTGCACGTAATCTTCCCAAAATAAGGCGCGTTCAGTCAAATCGGCAGCATCAAGGGTGAGTCCACCATCACGCAGGCTGTGCTGCATATTGTCATTGGCCATTCTTTCAATAAAAATCTGCTCGGCATCGGGCATGTAAGGCGCAAAAATAATGGCTAAGTATTGCGGGCTTCGACGATAAACCAACTGTGCTTCACCTGCATCGTATAGCTCTAAATAGGCTTGTCCCTTATGTTTCAATAAATATTGATCACGCAAGGCAAAGTTTTCAAAATGACTTTGCTGAATGGTCGGATGCTGTGCCATATCAAAAGCGTGTTGGTCAAAGGCAGCTTGTTCTGCAGCGCTGCGTTCTACATGCAAAAAGCGTTGATACATTTGGGTCGAAAGATTGAGCAAATTTAATTGTTCATTCAAAGGCAGCAAGGGTAGGCAGACTTTTAAATCCTGATTAATTTGTTCTAGCGCAAACGTGGTGCGGGTATTGTCAATTTGCTGCATATTGTGCTGAATATTTTCACATATTTGGGTCAAATCCACAGGCTCGCTGGCACTGGCCTGTACCTTTGGTGGTTCAGCTACGGGAGGTGTATCTGAATTTTGGCAGGCGAGCAAATACAGACAACTGCCAAGCAGTAGGGCAAGTTTACTGGCGCGAAGAAATTTAACCATTACAGCAATTCAACATGAGTATTCATTCATCATCTAGTGCCTTCATTTAGGCACTATGGATTCCAAAAATTCAAAATGAGTCATTCATACCAAAATTCTAAATTTAAAATATCCGCTGTGAGGCACACGGTTTTAGAAGCTTGGGTCGAAGGACGAGGGGAGAGCTTGCATTGTAAAGTCAAAGCCACGGAGTAAATTGTAGTATTCTGCTAGAGTTTGGTTACATGCCTGTGAGTAAGTACCACTTTATGCAGCGATTGTTAGCACGTGTATGGCTTTGCTTAATTATTGCAATGAATTGAAATAATATGAAAAATTATCAAAATTAATGAAAGTCATACGAAAAAAATGCAAATTCGCTTTAGTATGGGCGGTGTAAAAATACATTGCAGTAGGATTGACGAAATTACAGAGTGGGTTGATCGAAAAATAATGAAAAAAATGATGTTAGTAACATGCTTATGTTGGATGAGTTCAAGCGCTTTTGCTTTGGATTTAATGCAAGCCTATCAGCGTGCTCAAAATAGCGATCCGACTTGGCGCGCACAGCAATTACAATATCAGGCCGATCAATTAAATTTAGGGCTTGCGCAAGGCAATTTACTGCCAACTGTGACTCTGTCGGGCAATATCACCCGTAAAAGTCAGGAAATGAGTCGAGTCAATATTGCCAGTTCCTCGCCAGAGCTTTTAAGCAGTTCATCTTCAACTTCACGTCAAGTCGCGTTAACAGCACGTCAGCCTTTATTTCGTTGGGATGCTTGGCAAGCCCTGAAACAAGTCAAAACCTCGTTAAGCCTGAGTGAAGTCACCTTACGTTTACAACAACAGCAACATATTTTGAATGTATCAGAAGCGTATTTTAATGTGCTGAGACAGCAGTCTTTAACAACAGCATATTTACAAGAAGAAAAAGCTTTGTTGGAACAGCTCAATATGATGAATGCCAAACTGCGTGAAGGTTTGGTGGCTAAAAGTGAAGTCAGTGAAGCCAATGCGCAATATCAAAATGCACGAGCGAACAGGATTGGAACACATGTGCAGTTGGTTTTGGCACAAGAGCAGTTGGCACAATTGATTGGGCCATATCAAGAAAGTTTGGCAGTTTTGCGAGATGACTTTCAATTTCAAAAACCTGTGCCTGAAAGTTTAGAGGCATGGTCGCAATTGGCACAAACTCAAAATTTGGCTATTCAACAGGCACGTTTGCAGCGACAATATGCCGAAGATGCACGTCGGGTTGAACAAGCAGCACGTTATCCGCAGGTAGAAGCTGTGGGCAGTTATGGTTATGCCAAACAAAGCCCTGAAAGTATCATGTCGCCCGATGGTCAGTTCGACCAGGTCGGGATTGAAATGAACTGGAATGTGTTTAGCGGTGGGCGGGTCAATAAAAATGTGCAAAAAGCAGTGGTTTTGGTACAAAAATCTGAAGCCGAGCTAGATGCAGCAATCCGTAAAGCCAATACCGATGTGAAACAGGCATATTTACAAGTCGAAACTGATCAAGCCAAATTGCAGGCGCGACAGGCTGCAATGAATTCAGCAGATTTAGTGGCACGAGCATCCAAAGCGCAATATCAGGAAGGTTTAAAAACCATGGTGGATGTACTGTTGGCACAGCGTAACGCCTTTTCTGCCAAGCAGGATTATCTCAATGCACAGTATGACTATTTGAAGCATGTGTTACAGTTGAAAGCAGCCGTTGGGCAATTGACTGAACAAGATGTGCAGGAAATGAATGCTTGGTTGATTCGGAAAGCCATATAGGGTCTGTTGACATTTCATAAATGGCTTGCGCTGTAGGCTAAAACTGAGCAGATCAGGCATGAAACGCAGGGAATAGCGAGACTATTGCCAAGTTTCATAACGCAATCTGAGAAAGTTTTAGCCACATGAGCAAGAACAAAGCGTTGCTTTGTTTGCTGCGCAAGGGGGCGAGCATATTTTTGCTACTATTGCTTTATGAGTCAGTCATTTAGAATGACTAAATTTCCTGTCCCATGCCTTATATCAGCTAAAAAATATGCGTTGCCGCAAACATAGACGAAATGTCAACAGACCCAAGTCATTTTGTCATCTGAATGGCTTATGCTGTTTAAAGGCAGAAACGATCAGACTTGAGAGTTTGGTGAGAAAATGTCATAAAAACGTCATCATTGCTGTGCTTTAATATTCAATCATTGCGTCAGTCTATCCTTTTGTTGTGGAGTGTATTCCTTGAGTACGAATAATCCTGTGTTAAGTCACCATATTTCTTCTCAGTTCAATGAAGATTTGCAGGATGTAAATACCAAATTTATGGCCATGGGTGGTTTGGTAGAGCAGCAGGTTGCCAACTCGATTCACGCACTCTTGGATACCGATGCAGCCTTGGCGGTAGAAGTTCAGTTCCAAGACAATGTTGTCAATCGCATGGAAACCGAAATTGATGAAGCCTTAACGTTGATTTTGGCGCGTCGTCATCCAGCCGCAATTGATTTGCGTATGGTGATTGCCATGTCTAAAGCCAATACTGACTTAGAGCGTATTGGTGATGAAGCTGCAAAAATTGCCCGTATTGCCCAAAACTTATGTGAAGAAGGTGGTTCGCCACGCGGCTATATGGAAACACGTCATATTGGTAACCAAGTGCGTGTCATGATTCACGATGCACTGGATGCTTTTGCACGTTTAGATGTCGATCAAGCACTGCGTGTTTTACTTGCCGATGCCGATATTGACCGTGAATATCAATCTGCAACACGTACTCTAATGACGTATATGATTGAAGATCCGCGTCATATTTCACGTGTGATTAATGTGATGTGGGTGTTACGTTCGTTAGAGCGTATTGGTGACCACGCACGAAATATTTCAGAACAAGTGATTTATATGGTCAAAGGTTTTGACGTACGTCATACCAGTGTCAAAGAAATTGAAGAAAAAGTACAGGAACGCTAAGTTCAGCTTTTTTGAATATTCAGCCATCATCTAATGATGGGGCTTTTTTTATGGCTTGAAACAGCCGAAATTTTGGATAAAAAAAATCTCAGACTTTGGGGGAAATCTGAGATTGAAATCGGGGATATTTATTATAGTGAGAGATAATTGCTTATCTCCTTGAAAATAAGTATAGGAAAATCACACTCAAGAATCATGTGGTTTATTGTAGTGGAATGTAGCGTTTTATATACAAATGTATTTTTAAATTACATTATTTTTAGTGTGATTATTTTTAAAACTATTCTTTTTGAAATCAATAATTAATCTATTGTTAAGTGTTTTGTTGTGACTATAAAATATACGCTTCAATCGAGAAATAAAAATAGGAAATTAGCTTAATTTTTTGAATCTATTTTCATTTATTTAAAACATTGTTGCGGCAACTCATAATCACAAATGGCATAAAAAAAGAGCCTTCATAAAGACTCTTTTAATTGTAAAATAAACAAGGTTTGAATTTTCCAAAATGAAAAAACAGTACTTGGATTAGTTTTGAGGTTTTAAGCCTTCTGCGACTTCCAAACTGGCATCATTGTTGAGAAACTTCTCACGTTGTTCTTCCAAAAACTTTTTCGCTTCAGGTTCAAACACATTTAAACGCTTTTCATTAATGAGCGTAGTTTGGTGTTTGAGCCATTCCTGCCAAGCCTGTTTAGATACCGTTTCAAGTAATTCTTGACCTTTGGCACCCGGAAAAGGAGCGAAATCCATCGCTTCCATGTCGGTTTGATATTTACGACAAAATACTTGTTTAGACATCTCTCACTTCCTGATTATGCATAAAGTTGAGCAAGACGTGTTTGAGCACGTTCAATTGCCGCTGCAACTTGTGCAGGCGCTGTACCGCCAATATGATCACGTGCATTTACAGAGGCTTCAAGGGTCAGTGCTTTTTCAAATACATCAGCTTGAATTAAATCTGAGAATTGCTGTAATTGTTCTAGGCTAAGTTCAGACAAGTCTTTGCCTTCTTGTACGCCCAATGCTACGGCTTTACCTACAATTTCATGTGCATCGCGGAATGCCACGCCATTTTTTACTAAGTAATCTGCAAGGTCGGTTGCGGTAGAGAAACCACGCAATGCTGCTTCACGCATTTCTGCAATATTTGGTACTAAGGCAGGAATCATGTCGGCAAATGCCATGAGTGAGCCACGTACGGTATCAATTGCATCAAATAAAGGTTCTTTGTCTTCTTGGTTGTCTTTGTTGTAAGCCAAAGGCTGACCTTTCATTAGGGTTAATAGGCTCATTAAATCGCCATAGACACGACCAGTTTTACCACGCACCAATTCAGGTACGTCTGGGTTTTTCTTCTGCGGCATAATGGATGAGCCTGTGCAGAAACGGTCTGGAATATTCACAAACTTAAATTGTGCCGATGTCCATAAAATCAGCTCTTCAGACATGCGTGACAAGTGCATCATAATTAACGATGCAGCAGCGTTAAACTCAATTCCGAAATCACGGTCTGATACAGCATCTAGCGAGTTTTCAGATACGGCTTCAAAGCCCAATAATTCTGCGGTAAAAGCGCGGTCAATTGGGTAAGTGGTACCTGCCAAAGCGGCAGAACCTAAAGGCATACGATTAACACGTTTGCGGCAGTCAATTAAACGCTCAGAGTCACGTACCAACATTTCAAACCACGCCATAAGGTGATGACCAAAAGTCACAGGCTGTGCGGTTTGTAAATGAGTAAAACCAGGCATAATGGTGTGCGTGTTTTTGGCTGCCAAGCTTAAAATGCCGTGTTGTAATTTTTTTAATAATTCTAAAATGGCATCAATTTCGTCACGGACATACAAACGAATATCGGTTGCCACCTGGTCGTTACGGCTACGACCTGTATGTAATTTTTTACCTGTAATGCCAATACGCTGAGTAAGGCGTGATTCGATGTTCATGTGAACATCTTCAAGGTCAATACGCCATTCAAATTGACCTGCTTCAATTTCAGCCTGAATGGTATTTAAACCTTGGATAATATCGTCACGCTCTTCAGTCGTAAGTACGCCTACTTTGGCAAGCATCGTTGCATGTGCAATTGAGCCAGCAATATCTTGTTTATAAAAGCGTTGGTCAAATTGAACAGATGCTGTAAATTCAGCAACAAAAGCATCAGTCGCTTCAGAGAAACGACCGCCCCACATACCCGAAGTTTGGGCTTGTGACGGATTTGAGGAATTAGAAGATGTGGTCATATCGGCTCAATAAAGTAAAAAGCGGTGATTTGGACAAGAGTATAACAAATTCAGATTCACTTGCCGAAGAACAAGCCAATCAAACTTATGCTGATACGCAGGCAGAACAACATGAGCTGTATTTTTTTACGAAAATAGGACGTTGGCAATATCTAATTGAATTATTTATTGGCAGTAATGCCTTGGCAATGGTTTTGGCACTGGCTGAAGCACAAGGTTGGCACGGCTTAAGTTTTGCTCGGGTGCTGCAATACGTACTCTATATCAATTGGGTGGTGTTGTGTTTTGCGGCCTTGGTGGAGTTTTTTCAGGCGCGTTTTTTACGCATGGGCTTGAGTTTATCTTTTTTGGTCAGTTTTTTGCTGCTGCAAGGCATCGTGTTGCTGACCACGCTCAGTTTAAATACCTTGTTGCATTTTGGGCAAAACTTTCATCTACAGCAGTTTGGTATAGATGATCTGTTACAAGGTGTCGGACTGCATTTGAGTTATGGCGTGCTATTGGGTGCGTTTTGCTTTCGTTATATCTATGTCCGAGAACAAGCTATTCAGCAGCGGCATAGCGAATTGCAAGCGCGGGTGCATGCTATGCAGGCCCGTATTCATCCACACTTTTTGTTTAACAGCTTAAATAATGTGATCAGTCTAATTGCAATTGATCCCGATAAAGCCGAGCAGATGCTGCTGAATTTATCACGTTTATTCCGTGCCAGTTTGCAGGAATTAAAACTGGTGAGCCTGAAAGATGAGATTGAACTTTGCCAGCGATATTTAGAGATTGAACAAATTCGTTTGGGTGATCGGTTGGCGGTAGAATGGAAAATTGAACAACCGCAACTGCTCAGTCAGGTACAAATTCCGTTATTAACTTTACAACCCTTGCTAGAAAATAGTATTTTTCATGGAGTTGAAAAAGTTTTAGCAAAGAGTACGATAAGTATATTGATCGAAATATTGCAAAACCAAGTCAATATTGTCATTACAAATCCGTATGTCAGCGATAAAATAAATTTAAGATCTGGACATGGGATTGCACTGCAAAACGTGGAACAGCGCTTAAAAGCGTATTATGGGCGCAGTGTTACTTTCAAAAATTATGCGGGGAATGGTATGTACACCACGGTGCTGCAATACCGTTATAAATAAAATAAGCTGTGATTGCTCTGATTTTTCTAGACTTGATAAAAATAAAGTTATTGACTTAAAAAGGAGGAAAAATGGACATCCTAATTTGTGATGATGAGCCTCTAGCTAGAGAGCGATTATCACGTTTGGTCACTCAACTGGGGCATCATGTGGTGGCAACGGCAGCTCATGGGCAACAGGCGATTGAACTGGCGGATGAACATCAGCCGGATGTCATATTATTAGATATTCAAATGCCGGGAATGGATGGTCTAAGTTGTGCTCAACATTTGCGTGAGCTTGACCCTATGCCAGCCATTGTGTTTTGTACCGCTTATGATGAACACGCACTTGATGCGTTTAAATCCAATGCGGAAGGCTATTTGTTAAAACCGATAATGCAACAGGAATTGCAACAGGTTTTAGATCATTTAACAAAACTCACGCAAGCGCAGATGAGTCATTTAAAACAAAAAGAAAATATGGACGAATTAAAAATAAAACGTCACCAAATCGCGGCGAAAACCTATCGCGGTGTAGAATTGGTGCCAATAGAAAATATCTACTATTTTTTAGCTGATCAGAAATATGTCACTGTGCGTCATAAAAATGGCAGTGTCCTGATTGATGAAACGCTGAAAGATTTAGAAACCGAGTTTGGTGATCAGTTTATTCGGATTCACCGAAATGCCTTGGTCTCGATTCAGTTTTTGGAGGGGCTAGAAGTGGTCAATTCAGGACAGTATCAGGTACGTTGCCGTGAGCTAGATGAGCGTTTGGCTGTTAGCCGACGACATTTGCCTTTATTGCGAGAACGCATCCAAAAACTCTAATTTGTCAGCATCATCGCAGATGAATACGCAACAGATTGATAAATCGGTAAAGAAATAGACTTGCATTTTTAGGGGATCAGGTTAAGTTTAGATGAACTTATTTATCTTGCTTAGCCACTATGATGAAAACCCTGAAAATTGCAACTCGACAAAGCCCGCTTGCGTTATGGCAGGCTGAACACATTCGTGCCCGCTTAGAGGCGATGCATGCCGATTTAACTGTTGAGTTGGTGACCTTTGTCACGCAGGGCGATAAAATTTTAGATACCCCATTGGCAAAAATTGGGGGGAAGGGCTTATTTGTCAAAGAATTAGAAGCTGCCTTAATGGATGGGCGTGCCGATTTAGCCGTACATTCTATGAAAGATGTACCCATGGCATTGCCTGAAGGTCTGAGCTTGGCGGTCATTTGTGAGCGTGAAGACCCACTCGATGCCTTTGTGTCGAATCACTATGCCAGTTTTGCAGATTTACCACAGGGCGCTAAAGTTGGAACCTCAAGCTTGCGCCGTAAATGCCAAATTTTAAAAGCACGTCCAGATTTAGAGATTATTGATTTACGTGGCAATGTGGGTACGCGCTTGTCTAAGCTAGATGATGGTCAGTATGACGCGATTATTTTAGCCAGTGCAGGATTAAAGCGTTTGGGCTTGGCAGAGCGTATTCGTCATACCATTCAGCCTGATGTGAGCTTACCTGCCGTTGGGCAAGGGGCTTTGGGTCTGGAATGTCGTAGCCAAGATCAGGCGGTGTTGGATTTAATTTTGCCGTTAATGCATGCCGAAACCAATGTCTGTGTACGTGCCGAACGTGCTTTTAATGCCTACTTGGAAGGCGGTTGTCAGGTGCCAATTGCAGGCTACGCAACTTTGCAGAATGGTCAGTTGCAGATTGAAGGTCGTGTTGGTAGTGTCGATGGGCAAACCATTCTTAAAGCTGTGCAATTTGGCGCACCTGAACAGGCTGAAATGCTAGGTGAAGAATTGGCAAAAGCTTTATTGGCACAGGGTGCGGGCGAATTACTCAAAGCCCTGTATCAATAATTCATATTGCACCAGAAGCCCATGCTCTTCATTAATACCCGACCTCAAGATCGTGCAGAGGCCTTAACTCAGGCTTTGCAACAACAGCATATTGAGGTCATTGATTTGCCCTTGTTGCAGCTTTCTGCACAGCCGTGGTCGGAGCAACTGGCTAATTTATATGCCCAGTTGCCTCACACGCATATTATTGTGGTGGTTAGTCCGACTGCTGTCGATATTGGGATGCAATATTTAGCCCGAAGCCAAATATCATTGCAGGATTTGCAGCATATACGTTGGGTGGCTGTGGGTGAGAAAACAGCAGAAGTTTTACGTGGATATGGTCTTTACAGCGAAGTCCCGCAGGTTGAAACTTCCGAAGGGATGCTGAGTTTGCCGTGTTTGCAAAATTTGAAAGTCGGCACACACATTGCCTTTTGGCGTGGCGAGGGCGGACGGCAATTTATGATGCAAACACTGCTTGATCAGGGGATGCAGATCCATAATTTTGTATTGTATCGGCGGGAGTGTCCTGCCAGTTCTATTGAAAAAATGCAGGCAGTACGCGCACGTTTAATACAATCTTCAGAATTTATCATGATGATCAGCAGTGAAGCCAGTTGGTTAAACTGGCTAAGCTTAATTCAGCGGGATTTCGATCTACTGAACAAAGGTCATTATTGGGTATTGGGTGATCGTTTAGAGAAAATTTTGCTCGATTATCAAACGCAGCATCATACAAAATATAACGTATTCAAGTTGACCCATTTAAAAACAGAATTAATATTGCAGCAAATGATGCGCATGCAAGGAAAACTATGAAAAAACTGGTTGTGATAGTGGTGTTGATCGCTTTGGTCTGGATCGTCAAATTAAGTTTTGATGTGATGCAAATTTCAGCGCAACAACAGCAACTCAGTCAAAGTTTGCATCTTGCAGAAAAAACCAATGCCAATTTAAATGATCAGTTGGTGGCTTTGCAGCGCCGTAATTACACCCAAGATGCACCAGAACAGCCCGCAGTATCTAGCGCTGTGCAGCAAGAAGATGCGATTCAACCAGTAGATATGGTGGCGCAGCAATTGGATTTGGTGGAATTTTCCTTACAGCAACAACAGTTTCACTATGCGACTGAAAAGCTAGCTCATTTAGACCGTGAGTTAAACGAATATGCTTTAGCTCCTGCTTTGAAACAAAGTTTGCACCAAGTTGTTCAGCAAGATCAGAAACAAATTCAACAATTTATAACAACACGTGATGCGCAATATCAACAAGTAAGTCAGTTATTGCAGCAATTAGATCAACAATTAAAACAGCAAGCTCAACAACCTGAGCTGAACCCTGCCGATGTCGATGATCGTTATTTTTGGCAAAAATGGCTGAGTATTGAATCTGCCAAGCAACCTGCGACACAGTTGATGCAGCGCCAGATTATTTTAAAAGAAGCACAATTGCGTCTATTGCTGGCTCGACAAATCTTTATACAAGGTCAATATGTGCAATATCAACAAGAAGTGAATGACATTATTCAGTTATTACAACAATTGCCTGATCAGAAAGCACAACAATTGGTTCAGCAATTAGAAAAAATTAAAAATTTAAATATCGTTCCAACGCCAAGTTTAAAAACACGTGCTTTATTGGGGGAGGTATAAATGAAACAGATTTTACTCGCCTATGTGGTGGTCAGTATTGTACTGGTCGCTTTGCTGAGCGTACTGAGTTATGGGCATGGTTCAGGCTATGTTTATGTGTATTGGCGCGAATGGCAATTGCAAACCAATATTTGGTTGTTGTTGTTCTTTTTCTTGTCGATTAGTGTTTCGCTACAAATTTTATGGTTGTTGTTAAAGCGCTATTTTAGCCGTGAACAGCGTAAGGTTGAAACAGTATTTAACTTTAAAAATCTGCATCCATATGAGCAATTGGCGGTCATTTGGTTGCTAGATGCTGCAGAAGATCAACACCAGTTTATTCGACAGGTGTTTGCCCAGTCAGGTTTGCTCAAAGGAGTGATGGAAGCACGTATGCACTCCATCCAACAGCAATATCCGCAAGCGTTGGCTGCCTTAAATCAAAGCAGTGCCATGGCGTTTGAGTTGGCAGAAATACAGCGTATTGAAATTTATTTAGCGCAGCAACAACCTGAACAAGCTTTGACGCATTTAGAGTTTTTGAATCAGCACGAATTATCGCCGTGGTTATTTAAAGTCAAAACGGCTTATCAAAAACGTTTAATTGCCTTGTGGGGCGAATTTGCCACGCAATATCCTTGGCATTATTTACGTTCGACCAAATACGGGCATTTAGATGCAGACACCAAGCAAAAGTGGCTGACTGAGTTATTAACCCAATTTGAGCAGGCTGATGCAGAAAATTTACAGGCTTTGCAGCAGCGTTATAGTGATTTAAGTGAGCAGATTTTCAGTCAGTCTTATGCCATTCAGGTGTTGTGGTTGAAGTTATTGTCGCGTCTGCCTGATTTGGCCGCACAACATGAACGTCTTGCGGTACAGATGTTGAGTGAACAGTTTAATCAGGAAGTGTTTTATTTATGGTTTCAACAACAGTTGTTAAAACAACAACCTGATTATGCAAAAATTGAACAGCAAATAAATCTGTGGGAACAGAAATACCCTGCATTACCTGTATTTAGTTTTGCCAAATGGCATATTTTTACAGCAACAGCGCGTTATTCAGAAGCCGAGCAATTACTGGATTTATATCCTGAACACGTATTAATGAGTTATTTAAGAGTTAAATCTAATTTAAAAGATCAGCCTGAATTATTAAAACAGTTAAATTTAATCTTTGAAAATAATTCTAATTTTGTCGAAATTAAAATTTAAGGGTGAGTTGTGTTAACACTAGCAGATTATCCAATTGTTTTTGAGCAGCGTGTTGCATGGGGAGATATGGATGCTTTTGGGCATGTCAATAATGTGATCTATTACCGTTATATTGAAAGTGCGCGTTTATATTATTTAGACCATTTAAAAATTTTACAGCAAGATGTTTTGACTGTGATTGCCTCAAATCAGTGCAAATATATACGTCCTGTGGTTTATCCTGATATTTTAAAAATTGGCGTTCGGGTAGAAGAATTGCGTAATAGTGCCATGCGTATGCATTATTTAATCCACAGTGAAGCACAGCAAATGGTGGTGGCAGAGGCAGATGCGGTGATTGTATGTGTAGATCGCGTCAATATGCAAAAAACCTTAATCCCTGAAAATGTACGCGCGGGTATTCATAAAATAGAAAAAACCGTACCGCATATTCTTGATTAAATCTTAATAATCAGTTCATAATATGTCCGACTGTTATTTATATGTAGAGTAGTAGATTTTTTATTGACGCTTCGGTTTGATAAAAATAGAATGAATCTGCTTAATTTAATAACTGAATATAAAAAGCATAGTTTTTGGAGTAAGTATGATGCCTGATATTAGCAATTTGTCTGTAGAACAGTTAAAGCGTTTACAAGCTGAAGCGGAAGCATTAATTGCCACGAAAAAAGATCAAGCGATTGAAGATGCCTATAATCAAATTTTAGCGATTGCAGACAATTTGGGTTTAAGCATTGAGCAGATTTTGGAAGTTGGCGAAAGCAAGCGTAAGAAAAGCCCACGTAAAACTGTAGCGCCACGTTATCGTAGCAAAATCAATTCTACAGATACTTGGACTGGTCGTGGTAAAAAACCACGCTGGTTAGTCGCTGAATTAGAAAAAGGCGCAAAACTTGAAGATTTTCTAATCTAAGCTTCATCAATTTGTCATTGATTTGACTTAGAGTTCAAAAACCAAGCAATACGGCTTGGTTTTTTTATCTGTATCAATTGGCGACGCCGAAAAAGTGTGCATAATGTGTGAGTGTTATAAAAAGTCATTCATAGAAAAATTAGTAAGGTTGGTCGTGGTGGCATGATAAAGAAACCCAAATACATCACGTGGTGGATTTTCGCCCTCATTGCATTTTTGTTTTTTGTGTTATTACAAATTCCAGCAGCGTGGTTAATTTCAAAATTTTATAAAAATAATCAGACCTTACATAATGTAAGTGGCAATATCTGGAAGGGGCAAGCCGATTGGCATAAGGGACAGTTACGTGGTTCTTTAAGTTGGAATACACGTCCTTTAGATTTAGTTTTATTGCGTGTCGCTGCCGATGTTGAAGTGCATAGTGGCAATACTAAACTCGAAGGTATTGTTGGCTATCGTTTTGGTAGCGTCTTGGTGCAATCTTTAGATGGACAGGTTGCGCCAGAAACCTTAAAAAGTATCGTGGACTGGCAGTGGCCAAGTAATGCAATTCAACTCAAAGATATCCATTTGAATTTTAAAAAACAACAAGGCTTCACCAAAGCCAAAGGACAACTGCAGTGGGCGGGTGGTGAATTGCTGTATCGTTTTGCTCAGCGCCAAGACCGTATGAATATCCCCGCGTTAAAAGGCAGCTTGTCCGATGAAAATGGCAAACTGTTATTTGATATTCGCGATCAACGTGAACAAAAGATGTTGAACATTGCGCTTGATCAAAGCTTGATGCTAGATGTGCAACTCACGCAACGCTTATTGATGAATATCGCCTCTTATGAAGGCAAAGCGGGCTTAGATACTTATGTGATCAGCACTCGCCAACCTCTATTAAAAGGAGGTTTCTAATGCGTACACTCTCTGAACGATTAGGGAATTTGCACTGGAAGCAGTTTGATCGTGCTGCGCCAGTATTTTTAGCTTTTTTGATTTTGTATCTGTGTTGGAAACTGGCGAGTTTATTTTGGTGGGTTGTTGCGCCGCCCCAAGTCATGCAAATTGATCGGGTGGAGTTGGGTTCACAGCAACCACAAATCCCGAATATTACCTCCTTTGCATTGTTTCAAGAACTTGGGCGCAGCAACACTGCCGATGATCAATTAAATATGACTTTGCAAGGTGTAGTGGTTGGGCAGCCGAGTCAGTTTTCTTCTGCGGTCATTAAAGTGAATGAGGTGGCAGAGCGTTACCGTGTGGGTGATGTGATTGATTTGAGTCAGTACCAATTGGCAGAAGTCTACTGGGATCGGGTGATTTTACGTCATAGCAGTGGCGCGACGCGTGAAGTATTGTTTAAAGGTATTGAAAATGGTTTAAATCAACCTATCGCACCTTTAATTCCAAGTGGTAATCAAGCTCCTGTAACTGCACCTACGCAGTCCGCACAACCGAATAATGCCATTGGACAGGCAGTGCAGCGCATACAGGAAGATCGCGAACAATACTTAAAAGAGATGGGTGTTGAAGCAAATACGGGCAATGGTTATGAAGTGACTACACGTACGCCAGCCGCTTTAAGAAATAAACTGGGTTTACAGCCAGGTGACCGTATTTTGTCTTTAAATGGGCAAAACGTCGGGCAAGGACAAAGCGATGCACAATTGCTTGAACAGGCACGTCGTGAAGGTCAAGTGAAATTAGAAATAAAACGTGGTGATCAAGTGATGACCATACAACAAAATTTTTAAATGGATCGGCATCGTAACTACATGCAGAGGCATATTTAGGGTTAGGAAACACAGTAGATTATGGCTTTATTGAATCATGAGCGTCCATTTTGGGCATTACTGGCTGCTGCACCGCTTGTTGCAATGGTGAGTACTGCAAGTCATGCGCAAACCTGGAAAATTAATTTACGTGATGCGGACTTAACTGCATTTATTAATGAAGTGGCCGATATTACGGGCAAGAACTTTGCAGTCGATCCGCGTGTGCGTGGCAATGTCACGGTGATTTCTAACAAAGCTCTGAATAAAAATGAAGTCTATGACCTATTTCTAGGGGTGTTGAATGTGAATGGTGTGGTGGCTATCCCATCAGGAAATACCATTCGCCTTGTACCTGACAGCAATGTTAAAAGCTCAGGTATTCCTTATGACAGTCGTCAAAATGCGCGTGGTGATCAAATTGTAACGCGAGTGATATGGCTGGAAAATACCAATGCCAATGACCTGATTCCTGCTTTACGTCCGCTCATGCCACAATTTGCACACTTATCAGCGGTAGGGGGCACCAATGCCTTAATCGTGTCAGATCGTGCCAGTAATATTTACCAGTTAGAAAGCATTATCCGTAACCTAGATGGTACGGGGCAAAATGATATTGAGGCGATTAGCCTGCAATCCAGCCAGGCTGAAGAAGTCATTGGCTTGCTCGAGTCGATGAGTTCGACAGGGGCAGCGAAAGATGTTAAAGGTTCGCGTGTGCGTATTGTGGCGGACAACCGTACCAATCGTATTATCATCAAAGGCGATACCGCAACACGTAAACGCATTCGTCAAATGATTGAAATGATGGATGTGCCTGCGGCAGATCGTTTGGGTGGTTTGAAGGTTTTTCGCTTGAAATATGCCAGTGCACAGAATTTAGCAGAAATATTGCAAGGTCTGGTTTCAGGACAGGCGGTGAGCAGCAGCTCTAATGCAAATAGCAACAGTAACAACAACAGTGCTAGTAATTTAAGCAGCACCAATAACAACACAGGTAATTCATCGACTATTTCCACCCCAAGTATTAATTTGGGTGGCAGCTCGAATAGCAACAATCAAAACAACATCACCAGTTTTAATGGTAATGGTGTCAGTATTATTGCCGATGGCTCGCAAAATGCTTTGGTGGTCAAAGCCGATCCGCAGTTGATGCGTGAAATTGAATCGGCCATTCAGCAACTAGATACCCGTCGTCAACAAGTGTTGATTGAAGCTGCGATTATAGAAGTGGAAGGTACCGATGCCGACCAATTGGGTGTGCAGTGGGCATTGGGCGATTTAAGCAGCGGTATCGGTCTAATTAATTTTGACAATATTGGTGCAAGTTTAAAAAATGTTGCTGCAGGCTATTTAACTGGTGGTGCAGCAGGCGCAGGCAGTGCGATTGGTGCAGGTACGTCATTGGTGTTGGGTGATTATCGTGAAGGTCGTGATGGTTCACGCAAGCTATATGGTGCGATGATTCAGGCCTTGAAGGAAAAAACTAAATCCAATTTATTGTCTACGCCATCTATTGTGACCATGGACAATGAAGAAGCTTATATTGTGGTTGGTGAAAACGTTCCTTTTGTAACAGGTTCATTATCTACCAATGGTGGTGTGGCAAATCCGTATACCACTATTGAACGTAAAGATGTCGGGGTTACTTTAAAAGTCGTGCCACATATTGGTGAAGGCGGAACACTACGCTTGGAAGTTGAACAAGAAGTGTCAGATGTCAAAGCCAATAAAGGTCAGGCGCAGGATTTAGTCACCAGCAAACGCGCAATTAAAACTTCTATTTTGGCCGAGCACGGACAAACCATTGTCTTAGGTGGCTTAATTTCTGATAACTCGGTTTATAGTCGTCAGGCTGTGCCAGGCTTGGGCGCTATTCCTGGGTTAGGACGTTTATTCCGTTCCGATGGTCAATCTAATCAAAAACGTAATTTATTGATTTTTATTCACCCAACCATTGTGGGAGATAGTCAGGATATTCGCCGTATTTCGCAGCAGCGTTATAGCCAATTGTATAGCCTTCAGTTGGCAATGGATGCCGATGGTAGCTTTGCTAAACTGCCTGAGAATGTTAGCGATGTTTATCAGCAGCGTTTGCCTGTATCTCGAGTTGCGCCGCAAACAGGAACTTATCAAACCTTACCATCAGCAGTGTCTGCAAACCGCACAGCAACGGTGGTGAGCACCCCTGTTGCGATTGAGCCTGCGGTACAGCGCCAAAACGTAGTTTTGCCGCAGCAGGAAGTCAGCAAAACTAAAAATACAGTCACTACGACCACAATTCGCGCTACACCTTAATCGTATCCTGCGCAGATTGTGGTTAAGGGCATGTTATGATGTCGCCAAATCACACGAGAGAAGTTATTTATGACTTGGAAAATACAAGCAATTAGCGGTGAATTTACTGGCCAAGAAATTAGTATCGACCGTGATATGTTGGTGGGGCGTCATCAAAGTGCAGATTTGGTGCTGCAATCGGCAGAAATTTCACGTAAACATGCGGCTTTTTTACTTAAAGAACAAGCGCTGTATGTGCAAGATTTAAATTCTTCCAACGGCACTTTTGTAAATGATTTACGCATTGCCGATGAAACCTTACTTAAAGAAGGTGATATCGTCCAATTTGCTAGCTTAAAGTTTTCGGTACTTGCGCCTGCGGTTGAGTTAGAGCATGCGGTTGATGTTGCTGAAACTGCAGAAAAAGTCACAGCACAAACAGAAAAAACACCTGCACAGCAAATGAACGAGCAGGGAATGCCTGAATTGAATCAACGTGACAGTTCTGTGCAATTAAACCGTGATGGTATGCCGCAAGGCGTGGCAGTACCAAAACCAGCACCTATTCCAGAAGGCGTGGATATTCATGCAGTTCCAGCAGAGCCAACACCTGTGTCTGTCGAGCAGCCTGTTTCTCGTGTGGAACAAGAGAAAGAACAGCAAAAAAATGCTTCTGTTGGCTTGATTTCACTGATTGTCTTGGTGATTTTGGCAGTTTTGGCTTGGCTATTGTTTAAATAAGCAGCCTTTGCTTTACAATCAAGGCATGCGATCGCATGCCTTTGTTCATTTAGGGGGAAGAATGTCTATTGCTCAGCTTGATACACGTCAAGTCATTTTATTTGATTTAGATGGCACTTTGGTCGATTCTGCGACAGATTTATACCGCGCCATGAACATGAGTTTAAATGCACTGCAACTGCCTTTGGTGACACTGGAACAAGTGCGAACTTGGGTGGGGAAGGGAACTGCGGTATTTTGCAATAGTGTCTTATCGCACTTAATGGGCGAAGTTCATCCTGAACAGCAACAACAGCTACTGAACACCTTCTTAGAAATTTATAATGCCGATCCGTGTATCGACACACAACCATTCCTGGGCATTATTGAATTTTTGGACTGGGCAAAAGCACAACAAAAAACCTTAGTTTGTGTGACCAATAAACCTGAACTACCTGCTCGTGCCATTGTTGAAGCATTAGAGATGCAACACTATTTTGCTGATGTGATTGGTGGAGATCGCTTTGAGGAGCGTAAACCACACCCGCGTCAATTGCTGCATTGTGTTGAACATTATCAAGTGGAGAAGTCTCAAGTCTTGATGATTGGTGATTCTTCTAATGATGTTGAAGCCGCGCGTCGAGCGGGGATTGATTGTATTGTGGTCAGCTACGGTTATAATCATGGTGAGCCGATTGCCAATTGTCAGCCGCAACAAATTGTGGATAATTTAACTGAATTGTTAAATATTTAAGATTCAAAAATCAAATAATTTTACGCTAATTGCTATAAAGGATATCAATATGAGTCAGGCTGTAATGCCCATATTTCGATGGCGACGCTAGTCAATCTACAACCGTCCTTCACTTCGTCTTATCGAAAACATTGCTACATCGAAATATAGAGAGCTTCACATGACCACTCTGACTCAATTTGAACAACTTAAAGCAGCAGGCTACAACCTCATTCCTGTATATCGCCAGCGTTTGGCCGATACCGAAACTCCATTGTCGGTATTTGCACGTTTGAAGCAGCATCAACAAGCCTATTTGTTTGAGTCTGTAGAAGGTGGTGAAAACTGGGCACGTTATTCAATTATTGGTTTGGGTGAATCTACAGTTTTCTCCTGTAATGCGGGTGAACTCACCATCCAACATGCTGACGGTTCAATCGAAAAACAAACTTGTGCACAGCCGTTTCAGTATATCCGCGATTTTCAAGCGCAATTTAAAGTGCCTACGCAAGCTGACTTGCCTGAATTGCCAAGCTTTACAGGTGGTTTGGTGGGTTATTTTGGTTACGATGCAGTGCGTTATATCGAACCGCGTTTAAAAAACGTGCCTGCAGCAGATCCAGTCGGTTTGCCTGATATTTGGATGATGTTGTCTAAAACAGTCATCGTGTTTGATAACTTAAAAGATACCTTGTTCTTAATTGTGCATGCCGATGCAGCGCAGGCAGATGCTTATGACAAGGCACAACAACAACTCGATGCACTAGAAGAAATTTTAGCAACCCCGATTAGTCTAAAAGCAGAAAAACATACGCCACCACATTTTGAATCGCTTACAGGCAAAGAAAAATTCTTGGCGACCATTGATACCGTCAAAGAATACATTCGTGCAGGCGATGTTATGCAAGTGGTGCCTGGACATCGCATGGTGTCAGATTTTGATGGTGAGCCGTTACAGGTTTATCGTGCTTTGCGCCATCTCAACCCATCGCCGTACTTATTCTTGGTACAAGGCAAAACTTTGGGCGATGATCAGCCGTTTCATATTGTCGGCTCATCACCTGAAATTTTATCGCGTTTGGAAAATGGTATTGCCACTGTGCGTCCTTTAGCAGGTACACGCCCGCGCGGTAAAACCAAAGAAGAAGATTTGGCACTTGAGCAAGATTTGTTGTCGGATGAAAAAGAAATTGCCGAACACTTAATGCTGATTGACTTGGGGCGTAATGATGTCGGGCGTATCGCCAAAATTGGTAAAGTACAAGTGACTGATCAAATGGTGATCGAGCGTTATTCGCATGTCATGCATATTGTGTCCAATGTGCAAGGTGAAGTGCGTGACGATGTCGATGCTTTGGATGTTTTTCAGGCAACTTTCCCTGCAGGGACACTTTCGGGTGCACCAAAAATTCGTGCCATGGAAATTATTGATGAAGTTGAGCCTGTAAAACGTGGTGTTTTTGGTGGTGCTGTTGGTTATTTAGGCTGGCATGGCGAAATGGACATGTCGATTGCGATTCGTACCTGTGTTATTCGTCAAAATAAGGTCTATGTGCAGGCAGGCGCAGGTCTAGTTGCGGACTCAAATCCTGAATCTGAATGGAATGAAACCCAAATAAAAGCTCGCGCAGTGATCAAAGCGGTTGAATTATCATCAAATGGATTGATTTTATGAGTTTTTAGCGTTTTTTTTGAAAAAAACACTTGCACGGATTTCAAGTTTTGCTAAACTGCACACCGTTCCGATACGAAACGTACGAAACACTAAGAAACGCCGGCATAGCTCAGTTGGTAGAGCAACTGACTTGTAATCAGTAGGTCCACAGTTCGAATCCGTGTGCCGGCACCATCTTAGGGAGTTTGAGTTGTTAAGTAAAGAACGAACACTGAGTAAGTGTGAAAATGGTGGGATTCCCGAGCGGTCAAAGGGAGCAGACTGTAACTCTGCCGCGTAAGCTTCGAAGGTTCGAATCCTTCTCCCACCACCATTAACTTCGATAGAAGTGGTAATTACCAACATAGATGCGGGAGTAGCTCAGTTGGTAGAGCGGCAGCCTTCCAAGCTGCATGTCGCGAGTTCGATCCTCGTCTCCCGCTCCATCGAAGGATTTGTCGCTCTTATAGCTCAGTGGTAGAGCACTCCCTTGGTAAGGGAGAGGTCTCGAGTTCAAATCTCGATAAGAGCTCCAGATACAGTTTAGCGATTATTCGCACAAGATTTTCAAAAAGCAGGCTTATTAGTCTGCTTTTCAAGTATTAGGTGTCTAGTTTTTTAGGCGATATGTCGGGGCAGAGTTTTACTCAGCATTGTGTTCGACGTAAACGAGGAAGATGAACATGGCTAAGGCTAAGTTTGAACGTAATAAGCCACACGTTAACGTGGGCACAATCGGTCACGTTGACCATGGTAAAACAACTTTAACAGCTGCGATTGCTACAGTATGTGCACGTAAGTTTGGTGGTGAAGCGAAAGATTACGCTGCTATCGACTCTGCACCAGAAGAAAAAGCACGTGGTATTACAATTAATACTTCTCACGTAGAATACGACTCTCCAACTCGTCACTACGCGCACGTAGACTGCCCAGGTCACGCCGACTATGTTAAAAACATGATCACTGGTGCTGCTCAGATGGATGGTGCGATCCTTGTTTGTTCAGCGACTGATGGTCCAATGCCACAAACTCGTGAACACATCCTTCTTTCTCGTCAGGTAGGTGTACCTTACATCATCGTATTCTTAAACAAATGCGATATCGTAGACGACGAAGAGTTAATCGAATTAGTTGAAATGGAAGTTCGTGAACTTCTTTCTACTTACGACTTCCCAGGCGACGACACTCCAGTAATCCGTGGTTCAGCACTTGCTGCACTTAACGGTGAATCAGGTCAATATGGCGAAGATGCTGTAGTTGCTCTTGTTGAAGCGCTTGATACTTACATCCCAGAGCCAGTACGTGCAATCGATCAAGCATTCTTAATGCCAATCGAAGACGTATTCTCTATTTCTGGTCGTGGTACAGTAGTAACTGGCCGTGTAGAAACTGGTATCGTGAAAGTAGGCGAAGAAGTTGAAATCGTTGGTATCAAAGACACAGTTAAAACAACTGTAACTGGCGTAGAAATGTTCCGTAAACTTCTTGACGAAGGTCGTGCGGGCGAGAACTGTGGTGTTCTTTTACGTGGTACTAAGCGTGAAGACGTACAACGTGGTCAAGTACTTGCTAAGCCAGGTACAATCAAGCCACACACTAAATTCGATGCGGAAGTATACGTACTTTCTAAAGAAGAGGGTGGTCGTCACACTCCATTCCTTAACGGTTACCGTCCACAATTCTATTTCCGTACAACTGATGTAACTGGTGCAATCCAGTTGAAAGAAGGCGTTGAAATGGTAATGCCAGGTGACAACGTTGAAATGTCAGTAGAATTAATCCACCCAATCGCAATGGACCCAGGTCTACGTTTTGCGATCCGTGAAGGTGGTCGTACTGTAGGTGCGGGTGTTGTTGCTAAAGTAACAGCATAATTATAGAATGTGTTAAACAGGTCGAGAGCTTTGGCTCTCGTTCTGTTTTGTAGGTCAGTAGTTCAATTGGTAGAGCGTCGGTCTCCAAAACCGAATGTTGGGGGTTCGAGTCCCTCCTGGCCTGCCACTTTTTTTAAAAAAGCTTGATGTCGGCTAATCTAGTCATATAATAAGTCGCGAATTCTACGACGAGTACAAAAATGTCGAATGATAAATCGCGTGACGCATTAAGCGACGCGCCAATCCCTCAAAGAAATAATTCTGCTGAAGTTGTTCAATCGAGTTCTCCATTAGACTACGTGTTGTGGGGTATCGCTTTGATTTTATTCATCGCTTCGATGATGGTGAATCAGCATCTTCCTGCGTATTGGGCACCAGCCAATGATATTTGGGTGCGTGTTGGGGTAATTTTGGCTTGTATCGTTGTGGCTTTAGGTTTATTATACGCCACCCATCAAGGCAAAGGCTTTGTTCGTTTGCTTAAAGATTCACGTATTGAGTTACGTCGAGTCACTTGGCCTACTAAACAGGAAACTGTAACAACGTCATGGCATGTATTGATTGTTGTTGTAGTCACTTCAATTGTATTGTGGTGTTTTGACTATTTGTTAGGCTGGGCAATCAAGTTAATTATCGGGTAAAAGAGCTATGAAACGTTGGTACATTATTCATGCCTACTCAGGTTATGAAAAACAAGTGATGCGTTCGCTTAATGATCGAATCCAGCGTAGCGCTGTTGCCGATAGCTTTGGTGAAGTCCTTGTTCCTACCGAAGAAGTGGTAGAAATGAAGGATGGTAAGAAACGTAAGTCAGAGCGTAAGTTCTTTCCAGGCTATGTATTGGTTGAAATGGAAATGAACGATGAAACTTGGCACATTGTTAAAGAGTGTCCAAAAGTTTTAGGTTTTATTGGTGGTACAGCAGAAAAGCCTGCTCCAATTACGCAAAAAGAAGCTGACGCGATTCTTGCACGTGTACGCAATACTGGTGAAGCACCTCGTCCGAAGACGATGTTTGAACCAGGCGAAGAATTACTTGTGATTGATGGTCCATTCACCGACTTTAAAGGCGTGGTGGAAGAAGTTCAATACGAGAAGTCACGTTTAACGTTGACAATTAATGTATTTAATCGACCTACTCAGGTTGAGCTGGAATTTCGTCAAGTCGAAAAATCCGTTTAAGTTTGAGTGGTTGGAAAACGCCCGATTTATGATGAATCGGGCATTGTTGTTGTAACGGTATCGTTACTTAAAATATTGGGGAGCCTAGCGGCGTTTGTACCCAGAGGTAATTTGAAATGGCTAAGAAGATTGACGGCTATATCAAGCTGCAAGTTCCAGCTGGTAAAGCGAATCCATCTCCACCAATTGGTCCTGCATTAGGTCAACGTGGTGTTAACATCATGGCATTCTGTAAAGAATTCAATGCTGCTACACAAAAAGTTGAACCAGGTTTGCCAATTCCTGTAGTGATCACTGTGTACAACGACAAGTCGTTCACATTCATCATGAAAACTCCTCCTGCTGCAATTCTTCTTAAGAAAGCTGCAGGCATTCAAAAGGGTTCAGCTGTACCTAACAAAAACAAAGTTGGTAAGTTGACTCGTGCTCAATTAGAAGAAATCGCGACTACTAAAGAACCAGATTTAACTGGTGCTGATTTAGAAGCACGTGTGCGTACCATTGCTGGTTCTGCACGTTCTATGGGCTTGGATGTGGAGCTATAAGACATGGCAAAGTTAACTAAACGTCAAAAAGCCATTGCTGCTGCTGTAGAAGCAAACAAAGTTTACACTTTGGAAGAAGCAGTTGAAGTTCTAAACAACCTTCCTGCTGCTAAATTCAAAGAATCTTTGGATGTTGCGGTAAACCTAGGTGTTGACCCACGTAAATCTGATCAGGTTGTTCGTGGTGCGACTACACTTCCTGCAGGTACTGGTAAAACTGTACGTGTAGCTGTTTTCGCTCAAGGTGCTGCTGCAGAAGCTGCTAAAGCTGAAGGCGCAGACGTAGTTGGTTTCGACGACTTAGCTGAAAGCATTCAAGCGGGTAACCTTGACTTTGACGTTGTGATTGCAGCTCCGGATGCAATGCGCGTAGTAGGTAAGTTGGGTACGATTCTTGGTCCACGTGGCTTAATGCCAAACCCTAAAGTGGGTACTGTAACTCCTGACGTTGCGACTGCAGTTAAAAATGCAAAAGCAGGTCAAGCGCGTTACCGTGTAGACAAAGCGGGTATTATCCACGCTGCGATTGGTCAAGTTGGCTTTACTGCTGAAGCAGTTCGTTCAAACGTTGAAACCTTAGTTGCTGACTTGAAAAAGTTAAAGCCTGCAACTTCTAAAGGCGTATACATCAAAAAGATCACTTTGAGCTCTACTATGGGTCCTGGTCTTGTTATTGATGTACAGAACGTTTCTAACTAAGTCTGACTTAGAAAGAATTTTAAAGTCCTGAAAAGTCTCCTTCTCCCTCTGGGAGAAGGTCGGGATGAGGGTTAAACCTCTCCCTAACCCTCTCCTAGCAGGAGAGGGGGACATTCAGGCGGACTTTGAATTGGTAAATGAGAATTTATCAGCGTCAAAGACCTCAGGCGAGAGTAGTTTTATGCTGCTTTCTTAATCTTCCAGCCTGGGTAGACGCGGTGGTGTGATTTATTCCTCCTCCGCGTGTAAGTTCAGCAATGAATTTACGAATTGGGAGTGTGCTTCACGTAAGCACATAAATCACCGTTAGGAGGTTTTACAATGGCTCTTCTTATCGAAGACAAAAAACAGATCGTAGCAGAAGTTAACGAAGTTGCTTCTAAAGCGTTCTCTGCTGTTGTTGCTGACTATCAAGGTATGAGCGTTGAGCAATTAACGGCTCTACGTGTTGAAGCGCGTAAATTAGGTGTTACTACACGTGTTGTACGTAATACTTTGGCTAAACGTGCTTTTCAAGATACGCAATTCACGATCTTGAACGACAACCTTGTTGGCCCAACAATTTTAGCTTTCTCAACTTCTGAAGACGACATGGGTGCAGCTGCACGCTTGTTCGAAGAATTCGCTAAAACGAATAAAGCATTTGAACTTAAAGCTGCTGCATTTGACGGCAAACTTTATAAAGGTGCTGAAGTTAGCGTAATTGCGAATCTTCCGAACCAAGAAAAAGCGCTTACTATGCTTGCAAACGTTCTTCAAGCTCCTATTTCGAAATTGGGTCGCCTTATTACTGCGCTCAAAGAGAAAAACGAGTCAGAAGCTGCATAAGCTTAAATTTATTTCCACACCATTCAATTTCCATTTGGAGTTATTCTCATGGCTTTAACTAACGAAGAAATCTTAAACGCAGTTGCTGAAAAAACTGTTCTTGAACTTGTTGAACTTATCTCTGCTTTTGAAGAGAAATTCAATGTATCAGCTGCTGCTGTTGCTGTTGCTGCTGCTCCAGGCGCTGGCGCTGCTGCTGCAGAAGAGCAATCTGAATTCAACGTTGAGTTGACTTCTTTCGGTGCGAACAAAGTTGCTGTAATTAAAGCAGTTCGTGAAGCTACTGGCCTTGGTCTTAAAGAAGCTAAAGACATCGTTGAAGGCGCTCCTTCAGTGATCAAAGAAGCTGTTTCTAAAGAAGAAGGTGAAGAGCTTAAGAAGAAACTTGAAGAAGCTGGTGCTACAGTTACACTTAAGTAATCTTAAGGGGAGTCGATTTTTTTATAATCGACTCCAAAAAATGGCTGATGGCTCTTGGGTCATCAGCCTTTTTGCGTTACAATTATCGGCTCGATTTTTGTTTGAATGATGGGAAAACCATCGAAAACAATATAAATCAATAAAATCAAACGCTTACCAATATTTTTCCACATTTAAAAATATTGTTAAGCGTTTTAATACCACTAAAAATTGCAGCATTTGTAAAGAGTGGTGGCCATATCGGCCTGCGTAATTCCTTCTAAACCCGTTCTGCAGGCGGGTTTAGTTTACTTTCCGAGGACTCCAGATGGCATACTCATATACCGAAAAGAAACGGATCCGTAAGAATTTTGGTAAATTGCCCCAAGTAATGGATGCACCGTACTTGCTTTCGATTCAAGTCGACTCGTACCGTACTTTCCTTCAAGATGGCAAAACTCCAAAAAGCCGCGAAGATATCGGTCTCCAAGCCGCATTTCGTTCAGTTTTTCCTATAGAAAGTTATTCTGGCAATGCTGCTTTAGAATTTGTTGAGTATAGTCTTGGTAAGCCTGAGTTTGATGTACGTGAGTGTATTCTTCGCGGCTCAACTTATGCGGCACCAATGCGCGTAAAAATTCGTTTGATCATTAAAGATCGTGAAACGAAATCAATCAAAGATGTGCGTGAGCAAGAAGTCTACATGGGCGAAATGCCATTGATGACGGATAACGGTACCTTTGTGATTAACGGTACTGAGCGTGTAATTGTTTCTCAATTACACCGTTCACCAGGCGTGTTCTTTGACCACGATAAAGGTAAGACCCACTCGAGCGGTAAAGTGTTGTATTCAGCACGCATTATTCCTTACCGTGGCTCATGGTTAGACTTTGAATTCGATGCCAAAGACCTCGTTTATGTGCGTATTGACCGTCGTCGTAAATTGCTTGCGACTGTAGTGTTGCGTGCATTGGGCTATAGCAATGAACAAATCCTAGACTTGTTCTTTGAGAAAGTACCTGTCTATTTAGACATGGGTAGCTACCAAATTGACCTTGTCCCAGAACGCTTACGTGGCGAAATGGCACAATTTGACATCACTGATACTGACGGCAAAGTGATTGTTGAGCAAGGTAAACGCATTAATGCGCGTCACGTACGTCAAATGGAAGCAGCTGGTCTTGAGAAGCTTTCAGTTCCTGATGAGTACTTGTACGAACGTATTACTGCAGAAGACATCCAGCTAAAAGATGGCGATGTGATTGCTGCAAACACCTTGTTAAGCCATGAAATCATGGTGAAACTTGCAGAAGGTGGTGTTAAACAATTTAACATCCTATTCACCAATGACATCGACCGTGGTTCGTTCATTGCGGACACCTTACGTGCAGATACAACTGTTGGTCGTGAAGATGCTTTGGTAGAAATCTACAAAGTGATGCGTCCAGGTGAGCCACCGACGAAAGAAGCCGCTGAAAATCTGTTCAATAACTTGTTCTTCTCTTCTGAGCGTTATGATTTATCGCCAGTAGGTCGTATGAAGTTCAACCGTCGTTTGGGTCGTCCTTACGAAGTGGGTACAGATCAGAAATCACGTGAAGTTGAAGGTATTTTGTCTAACGAAGACATTACCGATGTACTTAAAACATTGATCGAAATCCGTAACGGTAAAGGTGAAGTCGACGATATCGACCACTTGGGTAACCGTCGCGTACGTTCAGTGGGCGAGATGACTGAAAACCAATTCCGTGTTGGTTTGGTACGTGTTGAGCGTGCTGTAAAAGAGCGTTTGTCACAAGCTGAAACAGACAACCTGTCTCCGCAAGATTTAATCAATGCGAAGCCAGTGGCTGCTGCAATCAAAGAATTCTTTGGTTCAAGCCAATTGTCTCAGTTCATGGACCAAAACAACCCGTTGTCTGAAATTACCCACAAGCGTCGCGTATCTGCGCTTGGTCCAGGTGGTTTGACACGTGAACGTGCAGGCTTTGAGGTACGTGACGTACACCAAACTCACTATGGTCGTGTGTGTCCAATTGAAACGCCTGAAGGTCCAAACATTGGTTTGATCAACTCGCTTTCTGTTTATGCAAAATGTAATAATTTTGGCTTCTTGGAAACGCCATACCGTAAAGTGGTTGATGGTCGTGTAACCGATGAGGTTGAGTATTTATCTGCAATTGAAGAAGTGGGCACGATCATTGCGCAAGCGGACTCAAGCGTAGACCAAGATGGCAATTTAACAGAAGAATTCGTATCTGTACGTCACCAAGGTGACTTCGTGCGTATGCCGCCAGAGCGCGTGACGCACATGGACGTTTCTGCACAGCAGGTTGTATCTGTAGCAGCATCACTGATTCCATTCCTTGAGCACGATGACGCCAACCGTGCCTTGATGGGATCGAACATGCAACGTCAGGCTGTTCCGACGCTTATCGCTGATAAACCACTTGTGGGTACAGGGATGGAAGCGAACGTAGCACATGACTCAGGTGTATGTGTGATTGCAAACCGTGGTGGTCGTATTGAATATGTCGATGCTTCACGTGTAGTCATTCGTGTGAACGAAGAAGAAATGATCGCGGGTGAAGCAGGTGTAGATATCTACAACCTGATCAAATACACACGTTCAAACCAAAACACTTGTATTAACCAAAAAGTTTTGGTGAAGATGGGTGATAAGGTAGGTCGTGGTGATGTATTGGCTGACGGTCCATCTACAGATGGCGGTGAGCTTGCACTCGGTCAGAACATGCGTGTCGCGTTCATGACTTGGAATGGCTATAACTACGAAGACTCGATCTTGCTTTCTGAGCGTGTACTTCAAGAAGACCGTTTAACTTCGATTCACATTCAAGAATTGTCATGTGTTGCACGTGATACCAAATTGGGTGCGGAAGAAATCACAGCTGATATTCCAAACGTGGGCGAAGCTGCACTGTCTAAACTAGACGAGTCTGGTATCGTTTACATTGGTGCTGAAGTGACTGCAGGCGACATTCTTGTTGGTAAAGTAACGCCTAAGGGTGAAACTCAGTTAACGCCTGAAGAAAAATTGCTTCGTGCAATCTTCGGTGAAAAAGCAGCAGATGTGAAAGATTCATCATTGCGCGTTCCATCAGGTACTAAAGGTACTGTGATTGACGTTCAAGTCTTTACCCGTGATGGTCTAGAAAAAGACGAACGTGCACAAGCGATTGAAAAAGCACAACTTGATGCATACCGCAAAGACTTGAAAGAAGAATACAAAATCTTTGAAGAAGCAGCGCGTGAACGTATTATCCGCTTATTAAAAGGTCAAGAATCTAACGGTGGCGGTACAACTAAACGTGGCGACAAACTTTCTGAAGATGTGTTGTCTGGTTTAGAGTTAGTTGATCTACTTGAAATTCAACCAAGTGATGAAGCAATTGCTGAGCGTTTAACTCAAATTCAAACTTTCTTGAAAGAGAAGAGCTTTGAAATTGATGAGAAATTCGCTGAGAAGAAACGTAAGCTTTCTACAGGCGATGAACTCACTACGGGCGTGTTGAAAGTTGTTAAAGTTTATCTTGCTGTTAAGCGTCGCATCCAACCGGGTGACAAGATGGCGGGTCGTCACGGTAACAAAGGTGTTGTATCAAACATCTTGCCTGTAGAAGACATGCCGCACGATGCTAACGGTGTACCAGTAGATATCGTATTGAACCCACTAGGCGTACCATCGCGTATGAACGTGGGTCAGATTCTTGAAACACACTTGGGTATGGCAGCCAAAGGTTTGGGTGAGCAAATTGATAAAATGCTCAAACAACAACGCGAAATTGCTGAACTACGTGAGTTCCTAGACAAGATTTATAACAAAGTCGGTGGCGAGCAAGAAGATCTTGACAGCTTAACTGATGATGAAATCTTGGTATTGGCTGGCAACTTACGTGCAGGTGTTCCATTGGCTACTCCTGTATTTGATGGTGCAGAAGAAGGTCAAATTAAAGAATTACTTGAACTGGCTGAATTACCACGTTCAGGTCAAACCGTGTTGTACGATGGTCGTACAGGCGAGAAATTCGACCGTCCAGTGACTGTAGGTTATATGTACATGCTCAAACTCAACCACTTGGTGGATGACAAGATGCACGCGCGTTCTACAGGTTCTTACTCACTTGTAACGCAACAGCCGTTGGGTGGTAAGGCACAATTCGGTGGTCAGCGTTTCGGTGAGATGGAAGTCTGGGCACTTGAAGCATACGGTGCTGCATACACACTTCAAGAAATGCTCACTGTGAAGTCGGATGACGTTGAAGGTCGTACCCGTATCTATAAGAACATTGTAGATGGTAACCATTATATGGACCCAGGTATGCCTGAATCGTTTAACGTATTGACCAAAGAGATCCGTTCTTTAGGTATCAACATTGAACTGAAAAATGGTGACTAAGCATCTCCATTAAATCTCCCTAGATCCCTCTTTATAAAAGAGGGACTTTTCCCCCTTTGAAAAAGGGGGATTAAGGGGGATTAAAACTCAGTTAAAAAACAATATTTGTGACCCAGTTGGGATGTGAAAACAGCCTCCCAGCACACGGAGAAAAAAATTGAAAGACTTGCTCGATATCATGCGCAAAAAGACGGATTCAGACGGTCATGCTCCAGTAGAGTTTGACCGCATCCGTATTGGTCTTGCGTCACCAGAAATGATTAAGTCATGGTCTCACGGTGAAGTTAAAAAGCCAGAAACCATTAACTATCGTACGTTTAAGCCTGAACGTGATGGTTTATTCTGTGCCAAAATTTTTGGTCCAGTAAAAGATTACGAATGCTTGTGTGGTAAATACAAGCGTATGAAATACAAAGGCGTCATTTGTGAAAAATGTGGCGTTGAAGTAACGACTGCAAAAGTTCGTCGTGAGCGTATGGGTCACATCGAACTCGCTTCTCCAGTTGCACACATTTGGTTCTTGAAATCATTACCAAGCCGTATTGGTTTATTACTTGATATGACTTTACGTGATATCGAGCGCGTATTGTATTTCGAATCTTATGTGGTTACTGACCCAGGTATGACGCCATTTGAGAAATATCAACTTCTCAATGACGAAGAATACTTCAATGCTCTAGAAGAGCATGGTGATGAATTCACTGCGAAAATGGGTGCTGAAGCAGTTCAAGACTTGTTAAAAGACATCGATCTTGAAGCTGAAATTGCTCGTTTACGTGAAGAAATTCCACAAACAACTTCAGAAACTAAGCTGAAAAAAGCGTCTAAGCGTTTGAAGTTGATGGAAGCGTTCAAAGAGTCGAACAACAAGCCAGAATGGATGGTGATGAATGTACTGCCTGTACTTCCACCAGATCTTCGTCCGTTGGTTCCACTTGAAGGTGGTCGTTTTGCGACGTCTGACTTGAACGATCTTTATCGTCGTGTGATTAACCGTAACAACCGTTTGAAGCGTCTTCTTGACCTTGCAGCGCCAGACATCATCGTACGTAACGAAAAACGTATGTTACAAGAGTCTGTTGATGCCTTGTTAGATAACGGTCGTCGTGGTCGTGCAATCACAGGTTCAAACAAGCGTCCGCTTAAATCTTTGGCAGATATGATCAAAGGTAAGCAAGGTCGTTTCCGTCAAAACTTACTTGGTAAGCGTGTTGACTATTCAGGTCGTTCGGTGATTACCGTTGGTCCAAACCTACGTTTACACCAGTGCGGTCTTCCGAAGAAAATGGCACTTGAACTGTTCAAGCCATTCATCTTTGCGAAACTACAAGCTTCAGGTCAAGCTACCACCATTAAAGCTGCGAAGAAAATGGTTGAGCGCGAAACCCCAGAAGTTTGGGACGTACTTGCCTCTGTGATTCGTCAACACCCAGTGATGTTGAACCGTGCGCCTACACTTCACCGTTTGGGTCTTCAAGCATTTGAACCGATCCTGATTGAAGGTAAAGCCATCCGTCTACACCCACTCGTTTGTGCTGCGTTTAACGCCGACTTCGACGGTGACCAAATGGCGGTACACGTACCATTAACGCTTGAAGCGCAATTAGAAGCGCGTGCGTTAATGATGTCCACCAACAACATCTTGTCTCCTGCGAACGGTGAACCAATCATCGTACCATCTCAGGACGTGGTGTTGGGCTTGTATTACATCACGCGTGATGCAATCAATGCCAAAGGTGAAGGCATGGTGTTTGCAGATACGCACGAAGTAAACCGTGCACTTGCAACGGGTCAAGTTGACTTACACGCTCGCGTAAAAGCACGTGTACACCAAACCGTAATCAATGAAAATGGTGAGCGTGAGCAACAAACTATTGTTGTAGATACGACACCAGGTCGCTGCTTGCTTTGGGAAGTTGTGCCTGAAGGTTTAAGCTTCGAGCAAATTAACCTAGAGATGAACAAAAAGAACATCTCAAAGTTAATCAACTCTTGCTACCGTAAATTAGGTCTAAAAGACACGGTTATTTTTGCAGACCAATTGATGTACTTGGGCTTCCGTCAAGCGACACGTTCAGGTGTTTCTGTGGGTATGGAAGACATGGTTATTCCACCACAAAAACAAGCAATTATTGAAAAAGCAGAAACTGAAGTTCGTGAAATTGAACAACAGTTCGAGCAAGGCTTCGTAACTGCGGGTGAGCGTTATAACAAAGTGGTCGATATTTGGGCACGTACCAACGACCAAGTTGCTAAAGCGATGATGGACAACTTGTCATTCACAACTGTGAAAAACAAACAGGGTGAAGATGAGAAGCAAAAATCATTCAACTCGATCTACATGATGTCGGATTCAGGTGCGCGTGGTAGTGCGGCACAGATTCGTCAGTTGGCGGGTATGCGTGGTTTGATGGCGAAACCAGATGGTTCGATCATTGAAACGCCAATTAAAGCGAACTTCCGTGAAGGTTTGACGGTACTTCAGTACTTCATTTCAACTCACGGTGCGCGTAAAGGTTTGGCCGATACCGCATTGAAAACAGCGAACTCAGGTTACTTGACACGTCGTTTGGTTGACGTTGCACAAGACTTGGTAATTACTGAGCCAGATTGCGGTACTTATGGCGGTTTAGTGATGACACCATTCATTCAAGGTGGTGATGTCATTGAAAACCTTGGTACGCGTGTATTAGGTCGTGTAACTGCAGAAGATGTGAAGAAAGCGGGTTCAGACGAAGTTATTCTGCCACGTAACACACTCATTGATGAAAAACTTGCTAACTTCTTAGAAGAGCAAGGTGTCGATGAAGTAAAAGTACGTTCAGTGGTATCTTGTGAATCGACCTTTGGTGTATGTGCGAAGTGTTATGGTCGTGACCTAGCACGTGGTCACTTGGTGAATCCAGGTGAATCTGTGGGTGTAATGGCTGCTCAATCGATTGGTGAGCCAGGTACACAGTTAACCATGCGTACATTCCACGTGGGTGGTGCGGCAAGCCGAACTTCTGCAGCCAATAGCGTACAAGTGCGTAACAAAGGTTCAGTACGTTTCCATAACGTGAAAACTGTACAACACGCTAAAGGTCACTTGGTATCTGTTTCACGTTCAGGTGAAATTGGTATTGCCGATGAGTTAGGTCGTGAGCGTGAGCGTTATAAACTGCCATACGGTGCGTCAATCTTGCTCAAAGATGGCGAAGCGGTAGAAGCTGGCGGTATTGTGGCGACTTGGGATCCACACACGCATCCACTTGTGACCGAAGTTGCGGGTAAAATCCGTTTCAGCCAAATTGCTGATGGCGTGACTGCAACCTCGAAAACTGATGATGCAACAGGTATGACCACAGTTGAAATCTTGCCAGTGACTTCACGTCCTGCGTCAGGTAAAGACTTACGTCCTGCTGTGGTATTAGACACTGTGGATGGTGGCGAACAGTTCTACTTCTTGCCACAGAACACGATTCTTTCTGTCCGTGATGGCGAAAATATCGGTGTGGGTGACGTTATTGGTCGTGTACCACAAGAATCTTCACGTACTCGTGATATTACCGGTGGTTTACCACGCGTTGCAGACTTATTTGAAGCACGTAAACCAAAAGAGCATGCGATTCTTGCAGAAGTGTCAGGTATCGTGAGCTTTGGTAAAGAAACCAAAGGTAAGAACCGTTTAGTGATTACACCAGATGATGGCTCTGAGATTTACGAAGAGTTGATTCCAAAATGGCGTAACATCAACGTGTTTGAAGGTGAGCATGTGAACCGTGGTGAAACCATTTCTGATGGTCCACAAAACCCACATGACATCTTACGCTTGAAAGGTGAAGTGGCATTAACCAACTACATCGTGAACGAAGTTCAAGACGTTTACCGCTTACAAGGTGTAAAAATTAACGATAAGCACATTGAAGTCATCGTGCGTCAAATGTTGCGTAAAGTTGAAATCACCGATGGTGGCGATACGAGCTTCATTAAAGGCGAACAAGTGGATTACATTCGCGTGGTACAAGAAAACCAAGCTGTACTTGCACAAAACAAGTTCCCAGCGAAGTTTGAACGTCAATTGATGGGTATCACCAAAGCATCGCTTTCAACAGACTCGTTCATTTCTGCTGCATCGTTCCAGGAAACTACACGTGTGTTAACTGAAGCGGCTGTAACAGGTAAAGAAGATGATTTACGTGGCTTGAAAGAGAACGTTGTTGTGGGTCGTTTGATCCCAGCAGGTACGGGTCTTGCTTACCACTTAGAGCGTCGTCGTCAAGAAGCTGAAGCTGCTGAATTGGCATTAGTGAATGATTTCTCTGATGTAGATCAAGCATTAAGCCAAGCATTTAGCGATGAATTTAACGATCTCTAATTCGTTTTAAAGCATCATTTAAAGACGCCTTTCGAGGCGTCTTTTTTTTGCCAACGTTTTAGTTGCATATTTTGCTTTAATAAAGCCGCAATATTGCATATAGTGAATTAAGAACAATTTAAAAATATCAAGAAAACTAAGGGGATAGCTTATGCAATTTAGAGGACTGACACTGTGTTTATCGGCAATGCTACTGAGTGTGTCTGTTTCGGCTGCACCAATGCCAAACAGCATTGTGGTGAAAGACAAAGCCATTGTGCCTATTCTAAAAACTGAAGTGATTCGTACAGTGACAGGTGAAAAGCCTATACGCCATGTAGAAGCCACGATTTTTGAAGTGAGCAATCAGGGTAAAGATATTGTGGCAAAGGAAGTTGTTTTTGATGATGATCAAGCACAGTTTTCAGAGAAACAATTGGGTATTCCTGTGATTCAAAAAGGTGGGGTGATTGTACCAACCTCAAAAATTGAGTTGAATAAAACCCTAAAGCAGGATGGTAAAGTCATTTCTGAAGTGAAAACGATTGATGCAGAAGGCATGGAATATAAGCAGGGGCAGGCGCCAATTCATCGCACATTAAAACTGGATCGGGTCAAAACGCCTGAAAGCAAAGAAACAGTTTCTCATGCTGTGTTTACTGAAGATGGTAAAACCACACGTGATGTGGTGGTACTTGAAGAAGAGGGTACAGAATCCTTTATGATGCCTTAAGCATTTTACAGAAATACTCATATCTTACTGTGCTTGGTAACAGATTTTTCAAAGTTGATGCCGCAAGATGCACTACACTTAAAATCAACAACAGCGGGGAGACATCGCGATGAAAAAAGTATTTAGCGTATTGGCAGTTGCAACTGTATCGACCATGTTAATGGCGGGTTGTGAGAGCATGAGTTCAAATGACCAACGTATTGGTGCAGCAGCATTAGGCGGTGCCGTTGGTGGCGCAGCGGGTAACAGCGTAGGTGGTAGTGTTGGTGCAGCAGCAGGCGCAGGTGCAGGTGCAGCAGTTGGAAGTAAAACCCAAGATGGTTCTAACCGTAACGCAACCTATAGTGGAATTGGCGGTGCGATTGGTTCAATTTTAGGTAAAGAAGTGATAGGTGGTAATGCAGGCGCTGCAATCGGTGGTGCTGTTGGTGGTGGTGCTGGTGCAGCCATCGAGCAAAAGCGTTAATCTGAATACGAACAGCCATGCCATCCTACTGAAGTATTTATATTTCAGTACATCCAACGCAGAGTCTTATGATTCTGCGTTTTTTATGCGCTAGCTGAAAAATTAATGCGTTTGGATAAATTGATTGACTGCTTGAGTATAAGCATTATTTTGTCCCAATGACTTGTTGATTTCAGCATGTGAAAGTCGGACAGGCAATAACTGGGTTTGAGTTCCGAATTTCTGTGCTTGTTGAATAAATTGTCGAGCTTGAGTACAGGGTTGATCTGCACGGATGGTTGAGCACACCGCGAGAAATGCAGGTAAAGCTTGATGTAGCTGAGCTATCGGAGAAAGGGCTTTCCAGTTGGAAGGTTGATCACCAAAGGCTTGATCATAAAAACGTGCATGACGTGTTTGCATTATCTTTTCTATATCATAAGCCGCGCTATCTAAAGCAACTGTAGCACGCCAAGGCTGTGGCTGGGGTGCCAGCCAATGGGGGCGAACGGTTAATAGACTGACCAGGTGTGCGCCCGCAGAATGTCCCATCAGCACCAAGCGTTTTGAGTCAGCATGCCAATGCGGTGCCTGATTTTGGATATAAATAAGCGCTTGGGCGATATCCTGAGTTTGCTGCTGTACGGTCACATCTGGAACTAATCTATAGTTGATAGACACAAAAATCCAGTTTTGCTTGGTCCAGTAACTCAGCTTATTTTTGACCACAGCAGCATGATTTTTATCACCCATTTTCCAAGCACCGCCATGGACCATCATCATGAGCGGGGCTGGTGTTTGATCTGTGAGTACTTTGGCAGGGAAATAGACATCCATCACTTGTTGAGGATGAGATCCATAAGCCACATTTTTCAAAGTCTGGACTTTGGTAAATGTATTCGGCACCAAAGCATGGAGGGATGTCGATGAATAGAAACAAAGTAGGGAAAAGATTGGCACAAGATTTTTTTTCATTTTAATGATCCTTTAATTTTAAATACTATCAATGTTTATAATTTTTATGATCCACTGATGTATCAACAGTAATACGTTAATTAATTCATACCTGCTCAAAAAGAGTAGAGAAGTTTGTCGGTGACATTGATCTTTTTGTCTTTTGATTAAAATAATATTACCAACAACGCAGAATCATTAGATTCTGCGTTTTTATGTGAGCTAAAAATTACGTTGCTACGGCTTTGGGCTTTTTACGTCGGATATATAACGTTTTATGCACTTCTGCAATTCGTACACCTGATTCATCGACAATATTGAGCGTATATTGACGTGTCAGAGGCGCATAGTCTTCTGCGATCTGTTTGATTTCCTCGACTTCAGCGGCACTCAGGCGAATATCGGCATACACCGTACTGCGTCCTGGGGCGAGGAAATGAATCGTTGCCGCTTTATCCCAAACAATATATGTTGAACCCAAGTGATGCATCAGAATGAGCATATAAAAGGGATCGACCATGGAATAGAGGCTGCCGCCAAAATGTACGCCGACAATATTTTGATTTTTGCGGGTGAGTGGCATTTTGACACGGACATGGTGGTTGGCTAAATCGATTTGATCAATTTCAATACCTGCACCGCGATAGGGTGCATAACGATTTAAAAAATATTTAGAAATAAGTGGAATACTTTGTAGTTTTTTAAGCAGATTCATATGATTTTAACTATATCTTTCAAGTCTGGATGCCTTATATTAGTCTAAAATTTAGGCATCAATATGGCATGTTTTGTTATGCTGAGTGCAACAAAGGTGAATAAAAATAAAAAAGATGTATATGCAAGCGCAAACGCAATGGGTTGAAACCTCTGATCGTCAACAGCTCTATGTCAAAACTTGGGGTGAAAAAACAGCACCTGCATTGATTTTGCTGCATGGCTATCCAGATAACCAAGTAGTCTGGAAACGCGTGATTGCCGTGTTGGTACAAGATTTTTATGTGGTGAGTTACGATGTACGTGGTGCGGGACAATCCTCCATTCCCAAATCCATTCGTGCCTATAGCTTGGCTCAATTGGCTGCAGATTTAATGGCTGTTGCTAATGCCGTTTTGGGGCAGCGTGCATTTCACTTGGCAGCTCATGACTGGGGTTCAATTCAGTCTTGGGAAGCAGTGACGGATCCAGAATTAAAGGGACGAATTTTATCTTACAGTACTATTTCAGGCCCATGTTTGGATCATGCAGCGTTTTGGATGCGTAAGCAGTTTTCTGAAAATAAAATTAAATTTTTCAAACAAATGCGTAAATCTTGGTATATTGCCGCCTTTCAACTTCCTGCACTTGCACCTACAGTTTGGCAGTTCTTTCAACCTGAACAATGGCGTCAGGTGGTGATGCGTTTAGAACGTGATCAAGATATTGCGATCAATCCTAATATCCGCAAAGATGGGCGCTATGGCGTCAATTTATATCGCGCTAATTTTATGCCACGTTTATTGAAGCCGCGGCAGCGTTACGCAATTTGCCCTGTGCAAGCTATTGTCTTGAAATATGATCAATTTGTGGGTGCTGAATTGATTGATGAAATGTCGCTTTGGGTAGATGATTTTCAACGTGTGGAATTGGCAGCTAATCACTGGGCGATTCTTAGTCAGCCGCAAGCGGTTGCTACTGCCATCCGTGATTTTGCCTTAGGTCATTCAAATTCACATGCTGCAGTAATTTAAATTCACATGCTGCAGTAATTTAAATCAGAAACGCTTGTCGGAGTTGAATGTTTGGTCAACTCCAATCTGCATAATCTCTGATAAAATAGCTTCTTTTTTGAATTTTCATCTCTTATGTTCGCAATTCTTGCTGCCATTGCAATCATGTTCGGATTGTCGTTGGCTCGTGTGCCTGTGGTTTTTGCCTTGGTTATTGGTGCAGTTTCAGGTGGTTTACTGGCTGGTTTAGGCTTACAAGGCACTTTAGATGCGTTTAATAATGGCTTAGGTGGTGGTGCAAAAATTGCCCTTGCTTACGGTATTTTAGGTGCATTTGCTTTGGCTTTGGCACGTTCAGGTTTGCCTGACTTATTGGCCTACAAACTGATTCGCACTTTAACAGGTAGCAGTAATACTAAGGTACAGAACCGCGTTAAATATCTGATTTATTTTACTGTAGCTTTGGCAGCGGTCTTCTCACAAAACTTAATCCCTGTACATATTGCATTTATTCCTGTATTGATTCCACCTTTATTAAGTGTTTTCAATCATTTAAACCTAGACCGTCGTGCAGTGGTTTGTTTGCTGACTTTTGGTTTGGTTGCCACCTATATGTTTGTTCCTGTGGGTTTCGGTGCAATCTTTCTGAATGATATTTTGGCGCACAATATCAACACCTTTGGTGCTCCGTATGGTTTTGCCATTCAAAATGAAGATATTCCTTCTGCTATGTTTATTCCTGTATTTGGGATGTTTATTGGTCTATTGTTTGCGTTATTTGTAAGTTATCGCAAGCCACGACACTATCTAGATGTGCAGGTAGCACGTACTCAAAGCATTTCGAGTGAGCTCAATGCAAATACCGCCGCGCCAACCCTACAAGCGCCTCAGATTGCAAAATTTACCTTGTGGATGGCAGTGTTTGCGATTATTGCAACCTTGGCGGTGCAATTGTATTCAGATTCGATGATTCTGGCAGGTTTGGTGGGTGTTGCCATTTTAAGCTGTGCGGGAATTTTCAAATGGAAAGAAGCAGATGATGTGATCATTACAGGTATGCGTATGATGGCACTCATCGGCTTTATTATGATTGCTGCACAAGGTTTCGCTTCAGTGATTGAAGCGACTAATCAAGTGCCTGCTTTGGTAGAAGCGTCGGTGGAATGGATTGGCAATAGCAAAGCTTTGGCTGCATTTTTAATGTTATTGATTGGTTTGTTAATCACCTTGGGGATTGGCTCATCTTTCTCTACCGTGCCTATTTTAGCGATTATTTATGTGCCTTTATGTTTGCAGTTCGGTTTTAGCCCTGCAGCAACCATTGCGATTATTGGTACAGCAGCAGCCTTAGGAGATGCGGGTTCTCCAGCATCGGATTCAACCTTGGGGCCAACTTCGGGTTTAAATATGGATGGGCAGCACGACCACATGAAAGACAGTGTGGTACCGACTTTTATTCACTTTAATATTCCACTGATTATTTTTGGCTGGATTGCAGCGATGGTGCTGTAAATCATCACCAAAACTTGTAAGCACACGTGTTCAGAATAGGCTGGGCACGTTGCAGCATCGTGCTAAAACGACAAGAAGAATCTTCCTCAAGTTCATCCTTACATCTGCCGATTGAAACCCAATACAAAATTCAAACTCTCTAACAAAATGATCCATTTTTCGTTGTCATCAACTTCTAATATTAGAATGAAGATGATTTTAATTCTCTTTATTTAATTTAAATAATTTTTATTGGTTTTTTGTTTTTTGAAAATATAAAACCCGAGTGAATTAATCTATTTAAAATAAATTTGTTTTAATTTTTAAATAAATATAAGATGTATTTTAAATAAACCTTTTAATATATTTTTTAAATAAAATTGAGTAATATAGTCGGGAAATAATAATATAAACTCTATTAATTAACTCGGGTTTTAAAACCAAGTAATTTGGTCTATTTAAAATAAATTTATATAATAATGAATAGCTTATAAAATAATTAAAATATTATGTTTAATATGTGTTGCATATTAATAGTGGTCATGTTTAATATTAATTAAGCGTTAAGATTTTTATTCTAAAGGTGGTTTTGAAATGTTAAAGCAAGTTGCTCTAATTGCATTAATGGGAATGTCTGCTTCTGCTATGGCAGGTCAATGGCAAGTTAAAGTTGGTGGTTCTGTAATTTCTCCAACTCAAGATACTACAGATCCAGATCTTGGTCATTTTGAAGCAGATCATGAATATGCATTTACACCTTCAGTAGAATATTTCTTTAATGACAATATCTCTGCTGAGTTATTGTTGGCGACACCAATTAGCCATGATGTAGCTCACGAGGGTGAGAATAAAATTAAAATTAAGCATTTACCACCAACGTTAACTGCTAAATATCACTTTAAAAATTCAACCCGTTTTACACCATACATTGGTGTAGGTGGTACCGCATTTGTTGCTTGGGATGAAAAAACATCAGGTAATTTAGCTGATTTAGATGTAAAAGTGAAAGAGGATTTTGGTTTTGCAGGTCAAATCGGTTTTAACTTCCAGCCAGCCGATGCAAAAAACTGGGGCGTATTCTTTGATGCTCGTTATACACAATTGAGTCCTGAAGTGACTGTTAAAGCGGGTGGCACTACAGTTAAAAAAATCGATTTAGACATCGATCCAATGGTGTACACCATCGGTTATAGCTACAAATTCTAATTATAAATGTAGCTCTTTATAATAATAAAAATCAGCGCAACCCCATCTTTATGATGGGGTTTTTTATTGCAAAAAATAACAAATGTATCGAATGAAAAAATTGAGTGCATGTGCCATGTTCATTTACAGTCTGAACGATAAAGTAAAGAATGATAAAGAAGGAATTAATTCATGTTGATAAAATACGGTTGGCTTGTGGGTGTTGGTTTAATGCTGAGTGTCGCGGGGCATGCGGCGAGTTTTTCTTGTGAGAAAGCCAAAACACAAACGGAGTATGCCATTTGTGAACATCGTGCGGTTAATGATGCCGATGTGAAAATGGCAACCACCTATCGTATCGTCAGCCGTTTGGTCGCCATGGGGACGCGTTCACAAATTCGTGATGAACAATTTCGCTGGTTAGAGTTGCGTGATCGTTGTGGCGCTTCCGTCGATTGTTTAACCCAAGTGTATAATTTGCGTCAGCAGAAATTAGAGGATCATTTAAATCAGGTCTATCAACGTGCACCTTTTTAAATTTTTCTGGGTTTAGGCTTGAAAAATTAGGCAATCACTCCAATTCATTAACACATCCAACAATAACCATGTTTATGAATTTAAGGAGTGATGAATGAGCGAGCACAGCCAAAAACACAGTTTCCAAGCCGAAGTGGCGCAGTTATTACATTTGGTGACCCATTCTCTTTATTCCAACCCTGAAATTTTCTTGCGTGAACTGATTTCTAACGCATCGGATGCCTGCGACAAATTACGTTTTGAAGGCATCAACCATCCTGAATATTATGAAAATGATCCAGATTTACGTGTGCGTATCCGCTTAGATCAAGACAAGAAAACCCTGACCATTTCAGACAATGGCATTGGTTTAAGTCAGCAGGATGCGATTGAGCATTTGGGTACCATTGCCAAATCGGGCACCAAAGATTTTATGTCGAAATTGACAGGCGATCAAAAAGCCGATGCGCAATTGATTGGTCAATTTGGTGTGGGTTTTTATTCAGGTTTTATCGTGGCGGATAAAATTACTGTGGAATCACGCCGTGCAGGATTGGCTGCAGATGAAGCCGTGCGTTGGAGCAGCACGGGTACTGGCGAGTTTGATGTCGAGCAAATTCACAAAGCAGAACGGGGTACCGATATTATTCTGCACTTGCGTGAAGATGCGCTGGATTATTTAGAAAGCTACAAAGTTAAGCAGATCATCAATAAATACTCTGATCACATCAGTTTGCCAATTCAAATGCAGAAAGAAGTATGGCAGCAAGAAGAAGCAGCTGAAGGTGAAACACCGAAAGCAGGTCAGTATGTGAAAACTGATGAGTGGGAAGCAATTAACTCGGCCAGTGCGTTGTGGACGCGCAATAAAAACGAAATTAGTGAAGAACAGTACATTGAGTTTTATAAAAACCTCAGCCACGATTTTGACGCACCATTGGCATGGGCGCATAACCGTGTTGAAGGCAGTACTGAATACACCCAGTTGTTGTATGTGCCAAGTAAAGCACCGCACAACATTTTTACTCGTGAAGCCAAAGCGGGGATTAAATTGTATGTGAAGCGCGTATTTATTATGGATGAGGCAGACAACCTGATCCCGAACTATCTACGTTTTGTACAAGGTGTGGTGGACAGCGCCGATTTGCCATTGAACGTGAGCCGTGAGTTATTGCAAGAAAGCCGTGATGTGAAAACCATCCGCGAAGGCAATACCCGTCGTGTGTTGACCATGTTGGACAATTTAGCCAAGTCTGAAGATGAAAAAGACCAAGAAAAATTTAAGCAATTCTATCAAGAATTTGGTTCAGTTTTAAAAGAAGGCTTAGGCGAAGACTTTGGCAACCGTGAACGTATCCTGAAATTATTACGCTACGCTACTTCAAGTAATGATGACATCAGTACCTCATTGGCGGACTATAAAGCGCGAATGAAAGAAGGTCAGAAAGCCATTTACTACGTTACGGCAGACAACTTGAACGCAGCAAAGCATTCTCCACAGTTGGAGTTGTTTAAGAAAAAAGGCATTGAAGTGTTGTTGATGGCAGAACGCGTAGACGAGTGGGCGATGAACTTTGTGCAGGAGTTTGATGGCACGCCAATGCAAAACGTATCTAAAGGTGCGGTTGATTTAGGCGATCTACAAGATGCTGAAGAGAAGAAAGCTTTAGACGCGGCTGCAGAACAATTTAAACCTGTGGTTGAGCAATTGTCTGCATCTTTAAGCGGTAAAACCAAAGAAGTGCGTGTGACTACACGTTTGGTTGATTCCCCTGCTTGTTTGGTAACAGGTGAAGGTGAACTGTCACCACAATTGATTCGTATGTTGAAGGATGCAGGGCAAGCTGTACCTGATATGAAGCCAATTTTGGAAATCAACCCAGAGCATCCTTTGGTGAAAAAATTACAGGACTCCAATCAATTTGATGATTTGGCGCATGTGATTTTTGATCAAGCTGTGATTGCTGAAGGTGGCTTGCCTGAAGACCCAGCGGAATATGTGAAACGTATTAATAGCTTACTGTTAAAGTAAGTCTGCTTTCGCATGAACATGATCGATGATGCGTTGTACAAATAATGCATCGTCATCTTGCAAGATCATCTTGCAAAAAAACCAAGTCCTGTTCGCAAGACTTGGTTTTTTAATTTGGCTTGATTGTAGATGTTACCTGTTTAGAAAATGGCTTCTAAACGCACTAAAGCACCGAGATAATGATTACGATCTGCGCGATCATCATTTAAATAATTGACATCGCCCTGAATAAAGAACCATTCACGTAAAAATGGTTGACGCCAAGAGACAAATGGCCCCCAACGATTTAAACGTAAGTCATCATCGTGATAATAACCGCCTGTATAAATGCCATAGTTAAAGCGGTTGCCTGCAAAGAATTGATGTTGTCTAAAGGTGTAGTTGTCCCAAACCAAATCATCATCTTGTTCATCGGCATAGGTCAGGCTAAATTGATTGGACAAGAAAGCCTGATTGGGGCGTGCGTGCGTGAACTCCAAGTTGGTTCTGAGATAATTTTCACTGTCGATGCCATAACGATAAATTTGTTCGGCATGAAAAGAGAAATCATTTTCCAAAGTCCAGTCTTTAGAGGCTTTTAAACGCAGATAAATATCATCGCCAGAACGTACCCCTAAATCGACATCTGTTTCAAAAGGTAGACGCTCGGCAAAGTTCGACCAACGTAATGCCAGAGAACTGTTGTCTTCACGGCTACGTTTGCTGTCTACAGTTTTGTCTGCATCATGCGCTGGGTTTTCGTTGGTAATGGCGACGTTATTTTGCAATTCGTTATCGAGCGAGTCATCACCAAAGACCACACTGAGTTTATTTTCAAGCGTAGGCAGTTTGATTTTCCCGCGAATACGAGGTTTGACTTCATATTCATTATGCTTATCCCAACTGCTATCGACCAAAACCCGCAAAGTGGCTGAGGCAGGCTGTTCAGGACTTGGTTCACCAAACCAGTTATCCAGTTTATGTGCTGTTTTATCTGCCCAGTTGCGAATATTTTTTTGACGTTGATCGAACCAAGTTAAATGTTCCGTTTCTGCGGTGGGAGGTACAATGGATTCATTGGATTGTTCGGGTAACACCGTCGGTGTAGCATCAATCCAACGTGGAATCGTGTAATAAAAACCGTTTTTATCTGCTGCACTTGGCGGAGCGACAGGCAATTCATAAGGTGGCAGTGGCGTATGGGCTTGATCCACTGCTTGAGTTGATTCTTGTGCAAAAGTGGTGCCTGCGACCCCACTTAAGAGACAGCTTAATATAAAAGGCGATGTGTGCTTTATTCTTGACATTATTTACTGATCTTTAAGCCATTTTTGTTAGTGTTGAAAATCTATGAGATAAAAGCAAGACTTGGCTACAAAATCATAATATAAACGGCAGTTTTTAGGCAGAAACCTCTTTTTCTTGATACATTTGAAGTGCTTGGCATAACTGCAAAGCATCAATCGGTTGCTGTAATTGGGAGATGACTTTTTGAATCATTTGCCAACTAATACCTTGTTGTCGATCTAATAAAATGTGCGGTACAGCTTGTTCAGTACGGGACAGTTGTAAGCGCTTTTGACCATGAATCACACGAATTTTTTGTCGTTCTTTCAGTAAAATCAAAGGGGTATGACTCTGTGCTTCACTTTCTTCAAACTGAATAAACTTAGTAGTTTGAATGTGCTGTATCGGAATGAAAGGAAAATAATGCTCTTGCTGCCACACGATTTGAGCATCATGACTATAGCATTGAAAAAGCTGATCGAAATCAAATAAATGTTCTTGTAATTTTTCCCAAGAAATTTCACGTATTGCTGCAATTTCATGTTCAAACTGTTGGCAAAAGTTTTGAGTCAAACGAATCGCTTGCATTTGATCTAATGCGCCAAGCAGTACCACATATTTAATAAAGCGTCCTTGCGTATTGGTTTGTTCTGCCAAATATACCGCACGCGCCAACACCTGTTGCTGATCTTCTTCGGGATCAGACAAATGCACCAACACATCGGCATATTGCGTGACTTCTGGCGCTTCAGGCAAAAAGACCCGATACAACTGTGCTGACTCATTTTGGCTAAGATTGAGCGCAGAAATGGGGCAACTATATTGGCTTAACAATAGATTATAAGCTGGGTTGACGCTTGGTTTTTGCGTGCCAGCCGTCATCTGGGCAGTATCTATTGTCGTTGCATCAGGCTGAGTTGTATTCAGTATTGCGTTGGAAATGATCGTTTGGTCTGCTGTCGGTTCAATTGTAAGTTCATCTTTAGCCACGTCCACAACTTGAGTATCAGACGAGGCAACTTCTTCTGTAGCGATGTGGTCTGTAATGAATTCAAATTGAATTGGCGAATCTACAGCTTTATTTTCTTCTGGGTCTACAGTGGCAAAGACTGGCTGAGTTTGCGCAGCTTCTAGAACTGCAGCTTGTTTCAGTTCTGCATCGGTTTGAAGGCAGTGATACTGTTGCTGCTGTTCCAACATCCAGCGATAGACCTGCTCTAAATCTTGAAATTCGCTTAGCAGAGCAGTGCGGTCTGCAGCAGGAATTAACCAAATTTGCCAACCTGCTCTCGGTTGATACAAAATCGCCCAACCTGCTTCAGGCTGTTGATAAAGTGCTGTTTCAAGTGCTTCAAGTTGTGTAAATACGCCACGAAAAGATTGTGCATATAAACTTTGTTCTGCAAAAGTTACCGCAGTTTGAATTGGATTTTGTGAGGCTTTAAATGTGAGCAACTGTTTTTGAAAAATCGGTTTATCGCACAGCATAAAAATTTCTTTAATGCGTGCTTTGGCTTTGGCTGTTTCATACAGACTGAGTCTTTTATGCGTTAAAGCATCAATCAAGTCGTGTAATTCTTTAATCAACAGTGATTTTTCTAGTGTATTCATTGATGCATACTTAAATATGTTGTTGTGCTTTTTCCAAATAATCTGCCAAGACAATATTCAGAGCCAATTCAATCAATTTATATTCTGCCGATTGTGGTTGAGGATAGTGTTTGGCTAATTCTATTAAATGGTTGACCTCAATCGCTTGAGGTGGAATTTTTCTTTGTATAAGTGCTTGAAGTTGTTGCATAGGCATCTGCTATAGCAATGAAAAAAAATCACTTTAATTATATGGATTTAATTAAAAAATACATGCTAAAAATTGTCAGCTTTTGTGCTTTTTTAGACATTATTGAAAAAAAATGCGCTTTTTATATGAAAAATAATCAAAAAAATTTAAATCGCAGTGCCAAAAAAGTATTAGCAATTGGGTAGAACACAGTTTTTAGATGTTGCATGGACGATTTAAAGCAAATTTAGCATTAGAAAAACAAACAGCAGCCTGCTTTAGACTGCTGTTTGGGGAGAGAAATGGGAGAGATTAATACAGCTAAAATTAGTGGATAAAACGCGTAACTTAAGCTGCCTTTTGCGAAGTTGGTTCATTTACAACAGCTTCAGATGCAGCCGATTCTGTATTCACTTTTTGAGTTGGAAAATCAGGTACATGCACAATTTGAGCAGATACATTTGCAGCAATTGCTAAAAGTGAAACCATCAAAACAGATTTAAACATATTCATGGGAATATCCATCCAAAGTGTTAATGTCTAGGCAGAAGAATAGACATCGTAGGGAGATCAAACGAAATAAAAAATTCACATGAATCATAACAAAGTTTAAAATTTACAAAATGATCATTTCGGCAATTATTTTAAAAATAGCAATATAAAACAATATATTAGAGTTTTAGCTCTAGTTTTTTGTGTAGGCTTAAATGGTTGAGATGTCTGCAAAATTTGTATTTGGATAAGTCTGAAATGAGGGTGAATGGTGACAATTTTTGACAGTGTGAAATCATGTAATGTTTTGGCTGTGATTGGTTAAACAGTCTAAAAATGCGGTTTTTTTAATCTATGATGGAATTCCAATAACGATAAAGGACAGTGAGAAAATCATGGCAATTGCAAAAGTAGTTGAAGTTAATTCAAGCAGTACAAAAAGTTTTGAAGACGCGATTCAGACTGGAATCGCTAAAGTGACAGAAACAATTAAAAATGTCCAAGGGGCGTGGATTAACGAACAAAAAGTGGTGGTTAAAGACAATCAAATCACGGAGTATCGGGTCAATTTAAAAATCAGCTTCTTGGTTGAATAACACCTCGCTTCATTAACGAAGCATAGTAAGATGACAACTAACCGAAGCATGGTTGCGGGGCAAAGCTGGAACTTTGACCCATTTTAAAAGCACAAAAAATCCCGTAATGGGATTTTTTTGTGCGTCTAATTAGCCGGAAGAACACTATTCAGCCTTGTCTGTATTTCAATCTTAAGCTTTGGGTTCAGACACATCGCATTGTTCTGCATCGCAGCTTGCTGCATCTTCAAGCTCTAGCTCGCTTGCTGTTTCAAGGGCTTTTTGCAGAACTTGCACAAAGACTTCACGTGGCTGTGCACCTGCTAAAGCAATACGCTGATCAAATACGAAGAACGGTACGCCAGTGACGTTTAATTGTTCACGTGCAACTTCTTGGTCAAATTTTACAAAGTCGGCATATTCGTCAGAATCTAGAACATCATCCACTTCTACAGGATTCAGCCCAATACGTGATGCAACATCTTCCAGTGTTTCACGCTCGCCAATTGCCAAACCTTGAGTCATATAGCTATAGAAAAAAGCCTCTTTGGCTTCGCTGCCCAAGCCTTTACTTTGCGCCAAATGCACCAAACGATGGGCATTAAAGGTATTGCCTGAATTGGCATTTTCCCATTGAAAGTCAATGCCTTCAGCTTTTGCCATTTCGGCAATATTACGCTGCATGTCTTCTACTTCGGCAAGGCTGCGCCCATATTTTTGTGCCAAACGCTCTGAATTGGACACTTCCTGACGCGGTGGCGCATCTGGATCAAGTTCAAAGCTGTGCCAATGCACTTCTAATTCTACACCTGCTTCTTCAGCAGCAGCCTCTAAACGTTTTTTGCCGATATAGCAAAACGGGCAAACAATATCTGACCAAATATCAACGCGCATGAACAATCTCAAATTCTGTTTTTTACTAAGATGGGGATGTTACATAAAATTTAAAGCATAAAGCGATGCTAAACTTATTTTTGAGCATCTGATCAAATAGCGTCATGGATACAGAATCATATAAAGGCATAAATGAATTGATTTATTTCACTATATTCTAATGGCTGCATTAGAAAATAAGCATAAAATGCTATACAAATGTGACAGGCTTCACGCTAAGATATTGCAAATACTAAAAAATAAGAGGGCACGCATGCGACGTATAGTGCTAATTATAGGATGTGCAACGCTGCTGATTTTTGGCGGGATGTTTTATCAATATCAACAGCAGCAAAAACAAGTCACTCAATTGCATGCTTATCAAAATGTGATTTATGAAAAAGCCGAACAAATTTTTGTACAGGCACAGGATTGGTCTAAGCCGATTCAAATTGACTTAAAAGATAATCGTTTAGATGGCGACTATCAAATTATGGCGAGTTTTGTCTTGAGTCACATGGTGCAAAGTGCCGAAGCGCGCAATAGCTATTTACGTGAATTAAAAGCCTTGAATTGGGATCAGTTTTTAGATCCTCAACGACTTGCTGCAGATAAAAAACAAGACTATGCCGATACCGAAGCCATGTTGGTGCAAGTACGTGCCATGGTAGAGCTGTATCAGGAACATTTAGAACAGCATGAAGCGATGGCTTTGGAGCAGATTGAGAATCTTGAAATCAATCATAATTTGCGCCGTCATTTAGCAGAATCTTTGCTAGAAAGCCGCCATAATGACCAAGGACACGCATTATTTGAATTGGAAAAGAAAAATTTGGGTAAGGCGTATGTGTTGTTTGCAATTTTAAAAAACAATAAATGGGAGCTCAAAAACAATACCTTCATGTTCTATGAAGATGCAGCCTTGAAAGAATTTAATGCGGTATATCAAGAGATGGTGCAGCTCAATACGCAAATGCAAGAGATCACTCAGCAGCATCAGCGGGCACTGGAAAGCAAGTTGTAAGGTCTGGCAAATCCTTACATCAAATTGTCAAAAGAATGTCATCTGCCGTTCAAATCTCTTGCCTAAACTGTGCCTGTTGATTTAATTGCTCAGCTAGGCAGGTCCAATATGAACAGCATTCAAGTCTTTGATGATATTCAACAACTGTATTTGCAATTCTTAGAAAATAAAAACTACCCGAAACTCGAAAATTTAAATAATTGGGGCAAGAACCGTTACTTCTTTAATCAGCACTTTCGTTTGGTTGAAGATTGGCATCAGACTGAACAAATTGTGATTGAATTTAATCAACAATATTATTGCTTGGATACAGGCAGCGCCCCAGACTTTATGGATAAAGAACGCTATATGACATGGTTGATGGGGGAGTTGTTGGTTTAAGCCGTGCAGGTAAATCACAACTGATCAGCCATCTAGTCTTCAAGATAACAATGCAAAAGAATAAAATTTAAAAATTAGAACAGCTCAAAACAACAAAATAAAAAATCCCCGCATGATGCGAGGATTTTTTTATTACGAAGACTTTTTACACACGCTCAATAATTGTCGCGATACCTTGACCAAGACCGATACACATGGTCGCAAGACCAATTTGCGTGTCTTGTTGTTCCATCACGTTCAATAACGTGGTGGTGATACGCGCACCTGAACAACCCAATGGGTGACCGAGTGCAATTGCACCACCGTTCAAGTTCACACGATCTTGCTGATCATAAATGCCTAAGCCTTTTAGAACAGATAGACCTTGTGCAGCAAACGCTTCGTTTAATTCAAAGGTTTGAATGTCTGCAATTGACAAGCCCGCACGTTTAAGTGCTTTTTGCGTTGCAGGTACTGGGCCATAACCCATGATTGCTGCATCACAGCCTGCAACGGCCATAGAGCGAATCACCGCACGTGGTTTCAAACCTAATGCTTGTGCACGTTCAGCAGACATAAGCAACATAGCAGAAGCACCATCAGACAATGCTGAAGATGTCGCCGCAGTGACTGTACCGCCTTTCGGATCAAATACAGGACGTAAAGCTTGGAATGCTTCAAGGTTAGCATCTGGACGAATCACTTCGTCGATGTCGCATAGTTGTTTAAAGCCGTTTGCATCATGACCTTCAATGCCAATGATTTCGTTTTTAAAACGGCCTTCTTGCGTTGCAGCCCATGCACGACGGTGTGATTCCACACCAAAGGCATCTTGCTCTTCACGAGAAATACCGTTCATGCGACCCAACATTTCAGCAGTTAAGCCCATCATGTTTGAGGCTTTGGCATAGTGCTTCGATGCAGCAGGGTTGATGTCGATACCGTGCATCATGCCCACGTGGCCCATGTGCTCTACACCACCAATGATGAAAATATCACCCTGATTGGTTGCAATTTGTGCCGCAGCGGTGTGGATCGCTTGCATTGAAGAACCACACAGACGGTTCACAGTTTGACCCGCTACTGTTTTTGGAAGATCAGCCAATAAAGCAATATTACGACCAATGTTCATACCTTGTTCTAGGGTTTGGTTAACACAGCCCCAGATCACATCTTCAACTTCGTTGACATCAAACTGGTTACGAGCAACTAAAGCACGAACCAATTCAGCCGATAGACTGTCAGCACGTACATTGCGGAACATACCGTTTTTGGTTTTACCCATTGCAGAACGTACGCCATCAACGATGACAACGTCACGTGGATTTAAAGTAGCCATTCACGTTGCTCCTTAACCGTAGAATTTTTTGTTGTTAGCAGCCATGTCACGCAACATTTGTGGCGCTTCATAAGCTTTTCCTAAGTGTGCATATTTGTCGCAAAGCGCAACGTATTCAGCAACACCTGTTTGGTCGATATAACGGCATGGGCCACCACGGAATGGAGGGAAACCTACACCCATAATCATCGCCATATCTGCTTCAGATGGTGTCGCCACGATGTTGTCTTCTAAGCAACGTACTGTTTCATTACAGAAAGCCAACATCATACGGTCAATGATTTCTTGTGCATCAAATTCGCGCTTTTCAGATGTTGCGACAGATGCTACAAGCTCATACGCAGTTGGGTCGACCACTTTGGCTTTTTTGCCTTTACGATCCAATTCATATTTGTAGAAACCTACGTCATTCTTTTGACCAAGACGTTTGTTTTCGTACATGACTTGGATTGAGCCTTTATAGTCTGGCTTCATGCGGTCTGGGAAACCTTCTGCCATGACTTCTGCACCGTGAACGCCCGTGTCGATACCAACAACATCCATCAGGTAAGCAGGACCCATTGGCCAGCCGAATTTTTCCATGACTTTGTCAACTTGCTGGAAGTCTGCGCCATCTTTAAGTAACAAGTCGAATGCACCAAAGTAAGGGAACAATACGCGGTTCACCAAGAAGCCTGGGCAGTCATTCACTACGATTGGTGTTTTACCCATTTTCTGAGCAAGCACCACAGTGGTTGCAATCGCTTCAGGTGAAGTTTTTTCACCACGAATCACTTCTACCAATGGCATCATGTGCACTGGGTTAAAGAAGTGCATGCCGACAAAGTTTTCTGGACGTTGTAGGTTTTCTGCCAAACGTGTAATCGAAATGGTTGATGTGTTTGACGCGATAATGGTGTTTTCACGTACTGATTTTTCAGTTTCAGCCAACACAATGCCTTTGACTTTCGGATTTTCAGTCACGGCTTCAATCACGATATCTACTTCTTTAAACTCGTCATAGCTTAAAGTTGGGCGGATACGTGCCAAAGTTTCACCCATTTTGGCAGGTGTCATTTTTTTACGTTCAACTTGCTTGGTCAGCAATTTGTTTGCTTCAGACATCCCCAATGCCAATTGTGGATTGCCAATGTCTTTCATGATAATTGGTGTGCCTTTGCTTGCCGCTTGGTAAGCAATACCACCACCCATGATACCCGCGCCGAGTACAGCCGCTTGGTTAACAGGATGCGCACCTTTTTCATATTTTTTCGAGGTCTTCTTCACCACTTGGTCGTTGATGAACAAACCAATCAATGCACCTGCTTGTGGCGTTACCGCAGCTTTAGCAAAGCCTTCCGCTTCCGCTTTGAGTGCGTCATTACGTGGCAAGCTTGCACCTGCTTGTAAAGAATCAAGCATGAGTTTTGGTGCAGGGTATTGTGCAGGATTCGCTTTGGCTAATACCGCACCTTTTGCAGTGTTGAACGCCATCATTTGTTCAAGTGGGTTCAATTTCACTGGGTCTAATTTTTCTTGGCGTTTTGCTTTCCAGTCCAAACGACCTGCAATGGCTTGTTTAACCAAATCAAGCGCAGCCGCTTGTAATTGATCTGCAGCAACTACAGCATCTACAGCACCGTCTTTAAGTGCAGCATCAGGACGTTTAGGGTTAGCCATTGCCATCCATTCAACCGCATTGTCGATACCAATAACGCGGCTTAAACGAACCGTACCACCAAAGCCCGGGAAAATACCGAGTTTGATTTCTGGTAAGCCTACCTGTGCTTGGTCTGACATGACACGGTAGTCACATACCAAACACATTTCAAAGCCACCGCCCAATGCCATACCATTGATTGCAGCAACTTTAGGAATTTCTAAATCTTCAAAAGCATTGAAGATGTCGTGAACAGGCAATGCCCAATCCACAATAGCTTGTTCGCCTTGAGCGAAGTTTGCGCCAAATTCGGTGATGTCTGCACCCACGATAAAGGTTGATTTTGCAGAAGTGACGATTAAACCTTTCACTTCATTGTTTGCTTTAACAGCCTCAATCGCAGCTTTAAAGTCTTCAATCGTTGCACGGTTAAATTTGTTGACCGACTCACCTTGTAAGTCAAAGCGGAATTCTGCAATTCCGTCCGAAAGCATTTGGACGGTAATGGCATTGCCAGCGTGGATCATGCCTGATCTCCTTTATTTTGGAGGACTTCTAAGTTGATGTTATGAAGCGTGTGCGATAGTCCTGCACACATATATGCCTCGCTAATCTTACGATAACTATATCGAAAAAAAATATAGCAAGTTGTATCAAGCCGTGACGCAAGGGTCATGATTTTTCTCATAGCTCGGAATTGCTTTTTGACCCGATTTTAAAATCCTATGTTTAAAGAAAGATGAAAGTGATTGTTTTCTCTTTTATTTTTAATCAGGTTGTATTGCATTTTCGATTTAGAAAAGCTTGATAAATAGATGTTATCAGTAGGTTGTTTGGGACAGAAAAGTCAATCCCTTGTTTTGATGATAAGTTTTAAAGCATGAAGTCGATAGGTTTGGACAGCGACTTGCAATGCTGTGTTCTATTTTCTGCTATGACTTTATGCGCTGAAATTGAGTAGAATATGCGACATTTTGAATTTTAGCTGTTTTCAGCAATTTGGGTTGTTCTATGTTGAAGTGGATTATTCTGGCGATTTTTATCGCTTCAGCGCTGTATATTCAACAGCGCGGCAAGGTGCGTCATAGTTTTTATCGTCAGTTTTTTGACCATTCTACCATCCTCGCACCGATCAACTATTTAATGTATTTGTTTTCTAAAGTACCAAATCAACCGTATATCGACACCCAGCACTTTCAAGATTTAAAGGTTTTGGATGACAATTGGGAAATGATTCGTGATGAAGCCAAAGCTTTGTATGAACAGGGTGGTATTAAAGCTTCAAGTAGCTACGATGATTTGGGATTTAACTCATTCTTTAAAACAGGCTGGAAGCGTTTTTATTTAAAATGGTATGACTCCGCGCATCCATCTGCCGCAGAATTATGTCCAAAAACCACAGCATTATTAAAAACTTTGCCTAGCATTAAGGCGGCGATGTTTACTGAACTAGCGCCCGACAGTCGTTTAGTGCGTCATCGCGACCCGTATGCAGGTTCATTGCGTTACCACTTGGGATTGATGACACCAAATGATGACCGTTGTTTTATTGATGTCGATGGTGAGCGGTATTCATGGCGTGATGGTGAAAGTGTGGTGTTTGATGAAACCTATATTCACTATGCTGAAAATGGCACTTCTCAAAACCGTATTATTTTCTTTGCCGATGTCGAGCGTCCGTTAAAATCTCGCTGGATGCAAAAGTTTAATCACTGGTTTGGCAAAAATGTGATGACCGCAGCAAGCTCTCCGAATGAAGCAGGCGATCAGACGGGTGGCTTAAATAAAGTCTTTGGCTATGTCTATCAAGTGCGTTTAAAAGCCAAGGCTTTAAAAGCTAAAAATAGTCGTGTGTACTATTTCTTAAAATGGTTTTTAATGCTCGGGATTTTCTTCTTAATTTTTATTCGCCCTTATGTGTTTTAAAGTATCGCAACGCCTTTCGGGGCGTTTTTTTATGACATTTTTGAGCAATTTCAGCAACGCACTTTAATTCCCGCCTATTTTTATGTATAGAATGAAGCAAATAGGGGAATTTTTATGCAAACGTTTCGTTCTAAAAAAGATTGGTGGGTTTTGGCTTTTGTGATTTGTATGTCTGGTCTATTGATTCAGTTATTGCTGACCATGTACGCCAAAGGCACGATGCCAGCATTTCCTGTGCACACAGGGGTGTATTTCATTACCATTTTTGTGTTGTGGTGGCCTGTGTTCAATACGCGCTATCAGGTCGATGCAGAACGCTTGCAGATCCGTTGCATGTTTTTAAAATGGGATATTCCGCGCGACAGTATTCAAAAAATATCTAAAACCAATAATTCTGTAGCGTCACCTGCTTTGTCGCTGAAGCGTTTAAAAATTGATTATCTTCAAGCGGGGCAGCCAAAATTTGTATTGGTTTCACCTAAAGATCAGACCAAATTTAGTCAAGCCTTGGGAATGGAAATTACCGACTAATCCCTAGGCTTTTTAAGCAAAAATAAGCATCAAAACTTTGAGGATGAGCAGAGCGGCATTCTCAAGATTCACGCAGCATAAGTCGCGGGCTTATTCTATTTTGAGGTGCAATTGATTTGCACTGCAATCTACACATATTTCCGATTTTTCAGGATACTTTAAAAAATATAAAGCTAAAATGGGTTCAAGTTCAGTACGAATTTTACGCCCCAAATGCCGCGCGCCGTAACGAATATCATGCCCCTGATAAAAATAGGCTTTAGCTGCTGCAGTGAGTTCGACTTGGCGCTGTTGATGCTGCAGGCGATGGTTTAACTTTTCCAATTCAATTTCAACCAATTGCGGCAGGGCATCAGCAGATACCGCTTGATAATGCAAACTACGGTCAATCCGATTTAAAAATTCAGGGTCAAATTTACGCTGCATGACTTTTTCAATGATCCGTTGTGTGGGCATGCGTTTTAAGCACAGTTGTTGTACTTTTTGCGGCAACAGATTCAATTTATCTAAGTATTGTTGTGCGGCTTGAGCACCCACATTGCTGGTCATAAAAATCATGCAATTGCGAAAGTCGATGGTTTTGGTGCCTGCAGTCAGGGTCAGTTTGCCTGTATCTAGCACATTCATTAAGCCACGTATCACTTCGCTTGAGGCTTTTTCCAGTTCATCAAACAGCATAATGCCTGGGCGGGTGTGCGAACCTGCAATCGCAGTTTCATCAAATAAACTATGGCCTTCTTTAGAGCCGACATAGCCAGGAGGCGCGCCTGTGAGTGCAGCCGCATAGTGTTCCTGCGCCAAGGTATTCATATCAATGCGGCAGAAGGCATCGGGGCGACCATAAATGGCTTCGGCAATCAGGCGCACCGTTTCGGTCTTGCCAACACCTGTCGGGCCAAGCATTAAAGTCACTGAAAGTGGTCGCTCTGTGCTGGAGAAATCGGCCTTGACCACATACAGCATTTTTTCGATTTCATTCAGCGCTGCATCTTGTCCAATAATCCGTTGACGTAACAATTGCATGACTTGTGTAGGTTCAAAATGAAAGCGCGGCTTGCCAATCAAACGGTCTTTGGCGGATACATACTGATGTGTACTGATCGGCTGGGACGTTGCGGATTGAATGGTCGGTATGCCGTGTGGTGCGGTCGTCATCCTGCACTTTCCTTCTGCTGACAAGATGCCTGAGCATAGCAAATCTTGTGTTGCCGACTGATCGTTTTTAGCACTGAGCTGATCGTTTTAGTGGATAGATCATGCGCTATGCCACAGGATAAAGCTTGAAAAAATCAGATAAAGCAGCACATCATGTAAAGAATGTAGCAAGAATAGGATGACTCGTGAACCCAAACGCAGGTGAGCATATCGAGAAAATTTTGGCAAATATGACCCAATTGCCAGGGGTTTACCGTATGTTGGGTAAAGACGGGGAGTTGTTATATGTCGGCAAAGCCAAAAATTTAAAAAACCGAGTGTCGAGTTATTTTGTCAAAACCATCGAGCATCCTAAAACGCAGGCTTTAGTGGCGCGTATTTATGATATTGAAACTTTGGTGGTGCGTTCCGAAACTGAAGCGTTATTGCTTGAACAAAATCTGATTAAGCTGCATCGTCCACCGTACAATATTATGCTGCGCGATGATAAGTCCTATGTTTATATTTTTGTGTCGGCAGATCAGCCTTATCCGCGTATTGCCAGTGGACGCGGCAAAGGCAAGCATCAGATAGGCAAGTTTTTTGGGCCTTATCCGAGTGCGTACAATGCCCGCGATACTTTGGTGGTGTTACAAAAACTGTTTAATGTGCGGCAGTGTGAAAACAGTTATTTTGCTCAACGGCAGCGTCCGTGTTTGCAATATCAGATCAAACGCTGTTCGGCACCGTGTGTAGGATTGATTTCGCCCGAAGAATATAAAGAAGATGTTCATAATTCGATTCGATTTTTACAGGGCGATAGTAAAGAACTGAATCAGCAATTGATTGCCAAAATGGAAGCTGCAGCCGAAGCGTTGGAATTTGAAAAAGCAGTCTTTTACCGTGACCGTATGGCTTTGTTGCGTGATGTGCAGGCACAGCAAGCCATTTATAAACTCAAAGGCGAAGCCGATATTATCGCAATTGCTTATCAGGCAGGTGTGACCTGTGTGCAAATTATGCATGTGCGCAATGGCAAAATGCTGGGCGGTAAAAGCTATTTTCCTGATATGTTGGGCGATGATTTGGGGCAAATGTTGGCCGATTTTATTGCCAACTTTTACTTTCAGGTGGCCGATGAAATTCCAGCGGAATTGATTGTTAATGTGGAAGTGGCAGATTGCAAAGAGTTGGAACAAGCCTTACAGCAACACTTCGATAAAAAAATTCAAATTAAACATAAAGTGCGTGAAACCCGTGCCGAGTGGCAAGAATTGGCACAAATGAATGTGCAGCATGCCATTAAAGGTAAACTCGCCAATCACTTTGAATTAAATGAGCGTTTTCATCAGTTAGAGCAAGTGGTTGGACGCCCGATTGATCGGATTGAATGTTTTGATATTTCGCACACTATGGGCGAAGACACTGTGGCATCTTGCGTGGTATTTGACAGTGGTGGTATTCGCAAACGTGATTATCGACAATTTTCAATTCAGGATATTCAGGCTGGAGATGACTATGCTGCCATGCGCCAAGCTTTAACGCGCCGTTATAAAAAAGCCATGCTGCCCGATTTATTGCTGATTGATGGCGGTAAAGGGCAGTTGAATATGGCGATGGAGGTCATGCAGGAGTTAGGATTGGATGCCTTTATGATTGGGGTGTCCAAAGGCGAAGGACGCAAACCTGGTCTAGAAACGCTACATTTTACCGATGGCAGCAAAATTCAGCTGCCTGAAGATCATAAGGCGCTGCATTTGATTCAGCAGGTACGTGATGAAGCACACCGATTTGCAATTACCAAGCACCGTGCCAAGCGCGATAAAAAACGTGGCTCATCAATACTTGAAGTGATTCCGGGCTTAGGGCCAAAACGTCGTCGTGATTTACTCACCCATTTTGGTGGCATACAAGGTGTCCTGAAAGCTTCTGAAAAAGAGTTGACTTTAGTACCCGGACTGGGTGAAGTAATGGCGCGTACGATTTATAAAGTGCTGCATGAATGACTAAATTTCCTGCCTCATGCCTTATATTAGCTAAAAATCTTGCGAGATATATCTCTCACGTCGCAAACATAGACGAATTGTCAACAGACCCTATTTACTGCATAAAAAGCAGTATTTTCTACAAAGGTAAATAGCAAAAAAGTGCATTGACTCTGTCGTCATTGAACATTCACATCAGATCGAAACCCTGTAATATCAACCACAACATTGTTTAAGGAATAGCTATGTCGTTGCTACAGACCTATCAAGCCATTGCCGAGCAAGAATGGATAGACATCCCGCTTGGGTGGTTACAGGGGCGCACTATTTATGGTGGATTGGTGGCAGGTTTGATGATGCAAAAAGCCCAGCTTTGTATTGCCGATCCGAAAAAGCGCTTGCTAAGCAGCAGTGTCACGTTTGTCGGACCTGTGCAACAAGGTCGGGCACGGCTCACGGCGGAAATTCTGCGTGAAGGCAAATCTGTGACCAGTGTCGAAGTTCGTTTATGGCAGGATGATGCAGTACAAAGCATTTTAATTGCCAGTTTTGGTGCGGCACGTGAATCCAGCATTGTGGTGCAACAAGAACGTACTGCGCCCAATTTTCCACCTGCAACGGAATTGCCTGTTACACAGCATCATCCTTTAGCACCTGAATGTTTTCAGCAGATGGATTTGGTTTGGTCTGAAGGACAATATCCGTTTACTGCTAGTCATAAACCTGATTTTGCAGGCTGGATGCGTTTTAACCCAAAACAGCATACGAATCGTGCCATGACCATTGCCGATTTGATGGTGGCTTTTGATATGTGGCCGCCTGGAGTACTGCCGATGTTTGAGCAGCTCGCTCCTGCCAGTTCACTGACTTGGCATGTGACCTATGTCAATCCTTTGCAAAATCAGCTGCAAGATTGGATGAAATATAAAGTTTTTACCGATCATGCTAGCGGTGGTTATGCCACAGAATATGCGCACTTATGGGATGATCAGGATCGGCTAATAGCGATTGCCCGACAGACCATCACCGTGTTTGCCTAGTGACACCTACTAGCATTTCGTATAAAGTGAAGCCTATTCACGATGACAAATCCTCAAAAAACTTGTGAATATGCAGCGTAAAGAGGGGAAACATTGGCGGTGTCTATGACAACAGGTCGTATCCTGAACATTCCAAATATATTAACTTTGGCTCGAATCGCCTTGATTCCTGTTTTTTTGTTGGTGGCGTATTGGCCGCCTGCAATGGGCGTAAATGGTTATGATGGTGGCATGACGCGTCATATTATTTTGACGTCTATTTTTGTGATTGCTGCTGTGACCGACTGGTTTGATGGCTATTTGGCACGTACTTTGAATCAGACCTCTGCATTTGGGCGCTTTTTAGACCCTGTGGCCGATAAACTTATGGTCGCTGCGGCATTGATTGTTTTAGTGCAATGGCAACCGACTATTTCTATGGCTTTTGCCGCGATTGTAATTATTTCCCGTGAAATTACCGTATCTGCCTTACGAGAGTGGATGGCTGAACTCGGCGCACGTACCAGTGTGGCGGTGTCTACAGTGGGGAAATATAAAACAGCATTCCAAATGATTGCGATTTCAGTGTTCTTATTGAACTGGCAACCATTGGAAATGGTGGCTTATTTGTTGCTCTATACTGCTGTAATTCTAACGCTTTGGTCGATGTTTATTTATTTAAAAGCGGCATGGCCATATTTGAAACAACCTTAAATATCGTGATTCTTCATTAAAAAGTGCTTCTGATTGAAGCACTTTTTGATTAACTATGGGTTTCTTCCTCGGCATCATCCTCATAAGTTTTGGCAATTTTTTCAATATTTAAACTTTTTGCCATCGCATCAAAAATTTCTTTATAAACACCATTTTGATGATAAAGCGCATCATGTTCGCCATGTTCCGCAATCCTGCCATCTTTCATGACATAGGTGTAATCGGCATCAATAATTTGCGATAAGCTATGTGAAATGATGATGACCGTACGCCCTTGTTTAATTTCATCGAGGCTTTGTTTGATTTGTTCGGTTGCAATGGCATCCAGACTAGCAGTCGGTTCATCTAAAAAAATAATAGGTGGATTTTTCAGGAACATACGTGCAAGGGCAATCCGTTGTTGTTGACCGCCTGAAAGCATGAGGGCATCTGCGTCATAAGCCTGAGGCAATTGCAAAATTTGTTCGTGAATAGAGGCTTTTTGGGCTGCCAGAATCACATCTTCCAAGCTTGCATCAGTTTTGCCATAACGAATATTTTCAAAAATAGAGCCTTGGAAAATATGATTTTTTTGCAAAACCAAGCCGATATGGTCACGCAAATATTGAGTGTCGATGTGGTTAATATCAATCCCATCGAGCTGAATTGTTCCCTGTTGTGGTTCATAGAATTTATCTAATAAACTGATCAGGGTAGATTTTCCTGCTCCCGACAATCCCACCAATGCGGTAATTTTATTGGGCTGAATCTGCATTTGAATGTCTTTGAGTGCATGATGTCCATTCGGATAAAAAAAGTTTACCTGTTGCAGATCAAACTGCCCTCGAATAACTGGTTTAAGCGTACCACTTGGCTCAATTTCATGCTCGGCTTCCAAAATTTGAAAGAAGCTTTCTGAATAGATCATTGCATCATTGACTTCATCATAAATACGATGCAATGAGCGAATTGGGGCAGAAACATTGCCAAACAGCAACACGTGATACATGATCATGCCGATGCTCATTTGTCTATCTAACACAAAATAAGCAGTTAAAATAATAATCAGCACCACGCCAATTTGTTCAATAAAGCTTTTTAAACCATCAAATAAAAAACTGGTTTGGCGGGTCTGCATTTGATTGTGGGTCAGTTTTTTCTGCAGGGTGAGTTGTTTTTCTGCTTCGATGCTTTCTCTGTTAAATGATTTAATCACGGTAATTGAGTTGATGATGCTGAGAATCCCTTGGCTTTTTTTCTCACGTCCATCACGTAAATTACGTCGCCAGCTTCCTAGTTTTTGTGCCTGCTGATAGGTCAGCCAAAAATAAATAGGCACAATGAGTGTCGCGACCAAGCCCACATAAAAATTGGCATAATACATTAAGCCCAAAGCCACAATTGCACTGGTAAAGAGTGGCAAAATATCAATAAAGAAAATTTGCACTAAGCGGGTGAGCGAACCAATGCCACGATCTATACGTGTTTGTAATTTACCTGCTTGGTTGTTGTCCTGATTAAAAAAGGCCAGTCGATAACGCAAAAATTTCTCAATAATGCCCTGTGCCAAATCTTGTGACACAAAAATGCGTAGTTTTTCACCATAAAACTTCTGTCCAAACTGCACAAAGGCATTGATGATTTCTTTACCCAGCAAAATGGCTGAAATGGTGATTAAAATGTGCCAGCCTGCAGACAGACCTTGTCCTGCCTCAATTAAGGCGTTAATACGGTCAACAGCGTATTGTAAAGTTAGTGCATTGACTTGAGCTGTTAATGAGCCGATGAGCGTTAAAACTAAGGTAGCAATCACCAAGAGCTGATAAGGTCGAACGAAGGGACGCAATTTTTGAAATAAATGCCATAAATTCATAAGCTATTATTGTTATAAGAACGATGATTTTAAGTCTAAGGATGAACTTCACGACTCACAAGCCAAAAAGCTGTGTCATTTTGTGAGCAGTCCTGATCCTTGTTTTAGATTAAACAATAAGCTATTCAGCATAGGAATGACCATGAATCTAGAATTGTTTGCACCTGAGCGTTGTGACAACGTACTGCCTTATGACGGCATTGTGCAGGACTATGGTTTGGTGCTGAGTGCGGAGCATAGTGAGCGTTATTTGCAGTATTTTCTGCAACATTTGGCATGGCAGCCTGATGAAGGTCTGCTCTTTGGTCAGTATTATCGGACACAGCGCCAAGTGGTATGGTATGGCGATGAGCAGTATCAATATCGTTATTCGGGAGCAGTTAAGCAGGCACTGCTATGGCAGCCTGCTTTGTGGCGATTGAAACAGCAAATTGAACAATGGGTCGGGCATCCCTTTAATTCATGTTTGGCCAATTTATATCAAGATGGTACGCAGGGCTTGGGTTGGCACAGTGATGATGAGCCGAATTTAGGCAGACACGCTGTCATTGCATCTTTGAGTTTGGGGGCAACCCGTAAATTTTGTTTTCAGCATAAACACCGCGCCAACAAGGTTGAGCTACTGTTGCACAGCGGTCAGTTGTTGGTCATGCGTGGCACGACACAACACTATTGGAAACATGCCTTAATGAAGTCCAATAGAATTATACAACCCAGAATTAATCTGACCTTTCGCTATTTTCACACGGCTATTGAATAAAACTTGATTTAGCACTCTAAATCCTTATTCAGGAATAAATTTTAATTGTATTTAAATTCAGTGCTTTAAGGTATCAATAACCTAAATCTTTAAGTGAGTTCTATACTAAAACTGGTATTCAGTACTTCCACCTGTTTTTCAATTTGTTCTGCATTATCCTGCAAAATTTCAATCAGTTTTTGCAAATTGACAAATTCAAAACGGTTTTTAGATGCCAGCAGCGTCAATGCATAAGGTGCATCTTTAGATGAAAAACGAATCGGTACAGATAAGCCTGCAATTTCTGCATCGAGTTCGCCGTTAGAAAAATAATAGCCTTGTTTTTTGATTTTGCGCATTTGCTGCAAAAAGTCATCTTCATCTTGTGCAAAATTGACTTGTGCCAATTCGGTAGAAAAACGCTGGTAATAGTCTAAAATTTTAGCTTTAGGCAGATGCGCCATAATAATTTTTGGCGATGAGCCGACATAAACAGGACGTGGGCAGCCGCGACCATAAGACAGCAAAGGCGTATCTTTAAAGATTTCGTGATGCACATCAATGCAGGAATCTTGATTGAGTTGGGTCAATAAACAGCAAAACTCTGTACGTTCCGCAATTTTTTTCATAAACGGAATACTGATGGTGACCAAAGGATCGGTCGTGCGAGAGATAAAATCCAATACCGCAATTTTTGGCCCAAGGGTGTAATCTCCCGATGTGCCACTCATGCGCTGCAACAACTCTGCTGAAACCAACTCTTTTAAATAGCGGTAACTGGTAGGCTTAGATAAACCAAGTTCCTCACTAATGGTATCTACATTAATGACAGGACGTGCGGTTGAAAATAAGTCTAAGACTGTGAGAATCTTGCCAAAGCTAGACAGTGCCATGCGGATTTACCCATTCACACCAAAAGGATGGTGTCACTTTATATCAAAAAATCGCCAGACCAATAGACTTTTTAAAGATGATCTTAGGCATTCTAACGATCAATATCCCAATTCTTTCGTTTATCGTTGTTATCTATTCAGAAACAGGATTTAAGGCTGAATGCCGTGAGGCTCACGATACCAGCTTTCAATCAATAGTGCTGCGGCAAGACTGTCGGCTGCGAGCTTTTTGCCACGCCCTTGGGCTTGATAATGATCAAGCTCATCACGTGCTTCACGTGTGGTTAGGCGTTCATCGACCATTAGGGTGTTGATATTGCTTTGATGGCGTAAGCGTCTGGCAAACTTACGTGCACGGGTAGACAGTTCCGACTCGCTATCATCCATATTTAAAGGTAAGCCCACTAGAAATAATTGTGGCTGATGTTGCTTGATGATTTTCAGCAAGTTTTCCCATTGTGGAATGCCATCTTTCATGGGGAAGAGGGCGAGTGGGGTCGCACTTTCAATTAGTGCCTGCCCCACAGCCATGCCCATTTTTTGCGTACCGAAGTCAAATGCCATGATAGTTTGGGCTTGTGTTGTTTCAGGCATGACCAATCTCTGAAGATAACCATGTTGGATCTACGCCCATTTTACGATAAGCGGCATCCCAACGGTCGTCATAAGGTAAATTGAAAATCAAGTCCATGTCCGATTCACAAATGAGCCAATCGCCACGGGCAATTTCTTGTTCCAGTTGCTGTTTGCCCCAACTGGCATAGCCCAAGGCAATTTGGTAACGTCCAACGCCTTCGTTGTGGGCAATCGCATCTAAAATATCTTTAGAGGTGGTGATACAGACATTTTCACCAACAGCGATAGATGAATGCCAAGTTGGCTGCCCTGTGTGTAAAACAAAACCTGCCTCAGGTCGTAATGGACCACCTTGTAGAACTTCGTGAGGATGCACATTATCTGCGTCTATATCTAAATCATTGAGTAATTCTTTGATTTGGATACCCGATGGACGGTTGATAATAATGCCTTGCGCACCGTCTTCATCATGACGTGCCAAATAGATGACGGTGTTTGCAAAAAACTCATCATTCATATCGGGCGGGGCTATGAGACAGCGATGCGTCAGATATTGTTTAGTCACCTAAGCAATTCTCCTTAATCTGAGGTGGTGGCAAACAGAACTGTAAACCGACTTGGAAACGTAAACGAGTTACAGCCAAATCATGCAAATATACATTTCTTAGCTGTACTTATCCCATAAAACCACTGTGATGACAACTTTGCTTTGGTAAAAGTGAGACAAAGGATAAATAAAAGAATAAATTTAAAATTTAGAAAAAATGATGTCATTAAATTTATCTATTTAGTTACAAAGTTGAAGATATAGGAACATAATAATTGATTGCTTTATTATCTTTGTGATGTGGGTTTGTTTAAATGTTTTAGTGTATATTTTTTAATCTACTTTTAATTTTAACGAATGTGATTTCTGTTTTTTAATTGCAAAATAGGCAGTTTGATTGCATTTATATTCTCTTTTATTAAATATTAAGTTTGTCTAATGAATAGTGGTTTTTTAATATAAAAAATCTATAAGTCTATTTATTTCTTTTGTAAGTTTTGTGCTTTAGTGTAAAATTTGTGTTTTTTATAGCTTGATATGTTTCAATAAATATACATAAAATACATATTGAAACAAAAAATAATTGTTTGTAAGATGGTGAAATTTTCATCTTTTATAGCTTTTTTTGATGGTTTAATATGAATTATTTAATAAAGGGAAGTTTGTTTGCTGCTGTTTTTTCAGCTTCAGTTTTTTCTCAAGCAGCAATTTTTGGAACTTATAATGATGAAGGTAATTTGTTTCGCAGTCATTTGAATAATCATTTATCTGAAGATTTAGTTGCTAAATTTAAAGATAAAGTAGATTCAAAAGACGGCGTACTATATTTACTGGAGCAGGCACGTTTATTACAAGTCAATCATCAGTATGAAGAAAGTTTGAATCATTATAAGCAGGCTTTTGAATTTCTAGATAAACAAAAAAGTCGTGCAAAAATTAGTCTGAGTCGGGTCGGATTTAAGGCACTTTCTATGGTGAGTAATGATTCGGTGGTACCTTATTTGGTGCCACCTCATGAACAGGTATTGGCGCATATTTCTCAAGCGAAAAATTATATTTTTTTAAAAAATCTTGAGGCTGCTGCAGTAGAAATGCGTGTTGCACAGGGCATTCAGCGTGAAATTGAACTGGCACATCAGGCTGAGTTTGAAAAGAAAAAAGAGAAAAATACAAAAGCAAATACATCTTCAAATGCCGCATTGCATGTTTTAGATGAGGCATTTGTTGGCTTAGATCCAATTGCGGGCAAGATTAAGAATACTTATCAAAATGCTTATGCTTTTTATATGGCAGCTAACTTGTGGGAAACCTTAGGCGAATACAACGATGCTTTGGTGGATTACAAAAAAGCTTATGAGTTACAGCCTGATGAGCAGATTGCTAAAGATGTAAAGCGTTTAGATCAATTGGTTGCAAAACAAAGTAATAGTAGTGTGCCTGTTATTGTATTTATTGAACAAGGTATCGTTCCACAGAAAATTGAAAATAAGTTAGATATTCCGACTCCAGGCGGCATTATCAACATTGCTTTTGCGACTTATGAACCTAGCACTTATGTTGCACCCAAAAGCCTGAAAGTGAAGCTGAATAACCGAGTTTTGCAAGACAGTTATGTGATTAGTGATATTGGTGCATTGGCTGTTAAAGACTTAAAAGAAAAAGTCGTTGGAACTTTAACAACCCAAGTGATTCGTGCCACAGCCAAATATGCTGCTCAAAAAGAGCTTGGTAACCAATTTGGTGTTTTAGGGCAATTGGCAGGTAACGTGCTCAATATGGCAACCGAGCGAGCAGATTTACGAGCTTGGACAACTTTGCCAAGTAATACGCAAATTGCACGTCTGAACTTAACGCCAGGGATACACAACTTACAGTTATCGTCAGGTAATTTGTCAAGCTCCTCTGTGAAGTTAGATGTAAAAGCCAATGAGACAGTATTTGTTTATGCACATCATGTAAATGACAAAATTACAGCAAGTGTAAGTAGTATTCCACGCCAATAATTTTGAAGAGAACTTTATGAAAAATCAGTTAAAACTCGCATTACTCGGTCTTAGTGCTGCGGCGATGGTTGGATGTACAGCCCCTAATGCTTTGTCTACACAGACAGATGCGAATAACGAAGTAAGTATTCGCACCATTACCAATAACCCAGTCTTAACCACTGAGGTATTTGTTGAGCGTGTGGGAATGTCTATGGCAGGCGACTTAAAAAAGGCATCAATTGCCATTAAAAACCGCCGTTTCAATAACAAAGATTTTAGCTACAAAATCGTATGGGTCGATGCACATGGGGCAGAAGTGAACCCTGAAGGTGCGATTTGGAAACCAATTCAGTTAACGGGTCGAGAGGTGAAGGGCGTGCAATCTTTAGCACCAAATCCATCGGCTGTAGATGTTGTTGTGTATTTAAAGAAATAAGCGAGATAGAGCAATGAATGCAAAGTTAATCATGGCTGTGGTAGCAACTTCTGTTTTGGCAACAGGTTGTGCAACAACGGGTAGTGCAGTGAGTTATGGTGATGCTCAAGCTGTAGAAACTTTAACGAAAGATTTTGGATCGACAGATCTACAAATGATTGCTGCAAAGATGGTGGATGATATGCTGACCTTCCCACCTGTGGTGCAAATGACGCAAACTCGTCGTCCAGTCATTGTGCTTGATCGTATTCATAACAAGACACAAGAACATATCGATACAGAATCTATTACAGATACGATTCAGAACAAATTAATTAATTCAGGGAAGTTTCGTTTTGTAGATATGAAATCTGTCAATGCGATGGCGCAGCAACTTGCCTATCAAAAGCAAAGCGGCATGGTCAATCAAGCGACTGCAGTGCGTACTGGTGGACATATCGGTGCTGAATATATGCTCAATGGCAATCTATCTAGTATTGTAAAAAATGCAGGTGGTAAGAGCGATGTGTATTACAAGTTCACATTTAAATTGCAGAACTTACAAACTGGCATTGTAGAGTGGACAGGCGAAAAAGAAATCCGTAAGGCAGCAAAGCGCTCAACTTTTGGTCTTTAATTTAATCTGAAAGCAACTGCGCTGTGATAAGCGCAGTTGCTGTTGAAGAATAGAACATGAAAAAAATATTATTTGCAGGCTTATTATCTGGATTACTGTGCAGTCCTGCTTTTGCTGCGATTAAAGAAGTGATTAAAGAGGCAACGGGTAGTGGTCCAACACAACACCAAGCTATTTCTGAGGCATTATTGATTGCAGTTCAATCGGTGAATGGTGCTTCGGTATCGTCACAAATGAATTATGAAGAAACAGTTTCTTTATCTGTAAATAATCAGGGCTGGACATATACGGGTAAAGTTTCACCTGTATTTAGTGTAGCCAATCAAGGTTCGGGTTCTGTCACCAAGTTTCAGGTCTTGAGTGTTTCTGGTGCTAAAAATAATTATCGCGCTAAAGTTCGCGCACATGTGGTGAAGTTTGAATCTACTGTACAAGATCAACACATGCGCCGTATTGCAGTCTTGCCATTTCAAATGGCAGAAAAAAATAACCGCTTAGCCAGCGGTGCTTCTGCTTCTGAGTTTAGTCAAGAATTATCAGATACTTTAGGTACTTATTTGGCACAGTCAGGGCAGTTAAGTGTTGTTGATCGTCATTACATAGATGAAATGCAATTTGAAAATGACTTCCTGTATTGGGATGGTGCACCGCATGAGTTAGCGCGTATTGGTCAAAAAGTAGGTGCTGATTATTTACTCGTGGGGCGTATTAACGATTTGTCAGTTGCTAGCGGTCAACAAATGTATGGGTTAAATGCTGGTGCAGAGCAGGTGCGTTTAACGTGGCGAGTGATTGAAGCGAATACCAGTAAGGTAGTTGCGGCAGGGACTTTTAATCGTACCTTATCGAACTTGATGACACAGAATCTTTTAAATAATAGTTTAAATGATAGTACTGCAGATAAGATTGCCCAAAGTTTAAATCCTGAAATTTTACAGGGTCTTAAACTACAACCTGTGCAATCTTCTAGCAGTCAATTTTATGATACCTCTCCAGGTTATGAAATGACACCTGGTTCAAGTGACCAACCTGTGAAATGGTAAATAATGATTAAGCTTGTTTTAGACCTAAATAAATCCCCCTGAAAATCAGGGGATTTATTTTTTAAGCCTGTTGAAACTTCAATTGGCGTAATTGTTTGGCGTGTTGCAAGGTAGTGTCATTAATTTCAACACCGCCTGTCATGCGTGCCAATTCTAAAATACGCGCATCTTCTTCTAATTCAACAATGGTACTGCTGGCAGGATCGGTCTGACGCTTTTTCACTAAAAGGTGTTGATCAGACTGTGCTGCCACTTGTGCTTGGTGGGTAATACATAAAATTTGAACGTGTTGCGCCAAACCTGCGAGTAAGCGCCCCACAATTTCTGCGGTACCACCACTAATCCCGACATCAATTTCATCAAAAACCAAGACTTCGGCTTCGGTTTTTTCGGCATTCATGACTTGCATAACCAAGGCAATCCGCGATAATTCACCACCAGAAGCCACGCGTGCCAATGGCTGTGCAGGAATACCTTTGTTGGCGGTAAACAATAATTGAATAAAACTTAACCCCTCCGCAGAAACCTGCTCTAAAGGTTCAAACTTAAATTCAAAATGTGCCTCAGGCAGTGCCAACTGTTTGACTTGCTCGGTCAGTTGTTTGGCAAGTGGTGCGGCTGCTTCACGACGGATGTCATCTAAATGTTGTGCTTTGGCTAAAAAGTCCTGATGTGCCACTTCGACTTGTTCTGCCAAAGTTTCAGGGTCTTCAAGTTCATGTAAAGCAGTGAGCTCAGTTTGCCAAGTATCAAATTCTTGTTTTAATAATTCAGGTTGTGTGCGGTATTTACGCGCTAAACGATGAAAGACTTCTAATTTTTGATTCAGTTCTTCCATGCGTTCAGGGTCAAAGCTTTGACGATCAATAAACTGACGTAAATTGGCTGTCGCATCATCTAATTCACTTTGCGCATTTAACAATGAGTTATAAATTTCTGATAATTGTTCACTTCGTCCCGCATGCGATTCCAAGCGGCGAATAATCGAAGCAATTTCCTGAGTGATGTTTTGCTCGGCTTCGTCTAAGGCATTTAAGCTATAACTGCAGTCCTGCATGATATGTTCATGATGGCTTAGGCGATCAAACTCTTGTTCAATCTCCTTATAATCGATTTGTACCAGTTCTTCGAGTTCTTCGAGCTGTAAGTTCAGGGTTTCGATGCGTTGCTTGCGGGTTGCCTGTGCATCCAGCGCTGCCTGATGCTGTCGGATATTTTTTTGCCATGTACTGTAAGCATCACGTACTGCTTGGGCAGGGGCATAAAAATTATAATAACGATCAAGCCAGTGTTTTGGATAAGGCGGTTCGAGCAATTGTTGCTGACTGTGCTGACTGTATAACTGTACCAGTAAGCGTCCAATTTCTTTCAGCTCTGCCAAACTGCTTGGACGACCATTAATCCATGCTTTGCTGCGCCCTGTGGCAAAAATTACCCGACGTAAATGGATTTCACCAGACTCATCATCTAATTCATGTTCTTTTAGCCATTGTGCTTCAGGGCTATTGTCCTGATAACTGAAACTCGCGGTCACATCGGCTTTATCTGAGCCAAAACGTACATAATTGGTATCGGTACGTTCACCTAAACAGGCAGAGAGCGCATCTAAAAGTAAGGATTTACCTGCACCTGTTTCCCCTGTCAGAACGTTAAAACCTGTTTCAATATCCAGTGCTAAGTGGTCGGCAAGGGCAAAGTTAATCAGTGTTAAATGAGTCAGCATAAACGCATCCAAGCTGCGAAAAGTGTCAGTGAAAGAGAGTTAAGTTTTGGAAATGCCATAACAAGGCTGTTATTTTCGTCTGTTTAATTCTAGCTTAAATTGCAGCACAAACAACAAAAAATGTACCCGATAAGCATCCTATATAAAACGCAAGACTCGTTGACCATTTCATTTGATAGTCATCAAATTGCAGTATATTCACTTGGGGAGTTTTCGGTGCTGCTTGATATGGTGGAACTTAAATGATACACATACTATTTGTGATCTGTTTCACATTCAGATTTAGCACTTTAGTGGGGAAGAATCTAGAGCAGAGTACTTTGCATGCCTCTGGCATTGGCTTAGACTGTGCTGTCAGCGTGTTGCATGCTGCGTATTGAAACATTGTTCAATTTACGCAAAGCCCACTGTAAACACAGATTGATTAGTTCTGAGGACAGAATTAAACTACATCAGTCAAAAATATAAAAACGCGTTACCTGGAGAATACGCATGTCAGCTCAGTTTGATCATGTATCAGTTGTGAAAAAGTCGAATGTCTATTTTGGTGGGCAATGCATCAGTCACACGGTGCAATTTGAAGACGGTACCAAAAAAACCTTAGGGGTAATTTTACCGACTGAACAAGCCTTGACTTTCGAAACGCATGTACCTGAACGTATGGAAATTATTTCAGGTGAATGTCGTGTCAAAATTGCCGATAGCGAAGAAAGTGAATTATTCCGCGCGGGTCAATCGTTCTATGTGCCTGGCAATAGCCGTTTCAGCATCGAAACCGATGAAGTGCTCGATTACGTGTGCCACTTAGAAGGCTAATCAGCCGATAATAGGGTATTGAATTAAGATTTCATTTCTCTCCTGCTTGAGCACCCAATCAAGCGGAATTGAATCAAGAAATTTTCACCCGAATCGGTTAAACTAGATCTTATTGAAATCCTGTAAAGTCAGCTTTGCAGGATTTTTCGTTTTCGCTGGTTTATTGGTGCATTAATTAGAGGTCGTTCATGGCAAAACCTGAATATTATTATGGCGTTCACTCGGTGGAGTCATTATTGGAGCTTGAGCCAGAGCGCGTCTTAACTCTTTTTACCTTAAAAGGGCGTGATGATCAGCGTTTACAAAAGATTTTAGAACTTGCCGAACCATTTGGCATTAGTGTGCAAAAAGCCAGCCGTGACAGCTTGGAAAAACTGGCAGGTTTGCCTTTTCACCAAGGAGTGGTGGCTGCAGTACGCCCACATCCAACTCTGAATGAAAAAGACTTGGATGCCTTGTTGCAGGCTGATAGCAAGCCTTTACTTTTGGCGCTCGATCAAGTCACCGACCCGCATAACTTGGGTGCGTGTATCCGTACTGCCGCTGCGATGGGGGTTACTGCCGTGATTGTGCCGCGTGATCGTTCAGCAAGTTTGACCCCAACTGCACGCAAAGTAGCTGCAGGTGGTGCAGAAAAAGTCAAATTTATCCAAGTGACCAATTTGGCACGTACTTTGGCGCATTTGAAACAAGAGTTTAATGTGCGCGTGGTGGGTACGATGCTGGATGAAAAAGCTTTGCCAATTCAGCAATTTGACTTTACAGGCACAGCAGTATGCGTGGTGATGGGCGCAGAAGATACAGGTTTACGCCCAATTACCCAGTCACAATGTGATCAAACCGTATTTATTCCAATGGCAGGAAATCTGCAAAGTCTGAATGTCAGTGTTGCAACAGGTATGGCCTTGTATGAAGCTTGTCGTCAGCGTCAGGCTTAATTGCTGATTTTGTATTTGCTATTTTATTGATGCTTTCAACACCGTGATTCGTCTATCTCCCCAAAAGCAAGGTTATGCTTTGGTGCTTGTTACCATGTGCATTTGGGGTGGTTTTACCCTAACTGCTCGGCTGAATGCACAATGGCAGATCAGTGCTTGGGATATTACCGCCTTACGCTTTGCTTTGGCTTTTTGTATTTTAATGCCGATTCTTATCTGGAAAAAAGATACGGCATTTTTATGGAAAAAAGAGCCTTTTATTTTGGCAATGATTGGTGGAGTGGGCTATTGCCTGACTGCGTATAGTGCTTTTCATTATGTACCTGCTGCGCATGCTGCCATTTTTTTGAATGGCTGTATTCCTGTTTGTACCGCCATTGCTGCTTGGATGTTATTTCGAGTGCCTTTTGACCGCCATACATGGATCAGTATTGTAATTATGCTGACCGCCATTGCGGGTATGAGTGCGCTGATGTATCAAGAAACAGGTGTTGCCTTTGGACTTGGGGATGGACTGTTTTTTATCAGCGCTATTTGGTGGGGTGTGTTTACGGTTTTATTAAGACAATGGAAGCTTTCCGCTTGGCATGCTATGGCGGGTGTCGCAATTTGGTCGGCAATCGTCTATGTCCCGATTTACGTACTGTTTTTCCCGAAACAACTCAGCACACCTGAACCGATTCATTTATTGCTGCAAACTATTTTTCATGGAGTGTTTGTGGTGATCATCGCAACACTTAGCTATGTCGAGGCAATTAAGCGTTTGGGAGCATTCAAAACTGGCAGTATTGTGACCTTGGCGCCGTTTATCGCTGCGATTCTTGCTGTCCCTTTATTGGGTGAACCTTTGAGTTTAGCAATTTTATGTGGCTTGGTGGGTATGGGGATTGGTGCTTTGCAACCTTGGCGTTGGTGGGCCCGACCTGACAGCTTAAAAGCTCAACTTGAACAGCAAAAACAACAGTCAGATTAATTTGCTTACTGCATCGCTCGCTTTAAATACTGCTGATGCAATACTTCAAGTTTGCTATACAAATGATCTAAATGCCCATCATTTAGCACAATGTCATCGGCTAGGCGTTGTTTTTCAGCACGTGGCATTTGTGCTTGAATAATTTTATGAATTTGCTCAACCGTTTGACCATCACGTTGTGAAGCACGGTGAATTTGTAGGGCTTCAGTAGCATCAATCAATAATGTATGTCGGGTCAATTGATGTTGATTGGTTTCAAACAAGAGTGGTGAAACCAAAACCACATAGGGACTGTCGGCAGTATCTAATTGTTGAATAATCGATTCACGAATTGCAGGGTGGGTGATTTTTTCAAGTGCTTGTCGTGCACTTGGTTCTTTGAAAATGTGTTCACGTAATGCGCGACGATCTAGTTCGCCATTTTCAAGTAAAACCCAATCGCCAAAGTGTTGTTGAATTTGCTTTAAGGTAGGCTGTCCTTTTTCAACCACTTCACGTGCAACAACATCCGCATCGACCACAACAATGCCTTGGGTCTCGAACCACGCACTGGCTGCAGACTTGCCACTGCCAATTCCTCCTGTTAGACCCAAAACAAAACGCATGTGCTGTCCTTATTGTCCCAAATATACTTTCATGATTTGCTCGCCCCATAAAAAGGCAATCCAGCCCGCAATGGCGATATACGGACCAAATGCAAAGGGTTGGTTTTCTTTACGCACTTTTAACAGAATAATGCCAATAATAGCCCCAACTAAGGACGATAGCAGCACAATCAGGGGTAACATCATCGGCCCCATCCATGCACCTAAAGCGGCAAGGAGCTTGAAGTCACCATAGCCCATGCCTTCTTTGCCTGTGACGATTTTAAACAGGTAATACACCACCCATAGACATAGGAAGCCAATTACATAACCCCAAATTGCCGATGTCGGTGAGGTATAGATGGCATAGCTGTTGACTGCCAAACCCAGTGCAGCCAAAGGCAGGGTGTAACGGTCTGGCAAGAGTTGTGTATCAAAATCAATGAAGGTGAGTGCAATCAAGGTATAAGTGAGCAGCAAACCAAACAGCATTTGTACAGTTGGGCCAAATACCGCAAGCACAATCAGGGCGCAAACAGCGGTTAATACTTCAATCATTGGATAACGTACGCTGATCAGGTTTTGGCAGTTGCTACATTTACCGCGTAATACCAACCAACTCAGCACAGGAATATTTTGATACCAACGAATTGGGTTGTGACATTTGGGGCAGGTCGATGCAGGTTTGCTCAGGGTGATTTTACTTTCATCAATAATGGCTTGTTCAGGATGTAATAACATTTGGCAGTCATTACGCCACTCCTGTTCCATCATTTTTGGGGTGCGGTAAATCACCACATTCAAAAAACTGCCAATACATAAACTAAAAAGTCCAACTGCGATATAGAGCGCAGTTGGATTTTGGATAAAGTACGCGATTAATTCTTGCATTAAACCACAGAACCCATTTGGAAGATTGGAAGGTACATGGCGACAACTAAACCACCCACTAAAATACCCAAGACAGACATAATCAACGGCTCCATCATTGAGGTTAAGCCATCTACTGCGTTGTCGACTTCGTTTTCATAGTGGGTTGCGACTTTATCTAGCATGGCATCTAGCGCACCTGATTCTTCACCAATGGCGACCATTTGCACTGCCATAGACGGGAATTTATTGGTGACACGCATGGCGAATTGTAGCTGTTGACCTGTCGCAACATCATCACGAATTTTCATCACGGCTTCTTCATAGACCACATTATTGGTTGCCCCAGCGGTAGATTCCAAGGCATCAATTAAGGGTACACCAGCAGCAAAAGTAGTGGCTAAAGTACGGCTATAACGTGCAATAATCGCTTTATAGACCAAGTCACCAAAAATAGGCGCTTTCAGTGCCGCTTTGTCTAAGAAGTCACGGAATTTTTTACTGCGTTTTTTAGTTTCCAAGAAACCTGCAATGATGACCCCAATCACAATAATCAGAATAAACCAGTATTTCTGCATCCATTGTGACATGTTCACCACCATTTTAGTGAAGGCAGGCAAGTCCGCACCAAAAGAGCTAAACAACTCTTCAAACACAGGTACGACTTTCACCATCAAAATAATGGTCACAATCACGGCCACCACAATGACCGTTGCAGGGTATTTCATGGCTTTTTTAATTTTTTGTTTGAGTAACTCACTCTTTTCTTTATAGATCGCGACACGATCTAGCATGGTTTCTAGGGCACCCGATTGTTCACCAGATTCGACCAAAGAACAAAATAGGTTGTCAAAATATTGAGGATATTTACGCAATGCGCCAGCAAAGGTATTCCCGCCTTCCACTTCACCTTTAATGCCTAAAACCACTTCACGCATGGCGGGGTTTTCAAGACCTTCGGCAACAATCTCAAAGCTTTGTACCAAAGGCACACCTGCTTTCATCATAGTGGCAAGCTGACGCGTGAAAATAGTGATGTCTAAGGTCGACACCCGTTTTTTCATTAAGCCTTCAAGAATATTCTTTTTCTTTTGGCGAATCGTCTTGATGGTAATCCCTTGTTTACGCAATGTGACCTTTGCCAAGGCCATATTACGCGCTGGAATTTCCCCTTTTAACTTAGCCCCTTTGCGGTCAATCCCTTCATAAACGAAGGTGGGCATCATCTGTGCTTTTTTGACAGCCATGCGTATTTATCCTTATTTTAAATTTTACAACTATTCACTGGTCACACGATTGACTTCTTGCAATGAAGTCACCCCCTGCATGACCTTAAGTAACCCCGAACGACGCAGATTGTTAAACCCCGATTTTGCTGACGCATCAGCAATTTGGATGGCATTACCATCCTCCATAATAATTCTAGAAATTTCTGGTGTGACTTTCATCACTTCATAAACACCAACACGTCCTTTATAACCTTCACGGCATTCAGAACAGCCTACAGGTTGATAGACCTGAAATTCTGGATTGCTCAAATCGGCTTCAGTAAAGCCCATTTCCAATAAGCTTTGTTTTGGAATATCGGAAGGAGCTTTGCAATGCGGGCATAGGCGTCGTGCCAAACGCTGTGCAATGACGAGGTTTACCGAAGTTGCGATGTTGAAGGAAGGAACGCCCATATTGCGTAAACGCGTTAAAGTTTCTGGCGCACTGTTGGTGTGGAGGGTAGATAAAACCATGTGACCTGTTTGGGCTGCTTTAATTGCAATTTCTGCAGTTTCAAGGTCACGAATCTCACCCACCATGACAATATCAGGGTCTTGACGTAAGAAAGATTTCAGGGCGGCAGCGAAGGTTAAGCCTACTTTATTGTTGACGTTAACCTGATTGATGCCTTCTAAGTTAATTTCCACAGGGTCTTCGGCGGTGGAAATGTTGGTATCTTCTCTGTTTAAGATATTTAAGCCTGTATATAGCGATACCGTTTTACCCGAACCCGTTGGGCCTGTAATCAGTAACATGCCTTGCGGTTTTTCTAAGGCTTCCATGAACAATTCTTTTTGTTCTGGTTCATAGCCCAAAGCGTCAATCCCAAGCATCGCGCTAGATGGGTCAAGAATACGCAGTACGATTTTTTCACCGAACAATGTTGGCAACGAGTTCACACGGAAGTCGATGGACTTGTTTTTAGATAGTTTTAATTTAATACGACCATCTTGCGGGACACGCTTTTCAGAAATGTCCATTTGGGACATCACTTTTAAACGTGATGCCAAGCGGTTAGCTAACTGTAAGGGTGGGGTGGCAATTTGACGTAATACACCATCGACACGGTAACGCACTCGATAGGTTTTTTCATACGGTTCAAAGTGTAAGTCCGAAGCACCCATGCGAATTGCATCAATCAGTAATTTGTTGATGTATTTAACAATTGGGGATTCATCACCCTGCGGTTCATCTTCTGCAGCTTGTTCTGGTTCGCTGTTACCATCTTCAAAGTTGAGATCGAAGTCATCATCTTCAAATTCAAAAGCAGACTCACTCGCAAAGTTTTGTTCAATCAGTTTTACCAATTTATCGTGTTCGACCACAATGGCTTCAATATTCATTTTACTGTTGAAACGAATGGCATCCATTGCTTCGATATTGGTCGGGTTACTGGTCGCAACGTAAAGCAGGTGATTGCGCTTAAAAATAGGTAAAAGGTTATATTTGCTGAAAAGCTTTTCATCAATGCCTTCACGCACGATGAGCGCAGAGTCATACACGCTTAAATCAAAAATAGGTTCGCCAAACTCATTAGAAATTTTTTCAGCAATGATTAAAGGCGCGATATTTAGGTTTTGAATGAGATAGGGAACAATATCAACATTATCTTTTTGTGCGGCTTTAATGGCAGTTTGCATATTTTCAGCAGAAACGAGCCCATCTTCGACCAAACGTCGAATAAAACCTGTAAATCTAGGTGTAGCTTGTTGTACTGACATTCCCCAACGTCCTCAAAATCAAGATTGTTTATAATTGGTATCTTAAAATTATACTTTTGTTGCACAAAAATACCATATCTGAAAGTGCTGTCACCACCTAAGTATCGCCTAAAAGCATGAACCAGTTACATTAATCTGCTAAAAAAATTGTAAGTCCTGCCATGAAAAGATACTTCATGCAGCAGTTTGATGCAAAGCTTGTACAAAAAACTCAGCAGAAATGTGATTTGCGTGTAGAATGTGCGCGATTAAATGAATTGTTTTTGCAGGTTATTCTATGTCGGCTACGACGATTAAGCCTTGGGTGGTTGGCAATTGGAAGATGAATCCGATACATGCCGATGCTCAGCAACTTATTTCTGAATTTAAAACATTATTACAAGACAGCCCTGTAGAGGCTGAAAAGTGTCATTTGGGGATTGCACCTGTCACTTTGGCTTTAACTCAAATTCAAGCTGCATTGAGCGAAGCAGTACGTCCTGTCTATACCGTTGCACAAGACCTTTCCCGTATTGCGGGTTTGGGTGCATATACAGGCGAAGTCAGTGCAGAATTGCTAAAAGACAGTCAAATTGATTATGTATTGGTTGGGCATTCAGAACGTCGTGAACTTTTTGCAGACACACCAAGCATTTTGAATGAAAAAGTTAAAAATGCCTTGCAGGCAGGTTTGACAGTTATTTATTGTGTGGGTGAAAGTCTGCAACAACGTGAAAGCGGTCAGGCAGAGCAAGTTGTTTTGCAACAAATTTGTGATATTGCTGCTGTGGTTGACGCTGAGCAATGGCAACAGATAGTGATTGCGTATGAACCTATTTGGGCAATTGGTACAGGCAAGACCGCATCACCTGAAGATGCGCAAACCATGCATGCAAAAATCCGTGAAGGTTTAAGCCAAATCACCGCTTATGCGGTGACTCTACCGATTTTATATGGTGGTAGTGTAAAACCAGAAAATGCCGTAGAGTTAGCAGCCTGCCCAGACATTAATGGTGCTTTGGTCGGTGGTGCATCCTTAAATGCGGCATCGTTCCATCAAATTGCGCAAGCCTTTGCAAATACACAATAATGAGGAGTTCAGCATGCAAACATTTGTGCTGGTAGTACATATTATCTTAGCCATTTTAATGATTGGACTAATTTTGGTTCAGCATGGTAAAGGTGCAGATGCAGGCGCTTCTTTTGGTGGCGGTGGTGCGGCAACCGTATTTGGTGCGTCAGGTTCAGGCAACTTTTTAACCCGTTTAACGGCAATTTTAACAGCCTTGTTTTTTGCAACCAGTTTAACTTTAGCGGTGTTTGCCAAGAAACAAACCACAGGCGCATATAGTTTGCAGACTGTACAAACGACTGCACCTGCACAGCCTGTATCGCCTGAAACTTCACCAACTGCGCCTAAAAGCGCTGAATAATTTTATTTAGCACTTTCTTTTTTCGCATGATGCGACTAGAATGCGTCACAGCTGCGGTGGTGGTGGAATTGGTAGACACGCTACCTTGAGGTGGTAGTGCTTTCGGGCGTGGGGGTTCAAGTCCCCCCTTCCGCACCAACTTATAATCCAGAAAACATAAGTTGGTGTTAAGCAGCAAATCTGTTGATGCGGGATGGAGCAGTCTGGTAGCTCGTCGGGCTCATAACCCGAAGGTCGTTGGTTCAAATCCAGCTCCCGCTACCAATCAATCCTAAGCTTATCGTGAATTAAGCGTAGGCAACTTAAATTATTTTAGGTTGAGATAAGTATTTACATGTTGTTGCGGGATGGAGCAGTCTGGTAGCTCGTCGGGCTCATAACCCGAAGGTCGTTGGTTCAAATCCAGCTCCCGCTACCAATATTTTAAAAGTGTGATTATGCTCTAATATGAGTTTTACGCTTTATACTGACTAAGGTGCAACTTAAGTCAGGCAAAAATGCTAAGTTTGATTGAAAACTTATTCATATTTGTATATAATTTTTGCACGTTGATGCGGGATGGAGCAGTCTGGTAGCTCGTCGGGCTCATAACCCGAAGGTCGTTGGTTCAAATCCAGCTCCCGCTACCAAGTTTCTAATGGTGTGGTACGTTAGTTTTAGTTGATTGAATTCAGCATAATAAACTAGCAAAGATGGTTAGATTTAGTCTAATCCCCGCAACCAAGTTTCTAAAGAGGCTCACAACTAGGTGGGCCTTTTTGCACAGTGGATATTGGTTTTACTGTGCAAGAATAGGGGCGATTACGCCCTTTTTTATTGGCTATCGTGTAGTGTCGATACAAGCCGTGCGCGGCCTAAAGTCAAAGTGTCATGTTTCACTACTACTATAGTTTGTATGAATGTGTAGTGGTCAAATAAGACCATTGAACCGCAGCAGAATGACGAGAGTAAATGAAGCTATCAAATAAAACTCAAGCACTTCAGGACTTAATTGCGCCAGCAGTGCAAGCATGTGATGTGGATCTTTGGGGAATCGAGTTTATTCCACAAGGTAAGCGTTCTTTGTTACGTATTTATATCGACAAAGCTGTCGATGAAAATGCAGAACCTGTCTTAAATGAAGATGGCGAATTAGAGCAAGGTCGTGGTATTGGTGTGCAAGATTGTGTACGTGTAACCCAGCAAGTTGGTGCAATGCTTGATGTGCATGATCCAATTTCAGGTGAATATGCACTTGAAGTATCCTCTCCGGGTTGGGATCGTCCATTTTTCCAATTAGAGCAATTGCCTGCATATATTGGGCAAACCATTGCGTTACGTTTAATCAGTGCTGTAGAAAACCGTCGTAAATTTCAAGCGAAATTGGTTGCTGTAGATCTGGAAAATGAAACCATTCAGGTCGAAGTGGAAAAACAGCAGGTATTGGAGATTGACAGTCACAATATTGATAAAGCAAACCTGATTTACCAAGATTAATCAAATTAATAAGAATCTGAACGAATAGGTGACTTATGGCACGTGAAATTCTTACCGTCGTTGAAACGGTTAGTAACGAAAAAGGTGTAAGTCGTGAGGCAATTTTTGAGGCGCTTGAACAGGCTCTTGTTGCTGCGACGAAAAAGAAATTCTACGAAGGCACAAACTCAGAAGAAGCACGTTTACGTGTGGAAATTGATCGTAAAACAGGTGACTACAGCACTTTCCGTCAGTGGGAAGTGGTGGCAGATGAAGATCATGAAATGCCTGCATGCCAAGATGCAATTTCTGATGTAGACCCTGCAAAGTGGTCAATTGGCGATATTCGCGAACTTGAAGTTGAGTCAATTGACTTCGGTCGTATTGCTGCGCAAATTGCCAAGCAAGTGATTGTGCAAAAAATTCGTGAAGCAGAACGCGCATTGGTTGCAGATGCTTATGAAGCCAAAGTAGGCGAGCTGATTTACGGTGAAGTGAAAAAGCAAACCAAAGATGGCTTTATTATTGATTTGGGCGACAATGCAGAAGCATATTTGGCGCGTGAAGAAATGATCGCCAAAGAAATTTTGCGTCCTAAGCAGCGTGTGAATGCAATTTTGTACAGCGTGAACCGTGAAGGTCGTGGTGCACAATTGTTGTTGTCACGTGCCAAGCCTGAAATGCTGATTGCATTGATGAAAAAAGAAATTCCAGAAATTTCTGAAGAAATCATCGAAATTAAAGCAGCAGCGCGTCAGCCAGGTGTACGTGCAAAAATTGCAGTAAAAACCAACGACCATCGTATTGACCCTGTAGGTGCATGTATTGGTATGCGTGGTACACGTATCCAAGCGGTACAGCAAGAGTTAAATGGTGAGCGTATTGATGTTGTGGTGTGGTCTGATGATCCAGCACAATATATCGCCAGTGCTTTAGAGCCAGCCGATGTATCGGGTATTGTGATTGATGAAGAAGAACGTACTGCCGACATTATTTTCGCAACCAGCGATCAGTTGGCACGTGCAATTGGTTCACAAGGTCAAAACGTACGTTTAGCCTCTGAACTCACAGGTTACAAGCTGAACATGATGCTTGAAGAAGAGTATCACGCACGTCAGCAAAATGAAGCGCAACAATACTTGGACTTGTTTGTTTCACGTCTAGACATTGCTGAAGATTTGGCGATGGCATTGGTAGAAATGGGCTTCACTTCATTAGAAGAAATTGCGTATGTTCCTGCGGAAACATTTGACGAAATTGATTTAGATGAAGAACTTGTTGAAATGTTACAAGGCCGTGCCAAAGAAGTGGCTTTGGCAGAAGCATTGCAACAGCAAGAAAATATCCAAGATCCGAGTGAAGAACTTCTAGCAATGGAAGGCATGACACAAGAGATCGCTTATGCGCTTGCCGCTCGTGGTGTCATTACAGTTGATGATTTAGCTGACCAAGCGACTGACGATATCGAAGATATAGAAGGTTTAGGTACAGAAAAAGCGGGTCAATTGATTATGAAAGCGCGCGAATCATGGTTTAACTAGGAGGTAATATATGACGGACAAGTCGATTAAAGAGTTAGCGCTCAGTGTAGGTCGTCCAGTTGAGAAACTCCTGGAACAGGTTCGTGACGCAGGTTTACCACAGCGTAACGCTGACGATATTATTTCCACGGAACAACAAAGTACCCTAGTGAACCATTTAAAAAAGGTTCACGGTCAAGAGGGTAAAGCAGGACAAATCACGTTGAAACGTAAAACCACCAGTACCGCTAAAGTGGCAAGTACTTCGGGCAAAGCGAAAACGATTAATGTAGAAGTTCGCAAGAAGCATACATTTGTAAAGCCAGATCCTGAACAGATTAAAGCGGAAGCACTGGCAAAAGCACAGGCGGAAGCAGCTGAAAAAGCGCAAGCAGAACAGCAAGCACGTGACGTGGCAGAAAAGAGCAAAGCGAAAGCAGACGCGCCTCAAGCAGGTGCCGCAAAAGCGAAACAAGCTTTAGATGCAATGCGTGCAGCAGCCAAGCAAGAAACAGCCAAGCAAGAAGTTGCAAAAGCTGCGGTTGTGGTGAAACGTAAGTCAACCAACAAGCCAATTGTGAAGCAAGCAGTGAAAGTCACTGAAACACCTGAGCAAAAGAAAGCGCGTGAAGCGCAAGCAGCTCAGTTGAAAGCGACTGAAGAAGCAGCACGTCGTAAAGCTGCTGAAGAAGCGCAGCAACGTACGCTTGAGCAAATGCGTCAGATGGCATCTAAATACTCAAATGAAGATGCAACCGCTACCATTCGTGTGGTAGATGATTCTCCATTGGCGGCTGGTCTTGTGGGTCAGGCTTATGAAGATTCATTTGCCAAAGAAGACCGTGAAATCAAGCGTGGTACCAGCACCACCAATACACGTTCACCGAAAAAAGGTGGTCGTCGTGGTCAGGAAGAACAGTCTTTCAGCCAAAACTCACATAAACGCGGTTTGAAAACGAGCCAAGCCAACAAGCACGGCTTTGAAAAACCAGTTAAAAAACAAGTTTATGATGTTGAAATTGGTGCAACGATTGTGGTTGCGGACTTGGCTGCAAAAATGGCAGTTAAAGTACGCGAAGTTATTAAATCACTCATGAAAATGGGTGAGTTAGTTACGCAAAACCAAGCGATTGAGCAAGAAGTTGCAGCACTTGTAGTTGAGGAAATGGGCCACAACCCAGTTCTAGTATCTGATACGCAAGCTGAAGATAACTTACTTGAAGCTGCTGAAGAGGCACGTGGTGTTCAAACGACACGTCCACCAGTGGTGACCATCATGGGTCACGTTGACCATGGTAAGACATCATTACTTGACCGTATTCGTCGTGCCAAAGTGGCTGCAGGCGAAGCGGGTGGTATTACCCAGCACATTGGTGCATACCACGTACAAACCGATAAAGGCATTATCACCTTCTTAGATACACCGGGACACGCAGCGTTTACTGCAATGCGTTCACGTGGTGCGAAAGCGACAGATATCGTGGTATTGGTCGTTGCGGCAGATGATGGTGTGATGCCACAAACTGCAGAAGCCATTGACCATGCGCGTGCAGCGGGTACGCCAATTATTGTTGCCATTAACAAAATGGACAAAGAATCGGCTGATCCAGACCGCGTATTGAATGAATTGACCACCAAAGAAATCGTACCTGAACAATGGGGCGGTGACGTACCTGTTGCAATGGTTTCGGCGCATTCAGGTCAAGGTATTGATGAACTTCTTGACTTAATTTCAATTCAAGCAGAAATGATGGAATTGAAAGCATCTGAAGAAGGTGCAGCGCAAGGTGTGGTGATTGAAGCGCGTGTAGATAAAGGTCGCGGTGCAGTGACGTCAATTCTGGTACAAAACGGTACTTTGAATGTAGGTGACTTGGTACTTGCAGGTTCATCTTATGGTCGCGTACGTGCCATGACTGATGAAAACGGTAAGCGTATTAAATCTGCAGGTCCTTCAATTCCAGTTGAAATTTTAGGTTTACCTGAAGCGCCAATGGCAGGTGACGAAGTTCTTGTTGTAAATGACGAGAAGAAAGCACGTGAAGTTGCCGATGCGCGTATGGATCGTGAGCGTCAAAAACGTCTTGAGCGTCAAAGCGCAATGCGTCTTGAAAACATCATGGCATCAATGGGCAAAAAAGACGTTCCATTTGTCAATGTGGTATTGAAGACCGATGTACGAGGTACTTTGGAAGCCTTGATTGTTGCATTGGGCGAGTTGTCTACCGATGAAGTACGTGTACGTGTGATTGGTTCAGGCGTAGGTGCGATCACTGAGTCTGACGTTACGCTTGCAGAATCTTCAGAAGCTGTATTACTGGGCTTTAACGTACGTGCTGACAATACTGCGCGTCAAAAAGCCGATGCCGATGGTATTGACATTCGTTACTACAGCATCATCTATCAATTAATTGATGATGTGAAAGATGCGATGAGCGGTAAGCTTGCACCTGAACACCGTGAAACTATTTTGGGTGTTGCAGAAGTGCGTGAAGTGTTCCACTCAAGTAAGTTCGGTGCAGCTGCAGGTTGTATGGTACTTGAAGGCGTACTTCACCGTAACAAACCAATTCGCGTATTACGTGATGATGTGGTGGTATTCCAAGGTGAGCTTGAGTCACTTCGTCGTTATAAAGACGTGGTGGAAGAAGTTCGCGCAGGTATGGAATGTGGTCTTGCAGTAAAAGGCTATAAAGACATCAAACCACTTGATAAGATTGAAGTGTACGATGTTCAATTGATTAAACGGAGTCTTTAATGGCGGGTAGTCAACGTCTGAAGCGTATGGCGGATACAGTACAGCGTGAGCTGTCAGAACTGATTCGCCAAGAGCTGAAAGATCCACGCTTAGGTGGTCTTGTGACCATCTCTGCAGTGAAGGTGAGCCCAGACTTAGGATATGCGGAAGTGTACGTGACCGTCATGGGACGTGAATTAGGCGATGAGCAAAGCGAAACGGCAAATAAAGAAACCTTGGATGTGTTGAATAAAGCATCAGGCTTCTTGCGCCATGAGTTAAGCCGTCGTATTAAGACACGTATTACCCCGCGTTTGCGTTTTCACTACGATAAAACCAATGCCTATGGTAACTATATGTTTGGTTTGATTGCAGAAGCGGTAAAAGATTTACCTCCTGCAGCACCTAAGCAAGATGAAGAATAAATCAGTGATGATAAAAAATGCCACCTTCGGGTGGCATTTTTTTGTCTATCATGTTTGAGCTTTTGCAATGTAAGCAAGGTTATATCGGATACGATGCTTTTTTTAATGCCTGACTAATATTCTAGACCAAATCATCATGGGACTTTTTTTCATAACGACGTAAATTACGACGTTGGCGTTGCCACGGTAATGGACGGTCTAAGGTTTCAGGCACATTGCCACTCATCGAACGTAAACGTAAATGCAGTGCTGCCTGTGCCATTAAATTGGCAGAAACAGGCGCGGTAATAAACGCAAATAGGGTGATTAATACTTCTGCAAAGCCAAATCGTCCTTCAAATGCCGCATAAATAATGGCTGCAATTAAGAAACTGCCTAGTCCTAAAGTGCTGGATTTTGTAGGGGCATGCAGTCGCATAAATAAGTCGGGTAGGCGAACCATGCCAATGCCGCCCACCAACATGAAAAATGCGCCAATAATTAAAAAGAATGACACTAAAATTTCCATGAGTAATTGCATGTTCATTCTCCTTAATCAATCACATGACCACTGGTGAAGTAACGCGCCAGTGCTGCAGTAGACACAAAGCCTAGCATCGCCACCAATAACGCACCTTCAAATAATGAGGTACTGGTCCAATAGATACCCAGAACCACCACCAAGCAGGTCGCATTTAAAAACAAGGTATCCAAGGCCAACAGGCGGTCTACAATTGAAGGGCCAATAATCAGGCGATATAGGCACATAAACATGGACAGCGTAATCGCAACCATGCAGATTCCAAGTGCATAAGGCAGAATCATCATTGCTTTTCTCCTGACTGTGCACCAAAAATTTCAATCAGCGGTTTTTCATAACGATTTTTGATGTCTTGAATATCTACACTTTCATCTGCAGTGTTTAAGGCATGCACCAAAATATCGCCACGGTCTTGGTCAATACCTGCTGTAACCGTGCCTGGTGTGGTGGTAATGATCATCGCCAAAATACTGTTGACCTGTTCGTGTTGTGTTTCGAGAGGGACACGGAACCATTTTGGCTGCATACGGTCTGTTGGGCCAAGTACCAGTTTTGCGACACGAATATTACAAATCATAATATCCCAGACCACCACGAAGAATAAGCGAATGGCTGCAGTCCAGTTGATGTCTGGTGTACGCGCAATAAAGGGCTGGATCAGTTTGGGAATCAAGAGCGCCAAGACCAGTGCCATCAACAGATTCCCTGCAGAAACACTATGCGCCAACATCAGCCAACTCAGTGCCACCAAGACAGATACAAACGGGTGTGGCAGCAGGTTATCCCAAAACGAAGTTTTTGGTCTCGTTTTTTGCATGTTTAGGGCTCCGCAGGTTTGAGTTGAGTATCGCTAGGTTGCTGTGCTTCCTCACGATTTTGCTGTTGAATCTGACGTTGTTTATAGTCAGAAATATGCTCGCCTTCCAAGGTGTTTGGATCAATCACATAGGGAATTAAATGTGCATTGGTGTCAATTGCTTCGCCACCGTACTTGGTTTCAGGTAAGTACAATGGATCATAAGGTTGTACGCTAATCACATTTGCAGCACGGTCTTTTTTCAGAATCAGTGCTTCATAGGCCGCATTATGTTGAATCTGCTGTGCAGTATTCAGCATATATTGTTGAATTGGATTGGCAAATACCACGTACAGCACTAAACCCGTTAGGAGAAAATAAATGACACGGTCATTACGGGGCGGTGCAATCGCAGGTAGTGCCTGATATTCATAATAGGCTTCAGTTTGCGCATCATCTTCAGGTTTGGTCGCGCGCCAAAATAAAATAAAGCCGACACGGGTGAATGCAATAATACTCAGCAAGCTGACCAAGAGAATAATGCCAATAATCCAGCCTTGATGTGCCATATTGGCGGTGGCTTGCAAAATAAAGACCTTGCCCAAAAAGCCACTAAACGGTGGCAAACCTGCCATCATTAAGGCAATCATGAAGTATGTGATTGCCAGTACTTTGTGTTGCTTCATTTGCGGGGCAATATTGAAGTGATCTTTAAATGCGCCACGTTGTGAGGTAATCCAGCCACACAGCAAATAGAAAGCCGCTGCAATTAAGGTACTGTGTACTAAGTAATACAGTGCGGCTGACCATGCCTGTGTGTTCAGCATCGAAATGGCGATCAGGATCGTACCAATCGAAGACAGCACCATAAAACCGACAAAACGACGTAAGCGCTCTGCACCAATTGCGCCAATGACCCCATACAGTGAGGTAATTAGACCAATCGGCAGCAACCAGTCTTGTAGGATTTTATGGCTCAGTGCATCATCAAATACGGTTCCATTAACCCGCAAAATGGCATACACACCCACTTTGGTCATGATGGTGAATAAGGCTGCCACAGGGGTTGTCGCCACGGCATAGGTTTTAGGAAGCCAGAAACCGACAGGAAGCATAGCGGCTTTAATACCAAATACCACAAATAGCAGTAAGCCACCTGCCACCGCAATTTTATGTGCATCAGCATCGAGTAGCGGAATAAGACGTGCCACATCGGTCATGTTTAAACTGCCGACACTGCCGTAAATCATCCCCAAACCAATTAGGAACAGGGCAGAGGCCAACAGGTTGATGGTGACGTAATGAATCCCGAGTTGAAAACGTGCTTTGCCCTGACCGTGCAATAACAACACATACGAGGCGAGCAACAAGATTTCAAAAAATACGAACAGGTTAAATAAGTCGCCTGTGAGGAATGCACCGCAAAGTCCCATGAGTAGGAAATGCACCATGGTATGAAAATAGCGACCACGTTCATCCCATTTTTTGCTGGAAAACCACAGTAATGGCAAGGCAAGTGAATAAGTCAGTACCAACATGAGGGCAGACAGTTGATCTAGCACTAAAATAATGCCAAACGGGGCGGCCCATTCGCTCAAATTATAAATAATAATTTGCCCACTGCTGACTTGAATTAAATAGCTAATTGCAGTGACTAAACCGAGTGTGGCAGAAAGATAGCTAATGCCACGACGCCATGGCTGGCGCCAGTCATGTGAGAGTGAACCAAAGCCCGGATTGCCTAATAGCACTAAAATAAATGCGGTAAAGGTGGGAATCAGGATGCTAAAAATAGGTGAATGCTGTAGCCAAAATTGGAGGAAATCAGTCATTATGGCTCATCCTCACGTGGGTCAAGCAGTGGATGTTCTTCTTTGGCATCGACGTGGTCTGTCCCTGTTTCATAACGGCTACGCAGCGCCAATTGCACAATAAATGCAGTGGTGGCAAAGCCAATCACAATTGCGGTTAACACCAAGGCTTGTGGTAATGGGTCGGTGACTTTTGAAGCTTCAGTCAAAATTGCAGGTGCATTGAGCTGAATACGCCCCATGCTGAATAAGAAAATATTGACGGCATAACCAATCATCGCCAAACCTAAAACCACAGGAAAGGTACGGGCACGTAAAATTAAATAAATCCCTGTCGCGACTAACATTCCAATGGCAGACGCAATTAAAAACTCAATACTAATCATTGCATTACTCCTTTGGAAGTGGGCCAGACATGCCTGAGTGACGTGAGTCGCCCAAGACAGAAATCATCAACATTACCGCACCAACCACCGTGACATACACGCCTACATCAAATAAGGCAGCCGAAGCGAGGTGCATTTCACCAATAATCGGAGGATTGACATAAATATGTGCGCTGGTGAGGAATGGACGTCCCCAGAACCATGCGGCAAGTCCTGTCAGACCTGCAATACTTAAACCCACGCCAATCCAGATTTCGTATAAACGTCCAGATTTAGCTTTGAGCATTTGTTCGGTGTGGTCTTGACCAAGCGCAATGTATTGGATGATCAACGCCATTGCGGTAATTAAGCCCGCAATAAAGCCACCGCCTGGTAAGTTATGACCGCGCAAGAAAATATACAGGCTGACCACAAGGGCGATAGGTAAAATCCATGAGGCGGTAATCCGCAGCATCAACGGTGAAGGATTAAAGCGATAGGTTAAACCTTGGGTCATGATAGTGCCGTGCGCACGCATACCATCCATTAAACACAGCGTACCAATCGCAGCAATGCCCAAGACGGTAATTTCACCAAAGGTATCGAAACCACGGAAGTCCACCAAAATGACGTTGACCACGTTGGTTCCGCCACCGAGTGGAATGGATTGCTGATTAAAGAACCATGAAATTGAATTGTGGTCGCGAGTCATAACCAGCCACGCAATCCAGCCGATACCAATGCCGCCACCAATCGCAATGAAGGCATCTCGCCAACGACGTGAACGGCTAGATTCATACGGGGTCAATTGTGGGAGCAGCGATAGACTCATCAGCAATAAAACAGTGGTGACGACATCAACCGTGATTTGAGTTTGTGCCAAGTCGGGAGCAGACAGTCCGACAAACATCATGGTGACGACCAAGCCAACTGCACCGCTGATTAAGACAGCTTTGATGCGCTCATGGTGGAACCACAGCATCATCCAGCAGGCAGAGAACAGCAATAACCATAAAACAATGGCAATCATAGGCGCATGTGTGAGTTCACGTGTGCCAGTTGTTAATCCCTGATTGAATAATGGTAGCGCGACCATGAATACCGTAAAAGCAATGATCCACACCAAATAGCTTTGCAGTGAACCATTTTCGGTTTTACGTTTGATTTTGCGTGAAACTTGTAGCAAATGTTTTAAGAATAATTCAAACAGCAGTTTGCCTTGGAATTGACCTAAATGTGGGTCGAGGTCAATTTCACGGATTTTTCCACCTTTGGCGAGCGAGAAATAGAAAATGATCCCGCCAAGCAGTGCAATAACACTCATCAGCAGGGGAAGATTAAAGCCATGCCAAATTGCCAGATGTGTGCCTTCAAACTGCGACAGTTGGGTACTGGCACGAGTCGTGCTATTGACAATATGCTCGACCAATAAGGCAGGCATCAAGCCGACTAAAATACATAAAACAGCCAATAAAGTTGCGGGTGCACGCATGCCAAACGGAGGTTCGTGAGCTTCTTTGTTTGGGACATCTTTACCAATTGGACCATCAAAGAAAACGCCGTGTACCAAACGTATTGAATAGGCCACTGCAAAAATACCCGCCAGTGTCGCAACAATTGCAGAAACCAACAGTACAGGGCCAGATAAGTTTGCTACCAGTTCAGTGAAGAACATTTCTTTGGACAAAAAGCCGTTGGTCAACGGTACGCCAGCCATAGAGGCCGCGGTAATCATAGTGAGGGTGGCGGTAAAGGGTAATAGTTGCCATAAGCCACTAAGTTTGCGTAAATCACGTGTGCCTGATTCGTGGTCGATAATTCCTGCAATCATAAACAGGGCCGCTTTAAAGGTGGCGTGGTTGATGATGTGGAAAATTGCAGCAGCTACTGCTAACGGTGAACCAATGCCGAGTAAGCACATGATCAGACCTAAATGACTGATGGTGGAATACGCCAATAAGCCTTTTAAATCTTCTTTGAAAATGGCAAAGAATGCTGCCATACACAGGGTAAATAGACCAATAAAGGTGACTAGGTTGTGATATAACGCTGCGCCTGCAAAAATTGGCAATAAGCGCGCCAGCAAGAAAATCCCTGCTTTGACCATCGTTGCCGAATGTAGATAGGCAGAAACAGGCGTGGGTGCAGCCATGGCATTGGGTAGCCAGAAGTGAAACGGAAATTGCGCACTTTTGGTAAATGCACCCAATAAAATCAGCAATAAAGTTGGTACAAATAAATGATGACTTTGAATTTGTTCAGTCATCATTAAGATTTGGTCAATTTGATAGGTGCCTGTGATTTGCGCCAATAACACAAAACCACCGAGCATGGCGAGTCCGCCCATGCCTGTAATGGTCAGTGCCATACGTGAGCCGCGTTGTGCTGCCTCGTAATTGCTCCAATAACCCACCAATAAGAAAGAGGAAATACTGGTCAGTTCCCAAAAAGTCAGCAACAAAATCAGGTTATTGGAGAGCGAAATTCCCAACATGGCAGCCATAAACAGCATGAGGAGAACATAGAGTTTACTGAGCGAGTTTTGTGGACTTAAATAATAATAGGCATAAATAAAAATGAGTGTGCCGATCCCCGTGATCAGCAAGGAGAATAATAAACCAAGCGCATCTAGACGAAAGCTTAAATCAATCCCCAACTGTGGCAGCCAAGACCATGTTTGAATGATCGTTTCGCCATTAAAGACTGCTTTTGCTTGAGTCAGGAGCAGAATAAGACTGCTCAGACTGACGCCAATCGCCCCTAAAGCCGTTACCCCGCGTGAAAATTGTTTCAGCCACGAGACAAGGGTTGTGCCCAGTACTAACGGTAACAATATAATAATCGGTAGCACACTCATATCCATTGTCGTGAATAGGTTGAAAACCTAAAGGATGAATCTTATCTTCCAAGGATTACAGGACAGCAACACACCATCCAAAAGATTCAATCTTGAAAGCCAATCAGTCGTGTCAGTAAACACGTAGTCTATTGTTTTGATGAGCGTATTGTCGCAACTTAAACTCAAAACAAGATCATGCAAAAATAATTTTACATGGCTAGGCGGCTCAAGCAGCAAAAAATATGCTGATCTTTCGCTGACGATGCAGCGAATAAGGTTGTGCTTGGTTTGGTTAAAGCTGTGTTAAAAATATTTAGATGCGTCAATCTACAACCTAGTTGAATTATGGATGAAGTTGATCTGCATCTGCTGCATTTTTACAGCATTCACCGTGTTTGAAAGGTCAATAGACACTATTCAAGGTATAAAAAAAGTTGTATTGCGCAACTTTAAAAACTACAGCAAAATCGGATTTTACTATAAAAGTTCAAAATTAATCTGATTTTATTACATGAATAAAACAACATCAATTTTTTTTGCATACAGCAAAGTCATTATATACCGTCTGTTATATGCGGGATAAAGTATTTCCTTGCTTTTTGGCCAAGTATGCCTTGAAAGACTTCGGCAATTAAGATTCAGGCAATTGATCAGGTGTTGGCTCACTATCCAATTGCTGTAAGCGTTGCAGCAATTCCTGTTTTTGTTCGGCAGTTAAATGGTTTTGAATCTGCTGCAAAATTTCAGCCGTGCCTAATTGTGTTGGGTTTTGTTCTTGTAGGCTGACGTCTTCTGTCGTGTGAGTGGTTTCTAGCACATCAGCATAAATTTCTGCAAACTGCGGTTGTAAACTTTGCCATGCGATGGGATGCAGCTGTTGATGTTCCAGTTTTAAACATTGAAAGCGTTCCGCTTGTTCCAAAAGTTCGCTGCGGTTGCCTGTGGCAATAATTTGTAAGCGCGGAAAAGCTTGATGTAAACGGGTCAGTATTTGTGCGGCCTGTTGTTGATCGAGCTGATGATCAATCTGGTCAATCAACAAAATACCATCTCCCTCGCGACACGGATACAAACTGTTTGGGTTTAGCAAACAGAGGCGACGTACAATATCGCCTACCAGAGCAATCCAGTTGCGCTGACTGTTCGACAATTGCTGATACAGCATATCTTTGCCCTGACAGCGCACCATGAGTTGTAATTTAGGCAGATGTTGTAGATATAGGTCTTCAATTTCAGGCAGCACGATTTGTAAGGCATCTTTCAGTGCTTGTAAACTCGGTGCATGCATTTGGGTATAGGCATGCAATAAGGACTGATTCAGGGTTTGTGCGAGTTCGCTTTGTTGTTGCTGATATAGCTTGTGTAAAAGCTGCGCACTTTGGGCATTTTCAATATCGGAAATTTCCCGCAACCATTCAAAAAAACGAGTAAATGTCGTGAATGGAATCGCAGCAATTTCGTAGGCATGTCCAGGTTGTAAAATCAGCGGATTATTTTTATTGAGTAAATTAACTTCATTCACGAAGCGTTCTGCAGGGTAGTAGGCAATCAGCGGTAGACCTTGCATCGGGTCATGTTTAATGGCGTGTTGATAGAGCTGCACCATTTTTTCAAGCTTGGCGGTTTCTGCTTTGCTTACTCCTACGCCGCTACTATTCAGGGTTTTATATAATTGCCAGTCACAATGTTGGGTGCTTTCAATTTGCGTGTTGCTTGATTCTGCCAAACTGCCTATTTCTGCTGGAATTTCCACACAAACATCAATTTTAGCTTGCAAGCGGTTGAACAAAATATCTTGATCTTGCATCACCAAACCCGCAGTGCGTAAGTCTTTATAGCGAGCGGCAAACCAAGTCAGTGCTTGATAACTAAATCGTAACAGCGAGGTTTTACCCGCGCTTTGGTCTGCCAAAATAAGCGTAATGGGCAGGTCGTGATAATTGAGTTCGAGTTTTAGGTCTGCAAAATGGGTGATGTGTCTGAAATGAACCGATGTAATTTTCATAGCGCACCTGCTGCAATTACCCCACCGCTTTGCGTAACGATGTCGGCATTTTTATTTTCAGTTGTTGTACCAAATCGTAAATATGATGAATATTTAAACTGACTTTAGCACGTGTGCATGCCACGTACAGTAATCTTAATTCTTCATCGCTAATTTTATGCTCTTTGTCGTTCAGTTTAAATTGGTAGTCGTCTTCAATATGTACCCGATTCCATTCTAAACCTTTGGCTTTATGCGCTGTCGAAATAATATAGTCGGCTTGGTCAATTGGGGTGATTTTTGCCAACGCCCGTTTGAGTGGATTAGTACCATGATCATCCACCAGTTTGACCAAAGGTTTAATGTCGCTGCCATCGTTGGTTTCACAATATTCATGTACATCATGCCAAGAGTTAAACCATGCCAGTTCTGGAACGTCGGTCACACGTTTGCCTTGTTTGAGCATCGCGGCAGCATCCACAAAACGGTTTAAGCGCACATGGTCGGCTTGCAGACTGACTTTATCGCCATGCACTAAACCTGCCAGTAGCAGTTCCATGGCACGGGCGTTGGTACGGCATAAAATCGCATCACGCATTTTGGTATGCGGTTTGTTGACCACTTTGGAATGTAATTCTGGATTGCCCAAGAGTGGCACGGTTTCATTCAGCCCACCTAAAATGGCATTGGCGGTCAGGGCAATTTCTTCACCAAAACGGAACGATGTGGTCAGTCGTGATTCAGGCAAAGGTAATTGCTGCATGGCATTGATTGCACCACGCCAAGCATAGATTTGCTGATGCGCATCGCCCACATAAATCACTTGAGTATTACGTTGCTTGAGTAAAATGCCCAGCATGAGCGGGTCGGCATCTTGAGCTTCGTCAAACAGCACATAATCGGCAGGAATGTTGGGTTCAGACAAGGCCCAAAGTTTCAGATAAATATCGTGTCCAATGCCTGCCTGATGATTCGGGTCAATTGACTCCAACCAGCGTCGTTCTACCGCAGGATAAAGATGCTTTTGTAAGGTGTCGATGTCATCTGGATGCAACCAACTGGGTGCTTGTAAATGTCGTGGGGCAGGGTATTGCGAACTGGTCGAGCAGAAATGACTCACGGCATTGGCCACCAAACTGGCTAAACGACTTGGCATCAACACATATTTTTCATAGCGTCCGCCCATCATACGTCTAAGGGTAATCGGTTCTAAACGATACTCTTTGGCAATAAAACTTGGACTTAAACGGGGTAGGCGTAATTTGTCGGTGACTCCACGTGGAACGCTGCGATATGCAAGCGAGTGAAATGTACGACAATCGACCTGACGATGAAATTTACTTTGTGCTTCTGCGGCAATGGCTTTGTTAAATGCCAAGTACATGCCACGCCGTTCTGGCATGGCATCACTGATCATTTGTAAGGTCGTGGTTTTACCTGTACCTGCATAGGCAATCACTTTAAAAGATTTGCCCAGACGTGCATTATCTATAGCAGTGGCTTGCTCATAGGTCGGGCGAGGCTTGGTGATTACAGACACAGATCAGGGTTGGCTTTTCGCGTTAATGGCTACGGTTGGCTTTTTCAACCAAGCCTGATAAACCTTGACGACGAGCCAATTCATTCAGTACCACTTGCGGTTCAATATCGAAATAACCCAACATGACAATGCTGTGGAACCATAAATCGGCCACTTCATAAATCAGGTCATTTTTGTTGTTGGCATTGGCTTCGGTGTTGAAATCTTTGGCGGCAATAATTGCTTCCACGGTTTCTTCACCGACTTTTTCCAAAATTTTATTCAAGCCTTTATGGTATAGCTTGGCTACATAAGATGAGTCAGGATTAGCGGTTTTGCGCTCGCTCATCATTTGCCCTAAATAAGCCAAAACTTCAACCTGTTCAGCTTGTGCCTTTGATTGGCTCATGGCTAAGGTGTGAGCATTGGCGGCTTGTTCACCATAAATTTGATTCGGGTCTTTCAGCTGTGCATCTACAATTTCCCAACCATTGGCGGTGAGTTTGCGATAGAAACAAGATTCACGCCCTGTGTGGCAAGCAATTCCACCATGTTGTTCAATTTGCAGGATAATCACATCGGCATCGCAGTCCAGACGAATCTCGTGCACAGTTTGAAAGTGTCCAGATTCTTCACCCTTGTGCCACAATTTATTGCGTGAACGTGAAAAATACACCGCCTGATTTTTTTCGGCAGTCAGTGCCAAGGCTTCACGGTTCATCCACGCCACCATCAACACACGTCCTGTTTGATGATGCTGTGCAATGGCAGGCACTAATCCTTGTTCGTTAAATTTTACTTCATCGAGCCATTGCAAGTTATTCATGAGTTGTTCACCAAAATTAATTTAAATTGTATGGACGCTATTTTCTGAGCGCACGATTTTGCATCGTCCCTATAGTGTACGTGATTCAAGACAATTTACCTAAATTATCTTGCCAGATTTGTACTGTCAAAGCGTTTGCATAAATTGAGGGAAGTTTTGTTTTTCCACCATTTCCAGAAATTCATCGCCCAAACGCTGACTTTCTGCCACCGATTGTTTCCATAAGCGAATGCGCTGTGCCTGATCTAAACCTTTTAAGGTGAAGTCTTTACGATCGGGCAAACGGCCTAAAGGCAAGCTGCTTAAATATTCTGCCGAAGGTGATAGCAAGAGTGTCCGGGCCTGATTTTCAGGATTGGCTTTACGATGCTTCAACATTTTATCAAACCAGCCAGGGGTAATGCTGTCGGTAAAGTGTGGGTACAGCACAATGCCCTGACTTTGGTAAGGTAAATCTAGATGGTAGTCAATTAAGCCACCATCCCGATAACTGCCCACGGGCGCATCAGGAATGTCACGAATAGCAGACATCACCCCGGGAATAGACGCTGAGGCGAGCAGCCACGGTGCGACATTCTGCTCATTCAGGGCTTGGTAATGGGTGACAAAATCATCCTCTACCATAAACTGCTGACCTTGCGCAGGTTGGCTGATGACGCGTTGCATAAATAAGCGGTTATGTTTGCGCGCAATGGCATTGCTACCAATAATTCCAGCCACAGATGCTAGCAAAGGCAAGGCTTGGTCACTTTGGAAAATATGTTGAGCTTTGACGGAAATGACCGTGAGGTGATAGTCAGGATGCTGAATCAGTTGTTGTTGCTGTCCCTGAATCAGTTCAAACAGCATATTTTGACAAATCTCAGCGACTTCTTGGCGCGACATTTTTTTATGAAAATACAAGTTGGTATATAAATCGGACAGGCGTTCAGTGCCTTGTTTTGCGCCCCACGCCAAAATACTGGCAAAGCGCCAACTGCCAATTGAAGAACCGACCACAGTACGACGCTTTGGGGCTTGGGCAAAAAACTCGCCAAAAATAGCTTGGTCTAAGCCTTGAATGCCAATACCTTTGGGGCCGCCTGCTGCACCTGGAATAATATCGACGTGTTGGGCATGTAAGCCTTCTTGTTCAATCAGTTGGCGTGCCAGATGTCCTGCGCGAATACTGAGTGCAGGGGCACGTTTATGCAAAAGCTGAGTCATGCTTGATCTATAACGCTACAAATGTGCATTAATTGTAGGCGTGGTGATTTTTGCAACAATGGCGAGAGGCATCATTTGGTGACTGATGAGTCATGCGGTAGTTTTTAGGATGAGTTAGAGAAAATCAGCGTGATAAAAAAGCCTGCTTTAAAACAGGCTTTCTAATTTTTTTATCGTCTAATCAGTTTGTTATCAAGCAATGTGGCTTTATTTAGCTATACGCCAAATCGCCAAGAAACTTGCCAACGCGATTAAAACAATAGAGACATACCACGGTGCAATAATCGCAATGGAGAGGAAAATGGCCATAATGCTGCCAAAAATCCAGCTGCGTTTTTGCTGATGTTCCATTTGTAGACGCATGCTTTGTAATTCATGCAATTGTTTGGAATGCCAAGCCGATTGGTTTTTTAAACCATTTAAACTGTCAATCATTAAACTTGGTAAGTCTTGCGCACCCAGTAACAGGTCGGGAATTTGCTGCCCAATTTCTTTGACATTTTTGACTGGATTCATATTGGCTTTAATCCAATCCGTTAAAATTGGTTTTGCAAGTTTCCAGATATCCAGTTCTGGATATAAGTCTGTGCCCAAGCCTTCAACATGCACCAATGTTTTCAGGAGTAGCATCAATTGCGGTGGAATTTCCAAATGGAAACGACGTGCAATATCCATGACCTGAATCAGAATGCCTGCAAAGTCCAATTCGTGCATCGGTTTAGACACCATTGGCCCGACAGTACGGCGCATTTCACGGGCGAGAGCATCTTGATCTGTGCCCGGTGGAATCCAGCCAGCTTGGTGTACCACTTGAATCAGCTGCATAAAGTTGCTGTTCATCACCGCCAGCAACATACGTGCTACGGTCATTTGGTCATGCTTGGACAGCTCGCCCATAATCGCACAATCTAGCGCAATAAAACGCGGATTATTCGGATTGATGGTTTCCACAAAGACGTTGCCAGGATGCATATCGGCATGGAAAAAGTTGTCACGGAACACTTGGGTAAAGAAAATCGTGAGGCCTTTTTCTGCCAAATCGGCACGATTCATCCCCAAACGATCAAAGGTTGCCGTGTCGGAAATTGGCACACCTGTAATGCGCTCTGCCACCATCACATCTTTACTGTCCATATAGACTTCAGGCACGTACATCATGCTTGAGCCTGTAAAGTAGTGACGCATGCGGCGGGTGTTATCCGCTTCTAAGGTCAAATCCAGTTCGTTGAGAATAATTTGACGATAGTCCTGAATAATTTCAGATAAATGTAGAGCGCGTGCCGCTTCCAGACGTTTTTCCAGTGCTGCACCGAGCCATTCCAGAATTTCAAAATCTTGTAGAATTTGCTGGCGAATATCGGGACGGGTGACTTTAACGACGACTTCACGACCATCATGCAAGGCAGCGGTATGGACTTGCGCAATGGAGGCTGCTGCTAAAGGTTGCTCATCAAAACGGGCAAACAGGGTGTTGATGTCTGCCTTGAGCGATTGCTGAATTCGCATTTGTGCCACGTCAGAACCGAATGGTTTGACACGGTCTTGTAGCAACACCAATTGCTGTAAAACTTCAGGCGGAATCAGGTCACGACGCGTAGACAGCAATTGCCCAAGTTTAATTGCCAATGGTCCCATTTCTTCTAAAGCTTCTTTGAGCTTCAGCGGGTTTTTACGTTCTTTACTTGACCAAGCCGCAGGGTGCATGCGAATAAAACTGAGCGCATGACGTGCCTTTTCTGGTAGTTCTTCCGCAGGAAACAACGTGTCGAGTCTATAGTGCGCGGCAATGCGCCAAAGTTCGAGTAAACGTGAAACGTGCGGAATCATAAAGACTTATTCCCTAGGGTTGAGTGGAGTTTAAGGTGTCAGAAGCGGTATCTGGCTGTGCATCAAGCTGCGCTTGTAGCTGTTGAATTTTGGCTTCGGCGCGGTCTAAATTTTGTTGAAAAATGCGCGTGTCTTGTTGTAAGTCATCCATTTGCCAGCGTGGGGCAAATAGACCACTGTCTTCTTTTAGGGCATCTTCAGCAAAGAACAAATGGCTGTGTAGACTGCGTTTTAAATGCTTGGGTGCAAGCTGAATTTTGCCAACTTCATGAGCCAAAGCAGGACCAATCCAAGGGCTTAAATGTGCGGCCAAGTCTAGTTCAGCCTGCTGCATAATGCGCTGAATATCTTGTAAAAGATGATAGTCACCTTGTAGGGGAATATTGCCCACTTCATCGGATAGCAACAGTTTGAGCAATTGCACCACATTTTTAACATGCAAAGTGGTCGTTGCGGGGCTGATATTTTGCGCTTGATCAAACGGGCGTTGCTCAAAAATAGAAGGCTGCTCGCTGTGACCTGTTGCAGTAGGTTCTAAACGAACTTTGTTGTCATCAAAAAAGACATCTACAGAAAGCTGTGGCGAATCGAGCACCACACGCAACATTTTGCCGTGTAGTTGGTTGAGCTGGATGCGAGTAATCGCATCCAAATCAATAACATGATGAATCAGTTTCTCAACTGCACCAAGGGCGAGAATTGACCACATTGCGGTACGCCTTAGAGTTTAAAACCACGGTGAACGGCAACAATACCACCAGTCAGGTTGTGGTAATCACAGTTTTGGAAGCCTGCCTGTTCCATCATGCCTTTTAAAGTGCGTTGATCTGGGTGCATACGAATAGATTCAGCCAAGTATTTGTAGCTTTCTGAGTCGTTTGCGACAATTTTACCCATCAATGGCAATGCTGTGAATGAATATAAATCGTAGAGTTTTGAGAACGGTTCAAATACTGGTTTTGAAAATTCTAAAATCAATAAACGACCACCCGGCTTGAGTACGCGGTACATCGCTGCCAAAGCTGCATCTTTATCGGTCACGTTACGTAAACCAAATGAAATAGTCAGTAAGTCAAAGCTGTTGTCTTCAAATGGTTCTAAAGTTTCGGCATTCGCCAACACGAAATCGACATTGGTACAGCCTGCATCAATTAGACGGTCACGGCCAACATTCAGCATAGATTCGTTAATATCTGACAGTACCACATGACCTGTAGGGCCAACTTCACGGCTAAAGACTTTGGCTAAGTCACCCGTACCGCCTGCAATGTCCAGTACGCGCTGACCACGACGTACACCTGACATATTAATCGCAAAGCGTTTCCATAAGCGGTGAATACCAAATGACATTAAGTCGTTCATAATGTCGTATTTGCTTGCAACCGAGTGGAAGACTTCTGCGACTTTCTGGGCTTTATCTTCACTGCTGACGGTTTGGTAGCCGAAGTGTGTGGTTGCACCGACATTGCCTGTGTTGGCACCGCGCGGCAAATTATATTTTGGCACTGAACCCGTAACAGGTGTATCCGTTAATTTTTGTTCTAAAGATTGTTGCTGACCTTGTGGAGCGCCTTGCGGTAGAGGTTCGGTTAAGAATGGACTCACTTTGTCTGTTGGTTGTGCCGACTCGGGAGTAGCGGTAGGCGTTTGATTTTCATTCGACATTGGAGTCACTCCTCAGGATAAAAAGGCTTAAGGCTGCAGTGTATGCATGATGACAGATTCTAAGCACTTGTACAGTAATCATCATGCAATTGTTATGAATAATATACAGAAAAAACCAAAGATAGCGTAAGTGTGCTGAATAAGTGTTGGTTATTTCACACATTGGGATTATGAAAATGGATGTAAATCACCTGCATGTACTTTGGCAATAATTTCCCGTTCTGTGGTAGTAAATTGCTTCACAAATTTCTCTGCAGACTTTAATGGTTTCATGGCTAAAAAGCCATCTTGCATAAACTCATACATAATTTGAAAACTGTATTTTTGCGCCGCGCCTTTACACATTTTAAAAGCGGTATAGACCACAAAAGAGCGCATATATTTATCTAGGTTTTTACCCAGTTCATCCAACATATTTAATTGTTTTAAGCGTGCTTCGCCCTGATCGAGCTTTAAATAAGTCAGACGCATCATCTCATCATTTAAAGGCATATTTTCAGGATAGTCCTGTAGCAATTGTATCGCGACTTGTTCATCTAACTGCACTGCCAAAATCGCTAGACTTACCCCAGAAGTCCCTGTTTTTATTGCATTTTCAGGGATGATTTTTTCAGCTTTGTGTGCATATTTCAGTAGGCGAGCAATTTGACCTGCCAAAGCGTCAAAATCTGGACCGCCATATAAGCGGTTTAAAAAATATTCAGCCATCAAGACATTGTGCTTTTCGGCAAACTGTGTGGCATGGGTGCGTTGCATACGCTGTTTTTGCCATGCTTGAACATCTTGTAAGCGTTGAAAAAGCATAGGATTTTTATGATATTTAAATTGATAATACAGTTCTAACAGCTCATCTAAAGCAGCAAGTTTAGACATAGGGTGTCTCATTATTGAGTTGAATGGGCAAATCTTAATGTGAGTTTGATCTCGTCGCTATGACAAATTACACAGAATTCCAAACGGCAAAGGTCAGTGTGTGAGATTAATCTACAAAAATACGCGAAAAGTTGTTAAAAAATGGGTCGATATTCGTATACTGATCAAAGTCTGTCGCTCATTCTAATATCGTAAATATAGACGAATGATCAGCAGAGCTTAAATAACACAACAATAGGGTAGATGATGTCACAAGCACATACTGAATTTAAACTCATGGAAGAAGAACAACTTTCAGTCGAGCTAATTGAAGCCCAATATGCTTTAAAAAATACCAAAGGTGAAAAAAATGCCAAAAGTTTGCTGATTTTAGTGAGCGGCATTGAATTGGCGGGGAAAGGAGAGTCGGTCAAACAACTTAGGGAATGGGTCGATCCGCGTTATTTAAGGGTAAAAGCCGATGCGCCACACCCGTTTAATCCCAAACAGACACTTTGGCAGCCTTATGCACGTTTTATTCCTGCCGAAGGTCAAATTATGGTGATGTTTGGCAATTGGTATAGTGACTTATTAAGCACAGCCATGCATGTGTCTAAAAAAATTGATGACACCATGTTTGATAACTATGTCGAAAAAATGCGTGCCTATGAAGAAGACTTAAAAAATAACCATGTGGATGTCATTAAAATCTGGTTCGATTTATCGTGGAAATCACTACAAAAACGACTAGATGATATGGAACCGAGCGAAGTGCATTGGCATAAATTGCACGGCTTGGATTGGCGCAATAAAAAGCAATATGACAGCTTGCAAAAGCTGCGCCAACGCTTTACCGATGACTGGATTATGATTGATTGCGAAGATGAAACCATCCGCGATCAACAATTTGCACAGCATATTTTACGTGCTTTAGAGCATTGTCCTGTGCATCCGACCAGTTCGGGCATCACTTGGCAAGCTGCAGAAATTCCAGAAGTTTTGCTTAATCCTGTATCTGAATCGGTCAATGAGGATGACTATAAAGCAGAGTTAAAGAAACTCACGAAAAAAGTGGCAGATGCACTGCGTTTAGATAACCGTAATGTCAGCATTGTTTTTGAAGGAATGGACGCAGCAGGCAAAGGCGGCGCGATTAAACGGATTGTAAAAAAACTGGATCCGCGTGAATACGAAATTTACACCATTAGTGCACCTGAAGCCTTTGAAATCAGTCGTCCTTATTTGTGGCGTTTTTGGACGAAAATTCTGCCTGAAGAAAAAATCAATATTTTTGACCGTTCTTGGTATGGGCGGGTATTGGTAGAACGTGTAGAAGGTTTGATTAGCCCACTGGAATGGCAGCGTTCTTATGACGAAATCAACCGTTTTGAAAAAGACTTAAATGATCATCAAACTGTCGTCATCAAATTTTGGTTAGCCATTAGTAAAGATGAGCAGGAGCTGCGTTTTAAAGCACGTCAGGAAACCGCACATAAGCGTTTTAAAATTACAGATGAAGACTGGCGCAACCGTAGCCGTTGGGATGATTATTTGGTGGCAGCGGCAGATATGCTGCAACGTACCAGTACCGAATATGCACCGTGGCACATCATTCCGAGTAATGACAAAAATGCAGCACGTTTGGAAATTTTAAGAACCATCTTGAAACAACTCAAGGCAGAATAATCTGCCTCGAGGATGCAAAGACTGCGTGTTAAGTTAGCTGAATTTGAGCCTGTTTAGTTTAAAAATTAAGCATTCACAACTTTGGCTTGTTTAAGCTGAATGCTTTTTGCCAGTTTATAGCTTTCTTCAACATGCGTTTCGGCAATTTTTTTCATAATAAAATAACCCAAACCTGCTGCCACCATTTGTCCACCCAATGGAATAAACTTGGTGACTTGTTTGGTGATGTACTTGGCTGCGACATTATTCAGGGATTTTTTTACTGCAGTACGCGCCACGACTAAGCCTGAAAATTCCACACCGCGTTTACGCAATTCGCTCCAGTGGACTTTTCGGGTTTCAGGATCATACACGCTGACTTGCTCAGGAGATAAGCCAAAACGTGCATTAATTTCTGGAATCAGTTGCGACAAGATGCCCACATCAATGACAACGTCTAAGAACGGCACAGGAATGATGGCTGCACCTGCAGAAAAATAGGCACGTTTTTTGACCAGTTCTAGGCATTCTGCACGAATCATTTCCAAGTCTAGGCTTGGATCAATACTGTCTGGAATTGTCTCTCTTTTTATCATAAGTACAACCTTAAAATGGCGGATAATCGTATGCTGTTTGGTAAATTAAACCACTTTATTCAAAGCACTTTTTGAATAAAGTAGGCAATAAAAGTATGCTTGTAAAGTGTCATACACCGTTGTAAGTGTATAGCCAATAATCTTTATTCTTTTGTTGTGCTTGAGGCAAATGATAGATCAACGGCCTTCTAGTACATTTAATACATTCTTATTCAAAATAAATTAAAGGATACCTTATGGCGATTCATGTCATACAAAGCCAACGTATAGAAGTTTTAGTCAATGAAATGCTGAAAACCATACGTCAACCGACATCGAATCCGCTTCAGGTGCTACAAACCCAGCATTTTATTGTGCCTTCAGTGGCAGTAGAAAAGTGGCTGACGGAAAAAATAGCCGAGCAAAAAGGCATTAGTGCCAATACTGAATTTCATCATCGTATTCGTGCCTTTCAATGGGCCGCTTATCAGGCAGTTTTAGACGATAAAGATCGGGTGCGTCAGGCAAATATTCCGCGTATTGTGATGCAATGGCGTGTGTTTTATGACTTACAACCGTGGATACAACACGAACAAAACCCACTTCCTGCCGAGCATGCTTTACATCGTTTGATTCAGCGAATTTATGACAGCGCAGAGCAATTGTCACAGGGTTTAGAAAAGCAGCTCAAAAAGCAAAACATGCTGTATTGGGTGGCAGATAAAGTTTCACGTTTATTTAGCAATTACATGGTTTATCGTGGTTTTTGCCAAAAAGGCTGCGAGGGTGTCTGCCAATGTCAAAGCAATTGGTTAGCGGTTTGGGGACAGCAGAAACGCCTGAACTTAAAGCAGCAAATTTATATCCCTAAAAACTTTGAGAGCGAAGAAGAAAAACAAGCGGCATTGGAAATAGCCGCATTTACTCAAGAGCAAGCCGAAGAATTAGAGCAATGGCAAAGTTGGTTGTGGTTGCATATTTTTCATGCAGATTTTGAAAAAATGCAGGAGATTGATCTGCAATTTTGGCAAGCTTTGGGCGAGCCTGAAAATCCAAATTCGTGTATTAACAAATTACCCAAACAGTTGGTGATTTTTACCTTATTGGATTTGCCGCCAAGTCAGTTGCTGTTTATCCGCCGTTTGGCGCAGTATATGGATATTTTTATTCTGCATTACAACCCATCGCAAGAATATTGGGCAGACATGGTCGATCCTAAGTGGAAATTAAACATGGATGCGCGAATCAAAAGTCGTTTTATTCGTGAGATGGAAAGTCAAAATAAAACCGTAAGTGATGATGATATTGCTGCATATATCAAAAAATATAATGGCGAATTTAATGCCGATATGCGCGAGTCACATCATCCTTTGCTGACACGCTTTGGTAAACAGGCACGTGATCACTTTTCTTTATTGGCGGCGTTGTCAAGTGGTGATGAAGGCGAGTGGTATGATCTTTTCCCTGAAGAAGAGCCGCAGCATTTACTGGGTAAAATTCAATCGGATGTATTGAATTTGGTTGAGCCAGTCGCGCAGGCGTATGACTTAGATCCTGCCGATGAGTCATTGCAAATTCATGTGTGTCATTCAAGTTTACGTCAGCTTGAGGTACTCAAAGATCGTTTAATTGCATGGCTAGGACAAGATGACAGCCGCCAAGCCAGTGATATTTTGGTATTGAGTCCGAAACTCAAAGAACAAGAGTCTTTAATTCGCAGCGTATTTGCTGCACCGCCAAGTGAGCGTGATCTCTATCAGAAAGGACAACAAAAAGCACAGCAGAATCAAGCTACTTTAGGGCATCAACTCAGTCAAGATAGTGTGTATTTGCCTATTCAAATTGCAGGCATCAGCTCTTTAGACATTCATAATGCTTGGCGTGCGGTGGTTGGGCGTATAGCGCTAGTACAAGGACGTTTTAGCTTTGAGGAGTTTGGCGACTGGTTGAGTTTGGCTGCCACACAACAGCGTTATGCCTTGAATTTAAACAACATTGAGCGCATGAATGAGTTGTTGGCCAATGCAGGTTTTAAACGTGGTTTAGATGCCGAGCATTTAAAACGCAGCCTGAGTGCAGATGATCAAGATTATCGGTTCAGCTTAAAGTTTGCTTTAGATCGTTTGGCTTTGGGCGTTGCAGTGCCAGAGCATTGCGTGGTTCAGCACACTTTAAGTTATGCCGATGTGCAAAGTAGCGATTTTGAATTGATTTTTAAACTGGTTCAAATTTATCAGGATTTTGCACAGCGCCGTGATTGGCTAATTCAGCATGAATTGGGGCAAGCCAAAACGGTGGAATATTGGCTTAAACAACTGATGCAAGACCTGAGTGAGTTTCAGGATGCAGGGGTAGATGTGTTGGCATCGGTGTTTAGTTTGGTGCAAAAACATGACCGTATGCTGACCTTAGCCAGTTATTTTGATGTGCAGTCGGGTCAAGATTTGCGTCATTTAAGCTTACCGCTGGATTATATTCTGCAAGAAATTTCAGCCCAGCTCGAAACCCAACTCGAACAAGCCAGTCCATCGGGCGCCATTACCTTTAGCCAAATTGGTGCAATTCGTCCGCTGCCATATAAGTTGATTGTGATGTTGAATTTGGACAATGGCGTGTTCCCAAGTCGTGATCAGCAATTGGCTTTTGATTTGATGCAACTATTAAAACCACAACTGGGAGATCGTTCACGCATTGAGGATGATCAGGGGGCGTTTTTAGACAGTTTATTGTTGGCGCAAGACAGTGTTTGGTTATTTTATAACGGTTTTGATGTCAGCGATGGTGAGGTACGTGATCCATCCGTGCTGGTGCAGGAATTTGTGCGGCATTTGGAATTGATTGTGAAACATCCCGATAGGGCTAGCGATTCACGCTTAAACTTGAACGGTGTCGAGATTCCTGCGCAATTGAAATCTCTTTATTACCTGCATAGTTTGCAACCTTTTGATCAACTGCGTTTTGCCGAAAGCCGTGAAGTTCGCTTTAAAGATCAATGGTATCGGGTTGCCAAACAAATGCAGCAAGAAACCACACCACGCGAAGCATGGTTTGGTGAATATCCATTATTGCCACAAGACGTGGTGGTACTCGACAGTATGCAATGGATTCGAGATGTGTGTTTCCCTGCGCGTGCCTATTTAAAAGCGATTGGGGTCGAAAATTTACAATCCGACACTGCTGCAATGAACCACGAGCCGCTGATTTTAAATGGCTTGGAAAAATATAGTGTGCGTGATTTTTTACTGCAACATGGCGAGCAAGATGCAGAAAGCTTGTTGCAAGATACCTTGCCTGTGGGTAAAACCTTAAATGCCACGTTTCAAACGGGACTGCAAGAACAGCAATATTTACGTGACACACTCCAGCAATTTGCAGACGAGGCAACCACAACAACGCAACAGCTTTGGAAAATGAATCCGCATTTGCATATCCGTATTCAAGTGCCTGAACAGCCGACAAAGCTTTGGTGTAGCGTGGTGGCAGCGAGTGCCAGACCAAGAAAATATGCCGAAGTGTGGTTGGAATATTTGTTTTGGGTGGCCTATCAGAACACAGAACATCAAGATTTAGAGCGGATTGTGGTGTGTAAAGATGCGGTGATTCATTTTGCCAATATCCATGCACAGCAAGCACACGAGTATTTAGCCCAGTGGTTTGAGTTCTGGAAACACGCACAGCAATATCCTGTGTTATTGCCTGCGGCTTTGGTTTTAAAAATGAAAGATAAAAAAGAATTTGAAATTCGGTGGGATGAAGCTCAGTCCGATCAAGTTTTGAATATGGAAAGCTTCGTAAAACATTGGCATGACGGTGCTAGGAGGAGCTTTATTGATGAAAGTGAGAAAAATCACCCAGACTGGTCATTTATTTTTCAAGACAGTGAAACTGAACCGTTGTTGATTGAGGCATTTCAGCAATATAGCCATCGACTGTATCAGCCCATCATTGAAAATTATGAATCTGCGAAAAATCTTCAAAAACAAGGGGAATCTGCGTGAACTCATCTAGCCCATTCCCAATTTGTTATGACCCAATTCAAGAGATGCAATTCAAAGGCTTGCATTGGATTGAAGCATCGGCAGGTACAGGAAAAACCTATACTTTATCTAGTTTGATGGTGCGGATTTTCCTGAAAGATTATTTGCCTAATCAGGTGATTGCGACCACATTTACCCGTGCCGCAGCAGCCGAGCTAAAAAGTCGTATTCGTGCACGTTTGCTTGAAACCCAACAATATATCGATCAGTGTTTAAACCAGTCTTTAGATCAGCGTGCCCTTGCAGAAAAAATTACACAACTACAAGACCCTTTACTCAAAAATGTTCTGCAGGAATATCGCTTAAAACTGGACTATGCCAGTTCACGTTTGAACTTGGTGATTGCACAACTCGATGAATTATTTGTCGGAACGCTGGATAGCTTTAGCCAAAAATTATTGCGTGAATTTTCCTTTGAAAGCGGCAAAATTGAGCGCGCCAATATTACCGACCAAGCATCGGTCTATACTGAACAATTGGTGCATGATGTGCTGCGTGAATGGATTCAGGCACAGCCTCAGCATGTTGTGGACTATATGCTGTTATGTGGGCGGTTGAAATCTGCAGCAGACTATGAGGGGTTGGTCAATACCAGTTTGAATTTTGCATCGGCAGAGATTCAAGGCATAGATCAGGCACAGTTGGAGGTTCAGGATTTAGCAGAGGCGTTGCAGAATTTAGCCAGTATCACCATGACGCAAATTGAAGAATTAAAAGAATATTATGATGGTGAATATAGCTTTAATTTTTCCCATTATGTCGCGGGGAGTGATAAGAAGGGGTTGCAGCCACTATTTACAGTGACTTTGCCAAAACTGATTGAAAAAATTAAGCACAGCCCTTTAGAACATTATTTTAATTCACATCTTGCCGCATTGTTTAATGCGGTCTTTGCACTATATTTGAACCAAGACGGTAAGCTCAGAAAATCAATTTTTAACAAAGCGAAAGCGCCATGTACGCAAGAGGTGCAAGATGCTTTTTTTGATCATCCTGTAATCCGAAAAATTAAAGCAGTTGTGGATGCCAAACTTAATTTTGAGCGTCAAATTGAATTGGTGGATACCAATTTAAAATTCTATTTGGTACAACACGTCAAGCAGCGTTTACCGCAACTTTTACAGCAAAAAGGGGAAACCACTTTTGCCCAACAAATTCGCAGCTTAGCCGAAGCGTTGCAGGGCGAACGTGGGCAGCGTTTTGCGCAGTTTGTGCATACCCGTTATCCACTGATTTTGGTGGATGAGTTTCAGGATACTAACCAAGATCAAGACGACATGCTGGCGCAAATTTGGCGTAATCCGAAGTGGTATGCGCGCGGTTGCATGATTATGGTGGGCGATCCTAAGCAGGCGATTTATGGTTTTCGCGGTGGCGATATGCTGACCTATAACAATGCCCGTGATGACGTGCTGAAAAAGCAAGGTCGCATTTATTCACTCAGACAAAATCATCGTTCAGTGAAAGAGTTGGTCTGTGTGGTGGACGAGCTATTTCAACGCCAACCCGCTTTTGGTGAAAAAGTGATTTATGAACCTGTCATTGCAGGTTCACGTCCTCATCCTGCTTTAATGGATCGGCAACAGGTCAATCCTGCACCGCTGCGTTGGGTGACGGTGGAACATGATCAGGATGAATCCATTCAAATTGCATGGAAAATTCGCGCGTTATTAAATCAAGGTATCGCAGGCGATTTATATTTTGATCATTCTGAAGGCAAAGTTGCTTTGCAAGCTGATGATATTGCCATTTTATCGACCAGTCATCAAAAGCTAGATCAAGCCCAATACGAGCTTGAGCGGATTGGAATTCAGGTCAATAGAAGTAGCCAGCGCAGTGTTTTTACAGGCTTTTTAGCCAAAGATGTGGCGGCAATTTTAACTGCAATTTTACATCCTTATGATGAAGCCAAGGTCAAGCGTGCCTTACTGACACGTTTATTGGGTTATAACCTGCAACAGTTGATTGAACTTGAGCAACAGGGGTTAGGTCAGTTTATTTATGACTTCGACTGCATTCGGGAAATGTGGGTCAATAAAGGCTTTTTAACCGCATGGAATTACTGCCTGAACTTATTTAAAATTTGGGAAAATTTGGTGGCAAAACGCAGTTTTGACAATGAACGGCATGTGGTGAATTTACGCCATTTAACCGAATTGCTGAGTCGTCAAAGTGAACGCCATCAAGGGGCTTACATGCTGTATTACTGGTATTTACAGCAAGTTGAATCACCTGCCAAACGCGATTGGGAAATTGAACGAAAACTTTCTAATGCGGCAGGCGTGAAATTGATGACCATTCACCAGTCCAAAGGCTTGGAGTTTAAAGTGGTCTTTTTGATGTCGGCAGATCAGCCGCCCAAATCTGACAAGTCTGCTTTGGTGTTTGCAACGCAGGAAGAGCAAGGCATTGAGCAACGTATCATTGCCATTAAACATAAAGACATAGATGCCACAGCAATGCAGCAGCACAGTGAGCGCCGTTTGGCAGAGTTGAATCGGCTTTGGTATGTGGCACTCACCCGTGCCAGTTATCGGGTCTATGCGATGCTAAAACAGCCTACGCCTGCAAAAGAAGGTAAAAAAGAGGCTGCACCAAAATCTGCTGGTTTAAATGTCTGGCGTTTACAAGCGCCAAGTTCAGCAGAAATTGCAGCAGCATGGAGCTGTGATGAAGCACCTCTGACACAATTGGCGGCAGCATTACAACTTGAACAAGTGCAAGAAATTAAGATTGAAGCTGCAGATTTTCCGCAGCGTCGCTTTTATCCACGAACCAAAACCAGTTTTAGTGGCTTGGCACAACATTTACCTGCCGCCATGCGTAGCGATACTTTGGCATTGGCAAGCGAGGAGCAGGCTGCTGCTGCCGACGAAATCAATCAGGAACCTGTCGAAACGGAACAGGAAATCGTACAGGTGGCTCAACCGATTGCATGGATCAAAGCTAATTTTCAGCGTGGTACTCAAGCGGGGAGTTTTTTACATAAACTCTTTGAATATATCGACTTTCAAGCCAGTCATGATGACATTTTTGAAGAAGTCAAACGCCGTTTTCATAACGACAAAGAGTTTAATTCAGATGTGTTATTGGTAGATTTGATTGCAAAACTCGACACTGCCAAAGGCAGCGCGACTGTGCAGGAAGCAGATATTTTTGCGCACATGACCGAGTGGCTGAAGGATGTGTTGAATACTCCTTTGCACGATACTTTCCAGCTTTCCGCCTTATCTACTGCACATTATTTATCAGAGTTTCCATTCTATTTGGCGTTGGCAGATCAGCGCTTATTTATTCAAGCAATTCAGCAATTGTTTGAAGATGCGGGACATCCTATTCAAGATTTAAATGAAGCCGCTACTGCGCGTTATCTGACAGGCTCAATTGACTTGGTTTATTTTGATGGGCAGTGTTATCACATTGCCGACTATAAGAGTAATTATTTGGGTGCCGATCAGCGCGATTATGAAAAAACCAACCTTGAACACAACATGACCCAATCGAGTTATTGGTTACAAGCGGCCTTGTATTTGGTGGCGTTGCACCGTTATTTGGGCAGTCGTTTGCAAGATTATGATATTCGGCAACATTTGGGTGGAGCCAGTTATTTGTATTTGCGTGGTATGCAGGGGCAAGCAGGGCAAGGGGTTTGTCATTGGCGGCCAGATGCGGAATTTATTCTGCAACTAGATCAAATATTGGGTTACTTTGAACTTAAAAAATAACGCTAAGTCAGCTTATCGACTTAATAAAACAATTGCTTATCCTGTGGATAACTTTGAGGATAACTGTGTGGAAAACAAGCATATTCACTTAAATTCAGCTCAAACGCCAATGCAGGCGTGGATGGATTACCTATGTCAGCCGCCATTTAGCAATGTCACTTTTGATGCTTCAGCGCAAATTTTGATGCAACAGGTACTCGATGCTATTCAGCAAGGGGATAGCTGTATTCCTGCAACCGCAGAACAAGTGGCGGCATTGCAACATTTGCACATGAACTTGCAGCGTAGCGCTTTAAATCCTGATCCACAAATTGCACCGTTTGTATTTGATGGGCAGCGTTTGTATTTGTATCGCTACTGGAAACTGGAACATCAGGTTGCTAGCGATATTTTACGGATTCAGGCGCAGCCGCCTTTGTCCTTTGAATTACAAGCCGAACAGCTTAATTTATTGCAAGATCCACAGCAGCAAAAAGCGTTACAGACTGCGGCAACTCAAAGTTTAAGTATTATCACTGGTGGGCCAGGTACAGGAAAAACCTATACTTTGGCGCATATTGTTGCGGTGCTTAATCAAGCTTTGCCAAATATTCGGATTGCGATGGCTGCACCAACAGGCAAAGCGGCACAGCGGATGGATGAAGCTTTGCAAAATGCCTTGAATAGTCAAGCTTTACAAATGTTTAATGTCGATGCTTTACGTCAATTACGACCCGTGACTTTGCATCGTTTATTGGGCTTAGGCAATACAGGCAAGCCACGTTTTCACGCTAAACAACCTCTACCTTATGACGTGATTGTGGTCGATGAAGCGTCGATGCTGGATTTAAGCCTGTCACAGATGTTATTGGCTGCCATTCCTGCGCAGGCACGTTTAATTCTGTTGGGCGATGCCAATCAATTGGCTTCAGTCGATGTCGGTACAGTATTGGCCGATTTACAGCAAGTGCCTGAACTCGCAAATAACCGTGTCAATTTAGTGACCACACGTCGTTTTGCTGAAGGTGCAAAAATTGGCGCAATGGCGAAGTTTATTCAGCAAGAACATTCTCCTGCACAGGTTTTGGCTGAGTTTGAACAGCAAGTCGTGGCAGCAGGTGAATTAAAGCCAATTCAATTTAAGCAAGTCGAAATAGATGCCCTACAACTGCAATATTTACCTCAGCAAAATGGGCAAATTTCAGCGGAAAATTTAGCGCATTATTATGATCAGCTGATGTATGGTTATCAGGCTTATGTAGCGGTATTAAAAGCACATACTTTGGGCTTGGAACAATCAAGTACAGCATTTCAAGCGCATGTTGAGAATGTGGTGAATGTATTTGATGATTACCGTATTTTAACCGCAATTCGTCATGGTCATTTGGGTTTACAACAACTGAATTTGCAGATTGAAAAACGCTTGTTGCAACAGTTAAAACAAACCAAACATGGCGATTGGTATGCAGGACGCCCCGTCATGATGACCTATAACGATTATCAACTGGGGTTGTCGAATGGTGATATTGGCATCTGTTTTATGCGAGAGCAGAATGATCAGCGCCAGTTTGAAGTATATTTTCCAAGTTTAAATAAGTGGGTGCCTGCAACACGCTTACCTAAAAATATTGAAACCGCATTTGTACTTACTATTCATAAATCGCAAGGTTCTGAATTTACTCATACAGCTGTGGTGTTGGATGCTGCGGCAAAAAACTTGCTGAGTAAGGAGCTGATCTACACTGCCATTACCCGTGCTAAAAAAGTCGTAAGTTTGTTGGTTGATGCGCAAGCTTTGCAGCAAGCTTTGATGATTCGTACCCGTCGCAGCAGTGGTTTATTAGCCAGAATTAATGACGCTTTGGATTGTTAAGTAAAACTGAATAAGAGATGGTTTTGTACGAAATGGCTTACATTGATTCGAGAAATTTGCGCATAGAGATTTCAAGATCTTTTTGAGAAGATGACTTCACATAAAAAGCTCAATAGGGATAGTTGAGCATAATCGCAGAATAATAACGATAAATGTCGAAAGACAGCGAACTGACAGGACGTTAGTGAGAAGAGGAAACTTACAGCCGCTAAGCCTTGTAGTTTTGGGAGAGACTACAGGGCTTTTTTATGCCTGTAAGTTTGGGTGATTTGCAAAATGCTGACAATGCTTACCTGTTGTAAGAAAAAGCTTACAAACAGATACGAGAAATACGACTTCTTTCACTTTAGTATTGTGGCAAAATCTACCACACAAGGACGTGAAAGCAAGAACAGGAATGTTCAGAGAATAAGACGCGAAAACGCGCAAATAACCACAATAAACAAGACAATAAGAATAATAAGACAAGAAACTACAGCGCAAAAAACAGCCCGAGCTATGCTCGGGCTGTTTTATTTTAACGGCAAAATATTCCAGTGGATGAAAAGCAGTTGGCAAAATATTACATATTATCAATCATATGCAATTGTATATTTATTTTCCTTAGACACTTTATACCTAACATGATGTGTATACCCTTAGCATAAATCATACTTTTATTGGTACATCTCAAAATTAAAAGTGCTTGTTTGTCGTTCTGTTTTGCAATCGGCACGTTTTTGCCTTAAAATAATGCCCTTGCTGTAGTGATGCACGGCAGTCAATTGAGCAATCAATTGATCGGTATCAAATCTTTTTATTAAGCATCTCGGAGAAATCGAATGGCTTTAACAAACGCAGATCGCGCAGAGATCATTGCTAAATTTGCTCGTGCTGAAAACGACACTGGTTCACCAGAAGTTCAAGTAGCACTTTTAACTGCTCAAATCAATGACTTACAAGGTCACTTCAAAGAGCACAAACACGACCACCATAGCCGTCGCGGTCTAATCCGTATGGTTAACCAACGTCGTAAGTTACTTGACTACCTTAAAGGCAAAGATGTGACTCGTTACAGCGCATTGATTGCTGCTTTAGGTTTACGTCGTTAATTCGATTTAAGCTTTTATTTTCGGACTATTGCATGTTGAATGCTGTATTACTGAAAACTAAAGTATATCTAGCCTTGGCTAGATCAGTGGAAGGGGCGAATGATTCGCTCCTTCTTTGTGTTTAAAAATCGTGTTTCATTCGAGTGAGGTCGGCTTCTAAGCTTTGTCATTTACCTAAACAATTGTATTGTGAATGCCAAACCTTAGGGGTCTCCACGAGAATAATTGTTCACAAGAACTAGGAAAAAATAAAACATGTCGATGTTTAATATTATTCGTAAAGAATTCCAATTTGGTCAGCACCAAGTTGTACTTGAAACTGGTCGTGTAGCGCGTCAAGCCAACACGGTGATGATTACTATGGGTGGCGTGACTGTATTGGTTGCAGTGGTTGCTCAACCAACAGCAAAAGCGGGTCAAGATTTCTTCCCACTGACTGTTAACTATCAAGAAAAACAATATGCTGCAGGTCGTATCCCAGGTGGTTATGGTAAGCGTGAAGGCCGTGCTTCTGAAGCAGAAACTTTAATTTCACGTTTAATTGACCGTCCAATTCGTCCGTTGTTCCCAGAAGGTTACTACAACGAAATTCAAGTTACTGCGACTGTTGTATCTTCTGACAAAACCATGGAAGCTGACATTGCTGCAATGTTAGGTACGTCTGCTGCACTTGCAATTGCAGGTACACCGTTCCGTGGCCCAATTGGTGCGGCACGTGTGGGTTTAATCAACGGCGAATACGTGCTTAACCCGAACTTTGAACAAATGGCGCAATCTGACCTTGACCTTGTGGTTGCAGGTACAGAATCTGCTGTATTGATGGTTGAATCTGAAGCAAAAGAACTTTCAGAAGACCAAATGTTAGGCGCAGTGCTTTACGGTCATGACGAAATGCAAATCGCGATTCAAGCGATCAAAGAATTTGCTGCGGCTGCAGGTGCAACTGAGTCAACTTGGACTGCTCCAGAGAAAAACGAAGACCTTCGTGCAAAACTAAAAGAAGCGTTTGAAGCAAAAATTTCTGAAGCGTACACCATTGCGATCAAACAAGACCGTTATGCTGCATTAGATGCACTTCAAGCAGAAGCAGTTGCGCAATTCGTTCCTGAAAATGACGAAACTGGCATTGCAGATGACTTGAACGAACTCTTTGAAGATCTTAAATACCGTACCGTACGTGACAACATCTTGTCTGGTAAACCACGTATTGATGGTCGTGACACCAAAACCGTTCGTGCGCTTGACGTACAGGTTGGCGTTCTAGACCGTGCGCACGGTTCTGCATTGTTTACCCGTGGTGAAACTCAGGCTTTGGTTACCACCACTTTAGGTAATACACGTGATGCCTTGATGGTTGATACCTTATCGGGTACTAAAACTGACAACTTCATGTTGCACTACAACTTCCCTGCATATTCAGTAGGTGAAACAGGTCGTGAATCTGGCCCTAAACGTCGTGAAATTGGTCATGGTCGTTTGGCACGTCGTGGTGTGCAAGCAGTTCTTCCTGCAGCAGATCGCTTCCCGTATGTGATTCGTATCGTATCGGACATCACTGAATCAAACGGTTCATCTTCTATGGCGTCTGTTTGTGGTGCATCGTTATCACTTATGGATGCAGGTGTTCCATTGAAAGCACCAGTTGCGGGTATCGCAATGGGCTTAGTGAAAGAAGGCGAGCGTTTCGCTGTACTTTCTGACATTTTGGGTGATGAAGACCACCTTGGCGACATGGACTTTAAAGTTGCGGGTTCTGCCAACGGTATTACTGCATTGCAAATGGACATCAAAATTGAAGGCATCACTGAAGAAATCATGGAAGTTGCATTAAACCAAGCTTATGCAGGTCGTATGCATATCTTAAATGCAATGAACCAAGTGATTTCACGTGCGCGTCCAGAAATTTCAATGCATGCACCAACTTTCCAAGTGATTAACATCAACCCAGACAAGATTCGTGACGTGATTGGTAAAGGTGGTGCTACCATCCGCCAAATTACTGAAGAAACTAAAGCGGCAATTGATATTGAAGACAACGGTACAGTGCGCGTATTTGGTGAAACCAAAGCTGCTGCACAAGCTGCTGTTGCAAAAATTCAGGCTTTAACTGCTGAAATCGAGCCGGGTACAATTTACACAGGTAAAGTAATCCGTATTGTTGAATTCGGTGCGTTCGTAAATATCCTTCCGGGTACTGACGGTTTACTTCACATTTCTCAAATTTCAAATGAGCGTATTGCCAACGTTGCAGACGTGTTGAAAGAAGGTCAGGAAGTGAAAGTACAGGTTGCTGATGTAGACAACCGTGGTCGTATCAAATTAACTATGAAAGATATCGAACAAGCGTAATGCTGTGTTGATGATCTGAAATGGTCAAAAAACCCGTATTCAATCTGAATGCGGGTTTTTTTATGCTAAAAATTTTGTTGCATCGTACAAACCATCTTTGTTGTATGAAAAGCGGCATAAATTACAGCATGTATTTGAAAAGAAGCCTGATCCATGCTTAAACTGAGTACATCTTAAAATCTCAAAAAACCGTACAAGAAAACTGAAATAGAGTGCCCGTTCTATGCAAAGTTATTATTTTTATCTGCATATCAATCATAAAACCAATATTTATGTGCAAAAACAGCCAATTGAAGGGCTTGAGCCTGAATTTATCTGGATTGATTGCACCCGTGATGATGTGCTTAACCGTGCAGAACAGTGGCAACAAGAGATTTTTCAGTACAGTCAATTATCGCTCAATGAATATCATGTGCGCGATATTTTAAATATAGAGCATCCATGTGCGTTTGATACTTTAGATGATTATGACTTATTGATTTTCCGTAAACTGATCACACCCGAAGACCGTATTGCAACAGGGCAACAAGTCGGGGAGAAACATGAACGGATTTTTGGACTGGCCACTACGCCGATGAGCTTTATTATGACACCGCAGATTTTGATTAGTGTGCGGGAACAGGGCAATAAAGTCATGGAAAGCTATTTGTCACGTGTGGAAGCAGCGGTACAACGCCCGATTGAAGAACAGAATAAAGCACGCAAACTGGCAGCAACACCGTTAGACTTAACCTTGCGTTTACTGAATTTGGTAGCGGATGATTACTTGGATATTCGCATGCCGCTAACCCGCCGTGTGGAATATTGGCAACAAGAGTTGTTGCAGGGACATCGTCGTTTTACCCGTTGGCATCAATTGCTGCAAGAAAATATGGCGTTTCAGCAAGTTGAAAATTTATGTGAAGAGCAAATAGAAGCCTTGCAGGAATTGCGTGATGAAATTGTCGATAACTACCCACATTTACGTGGCAAAAAACGTAGTGAACGGCAGGATATTATTTTGGTACGTTTGGATGATTTGACCAGTCACATTGAACGAATTCAAAAGCATACCATTCGCTTACGCTCTGCAGTGCAAACCGCAATTGATCTGCATTTTTCTGCTATTGCCAACCAGACCAATGAAAACATGCGGATTTTAGCCATCATTACCGCAGTTTTTGCACCTTTGACTTTATTTACAGGGGTGTATGGTATGAACTTTGAGTTTATGCCGGGGCTGAAACACGCACAGGCCTTTTGGATCATGCTTGGGGTAATGGTGATGACTACTTTGTTGTTGCTGTATTATTTTTATCGTAGGCACCTTGTCGGTCTGGGTGAAAAAAGTGTGATTGATATGTTGGCACAGCAACATAATGACCAACCCATGAATTTATTTTGGTTTTTAGACTATGAACCCATTAAGCAAACCGTGAAAGGCACCATTAAAGAAGTTGAAAAACTGACTAAAATTAAATAATCCAGAAGATAGACTTGCAGATGTGGTGATAAATTGAGTTCCACATCCAATATATGTCACAAGATAATTCGTTGATAAAAGTTGTCCACAGACCTCAAAAGTTATCCATAGGACTGATAAGCTTATCCACAGATTGAACCAGATAGGCAGACACTTAGCTCAAGATGGCAGTTTTTTGAATGCTGTTTTCAGACTTGAATACGCCATCTTGTTTTGCTTTTTGTCTTTTCTTGCTGTGTCCTGCATTTGATCGTATGAGGATTTGCAGTTCAGACTTGTATGTATTTTTAAGCCAATTGATCATTTTGTGCATTACGCAGCAAGTGATACATTTCATCTTTTAGTCTTAATTTTTTGCGTTTCAGCGCTTCAATGTCATCATTAATTTGATGCACAGGATCAAGCTCTAACTGGCTGATTTCACGGTCTAGCTGTTCGTGATCTTCAAAAATTTTTGAAAAATGTGGATTGCTGTCGCGTAATCCCTGAATTAAATAACGAAACTCAGGAAACATATTTTTAATCTTCTTGTTGCAGTCTTTAGTTTTCATTGTGTAGATCATTCTCATCAAAAAAATTTACGGGCATAGAAAGAAAAACGCTCTAGCAAGGTGATGAATCACACAACTAGAGCGTGAGGATTAACTATGTTGAAAATTCAGATGTTTAACTTCTTTACGTAATTTTTGTACTTCATCAATCAGGTCAAGCATCATGGCGACAGCTGAAAAACTGGCATCAAAATCACGTTGCAGCCGATAGGCTTGGCGTGCACGGTTGATATCTTCACCAAAAAATTGGTGGATACGTTCGGCAGGGCGGGAAGGCAGGATGTCATATTCTAAAAGTTGTAAGACCCATTCAGGGCTTTGCCCACACGCTTCGGCAAATTTTTTTAAATCTAACTGGGTAAATTCTTCAATAATTTCTGTGTGCTGTCCGTCTGAAGTGATTTCACGATATAAAATAGTGGTCATGGCATACTCCTTCTGATCGAATTCAAACGAGTTGGCTCGCCTGAAATGAGGGATTGCTTTACATCAATAATTGGTGGATATCCAATAAGTGATTCTCTTTAATTTAGCCTGTGTACGCTGTAATAGAATCTTTTATTTGTATTCCTTTGGTGAAATTCAGCCAACCCTTTGCTGTGCTCACGCCTGTTATATTGATGTGTCAATTTGGCTTGTGCGTATAGATGTCTTATAGATATTAGTCTATTTTTTATTCAATGCCATCCTTTATTTCAATATTTTGGATTGAACGGTCGTACGGTGTTTAAAAGGATTGTTTCAAAATTTGGTAATAAAAAGGGCTCTTTAAAAAGAACCCTGTAAATCAATATCTTAGTTTTTGGAATTAGTATTTTACCCAAGTCACGCTGCGACCAATCACTGAAACACCTACATAGCCACGTAAGGTGAGGCGCTTACCGTTAGCGCTTAAACGAGCTTTGCCTTTATAAACTTTACCGCCAATTGGGTCTAAAACATGACCTTGGTTAAATTCACGTGGGTTTTTAGCATCTTGTTTAAAGCCCCAAATAAATGGCAAGCCAATAAAAGGTTTATTCTTTAAGTTACCTGGACAATTGCTACAAATCACCATTTTTTCTGCACCCGGAATATTACGGGTTTCCACGATAATGCCTTCATAAGTGCCATCTGGCTTTTTGCGAATTTCGACATCGGCACGTGAATAACCTGTGCGGTCATCAATGGTTTTCCATTTACCGACCAGTAGATCGCTTTCTGCAAAGCCAACACTTGAGAGGGTTGTTAAAACGAAACCCGCAAAAATCCCTCTGAAATTTATTTTCATGAACAGCATCCCCAAAATTGTTATTTTAAAAAATAGAGTAAAAATTCTATTTCGGGTTTTATAGCAAGAATGTAATAAACAAGCAAATTGAGCAGTGTGAGATGTCAGGCAGGAAAAGATATAAGTGTTATGGAGTTGGTAATTTAAATCTAATCATTCCGATAAAAGTGTGCAGAACACAGCTTTTATCGCATTGGTGAGGAATAATATCAGTATTTCACCCACGTCATTTTGCGGCTGGCATTGGTGGCAAGGTCTACATTATAAAGGGTTAAATGTTTGCCATTGCTGCTTAAACGTGCACGAGTTTTATATTGTTTACCTGTGCGCGGGTCTAAATAGTCACCTTCATAAAATTCAATTTGATTGCTTGGCGTAGCTTTTAAGTGACTTAATGGCACAAAACCTAACAGTGGCTTATCTTTATTTTTACCCGTACAGAGTGTGCAATTTTCCAAACGCGGTGCGCCAGGAACCGCACGTAGTTCTATAATCGTAGCGGCATACGCACCTTGTTTATCTTTACTCATGACTACGTCAGACAATGAAAAACCTGTGCGGTAGTCTAATGTTTTCCATTTGCCCAAAAGTGGGTCTGCATTGGCTGCATAAGCTAAACTTGAACAGCAAATCGCGCTGATGAATGCTAAACGAGAAAAGAACAGGGTGTTCATAAAATCAATATCCCAGAGAAGAAGCAGCCTAAAATATATAAAGGCATAAAAAAAATATGGGATTATTTATACCCAATTTACGCGGTATTTTCTAGTAATTGCATGAAAGTTTTGTGAAATTAATCACATGAAAAGTAATAAAATAATAGGTTTTGACGATGGTCATCACGTAAATAAAAAATGAGCATAATGTACTGCTCATTTTTGATGAATTTTCAGCATTACATCACATATTAATCATGGTATTCACCATGCCATTTAACTGAGATGTTCTCCAAATAAACCTAAGGCTTCTTCGGCACTAAAGCTATATTGTGTGCTGCAGAATTGACAATCCATAGTAATAGGGTTCTGATGTTCCAAAGTTTCACGTACCGCAGCAACACCAATTTGCATTAAGGCATTGGCACAGCGCTCTTTGGAGCAAGTGCAACCAAAACGTAAGGCTTCCACTTCAGGCAAACGCACTTGTTCTTCATTGTATAAACGGTACAAAATTTCATTGACGTCTAAATCAGTCAATTCTTCCGCTTTTAAGGTTTCAGTCAGCATGGTCACACGCGGCCATAAATCTTCATCGACCCGTTGTTGTTCTTCTTCACTGTTACGCGGCAACAATTGAATCAGCAAACCGCCCGCACGTTCGGCATTGCTTGCCAACACAATACGAGTTGGAATTTGTGCCGATAAGTCGTAATACTGCATTAAACATTCAGCTAAATTGGCTTTGTCCAAAGGCACAATACCTTGATAACGCTCACCAAATTCAGGCTCGATATTAATAAACAGTACAGGACTGACCAAACTTTTCAGGACGGTACTGCTGTCTTCAGCGCTTAAAAAGCGCGGGTCTTGTTCGTAGTCTGCCAACGCACGCACTTCACCCAAGTGGTTACATTCCGCCATGGCCCATTTAAATGTGCCAGATGCCTGAATTTGTAAGCTAATACGCCCTTTAATTTTTAGGGTACTGGCCAGTAGGGCAGTGGCGCAAAGCATTTCTCCCAACAACACTTGTACCGCAGGCACATAATCACGTTGTTTCAAAATGGTTTGCAAAGCTTCTTCGAGATGAACTACTTCACCACGAACAGGGCTATCTTCAATAAAAAAGCGTTGGCGTAAATCAGACATAAAATTCTCCATAACCCTGTTTTAATGGTGGCAATATTGTAAAACACAAGTCAGTTTGCTGCATCACGTGTTACATCAATATGACTGCTATGCAAGCCGCGTTTTAAATCGACACCCAAGGGCATTTCACGGTTTTGTGCATCACTTTCAAACAGGTGTTCCAGTTCTGCCAAAGCGTTACGATGGGTTTCATATACTTTTTGTTCATCGGTATAAATGTGCTGCTGTTGTGCCAAGAGTTGTTCATCATAATCACGGAACAACTCAATGCTTTTATAGGCATCTTTTTCATTAATGCCCAAATCGCGCAAAGCCTGATAGGCCATGCCTAAAGAGGATAAATACGTTTCACGCCAAATATAGGTAACGCCTAAATCGCGCAATAAGTGCACATGATGACGATCACGAGCGCGTACCAGTAATTTTAGCGCTGGATAATTCAGGCGAATATGCCGTGCCACGTTCATTGAGTCTTCAATATCATCAATGGCTAGAATAAAGATTTTGGCATGCTCGATGCCTGCGGCACGTAAAATTTCAGGTTGAGTGGCATCGCCATAATAGACTTTACCGCCGTAATTCCGCACAAAATCAATTTTATCCATATTGCTGTCGATGGCAGTAAAGTGCAGATGCTGCAAGTACGCCACACGGGCAATAATTTGTCCAAAACGACCAAAACCCGCAATAATCATGGGGTGATGTGTATCGGGAATTTCGTCATATTCAGGCGATTTTTCACGTTCTAAGCGAGGAATAATTTGACTGCTCATCAACCAATATAAAATTGGGGTCAACACCATCGACAAAGTCACAATTAAGGTCAGTGGTTGCAGCATGGCCTGGCTGAGCACACTTTCACTTTGTGCGACACTGAGCACCACAAAGGCAAACTCACCGCCTTGTGCCAAGCAAGTCGCCAACAACAAACTATTGCGCCAAGAATATTGGAAATAACGGGCAATGGCCGTGAGGCTAATCAGTTTGATGAGCAGGAGCAGCAATGCACCGCCTACAATCAGCCAAGGGGTATTCATTAAGATTGCCAGTTCGGTGCTCATCCCGACGGTCATAAAAAATAAGCCTAGCAATAAGCCTTTGAATGGGGCAATACTGGCTTCTAACTCATGTCTAAATTCGGAATCTGCCAACAATACGCCTGTTAAAAATGCACCTAAGGTGGTGCTAATGCCCAGCACATCCATAATGCTGACCACGCCAAGTACAATGAATAAACCGACAGCAGTGATCAGTTCATGTGCGCCACTTTTAGCCACAAAACGAAAAAATGGACGCATGAGATAACGGCTAAATAAGAACAAACCGCTAAAGGTCGCCATGATTGCAGCAAAATAAGCAATGCCATGATGAGTCGATTCTGCACCTGCTAACATGGGAATGATGGCAATTAAAGGAATGGCGGCAATATCTTGAAACAGCAGAATGGAAAAGGATTGTTGTCCATAACTGCTGTTGAGTTGCTGCTTTTCTTGCAACATTTGTAGCACAAAGGCTGTAGAGGAAAGTGCCAGTGCAAAACCTATCACCACACTTGAGGCAATGCCTTGCTGTAAGACAAAAAAAGCCAAGATTGCAAGTAGAATACCCGTGATGCCGACCTGTAAACTACCCAAAACAAAAATGGGCTTGCGCATTTCCCACAGCCGTTGTGGACGCAGTTCTAAGCCAATAATAAACATCAGGAACACCACACCATATTCTGCCAGTTCCTGAATATCATCGGGGTCGCTGGCAATATTGAATACGCTAGGCCCTAGCAAAATGCCTGTAAACAAATAGCCCAATACGGTCGCAATACCAAAGCGTTTTAGTAAGGGAACCAAAACCAATGAAGCGCCTAGAAAAATGGTTATTTGTAACAATAAGGACATGTGGTCATCCAAAGTTTAAAGCGGTGGATTATTGAAATAAGTGCTGATACAGCTAAGTTTCAATTTACAGTATTAGCTAAATTCTTGCGGATCTATATCTAAACTTAGTTTCATGCTGGATGGCTTTTCATGCAACATATTTTGCCACCAGTTCCTGATATAAAAATGTAAGCGTGCCCGATCTTTAGACAACAACACCATGTGTGCATGGAAACGTCCTGCTTTACGTTCCATTGGCGCAGGAATCGGCCCCCAAATTTCAATTAATTGTTCTGAATGTTCTCTAAGCCATTGTGCATGTTGTTGTAAAAATTGCTGGTTTAATTCCTGACTTTTAGATTCACAGCGAATCAAAGCACTGTAACGATAAGGCGGTAATTGTGCAGCTTTGCGTTCTTTTAAACTTTGTTTGGCGAACTTGCGGTAATCTCCCTCGACTAATGTGGTGAGAAGTGGATGATCAGGACGCACACTTTGCAAATAAACATCACCTTTATGCTCACCACGCCCTGCACGTCCCGCCACTTGCACAATCAGTTGAGCCGTGCGTTCAGGTGCGCGAATATCCACACTAAGTAAGCCTGAATCAATATCTAAAATTGCCACCAATGTCACATACGGAAAATGATGCCCTTTGGCCAGCATTTGCGTGCCCAATAAAATCAGTGGTTCGCTGCGTTGAATACGGTCATAAATTTTTTGCCAACTGCCAACACGACTGGTTGAGTCACGATCTACCCGAATCACATCTACATTGGGAAACAGCTCGTTTAAACTGTCTTCGACTTTGGCAGTGCCCATGCCAATTGGTTTGAGTTCTGCATGGTTGCAGGCAGGGCATTGCTCAGGTTTACGATGAATCGTACCGCAGTGGTGGCAATGCAAATGTGTATAAGGTTGATGATGCAAGGTAAAGTTGGCATCACAATTCGGGCATTTGGCTTGCCATGCACAGCTCTCACAAATCAATACGGGTGCATAGCCGCGTCGGTTTAAAAACACCAAAACTTGTTCTTTTTTAGCCAAGCGTTTTTTGATTTCATCAATCAATTGTTGGCTAATACCGTGCTGTTTTTTGGCAATTTTTAAATCAATCAGGTGGATTTTGGGCATGAGTGCCGTGCCCGCGCGTTGATTTAATTCCAGACATTGCATTTTGCCTTGATCGACTAGTGCATAGCTGTCAATGCTTGGAGTTGCCGAACCTAAAATAACAGGGCAATTTTCCAGATGGGCACGATAGAGCGCAACATCACGGGCATGGTAGCGAAAACCTTCCTGCTGTTTAAAAGACAGGTCGTGTTCTTCATCTAAAATAATCAAGCCTAAATTTGGCAATGGGGTATAAATCGCAGAACGTGTACCTAAAATAATCGAGGCTTTGCCCGTTTGTGCGGCTTGCCACGCCTGCAAACGCTTGGAATCATTTAAACCTGAATGTAAGAGGGCGATGTGGCAGTGAAAACGCGATTGGAAACGGCTAATGGTTTGTGGCGTTAGACCAATTTCAGGTACTAACACCAACACTTGTTTGCCCTGTTTTAGTACCTCATGCATGATGTGTAAGTACACTTCAGTTTTACCGCTACCCGTTAAACCATCCAGTAAAAATGCCTTATATTGCTGCCGTACTTTAAGTACGCTGTCGATGGCTTTTTTCTGATCTGGATTAGGGGTTAAAGGCATTTGCGCCAAAGTCACTGGCATTGGGCTAAAATCTTGGGCTTCCAAAACACATGCGCAAATTTCTTTATTCGCCAAGGCTTTTAGGGTTGCTGTTTCAATGCCTGCCAAATTTAAAATATTTTCAGAAGTTCCCGAAGGATGCAGCTTTAAAATTTTATAGGCTTCTTGTTGTTTTTCCGAGCGTGTAATTTTAGTTTCGGCATGTGCGTCCAATAATTTCCAAGTGCGTGCCAATAAATTATAGGGTTTGGCTTGGCGCAATAAACTAGGCAAGGCGCTTTGCATCACTTCACCAATCGGGAATTGATAATATTGTGCCGACCATGTCAACAAAGTTAAAACTTTAGGGTCTAAAATCGCTTGCTCATCTAACAGTTCGCTAATGGCTTTGAGTTTAAAACGTGGATCAATTGGGGTGTCGAGTGCCAGTTTTTCGACAATAATTCCGACCAAGTTTTGCCGACCAAAAGAAACCAAGACCCGCGCGCCCACTTCTGCTTGCTGATATTGTGCTGCACTGAGCATATAATCGAAGCAGTCGTAAAGATATACGGGTACAGCCACTCGAATACGATAAACAGGCTGTGGGTCTAAAGTGGAATCTGGCATAGAAAAAGTCGTATCGTCCTGTGAAAAATGGCTTCGTGCTCGACTTTGGCATGTGTTAGAGTGAGCACAGAATTTATATCTAAGAATATGAATGATTTTAGTGGTCAGACGCAACTGCGTTGCAAGAAATTTTGGAAAATTAGAGCATTACAATGCCAGCATATCAATTTACTGCCATTGACGCTTCAGGGAAGCAGCAAAAAGGTGTTTTAGAGGGTGATTCTGCACGACAAATCCGTCAGCAATTACGTGACAAAGAATGGATTCCTGTCAGTGTCGATACCGTTGAACAAAAAGATAAACACAGTGGCAAACAATGGTTTCAGAAAAAAATCACCGCCTATGATTTGGCTTTGCTGACCCGTCAGTTATCGGTTTTGGTGGCTGCGGCGATTCCTTTGGAAGAAGCCGTTCGCGCTGTGGGTAAACAAAGTGAAAAAGCCCATGTGCAAAATTTGCTGATGTCGGTGCGTTCCAAAGTTTTGGAAGGTTATTCACTGGCCAATGCTTTACAACAATCGGGGCGTTTTCCAGACTTATATATTGCCACCATTGCCGCAGGCGAGCGTTCGGGGCATTTGGATTTAATTCTGGAACAATTGGCAGATTACACCGAAAACCGCTTTGCCATGCAGAAAAAAATTCAAGGGGCGATGATTTATCCCATCATTTTAATGCTGATGTCTTTTGCGATTGTGATGGGTTTAATGACTTATGTCGTACCCGATATTGTTAAAACCTTTGATCAGAGCAAAGATGCCTTGCCGTGGATCACCGTGGCATTAATGAAAGCCAGTGATTTTATTCGTGTTGCATGGCCGTTTTTACTGGTGGCTTCTGTGGTGGGGGTATTGTTGTTGGTGCGTTTTTTACGCACCACCGCAGGGCATTATGCCTTTGACCGTTTAACCTTAAAGTTGCCGTTATTTGCAAAATTATCACGTGGGATTAATGCCGCGCGTTTTGCCAGTACCTTGTCTATTTTGACTCAGTCGGGTGTGCCTTTGGTGGATGCGCTAAATATTGGTGCTGCGGTCAGTAACAACTGGGTCATTCGTGATGCGGTCAATTTGGCGGCAGAAAAAGTCACTGAAGGTGGTAACTTGGCGACGCAATTAGAGCGCAGTGGTTATTTCCCACCGATGATGGTACAAATGATCAAAAGTGGTGAAGCCTCGGGCGAGTTAGACCGTATGCTGTCACGTGCTTCAGACATGCAAGACCGTGAAGTGACCACACTGATTTCTACCCTGTTGGCATTATTAGAACCGTTGATGTTGGTACTGATGGCGAGTATTGTACTGGTGATTGTGATTGCGGTAATGCTGCCAATTGTGAATATGAACAATATGATTTAAATCGTTTTGAAGCATCGTTCTTCAAACAGAATCTAAAATAAATGTCGAATTGATATAAATAAATGAGAGAGATTGAATGAAACAGAAGCAACCGAGTAAACAGTCTGGTTTTACCCTGATTGAAGTCATGGTGGTGATTGTAATTTTAGGTGTGTTGGCGGCTTTAATCGTACCGAACGTAATGGGACGTGGTGAAAAAGCCAAAGTAGATACTACGGTTATTACTTTAAAAGGTGTGGCTGGCGCACTCGATCAATACAAACTCGATAATCAAAAATATCCTTCAATGCAAGACGGTGGTTTAGATGCCTTGGTGAATCAGCCTGCTTCGGCTAAAAACTGGTTGCCAGGCGGTTATGTGAAAGGGGGCTATCCGAAAGACAGTTGGGATAATGACATCCAATATGTGATTCCGGGTTCAGAAGGTCGTCCATTTGATTTATATTCTTTTGGTGCAGATGGTCAGCAGGGTGGTGAAGGTACCGATGCCGACATTTATTATCAGCCTTAATAGAAGATGAGTTGAGTCTATATATTGATTCAGTGAACTCCAAAAAAAACCGAGCGCTTAATGCTCGGTTTTTTTATGAATGGTTATTTCTAGCCGCTATTGAACAGTACTATTAACGACGTGATTTAAACGACACATCCACCTGACGTGGTCGATAAATCCACCCCATAATTAACAACAGCAATGAGAAAATCAGCACAGGCCAATCGCTGAGTTGGGTATACAGTGTTTGACCTTGCATGGCAGGCAGATCACCACGCAGCACAAATTCCTGATCCATTGGCGCTTGTTTGACAATATGCCCATGATGGTCAATAAATGCGGTCACACCTGTATTGGTGGCACGAACAAACCAGCGTCCATTTTCTTTGGCGCGCATTTGTACCATTTGTAAATGTTGCAATGGCCCTGCAGTACCCGTAAACCAAGCATCATTGGATACTGTTACCAAAAAGTCACTTTGGCTAGCATTGCGGCGGGTCAGGTTCGGATAAGCCACCTCATAACAAATGGCTGCCCCCAAATGATGCTGTTTAATTGCAAGCGGTTTTTGCTCAGACGCTCCACGTGAAAAACCACTCATGGATGGGTCATTTTGCATCGCAGGTAGTACCCAACTCAGTAAGCCTGAAAGCGGAATATATTCACCAAAAGGCACCAGACGCTGCTTTTTATACAAGCCTTCAGCCGCATCTCCCGTTGCCATAATGCTGTTGTAATACATTGGATGTTGCTGCACTTGTGATTCAGGCAAGTCCCAATACGGAATACCTGTCACCCACGAACTGCCCGTTTTTTCAGCCTGTGTTTTCATGCCATCCAAAAACGGTTCAATATCGGTCTGGAACATTGGAATGGATGATTCAGGCCAGACAATAATGTCGCGTCCCCATTCAGTTCGGGTCAAGCGGGTATAAATTTCCAAGGTCTTAATTTGGTATTCGGTTAGCCACTTTAAGTCTTGAGGAATGTTGCCTTGAATCAGAGAAACCGAGAGTGGCTTTTCAGATTTTGCAGTTACAAAACTGAGTTGTGCTGCACCCCATGCACCCAAAAGTAAAATTGCCGATGGAATCAGCCAGAAGATACGCTTTTTAAGGACTTCAACCAACGCACAGGCCAGCAAGATGACCACAAAAGACACCCCGAAAATACCAAACAACGGTGCATAGCTATCCAAAAAGCGTTCGGTGAAGGCATAACCTGCAAACAGCCATGGAAAACCTGTAAAGACCCAAGTTTTCGCCCATTCAAAAAATACCCATAGCGGTGCAAAAGTCAGTGGTGTTTCAGGGAAAAACCGACGATATAACCACGTTTGTACGGCAGTAAACAAACCCATCAACAGCGCCATAATGACAATCATCAGCACGCTTAAAAAGGCATTGGTGTCGCCATAGACGTGAATGGATGTATAGAGCCAAAATGCTCCGACAAACCACAACCCAATCCCGTAAGACCAACCAATCAAAAAGGCCTGTTTCGGGGTGCGTTTGCTTAAAGTCGCATACAGCAAAGCAGGTGAAAGTAAGGCAATCCACCAGTAATGATAGGGAGCAAGTGCCAAACTAAACACTGCACCTGCCAATAGGGCAATGATTAATGGATAAATTAAGGGCAGTTGTTGATGTTCTGCAGGATTAGACAGCTTGGAAAAAAAAGTCCTCATTGACGTACGGCTCGAATCAGATGAATAGTGCGGGCATCTGCTTCAAGAATGGTAAACTCCCAGTTGCCAATCACAATCACTTGTCCTTGCAAATCACTCACCAAACCAATTTCCTGAAGCAATAAACCGCCCACAGTTTCTACTTCATCGTCAGAAAAATCTGCATCTAAAACATTATTAAAATGTTCGATTGGTGTAAGTGCTTGTACTAACCAAGTATTTGCCGTTTTTGGGTCGTGATCGGGGATGATGTATTCTGCTTCTTCGTCAATATTGTCGTGTTCATCTTCAATTTCACCGACAATTTCTTCTAAAATATCTTCTAAAGTAACCAAGCCCGAAGTGGTGCCATACTCATCAATCACCACTGCAATATGGGTTTGGGTGTTTTTGAGCATACGCAATACTTGGTCTGAACGAGCACTTTCAGGCACAAATAACGGCTGACGCATTAAGGCGCGAATATCGACTTTGGTTCTTTGTTCGGTCAGTAAAGGCAATAAATCTTTTGCCAATAAAATCCCCACCACGTTGTCGGGTTGGTCAGATGAGAACACAGGAAAACGTGAATGTGCCGATTCGACTAGTACATGCAAAATGTCGAGTAGCTCATCATCTTCTTGTAAGCTAATCATGGTGGTACGTGGGGTCATGACTTCACGGATTTTGGTGGCAGGTAAATCCAGAACACCTTCGAGCATTGCCACCGTATCGGGTTCTAAAAAACGACGTGAATCTTGTACTAATTTTAGCAATTCATCGCGGGTTTCTGGTGCAGTGCCTAACCATTTTCTTAGGCCACGCATACCCCACGATGGGCCTGATTCCTCGTGCATGATCTTTCCTAAAGACTCTTTATATCTAAAAAACTTAGCTTAATCATACCTTAGAAAATACAGTTGTCTATTGCTAATCTTGGGAGAAAATGACGGCAATTACGTCACGAGATGTGTTGCTGTGCGTAGCGGGAACACATAAAACAAGGCTGCGCTTTATGCTAAACTAGCCCGATGTTTTAATATCGAGTCTGTGCATGTCTGAACTTCCTGTCACACCTAGTATTCAACTGAATACCCGCGGTTTGCGTTGCCCTGAACCTGTGATGATGCTGCATCAAGCCATTCGCAAATCTAAGTCTGGCGATGTGGTTGAAGTGTTTGCAACTGACAATTCGACGTCTTGGGATATTCCAAAATTTTGCATGCATTTGGGGCATGAGTTGTTATTGCAAGAAGAACGCTTAGATGAGCAAGGCAATAAAGAATTTCATTATTTGGTGAAAAAAGGCTAATAGGCAAAAATTAGCCTCAGCACTTTTAGAACACTATAATTTAAACACGATAAAATAGTCATGTGATCCATATAGGCATATTTCATTTGCAATTCATGCAAGTTGAAATATGCCTTTTGTGTTTTTAGCCATGACGTTCAACTTTATTTTTAATTTTTCATCAATTTTGCATCAATCCAACCTGCTTCACAGTTTGAGTTAAAAAATGGCGAAACGATCCACGAGTTGCGTTATCTGCTACACATTTTTTAAGGGACTTTTCAACTTTTCTGCATTTATAGGGCAAGTTGTGTGCTTGTGCAAAATCTAACAAAGCTCTGTGTGTTGTATAAGAAATAATTTTTAGAGTGTGAGTTTAGTCTATTGTTTAATTATTGATTTTTAACAAAATTATTTTAAATATTTTTTAATATATGGAAAAATTAGCCTATAATGCGATCAGTTTATTGAGTTCGATTGCAGAACATTTGGGGATAAAATTAAGCAGATTTGGGGTTTTGCTTGGTTTGAATGTTATATGGCAGTGTTTATGTTTTATAAGGCTGAAAAAGCTGATTAAGCTGTCGCATTAAAGTAGTCAAGTTAAGAAAAATAATTTTGGGGGGCTTAACTGATTGTCTTTATCTTAAAAAAATATGCCATTTAGACTGAGCAAAATCTGCTTAATTTTTTACGTGATCAATCATCAATAAATCTTGCGTTATCATCATTTTGATTGAGTACGGTATGATTTTAGATAAAAAGCAAAACTTTTCTTTAAAGCCACTGAGTGTGGCGTGTTTATTGGCCATGAGTATCTCAGGCTGTTCATCGGGTTCAGGCTCTCAGTCAAGCACGGTTCAAGTCACTGATGTGTTGGGGGCAGAAAATGTCAGCCAAGAAGATCAACCGACTACAAATGAAGGCATTGGCAGCGGAGTAGAGCAACCTGTCGCACCATCTGCCCCCATTACCGATCAACCTCCTGTGAATTTAGAGCTAGATCATGGCGATGTATCATCCAATGGTGGTGGTTTGAGTGGTGGCAGTACAGATCATGGCAATACATCACCAACTGAAGATTCACTTTTAGACAGCAATGATGCTGTACCTAGCGATGATGCTACCGTTTTAGAAAATAATGATGTCAATCAGCCTGATACGATACCTACACTTGAATCACCTCCGTCAGAAGCAGAGCAACCTGTCGATGTGGTAGCTCCACCTGCAGTAGAGCCTGCTTTAACCGACACCGTTTTGGTCGATAGTGCAATTCAAGATATTGAAGTACCACAAGATACATCTGAAGTTGAGATGGGTAGTACGATTCAAGAACTTGAACCCTCACAAAACACTTTAGAAGTCGAAACAGGCAGTGCATTTCTTGAAAGGAAGGCAATTTAACCATCACAGGCAACTATTCGATGCAGATTGCTGCAGATCAGCAGCAACATGCGGGTTTTAAAGCACGTTTTGGCAATTTGCTGACGGTAACGGGAACCGCCAATTTGGCAGGGACTTTGAACCTGTTTGATGAAGTGCCACTTGATCAGCCACTTATTACTGCACAAGGTTCACAAACTACCGTATTACGTGCGCAACAAGGCGTACAGCGTGAGTTCGATGCTTATCGCTCAAGCAATCCATTATTTGAGTTGACACAAGTTAGTTATCGTCCTGAACTGAATGCAACGGGCGAGCCTGTACGTGCGGCAGATACAATCAATACCGATGTGGTGATTACGGCAAAGCGTAAATCGACTGAAACGGTGGCGGCTCTTGCTGCTGAACTTGAAGGACGTACTCAGGTTGCCCGTAATTTAGATGTAGTTTTAGCAAGTCTTGATCAGAAACAACAGTTAGAAACGCTGGAAGATGCTGAAAAAGTTTTTGCCAATCGCTTATTTAACAATTTTGCTCAAACTATACGTTATAGCAATGCTGCTGAAAGTACAGTTTCTACGCAGGCATTGAATCAACTGTTTCATCAACTTGATCCAAGTTTTTATGCCAATACCGTTTTAAATGTCGCAGAAGAAAGCAGCAAGCAAGAACGTCAGTTTGCACAGCGTTTGGCAACCGCACAACCCAAACAGCTTTGGTTTTCGGGTGATTACCAAAGTTATGATATGGATTATGTCGGCTTAAATAGTGAGCGCCGTAGTCATCATCAAGGTGTTGGTGTGGCAACAAAACTGGCAGGGATGACCTTGGCAGCGCAGGCCGATTTCAGTCAACTGAACTTAGATGATGCCGTACAAACAGGCTCAAAAAATAGCAGTCAGAGCAAAGCCTATGCACTAACTATGGGGACAGCACAGCAGCTTAATCGTGATTTAAGTGTCGCGGCATGGTTAAAAGGCATGCAGGTGGATGTTGACGCGCAGCGTGGTCATGCTCAAGCACAAAAAATACAGTTTGATGGACAAATGTATGCCGCAGGTTTGCGTCTAGATTATAGCTATCCACTCAGTCAAAAAATGCAGATTCAACCGTATTTAGACGCTTCGTTCCAACATTATGTTCATGCCGAACAAACTCAGCAGGATGGTGTCAACAGCTTAGATGATTTGGTGATGCAGCGCTGGAATTTTGGTGCAGGTTTGCAAGCCAATTACCAGTTGAATCCAGCATGGCAATTGCAAGGCAGCTTGTATTACAGCCAACCGATTCAGGAAAAAGCATATTTAGATACCCATTATGTAGGCACAGCGGAGAAACTGAAGTTTGATGCATGGCATGCCGATCAAGGTCAATATCATGCTGCCTTAGGTTCACAACTTCACTTTGGACAACATAGTTTTCTCAATTTGAATTATGAATATAGCGGGCGATCACATAGCGACAGTCATCGGGTACAGTTGGCGGTAACGACTCGATTCTAATTGATCGTTTTATTCATGAGAAAGTCATGAAAAAGCGTAGATTTGCGTATGAATGAGAAGTTTGAATCTTGATTGAAACAGCCATGTAGATAAATCTGCATGGCTGTTTTTTAGATCACAGTCAAATGGACTGAGTTTTAGACCGCATAGCGACTCATTAAAGTCAGTGGTGCTTTGGACTGTAAATAATCGGCAGGAATAAATACGATATTGGCAGCGTGTTGCTGTGCTGCATCAATAATATGGTTGATCACATCGTCTGTGGCTTGTGCGCTGTCAGGTGCGTGCGCTTGATCTAGATAAATTCGTTGCTGGTCGGTATCGACCCAACCTGTCTGCATGTAGCCTTGTTGAACATATAAAGTATCGACATTATTTTGCAACACTGCCTGATAAATTTGCTGCAGATCGGTCACAACACGGTCACTGGCATAGAGTTCATCCAGTTGCTGCGCATGTTGCTGATGCAATTGTTGTTGATGGCTTTTTAGCTCGGTCTGAATACTGTCAATAATGTGTTGTGCGCTGCCTTGTTCTAGCTGAGTGACGTTATCTACACTGAAAATAATGGCATTGGGTTGGTCGCAAATAGATTCATAAAAACTGATATTGCGTCGATCACCCACAATGACCAAGCCCAATGGCTCACTGGCACGTACAGTTTGCACATTTTTATCGACACGGTTTAAAAACTCTTTGAGTAAACGGTCTTCATTGGCGGCTGTGGCACGTTCTGCACCGCTGGTGCTATATAAGTTATCATTTTGAACAGGAAATGCACCATGTGGCAGTCGTTCATTCAAGTCGCTGTCATCTACAGAAAACTCATGGATTACACGATCATTGGAGGCCTTAATCAGACGTCCAACTTCACGACTGATCACTACCACATAGTATTGCACTGCATAAGATAGCTCACGAATAAAATCACGCACTGAAAATTGTTGATCAATCACAATACGTTCTTGGGTAGGGAATGGCAGACGCAGTACTTGTGCACTGTCGGCTGTGGCAAAAATAGCCAGACTGTCTAAATGGTAGTTGGGATTCAAATCTTTGGTTTGATGATGAATCTGTTCTAAAATTTGTGCCACCAGACGTTTGTCATAGTCTGCCAACAGGCGTTCTTCGAGTTGTTTAAGTTGGTTTTTAAGAGCAATCACATCTTGCTGATTGTCTGGAAAGGTACGATGTGTGGGTAGAAATAAGCTGACTGCAGGTTGTGCCTGCACATTTTTAAGTTGGTTGAGGGTGTCTGTTAAATTAAGCATGTTGGAATTCCTCTTCTAATGAAAATAAGAAGAACAACCAAATGCTTGAGCAAGATAAAACTCAAAGTACTGCTTTATACTCCACTCAAGTCAGTTTTAGTCAGCATCTACAACATTTTGCTACCGTGCTAAGTGCTGCATAAAATGCCGAATAGCATTGTATAAAAGCTGACAAAACAACATTTTCGGTTGTTCAAGTCTGAAAAAAACGAAATAAAAAACTAAAAATAGAAAAGATAAAAAATAAGCAAAAACAGCATAACAAGGAAAGTTATTCAATCGCCTGCTTTTGAATAGAGAAATACCTGAAAAATGTAAGGGATTATGAGACCTTGGTAATTTTGTAAACTGTGTATAAAAAAGCAGTGCCGAGGCACTGCTTTTGGGTTTCTCAATTGCGATTCGCAATTACATATTCGGGTAATTCGGACCACCGCCACCTTCAGGTGTTACCCAAGTGATGTTCTGTGATGGGTCTTTAATGTCACAAGTCTTACAGTGAACACAGTTGGCTGCGTTAATCTGGAAGCGTTTTGAACCATCATCATTTTCCATGATTTCATAAACACCCGCAGGGCAGTAGCGCTGTGCAGGCTCATCCCATTTAGGTAAGTTTACGTTCACTGGAATAGAGGTATCTGTCAACTTTAAGTGTGCTGGCTGATTTTCTTCATGTACGGTATTCGATACAAACACTGAAGATAAACGGTCAAAAGTCAGCTTGCCATCTGGTTTTGGATAGTTCGGTTTAAAGCTGGTTGCATCTACAGTTTTGAGTGCGCTGAAATCAGGCACTAAATCATGCAAAGTAAATGGTACTTTAAACACGTTCTGGTCGATAAAGTTAAACGCACCACCCATCCATTGACCAAACTTATGCATTGCAGGGCCAAAGTTACGTGCGCTATAAAGTTCTTCTTTCAGCCAGCTGTTGTTGAATTTTTCAGTGTAAGCCGTTAGCTCTTTCACAAAGAAATCTTCGCCTTCAGTTACGCGAGCAATCGCCAAGTCACCGCCTTTTGCGACACCTGCAGCAATCGCTTCAAATACTGCTTCACCGCAAAGCATGCCAGACTTCATGGCGGTATGAGAGCCTTTGATTTTGGCAAAGTTTAAGAAGCCTGCATCATCACCAATTAAAGAACCACCTGGGAAGGTGAATTTTGGCAATGAGTTAAAGCCACCTTTGGTCACAGCACGTGCACCATAAGAAATACGCTTGCCGCCTTCTAGATACTGTTTAATTAGAGGGTGAGTTTTCCAGCGCTGCATTTCCATAAATGGATACATGTGTGGGTTGGTATACGACAAGTCCACAATCATACCCAAAGTCACTTGGTTGTTTTCTGCGTGGTATAACCACCAACCGCCTGAAGAACCTGTTTCACTTAATGGCCAGCCTGCACCGTGCATGACTAAACCTGGTTTGTGTTTTGCAGGGTCAATTTCCCAAAGTTCTTTAATACCAATCCCGTAGTGTTGCGGATCGGCATCTTTATCCAAATTGAATTGCTGGATTAAACGCTTACCTAAATGACCACGACAGCCTTCTGCGAAAATGGTGTATTTGGCATGTAGTTCATAACCCGGTGTGAAGTTATGCGTTGGCTCGCCATCTTTACCAATGCCCATGTCACCAGTTTGGATGCCTTTAACCGTACCATCGGCATGGTAAAGAATTTCAGATGCCGCAAAGCCAGGGAAAATAGAAACTTCTAATTCTTCGGCTTTTTGACCTAACCAACGCACCACGTTGCCTAACGAGATCACGTAGTTACCATCGTTATGCATGGTTTTAGGCACCATCCAATGCGGTGCTTGCTGAGCTTTTTCAGGTGACATCAAGAAGAAAGTTTTATCTTCAGTCACAGGCACATTTAAAGGCGCACCTTCTTCTTTCCAGTTAGGAAATAACTCGTTGATGGCACGAGGCTCAAGAATTGCACCCGAAAGGATATGCGCACCAACTTCAGAGCCTTTTTCGACCACACAAACGGACAGATCATTTAAATTGTTTTCAATTGCAAGTTGACGAATTTTGATCGCAGCAGAAAGACCCGCAGGGCCTGCGCCTACGATGACTACGTCAAACTCCATCGATTCACGTTCGATGTGTTCCATGTAGGACTCCTCATATAATTGAAGGTGGCAACCGCATCAAGCAACGGTGCTGCCATGAGTATTTTTAGTTGCCAGACACAAATTTAATCGTGTCTTTTACAGTATGGGTAAGTATTGTGAGCTAGTATAGTTTTAAACCGAGTCTTAGCCAATTGGCTGAATCGTATTATTTTTCCGTCAGTAAGGTACTGCAGCATGAAGCATGACGATAATTCAATCAAACCGACAGAAAATGTAGCTACGGCTGATAATAAAAATTTAATGCACATTGCACAATATATAAAAACTGGACAGTCAGGTCACAAAAGATCAATCCCTCCTTTGGAGCAATGGCATCCAAAGCATTGTGGAGCAATGGATTTGCTGGTCAAAGCCAATGGAGAATGGTGGCACGAAGGTCAATTGATCAAACGTCAGGCATTGGTTGATCTGTTTTCTAGTGTGTTATGGAAAGAGCAGGGCAAGTTTTATTTAAAAACCCCAGTGGAACAAATTGAAATCCAGGTAGAAGATGAGCCTTTGTTCATCAATCAGGTTGATGTGGTCGAAATCGGACAGCAAAATTATATTCAACTTATCACTACACATCAGGATATTGTGATTGTTGATGCCGAGCATCCTATTTTTATGCGTGAATATGCAGGTGAGCTGCGTCCTTATGTGCATGTGCGTTTTGGTATTAATGCCCTGATTCAGCGTGCGGCTTTTTTACATTTGGTGGAATTGGGCGAGCTGAGTGAAAATGCGCAGGGCGAAACGATTTTATCGTTGAAAAGTGGTGATTTGCACTTGCATTTAAGCAGCTGAGGTTTAAGCTTTATTCATCCCATTTTGTATTGCTGAATCTCTTGCTATGACAGCCATTCATCCTGTTTCTCCCTTAAATCAAGCCATGCCAAAAGCACAAGCCAGTGCGCCAATTGGTATTTTTGATTCGGGCATAGGAGGCTTGTCAGTTGCCATTGAAATTGCAGAATATTTGCCCAATGAGCGCATCCTTTATTATGCCGATACTGCACATGTGCCGTATGGCCCACGTGATGATCAAAATATTCGAGAACTCACTGCAGCTGCAATCGAATGGTTATATCGACAAGGTTGTAAAGTTGCGGTCGTGGCGTGTAATACTGCTTCTGCTTTTAGTCTAGATTATCTGCGCGATCATTACGGCGAAGATTTTCCCATTATTGGTTTAGTGCCTGCTTTAAAGCCTGCCGTATTAAATAGCCAAAGCAAAACTGTGGCTGTACTTGCGACGCCTGCGACTTTTCGCGGACAACTTATTAAAGATGTGATGCAGCGTTTTGCGATTCCTGCTCAAGTGCAAGTCTTGAATGTCACCAATCTAGATTTAGTGCCTTTTGTTGAGCAAGGGGCGCAAATGAGTGAGGCATGTTTAAGTTCCTTACAGCAGAGTTTGCAACCTGTGGTCGATCAGGGCGCGGACTATTTGGTGCTCGGTTGTACCCATTATCCTTTCCTAAAACCTGCGATTGAGTCCATTTTTGGTCAGAAACTGACATTAATTGACTCGGGAATTGCCGTTGCGCGTCAAACTTCCCGCATTTTAATTAAAAATGAGTTATTATTTGAACAAAGTTTGGCAGATACTTTACAAATTGCGTGTTATGTCAGCGGGAACAATGCAGAACAATTAAAGCCCGTGTTGCAGCATCTTATTCCAGGCAATATTTCTTGGAGTATCGCAAATGTGAGTACTGTGGACTGACTTTAAGATAATTTTTTTATGATTGGGGAAAGGCATTACAAGTAGACGGTGACCGACTTGTAATGGCAATAGGAGAGGGGAAACCAATGCTCGATAAGCGCTATCAGGTCTTTATCTCGACGTCTGGGGCAGATATGCAGCCAGAACGAGTGATCTTGGCACAAACATTGGTGGGAATGGGTTTTTTTTCGTGGGGTTTAGAACAACGTACCTCACTCAGCACTGCATTTGCACGCCGTCAAATTGATGATTGTGATTATGTGGTGATTCTATTGGGCAGCCAGTACGGTGAGCAATCGGTGTCGGGCGTGGGGTATATGCATTTAGAGTATATTTATGCAGTCACCAAGCAAAAGCCGATCATTGTATTTATGCACGAAGACCCAGATTCACGTGATTCATCTTTACATGATGAAAAACCTGAATTACGTGAAAAATTCAAAGAGTTCCGTAAATTATTACAACAAGAAGTCGATCAGGTGTTTAGCTACCGCACTCTGCGTGATTTAGAGCTTGCTGTCCGCTTTAATATGTCGCAAATGCTAGAACGTTATCCGACTTCTGGTTGGGTGCGCCCGCAAAATACACAAGCTTTGCATGATGAAATTGAACGTTTAAAAAGTAAGTTACGTCAGCTGGAAACCGATGTGGGACAGCGCGAAGCAGACCCGTTTCTAAGCGTATCTAAAGTGTCGATGAATGAATCATATCGTTTTGAATATCGCATGCATGCCTATCAGGATGGTAACTTTAGAGAGCTGAAAGTTGAGCGAAGTTTAAGTTGGGCGCAGTTGTTGGCAATTTTAGGCAATACTTTTATTCATCCAACCCCTGAAGAATATTTTTCGAAACGCATGAATGAATATTTGAATGAAACTGGTTTGGAGGATGCACGTCGGATCATGCCACGTGCGCATGCAGTTGCACGTGCCCAAATCAATATTCGGGCCTTGCATCAGATTAAAATGCAAATGCGTCAAAATGACTGGATTGTGCAGGCGGGGCGTGATGATCGTCAGCGGATGTTGTGGCAAACCACGGCAAAAGCGCAAAAACTTTTAGAGAGCAATTTGCTAGATACCGATCGGGTTTATTCATTTAAAACACCGTATTAATCTCTCAATACAGAGTGAAAAAACTGTTAAAGTAGTCGGGCTCAATCATCAGACACGAGGGCTGAATGTTGTCTACAGCAAAACCCAAAGTAACCGTTCTTTTAGCCAATTTAGGTACGCCTGATGAACCGACTGCAGCAGCGGTTCGCCGTTTTTTAAAGCAGTTTTTATCCGATCAACGGGTGATTGAAATTCCAAAACCGATTTGGCAAATCATTTTGAACTTATTCATTTTGCCATTTCGTCCTAAGCGTGTTGCACATGCTTATGCCATGGTCTGGCAGCAAGATTCACCGATGCGGGAAATTTTGTTGCAACAGGTTGATGCTTTAAAACAGCAGTTATTGCCGCTATATCCTGAGTTTGAATTGAATATTCTACCGGTAATGACCTATGGCAATCCGGGTATTCAACAGGCTTTGGCAGCTTTGAGTCAAAATCCTCAAGATCACGTGATTTTGTTCCCTTTATTTCCACAATATTCGGCAACTTCGACTGCACCTTTATATGATGCCGTTGCCAAATGGGTGCCACAGCAGCGTAATTTGCCGGGCTTATCCATCATTCGTGATTATTATCAGCATCCTTTATACATTCAGGCGTTGGCGCAAAGTGTGCGTGAATTTCAAGCCGAGCATGGTGTGGCAGAAAAATTATTGATGTCGTTTCATGGCATTCCACAGCCGTATGCCGATAAGGGTGATCCGTATGCAGAGCGTTGTCGGATCACGGCCAAATTGCTTGCCGATGCTTTAAATTTAAATGATGATCAGTGGGCAATTAGCTTCCAGTCACGTTTTGGCAAACAAGAATGGGTCAAACCCTATACCGATGTCTTACTTGAAGAATGGGGACAGCAGGGCGTGAAGTCGGTGCAAATTATGAGTCCTGCTTTTTCTGCAGATTGTTTGGAAACGCTAGAAGAATTGGCAATTCAAAACGCAGAATTGTTTTTACAAGCAGGTGGCAAAGAATATGCCTATATTCCTGCACTGAATACCCGTGCCGATCATTTGGGTTTGCTCAAACATTTACTTCAAGCTAATCTTGATGCTGTAAAGCTTAACCTAAGCCATTAATTTTTGAGGTTCGCCACCATGTTGCAAGTCAAAATTGTTCCCGTCACCGCTTTTCAGCAAAACTGCTCGATTGTGTGGGATGCAGAAAGCAAAGAAGCAATTTTGATTGATGCAGGCGGTGAGCCTGAAAAGCTGAAAGCCGAAGTTGAAGCGTTGGGTTTAACGGTGAAAGCTTTGTGGCTCACTCATGGACATTTAGACCATGCGGGGGCTGTTGGTGCGTTGCAACATTACTGGAATGTTCCTGTGATTGGTCCACAGAAAGAAGATGCTTTTTGGTTAGATCAACTGCAAGAAGTGTCTGCACGTTATGGTTTTCCTATCCCTGAACAAGTCACGGTTACACAGTGGTTAGAGGGTGGTGAAGTGCTGCAATTGGGTCAAGAAAGCTTTGAAGTGCGTTATGCACCAGGGCATACCCCAGGCCATGTGATGTTTTATAATGCAAAATATGGCGTCTTGTGGACAGGCGATGTGCTATTTAAAGGCTCGATTGGACGCACCGATTTTCCACGTGGGAATCATCAACAATTATTAGATTCAATTCAGCGCGAGTGTTTTAGTTTGCCCGATGACACTCAGTTTATTTCGGGGCATGGTCCCATCAGTACCATTGGATTTGAAAAACAGCATAACCCGTTTGTAGCAGGGCAAGCAGGTTAAAAGCAGTGTGTATTTATGCTTTAAGAAAAAGTCAGCAGTCGCTGACTTTTTTATTTGCGAAAGGGATTATTCAGCATTTGTTTGCTTTCACTTGCAAACAGCATTGTGAAAATTGTCAGTAAGATGCCTATGCACAGCATGAGTAAATCATGCGCGTACAGTCCAAAGCCTAAACTGCTGGTAGAGAGTAAAATACACAGCATTACAATTCCTTTTAACATGATTTCCATGGTGAAATGTTCCTAGGTTATTTTTTGCTTTCTTTATTGTTATGTGCAGTGACGGAGTCACGAATAGTGCAAAGTATAACCTGTGCTAATTCTGCTGAAAGCAATTATAGAACAACTAAATTTTGAATAATTTTTCTAAAAATGTGAAAAATTCCATGAAACTGTGTGTAGTTTTAGGCAATATTTGGCGTGGAAATTTATTGCTTATTCCTCAGAGTTTTCTGCTTGCGGAGCATCTTGGGTGGGTAAGCGATACTCGTCATTTGCCCATGCGCCTAAATCAATGAGCTTGCAACGCTCAGAACAAAAAGGACGAAATGGATTGTTTTCCCATTGCGAAGGTTCACCACAACGAGGGCAAGGAAAAGTGCGTGGCATGATCAACTCCAAATGAAAAATGCAGGATTGGATTAGGCAAATAGCACCTGACTTGATAGACTTGTGCCGAATTTTGTAAGTTTGATCTGATTATGCCAATTCGTCAATTTCAAGCACAGCGTATGCATGCCCCTCGTGATTTTCAAGCCATTGCCAATGAATCGGTTTGTGTGGAAATTGGGGCCGGAAAAGGTAAACACGCCCTATTGTTTAGCGGGCAGCATCCTGAGCACAAGTTGATTGCAATTGAGCGCACCCGTGAAAAATTTTTGGCGATGCAAAAACAGCATCAGCTTGAAGGTCAGCAGAACTTACAGATTGTGCATGCCGATGCCATTCCATGGATTGTGCATGCTTTATTTCCTGCTCAAGTTGAGCAATTCTTTATTTTATATCCGAATCCAGAACCACATAATGCCACCCAGCGTTGGTTGAATATGCCGTTTTTTGAGTTTCTATTGTCGCGTTTAAAAGCAGGCGGCAGTATTACTTTAGTAAGTAATATTCCTGAATATATTGCAGAAGCACAGCAACAGCTGATTGAAGTGTGGAAATTGCCATTTATTCAGCAGGATGTTCCAGTAGATTCAGCACGCACTCACTTTGAAATCAAATATTTAGCACGTGGTGAGCGTTGTCAGGAACTGCTGATCACCAAACCTGCGGCTTATACAACCCGTTTTGATGATTTTCAGCCTTTGCAAGGACAGCAGCCAACTTTAACACCTGCTGCAGTTGAGGCGAAAGTTTCTGCAGACTCAAGTGCAACAACTGAGTAAACAGGCATGAAACAGCGCATTGCAATTATAGGAGCAGGACCAGCAGGGCTAATGGCTGCCGAAGTGCTGAGTCAGTATGCCTATGATGTGCATGTCTATGAGCAAAAACCTTCCGCGGCACGTAAGTTTTTGATGGCGGGTAAAACAGGTCTGAATATTTCACATGCCGAACCGATTGCACAATTTGTTCAGCGTTATGATCAGACGGAATGGTTGGCGCCGTGGATTCAACAATGGGATGCGGCTTGGATTCAAAACTGGATGCAGAGTTTAGGGATTCAGTCTTATGTAGGTTCATCGGGGCGGATTTTCCCACAAGAAATGAAAGCCGCACCTTTGCTGCGCGCATGGTTAAAACGCTTGGTTGATGCAGGCGTGCAGTTTCATTATCGGCATCAGGTATGTGATTTAAATAATAATCAACTCAGTATTCAAAATCTAAGTACAGGTCACATTGAACAACAGCAATTTGCCGCCATTGTGATGGCATGTGGGGCAGTGTCGTGGTCGAAATTGGGTAGTGATGGTGCATGGCAGCGTTGGTTATCTGCCAATGAAATTCAGCCTTTCCAAGCCAGCAATGCAGGGGTGGAATGTCACTGGTCTAACTATATGCAGCCAGTTTTTGGACAACCTTTAAAACGTGTGCAAGCATGGGTGAAAGGCGCTGAAGCGAGCATGGGCGATATTGTGATTAGCCATTATGGTTTGGAAAGTGGCTTAATTTATAAGCAAGGGCGAGCATTGCGACAGTTGCAGCACGCTCAACAACCGCTGCAGTTACAACTCGATTTGCTACCCGATTTAACCGTTGAGCAACTCTACCAAAAGTTGCAACCTTCCAAAAAACAGTCTGTAAGCAATATTTGGCGTAAGGCAGGTTTGGATGCCGTGAAGTCTGCAGTCGTGCGTGAGTTGGTGGATAAAGCCCTTTGGCAGCAACCTATGCAATTGGCGCAGCAGATTAAAAATTTAACGGTGCCTTTAAAGGGTTTTCGTCCTATTGAAGAAGCAATTAGCTGTGCGGGCGGAGTCAAACGTGAGGTTTTATCTGCACAATTGCAGTTAAATTCCAATCCACACGTTTTTCTCTGTGGTGAAATGCTGGATTGGGATGCGCCAACGGGCGGCTATTTGCTGACAGCCTGTTTTGCTACAGGACGCGCTGCCGCTGAAGGAGTGCATCAGTATTTACAGCAGCGTCCGTAAAACACGTTATTCATCAAGTTGTGGATATTGCCCACGCCAATGTTCTAGTTGTTGCTGCGCCTGTAGCAAGTCTGCTAAGCCTTGCTGACGTTGTTCTTTACTGACAGGATAAGGTGCAGAAGTTGTATTTTGAGTTGCTAGATATTGCGCTTGCTGTTCCCAATAATGACTCATTAGGCCTTGAATATAACGCCCTTGCGGTGTCTTTAAATCCAGTTCTTTGAGCATACTCAAGGCAGATTGAATGTTGTCCTGCAGGCGATTTTGTGCAAATGCAGCATCGAGTTGTTGGCTTTCATGCAAGCGTTCTAACTCATCTTCCAAATCATTGCTCATTTGGTCATGGCGTTGTTCATAATCCATCAGCAATTGAATATCATGCGGGTCATCCGCAGTCATTTCAAAGGGCTGAATCGCGGCTTGCTCGACCTGAGTTTGCATGATTTGATCTTCAGGGCTGAGTTTGTCTGCATGTTCTACTTTGCTGCGCTCGCAAGCGCTGAGGGAGAACGCCAAAAAAATTGTTAAGGGAGCAATCGCGTGTTTAAAGGTTATTTGCATTTATTTGCTCCCTCTCATTCAACTTTTTGATAGACATACAAATGTGTGCAATAGGGAAATTCAATTTCATCTTGCACATGCTTATTCGTATATTCTAATACTAATTGTTCAAATTGTGTTTTGAGTTGTTGTTGCTGTTCAGTTGGCATTGCAGCAATGAAACTGGTCGAAAGCAAACGCTTAGACACGACTTGTTCAACTGTACCAACATGCGTGTGATGAAATTTCTGCTCGTGAGTAAGTTGGAATAAATCTGTATCGGCAAATACCTGACGCCAGTCCTGATTGTGAAAACGCGGTGTATCGCCCTCAAAAGGCAAAATCATCTTTGCCAGTGCATTGACCCAATTGACTGAAATATCACGTTGATTCCAAATTAACAGCAAATGACCTTGCGGTTTTAAGATTCGGTGAATTTCCTTTAAACTTTGCAGATTGGCAAACCAATGAAAAGATTGCGCACAGCTCACCAAATCTGCACATTGATCGTGCAGTGGTAATTGCTCACTTCGTGCTTGAATTGTCTTAACTTGTGGGTAAAGTTGTTCTAATTCGGCTAACATGCTGGCAATCGGATCTACCGCTATAAGCTGAGTTGTCAGTTTGAGCAAATGTGGCAGGAACTTTCCTGTGCCAGAACCCAAGTCTACAATATTGCTATTAAGTGGAACTTGGAGCTGATCTTGCAGGAAAACATCGACTTCTTGCGGGTAACTGGGACGAACTTGTTGATATAGGTTTGCCCCTAAAGCAAAACCTTGTTGTGCGGCAGGATGTAGAGATTGTGTCATATTTTGCGATTTTTAATCTGCTGTGCATCTATAAAATAACATATTCACTTTTGGACTTGCGTACAGGGTATTCAAGTTTAAAGTAACGGTTTAATTCAGCGCCTTGGCGCCGGTGTGGGAATGGACAAACACATAATTTTTGAAGACGGACATATCCGCGCTATTTTCATGAAAGGCTCATCTCAGGAGCTGATTTTTTCTTTTGGCGATTTAATTACACGGGCCAAAGGAACGTCTATTAATGCCGAAAAATCACTGGAAAAGTTTCATTTTAATGTGATTGGGGTCATGCCTAAGGAAAAATCATGGTTTCCTGAAGCTTCTATGCGTGCCATGTTGGCAGCCATTCAAGACCTGATTGCTCCGTTTAAAATTCGCGTGGGCTATGGCGGCTCAATGGGTGGCTATGCGGCAATTAAATATTCCAATTTGCTGGATTTAAACCGCATTGTGGCTTTGGTGCCGCAATATTCAATTGACCCTGAAGATATTCATGACCCACGCTATAACATGTTTTATCATGCAGACTTAAATGCCAATATGCGCATTCAAGCGCAAGATGTATCGGCACAGCGTGAATATATTGTGGTCTATGACCAATATTATGCTGAAGATCGTGGGCATTATTTAAAAATTCAGCCTTTAATTCCGCATTTACATACCTTACATTTGCCATTTACAGGGCATGATGCAATTGCGATTTTAGCCAACTCTGAATTACTGAATGACTTTTTAACCCATCCTTTTGATGCGCCGTTCTTTTACCAAAAAATTCGCAAGGTGAAAAAAAACAGCAAGTTTTACTATCGTAAAGTGATTGAAAATGTCTTGCCGAACCATCGCTGGTCTTTAGGTCGTATTTTAAAATACAATAACTTACAGCTAGACAGTAACTTTTTTGATGCCAAGTTGAAACAAAACCTGATTCGCTCCTTGCTTAGCAATAAACAGGTCGATCAGCACGATTTAAACAAACTTGGCTTACAAATTCAGTTACCGTATGAAAATCGTAATGTCTTGCTCGACCATTTTGGTCATGGTTTGGTGTTTAACATCATCAGCCAAAAAATTGAGAGCTATGCCGCACATGCAATTGCCTTAAACCATAAATTCCTGATTCCGATTTATGCAAAGGGCAGTGGTTTGGTGCAAATTTATCTGAATGATGAACGCTATTTAATTAGTATGAATGATCGTCATGTCATGAAACTATGCAAAGAACAAGATGCACTTGCTGCAGGCATGCACCCATTAATATTGAAAAAATATAGCGACTATTTTGTGTTGAGCTATAAAGATTTGAACCTGAGCAGTGATGAGTTTGGCGGCAACGACTTTGTGGAAGATTTGCCAGATACTGCCAAATTTACCCTAGAACTGGAACAGTAAGCTGCAAAGTTTGATCCATTATTTAGATGGTTTAAACTTTAGACACTTGTATTGTTTTGCCATTGGGCTAAGATGATCTTAAAACATGGTTTTGTTGATCATTCCAAGGGTAGTATGTATGACCAAGTTGTTGATGCCTGCTGTGCTTGTTTTGCTGTCCAGTTTCATTTTATCTGCGACTTTGTTTGCAGATGCGCCTGAGCCGAAGGCTTATCTATTTTTTGCTTTAGGTTTGTTGGTATTGTTGGGATTAGGCGCTTATGTATTCCGACAAATTCAAAAATCGATACGCTATCACATGAATAAGCCTGCAGATTAAATGCAGGCTTATTTATTTGCGCTGAGTTATTTTTGTGCTTTTCAAGCAAACCAATAAAATAAATCAAAAAAATTATAGCTTGATCACTTTAATTTCTTCTTCAGCCTCTGCATTTGGTGCAGCCTGAGTCTGTGCTTCTTGAGTAGGTGCTGTGTTGGTGGCTGCAGGGGCAACAGTCTGTGAAGGCACACTTAATGGTGCTTGATAGATAGGCACGGCATGATCACTTTGTCCTGTAATCACTTCTTTGGTTTCCTGAATTTTAGTATTTACATTGTTGGCAAGTTGCTGCCCAGTATGTTTGGCTTGAGCCGCACCCTGACTGCCCAATTGTTTGGCGTTGTCTAAAGCTTGATGTGCCGATGGGCGAATTTTTTCAATACCTTTTTCGGTTACTTCACCGACTTTTTGTGCTGCCTGAATCACACCTTCCTGAGTTTTATATGCCCAAACATGTAAGAGGTTTGGATTGTCTGCATAAGGCTGAATTGGTTTATTACTTTGAGTTTGTGCAGCACTACTTTGTGCCCACACCGAAGCACTACTGAACAATAGTCCAATACAAATGCTGATATTGATCTTTTTCATTGTGCTGTGCCTCTTAGGATGCCGAATACTGGTCGTTGAAAGGTTTTGAATGGAATGTACTGCATTGTATAAAGCCTAGATGATCTGCAGTGTTTATTTTTCGCAAGTATGATGTATTTTTAGGTGAAATTTACAGTGTTTGAGACTTTAAAGTGCTTGAAACTATGGCAGAGTTTCAGACTTAAAGAAGAAGACCCACATAAAATTGTGGGTCTTGTTACTCTGGAGAGTTGTTAAAGCAGGGCAGCAATGGCTACACTGCTTTTATCATCTTAGTTTGAAATATCAAGCGATGCTGTATTTATATTGAAAGTCCAACAATCTTGCTACATCAAGATACATTCAAAGCTGTTTTTAGCTTAGTTGCATTGTGCAAGCGCATCTTTATGAAAATGGTTGCGTAAGGTGATGAAGTTCTTTTGCACAGTTGCATCATGCAAGTCAAAGTGAGTTGCTATGCTAGTCCCATCTTGTGCAAATGTTGCAGAACCAGCTGAAATTAATGCATTGCCTTTAAATGCCCATTGTTCAATAGAACGACCTGCTTGCAGTGTGCCTGTAAATTCGATCACGCATTTATCAATAAATTTTGTGAGTTTGGCGCTGTTATTGACAGTGTCTGGGTAAACTTCAATATTTTTCACTTCTTGTAAAACACCTGCTGTGAGCTGTGGAATGACAGGTGCAGAAGTACACGCACTAAGAGAAAGGCAAGTTAAACCCGATAAAATGAGTGTTTTAAGTTTCATAAGCTTGTTTTCTTGTTGAGTGTTGTTAGGTTGAGTATAGGGAATCAGTTGGAAAATGACTATAGTATTTGAATAATTCATAGCTTGTAGTTTAAAAATTACTTTTTATATTAGCTAAGTTTTTAATATTCCAAATTTTTTAGAAGGTAATAGAAAGTGGGTGAGGCAAAAAACAGAGGAACTTACGAAGATCGTAAATTAAAAGCCATAACAAACAAAGTAGATTTATTAACTAAAGAAATGGTCGATATGAATGACCCTAATATGTATTTTTTAAAGCAAGGCTATGAATTTTTAAAAAATGCACTTCATCCTGATGATTGGAATACAAGAAGAGCTAAAATAATAGATTACTTAAAAAGTAGACCAACAAATTATGCTGAAAAAAATGCAAGAGTTCGCTTTAAAGAAGATGAGATAACTTGGTACATTTTCTTATGCGAAGAGTTTTTTAAATTTCCGCTAATTAGTAATCCAAGCCAAATGGCTAGAATTTCACCATTAATAATAAGATTAGGTAGTCACGTCAATCTTTTAAAGCAAGTTGAAAATATTGATAAAAAACTTAAAGAACTAGTAAAAAAATATAGGAACAATCCTGATGGTGTTTTATTTGAATTGATAGTAGCTGCATCTTATCTAGATCAAGGATATGAAGTTAAGTTTATTGAAGAGTCTGCACAACAAAAAAAACCAGATCTATTTATTTGTAAAGGTGATGAAAAATATTACATCGAATGTAAACGGTTACAGCAAAGAACAGATTATGCCGATAAGGAAAGGGGATTATTTTTAGAATCTTGGACAGATATAAAGTGTTTTTTATTGGAAAATTTTCCAAATTTTTGGTTTGATATAAATATCAAATGTGAACTTGTTGATAATAATAAATTAGAGTTAATGAGTAAGTTCTCACAATTAAATCCAAGAAACAATCGAATATCATATTCTGATGATGAGATTGATATGGTTGGTGAAAGACAAAATATTGAAAAAATTAATAAATATTTATCAAGAAATTATGTTAAATGTGAAAGTTATGTGTTTGCAAAATTACTAGGCGATAATCTAGTTTATGGATTTTGTGAAAGAACTTATGATGTTGAATTTCACCCCTATATAATTTCTTTAGCTTCAGCTCCGATCATGGGAATGATGGTTGGAAAAATCAATAAGTTTATTGGAGTTACTCGGCATTTTACAAATAGTGAAAGCATGTCCAAAAAATCCAGAGAAATTAAAAGACATGTAAGTGAAGCAATTACTCAGTTAGAGGAATATAAGCCATCAATAGTGCATGTCCTATACGAAGCTATGGAAGATGCTATTGTTGAGAATTTAAGGTGGTCTAAGATCGAAGAAAAAATGAAAGAGTTGGAATCAGGATTAGATGTGAATACATCTGTTAAGGTTCATAGATTACAATATTATGAATCAGAAAAACTCTTTGATATATGTGAAACGATAAAAGTTTGGGGGAGAGAATTGCAGTTTAAACCTTTTGTAATTATTCCAAATACATAAAATAAAAAACCCGCTTTCAAAGCGGGTTTTTTAACAGTTAGATATTAGTGCTGCAACACACTTACATCTGCAACACGTGTAAACAAATCACGTAACTGAGCGAGTAAACGTAAGCGGTTGGCTTTCAACTCTGCATCATCTGCCATCACCATGACACTGTCAAAGAAAGCATCAATAGGCGCACGCAATGCAGCCAATTGAGAGAGTGCGGTGGTGTAGTCTTTTGCTGCCAATAATGGCTCCACCACAGGTGTGATTTTCGCAAGTTCCGCGAATAATGCTTTTTCTGCATCTTCCACCAAGTTAGCTTCAATGACGCTTCCTTCAGGTGCGGTTTCTTTGGCTAAAATGTTGGCAACACGCTTGTTTGCAGCAGCCAATGCAGCCGCTTCAGGCAAGGCACGGAAGTGATTTACCGCATTCACACGTTTATCAAAATCTAGTGGAGATTTTGGTGATAACGCTTGAACCGCTTGGATCACGTCAACATCAACGCCTTGGTCTTCGTACTTCGCACGGTAACGGCCTTCTAGGAATGCAACCGCATCTGCCAGAGTCTTGTCGTGGTCTTTCAATACATCGCCATAAGCAGCCAATGCCAGCTTGATCAGGTCTTCGATAGATACATCAAGTTCATTTTCAGTCACTAGACGCAGGATACCAATGGCAGAACGACGTAGCGCAAATGGGTCTTTAGAACCTGTAGGTGCCTGACCAATACCGAAAATACCAGTTAAAGTATCTAGACGATCCGCAAGGGCAATCGTTGTACCCGTTTTGGTTTTAGGCAGAACGTCACCCGCGAATTTAGGTAAATATTGCTCACCTAAAGATTCAGCCACTTCATCATTTTCACCTTCAAGACGTGCGTAGTAAGTTCCCGCAATCCCTTGAAGTTCTGGGAATTCACCCACCAATTCAGAGGTTAAGTCACATTTTGCAAGTAAAGCAGCTTTTTCTGCATCTTGCGGATTTGCACCCGTAATTGGCGCCAAAGCAACAGCCAGTTTGGCAATACGTTCAGATTTGTTCCACAGCGTACCCAATTGTGCTTGGAAAACCATGTTTGCCAATTTTTCTTTGCGTGATGCAAGTGGTTGCTTTTGGTCTTGCAAGAAGAAGAATTCAGCATCAGACAAACGTGGACGTACCACTTTTTCGTTGCCTTCAATAATTTGAGTCGGGTCTTTCGACTCAATATTGGAAACAGTAATAAAGTAAGGCTGTAATTTGTTGTCGCTATTGACCAAACAGAAATACTTTTGGTTGTCTTGCATGGTGGTAATTAAAGCTTCTTGCGGCACAGCAAGGAAACGCTCTTCAAAGCTGGCACGTAAGGCAACAGGCCATTCAACCAATGCAGTTACTTCATCACGTAGGTCGCTTGGTACAATCGCAATCGCATTAACTTCATCCGCTAATGCTTTTACTTGCTGATCAATGATCGCTTGACGCTCTTCAAACGACGCCACAACGTAAGCAGCTTTTAACTTCGCTAGATATTCATCGGCATGAGTTAAAGTGATAGCTTCAGGTGCATGGAAACGATGTCCATAAGTGACATTACCTGCCTGATGGTCTTGAATCGTTGCTTCAATTACTTGATGATCTTTAAGTAAAACGACCCATTTTACTGGGCGCACAAATTCAGTACGGCTTGCAGCAGAACGCATACGTTTTGCAATTGGCAGGTTGTCCAATGCTGTTTGTAAAATGTGTGGCAATAACGCATCAAGGCTTTGACCTTTCACGTCTTTTAAGTAGCAGACTTTTTCAACTTTACCTGCTTGGAATGTAGAGACTTGATCTACCGTAATGCCTTGACCGCGCATAAAGCCTTCAAGGGCTTTGGTTGGTTTGCCTTCGGCATCGTAAGCAGCTTGAACAGCAGGGCCGTCAAAGCGTTTTTGTGTGTCTGCTTGTGCGGCATCGACATTAGCAATTTTAAGTGCCAAGCGACGTGGTGCTGCATAGGCTTCAATTGCATCAAAAGCCAAGCCTGCATCTTTCAAACCTTTTTCAGTTTCTGCAAGTAGTGCATCACGTAAGGTTTTTAAGCTTTTCGGTGGGAGTTCTTCGCAACCGAGTTCAAATAAAACTGTATGTTTAGACATTATTTGCTTTCCTCAGTATTTTGCGCTTTGGCTTCCGCTTCAACCTGTGCTTTTAATTGTGCCAAGACTTCATCACGTAAATGTGGTTCAGCCATTGGGAAGCCTAATTTTGCACGTGCAGCCACATAACTTTGTGCAATAGAACGCGCCAAAGTACGGACACGTAAAATATAACGCTGACGCTCAGTCACAGAAATTGCACCGCGCGCATCCAAGAGGTTAAAGCAGTGAGATGCTTTAATCACTTGCTCATAAGCAGGTAGCGGTAATTCTGCTGCAATTAAACGGCTCGCTTCTACTTCATAGAAGTCAAACAGTTCAAACATTTTTTCTACAGGTGCGTATTCAAAGTTATAGGTCGATTGTTCAACTTCGTTTTGATGGAACACATCGCCATACGTTACAGTACCAAACTGTCCTTTAGTCCAAACCAAGTCGTAAACTGAGTCTACACCTTGCAAGTACATTGCCAGACGTTCAAGACCGTAGGTGATTTCGCCTGTTACAGGGTAGCACTCAACACCACCGACTTGCTGGAAGTAAGTAAACTGAGTCACTTCCATGCCGTTTAGCCATACTTCCCAACCCAAGCCCCAAGCGCCAAGAGTTGGAGATTCCCAGTTATCTTCTACAAAGCGAATGTCATGCACCAATGGGTCAATTCCAATTGCTTTTAAAGAATCTAAATACAACTGTTGAATGTTGTCTGGGTTTGGTTTCAGCACCACCTGAAATTGATAGTAGTGTTGTAAGCGGTTCGGGTTTTCGCCATAACGACCATCTTTAGGACGACGAGATGGTTGTACATACGCCGCGTTCCATGTTTCTGGACCTAAAGCACGTAGGAAAGTGGCAGTGTGGAATGTCCCTGCACCCATTTCCATATCGTAAGGTTGTAAAACGACGCAGCCCTGCTCCGCCCAGTAGTTTTGTAAGGCAAGAATTAAGCCTTGAAAGGTATCAATATGCGATATGGCGCGACTCATGGTCATCCACTTAAAATTAGAGAAAAATTGTGCTCAATTATAAGGATTTTGCGGGGTGCTGGCAAAGGTTAAAGCACAACTAGCGGTTGGTTGTTTGGGGTTTTACAAATTCACTGATAAATGAAAGATATAAAACAAATACATCTTACTGAATGATTGCCTTATAATCTTGTCCAATTGTCACCACTGGATTGCCTGCCCGTGTTTCATTCACAACTTGATTGGCTGAATACGCTGAAACCCAATTTTAAAGTATTGCCGTTAAAAGAACGCCTACTTTGTGGTTTGGGCGCATTATTGGGTTTGGCATTATCTTCCCTGATCAGTTGGTGGGTGTTGGGCGATATTAACGCATGGTATATCGCGCCAATGGGTGCATCTTCGGTATTGTTGTTTGCTGTGCCTGCCAGTCCTTTGGCGCAGCCGTGGAATATTGTAGTTGGGAACAGTATTGCAGCAATTATGGGCGTGAGCTGTGCTTTATATATTCCAAATTTAACCGAAGCCTTTAGTGTGGCTGTGGCTTTATCTATTTTCTTGATGATGACCACCGATTCGCTGCATCCACCGAGTGGAGCAGTGGCCATTACCGCAGTGCTTGGCGGAGATGCCGTGCGTGAGCTGGGTTATCACTTCATCTTTTATCCTGTGCTGCTTAATTCAGTTTTGCTGATGGTGATTGCAATTGTATTTAACCGCTTGATTGGCAAGCCTTATCCTCAAACGCCACAGTTGAATCAACGTACCCAAGACCCAACGCCTACTCAAAAAGCCACTATTCAGCCGCAAGATATTCAAGGTGTTTTAGATGCACAAACCCAGTTGCTAGATATTAGTGAATACGACTTACAAAAAATCATTTTAGAAGCGCAACACAAAGCCAGTGAACGACAAACTCAAGCACTGACTTGTGCCGATATTATGAGTAAAGATGTGGTCAGTTTGCAGCAAGATGAGGATATTCACAGTGCTTTAGAAAAATTCAAACACATGAATTTAATGAGTTTACCTGTCATTGATACAGAGCAACATTTGGTTGGAACTTTGGCGCTGTATGAAGTAGTGGAATGGTTTAAACACGCAACAGATTTGCCGTATAGCTGGAAACATCAAGTGAAACATATCATGTTACGCCAAGTGGTCACGGTGCAACCGCAACAAAGTATTCAAGACCTTGTGCCGTACTTTGTCGAGCGCTCTTTTAACTACATTCCTGTGGTAGAGCAGCAGCGTTTGGTGGGGATCATTAGCCGTGCCGATATGATTGCCGTCTTGAATCAACAGCTTGCTGTAAAGACCAATTAATAGACTCGCATTGTCGATGTGTATTCAACACGACTCAATCCTGAAATGCTGTGACTTTTAAAATATATTGCAGGTTGAAAGGCAAAAAAAAGCTACGATGCTTGGGGGAGCAATCGTAGCGAAAAAGAAGAAAGTTGTGTGAATAGGGTGGTGTCTACAAGTGAATCGGTAAATGATTCAAGCCTATGAATCTTTAAATATGGTCAGTCTTTAAAATTTCAATACCGTTTATCGGTCTTGATCAGGATTGACCGTGCGCACAGGTCTTGTGTAGCCCTGAGTATAGTTTGTTGTATTCGACTGGTTTTGTTTAGGGATCACCAACCACAACACCAAATACACCAAAATGCCAGGAAAGGCAGCGCTCATCACGGAAACAATCACAAAAATTAAGCGCAGTAAATTTGCGTTCCAACCAAAACGTTCAGCAATACCACCCATGACCCCAGCAATCATATTTGAGCGGTTAGAGCGATATAAACCAACATTGGCCATCTAATTCTCCTTAAGAGATCTAAAATTCAAAATAAATACAGGCTGATGTTTAGCTTCACAGCACATCATCTATATATAAAATAAAAATGGTGATGCACTTGGGTTTTTAAAGGGCGGTAAGCAAGGCAATTAGTAAAGTTATGTAACATTTGGTGTTGCTTAAACCAGCATCCACCTAAAATATCCTAAAGAAGCGATGGGCAGAGTAAGCGCTTGACCACAAAGGATTGAGGAAAAGCATGGCTTACATCGAGCTGCCTATTCAGTGGTTTGAATAGGACTGAGTATTCAGTCTGGTCACTCTATATGAGGGATAGTGTGTCAGCTAAATCAAATATTTGCGCAGTTTCAATATGGAGTGCAGTGGCATTGCTTGGATGCGATGATTCACAACTTGAGCAAGCTGCCGTGCAAAAATATACAGAACAGGCAGAAACCAAAAGACTGACTGAGGTGGCAGGGCAGGCAATCGCACCCATACAAACGGCTGCAACGGAACATCATATTCCCGAGAATCATCTGACTTATGTGGGACGCTATACCATTCAGATTAGCTGTGAAGATAAGTTTGTTATGTGCGAAAGCGGAAAAGTCGATTATATTCTGACCTTATTGCCTGATGGGACAGCGCATCGTATTTTTGTCAATGCGGGGCAAATCAGTTACGACAATAAAAAAAAATACCGCAAAGATTTATGGTTCTATGATGAAGACGCGCATCAAATTGTGGTGGCACGCGCCTCTGGGGTGAACTTTTACTATAATGTTGATCAAGACCATAATTTAATTATGGATAAAAACAAAATTGCGATTGCAACAGAAAATAATCGTGAATACTTTAAAAGCAATCCCTTACCTTCGCAAAATTATCATTTAATCAGAGCAAGTTAATTGTTGATTCAACTCAATTCTTAGCCCATGAGTGAAAAACTTTTGGGCTTTTGTTTTTTTACATCAAGTTTTTCTTTGGGATGTGTAAAGTATGATTTATCAATGATGGCACATCTTCTACAACTGAATGGAGCAGGGTGTAGTGGATAAAAGTGTTAGTCAAATAGGGCAGAATACGGGAATTGTATAGTAAATTACGAAACTGCATGATCCACAGAATAGTGCTGTGATGACTGGCAATTTAAAGGATTTTTTATAAGGAATGGTGGGTCGTCCGCGATTCGAACGCGGGACCAACGGATTAAAAGTCCGCTGCTCTACCGACTGAGCTAACGACCCAGAGGAGTAAAAATGATGATGATCATTTTTAGAATATCAACCTTGAAGAAGATGGTGGGTCGTCCGCGATTCGAACGCGGGACCAACGGATTAAAAGTCCGCTGCTCTACCGACTGAGCTAACGACCCATCTAAGGTTGATCAAGGAAATGGTGGGTCGTCCGCGATTCGAACGCGGGACCAACGGATTAAAAGTCCGCTGCTCTACCGACTGAGCTAACGACCCTGAACCAGCAATCAAGCGGGCTTGATTGTGAAGTGCAAGAAAAACCAGAGGGTTTTAAGCACCACTTCGTTTGATGGAGCGTATTGTAGCAAGATATGAAGCGAGCGCAAGTAAAAAATAAAAAAGTTGCCTATGTTTGATTATAAATGCAACAAATTTGTCGTATCTAATCAAAAAATAGGCAACCTGGTGGCTTAGAAGCGATATTGATACTGTTGAATATTGTCGTAAATTTCTTGGGTCAGTTCGCAATAAGCAGATTGGTTTGGCAATAATACCAGAATTTTTTCATCACACTGTTTTAAATCAAAACCTTGAGTTTTCAGGGTGTTCTTCTGATATTTAAATGTACCTGTAGTTTGCATTTGCTTTTGAATGCGTAAAAAAACGGGTACTGCATAAGCGGGCATTGCTTTTTTAAACTCCACCAGCATTTGACGCAAGTCTTGTTCATCTAACTGGCAGCCTTCGTTTAAGGTAATCGCAGCCATACCTGCACGACCATTGGTATGTGGGATTTCAACGCCATACACGACAGCTTCAGCAATTTTTTCATAGTCACTGACAATGTTTTCTACTTCTGTGGTGGATACGTTCTCACCTTTCCAGCGGAAGGTATCACCTAAACGATCAACAAACTGGGCGTGACGGAAGCCAATGTCGCGGACTAAATCGCCCGTGTTAAAATAGGCATCGCCTTGTTTAAACACGTTTTGCATCATCACCGCCTTGTTTTTTTCAGGGTCGGTGTAGCCATCAAACGGTGAGCGACGGGTGATTTTTCCAATCAATAAGCCGACTTCGCCTTTTTTGACTTTCATGCATTTGCCTTTGGCATCGCGTACGGGTTCATTTTTTTCTTTATCAAACTGAATGACCGCATAAGGTGTCGGTGAAAAACCAACCGTGTTGTCAAAGTTAAACACATTGCTAAAGCCGACGTTGCCTTCGCTAGACGCATACAGTTCCAGAATTTCCTGAACACCAAAGCGTGTTTTGAATTTGCTCCAAATATTAGGACGCATGCCATTGCCAATCATTTTGGTCACACGATGCCCACGCTCTAAATCAGAAGCAGGCGCATCCATTAAATAACGGCACAATTCGCCCACATAGCCAATCGCAGAGGCATTGAATTTGTGTACATCTTGCCAGAAGCATGAAGTGGAGTATTTTCTACGGATGGCAAAGGTGGCACTGCCTGCAATTACGCCACACCAGCACACCACAATGCCTGTGGCGTGGTACAGCGGCAGAGTGCAGTACATCACATCATCCTGATTTAAACCCAAGACATGACCATAGGTACCATAAGCCAACGTCCAACGGCTATTGGTGAAAATCACCGCTTTAGGTAAGCCTGTTGTACCTGAGGTATAGATATAAAACAGCCCATCTTTGCCCTGTACTGACTGTGTGGTGGCAGGGTTAAAGCTTGGGAATGATGCAATGCATTGCGCTAAATTTTGAAAACCTTCAGGGGCAGTGCCAGCATCGGTACGGGTATTTTGATCTGCAAACCAATACAGTCGATTTTCTGTAAGCTCAAGTTCTTGGCGAATATCGGCAACGGCTTGACGACATTCTTCCCCCACAATCACGGCAATTGGTTTGACTAAATTGATGCTGTGCGCCAAAACTTTGGCAACTTGTGCGGTATTGACCAAAGCCACGGTAACGCCAATTTTTGCTAAGCCAATGACACTGGCAATTAATTCAGGGCGATTTTCCAACATCACCGCAATGACATCACCTTTACGTGCACCTATGCTTAAATAGTAATGGGCAATTTGGTTGGCCCAAGCATTGAGCTGTAAATAGCTGTACTGCTGATCTTCAAACACTAGTGCACAGCCATGCGGGTTACGATGCACGGCTTTTTCAAATGCTAGACCTAAGCCTGCAGGCGTGTTGGGTGTGCGTAAATAGGCTTGCTTTAACCCTGTGATCAGGTGAGGCACTTTAGTCATAAACTGCGGAATTTTTGCCGCAACATCCGTTAAGCCAATTAAATCGCTTTTTGTCATCTGGTTCATAAGAATCCTGTTTTTGTCATCATCCGTTGCATCTGCACAGCATCACGTCTTGTTGTTTTGTAATCCCTAAGTCCTAGTGCAATCAACCTAATTTTTCAGCTTTGTTAGGTGTTTTTAGAAAAGCTGTTAAAAATCAAAAACACCTAAGTTCAAATTAGCTCGCTTAAATTTAAGTCAGCACCGCGTTGGCTCTAAAGTAGCAAAAAAAATCCAGCCATTAAAATGACTGGATTTTTTTATTCCGCTGCAAAAGTGCGAATTACGACTCAGTTGGCGGAGTTACTTTTTTAGGTGGACGGCCACGTGGACGACGCGGACGCGCAGTTTTCTCTTTCTCTGCTTTGTCCTGTTCAGATTCAGCAGTTTCGACTGGGTCGTCTACAGCCAATTCCGCTTGTACAGGTGCGACCACTTCAACGGCAGTTTCTTCTTGCGCTGCTGCAGTTTCAGTGACAGCTTGTGCAAGGTCGTCTTGCGCGTTCAACTCAGGCTGAGTAGCTTCAGTTGTAGCCACTGCTTCAGGGTTTACTTCTGTAGTTGCTTCGACTTCAGTGCTTACTGTTGCAGACGTTTCTACCGTAGAACTTGCTTCTACAGATCCTTCTGTAGCTGCCACAACTTCAGTCGTTGGCTCTGCTGCAGGTGTGCTTTCCGCTTCAGCTTTTTCTACTGCCTGTGCTTGCTTGGCTTGTTCCAATGCTTGCTCAGCAGCTTGTTTGGCTAAACGACGACGCTCACGCGGATCGTTGGCAACACGCTTATCTGACACTGGTTTTGGTGGTGTTAGGTCTAACACAGGTGCAGGCTCAGCTTCAGGAGCAGCTTTGGCAACTTCCACATCACGAGTGACAGGTTTTTTCTCTGCCACAGGCGCAGTGCTAACAAGGCTTGCAGCATACTCGTCAGTGAACTTCTGCAAAGCACGATTGAACGTTGGAATTAAACCAAACTGTTCAATCAGAACTGAACAATCTTCGCCATAGACGTGGCGAATCAGGCTACCAATGCTGTATTGCGCTAAAGTTGGCACCTGTGAAGGTGTTAACTTTGGTGCAGTTACTTGCTGCGCTTGACCTTCACGTTGCTGACGACGACGCTGACGCGGGTCATTGCTGGCACGTTTTGCAGGCGCAGTCGGTTGTGCTTGAGCTTCCGCAGGTGCAGCTGTTTCTTCTGCAACAACGGCTGCAGCTTCTACCACTGCAACAGCTTGAGTTGGTTCAGTAACCGTTTCAAGCACAGTTGCTTCTACTGCTGTCACTGGTTCAGCCGCTACTGGCGCAGCATTCAATGCCACAATTTCAGTTTGAGCTTGATCGACATTCACTACCAAAGCCGTCGTGTTGAACTCTTGACGCGGTGCATCAATTAAGTCCACTTTTGGCTGATTAGAAGCCACTGCGGTAGGTGCTTGCTCATTCAATACGCTTGGGTCGCGGTGACGATTTGGGCGTTCTGGACGAGGCTGGTTACGACGGTCACGACGTGGCACGGCATTTTGCTGCTCATTGTTATTTTGAGCTTCTTGCTGCTGCGGTGCTTGGTCATTGCTGTGCTGACGACGAGAATTGCGTTTGTTTTCACGCGCTTCCTGACGTTGCTCCTGACGCGATATTTGAACCACTTCTTCATGCACTTGATGTTGTTGATTATCGTGCTGAGTTTGCGGCTCACGTTGCTCTTTGTGCTTGTTATTGTTGTTGCTGTGACGCGGCTTTTTGTTGTTGTGACGCGGAGCAGGTTTGTCTTCACGTTCAGCAGATTTATCTGCAGAGTCACGTTCAGTTTTTTGTGCCACTGTTGATGGTGCAAGGTACACATTTTGACTGCTTGCAGCAGGGGCAGTAGACGCAGTTGCAATTTGACCAAACTGACCACGGCTCACAGCACCGCTATTTACCATTTGCTCAATGGCTGCTGCAGCATTGTTGGCACTACGTGCTTGATCAATAGTGCTGGCTTGCTTTTGAACAAACAGGTTTTCTAACCATGCACATGGGCTTGCAGCTGTTGTGGCTGCCGCAGGTGCAAGCTGCTGTTGTGCAGATGCTTTATTTTGCTGTGCTGCTTGTGGTTTTCTTGCAGAGGTTTTTTCTGCCGCAGGTGCAGCAGCGTGGCTGTGCGCTTGATCGGCTTCTTCTAAATGCCATTCAGAAGATTCATAACCCAACTCTTTTTCGCTTGAACGAGTTGCTTCAGTACGTTCATAGCTGGTTGGTGCAAAGCCTTCAGGATTATACGAAATTTCGTAATGCGGGGTTTCTAAGTGTGGGTGAGGTAATACAGTCACACGCACATTTGAGGTTTGCTCAAGGTAAACCAGACTGTGACGTTTTTCATTCAGTAAGAATGCTGCAATTTCAACAGGTACTTCGACTTGAACTTCACCATGACGTTCACGCAGGGCAATTTCTTCCACTTTACGCATAATTGAAAGTGAAAGAGAGCGTAGGTCACGTACCATGCCTGTACCGTGACAGCGTGGGCAAACGTAACCAGTCGCTTCTTCAAGTGATGGACGTAAGCGCTGACGGCTCATTTCCATTAAACCAAAACGTGATAATTGACCAAATTGAATACGTGCGCGGTCACTTTGTGTTGCTTCACGAAGTTTGGCTTCAACCATACGTTGGTTGCGGTCTTTGGTCATGTCGATAAAGTCGATGACCACCAAACCACCGATGTCGCGTAAACGCAATTGACGCGCAATTTCTTCGGCAGCTTCAAGGTTGGTATTAAGCGCAGTATCTTCAACATCTTGACCACGGGTAGACTTAGCCGAGTTGATGTCAATTGAAACTAATGCTTCAGTTTGGTCAATGACAATTGAGCCGCCTGAAGGCAATTTAACTTCACGCTCATAAGCTGTTTGAATTTGGCTTTCGATACCAAAATGCGCGAATAGCGGCTCATTTAAAGTATAGGTTTTTAGCTTGTCTAACTGACGTGGCATCACGGCTTTTACGAAGTTATAGGCTTCGTTATAAGCTTGTTCTGAGTCAATTAAAATTTCGGCAACATCATCACGTAAGTAGTCACGAATCGCACGTGTCACCACACCTGCTTCTTGGTGTACCAACATTGGCGATGGGCCAGAGCTTGCGGTGTTTTGAATTTGCGCCCAAAGGTCAAGCAAGTGTTGTAAATCAAGCTGTAATTCTTCTTGTGAACGACCAATGCCCGCAGTACGTACAATCACGCTCATGCCGCGTGGCACGTTTAAAGATGCCAACATTTCTTTGAGTTCTTCACGCACAGAACCTGAAATTTGACGACTGATACCGCCACCTTTCGGGTTATTTGGCATAAGCACTAAATAACGACCAGCCAAAGAAATGAAGGTAGAGAGCGCAGCACCTTTGTTGCCACGTTCTTCTTTTTCTACCTGTACCAAAAGCTCAGTGCCTTCAGTGATCAGTTCACGAATATTAGAAGTTTGGCGAGGGTCGGCTTTGTAATAAGAGTTTGCGATTTCACGCATCGACAGGAAGCCTTGGCGACCTGCACCGTATTCAACAAATACGGCTTCTAAAGAAGGTTCTACACGGGTCACATGACCTTTGTAGATATTCGATTTTTTTTGTTCACGGGTACGATTTTCTAAATCGAAATCGTAAAGACGCTGACCAGTGACAAGTGCAACGCGAATTTCTTCGGCATGTGTTGCATTAATCAACATACGTTTCATGGGTGTAACACCTAATAGTGATACACAGCAAAAAATCGCTAGACACGTAGCGAACATCAAGCATCACGGATCAACTGCTCAGATCTCAAAAAAACCAATTGTGGTCTGAGCTTTTTTTACCGGCCTTTTTGTGTGGGGCTGCGGTGTATGATTCACGTATTGATGATGGCAATACGGCTTTAACCTTTAAACGGATAAAGTCACCTGATCGCTTCACTGGCGGACGAGCGGTGTATTGGATGTGTGTAACTTTCACTGTCACATTGCTCGAAGATCATCTCTTCTTTCATAGATAGAGTGTCTTGATACGGAATTATCGTCGTATCTTTACAAATTGTGCAGATCCAATACATCAAACGCTTTAGCCTGAAGTGGTTTTCAGGGTGCGACTAATCTGATGTGTATCAGTTTACGTTTAAAAACCAACTAGAGTTGGCGACATATTTTTTCAGGCAAACTGATTTATGTACCTGAGGTACAATTAAACGCAACAGTTTGCTTTTTTGCCGATATAATAAGCCTTCGGCGTCGGCATAATTCTTTTGGGACCTGCTCGTATGTAGTGGGATGTTGGTTGATTGCTCTATTTCAGAAAAACCTGAAAAGATTCAACGTGAACCCACTGACGATGGTTTCCGTGCGCTGACTATATCAAACCTTGCATCATCTGCCTATGGGCTAAGCTTATGTTTCTTGTGTAAAGTATAGCCTAAATGATCAGTTTTTAATCAATTTTAGTATTTTATTAGGTCTCTTAACTGTATGAATTCTACCCAACAATGGCAAAGTGTCACTTGGTTTGAAGTGGATGAGCATCAAGCGGGTCAACGCATCGATAATTTTTTGTTTAGTCGTTTAAAAGGGGTGCCTAAAAGTCGCATCTATCGTTTGATTCGTGAAGGGCAGGTGCGGGTCAATAAAAAGCGCATTAAAGCAGAAACCAAACTGAATATTGGCGATCAAATTCGTGTGGCGCCGATTCGCTATGAACAAAAAGACGACAGTGCTGCTCCAATTTCAGACAAGGTGGCACAGGGTTTATTGAGCCGTGTGGTTTATGAAGATGAAGGCTTGATGGTGGTGAATAAACCTTCGGGCATTGCAGTCCATGGCGGCAGTGGCGTTGCCTACGGGTTGATTGAAGGCTTACGTGCTGCGACAGGTAAAAAATATTTGGAATTGATTCACCGTATTGACCGTGATACTTCAGGCTTGGTGATGATTTCCAAAAAACGCAGTACCTTAAAAACCCTGCAAGATTTATTGCGCGAACATAAAATCCAAAAAACTTATGCTGCGATTGTCAAAGGGCAGGTGAGTTTGGATCAACAATTGATTGATGCGCCGTTGCATCGTTATGAATTGGCGAATGGCGAACGTCGTGTACGTGTGTCTAAAGAAGGTAAAGAGTCTAAAACCCAGTGGAATGTGGCTGAGCGTTTTATGCATGCAAGCTTGGTATATGCTTCGCCGTTGTCAGGACGTACCCATCAAATTCGTGTGCATGGTTTAAGCATTGGGCATCCGTTGGTGGGTGATGATAAATATGGTCATCAAACTGAATATCGGGGTCCTGCGCCACGTCGTTTGTGCTTACATGCCATGCGTTTGGAAATTCCAGGCTATCCTGTGATTGAAGCGCCTTTACCTGAAGATATGCAGAGTTTGGTGGCGCAGTTGAGAGCGCAAAAGGCGGATAAGCCGACGGCGCCACCTGAGTTTTAATTTTTGTAACTCTCTGTTGTGCGATAGCAGCTTGCTTCTTTTTAAAGATGAGGAACATTGTTTCGCAAAAAGGAGATGAGGTTTTCAGGGGTAATTCACTGCCACATTTTAAAGTTTTTAATTTAAATTTTTGGTGTATAGGCTATGCCTTACTTTTCAAAGATGAAAAGTAACAAAAAACTTTTGTTTCGCTGATGGAACATCTCTGTGCCACAGCGAAACGGCGACATCCATGTCGCCCTTCGCGTATCGAATATTTGTTGTGATATATGTGCTGATTCTTGGTCGTTTATCCTTTTGAGTTAAGGTAAAGCGAGGGAATTTAAAAGCCGAATCAAATCTAGGAATCTAATATGAACAAACCTGTAGAACTCATCATTTTTGATTGGGATGGCACCTTATTTAATTCCGTCGGTCAAATTGTGGCGAGTTTGCAGTTCGCAGCACAACAATTTCAGCAACCCCTGACCGATGCTGCGGCTAAAAGTATTATTGGTTTGGGTTTGCCTGAAGTGGCACAGCGTTTATTTCCTGAAGTTCCAGAGCTGCATCAAGCGATTTTGCAGTGCTATTCAGAACACTATGTCGAACACTCAAAAACCGATGCTTGGTTTGAGGGTGTGGCAGATATGCTCGATGAGTTGTCAGGTTTGGGACTGAAATTGGCAGTGGCAACAGGCAAAAGCCGTAAAGGTTTAGACCGAGTGTTGGCGCAAACCAAAAGTCAGGATTTGTTTGTGGCGACACGTGCTGCAAGTGAAACCAAATCTAAACCTGATCCTTTAATGTTGCAGGAAATTTTGAGCAGTACCGATGTGCAGGTCGGGCAAGCGATTATGGTGGGTGACACTTCTTACGATTTGGAAATGGCACAAAACATTGCCATGCCGCGTGTAGGCGTGAGTTATGGCGTGCATAGTGTAGAGGTGTTGCAGCGTTATCAGCCTTTAACCATTGCAGATGATGTGCCGAGTTTGCATGATTTTTTAGTGCAGCAATATCGTTTACGTCAGGCGAGTTAAACCCAGTAAAACAATTTAGATGAATTTGAAATTAGAGTAACTTGAAAAATTTCAGGTTGCTCTTTTTTTATGTACTTTTGGGAGCGTCATAAAAAGGCTTAGCTTTTAGTCTAAAGTTAGGATTAAGACATTTTAAGATTGCTGCGAATTGCCGAGTCAATGACTCGGAAAATAATGTCATAGCCTACAGACAACTGTTTTGCTTGCTTTTTATAAAAATAGATTAATAGCTAATAGCTATTGAAAAAAAGAAAATAAGTATTGGCATAAACCCGCCATTTTTCCGATTCTTAATCAGTTTACATACCTCTGAGCTGGATAGCTTGTCCTGAGAATGGACAAGATCGGGGTCATCATCCCTATTTTCTATTATTACCTTTCCAACATCTCGGGGTATATGCCCAATTTTTGCAGTTTAAGGAAACATTGATGTCGAATTCTGCTGTTGTTGAATCAGTTGCGCAAGCATTACGTACTGCCGAACTCTCTCAAACTGCGATTGCGCCAATCCGCCCAGAACTTGGTGGTGAAAGTGCTGACGTAGATATTGCCTATGCCGTTCAAGAAGTGAATACCGAACGTGCCTTAAAAGAAGGTCGTCGTTTGGTGGGGCGTAAAATTGGTTTGACCTCTAAAGTGGTTCAAGCACAACTGGGTGTAGATCAGCCTGACTTTGGCATGTTGTTTGCCGATATGGCTTATGGTGATGGTGAAGCGATTCCTGCAGGTTTGCTGATTCAGCCAAAAGTAGAAGCAGAAATTGCATTGGTGATTAACCAAGATCTAACCAAAGAAAAACACACGTATGCGGATATTATCAGCGCGACTGAATATGCCTTGCCTGCCATTGAAGTGGTCGATAGCCGTATTGAAAACTGGAAAATTAGTTTGATTGATACCGTGGCCGATAACGCATCTTCTGCTGCATTCGTTCTAGGTTCAAAACCAGTCAAGCTAGAAAATCTGGATTTGGTGAACTGCAAAATGGTGATGACCCGTGGTGAAGAAGTAGTTTCTCAAGGCGTGGGTAAAGCTTGTTTAGCAAATCCATTAAACGCTGCCGTGTGGTTAGCCGATGAAATGGTGCGCCGTGGTCGTCCATTGTTAAAAGGCGACATCATCTTAACTGGTGCTTTAGGTCCTATGGTTGTTGCACAGCCAGGTGAAGAATTTAAAGTCGAAATTGAAGGCTTTGGTTCAGTGACAGCTGCGTTTGCTGCGGAATAAATCGAGATTCTAAGAGAGTACATGCATGAAAAAGATTAAATGTGCAATGATTGGTCCAGGTAATATTGGTACAGATTTGCTTTATAAATTACAACGCAGTGAATGGTTAGAGCCTGTGTGGATGGTGGGAATTGACCCAACATCTGAAGGTCTAGCTCGTGCGGCAAAAATGGGTTTAAAAACCACAAGTGACGGTGTAGATGGTCTTCTTCCTCACGTACTTGAAGATGACATTAAAATTGCTTTTGATGCAACTTCCGCTTATGTGCATGCAGAAAACAGTCGCAAACTGAATGAACTTGGCGTGTTGATGATTGACTTAACGCCTGCAGCAATTGGCCCATTCTGCGTACCACCAGTGAACCTTGAAGCGTTGCTACAAGCGGGCGAAGTGCCAAACGTCAACATGGTGACTTGTGGTGGTCAGGCAACAATTCCTATGGTGGCTGCAGTTTCTCGTGTTCAACCTGTGGAATACGGTGAAATTATTGCAACGGTATCGACTAAATCTGTGGGGCCGGGTACACGTAAAAACATTGATGAATTTACCCGTACCACTGCAGGCGCGATTGAAGAAGTTGGCGGTGCAAAACAAGGTAAAGCCATCATCATCATTAACCCAGCTGAACCACCATTAATGATGCGTGATACCGTTCACTGCTTGGTGGAAGGTGAGCCAGATCAGGCAGCGATTACAGCATCTGTGCATGCCATGATCAAAGAAGTGCAAAAATATGTACCGGGTTACAAACTTGTAAACGGCCCTGTTTTTGATGGCAACCGTGTTTCAATTTTCTTGGAAGTTGAAGGTTTGGGTGATTACTTGCCTAAATATGCAGGTAACCTAGACATTATGACTGCAGCGGCTGCACGTACTGCAGAAATGTTTGCAGAACACGTTTTCAAAACTGCTGAAGCTTAAGGAATACCAAAATGTCTAAGATTATTATTAATGATATGACTTTACGTGATGGTATGCACCCAATGCGCCATCAAACCACGCCAGAGCAAATGGTTGCGATTGCCACTGCTTTGGATGATGCAGGTGTGCCTTTAATTGAAGTCACACACGGTGATGGCTTAGGTGGTAACTCTGTGAACTATGGTTTTGCAGCCGCTACTGATGAAGAATATCTGAAAGCAGTGATTCCAAACCTGAAACAGGCAAAAGTTTCTGCACTGTTATTGCCAGGTATTGGAACAGTTGATCATCTGAAAATGGCGCATGATGTAGGTGTGGCAACCATTCGTGTGGCGACACATTCGACTGAAGCAGACGTTTCTGAACAGCACATTACTGCAGCACGTAAACTGGGTATGGATACTGTGGGCTTCTTGATGATGGCGCACATGGCTTCTCCTGAAAAATTGCTCGAAGAAGCACAAAAAATGGTGTCTTACGGTGCAAACTGTATCTATGTAACAGATTCTGCAGGCTATATGTTGCCTCAAGATGTGACTGATCGCGTAGGTATTTTACGTGCCAACCTCGGCTCAGACATCGAAATTGGTTTCCATGGTCACCATAACTTGGGCATGGGCGTTGCGAACTCTGTATCGGCTGTGACCGCAGGTGCAACCCGTGTTGACTTGGCTTCTGCTGGTTTAGGTGCAGGCGCAGGTAATACACCACTTGAATTGTTTGTAGCGGTCGCAAACCGTATGCAAATGGAAACAGGTGTGGACTTGTTTAAAGTGCAGGATATTGCTGAAGACTTGATCATTCCAATGATGACGCATCAAATTCGTGCAGACCGTGATGCAGCAACTTTAGGTTATGCAGGTGTTTACTCATCGTTCCTATTGTTCGCAAAACGTGCCGAAGCAAAATATGGAGTATCTGCGCGTGAAATTCTACTTGAGCTTGGTCGTCGCGGTACGGTGGGCGGTCAGGAAGATATGATTGAAGACTTGGCATTGACTATGTCTAAAGCACGTGAAATGCAAGCCTAAGTTTTTAATATAAAGCAGGCTTGAATTAAGCACTCCAAATGCGTTTGGGGTGCTTTTTTTATGCTGTGAAAGATGTAAAACGTGCTGAATTTTGTGCTAATTAAAATGTTTTTCTTATAAGTTAGGTTTATAGAAAATAACGCTAACACATGGGTTTAAAGTTAAAAAAGATTAATCCTTCACATGATGCAAAAAATAACAGCGTTTTTCACCTAAATTAAGCAGTGAATTCAAATAAAAATTCATTTAGTGAGGATTTTGAGCTTAATTTTTTATCGTTAAAAAGAATTAAAAAACTTGGAAAAAAGCTGCTCGATACAGAAAGTGCTGAATTTGTAGAAAAGCTTAATACTGTGGTCGGATTTTTTTCATGACAAGAGTTTTGCATGATGCCCAGATTCGCTTATTGGATGAATAGGAAAAACGCATGCATCGTCACAATTTATGGATAGTACTTTTTGCTGCGACAGCAACTTTAGGGACAACTGCAACTCAGGCAGATTTTATTGACGACAGCAATATTCAACTTAAATTTAAGAATTTTTATTTAGATCGTGAATATGCTCATGAAGCAGGACGCTCAGTTACTCCGGGTTATGGAAACTGGACTCAAGCTGTAACTTTAGATGCCAAATCTGGCTATCAAGATATTGGTGCAGGCATTCAAGTCGGTGCAGATTTATTAGCTCAATATGCGATAGGTTTAAAATCACGTGGTGAAGTGAATGATATTCACATGCCTTTTAACTATACCGAGAAGCGTACTGAGCGTGATAATGCAAAAGTTGGTGCAACTCTAAAAGTTAAATTTTCTGAAACTGAATTAAAAGTAGGTGACTTATTACCAATGTCACCTGTGGTGTTTTTTGACCCATCGCGTCAATTGTTAACGACTTATAGCGGTGCATGGTTAGAATCAAAGGATTTAAAAGATACTAAATTAACTTTGGCTTATTTAGACGGTATTAATGCACGTTATGATAACCAATACCAAGATTTTACGTTGTTCCCTCAAAATAATTTTTCTGCTGCTGAAGCGAATAAATTAAGCACAGACGATGGCATGTATCTTGTGGGAGTAGATCATCAATTTACCCCTAAAGTAGGTGGAAGTTATTGGTATGCGGATGTAACCAACATCTATCAACAACATTATGTCGCTGCAAACTATAAAACGACTTTGGCTGAAAAAACTAAGCTGGATACCCATGTACGCTATTTTGACAACAGCGAATCGGGTGACAAGCTGTATGGCAATATTGACAGCCAGGCCGTGTCTGCGGGTGCAAAAATCAACAATGGGATGCACACTGTACAGTTAGGTTATCAACAAATGTTTGGTGAGCACGGTACAAAAGCCCCAATGTTCCCGACCTTGGGCGGGTGGGTGCCGCAGCCTTACTTAGACAACTGGTCTGTGGCGAGCTTCATTCGTAAAGATGAGCGTTCTTGGAGTTTGGGTTATACCTATAATTTTGCCGATGTGGGTGTATCTGGTTTAACAGCGACAGTACGTCATTTTCGCGGTGATAATATAGATGGTACTTACCATAAGTTAACCAACAATGCTGGTCAGTCGCTTAAAGAGGGTAAAGAAAACGAAACGAATGTAATCGTAAATTATGTTGTGCCTGAAGGTAAACTTAAAGGACTTGGTTTTCAGTACATGTTCATCGATACCAACTTTAACTTTGCGAATGACTTAGAAGAACACCGTATCGCCACGACTTACACTTATAAATTCTAAAGCTAGATAAAAATCAGAGCGGCTTTTTATAGTCGCTCTTTTTTTAATATTTACTGAATAAATACCTTATATAAATTAAGACTTTTATTTTATTAAAGTTATAAAATTCAAAGAGTTGTTTAATCGTTTTTTTATGGGTTGTGATCGTAAATTTGTATCAGTTGATGCTGTGTGAACAGGTAATATAAGCCTGTAAAAAGTAATGTTGAATGAGTCCACTTGACGTCAAATTCTATACCTAGAGCCAAACGCAAGCTAAAGACTGTACGAGGAGTATATATGAGCACTGTTCAAATCCCTGACTATACAACAGATCCATTCTTTGGCTTAGAAGATAAATGGATTGAAACTGCCGAAGGCGAATTAACGCACTATCACGAAGTGGGTGAAGGTACACCTATTCTATTTTTACACGGTTCAGGCACAGGTGTATCTGCTGCGGCAAACTGGTGGTTAAACTTGCCACAAATTGGTGAGCAAGCACGTTGTATCGCAATTGATACCATTGGTTATGGTCAGACTGTGGTTGCTCCAAACACTGCTTATGGTATTCGTGCTTGGGTAGATCATGCAGTGCGTACATTAGATGCATTGGGCATTGAAAAAACATGGTTAGTGGGTAACTCGCTCGGTGGTTGGTTGGCATTCCAATTGGCATTGGACTACCCAGAGCGTGTACTTGGTATTGTGTCTATGGGTACAGGTGGTGCAAAACAGACTGCAGCGCTTAAAGCACATGCGAATCCTGTATTGACTGAAGAAGGCATTAAAAAGACGCTTTCAATGTTCGTGGTAAATAAAGACTTGATTACAGATGAGTTGGTCAAAGTCCGTTTTGCTTCTGCAAAAAATGACTATGCTTCAGACCGTTTAATGGATGTTGTGGGCGCGCGTGACCGTGACCGTTTCGAGTTCCCACTCGACTTTGACAAAATGAAAGACATCACTGTGCCTGTATTGCTGATTCACGGTACACAAGATGTGGTGATTCCAGTATCGCGTACATGGGATATTTTAAATATTGTGCCACATGCCGATGCACACATTTTCAGCCAATGTGGTCACTGGTCACAGGTTGAAAAAGCGGAAGAATTTAACACTGTGATTAAAAACTACTTAACTGCACGTGGCGTAAATTAAGCGCAGTGAGGTAAAAAAGGATGGCAATTTGCCATCCTTTTTTATGGATGTTTTATGTACCCAATTTAGTGCTGAATAAAGCTCGCGACCAAGTTAATGCAAATTGCCAAAATAGTGGTATTAAAGCTATAAGCCAAAATAATATGTAGCGTGTTCAGTACCCGCATGGGTTGTGAGCTAATCGAGACATCGGCGGTTTGTGCAGATGTACCAATCACATAGCTGAAATATAAAAAGTCAGGATAGGTTGGATGCGACGTCTTGGGAAAATCCAAACCACCTTCTTGCTGCTGTTGCAGTGCCAAATAATAGTCATGCGCATAGTGAATCGCAAAAATGGTGTGCATAAAAAACCAAGCACATAAAATAGTGGTAATGGATAAAATAAAATGTCCCATGCGCACAAACTCACTTTGTGCAAATAAATTCACCTCGACAATGATCGCAATAAAGCACATCACTAAGGTTAGAAATACCAAGAATAAAATCAGCCATTTGCTGGCATCTTGTTGTTGGGCACGTTGTAAAATATGTGCATGATCGCTGTGCCACAAACTGCGCATGGTTAAAACCAAATAGCAGGAAATCGCGATATTCCAGCTAATCAATAAACAGCTTGACCATGACCATGCAGTGAGGGTCTGAAAAATAGCATACAGCACAATGGTAATCACAAAACTGATAAAAAAATAAGGACGATATTGAATCCCTGTTTTCATTCTGCTGAAGGGTGTTTTTATCATTCTTGATCCTTTCTAGATGTGCAATCTAAAGGTGTTACTGCCTGTTATCATCGGCTTAATTTTAGAAAATAGCGATGGGGTGCCTATTTTAACTTATTAGACTTAAGTTGTAATTTGCAGGAAATGTGGTAGCGAAGCGAGGAAAAAGCAGACTGCAAAAATGCGAATGTTTGAGTGTAAGAATGAGCAGTAGTTCAGAAAAAGATTAAAAAAATAAGTTTAGACTTAAGTCTAAAGCTGTGTTTTAGCATTTAGGATGCACAAAAAAGTGCTTACTACATCAAGCAGCAAGCACTTTTGAAAGGTTGAAAAACGCGAGTGGTTTTAGAATTATTGTTCGCGGTTGATGTCCAAATAGAACACACGTGTGAGCAGTTCCATAAATTTCTGTACCGCAGCGGAATGGCTGTTTTTGCCGTAGCTGACGTATAAATCTAAATGTGGAAGTTCTACATCAAGTGGACGGATGACGGTATTTTCCATGGTTAGCGGAGCAACATAGCCCGGTAAAATGGTGCAACCCAAGCCCATACCAATCGAGTTGATATTAAATAAAATGTTGTCAGCTTTTTGCACAATGTTTAGTTCAATGTTGTGCTGTTTGGCAAAATCGACAATCAGGTGATGCAGATTATACGAAGCTTCTGCCGAAGGAATAATAAAATCAATACCATTCAATGCTTTGACAGGAATGCGTTCGTATTTTGCTAACGGATGATCTTTGGGCAAAATAAAAATTAACGGTTCACGCAGTACAAACTGGCTCTCAATTTCATCACTGTTGATATTGTGGCGGGTAAAGGTGATATCGAGTTCACCTTTTTTAATCATTTTCATTTGCTCAGTGTTGTTCAAACTTAGCAATTCAATTTTTAATTCTGGGTTTTGTACTCGTAAATTAGGCAGTACAAAAGGGAAAATTTTCATTTCTGCCACAGGAACAAAGCCAATACGCAGCATTTTCTGTTTGGCTTGTGACACCTGACGTGCCATGGCAACCGCTTTGTCGGCTTGCGCCAAAGTCAGACGCGCCTGTTCTAAAAATACAGCACCTTCTTCGGTTAGCTCGACTTTACGTTTGGTACGGTTGAGTAGCTTAACGCCGACATCTTCTTCTAAATCTTTAATTTGCTGACTCAGCGAAGGTTGAGCCGTATAAAGTTTAAGTGCGGCTTTACTGAAGTTGAGTTCTTCAGCAACGGTAATGAAGTAGCGAAGGTGACGTAATTCCATACAACCATTCCAAAGATTAATTCAAAATATGTCTAATTATAGATTAATAAAAGAATGATCTATAAACAACTATTCGGTGAGAATTATTGTGTCATTCGCGAAGTAAATAGGGTTTCATCATTATGCAACGATTTAAATGCAAAATATAATGTTGGATTAATCTATAAAAACTATTAATTGAAACAAAAAAAATATTTCACTAAACGTCCCTAAAAAACCATTATCCATCAGAAGTTGAGTCTATTTACTTTGTGCCGTTGTTGGTCACAGGAGAGCTTTTCATGAGTGGAAAAATTGATGTGCGCGAAATCGACGTTTTAGTCGATGCACAAAATGGACGTATCACTCCATCTATTTATACAGATCCAGATATCTACGAATTAGAACTTGAACGTGTGTTCGGCCGTACGTGGTTGTTCCTGTGTCATGAAAGCCAAATTCCTAAAGCTGGCGACTTCTTCAACACCTACATGGGTGAAGATCCAATTATTGTGGCACGTCAAAAAGACGGTTCAATCAAAGCATTTTTAAACCAGTGCCGTCACCGTTCTATGCGTGTGAGCTTTGCAGACTGTGGTAATACCCGAGCATTTACTTGCCCATATCATGGTTGGTCTTACGGTATTGATGGTTCACTCAAAGATATTCCTTTAGAAGAACGTGCGTATCCACAAGGTGCTTGTAAAGAGCAATGGGGCTTGGTGGAAGTCAACCGCGTGAAGTCTTACAAAGGCTTGATCTTTGGTTGCTGGGATGAAACCACTCCAGACCTAGAAGAATATATGGGCGACATCGCTTGGTACTTAGATGGCGTGATTGACCGTCGTCCGGGTGGTACTGAAATTATTGGTGGCGTACACAAGTGGGAAATTGACTGTAACTGGAAATTTGCTGCAGAACAGTTTGCTTCTGACCAATATCACGCTTTGTTCTCACACGCCTCTGCCATTCAGGTACTTGGTGCAAAACCAGATGATGACAGCAGCAAACAATTAGGTGCAGCGCAAACAGCTCGTCCTGTTTGGGAAACTGCCAAAGATGCAATTCAGTATGGTTCACGTGGTCACGGTTCAGGTTTCTTCTTTACAGAAAAACCAGATGCAAACGTATGGGTTGATGGTGAAGTTGCCAATTACTTCCGCGAAACTTACGAAGAAGTGAAAGAGCGTTTAGGCGAAGTACGTGCTTTACGTCTTGCAGGTCACAACACCATGTTCCCAACACTGTCTTGGTTGAACGGTACTGCAACACTGCGCGTATGGCATCCACGTGGTCCAAACAAAACTGAAGTATGGGCATTCTGTATTGCCGATGCTGAAGCACCTCAAGACGTGAAAGAAGCATTTGAGCGTTCTGCGACACGTGCCTTCGGTCCTGCAGGTTTCTTAGAGCAAGATGACTCTGAAAACTGGATTGAAATTCAAAAAGTATTGCGCGGCTATAAAGCACGTCAAAACAAGCTCATTGTCGAAATGGGTAAAGGCAACGAAAAAGTACGTGAAGATGGTATTCCAGGAATCACCAACTACATTTTCTCTGAAACTGCAGCACGTGGTATGTACCGCCGTTGGGCAGACTTGCTGATCCATGAAAAATGGGAAGACGTTGAAAAAGCAGCTGACGAATACGAGAAGGAGCTAATGAAATGAGTCAAATCAGTTTAGAACTTCAACATGAAGTGAGCCAATTCTTGTATCGCGAAGCAAAATTGCTGGACGACTGGAAATTCCGTGAGTGGTTAGACCTCATGGCAGAAGACATTTCTTATACCTTGCGTACCACACCAAATGCGCAAACCCGTGACCGTCGTCGTTCAGTTGAACCACCTACAACTTGGGTGTTCAACGACAACAAACACTTGCTTGAGCGCCGTGTTGCACGTCTGGAAACAGGTATGGCATGGGCTGAAGAACCTCCGTCACGTACCACGCATATGGTCAGCAACGTGATTGTTGAAGCGACAGAGGTCGAAGGTGAATACGACGTACACGTAACTTACTTGTTGTACCGTACTCAAAAAGAGAAAGACGTGACTATTTACTGTGGTAAGCGCCATGACAAAATCCGTCGTGTTGAAGGTGGCTTAGGCTTCCAGATCTTCAACCGTAAGATTGTACTTGACCAAGTAACCTATAACTCACACAACCTGAGTGTATTCTTCTAATGAATAAAATCTTTGTTTGCCAAGTTGACGAATTAGACGAAGGCGAAGCGTTAAAAGTGGATTGCGGTGTGAACGGTATTGAAGCACTGGCAGTATTCAACAACGGTGGTGAGTTCTTTGCTATGAATGACCGTTGTTCACACGGCAATGCCTCAATGTCTGAAGGTTATCTTGAAGATGATGGCACAGTTGAATGCCCACTGCATTCTGCACGTTTCTGTTTAAAGACTGGTCAAGCATTATGCTTGCCAGCCACCGACCCGATTCAAACTTTCCCTGTGGTGGTTGAAGACGGCGCGTTATATGTAGAAATGGCAGGAGAGTAAGCATGGGTTGGCTAAAAGGCGAAGTGGCACTGATTACAGGTGGCGGTTCTGGTTTAGGTTGGGCTTTGGTCGAGCGCTTTCTTGAAGAAGGTGCGCATGTGGGCGTGTTACAGCGCTCACAATCTAAAGTCGATGCCTTAAAAGAACGTTTTGGTGATCAAATCGTGGCAGTCGCTGGTGATGTTGCCAACTATGCAGACAATGTCCGTGCTGTGCAGGCCACTGTGGAGCGTTTTGGAAAGCTGGATTGCTTTATTGGCAATGCAGGGATTTGGGATCACTACGCAGATATCGTCAATACTTCTGGTGAGCAGCTTGAAAAAGCCTTTGATGAAATCATGGGCATCAATACCAAGGCGTTAATCTTGGGGGCAAAAGCAGCACTGGATGAGTTGGTGAAATCTGAAGGTTCTATCATCTTAACCTTATCCAATTCTGCGCTGTATTCTTCAGGCGGTGGTCCTGTTTACACTGCATCTAAACATGCAGGTGTTGGCATCATGAAAGAGTTGGCTTATGAATTGGCACCTAAAGTACGTGTCAATGCTGTTGCGCCTTCAGCGATGAATGTCAATATTAAGGGCGCAGCATCTTTAGGTCAGGAAAACCTAGGCTTACTCGATGCACGTGATCCTGAAAAAATTGCACGCGGTATGCCGCTGAATTTCTTGCCTGAGCCAGAAGACATGACTGGTTCGTATGTGCTCTTGGCATCGCGTCAAAATAACCGTGCGCTGACTGGCGTTCTGATCAATGCAGAATGTGGTTTGGGTATTCGTGGTTTGCGTCAACCACGTGCAGGTTTTTTTGACGAATAAAATTGAGTCTAAATTCAATAGACGAATCGGCAGCCTTTCTCTGGGCTGCCTTCCTTATTTAGGAGTCTTTCATGGCCGTTAAACTCATTTGTGCATCGCACAGTCCTTTAATGGAATTTGCAACACCGCAAGATCAATCTAAAGAACAAAAAGTTCGTGCTGCCTTTGAGCAACTTTCTGCCGAAGTCAAAGCATACGATCCAACCCTGATCATTACCTTTGGTCCAGACCATTTCAACGGTTTCTTTTACGATTTGATGCCAAGTTTCTGTGTCGGTATTCGTGCTACGGCTGCGGGTGACTGGGACTACGGCAAAGACAACAACCGTATTGATGTGCCTGAAGACAAAGCCTTAGCGATGGTGCGCCGTGTGTTGGATGAAGGTGTAGATGTTGCATATTCGTATCGTATGCAGGCCGACCATGGGGTGACTCAGCCATTACACTTTTTGTGTGAGGGGCAGCTAGATCGTTATCCAACCATTCCCGTATTTATTAATGGCGCTGCAGCACCGATGCCAACCACCAAGCGTACCATTGCTTTGGGTCGTGCTGTGGGTCAATTCATCAAGTCGTTGAATCTTGAAAATGAGCGCGTTTTGGTCTTGGGTACAGGTGGTCTTTCACACGATCCACCAACGCCACAAATGGGTTCAGTACCGCCTGAAGTTGAAGAATTTTTAATTGCAGGTCGTAATCCAAGCCCTGAAGCACGTCATGCACGTCAGGCCAAAGTGATTGCAGTCGGTCAGAAACTTGCTGCAGGCGATACTTCTGTGGCTGTACCGTTAAGCCCTGAGTGGGATATTGCCTTGCTTGAAAAATTCAAACAGGCAGACTTTGCAGCTATGGAAGCCATGACCGAAGCTGAAATTCGTCGAGATGGTGGTCGTGGTGGTCAGGAAGTCCGTTCGTGGATGGCTGCTTTTGCTGCGTTAGATGAACTGGGTGCGTATGAAATGACCACGCATTGCTATGAAGATATTAGTGAGTGGATTGCGGGCTTTGGCATCGTATCTGCCGAGTTAAAAGGTTAAGCCCATGAGTGTAGAAACAATTGTGATTGTGGGGGCAGGTCAGGCAGGGGCAAGTGCCATTCTTGAGCTGCGCGGCAATCAATATGCAGGTAACATCATCTTAATTGGAGATGAAACACATTTGCCTTATGAGCGTCCACCGCTGTCTAAAGATGTGATTTTGCGTCCTGAAGAAACCAAAATCGAGATTCTGTCGGAAGAAAAATTGGCAGAACTAGGTGTGACCACTATTCGTGGCAATGGCGTGAGCAAAATCAATGCCGAAGCACATACGGTTGAATTGCAAAATGGTGAGGTTATTGCCTACGACAAGTTGTTACTTGCCACAGGCGGTGCTGCACGTCGCTTGCCAAATTTTGATGCCTTAGGTAAACACGTTTACACGTTGCGTAATCTTGAAGACTCGCAAGCCTTAGTCCCTGTATTACAAGCGGGTCGTCGCATCATCTTAATTGGTGGTGGTGTGATTGGTTTAGAGTTGGCATCTTCAGCACGCTTTAAAGACTGTCAGGTAACCGTCATTGAAATGGGACCAATGGTGATGGGACGTTCATCACCACTCATCTTGAGTGAGTTTTTACTGCAACAGCAGTTATTGGCAGGAGTTGATGTACGTCTGTCTACGCAAATTGCAGACTGCAAGCTAGATGGTGAAGAAATTGTCGTGACCTTAGAAGGTGGCGAAGAACTACGTGCCGATGCGGTGATTTACGGTATTGGCATTATTCCAAACGCACAATTGGCAGTTGAAGCAGGTTTAGATGCAGACTTTGCGGTGCATGTGAATGAAAACTGTCAAACTTCAAACCCAGATATTTATGCCGCGGGTGATGTCGCATCACAACTGCGTGAATGTGGCAACCATCGTCGTGTAGAAACTTGGGAAAATGCCAACCTGCAAGCAGGTATCTTCGCGCGTCATGTGATGGGCGTGGAACATCCTGTAGCCAATCCTGCTTGGTTCTGGACTGATCAGCTCGACATTAACTACCAGTTTGTAGGAGATATGTCGGCAGCAGAATGGCATGTGCGTGGTGAGATGGATGCTGCCAAACGCAGTGAGTCTTCATTCGTATTGTTTGGTGTGACCGATGGTGTGATTGTGGGCGGAATTACCGTCAACTCAGCCAAAGATATGCGTCACTTGAAAAAGCTGATTGCTAAACAAGCTGCTTTTGAAGCAGACAAATATTTAGATGTGAGCCAAGACCTTCGCAAATTGGTGAAGTAAGCTTGAACTGATGAAAAACAGACCTGAGGCAACTTGGGTCTGTTTTTTATCTGCCGAAGAAAAGTGTCCATTTTATGTTGAGCAAGCGATGAATACGAATACATCTCCTGTTGTGGTAACCGCCAGTATTTATGCCTTATTGGTACTCATCTGGGCGACCACGCCATTGGCGATTGTCTGGAGTGTGCAGGAAATTCATCCAATGTGGGTTTTGATTATCCGCTACTTTGGGGCTTCCGTGATTGCGCTGTGCGTGCTTAAACTCATGCGCGATCCACTGCCTTTTGATCACACCTCAATGAAAAGCTATTTGGCGGGTAGTCTGAATTTAATTGGTGCACAGCTATTTATTTACTTGGCCGCCAATTATTTAACTTCAGGCTTAATGGCACTGATTTTTGGTTTTTCTCCTTTAATCGCAGGCTTGATTGGTCATGTGATTTTACGCACACAAAAATTGATTGCCTTACAGTGGATAGGGATGGCAATTGCGATTGCAGGACTCAGCTTTGTCTTTGCAGACTCTGCCGATAGCAAAGTGAATCCATGGGGCGTGGTGCTGATGTTTATCAGCATGTTATCCTATATCAGCTCAATTTTTTGGGTCAAACAAATCAATGCTCCTTTAAAGCCGATGTCACAAGCCACAGGTTCTTTATTGGTATCATCGGCAGGGTCATTGTTATTAATTCCCTTTATTTGGTCGCATTTCCCGACTCAAATGCCAAGCAGCCAAGCCATGATTGGTTTTGTATTTACCATGATCATGTCGTCTATTGTCGCCATGCTGTGTTATTTCTGGCTGATTCGTCGTTTAAATGCCTCAACCGTATCTTTAAGTAATGTGATGACTCCCATCATCGCGTTAATTTTAGGTGCGACCTTAAATAATGAACACATCAGCATGAATGCGTTTATTGGCATTGCCGTGGTGATGTTCGGGATTGTGATGTATTTCTGGAAAGAATGGCGCGAACAATATTTTGCTAAACGCTAAGCCCGCATTGCTATACCCGTGTTTAGGTTTTTCTAAAGCCTCGTTTATCTGAGGTGTAAATTTCCGATCATTAACCCGCTGTCGATACGACTTTTTTCTCAAAACAACAAAAACATAAAGGAAATTGCCTGCTTGATTTCGCTACTATGCGTGATAGAGTCAACACATGAACCAAAGCTGTGTTTTTTTCTGAACAGATCAGGATAAAAAGCATCATGGTAGATGCGCTATATATTATTGGGCTTACATGAACAACGTGGAACAAAAGCATTTTCAACTGCCAACGGAAGCCTGTTGGTCGCATACTTGGCGTAAACCCAAGCTGCAGTTTTTGCCTTCAAATCATTATGATGGAGCGCAGTTTTTTAATCCGATTGCGTGTCCTGAGGGGCGCAGCCAAACTGATTTATTGAAATGGTTGCTAAAACGCAAATCGAACAGTTGGAATGTCAATCCGCAACAAGAAGCACAGCAATTTTTTACAGCGCCAAGTGCTTTGCCACAATTACGTCCACACGCCAGTTTGGATGATTGGCAAGTTTGGTTTGTGGGGCATGCAACGGTGCTGATTCAAATTGGACCGTATAACTTTTTAACCGATCCAGTCTGGGCAGAGCATGCCAGTCCGAAACAGGGGCGAGGGCCTAAACGTGCCTGTCCTGCAGGGATTGCACTGGAAGATTTACCGACCATTCATGCCGTCTTCTTGAGCCATAACCATTATGACCACATGGATTTAGCCACCTTAAAATGGCTGAATCATCAATTTGCCATGCCTATTTATACAGGTTTGGGCAATGCTTGGTATTTACCACCAGACTTGCATGTGATTGAAATGGATTGGTGGCAGTCGGCTTTGTTTAAAGAGTTGAAAATTGTGTACACTCCTGCACAACATGGTTCTGGACGTGGCGCACGCGATCAGAACATGGCGTTATGGGGTGGTTTTTCTATTTTACATGGGCAAGATCATTGCTTCTTTGCGGGTGATACGGGTTATTCGCCACACTTTAAAGAAATTCAAACCCGTATGGGCGCACCACGTGTGGCACTTTTACCTATAGGTTCTTACGAGCCACGGAATCTGATGCGTTATATGCATATGAACCCTGAAGATGCCTTTCAGGCCCATAAAGATTTACATTCCAAATGTTCTTTGGCCATTCATTACCGCACTTTTGAGCTGACCGATGAAGGGCGTGAGCAACCAGAGGCAGACTTGCATCATGCCATGAAGCGTTCATCTAAATTAATGAATCCGTTTTATTGTATTCGTGAAGGTAAGAAATTAATTGTTTAATCTTTTAAAAACTTGACCTTAAATAAAAGTGACACGCTACTTTTCACGCTACTGAAAAGTGGCAATGATAGATATAGAACACAAAGCCCCTATCGAAATAGGGGCTTTGTTTTGGTGTTTAAAGTCTTGCTGTTCAGACTGACTTGATCTTTAACTACAAAGATTACAGTACGCCAGGCTGACCAAGTGCAGGGTCACTGGCACGTGCTGCTTGCGCATCGGCAACGGTCATGCCTAAAGCCGCTGCAACGCCTTCGCCATAAGCAGGGTCACATGCATAACAGTTACGAATATGACGATACTTAATAAAGTCTAAAGCATCACCCATTGCACGTGCCGTGTTATCAAACAGTGCTTGTTTTTGCTCAGGGTTCATTAAATTGAACAAGGCACGCGGCTGGCTAAAATAGTTGCTATCATCTTCACGATAATCCCAGAAATCTGCATCGCCACGAATTTTTAGCGGTGGTTCGCGGTATTGTGGTTGCTCTTGCCATTGATGGAAGCTGTTTGGCTCATAGTGTGGCAAGCTGCCATAGTTGCCATCCATACGACCCTGACCATCACGACGGTTTGAGTGCACAGGGCAGCGTGCAGCATTCACTGGAATTTGTGAATGGTTCACACCAACACGGTAACGTGCAGCATCGGCATAGTTGACCAAACGCGCTTGTAACATGCGATCTGGCGAGTAGCTAATTCCTGGTACAAGGTTGCTTGGTGCAAAGGCAGCCTGTTCAACATCTTGGAAGTAGTTTTCAGGGTTACGGTTCAGTTCAAATTCACCCACTTCAATCAGTGGATAATCACCTTTCGGCCAAACTTTGGTGAGGTCAAATGGGTGATAAGGGACTTTTTCTGCATCCAGTTCAGGCATGATTTGCACGAACAGCGTCCATTTCGGGAAATCACCGCGTTCAATGGCATTGTAAAGGTCAGTCTGGCTGCTTTCACGGTCACGACCAATCAATTCTGCTGCTTCTGCATCGGTCAGGTTTTGAATGCCTTGTTGAGTGCGGAAGTGGAATTTCACCCAGAAACGCTCATTATTGGCATTAATAAAACTATAGGTGTGGCTACCAAAACCATGCATGTGACGATAACCCACAGGAATACCACGATCCGACATCACAATGGTGACTTGGTGCAGTGCTTCTGGCAGCAAAGTCCAGAAATCCCAGTTATTGGTCGCATTACGCAGGTTGGTGCGTGGGTCACGCTTTACCGCTTTATTCAGGTCAGGGAATTGACGTGGGTCGCGGAAAAAGAACACTGGTGTGTTGTTGCCGACTAAATCCCAGTTGCCTTCTTCAGTATAGAATTTTAAAGCAAAACCACGAATGTCACGTTCTGCATCGGCAGCGCCACGCTCACCTGCAACGGTAGAGAAACGAGCAAACATTTCAGTTTTTTTGCCAACTTCAGAGAAAATTTTGGCACGGGTATATTGGCTGATGTCGTGCGTGACCGTAAACGTACCAAACGCACCTGAACCTTTGGCATGCATACGACGCTCAGGAATTACTTCACGTACAAAGTTTGCCAACTTTTCATTGAGCCATAAATCTTGAGTAAGGAGTGGGCCACGTGCGCCCGCAGTCATACTATTTTGGTTATCTACAACAGGTGCGCCTGCATCGGTGGTTAAATGCGTTACAGGGCATTTTTTTATCTCTTGGCTCATCGTTGTTCTCCATTATTGTGATCATCATGTGGTGGGCTGTATTAGAAATTTAGCTTCTAAAACAAGCGGCCATGAACCGTTTTGTTTGTTTAAAAAATCAACTACAACACCACAATACCATGCAGATCGGGCTTTGTAGATGAAAGCTTTTCAAATCTCACCATTTTAATGTAAAACGATTTTTATAATTTTACAAATAGATAAATTTATTGTTTATGATTGGTGTATTCGATAGATCTTTGTAAACTAAATAATCAGTTTTGCTGCACTAAATGTCTGAAACTGCTGCTAAAAACGGTTGAATCGCCAATGAAATATCGGTGTGCAAGGCATCCCAATCTTGATAATGTGGATTGATTAATAAACTTTGCGAAATAAAACCATAACTGATGCGATGCAGATTCAAAGCAAGGCGCAGTTGTTGTTCGGCATTGTGTATGACAGGTGCGAAAATCTGTTGCCACATCTGTAGCATCATGCTGTAACTTTTTTGGTAAGTTTCAATGTGTGATACCTGCCGTTCCAGTAAAAAAGTCTGCGCCCAAAGCCATTGTTGTGCCTGAATTTGCTGAAGCTGAAACTGAATGATGGTTGCAATATAGCGGTTTATTTCAACAACTGTGGATAACTCAAGTTGCTGTTGGGCATAACTTTTTAAGTGTTCTGCATGCTGTTTGACTTGCAGGTGAATCGTCAATGCCAGTAAATCTTCTTTCTTGGCAAAGTATTCATAAAAAGTGCCTAAACCGACACCTGCCAAATTAGTAATTTCACGAATGGTAATTTCAGCTGCCGAGCGTTCATGCAAAAGCCGAACAAAACTTTCCTGTAAAGCCTCTTGAGTCAGTTTAGCCCGCGATTGGCGCGGCTTACGGCGCACTTGAACCTCAGAATTTTTCATAAATAAAGCCGAACACCTGAGCACATATTTTTATCTATACTAAATGCAATGATAGCATCGCGTTTGTCTAGGAGTGACACAATGCAGACATGGATGACCCATCAAATTCAAAATCAGTTTGATGAATTACAAGACTATAACTTATTTGAAACCGATACGGTTTTACAAGAAATTTTAACCCGTTATGGCAGTCAAGATCAGACTCGACTGAGCGAATTGGGACATATTGCAGCATCGGCAGAATATTATCACTATGCCGATTTAGCCAATCGGCATACGCCTATTTTACATGCCTTCGATGCACGTGGACGCCGTAAAGATGTAGTGGAGTTTCATCCCACATGGCATCACTGGATGGCGCTGAATCGCAAGTTTGACACGCATGCACATCCATTTAAACAACCGCAATCTACGGCAAAATGGGTCGATTGGGCCAGTCGCTTTTATTTGGCGGGACAGGTTGAGTGTGGCAATTTATGTCCAAATTCCATGACTTTAGGCAGTATTCCGCTCATTCAGCGTGAACCTGAATTATGGGCAAGCATGGGCGAAAAACTGTTATCGCATGAATATGACCCGCGTGATGTGCCGATTTCACAAAAGAAATCTATTTGGTTGGGCATGGGCATGACCGAAAAGCAGGGTGGTTCAGATGTACGTGCCAACCAAACGCTTGCCATTCCAGTCGCAGCAACAGGGCGTGGGCAAGCCTATTTGCTCACAGGTCATAAATGGTTTTTCTCTGCACCAATGTGTGATGCACATTTGGTGGTCGCCAATACCGAACAAGATGGTTTGGCTTGTTTCTTTGTACCGCGTTGGTTAGAAGATGGCAGAAAAAATAATATTCAGGTACAGCGTTTAAAAGACAAAGTGGGAAATCGGAGTAACTCCAGTTCTGAAGTCGAATTTCAGCAGGCGTGGGGCATCATGATTGGCGAAGCAGGGCGCGGTATTCCCACCATTATTGAAATGGCGAACTACACTCGTTTAACCTGTGCTGTGGGCAGTAGTGCCATGCTGCGTCAAGCCTTGGTGCAATGCCTTGCCTATACTCGACAACGTCAAGCATTTGGACAGACTTTGGCGAATCAGCCATTAATGCAGGCAGTCTTGGCAGATTTGGCTTTGGAAACTGAAGCTGCGGTACAGCTCAGTTTTCATTTGGCACATTGTTATGAAAGCGATGATGCTGTGTCTTTGGCATGGAAGCGTTTAATGACCCCTGCTGCAAAGTTCTGGATTTGCAAACGCGCGGTGGAACTTACAGGTGAGATGATGGAAGTTTTTGGTGGCAATGGTTATGTCGATAACAGCATCATGGCACGTATTTTCAAAGAAGCACCTGTAAATACCATTTGGGAAGGTTCAGGCAATGTCATGTGTCTGGATGTACTACGCGCTATGCAGCGAGAACCTGAGCTGATTCAGGTGTTATTGCAGGATTTTGCTCGCACTGCCGTTACTCATCCTATTTTGGGCAGTGAATTAGATGGTTTGCAGCAGTTATTGCAGACCACGAACAGCAACGATTTACAATTTATGGCACGTGCTTTGGTGAGCCGTTTGGTGATTTTGGCACAAGCGGTTTTGTTGTTGCGTTATGCGCCAAGTTTTGTGGCAGAAGGTTTTATTCAGTCGCGTTATAGTGCATTGCATGGGCAAGTGGTGGGTATGCTTAAACCTAAACAGGTCGATGTTGCATCCATCTTGCAGCGTGCATTTTCAGCATAGCATCCCTTGCTACTTGATTCTGCACAAAAAATTCACCCGCTTGGTAAAACCAAACGGGTGAATTGAACCGTATATTGCAGTCGAGTCGTGATCAATCACGCTCGCTTGTAGCAAAGCTGATTGCTTCAGCGAAACTTATTTCGCAGGCTCTTCAGCTTTTACACCTTTTTGATATAGAGTGTAGATGTAAATTGGAATATCCAAATCTTCTAAGTGTTTGTAGATGAGTGGACGTACATCTTCCCAATCTAAACCGCCTACACCTGTTGCAAGACGCGGTAACGCCAAGCTTTCAATTTTCTCTTCTTCAATCAACTGTTTTAAGTTTTTCAAAGTGCGGTTGACGTATTCTGTCGATGCTTTACCTGGTTTTGAACCGTTGTCATAAGCCGCTTCCTGAGTCATCAGGTTGACGATGCGTTGACCTTCGGCATTGACCCAAGTCCATTGCTCACCCGCTTTAGGATGGTAAATATGACAATAGTTGCGGAAGTCTTTATATAGCGCAGGCCAGTGCTCACGCAGACTTAAAGCCAAACCTGTTGCAAAGTTATCGTTAGGGGCAACACCGTGAGCAATCGCACGTGCTTCGCTCAGTAAAATATCTCCAGAAACTTCATAAATCATGAATTTGACTCCTGTTTTTAATGGTCTTGTTAAACTGATCTTCTATATTCATATTAGCCAATCATTGCAGTTTTTCTAGTGGATTTTATAACTAATAAGTATTTAAAAAGTAATAAAATTTTTTATAATTTTATGCTATAATTGTATGGGTAAAGCCGCTGAGTGTTCTTTAAAATAGCCTTCAAAAATAACCGTCAGAAAAATCTGATAAAGTGGCGGCAATAATTTATTTACCCTTCTTTTTATCTTAGCACTATTGAGTGAAAATCGCTTGTAAAATGTACAAAAAAGCGTATGATCGGCTTCCCAATTTAATATGGAACATTGGTGAGAGAATAGTCACGTTATGCAGAAGCAATTGGCTTGAATTTTCCCTCAACATCTCCATCTAAAAGAGTAGCGACACTGCTCATTTCCATGATCAACCGAAAGGAACAGCGTAATGGCAAAGAAAAAACAGCCTGAGCTTATTCAGCATAACTTTGTGGCCAAGCACATGCACGAGGTCAACAAAAGTCAGGTTTTTGTAGACCGTAAGAAAAATGCCAAACGAGGCTATAGCAAACACAAACAAGGGCGATATTCCGATGATTATCGCCCTTGTTGTTTTTGGAGTGAATGGTGTGTTGCTTGAGGCTTAAACTAAGTTTTATGGAGATACGATACGTGTCGCTAGTTTCACCATATCGCCCAAGCCATGGGTTTTAAAATAATATTCCATCAGACTTTTCACCATCAGCGGATTATTCATTTTTAACGCCTGATCTAATAAATGTTGCGCATCGGTCATCGGTACATGACAAATTGCTTTACGCACCCGCAAGATATTACTTGAACTCATCGACAGGGTATTAAAGCCCATTGCCATCAGAATTACCGCAGACAGCGGATCTCCTGCCATTTCGCCACAAACGCTCACAGGCTTGTCATATTTATGACATTCTTTCACCAAGCGGGTTAAGGCGCGCAGTACTGCAGGATGAAAGTGTGAATAGACGTTGGCCACACGCGGATTGTTACGATCCACTGCCAATAAATACTGGGTTAAATCGTTTGATCCTACCGAGAAAAAATCCACCAACGGGGCAAATTCATCAATTTGCAGCAGCACACTCGGTACTTCTACCATAATGCCAATTTTCGGTTTGGTGATTTTAACCTGTTCTTCTTCCTGCACTGCTTGCAAGTCACGATCTAGCAAATACAAGGCTTCTTCAACCTCGCTGACACTGGTGATCATTGGCAGCAAAATATGCAGATTATTCAAACCAATACTGGCTTTGAGCATGGCACGAATTTGCGAAGAAAAAATTTCAGGATGATCTAGCGTGAAGCGAATCCCGCGCCAACCCAAGGCTGAGTTTTCTTCTTCAATCGAAAAGTACGGCAAGTCCTTGTCTGCGCCAATATCTAGCGTACGCATCACCACAGGTTTGTTGGCAAAGTGACTGAGCTGTTGGCGGTAAATAGCACGCTGTTCTTCTTCGCCCGGGAAACGGTCACGTAGCATAAATGGAATTTCAGAACGATATAAACCAACACCTTTAGCACCGCGTTGTACGCCACGCACCACGTCAATCATCAAGCCTGTATTGACATACAATTTTACCGCTACGCCGTCAGGGGTAATGGCATCTTTGGTTTCATATTGCTTGAGGTCTTTGGCAATCTGTTCTTCTTCTTTTTGAATTTCTTTATAGCGTGTCCGCATGCGACGTGGCGGGTTGATAAACACCCGACCTTGGTGCGCATCTACAATCATTTCCACATCGTCTAGGCTGTTGATCGGCAACTCAGTTACGCCAACTACGGTTGGAATACCCAAAGCACGTGCCACAATGACCATGTGAGAATTCATTGCGCCTTCGGTGGTGACAATTGCTGCAATTTTATCGACAGGCAGTTCTACCAAAGCTGCTGTGGAAATTTCTTCGCCAATTAAAATACTTTCATCGGTCAGTTCTCGGTGACTGGCATCGGCTTCTTGTAAAGAGGCGAGAATACGACGCCCTAAATCTTTCAGGTCAGAAACACGTTCGCGTAAATAGTCATCTTCCATTTGTGAAAATAGGGCAATGTGATTGTCAATTACAATACGCACTGCACCTTGTGCCCAGTTACCTTCACGAATCAGTTCTTTAATTTCTGCAGGCAGGGCATTTTCATCCAACATGCGTAGGAACACACTGAATAAAGCGCGTTCTTCTGCCATTAAGGCATCCTGCATTTTGTCATCTAGTGCCTGAATTTCTTGACGCACTGCATCTAGTGCGTTGTCTAGTAATTCTAACTCTTCACTAATGTCTTCAGCTTCACGATCAGGTACAGCCGCCAAATCTGCAGGTGGATACAGAATTACCGCACGACCCAGTGCAATCCCGCCCGAACCTGATACGCCCTGAAAGGTTTTGTAGGCAGGCAGGTTGTTGGGTTTGCGGAACACATCAATGTTGCCCACGGCATGCGCATGCGCAATGACACCTGAAAGCTGAGCACAAAGTGTGACTAAAAAGGATTCTGCCGCTTCAGAAAAGTCTTGTTTGTCCTTGTTTTGCACCACAAGAACGCCCATAACTTTACGGCGATACATGACAGGCACGCCAAGGAAAGAATTATAAATTTCCTCGCCTGTTTCGGCCAAATACATGAAGCGTTCGTGTTTAGGTGCGTCGTCTAGGTTGACAATTTCTTCACGTTGTCCAACCAGTCCGACTAGACCTTCGCTGGTATGTAAAGATACATGTCCTACAGATTCAGGGTTTAAACCTTTTGAAGCCATGAGGAGGTAGCGCTGATTACGTTCATCCAACAGGTAAATCGAGCAGACATCCACATGCATGGCTTCTGCGACCTGATTGACCATAATATCGAGCGATTCATGCAAACTGGTGGACGCATTGATTTCTTGTACAATGCGTCTAAGGGTATCCAGTTGCATGTTCGACATACGCGCTACTCCATATTCCAATCAATGATTTGAGGTCAGTTTTACACCACAGATGACCCTATAACAATAAGCTAAAAAATCTACATCTTCATGCAAATTTTAAGGTTTTTTCAGGGGCAATTGATTGCACAATTCCACCATCGCTTTACGGTAGACGTCACGTTTAAAATTGACGACCTGACCAAGCGGATACCAGTAACTGACCCATTGCCATTGATCAAATTCGGGTGGGTCTGACAAATTCAGCCGAATATGATGCGCTGACGCTGTCAGTTGCAATAAAAACCACTTCTGTTTTTGACCAATACATACGGGATCTGAATCCGTGCGTATATACCGATGTGGCAAACGATAACGCAGCCAACCCTTAGTTTGCGCGATAACTTGGACGTGTTCGGGCAGTAAGCCAACTTCTTCTCTCAGCTCACGATAAAGTGCCTGTTCAGGGGTTTCTCCATATTGGATACCTCCTTGCGGAAATTGCCATGCATTGTGACCAATGCGTTTTGCCCATAAAACTTGTCCAAACTCGTTTGCCAAAATGATCCCGACATTGGGTCGGAAACCTTCTGAGTCGATCATTTGGCTACCTAAATATTGTTTAATTTATGACTTTGCACTCGGGGATGATGATTTCTTTTCTCCAACTCGAAAACGCAAAGTGTAAATAATGTTAAAATTGCTATGATCTTAACGAATTTCTATCGACTAGCGGAGATAGATTTACAATTTTTTTCTTAAATTTCAGTTTTTACGAGTATTTTCATGAAATTGGCGCTATTTGATCTCGATCACACCTTGTTAAATACTGATTCAGATCATTCTTGGGGTGAGTTTTTGGTAAATGAAGGTTTGGTCGATCCAGTCCGTCATCGCGCCATGAACGACAAGTTTTATGAAGACTATAAGGCAGGGCAGCTCGACCCAATTGCATATAACGAATTTGTATTTGAATTTTTAACTCAGCACAACAATCAATACCTGACCGAATTGCATGAATTATTTATGCAAAAGGTGATTCGTCCGCAAATGCGTCCTGAAGGTTTTAAAGCAATTCAGCGTCATCAGGCTTTAGGACATGAATTGGTGGGCATCACCGCAACTTCTGACTTTATTACAGCACCTATTTTTCGTGAATTTGGCATTACTGAAATTATTGCCACCAATGCGGAAGTAGTCGATGGTAAATATACAGGCAAAGTGATTAACACCGCATGTTACCAAAAAGGCAAATTAGTGCGTTTGGAGCAATGGCTAGAAGGCCGCGATGTGACTGAGTCTTGGGCGTATTCAGATTCCATTAACGACCGTTTCTTGCTGGAATATGCGGATCATGCCATTGCGGTAAACCCAGATGCACGTTTACAGGCTTTGGCGGAAGAGCAAGGGTGGGATGTGCAGGACTGGTCAATTTAAAGCTTAGATTAGTGCAATTGTTGCTGTATCAGGTGTAACTAGTCGCTTGTTTCTGTTTTGTTTTTATTTGCTGCAATGTTGGATTATGTCATTCATTTTTAGAATAGGCATGCTAAGGTAAGACAAGAATTAAAAATGATCAGGAGTGAAAAAATGAGTGGTGTACGCCCAAGAATGACACATTTATTTGAACAACTGGGTTTGGATGCCAGTGAAGCTGCGATTCAGCAATTTATTGAAACGCATCAATTGAATGCAGAAACAACAATTGCCGAGGCAGAATTTTGGACGGAAGCACAGCGTCAGTTTATCGTCGAAAAAATGAAATCGGATGGTTCATGGGCAATTGTGGTAGACCAATTGAATGAATCTTTGCATGAAGATTCGGTGAGTCGTTAAGACTTCACTTGTGTCCAAGTTGAGCCAATAAAAAAACACCCTCAGTACAATCGTGTCTGAGGGTGTTTTTCATTCAAAAGAAACCATTAATCTTTTAGTGTTTCATCATCTCAATCAATTCTAAAACAGCGCGTGATTGCGTCCGTCCCGGATGCCATACCATGCCCAATTGACGGTTCATTTCTAAGTCAATATCTAACTGTTGTAAGTCCTGATTGACCAACGTTTTAGGTAAAACAGACCATCCCAAACCAATTGACACCAACATCCGAATTGATTCTAACGGATTGTTGCTCATGGTGACTTTAGGTTTAACACCTTGCTTTTCAAACTCTGCCAAAGTGATTTGACTGGTATAGGTTTGCGCGGCAGGCAACAAACTAGGGTAGGCGAGTAAATCGGTCAATTGCAGGTTTTTCTGATGTGCAAGCGGATGAAAAGATGCGACCACAAACACCAATGGATCATTCCAAATGGTGACATAAGACAGACGTTCATCTAATTTGGGCGGTAAGGTCAGAAAAGCCAGTTCTAAATCGCCTGCCAAAACTTGTTCATGTGCCTGTTCAGAATCGACAAAATGCACATCTAGCGTGACGTTGGGAAATTCTTGCACATATTCACGCAAATGATTGGGTAAATGGTGCAAACCAATATGATGACTGGTACCAATTTTCAGTTTGCCTTGAACCTGTCCCTGCTCATGGCTGAGAGTGTGGTGAATATCGCCCAGTTCATTCAGCCAATTTTTGACTTTGGGTAATAATGAATGTGCTGCATGCGTGGCTTGCACCCCACGACCTGCCGATTCAAACAGTTTCACGCCAAAATAGTCTTCTAGGCTGTGAATACGTTTGGTCACCGCAGGTTGGGTAATAAATAACTGATCTGCGGCCAAAGAAATAGAACCTGTTTCCATGACTTTTACAAAGGCTTCAAAGGCTGCAAGATTCATTTGCACCATCCATAAAGATTTTTTATTACTGTGCTTATTATTTAGAAAAAATTAGAATTAATCAAAACAAATTCTACTTATTTTTAAACTATGCATTCGGGATGATCTTGTAGAGATACAGCAGAGATAAAAAAAGATCATCGTGGGCTGCAACCAAGATGATCTCAAACTGAAATGGAATATTCACAAGCAGAATCTATAAAACCATTAAGCGATAATTTTAGAATCTTGCGTTTGTGCTTTCTTTTCCCAAATCCGCTCGTGAATGAAATACGCAACAGCTTGTACTGTCGGTTCGACCAAACTTAAGGTAATGGCCATCCAAATATTGCCTGTGACTATATAACCGACCACCATCGCCACGGTGATGTGCATGATGTAGTAGCTTAAAGTTTTTTTGAACATGCGTTGATTGTTGGCGACAAATTTTTGAATATGGCTCATGTGAATACTCCTTATGCTGCTTTGATCATTTTCTGTGTGGATAGCTAAAGGATAATCATTCTTATTTAATTTGTAAAAACGAATAATTTTGTAATTTTGATTGGAAAATTAGATTTTAATAAAAATATCAAAGATAAAAAATTTTAAGTATCTATCATGTTTTGCTTATAGGTAGGTCGTGATGAATCATTGACATCCTCCCCGACCTAAAGGACGGAGATTCCTACTGCTAGACGCTCATGCCCGAGCGCAAGAATATTCAGTGCGGAATTTACATCCCGATCATGGAGCGTACCGCACTCCACACACTGCCATTCTCTTATTCCAAGTCCTGCTCTACCTTCCGGACTACTGGAGCGTGAGCCACAGCACGAACAAATTTGGGTGGTATAGGCTTCATTGACTTCTTCATAACATACCCCTGCGTTCTCGCATTTATACTTGAGCATGGTTCTTAGTGTTGTCCAACTGGCATCTAGCACTGATTTAGCCAATCTGGTTTGTGCTAATGCTTTGGCATTCACATTGCCAACGAAGATGGCTGCATGTTCATTCACCAGTTTTCGGCTGAATTGATGCAGCATGTTTTGTCTTACATTTTTAATCTTGGCATGAATGGCTTTGACACGTTTCTTATTTTTTGCACGTTGAGCAATACCAAGTTTTTGTTCATATTGCCGATAGATTTGAGGTGCTTTAAGTTTTACGCCATCTGAACAAGTCGCTAAATCTTTTAAACCTAAATCTATGCCAATTGAGGTTTTAGCGTTGTTTTTTTCTATTTTGACTGCATCAACTACAAGACAAACATACCAACGTCCACGACTATCTTCTACGAATGTGCCTGTTTTGATATTGTATTGACTTAATCCGTAACTATCCCATAGTTTAAATTGATGCCTGCCATATTGAACATAGCCATCAGCATATTTGATTGCAACCTTTTTAAACGGTATCCAACCCAGCGAACGTCTAGCTGATTTTTTATTACTGACACGCCATTTTAGTTTTGCTTTTTTGAACTGCTTGCGTCTTGTGACCAATTCTTCTGTCACTGCCTGAATAGTTTGACTGTGCAAGTTGCATTCTTTCGATGCGCCTTTCGTGTATTTTGCAAGGTCGTATGCTGAAAAGAATTGTTGTTTACGTTGTAGATGCTTAAAACACAAATCATTGACATAATTCCAGACAAAATTTACTTCGGATGCTAACTGATTTAGCACCTTGCAATGTTTGTCTTTTATGCGTAATTTGAGTGTCTTCATCCAATTATTTTAACAGTATTTTTCTTAATAGTGACTATAGTACAAGTATTTAAAACGACATTTCGTGTCGTTCATATGGTTTACTCCAGTCGCTTATATCCTCGTGCTGAACCACGAGGTTTTACGCTCCAGTGGATAAAAATTATTTTGCTAGAAACAACTAAATAATTCCTAAAAGTTTTTAAATTAATAAAAATGATAAATTAGATTTATACAAATTCGCGGTTATAATCAAATTAATGAAAAAATTACCCAGTCCAGTGGAGTAGATCTGACATGGCAGGCGAAAACCAACAAGCACAAAATCCAGCTGCAAAAACTTTGTACGACAAATTGTGGGATGATCACTTGGTCACTCAACGTGATGATGGCTCGGCTTTATTGTATATCGACCGTCATTTATTGCATGAAGTGACTTCTCCACAAGCCTTTGAAGGTTTGCAACTTGCAGGACGTAAGCCGTGGCGTTTAAGTGCCAACGTGGCAACGCCTGACCATAACGTACCAACGTCTAAGAAAGAACGTGCAGACGGTATTGCAGGTATTGAAGATGATACCTCACGTATTCAGGTACAAACTTTAGATGACAACTGTAAAACCTTTAACGTGGTGCAGTTTGACATCAACGACATCCGTCAGGGGATTGCGCACGTGGTTGGGCCTGAGCAGGGCTTAACTTTGCCAGGTATGACCGTAGTGTGTGGTGACTCACATACAGCGACTCACGGTGCATTTGGTTGTTTGGCACATGGTATTGGTACGTCTGAAGTTGAACACGTATTGGCAACCCAATGCTTAGTTCAAAAGAAAATGAAAAACATGCTAGTGCGTGTAGATGGCAAATTAGGTCAGGGTGTTACACCGAAAGATGTCGTTTTGGCGATCATTGGTAAAATTGGTACTGCAGGCGGTACAGGTCACGCGATTGAGTTCGGTGGTCAAGTGTTCCGCGATATGTCGATTGAAGGCCGTATGACAGTATGTAACATGGCGATTGAAGCAGGCGCGCGCGTGGGTATGGTTGCTGTGGATGACAAAACCATTGAATACGTGAAAGGTCGTAACTATGCACCAAAAGGCGAGCAATGGGATGCTGCAGTTGCTTACTGGAATACTTTACATTCAGACGAAGGTGCACACTTTGACACCGTAGTGGTATTACAAGGTGAAGAAATTGAGCCGCAAGTGTCTTGGGGAACTTCACCTGAAATGGTGATTCCAGTGTCACAAGCCGTACCAACTTTAGAACAGGCGAAAGATGACGTACAGCGCAATGACTGGACGCGTGCTTATCAATATATGGGCTTAACTGCAGGTCAGTCTTTGGCAGATATTCAATTAGACCGCGTATTTATTGGCTCATGCACCAACTCGCGTATTGAAGATATTCGTGCAGCCGCTGAAGTGATTAAAGGTCGTAAAGTTGCAGCAAGCATTAAACAGGCGATGGTGGTTCCGGGTTCTGGTTTAGTTAAGCAACAAGCGGAACAAGAAGGCTTAGACAAAGTGTTTGTAGAAGCAGGCTTTGAATGGCGTGAACCAGGTTGTTCAATGTGCTTGGCAATGAACGCAGACAAATTGCAACCGGGTGAACACTGTGCATCGACTTCAAACCGTAACTTTGAAGGTCGTCAAGGTAACGGTGGTCGTACCCATTTGGTGAGTCCAGCAATGGCAGCTGCGGCAGCAATCGCAGGTCATTTTGTAGACGTACGTTCATTCTAAGTTATGCCTTCATCCCAGCCTTCTCTCAGAGAGATGGCGTTCCCTCTCGCTATAGCAGAGGGCAAGGGAGAGGTTACGGATTCAGTGAGAATTAAACATGAAAAAATATACCGTTGAACAAGGTATCGTTGCACCATTAGACCGTGCCAATGTCGATACAGACTTAATCATTCCAAAACAGTTTTTGAAATCTATCAAACGTACAGGTTTTGGCGATAACTTATTTGATGAATTGCGTTATTTAGATGAAGGTTATCCGGGTCAGGACAACTCAAAACGTCCGATTAATACTGAGTTTGTATTGAATCAGCCGCGTTATCAGGGTGCTTCAATCTTAATTTCACGTGCCAACTTTGGTTGTGGTTCAAGCCGTGAGCACGCACCTTGGGCATTGAATGAATATGGTTTCCGTACCGTTATTGCACCAAGCTTTGCCGATATTTTCTTCAATAACTGCTTTAAAAACGGCATGTTGCCTGTGATCTTGTCTGAAGAGCAGGTCGAGCAATTATTTAAAGAGTGTGCGGCGACTGAAGGCTATCAATTAACCATCGACTTGGACGCACAAGAAGTACGTACACCAAGCGGTACGGCATTTAAATTTGAAGTAGATCCATTCCGTAAACACTGTTTATTGAATGGTTTGGATGATATTGGCTTAACATTACAAGCAGCCGATGACATTCGTGCTTATGAAGAGAATACTAAGCAGTCGCGTCCATGGGTTTTTGCCGAAATTCAGGCATAAATTCGCTGAAATTTGTCATAGCATCGCTGCCTAACTCTTGCTAACATCGGCACATAATAATTTTTATATTTTGTATCTAACAGGTGAGGTTGGGCGCGAACAATGACTAAAATTTTCGGTCGGCTTGCTGTCATTGGATTATGTATCACCATGCTAAGCGCATGCCAAACGTGGAATACAGCACGCATTAAACAGGTGAAAGAAACTGAACAAAGCAAATCCAATGCACTGATTTACTGTGCGGGTACAGATGATTGTGAGTTTGAGCGTTTAAATACGGTCACAATTGTCGATGCAGAAAAACATCGTGTTACACGTGCTGCCATTCAGGAGGGTTTAGTGCGTTTACAGGAATCATCCTTAAATAAATCCAATGCCTTGTATTTATCTGTACCGCCTAAACAACATGAATTGGTGATTCGCTTTTATCCCATTTCTAAAGATCGTGCAGAAAAACTGCATGTAATTCATAAGTTTAATGCCAAGCAAAAATATACCTTTAGAATGTATCGTGATCGAAGTCGTACTAAAGGCAGCTTATTAAATGTGTCTGCGCCAGATCCTTTATGTGTAGATTTGGTGCAAAACAACAAAACCATTCGACGTTTTTGCAAACCCTACAATGTCTTAAATGGCTTGGGTGAGTTTGTAGAACAAAAAATTTAATCCCACAGTCTTTGACTGTCATGAACAATGGAAACTCTCATGTCAAAACATATTTTGATTTTAGCTGGTGACGGCATTGGTCCAGAAATTGTGAAAGCTGCTGAACAAGTGCTGACACGTGTCAATGAAAAATTCAATTTGGGTTTGACTTGGGAACAAGGTTTATTGGGTGGTTCTGCAATTGATGCACATGGCGAACCGTACCCAGCAGTAACATCTGAACAGGCTAAAAAAGCCGATGCAATTTTATTAGGCGCTGTCGGTGGTCCAAAATGGGACAACATTGAGCGTTCAATCCGTCCAGAGCGTGGCTTATTAAAATTGCGTTCAGAACTCAATTTATTTGCTAACTTACGTCCTGCAATTTTGTATCCACAATTGGCAGATGCTTCAAGCTTAAAACCTGAAATCGTATCAGGCTTAGATATCTTAATCGTGCGTGAATTGACAGGTGGTATCTATTTCGGTCAGCCACGTGGTATCCGTGAATTAGAAAATGGTGAAAAACAAGGTTTTAATACCGACGTATATGCTGAGTCAGAAATCAAACGCATTGCAAAAGTAGCGTTTGAAATGGCGAAATTGCGTGGCGGTAAAGTATGTTCGGTGGATAAAGCCAACGTACTGGAAGTGACTGAATTGTGGAAGCAAACCGTGACTCAGTTACATGCAGAACAGTACCCAGAAATCAACTTGTCGCACATGTATGTCGATAACGCAGCGATGCAATTGGTACGCGCGCCAAAACAATTTGACGTATTGGTGACAGGTAACTTGTTTGGTGACATCTTGTCTGATGAAGCGGCGATGTTGACAGGTTCTATTGGTATGTTGCCATCTGCATCTTTAGACGAAAATGGCAAAGGTATGTATGAGCCTTGCCATGGTTCAGCGCCAGATATCGCAGGTCAAAACTTGGCAAACCCATTGGCAACCATTCTTTCTGTGGCAATGATGTTACGTTACACCTTCCGCGAAGAAGCGGCAGCAAAAGCCATTGAAGATGCAGTAGGCAATGTATTAGATCAAGGTTTACGTACTGCCGATATTATGTCTGAAGGCATGAATAAAGTTGGTACTGTTGAAATGGGTCAAGCAGTCGTTACGGCACTCAACTAAAAATTTAAGCGATTTAACCTATCGCTTACAGCTCAAAATCAAATCATTAAACGCAGTCTTCGGGCTGCGTTTTTTTATTGGTTTTGTACTTTCAGAGTGTTTTAGCTAGGAGACTTAACAGCGTTGTCCCGAAACATACACTGCGGTAGCAATACCCTGCTGTAGGCGAAAATACAAATCACAAGTCAGTGCAACATCGTAACTTTCATGACTCGGGATACCGATATTTAACGGAACAGCACCAATACCTGTAGTGGGATGCTGCGCCATAGGGATCGGAACACGTACAGGACGAATAATGATACGGTAATGTAGCAATTGAGGGGTAGCTTGAGCTGTACCAAGCTGTTGATAGCCAATTTGGCTTAATTGCAAATGGGTCAGGATATATTGGCTAGATTGACCAATAAATTGCTGTAAATACGCATCGCGGTTTAAAGTGGAATGCGGTGGATTACTACTACACGCCACTAAACTGAGCGCAAAAAGACCTGTTATACAAGCAACGCAGGATCGAAATAACATGCTTTTTCTCCCTTGCTCAAAACTTTATTGTAGAAGGCAATGCAAGAAAAGAATGTGGTGATTCGATAAGCGGCGGGGACGAATTAAAGGCTAAACAGAATTTTTTTAAGTGAACGTAAAAAAGCCACTCCGAAAGTGGCTTTAGCTTACTCTAAAACTTAGCGTGCGCGATAAGTGATGCGACCCTTGGTTAAGTCGTAAGGTGTCATTTCAACTTTCACACTGTCGCCTGTTAAAATACGAATATAGTGTTTACGCATTTTACCAGAAATGTGAGCAATCACTTCATGACCGTTTTCTAAACGTACACGAAACATAGTATTAGGAAGCGTTTCGGTGACAACGCCTTCGAACTCGATGAGTTCCTCTTTATTGGCCATAGCCTACCTGAGTATCAAATTGGAAAGGCGCAAATTATAGGCAATTTTTCTGAAAAAAACAAGATGCTTTACCCTATACACAGCGCATCTGTTAGTAAAATAAGCGAATCATCGGTTTATACTTTTTCTGTAAAAATGGGCTTGGGTAGGTTGTCAGTTCGGTCAATCGCAGTTAATCTAATTTCAATCTTTTTAAGTATAAATGAAGTACATACAAGGAAGGTTTTTGCGTGGGTCAGCTAACTGATGCATCGGTTGTATTGCGTTTAGGCTACCAAGCGATTCGTCGTGCGGGGTTGCCAACCGAAGATATTTTAACAAAAGCAGGTGTGGCCTTAAATCAGGTCGAAGCCAATGAACGTACGCCTTTAAATGCACAATATGCGTTTTGGGTTGCGGCTGAGGAAGTCAGTAAAGACCCTGATATTGGTTTACATCTGGGGGAACATTTGCCACTTTATCGCGGGCAGGTGATTGAACATTTGTTTATTTCTTCAGAAAACTTTGGTGAAGGCCTAAAACGTGCTTTGGCTTATCAACGCCTGATTAGTGATGCTTTTGATGCCAAATTGGTGGTGGAAGATGGACGCTGCTATTTAACCAATGGCGTGCAGCCGTGGTCAGAAAATATCGTCAATCGTCATTTTTCTGAATGCGCCATGTCGGGTGTTTTACGCTTCTTTAAATTCATTACCGAAGGTCGTTTTCAGCCTATTTATATTGACTTTAACTTTAGTGATGGTGCTGCAGATGATGAATATTTCCGTGTCTTTGAATGTCCTGTGAGTTTGGGGCAGAAAGAAACGCGTTTGTATTTTGATCCGAGTATTTTGGATTATCCACTGTGGCAGGCAGAACCTGAGTTATTGCAATTACACGAACAGTTGGCATTGGAAAAACTGCAGGAACTGGCGCGTTATGATTTGGTTGGTGAAGTGCGCCGTGCCATTGGTTCGACCTTAGAAAGTGGAGAAACGACACTAGAAACAGTGGCGGCACAATTGAATATCACGCCACGTCGTTTGCGTACCCAATTGAGTGAAGCCAATACCAGTTTTCAGCAAATTCTGTCCGATTATCGATGTCGTTTGGCTAAACGATTATTATCGAATACCAATGAAAGCGTGGAGCGGATTGTGTACTTAACGGGTTTTTCAGAGCCAAGTACTTTTTATCGTGCTTTTAAACGCTGGACCAATGAAACTCCAGTGGAATATAGAAAACGTAAACAGCGTTAAGTTTGAAAATTTAAAACCTTTCCTAAACAGAATCCTCCCTAAATCCCCCTTTTTCAAAGGGGGGGACTTTCGTTTTTAACGCCTCGAAATGGAGCTCCTCTCTTTGGAAAAGGGAGGTCGGGAGGGATTAAATTATTCCGGCATGTTTAACCAATGTGGCCCTAAAGGAACTTTCGGTAAATCATACTGTTCAGGATAATGTGCCTGAATAAAATACAAGCCATCTGGCGGGGCAGTAATTCCTGCTGCTTTACGGTCTTGAGCTGCAAAAATTTGGTCAATATGTGCAATGTCATACAAACCTTGCCCGATCTCCAATAGACAACCCATGATATTGCGAACCATGTGATGCAAAAAACCATCGGCTTGAATATCTAACACTAAATAATTGCCGTGACGAATTAAGCGGCAATGGCTGACATGACGGACAGGCTGATTGGACTGACACGCTGCGGCACGAAAGCTTTCAAAATTATGTGTCCCTTCAAATTTCTGCGCAGCCGCAATCATTTTATCGACATCTAAGGGATAATAAGCGTGAGTGACTTGTTTGTGCAGCAAGGCAGGGCGTTGTGGATTGTTATACACGACATAGCGATAACGCCGTGCCTGAGCCTTAAAACGAGCATGGAAGTCCATATCCATCGTTTTAATCCATTGAATTGCAATGTCTTTGGGTAGTTGGCTGTTGGCACCCATCAACCAACCGCGTTCAGGGCGAATGGCATGCGTATCAAAATGTGCCACCATATTGGTTGCATGCACGCCTGCATCGGTACGTCCTGCACCATGTAAAATAATGGGTTCATCGGCAATTTTGCTCAGAACTTTTTCAATGGTTTCCTGCACACTAGGTACGCCTGCTTGCTGGGTTTGCCAACCCCGATACCGAATGCCACAAAACTCAATTCCGATTGCAAAACGCTGCATAATCACCTCAAATCACACTGAAGACTGCCAATGCGCATACCACTGTGCAAGGCTGTCGTATTGTAAATACATTTTTAAGGCTTTGGCATAAAGATCTGCGTGACTTTGGCAATCACTGATTAAAATTTTACTGTCCTGTAACCACTGGCTGATCGCATAGCGTTGTTGCATGCCACCAAAAGTGACTTGGGTGGTGAGAATCACGGCACATTGTTGAGCTTGTAAGGCCTGAATTAACTCAATCACTTCGGCATTGACGGCCATATTGCCTGTACCATAACTCTGTAAAATGAGGCAGTGTGGTGGCTGTTGCTGTAAGGCTTTTAAATTATCGACCAAAGCGGAAATGGCAATTGGCTGTAACATCCAGTTCAGGCAGTTAAAGTGCTGGGCTTTTTCAATATGTTGAGTGCTAATGTTGAATGCTGGCTCATTCTGCGATTTGTTCTCCGTGTAAACCAAAGCAGACTGACCTGTAAATGCATTTAACTCGGTGGTGTGTTGTTTCAGTGCCGTTGCGGCATGAATCAGTTGCTGATGGAAGGCCAGATATACTCCCTGAGTCACTTGATGAATCTGTTGTAAAGCAAAATTTAGGTTGTCCAAGGCATCACTAAATTCACGGGTATCTGTGCCTTGTGCATTGAGTAAGGGATATTGGCTACCCGTGAGAATGACATGGGTACTTTGCGCTAAAAAACGTGCCAAGACTGCGCTGGCATAGCTGAGGGTGTCGGTGCCATGTAAAATAACGAAATGTTGAAAATCATCGTGTTGTAATTTTTGAATATATTGAATGAGCTGTAACCAGTCTGCGGCTGTGCAGGCACTACTGTCTTTAATGACAGGGGCAACAAAGCATTCAATCTCTAAATTTAGGGGTAAGACCTGTGCCAAGCGTGGCAGAAATTGCTCCGCAGGCATTGGGCTTAGTGGTTCACCGACACAGCCAAAAGTGCCGCCCATATAGATTAACGCAATTTTTTTCATCATAAAAAAAGCAGCCAAGAATGACTGCTTTATCTTAATCTGATTTGAATTAAGAAGCGATTTGATTCAGTAACTGATCGGCACGTTGGCGTTGTTCAGCAGAATAATTTGCGCCTTGTTCGCTAAGTAAAGCTTTCGCAGCATCATAAGCGCCCAATTCCACATATTGGCTCGCCAAGTCTAAATTCAACTGAATTTCATCTACTTGAGATAAGTCTGGGAATGATTTCACCAATGGATCATTTAGATCAACATCTGTGCTGACAACGGTTGCAGCAGGTTCAAGTGCAATACTTGGTGCAGCAATGACTTCAGGTTCAATTGCAGGCTGAAGGTTGGTTTCCTCAGCAGGCGCACTGTCAAATGTGAAATTAAAATCAGGTGTTGCAGGTTCAGTTTTTGCTTCAACAGTCGCAGGGGTTTCTGTTGTTGAAAAGTCAAAGTCTAAACTTGGGGCTTCAGTTGTAGCAGGTGCATTTGCTGGTGTTTCAGATGCTACTATTTCAGTTTTATTCGGTTCTAAATCAAAAGAAAACTCAAGCGGTTGGGCTGCTTCTGTAGCACTTGTACTTGGCTCAGGAGTAATTGCGGGTGTTTCAGTTTTCTCTGTTGCTGGTGCAGTATCTACAGAAAAATTAAAGTCTAAAGCAGCAGGTTCTGCTTTTACTTCAGGCTCAGCTGCTTTTTCTACAGGTGCAGCAGCAGGGCTGAAATTTAACGATGAGGTATCAAATTCTAAAGCTGCTTCAGGTGCTGCTGTTTTATTTGAAGTTAGTTCGTGCTGTAACTGGTCAAAAGAAGAGCTATCAGAAGAGATATCATCTTTTGATTGTATGAGGGCATCAAAATCAGCAGTTGATTTTTGTTCAACAGGAGCCGATTCTAAATCCGCTGGAGTCGTTGGTTGAAAATCAATCCCATCAATTGCTTTGTTGTTTTGCTCATCAAATACTTGTTTTTGAGCTTCTGCTTGAACCAAAATATCATCAAGGCCCAAAGCGCGTATATGATTGAGTAATTGATCAATCGCAAACTCATCTTTTTGCTGTAAATGAATGTCGAGCAAGAATAAATACAGACCGTGTAAAGAATTATCACGTTTTAAGGCCTGGTTGATCTGTGCTTCCGCAGCAAAGAAATTGCGTTCCTTAATCAGATTTTCAATATTTGTCTGAATTTTAACAGGTACAGGGGTAGAGTGTTGTGGAGTTGGAACAACCTCTTCAACCACCACCGATTTCTGGGCAACTTTTTTGGTAGTTGTGGTTTTCTTGGCACTGGTTTTGGCTGGCGCTGCTGTTTTCTTGTTGCTTGGTTCGGCTTCTTTACTTGCTTCACGCTTTTTCAAGAAAATTGCGATCACCAGTAATAAAATAAACGGAATCACATAAATCAGCATGTTTATACCCCTTGAGGATGTGGTCCCTGTTTGACCTTATCCCAAAAAAATCATTGTGTGTAACATTTAGTGTTTTGGCTTATTTGCGGCTTGTTGTTTTTGCAATTGTTGTTGCAGTTCGGCAAGGCGCGCGTTGAGTAATTGAATTCTGTGATCCTTCTGACGTAATGCCAATTCTAATTCTGTTACGTTTCTCTGTAATTTAACGGTTTTCTCGCGGGATGTCATAACTTTTAATGACAAGTCACCCGAAGTTTGTGTGGATTGTGTGTTCTTCTTGGCAGAACCGTGGGTGGAGTCCTGTTGATTCTCTGCCACGAGGCTCATTTCTGCTTGATTTAAACGATATTTGGCTTTGCCTGATTGTGGTGTACTGGCCGTTTCTGGTTTTGGAATTGCGGCTTTTTTCTCTGTTTTAGAGTTAGCTTGTGCATGTAAATTTAAGGTCGCACCACGACGCAAACGATTGGCATCGCCTTGAATAAAAGCATGCTCATTATTGGCTTTAATTTGCTGCATCACTTCAGCAACAGGGCGGTTATTTTCACCCGCAATGCGTGAGGCAATTGCCCATAATGATTCATTCGATTGCACCACGTGTTGGGTATTGACTGCAGGCATGGCTGTGGCAGGGCTTGGTTTAGCCTGTGCAGCCGCTGTTTGTGCAGGCTTTTTCGTTGCAGCAGCAGGCTGAGTTTGTGCTAGTTGCTTCGTACGTTGCTGTTCAGCAAATTTTTGTACCAATGGATCAGCCGATTGTTGTGTGGTGACTGAAGTGGTGGCTGTAGATGCTGTCGGTGTTGGGTTGTTATTTGTCTGTGCTGGCGCTACTTTTGGGGCAATCACAGTCGTATTTTCACTTGCTGCGCTACGGCTTGGTGCAGTTTGAACCACCGTCACTGTTTGATGGTTTAATGCAGGTGGTGTATTACGTTTAATGGTTAACGGTGCTTCAAAAGTTTGTTGTTCAATTGCTTTAGGCGTTTCAACCTGATAGTTCGCACTTACGGGTAAATTTAAAGCAATGTCTTGCTCATTGACAATCATGACAGGCGTTAAAGCTTGTTCATTACTGCGTTGCATAGCGGCCAATGGCGCAGGTGCACTGCGTTTTAATGGTGTACGAATATGTTGCAGGCGAGTTGCATTACCTTCTTTAATTTTGACCACAATATTCAACTCAGACTCGGTTAGAGGTCGAGATGAGGTAATGGTGATGACCCCTGTACCGTTGCTGTTACGACGTGTAAAAAAGTTAAGATGACCAGGCGGACGGTGGCTCGCACCAATCGACATCAGATCTTCTGCCGTAGCTAAACTGACATCAATCGCTTCATTCACATTCGATTGACGAAAGTTGATTTCGGCATAGAGCAATTCCCCAGTTGTTGACTGAATTTGAATCGGGTCAACATTCATTGCATACATTTGCTGTGAAGCCAAAATAGATAAAATGGCGATCTTTAATTTGTTATATACAGTCATCTTAATTGTTAGCTCGGTCATTTATCGCAAGGCGAAAAGGATAGAGTAGCGAGTTGTATGTCGATTGTAAAATATTAACACGTTGATTACATAAAAAAGCCAGTCAAATTTGACTGGCTTGTTGAGTTTGATCACAGAATCCAAAATGATTCAGTGCTCAAGACGAGGCTTAAGCATTTTTGTAATCAATTAAGATGCGTAACATGCGACGTAATGGCTCTGCTGCACCCCAAAGTAATTGGTCACCTACAGTGAATGCACCAAGGTACTCTTTACCCATGTTCATTTTGCGTAAACGACCAACAGGTACTGTTAAAGTCCCTGTAACTGCAACTGGGGTAAGATCGGTCATTGATGCTTCGCGTGTATTTGGTACCACTTTTGCCCATTGGCTTGATTGACGAATCATATCTTCAATTTCGTTCAATGGAACGTCTTTTTTCAGCTTCAATGTGATTGCCTGAGAGTGACAACGCATTGCACCAATACGTACACAGTGACCATCAATAGGAACAATCTGCTGATTGCCTAAAATTTTGTTGGTTTCAACCTGACCTTTCCATTCTTCTTTTGACTGACCGCTTTCAAGCTGTTTGTCGATATATGGAATGAGAGAACCCGCTAAAGGCACACCAAAGTTTGCCGATGGGAAACCTTCGCCGCGTTGTAATTCGGCAATTTTAGAGTCGATGTCTAAAATTGGTGAACGTGGGTCATCCAACAAGTCTTTGGTGTTGTTATACAAGTAGCCCATGCCTGTGATCAGCTCACGCATGTTTTGCGCACCTGCACCAGAAGCTGCTTGATAGGTCATTGAAGTTGCCCATTCCACCAAATTGTTTTGGAATAATGAACCCAAGCCCATCAACATGAGTGAAACAGTACAGTTACCGCCCACAAATGTTTTGGTGCCATTCACCAAGCCATCTTTAATGACATTCATGTTGACTGGATCAAGTACGATAATCGCTTCATCATCCATACGTAGGGTAGATGCAGCATCAATCCAGTAACCATTCCATCCTTCAGCTTTAAGCTTCGGGAAAACGGCAGAAGTGTAATCACCACCTTGACAGGTAATAATGACATCCATTTGCTTCAGACTTTCAATATCTGTTGCATCCATAAGTGCTGGGGCAGTCTTACCACCAAACGCTGGTGCTTCACCGCCAGCATTACTGGTAGAGAAATAGAATGGCTCAAAATGAGCAAAATCATTTTCTTCAACCATACGTTGCATAAGGACGGAACCCACCATCCCGCGCCAACCGACCAGACCTACTTTCATGTCACTTTGCCTCGGTGCGTTAAAAAACAATAAAGGAATATAAGTCTATCAAAAGGGGACGCAACTGCAAGCATTACATGAACAAAACATGAGTATTATTGAGTGAAATCTCTTGTTTGTGTTACATACAAAATTGATAACTTTGGTTTTCATTTAAAAACGACAAAAAATACAAAAGAGTAAAGCAAGATGATTTGGGTAAAAGGGCTTGCAATATTAGTCATTTGGTTAAGTTTTTGGTCACTGATTCCACGCGATGAATGGTGGATTCGGGGCGCAGATTTTCCACGTTTACAGATCTTGGTTTTAGGCATCATTGCCTTTGTTTTACTCCTGATTTGGGAGCAGGCGTGGGATGTGTCTAGCCAAGTGATTTTAATTGGGCTGATTGCGGCTTTGGCTTATCAGCTCAAAATGGTCTTGCCCTACACCTTGCTGTGGAAAAAACAGGTCAAACAAGTTCGTCCAGAACAGCTAAATCCTGAAAAACAGATTTCATTAATCGTGTCCAATGTTCTGACACCAAATCAAAAATATCATCTTTTAATTGAACATATTCAAGCCTTAAAACCAGATTTGGTGTTGACCCTAGAATCTGATTTGGCTTGGCAGAAAGCCTTGTCTGTGATTGAAGCCGATTATCCTTATCGGGTCGCTGTGCCTTTAGATAATTTATATGGCATGCATTTATATAGCCGTTTGCCGTTACAAAACAGTGAGATCAAATTTATTCTGAGTGATGAAATTCCATCTATTCATACCAGTGTGATTTTGCCTTCGGGGCAACCAGTACAGTTGTATTGTTTGCATCCCAAACCTCCGAGTCCGACTGAAGCCAAAGATTCAGTTTTAAGAGATGCCGAATTGTTGATTGTAGGCGATCAAATCAAAGATTTAGATGAAAGTTGTATCGTGATGGGGGATTTAAACGATGTGGCATGGTCGCGGACTACACGCTTGTTTCAGCGGATCAGTGGTTTGCTCGACCCGCGCGTTGGACGGCACTATATCAATACCTTTCATGCCGATTATCCTTTACTGCGTTGGTCATTAGACCATGTTTTTCATAGTACCGATTTTGCATTGGTGGATATGCAGCGTTTGGCGCATATCGGTTCAGACCATTTTCCTGTGTATGTGGTATTGCAAACTGGGCGGGTGTTTGATCGAATTCAGGAAGAGCTGCCCCAAACTGATGCCGATGAGCAGGAAGCACAACAGGCGATTCAGGATGGGATTGAAAAAGCAGAGCAAGAAGAAAAACTGGTGACCGATGAAATTGCACAACCGTATAAAGCACAGGATAAATCGGTTTAGAAATTAAACGAAAAGTGTACGAAATGGCTTACACGGATTTAGGCACATGACGCATGGTTTATTCTGACTGATCTGGTTAAGATTAATTCATCAGCACAAGGACTCGGGAACGGAATATCCCATTAAGGAAGACGACGCTGACGGATAAACATCAAGGATATGATGTAGGTAAGGAACGCCATACAATAAAATAACAATAAGTTTTGAAAGCACAACCTCATGAGCCCGAGTTTTACAGGATGTAGAACTCGGGCGATGATTTTTGGGGGACTTATTTTTTTCACTCTCATAGTTTTTAAAAAAAATTAAACTTCAATCAGCTCGATTCAGTTCTATGGTTTGGTTTTAGGCGTATTTTGACTGCAAAACTTGCTGATATAAATCTAAGGTTTGATGACACATATCTGCCAAGCTGAACAATTCAACAGGGGCGACACTTTGCGGTATTTCCAGATGCAATTGCACTGCATTGAATAAAGCCACTTGGTCATCTGCTGCGATGAGCCCTTGCGGATACAGTTGTGACAAAATTTCAGCCACACCACCACGGTTCCAGCCAATCACAGGTGTTCCTACAGATAAAGCCTCAAGTGCAGTGCGTCCAAAGGTTTCCGCCTGATTGGAAAGTGAAAGTACAATATCGCTAAACGCAAGCCACTCGCGAATGTCAGAACGGTGTCCAACAAAGGTTATCGCTTCGGTCAGATGTTTATCCCGAATATTGCGTTCCAGTTCCTGTAAATAAGCTGCTTTTTTAACATCTGCACCGCCTACAACAACAGCATGAATCTGTGGATACTGGGTTTTTAATTTCGCAATTAGATCAATCAATGTTTCATGACCTTTTAAGCGGGTGATACGTCCCGGCAAACAAATTAAAAACTTATGTTCAAGTTCTGGGAAATCTTGATAGGTTTGTTGCATCCATTGTGCCGAAGGTTGATACCCGTGCGGAAATGCAGCAGGGTCAATTCCACGATAAATACGGACAATATCTTCAGGTGGACAGTTTTGATAATGATCACGAATGTATTTGACTACACTGTCAGAAACTGCGATCACTTTTTCCGCTTGGGTCATAATTTGGCTGTAACGGTTAACTGAATAAAAACCATGTACAGTTGAAATTAAGTGTGGACGTTTTTCGGCTGGAATACCTTTTAGGGAAAAATGAGTTAGCCATGCAGGTACGCGGGAACGTACATGCACAATATCAGGTTGATGTTGCATAATCAGTTGGCGTAAAGGACGGATTTGCCACAAGCTTGATAATGATTTTTTGTGGATGGCTAACTTTAAATGAGTGGAACCTTCAGCTTCGAGTTGGTTAACCATCCGTCCGCCATTCGACACCACCAATGACGTATGTCCTTGAGCGACCAAGGCTCGGGCGATTTCGAGCGTACCGCGTTCTACACCGCCACTGTTTAATTCGGGTAATAACTGCATGACTTTCATGAATCTTTCCTTCTGCCGTACAGATTAGTAAATACTGTCATAACCTTCGGGGCGGCTCTTAAACCGACGATGAAACCACATATATTGGGTAGGAGCGATCCGTAATTGCTGCTCAATAATGAAATTGGTGCGCGTTGCATCTGCAACTTCATCTGCGCTTGGGAAATCCAGCAGTTCAGGTTCAATCAAGACTTTATATTGAGGGTTGGAAAGCTCACCTGTACGGTAAAAATATAACGGAATTGCTGCGGCTTTGGTCATTTTAAGTAAACGACGATGCGCTGTAACTGTCGCAGCAGGCACGCCAAAAAATGGCGCCATAACACCTTGTTTTAAACCAAAGTCTTGATCTGGGCTATACCAAATGGCACGACCATTTTTTAAGTGGCGGATTAAACCACGCATGTCATCGTGGTCAATTTGATGACCGTAAATGGTGGCGCGACAACGGTAAATCAGCATGTCCAGTAAGGGATTGTTTTGTGGACGATAGACCACATCGGGGTCAAAATATTGTGCACAGACATAGCCACCTGCATCTAGCAGAGTAGAATGTGTGCCTAACAATAAAACCCCGCGACCATCTGCTTGGGCTTGCTGAATATGTTCCAAACCTTCAACCTGAGTGCGTCCTTTAAACCACTGTGGACAGTACCATGCATTTAAGGTTTCAAATACGCCCAGCATTTGATCAACAAAGACTTGGCGAGCATTTTCATGTACTTCAGCCTCGCTCCATTCAGGAAAACACACTTCCAAATTGCGTAACGTAGTTACGCGACGTGACTTCATGCTGTTAAAGGCAAGATTGCCTAAAAGCTGCGCCAAACGATACTGAATCGCCCACGGCAAAATGGCTAAAATCATCAGGCAGACAATGCCAATCCAGATGCCCCAATATTTTGGCAACAGGAAAGACCATTGAAATTCGCCTGGTTGATATTCAGTGTGTTGACTCATAATGACCGTGTAAAGTGTTGTATCGTTGCAGTTTAGCACGAACCGATTTTAAAATTTAAAAGCATCCGTCCAATGGGAAAGATGCTTAAAACGGTTTTGCGAAGTCTTTCAGGACAAGCGTAGACGAAGTGTCAATAGACCCTAGTTACCATTCGCCAAGTTTTCCAGTTCGTCCCAACGCTCCAGTTTTTCCAGCAGTTCTTCATCAATTTCAGCCAAACGCTGTGAGGCTTTGGTGGCTGCATTGGCATCTGTTACAAACCAAGAACCATCCGCCAGTTTTTCAGCCAATTCGGTTTGTTCCTGTTCCAGTGCTTCAATTTCACCTGGCAACTGCTCTAAAGCACGTTGATCTTTGTAGCTCAATTTTACTTTTTTAGCCGTTGGTGCTGCTGCAGCCGCTTCGGCTTTGGCAACGGCTTTTTTAACATCACTTTTTTGATCAACCACAGTTTGGTCTGGGCGTTGCTGCAAATAGTCCTGATAGCCGCCAATATATTCATCAATATTGCCTTTGCCATCAAATACCCAAGTTGAAGTCACCACGTTGTCCATAAAGGCACGGTCGTGTGAAATCAGCAATAAGGTGCCTTTATAGTCGCTGAGCATTTCCTCAAGCAATTCTAAAGTGACCATATCCAAGTCGTTGGTCGGCTCATCCATCACTATCAGGTTAGATGGTTTGAGTAATAATTTTGCCAGTAAAATACGGTTGCGTTCACCGCCAGACAAGGCTTTAACAGGCGTGCGCGCACGTTCTGGTGAGAATAAAAAGTCTTGTAAATAACTATAGATATGACGACGTTGTCCGTTCACATCAACAAAATCTGAACCTTCAGACACGTTATCTTTGACCGACTTTTCCAAATCCAAGACGTTACGCAATTGGTCAAAATAGGCAATTTCCAGTTGTGTTCCTGTTTTGACAGAGCCGCCATGCTCAATTTCACCTAAAATGGCTTTAATCAGAGTGGTTTTACCGACACCGTTATCACCAACTAAACCAATACGGTCGCCACGTAATACCAATGTTGAAAAGTCTTTGATAATTGGAGCTTGATTGCCAAAGGCCACTTGTAAATGTTCAATATCAAAGACCAGTTTACCTGAGCGATTGGCTTCCTGCGCTGCCATATTGACTTTGCCTTGTTGGAAGCGACGTGCTTTGGATTCTTCACGTAAGGCTTTTAAAGCACGCACACGTCCTTCGTTGCGGGTACGACGTGCTTTAATGCCTTGACGAATCCATGCTTCTTCTTCGGCCAGTTTTTTATCAAACAGCGCATTTTGTTTTTCTTCAGCTTCAAGTTGCTGCGCTTTTAAATCTAAATAACGCGAATAGTTGCCTTCGTAGCTGCGTAATACACCACGATCTAACTCGACAATGCGGGTGGCGATACTATCGACAAAAGCACGGTCATGCGAAATAAACAGTAGAGTTAAATTATTTTGATCGAGTAAAAATTTTTCTAGCCATTCAATACTTTCCACATCTAAGTGGTTGGTCGGCTCATCTAGCAACAATACGTCAGGTTGGGTGAGTAGGGCACGTGCCAACAACACACGACGTTTACGTCCACCCGATAAATCGGCCAAGTCGGCATTTGGATCAAGTCCCATTTTACTTAAAATGGCATTGACCTTATTTTCTAGCGCCCAGCCATCAAGCTGATCTAGCTTGTGTTGCAAGTTCCCCATACGGTCACAGGCATCCATATCGCCCAATACACAGGCATCACTGGCTTCGTGATAGGCTTTTAATACTGCAGCAGCTTCGCCTGCACCATCAGCAACAATATCGGCGACTTTGCCTGAATCCATGGGCACATCTTGCGCCAACATGGCAATGGTGATGCCATTTTGAATAGACACTTCACCTGCATCGGGCAGTAAACTTCCTTCAATCAGTTTAAGTAGAGTAGACTTACCTTCTCCATTACGGCCAATCAAACACACTCGTTCGCCACGTTCTAGGTTAAAATTCGCGCCGTCGAGCAAGGCAGGTCCACCAAATGCGAGTTGGACATCCCTTAAAGTAATATAGGCCATAGTGTTTCCTAAAAAATCTCAAATGAGGATTTGAAATGACTAAACAAAGTATAGATGATCAGGCGTCATTTTCCGCACCCATTGAAGATTTGCAAGTGCGAATTGCATTTTTGGACGATTTAGTTGAGCAATTGAATGAACAAGTGGTTCATCAAAGTCTGGAAATTGCTGATTTAAAGAAACAAATGCAGTTGTTATATCAGCGGGTAGAGTCGGCAGATTTGTCGGATGGGATTGCACCATTTGACCCGATGACCAATCGCCCACCACACTATTAATCAATCGTACTTAATCAACGGTATTGGTTTCCGTGCTGATTTTAATTTGACCTTTGCTGTACTTCCCGCTGTAATGCTCGGCTGCTGTGCCTGAATCTTTTAAACCCTATTGTGTCCGCTAAAGTTTATGTCCTTTAAAGTTGTGTTACTTGACCTTGAAAACAACCAGCCTACCGCGACTTTGTTGCGAGAAATTATTGAGCATCATCCGAGTGTGTATCTGTTTAATTGTGCAGGAAAATTTGAATATAACTTGCAGGATTTAACTGAGTTGGCTGGCTGGATCAGTACTGGTCAGCTTATGATTTTAGACAGCCCGCGCGCAGAGTTTAAAGAGTTTGAATATGCGGTGGTGGTGGGGCAACTGATGGCACTGCTAGAGCCAGAAACACAAGTTGAAGTGATTTCTGCGGCTGATAGTATTCAGATTTTAATGGAAATGTTGCAAGCATCTGAAATTGCCTGTCACCTGATTCATATTCAGCCTGAAACGCAGTCTGGGAAAAGCAAAAATCGTTTACCAAGCCCAATGGCAATTCGCAACAAACCTGAATTGCTGTTGGTAAAAAAGTATTGTGATGCGTTGGCAAAAATGTCAGGCAAGCCAACCAACGTAGAGGCTTTAAAAAACTCGATTGCCAATATTTTGCAACTTGAGGCAGACAAAGTGCAGCATGTGGTTGGCATGTTGATGAACCTGAAAATTGTAAAGCGAGTGGATGAGCAAATTAGCTTTCGTAAAAAAGTACTGAAGCAGTGGGTACAACTTGACCTAGATGTCGTGGAAGAATCTACGCAAGAGGCGACAGTCACTTCTACAATCGTGGCGCAAACTGAAGCCGTAGAGCCACATCCTCAGCACAGTTTATTTAAAAACTTTAGCCAAATTGACCCTGTGCAATGGGAAGTTGCCAAAAAGTTACGTGAGCTAAAAGGTGAAAAACCAAAAGATATTTATGAATTGCGTGATTTGCTGGAACGGTTATTTCCAAAATCTGATATTCGTTTATTGCTCAAAGAACTGATTGAAAAAGGCTATATTTATTGGAATGGACATGAAGTGCTATATAGTCATGAGATGTTTTTAAGCTAAGTTTTAGAATTTTTCGATTAATGGCATGAGTCGATTTAAAACCCATCTGCAAGATAGTTTTTTATCGATACGACTGATTTAAGTCATCATTTATCAACCATTTAAAGTTTTGAAAATGATGCCTTTTCACGTAAGACGATTTTAAGCTGTTTGTAGGCAGATAGACTAAAACACTTGAAATAAATAAATCACAGCTTATTTTAATCTTGCGTTTTATATTGTGCTTATGCAACTCTAATATAAGAATAGAAAGGTTGTACTATGGAAAATACTGGAATTTGGGTTGCCGTTGCCATCATTATATTTGTGATGGGCTCTATTTTTGGTCTGCGTGTCAGCCCAAGAGAAAAAGCTTTAGGATTGATGCGTGAAAAAGCCCGAAAAATGGGACTACACCCTCGTTTGGTGGTTGCGCCTGACTGGACAAAAATCCCGAAAGCCACGGAATCACGTGCCAGTATGGTGGCGTATTACAGTGTACTCATTGCCGATGCACGTTTACCGTTAATGCGTGCTTTAGTGACAGACCAAAAGCTAGAACTGTTGCATGGCGATGAGAAATTCCAAGGCTTACCCATTGCATTAAAGGGCATTTATGCTATTGATATGCAGGCAAACTGTGTAGGAATCTATTGGGATGAAGAAGCCGATCTTCGCGCAACTCAATTAGATGAGATGAAAGCCTTTTTACATAGCTTGGCTGAACGTTAATTTTTAAACCATTAAATAGGAAATACGGTTACTTATGGCGAACGCTCCTCGGTCCACATCCAAAAGCACTGCAGCCAAATCTGAAGCTGGTCACAAACGTGCCTTAGTGATTGTGGAGTCGCCTGCAAAAGCGAAAACAATCAATAAATATCTTGGTTCGGACTACATTGTGAAGTCTTCGGTCGGTCACGTGCGTGATTTGCCAACCAGTGGTGGCGCAAAAACCACAGAAAAGAAAACCACCACCCGAACCAAACTGACCGAGGCTCAGAAAGCTGAAAAAGCTCAACAAGCATTAGTCAACCGTATGGGGGTTGATCCTGAACATGACTGGAAAGCACACTATGAAGTGCTGCCAGGCAAAGAAAATGTAGTAGCTGAATTAAAAAAACTGGCATCGCAGGTCGATGAAGTCTATCTCGCAACGGACTTGGACCGTGAAGGGGAAGCGATTGCGTGGCACTTAAAAGAAGTCATTGGTGGAGATGACTCACGTTATCAACGTGTCGTGTTTAACGAAATTACCAAAAATGCGATTCAAGAAGCCTTTAAGCATCCTGCGCGTTTAGATACCAACAAAGTCAATGCCCAACAGGCACGTCGTTTCTTAGATCGCGTGGTGGGTTTTATGATTTCGCCACTGCTCTGGGAAAAAATTGCCCGTGGTTTATCGGCAGGACGAGTGCAGTCAGTTGCGGTGAAGCTGGTTGTGGAGCGCGAGCGTGAAATTCGCGCCTTTGTACCCGAAGAATATTGGCAAGTCTTTGCAGATACTAAATCTGAAAAAGATGACATTCGTCTAGAAGCGGTTAAGCAAGCGGGTAAAACCCTCAAGTTACGCAACAAAGCTGAAACCGATGCTTTACTGAACTTGATTAAAGATGCGCAATACACCGTATCTGCACGTGAAGATAAGCCGACCAAAGTCAACCCAAGTGCCCCGTATATCACGTCAACACTGCAACAGGCAGCGAGTACCCGTCTTGGTTTTTCAGTCAAGAAAACCATGATGCTGGCACAGCGTTTGTATGAAGCAGGTTTTATCACCTATATGCGTACTGACTCGACCTTCCTGAGTGATGACGCGGTCAATATGGTGCGTACACATATTGAAGCGGAGTTTGGTCAAAAATACCTACCTGCTAAACCAAATCGTTATGGCAATAAAGCAGGTGCACAAGAAGCGCACGAAGCGATTCGTCCATCTAATGTTGCGCTTAAAGGCGACAATTTAGTGGGTGTAGAACGCGATGCACAGCGTTTATATGATCTGATTTGGCGTCAGTTCGTCGCTTGCCAAATGACACCAGCCGAATATTTATCATCGACCATTTTAGTGGATGCCAATGGTGTTGAGTTAAAAGCCAAAGGTCGTACGCTGGTTTTTGATGGTTTTACTAAAGTGCGTGGGCAAAACAAATCGGATGATGATGTGTTACTGCCTGCAGTTAAAGTCGGTGAAATTCTTAAATTAGAGAAGCTTGATCCATCACAACACTTTACCAAACCGCCTGCGCGTTTTACCGAAGCCTCTTTGGTGAAAGAGCTTGAGAAAAAAGGTATTGGACGTCCATCGACCTATGCTGCGATTATTTCAACTATTCAAGACCGTGGTTATGTCAAACTGGAAAACCGTCGTCTGTTTGCCGAAAAAATGGGTGAGATTGTTACAGATCGTCTGGATGAAAGTTTTAATAACCTGATGAACTACGATTTTACAGCAGACTTGGAAGGTCAGCTGGATAAAGTTGCAGATGGAGAACGTAACTGGAAAGACTTACTCAACAGTTTTTATGGTGACTTCAAGCAGCGTTTGACCAATGCACAGGGCGAACAAGGCATGCGCCGTAATCTACCTGTAGAGGTTGATGCCGTGCATTGTAAAGAATGTTCACGTCCAATGCAGATTCGTACAGGTACAACAGGGGTATTCTTGGGATGTTCAGGCTATAACTTGCCACCGAAAGAACGTTGCAAGGGAACTCTGAACCTAACTCCTGTCGAGTCGCTTGCTGTATTGTCGGATGATGATACCGCTGAAACTGCAGATTTGATGTCTAAAAAACGCTGTCCAATTTGCGAAACTGCCATGGACAGCTATGTGATTGATGGTGGTCGTAAACTGCATATTTGCGGGAATAACCCAGACTGTGCAGGTTTCGAGCTAGAAGAAGGCGAGTTCAAAATTAAAGGCTATGATGGCCCAACCATTCCGTGCGACAAGTGTGATGGCGAAATGCAGTTGAAAACAGGTCGCTTTGGCCCTTATTTTGCCTGCACCAGTTGTGAAAACACACGTAAAGTACTCAAGAATGGTCAGCCTGCGCCACCGCGTGTTGATCCAATTAAAATGGAACATTTACGCTCAACCAAACACGATGATTTCTTTGTGTTGCGTGATGGTGCAGCAGGCTTGTTTTTGGCAGCCAGTAAGTTCCCGAAAGTACGTGAAACCCGTGCGCCGAAAGTCGCGGAATTGCGTACTGTTGCAGAACAGCTTGATCCAAAATATCAATTTATTTTGCAAGCACCTGATGCAGACCCAGAGGGTAATCCAACATTGGTGAAATTTAGCCGTAAGAATCAAGCGCAATATATTGGTTCGGAAACGCCTGAAGGCAAACAAACCAAATGGTCATTGGTTTACCAAGATGGTAAATGGGTTGAGGCTTAATTATCCAAATTACAAAATGCTGGCTTCGGTCAGCATTTTTTTAAATCATATAATTTGAAATGTGAAAAATAAAAAACAGAGAGGTTTTGTGAATCTTAATCCGATGTGGGGGTCGAGTTTAAAGATAATAAGATTAAACTCGGTAAAGTGATTGCCTAAAGATATTTAAAGTATGTGGAAAAAAATCCGAATTTTATGCTTATTGCTGGTTTTGCTGGTCGTCGCAGTCAATGCTTGGCGTGATCAGAACCAAGACTGGAATAAGCCCATCATCGTATTGTTACATCCAATCAATGCCGATGGACGATCAAATACCCAAAACTATATCAATACGTTAAATATCAATAATTTAAATTCTGCTCAAGACTATCTAAAACAAGCTTCTTTGCAGTATCGTGGGCAACCCATTGCGCTTTATTTCAAACAGGGGCGAGAATTAAAGGAGTTGCCACCAAAAGTGCCTGAGCAGGCATCACTACTTAATACTGTACTTTGGAGTTTAAAGTTCCGTTTTTACGCTTGGCAGCAACGACAAAGCAGTGATGGTACGGCAACCGTGACGCTGTACCTGAATTATTATGATCCGAGTCAAACTCAAATTTTGAAACATTCCACCGCTTTACAAAAAGGTAAAATTGGCTCGGTGAATTTATTTGCTTCTGCTGCACACAGTCAGCGCAATACCATGGTGATGGTGCATGAATTACTGCATACCTTTGGTGCCACAGATAAATATGATTTGAGCACAGGTCAACCGATTTATCCGATTGGTTATGCAGACCCAAATCAGCAACCATTGTACCCACAACGACAGGCTGAACTGATGGCGGGTTATGTGCCACTTTCGCAAAGCAAAAGTAAGATGCCTGAATCGTTACAGCAGACGCGTATTAACGAAATTACTGCCATAGAATTGGGTTGGAAATAATGTGGATAAGCATGCACTTATCCACATCTCCACAATATAACCTGTGTAAAAGTATGTGCTTGAGCATGACTTGAGTATGAATTGAGCCATTTATATTCATGGGTTTATTCCTAAACCGATCTGTTAAACTATTCATCCACCCACTACGATGAGTCACTATGAGTTTAGCCAGCCTAATTGATGAATTGAATCCCCAGCAAAAACAAGCAGCCACGACAGCACATCAACATAGTCTGGTCTTGGCTGGCGCAGGCTGTGGCAAAACCAAAACCATTGTGGCACGTGCAGCGTACTTGATTGATCAGGGTATTCCAGCCAATCAAATTCAAATTTTGACCTTTACCCGTCGTGCGGCGAGTGAAATTGTCGCACGGGTGGAGCTAGCGCTGGGCGAGCAAGCCAAAGGCTTACGTGCTTCGACCTTTCATACTTTTTGTATGTACTTGTTACGACGTATTCCTAAAGCCTTTGGCTTAGAGCAGTTTTCAATTATTGATCGTGATGATCAGTTGATGATGTTTCGCCTCATTCGTGGAAAAGATGATAAGAAAAATCCAAGTCAGTTACCCAAGCCTCAAGAATTATGTGATTTGTATTCTTTTGCGCGGAATACCCGTCAAAAACTGAGTGTGGCTTTAGAAAAGCAACAGCCTGAATATTTGGCATTAAAAGATCAAATTGCTGAAATTATGCAGGAATACGAAAGCCGTAAACGTGCACGTGGCTTTCTCGATTATGACGATATTTTGGCTGTGGTGGCATCGGCATTGGCGCAGTCGGAAGGTCTGGTCGATTATGTCGCGTCAATTTGTCAGCATCTTCTGGTTGATGAAATGCAGGACACCAATCCTTTGCAATGGGCTTTGCTTGAGCCTTTAAAAGATCTGGTCAGTTTGTTTTGTGTGGGCGATGATGCACAATCGATTTATGGTTTCCGTGGTGCAGATTTTGAAAATATTCATCATTTCACAGAGCGCGTACCCAATGCTCAAATTTTCAAATTAGAGCAAAATTACCGTTCTACGCAGGAAATTTTAGACCTGTCCAATTGGTTGTTAGATCAAAGTGAGATTCGCTATAACAAACGGTTGCAGGCGCATCGTGGTGATGGCATCAAACCCAAAATGCATATTTTCCCGAATGAATTTGATGAAGCCAAATGGATTGCGATTGATATTAAAGAGCGACATTTCTTGCAAGGCGCGCCGTGGTCAGATCACATGGTCTTGGTGCGTTCGAGTTTTGCAGCGCGACATATTGAAGCCGCCTGTATTGCGGCAAGTGTGCCGTATCGTTTTATTGGCGGCATGAAGCTCTTGGAAACTGCGCATGTGAAAGACTTACTTAGTTTATTGCGCGTTATTGCCAATCCTTTAGATGATATTGCATGGATGCATTTTCTCACTTTATGGAATGGCGTGGGTGATGTCGGTGCGAGTAAGTTGGCGCAGCAATTGTTACTTGAACCCACAATGGATAAGGTGATTGAAAAGCTGGAAAAATTTGGACGCTTGCCAGAAAAAACTTTATTGATCATGAAGCAAATGGATGTCTTACGCCATGAAGTTGCAGCTTGCGTCGGTTTAGGCATTGAAGCGATTCAGGAACAATTGGCTGATAACTATAAAAAAGACTGGAATCGTCGTCAGGGTGATTTTCAGTTGGTGCAACAACTGGCGGGTAAGCATGCGCAGTTAAGTGAGTTTTTAGAAGAATATGTGCTCGATCCTGTGTCTATTTCTGAAATTGAACGCCAGTCCGATACCGATGTGGTCACTTTAATCACCATCCATTCTGCCAAAGGTACGGAGCAAAAAGTCTGTTATGTGGCGAATGTGACTGCAGGGCAGTACCCGCATGCACGGGCGCAGGGCAGTTTTGATGATATTGAAGAAGAACGTCGAGTGCTGTACGTGGCTTTGACCCGTGCCCAAAATGAACTGATTTTAACCAAGCAAAATTTTAATTTATGGGCGCGTGATACGGTAGATGAACAAGGGCGCAAACTGGACAGTTATTTTTTGAATGATCTGACACGGCAGTTGTGTACGATGGAAACTCATCACCGTACCCGTCAGCAAACTGTGAAAAGTGCCTTGGTGGAACGCCAAGCGATTAATTTAGATTTTGGCATTGATCTCGATTAAACTATGCCACAAGGTTTCCTGCAAAAAGTAGAGTAGGCGAGTGCTTTTTGATGTTTTTTGCCTATTTTAAGGTTGTAAGATGAAAATTTTAGTTCGTAGTTTAGAGCGTACAGTGACTGAAGAAGAATTGTTAAAGCTTTTTCAGGAATATGGCACTGTAGAATCTTGTAATTTGGTGTTGGATGCTGCAACAGGAAAATCTAAAGGTTTTGCATTTGTAGAAATGCCACATGCACGTGAGGCAGTAAAAGCCATTAAAGCGCTGAATACTTTGCGTCTGCATGGTCATGGAATACGTGTCAAAGCAGCAGAAGATAAACCTGCATCAAAATAGTTCAAAGGGAGCAAAAAATGCTCCTTTTTTATGCGTGATTTTTAGTAAAAATACGAGATTGGCACTGCATTGGTGCGCGATTTTATCGCAGTAAAAATAGTGTATTTTTTATTGGGTGTTGCAGGAAAATCGGTTTAATCTAAGCTTCTTAGAACGCTAAATTGAGGAAATGCTCATGTCCCGTGTTGCTCGTTTTCATGCAGATCGTACCAATCAGAAATTATATTTCGCCCGTCTTTCATGTCAGCAGGCCGAGCAAACCGAGCATGTTCAGCAAGCGCAGGCACATCGTGAAGCTGCGGTGTTTCATTTAAATGGCGCGGTGCTGGCTTTTTTGCAGGAATTGGTGCGGTATTATCGTTTAAATGACAGTAATCCAACCCTTAAATCAATTGAAGAATTGATGGCAGCCAAAGGGCAGATTTCCCCTGAAGTGGCAATTTTGGAGCAACTGAGCAAATCGGGTTTTATTGCAGAGTTAAAGCGCGCTTATCGTTTATGTCAGTACACGCCCGAGCCAAGTGCACCAGAACCTGAACAGGAAACGTCATCCAATTTGATTATTAAAGTCACGCAATCTCCGCAAGCATGGCTACCAGATACGAAAATTTTGCGCGAATGGCATCGTGACTTAACCCAGTTGATTGATGGTTTTCGTAATGAAATGGTGGAATTTTAAGCCGACCAAACGCCCTTGAAAAAAATCTGATCAGCCCGATATAAATATTCTGAACGATGCAAAGTGCAAGCGCCTTTGCCGCCATGTCGAGCATGGAGGATATATGTCTATAGAGCAATTGAAAGAATTATTTGGTAATCAGGAAGCAATTTTAGAGCTGGTTCAGCTTGAAGGTGGCGAGTTGGCATTGCGTAATGCAGGCTCAGAGAAAGAGCCATTGGTCAAAATCCAGTTCAATGACGAAGTCAAAGCCATATTGGGCGATCAGACGGCTGTTGTGGCACAGCACATGATTCAGGCGGCATTATTTGGCTTGTTGGAAAAGCAGGTCAATGAATGGCATGCCGAAATTGTGGATGAACAGCCGCAATTTATGAGTTAATCCCAAAAGGTCTTTCGGTGATGAGCTATCTTTAATGAATAGATTGTCTATCTGCTTTGGTTAAAATCATGGACATTATTAGATAGTTTTTCATCAACACAATGAAAGCCAATCTATACGTCAACAAAAAAAGCGCAGCTTAAACGGTGCGCTTTTTGTGATTTTGGCTATGGGTTTTAGATGAATGATGCTCAATGCGTTGGTGGCTGATGATGGGCAATTTCAATTTGATTTAAAATATAATTGCTCATATTTTTCGCCATTTCTTCTTTGGCAAAATACACTTCACCAATGTTGTCTTTACGAATTACTTCCGCTTCGGCTTTGCTTTCTGCACACACCAAAACCTGAATTTCAGGGTTTAGGGTTTTGGCAATATCCACAATTTTATGAATATCCAAAATGTCCATAGGCGAGAGAACGAGTAGTCGTGCATGTTGAATATGTGCCTGAATCAGTACACCCGTTTCTGTGGCAATGCCGCTGACTGCAGCAATGCCTTTTTCGCGTAAGTCTTCGACAATTTCACGGTTTTCTTCCGCAATCACGACCTTAATATTTTCAGCCATTAAATTTTGAGTAATGCGGCGTCCGACTTCACCATGTCCAACAATCACCACCTGATCACGTAAATAATCTTGAGAAACTTCATCGGGCAGCATGGCTAAAGGGTCATTGCTGCGTTCAAGCAAACGCGCCAAATAAGAGCGTTCCCGAATCCAGTTTTGCACAGGCTCAATCGCAGAAAAAACAAAGGAATTGAGGGTAATTGAAATGAGTGCGCCTGCTAAAATCAGGTTTTGTCCTTCTAGTGACAGCAGTTGTAAAGATACACCTAGCGTTGCCAAAATAAAGGAAAACTCACCAATTTGTGCCAAGCTCGCGCCTACGGTCAAGGCTGTATTGAGTGGATAGCGGAAGAACAAGACCAATGCCATGGCTGCAATGGTTTTACCCACCATGATAATGCCGACGACCGCTAAAACGTGCAGTGGTTCTTCTATCAGAATACGCGGGTCAAACAGCATGCCCACAGCAACGAAAAATAGAATGGAGAAAATTTCACGTAAGGGTAAAGTTTCTTCTTCGGCGCGATGACTGAAATCAGATTCTTTGACCACCATCCCCGCAAAGAACGCCCCAAGTGCCATCGACACGCCAAAGATTTTATAAGCACCAAAGGCAATTGATACCGCAGCAGCGACCACAGTCAGGGTAAACAGTTCCCGCGAGCCTAAGCGAGCCACAATTTGCATAATGAAGGGCACAAGGCGTTTGCCAACAATCAGCATAAAGGCAATAAAGCCTGAAACTTTTAATAAAGTCAGTCCGAGTGTTAGCCAAATATTTTCATCACTGGCATTGTCGATAGCTTGTCCACCCAGTAATACAGCTGTGGCAGGCAAAAGCACCAATGCTAAGACCATCACTAAGTCTTCAACTAACAACCAGCCTACGGCAATTTTACCGTTCACGGAGTCGAGCAGGCCACGATCACCCAATGCTTTTAAGAGCACAACGGTACTGGCACAAGACAGACTCAAGCCAAAAATTAAGGCAGAACCAAAACTCCAACCCCACATCATCGACACGCCTACACCGAGCAGGGTCGCCACGGCGATCTGCAATACTGCACCAGGCAAAGCAATGCGTCGTACCTGCATTAAATCATTTAGCGAGAAATGCATGCCAACACCGAACATGAGGAACATGACCCCAAGTTCTGCCAATTGGTTGGCAAGATGAATATCTGCCACAATGCCCGGTGTGTTGGGACTAATGATGACACCCGCAATCAGATAGCCCATAAGCGGTGGAAGGCGTAAGCGCGCAGCGATATAGCCAAATACCAGTGCCAAGCTAAAACCAACGGCAAGTAAGATGATGAGTTCTACATCATGAGGCACGAGAAACTCCTAAGCCATGGTGAAGGTGCGGTCAAAAGACTGAAATAAGACAAGCACAAATAGTGCCAAAAAAGAAAACGAGGAAATTTTAACAAGTTAGGCAAAAAAAGTGCAAAAAAAAACGACCTGAATAAGGTCGTTTTTTAAAAAAGCTAAAATTATTTGATTTTAGCTTCTTTGAAAACTACGTGTTGACGGATTTTTGGATCAAATTTTTTGATTTCCATTTTTTCCGGCATAGTACGTTTGTTTTTAGTAGTGGTATAGAAATAACCTGTACCAGCTGTAGAAACTAAGCGAATCTTATCACGCATTGTCCTGACTCCTTACTTAGATCTTTTGACCTTGAGCACGAAGGTCAGCAACAACCTTTTCAATGCCCAATTTGTCGATAATACGCATACCTTTAGTGGTTAAACGAAGACGTACGAAACGTTTTTCGCTTTCTAACCAGAAACGGTGGTTGTGCAGGTTCGGCTCGAACCGGCGCTTAGTTTTGTTGTTGGCGTGTGAGACGTTGTTACCAACGACTGGACGCTTGCCGGTAACTTGGCAAACCTTAGACATGGTGTAACTCCATTGATTTAGCCAACAGCAAATCTGTATGGCCAGTCAAAAATAAACGGATGAATTCATTCAAGGGGCGTTTTATATCAAAAATACGCTTAAAAGACAAGCGATTTTCTTCAAAAACAGCATGAGCGTGTTTGATAGCTCATGCCTTGATCAGTTAACGAAGAAGCGTCTTCGAAATCAATCGATGAATCGGCTTATCAAATGGGGGGAGAATGAACTTCAAGCTGTAAAGCTTCGGATTAGACATTACCGACCGTTCATGTGACAAGCTGAAAAAACCTTCTGGACCGTGATATTTCCCCATGCCCGATGCACCAACACCACCAAATGGTAAGTCATCTTGTGCAACGTGGGTCAATACAGTATTGAGTCCGAAATGCCCTGAATGGGTTCGCTGTGCGACATAGTCGGCACGCGCCTGATCAAAGTCGAAATAGTATAAAGCAAGAGGACGCGGTCGGCTATTAATAAACTCGATTACATCATCAATTTGTTCATATTCTAAGATTGGCAGGACTGGACCAAAGATCTCATTTTGCATAATTTGCATGTCTGGACTGACATTGGTCAGTACCGTTGGTGCCATTTTACGGGTTGCAGCCACATTTTCACTTTGCGGATTAATTTCAATAATATTTGCACCTCGCTCACGTGCATCTTCTAAATAGCCCTGTAAGCGACGATATTGTTTGTCATTAATAATAGAAGTGTAGTCTTGGTTATCACGAATATGCGGATACATTTCGGTCACAAATTGCTCGAAATGCTCCATAAATTCGGCAGTTTTGCCTTTAGGCAAGAACATATAGTCGGGTGCAACACAGGTTTGTCCAGCATTCCAGAGTTTACCTACCGCAATACGCTGCGCTACATCGACCATATCGCTAGATGGATGCACCAAAACAGGGGATTTTCCACCTAGTTCTAAAATGACAGGCACAAGGTTTTGTGACGCGGCAGCCATTACAGTTTTGCCGACTTCGGTAGAGCCTGTGAAAATAATTTTGTCAAAAGGCAAATGACAGAACGCATCGGAAATAATACCGCCGCCATTAATTACTGCCACCAATTCCTGTGGAAATGCTTCGCTCATGGCGTTTTCCAGTACTTTACCAAAATGCGCAGAAGCACTGGAAATTTTGATCATGGCATGGTTGCCTGCAGCCAAAGCACAGATCAGTGGGCCTAAAGACAACAGCAGCGGATAGTTCCAAGGTGCAATAATGCCAATTACCCCTAAAGGTTGATACTGTACCCATGCTTTTGCAGGTTGGTGGATAATACCAACCTGACGTTTAGATGGCTTCATCCAGTCGGTCAGGTTTTTGCTGTAATATTTGATATGTTCCAAGCAGGTAAGTAATTCACCAATTTTGGTTTCTGCAATGGCGCGGTTGCCATAGTCACGGTTAATGGCTTCGGCAAATTGATCCTGATATTTCACAATCACACGTTTTAAGCGGGCTAAGCGTTCAATGCGTTCTTTGGCACTTGGGACAGGATGACGCTGATAGGCATATTTCTGCAATGCCAAAATATCATCCAGACGTTGTAAATCGGGTAAATGTGGGGTCATTGAAGTTGTTTTTGTTTGACTGTTCATGGCATGTTACCATTCAATAAAAGCAATATAAGTTAATTTTTAGAGTATTTACTCTAATCAGTCAAGTGACTTTATGTTTTCATGCCCCCCAAATTTTAAAGAATGGTTGTTTTTAGGATGTCTCAAACCAAAACGTTGAAAACCAAAGAACGTATTTTGCAATTGAGTTTGCAATTGTTTAACGAGCGTGGTGAGCGTTCGGTAACAACCAATCATATTGCGGCAGAACTGGGCATGAGCCCAGGAAACTTGTATTACCACTTCCGCAATAAGAACGAAATTATTAAAGAGCTGATGGAACAATATCAGCAAGAAACTTTAGAAATGCTGGCTTTGCCTGAAAATCGTGGCTTAGATGCCAATGACAAAATTCGTTATTTTCAGGTTCTCAGTAGTCAGCTGTGGGCTTATCGTTTTTTGCATCGTGATGTCTATCATTTGGTCGAAACCAATGAAGATTTCCGCAAAATGTATCCACGTTTTGCAGGACAGGTCATGCAGCAGGGACAAAAAATTTATCAGGCCTTTGTGGATGCGGGTCTGATGCAAATGACTGAGTCAGAAATTGAAGCCTTGATTATCAATATTTGGATTGTGCTGACCAACTGGACGAACTTCTTATATATGTCGGGTCACATTACCGATTCAAACCATTTGGAAGAAAAATGGATTTGGCAGGCTTTACGTCAAATGCTGTTCCTTGAAGGGGCATATTTACGGGGTGAAAGTCGTGCAACCTATGAGCGTTTACTAGAAACACTAGGCACATCTGAACTGTTTGAGAGTTTATCATCCAGTAAAAATACTCAAGCCGACTAAGAGACTGAGAATGGCTATTTAGAATGTCTGAGAAACGCGCTAGAATACTCGGCTTGTTTTTCAATTTAACCAAGTAGTGACTAAAAACAACATGAATATGACGACTGCGAATACTGCACGTTTACTGATTACCTGTGAAGATAAGCCAGGTATTGTGCAGGCTGTATCGAGCTTTTTGTATCATCAAGGAGCCAACATTACCGCGCTTGATCAATACGCAACAGAAGCTCAGGGCGGGCGTTATTTCATGCGGGTTGAGTTTGAACTGGATCACTTGCAAAGCCGTAAAGAAAGCTTATTGCAAACCTTTGCTTCTAACGTGGCAGAGCGTTATGAAATGCAATGGCGTTTGGCTTTGGTCAGCGATGTGAAAAAAGTCGGCATTTTGGTGTCTAAAGTTGATCATGCTTTGCTCGAACTATTATGGCGTCATTCACGTGGTGGTTTACCATGTGAAATTACCAAAGTGGTGTCGAACCATGACACCTTGCGTGAAGCGGTAGAAAACTTTGGTATTCCGTTTGAAGTAGTGCCTGTTAATAAAGAAAATAAACGTGAAGCTTACGCTAAAATTGATGAATTGATGCAAGGCAATGATTTGTTGGTATTGGCGCGTTATATGCAAATTTTGGATGAAGAGTTTGTCTCTAAGTGGGAAATGAAAGTGATCAATATTCACCATTCATTCCTGCCTGCTTTCGTGGGCGCAAATCCATATAAACAAGCTTATGAAAAAGGCGTAAAACTGATTGGTGCAACTGCACACTATGTAACAGCAGACCTAGATCAAGGTCCGATCATTGAGCAAGATGTAGAGCGTGTAAATCACGACTTTACGGTAGATCAACTGCGTGAATTGGGTCAGGATGTGGAACGTAATGTACTGGCACGTGCAGTTAAATGGCATTTGGAAGACCGTATTATTGTAGATGGCAACAAAACTGTTGTATTTCAATAGGGTAAAAGCTATCTAAAAATCGAATTAAAACATGCCGACATGGCATGTTTTTTTATGCTAAAATTGTAATGTTATAACATTTATTTAAACTGTTTTTAAAATAGCAAATTTATTGGATGATTCACGTTTGTTATTAAAAAATAGTTGCAAATGAAAACACTTCTCATTTATTATTGCGTTACTTTAATTGTGCTAACCGATCAGTTTGATCGTTCGGAACTGTGATGGTTTGGCAATTGCTTTTGAAGGTCGCTGACTTTAATGAACCAATCTCCCAACGCTATGCTACAAATGCCCAATGCCATGAAAAAGAAAGTTGTGACGGCTTTAGCTGTGGTTGCATTAGGTCATGTCGGTGTGTTGTGGGCATTGGGGCAAATGCAAACTCCGACCTTAAAGCCCATAGAAAAAGAACCTTTAAAAGTACGCTTTGTAAAAATTCAAGAACAGCCTAAACCGTTGCCACCGCAACCTAAGGCTGAACCACAGCCTGAAAAACCCAAGCCTCAGCCTGTAAAAGAAGTGCCTGTGGTAGAAAAACCGTTGCCACCGCCACCGAAAAAAGTAGAAAAAGTACAGCAAGTTAAAAAAGCAGAAGCCCCTAAACCCGTGGCGAAGCCCGTAGAAAAACCAGTCGAACGTGTGGTGCAACCTGCACCTGTAGCAACGGTGACTGAAACTAAAGTGGTACAGCCTGCACCGAAACCGACAGTTGCACCTGTTGCGCCAGCACCTGCTCCTGTCGCACCTTCTGCTCCAAAAACAGTGTCGATTGGCGGCTCAGGCGTGCAATGGAGTCGTTCTCCAAAACCTTCTTATACCAATCGTGATTTACAGGGAGAAACCCGTAACGTGGTGGTTCGGATTGAAGCCAATGAAAAAGGCGTGATCACCGATGCTCAAATTACGCGTTCTAGTGGTGTACCTGCTTTAGATCAAAAGATTTTACGCGCAGTGCGTAGTGCAAAATTCAAACCGTACAAAGAAAATGGCGTGGCTTATCCAATTCGTGCTGAGCAGCCTTTTGAATTGACATTGAACCCTAACGGCTAACCTTCAACAGGAGTTCGAGTATGAACTTTTCCGTCTATTGGCAACACGCAGATGCAGTCAGCAAAACGCTGTATTTCGTGTTATTGGCGATGTCGATTGCGACATGGACCATCTTCGCATTACGTTTGATAGGCACGCGCCAATTGAAGCAACAAGCTTATGCTCAACTGTCACAGGCTTTAAATCAGCTTAAAGCAAAACTGGTGCCCTTAAATTTTGAGCAGCGTAAAGCGGTTGCTGAGCAAGCCTTATTGCGTCAAATTTCGGTAGAAAAAGCATCGGCAGAAAAAGGCGTATCGGTACTGGGTACAATTGCGTCATTAGCACCGTTTGTGGGTTTGTTTGGTACAGTTTGGGGTATTTTCCATGCACTCGTTGCGGTTGGAAAAAGCGGTCAGGCGGGATTGGCTCAAGTGGCAACGCCTGTTGGTGAAGCGTTGATTATGACGGGCTTCGGTTTGGCGGTGGCGATTCCTGCCGTGATTGCTTACAACATTTGTTCGCGTGTGAACCGTACCTTATCTACAAATTTGCAAGATCATGCACATAGTTTGTTGATTGACACCATGTTGCAACAAGATTCTTCTGTTCAAAGAACTGAAGTGAATGCAACACAACAAAGTTTAGTGGGAGGTCAGGTTTAATGGCTTTTCAATTGGGTGAAGACAACGATTCAGGCATGAATGAGATGAACCTTATTCCCCTGATCGACATTATGTTGGTATTGATGATCATCTTTTTGGTGACAGCGACCGTTGCCAACCCATCTATACCATTAACCTTACCGCAAACCAGCGCAGAAATTGTTGATTTACCGCCTGAGCAAATTCAGGTCAGTATCAATGCCAATGGTGAAGTGGCGTGGGATGATCAAATCATTAGTTTAGATGAGTTGCAAACCCGCTTTAATGATGCTAGTCAGCAAGCTCAACAGCCAACCGTGGTGTTAAGAGCAGATAAAGATGCGCGTTATGATACTGTGGCGCAAGTGATGTCACGTGCGAGTGAAGCCGGACTCAGTGATATTGCTTTCGCAACAGATGATTAAGTTAATCCTTAAAAATTAGCGATCTATTTAGGTCGCTTTTTTTATGCAAAGTCGCGCATAATGCCAAAACTCCTCAAGTACTCAATGATGTTGAATATCCAAAAGATTTAGGTTGAGTCCGCTGCTTACTTTAAAGTCTATTTTTTATCTCAGATCAGGTTCAGCCATGAGTTCACGCCAAGCACTTGATGCAAAAGCCAGCAGTATGATGCTAATTTTGTGTGTTTTTTGGGGTCTGCAACAAGTGGTGCTAAAAGTTGCTGCGGCAGATATTTCACCCTTGATGCAATTGGCACTGCGTTCAGGCTTGTCTGCTGTGATGGTGTTGCCTTTGTTATTGCTTGCAAGAAATACACAATGGGCTTCGACTGAATATCTGCCTGCAGGCATATTGGTGGGTATTTTATTTGCCGCAGAATTTTTTATGTTAGGGCAGGCGATTCAATATACTTCTGCGTCGCATGTGGTGGTTTTACTATATACCGCGCCTATTTTTGTGGCTTTAGCGTTGCATTGGAAACTACCTGCAGAGCGTTTATCTCGCTTGCAATGGGGCGGGATTCTGTTGTCTTTTGCTGGCATAGCGGTGACTTTTTTATGGCGTGATACTGTGCAACAAGAGAGCCACCAAAACTTCAGCCAGATGCTTTTTGGCAATTTACTTGCGCTGAGTGCAGGCATACTTTGGGCAGCCACAACTGTTGCGGTACGTCTAAGTCGTTTATCGGAAGCCCCTGCAACACAAACTTTGTTTTACCAATTGATGGGTGGTTTTTTGATTTTACTGCCGATGGCATGGTGGATGGGACAGGCTGAAATTCATTGGACAGCCTTAGCCATAGGCAGTTTGATTTTTCATGCGGTATTGATTTCGTTTATTAGCTATCTCGCTTGGTTTTGGTTGCTGAAACAATATTTAGCATCCAGTTTAGGCGTGTTTTCATTTTTAACGCCATTATTTGGCGTATTGTTTGGTGTATGGTTGTTGAATGAAAGCTTGAGCCAAAGTTTTATGATTGGGGCTGTTTTGGTCATGCTGGGGGTGTTGATGGTGAATGCTCAATGTTGGTTTAAACATAAAACCCAAGTACTAAAAAGAAAATAAGTATTTGCAGCTTTTCCATGAACTTGAGCAAGACTCAACATCAGCAATGTTGTCATGTAAAAATCATCTTCAAATAACCTAGTAGCTCAATACGGGTTTAAATTTGAAGATGGGTGATATTTAAAATCTAGCGAGCGCGTACAAGATTATTTTTCTTCAAAAATCTTAGAGAGCGGAATCGACAATTTGGCAGCCAAATAGTCATCGGTTTCACTGAGTACGGGGCCAAGTTTTTGCATCCATTCATCATCAGGATAGACATTGGCCAAGTCCTGACGACGTGGCAATGAATACGGTAGCTGTGAATAAAAACTCCAAAAATCTACCTGAGATAAATTGCGCACCAAAACAAATTCATCATTTTCAGTACGTTTAATTAAATTTTGTTGTTCTAGCATCAGCACATAAGACGGCCAGCGCCCAATTTCATTACGTCCCAATACATCTAAGGCTTCAGCTTCAGTGACACTTTCTCCGCGCATTTGTTTTTTGTAAAACAATTCCAGTAAGTCCAATAGCATGAGCAGCGGATGGCATTTTTTTTCGCGACTGGCTTCAAAAGCGGTCAAGGCATAACTAATTTCAACACCTAACAGCACAATATTCCAAGACAGGAAAATCCACAGTAAGAAAATAGGTACGGCAGCAAAAGCACCATAAATAATTTCATAACTGGTGAAGTTGGACATAATAAAACCAAACAGGTTTTTCAAAAATTCAAATACAACAGCACTGAAACCCCCCGCAATTAATGCGGCTTTAATAGGTACACTGCGGTTGGGAATGGTCCAATTCAGAATAAAAAAACCTAAAATGGTTAGGGCAAATGAAATCAGCCATAAAATAAATGCGCCATTGAGTTCATAACCTGCAAAGTTATTACTCAGCACATTCATAGATGCCAAAGTTGAGGAAATGACAAAAGCACTGCCCAGTAAAATAGGGCCTAATGAGATAATGGTCCAGTAACGCATAAAACCCATAATGCCGCCACGGGTTTCCTTAACCCGCCAAATTCGGTTAAACACAGTTTCAATACTGGTCAGCATCATCACCGTGGTCACGAATAAAAACAAAATCCCGATGACGGTTAAGTTGCTAGATTTGTCGGTAAAGGCATTTAAGGCTTTATCAAAGGCGATGGTGGTTTTAGGTAAAAAGTTGCTGTAAATCAGTTGTTGTAATTGTTGCCGTGCAGGTTCGAGTGCCTTAATGGATGAGATGATCACCAAAAATACGGTGAGCATAGGTACAACGGCAAACAGGGTAGTGTAGGTTAAAGAGCCTGCTTGTTCACGGCAGCGATCTGCTTCAAAGCGACGCAGCACAAATAAGACAAATTGAAACCATTGTTTGTCATAAAAAGGCAGTTTCTTTAAATACTCAACGATCATACAGTGGCTGTCTCAACTTTTTTAATCATCTTTATCTGTTTTCATGGTTAAGCTTAACCAAAAAAGCAGCAAAATACCGTATAGTTTTCATTTTTAGTCTGATTTCTTAGCATGATGCAAGCATATATTCTGGTTTTGTACTTTAGTAAATATGGTTCTACCAAAGAAATGGCATATTTAATTGCCAACGGGGTAGAGGCTAGTGGCATGCCCGTTAAAATAAGAACTGTGCCAAATATCTCGACCGTGGTGCAACAAGCCGAGCCAAGTATTCCTGCCGAAGGTGATATTTATTGTACTTTGGATGACTTGGCCAATTGTGCAGGTTTGGCTTTAGGTTCACCTACACGTTTTGGCAATATGGCATCTGAAATGAAATATTTCTGGGATCAAACCACTAGTCTGTGGCTGAATGGCGCATTGCACAATAAACCTGCCTGCGTTTTTACCTCATCGGGTTCGATGCATGGTGGACAGGAAAGTACCTTATTGACCATGTTGCCGCCATTGTTTCACCACGGAATGATGATTATGGGATTGCATAATGCGCATCCTGCTTTATCAAATACCAAAACGGGCGGTACGCCGTATGGTGCAACGCATGTGAGCGGCCCGCGCCACGATCAGGCTTTGAGTCAGGATGAAAAAATCCTTTGTGAAGCGCAAGGACAACGCCTAGGTGAAATGGTAAAAAAATTACAGGGCATGTGAGATTCTTTCTTTAATTAAGATGAAGCGTAAAATGTGGATATCGTTTTACGCTTTTATCTTTTGTACTTGAATTCGATTGGCTTATGTAGCATTGAGCGTGCTAAAAAATAAGTTTACTTTTCACCTAAAATCACCATTTGCAGTGATATTCAGTTTTTCTCTTTTCACGTCTAATAACCGCTTTAAAAGCAGAGTTTTCTGTCACGGTTCACGCAGCATTTTTTTGCAGGCTAGGGTCTGTTGACATTTCATAAATGGCTTGCGCTGTAGGTTAAAACTGAGCAGATCAGGCATGAAACGCAAGGAATAGCGAGATTATTGCTAAGTTTCATAACGCAATCTGAGAAAGTTTTAGCCACAGCCTTTCGGGGCGAGCATATTTTTTGCTGCTATTGCGTTATGTGCCAGTCATTTAGAATGACTAAATTTCCTGTCCCATGCCTTATATCAGCTAAAAAACCTTGCGAGATATATCTCTCATGCCGCAAACATAGACGAATTGTCAACAGACCCTAATGTATTGAGCACAACGGACTGCTGTAAAAATGAGAGATTGAGGAAAGTGAAAATGAATAAGTGGATGCTGATTGGGTTAGGTCTAATGAGTTTAGGGTGTTCATGGTCGAGTGTTGCAGCGACTGAAATTGTGCATAGTCTGAGTTTTTCAGAAGAACAACGTATTGAAAAACAACCTGCGGAAGCACAGTATTTAGCGGCACAAAAAACTGTGATGACTTCTGCAAGCAGCACTGCAAAATAAAAAGATGCAATCAAAAAGTGCTGCAATGTGCAGCACTTTTTTTGAAATTGATTTAGGGTTACTTAGAGTTGCTTGGCTGTTTCAACTTTTCTTTAAAGCGGTGTTTACATTTGAGGCATTGAAAATCTAGAAAAATATTCTGATCAACAATTACACCTGCTTTTTTACCAAAGCGATGCCCAAGAAAACCACCTGTGATTCCCACGCTAATTGCCCCGACAAATGTTCCAATGGTGCCGCCCATAATCACGCCCAAAGGTCCTGCGGCAGTACCGATTGCCGCACCAATAGAAGCTCCTGAAGCTGCGCCGCCTACTGTACCTGCTGCCGTACCTGCAGAGCCTAATAACACGCCACCAATTTTTTGTAAGTTTTGTTGATGGTTGCGTTTTTCAACTTGAGTTGAACCACATTTCGGACAGGTGATACTGTGTTGCATCAACGGATTGTCTTGTGTCATGACTGTAAATTGCCTTATGCTCATGCCGCATGCATCAATGCACGCAGACGATCTAAAAAGTGCTGTCTAGAGCTGCAATCAGAAAAACTAGACTGCTGAATCACTGTTATTTCAAGTGCAGAATGGCGTAGCGCGGCTATTTTGTAAATTCAATATATGTAAATGAGTTGTTTAAGTTTAAAAAAAGCATAAAAAAAAGAGCGCCTAAGCACTCTTTGATCATCGGGTTTAAATGATGAACCAACATCAGTTTTAATCGACCTTAATCGCGTACAAATTCAACTGTACCGTTTGCCAAAGACTTTACTCGTGCCAATGATTCAACGCGATAGCCTTTTTCAAGCAATAATTCACGACCCGGCTGGAATGACTTTTCAATCACAATCCCAATACCCACGACTTCTGCATTGGCTTGATGGATTAAATCTGCTAAACCGAGTGCAGCTTGACCATTTGCCAAAAAGTCATCAATCACCAAGACTTTGTCGCTAGCGCTAATATGTTTGTTTGAAATGGCAATCGTGCTTTCAGTTTGCTTGGTAAATGAAAATACTTTAGAGCGGTATAAATCATCTTTTAAGGTTAAAGATTGATATTTACGTGCAAAAATTACAGGTACACCAAGCTCTAAACCTGCCATCACAGCTGGTGCAATGCCAGAAGCTTCGATGGTAATAATTTTGGTGATGCCTGCATCTTTAAACAAACGCGCAAATTCTTGACCAATTTGCTGCATCATCACAGGGTCAATTTGATGGTTTAAGAAAGAGTCGACTTTTAGAACCGCTTCAGATAGAACGATACCTTCGGCTAAAATTTTCTGTTCTAGTGCATGCACGGGAGAATCCTCAAGAGCAGGTGCTTTTCAAAGCAAAAGCGTATTTTAAAAAGCACCTGAAAAAATGCAAGAACAATTTACCAAATGGTGAATAACTGCCAAGCTTTGCTCAGTAGTTATATTCTAAATTAGTTGGTCGGGCCTTTATAGCCTGTGAGTAATAATCCATAAGACTTGTCTTTGTCTTGGTGGGTAACTTTGACAGGCAAGTAGTCAAGTTTTGGTGCCAACCAGAAAATCGTATCACGGTTTGGTTTGTTGTGTTTCAGCACCACTTTAATGGTATCAAAAGTACCATAACTGGTTTTGATTTTTTCTGAACCTTGCTTAATAAAGCGACGTGATTCCACCTCTTTATTATCGGCAATATAGTAGCTCGATTTTAAACCGCCACTTTTTAAGTCTTCACGGATTTGCAGTTCCGCATTCAACTCATCCAACACGCCCGCTTTCCACGCAAAAGAACGGGTGTCGCTGTCCTTTTTGGTGTTAATGGTTTTCGCCGAAGGATTGAAGTTAATACTCATGGTGTTGTTATGCACCAAAATCTTACTGCTGCGGCTAAAGCTAGATGAGCCAATTTTGCCATTATTAAAACTAAAACGGCTAGTTTCTGTAGCAGAGGCAATCACGCCTGCTTTGGCAGCAAACACATAACTCCATTGGTTACCTGTTTGGCTTAAAGTACGTGTTGCAGAACCTAAGTTTTTACCATTGTAGTTAAATTGATAACTGGCTTGGAAAGGACTCATGGCAAATGTTTGGCTAGAGAAACCAGCCAAAAACAGTGCTGTAGACACACCGGCTGCCATACCCATTTTTTTCAATACATGATTTGCCATTGCTGAGATATTTCCTCTGTATGTAGGGAGATGCAATTTGCTTGCTTGTTGCCATTATACGCGTTGAATATGAAGAGAAAATTAGGAATTATGCGGCTTGTGTAGTTTTCCTGTATGTATTCTCTTCTAAAGTTTCAGCTTAGCTTTATTTTTGTTTCAGCGGTGTGACTTGCGTATCTGCAAGAGATTCTTCCACATCTTCTAGTCTTTCTTCAGACATTTTGCGGAACAACGCCGTTAAATTGACGTTGCCAGTGAGCACCAATTCCGCTTCACGTAATACCGCATGATTCACATGAACTTTGCTGAGTGTGTCAATGATAGAGCGGCTTTTGCCCAACCAGCGATTTAAATCTAAATGCAGCAAATCATCTTTGACTTTAATGACTTTGAGTTTTTCTAAAATCATGCCTAAAGGGTCATCATTGCGTATTTTTTGATAGTAAAATAAAGCGCACTTCACAGCGATTTTATGCAAAAAACTTGGATAACTTGCTTCAATCACCTGCGTGTCACTAATTTGTTCAAACACAATCAGCTGAGTATCTTTATTCAATTCCATCTGTACTAATTTTAAATCGACAGACAGAGTGATGTTCAAGCCGTTGTAATCTAGGGTTGCATAAAGACGTAACCAGTCGTCGTGTAAGTCTGCGTGCAGATCTTGCAACATTTTCACATTATCGGTCACAAAGCGCTGAAAAGTCGCATTTAAGAAGACCTGAGATAATGGAAATTCACGTTCATCCTCAATAAATCCTTCCGCTTTTTGGTACACTTGACGGATACGTTGAGAGATATTGGTGATCAGGGTTTGCATACGGCCGTCCAAGTCGTTCATTCATTCTTTACAGATACAAATATTTTGTCGAATTGTATTAAAAATACAGGCATAGAAGCTTGCAGTTTAGCAAAATAAGTTGCACCATTTTTAAGATTTTAAGGCTCAGTAGTCAGCTTTTTGATGAACTTCGCAGTTTTGCAGAAAAGCAAAAACTGAGCAAAGTAATATGCTCTTTAGTTTATACCGCATTTGGCGGCTTGGGGAATCAGACGTTTTGTCGGATTAATGTGATGCTAAAAAAAATTCAATTGATGCCTTCTACGCAAGATTGGTGGAAAGATCCTATTTTTGCTGCAGCGTTGCTGGTGGCTGCTGTATTGCACGCATTAATTTTGGCCGTGCAGTTTGCTGCACCGCAACAAAGCGATGCTGCGGTCAAAGAGATTGCGGTATCGGTACGCATGAGCGATGCAAAAGTTGAAGATGCAGATTTCTTAGCCCAAGCCGATCAGCAAGGTTCAGGTACGTTCCGTGAAGAACATCGCATGTCGAGTGATATGCCTGCACCCATGACTGAACAAAGTGCAGGGGAGCAGCAATTGGAAAGTTTAGAGCGTATGCAGCAACAGCGTGAATTAAACTTTGAAGAAAAAGTATTGATGACCACGCTCAGTTGGCAAAAACAGGCTGCAGAAAATCAGCGCAAAAAAGCCATGCAGGAGTTGAATAGCCAATTCCAAGCTAAGGCTGCCATGGTCGCTAGTATTGAAGCGCAATATTTACAACGCCAACAAAATTTTAGCCGTCAGCAAAAAATTAAAACCATCGATGGGATTCAGGCCAAGCAAGACAACACCGCTGGTTATATGGAAAAATTCCGTCAAAAAGTCGAATTTTATGGTAACCGTTATTATCCAGAACAAGCCAAAGCACAGAATTTGGCAGGCGAAGTACGTTTAATGGTGATTTTGAACAACAATGGTGGGATTCGTGCCATTCGTTTAATTGAAAGTTCAGGACATGCCATGCTAGATGAAGCAGCCAAAGCTTCGGTGCGTAAAGCCGCACCTTTTGGTGCATTTGATGCCAAAATGAAAGATATTTCTGAATTGCGGATTGTACGGACGTGGCGTTTTGACCCTGCTGAAGCTGAGTTTGAGGTGCGCTAGTTTTTCCCTCTCTCTGGCTCTCTCCCAAAGGGAGAGAGGACTTTGTGGACAAGTAACAAGAATCTACTCTCTGCTTTACGCAGCAATGTTCTTCTGGTATTTAGCAATCATGGGACTCTAATGAATGTTCTCCCTCCCATTGGGAGGGAGTAGTTTTAAACAAAAAAGCGAGCCTTAGCCCGCTATTTTTATGATTTTCTAAAACTTAAAATTCAATCTCTTTCCATGTATGGATTATCCAAACCCAACTTGGCAAGAATCTCAACTTCTAAAGCTTCCATTTCTTCGGCATCCTCATCTGAGGTTTCATGATCATAGCCCATAAGGTGCAGCGTGCCATGTACTAGCATGTGAGTGAAATGCGCTAATGGTGTTTTGGCTTGTTCTGCAGCTTCCTGTAAAACCACAGGAATACAAATTACCAAATCCCCAATAGGGAAGCTCGGCAAAACTTGTGCCATTTCATCGGGTAAATCGCTTGGGAAAGACAAGACGTTGGTAGATTTGTCTTTTTTGCGATATTCCAGATTGAGCTTGTGACTTTCGGCATGATCGACACAGGCAATTCCAATTTCACAATCACTTTGGGTGTCTATATGTCTTAAAGTGGTTTCGACTACTTTTTTCAGATAGGCACGTTTTAACACCAGCTCAGGCGCTTGAATGTCCTGTTGCAGGCTGAGACTTAATTTCAAAATGAATCCTTAATACTTCAGTAGGTTGCAGAGCGCACAGCGATTAGTGCTGTGCATCTGCTGCGGCATCATTTTCCGCAATTAATGCTTCCTGGCGCGCTTTACGTTCTGCACGCGCTTCGGCACTTAAACGCTGTTGCTCACTGTCCCAGCCTTCATAGGCTTCAACAATTTTCTGAACCAGCTGGTGACGCACGACATCACGAGAATGGAAACGAGTAATATGAATTTCAGGGATTTTATCAATCACACGTAAGGCATGTGCCAGACCAGACTGCTGACCACGTGGTAAATCCACCTGAGTCACATCACCGGTAATCACTGCACGTGAACCAAACCCTAAACGGGTCAGGAACATCTTCATCTGTTCAGGCGTGGTGTTCTGGGCTTCATCCAAAATCACAAAAGAGTGGTTGAGGGTACGACCACGCATATACGCCAGTGGTGCAACTTCAATCACTTGACGTTCAATCAGCTTAGCAACTTTTTCAAAGCCGAGCATTTCATACAGGGCATCATAAAGGGGACGCAAATACGGGTCAATTTTCTGGGTTAAATCACCCGGTAAGAAGCCCAGTTTTTCACCCGCTTCAACCGCAGGGCGCACCAATAGAATCCGCTGGATTTCATTGCGTTCCAACATATCTACGGCAGCGGCAACAGCCAAATAGGTTTTACCCGTACCTGCAGGGCCAATACCAAATGAAATATCACTTTGCAAAATACGTTGCACATAACGCTTTTGGTTGGCACCGCGTGGATTAATGCGCCCTTTGCGGGTTTGCAACCAAACAGCATCCAATCCAGTATGCTCTTGCCCATCATCCGATTGTAATTCACGGTCAGTCTGACTGCCCTGAATCATCATGTGGAGCGTGTCTGCACTAATTTGTGCAGAGCTTTCCGCTTCTTCATGCAGGCGTTGCAAGAGCGTTTCGGCTCGTTCAACTGCATCAATTTCCCCATCTATAAAAAAGGCGTCACCACGATGAGAAATTTGGACGTCTAGACGTTGTTCGATTTGTTTCAAATGTCCGTTATAAGCACCGAGCATGCTTTTTAGACGTTCCATTGAAATGCCAGGAAAAGTTACTGTACGTCGAATCGCTGCAGTCAAGAGAATTCCTTAATCTGTTATTGGACTTTAGCTCCTACATTACGCCACGTCAGGCTCAAGATTCAAGAGTTCACCGTAAACTAAATTCAAAGTTTTAATCTCGGTAATCTCAATCTCCGCAAAGCGTCCGACCCAAGCAGGGTCACCAATAAATGTTACTAAACGTGTATTGTCGGCCGTACCCACTAAAATGTTCGGGTCTTTGTCGGAAACATTTTCAATTAGGACACGTTGTACCGTGCCAAGCATGGCATCGGTCTTATCAATACTAGATTGTTTGATCCATTGTTGAACTTTGGCTAAACGTTCTTTTTTCACATCTTCAGGTGTGGTGTCTTCAAGTTCAGATGCAGGCGTACCTGGACGTTTTGAATAGATGAAACTGTACGAGTGGTCAAAATCCATATCTTGAATAAACTGATAAGTTTCTTCAAAGTTTTGATCGGTTTCACCCGGGAAGCCAATAATAAAGTCGCTAGATAAGTGCATGTCTGGGCGTACTTTACGTAACTTGGCAATCTTGTCGATATACACATCAATGGTGTGGTTACGTTTCATGGCTTGTAACACATCATTCGAACCACTTTGCACAGGCAAGTGTAAATGCGACACCATTTGCGGTAAATCACGGTAGCATTGAATCAAATCATCATCAAATTCAAGCGGATGTGATGTGGTGTAGCGAATTCGTCCAATGCCAGGTACTTCGGCAACCAAACGCAGTAAATCGGCAAAAGTACAAATTTTACCGTCAAAAGTTTCACCGCGATAGCCATTTACGTTTTGACCGAGCAAGCTAATTTCACGCACGCCTTTTTCGGCCAAAGTCGCAATTTCAGCTAAGACATCATCTAAAGGACGTGAAACTTCTTCACCGCGCGTGTAAGGCACTACGCAGAAAGAACAGTATTTTGAACAGCCTTCCATAATCGACACAAAAGCTTTAAACCCTTCAACACGCGGTTCAGGTAAAAAGTCGAATTTTTCGATGTCTGGGAAAGAAATATCCACCAGTTTGATTTTTTCTTTCTTTGGTTTTTCAACTTGATCGTGGTGCTGATCAAGCATTTGTGGCAAACGGTGCAAGGTTTGTGGGCCAAAAATCATATCCACATACGGTGCGCGTTTTTGAATGTTGTCGCCTTCTTGAGAAGCCACGCAACCGCCTACACCAATGACCAAATCAGGATTTTTTTCTTTAAGCTTGCGCCAACGTCCTAATTCAGAAAATACTTTTTCTTGGGCTTTTTCACGAATTGAACAGGTGTTCATGAGCAAAATATCGGCATCGGCAGGGTTGCTGGTCAGCACATAGCCGTGCGAGTCGCCCAAAAGGTCTGCCATACGGTGACTGTCATACTCATTCATCTGACACCCTTGCGTTTCGATATACAGTTTTTTAACTGAACCGTCGGCTGGGGTGTGCTGTGGCTGGGTAACAGTGTTTTCTGAGGCAGCTTGGGCACCATTCGGGATGAAGGTTTGAACCGTCATGTAGGCTCCTAAGAGATAATTCACGAGTTCGTTTATAAAAATAAACGGAATAGATAAAACAGAGGGGCGTATTTTAGCAGGAATTCAAGATAAACTGACAGCCTTTAATCCGTGCATCACATACTTGAAATGTGAAGCAAAATTGTTGGAAGATTGATTTCAAGATTAATAGTGTCTAATCATAAGGTTACATAACAGAACACAACTTGGGTTCTAGACTAATTAAACTAAGCTGAATGATTGGATGCGGATCTCGAGGCAGAAGTAAATGACTGAAGGCAAGCGAATGCTGCAAATGATGAAACAAAATAATAAATTAACGAAAAAGCTTGTGCTAAGTCTGGTTTCGCTTGCCGTGATGACGGGTACGCATGCCGCAAATGAACAGTTTAATGATGCACTGCGTGCAGCCAATTCAGGTGATGTCGATTTATTGCAGCAGTATCAATATGCCATGCAAAATGATGTTTTGGGCTACTATCCTGAATACTGGGCATTGAACACCAATTTGGGCATGCAACCTGCCAGTGCAATTGTTCAGTTTGCACAGCGCCATCCACAATCAGCGATGGCAGAAAAACTCGCAGCCGATTACATCGAAGAAAAAGTGAAACAGGCCGATTTTAGCAGTGCACAACCTGTGCTTGCCTATGTGAGTAATGCTGATCAGGCCGAAAGCTGTGCCATGGCACAAGTTCGTACCCGTTCGGGTGATCCTTTGGTGGTCGCGGAATTTAAAGATGTTTGGTTGACCACGAACTCACAACCTGAATCTTGTACAGGTCTAGGTCGAATGATGCTCTCTAGTCCAATTATGACTCAGCAAGATAAACAGCAACGCTTATGGGCACAATTGCGTGCAGGGCAGTCAGGGCTCGCTTTAGCGACTGCGCAAAGTTTAGGTATGAATATCAGTTTGGCACAATTGAACAGCATTCAAGCCAATCCACTGAATTATTTGTGGTCTGCGCCTAAAGCAAGCAACGAAGACCATGCCTATCTTATTTATGCGATCGGACGTTTAGCCGATAGCGATTTAGACTCGGCACTTTCTTCACTAAAACGCAGTGCAGAAGGTGCGCCAGAATCGGTACAAAAAGCCTTGTATCGTGCTGTGGGATATATTGGCGGCACTACAGTCATGAAAAACAATTTTAAGCGTGAAGTGTTAAGTGCCTTAGACGCCAGTTATGGCTTACCTTTTAGTCCCGAAGAAGCAGAAATTTATGCCCGTCAGGCGATTCGTTTTGGCGCATGGGAAAGTGTGATTCGTGCTGTAGACAGCATGAGTGTGACTCAAAAACAGGAAGATCGTTGGCAATATTGGTTGGCACGTGCTTCAGAACAACGCAATGATGCAGCGTCGAAACGTAGTGCACAAAATATTTATAAAAAATTGGCGCAGGGTGATGATTATCACAACTTGTTGGCAAAAGATCGTCTTGGGCAAACCTACAACACGATTCCTGCGAATACGCAACCAAGTACCAATGACTTACAGCGTTTGAATCAAGATATTCACTTTAACCGTGCCTTTACTTTGCGTGAAATTAATGCACCTGCCAATTATGTCAACCGTGAATGGAACTGGGCGGTACGTCAGGCGTATTTAAGACAGGATGATGGTTTGATTTTAGCAGCGGCTAAGCGTGCAACCGATATGGGTTGGTATGATCGTGCCATTTATGCAGCAGATCGTACTGTGAATAAGCACAACTATAGTTACCGTTATGCTATGCCACATCGTAATTATGTTGTGAGCCACAGTCAAAATGCAGGTATTGACCCTGCTTGGGCTTATGGTTTGATGCGTCAAGAAAGCCGTTTTAATACTACTGCACGTTCGCATGTAGGTGCAGGTGGACTCATGCAAATTATGCCAGACACGGCACGTTTGGTTGCACGACAAATGGGTGAAACTTATAATCCTGCTGCACTCAGTGACATGAATACCAACATCCGCTACGGTACATTTTATTTGTCGACCATTCAGCGACAATTAAGCAATAGCCCTGTGCTGGCCACAGCAGGATACAACGCTGGGCCAAATCGTGCACGCCGTTGGCAGCCAGAGTTTCAGCAAATTGCGGCAGACCAATATACTGAAAGCATTCCTTTGTTGGAAACACGTGACTATGTCAAGCATGTCATGACCAATGCCACGCACTATGGTGTGCTGTTGGGGCAGGGTGGACAATCAATGAGTAGCCGTATGCAACATATTCCATCTCGGAATACACCTTAGGAAAATGTTACAAGTGATACAGTTAGATGATCATGCGTGTTGATATATAGATGCGTGAGTCATTGGGTGTATAAGAATTTAGGGGGCTGAAGCATTGAAAATGTGGATGAGTACAGTTTTACAGCCAATTCAAGTGACATTGCTCGGTTTGAGTGGTACAGCTTTGGTTTTGTGTACGCAAAATACATTTTCTGCCCCCGTGCAAGGCTATGTGATGTCCGTGCAAATGACGCCCGCCGTGTGTTTAATCGATTCGAGCAAAAGCAAAAAGCGTAAATGTTTAGAAGGTTACTCACTGAATATTGAGGGTTTATATCCCGAAGTAGCCACGCGTGAATGTAGCACCCATTCATCGGCAAAGTTACCGCCGCTACAAGCGAAGGTAGTGGCGCGAGTCATGCCTGATGAAGCTGCACGGATACAATTGTGGCAAGGTATTGGCGGCTGTGTGCCCATGAATGCCAGTCAGTATTTTCGCATGATTATTAATAATGCAGATCGGATGAACGTGCCTTCGGTATTGACAGGCCAAGACACGCAGACGGTGCAATTGTCACAACTACGGAGTTTGTTTCTCAAGTCCAATTCAGGTATGTCATCAAAAAGCGTGCATTTTCAGTGCTCTAACCATCAAGGTAAAAGTTATTTAACTGAAATCAAAATTTGTTATAACACCGCAGGACGCTATAAGCAGTGCGGTGCAGCGATTGAATCAAATTGCCCGAATCAGTTTGTCATTAAAGGTTCTTACTAGTTTGCTAGGTGACTGTAATTTCTGAATTTTAAGCTTTTTGAGAAATTTTATTCATATTTTCTATCAGACTTTTGTGGAATTTGATGCGCTTTTGCATGCATCCGCTGAATGATTGGAGTACAATCTTTCGCGTTTATGATTATTAAGATTAGATAGAACAGCTATTTAATCGCATTGACTATCCTCTCAATTGGAGATAATTACATGAAGCAACCTGTTCGCGTTGCCGTTACTGGCGCTGCTGGTCAAATTGGTTACAGCCTATTATTCCGTATCGCTAGCGGTGAAATGTTGGGTAAAGACCAACCAGTTATCCTTCAATTATTAGAAGTTCCTTTTGAGAAAGCTCAAGCTGCGCTTAAAGGCGTAATGATGGAACTTGACGACTGTGCTTTCCCATTATTGGCTGGCATGATCGGTACTGATGATCCTAAAGTGGCATTTAAAGATGCTGACTACGCGTTATTGGTTGGTTCTCGTCCACGTGGTCCTGGTATGGAGCGTGCTGACCTTCTTAAAGTAAACGGTGAAATCTTTATTGGTCAAGGTCAAGCACTTAACGAAGTTGCTAGCCGTGATGTTAAAGTTCTAGTTGTGGGTAACCCAGCGAACACGAATGCTTACATCGCAATGAAATCTGCTCCAGATCTTCCAGCGAAAAACTTCACAGCAATGTTACGTCTTGACCACAACCGCGCGTTAACTCAACTTGCTCAAAAAGCTGGCGTTGCTGTTTCTGACATCAAAACAATGACAGTTTGGGGTAACCACTCTCCAACAATGTATGCTGACTACCGTTTTGCAACTGCAAATGGAGAAAGCTTAAAAGACAAAATCAACGATGCTGAATGGAACAAAGACGTATTCCTTCCTACAGTTGGTAAGCGTGGCGCTGCGATCATCGAAGCACGTGGTTTATCTTCTGCTGCATCTGCTGCAAACGCTGCAATTGACCACATGCGTGATTGGGCGCTTGGCACAAACGGCGAATGGGTAACTATGGGTATTCCTTCTGACGGTTCTTACGGTATTCCTGAAGGCGTAATGTTCGGTTTCCCTGTAACTTGCGAAAATGGCGAATACAAAATCGTTCAAGGTCTTGAAATCGACGAGTTCAGCCGTGAGCGTATCAACTTCACGTTAAACGAACTTGAAGAAGAACGCGCAGCAATTGCTGACATGATTAAATAATTTAATCTGCTAGATTAAGTTAAAACTCCTTCGGGAGTGATGCCAGTCAACCTAAAAGTTGACTGGCATTTTTTTTGCGCTTGATTTTATCTTTGCAATTAAAAGCCTATCATCAGCTAAGCTCATATTGCTTATCAAATATCAGAATGGATAAGCGACTATAAAATAGGTCGATTGACCTGCACGGTAGGGGAAATTGCTTAGAATACGCGGGTTTCCTTTTTCAAATCTTCTCTCTGTCATGTCAAGTTATTGTTGCAAGTGCCCATAGATCGAATGTTTCGGTTTGGGTGGCTTTTATCTTACTTGTTGTCGGTACTATCGGCGCCTATCAAATCGTGGGTCTAAATCAAGCACTGTTATTTTTAATTGGTGGTGCTTTGGGGATGACGTTGTATCACGCCTCTTTTGGTTTTACTTCTAGCTGGCGTGTGTTTATTAAAGAACGTCGTGGTCGTGGTTTGCGGGCTCAAATGATTATGCTGGGCTTGGCGGTGTTGTTGTTCTTTCCTGCTTTAGGTGCAGGTGAGTTGTTTGGCAATCCCGTCAAGGGCAATGTCAATCCTGTGTCGATGTCGGTCATGATTGGTGCTTTTATTTTTGGTATTGGCATGCAGTTGGGGGGTGGCTGTGCATCGGGTACGCTATACACGGTAGGCGGTGGCAGTGCGCGTATGTTGGTTACGCTATTTTTCTTCTGCTTAGGTTCACTGATTGCCACTTCGCATTTAGATTGGTGGTTTAATCTGCCGCATTTGGCGCCAATCTCGATTGTCGAAAGTTTTGGGGTGATTCCTGCACTTATTCTAAGCTTTGTTATTTTTGCTGTGATTGCTGCCGCAACCGTGTTTTTTGAAAAGAAACGTCATGGCAGTTTAGAAGTCGAGCCGCAAAGTCAGTACCATGGTTGGAAGCGTTTCCTCAAAGGTCCTTGGCCGTTAATTTGGGGTGGGCTTATTTTAACGCTGCTGAATTTTGCTACCTTGGTATTGGCTGGTCGTCCGTGGGGCGTGACTTCTGCGCTTGCAGTTTGGGCTGCAAAAGTTGCTGTTTTTGCGGGTGTAGATGTAAGCGCTTGGGATTATTGGCAGCAGTCAGGCAATGCTAAAGCCCTAGCCAATTCACTTTGGCATGACATTACCTCGATGATGAATTTTGGCATCATGCTAGGTGCTTTGCTTGCAGCGAGTTTGGCAGGCAAGTTTGCGCCTAACTTTAATATTCCACGTCGCTCATTGGTTGCAGCAGTTGTTGGCGGTCTATTACTTGGCTATGGCGCACGTTTAGCATACGGTTGTAATATCGGTGCTTACTTTAGCGGTATTGCATCAGGAAGCGTGCATGGTTGGTTGTGGTTGGTATTTGCCTTTATGGGGAATGCAATTGGCGTAAAACTGCGCCCAATCTTCTTTCCAAATGAAAAGCCACAGCCTGAAAAACTAACAGGTTGCTAACTTTTAATTTAAGTAGATGAAAGCCAGTCGGTTTACATTGACTGGCTTTTTTGTTGCCTGTCATCGTGTTAAGAATATTGAGTGGGATGCTTTAGGTATATCGCATCGTACAAAAAATAACATGCTGCAACTCGGCTGCTGCTGAATTGCGGCTCGAAGCAGGTTAAGGTCATTAAAAGTACAAGACGAATCAAAGGAGGATGCCATGTTTGACCAACAACCGACTTTAGAACTGTTATTTCAACAATTGGGTCTAGATGCTGACGATGCAGCAATTGATCAATTTATTCGTGAGCATCAATTGCCTGCAGAAACCAAATTACACTGTGCCGAGTTTTGGACGGAAGGGCAGCGCCAATTTTTGCAAAGCCATTGGAAAAAAGATGATGATTGGGCCATTGTGATTGAAACCTTAAATGAGCAATTACATAGTGATCAACATCCGAGTGTTTAATCGGTATTTAAGTTAAAAGTTTTTAAGTTAAATCAAATACTTTTCATCTAAAAAGCGCCAGTAAACTGCGTGCTCACAAAAAGATACAACAAACCCAGTCGGAAGACTGGGTTTTTTATACAAAGTGTTATAAGTTAGTTGAATAAGGAATTACAACGAAACTAATAAAAGGGGGCAAGGTGCTCATGCAAAATACTCCATCATTAGCCATGTTATTCAGCCAACTCGGTTTAGCCAGCAGCCCTGCAGCCATTGAACTGTATGTACGTACGCATCAATTACCTGCACATATTAATTTACATGAAGCGCCGTTTTGGAATAAATCACAACGTGAATTTTTAATCAGTCATTTGGTACAAGACGATGATTGGGCCATTTGGATTGATGAACTCAATCAACAATTGCATTTAGATGCTTATCGTTTACAAGCTGTTTAGGTTTAAGTCATCGTCATATTTAATATGTTTTCATTAAAAACGCCTCAGAACGAGGCGTTTTTTTAATGCATTCTGCTTTTGAGAATTTGTTTAAACCAGACTTCGGTTTGATAGGCGTTAAAGGCAGGGTGAATTTGTAAGAGTTCCAAATCAAATTCGGCAGTTTTACTGTACTTGCCTAACCAGTGGCGACACAGTGCACTTTCATTTTTACTGGCGCTGGCATAAGCCAAGAAAAAGAAAATATCTCCATGTGCATAATGAGTCATGGCTTTTAAAATTTGTTGGGTAATTAAGGCGTATTTTGCATCGCGGGTCAGCTCAAAATACATCATATAGGCTTTGGCCAAATGCAAAGACAAATTGATATATAACGTCACTGGCATTTCTTCAAATTCAACCCGACCTTGTTCTAACAGCACAATGGCTTCTTGCAAAAAGTAAATCTGTTCTTGGCGTAACTCGCTCAAACTCACCAATTGTAAGCGTAAATCGGCACGTTCTAATGCCAATTCAGGCGTATTACCTTGTAAAAAAAGTTGGTCGGTTTCCCCAATACGTTGAATAAGCTGTTGAGTCGAGTTGCGCATGGGTGAATTCCTGATAGCAATATTTGCTCTACATCGGGGCAAATTTACAGTTTTAAAGCCAATAATTTAAAAAAGCGGTCTATCTTTACCAAAGTTGGTTGCCGCTGCGTAGCCATGCAGTAATAGAAAGTCGTTGCTGTGTCGCAGGCAAAACTTCATGCAATAAATCACTTTGGAAAATTGCAATCCGATTTGGGCGTGGTTCTATAATTTGCCATGCTCCATGTTTGTCTTGTAAACGTAGTTGTCCACCCCAATCTGTCTGCCATTCAGGGTGTAAATAATAGACAGCAGAAATCACCCGATCATTTTTTTGTTGTGGGTTATCGCGGTGCAAGGCATAAAAAGAACCTGCTTGGTAGCTGGCAAAATGCGCTTCGACCTCACGAATACCCAAATAAAACGCCTGATTGAATTGCTCAGCTAAGGCTAAAAGCGTTTGGGTATGTTGATGGGCTGTGCTTAAGTTTTCATGAATCCATAAAATATGATCGCTACGAATATTGCTGACCACACCATTTTGAATGGCGGCTTCACGAAATTGATCTAAATTTTGACTACACTCTAGCAGCAATTGTTGTTGATATTCGGGTGAATAAGCATCATCAATTATTGCAAAACTATGTTGATCCAAATCTTCAAGAATTCGATCAATATTCCAAGATTTTGGAAGCAGTGTGGCGTCCATAAAATAGATACTCAGACAAAATGCAAGACAAGCTGATTATTTTAGAGGAATACAAGCTCCTGAATGAAACTTTTTTTCATGCTAAAATGTCGGTTGATTTTAGGAATGAACCAAACATGAATTATCGTCACCATTTCCATGCGGGCAACTTTGCCGATGTCATGAAGCATGTTTTATTGCTGCAAATTCTGACACGTTTAAATGCCAAAGATAAACCTTATCGCTATGTCGATACACATGGCGGTGCGGGTAAATATGACTTATCTTTAGCACCTGCACAAAAATCGGGCGAATTTTTAAATGGTATTCATCGTTTAGTGAAACTAGATGATTCAATCAAACGTCAGGCACCAGAAGGCGTACAGCAGTATTTAAAACTGGTTGAAGCAATGCGTGAAACGGATGGGCAAGGTGCATATCCCGGTTCGCCATGGTTTGCTTTACAAGGTATGCGTGACATCGACAAAGCAACTATTTTTGAAATGCAGCGCGATGTATTCCAGCAATTGCGTCATAACATTCGTGACAAACGCGCAGGTTTACATGAGCGTGATGCTTACGAAGGTTTATTGGGCGTCATTCCACCAAAAGAAAAACGCGGTTTGGTGATGATTGATCCACCGTATGAATTGGAACGTAAAGATTTCCCTCAGTTGGTTGAATTATTGGCAGCTGCACATAAAAAATGGCCAACAGGCGTATTTGCGGTGTGGTATCCAATTAAAGACCGCGCCATGATTGAACGTTTTGAAAAGAAAATGTTTAAAACAGGTATTCGCCGTCAACTCATTTGTGAAATTTGTGTGTGGCCTGACGATACTCCTGTGGGCTTAAACGGTTGTGGTTTATTGGTGATTAATCCACCATGGAAATTCTCTGAAGATGCAGATGAAGCCCTGCAATGGTTGTTCCCGCACTTGCGTATGCAAGAACATGGTGGACATGCTGCAGTGCGTTGGTTAGTTGGCGAATAAAAAATTTAAATAGACGTTCAGGTTACAGTTAGGACACAAAATAATGACAAACACATCCAAACCCGAAGGAGAATATAGTTCCCGTGATCTTGAGCATGACGGAATTACATTTGAAGTGGTGGAAGAAGAACATACCCGTGAAGGGCAAAAGGTGAAACGTCGTGGTATCTATCTGTGGCCAAACCTGATTACCACGGCAGCCTTGCTGTCGGGTTTTTACTCCATTATTGCCAGTATGAATGGTGAATTTAGCCAAGCGATTTATGCCATTTTTCTAGCAGCATTGTTTGATGGTTTAGATGGTCGTGTGGCACGTGCGATTGGTGCGCAAAGTCCATTTGGCGAACAGTTTGATTCATTATCCGATATGCTCGCCTTTGGTGTTGCACCTGCGATTTTGATGTATAGCTGGAGTTTGCATGATTTAGGTCGTATCGGCTTGGCGGCTTGCTTTGTTTATACGGCTTGTGCCGCATTCCGTTTGGCGCGTTTTAATGTGCAAATTGGTGTGGTCGATAAACGCTACTTTATTGGTGTTGCAAGTCCTTTGGCTGCGCTGATTATCGTGTCGCTGGTTTGGGTAGGACGGGATTTTCCTGAACTGTATGATATTCGTGAAATTGGTCTACAAATCCTCAATGCTGTGATTATTATTGCAGTAGGATTGTTGATGATTTCCAATATTAAATATTATTCATTTAAAACCTTTGATCGTAAGCGTGTGCCGTTTTTTGTATTGCCAATCGCAGTATTTATCCTTGCAGCCATGACTTATAATATTCCTGTTGGAATTTTAGTGATTTCAATTATTTATGCACTTTCAGGTTTTGTGACCACTTTTATGGCAAGAAAAAATGCAGTGAGTTAATTAAGCTTTCATAAAAGCATCAACTCACAAGGAGTTTGATATGCAGCTGTTTCAAGATTTTCTCGATCGTTCCAAACAACTCAATCAAACTCCTGCGGCAACCGCCAAACTGCCTTATCACGCCCCAAAACATCATTATAAATTTATCTATCAGGGCTTAATTCTTCCTAATTTGCCTGCACCCTTACATTATCTCAACTTTATTGGTTTATTGGGCAGCCTAAATACCGCAATGCTGCGCCCTGAAAATGTGATTACAACCTCAGCTTTAGACACAGCCAGTATTCTTTGTAGTAGCAGCCCACACATGGTGGGGCAGTCCAATCATTATTCAATACAACATGATTGCGTATTTACTGCAGAGTATTTTCAGTTTGCCAATAAAGAGCGCATTACTGGACACTTTCCGCAATTTCATATTCAACGTGAAGATAGCGAACTTAGCTTTGATTTAAAGATCACCACAAGCTCTACAATTTCATATTTCACTAAATTGCGAATGAATTTGGCAGAACATTGGTCTTTGCTGTGTCAGTGTCAGGGAAGTGTACGCTATAAAGATCAGCATTTTCAAATTGAGCAATTGGGTAGTTTTGAGTTTGCCCGCTCAATCCAGTTTCCTTATTTCGCTGTGGCATTTTTTTGCTATCAAGTGATTAATCTGAATCATCAGCAACAAATGATATTGCTACAAAGTCGTGATGTGTTGAATCGAATTTTGCAATCTCGAATCTATCTGCGAAATGCGAACACGGAGCAAACTCGGGTATTTGATGGGCAAGTACAATTTAATATTCAACGGGTTTATCCAAAAGTAAAAACGCCAACAGGTCAGTGTATGTATTTGCCACGTGAGTTTGAATGGCGTTATCAAGATGAAGATGGCACCTCAATTCATTTACAGGCGCAGAGTCGTGGTGATTTTAAATTTGGGGCTGCAGCAGGTTATGTCGGAAGTTTTCAATATCAGTTGGCTATAAATGGAGATCAACAACAAGGAGAAGGAGGCTATTGTGAATATATCGACTGCCGCGCACTGAAATGGCAGGAACATGATCAGCCAGAAAAAATGCCAGATGTAGTTATGAATCCTGAACCTTTTATGATCAAGAAAAAGAAATAAACAGTATTTTGTGGAAAAGTGAAGTATTTTGCTGAATAAATAACCGTTCGGACTAAAAAACTTATAAAACTTAAAAAGAGGGGTTGCAAGGCGAAATATTTCACCTATAATGCACATCCATCGGCGGTGATGAAGATTAAAACTTCTGATAAAACAATGACTTGGTTAAGAATGATTGAGTTGGGTTTTAGAAAGAAAGTTTAAAATAATTTGAATTACCAGTTGACACTTTAGAAATAAAGCGTAATATAGCCGACCTAGCTTGATGCTGACGAAGCATCGAGAAGATCATTAAGAGATTATGAAGAACAACTTGTGTGGATTTTTACTGATTGATCGATCGAACATATTTCATTGATTGATTGGTTTAAATTACTCGAAGTTTATTTGAGCGAAATTTAAGTCAGAAAATTGATGAGCCAGATTTGGAAGTTTAGATTAAAACTTCAAAATGATTTTAACTGAAGAGTTTGATCATGGCTCAGATTGAACGCTGGCGGCAGGCTTAACACATGCAAGTCGAGCGGGCGAGGTTGCTTCGGTAACTGAGCTAGCGGCGGACGGGTGAGTAAAGCTTAGGAATCTGCCTATTAGTGGGGGACAACATTCCGAAAGGGATGCTAATACCGCATACGTCCTACGGGAGAAAGCAGGGGCTCTTTATGACCTTGCGCTAATAGATGAGCCTAAGTCGGATTAGCTAGTTGGTGGGGTAAAGGCCTACCAAGGCGACGATCTGTAGCGGGTCTGAGAGGATGATCCGCCACACTGGGACTGAGACACGGCCCGCTCCTACGGGAGGCAGCAGTGGGGAATATTGGACAATGGGGGGAACCCTGATCCAGCCATGCCGCGTGTGTGAAGAAGGCCTTTTGGTTGTAAAGCACTTTAAGTGGGGAGGAGGCTTACCTGGTTAATACCTGGGCTAAGTGGACGTTACCCACAGAATAAGCACCGGCTAACTCTGTGCCAGCAGCCGCGGTAATACAGAGGGTGCGAGCGTTAATCGGATTTACTGGGCGTAAAGCGCGCGTAGGTGGTTAATTAAGTCAAATGTGAAATCCCCGAGCTTAACTTGGGAATTGCATTCGATACTGGTTAGCTAGAGTATGGGAGAGGATGGTAGAATTCCAGGTGTAGCGGTGAAATGCGTAGAGATCTGGAGGAATACCGATGGCGAAGGCAGCCATCTGGCCTAATACTGACACTGAGGTGCGAAAGCATGGGGAGCAAACAGGATTAGATACCCTGGTAGTCCATGCCGTAAACGATGTCTACTAGCCGTTGGGGGATTTGATCCTTTAGTGGCGCAGCTAACGCGATAAGTAGACCGCCTGGGAGTACGGTCGCAAGACTAAAACTCAAATGAATTGACGGGGCCCGCACAAGCGGTGGAGCATGTGGTTTAATTCGATGCAACGCGAAGAACCTTACCTGGCCTTGACATAGTAGAGACTTTCCGAGAGATGGAAAGGTGCCTTCGGGAATCTACATACAGGTGCTGCATGGCTGTCGTCAGCTCGTGTCGTGAGATGTTGGGTTAAGTCCCGCAACGAGCGCAACCCTTTTCCTTACTTGCCAGCATTTCGGATGGGAACTTTAAGGATACTGCCAGTGACAAACTGGAGGAAGGCGGGGACGACGTCAAGTCATCATGGCCCTTACGGCCAGGGCTACACACGTGCTACAATGGTCGGTACAAAGGGTTGCTACCTCGCGAGAGGATGCTAATCTCAAAAAGCCGATCGTAGTCCGGATCGCAGTCTGCAACTCGACTGCGTGAAGTCGGAATCGCTAGTAATCGCGGATCAGAATGCCGCGGTGAATACGTTCCCGGGCCTTGTACACACCGCCCGTCACACCATGGGAGTTTGTTGCACCAGAAGTAGGTAGTCTAACCGCAAGGAGGACGCTTACCACGGTGTGGCCGATGACTGGGGTGAAGTCGTAACAAGGTAGCCGTAGGGGAACCTGCGGCTGGATCACCTCCTTAACGAAAGATTGACGATTGGTAAGAATCCACAACAAGTTGTTCTTCATTGATGTATCTGAGGGTCTGTAGCTCAGTTGGTTAGAGCACACGCTTGATAAGCGTGGGGTCACAAGTTCAAGTCTTGTCAGACCCACCATGAGCGAGGGGCAGCGAAACATGTTTCGCCCGAGCGCAAGACGAGAGCTATGCTCGAGTTAAGCATTCGCCTTAACACAGTTTACGATACATCGAATCACAGATGATAAGCTGGGGACTTAGCTTAGTTGGTAGAGCGCCTGCTTTGCACGCAGGAGGTCAGGAGTTCGACTCTCCTAGTCTCCACCAAATTTTAAGATCAGAAAAGCACTGCTTTTCCTTAAAATTTAAGCAAACAGCTATGCTGTGCGCAGGCACACATATACTGGAGCTTTAAGCTAAAGATTGCAGAACTTAATAAAAGATCGAATGATTAGATTTGATGGTTTATTAAGTTCTGTGATTTAAATATCACAGTATTTAGTGCGGTCTGACGAAGACGCATTAATTCATTAACAGATTGGCAAAAATTGAGTCTGAAATAAATTGTTCAACTCATTTAATTCAAGATTGACAGTAATACTTCGGTGTTACGGTTTAATTACGAATTGAAATGAGAACTAGCAAATTAACTGAATCAAGCGTTTTGGTATATGAATCTAATTGAAGCTGTACAGTGCTTAAGTGCACAAGACATCAAACTGTGAATTAAATAAATATTTTATATTTATTTAATTGTCTTAATCCTACTTGTAGGGATTAACGACTGTTTGGGGTTGTATAGTCAAGTAATTAAGTGCATGTGGTGGATGCCTTGGCAGTCAGAGGCGATGAAAGACGTGATAGCCTGCGAAAAGCTCCGGGGAGGCGGCAAATATCCTTTGATCCGGAGATTTCTGAATGGAAACCCACCTACCTTAAGGTAGGTATCGTATGATGAATACATAGTCATACGAAGCGAACGCGGGAAGTGAAACATCTCAGTACCCGTAGGAAAAGAAATCAATTGAGATTCCCTCAGTAGCGGCGAGCGAAAGGGGAAAAGCCCATTAAGTTATGTGTGTTTTAGTGGAATGCTCTGGGAAGTGCAACCATAGTGGGTGATAGTCCTGTACACGAAAGGGCACACATAATGATGACGAGTAGGGCGAGGCACGTGAAACCTTGTCTGAATATGGGGGGACCATCCTCCAAGGCTAAATACTCCTGACTGACCGATAGTGAACCAGTACCGTGAGGGAAAGGCGAAAAGAACCCCTGTGAGGGGAGTGAAATAGATCCTGAAACCGCATGCATACAAGCAGTGGGAGCCACTTCGTGTGGTGACTGCGTACCTTTTGTATAATGGGTCAGCGACTTATATTCAGTAGCAAGGTTAACCGAATAGGGGAGCCGTAGAGAAATCGAGTCTTAATAGGGCGTATAGTTGCTGGGTATAGACCCGAAACCGGGTGATCTATCCATGAGCAGGTTGAAGGTTGGGTAACACTAACTGGAGGACCGAACCCACTGTCGTTGAAAAGCCAGGGGATGACTTGTGGATAGGGGTGAAAGGCTAATCAAACTCGGTGATAGCTGGTTCTCCCCGAAAGCTATTTAGGTAGCGCCTCGGACGAATACCATTGGGGGTAGAGCACTGTTTCGGCTAGGGGGTCATCCCGACTTACCAAACCGATGCAAACTCCGAATACCAATGAGTACTATCCGGGAGACAGACTGCGGGTGCTAACGTCCGTAGTCAAGAGGAAAACAATCCAGACCGCCAGCTAAGGCCCCAAAATCATAGTTAAGTGGGAAACGATGTGGGAAGGCATAGACAGCTAGGAGGTTGGCTTAGAAGCAGCCACCCTTTAAAGAAAGCGTAATAGCTCACTAGTCGAGTCGGCCTGCGCGGAAGATGTAACGGGGCTAAAACTATGTGCCGAAGCTGCGGATGTATACATTGTATACGTGGTAGGGGAGCGTTCTGTAAGCCGAAGAAGGTGGATTGAGAAGTCTGCTGGAGGTATCAGAAGTGCGAATGCTGACGTGAGTAACGACAAAACGGGTGAAAAACCCGTTCGCTGAAAGACCAAGGGTTCCAGTCCAACGTTAATCGGGGCTGGGTGAGTCGACCCCTAAGGCGAGGCCGAGAGGCGTAGTCGATGGGAAATTGGTTAATATTCCAATACTTCAGTGTAATGCGATGAGAGGACGGAGAAGGTTAAGTCAGCCTGGCGTTGGTTGTCCAGGTGAAAGGAAGTAGGCATGCATCTTAGGCAAATCCGGGGTGCTCTATGCTGAGATCTGATAGCAAGCTGTACTTGTACAGTGAAGTGGCTGATACCCTGCTTCCAGGAAAAGTCTCTAAGCTTCAGTTACACTGGAATCGTACCCGAAACCGACACAGGTGGTCAGGTCGAGTAGACCAAAGCGCTTGAGAGAACTCTGCTGAAGGAACTAGGCAAAATGGTACCGTAACTTCGGGAGAAGGTACGCTGTTGATGGTGATAGGACTCGCTCCTTGAGCTGTCGACAGCCTCAGAAACCAGGCCGCTGCAACTGTTTATTAAAAACATAGCACTCTGCAAACACGAAAGTGGACGTATAGGGTGTGATGCCTGCCCGGTGCTGGAAGGTTAATTGATGGGGTTAGCGTAAGCGAAGCTCTTGATCGAAGCCCCAGTAAACGGCGGCCGTAACTATAACGGTCCTAAGGTAGCGAAATTCCTTGTCGGGTAAGTTCCGACCTGCACGAATGGCATAATGATGGCGGCGCTGTCTCCAGCAGAGGCTCAGTGAAATCGAATTCGCCGTGAAGATGCGGTGTACCCGCGGCTAGACGGAAAGACCCCGTGAACCTTTACTGCAGCTTGACATTGAACTTTGACCTTACTTGTGTAGGATAGGTGGGAGGCTTTGAAACTTGGACGCTAGTCCGAGTGGAGCCGTCCTGAAATACCACCCTGGTAATGTTGAGGTTCTAACTCTGTCCCGTTATCCGGGACGAGGACCATGTCTGGTGGGTAGTTTGACTGGGGCGGTCTCCTCCTAAAGAGTAACGGAGGAGTACGAAGGTGCGCTCAGCGTGGTCGGAAATCACGCGTAGAGTATAAAGGCAAAAGCGCGCTTAACTGCGAGACCCACAAGTCGAGCAGGTACGAAAGTAGGTCTTAGTGATCCGGTGGTTCTGTATGGAAGGGCCATCGCTCAACGGATAAAAGGTACTCTGGGGATAACAGGCTGATACCGCCCAAGAGTTCATATCGACGGCGGTGTTTGGCACCTCGATGTCGGCTCATCTCATCCTGGGGCTGAAGCAGGTCCCAAGGGTATGGCTGTTCGCCATTTAAAGAGGTACGCGAGCTGGGTTTAGAACGTCGTGAGACAGTTCGGTCCCTATCTACCGTGGGCGCTGGAAATTTGAGAGGATCTGCTCCTAGTACGAGAGGACCAGAGTGGACGAACCTCTCGTGTACCGGTTGTGACGCCAGTCGCATCGCCGGGTAGCTATGTTCGGAAGGGATAACCGCTGAAAGCATCTAAGCGGGAAGCCTACCTCAAGATAAGATTTCCCCGAGGCTTTATGCCTCCTAAAGAGCCGTTGAAGACTACGACGTTGATAGGTTGGATGTGGAAGCATAGCGATATGTGAAGCTGACCAATACTAATTGCTCGTGAGGCTTGACTATACAACACCCAAACAGTTGGGGTTGTATGCTCAATCGATTCAAATCCAATCAGTCAATTCAGACTGATCTTGATTTAGTTAACGCTAAACAATAAAATTCAGACCCAATACAGCCCAATCTGTTACAGATTCGGAAAACGCAGTGCATCACAGTCGTGAATAAGACCAATGCAAGTCTCCGTAAACAGTTGTGCTGGCGACCATAGCAAGAGTGAACCACCTGATCCCTTCCCGAACTCAGAAGTGAAACCTCTTCGCGCTGATGGTAGTGTGGGGTTACCCATGTGAGAGTAAGTCATCGCCAGCTCATTATTCTAAACACCCTCAACTAGCGTTGGGGGTGTTTTTTTATGCATGAAAGAAAAGTAGAAAAAGAAAGGAAAATATAAAAAATGAAGCAAAATAAAACCATCAGGGGATGGTTTTAAAGAGTAAGCATACTTTCTAAATTTGATTAGATTTCACGTAGTTGTCGACGTGCATGTTTAAGTGCTGTTCTTAAACCCTCTTCTAGTGTTGGATGGTAGAACGGTTTATCTAAAATATCCTCAAGTGTGAGTTCTTCATCAATCATCCAAGCCAATAAGTGCGCCATGTGCTCAGCAGCATCCACAAATAATTCAGCACCTAATAACTTTTGACTTTTATTATTAATATAAACTTCAATCGCACCTTTATTTTTTCCCAGCACCAAAGCGCGACCTTGTTTTTCATAAGAAACAAAGCCTGTCGTAAATGCAATATTTTGCTCTTTCAGTTGTTTATAGTTTTGTCCTACAGATGCCATTTCAGGTGAGCTAAACACAATGCCCATGGGTGTTAATGTTTTTATATTTTCAATGTTTGGAAAGCTTAAACAATTATGCACGGCTGCACGCCCTTCATGTGCTGCTTCATGTTGAATGGGAGTATTCGTGTGTGCATCACCCACAATAAAAATAGCATGCTGTCCGAGTTGTTTGGTATGAGGATCAATTGGGAGTTGTTTGATGTTGTTGAAACTTGTATCAATATTTTCAAGATGAAGCTGATCTAAATAGCTGCGTCTACCCGTAGCAACCAATACATAATCGGCAGTTAAGCTTTGTATTTGTCCATTTTCTTGATATTCAATTTTCACGCCTTGTTCTGTTTTTTGTAGTTGTGTAGGCAAGGTTTCAAATTTGATATTCAATTCTCGACTGAGTGTATCTTGTGCAATGGTTTGTAGTTCTGGGCTGCGGAGTGAACCAACTTTACGACTACGGGCAAAAATAGTGGTATCTACCCCTAAGTGTTGCATAGCTTGAGCCAATTCGATTGCAATTACACCACTGCCAATGACGGCCAAAGATTGGGGTAAGTTCTCTAATTCAAAGATTTGATCTGATGTGATTAAGCGTTCGCCTAATTTTTCTTTCCATGCTTGCTCATAAGCAGGAGTAGAACCGACTGCAATAATAAAAGCTTTTGCCTGATATTGCTGTCCATTCACTTGAATTGTATGGGCATCTATAAAAGTCGCAAAACCTGAAATCTTATGGGATGCTTCCCAACGATCTACATCTTTTTGTGTGGCACGGGTAAAACGATCACGTAATTGGCGTACGTGCGTCATGATTTGGGATGTATCAATTTTTGCATCTACCGTGAGTGCAACTTCTTGTGCATGTTGTATGTCGTGCATGCGATTGGCACTAGAGATGAGAACTTTGCTGGGCATACAACCAACGCGGGCACAGGTGGTGTCCCATGGACCGTGATTGATGATGAGTAGGTTTTGGGTGTATTTAATCGCTTCTTTATAGGCGCTAATGCCTGCGGTGCCTGCACCAATAATAATGAGGTCGTACATTTGTGAGCTACTTCATGTAATAAATAAATTTAGGCTAACACAAGCAAAACATTTATCATGCTTTTATTTACATAAAGCAGTAACTATGGTTACATATCTGACAATATTAATTATATGTTTGATTAACTCATAGTTTTAGAGGGATTTGGGGAATAACTCAATGAAAAAGAAAGAAATTAGTTTGAAATTTTCGGCTGTGGCTTTAGCAGTTTTATTGGCTGGCTGTGGTGGCGGTGGTTATTATGATAACAATGCTGCTGATACTGATAAAATTGAAGATAGTGAGACTGTTGAGCAAGCTGTTGTTGCGTCTGCATTAAAAATTGAATTAGACAAATTGTCTATGGCTGCGACAAATGGTCAACTTACTGTTACGGTTAGAGCCCTTGATGAAAACAAAGGGGGAGTACCAGATGCTAATATTACTTTAATGATTGTTGATTCAACGAATAATGTTAGTAATTTAAGTGTAGCTGTGCAAAAAACTAATGAATCTGGAAATGCTGTATATGTATTAGCGACTCCAAGTACGTCGACAACATTGACTGATTTGATTAACAATGGTTTTAAAATTATAGCTAAAACAAATAACGGTGCATTAAGCCAAGAACAAACAATTTCTGTCACAGGTGCTGATACTAACAATGGTTCTGATACTACAAGTATTGTTCTGTTTGATGCGACTAAAACTTCACTCAATGTTCGAGGGGATCAAACAACAGTAACTTTAACGGCTGTTGATGCTAATGGAGCTACTTTATCTAATCAAGCTATATCATTAAAAGTCAAAAATTCGTCTCTAAATGGCGTCAAGTTCACACCAAATGCTACTCAAACAGATAGCAATGGGAAAATTACGTATACGCTATCTTTCAGTGAATCGCAAAGAGTGAAAGATTATAGTGCAGAGCAGTTCATCAAAGATGATTTAGTGCTAGAAGCTAATTTTGGTCAATCAACTCAAGTTTATACATATAAATTAGATGTAGTAAGCTCTACTGTTCCTAAGCCTGTTGGTGCTATTTCTGTTTTGTATAATCCAACAAAAATTGAAGACTCAGCATCAGGTGTTTACTATTACAAAAATATTTCTGTACATGTAACTGATGTTGATGGGAAACCTTTACCAAATCAAGATGTGGTAATGGGAGTTAATGCTTTAAGTTATAACAAAGGGAATTATAATTTTTTTGATACAGATCTTCCCCCAGATGGTAAGGTTGATAAGTATCTTCCTGATGTAATAACACAATGTTTTTCTCCAATTACAAAAGTAAACATTGATGGTAAGCAAATTGATCAATTACAGCCTGTGAAGCAAGGACAGACAGTTCAGGTTGTTTCTTTTATTAATGCAGAGGATCAACCCGCTACTGATAATAAATATACAACAGATGCAAATGGACGCTTTGATTTAAAAATTCAATATCCTAAAATTTATGCAGGATATTTAAATATTCAAATTCTTGCGAACTCGATTGTGAGTGGTAAATCAATAAATGGTTCTACTAGTCTTGGCTTAAGCTACTTAATCAGTGATGTAGATATTGAAAATGGTATTGCACCAAATTTGGAAAGTCCGTATGGAACATCGTTAAATTGTTCTGATGGGGAATAATAAAACAAACAGCGCTTCGGCGCTGTTTTTTATGGAAGTTTAAATAAAAACTATAAAGAGGTCCCCACACTCACCCCCACCGTTGGGCGTACTTGCATAGAACTACAAGCACTCAGCGCCAAGACACACATCATCATAAATACAACTTTATTCATGCAACAAACCTTGAGATTTTGCTTGATGAAATAACGCACTAGAATGAGCGCCACTACGACAAATCATCAGAATGGATTTTGGAAGCTCATTATAATATTTAGCGAATTCAAGAATGTCTGTTTGAGAAATTTTACCGCTACTAACGGGTTGATAAATTACACTGATCTGAGAATTTTCAGCAATATTGCGTAATTCACTCACTTTGACTGCATTGCCCATCTCTTGATCGGGACGGTTCACAATTACAGATTTAAAACCTTGCCGCATCAACTGTGAAAATTTGGCAGCATTCATCTGACCTGCAACACTGACTTTGGTATTTAAAGTCTGAACATCGTTTTGAGCGTGACTCAGCGGGATACTGCTACAGATCAGAATACAGCAAAATACATACTTGAGGATGGGTTTAGTCATCCAACAAATCCATTTGTTTTGCTAACTGGAATAAGTTGTTTGAACGGTTACCCGTGCGGCAGAACATCAACACAGGTTTTGGCAATTCGTTATAGTGATTGGCAAACGTACGCACATCGACTTCAGTAATTTGACCCGACACCACAGGTTGATAGACATAATCTAAGCCTGCTGCACGTGCAGCTTCTTCAATTTGCGCACTGGTTGGTTGCTCAGCACCACCTTCCATATCTGGGCGGTTATTAATAATTGACTTAAAGCCTTTCTCTACAACTTGGCTCACATGCTCAGGACCAATTTGACCCGCAAAACCGACTTGTTCAGACATGGGAATACTCCATCATTTTATTCATGACAATATGCTTTATGATAGCATTAAGCAGATTCAAGAGCAGAATGTTCTGAAATATTTATAACGACGATAACGATAAAATAACGCAATGGAGCGCTTATGCATTCCTATACGGTCGAGCCTTTATATGTCAAAAGTGATCACGAGGTGATTGCTGCAGACTTTTATCGCCCTAAATCTATAGAGAAACCCGCGGTGATTCTGATGGCGCATGGTCTAGCAGCCTTGCGTCATTTTAAATTGGTGCAATATGCACAACACTTTGCTCAGGCAGGCTATGCCGTGGTGCTATTCGATTATCGCTATTGGGGCGGAAGTACAGGGCGTCCACGTGAGTTGGTATCCATAGAGGCGCAGTTAGATGACTGGCGCAGCATGATTTCACATATTGCGGAACGTAAGTCGATTGATGCCAAACGTATGATTCTGTGGGGAACTTCACTGAGTGGCGGATATGTGCTGAGTTTGGCCTCACGCTTACACAATATTGCCGCGGTCATGGTACAAGTGCCTTTTGTAGATGGTGCGGAAAGTGCCAAGTTATATCCTTTGCAGCAACTTCCGAAAGCCCTAAAAATCTCCAGTCAGGACTATATGGGAGCAAAGGTAGGGATGTCGCCCAAAACGCTTGCAGTGGTGGCGCAAAAAGAACTGTGTTTTTTACCGACCACAGACAGTTATGCAGGTTATATGTCAATTGTGAACCCCGATCATTACTGGAGTGGGGAAATTCCTGCTCGGGTGTTTTTTAATTTGATTCGTTATCGCCCCATTCAAGAAGTGCGGCAAATCAACATCCCTGTGTTATTTATTGCTGCACAGCGTGACAGCCTGATTCCAATTGAATCGAGCCGTGAAACGGCCACCAATATTGCGCCTTATGTGCAATATGAAGAGTGGGATATGCAACATTTTGATATTTATCATGGTGAATGGTTTAAAAAAGTCATTCAGACCCAATTAGAGTTTTTACAGCAACTGTTTGGAGTTCAGTAAATGATTATTGTATGCCCTGAATGCGGTGCAAAAAACCGTGTACCTGAAGATAAATTATCTGCCAATCCTGCATGTGGGCAGTGTCATCAAGCGCTGATTCCGCTTGCACCCATTGAATTGAATGAGCAAAATTTCAGTAATTTTATTCAAAATAGTGACTTACCTATTCTGATTGATCTTTGGGCGGACTGGTGTGGTCCTTGCAAGATGATGGCACCACATTTTGCAACAGTTGCCAAGCAAAATCCGCAGGTGGTGTTTGCCAAAATTGATACCGAGGCCAATCCACGCTTAAGCAGTGCATTCCATGTGCGCAGTATTCCAACACTGGTATTGATGAATAAAAGCAATGAAATTGCTAGAATAAGCGGCGCGCTACGAGCGACTGAATTACAACAGTGGTTGGATCAGCAACTCAACGCCCAGTCTTAATGCACTGTTCGTGCTAATTTAATGCAAATGTCCGGAGTGAACGTGTCAGATTCTCATGCAAAACCAGAGGGAGTGCTTTCCCTACAAACAATTGCCATGCCAGCAGATACCAACTGGAGTGGAGATGTCTTTGGAGGCTGGATCGTTTCACAGATGGATTTGGCTGGTGCGATTCATGCCGAGCGTTTTAGTAAAGGACGTTGTGCCACGATTTCCATTAACCAAATGACTTTTTTGGTGCCTGTAAAAGTGGGCGATGTGATCAGTTGCTACACCAAAATTTTGAAAGTGGGCAATACTTCAATTCAAATGCAAATTGAAGTGTGGGACAGCCATGATGATTCACGTGAAGCTGTGCGTGTTACCGAAGGGGTATTTACCTTTGTTGCGGTTGATGTCAAAGGCTCAAAACGTCAGATTCCTGAAGAAGCCAAACAGAAGTTTTTAGAAGCTCAGGCTAGTCAAGCATCATAAGTATCAAGCTAGTCAAACATCGTAATGAAAAAAATCCCAGCACAGTAGCTGGGATTTTTTCTTGGAGAGGAAACAGGCGTTAGGCTTGTTTCTGCTTTAAATGTGCTTTTGACACCCATGCCCACAACATTTCACACTGAATCGGAGCTTCGCCTGATTCATCAATCACACTGACATTGACCAGTGTTTCACCTTTGTCGGTGCTGTGCATGAGTTGTTGCTGTTCTGGGCTGAGTGTGGCAATGGCTGTCATTGCACCTTGAGTTGGACGTTTAAAGTCCACTTTCAGGCTTTTAATCAGCACAATGGCACTATCAGGCACATTCATGGCAGTTACAAAACCTGTGGCAGTTTCAGCCAACAGCGCCATAGCACAGGCATGTACCTGTCCAATATGATTCTGCATGGCTTTATGATTGGCAAGACTGACCACCACTTGCGATGGGGTTACTTCTTGATAGCGAATTTTCGCAGTGCCCACCATCGGCACGACACGACCAAAGGCTTGACTCAAAAGGCGGCTTTGAATGCCTTTCGGCAATTTTGATGTTGCTTTGACCAGTTTGTTTAAGCGATTGGTTGGTGTCATGACATCCCCAAATTAATCTTTAAAGTTGTTAAATTGCAGTGGCAGACCAAATTGTTGCTCTTTCAAGAACGCCATTACTTGTTGCAATGTGTCGCGTTTCTTGTCGGTCACACGAATTTTGTCACCCTGAATAGAAGATTGCACTTTAATGCCACTGTCTTTAATGGCTTTGTTAATTTTTTTTGCGGTATCTGAGTCAAGACCATCTTTAAGTTTGATCACTTGAATCACATTTTTACCTGATGCGGTCATTTTTTGTGGGTCAAGCGCCTGAATGTCGACTTTACGCTTATAGAAGTGATTTTCGAGCATGGTATACACTTGCTCACATTGGAAATCACTTTCAGTGGAGATTTTAATCTCTTTGTTTTTTTCATTGAGGTCGATAGAAACATCCTGACCACGAAAATCGAAACGAGTACCGATTTCTTTTTGTGTGTTTTGAACCGCATGATTCACTTCAAAAAGTTCTAATTCAGAAACAATATCGAAAGAAGGCATAATGAAGACCTTTGCAAATGGAAACAATATCTGAGATGCTAGGGATGTTTTCTTCATTTGCCAAGTGTTGTTTTACATCAAAGGAGTGCGCAATGATCCGTAAACAAGAAATTACAACATTTGAGTTCCCAGCTGACGCGATTATCTGGGATGTACGTGATGCAAGTGCTTATGCAGAAGCTCATGTTAAAGGTGCTGTGAATCAGCCAATTAACGATCTATCAGCAGAGAGTCTTACTCAGGTGTCGGCGGATCAACCCATTTACATTTTATGTGGTGGCGGAAGTAAAGCCCCACGTGCAGCGGAAAAACTAGAAGGTTTGGACAGCTCACGTGAATATGTGGTTTTAATGGGTGGTACACGTGCTGCGCGCGACGCAGGCATGCCTTTGGAACAAGGTCACTAAGTATCATCAATATGAAGAAAGCGCCGTAAGGCGCTTTTTTGTTGGGTATCGTTTTATTTCTATTTTCTCTAAGCGAGCGTTAGCTTGAAGGTGGAGGAGCTTTAAAATAAGGCTTCTTGGTTTTCACCTTTTTCTGAAAACGTGTAGCTGCCAGTTTTTGTACTAAGTTTTTAGGTACAGCGCAGGCTTCTGCTAAAACTTGTGCCGCCAGTATTTCACTGCACAACGGGGCAAATAAAAAGCCTTTAGAACCGAGTCCTGCAAAGCTGTAAATTTCCTGATCATCACGCATTTTGCCAAGTAGGGGAAAATAATCCTTACTTTGGGCGCGTAGCGAAGCGCGACCTTGCCAAGTATCTACGGGTGCTAAGTTTTCGGCATACGCAGGAAAGACACTGTGGATAAGTTCGTAGTTATGCACATGGTCTTCTGCCAAGACGTCACAATCTTCCCGATTTGGATAAAACGATGCACCTAAAATCAGTTGATCGGCATTGAGCTGCATGCAATAGCCGCCATAGCTATAGGCTTGTGATAATGGCAAAGCCTGATCTGTATTATTTACCCAGCTAACTTGCCCACGAATGGGTTTAAGCACAGGGTAATGCTCAAAAAAAGCACCGCTTTGCAGCGCTGCACAGACGATGACATGATCAAACACTCCAAGTTCAGTATCTACGCTGTGTAAGATCAGTTGCTGTGCTGTCGTGGTGATTTGTTTAATTTGAGCTTGCTGAAACTGAATGTGCGGATGCGCAAGAATTTCATCACGCAGTTGATGTGGAGAAACTGCTCCTGCTTGCAATAAGCTTAAACTGGCAAAGTCGCTTTGTGGCGTAAGTTCGGTTGCACTCTGTGCTGCTAAAATACCTTTTGGGTATTGTGTGGCTAAATCCAGCAATTCATCGGCATGTTTAAGTGCCAGTTGATGAATCTGCAACGGACGAAATGCTTTGAATGCGGCATAGTGATTTAAAGCATGTTGCCATGCCAAAGTCATTAAATGATCAGCACTTTGATGAATTGGGCAAAGTTTTGGGTTTAAGAGTGCCAAAGGATTGCCAGAACCGCCTGCAAGTGGCGCTGTTTGGTCATAGAGCGTGACTTGATGCCCTCGTTGGGAAAATGCCCACGCACAGCTTAAACCCGCAATTCCTGCGCCTATGATCGCAATATGGCGCTGTTGGTTGCTTGTTGTGGTATTTGTTGTAATTTGAGTTTCGTTCTGATCGGATATTGGCTCTATTTCAGGCGCTTGCCAGATGGCTTTCAGCATTTCCCGTTTATGCCCAAAACCGCGTGGGCGGGTGATGTGAATACCGTGTTGTTTTAAGCCACGTTTGAGTACGCCTGCCACACTAAATGAGGCAAAAGTCGTGCCATAATCGGACAGTGCTACAATCGGGTTGAGCACGGTTTCCTGCCACATATCGGGGTTACAGGCGGGTGCAAAGCCATCTAAAAACCACGCATTGACAGGAGCAGTTTTAGCAATGACAGGAAAAACTTCCTGAGCATCGCCTAGCCATAAATCTAGGCTAAAGCGTTCATCTGGAAAGTTTAAACGATGACAGCCTGCAATAGCGGCAGGGTATTGCTGAATCAGCTGTTCAGACAGATGACTGAGTTCGGGCCAAGCCGCTAAGGCACGTATAAGATCGGCTTTGCAAAGTGGAAATTTTTCGACAGAAATTGCGTGTAAATGGCTGCGATTATTGGGACGTACCTGTTGCCATAATTGCCAAAGCGCTAAAATATTTAAGCCTGTACCAAAGCCTGTTTCGCCTACACAAAAATATTCAAAATTATTCAGCGCTGCTAAACGGATGGGTAAGTCATTGCCCTGTAAAAACACATGCCGTGTTTCTAATAAACCGTTGTCTTTAGAGAAATACACATCGCCAAATTGTTTGGAAATGGGCACATCAATACCATCGACCAGTTGCCAATCCAGCTCGGCAGTTTGAATAGGCTGAAACAAAACCAGAGTACCTTAAATCAAGAGGTGAATGCTCACCTTACCATTGGCGGCGACGTTTGGTATAGACATAGCTAGCAATTAAGAAGCCGAGCAATACGCCAACCGCGAGTGTTGCAGCACCGTATAAAAACATTTGCGCACTGCGTTCACTTTGCAGTACTTGAACTTGCACGCCTAAATTATCATTTTTAAGTTGCAGTTCCTGATTCTGTGCCAAAGCATCGAGATTCGCTTGTTCAAGTTGTTGTAAACGTGTGCTTTGATCTTTAATCAAGGCTTTGGTTTTAGCTTCTTGAAGGGCTTTATTTTTGGCAATTTGTTCTGCAGTCAAAGGTTTATCTTGTGCAGGAGTAACCCCATTGGCTGTTGCTACAGCTGCCGTGTTGGTCACAGCAGCAGGAGCAGGTGCAGTAGGTGTGGTTGTGGCTGGCTCAACTGCATATACAGGTGAACTGAGCAGAACAGCAACAACACTGGCAACAACGAAACGCATAGCGCTTATCCTTGAGGGAATGCTTTATTGAATGGCTTAACGTCAATGTGGCTATATACACCTTCTTTTAAGAAAGGTTCGTCTTGTAGCCATGCATCGAGTGCTTCACGACTGTCAAAATCGACAATCATGGTGCTGCCATAAAAGCCTGCTTGTGGATTGCTTGGGTCTTTTGGCATTGCCCCCGCCACAATTAAGCGACCTTCGGCATCGAGTTGTTGCAAACGTGCAAGATGTGCAGGACGGGTCGCAAGACGTTTTTCCAGTGTACCTTCACGGTCAGTACAACTCAGAACAAATAAAGGCATAGTTACTCTCGAATATCGCAGATCAGAAATTATTCAGATGTTTTAAAGTATTTGCGCAATACAATAAACTGCACAATGATAAAGGAAAACATCACAATCATGTCACCAAAAGCAGTGAATTCGCCCCAATATTTTCCGTCCATAAATAAAAATGCAAAAAATACGTGTAGGAAAGACATGACTGCAAACATGGCTGCCCAAGTATAATTCAGGTTTTTCCAGCCAGCTTCGGTCAAGTTGAACACAGGCCCAAATAAGCGTTGAATCAGTGGTTTACGGTCTTTGCTGAACCATGGTGATAGCAAAAAAGCACCTGCAAATACAATGTTTAAAATGGCAGCTTTCAGGCGAATATAAAAGTCATCGCTTAACATTAAAGTAACGCCACCAAAAATTACGGTCATAAACAGCACAATCCACTGTTGTTTATCTAAACGGAATTTTTGCATGATAAACAATGCGCCGTACACCACTAACATCGAGATGATCAGACCTGTGGTGGCCACCAAAATATGGTTGTTATCGACACCGCCTGCAGAGCCGATGAGTTGTAGTAATTGATGATTAGTGTCTTTTGGATCTACAGTTTTGTATAAATAAAAGAAAATAATGAGGGGCACAAAGTCTAAAAGTGCTTTCATGTTAGAGTATCTAAATCTGATCAAATAAATGACATAGTATAAGTGATGCACGGCGTAGATTTACATACACACAGTAATATTTCTGATGGAACTTTGTCACCTGGAGAATTGGTGTCTGCGGCAATTCAGCAGGGCATTCATACCTTGGCATTGACTGATCATGACACAATGGATGGGCTGGCTTTGGCAGAGCAAGCGGCTCAGGGGCAAGATTTAAAGATTATTTCGGGAGTGGAAATTTCCAGTCAATGGTCACGTCCTGCCACTAAAAAAAGCTATAGCGTGCATGTGGTGGCGCTAAACATGCAAAATCCTGCACCTTTACAGGCGCTGCTGGAACAGCAAAAACAAATTCGTGCAGAACGTGCCAAACAAATTTGTGATTTACTCACTCCGCTGATTGGACAAGATATTTATAATGATGTACTTCTTAAAGTCGAAGGCGTAGCAGATCGGATTACCCGTACGCACATTGCCAAAACCTTACAAGAAAAAGGCATTGTAACGCGTGTGCAGCAAGCATTTGATAAATACATCAAAGAAGGCAAAAAGGCTTATGTGAAATTTGATGGCTTGAGTTTGGAAGATACGATTCGGGTAATTCATGACAGTCAGGGTTTTGCCGTGTTGGCGCATCCAACCCGTTATGATTTATCTGCGACCAATATTCGTTATTTGATTGAAATTTTTGCCAAATATGGGGGTGATGCAGTGGAATTGCCGCCTAATATTGACCCTGCATCGACCCGTCAAATGGTGGATCGCATGATTGCTGAACATGGTCTAAAAGTATCTGTCGGCAGTGATTTTCATGGTGAAAATATGCCGTGGATTAAATTGGGCAATATTCCGCGGGTGAAAGATGGTCAAATTGGGATTTGGGAGAGTTTTGTTGAGTAACTCCCTCATCCCAACCTTCTCATATAAGCAGATGTGATATCCATTATTAAAATTTAGAAAGGATAAAAACTCCTTCTCCCTCTGGGAGAAGGTTGGGAAGAGGGTCTAAAGCAAATTATTGTCCTGTGCCTGAATTGGTGGTGGCGTTGGTTTACCCAACGTACCCAATAATTCAATTTCAATGGTTCTTACCATGGCATCTAAAGGTAAGTCATTGCTTTGCGTGCCAAAAGGTTCTTCAATTTCAGAACTGAGCGCATCCAGACCTAAAAAAGTATAAGCCAAAATACCGACCAAAAGCGGAGTCGCCAATCCGAGTGTAGACCCTAAACTAAAGGGCAACATAAAACAGAAAAAGTACACTGTTCGGTTAAGTAGGACTGAATACGCAAAAGGGAGCGGTGTGGTAGCAATACGGTCACAACCCGTGAGTACCAAACTCAGCTCTGTGACGTGTTGATTCATTTGTGTGTAAATAATATCGGAAATTTCGCCCTCTTTAAGTGCTTGCATTAACTCCCATTGAATCAAACTGAGCGTGTATTGCGGTGCATTGGCTTGTTGATACAGTTGGGTAATTGCTTGCTGACTCATGCCACTGGTTTGAATTAACTCGGTTGGATTGGCAGTTTGATGACGCAGGCGGTCGCGCAAGACATTGGCAAATACAATGACGTGCTGAATGACGCGTTCACGTCGTGCTTGACTAAGTATACGGCAGTCGCGGTCAAAGTGGCGCGCGTTGGCAATCAGCATGCCCCAAAGTTTACGTGCCTCCCACCAACGGTCATAACAGGCAGAGTTTTTAAAGCCCAAAAAAATCGACAGCACCACCCCAATTAAAGTAAAGCCAACCAAAGGCAATTCTGGAAAATGAAAATAGCCAATATAAGACAAACCGCCAATAATGGTGGAGATCAACATCACCACGCCCAAAGGCGGTAAGACCTTCGGTAAAATCGTGCCCCGCCAAGAAAACAGTAAGTTAAATACACTGGGTTGATCGACTATCATTTTATTAGAATCATCACAATTTTTTGATGATCTTCTGTGCTTGTGCAGGCTTTGTCAATATGCAAATTTTAAGTGTGCTCAAATTTAAGCAGTTGTTGTTCGGCAAAGGAAAAATTACCTTCACTTGAGATGATACAGTGATCGATCAAACGCAGCTCTAGCAACTGACAGGCTTGCTGAATCTGCTGCGTCAGGATTAAATCTGCACGTGAGGGATGTGGCAATCCGAAAGGATGATTGTGTGCAATCACAATCGCCGTAGCGTGTTGGCTAATTGCAAAACGCAGCAATTGATTAATAGAAATTTCACACGAATTCACTGCGCCATAAAATAACTTTTTAAAGCTGATTTTGCGTAAACAGGCATCTAGACAAAGTACCGCAAACACTTCTTGGGTTTCGCCCAAAAGTTCAAAACGCAAATACTCCATCAAACGTTTGGAGTTGCTAAGCTCTAGCGCATCTTGTTTTAAATGTTCAGCCACATAACGCCGTCCGAGTTCTTTAACTGCCATGAGCTGTGAATATTTACTGTTACCCATGCCGTGAAATTGACACAACTCGGCAATGGGTGCATCGAGTAAAGTAGTGAGATTGCCAAAATGCTGAATTAGCAATCGTGCCAACTCCACCGCAGAATGTTGTTGCGAGCCTGAGCGCAGGAAAATAGCCAGTAGTTCGGCATCGGACAAACTTGCAGCACCATTTTGAATCAGACGCTCACGTGGCCGTTCTTGTTCAGGCCAATGTTTAATAGATAAATGCATTGTTATTTGACTTTTTTATTCTAAATTTGAAACTTAAATCCCAACAGATCTCTTGGGAATGACATTATTTAATGCTATTGTGAGCGCCACTGCAACAAAAAGGTGGCTTATTTGTGAGCTTCGATTTAAGCGTCCTCCCTCATAAAAACATTATTTTAGCTGTGACAGGCGGCATTGCGGCCTATAAAAGTGCGATTTTAGTGCGTCGTTTAAAGGATGCGGGGTTTAGTGTTCGCGTGGTCATGACCAAGGGGGCACAAGCTTTTATTACACCGCTGACCTTTCAAGCACTGTCAGGCAATCCAGTACATACCGAATTATTAGATACCGAAGCCGAAGCAGGCATGGGGCATATTGAATTGGCACGGTGGGCCGATTTAATTTTGGTTGCGCCCGCCAGTTGCGACACCTTAGCCAAATTTGCTGCAGGTCTGGCCGATGATTTGCTCAGTACTTTATATTTAGCCACCACTGCACCAGTTTGGGTTGCACCTGCCATGAATCAGCAAATGTGGGCAGCCAAAGCCACACAGCGTAACTTAACCACTTTGGTGGAAGATGGCGTGCATGTAATTATGCCCGATGCGGGCGAACAAGCCTGTGGAGATGTTGGTTTAGGGCGTATGCCAGAACCTGAAGATTTGGCGCATCAGGTGACGCAGTATTTTCATCAGGCACAGCGTGCTTTGGTGGAAAAATTTGGCATGTTGGCAGGCAAAAATGTCACCATTACAGCAGGCCCAACCCGCGAAGCTTTAGACCCTGTGCGTTATATTTCTAACCATAGTACAGGCAAAATGGGTTTTTCTTTGGCTGCAGCCTGTTATGCAGCAGGGGCAAAAGTCACGCTTATTGCAGGCCCAGTTAGTTTAGATACGCCAAATGGGGTACAGCGAATTAATGTGTCTTCTGCAATTCAAATGCTAGATACCAGTTTGCAGATGCTTGAACAAGGCTGTGATATTTTCATCGCTACAGCCGCGGTGGCAGATTACCGCGTGGCAGAAATTGCGGAACACAAAATTAAAAAATTAGGCGATGAGCTGAATGTGGCGTTGGTCAAAAACCCTGATATTGTTGCGACCATTGCACAACAGGAAAAACGTCCGTTTATGGTTGGCTTTGCTGCAGAAACCCGCAATGTAGAAGAGTATGCAGCAGGCAAGTTGGTGGCGAAAAAGCTAGATATGATTGCCTGCAATGACGTTTCCCGTGCCGATATTGGTTTTGCTTCCGATGAAAATGCCATGACGGTATTTTTTGCCGAAAGCTACCGTATGGAAAAACGCGATTTGGAAAAAGCCTCGAAACAGGAAATTGCGCAGCAATTGGTCGAAGCGATTCATGATGCCTTGTATCGAGATCCATCTCAGGATGATGATTTTTAATTTTGATCGTCCATCAGCAAACGGATGACATAAAAAACCGCTGAAATTTCAGCGGTTTTTTTATATCCAATCGCGAATTAAGCTTGACCTTCAGCTGCAGCGGCTTGAGCACGTTGCATATTGGCTTCAAACTCGGCATCGAAGTTGATTGGCGTTAACAATAATTGTGGGAAGCTGCCTTTGGTAACCATATCATTCACTGCTTCACGCAAGAATGGGAACAAAATGTTCGGGCAGTATGCGCCAAGAATGTACGGTAAACGCTCTTCTTCAACGCCATCAATCAGGAAAATACCAGCTTGGGTAACATCAACAATAAATGCAGTATCGCCTGCGTTGTTGGCTTGAACCACAACTTTTAATGCTACTTCAAAGTGGGTTGGATCAATTTTTTCTGCAGAAGATGACAGGTTGATGTTCAATTCAGGCTGCCATTCTTTGGTAAATACTTGTGCCCCAGGAACTTCAAAAGAAATGTCTTTGGTATAAATACGCTCTAATGCCAATTGTGGTTGAGCTTGTTGTTCTTCACTCATGTTAAATCCTTAAGAGTTGGTTATCGTGTTATGTTTATGCCAATAATTGATCAAGCTTGCCTTCGCGATCTAACGCATATAATTGGTCAAAGCCGCCAATAAATTGGTCATTGATGAAAATTTGTGGAACGGTACGATGATTGGTACGTTGCATTAATTCAACACGTACTTCAGGCGCTTCATTCGACAAATTAATTTCTTTATAGGCAACGCCTTTACGCTCAAGGAGTTGTTTTGCACGAATGCAGTATGGACATACAGTCGTTGAATAAATAGTGACTTCAGCCATGATTGTTCTCCTTGCGAAAAATATTGGGTAAAACTATTTGCTTTTTACTAAAGGTAAACCTTGTGCTTTCCAGTTGCTAATACCGCCATCTAAACGATAGGCATCGGTATGTGCGACCTGTTGTAAAGCACTGCCTGCAACCTGACCCAAGTTACAGATAAAGACCAATGGGCGATCTGAGGTTTTTAACTCTTCAACATGCTTGGTAATTTGGCTATAGGGAATATTGCGGCTACCACTGATATGACCTTCACGGAAATCTTTGGCATCACGTAAATCAATCAACATGGCATTTTTAGCTTTGACTAAAATACCCAAAGATTGTGGGGAAATTTTGCGACCATTGCGTTGACCTTCTAACACAAAGAACAACACTACCAATACAGCCAGCGTCCCAAATAAGAAGGGATGATTCCCCATAAATTCGAACCAACGTTCCACAAGTCACCTAATTACAATGTCAAAATTGTTCAAGAGTATAGCGTATAAATATGGCGATCAAAAACACCGCTTCAAGGGCAGCGCCATAATAAAATTAATTTTTTTGTTGCGCTTCGGCAATTTCATCACACAGTCTTAAATAACTGTCTAAACGACGCGATAATATTTCACCTTCTGCAGCAGCCAGTCGCAGCGCACATTGCTTTTCATGTTTATGGGTACAGTTGCGGAATTGGCAATGCCCCAGCAGGTTTTCAATTTCAGGAAAACCATTTTGAATTTTATCTTGGCTTAAGTGCCATAAACCAAATTCACGAATCCCCGGTGAGTCAATTAAGGCTGCACCATCTCCAAAGCCAATTAAGCGGGTAGAGGTTGTGGTGTGTTGTCCAAGTGCTGAGTTTTCTGAAATGATATTGGTCTTTTGCGCCGCTTCAGGCACGATGGCATTAATCAGCGAGCTTTTCCCCACACCCGATTGTCCAACAAAAGCCACCGTTTCACCTGCCAAACGTGCCGCCAAATGCTCTAAATTCGCATCGGACTGGGTTTGCATGACTTCATACCCCAAGTCTTGATATTCCTTAAGCAAGTCTAAAATCGGGTCGTTTTCTTTGAGCAAATCAGATTTGTTTAAGACCAATAAGGCGGGAATATCGGCATCGGCACAAGCAACCAAATAGCGGTCAATCAAGCCCGGTGCAGGTTCAGGCAAAGGCGCAAAAACAATCACAATCAAACTGATATTGGCGGCAACAGGTTTAACTTTGTGATAACGATCAGGTCGGGTCAATAAAGATTGGCGTGGATGAATCGCGGTAATAATCCCTAAACCTGTATTCGGATCGGCTTGCCATTTGACCCGATCTCCCGTCACCAATAATTCTAAATTGGTGCGAGTATGACAACGCCAAATGCTGCCTATTTCGATAGGTTTCCAAAACGGTTCAGGCTCACCTGCGTGCACCACAGGTTTTTCAGGATGAATTTCAGGAACAGATAAAGCCTGCACTTCTAATTGACGACCATAGTGTTGTACCACCAAGCCTTCTAAATCATGTGAAGTGTCAATGTCTGCCTGACGTGACTTGTGTTGTTTTTCAATTCGACGTTGCTGTTGTTCAGTCAATCGACGCTTACGAATTAAAGCCATTCATATCCTAAAAAAACCATGAACTCAGGATGGCAAAAATAGCATGAAGCGGGGGCACAGTTACAGCCAAGAAGCAAGAAATTTGCTACTATGCTGTTTTTAAGCCGAATAAGATTGCACATTTATGAGCAGCACGCCTGATACTCGCCTCATTTGGATTGATTTGGAAATGACAGGTTTAGATACCGATAACGACCAAATTATTGAAGTGGCTACCATTGTGACCGATGATCATTTAAATATTTTGGCAGAAGGTCCTGTGCTGGCTGTGCATCAACCTGATCGTATTTTAAATGCCATGGATGAGTGGAATACACGTCAGCATGGACAATCGGGCTTAATTGAGCGTGTGCGTCGCAGCAAACTCACTGCGCAGGATGCAGAGCAGCAAACCATTGAGTTTCTAAAAAAATGGGTCAATCCTAAAACATCGCCAATGTGTGGCAACTCAATTTGCCAAGACCGCCGTTTTTTACACCGTTTAATGCCTGAATTGGAACAGTACTTCCATTATCGTAATTTGGATGTTTCATCAGTGAAAGAGTTGGCAAAGCGCTGGCGTCCAGAAATTATGAGCGGTTTGAAAAAGAATGCGTCGCATTTGGCGATGGATGATATTCGTGATTCGATTGCTGAGCTGAAATATTATCGCCAATACTTTTTTATTATGAATCAGGACTAAAACCTTTTTCTGCGTAGGAGATGGAGCTGTAACAGTAACAGCGATCTCTTACGCTTAAACTGTGTTGGTCACTCATAAATAAGAAATAATAAGATATGACTCAGCATTGCCTTATGCCTTACTTTATATAAAGATATTAGAGGCAAGTTTGTATAAAGCTAAGCAATGCTTAGGTGTTCATTGGTTAAAAGCCAAGCAAAACCAAAAGCTTTATTTTCCTGCCTGCCAAAATGCTTCACCTGCCTGAATTGGGTCGCCTGTTTGCGCTAAAGTCTCAAGCCAGACATCATATTGCGCGATGATTGGATGTTGGCTAGGGTGAAAGTCAGGTTTAAACCAATCACGATATTGTGATTGCATTTTGCGTAATTTCCCTTGTTTGCCAAACAGCCATTGCAAGCCACGTACATTCATTTTAAGGCGCTGGATACGATTAAACCCATCGCATTTCAGCATGACATTGGCGCGGTACAGGGTAAATCCGAACATTAAACCTGTGGTCAGCACCAACGCCATTTTTCGGGTCACTTCAGGCACATTGCCCACCTGTTGCATCACATCAAACGCCACATCACGATGTTCCATTTCTTCAATCGCATGCCATGCAAATAAGGCGCGGACATAAGGATGTGCATCTTGTAGCGTGTCTTTTTCGCCATAAAAAGTTTCTGCCATAAGTGCAGTTAAATGTTCCGCAGCCGCTGTCATGGCGATGTTGTATTGGGGCGAGCGATATTTCAGTTCAAACTTAAACACTTTGTTTAGACGCTGAATAAACTGATCTACAGGCATGCCTTGATCTTTCATAACCTGATTCATTTTGTCGTGTGCAATGCCGTGCTGAGCTTCTTGCCGAATAAAATCGGCAACACGTTGTTTTAAGTCTGGGTCTTGAATTTGATCACGGAACAAACGTACCGATTGAATGAAATAACGCTCGCCATCAGGAAAAGTCAGGCTCAAAGCATCAAACATGCGGGTTAAAAACGGGTCACCTGCAAACCAGTAACGCGGCACATCGGCTAATTTAAAATCGAGATTGCTGCGTACTATGGGCGCAGCATGATATTGGACAAGTGCATTCATTTTATTTTATTTCACTCTGGTCAATCCTGTTTGCAGTATGTCGGGCTTTGGCAGATTTGTTTTGACAGTATTTGCCAGTTTTTATACATTAAACGACAAAAGAAAATGATGCATGTCAAAATGAGCAAGCACATGAGCGAAATTCAAATTCCAAATGGCTATTATCAACTTTGGTTACGCTATTTATCTGCACAGGGCAGAGTTCCTGAGCAGCTTGGATTTTCGCCTGCACAATTGCAGCATTTACAGCATGTGTTGGCATTGCCTATGGATACCCAATCGTCTTATCAATTTTTTAATGAGATCATCCAACACAGTATTCAGTTTTTAGATTGTCCAACGCTTGTTTTTGAATTGGCGCGTTATATTCAGCCTGAACATTTTGGTGTGCTCGGCTATATGGCATCGCGTAGTAATAGTGTTGCAGAAGCCCTTCAATATATGATGCGTTTTAGTCGTTTGGTGGTAGATGGTACGGCAGCCGTACCGATGCGACTGGAACAACAACCAGATGCTTTATATTTATCATGGCCGTTGGTGGATGAAAAATACAGCTTGGTTCATGAAATGACTTTTGCCTGTATGACTCAATTGGCCATGCAAATTTTTGATTTTCAACACTCTCCGATACGGGAGATTCATTTTGCCCATGCACCGCGTATGGCGATGCTGCATTATGAAAAGTTTTATGGTTGTAAGGTTTTATTTAAGCAAGCGGAATATCAAATTGTTTTAAATTTAGAAAGCCTCAGTTTAAAACCACAGCAAGCCGATCCCTCTTTAATTCATTTACTCACCAAACAAGCTGAAGATGCGATTGCGTTAAAACCACAATTAGAAACCGTGCAGCAGCAAGTCCAAGAGCAGGTGGCGCATTATTTACGTTATGAACAGCAAGTGCCGAGCATTGAATGGGTGGCGCAGCGTTTATTTCGTTCAGGGCGTACGTTACAGCGTCAGCTTAAACAGGAAGGTACGGGTTTTAAACAGATTCTTGAAATAGAACGGATGCAGCGCTGTGAAAACTTACTGCGACAAAATGTGAGCCTAAGCGATATTGCACAGTTGTTGGGTTATTCAGACCAATCGGCTTTGGCGCGTGCCTATAAAGCCTGTACAGGACAGACCTTGCTAAAACGTAAACAGCAGTTGCAGCAAGCTGAGGATGCACTTTCTCTACAGCAAAATACGCCATAAATAGTATGGATTGGCTCATTATCAACAGGTGATTTCGCGCTAAGAGATTGAAAATAAGCTGTGTGTAGCCATGACCGAATCAGCTTTTGCAAGGTTGATAAAGCCTAAGATAAAACCTGAAGTTGTTTATTTTTATCAATATTTTTAAATTTAAAAGCACGATTGAGCAAGTTTCAAAAACCGATAAGCAGGCAAAATTAGGCATCTTTGATCATTGAGAAAAAAGCGCAAATATCAGTAAATGTAGCCTCGCGGTTGTTCTGAATAAATCGTTTTGCAAACAGAAATGCAGCAACTCATGCCTGTGCGCTATTCATTGAGTAAAAAATAGCGTTACAATGGGTCAATTTGTATTTCTACAATAGCAAATGTCTCAGTTTTAATCATTCAAGGAAAATACAACCCTATGTCACGTTTAGCCACACGATTTGCACAGCTTGAATCTCAACAGCGTAAGGCCTTGGTTTCTTATGTTATGGCAGGTGACCCTCATCCAGAAGTCACAGTTCCGTTGTTACATCAAATGGTCGAGGCAGGGGTAGATGTCGTTGAATTAGGTTTGCCGTTTTCAGACCCAATGGCTGATGGTCCAGTAATTGCCCTCGCTGCAGAGCGAGCGTTGGCAGGTGGAACCAATACGCTAGATGCTTTAAACATGGTCAAAGAGTTCCGTCAAAAAGATCAGGAAACTCCTGTGGTATTGATGGGATATTTAAACCCTGTAGAAGTCATTGGTTATGAAAAGTTTGTTGAATATGCACATGACTGTGGTGTCGATGGTGTACTTCTGGTCGATTTACCACCTGAAGAAGCCCAAGAATTTGATGAAGTCCTGAATAAATATGGGATGAATCAAATTTTCTTGTTAGCGCCAACTTCTACACCAGAGCGTATTCAATTTGTTGCAAACCAAGCCAGTGGCTTTATTTATTATGTTTCTTTGAAAGGCGTGACGGGTGCAGCAACACTTGATGTTGCAGAAGCAGCAACCCGCATCCAACAGATTAAAGCTGTAACCAACGTGCCTGTGGGTGTGGGTTTTGGCATCAGTGATGCTGCATCTGCCAAAGCAATGGGCGCGGCTGCCGACGCAGTCATTGTCGGAAGTGCTTTTGTAAAACAATTTGCGAGCTTAGCACCAGAACAAGCCGTCATTGCAACGGTTAATAAAGTGAAGGAGCTTCGAGCTGCGCTCGATGAGTTAGTATGAGTCAAGAAGTGAAAACAGGGAAAATTCTAAGCCCATCGACGCCGTGGACTGCACGTGGTGTACCTGGTATTGAAACACCAGATGAGCAACAAGCGTTAAAAGCGATCTTTACTGAACCAACGATTGAATGTCCAGAATGTCATGCCTTGGTGACACGTACGGCAATGTCGTTCAACGCTTATGTATGCCCACAATGTGATGAACATTTACGTATGAAAGCGCGTGAGCGTTTAACTTGGTTCTTTGACCAAGTGCAAAACGAATTAGGTCAAGAATTCTCTGCCAAAGACCCACTCAAATTTGTAGACAGCAAAGCTTATCCTGAGCGTATGACTGAAGCGCAAAAGAAAACGGGTGAAACCGAAGCTTTAGTGGTGATGCAGGGCTTATTAAAAGATATGCCAGTCATTGCTTGTGCATTTGAGTTTGATTTTATGGGCGGCTCAATGGGTACCGTAGTGGGTGACCGTTTTGTGCAAGCTGCTGAACGTGCGATTCAGCAAAAACAACCGTTAATTTGCTTCGCAGCATCGGGCGGTGCGCGTATGCAAGAAGGCATGTTGTCATTAATGCAAATGGCGCGTACTTCTGCAGCAATTCAACGTATGAAAGAAGCAGGCTTACCTTACATCGTAGTATTAACACATCCTGTATATGGTGGTGTAACTGCATCATTGGCGATGCTGGGTGATGTGCACATTGCAGAACCTAAAGCGATGATTGGTTTTGCGGGTAAACGTGTCATTGAGCAAACTGTACGTGAAAAACTGGAAGAACCGTTCCAACGTGCAGAATACTTACTTGATCATGGTGTGGTCGATCAAATTGTCCATCGTCATGCATTACGTGATACAGTTTATCGTATTCTTGCGAAACTGATGAACTTGCCTTGAACACAGCACCTCTTGCAACCGATGATTTAAACACATGGCTCAATTATTGGAGCCATGTTCACGTTACGGGTATTGATTTAGGTTTGGAACGGGTCATTCCCGTTGCAGAAAAATTGGGTGTAACCCATCCTAAAGCTAAAGTCATTACGGTTGCGGGAACCAATGGCAAAGGCTCAACCACAACCACTTTAGCGGCTATTTTAAATGCGCAGGGCTATCGGGTTGGGTTGTACCAATCGCCGCATATTTACCGTTTTAATGAACGGGTCAAATTAGCAGGTGTCGAGGTCGATGACCAAAGTTTGATTGATGCTTTTGTGCAAGTCGATCAAGCACGACGTGATTGCGATCTGAGTTTATCTTTCTTTGAAGCCACGACTTTGGCAGCCTTTGTGATTTTTAAAGCACGTGACTGCGATGTGTGGGTGCTTGAAGTCGGTTTAGGCGGACGCTTAGATGTGGTCAATGTCGTCAATCCTGATGTGGCGGTTATTACCAATATCGGTTTAGATCATGTCGATTGGTTAGGCGATAGCATCGAAAAAATTGCCTATGAAAAAGCAGGCATTATTCGTCCTAACATTCCTGTCATTTTTGCAGGTCAGCAAGATTTGCCTCAAGCTATTCACGACAAAGCAGCAACCTGCAATGCACCTTTGTTTGTCTTGAATCGTGATTATTTTTATCGGGATATGCAAGATGGTCAGTTATGGATGTTTGCTGCATCGGGTTGTACCTTAAAACTTCCAACAGGCAGTTTAGCCCTCGATAATATTTCAACGGCTGTGGCAGCAGTCTTGCACAGTGGTTTAGAAATTACCCAAGACGCAATTGCACAAGGTATTCAAACGGCCAAATTGGCGGGACGTTTTGAAATTCGTCAAATTCAGGGCAAAACCGTGGTTTTTGATGCAGGACATAACCCGCATGGCGTTGAATTTTTGTTAAAGCAATTGCGCAATTTCTTAAATTACAATAAACAGTACACTGAAGTGGTCAGTGTTTTTTCAATGCTTGCAGATAAAGATATAAATTCTGTGGTTGAGTTATTGAAAGATAGTGTCGTAATGTGGAAAATTGCCACATTAAATGTGCCTCGTGCGGCAGAGATCACGGTTTTGGATCAGGCTTTGCAAGGCGAAACAATACAACACTTCGACAGTATACAATTGGCTTTTAAATCAGCACTGGATGAAACAAAAAATAATCAGCTGATTTTGGTATGTGGATCATTTCATACCTTAGAAGCGGTATGGGAGTATTTGGAAGAATGTCAATGAATAACAAACAGCGCTGGATGGGTGGCGTTGTTTTATTAGGTGGTGGTGTTTTATTGGCAGCATTGCTTTTAAAAGGGCAAGAAGAAATACATCAAAATAATGTGAAAACCCCAAGCCAAGCCGAACAAGTTCAACATAAAAATGCCAATCAGGCAGAAATGGTGCAATTGCAACCTTTAACTGTCGATGTGCAAACCGAGCAGCGTCTGCTTGAAGAGCAGCGCCGTGCGCGTGAAAAAGCAGTAGCGGAGCAAGAAGCACGTGCAGCTGAGTTTTTAGCGATGCAACAACAGGCAGAAGCTGAAGCAGCGCGTAAAGCTGCAGAAGAATATGCTGCCTTAAATGCATTGCGTTCTGGTCAGCAGCAAAGTTCTGACAATATTCCGCCTGAATTGGTCGAAGATGAACAAGCCAAGCAAAAGCGTTTGGCTGAAGAAAAAGCCGCCCAGCAAAAGAAGTTAGAGCAGCAAAAGGCAACGGATGCCAAGAAAGCTGCTGAGTTAAAAGCTGCGCAAGAGCGTAGTGCTGCAGAGAAAAAAGCAGCAGATGAAAAGCGTTTAGCGGAAGAAAAACGCATTGCAGAAGAAAAACGTTTAGCGGAAGAACAACGCCAAGCCGATGCAAAACGTAAAGCTGAACAAGAGCGCAAAGCCGCTGAAGCGAAAAAAGAAGCAGAACGTAAGGCTGCCGAAGATAAGCGTAAAGCTGAGGAAAAACGCAAAGCTGAAGAAGCAGCCAAGAAAAAGACTGAAGCTGAAAAAGCACGTAAGTTATTGGAAGAAGGTGATAAGCAGTGGATGGTACAAGTGGCTTTGGCTGCTAACCAAGCCAATGCCGATGCTTTGGCGGCAAAACTGAAAGCCAAAGGTTATAAAGTCACCCAAAGTCCAACGTCTAAAGGGGTTCGGATTATGGTTGGGCCATCTAAAGACCGTGATGCTGCAGATGCAACCCGCAAGAAAATTACCGCAGACCCAAGTTTGAATATGAAATCTGCATGGGTGATTGACTGGGTACCGTTAGATAAACGCGACTAGATCATTCGATCAAAATGTTTATTAAAAAGGATTTAATCTTTTGGGTTAAATCCTTTTTTAATGCTGATTGAGTTTAGGCGTGTTTCAAATGCTTTGATTGTAAAAAGCCTATCCGAAGATAGGCTTGCTCATGTAACACTTAATTAAGTGCGGTTCGGTTGTTTGGTCAAACGTAAATAAGGCTTGATGGCTTTATATCCACTTGGGAAGCGTTCTTTAAGTTCCGCTTCATCCTGAATGGCAGGCACAATGACCACATCTTCACCATCTTGCCAGTTGGCAGGCGTTGCAACCTTGTAATTGTCAGTCAGTTGTAGTGAATCAATGACACGTAAAATTTCGTGGAAATTACGTCCTGTAGAAGCAGGATAAGTAATGATCAAGCGTACTTTTTTATTTGGATCAATAATGATTAATGAGCGGACAGTCAGTGTTTCGCTGGCATTCGGGTGAATAAAATCGTACAGGGTAGACACTTTACGATCTTGGTCAGCAAGAATTGGGAAATTAACCGTTGTATCTTGAGTTTCGTTAATATCTTGAATCCAGCCTTTATGAGATTCAGCATCATCTACAGAAAGTGCAATCGCTTTGACATTGCGCTTGCTGAATTCATCTTTCAGTTTTGCGGTATAGCCTAGCTCGGTGGTGCAGACAGGTGTGTAATCGGCAGGATGCGAAAATAGAATGCCCCAGCTGTCACCTAAAAATTCATAAAAATCAATTGGGCCTTCATTTGAATCTTGTGTGAAGTTGGGTGCGATGTCACCTAAGCGAATAGTCATTGTGTACCTCTGTCTTGTTTTGTTGTGTGATGTATGCGTACTACTATGCGCCATTCCTTTTGCAGAATTAAATAGTGTTTTTGTATGTGCTTATGAATAATTTGAATATGGTGTGTCATTTTTATTGCATTTTCAAAATAGATTGATGTGTGATTGCTATATATCGTCCGCTCGAAATTTGTTACATTAACTGCTACTTAGCAGCGAGAAATGGCAAGTAGAGATTGGAATTTTTAATAGGTTTTTGTGCAAAACCCTTGTACTTCAAATTTCTAGCACCATAATAACCACTAAGAAAAACCTATTTATTTGACAAGCAAGATTTAGAGAGTTTATTCATGTTGGCAAGTCTGATCGGAGGAATCTTCGGTACTAAAAATGAGCGCGAACTCAAACGCATGCGTAAAATCGTAGACAAGATTAATGCGCTCGAGCCGACGATATCTGCCTTAAGCGATGCAGACTTATCTGCAAAAACCGAAGAATTCAAACAACGTTATAACAAAGGCGAAAGTTTAGATAAATTATTACCAGAAGCATTTGCAGTATGTCGTGAAGCCGCCAAACGTGTCATGAGCATGCGTCACTATGACGTGCAGTTGATTGGTGGTATTACCTTGCATGAAGGTAAAATTGCAGAAATGCGTACAGGTGAAGGTAAAACCCTAATGGGAACTTTGGCCTGTTATTTAAATGCTTTAAGCGGTCAGGGCGTGCACGTCATTACTGTGAACGACTACTTGGCACAGCGTGATGCCGAACTCAACCGCCCTTTATTTGAGTTTTTAGGTTTAAGCATTGGCATTATCTATTCCATGCAAGACCCGACTGAAAAAGCACAGGCTTATCGCGCAGACATTACCTACGGTACCAATAACGAATTTGGTTTCGACTACTTGCGTGACAACATGGTGTTCTCGCTGAGTGAGAAAAAACAGCGTGGTCTGACTTATGCCATTATTGATGAAGTGGACTCGATCTTAATTGATGAAGCACGTACCCCATTAATCATTTCTGGTCAAAGTGATGACTCATCGCAGTTATATGCAGCAATCAACACCATTCCGCCAAAATTGCATGCACAAAAAGAAGAAAAAGTAGCCGATGGTGGACATTTCTGGATTGATGAAAAACAACGTACTGTAGAAATGACCGAAATTGGTTATGAAACGGTAGAAAATGAATTAATTCAAATGGGTTTATTGGCAGAAGGCGAAAGTCTGTATTCTGCATCTAACCTGAATTTGGTGCATCACGTATCTGCAGCTATTCGTGCGCACTTCTTGTATCAACGCAACGTGCATTACATCATCCATGATGGTGAAGTGATTATTGTCGATGAAAACACAGGTCGTACCATGCCTGGCCGTCGCTGGTCAGAAGGTTTGCACCAAGCGGTAGAAGCGAAAGAAGGTCTAGAAATTCAGCCTGAAAACCAGACTTTAGCGACCACAACCTTCCAGAACTATTTCCGTTTATACAAAAAGCTTTCGGGAATGACGGGTACTGCAGACACTGAAGCTGCAGAAATGAAAGAAATTTATGGTCTTGATGTGGTCATCATTCCAACGCACCGACCAATGATTCGTAATGACCAAAACGATTTAATTTATTTAAACCGTACTGGTAAATACAACGCGATTATTCAAGAAATTCAACGCGTGCATGAAGCGGGTGTCGCACCAATTCTGATTGGTACAGCGACCATTGAAGCTTCAGAAATTTTATCGGATAAACTGCGTGAAGCAGGTATTCAGCACGAAGTATTGAATGCGAAGCAACACGAACGCGAAGCTGACATCATTGCGCAAGCAGGCTCACCACGTGCGGTGACTATTGCCACGAACATGGCAGGCCGTGGTACAGATATTTTGCTAGGTGGTAACTGGAAAGCCCTGCTAGCCAAAATTGAAAACCCAACCCCTGAAGATGAAGCGCGTTTAAAGGCAGAGTGGGAACAAAATCACGACATGGTGTTAAGTTCAGGTGGCTTACACATTATTGGTTCAGAACGTCACGAATCGCGCCGTATTGACAACCAGTTGCGTGGTCGTGCAGGTCGTCAGGGTGACCCAGGCGTGTCACGTTTCTATTTGTCACTTGAAGATGACTTAATGCGTATTTTCGCAGGTGATCGTGTTGTAGCAATGATGCGTGCTATGGGCTTGCAGGAAGATGAAGCGATTGAACACAAAATGGTGTCACGCTCTATCGAAAATGCACAGCGTAAAGTTGAGGCACGTAACTTCGACATCCGTAAAAACTTGTTGAAATACGATGACGTAAACAACGAACAACGTAAGATCATTTATTCACAGCGTGATGATATTCTGGCAGAAAGCACGCTGCAAGACTATATTGAAGAAATGCACCGTGAAGTGGTCACAGGTATGATCGCCAATTATATTCCACCAGAATCGATTCATGATCAATGGGATATTGAAGGTTTAGAGCGTGCCTTGCGTGATGATTTGGGCGTCGAATTACCAATTAACCAATGGCTCGAAGATGATCGTCGCCTAGATGAAGAAGCTTTGGTTGAACGTATTGCCGATGAAATTGTGACACGTTACCGTGCACGTCGTGAGCAAATGGGTGATGAATCTGCTGCGATGCTAGAACGCCACTTTATGCTCAGTTCACTTGATCGTCACTGGAAAGATCACTTGGCGGCGATGGACTATTTGCGTCAAGGTATTCATTTACGTGGTTATGCACAAAAGAATCCTGAGCAAGAGTACAAAAAAGAAGCCTTTAACTTGTTTGTGAATATGTTGGGCGTGATTAAAGCCGATGTTGTTACCGATCTTTCGCGTGTGCATGTCCCAACACCTGAAGAATTGGCAGCGATGGAAGCACAGCAGCAAGCGCAAGCAGAAGCGATGCAGCTTAATCTTTCACATGCTGATGTAGATGGTTTAACGGGCGAAACCTTTGAATCAGAACCACAGTACAGTGCTGCTGAGCAAACGGTTGTTCCACCTGCAAGCCGTAACTCGCCATGCCCATGTGGTTCAGGACTGAAATATAAACAGTGTCACGGTAAAATCTAAACCTGACTTGTTACAACTTAAGCAGAACTTTGGCTCTGCTTTTTTGTATTTTGGGCGCAAAATCTTTGTGGTAATAGTTTTGCAAGATGTGTATAGCATTTGCAGATTTTGGAATTAAATGCTATTTAGTTGCACATGCAATATCCATGTGTGGAACAAAAAATGAAAAAAGTATTACAACCTTTAATGATTGTTGCCTTGAGCTTGCCTACTTTCACATTTGCAAATGCGGCAACAACGACAACTCCTGCAAAAGTTCAAGCTGCTGTGGGTGCGACCACTGCACAGGTACAAGTGGATAATGGTCACGTGACTGTGGCAAGCCCACGCACAGGTATTCGTTATACCTTTGCCAATCCAGATCAGCGTCCAATCGTGTTGCATACTGCAGCGATTGCACCTGCGAATGCTGCCAATGTAAATCGTATTGTGGCTGCAAATCCTGCTTTATCTGCAGCAAGTCAAGAACGTGCAAAACAGGCTTTATTGGGTGAAACCGTGGTTGCGACTACGCCATAATCCCAATAGGCTCAATCAGTATAATTTTAGTTGCTGATGTATTACATTGAAGATTAAAACCAGTCCATACGGGCTGGTTTTTTATATATGACCTTGTGTATTAACAAAAGTTGAATCAAGCAGGGAGGATGCTCGATTTTTTCTTCAATTTCCACTAAGCTGTGACATTCTCAAATTTGTACTGGAAATTTCAAAATGGCAGTTGGTGACGTCTCTATGCCACACATGCATGTGGTCAAAGGTGTAAAAATTGGTTCAGCAGAGGCTTATGTGCGTTATCAGAACCGACGTGACCTGGTTATTTTTGAATTTGCAGCAGGCTCAAATGTAGTGGGCGTATTTACTCAAAACGCATTTTGCGCTGCGCCTGTGCATGTGTCCAAAGCACATTTAGCTCAAGGCAATCCGCGTTATTTGGTCATTAATACAGGTAATGCCAATGCGGGTACAGGCAAATTGGGTATGCAAAATGCAGAAATCACCTGTGCCAAATTGGCTGAATTGGCAGGTGTATCTACCCAAGAAGTTTTGCCATTTTCTACAGGTGTGATTGGTGAGCAATTGCCGATTGAGCGCTTGGTTGCTGGTTTAGCGCCTGCGCTGGCATCGTTACGTGAGGATGCTTGGCATGATGCTGCGACAGGTATTATGACCACAGATACCACGCCAAAAGGTGCATCTGAGCAGTTTGAGTTAGATGGTATTACTTATAGCATGACAGGCATTTCTAAAGGTGCAGGTATGATTCGCCCAAATATGGCGACCATGCTCAGCTATGTTGCAACCGATGCACCAATTCAACGTGACATCTTGCAGCAATTGCTCAAACACAGCGTAGAACAATCGTTTAACCGTATTACTGTAGATGGCGATACCTCGACCAATGATTCATGTATCTTGGTGGCGACAGGTCAGGCGGGTGGCACTGAAATTTGCAGTGAAAATGACCCGCGTTATGCTGTGGTATTAGATGTTTTGAATCGTGTGATGTTGCGTTTGGCACAACTGATTATCCGTGATGGTGAAGGTGCAACAAAATTCATTACGGTACGTGTTGAAGATGGTGACAATACCCAAGAATGTTGTGATATTGCGTACAGCATTGCACATTCACCATTGGTAAAAACGGCCATTTTTGCCTCAGATCCAAACTGGGGGCGTATTCTTGCTGCAATTGGTTATGCAGGCGTGCCAAATTTAGACGTTGAAAAAATTCAGGTTTGGTTGGATGATGTGCAAATTTGCAAAGATGGCGGTGCTGCTGCCGACTATACCGAAGCAGCGGGCGCGCGAGTCATGGCACAAACCGAAATGACCATTCGTGTAAATTTAGGACGTGGTCAAGCGACAGATACAGTCTATACTTGTGACTTGTCTTACGATTATGTCAAGATCAACGCGGATTACCGTTCGTAAAAATTCAAATTGAGTGATAAAGCCTCCGTTGTGAGGCTTTTTTAGCATTCAATCGGCAAAGGGCTGGTGAATGAGTAAATTGCCCCCATATCATCAGTGACTTGAGTAAGCTTGTGTTCGGGCAAGCATGAAGATAGAGAAGACGTTGTTATGAATGATGCGACCAATTTAATTGCCAATGAAGCCAAATCAATTGTGCAGGCGCATTTAGATCGCTTGGGTGAAACCAAAGAACATCATTTGAGTGAGCAAGCCAAGCAGGAAAAATTTGCGCAAATTAAAGCAGAACTCGAAAAGCACAATGCTGTCTTGGTTGCCCATTATTACTGCGATCCTGAAGTACAGGAACTGGCTGAATTAACAGGTGGCTGTGTTTCGGATTCACTGGAAATGGCACGTTTTGGTCGTGATCATGCGGCAACCACGTTGGTCGTAGCTGGTGTAAAATTTATGGGCGAAACTGCCAAAATTTTATCGCCAGAAAAAACCATTCTTATGCCAACTTTAGAAGCGACTTGTTCGCTAGACTTAGGTTGTCCTGTCGATGAGTTTAGCCGCTTCTGTGATGCGCATCCTGATCATACAGTCGTGGTTTATGCCAATACATCGGCTGCGGTAAAAGCGCGTGCAGATTGGGTCGTTACCTCAAGCTGTGCGGTTGAAATTATTGAACATCTCGATAGCTTAGGTGAAAAAATCATTTGGGCGCCAGATCAGCACTTAGGACGCTATATTCAAAAGAAAACTGGCGCAGATATGCTGCTTTGGGATGGTTCGTGTATTGTGCATGAAGAATTCCGTTCACGCGGTATAGCCAATATGAAAGCCATGTATCCGGATGCAGCAGTTTTGGTGCATCCAGAATCACCAGAATCAGTTGTTGATGTAGCTGATGCGGTGGGCAGTACCTCGCAACTTATTCAAGCGGCAAAAACTTTGCCACACGAGCGTTTAATTGTGGCAACAGACCGCGGTATTTTCTACAAGATGCAGCAAGCTGTACCAAATAAAATTCTAATTGAAGCACCAACTGCAGGTGAGGGTGCAACCTGTCGTTCATGCGCACACTGCCCGTGGATGGCGATGAATGAATTGGATGGAATTTTGCATGTATTGCAAACAGGTGATCAAGAAGTATTCGTTGAACCTGCCATGGCAGAACGTGCTAAATTACCACTAGATCGTATGTTGAATTTCAGTGCGAGCTTAAAACGCTAAAATTGATTGAAAAATATCAAAAATGCTTGATAAATATACGGTTGAAGCTTTTTTTTAATTTTTTTTAAATATAGGTGTTGACGTCTTCGGGCGTCGCGCCTAGAATGCACACCGTACCGCACGATGTGCGATACACAAAAAGCTGAGATGAATCGGAGCATAGCACAGCCTGGTAGTGCACCTGGTTTGGGACCAGGGGGTCGTAGGTTCGAATCCTACTGCTCCGACCAATTCTTCAAGGCAACGTATCGCATGATATTATGTATCATCGGTCATGCGCCTGTAGCTCAGTTGGATAGAGCATCCGCCTTCTAAGCGGATGGTCACAGGTTCGAATCCTGTCAGGCGCGCCATTTTTTGGTAGCTTGGTATAAAAGAACCAAACATGATGGTGGATGTAGCTCAGTTGGTAGAGCCCTGGATTGTGATTCCAGTTGTCGCGGGTTCGAATCCCGTCATTCACCCCAATTTCGGAGCATAGCACAGCCTGGTAGTGCACCTGGTTTGGGACCAGGGGGTCGTAGGTTCGAATCCTACTGCTCCGACCATTTTCTAAATAGAACAGATGCTAAGTATAAATGGTCAAGTCAATAAAGATACCGCGTTAAGCGGTTTTTTTATGCCTGAAATTTGTGAAAGCCTTGTTAGGTTTAAAATTGGCTTCATATTAGTTATTGGTCGGCATAAAAAAGCCTCAAGAATGAGGCTAAAAATAAGAAAGTTTTAGTGTCTTTTTTATTAAGGCACAATCGTCACATTGACGCGTCGGTTGGTGGCACGATTTGCTGGTGTGTCATTGCTTACCATTGGTTGTGTTGCACCGCGCCCAATCACCTGAATATTTTTTCTTTCAAAACCTTGATCTAAAAAAACCTGAGCCACATTTTGGGCGCGTTTTTCAGAAAGGGTTTGATTGTAGCTGGCTAAGCCTAGGTTATCTGTGTGACCAATAAACTTGAGTTTATCCAAGTCATATTTATGCAGCTGTTGTGCCAATTGGTTCAGGCGTTCTTTTTGGTTGTTTTGAATGGCGTATTCATCAAAACCAAATAACAAGCGTTCAGGCAGGGCTAAAGTCCAGCCATCATCACTTAAAATAAAACCTTCTTGTTTTAGCATGCGTGCCTGCTTATAGCTGACATTCCCTAAACTCATGCAAGCACTGAGTGAAACCATAACAAAAATAAGTGTACCGATCAGAACTTTTTTAAGCATAAGGAACCTGTTTATTGTTTGATTGAGGTGAAATATACCATTTTGATTGATCACGTTTGGCTTTGAGCATTGCGCGATCGACATCGGCAATTAAATTTTCAGGAGTTTTGGCATATTCAATCAATGCTACGCCAATACTGACATTTAGGGAAACTTGTTGCTGTTCATACCTAAATGTAGAGGTATAGCAAGCATGAATCTTTTGACAATAACCCTCTAATTCTGAAGTGGAGTGTGAGCCAGTTAAGATTATTGCAAATTCATCGCCACCTAAACGCGCAACAAACGCATGTGAGGGCAAAATCTGAATTAGACAATGTGATGAATCACGTAAAATATTATCGCCCGTCAAATGCCCAAATTGGTTATTGATTTGGTTAAAGTTATTAATGTCTAAAAAAAATACTGCAGCCGTAGCAGAAGGCTGGGTAAATAGCTTAAACAGTGTTTCATAAAAATAATTACGATTTGGCAACTGCGTTAAATTGTCGTATTGCGACTGAAATTGCAGTTTATGATTTTCAACCAATAAATTCTTATGGGATTGTTCAATCTCATTGAGTAAGCCATTAAAGGCATAACTCAGTTCATGAAGTTCTTGAATATCTGAACTTGAAACGCGCAGCTTATAATTTTTTTGTGCACTGATCTCCTGTGCCGAGCTGACAATAGAACTTAAAGATTGCATGAGATATTGATAAATTGAATTAATTGACCAAAACACAGCAATTAAAAGCAAAATAAAACCGAAAATTAATCCTAAAACGATTTTATAAAAAAAACTGACCAAGTCACTAGAGTTTCCATACACCACCAACTCACCATAGTTTTGCTGATCATGGTCAATACTCAGCCGAACAGGATGATTAAAAAACAGATAGTCCAATAAAGCCTGAATTGAAAAATGCTCTAGACCTTGCTGTTCAATAAAGGCAATACGTGTCTGTTTAGGTGAGCGTACTTCAATTGAACGAATAGAATAACGCTGCGTATGTTCAGACAGAATTTCGTTCAGTGTTATTTGGTCATTGAATACAACAGCCGGTTGAATACGTTCATTTAATGCTGCAGATAAACTTTGCAAACTATTTTTTGCGAAGGTGTTCATGGTGTAGGTTGAGATCACCAAAAAAATACCAGAGCAAATTGTAAAAGTTAAAACAAAAATAGTGAGTTGTGCGCGTGTGAATAATTGATGCAAGGTAATTGGAGTGTATAACTGCTTCATGAGTTTGACTCCGATGTTTTTGCAAGCAGTAATACACGCGGATCAATATGCACTTGAGATTGAGTCAAGCTTTCCATGTTGACTTTAAAAGCATAGTTATCATTTTTTTTATAAAGACAAAAAGCGCTGCCAGTTTCACATTCCAGATTGTTTAAACTAATAGATAGGGCTGGAAATCGAACTTGAGTATTTAAGGTATGTTGTTCTTGTGCAGCAGAAAGCGTAGAAAAAATTAATATTTGACAATTACTTTTAGATATTTCATGGCTTTGAATGGGTTGAATGTCATATTTATTATGTAATGGGGCATGTTTTTTGAATTGTTGTGCAATATTATCTTGATTTACGACACAAAGTTTGGGCGTGCTAGCTTGCCATTTTGCATACGCTAAAATGGAGAATGTAGTGTTATAAAGATTTGATGCAGGTGCAGCATACAAAATAGGTGTTTGCATTGCTACAAATGACAGCAAGGTTATTATTTTTAAATTTTGAGTCATTTCAATACAACACGAATGAACATAAAAGTAGTGTAGCTAATATTGGAAAATAAGCATACTGCTAATTTTGAGCAAGAATAATACAGATCTAAATGATTTTGCCGAATAAATAACCGTTCGGACTAAAAAACTCATAAAACTTAAAAAGAGGGGTTGCAAGGCGAAATATTTGCCCTATAATGCACATCCATCGGCGGTGATGAAGATTAAAACTTCTGATAAAACAATGACTTGGTTAAGAATGATTGAGTTGGGTTTTAGAAAGAAAGTTTAAAATAATTTAAATTACCAGTTGACACTTTAGAAATAAAGCGTAATATAGCCGACCTAGCTTGATGCTGACGAAGCATTGAGAAGATCATTAAGAGATTATGAAGAACAACTTGTGTGGATTTTTACTGATTGATTGATCGAAAATATTTCATTGATTGATTGGTTTAAATTACTCGAAGTTTATTTGAGCGAAATTTAAGTCAGAAAATTGATGAGCCAGATTTGGAAGTTTAGATTAAAACTTCAAAATGATTTTAACTGAAGAGTTTGATCATGGCTCAGATTGAACGCTGGCGGCAGGCTTAACACATGCAAGTCGAGCGGGCGAGGTTGCTTCGGTAACTGAGCTAGCGGCGGACGGGTGAGTAAAGCTTAGGAATCTGCCTATTAGTGGGGGACAACATTCCGAAAGGGATGCTAATACCGCATACGTCCTACGGGAGAAAGCAGGGGCTCTTTATGACCTTGCGCTAATAGATGAGCCTAAGTCGGATTAGCTAGTTGGTGGGGTAAAGGCCTACCAAGGCGACGATCTGTAGCGGGTCTGAGAGGATGATCCGCCACACTGGGACTGAGACACGGCCCAGACTCCTACGGGAGGCAGCAGTGGGGAATATTGGACAATGGGGGGAACCCTGATCCAGCCATGCCGCGTGTGTGAAGAAGGCCTTTTGGTTGTAAAGCACTTTAAGTGGGGAGGAGGCTTACCTGGTTAATACCTGGGCTAAGTGGACGTTACCCACAGAATAAGCACCGGCTAACTCTGTGCCAGCAGCCGCGGTAATACAGAGGGTGCGAGCGTTAATCGGATTTACTGGGCGTAAAGCGCGCGTAGGTGGTTAATTAAGTCAAATGTGAAATCCCCGAGCTTAACTTGGGAATTGCATTCGATACTGGTTAGCTAGAGTATGGGAGAGGATGGTAGAATTCCAGGTGTAGCGGTGAAATGCGTAGAGATCTGGAGGAATACCGATGGCGAAGGCAGCCATCTGGCCTAATACTGACACTGAGGTGCGAAAGCATGGGGAGCAAACAGGATTAGATACCCTGGTAGTCCATGCCGTAAACGATGTCTACTAGCCGTTGGGGGATTTGATCCTTTAGTGGCGCAGCTAACGCGATAAGTAGACCGCCTGGGGAGTACGGTCGCAAGACTAAAACTCAAATGAATTGACGGGGGCCCGCACAAGCGGTGGAGCATGTGGTTTAATTCGATGCAACGCGAAGAACCTTACCTGGCCTTGACATAGTAGAGACTTTTCAGAGATGGAAAGGTGCCTTCGGGAATCTACATACAGGTGCTGCATGGCTGTCGTCAGCTCGTGTCGTGAGATGTTGGGTTAAGTCCCGCAACGAGCGCAACCCTTTTCCTTACTTGCCAGCATTTCGGATGGGAACTTTAAGGATACTGCCAGTGACAAACTGGAGGAAGGCGGGGACGACGTCAAGTCATCATGGCCCTTACGGCCAGGGCTACACACGTGCTACAATGGTCGGTACAAAGGGTTGCTACCTCGCGAGAGGATGCTAATCTCAAAAAGCCGATCGTAGTCCGGATCGCAGTCTGCAACTCGACTGCGTGAAGTCGGAATCGCTAGTAATCGCGGATCAGAATGCCGCGGTGAATACGTTCCCGGGCCTTGTACACACCGCCCGTCACACCATGGGAGTTTGTTGCACCAGAAGTAGGTAGTCTAACCGCAAGGAGGACGCTTACCACGGTGTGGCCGATGACTGGGGTGAAGTCGTAACAAGGTAGCCGTAGGGGAACCTGCGGCTGGATCACCTCCTTAACGAAAGATTGACGATTGGTAAGAATCCACAACAAGTTGTTCTTCATTGATGTATCTGAGGGTCTGTAGCTCAGTTGGTTAGAGCACACGCTTGATAAGCGTGGGGTCACAAGTTCAAGTCTTGTCAGACCCACCATGAGCAAGACTTAAAGCACTGCTTTAAGGCGAAGCGCAAGGCAAACGAACGTGAGTGAGTGCGCAGGCTATAATCCGATACATCGAATCACAGATGATAAGCTGGGGACTTAGCTTAGTTGGTAGAGCGCCTGCTTTGCACGCAGGAGGTCAGGAGTTCGACTCTCCTAGTCTCCACCAAATTTTAAGATCAGAAAAGCACTGTTTTTCCTTAAAATTTAAGCAAACAGCTATGCTGTGCGCAGGCACACATATACTGGAGCTTTAAGCTAAAGATTGCAGAACTTAATAAAAGATCGAATGATTAGATTTGATGGTTTATTAAGTTCTGTGATTTAAATATCACAGTATTTAGTGCGATCTGACGAAGACGCATTAATTCATTAACAGATTGGCAAAATTGAGTCTGAAATAAATTGTTCAACTCATTTAATTCAAGATTGACAGTAATGCTTCGGTGTTACGGTTTAATTACGAATTGAAATGAGAACTAGCAAATTAACTGAATCAAGCGTTTTGGTATATGAATCTAATTGAAGCTGTACAGTGCTTAAGTGCACAAGACATCAAACTGTGAATTAAATAAATATTTTATATTTATTTAATTGTCTTAATCCTACTTGTAGGGATTAACGACTGTTTGGGGTTGTATAGTCAAGTAATTAAGTGCATGTGGTGGATGCCTTGGCAGTCAGAGGCGATGAAAGACGTGATAGCCTGCGAAAAGCTCCGGGGAGGCGGCAAATATCCTTTGATCCGGAGATTTCTGAATGGGGAAACCCACCTACCTTAAGGTAGGTATCGTATGATGAATACATAGTCATACGAAGCGAACGCGGGAAGTGAAACATCTCAGTACCCGTAGGAAAAGAAATCAATTGAGATTCCCTCAGTAGCGGCGAGCGAAAGGGGAAAAGCCCATTAAGTTATGTGTGTTTTAGTGGAATGCTCTGGGAAGTGCAACCATAGTGGGTGATAGTCCTGTACACGAAAGGGCACACATAATGATGACGAGTAGGGCGAGGCACGTGAAACCTTGTCTGAATATGGGGGGACCATCCTCCAAGGCTAAATACTCCTGACTGACCGATAGTGAACCAGTACCGTGAGGGAAAGGCGAAAAGAACCCCTGTGAGGGGAGTGAAATAGATCCTGAAACCGCATGCATACAAGCAGTGGGAGCCACTTCGTGTGGTGACTGCGTACCTTTTGTATAATGGGTCAGCGACTTATATTCAGTAGCAAGGTTAACCGAATAGGGGAGCCGTAGAGAAATCGAGTCTTAATAGGGCGTATAGTTGCTGGGTATAGACCCGAAACCGGGTGATCTATCCATGAGCAGGTTGAAGGTTGGGTAACACTAACTGGAGGACCGAACCCACTGTCGTTGAAAAGCCAGGGGATGACTTGTGGATAGGGGTGAAAGGCTAATCAAACTCGGTGATAGCTGGTTCTCCCGAAAGCTATTTAGGTAGCGCCTCGGACGAATACCATTGGGGGTAGAGCACTGTTTCGGCTAGGGGGTCATCCCGACTTACCAAACCGATGCAAACTCCGAATACCAATGAGTACTATCCGGGAGACAGACTGCGGGTGCTAACGTCCGTAGTCAAGAGGAAAACAATCCAGACCGCCAGCTAAGGCCCCAAAATCATAGTTAAGTGGGAAACGATGTGGGAAGGCATAGACAGCTAGGAGGTTGGCTTAGAAGCAGCCACCCTTTAAAGAAAGCGTAATAGCTCACTAGTCGAGTCGGCCTGCGCGGAAGATGTAACGGGGCTAAAACTATGTGCCGAAGCTGCGGATGTATACATTGTATACGTGGTAGGGAGCGTTCTGTAAGCCGAAGAAGGTGGATTGAGAAGTCTGCTGGAGGTATCAGAAGTGCGAATGCTGACGTGAGTAACGACAAAACGGGTGAAAAACCCGTTCGCTGAAAGACCAAGGGTTCCAGTCCAACGTTAATCGGGGCTGGGTGAGTCGACCCCTAAGGCGAGGCCGAGAGGCGTAGTCGATGGGAAATTGGTTAATATTCCAATACTTCAGTGTAATGCGATGAGAGGACGGAGAAGGTTAAGTCAGCCTGGCGTTGGTTGTCCAGGTGAAAGGAAGTAGGCATGCATCTTAGGCAAATCCGGGGTGCTCTATGCTGAGATCTGATAGCAAGCTGTACTTGTACAGTGAAGTGGCTGATACCCTGCTTCCAGGAAAAGTCTCTAAGCTTCAGTTACACTGGAATCGTACCCGAAACCGACACAGGTGGTCAGGTCGAGTAGACCAAAGCGCTTGAGAGAACTCTGCTGAAGGAACTAGGCAAAATGGTACCGTAACTTCGGGAGAAGGTACGCTGTTGATGGTGATAGGACTCGCTCCTTGAGCTGTCGACAGCCTCAGAAACCAGGCCGCTGCAACTGTTTATTAAAAACATAGCACTCTGCAAACACGAAAGTGGACGTATAGGGTGTGATGCCTGCCCGGTGCTGGAAGGTTAATTGATGGGGTTAGCGTAAGCGAAGCTCTTGATCGAAGCCCCAGTAAACGGCGGCCGTAACTATAACGGTCCTAAGGTAGCGAAATTCCTTGTCGGGTAAGTTCCGACCTGCACGAATGGCATAATGATGGCGGCGCTGTCTCCAGCAGAGGCTCAGTGAAATCGAATTCGCCGTGAAGATGCGGTGTACCCGCGGCTAGACGGAAAGACCCCGTGAACCTTTACTGCAGCTTGACATTGAACTTTGACCTTACTTGTGTAGGATAGGTGGGAGGCTTTGAAACTTGGACGCTAGTCCGAGTGGAGCCGTCCTTGAAATACCACCCTGGTAATGTTGAGGTTCTAACTCTGTCCCGTTATCCGGGACGAGGACCATGTCCGTGGGTAGTTTGACTGGGGCGGTCTCCTCCTAAAGAGTAACGGAGGAGTACGAAGGTGCGCTCAGCGTGGTCGGAAATCACGCGTAGAGTATAAAGGCAAAAGCGCGCTTAACTGCGAGACCCACAAGTCGAGCAGGTACGAAAGTAGGTCTTAGTGATCCGGTGGTTCTGTATGGAAGGGCCATCGCTCAACGGATAAAAGGTACTCTGGGGATAACAGGCTGATACCGCCCAAGAGTTCATATCGACGGCGGTGTTTGGCACCTCGATGTCGGCTCATCTCATCCTGGGGCTGAAGCAGGTCCCAAGGGTATGGCTGTTCGCCATTTAAAGAGGTACGCGAGCTGGGTTTAGAACGTCGTGAGACAGTTCGGTCCCTATCTACCGTGGGCGCTGGAAATTTGAGAGGATCTGCTCCTAGTACGAGAGGACCAGAGTGGACGAACCTCTCGTGTACCGGTTGTGACGCCAGTCGCATCGCCGGGTAGCTATGTTCGGAAGGGATAACCGCTGAAAGCATCTAAGCGGGAAGCCTACCTCAAGATAAGATTTCCCCGAGGCTTTATGCCTCCTAAAGAGCCGTTGAAGACTACGACGTTGATAGGTTGGATGTGGAAGCATAGCGATATGTGAAGCTGACCAATACTAATTGCTCGTGAGGCTTGACTATACAACACCCAAACAGTTGGGGTTGTATGCTCAATCGATTCAAATCCAATCAGTCAATTCAGACTGATCTTGATTTAGTTAACGCTAAACAATAAAATTCAGACCCAATACAGCCCAATCTGTTACAGATTCGGAAAACGCAGTGCATCACAGTCGTGAATAAGACCAATGCAAGTCTCCGTAAACAGTTGTGCTGGCGACCATAGCAAGAGTGAACCACCTGATCCCTTCCCGAACTCAGAAGTGAAACCTCTTCGCGCTGATGGTAGTGTGGGGTTACCCATGTGAGAGTAAGTCATCGCCAGCTCATTATTCTAAACACCCTCAACTAGCGTTGAGGGTGTTTTTTTATGTAGAAAAGAAAATATTAAAAACTATAAAAAGTGAAGGCAAAATAAAACCATCAGATGATGATGGTTTTATTACGGCTTAGATAGAAGATTGATTTAAGCGAATAATTGAGTAACGGAACACCATAGAATTGCTAAAATCGCAATCGCAACGATAGGTTCTAGTACTTTAGACCAAGTGGGTACAATTGCTTCTACAGGCTCAATATTTTGATGATCATCGTGGGTATGTTGTTGTACCATTTGATTAAACTCCTTCATTGATGCCTCTAATGATAGCTCTTCTTGAGGAATTGGTTTAGAACCTTTTAACTCTATTAGATCGTTTGTTGACCAAACCCAATCATCCGCTTGACCAGATAAATGTTCAATTTGACCTAGCAATAATTCACCTAGACCTTTATTGCCAAAATTACCGGTTTGATCCAATTGCTTGAGCTCTGTGAGTTGTAAGGCTAAGACTTCACTAATATTCTGTTCAAGCTCAGTTTTGGAGAGAGGTGACTGATTGTGTGGAGATGTGGTGAGTCGACGTGCAATTTCCTGAATATATAATTCATCTTGATGATCAATTTCTTGATAAAGTTTTTGGTTGTCTTCTCGCCACAGACTGACCAGTTTGCCTAAGCTCAGCGCATTGATTTCTTGAATATATTGGTCGCGATCAACAGCATTATATTGTTTCAAAAGCGAGGGCTTTTGAAGTTTAATCTGCGCTGCAAAATATTGTACTAAATCAAAAGCCATTCACTACTCCATTGTTTTAATCTAATAATCTAAGGCTTGGTTTTTTCTTAGTTTGTTCGGTTTTTTCTTCAGTCTTTGATTCTAAAGCATCTTGATCATTTTGGATATGTGCATACTCACTTGGATCAAAGAATAAGCCTTGTCCATTCTCTCTTGCATAGATACCTACGACGGCATTCATAGGTACATATAAGTCGCGTGATACGCCACCAAAGCGTGCAGAGAAGGTGATTGCATCATTGCTCATGTGTAAGGCATGCACTGCATGTGGAACGATATTTAGGACAATCTGACCATCCTGAATAAATTGTTCAGGAACAAGCGTATTCGGCTGTGTAGCATCGACCAATAAATGTGGTGTGAGTTGGTTATCACAAATCCATTCATAAATTGCGCGGGCTAAATAAGGACGGGTTGGACTTAAATTGATTTCAGATTCAGACATAATATGCTCTTTAAGTATGAATTAAAAATTCTTGATAGCGATTTTTTTCTTGCAAAGTCATTGCTTGAGTGAAGGCAGGGCGTGAAAAAATCCGCTGACAATACAGGAAAATTGGACGACAGTGTTGTTGAGGTAATTCTATGCCCATGGCTTTTAGCCGTATAAATAAGGATGCCAGCATGCAATCTAAAATACTGAAATTTTCTGACATGAAATAAGGATAATGCTGAAATAATGGTGTCAGTGAAATGAGTGTATCACGTAATTTTTTTTGTGCAGCGCGCTGTGTTGTGTAATCTAAGCTATCAGGATGACGTAGCATCTGATCGGCAAGTTTGAACCAGTCTTGTTCAAAGCGCCAAATATATTGACGTTGTTCTGCACGTGGCATAGGTGCATCTGCATAGAGTTTATTTTGTCGATAACGATCATCCAGATATTCGGAAATAATCGCAGTATTAAAGAGTTTTAAATCGTTTTCTAGCAGCATTGGAAGTTGATTATACGGATTCAGGCTTGCAAGATCTTCATCTTCATAATCGACCAAAATCAGTTGATATTTGATTTGTTTTTCGGCCAGAACGTAACGAATCCAATGTGAGCGAAAGTCGTCCGCATGACTGTAGAGGGTAATGCCTTGTAAGGGTGCGTTCTCGACTGACATAATCCGAAATAAAACCAAATGAATAGAATAGGATACTAAACTTAGCCACTAAAATCACCCAGCAAAGCTGATAAAAGTGTATGAGATATTTGTTGATTGGTTTTCAATTTTTGGACTGTATTGAATTTTGATTTTTGGTGTATGTGAATCCGAATTGTTTATCTGACTTAAAATGCTCAGCTCGTTGATTTGCATAAAAAAAAGCCTTGGAAAATCCAAGGCTTTTTTTGTGTCCGATTCGGTAAACGAATTAACGTTTAGAGAATTGTGGACGTTTACGAGCTTTACGTAAACCAAGTTTCTTACGTTCAACTTCACGAGCATCACGAGTAACGAAACCAGCTTGACGAAGAGCAGGTTTTAAAGTGTCGTCAGATGCGATCAATGCACGAGTAATACCGTGACGGATTGCACCAGCTTGACCACCAATACCACCACCAGCAACAGTGATGTAAAGGTCATATTTTTCAGTAGCTTCAAGAAGCTCTAATGGTTGACGTACGATCATACGAGCAGTTTCACGACCGAAATATTGCTCAAGAGTACGGTTGTTAATTACGAGTTTACCTGTACCAGCTGATAAGAAAACACGTGCAGTTGCGGTCTTACGGCGACCTGTACCATAGTTAGTAGCCATGTGCTGTATCCCTTAGATGTCCAAAACTTGTGGCTGTTGAGCTGTGTGAGGATGCTCAGCACCAGCGTACACTTTCATTTTCTTGATCATAGCATAACCAAGAGGACCTTTTGGCAACATGCCTTTTACAGCGCGTTGGAAGATTTCTTCTGGTTTGTGAGCAACTAATTTCTCGAAATTAGTTTCACGGATACCACCAGGGAAACCAGTGTGGCGATAGTATTTCTTGTCAAGTGATTTGTTACCAGTCACTTGAACTTGCTCAGCATTGATGACAACGATGTAGTCGCCAGTGTCAACGTGAGGAGTATAAGAAGTTTTGTGCTTACCGCGTAAACGACGAGCGATTTCTGTCGCAAGGCGACCTAGAGTTTTGCCAGAAGCATCAACAACGTACCAGTCGTGTTGAACTTCAGCTGGCTTAGCGCTGAGAGTTTTCATTAAACCACTACCTATTATAGTTGGTTTGGACTATGGAAGCTGTCCAAACAAAAAGGAGTCCGAATTCTACCTGAGAATGGGTAGAACTACAATGGAAAAGTCACATTTTAAGCGCTATATTTTATCAAGTTTGGTTATAAAAGCAAAATCACCTCTAGCGACCATTTCACGACAGTAAAAATCAGGTATTGATCTTCTTTATCTAGTGCTGTTTTAGCTTTTTCTGTATGGTCGCAGCTAATAATAATGATGAGGACGGATCACTATGTCTGATGATTTAGAACGCATCGCTACAACGACAAAAGCATTAACGACAGAAGCATTAAAGCCGCAACCAAATAAACTGCTAAAATTTATAGCAGGTTTTTTCATCACATTGATTGGTCTGTATGAACTGGCATTTTTGTTGGTAGGTGCAGCTTATGGTACTGATGTATTTGATTTTATCTTAATCTATTCTGTATTTATGCACATCACCTTGCTCCCTTTTATGCTATATGGCATCGGTGGCTTCATCATGTTGAGTCTATCTGATCAAAACTATCGAGCAGTCACTCAACAAGCGCCCAAAATACTATTTATAGGTTTGTTGTTATGTATGGTCGTGATTGGCATTTCGGAATGGGCGCATCAGATGGGCATCTTAGATAGCCGATTTAGATTAGATTGGAGATAAAACAATTTTGCTCAGGATGGCGCTATAATTCAGCTACACCTAGCTATAGTGGATGAAGCTGCATGCGCCCTTTATATGTCACCAGTGGTGAACCTGCAGGTATTGGACCTGATATTTGTCTAAGTCTGGCAGCTCGACAAGATGAGCGTCCAATTGTGGTATTGGCAGATCATCAATTATTACAACAACGCACCGAAATTCTAAAGCAACAAGTCGAATTGATTGAATATTCAGGTCAGCAACAGCCTGCAGCGCTTGGGCAGTTATATGTTGAGCATGTGCCTTTGGCTGTAGATGTTGAGTTGGGGCATTTAAATGCACAAAATGCAACTTACGTTTTGGAGCAATTACGTCGCTCAGCTTCTTATGCAATGACAGGTAAGAGTGTGGGCGTGGCGACAGCACCCGTGCAAAAATCTATTATTAATGAAGCTGGTATTTCTTTTAGTGGGCACACTGAATATTATCAGGAGTTTGCAGGTGTTGCGCGTGTGGTGATGATGTTAGCCACCAAAACCTTACGCGTTGCCTTGGCGACCACGCATTTACCTTTACGTGCCGTGGCAGATGCCATTACCAAAACACGTTTAGAACAAGTAATTGATATTTTGCTGCACGATTTAAAAAGCAAGTTTAAAATTGAACATCCTAAAGTATTGGTCTGTGGTTTGAACCCACATGCGGGCGAAGATGGTTATTTAGGCATGGAAGAAATTGAGGTGATTAATCCTGTGCTGCAAAATTACCGTAATCGCGGTGAAAATCTCAGTTTAAGTTTACCTGCAGATACTTTATTTACCCCAGAAAATTTAAAAGATACCGATGCAGTTTTAGCGATGTATCACGATCAGGGTTTACCTGTGTTAAAATCTCAGGGCTTTGGTGAAGCAATTAATATTACTTTAGGCTTACCGTTTATTCGCACTTCAGTCGATCACGGCACAGCGCTCTCCCTCGCAGGTACGGGACTTGCGAAAAGTTCTAGCTTGCATGTTGCTGTCGATTTAGCGCTGGATTTAGCACGTTCATAATTTCAGCTTGGAAATCTTTATGTATCAAATTAATGCCCTAAACCCAAAAGATGAAGGGCATCAGGCTCGTAAACGCTTTGGTCAAAACTTTTTGCATGATCAACGCGTGATTGCCAAAATTGTCCGCTCAGTGAACCCACGTCCAGGCGATAATATTGTCGAGATTGGACCGGGTTTAGCGGCATTGACCTCACCTTTAATTGGTGAGTGTGATGCTTTGACTGTAGTGGAATTAGACCGTGATTTGGCCGCAGGCTTACCGGGACGTGTGCCACATCCTGAGCGTTTAACTATTGTAGAAAGTGACGCGCTGAAATATGACTTTACCGAGTTATTTCAGGAAGGGCGCCCGCTACGTGTGGTTGGAAACTTGCCGTATAACATTTCGACGCCGCTTTTGTTTCATCTCTTAGAGTTTGGTGACAAAGTTAAAGACATGCACTTTATGCTGCAAAAAGAAGTGGTAGATCGTATCACGGCTGAACCGAATACCAAAGAATATGGGCGTTTATCGGTGATGATGCAGTATTACTGTAAGCCAACCTTCTTGTTTGAAGTACCGCCTGGCGCATTTAATCCACCGCCTAAAGTGACTTCTGCAGTATTCCGTTTAGAGCCTTATGTGACTAAACCGATTATTGCCAAAGATGAAAAAGCATTGGCACGTTTGGTGGCGCATGTATTTACCCAACGTCGTAAAACATTGCGCAATAGCTTAAAAGGTATGTTGGCTGAAGATGCGTTTGAACGTGCAGGGGTAGACCCAATGGCACGTCCTGAAACTTTAAGTTTGAGTGCATTTGTCGCATTGGCAGATCAGATGGTGAATTAATGGCAGCAATTCGATACAACTATGTCATTGGTGATGTGCAGGGCTGCTTTGAAGCCTTAAAACTATTATTAAAAGAAATACAGTTCGATCCCGATCAAGATTTTATTTGGTTTGCAGGCGATTTAGTCGCGCGGGGTGAAAACTCGGTAGGTGCTTTGCGTTTTATTAAAAAACTGGTAGATCGTGGCGTTGCAGCAACGGTGTTAGGCAATCACGATTTAACCTTGTTGGCAGGCGCACGTGGCTTAAAGAAAATCAAAGCACAAGACAACACTCGTGATGTGATTGATGCAATTGACAGTGATGATTTGATTGATTGGTTGCGTAAACAACCATTGTGTCTTTTTCCTAATGAAAACACCATTTTAACTCATGCAGGTATTCCACATATTTGGAATGCGGAACAAACCGCAGCTTTGGCAAAAGAAGTTGAGGCGGTGATTGGGCATGAGGACTTTGAGGTAGTGGATGCATTCTTAAAGGAAATGTATGGGGCAGAACCTGCAGTTTGGTCGGATGATTTAGAGGGGCATGCGCGTTTACGTTGTATTACCAACTATTTGACCCGTATGCGTTTAGCCAATGCACAGGGTGGTTTGGAATTTAGCTTTAAAGATGCCTTAGATGATCCGATGCCAGAAGGTTTTAAACCGTGGTTTGAATATCCATCTTTAGCTGCGCAAACACATCAAATCGTATTTGGTCATTGGGCAGCATTGCAGGGACAAACGGTAGCCGACAATATTCAAAATGTGGATGGCGGTTGTGTGTGGGGCAATCAGCTTGTGGCTTATCGTTTGGAAGATCAGCAATTGTTTGCAGTGGATAATCCGCTGGCAGAATGGTAATAACATTCATCTTTAAAATTTAAAAATGTGATGATGAAATGAAAATAGCCACCTATTGAGGTGGCTATTTTTTATCTTGAATTTTATTGAATTCGAATCCAAGTTTGACTGCGACCTAGTGTAGATACACCCATATAAGCACGTAAAGTTAAACGTTTACCTGTTGAGTTGAGGCGAATTTTTGCATCGTAAATACGACCTGCCAATGGATCAATTACGCGTCCTTTTTCGTAATTGTTGCTGTTTTTGACTTGTTGTAAGCCTTTTAAAATATCCATCCCTAAAATAGGTTGGTCGGTATAAGGCGCAGGGCATTTATTACAAAGTTCACGTGGGGTATAACCCGGACGCGGGGTTACTTTCACAATTTTACCCGTATAGGTTTGATTGGCTTCTTTACGAATTTCGATGACAGCTTTGGGTGAGCCTGTTTTATCATCAATTTGTTGCCAAGTTCCTGCTAAATCTTGTGCCATCGCCAAAGTGCTTAGACTGCCGAAGATGACGGCTATTCCTAAAGCCAATTTCTGAATCATTTTATTTCCCTTACTCGGTCTTTGCGGCTAGTCTAATCTGTGAATTAACGGACACAAAGTCCCGAGTATCCAGAAAAAATGACCGATGAGACACAATTACTCGCTTATTGTTGGCGAATCCACGTTTGTGTCCGACCAATGGCTGAAATTCCGACGTAACCACGCAAGGTTAGGCGTTTACCGTTGGCAGCAAGACGTCCTTTTAAGCTATACATTTTGCCTGCAAGTGGATCAAGAATACGCCCGTTGGCATAGTTGTTGTTATCCACATGTTGTAAACCTTTAATAATTTCTAAGCCGACGAGTGGTTTATTGGTATATGGGGCAGGGCAATCGACACAAATGGTTTTAGGGGTGTAGCCTGCACGTGGTGTGACTTTGACAATTTTACCCGTAAACGTACCATTCTCCGCTTTGGTAATTTCAATTAAAGCCTTAGGTGAGCCAGTTTTGTCATCAATGCTTTGCCAAGTTCCAGTTAAGTCTGCAGCAAATAAACTGCCACTGAACATTAAGCTTGCAAATGCACCTATCAGTAAATTTTTCTTCATATCAGTTCCTTTGATTGCCGAAATTGATCACAGAGGTTTATTCAAGATATAAAGCGAGTTGTGGTAGGAGTCAAGCGATTTGAGAAAAAATTAATCTTAAAGTTGCGACTAAAATGTAAGAAAACCAATAAAAAATGCCACGAACGTGTGGCATTTTAAGTGAAAAGTGAAGCAATTAATTAGTCGCTTTTAATCCAAGTTTGGCTACGTCCTAAAGCAGATACGCCCACATAACCACGCATGGTCAGACGTTTACCATTGCTGCTTAATTTGGCTTTGGTGCTGTAGATATTGCCGTTTAATGGGTCAATAATTTTTCCACCAGAGAAGTTAGTACCACCTGTATGTTTTAAGCCTTTAAGTATATCCATTCCTAAAATAGGTTGGTTGGTATAAGGCGCAGGACAGTTGACACAGGTATCTTTAGGGGTGTAGCCAGGACGAGGGGTAACTTTGACAATTTTAGCCGTATAGGTGCCATTGGCTTCCTGACGAATTTCTAAAATTGCTTTTGATGAACCTGTTTTGTCATCAATATTTTTCCAAGTACCCGTAATATCTTGAGCTAGCGCAAAACTTCCTAACGCTGAGCAGATTAAGGCAACGGTGAGTTTCATCTTGACCATGTTCAATGTTCCTTGTTTTTGGCTAACTGGATATTTCATAGTAAAAAGAAAGTTAAAACTCGACAAGTCTAAATAAGTGATTGCTCAGTCACATTTTTTGTAAATACAGTATAAATGTTGGCAGCCAAACTGCGGTAAAGACTGCATTGACTGCCATGCCAAAGGCAGCATAACGTCCTGCAACACTGCCACGTTGCCATGCTTGAGCAGTACCAATGGCATGTGCAGCTAAGCCAAGTGCCAAACCTGAAGCACGTTCATCATTGATATGCCTTAAAATAAGTGGTGAAAAAGCAGCACCCACGACACCTGATAAAATCACAATTAATACTGCCAATTGAATCGGTGCTTCTAATAAGGTTGCGATATTAATCGCAATCGGCGTGGTCACTGCACGGGTGGCAAATGCCATAATATCGGCACTGGACATATGTAGCGCATAAGCAAGCCCCATCGGCAGCGCCACAGCACTAAGACTGGCAAAGAACAAAATACCTAAAATCGCTTTGAGGGGTAAATCGTCATAACGCATGGCTGCTAGAGGAATGGCGAGTGCAACTGTCACATAGCCCAATAATTGATTAAACAAAGGGTTGGTTTGTGCGACGTAAGTTTCGTATGGAATCCCGAAAAAATACAACAGTAGCAACACAAAACACATGCCAAAGACAATCACAGGGATTTGCGGGACTTTTTGGTTGCAAGGTTTTGCCAGTAAATATGCAACGAGAGTGATTAAAAAACCATATAGAATTGACAGCATTTTAATCTCCTAAAGCCAGCGTTTTGCCATTTTGGCATACAGCCAAAGCGGGATCAGCGTACTGATAAACAACACAATTAAGAAGATTGGAATTTGTTTGCCCATGTGCGTGAGCATAATTAATGAACCCGCGCTGATGGGTAAAAAGGCAAAGGCACTTTCTTTCATGATTTTGTTGTTGGTATCGACCAGACGAGCAGGAATTTTACTGAGTTTGCGCCATGTAAATAATACCGCCAGTAGGCTGAGCAAACCGACTAAATTGCCTAATTCTGGGTGATTAAATTGGGTCATGATCCATACAGAGGCTTCACGAAACACAATAATCAAAAGGAGTGTGCCGATCCATGCTGGCCAATCGATATGTTTTATCCTGCTCATTTTTGATCTTTCATTAAAATTTTACTTATCACGTTTTAACCGATCTGATCGTCAATTTCAAATGCTTCAAGCGGACGTTTAAATTGTTCTGCCTGTGCACCTAAAATTTCGTCTATCGGTAAATGTGCCTGTTTAATCAGTTGTTCCAGTTTATGTGGTGCCATGCTGACTTGTAGATGTAATTGACCTTCATCATCGTACTGTTCTGCCTGAATGACATTGAGCGCATACAGTTGATTGCGCAGTTTGCCATAAGCAGGTTGTAATTTAAGATCAAACTTTTGAATTTGCCCCATCAAACATTCATGTACGGCTTGTTTTAACAAGTCTAAACCTTGCCCTGAATGTGCCGATACATAGACACGGTCAGGTTGATGCGGTTTTTCATAGATAATTTTGGCTGTTTCGCCTGAGACATCAATTTTATTGTAAACCCGCAAAATAGGTACATCTGCGCCAATTTCTTTTAGCACACCTTCGACTGCTTCAATTTGTTCCAACACATCGGGGCTGCTTGAATCAATCACATGCAGCAATAAACTGGCTTCTAAGGTTTCTTCCAAAGTTGCTTTAAAAGATTCCACCAAAGAGTGAGATAGGTTTCTTACAAAGCCAACGGTGTCGGCCAATACCAGACGTCCGATGCCATCCCATTCTAAACGCCGTAAAGTAGGGTCAAGCGTAGCAAACAGTTGGTCAGCAGCATAGACATCACTTTGCGCCAAAATATTAAATAAGGTCGATTTGCCTGCGTTGGTATAACCGACCAATGAAACGGTAGGAATGGCGGCTTTTTGCCGAGCCACACGACCTTGTGCACGGGTTTGACGGACTTTATCGAGTTTGGTTTTTAGTTGTCCCATGCGAATACGCAATAAGCGTCGGTCAGTTTCAAGCAAGGTTTCCCCAGGACCACGTAAGCCGATACCGCCTTTTTGACTGTCTAAGTTGCTGCGACTACGCACCAAACGTGAAGATAAATGTTGTAATTGTGCCAATTCGACCTGTAATTTACCTTCGTAAGTGCGGGCGCGTTGAGCAAAAATATCTAAAATGAGTTCGGTACGGTCAACCACACGGCATTGCATCACTTTTTCTAAATTACGTGCCTGTGCAGGACTGAGTGCATGATCAAAAATGACCAAATTGGCGTCGTGTTCTTTGACCAATGCGGCAATTTCTTCGGCTTTGCCTGAGCCAATAAAGAGTTTGGCATCGGGTTTACTACGTTGAGTGTGGACGTGTTGTAAAACTTCTGCACCCGCAGATTCAGCCAAGAGCTGAAATTCTTCGGCATCTAGGTCTTCTAAAATTTGGACAGCGACACTGACCAGTACAACACGCTCGCCATCTTGAGGTGGCACAAAATTTTCCACTCAGCGCAATCTCCATGCTAAAGCTATATTCTAGTAGAAAAAATGTTTGTGCAGGGAAATAGATGATTGGATTTTTCCTGCGCCCTGATTTGATGCTATATCAACGTATGTAAACTCAATTATAAGGATGACCCCAATATAGAATTTATCTATTTAGATTTTGCCAAAAGTCGCATGTTTGCATGCAGGTTTCGGTTTTTATTATCAATGCAAGTTCAGATTGAACAGTATAGAATGAGCAAAATATAGACCTTTATACGTTGTTTTGCGTTTAACAATTAGTGATGACCCTATGAACCCAGCTGTTGAAACTCACACATCTCCAATTCATGGTTTTGCAAAGCTTGCTTTGTATAGCAAAAAAGTTCTGGCAACGGCTGGCGCGATTGGTGAAGGGTTTTATTTGGTCTATCGTCATCAATTGTATAAAGACACCAACAACCCGAACAATACGCGCTATGTGCAATATTTTTGCCGTCAATTGTGCAAAGTTTTTAATATTGAAGTGCAAATTCATGGTGAAATTCCGCATGACCCTGCGCTATGGGTCAGTAATCATATTTCGTGGTTAGATGTAGCGGTATTGGGTTCTAGTGCGCGGGTATTTTTTCTGGCCAAAGCTGAAATTGAAAAATGGCCGTTATTGGGTAAGTTAGCCAAAGGTGGGGGGACGCTATTTATTAAGCGTGGCTCTGGCGATTCAGTCAAAATTCGTGAACAAATCACGCAATTTTTAAAACAAGATATTCCTGTATTATTTTTTCCTGAAGCGACCACGTCAGATGGAAGCAAAATTAAAAAAGTGCATGGTCGTATTTTAGGGGCAGCAATTGAAGCCAAACGACCTGTGCAAATTTGTCTGATTTGTTATGTGAATCAGCAAGGTGAGTTAGATACTGTTGCGCCGTTTATTAATGACATGACCTTTGTTGATCATGTGAAAGATGTTTTGGAAATGCCGAAAGTGACAGCGCATTTAATGGCGTTACCTGCAATTGTGGTAGAAGGGCACGATATTGAATCTTTAACTGCTGTGGTACAGGAACGCATGACAGAAGGTTTGGCTGAGTTGCATCGTCAGGTATTAAAACCACAAGTGCTGACATCATAAAACATGCTTAGGCGCATCTTCATGTTAAAGATAGCCTAAGCACATCACATTTTTTTAAGAATAATGGTCATCATCCAACAGCTTCAATATTATGTTGCTACATAAAGCCTTCAATTGGCAGCCATGAGGTAATTTTCATTGTCGCACGTTGATACCATTTCATCCCTGGTTCTTTTTTCAGAATTTGAGTTTCGCCTTGTGGATTTTTCATGTGCCATTGAATGTTTTGCTGTGCATCCAAAACCAGTTTATAAGCATATTTGGACAAATTGACATCCATGGTGTGGTGAACTGAGCGAGCCAATGGCGGACTGTTTAAAATCACCCCAATTTCAGTATTTAAATATGCCGAGCGTGGGTCAAAATTAAACGAACCAATAAATACCTGTTTTTCATCCAATGCCATGAGTTTGGCATGTAAACTAGAACGGCTTAAACCTTTCATACTGACTTTGGCTTTTTTGGAAATTTCGTGCGTATGTGTGTTTAGGTTTTCCATTTCAGGTCGCGCCAAAAACTCATACAGCTGCACGTTATTTGCCAATAAATCTTCTCGATATTTGGCGTAAAAAGCATGCACCACAGGAACATCGTTGGCTTTAAAGGAGTTGGTCAGTACGCGTACCTGAACGCCATCATCCGCCAAGTCTTTTAGTTTTTCTGCCCCCGATTGTTCGGGGACAAAATACGCAGAAATAATATCGACACTACTGCTTGGCTTCTCTAAATGCGTCAGCAATTGAAAGTTGAGATGTTCTTCTTTTGAGGCGCGGTCTTTAATTTTACTCGGCGCATCTTTGACCACTTCAGCACTGACCCAATCGAACTTAATACTATGCGTCATCCACTGTTCAATCGCTTTAGAACGAGTCACCAAATCTAAATAATTTTGTACGGTGGCTTCTTGATCGTGCTGTTCTAATTGCTGTTTTAAGCTTTCATAACGCAAGGTGTAATGTTGTGGATTGACCAATTGCTTGACTGAATAAGCATAGTCATCATTCCAGTATTCATCAAAAGAGTGAATAATTTCATCCGAAGCCGAGCCGACTAACATCACATCGACATCAGAAAATTGATAATTGTCGCTGACGTTATAGTATTGATTGCTCATATTGCGCCCACCAATCAGAGAAATTTGGTTATCGGCAATAAAGCTTTTGTTGTGCATACGACGGTTAATACGCTTCAAATCCAAAATCATGTCCATGGCACGATAATGTCGAAAGCGATATGGATTATACAGTTTGATGTCGATGTTGACGTGTTGATCGAGCGCGAGATAAATGCCTTCCATTTTTTTGGCATTGTTATCATCGACCAATAAGCGGACTTTCACCCCACGATCTGCCGCACGAATAATGGCGTGTAGTGCAAGCGCGCCAATTTTATCGTTATCCCAAATATAATATTGTAAATCTAAAGATTTTTCTGCTTTATTAATCAGATAGATACGTGCTGCTAGGGCTTCGAGCGGATCATACAGGACATGATAACCCGTAAGCTGCGGATATTTTTCGCGTAGCGGCAGTACAATTTTGGCCAAACTGGTTTGATCGGTTGGGGTTTCAAACGCCATCCGGATCGGATGTTCAATCTGTTTGGGCAGCGTGCTACAGCCTGAGAGTGTCAAAACGAAGGCGCAACTCAGCCACAAGACGTTGTGCCGAATATTTTGAAATGGAGCGGATGAGCTGCGGTTTGCCAAATTAAATTCCTTTTTAGCACGAGGAGCAAATAAGTTAAAAATAGGGTTTGAGTATAATTGTCAGCTATGAAAAGATAAATATGACAATACAGATATATGACGTGTGTGGGTTAAATGCGACATCTGGGTTTAGCGCAGCATTGAATAGCAGAAGTATGAAGTAATAGAGAATAAATATGTGGGATAACGATTCAGTCGTGTTGTATTTCTATATGGGTATGGCAATTTTGGCGCTGTGGGCAGTTTCGCAAGCATGGCGCAGTCAGGCCAATACAGAAACCATTCACCCGTTTAAGGCCTTTGTGCATTTGTTGGCATTTTATTTGTCTTACCTGTTGCCGCCTTTGGTTTTTTTTAGTGTCTATGCGGGTATTCAGGGCTATTACTCCATCCACGAAGCGATTTTTGTATTTTTAGTCAGTGCTGTGTTGAGCTATGCGCGTTTGATTGAACCGCATTTGATTCAAGTCAAAACTACCAAATATCAAATTCATGCAGATCGCCGTTTATTAAAGCCTGTCAAAATTGCTTTAATTGCAGATTTACATATTGGCTTGTTTTCTGGGCATGAGCGTCAATTGAAGCAAATTGTGAAAAAACTCAATTTGCAAAACCCCGATATTGTCGTTGTAGCAGGCGACTGGACTTATGAGCCTGAAAATAAATTGGTCGAAGAATTGGCGGTATTAAAAGAAATTTGTGCGCCTGTATATTCGGTAAATGGTAATCATGATGAGCAGTATCCTGGCCCGCCCATTCAAGAGCTGTTAAAAACGGCTTTAGAACAAAATAACGTGATTGATATTGAAGGTAGAATTGTCGAGTTTGATGAGTTTCGTTTGCTCGGTATTGGCGATTTATGGGCAGGTAAAACCGACATGCGCTATATGCCCGATTTACCTCAGGATAAGCCGTGGGTGTTGTTATCACATAACCCCGATACAGTGGATATGGTGCCAAAATTGCCGACACGTCCGTTGATGTTGGCAGGACATACCCATGGTGGGCAGGTTGAACTGCCGTGGCTGACCGATTATGTGATGAAAAAAGTATCTATTTTAGGGCATAAAAAGGGGTTATATCGCCATGATCATGCCGATGTATTTGTGACTGTAGGGACAGGAATGGTCGGTGTTCCTTTTCGTTTTGGTGTGCCGCCCACGATTGATATTATTGAATTATTGTAAGCACCGTCACCATCGCCTACATGAAAAAAACCAGCCGAGGCTGGTTTTTTGATGCAATTTTTGCGCTTAAATTTGATTGTTTACATCATCATGCTTGGTTTCTCGAATCATTAAAAATGCGATTAAAGACAAGATGGATGCTGCACTTAAATAATAACCAACTGCAGCCAAGCCATAAGTGGTGGCAAGTTTGGTGGCAATCAGTGGGGCAAACGATGCGCCAAAAATACCCGCCAAGTTAAAGGTGAGTGCCGAGCCTGTATAGCGTACAGAAGTAGGAAAAATTTCAGACAACACTGTACCAATTGGTCCGTAAGTAAGTCCCATAATTGCCAAGCCAATACACAGGAAAATAAATACAATCCACGTGCTGCCTGAAGCAAGCATATCGGCAAAGAATAAGCCAAAAATTGCAGAGACGATGCACACCGCAATAGAGGTAGTTTTACGTCCAAATTTTTCGGCTAAAACGGCTGAGAGGGGAATAAAAGCAGCAAAACACAATGTGGCTAGTAGTTGAAGTTTTAAGAATTCTTCACGTGAATAACCCAGTTGTTTGGTGCCCCATTGCAAGGCAAATACCGTAGTCAGATAAAACACCACAAAGGTACAAATTGCAGCGATTGTACCGAGCACTAACATTTTAGCGTGTTTTTTAAAGACCTGAATAAATGGCACATTGACTTCTTTTTGTTTATTCAACACTTTTTGGAAGGCAGGCGTTTCATGCAGTTTTAAGCGAATCCATAAACCGACAATCACCAATAAGGCACTCGAAATAAACGGGATGCGCCAGCCCCATGTCATAAAGTCTTGCTCAGACATCAGCGCACCTAAAATAAGGAATGAACCTGTGGCAAGAATAAAACCAATCGGAGCGCCCAATTGTGGGAACATGCCATACCAAGCACGTTTACCTTCAGGGGCATTTTCTGTGGCTAACAGTACTGCTCCCGACCATTCACCGCCCAAGCCTAAACCTTGCCCTAAGCGACACAACGCCAACAGTAATGGCGCGATAATCCCAATTTGTGCATACGTCGGCAGTAAACCAATACAGACTGTAGAAATTCCCATGGTCAATAATGCCGCGACCAAAGTGGCTTTGCGTCCAATCCGATCTCCTAAATGTCCAAATAAAGCTGCGCCAATTGGACGGGCGATAAAGGCAATTGCAAAGGTGGCGAGAGATTGAATGGTTGCCGTCATTGGGTCAGTACTGGTCGGAAAGAACAGATACGGGAAAATAATGACTGCCGCAGTGGCGTAGATATAAAAGTCAAAAAACTCGATGGTGGTACCGACCAAGCTTGCAGTCAGTACTCGAAATTTAGAATTTTGAGTCGGCTGTTCAGCGGCAGCAGTAGATGAAGATGCCATACAGGACCTTATGTAAAGTGAATTTTAAATGAAAGTGTAATTTGGCACAGACCGCACTGGCAGAAAAATAGTAGATACTTCTTGTAGTTATACTTTTTTGAACAAGAAGTCGGTTACAAAACTGCATCCATGAACACCATTCAAATCTGATCGTTTTATCTGTAAGACATGAGCGATATTCAGCGTTAAATCACATACAGATAAATTGCCAGAAAGTGTGCGCCTGCACCAATTAGGACAAATACATGCCAAATTGCGTGGGTATATCTTACGCGTTTTAAGGCATAAAACAATGCACCCACGGTGTAGGCAATGCCGCCAATTAGCAAAAAGGTCAGGGCTTGGCTGCTTAAATAGGCTTGCATATCGTCCATGACCAGAACGGCTAACCAACCCATCACCAAGTAGGCAATTAAAGAAATTTTATGAAAACGGTTGATAAATACCAGTTTAAATAGGGTGCCAATCAGGGCAATAATCCACAGGGCAATTAATAAATATTGTGCTTTTTGAGTAGGAATCGCGATGGATAAAAATGGGGTATAAGTCCCTGCAATTAAATAATAAATTGCGGTGTGATCTAACTTTTTATAAAAATAACGACGGTCTGCTGCGGTTGCCATGTGATACAGCATTGAAGCAGAAAAAAGCAGTACCATGCTTATTGCATAGGCCCACAAACCTAGCCATTGTCCCGTACTTAAATACGCACCTTTAATGATTAAAAGAATACCTGCAATAAATGCCAAAGCCGCACCAACACCATGGCTCAGATAGTTAATCCGTTCTTCTTGCAGGTCATAATCAGGCACTAAAGGGGCATTTAATTTCATGGCGAATCTGCTTTAATTTCTTTAATTATACAACTGTATCGTAATTCAATTTTGCTTTAGGGTAATAACAATTAAACTTGAATTGTAATTTTTTCAGGTTTTTATTATGTCGACTTTGGCTTCTCCCTCTGTGCAGGAACAACAATTCTTAGAGGCTTTTCAGCAAGCCATTGATACACAAAAGCTTGATCGTGTGGTGCTGAGTCAATATAAAGGCGAACTGGAACAATTAGAAAAAATCACCTTACGGGTGATTCAGCTAAATCAAGACACCGTTTTAACTTGTTTGTATCGCCATAAAACGCAGGATATCACCAAAAACTATCCTTTGGCAGAAGCACAGATACAATTGAGTCACTTATTGGCAGATTGTAAACAGGCCAATTTATTTACGACAGATCAGGAAATTCAGCTAAAAAAGAACAAAAAGAAAGCCATGCTCAGCATTAGTAAAACAGCACCGACTATAGCGAAACCGAAAGAACCGCAAGGACATGACCGAGAAAAGCAGCGTTATGTCGATCAATCCAGCCCATTTTTACAACACTTGGGGATTAGCGATGCCAAAGCGCAAATTATTCCGAGCATGGCGCGTAAATGGAAACAGATTAATAAATTCATTGAAATTTTTTCGGGGGCTTTGGCGCAAATCAAAATTTCGGAAAATACTGTGCGCGTGGTGGATTTTGGCTCAGGCAAAGGCTATTTAACTTTTGCGTTATATGACTATTTGCAAAAGCAGTAATTTCTTCCTTTTGTGACTGGGGTGGAACTAAACCCGAAAATGGTTGAGTTTTGTCAGTCGGTGGCGAGTGCTTCAGACTTTCAGCAGCTAGATTTTTTTCAGGGCGATGTGCGCACCTATCAGCCAGAACATTTAGATGTAATGATTGCTTTGCATGCCTGTGATGTCGCCACCGATTTTGCAATTCATACTGGTATTCGCCTGAATGCACAAATGATTATGTGCGCGCCGTGTTGCCATAAAGAGTTGCGTCCACAATTACAAAGCCCAAGCGTGTTGCAACCGATGCTGCAATTTGGCATTCATGCAGGGCAACAGGCGGAAATGTTAACCGATACCATCCGCGCTTTATTGCTCAAAGCCTATGGTTATGACACCAAAGTTTTTGAGTTTGTCGCTTTAGAACACACCAGTAAAAACAAAATGATTTTGGCAACCAAACGTCAAAATTGGAGTGAACCTGATCAAGCAGTTTTGGCACAAATTCGTGATTTAAAAACCATGTACGGTATTCAAAAACATTCTTTGGAGTTGTTGTTGAACGATCAGTGGGATCAACAGGGCATTGGTTCTAAGTGCTAAGCAAGATGGAACAGGATATAAAGATGCAAGATTATGAAATTCAATCGGGCACTTGGACACAATTTGCTGCAGAGGCCAAATCTATTCGTGAGCAAGTCTTTATTCAGGAACAGCGAATTGCGCCTGAAGATGAGTGGGATGCACAAGATGCAGTTGCCTTGCATTTTGTGGTCTATGCAACTGGACAGGCGATTGCAACAGCACGTTTACTGGAAAATCACAGTATTGGACGGGTCGCAGTGTTGAAATCACAGCGCGGTTTAGGTGTGGGACGTGTTTTAATGCAGCATATTATTCAGGTGGCAAAGCAGCAGCAACGTCCGTGGGTCAAGTTGTCTGCGCAGGAACACGCGATTCCGTTTTATCAAAGTTTGAGTTTTCAGGTTGAGGGTGAGTCGTATTTAGATTGTGGTATTCCGCATGTAGATATGCGATTGATATTTTAAACGAATTGTCGATAGTCCTGATTTTAATCGTGCAAAATAAAAATCGCCATGATGGAATGTGATCATGGCGATTTCTTTTTATAAACTGTATGAACAGAGCCGCTAGCGCATATTAATGTCCATGTGCGGGTGCTGGCTCATGGTTTTCAGGCATATTGGCATGTTCTGTTTCAGTCATACCGTGTGCATCTGCAGTTTCAGCAGCCAAAGCTTCACGTGCTTCACGATCTGCTTGTGCTTTTGCCAATGCTTCTTGTGACATAGCTGGCGCATTTTTAAAGGCGTGTTGCTGAGTATTCTGCTTTTGTTGCTGGCTAGGCATGTAGTCAGGTTCATTCGTGACCGCTAACCAGAAAATAAACATGAAAATTCCACCCAAAATACAGAAAATAAAGAGTGCTTTCCAACCCCAAGGTGATTTTTCAGGAGTAAGGCGTTCGGTCATGTGCATCTACCCAATTTGAATCTAAATCTTAAAATTATGTAACTTTATAACATAAAATGCATGAAAAACGGATTAAATTCTATTTATGCAGGGATATTCATTGTAATTTTGAGCAAATAAAAAGAGGGATGATATATCCCTCCCAGATTGCTTTAAATTTAAAGTTTAGCTTTAAATGCTTTTAGCACCTGCAGCAACACGATCTTGCAAGATTTTAGGTGGGGTAAAACGCTCGCCATATTCAGCAGTAAGTTGCTGTGCTCGTGCCAAAGCCTGTGTTAAACCATATTGATTCAAAAATTGTAAAGCACCACCTGTCCATGCAGGGAAGCCAATGCCAAAAATTGAACCAACATTGGCATCAATGACAGATTCTAAAACACCTTCTTCCAAGCAACGTAAGCTGTCCAGTGCTTGTACAAATAAGAAACGGTTAATCATCTCTTGTTCAGCGATTTCGGTATTTTGATACCAATGACTTAATCCCGACCAAAGCTGTTTTTTACCCTGTTCAGGGTAGTCATAAAAGCCTGCACCTGCAGCTTTGCCTTTACGTGAGAATTGATGAATCATGGTTTGAATGACTTCATCTGCACTCGACAGTGGTCGGTCTTTTCCTTCGGCTTGCAGCGCCTTACGTGCTTCCTGTGCCACGTGTTCAGATAAGGTTAAAGATACTTCATCCTGAATAGCAAGTGGGCCAACAGGCATACCTGCTTTTAAAGCTGCCATTTCAATTTTGGCAGGATGTACGCCTTCTGCCAGTAAGCGCAAGCCTTCCTGCACAAAAGTGCCAAACACCCGACTGGTAAAAAAGCCACGTCTGTCATTGACTACAATCGGTGTTTTACCAATGTGTTGCACAAAGTCATATGCTTTTGCCAAAGTATCGGCAGAGGTGTTTTTTCCTTTAATGATTTCTACCAACGGCATTTTATCGACAGGACTAAAGAAATGCAGTCCAATAAAGCGCTGTTGATCTTGCGCAGCTTGGGCAAGCCCGCTTATTGGCAAAGTTGAGGTATTAGAGGCCATCACACCATCTTCAGGCAAAAATACTTCTGATTCCTGTGTAACTTGTGCTTTAAGTGCTGGATTTTCAAATACAGCTTCAATGATTAAGTCACAGCCTTGTAAATCGGCAGCCTGTGCCGTTGGATGAATATTGGCTAAAACTTGTGCTGCTCGCTCTGCACTTATACGACCTTGCGATACTTGTTTATCCAATAGTTTTTGACTGTAAGCTTTGCCTTTTTCAGCTTGTTCGATGGATACATCTTTAAGAACAACCGCAATGCCTTTGCTTGCTGTGGCATAAGCAATGCCTGCGCCCATCATGCCTGCACCTAAAATGCCGACTTTTTGAGTTTGATGCGGTGCAATGCCTTGCGGACGGCCACTGCCCGATTTAATCGCATTCAGCCCATGCCAAAAGGTGCCAATCATATTTTTAGAAATTTGACCTGTTGCGAGCTGGGTAAAATAGCGAGATTCAATGCGTAAGGCTGTATCGACATCAACCTGTGCACCTTCTACTGCTGCACTCAAAATTGCTTCAGGCGCAGGGTAACAGCCTTTGGTTTTGTCGCGTAGCATGGCAGGAGCAATGGAAAGCATTTGCGCGACAGCAGGTGTAGATGGTGTTCCCCCAGGGATTTTATAGCCTTTGACATCAAATACTTGTTGTGATTGAGGATGTGCAAGAATCCAGTCTTGGGCTTTGCTGAGTAATTCTGTTTCATTTTCAGCAAGATCATGGATTAAACCTAAACTTTGTGCTTTTTCCACACTCAGCTGTTTGCCTTCCATCAACAGCGGCAGGGCAGTTTGTAAACCCAATAAACGTACCATCCGCACAATACCACCGCCACCAGGCAATAAACCTAAAGTCACTTCGGGTAAACCAAACTTGGTTTTTGCATCACGAATTGCAATACGATGATGACAGCACAGAGCAAGTTCCCATCCGCCGCCGAGTGCCGTGCCATTTAAGGCAGCTACCACAGGAATACCACGGGTTTCAATATAACGCAGCTGTGCTTTTAGGTTTTCAATCATCTGAAAAAATGAGCTGGCATGCTCAGGCTGTACTTGAATCAACTCATCTAAGTCACCGCCTGCAAAAAAGGTTTTTTTCGCAGAGGCGAAAATGATTCCCGCCACTTGTTCGTCTGCTTTTAACTTTTGTACCACTTGCGCTAATGCATCTCTAAAGTCAGCATTCATGGTGTTGGCAGATTGATTTGGTGAGTCAAAGGTTAGAATGACAATGTTATCGGCATTTTTATAATAGTGAATTGCGCTCATTTTTATACTCCTTATACTCGCTCAATAATGGTGGCAATTCCCATCCCACCGCCTACACATAATGTAGCCATGCCGCGTTTTTTATCTTGTCGTTCCAACTCATCCAACAAAGTGCCTAAAATCATGGCACCTGTCGCACCTAAAGGGTGCCCCAAGGCAATTGCACCACCATTTACGTTCACTTTGGCAGGGTCAACTTTCAGTTCCGTGATAAAACGCATCACCACAGCGGCAAAGGCTTCATTCACTTCAAATAGGTCAATATCTTCAATGTTGAGTCCTGCTTTGGCCAAGGCTTTACGTGCCGCAGGTGCTGGCCCTGTAAGCATGATCGCAGGGTCTGTGCCAACCAGTGCGGTAGCAAGCACTTTGGCGCGTGGTTTTAAGTTGTGTTGTTGTACCGCTTGTTCCGATGCAATCAAGACCAATGCCGCGCCATCAACAATACCTGATGAATTGCCTGCATGATGCACATGATTGACTTGCCCTGCTTCAGGATATTTTTGCAAGGCGATGGCATCGAACCCCATTTGTCCCATCATTGCGAAACTTGGCTTGAGCTGTGCCAAACTTTCAACTGTGGTCTGTGGTTTGATAAATTCATCTTGTGCCAAAATCACCACACCTGCCTGATCTTTGACAGGTACAATCGAGCGCTCGAAATGTCCCTGTGCTTGTGCTGCTGCGGCTTTGTGCTGTGATGCTGCTGCAAATTGATCGACTTCTGTACGGCTATAGCCATCGAGTGTGGCAATTAAGTCAGCGCCAATACCTTGTGGAATAAAGTCACAAGCCATATTGGTTTCAGGGTCGAATGCCCAAGCACCACCATCGGAACCCATTGCCACACGTGACATAGATTCCACACCACCTGCAACGATTAAATCTTCCCAACCCGAACGAACTTTTTGCGCTGCGAGGTTCACGGCTTCTAAACCTGAGGCACAAAAGCGGTTGATTTGTACCCCAGCAACATCATTGTCCCAACCTGCGGCAATCGCTGCGGTTTTGGCAATATCTGCACCCTGATCGCCAATTGGTGTGACACAACCCAAAACAATATCGTCTACTTGTGAGGTGTCTAGGTTGTGTCGTTGTTGCAATTCATTCAATAAGGTTGTGAGTAGGCGAATGGGTTTAACTTCGTGTAATGCGCCATCTTTTTTTCCTTTGCCGCGCGGAGTGCGAATAGCATCAATGATGTAGGCCTCGCTCATAATCAATCCCTTGTCGATAGTTTTCTTTATGATTGCTTTTGAGTGTAATCTGAAAATTTTGAAGTGCAATGACGAGAACGGTACAGGTCAGTGAGGTTTTTTGCTAATTGGGATGACGCAGTAATTTGGCAGAAAGATTGAAACTATAATAGAGCGATAAAAAAAGCCCTTGCGGTGTGCAAGGGCAATCGATTGGAATTACGAGTTATTGTGAATTGTCGATTCTAAATTAATGATAACCGTGCAACTGACGGTATAAACCAGGTGTGACGCCAGTCCACTTTTTGAAAGCACGGTGGAAAGTACTGGTTTCGCTAAAGCCAACTTGTTGTGCCACATCTTCAAGGGTAAGTTCAGGATTCAGCAATAGGTGAATCGCGGCATCACGGCGTAATGCATCTTTTACCCCTTGATAGCTTTTACCTTCTGCAGCCAAACGACGACGCAAGGTTTGTGGCGATAGGTACAGCATGGATGCAACATCGTTCAAGGTTGGCATTTCTTCGCCAATTTGGCTCTTTAACACGTCACGAATACGCGAAGTTAAAGAATTGGTGTTTTTGAATTTCACCAACAATTGCGCAGGCGCGGTTTTTAAGAATTCGTCTAAGGTTTCTTGGGTTTGACGAATTGGTAAATCCAAGTAGTCGGCAGCAAAGGTAATTTCGGTGCGTGGCATGTCAAATTGCATGACAGGCGCAAAGAACAGCGCATCGTATTCATCTGCATGTGCAGGACGTGGATAGCCAAAATGTACGCGCTCCAAAGGCAGGCGACGTTCAATCAGCCAAGATGCCAAGCCGTGCCAAATCATCAACATACTTTCAGTAATAAAGTGATCAGGATCCATAGCTTGTGGAATAGATGGTACCAAACGTGCTTCGTGTTTATCACGTTCTAAGGTAACCGACCAATCATCACCAAACAGTTTGTAGAATTGCGAAGAGAGTTCTAAGGCATCGCCCAGTGTTTTGGCGTGAATTACCAATTGGCACATGATCGCGAATGTACCCAAACGACGTGGCTGAGAATCAAAACCCACGTGTTCGTCTTGGGTCACCATCCACAACATTTTAATAAAGCGGGTATATTGTTCAGGTGAAATACGTGCTTTCGGTTGGCGCAGAAGTTCTGCCTCAATACCGACATGAGATAATAAGGTTTCGACATCCATGCCGAGTCGCTTAACACCCGTGAGCGCTGCATTTACAAAATGGATACTAATGGTATCTCTGCTCATGTTAAATCCTTCAGTCTCTTTTGTATTCACGTAAGCTTGACCTAAATGACGCTAAAAATTGAAATTGGCAATTTACAATACCAATTTTACTTATTTTACATAATAAATTGCCGAAATGATCAAGGTAAATGGCTGAACATGACATTGTGTTACAGTTTTGCTGTTTATAAGATGAACGGAAAATCAGTAAAAATCGAGTAATCACAACAATGACACATGCACTGAGCGGTTTAAAAGTTTTAGATTTTTCTACCTTATTGCCCGGCCCTTTTGCCAGTTTGTATTTGGCGGATATGGGTGCAGAGGTGATTCATATTGAATCGGCAACCCGTCCTGACTTAATTCGTTTATTTCCGCCCTATGCCAATGGACAAGCGACTTCGCACAGTTATTTGAATCGGAATAAACAGTCAATTACTTTGGATTTAAAATCCCCCGAAAGTATTCAGCTTATTCACGATAAAATTGCCGAATTCGATATTGTATTGGAACAGTTTAGACCAGGCGTGATGCAGCGTTTAGGGCTGGACTATGCCAGCTTGGCAAAAATTAATCCGCGACTGATCTATTGTTCCATCACAGGTTATGGACAAACAGGCGATTATCAACAAAGGGCAGGACATGACATCAACTATTTAGCCTTGTCTGGCATTGCGGGGCATAGTGGACGGCAAGCGGGTGGGCCGCCACCGCTCGGGATTCAAGTGGCCGATGTAGCAGGTGGATCATTGCATGCTTTGGTGGCGATTTTAAGTGCAGTGATAGAACGTCAGCGCAGTGGTTTAGGGCAGTATATTGATATTTCGATGACCGATTGCGCTGCGACTTTAAACAATATGGCCGCTTCAGCAGTTTTGGCGGCACAGGTTCCTCAATATGCTGAGCAATCTTACTTAAATGGTGGCACCTATTATGACTATTATGAAACAGCAGATGGCCGTTATCTTTCAGTCGGTAGTTTAGAGCCGCAGTTTATGCAGGGTTTGGCACAGATTTTAAACTTACCGATACTTTTGGAAAAAGGGGCATCTTTAGATCCGCAAGAGCGCTTGCAAGTCAAACACGCTATTCAAGATAAAATTAAAACACAAAGTTTTGCCACATGGCAGCAGGTATTCGCGCAATATGATGTCTGCGTTGAACCTGTATTCACTTTAGATGAAGCCTTACATTCACCTTTGGCACAGCAACGCGGTTGGACAGTAGAAGTTCCTATTCAGCAGAATGCCGAAAAAACTGAAACTCAGTTGGCGTGTCCAATTAAATTTTCACGTTCTCAAATGCGTTACGATTATATCGGGCAGGCTTTGGGTGCAGGGCAGTGGTCATCTCAGATTAAAAATCAGGATGAAGATGAAGCCAAGTCGTAATTTCAGGTAATCAATAATAGATCGAATAGATGCTATAGCAGAAAAAGTGCTAAAGCATGCACTATTTTGTGATAGCTCTATAAAAAGCCTGTAAATTTTGGCAAAGGCTTACAGGCTGTGATGTTGCAATGGCTTATCAATAAAATCGCTAATAAATATGTAAAAAACACATTTTGTTGATAGATTGAATCTCGCTATGCTGTCAGCCGTGATAATAGAAATGACTAGCTGTACGCCATGTATTTATATACTGATTTCGATCAGCAACTGATTAATGAACGTGTTGCACAGTTCCGCGACCAAACGGAACGTTATTTAGCAGGCAAATTGACTGAGGATGAATATCGTCCATTGCGTCTGCAAAATGGTTTGTATGTACAACGCTATGCGCCAATGTTGCGTATTGCGGTGCCTTACGGTCTGATGAACTCTAAGCAATTGCGTAAAGTTGCGCAGCTTGCCAAAGACTATGACCGTGGCTATGCGCACGTATCAACACGTCAAAATATTCAGTTTAACTGGCCTGCACTGGAAAATGTGCCTGACATGCTGGCAGAGCTTGCAACCGTACAAATGCACGCAATTCAGACTTCGGGTAACTGTATTCGTAATACCACCACAGACCAGTATGCAGGTGTCGTGGCGGGCGAAATTGCTGACCCACGTCCAACCTGTGAATTAATTCGTCAGTGGTCGACTTTCCACCCTGAATTTGCCTTCTTGCCACGTAAATTCAAAATTGCGGTGTCTGCACTGGAAGAAATTGACCGTGCTGCGACTGCATTTCATGACATTGGCGTCTATATTGTTAAAAATGAAGCAGGCGAAATTGGCTATAAAATTAAAGTTGGTGGCGGCTTAGGTCGTACTCCAATTATCGGTAGCTTTATTCGTGAGTTCTTGCCACGTGAAGATTTGATTGCTTACTTAGAAGCTATTTTACGTGTTTATAACTTGCATGGTCGTCGCGACAATAAATATAAAGCACGTATCAAAATTTTGGTAAAAGCCTTAACTCCAGCAGTATTTGCAGAAAAAGTTGAAGCTGAATTTGCACATACGGTGAAAACCTTAAAAATTGATGCAGAAACTTTGCAAAAAATGGATGAAAACTTCACGCCATTTGCTTATCAAAACTATGCCGATGAAGATTTTAGCGAGCTGTTTGCGCAGTATCCAAAATTCAAGCAATGGTTCAACATCAACACCAATGCGCACAAAGTACAAGGCTATCGTATTGTCACCATTTCATTGAAACGTGCAGGTGTTGCACCGGGTGACATGACGACAGAAGAAATGAATCTGATTGCAGATTTAGCCGATCAATATACCTTTGGTGAGTTGCGTACCACGCATGAGCAAAATATTGCTTTGGTAGATGTGCCACAAAAAGACCTGTTTGCATTGTGGCAAGTGCTAGATGCTAACAACTTGGCGCGCGCGCATATTGGCTTTATTACCGATATTATTTGCTGTCCGGGTGGTGATTTCTGTTCACTTGCCAATGCCAAATCTATTCCAATTTCAGAAGCCATTTCACGCCGTTTTGATGATTTGGATACCATTTATAATCTTGGCAAACTGGATTTAAATATTTCAGGTTGTATGAACGCTTGTGGTCATCACCACGTTGGTAATATCGGGATTTTAGGTGTCGATAAAAAAGGCGCGGAATTCTACCAAATCACTTTGGGCGGGCATGCAGACCATGATGCGTCAATCGGTGATATTTTAGGGCCATCTTTTGCTGCTGAAGTGATTCCTGATGTGGTGGAAGAAATTTTAAATACCTACTTAGATTTGCGTAGTGAAGGTGAAGACTTCATCGACACTTATCGCCGTGTCGGCATTCAACCATTTAAGGAGCGCGCTTATGCTTAATACTGCACTACCTGTGCTCGCAAAAGATGGCACGATTGCAGACAATACTTATCAAGTGATTGCGGAAGATGCAGCATTACCGCAAGGTGATGTGGTGCTCAGCGTTGAACAGCTTGATCAGTTGGCACAAATTTCAGGTAAAAAAGCCCTATATTTAACGGTAGATGCTTCGCCTGAAAACCATGAATTTCCATTGGCAGAACTGGATGCAATTTTTATTGAATTTTCAGGTTTTAACGATGGCCGTGGTTATTCTTTTGCGGCATTGTTACGCCGTCAAGGCTTTCAGGGTGAACTTCGCGCAGTCGGTGATGTCTTTAAAGACGTCTTAAATTATATGAAACGTGCAGGTTTCGATACTTTCGTGATTAAAGAAGGTAAAGATGTGCAAGAAGCTGCAGCAGGTTTGGCGGACTTTACCCATCCTTATCAAGCTTCTACCGCAGTGCCAAAACCAAATTATCAAACAGGTGCGTAATATATTGATGATGGATTTCATCGAAATGTAGATAGATTTTATCGAAATATCGCGGTTCACACATTTACAAACAGCCTGCCATGTGCAGGCTTTTTGTTTGCCTTAAAATGATCAAACGGCTTGTTTTATCGCACTTCTTAATGATTTAATTTACCGCAAAGTGCTGTAGTATAAGCACGCTGATGTAGCATCGCAGTCTTATGTAGGCGTTATTTTTACATTATCAAAAATCAATCAAGACGATAATTTGATGTGATTATCCTCTGATTTATTTTTCAATTTTTTCATGATGAAGTGATTTGTCTTTATGCAAAATTCTATCCGTATTGGTATTGCTGGTTATGGCAACTTAGGTCGTGGTGTTGAAACGGCGATTCATAAAAACCCAGATTTACAATTGGTGGGTATTTTTACCCGTCGTGCGCCTGAAAGCGTTTCACCATGTTTTGCTGAAACAGCAGTGTTTCACATGGATTCATTGTCAGATTTTCAAGACAAAATTGATGTGCTGATTTTATGTGGTGGTTCAAAAGACGACTTGCCACAACAAGGTCCAGTACTGGCGAGCCAATTTAATATTGTCGATAGTTTCGATACGCATGCACGTATTCCTGAATATTATGCATCTGTAGATGCACCTGCGACAGTGAACAAGAAAACTGCACTCATCTCAATTGGTTGGGATCCAGGCATGTTCTCGATTAATCGTTTATTTGGTGAAGCGTTGTTACCAGATGGTGAAACCTATACTTTTTGGGGTAAAGGTTTAAGTCAGGGTCACTCAGATGCCATTCGTCGTGTTGATGGTGTAAAAGCAGGTGTGCAATATACCATTCCATCGAATGATGCCATTGAACAAGTGCGTAGCGGTGCGCGTCCTGTATTAAGCACCAAAGATAAACATACTCGTGAATGTTATGTCGTACTTGCAGAAGGTGCCGATGCTGCTGCGGTAGAGCAAGCGATTGTGACCATGCCAGATTATTTCGCTGACTACAACACAACCGTAAATTTCATTGATGAAGCGACTTTAGCCAAAGATCACCAACGCATGCCACATGGTGGTTTTGTCATTCGCAGTGGTAATACCAGCGATGAACAAAAACAAGTGCTTGAATTCTCATTGAAGTTAGACAGCAATCCTGAGTTTACCGCGAGTATTTTGGTGGCTTATGCACGTGCTTGCTATCGTTTAAACCAAATGCAGCAATATGGTGCAAAAACTGCTTATGATGTTGCGCCAGGTTTATTGTCAATGAAATCGCCTGAACAGTTGCGTGCAGAATTGCTCTAAACTTTTTAAAGCTATAAGCAAAAAGACGAATCAATGATTCGTCTTTTTACTTTTTGAATTAAAGAGGAGTTAGGGAATGACTTTATTTAATCTGCCTAAATCCTACTTTATGGGATAGGGGCTGCAAGGCATTAAAGCAATTCAATTGCGACAGCAGTTGCTTCACCACCACCAATACAGAGAGCGGCCACGCCACGTTTGCCACCTGTACGTTTAAGCGCATGAATTAAAGTCAGGATAATACGTGAACCTGTAGAACCCACAGGATGCCCAAGCGCACATGCACCACCGTTGATATTCACTTTTTCAGGATCTAGTTTGAATTCATCCATTGGGCACATGGTGACCATGGCAAAAGCTTCATTAATTTCCCATAAATCTACATCTTGTGCATTCCAGCCTGCTCGATCCAATACTTTCTGAATCGCAGCAACAGGGGCGATCGTGAACTCTGATGGATGTTGTGAGTTGGTTGCATAAGCCACAATTTTTGCCATAGGCTTTAACCCTTTGGCAGCAGCATGTTCAGCAGAAGTGAGTACGAGTGCCGATGCACCATCCGAAATAGAACTGGCATTTGCAGCAGTAATACTGCCATCTTTAGCGAAGGCAGGACGAAGTGTTGGAATTTTTTCAATATTGGCATTAAAAGGTTGTTCATCTTTATCTACAATGACATCGCCTTTACGAGTTGTAACTGTCACAGGGACGATTTCATCAGCGAAATAGCCTTCATTGACTGCAGTTTGTGCACGTTTGAGTGAGCGAATCGCAAAGTCATCCATTTGTTGGCGTGTGTAACCTTTGCTATTGGCCATATCTTGTGCGAATGAGCCCATCAAACGACCTGTTTCAGCATCTTCAAGGCCGTCTAAGAACATGTGGTCTTTCACATCACCATGTCCCATACGGTACCCAGCACGTGCTTTGGTCAGTACATAAGGTGCATTACTCATTGACTCCATACCACCAGCGACAATGATTGAGGCAGAACCTGCTTTGATTGCATCGGCTGCTTGCATGACAGCTTTCATACCAGAACCACAGAGTTTGTTGATGGTCACTGCGCCTGTTGAATCTGGCAAACCAGCTTGACGCATGGCTTGACGTGCAGGACCTTGTTTTAAGCCAGCAGGTAAAACACAGCCCATAATGACTTCTTCGATATCTGTGGGTTGCAGACCTGCACGTTGAATAGCGGCTTGAATACTTGCTGCACCCAGTTCAGGTGCGCTTAGTGTGGCTAAACTACCCTGAAAACCACCCATAGCAGTACGAGCGCCATTCACAATCACGATATCCATCATTTTATTCTCCCAATTTATTTGTGCTCTTGTTTAGATTGAATTCCAAGCAGGAATAGATCACTTCTGCAGTATAGGCAAAAAAAGATAAGAATAATGTGACAATGTAAAGATCGTTTAGACTGCTGAGTTAACATATATTGATGTCTTCAGCTCGGGTTTGCCCCATTTTACTGAGTACTAAGCGCTTGCTTGTAAGGTGAGTGGAGCAGTAAAAGAAGCTACCATTTGAGCCGATCGGCAAACCTTGTTGAGCATTAAAAGTCACACTAGGAATGTTTAAAGTTCCACGCCAATCCAAGGTTCCGTATTTAAGTGCAGTTTTTTCTGTATAAAGAATGTATTCACTATCGTCAATTTGGCGGTTTCGATTACGATCCATAAAGATCAAAAAACCAGTATTCCAGTTTTGCTTGCTACATTGAACAAAGTTTTGTGTAGGACAAATCACCACATTGCTGTGATGAGTGAAGGCATGAGAACGTGCTATTTTCAGGCTGGACTGTAATGAATACTGAATTCGTTTGAGTTCTTGTTCTGCCATCAGTTGATGAAAATGTGGCAGGGCTATCATGACTAAAATCGCACTAATCGCTAACGTGACGATCAATTCAAACAGCGTGAAACCGTTTTTTCTTACACTCGACATAAGTCTTTACCTGTTATTGTTGTGTTTTTTTATGATTAATTTGAGTAATTTGTTGTTTTATAGTGCTTTATCTGCCGTGTATAATAATTACTAAACAACTTCTCGAGAAAGTGTTAAAATAAACAGCAAGAAAGATAGGTTATTCGCCACAAATAATTGAGTAGAAAGTTACCGAATTACAACGGAAATTGTAAGTAATTTTGTCAATAATTTACTTGATTAAAATTATCAAGCACTTGGAAAACAAATAAAGTGTTTGTATGATTCAAAGTGACTAGCTTAAAAATAATACTGGGGTAAAAAAAGCCTATCTCAGGGTAGTCGAAAATTTAGGCTTGAGCTTGAACAACAATTGTTATCTCTGGAGGATAAATCCATGAAAATGAGTCGTATTGCATTAGCAATGCTCGTAGCTGCTCCTTTAGCTGCTGCAAACGCGGGCGTAACTGTTACCCCATTAATGCTTGGTTACACATTTCAAGATACTGAGCACAACAACGACAAATTGACAACTAGTCATGAACTACAAGATGATTTGTTTGTTGGCGCTGCACTAGGTGTTGAACTTACTCCTTGGTTAGGTTTTGAAGCTGAATATAGCCAAGTTAAAGGTGATGTTGATCCAAGCGCTGGTGAATATAAAGCTAAGAATATTGCAGGTAACTTCTATGCAACTTCTGACTTAATCACTAAAAACTATGACAGCAAAATCAAACCATACGTACTTTTAGGTGCTGGTCACTATGAGTATCAATTTGAAGATGCTGCTTTAGGTTACCGTGATGGTGAAGAAGGTACTCTAGGTAATGCAGGCGTTGGTGCGTTCTTCCGCTTAAACGATGCTTTATCTCTTCGTACAGAAGCGCGTGGTACTTACCACTTTGACGAAAAATTCTGGAACTATACAGCTTTAGCTGGTCTTAACGTAGTTCTTGGCGGTCACTTGAAGCCTGCTGCTCCAGTAGTAGAAGTTGCTCCAGTTGAACCTGTTGCTCCAGTTCAACCAGCTCCACAAGAGTTAACTGAAGACTTGAACATGGAACTTCGTGTGTTCTTTGATACGAACAAATCAAATATCAAAGATCAGTACAAGCCAGAAATCGCTAAAGTTGCTGAGAAGTTAGTAGAATATCCAAACGCTACTGCTCGCATCGAAGGTCACACTGACAACACTGGTCCACGTGCATTGAATGAACGTTTATCTTTAGCTCGTGCGAATTCTGTTAAATCTTCACTTGTAAATGAATACAATGTAGATCCAGCTCGTTTGTCTACTCAAGGTTTCGCTTGGGATCAACCGATTGCTGACAACAACACTAAAGAAGGTCGTGCTATGAACCGTCGTGTATTCGCGACGATCACTGGCAGCCGTACAGTGACTGTTGAACAACAAGCTCAATAATTTGAGTTAAGTTGAAAAAACGACTCTTCGGAGTCGTTTTTTTATGCTTATTTTTTATGGCGTGTATCGATCAGAGAGCCTAAAATGATCCATATTCAATATGCTTTAAAAATACTGTAAAAGTATGATCTTGCAGAATAAAGGGTAAATAGAGTAGGGGCTGATAGTACTTAATATTTTGGTCTGTTGAACCCTAAACTAAGTCAAATTTTTTAGACAAGACATATAGACTTGATGTATCTCAGTCAATCAAGTAGTTGATTAGCGATTATGAAAATCAACATTGAGCAGTTTGTGGCGTGATTTCTCGCCGTATTATCAATAACGAAATTGCTTTAAAATAAAATTTGTCTTAAATTTACGCCATAAAAAAACAGCCAAATGTTGGCTGTTTTAGAATCTTAGCTTCTCAAATGAAGTGCAATAGAAGAAGATTTACTTTAGTCATGATCAGGGTGTAGTGGTTTCACATCCATCTCCTGATATGCAATCAGTTTGGTTTTGTGTTTCCATTTATAGCCTAACCAAATGACCAAGAACAAAAGAATACCAATATAAGTCGATAAAACAGCGAGCCATTCACCTTCAAGCACTGCTTGGTAGTTTTGCCCTAATACAACAATCGCACATAAAATAAAGGCAAACCATGGCGCAAAAGGAAAGAATTTGGCGCGGTAATCTAAATCTTCAAGTTTGTAGCCTTGTGCCAAATAGCCTTTACGGAAGCGGTAATGCGATACAGCAATTCCGAGCCAAACGATAAAGCCACACATGCCTGACATATTCAGAAGCCAGTTAAATACTTGTTTTTCACCAATAAATGTTGTTAAAAAACATAGTGCAGCGATTGCTGTTGTGGCATACAGTGCATTCATTGGGACGCCACGAGCATCCAAGCGGGCAAAAGCTTTTGGTGCACTGCCTTTACGTGCCATATCAAATAGCATACGGGTCGATGAATACATACCCGAGTTACCAGCAGAAAGAATCGCAGTTAAAATTACTGCATTCATGACACTTGCGGCAAAGGCAAAGCCTGCCTGTTCATATAGTAAAGTAAACGGAGAGAGTGCAATGTTATCGGTGGCGGCTGCTTGAAGTAAACGTGGGTCATCATAGGCGATTAAGGTACCAATAATAAAAATACACACGATATAAAACAACAAAATACGCCAGAAGATTTGTTTAATTGCAATTGGAATGGTTTTCTTGGGATTTTTAGATTCACCCGCTGCAACGCCAACCATTTCAGTACCTTGAAATGAGAATCCTGCAATCATCGCCACACCAATTAAGGCAGATAGTCCACCTACAAATGGCGCTTCGCCTTTGCTCCAATTGGCAAATGTAGCAACATCAGGGTTGAGCATGATTTTGACAATCATAAAAATACCGATAATGATGAATGCCACAATCGCAAGTACTTTGACCAAAGAAAAGAAGAACTCAGACTCACCAAAACCTTTGACGGTTAATGCGTTAATTGCGAAAACCACCGCTAAAAATAATGCACTCCAGTAAAAGCCAGGAATATCAGGAAACCAAAATTTCATGATGAATTGCACCGCAACCAATTCAAATGCCACGGTAATAGCCCAGTTGTACCAATAGTTCCAGCCGAGTGCAAAACCGAAACCACCTTCGACATATTTACTGCCATAGGTAAAGAACGCGCCTGAAGTTGGATTATGCGTTGCAAGTTCGCCTAGACTGGTCATCAAAAAATAAATCATGACGCCAATTAGGGCATACGCAAGCAAGGCGCCACCAGGACCTGCATTGGCAATGGTCGCACCTGAAGCAAGGAATAAACCTGTACCAATTGAGCCACCAATGGCGATCATGTTTAAATGACGCGCACCGAGCTTACGCTGCAGTTTTCTACTGTTGTGTGAGTCGCTCATCCTACTTCCTTTGTATTTTTCTGCGTGCTGGCAAACAGCACTTTAAAGCCTTGTTGATCTGCCTTGATTGTGCATTGACCGAAACTTTGTTCAATTAAGAGTGGATAATTCAAAAAGCGATTGGCCACAATCCAAAGTTCACCACCCGATTTCAGGTGACGATGTGAGGTTTTACACAGATTTTCACTGGCATCGTAATGTGTGTGAATGCCTTGGTGGAACGGGGGGTTACTCACGATGGCATGCAAAAATAGCGGTGCATCCTCAATGCCTGTCACGGCTTTAATTTCAAGCTGTTGTGGATTGAGCTGATTTTTTTCAAACGTCATTTGCGTTGACGCTAAAGCAAAGGCATCGACATCTAAGGCAAAAATACGATTTTCAGGGTTAAGTTTGGCTAAGTAAGCACTGATCACACCCGCACCACAGCCAAAATCTGCAATTTTCCCAGCAGTAACCTGATTCAAATAAGGCAGTAATACAGCCGTGCCAACATCCAAGTGTTTTTGGCTAAATACACCCGGCAAGGCACAAATCTGTAAATCGCCTTTAGGTGTAGCAACTGTATAGTTTTGCGCCCAATCTGCTAAGGCTTTAGTTTGAACCTTGCAGTCTAAAATCAGCTGCCATAGTTGGCAGTGGCGGGCGCTATCTAGTTTGAGTGTTTTGCCATAAGGTTGTAATTGCTTTGCAGCCCGTTCAATTCCTGCTTTCTTTTCACCGACTAAAAATACGCTGCTGCCTTGTGGGAGTTGTGCGGCAATGGTGTGAATCAGGTAATTGAGCAGTTCCTTGGATTTCGGTACAAAAATAACAGCCTGATCAAATTCACCGACAGGCAATTCTGCACCAAAATGCACTTGCGCCTGTTGATTTTGAAAGTATTGATAGTCGTTAAAATTCCATGTCCAAACAGAAGCTTGGATTGAGTCACCCAATTCTGCGAGGAGTTGATCGGTCGGGGCATTGATCAGTAGAACGCGACCAGACAAATAGTCGTATTGTCTGAGTAAAACTTCGCTTTGGGGGTTCATGGTTCTCTCTCCAATAGAAAAACACTGTCTAAGTTCAGCTCAGACAGTGTTTTTTGGACATGCAATTACTTTTTAGTTTCAGGAAGCACAATATTTAAAATGAGTGCTGCAATACCGCCTGTTGCAACGCCTGAACTGAAAATATTACGGAATAATTCAGGTAAGTGTTCCAGAATTTGTGGCACTTGTGCAACACCTAAACCTAAGCCCAATGAAATTGCAATAATCAGCAAGGCACGACGATCTAAAGCGACACCTGAAAGAATATTGATTCCCGAAGCGGCAACAGCACCAAACATCACCATCACAGCACCACCTAGTACGGCTTGAGGCACAGCCTGAATCACACCCGCGACTGTAGGAAGTAAACCTAAAATGATGAGCAGGGCAGCAATCCAGATACCGACATAACGGCTAGCAACACCTGTAAGTTGAATCACGCCATTATTTTGGGCAAATACCGAACTTGGAAAGGTGTTGAAAATCCCTGCCAAGAATGAGTTAGCGCCATTTACCAATACACCGCCTTTAATGCGTTGTATCCATTGTGGGCCATCGACAGGTTGATTGGAGAGTTTAGAGGTCGCGGTAATATCACCAATGGCTTCTAATGACGTCACCAAATAAATAAATGCCAATGGAATGAATAAGCTCCAAGAGAAATCCAGTCCAAAATGCATCGGAGTCGGCACTTGTACCAGAGGGGCATCTTTCAGACCTGAAAAGTCGAGATGACCCATCATGCCTGCCATTGCATAACCAATCACCAAGGCAATTAAAATGGCAGAGCTTTTAATCCACGTAATATTGATGCGGTTCAAAATAATAATAATTGCCAAGACGGTACACGACATAATCAGGTTGTCGGTATTGGCAAAGGTATTATTGCTCATGGCTTGGTAGCCACCGCCCATACTGATTAAACCTTCTTTAATTAAGGTCAAACCAATGAGAAGTACCACAATACCAGTGACCAATGGGGTAATCAGCTTTTTGACCCACGGTAAAATTTGCGATACGCCCATTTCAATAAACGAACCTGCAATGACCACGCCAAAAATTGCCGCCATGACCGATTCAACAGGTGTGCCTGCGGCGACCATAGCAGAGCCAATACCAATGATTGGGCCAATAAAGTTAAAACTGGTGCCTTGCACAATGAGCAAACCTGCACCAAAAGGGCCGACTTTTTTACATTGTAAAAAGGTTGCAATGCCTGAAATGACCAAAGACATTGACAAGATCATGTTGGTATCTTGTTTGGAAACACCTAAAGCCAAGCAAATTAAGAGACCTGGTGTGACAATTGGAACAATAATTGCCAGTAAATGCTGAAAAGCTGCTAAAAAAGCGATGAATGGTTTTGGACGGTCATTCAGACCATAGACCAAATCGAGCTGGTCTTTTGGGTGGGGAGAGTGGTTTAAATCAGACATGAGTCATAAAAAATTGCAAAAGTGGCGCTATTCTAATCGAGTTACACAGCTTTACAAAACCCAAAGCACGCCACTCATCAAAAAAAATTGTGTGTGTCAATAAAGTGTCACTATAAAACTTTAGTATTTTTCTGTATAATTTGCCCTCAAATTTATAGCGTATTGAATTTAAATGTCTGATATTAAAACTCTCCGCAACATCGCAATTATTGCGCACGTTGACCACGGAAAAACAACTCTTGTGGATAAACTTTTACAACAATCGGGCGCACTCGGTGAACGAGCGGGCGAGATTGAGCGTGTCATGGATTCAGGCGCTATTGAAAGTGAACGTGGTATTACCATTCTTGCAAAAAACACTGCAATCAAATGGTTAGACAAACGTACTGATACTGAATACCGCATTAACATTGTGGACACCCCGGGACACGCCGACTTCGGTGGCGAAGTTGAACGTGTAATGTCGATGGTGGATTGCGTACTTCTTTTGGTTGACTCACAAGAAGGTCCAATGCCACAAACACGTTTCGTAACGCAAAAAGCGTTCTCACGCGGTTTGAAGCCAATCGTGATCATCAACAAAGTAGACAAGCCAAACGCGCGTCCAGACTGGGTTATTGATCAAGTATTTGACTTGTTTGATAACTTGGGTGCAACCGATGATCAATTAGACTTCCCAATCGTATATGCATCAGGCTTACGTGGTGTTGCTGGTCCTGCGCCAGACGAATTAGCGGAAGATATGACACCGTTGTTCCAAACAATTGTAGATATCGTTGAGCCACCAGCAGTTGATGTTGATGGTCCATTCCAAATGCAAGTCTCTTCACTTGACTATAATAGTTTCGTGGGTGTGATTGGTGTGGGTCGTATTCAACGTGGTTCTGTGAAATTGAATACACCTGTAACCGTGATTGACCAAGAAGGCAAAACACGTAACGGTCGTATCTTAAAAATCATGGGTTACCACGGTTTAGAGCGTATCGACATCGAATCTGCATCTGCAGGTGACATCGTTTGTGTAACAGGCATGGACGAATTACATATTTCTGACACGATTTGTGATCCGAAAAATGTAGAAGCTTTACCGCCGCTTTCTGTAGACGAACCAACCGTATCGATGACATTCCAAGTCAACAACTCACCTTTTGCGGGTAAAGAAGGTAAGTTCGTGACTTCACGTAACATTCGTGAACGTCTAGACCGCGAATTAATTCACAACGTTGCACTTCGTGTAGAAGATACTGACAGTCCAGACCGTTTCAAAGTATCTGGTCGTGGTGAGCTTCACCTTTCTGTATTGATTGAAAACATGCGCCGTGAAGGCTTCGAAATGGGTGTATCTCGTCCGCAAGTCATCTTGAAAGAGATTGATGGCGAAATGCAAGAACCATACGAAAACGTGACTTTTGACGTAGAAGAACAGCACCAAGGCGCTGTGATGGAACAAATGGGTAACCGTAAAGGTGAGATGACCAATATGGAAGTAGACGGTAAAGGTCGTATCCGTATTGAAGCCACTGTGCCTTCACGTGGTTTAATTGGTTTCCGTTCTGAATTCATGACCATGACTTCTGGTACGGGTATCATGACGTCAAGCTTCTCACACTATGGCCCAATGAAAGCAGGTCAAGTTGCGAAACGTCAAAACGGTGTGTTGATTTCTATGGTTCAAGGTACTTGCCTTGGCTATGCATTGTTCACATTGCAGGACCGTGGTCGTCTATTTGCTAAACCTCAGTTAGAAGTTTACGAAGGTATGATCGTAGGGATTAACTCTCGTTCAGACGACATGACAGTTAACCCAACTAAAGCGAAACAGTTAACTAACGTACGTGCTTCTGGTACTGATGATGCGTTGACATTGGTACCTGCAATTGAATTCACGCTTGAACAAGCGCTTGAATTTATTGAAGATGATGAATTAGTTGAAGTAACACCTAAGTCAATCCGTATCCGTAAACGCTGGTTGACTGAAAACGAACGTAAACGTAACCGTTCTGGTAAATAAGTTTTAAAAATGATGTTGTCCTCATGCGGGGCAGCAAAATTTAAAAATGCCATCAATTTATTGATGGCATTTTTTGTTTAAAATTAGCAAACCAATATATAAAAGCAGATGATTTCCGAGTAAATTACGTGGAAATGAAGCTATAAAATTAATGTATACTTCGTCACATAAATTAAAGTCAAAAAAACTGGAGATTTAAATGAGTATTATTCAAGAGTTCCGCGAATTTGCGGTAAAAGGTAACATGATCGACTTGGCTGTCGGTGTTATTATTGGTGGGGCATTTGGTAAAATTGTTGACTCATTAGTGAAAGATATCATCATGCCATTGATTACTGTGATCACTGGCGGTGGTGTGGATTTCACACAAAAGTTCTTTGTTTTGGGCGATAACCCAAACAATTTACAGTCTTTAGATGAGTTAACCAAAGCAGGTGTAAATGTCCTGACCTATGGTAACTTCCTTACGATTTTAATTAACTTCATTATTTTGGCATGGGTGGTGTTCTTAATGGTGAAAATGATTAATCGTATGCGCCGTAAACAAGAAGAAGCAGCGCCAGAACCAGCAGCAACGCCAGAAGATATCGCGTTGCTACGTGAAATTCGTGATGAATTGAAAAAACGTCAATAATTTTTAATACGCAATCAAAACAAACGGCGCTTTATGCGCCGTTTGTTTGCACCCTATTCTCTAGGATGGAGAGGCGCTGAAGGCATAAAAATTACATCCGAAACTTTACTTCTACCAAATGAAAACCAAACTGACTTTTTACAGGTCCGTGTAGTACGCGTTCTGCTGCGGTAAACACTAATTTATCAATGACGGGTACCAATTGTCCTTTTTTGACCTCACCCAATTCCCCACCTTTTTTTCCTGAAGGGCAGGTCGAAAATTGTTTGGCAATTTTGGCAAAATCAGCACCCGATTGAATCCGCTTTTTCAGTTGCTCACAGGTTTCTTTATCTTTCACTAAGATATGACGCACAATTGCGGTTCTCATATTGATTTACCTCGTTTGCTTGTTGCAGCTTTGGTCGCGGTAGGTACTTTTTTCAAAGGCTGACATTCAGGACAAAATACCGAGGCACGTTGGCCCAGTTTTAAATTTTCTAGTGTGGTTTCACAGTTCACACACATTTCACCTGCACGTCCATACGCCAACAAGGTTTGTTGGAAATAGCCATTTTCGCCCATCGCATTGCTGTAATCACGTAAGGTCGAACCGCCTAAATCAATCGCTTGTTTTAAAATGCGTTTGATTTCGAGCACTAGTTTTTCAATCTGTTTCAAACTGAGTGATGATGCAGGTTGTGCAGGGTGAATACCTAAATTAAACAGACTTTCCGTGGCATAAATATTGCCCACACCCACCACGACATGGTTATCCATAATTGCAACTTTGATGCCAACATTTTTGTTTTTGAGCTTCTGTGCAAGATAGTCGGGGTTAAAGGCATCACTCAACGGCTCAGGGCCAAGTGGATCTATCAGTTTGCGTTGAGAGCTTTCATTTAGCCATAAAATACAGCCAAAGCGACGTGGGTCGTGGTAGCGCAATTGTATATCTTCAAACTGAATAATCAAATGGTCGTGTTTGCGTAAATCTTCCTGCGCATCGCAAAGACGAAAACTACCTGACATGCCTAAATGCCATAACATGCTGTCTTGCTCAAATTGCGCCAGAATGTATTTGGATCTGCGGGTCAATTGCAGAAGTTTTTGTCCTGTGAGTTTATGCAGGTTTTCTGGAATGGGCCAGCGTAAGCTGGCTTGGCGTACTTCTACATTCAGGACTTTTTGATCCAGCAGCGGCAATAAACTGGTTTTAGTGGTTTCAACTTCGGGTAATTCAGGCATGGTACAAATTCAATCCGCTTGTGGAAATTAAGCAGGCAAGGGCATAAAGTAATGCGCTTAATATTGGGGATAACCTATAGAATACAAGCCATAGCTTGCCATCGCAAAATTATTCTGTGAAAAGCAAAAGCATACTTTGCAAAAACCATACAACACGTTATAAATAAATCATTTTTGAACATCTATTATAGAAAAACCATCTAAAACAGATGGCAGATTCTGAGTGATTACTTCTTTTTTATTTAATGATTCGCTTTTGGTGAATCGCACTGTATGAGGGCTTGCAGCGTGACATTACTTTTTCAGCCGATTCAATTTGGATCACTGCAACTTGCCAACAAAATTGTTATCGCCCCGATGTGTCAATATTCTGCCAATGAACAAGGTGAATTGAGCTATTGGCATGAGCAGCAATGGGCCAATTATGCCTTATCGGGCGCAGGGATGTGTATTGTAGAAGCCACGGCAGTGCAGGCAGCAGGACGTATTAGTTATGCAGATTTAGGCTTATGGAATGACATGCAGCGTGCGCAGATGAAAGCACTATTGCATAAAGTCAAAAGTATATCGCCTATGCCATTTGCTGTGCAGTTGGCACATGCGGGTCGTAAAGCTTCAACCGATAAACCGTGGCAGGGCATAGGACAGTTTGCACCGAATGAAGAACATGGTTGGCAGACGGTATCGGCCAGTGAGTTGCCATTTCAATCGCACGAACATCCACCGCATGCTTTAACGCAAGATGAAATTCAACAGGTCATTGCAGAATTTGCCAGCGCCGCAGTACGAGCGGTGGATGCAGGTTTTGACTTAATCGAAATTCATGCCGCACATGGCTATTTATTGCATCAATTTATGTCGCCATTGTCTAATCACCGCCAAGATGAATATGGCGGCAGTTTGGAAAATCGGATTCGCCTTACATTGGAAGTATTTCAAGCGATTCAAAATGCTGTTCCACAAGGCTATCCAATTGGGGTGCGAATTTCTGCAACAGACTGGATGGATGATGCAGAGGGTTGGAATGTGGAATCTTCAGTAGGTTTGGCAAAAGCACTGGAGCATTTAGGTGCGGCTTATATTCACGTGTCGAGCGGTGGTTTGCATGTCGATCAAAAAATTGATTTACATGCGGGTTATCAAACACCATTTGCACATGCCATTAAGCAAGCTGTAAAAATTCCTGTAATTGCGGTGGGTTTGATTACCGAAGCGATGCAGGCAGAAGGTATTTTGCAATATGAACAGGCCGATGCGATTGCGATCGCACGTGCGATTTTATATGACCCTCGTTGGCCATGGCATGCTGCGGCAGAATTGGGTGAAAAAATTGAGATTGCCCCGCAATATTTGCGCTGTCAGCCGCATGGGTTTCGTACTTTATTTGCGCCGTTTAAATCCACAGATACGGAAGTGGAATCCTAATATTTTATCTGCTTAAAATAAGTGAAACTTAAACTATTTTGCCGTGCTTTATAGGGAGATTCGGTGTAAGGTAAATCAGTAAAAACCATGTCGATCATGGGCAACACTGAAAAAGGATGTCAGGGTGTTACTGAGTATTTTATTTCCCATTTGTACCGTAGTACTGTTGGGATATTTTGCCGTCAGAAGCCAATTTATTGAGACCAGTGCGATTCAGTTTCTAGGTCAATTTGTCATGAAAGTGGCGTTGCCTGCATTTCTATTGCAGGCATTGGCCAGTAAAAGTTTGTCAGAAATCTGGCATCCCGCTTATTTTTTAGGTTACGGTGGCGGTTCTATTCTGCTGTTTATCTTTGCCTTTTTACTGTATCGGCATTATTTTAATTCAAACTTAACCCATGCCAGTGTCTTGGCAATGGGTGCATCAATGTCAAATACAGGGTTTATTGGCACTGCTATTTTGACTTTGTTGATTGGCAGTCAATCGGCAATTTATTTGTCTTTAACTTTAATTGTCGAAAATTTAATTATTGTGGCATTGATGCTGATTTTGGCAGAACGAGGGCTACAATCTTCAGCGAAATCAGGTTGGCAGGTGTATGCCGAAACTGTGCAGCGCTTACTGAAAAATCCAGTAATTTTATCTATTTTATTGGGTATGCTGTGCGTATTGTTGAATTTCAAACTGCCGCAAGCTATTGCACAAGTGCTGGAAATGTTGGGCAAAACTGCTTCACCTTTGGCTTTATTTGTGATTGGTGGAAGTTTGGTCGGCATGCAAATCAAGTCGGTGAATTTGCAAAGTATTGTTTTGGTTGCATTCAAAGTATTGCTGATGCCACTCACGATTTTTGGAATTTTATGGGCATTAGATGTGAACCGAGAAATGCTATTTGTCGGGACTTTGCTTGCGGCTTTACCAATGCCAATTGCCTTTGGTATTTTCGGGCAGCACTATGGTTTACATGAAAAAGCCTTAGCCCCCTTGGTGTTGAGTACAGTTTTTGGTTTTGTGATGGTGGCGATTTTATTGACACAATCGGGTAAGTATTTTTGACATACTCCCACCACTTTCGTTTTCACTCAAGTGGGGGATTCTAAAAGCAAAGCTCTTAGGCGACTTCCTCACGGATTTCGCTTGCTTTCTGCTTCTTAGGGCGACCTTTACCGCATCCACCCTCCACAGACAAAACGGCATGTCCTGCCGACAATATATTACGAGATGCGTTTAAATCCGCATTCGCAACATAACCGCATCCGACACACTCAAATTTAGCTTGAGTTTGTCGGTTTTCTTTTGCTACATGACCACATTCACAGCAGGTTTGACTTGTGTACTTCGGATCAACTTTTACAAGTAATCCACCTCGCCATTGTTGCTTATATTCCAACATACTAACGAGCATGCCCCAACCTTGATCTAGGATTGATTTGTTTAAGCCTGACTTAGCTTTTACATTCTTTCCTTGATTTTCGATTGTGCCACTTGCCGACTTCGACATATTTGCTACTTTTAAATCCTCAACAGCAATCATTGCGTGGTTTTTGCTGAGCGTTGTAGTGATTTTTTGCAAGTAGTCATGACGAATATTGGCAATGTGATGATGTAGTTTATTGATTTTAAAATTCAGTTTTTTCCAATTTTGACTAAATTTAACTTTCTTTCTCTGCTTCCGTTGAAGTCTAGCTAATTTAATCTGATTGGTTTTAAAGCTATTGATCGGGTCAAAGACCTGACCATTTGAGGTAGTGATTAATTTCTTAACACCAAGATCAACACCAATCGCTGATTTTGATGGGTGGATCGGCATTTCAGTAAGTTCTGTTTCAGTACAGAATGAAACGTACCAACGTCCTGACACCTTACTGATCGTCACATTTTTTATTGTGCCTAGAATCTCTTGCGACTTCCTGAATTTAATAACACCTACGCCATTAGGGAGTTTGAGTTTATTTCCTTTAACCCAACAGTATTTATCGAATTGTACAAGGCGAATGGAATCATAACCGTCTGATTTTTTCTTAAATCTAGGCATAAGTGGGCGCAACTGAACCTCAGTACCATCAGCCAATTTAAAAAATTTAGGTTTCTTAGGTTTGCGCTTTTTTTCTTTTAGTCGAGCATGTTCTTTAGGGTTGAAAAACTTCCCCCATGCTGATGCAAGATCACGAACTTTTTGTTGAAGTGACACAGCATTTGAATTTCCATCTAAAAAGCTAAACTGAGGATTCTTTTTCAGTGCTGTTATCTTTTTTACTAGATTCACCGCATTAATGTGTTTATTTTGAGCAAACATTTCAAATGAAATTGCTAATATTTGATTCCAAACAAAGCGTGCAGAGCCAACGAGATTATTTAAAATAACCTCTTGCTCGACATTAGGCTCAAGCCTAAATTTATACGCTTTGTTGATTTTCATTAATGAGTGTGTATCTGTTAATATGGTGCTGATTCTAACATTTTAGGTATATTTTTTCAATGAGTGAGATATATAAAAACCGACATTCAGCCTTTAATCTTCATGTTCATTTAGTTTTTATAACGAAATATCGAAAAAAAATACTAGGTGAGTTGCATCATAAATATTTCAATGAGTGTGCAACTGAAATATGTAAAGATTTTGATGCTGAATTAAAGGAATGTAATGGTGAATCCGACCATGTTCACATGCTTATTCAGTATCCACCAACGGTACAGTTAAGCAAATTGGTTAATAATTTAAAGTCTGTAACAAGTAGAAGAATGCGAAATGAGTTTTTAGACTTGAGAGGGAATTATACAAAACCTGTTTTATGGTCAAGATCATATTTTGCAGGGTCTTGTGGTGGTGCGCCTTTGGAAATAATCAAACAATATATTCAGAATCAACAAGGTTGAAATTTGTGAAATTCACCTCCACCCTGACTGACGGGTGGAGTCCTCTTTCACTTGGAGATAGCAACGGTATCGAAGTGCTCAAATCATAAAAAAGTCTGTACCATGCTGATACAGACTTTTTTTAAAATTTCTCTGATTAATAGCCTTTATAAAGAAACTATCTTAACTTTTCTTAGCGGTTGCCTTGTTGGAAGCTTTGGCTTGATCTGCCATCATTTTTTCAACCACAGCCAATGATTCTTTGGCTTGCGCTACATTTTCCTGTGCCAGTGAGGCAAAAATCTTTTTCGCTTCAGGCAAGTTTTGCGGCACGATATTGCCATTCACAAACATATTGCCCACTGCCATGAGTGCAGGAATATAACCCTTTTGCGCCAAGTTTTGAATGCTTTGCAGCCCTTGCTTAATTGGTGCTTCATCTTTGTTTTTAAAGCCTGTGCTAATTTCGTACAAGGCTTTTGCATGTATGGCTTGATAATGATCTTTGGCAATTAAAGGTTGTAATAGTTTTAAACCTTTTTGGTCAGATGCTGCCGTATTTTCCGAGAAATATAAAACGGCTAAATCGACTGTGGCATCATTAAAACCCTGATTGGATGCCGTCTGTAAATATTGTTTGGCTTTAGCAGCATCCTGTTTTAAACCCAGTGCGCCAGTAAGATAGTTTTTGCCTAAAACATAACTCGCAACTGGGTAGCCTTTTTGGGCAGATTGCTCATACAACTGAATGGCTTTCTTTTCATTTTTTGCTGTGCCTTGTCCAGTTTGTGTCAAATAGCCTAAGTTATACATGGCTTGCGCATTGCCTGTTTTGGCAAGCTTTTCTAATTCCTGATAGGCATCTTTAACCTTGTTGGCTTGCATTAATTGTTCAATTTTGGCAAAAGCAGGATCGGTTGGAATGTTACTATTTGCCATACTGATGCTGCTAGATAGGGCGATTGCACCCGCAATGAGTAGTTTTTTCATCATTTGAGTTGTACCTTGTTCTCTTTTACACATCATTCCGTTGATGTGCGTTTTGTTTTTACAGTGGTGCATTCATCATAAGTTGAAAAGTGTGAATGTAAATATAAAAAATGTGTACGAATGCTTTTTTTTTTCATTGTCATTTGAAGGGAATCTTGCGACTCCCTTAACCTGAGCGGGTGGAATCTATTTTATTGCGGACGTGCAACATCGCCATTCAAATGTTCAGGCAAAGCCAATACTTGTACAGCTAACTCTTCCAAAGCACTTGGTTTGGCAACCACCAACGCTTTAAAACCTTCTGCAGTCGCTATGCTATTCACCACTTCCACATCATTATTCAGTTTGGCGGCAGGTGCAGGTGCTTCGCCTGAACCCTGAATTAAATGCAACCAATGTTTTGGTTTGGCTTTAAACCATAAACGTGCCACGACTTCCTGACCCAAATAACAGCCTTTGTCATAATGCACGCCATCTCGTTGATGCAAACGCAATTCCTGCGGTTGAAACACTTCTGCTGTTGAGGCTTGAATCCATGCCTGACCTGTTTCAATCGCTTGTAGTTGCCATGCGTTTAAATCAGTCACTTCAGCTGAAAATTCAGTTTGATTGCCCTGAATGGTTGGGTAAACCGTACCGATGGTTTCAAGCTGCATTTTTGAAAATGCACCAAACTTTTTAATGTGTTTGGCTAAATCTTCGGCTTGGTCGGCTGTGCTGATGATTTCAAAACATTCGGACGAGATTTTTTTAAGCCAGAAGCCAAACTGAACGCGTCCTTTTAAACTGCAAATTGCGGTATAACAGGTTGTATTTTCAGCTAATGTTTCGACATTGACTGTTACCTGACCTTGCAGGAATTTTTGTGCATCGACACCGTTTAAACTTAAAGCACTGAAAGCTAAATCGCGCATGAATAACCTTTCACATTGAAATCTAAGACTAAAGAATGAGGTCAATTTTGCGCTATTTTTCAAAAAAAAGCATTTTTAGGGCAAGAATTTTACTCAAAATGTAATTAAATGTTTCAAAAACCCCTGTTTTTATATTTAAGTATATGAAATATATAGGATTTGGGAAATGGGTTTTTGGCAGCGTACAATGCTTTCGACGGGTGGAAACAATCATCCCATAAGATGTTGAGAACAATAGAGTAAGGGCGAATACCAGATGAATAACAACTACCGCAAACCACTGCAAGGCACTCAGCTCGATTTTTATGACGTGCGACAAGCCGTTGAAGATATCCAGCCAGGCGCTTATGCCAAACTTCCTTATACCTCAAAAGTACTTGCAGAACAGTTAGTGCGCCGTTGTGACCCTGCAATTTTAGAACAATCTTTAAAACAATTGATTGAGCGTAAACAAGAGCATGATTTTCCGTGGTATCCAGCGCGTGTGGTGTGTCACGACATCTTGGGGCAAACTGCGCTCGTTGACTTGGCAGGTTTACGTGATGCGATTGCCGATCAGGGCGGCGATCCTTCTAAAGTGAATCCTGTCGTACCTACCCAGTTAATTGTCGATCACTCTTTAGCTGTGGAATATGGCGGTTTTGACCCAGATGCTTTCCGTAAAAACCGTGAAGTGGAAGATCGTCGTAATGAAGACCGTTTCCACTTTATTGAATGGACGAAAACTGCATTTGAAAATGTTGATGTGATTCCTGCAGGCAACGGCATCATGCACCAGATTAATCTGGAAAAAATGTCACCAGTCATTCAAAACCGTGAAGGCATTGCATTCCCAGATACTTGTGTGGGTACAGACTCACACACACCACATACCGATGCTTTGGGTGTCATTTCTGTAGGTGTAGGCGGTCTTGAAGCTGAAAACGTGATGTTGGGTCGTGCTTCTTGGATGCGTCTGCCAGACATTATTGGTGTGGAGTTGGTCGGTCAGCGTCAGGCTGGTATTACGGCAACGGACATCGTATTGGCTTTAACCGAGTTTTTGCGTAAAGAACGTGTGGTCGGTGCATATTTAGAATTCTTTGGTGAAGGTGCAGATAGCATGTCGGTGGGGGATCGTGCCACGATTTCCAACATGACACCTGAATATGGTGCAACTGCCGCTATGTTCTACATCGATCAAAACACCATCGACTATTTAACCTTAACAGGTCGTGAAGCAGATCAGGTCAAACTGGTTGAAACTTATGCTAAAGAAATTGGTCTTTGGGCATCTGAAATGACACAGGCAGAGTATCCACGTGTATTACGTTTTGACCTTTCAACAGTAACTCGTAACATTGCAGGCCCATCGAATCCGCATGCGCGTGTTTCAACTGCAGACTTAAAAGAAAAAGGCATTGCAGGTGTGGTTGAAAACCGTACTGATGGTTTAATGCCAGATGGTGCCATCATCATTGCTGCGATTACCTCTTGTACTAATACCTCAAACCCGCGTAATACTGTAGCAGCAGGTTTGTTGGCACGTAAAGCCAATGAGTTAGGTTTAGTGCGTAAGCCTTGGGTGAAATCATCATTTGCACCAGGTTCTAAAGCGGCTGCATTGTATTTGGAAGAAGCAGGCGTACTGAAAGACTTAGAAAAACTTGGTTTTGGTATTGTGGCTTATGCATGTACCACCTGTAACGGTATGTCGGGCGCATTAGACCCAGCGATTCAACAAGAAATCATTGACCGTGACTTGTATGCGACTGCGGTGCTGTCGGGCAACCGTAACTTTGATGGTCGTATCCATCCGTATGCGAAACAAGCATTTTTGGCATCGCCACCGTTGGTTGTGGCTTATGCGATTGCAGGAACGATTCGTTTTGACATCGAAAAAGATGCTTTGGGCACAGATCAAAATGGTAACCCGATTTATCTGAAAGATATTTGGCCATCTGATGCTGAAATTGATGCTTTGGTGAAAGAATCGGTTAAACCTGAACAATTCCGCCAAGTGTACATTCCAATGTTCGATTTGGGAGAGTCGGAAAAATCTGAAAGTCCACTCTACGACTGGCGTCCACAAAGTACTTATATCCGCCGTCCACCATATTGGGAAGGTGCATTGGCTGCGCCACGTACTTTAGCCAATATGCGTCCGTTGGCAATTTTGGGCGATAACATCACCACAGACCATTTATCTCCATCGAATGCGATTATTTTAGACTCGGCAGCAGGGGAATATTTGGCAAAAATGGGCTTGCCAGAAGAAGATTTCAACTCTTATGCAACGCATCGCGGTGATCATTTGACTGCACAGCGTGCAACTTTGGCGAATCCGAAATTGTTTAATGAAATGGTGGTACGTTCAGACGGCACAATTAAGCAAGGTTCTAAAGCGCGTGTTGAGCCAGAAGGCGAAGTAATGCGTATGTGGGAAGCGATTGAAACTTATATGAACCGTAAGCAGCCGTTAATTATTATTGCGGGTGCAGATTATGGTCAGGGTTCAAGCCGTGACTGGGCTGCAAAAGGCGTGCGTCTTGCGGGTGTGGAAGCGATTGTGGCTGAAGGTTTTGAGCGTATTCACCGTACCAACTTGGTGGGTATGGGCGTATTGCCACTTGAGTTTAAAGCGGGTGTTAACCGTAAAACTTTAGGTTTGGATGGTACGGAACTTTATAGCGTGATTGGTAATATTGCGCCACGTTCGACTTTGACTTTGGTGATTGAGCGTTCAACGGATGATGGTAAAAACCAAACAATTGAAGTGCCAGTAACTTGTCGTTTAGATACCGAAGAAGAAGTATCTGTGTATGAGGCGGGCGGTGTATTGCAACGCTTTGCGCAGGATTTCTTGGAAGGGAATGTGGCTTGATGATGTTTTAAGAATCTTCTTTAATTTTTCTTCTTTAAAGAAATGTTAGAGAATGATTATTGTTGAGAAAAGACCTCATTGTTAAGTGAGGTCTTTTTTTTTTGGAAGATGAATATATTGTGAATTAAACAGCAAACTCCTTGTAAACCTAACTTAATTTTCTAAAAAGTATCTTTCATTCAAAAAATCAGCAGTTATCAAAAACAATAAAATTTAAAAGTAGAAGTTTATTTGGTTGAAAAACACCCAATAAATACCTATCATAAGATATGTATCAAAAACGATGGAGTAGCCCAATGACTACCGCAAAAGTTTTTATGACAGGACGAAGTCAAGCCATTCGATTGCCTAAAGAATTTCGCTTTGAAGGCAAAGAAGTTGAAATTTTTCGTCGTGGTGATGAAGTCATTCTCCGTGAAAAACCCGTCACAGTAGATCGGTTATTTAAAGCGTTATCCCAAATGCCAAATGACTTTTATGCAGATGAAAGAGAAGATCTGCCGCCTCAAGAACGGGAAATGTTCTAATGCAAGTACAATATTTATTAGATACAAATATTTGTATTTACATTATTAAATACCGACCTGAAATTGTGCGTCAGCATTTTGAAAAACATCTTCCGCATCGAAATATATTAATTTCTGTCATTACGTTGGGAGAATTACGTTTTGGTGCAGAAAAAAGTCAACATAAAGAAAAGGCTTTAAAAGTCATAGATGAATTAACATCAATGATTCAAGTGGTTGAATTGGATGAAAATGTTGCACACCATTATGCAGAAATACGCCAGAACCTTGCATCTAAGGGGCAGATCATTGGCGCAAATGACTTATGGTTAGCAGCACATGCACGTGCAAATCATTGGGTCATGGTCACCAATAACGAAAAAGAATTTACTCGTGTCGATGGATTAAAAGTCGAAAACTGGGTATCTAATCCTTTGTAAGTGAGTTAGATTTTTTATAAAAATCATCCTTTGCCTAACTGCCCTCATCACCCGTCAAAATGGACAATAGACAATCATCACAGAATAGATATACTGGATTGACCATTTCTAAACCACACGGAGAACAAAGATGGTAACTGCAGGTGATAAACCAGGAACAGGCTTCTATTTTTGTGTCCAATGCGGGCATCGCGTTTACTTAGAAATTGGTACAGACCGTCTACCACCGTGTACCAAATGCCATGGCACCGAATATAACAACAAGGTTGCCTAAGCTAGACGACTTAAAACAGCTGATCCTGTTTTTAATCTAAAGCCCTATCACCCGATGGGGCTTTTTGCTATTTTAGCCATAGAAAACCCAAGGCAATGAGGTACAACATGGAAACAATACTCGGTTTATGTGTCGGCATTGGACTAAGTGCTGCCAGTGGTTTTCGGGTTTTCGTGCCTTTGCTGGTCATGAGTGTCGCAGCACTCATGGGTTGGTTTGAACCCTTGAAAGGTTTTGAATGGTTGGCGATGCCTGCTGTTTGTCTAGCTTTGACCGTGGCAACAATCAGTGAAATTGCTGCGTATTATGTGCCGTGGGTCGATAATTTGCTCGACACTGTTGCAACGCCTGCCGCCATGATTGCAGGTACACTCACTACAATGGCTGTAAGCAGTGGCGAAATGTCGCAATTTGCCAGTTGGGCTTCGGCCATTATTGTCGGTGGCGGTACAGCGGGTGTGGTGCAAATGAGTACAGTTGCGGCACGTGGCGTATCAACCGCAACCACAGGCGGTGTTGCTAATCCTGTGATTTCTACAGGAGAGTGGATTGGGGCTGCCGTACTTTCAGTGTTGTCTTTCATTGTGCCTGTATTGGTGGTTTTTGTAGTGCTACTGACCTTAATTTGGGCAACTCGCTGGATTCGAGGCAAAAAGAAAGTTGTTGAATCCTCCACATAGATTTTTGGTCAGTTTGAAAACATTTGAAAATAATCATGGTAATAAATTCAATATTTAAGCTTTATTTGATGATTTAAGTGCATAAAAAATGTCTATTTGGAAAATTTTTTAAAATATGACTTAAAAAGTGATAAAAATTTTAAAAATTAATCAAAATAAAATCATTACGGGGAAACAATCCCATCCTCAAATCACTACTATATATCTCAAGGGTGTGATGGGGATCGAAAAGAGTAGATTGCTACCAGTTGCGTACAACGTGCGTGTAGTACTTACCCAAAAGGTCTCGATTCGGCTTAGGACGCTATAAACCAGAAGTTTATAGGCTATAAGATCATGGCTTATCCAGCATGATAGTTGAAGTAAACCACAGTTGTTTTCCCTAACACCCTAAAGAATATTGTTAAAAATATAAAAAACAAAACAAGATCAAGACAATAAAATCCAGACAAAATAAAAGCTTAAATGAATTTTAAACCATCTTTCTGCTACAAAACTCCCATCAAATTTTTCATTCAAATCTGTTAATTTGCAATAATCATCTACATCTAATTAGGTGTGATATGAGTGTTGATTACGATTTTTGGTGTCGTTTATTACTGACCTGCGCACTGATTAACTATGCCATTTTAATGCTGTGGTTTGTGGTGGTGATTTTCGCGCATGACTGGCTGCGACAGTTACATGGCAGATGGTTCAAATTGTCAGATGCAAGTTTTGATGCCATTCATTATGGCGGCATGGCAGTCTATAAAATTGGGGTATTGCTATTGAATATTGCGCCACTCATTGCGCTGTATATGATGCGACCTTAATTTAAAACTCTATAAACAAGCATCGAAAAGCATAGAAACAACCGCTTTAGACAGTACATTAAAAACACACGGTCATTGAAATAGAGGCGAAAAGCCCGCAATTTGAGGAGTTGGCAAACATGAATCAATTTAAACCTGCATTGATTTTAGGCGGTCTAATTTGTTTGGGAATGGTGCTCGCAGGTTGGATATTGGGCAATAGCGCACTCAAAATTAAACAATATGAGCGTGTGGTTTCAGTCAAAGGTTTGTCTGAACGTGAAGTAAAAGCCAATGTCGCGGTGTGGCCAATTCGTTTTAGTACCGCCAGTCAAGACTTGGCCGCGCTGTACGACACCATGCAAAGCCAAACATCCCAGATTCAAAACTTTTTAAAAAATGAAGGTTTTAGTCCTGAAGAAATCACCATTGCTGCTCCTGTAATTACCGATAAATACGCCCAGCAATATGGTGGCGATGGCAATGTTGCTTTGCGTTATACCGCACATCAAACCATTACGGTCTATACCAAAAATATTGATAAAGTGCGCAGCGCACAAAGCCGTTTGGTCGATTTAGGCAAAAATGGAATTGCCTTTGGTGGTGAAGATTACGGGCAACGTACCGAATATTTATATACACAACTAAATGACATTAAACCTGCCATGATTGAGCAAGCCACACAAAATGCCCGCAGTGTTGCAGAAAAATTTGCCGCAGATTCTGACAGTCGTCTAGGTAAAATTAAATCAGCCAATCAGGGTGTATTTAGTATTGAAGATCGTGACAGCAACACGCCATATTTGAAAAAAGTACGTGTGGTGTCTACGGTGGAATACTATTTAGCAGACTAAGTTTCGCAGACTAAGTTTGACAGATTAAGCTTGGCAGACTCAGCCAATTTAAAATCTAAATCTTTACACTAAAAAGTACATCGCCCGACTGAATTGACAGTTCGGGCTGTGCTTGATATTTTGCCCGCACCGCTTTGTATGCTGTATGTTCATGGCTTTAAACGACAACTTTATTTATGCACCTCCACAAGATCCCTTAGTAATTGTCTATGAAGATGACGATTTATTGGTGATTGATAAGCCCGCAGGTTTATTGTCGGTGCCTGGGCGTTTGCCCGAACATCAGGACAGCGCATATTTAAGAGTACTCGCAGATTATCCTCAGGCAAAAATTGCCCATCGTTTAGATATGGCGACCTCAGGCATTCTCATGTTCGCCAAGCATCGTGATGCAGAAGTCGCATTGAGTAAAATGTTTCAGGCGCGAACAGTAGAAAAAAACTACATTGCTTTAATTCAAGGCAAACTTGAAGGTGAGGGCAGTGTCGATGTGCCTTTAATTACCGATTGGGAAAACCGTCCACGCCAAATTGTGCATTTCGATTTAGGCAAGCCTGCGCAAACGCTGTATCAGGCTTTGGAATATTGTGCGGTTGAAGATATTACCCGTGTATTGCTCACCCCGATTACAGGGCGCTCACATCAGTTACGAGTACACATGCAATATATTGGACATCCCATTACAGGCGATAAGTTATATCATCCTGAACCGAAAAAAAGCACTTTAGGTCGGATGGCGCTGCATGCTAGTTATTTGGCTTTTACGCAACCTTTAAGCCAAGTTCCTGTTGCAATTCGAGCACAGCTTCCTTTTTAGAGATTTTGGGATTCAATTTTTCTAACAGGCGCATATTTTTCAATTTTTTTGTGAAAATACTCAAAAATTGGGATAGTCTTCGTGCCGCTAACTCGCTAACGTATCTTTAGAGCTATCGTTATTCATTTGCCTTGGCATAAATGAAGGAAGTGAATAACTCGCTGTTTTAAAATTTTGTGTTTTTGAGTGTGGTGGGCTGTCAAAGCGGGTTAGAAAGCGTCTTTAAAACTGAAGATGACTTTTTAAAATATGGCAGACCAATGCGGTGGGAGAAGTTATATGCTGTATATATTGGGTGCAATCATTATTGTTTTGGTGGTGATTATTTTTTGGCAATCTCAGCGCCGCCGTGAGTTGTCTGCCAGCATTCAATCTTTACAAAGTAATTTAGACCGCACTCGCTCCAATTTAGCGTCCGATGAGTTGGAAAGTAATGAATTAGAGCATCAGCTGACTGTGCTACGCATCGAAATAGGCAGTTTAAAAGGTCGTTTAGAAACCTTGCAGCACTATCAACATATTTTAGACGTTGAGCAATATGTATTAGAACGTCGCCAACAAGTAGAAATGTTTGTAGAAATGATTAAATCCGAAGCGGAAAATACGCGGGAGCAGTGCAAGCAACAAGTTGAAAAAGTTCGAGATTTTTTAGCCGAGCATGAGCAAAAAACCAAAGCCAAAACGCTTAAAACAGCACAAGATCAATTGGGTGCTTTTTATAACTTGGTTGAAGAACGTCAGCAACTCGAACAGATTATGACCGCGCTGTATCATAAAATTGAACATCATACGCCTGCTTTTCAGTTGCCTGCACAGCAGCTATTGGATGATCTGATTGAAGGTTATGGCTATAGTGATGCAGCACAACACCTGCAGCAAGTACGACACAAGATTCAAGATGCGGTCAAAAATCAAGAAGTTGCGCATTGTGCTTTTGTCGATGAGCAACGCCGTCTAGCGGCAGTGACTTTGCTGGCTCAAGCATTTAATAGTAAAGCAGATTTATATTTGGCGCAGCTGACTGAACATAATTTGGCTGAATCGCTTCAAGCTTTGCAGGATGATTTTACTTTGCTCAATCATTATGCGGCTGCATTTGGACACGCAAAAGTTCTAGACTCTTATTTGACACTCCGACAAGAAGAATTAAAGTTTGCCGCTTTGCTGTTGGCATTTAAACAGGAAAGCTCTTGTCAGATGCCACAAATTAAACTGGCTGCAAATGCTTAGAGCAATTGCAGTGTCATGTAAAAGCAATCTTCTGGGTAATTCAGACTAAAGTCAGTGTAAAACGAGATGAAAATTGAGTCCTTCGGGCAAATTTGTGCTATGTTGAATTCACTATTTTGTCACTTGCCAGATATATATTGGCTAAAAAGATAACAAGGATATTCGCATGACACGTGACTATGAACAATTCCCTGATGATGATAATGGCAATGTACTTTGGCAAATGCATGAAGATGGGGATGACCTGACAGAGCCACATGAGATTGAGTACTCCATCGCTTTTACCACACAAGAACAAGCTGAAAAATGTGCTTTGTATTTGTTGGCCGAAGAACAAAAAATTTCATTATTCCAAGATGAAGAATCTGACGCAGTTGAATGGATCATCACCATTTATGTTTACATGGAACCAGAGTATTCAGACATTGTCGATTTAGAGCAATGGTTTAGCAAAATTGCTGCAGAACATGGCGGTGAATACGATGGCTGGGGCTGTATGGCTTACGTCTACGATGATGAAGACGAAGACGATTACGAAGATTAAATCGGGTATCTTAAAAGCATGTGTTGATCACATGCTTTTTTATTTGTGATACATAATCTGCTGCCTAAAACTTTGGCGCTGATGACGTCGTCATAAAAGATGCAGAGGTGCAAATATGGATATTGCAATGAAACGCGCTTATCTTGAAGCGACTCAGGCAGATGGGACACGAGTGTTGGTTGATCGTTTATGGCCGCGAGGTGTGAGCAAAGAACGTGCTCGTATTGACTTATGGCCCAAAGAAATTACGCCTTCGACTGAATTGCGCAAATGGTATCATCAAAACCCTGAACAACATTGGGATGAGTTTCAGCAGCGTTATATAGCTGAATTAGCAGAGCAAGAAGAGGCTTTACAGGCGTTGTGTGAACTGGCACAGCAGCAAAAAATCACTCTGGTCACAGCAGCTAAAGATGAGCAGCACAATCATGTAGTGGTATTAAAACGCGTGATGCTGCAACGCTTAGCATAGTCCAATTAAAGAGTTTTATTTGATTATCCTTGTGCTTTATAAGGATTTTAAGTTTATGAAAATTCAGTAAAAAATGCTATAATATAGTTTTTGAGGTTTTTTATGTCTTTGCCAAATTGCCCAAAATGCCAATCAGAATACACTTACCAAGATGGCGACCTACTGATTTGTCCTGAATGCTCACATGAGTGGAAAGAAGGGGAACAGCTAGAAGAAACTGCTGCTGTGATTAAAGATGCAAACGGCAACGTGTTGGCAGATGGCGACACGGTGACTGTGATTAAAGACCTGAAGATTAAAGGTTCTTCGGCTGCTGTAAAAGTGGGAACGAAAGTGAAAAATATTCGCTTAATTCCAGATGCAGCAGATGGTCATGACATTGATTGTAAGATTGATGGCATGGGGGCTATGAAATTAAAATCTGAATATGTGAAAAAAGCTTAAGTTTAAGCAGATTTCAACAGCGCAGGCGACTTGAGTTGCCTGCGCTTTTTTATGGAGTTTATAAAAGTATTTTAGTATTCAAATTGAGCAACAATAACTTTAAGAGTGTACAAAATTAATACTGTTTTCTTGTGCCTAAGTCCTTTATATTTTAAGTGAAAAGAATAATTTTTAGGCAGTTTAAAGCCTAGCATCATTCAACAACACACTTCACCACTCATAAGAAAACTGGGGGCAAGTATGTCAGGATGGTTTGAGATTTCACAAGCAAGCAATGGTCAGTACCGCTTTGTACTTAAAGCTGGGAATGGCGAAATTATCTTAACCAGTGAACAGTATAAGGCGAAAGCATCGGCAAAAAATGGCATCGCTTCGGTACAAAAGAACAGTCAGGATGATGGGCGTTATGATCGACTGACATCTAAGAATGATAAGCCGTATTTTAATTTAAAAGCTGCCAACCATCAGATTATTGGTACGAGTCAGCTCTATACTTCTGAACAATCACGTGACAAAGGAATTGAGTCAGTGAAAACCAATGGCGCAAGCACCACGGTCAAGGATTTAACACAGGAATCGTAATTTTTTACATTAAATCTTGATGTTCAATTGCATTAGAAAAGCATGCTCTGGCGTGCTTTTTTATTGAGCTGAGTAGGCAAGGTGCTAAATTTAGCTTTGATTGAGCCGTTGAATTATAGATGACCATTTCAGGAGTTGCGAAGATTATGAATTTCAGATGCAATCTAAAAATATTGCTGGCGATCAGTGGTTTATTCGGTAGTGTTGGTATTTTTGCAGCACCGATCACTGCTGAAAAAACGATTGCTTCAAGCCAGTCGACTGCTTTGCAAGGACTGTATTTTCAGCATCAAGATTGGGAGTTGGCCTGTGATAATACAGGAACCTGCCGTGCCGCAGGCTACCAAAGCGATGATGATTTTGAACAACCGATCAGTATGTTATTGACCCGTCAAGCAGGTGCAAAGAGTGCTGTACAAGGGCAATTGCAAATTCAAGAAGATATTGCTCAAGCGACTTTATTTTTAAATGGACGCACTTTGCAACAATTAAACTTTCATGAAAGTATCGCCAATTTATCTGCTGCCAGTGTGCAAAAGCTGTTGGCGCAGGCGCGTCAGCATGTCGTGATCGAGTTAAAACATGGTCAACAACGCTGAAAATTGTCTGATGCAGGCATGAGTGCAGTGTTGCTAAAAATGGATGAATTTCAAAAACGTGTGGGTACAGACTCCGCAATATTGGCAAAAGGCAATCAAGCATCCACGCAGGTCTTAAAAGCGCAAGCGATGCCTAAAATTAACATTCTCATGCAGCCTCAACACCGAACCGCCAAAGCACAGGTGCTTACCGCGGCCAGTGCAGAAAAGTTATATCCAATTTTACAAAAAACTGTAGATCGTGAAGATTGTTATATGCTGTTTGAACCTGAACAAGCAGAACAGCAGATTCATACTTATCCCTTAAATCAAGATAGCGTGTTGGTTGAGGCAAGCTGTTGGCGAGGGGCTTATAATTGGGGTGTGGCTTATTGGGTTATGGATAAAAAACTGCAAAAGATACAGCAATTTGTAACTGATTCTGCTTCAGAATTTAGCAATGGACAGATTTTTGCCTATCAAAAAGGGCGTGGAATTGGCGATTGTTTCAGTCAAATTGAGTGGGCGTGGAATGGTCAGCAGTTTGTCAAAAGCTATCAATTCGATGCAGGACAATGCAAAGGTTTTGCAGGCAGTGCATGGGAAATGCCAAGCTTTGTCAGCAAGGTTGAATAAATGACATTCACTAGGGTCTGTTGACATTTCATAAATGGCTTGTGCTGTAGGCTAAAACTGAGCAGACCCTAATAAAAGCTGAAATTTTTTAGATAAATCTGGAGCTCGCTGGATGCACTGTTTAAGTCGCGTGTGCGACTAATTTTTCAATGATTTCATCCAACTTTTTCAGACGCTTGATTTCATCCCATAAAGCTTTGGCTTCGGGGTAATGTTTCGACATCATACCGAGCCATTGTTTATAACGTCCTAGCATGCCAATTTCAGTTTTGGCAGGGCCGTGAATAAAGCGAATTTGCAGTTGCAGCAAATCTTGCCAACTCAGCAAAGGCAGGTCTGAATTTTGACGAATACATTGGGTCAAATCTGGAGTGGTGACTGCACCGCGGCCAATCATCAAATCTTCACAGCCCGATTCTAACTGGCATTGTTTGGCATCGGCATTGTTCCAAATTTCACCATTGGCAATGACATTAATCTTCAATGCTTCACGAATAGGGCGTAGCTGATCCCAAAATGCAGGAGGGGTATAGCCATCGGCTTTGGTACGTGCATGCACTGTAACCCATGCTGCGCCTGCATCTTCAATGGCATGCGCATTTTCTAGCATGAAGTTCCGATCCATATAGCCTAGACGCATTTTGGCGGAAACTGGAATATGAGCAGGAACGGCATCGCGAACCGCTTTAACCAGTTCATATACTACTTCGGGTTCATCGAGTAAAACTGAACCGCCACGATGCCGATTGACTGTTTTGGCAGGACAGCCAAAGTTCATATCAATTGCAGGTACGCCCATAGCCGCAACTTTGGCTGCATTGGCGGCTAACATTTCAGGATTATTCCCCAAAAACTGAACATGCACAGGCGTACCTGCAGCAGTTTTGCCGTTGGTAAGTAGTTCAGGGCAATAAGTGTGGTAGATATGGTCTGGCAGAATGCTGTCTGTGACCCGAATAAACTCTGTCACGCACCAGTCAAAACTGCCGACAGACGTGAGTACATCACGCATGATGGGGTCGGTTAAGCCTTCCATGGGTGCAAGAATCAGTTTCACAAGATGCTGCCAGTTCAAACAAAAGTGGAGTTATACGTTTTTTTCTGTGGGTTGTCTAGGAAAAGGGTTTTGAATTGAAGTGGTTGTAGCTAAGGTTCTGGTATTTAAGCTGTTTTATTTGACACAGTGATCTGTATCTCAAGTTTTATCTAGTCCATGCAGTTGATGTGCATCCTAGACTAGATCTTTTAATTGAGTTCTTACATCGTTAGAAATCATTTAAATGATTGGCTTAATTTAAACAGCCCATTCCCCCTCGACTATGCTATTAAATAATTGATCATCCTACACTTTGAATGAGCAAAATAAAAACACCTTACTTACTCAAAATCATTTCCAACACAAATTTAGAACCAATAAAACCGAGCGCCAATAAAAAGAAGCCAATAATGGTAAAGCGAATCGCTTTTTGTCCACGCCAGCCAAACTTATAACGCCCAAGTAACAACGCCCCATAGACAAACCAAGAAATAATACTAAAGGCAGTTTTATGTGCTAAATGCTGTGCAAAGAAATGTTCTACCGTAAAGAAACCAAAACCTAGTGCGACTGTGAGTAAGGCAAAACCTGCAATCAACATATCAAACAGCAAAGATTCCATATCTTGCAAAGACGGCAGCAAATTTACCCAAACCCGACGTTTTTGTTTGTTTTTCAGTTCGCGGTTTTGAAACCACATGAGCACGGCATGAATGGTCGCCATCAACAATACGGCATAAGCAGACAGCGATAAAATAATATGAATATCTAAACCAATCGAGTTTTGGTTAATAAATAAATTATGTTGGCTGAATGAAAAACCTGCAATTAAACCCACTGCTGCTACAGGAATACCAATCAAATTTAGCGCAATTACAGGTCGGTAACTGCTGAACAGCAAGCTCAATAACAACATTAAACCCGCAGTAAATGACATTAGGTTAAACACGTTGTAGTTGACACCCATCGGCGTCCACATATCGTTATACAACACGGCAGCATGCAGCAATAAGCCCAAACTGAGCAGAGAACGAATAAACCAGTGATTTGGCGCACGTTTAGACATTAAATGTGAAAATAAATACCAAAAAGAACTGGTATAAGCGATTAATGCTAAAATCGTATAAACCAAGGGGAGACTGATCATGTCAAACCTTTTTCAGGATGATGAATATTCATTTATATAAATTCGATGCGAACTACAGTATCCTATAGCATCTTGTGCATAAATTTTCTATTTTAAAGAAACATTTTTTTGCTAATGGCTATTTTAAGCGGAATTTGCAATGTTTGATACCTTAACAGAACGACTCACGCAGAGTTTAAGAAATGTTACTGGCTCAGGGCAGCTAACCGAAGACAATATTAAAGATACGTTACGTGAAGTACGTATGGCACTTCTTGAAGCCGATGTGGCGTTACCTGTAACTCGTGAATTCATCGCGAAAGTTAAGGAAGAGGCATTGGGTCAGGAAGTGATGACTCAGTTATCCCCTGGTCAGGCGTTCGTCAAAATTGTCTATGACGAACTCACAAAAATGATGGGCGAGGCCAATGAAAGCCTTGACCTTGCTGCCAAGCCACCGGTTGTGGTGTTATTGGCAGGTTTGCAGGGTGCGGGTAAAACCACCACTGCAGCAAAATTGGCACGTTTCTTACAAGAACGTCAAAAGAAAAAAGTGGCGATGGTGTCTGCCGACGTTTACCGTCCTGCGGCAATTAAACAGCTACAAACGGTTGCAGGCGAAGTTGGCGCAATTTTCTTTGACTCAAATGCCAATGAAAACCCTGTCGATATTGCCAACCGTGCCATCGAACAGGCAAAAATTCAGTTTGCTGATGTGTTAATTGTCGATACTGCAGGTCGTTTGCACGTCGATGATGACATGATGGATGAAATCAAGGCATTACATTCAGCGATTAAACCGACTGAAACCTTGTTCGTGGTCGATGCCATGACGGGTCAGGATGCGGCAAATACAGCCAAAGCCTTTAATGATGCCTTGCCATTAACAGGTGTAATCCTTACTAAAACTGATGGTGATGCGCGCGGTGGTGCAGCACTTTCAGTTCGTGCGATTACGGGTAAACCAATTAAATTCTTGGGGATGGGTGAAAAACTCGATGCCCTAGAGCCATTCCACCCAGAACGTGTTGCACAACGTATTTTGGGCATGGGTGACGTGCTGTCTTTGGTCGAAGAAGTTGAACGTAAAATCGACAAAGAAAAAGCCGAAAAAATGGCGAAAAAACTGCAAAAAGGCGGCAGCTTCAACTTTGAAGATATGCTGATGCAGTTTGAACAAATGAATAAAATGGGCGGCATGATGGGCTTCTTAGACAAGTTGCCTGGCATGAGCAACTCAGGTATTCAAGATGCAATTGCGCAAGCCAATCCTGAAAAGCAAGTGAAAAAGATGGAAGCGATTATCCAGTCGATGACCATCAAAGAGCGTCGTAACCCAGACCTGATGAATCCAAGCCGTAAAAAACGTATTGCTGCGGGTTGTGGTATGGATGTGTCAGAAGTGAATAAGTTGATCAAGCAACATGCACAAATGGCAAAAATGATGAAAAAATTTGCCAATCCATCGGGCATGGCAAAAATGATGCGTTCACTGGGCGGTTTACAAAAGCAATTCAGTGGCGGCGGTATGGGGCCATTGTTTGGTGGCAACGACCCAACCAAGAAATAATTGTTAAAAACATCTTAGAATCAAAGTGTTAAAAAAGCAGGCGCATAAAAATGCGCCTGCTTTTTTGTTGTTCTTTATTCGTAGATGACAGCTACACCGAAAGATTTATCAGCGTAGATGGAGCAATGTTTGGTTTTTAGTGCACTTCATGGGTTGCATATTGAATATAACGCTGCAAACCTTTGAGCAATAAATCTTGCTCGACTTGCGGTTGATATTGCTGCAAGAATTTGGCAAACAGCGGTGCATCGCCACCCGTTAAAATCAGTTTACGTGGTGACTGTCGAATTACATGCTCAATGGTGCTGAGCAAGCCGAGTAAAATACCATGATGAACAGCATCAATGGTGCTGCGTCCTGGGGTGAGTTCATCAAATGCAGCATCGGGAATTTTAATGCCTTTGGTGTTTTGAATCAGTGCATCACGTTGCAAATATAAGTTCGGTAAAATATAGCCGCCTAAATGCGTCAGTCCATCCGCCAAATCAATAGTCAGCGCCGTACCACAACTAATGACACAATAATTTTCTTGTGGGTCATTTGCCACGGCAAGCACTTGCAGCCAGCGATCTATCCCCAGTTGTTGAATATCATATTCACAATGCAAACCTGCATAATCTGCATGCACTTTGGCATAAATCACAGGCACATTCAGGGTTTTTAAAATCAAGTGAATGCGTTGATTATTCTTCTGATCTTGTACCGATGACACGCCTACTTTATGCACATTCAGACTTTTAAAGTGTTGAATCAAACCCAGCAACAAATCGGCAGGAGATTGCAAATGCAATTCTGCTTCATGTTCGATGATGCGGTCTTGTTCTGTGACCCAATATTTCAGGCGGGTGTTACCAATATCTAGCCATAAATTTTTCATGAAGATGACTCGGCATGATCGATAGGGCGTAAACGTCCCTGATAAAAAACTTCAAGCCCTTGTGCCGTTTCAATTTGCACTGCGCCATCATCCTGAATGCCTAAAAAAGTACCCTGACAAGTACCTTTAAAATGTTCAAATTCAACTTGTTGTTGCATAAATGCGGCATGATGATTGAAGCGAGATGCCAAATTATAGCAATCGTGATTAAACCAGTCGCAGGCTTGTTGAATGGCAAGATAAAGCTCTGCGATCAGGCGCACACGATCAATAGATACCAAACCCAGTTCGGTTAAAGATGTGGTTTTTTGATCAATAACTGCTGAGCTGACAGGTGCAAGATTAAGCCCAACCCCAACAATGACTTGCTGTGCAGAAATTGGCTCAATTAAGATGCCGCCCCATTTGCCTTGCGGGCTGTATAAGTCATTTGGCCATTTTACTTGTAGATTCAGCGCCTGTAGACTCGGCATTTGCAAGATATTTAACGCAATTTCTAAAGCCAAACGCCCATTTACAGGTGTTCGTAAATTTAGCAATGTGCTTAAATAGATGTTCCCTTCGGGTGATACCCATTGCCGTTGACGTTGTCCTCGACCATGCGTTTGTCTGGTACTGCATACCAAGACACTCTGCACACCTTTTTGTGCAATTTCCCGTACATCATCATTGGTGGAAGTGGTAATCGGCTTCAGGATGAGTACTTCTGGAAGCTGTCCTGCTTCTGTGAGTTGTTGTTGCAGTTGTCGGGTTTCTACATCCATACGAATTTACAAATAGTGGAATATATTTATGGAGTTAATCATATATTTATTGATTGGTGCAATTGCTGGATTTGCAGCAGGGCTGTTTGGCGTGGGCGGCGGCTTAATTATTGTGCCAATTTTATATATTGTGTTCACTCAACTCAATTATGACCCATCGGTGTTAATGCACATGGCGGTGGGGACATCATTGGCAACCATTATTGTAACTTCGATCAGCTCAGTTACGGCACACCATAAAAAAGGTGCGGTGATGTGGCCTGTATTTCGTAATCTTGCGCCTGGTTTAATTGTGGGTGCATTTGTTGGTGCAGGTATTGCCGATTTCCTTTCGGGGCAAGGCTTACAATTATTAATTGGCGGTTTTGCACTGTGGGTGGCTTTTAAGATGTTTAGAGGCGCAAATATTGCGGTTGATCCTTCACATCATTTGCCTTCAACTGCAAAGCAAGTCATGGCGGGCGGTGGGATTGGCATTGCCTCTGCAATTTTTGGGATTGGCGGTGGCAGTTTAACAGTGCCGTACTTAAACCGTTACGGCGTGGTCATGCAAAAAGCGGTAGCAACCTCAGCCGCTTGTGGTTTGCCAATTGCGGTGGCGGGCGCATTAGGCTTTATGTGGTTTGGTAAGCAAGCCGAAGTTGCAGTACCCAATACCATTGGTTATATCCACATTTATGCATTTATAGGCATTAGTGTGATGAGCTTTATTACTGCCAAAGTTGGTGCGAAAGTGGCACATTTGTTATCGCCAGCGATGTTGAAAAAATGTTTTGCCTGCTTGTTGACCACCGTTGGCTGTTATTTTGTATATCAGGGTATGCGAGTATTTTTCTAAGTTGAGTCGCTATTTTCTTTGTTTTAAGCCATGTAAAATTGGCTCTAGCGCCATGAAATTGTCGGACAATGTCATGGCGTTGTGATCTGTTTCGCAGTAAAAAGAAAGATGCTTGTATCGGAGCTATGCTTGCAGTCGAAGGATGATCCTGAGATGTCTTAAATGAGAGTAGCTCCGAATTTTCATCACTGCATCTTATAAAAACAAGATAGGAACAGTATGCAACAACAAGAATCAGAAAGTTTATCGGAACAAATTGCCCGACACATCGCAGAACAGATTATTAGCGGTGATTTGGTTGAAGGTGAGCGTATTCAGGAATTGCGCATCGCCAAAGAACTGGACGTGAGTCGTGGTTCGGTACGTGAAGCGCTGTTGTTATTGCAACGTACTCATCTGATTGAAATTTTTCCACGTCGTGGTGCAATTGTGTCGGAAATGTCGGCACAGCAAGTCCGAGCTTTGTTTGACAGCAGCAGTTTGTTATTGGGTTATATTGTGCAGCGTATTGCGGACACGTGGCGAATGCATGAAGCCGAAGCCTTACAACAACTTTTGCTGCAACTGGCAGAGCAATGTCGCTTGGGCAATACTGAAAAGTTTTATGATTTAATTTTTCAATATCTGGCACGGCAGCCTGATATGGTGGGAAATTTATATTTAATGAAGTTCTATCAAGAGTTATTGCCATCGTTAAGACGCAGTTACTTTTTGACCTTAAATACTTCGCGTCGGGAGTTACAAGAATCTTTTGAATTATTTAAACTGGTGAGTGATGCAATTTTAAGCAGAAAATCACAACAAGCCACTTTATTTATGGAAGATTTTTGCCGACACTTGCGCAACTTGGTGTTGGAATCTCTGACCCGTATGAAACAGATCGAGCTTGCATGGGCAAGACGTTCACGCCGTTAATTGGGACATTATGCGTTTAAGCAGTTTAAAACTTTCTGGCTTCAAATCTTTTGCCGACAGTACGACCTTACATTTTAAAGCCAACCGTACCGCTGTGGTGGGGCCGAATGGTTGTGGTAAATCCAATGTGATTGACGCCATTCGTTGGGTGATGGGCGAATCTAGTGCGCGCCAGTTGCGTGGCGGCAGTATGCAGGATGTAATTTTCACAGGAACTGCCAAACGCAAACCTGTAGGTGTAGCCAGTGTGGAACTGCGTTTTGACAATACCTATGGCAAATTGGGCGGTGCTTATAACGCCTATAATGAACTGTCGGTACGTCGGCAGGTCAACCGTGATGGTAAGTCTGAATATTTTTTAAATGGAACCAAGTGTCGTCGTCGTGACATCACCGATATTTTTCTGGGTACAGGTTTAGGCCCGCGTTCTTATGCAATTATTGAACAGGGCATGATTAATCGTTTGGTTGATGCTAAACCTGAAGAAATGCGGGTGTTTATTGAAGAAGCGGCAGGCGTGTCACGTTATCAGGCGCGTCGTCGTGAAACCATGCTGCATTTGGATCACACCACGCAGAACTTGGCGCGTTTGGAAGATATTGCTTCAGAACTAAAATCGCAATTAAAAACCTTAAAACGTCAGTCAGAAACAGCAATTCAATACAAAGCGCTTGAGAGTGAAATTCGTACCATTAAAGTCGAAGTGTTGTCTTTTCAGTGTGAACAAAGTGCGCGTTTACAGCAAGAATATACCCTGAGTATGAATGAGTTAGGGGAAAGTTTTAAATTGGTGCGCTCTGAGCTGACCACTTTGGAACATGACTTAACTGCGACCAGTGAGTTGTTTCAGCGTTTGATTCAGCAATCGACACCGCTACAGCAAGAATGGCAACAGGCAGAAAAGAAACTGGCTGAACTGAAAATGACTTTGGAACAAAAACAAAGTTTGTTTCAGCAAAATACCGCGACTTTATCGCAGCTTGAACAACAAAAAGCACAAACCAAAGAGCGTTTGCAGTTGATTGAATTGCAGCTAGAGAGTTTGGTCGATCAGCAAGAAAACCAACAGGAAAATCTACAGCAGCAAGATCATTTGGCGCAGCAGCAGAGCCAGCAATTTCAGGATTTAAAAGCACAGCAACAAACCCAAGCTGCACAATATGCCCAAGTCAAAGCGCAAGTAGAACAGCAACAACAAAAGCATGTGCACATGCAGGCGCAAAGTGAGCAGTTAGCCAAAAATATCAGCCGTATTGAACAGCAAAAACAAACCCTGACACAGCAGTTTGCACAAATTCAGCCGCAAGATCAGCAAGAGGGAATGCAACAACTGCAAGACGAAAAGACCCGCTTGCAGGCTGAAATGCTAACACTAGAACAGAATATTCAAGACAGCACTCAGCAACTCGCCACGTTGCAGACCAACTATAATGAGCACAAAGCACAGTGTGCGACCTTAAAATCTGAGATTCAGATTTTGCAGTCAGAACAGAAAAACCTCAATCAATTGCTCATTAAGCAAAGTCCAAAAGCCCAAACCGATGTGGTGCAGTTGATGCAAGTATTACAACTTGCAGATGTGGCGAAACCACATGCCAATTTAATTGAAAAGTTCTTGGCTAAATGGTTATCTGCGCAGGTGGTAGAAGCAGATATTGAATTTCAGGACAGCCGCGCACGTCAGCTAAAAATTCATTTGGCTGTAGATTCAAAAACATCAAAAATACAGCTTTCGGGGTGTGAGTCGCTCAGTGACTGGATTGCTTCACCACAAAGTAGCTTGTGGCAAAGTGTCGCAATTACAGAAAGTTTATCGCAGGCTTTGGCATTGCAAGTGCAATTACAAGCAGGGCAGTCTATCCTTAGTTTAGATGGTTATCATGTGGGAGCAGACTGGGTAATCGGGCTGTTTTATGATGAAGCGGCACAGGCAGGGCAAGGGGCATTAAGCCATCGGATTCGCTTGGATGAAATTGAACAGGCGTTGGCGTTGCAACTGCCACAATATGAGCAAGCAGAACAGCAACTGCCTGAATTGCAGCAACAGGTAAAACAGTTGCAGCAGCAATTGCAGCAACAACAGCAACAGCTCAAACAGCAACAGCAAGCCTTGCAAACGCTAGATGTGCAAATGGCGAAAGCCGAAAGTGCGGCACAGGCTTTTGCAGTACAGCAACAGCAATTACAGCATCAATTGGCACAATTAGATGAGCAGCTTGAAGAAGATGCCATGCAAAAAGATGATCTGGAAATTGATTTGCATGCTTTGGCTTTTAAACTTGAGCAAGCCTTACCGCAGTATAAAATCTTGCAATTTCAGGTCGAGCAGCTGAATGAGCAGCTGGATAGTTCACAGCAACAGTTTCAGCAGCAGCAACAAGAAGTGGATCTGTTACGTCGTCAAGCGGTACAAACTCAGCAGCAAATTGAACTGTTAGAAAAAGATGCCACTTTCTTAAAAGCACAATATCAACAAATTGTGGCGCAAATGGAACAAGCCAAAAAGTTTGTCGATCCTGTTCAGTTGGAATTGCCTGACTTGGAAACTCAGTTTTCAGAGCAGCAGCAGCAGACTGAAAAGCTGCAAAAAACTTGGCAGGAATGGCAAGTGGAATTGAACAGTGTGCAGTCCAAACAGCAGCAACTGACCGAGCAACGGCAGCAGCAACAGCAGCAAGATGAACAATTACGTGCCAAACTCGAAGAAAAGCGCTTGGCATGGCAATCGGCAAAGTCGGACTATCAGCATTATTCTGAACAGTTAAAAGATTTAAACAGCGAGATCATCACAGGTTTGCAGATTGATGTCGCTGCGCATCAACAAAAACTGGCGAAAGCGCAGCAACAGTTTGATAAATTGGGTGCGGTCAATTTGGCGGCTTCGGAAGAATATGAAGAAGTATCTGCCCGTTTTGCAGAATTAAGCCATCAAATTGAAGACTTGGAAAATACCGTTTCGCAGTTACAGGCGGCAATGAAAAGTATTGATCAGGAAACTCGTAAACTGTTTATGAATACTTTTGATCAGGTGAATACCGAATTGCAGGAGTTGTTTCCTAAAGTCTTTAATGGCGGTGAAGCGAGTCTGAGCTTGGAAGATGACTGGCAATCTGGGGTGAAATTGATGGCGCGTCCACCAGGTAAGCGCAACAGTTCTTTGGCCTTACTTTCAGGGGGTGAAAAAGCGCTGACAGCTTTGGCTTTGGTTTTTGCAATCTTCCGTTTAAACCCAGCGCCATTTTGCGTACTCGATGAAGTTGATGCACCGTTAGATGATGCTAACGTGGGGCGCTTTTGTAATTTAGTAAAAGAACTTTCTGAACAAGTGCAATTCATTTACATTACACATAATAAACTTGCTATGACGATGGCAACCGACCTCTTAGGTGTTACCATGCCTGAACCGGGAACCTCAAAATTAGTAACCGTAAATTTAGAAGAAGCCGCAGAATACGGCCTAGTCGCGGAGGCATAATATGGAAATCACCACAATCGTTGGAATTGTCATCGCTATTGTGATCATGGCGTTTGGTTTGAAAATGATTCTAAAAAAACCTGTAGATTCAGCGCCATCCTTAGATTCGGAGCTGCAATTTAATGCAGAAAGCCAAAAACCGATTATTCCACGCCATGTACGTGACCAATTGCAAAGCGACGCTACGCCACCGCGTGTGGAGCCGACTTTAACGGTAGATGAAGTTACGCAAGATGCGCCTGCCAAGTCTGAACCACAGGCTTTAACGGATGATGTCGTGGCTTCTTCAAGCACAGAAACTGACAAAGTTGAACCGAGTTTGCAGGCAAATACAGAAAATTCTGAGCTTGATCCATCCACAACGATATCGAAGTCTGAAGTTGCACAAGACACGCCAAGCCCGACAGCGACAACTTCAGAATATTCATTATCGGATGAAATTCAGCAAGTGATTGTAGAAACTGAACCGAATGCGCAGACTGTCGAGCAAAACAAAGCTTCGACTGAATACAGCCTGAATCAACACATTGAAACTGCCGAAATTTCAGAATTTAATGAAGAAAGCAGCATTTTAGATTCGCATTTGCATGAACAAAAAATCATGGATGAAGAAAGTGCCTTGGCAACCGCTGAATCTTTTATCGCGCTGAATGTCTTCCCTGAACGTCGCATACTTTCGGGCGATAAAGCCTTAAAAGTCTTGATGAAATATGGTTTACGTTTCGGTGAAATGTCATGTTTCCATCGCTATAACGAAGATGGCACTAAATTATTATTTTCAGTTTTACAAATTAATGATGAAGGCGCAGATGGTTTTGATTTAGAAACTTTATCGAGCGAACAAGTTAAAGGTTTAGCGTTCTTCCTCGCTTTGCCGCACAGCGATGTGCAAAATGCCTTTGATACCATGGTCAGCATTTCAGGACTGATTGCACGTGAAATTGATGGAACGGTCTATGACCAAAACCATTTAGAGTTTACTCCACAATTACGTGAACACTGGCGTCATCAGGCGATAGATTATCGTGCTGGTCAGGCAAGTCATGTCTAGAATTGCGATCTCGTACTGGGTATAAGCTACGTCAAGTGTTTGGCAAATGAACTGAGTGCAGTAGGATAAATTGCAACTTTGCAGCCGCATTTTTATAATGTGCGCAGCAATACAAGCTGTAGCATGCGCTACATAGAAAAAATTGAAGGGCGGAACAAGACCGCCCTTTTTTATGGTGGAAAATATGTCTGTAGATTTAACCGTCGTGGCACAAATGCGTCAATTGATTCAACTGCTTGCCAAGCACAATCATGCCTATTATGTGATGGATCAACCGACAATTGCAGACAGTGAATATGATCAGCTTTTCCATCAACTAAAAGCGTTGGAACAACAGTATCCAGATTTAGTTCAACCCGATACACCGACCAATAAAGTCGGTGGCACACCTTTGGCAAAGTTCACCACGGTTACACATGCTGTGCCAATGTTGTCTTTAGGCAATGTGTTTAATCAGGAAGAATTATTTGCCTTTGCAAGACGTGTCGAAGAGCGTTTGCCCAACCAAAATATTGAATACGATGTCGAACTCAAATTTGATGGTTTGGCGATTTCACTTTGGTATGAACATGGTGTTTTAGTGCGTGGTGTGACCCGTGGTGATGGGGAAACAGGGGAAGACATTACCCACAACGTCAAAACTATCCGCAATTTACCGAAAGTTTTGAGTGCGACAGAAACGGCTATTCCTGAATTTTTGGAAGTGCGTGGTGAAGTGTTGATGCCAAAACTTGGTTTTGAAAAACTCAATGCGGCCAATACAGCCAAAGGTGAAAAAACCTTTGCCAATCCACGCAATGCAGCAGCAGGCAGTTTGCGTCAGTTAGACCCGAATATTGCGGCTTCACGTCCTTTAGCATTCTATGCTTATGGCATTGCGCAATGTGTGCCGCCTCATGGACAAAGCACCATGTCCGACAGTTTGGCATGGTTGGGGCAGTTTGGTTTTGAAATTGGCGAACGTCATTTTGTCTGCAAGAGCATTCAAGATGTTCAGGCGGCCTATGAGCAAATTAACCTTGAGCGTCCGAATTTAAGCGTTGAAATTGATGGCATGGTGGTCAAGGTCAATGACTTGAAACAGCAACAGCAATTGGGCTTTTTAAGTCGTGAGCCGCGCTGGGCGACTGCCTATAAATTCCCTGCAGTTGCCGCTTTAACCACCATTGAAAATATTGATTGGCAAGTGGGGCGCACAGGTACGTTGACGCCTGTGGCACGTTTAAACCCCGTTGCGGTAGGTGGTGTGACGGTATCCAATGTTACTTTGCATAATATTGGTGAAATTCACCGTTTGGATGTGCGTTTAGGCGATACGGTCAGTGTTTACCGTAGTGGTGATGTGATTCCCAAAGTTGAAAAAGTCTGGCCTGAATTTCGCCTTGCCGATGCGCAAGAAGTGCATTTACCTGAACAATGCCCTGTGTGTGATTCGCCTGTGGTGATGCCTGAAGGTGAGGCTTTGGCGCGTTGTTCAGGCGGTTTGTATTGTGCGGCACAGCGTATTGAAGCGATTCGTCATTTTGTGTCACGTAAAGCCATGGATATTGAAGGTTTGGGTGATCGTTGGGTGGAGTCATTACTGCATCTGAACTTGCTACAAAATGTGGCTGATATTTATCATTTACACGAACACCGCGACACTTTGCTCGGCATTGAAAAAATGGGTGAGAAGTCGGTTCAAAACTTGATTGACTCGATTGAAAACAGCAAAAAAACTACTTTGGCTGCGTTTATTTATGCCTTGGGAATTCGTGGTGTGGGCGAAACCACCGCGCGGATGCTTGCCAATACTTTTCAGACTTTAGAGGCTTTGCGTGAAGCTGATTTAGAAGCGTTAAAGAAAACTCCAGATGTGGGAGATATTACGGCAGAATGGATTTTGGACTTTTTCCAAGCGCCGCATAATTTAGAAGTGTTGGATCGTTTATTAGCTGCAGGCATTCATTGGGATGCTCCGATTGCACCGACACGTCAGCCTTTGAATGGTGAAAGTTGGGTGATTACAGGGACGTTGAGCCAAATGGGACGCGATGAAGCGACTCAGTTGTTGCAGGCTTTGGGTGCACGGGTGAGTGGTAGTGTTTCGGGTAAAACCAAATGTGTCGTGGCGGGTGAGAAAGCTGGCTCAAAGCTGGAAAAAGCCGAGAAGTTGGGTGTGCAAGTCATGAATGAAGCTGAGTTTATTCAGCTGATGCAGGAATATGGTGTGCTTGAATAAGCATCTCTAGGCATTGTTGATCTGATTTAAGTACAAAGGCACTTCAACGATGAAGTGCCTTAGTTTTTCGCTTAGAGATGCCGAGGACTTAGCGTTTCTTTACAATCCCATCATCAATGAGTTGCTGAAAATGTTCGACTAGACTGGTTTCAATATTGCGGTAGTGCATGCCCAATTCACGCTGACTTTTTTCCGCATTAAAATAAATTGGGTAGCCCATATTCAGTTCCACAAATTTACGGGAAAAACCAAGTAGAGGGCCAAAGGCTTTAAAGGCAAATTTAGGTAACTGATTGCGTGGGAAAGGGTATTTACGTCCAAAGTGCTGCGCTAAAATTTTGCCCATTTCCAATAAGCTGAGTGTGCCACCGCTAATAATATAGCGACCTTCAGCAGCAGGGTTGAATGCGGCCTGAATGTGAGCATCGGCAACATCACGCACATCGACAATGCCATTCCACATAGCAGGGACACCTGCCAAGGTCATACCGTTGGCAAACTGCAATAACACTTCCACGCTGCCCGATTGGGTGTTTTTGGTCAACGATGGGCCAAGCACCAAAGCAGGGTTGATACAGACCAAATCCCAGCGGTTTTGTGCCTTTGCCATTTCCCAAGCTTTGCGTTCGGCTGCCACTTTTGAATAAGGATAAGGCTGATGCTCAGGGCTGCTGCTAGTATTCCAGTGACTTTCATCAAAGCGATTATTGGCCGTATTTAAAATATCAATCGCATCGCCGTAGGTTGCAGCAATACTTGAAGTCACCACTACACGCTTTACCGATGCAGTACGATTAACGCTGTTTAATACATTTTCGGTGCCTATGACGGCAGGTTCAATAATGTCTTTAACTGCATCTTTATAATTGGTGACCACAAAAGGCGAGGCCATGTGCAGCACGATTTCACAACCTTGCATGGCGGCATCAAAAGCACCTTCTTCAAGTAAGTTGGCTTGGAATAATTGTAAGTTGCCTGTGCTTTTTGCCGCGATATCAGTCAGATGTTGAAAACTGTGGGTTTTATTCAGATCACGCACCGTCGCGTGTACGGTATGTCCTTGTTCAAGCAGGTTTTTAATGACCCAACTGGCAATATAGCCTGTTGCGCCTGTGACTAAAATGGGTGCAGATGTATTTAGATTTGTCATTATTTTAAGAAAGTGATGGAACTCGTTACTATCATAAAGCAGCTGGGTTTTAAAATCCGCTTTTTAGGCGTTTTTTACGATACTTGAGCGTCAAAGTATGGTTTATTTCAATATTTACAAAATGATGCAAAATCATTGTATTGTCATTTTTAAAGCTAAGTTTTGCCAAGCAGTTGTTTTATATATGGGAATTTTTAAGTTATATTGCAAATGCGTATGTTTCTCATTTTAATTTTATAAAAATCATGGGTTTACAATAATTAACTTTTGCAATTTTGCCTGAATGTGTCCATAATGACTGGATTAAGAAAGGGAGTACAGCAAATGCGTGGCAATCCAGAAGTCGTAGACTATTTAAATATGTTGATTGGTGGCGAACTGGCTGCTCGCGATCAATACCTGATTCATTCGCGTATGTATGAAGATTGGGGTTTAAGCAAAATTTTTGAGCGCATTGACCATGAAATGCAGGAAGAAGCGCAGCATGCCGATGCTTTAATTCGTCGTGTATTGTTCCTTGAAGGCACTCCAAATATGCAGCGCGATGACATCGACGTGGGTGAAGATGTGGTGTCTTGCTTAAAAGCCGATTTAAAACTGGAATACGAAGTACGTGAAAAATTGGCGCAAGGCGTAAAATTGTGTGAAGAAAAAGGCGATTATGTCAGCCGTGATATGTTGCGTCAGCAAATGACCGACACAGAAGAAGATCATACGTACTGGTTGGAAAAACAATTACGTTTAATTGAATTGATTGGTTTACAAAACTACATTCAATCGCAAATGTAATCTGATCAAAGCAAAATAGACCAAAACCCGATTTATGATAAGTCGGGTTTTTTTATAGATCGGTTTTTATAGATTGGCTTTTTTATATCAATTGGTTTTTTTAAGGATGTATCTTGGTGCTTTGCAGATGTCGATTGAGCCGATTCAGTATTATACTGAGGTGATTTTCTAACTTGAGAGCAAGCCACGTGCAACAACAGATTTTATTGATTACAGGCTGGGGCGGTGGTACTGCACTCTTAAATCCGTTACAGCAAGCCTTAACTGCACAAGGTTTTCGGGTTGAGCTCATCAATATTTTTAACGCTACTGATGCTCAAGTCATGCAGCAACAGGTTGAATTTGCACGTCAGTTTGATGTAATTATGGGCTGGTCACTGGGTGGGCAATTGGCAACGCTACTGGTCGATGCGATTGCCAGCCAATATGCAGGATATAAAACCTTAATTACCATTGCATCCAATCCGTGTTTTGTTGCACAAGCCGATTGGGATACCGCTATGCCACAAGCCACGTTTGCCCAGTTTAAACAATCTTTTGCACAAGACCCAATTCTGACCCTAAAGCGTTTTGGTTTTATGGTGTGTCAGGGTGTCACTAGTAGTAAAACCGACCTATTACAATTACAAAGTTTGGTTCAGCCACAGCCGCAATCTTTGCTTCAACACGGTTTGGATTTATTGGAAAACTTAAACTTGGTGACTAAGCTTAAAAATTATACAGGTCTGCAGTATCATCTTTTTGCCGAGCAGGATGTTTTAGTTGATTGCAAAGTTGCAGCTAAACTGCAAAATTTAGCTGCAAAGTTTTTAAGCGTAGATGTTTTGCAAGGCTCGCATGGGCTGCCATTGTTCCATGCCGATGAGTTGACTAGCAAAATCTGCCAATATTTACAGAAAAACCCGCCAACAGGTCCATAAGTGACAAATCTCGCAATTTATTTTATCTGTAGACAGGTTTAAGATTTAGCACATCAAGTTTTTTACAAGATCAAGGATGATGGTGGGATGACAGAACAGATGGATTTGGCTTTTGATCGTGAACATCTTTGGCATCCTTACACCTCTATGACTCAGCCCTTAACAACCTTTAAGGTTAAGCGGGCATTTGGCAGCACCATTGAACTTGAAGATGGTCGCCAGTTGATTGATGGCATGTCATCGTGGTGGTGTGCGATTCATGGCTACAACCATCCTAAACTGAACCGTGCTGTGACCGAGCAACTCGACAGTATGGCGCATATCATGTTTGGTGGATTGACCCATCGTCCTGCTATTGAGTTAGGGCGTTTGCTGCTCGAAATTACCCCACCGAGTTTAGATAAAATTTTTTATGCAGATTCAGGTTCAGTTGCTGTTGAAGTGGCGCTGAAAATGGCGGTGCAATACTGGACAGCACAAGGCAAAACCGAGAAAACCAATTTTATTACCACCCGTTCTGGCTATCATGGCGATACATGGAATGCCATGTCGGTTTGTGATCCTGTTACAGGGATGCATCAGGTTTTTGGCTCAAGTTTGGCGCGTCGTTATTTTGTATCTGCACCACAAACAGGTTTTGACCAAGAGTGGAATCCTGCCGATATTGCAGAATTGGCGCAAAGTTTGGCCGAGCATCATCAGCAGGTTGCTGCCATGATTATTGAGCCGATTGTGCAAGGTGCAGGCGGCATGCGCTTTTATCATCCTGAATATTTGCGTCAAGCCAAATTGCTCTGTGAACAATATGATGTGTTGTTAATTTTTGATGAAATTGCCACAGGTTTTGGGCGTACAGGCAAGTTGTTTGCATGGGAACATGCACAGGTCGAACCCGATATTATGTGTATCGGCAAAGGGCTGACAGGCGGTTATATGACCTTGTCTGCCACATTGACCACGAAGCATGTTGCAGAAACGATTTCGCAAGGTGAGGCAGGTGTGTTTATGCATGGCCCGACCTTTATGGCAAATCCACTGGCCTGCGCGGTTGCAGTAAAAAGTACCCAATTATTATTAGAACAAGACTGGCAAGCCAATATTCAACGTATACAACAGCAACTTGAACAGCATTTAACACCATTGGCTAATTTGGCATGGGTGCAGGATGTGCGAGTTTTAGGTGCAATTGGTGTGGTAGAACTTAAACATGCTGTCGATATGCAAAGCCTGCAACAAGAATTTGTGCAACGCGGTATTTGGGTGCGTCCATTTGGTAAATTGGTTTATGTGATGCCGCCGTATGTGATTACAGCAGCAGAACTAAATACTTTATTGCAGCAATTGGCTGAGGTGGTGACAGGTATGCAAGGAGCGAGCGCATGAGTTTACTCGATCACTATGCAGAACAGCTTGATCAGCTTCGCCAACAGGGCAATTTTCGTCAATTTCGCAGCAATCAGCAGCAAGGTAAAACAATTGAAATTCAGCAACAGCAGATGCTGAATTTATCTTCCAATGATTATTTGGGTTTAGCCTCTGATTTGCGCTTACGTGAACAGTTTTTTGATGAAACGCCCAATGCACAGCGTTTAATGAGTGCATCTTCATCACGTTTGCTGACTGGAAATTTCCCTGCCTATGAACAGCTTGAAGCCACATTAACGCAATTATTTCATGGGCGAGCTGCCTTGCTGTTTAATAGCGGCTATCACATGAATATTGGTATTTTACCTGCATTGGCAGATGCGAAAACCCTAATTTTGGCCGATAAACTGGTACATGCCAGCATGATTGATGGCATTCGTTTGTCATCTGCAAAATATTTGCGTTATCGGCATAATGATTTGGCACATTTGCAGCAATTGCTGACGCAATATCATGCCGATGATAATTATGAACGCATTATTGTGGTGACTGAATCCATTTTTAGTATGGATGGTGATGAAACTGATTTAGCCGCATTGGTCGCGCTGAAACAGCATTTTGCCAAAGTCATGTTATATGTCGATGAAGCACATGCGATTGGCGTACGTGGGCAGCAAGGTTTAGGTTGTGCCGAACAATATGGCGTGATTGATGCCATTGATTTTCTGGTTGGGACGTTTGGCAAAGCCGTTGCTTCAGTTGGGGGATATTTGATCTGTGATCCGATTATCCGTGATTACCTAATTAATCGGATGCGCCCGCTAATTTTTAGTACCGCACAGCCACCTATTTGTATGGCGTGGACGCAGTTTATGCTGAATCAGATTGTGCACATGCAGGCACAGCGTCAGCATTTGGCGGCCTTGAGCCAATCTATACAGCAGGGGATTCAGGCCAAAGGTTTTGCTTGCCCATCAACTTCGCAAATTGTACCTGTGATTATTGGCGACTCTACTGCAACTGTAAGCAAAGCCCGACAGTTACAGACTGCAGGTTTTTATGTGATGCCTGTACGTCCACCGACTGTGCCGCAAGGCAGTTCAAGACTGCGGATTTGTTTAAATACGCAATTTGAAACGGCAGATTTAACACAGTTACTGGATTTGCTTTGAGTGTGCGTATGCGTATAGATAAGGCACAAGTGGCACAGCGTTTTGCCCGCGCTCATCAGAGTTATAAAACGCATGCCGTGGTACAGCAGCAAATTTGTCAGCAGTTAATGGCAAAAATGCAGCAATATATTGTGCAGCAAAAGTTGTCAGATCAACCTCAGCCTTGCTTTGAAAACGTCTTGGAAATCGGCTGTGGTTCAGGGAATTTAACCGACTTGCTACTGCGTGAATTTCAAATTCAACAGCTGACTTTAAATGATTTATATGCCGAAGTGTTGCATGCGTATCTGCATCATCCTCAAACAACTAGTACGCAAATACATGGCTTAATTGGCGATATAGAACAGCTCGATTTTCCGCAGTCTTTGGATTTAATTTGTTCGAGTTCGGCTTTGCAATGGGTGGAAGATTTTGGAGCATTATTGTGCAAGGCGAATCAAGCGTTAAAGCCGCAAGGGTATTTGTGCTTTTCGACGTTTGGCCCTCAAAACTTGACTGAAATTAAGCAATTAACAGGTCAAGGCTTACATTATTTGAGTATGGATGCGTTACAACAACAGCTTAAACAGCAGGGCTTTGAAGTATTACACTGTTCAGAGCAGCTTGAATCATTAAGTTTTGAACATCCCAAACAGATTTTGCAGCATTTAAAAGCCACGGGTGTCACGGGTACAGCGCAAGGGCAGCGTTGGAACAAAACGACTTTAACCGAATTTTATCGGGGCTATGAACAGTTTAGTCAGCAGCATAGCTCACAGCAAAAAAGTTATACGCTCACGTATCATCCTATTTATTGTCTTGCACGGAGAATGCCATGACAGCTCAAGTTTATTTTGTGAGTGGTATTGATACAGGGATTGGTAAAACCTATGCCACAGGTTATTTGGCCAAGACCATGAATGGACAGGGTATTCAGACTATTACCCAAAAATTGATTCAAACAGGCAATCAAGACGTTTCAGAAGATATTGAGCAGCATCGTAAAATTATGGGCAGTGAATGGTTGCCTGAAGATGATGACAAACTCACCATGCCTGAAATTTTTAGCTATCCTGCTTCACCGCATTTGGCTACACAAATTGATGGTCGTGAGATTGACTTTGCTAAAATTGAGGCTGCGACTGCGCAACTGGCAGCAAAGTATGATGCAGTATTATTAGAAGGTGCGGGTGGACTCATGGTGCCGCTGACCACAGACCTACTCACCATCGACTATATTGAGCAAAAACAATATCCTGTTATTTTGGTGAGTTCTGGGCGTTTGGGCAGTATTAACCACACTTTGCTCAGTTTGGAAGCTTTAAAAACACGTGGTTTGAATTTACATGCATTGGCATATAATTTGAACGATGAATCACAAGACCCTTTAATTTCGCAGGATACTGCCAAATATTTAAAAAATTATTTGTTAAAAAGCTTTCCAAAAGCACAGTGGATTGAAATTCCTGTATTGCCAAATATTTAATTTTTATTATTTTTTGTCCAACCAATTTGCCCAATAAAAAAGCCACACATGAACGTGTGGCTTTTTATCAATTTGGCGTATTTCAGCTTTTAGAATTTTTTAAAGCTTTTATTGCCAAACGGTTTGCGTGGTGCATTTTCGTCACGACGTTCACGGTTGCCGTAGCTGTTGCCATCCTGACGTGGTTCACGGTTGCTGTAGCTGTTACCATCCTGACGTGGTTCGCGGTTGCCATAGCTGTTACCGTCTTGGCGACGCTCACGGTTGCCATAGCTATTGCCGTCTTGGCGACGTTCGCGGTTGCCATAGCTGTTACCATCTTGACGACGCTCACGGTTGCCGTAACTGTTACCGTCTTGGCGTGGTTCGCGGTTGCCGTAACTGTTACCGTCTTGGCGTGGTTCGCGGTTGCCGTAACTGTTACCGTCCTGACGACGTTCACGCGGTTCAAAACCTGTGTTTTGTGCAGCTTCTTCGGTGTCACGACGTTGCTGACGCAAGAAACCACCACGACGTGCTGCCAATGGTTTTTCTTGCATACGCTCATTGCGACGTTTTGCCATGCCGTACAAACCTGTGCCTTGACGTGGTTTTAATTCAACTGCTTTGGCAAGGTTGTCGATGTCATTTTTATCCAATTCCATCCAGCGACCTGTACGCAATTCACGCGGTAAAATTACCGTGCCGTAACGGGTACGCAATAGACGGCTGACTTTCAGACCTTGTGATTCAAAAATACGACGAACTTCGCGGTTACGACCTTCTTTTACCACCACTTGATACCAGCGGTTAATACCATCACCGCCAATTTCAGAGAAAGATTCAAACTTGGCAGGGCCATCATCTAGCACTACGCCGCGCAGCATGTTGTTTTTCAGTTGTGGTGTCACTTCACCCATCACACGAACTGCATATTCACGTTCAATTTCGTTCGATGGGTGCATTAAACGGTTGGCTAATTCACCATCGTTGGTGAATAGCAATAAACCTGTCGAGTTAATGTCCAGACGACCAACCATTACCCAACGATCATTGGCAATTGCAGGCAGGTTATCAAATACAGTTGGGCGCTGCTCTGGGTCGTTGCGTGAGCAAATTTCGCCTTCTGGTTTGTAGTAAATCAGAACGCGACGACGAATTTCATCTTCAATTTGGAACTGAACTTTACGACCATCGATGCGAAGCTCATCACCTGGTTCGATACGTTCACCCACTTGGGCAACTTGGCCGTTGACACTCACACGACCAGCGGCAATGACTTCTTCCATATAACGGCGAGAACCCAAGCCTACTCGTGCGAGTACCTTTTGCAACTTTTCACTCATGACAGCATAACCTTAGAAATGATCATCAACAGTTTACCTATTCAAGACACAGACGCAGATGCATCGAGTGCCATGAAAGCTTCCTTGGCATCCTGTAGGGGAGGCAATTGACTTAAGGAATTCAAGCCAAACGCATTTAAAAATTGAGGCGTTGTAACCAACAACGCAGGTCTTCCTGGGAGTTCTCGGAAACCTGATTCTTTAATCCAGTTCCAATCAAACAATGTGCGTAAAATTTGACTATTGTTTGATACTCCGCGAATTTGTTCAATATCTGCTCGGGTCACAGGTTGGTGGTAGGCAATCACCGCCAGTATTTCTAGCAGTGAGGGCGAAAGTCGGGTCGGACGTTCAGGCCACACCTGTGTAATAATTGTACGATACTTTGCCCGCACCTGAAAACGGAAACCTTGTGCGGTTTCGATCAGTTCAATCGAGCGACCATGTTGTAACATGGCCAATTGTTGTAAAAACTGGCGTAATTGCGCTTTGCTATATTTATCTTGAAAAGCTTCTTTCAGACGCGCTAAAGACACAGCACTGTCACTGGCAAAAATAATTGCTTCGAGTTGCATCAGCACTTCATGCTGTTGTTCGCCTTCAGACAAGCTAGAAATCATGGGTTCTGGATTCATGCCTGCGCCCCTTGAATGCTCAATGGTGTTTCAATCCCACTGCTGATAATGCACACTTTTTGCTGGCGAGTCAGTTCTAAAATCGCCATAAAGGTCACAACCATGCCCATGCGTCCCTGACTTGGTTTTAGCAACGCATCAAAACTCAGTACTTCACCCGATGCGAGTTTGGCTTCAATAAATGCAATCCGTTCTTCAAGTAAAACAGGTTCTTGCAAAATTTGATGGGTGACAGGTTCAGGACGATTAAAAATGCAGAACAAGGCATCACGTAATTGATCGGCTGCATAGCCGACATTATTGACTGCGGTATGCCCTAAGCTAACATTGGTAGCAAAAGTATCGCGTTCTAAAACAGGCATTTGCCCCAAGCGTTCAGCTGCTTGTTTGACTCTTAAATAGGTTTCTAAACGGTCAATCAGCTCTTGTTTTGGGTCTTTTTCAATGCTGCTGATACTGGCAGGTTTAGGCAACAATAGGCGGGATTTTAAATCGGCCAGTAATGCCGCCATCACCATATAATCGGCAGTCAGTTCAATATTTAGCGATTTCATGGCATCCATATACGACAAATATTGCGATGCAATCGGGGCAATATCTAACTGAAGTAAATCGAAGCCATTTTTTTGAATCAGGTAAATTAAAAAGTCGAGTGGTCCTTCGAAATGCTCTAACAGAATTTCAAATGCTGCAGGAGGAATATACAAATCCTCAGGAATCGACTCTTGCCACTCATCTAACACACGAATGTGTTGGGCAGGTTCCATCGCATTGTGGAGGGATTGATTCATTACAGTGTTGGGCCACGCGAATTTTCAAAAGCATGCAAATGCTATTTCCGCTTCAGATAAGAAGGAGATGGAGAAATAGCTCAGAATTAATAGCGGTTAGTCTAAAGGATATCGTGATTGAAATAAATCTGTTCTACGACCAAATATCAAAAAAAGCCTAAAATAAATCGGGATTGAGGGAGATTTAAGGCAAGTTGTAAAAATTAACTCATTCAATCTTTAAGTATTTATTTCTGTTTATTCTGTAATGCGTATTCAATCATTGCCATGCAGCTGTCTTGTAAACACAGATTACGAGTTTGCGATTGCGCTAAAAGTGCTTTACATAGTGCTGCATCTAAAAAGTAAGTATAAGAATCGGGAGGTTCAGGTATTGTTGCTGTGAATGCAGTTTGGGAACACACGATTGCATCGGACTCTAGCGTCCACGGATGTTGCACATAAATGTGCATCTCATCCGAAAACTGCTGCAAATTTAACAATACCTGAAATAAAGTCATGGGTTTAATTCGTGCAAGTAAGGCTTTTAAACCGTAGTGCTGTCAATCGCTTTGCAGGTGGTGAATGCTTATTCAAAAGCACTCACATCTCCCACACCACGACGCACAATTTGCGGGTTGTCGCCCGATAAATCAATAATACTGGTGGTGCTAAGTGTGCCTAAGCCACCATCAATCAGTACATCAATACGTTTGTTGAGTTGTAGATCAATCTCGTATGGATCATCTAAAGGGTCTTCTTGCCCCGGTAAAATCAGGGTGCTGGTCAGTAAAGGTTCGCCTAATTCTTTAAGCAGCATGCGACAAATGGGGTTGCTTGGAATACGCAAACCAATGGTTTTTTTATTGGGATGCATCAAGCGACGCGGAACTTCACTGGTCGCAGGTAAAATAAATGTGGTGACCGCAGGCGTATTGTTTTTCAGTAGACGATATATGGCATTGTCCACTTTGGCGTAGGTGGCAATATCCGATAAATCGGCACAAATAATAGCGTATTGGTGTTTTGCGCCTAAACCACGAATTTGTGAAATGCGTTCCATCGCGTTTTTATTACCAATTTGGCAACCAATCGCATAAGCAGCATCGGTTGGATAGACCACCACATCGCCTGCGCGTATGCGTTCAACCGCTTGGCTGATTAGACGCGGCTGTGGATTTTCAGGATGTACTCTTAAATGCAACATATGAATTCCTCAGTAGCGTAAGTGTGACGTTAGGCTCATTATGAAAGGGGATTGATGTCAGTTGCAATCATTGCCTTGTGCTTTATTGCATTTAATCCAAATTTTTTCGTTCAAACTCTGCAATTTGTAATGTTTTGCCACCTCGGGTGCAGTAACAAATACATTCAATAAAGCGTTTTGCATCGCGTGGTAATTTGGCTTCTCCGTTAAAATAACGCTGTACTTGGGCAAAGACATTGTCTTTAAATGTGCGGCCATCTCCACCTTCACCGGTCAGGTTATCTAAAGATACACGGAATTTTCGTCCAAACGCTTGAGCAAACAGCCATTCAATGGCTTGAGGTTTAATTTCAACCTGTTCAAATAAGGCTTGTTGTTCCTGAGTACGACCATCGGGAGCATACCAATAGCCTAAGTCTGGCAGTAAACGTCGTTGTTCGCCTGCGATGCTCCAATGGCTAATTTCATGTAAGGCACTATTAAAGAAACCATGTGCAAATTGAATTCTTGCAGGCTGTGTTGCTGTGGCAGGAAAGTACTCAGGTTCAAAATCACCTTTGACCAAGTTCACATTTAGGTGGGAAAACCAGTGATTAAAGTGTAAGATGAGCCAGTCCACCTGTTCCGCTTCTGTATTCAGTTTGGCCCAGTCCGAGAGTTGCACTTGGGGGGGCGAAGTGTCAGAATTGGTGGTTGGAAGTGTGCTCACAAGTGATGAAAAATTCACTTCTGTTTGCGGCTGCAACAGATGCATGACTGTGTTACCCAAAATTGGTCTGTCTAAATAAGTACAAAATTGTATCTTAATCTTTGACAGAGTACTGATGAATTTGTAGAATTGCCGCCTTAATTATGTCAGCAAATACCTTTCCGGCACAGATTGAGCCGTTTAAATGGGCTGAACAGGGCTTTACATGGTCAGGTAACCTGCCATTGTCTCGCTTTGCTCGTATCGCCCGTGAAGCTGTTGGATCAATTGATGATCAATTGGTTAACATAGACTGTAAGCTATCAATGGATGCGTATCATCGCATTGCATGGCTAGATGGTCATATTGAAACGAAAGTTCCAATGGAATGCCAGCGTTGCTTGGGTTCTGTAGAAATAGACCTCGTTTCAGATTTTCATCTAGCTCTTGTGGATGATGAGTCACTGATAGAGCGCTTGGATGAGGATGCTGATTTCATTGTATTAGGTGAAAGTGAAGCCACCTGCAAAGGCGATTATGACTCGCCAGCGACGGCTAATTTACTGACACTTATAGAAGATGAATTGTTATTGTTGTTGCCTTTATCTCCTAAGCATGATGCTTGCGAGCATAAGCATCAACCTGCCATTCAGAACATTGCTGAAGAAAAACGTGATAATCCGTTTGATGTTTTGGCAAGTTTGAAAGGTAAACTTAACTGAAAATTATGTTATAATTTCCAGTTAAGACAACTCAATTTGTTCTGATCCATTTTTTCGATCTTTGTAAGGAGCCATCATGGCCGTTCAGCAAAACCGTAAAAGTCGCTCTCGCCGTGACATGCGCCGTTCACATGACGCTTTAACCGAGAATGCATTAACTGTAGACCAAGCTACTGGTGAAACTCATCGTCGTCACCACGTAACTAAAGATGGTTTCTACCGTGGTCGTCAATTATTCGCTAAAGCAGCAGATGCTGAATAATTGGTGATGTATTAAGCGTCAAGCTTAGTAGAAAAAATGGGAGCGTAAGCTCCCTTTTTTTGTGCCCGATTTTTGTTGTATTTGGCAATTACTAAAAGCAAAATTAAGTGTTAAATTTTCGCTCCATAACTGAGCTTACATGAGAAGGTGTGGATTGTAGCTGCTAAAAACTACAATTTGCGCATCTTAATTAAAGGATTTTTTATGTCTGCTAAACGACTCGAGCAAGCAGCTCAAGCCACTAAAACTGCATTTGTCTTTCCTGGTCAAGGCTCACAAAAAGCCGGTATGTTGGCTGAGCTTGCAGAACAGTTTAGCGGTGTGCGCGAAACATTTGCAGAAGCCTCTGAAGCAATTGGCTTTGACTTATGGCACATTGCACAAAGTGGTGAAGGTTTAGACCAAACAGAATTTACTCAGCCGGTATTACTCACTGCAAGTATCGCATTATGGCGTGTGTGGTTAGAGCTGGGTGGTGTTGCACCAAAATACTTGGCAGGGCACTCATTAGGCGAATACAGCGCATTGGTTGCAGCAGGCAGCCTAAGCTTGGGCGATGCAGTCAAATTGGTGAACTTACGTGGTAAGTTAATGCAAAATGCTGTACCACAAGGTCAGGGTGCAATGGCGGCTATTTTGGGTCTAGAAGATGCCAAAGTGCTTGAGCTATGCGAGCAAGTGAATGTGCAAGGTCGTGGCTCGGTAGAAGCAGCGAACTACAATGCCCAAGGGCAAGTGGTCATTGCAGGTGATAAAACTTTAGTCGAAGCTGTAATGGGATTGGCCAAAGAAAATGGTGGTAAAGCCATTGCCCTGCCTGTATCTGTACCTTCGCACTGTTCATTGATGAAACCTGCGGCAGAACAGTTTGCACAAGCTTTGGAACAAACTGCCATTGAGCTACCGCGTATTCCTGTAATACAAAATGTCAACGCTGGAATCGCGGCAGATGTTGCGCAATTAGGTCAGGCACTCACTGCGCAATTGTATCAATCGGTGCAGTGGACACAAACTATGCAATACCTACAAGATCAAGGTATTGAATATATCGTGGAATGTGGGCCAGGCAACGTATTGGCGAATCTTGCGAAGCGTTTACCGAATATCGAAAAAGCATTCCCACTCGACACACAAAGTCGTATGGAAGATGCGCTAAATGCCATTTTGGTGGCAGAAGGGAAAATTGCATGACACAAGAACGTAAAGTTGCATTAGTCACAGGTGCAAGCCGAGGGATTGGGGCCGCCATCGCTCAGCAACTTATTCAAGACGGTTTTTTTGTGGTAGGTACTGCCACTTCTGAAGCGGGCGCAGAAAAATTATCGGCAAGTTTTGCAGAAAACGGTGCAGGTAAAGTTTTAGATGTTCGTGATGGTGCTGCCATTGATGCCTTAGTTTCTGACATTGAACAAAGCTATGGTTCAGTTTTGGTGCTGGTCAACAATGCGGGCATCACCAAAGATAATTTGTTACTGCGTATGTCAGAAGATGATTGGGATGACATTCTCAACATTCACTTAAAGGCCGTTTACCGTTTATCTAAACGTGTCTTGAAAGGCATGACCAAAGCACGTTTTGGACGCATTATTAATATTAGTTCTGTGGTGGCACATTTTGCGAACCCAGGACAAGCCAACTATTCTGCGGCAAAAGCCGGTATTGAGGCATTCAGCCGAAGCCTTGCTAAAGAAATGGGCAGTCGTCAAATTACAGTAAACTCGGTTGCGCCGGGCTTTATTGCAACTGAAATGACAGATCAGTTAAGTGAAGAAATTCGCAAAAAAATGAGTGAGCAAGTGGCATTAAACCGTTTAGGTGATCCACAAGATATCGCAAATGCAGTGAGTTTCTTGGCTTCTGACAAAGCTGGTTACATCACTGGTACAGTGTTACACGTAAATGGTGGTTTATACATGAGCTAAGCTCAAGTATAAACTTTCAAAATTTTATAGATTCAATTAAACTAACGGCATTAAAAACGCCACAAGCAATGAGGAGAATTCCTGTGAGCGATATCGAACAACGCGTTAAACAAGCGGTTGCAGAACAACTTGGTCTTAAAGCTGAAGAAATCAAAAACGAAGCATCTTTTATGGATGACTTAGGTGCTGACTCTTTAGACTTAGTAGAGCTTGTAATGTCTTTCGAAAACGATTTTGACATCACAATCCCAGACGAAGATTCTAACGAAATCACAACAGTTCAATCAGCAATTGACTACGTAACTAAAAAACTTGGTTAATTGTTGATTTCAGCACTGCTGAAATGAAAGCCACCGCAAGGTGGCTTTTTTATGTGCTGGAGTTTTTAAAATAAAACATGAAAAACGGCTTGTTTTTTGAATATGTGATGCAGTTTACATTTTGTTACCAAGCTAATGTCTAATCACAACCGAAGTGGCTTATTTTTTAGTTATAAATAAATGAGAACATCGTGCTCATGCAAATGAGTGACGCTTTATAACAGCAGAAAAGAAAATAGGAGCACCTCATGGGTCTTTTTGATTTTGTAAAAGGGATTGGTAAGAAAAACACAGCACCTGCAGAGCCACAAGCTGCACCAAGCACACCGGCAGAACCTTCTGCACAAGAAATTGCCAACAAACTTTTGGGGCATGTAAAAAGCTTAGGTTTGCCAATTACAGGTTTATCGGTCAGCTATAACGCAACGACAGACTTAGCTACGGTGCGTGGACAGGTAAATAGTCAGGCAGACCGTGAAAAAATTGTTCTTGCGGTAGGTAATATTGACCACGTTGCACAAGTAGATGATCAACTCACCGTTGCAACCCCAGAACAAGAAAGTAAGTTCTATACAGTAAAATCAGGCGATACCTTATCTAAAATTTCTAAAGAGTTTTATGGGGATGCTAACCAATACAACAAAATCTTTGAAGCTAACCGTCCATTATTGAAAAATGCCGATGACATTTTCCCAGGGCAAGTGTTACGTATTCCTGCTTAATTTTCAGTGGTTTGAATAAAAAAAGGCGCGCGATGCGCCTTTCTTTATTTTGTTTATAGCACTGTTCTGTCTGTAGTTGTTCTGCTGCGGGATATTCAGGCGCAGTGGTCTGGTACTCCAATCCATCTTCAGGCTGCATATATGACAACATGGCTTTATAAATTTGATGTCCAAACTGTAAAGCGGTGAGTTGTATGGTGCTAAAACTTGGGCTGTCACGTAAAAGTTCTGTGTGATACAGAATAGGTGCGGTGGCATCGCCAGTATAGAGAAATAAGCATGCAGGCTATACAGAGACTTAGCTGTCAAGTTTGCTGCAGCCATAATACTTTGCGCCAGTAATTGCCCGCCATATACACGCGTGCCAAAGTGCGTTTGGCTTTGTCTAATAAAGTAATGTTCACTTTTTTGTTCTAACTGTAATAAGGCCAGTAAATTTTGGGTGAGGGTGGTCATATTGAGTGGTGCTTTTTATAGATTAAAATTGGGTTTTAGGGCGTTGCGTGGCTTTTTAAGTTGCTGTTTTTATGCCAATATGTGGCTATATTGTGACCACTATTATGTTAAATGATCCATCATATTAGGGTAGCTAATCCATCTGTAGCTCTTAATTTTAAACTCTCTGACATTTGTAAAATCAGACCAAATTAATTTACTGCCCTTAGTCCATTTTAGCGATTGGATACGTCGATTAACTTTTAATTTTTCTTCTTGTGTTGCAGGTCTCAAGTCCCCAAGTTCTCCATAGAGCCTTACACCAGGATAAGAACTAAATTGACCTTGAATAAATGAAGATAACCAAAATAGCTTGCTTGAATTTACAGCACTGATGCAAATATTGTTATTTGTTTGGAGATTTTCTGCGAGTAGTTTAGAGAATGAATCGAATAGAAAGCCTGTTCCATCATCATTTAAGAAAACTGTTCCTATTGGGGTGATGTTAGGTATGCCCTCTATAGAAACACTCGCAATATTTACATGCATATTTGCTTTTTGTGCTTTAGAAAAAACATTTTTAACTAGACTCCATTCACTTAAGTCAAGATTCATTTTTATAACCCCTTATTCTATTTATTTTTAACTTACATCTAATTTTTAGTTCATTGATCAATAGAACTAATTTTATATTTTATAGAGTTTTTAAATTTAACATAATACAACTTTAACTCCAAAAGCTGTTGGATATCATCCTTTTTGATTTTTTAAAGTAAATAAAAAATAGAGCCATTAGGCTCTATTTTCTTATTTAGCATCATCTGTCATTCAAGTTTTGCTTTCGAGTGACACGGATGTGTTGCAAATGTCATTGGATGTATCGTTTACCGCGGTAATTATTACCAGCTCAATGCACCGCCAGTCTGGTAATCGGTCACACGCGTTTCAAAGAAGTTCTTCTCTTTACGCAAGTCCATCATCTCAGACATCCATTGGAACGGGTTGTTTACGCCAACAAACTGTTCAGGTAAACCGAGCTGACTTAAACGGCGGTTACAGATGAATTTCAAGTATTCTTCCATCATACCTGCGTTCATGCCCAATACACCACGTGGCATAGTGTCACGCGCATATTCAATTTCAAGCATCGTGCCTTCAAGAATCATTTGAATCACTTCTTGCTGGAATTCTGCAGTCCATAAGTGCGGGTTCTCAATCTTGATTTGGTTAATCATGTCGATACCAAAGTTCAAGTGCATAGATTCATCGCGTAAAATGTATTGGAATTGCTCTGCAACACCGTTCATTTTGTTACGACGACCCATCGACAAGATTTGGCTGAAACCGCAGTAGAAGAAAATACCTTCAAGTACACAATAGAATGCGATTAAGTTGCGTAGCAAAATTTGGTCGTTTTCAGGTGTACCTGTTTTGAAAGTAGGATCACTTAAAGATTGCGTGTACTTCAAGCCCCATGCTGCTTTACGCGCAACCGATGGTACTTCGCGGTACATATTGAAGACTTCACCTTCATCCATACCTAAAGATTCGATGCAGTACTGGTAAGCGTGAGTGTGAATCGCTTCTTCAAAGGCTTGACGCAAAATGTACTGGCGGCATTCTGGGTTGGTAATGTGGCGATAAATTGCCAATACCAAGTTGTTAGCAACCAATGAGTCTGCGGTAGAGAAGAAACCAAGTGAACGCATTACAATGGTGCGCTCATCTTCAGTTAAACCATTTTCAGACTTCCACAATGCGATGTCGTGGTTCATGTTGACTTCTTGCGGCATCCAGTGGTTTGCACAACCATCTAGATATTTTTGCCATGCCCATTCGTATTTGAACGGTACAAGCTGGTTTAAGTCTGCACGACAGTTGATCATGGCTTTATCATCAACCTGTACGCGAGATGCACCCATTTCTAGTTCTTCAAGACCAGGTGCAACGTCCAATTGATCTAGAGCGTTAGATGCTCTTGCCAACGGATCGGTTGAATCTGTTGCTCCACTTCTAGGGGCTGCAGCGGGTTGTGCAGTTGCCACAGGCGTCTGTGGTTGCTCTGCATCAGATACCATCTGCGGATCATGCGCTTTTTGCGGCTCGACGGGCGCAGGCTTGTGTTCAGGAGCAGCCGGTTTTTGCGAATCATCTTCGAAATCGTCCCAACTTAGGATAGACATATCAATTCTCTCTTCGTTGCTTTATATCTTTTATGGACATCCAGCCACGCTGAGATGTCTTACTATACGCTTAATTTGTGAAAGCAAAATTAAGTTTTGCTCATCTTGGTCTGAAAAATGTACGTTCTGATCAAGCTGTTCACGACTTATTTTGCTTTCGCTGTTGTTTCACCGCTTGCACCCAAAAGTAAGCAATCGGTGCGTAAAACAATACAACAAAGGAAATCAGCAAGACCGCAAGTCCTAACATATAGTTGTGGGTCATGTGTGGCATGGTAGTTTCCCTAGATATTATTTTAAATGGAATCTTCTATGGCTTTGAGCAATCTTAATTCAAAGATTGCTCAAATAAATTTGTTTAAGCTTTAACCGCTAACACAAGAACTGTAAAAGTGATCATAAAAGCTATTAACAAAACCATAGAAGTATTATTTTCCATTATTGACACGCCTCACAATCAGGGTTGTCAATGCTGCATGCTTGTGGCACTGGCGCTGCATTTGCAAAGCCGTCTTCCTCTGCAGGAACTTCAGGTTTAATTTCCTGCGCTACCGCTGCAGCAGGTGCTGCCGTAACAGTTGCAGGTTTTACTGCATTCAATGCACCCGTGTTAATGGTCGATTTCTCTGCAGATGTTGCACCCAATGCACGTAGGTAATAGGTGGTTTTCAGACCACGTAACCATGCCATTTTGTAAGTCAGGTCAAGTTTCTTACCGTTTGCACCTGCAATATACAAGTTCAACGATTGCGCCTGATCAATCCATTTTTGACGACGTGATGCTGCATCTACAATCCAGCGTGGCTCAACTTCAAACGCAGTCGCAAAAATCGCTTTCAATTCTTCAGGAATACGTGAAATTTTTTGTACTGAACCTTCAAAGTGTTTCAGGTCATTGACCATTACAGAATCCCACAAATCACGCGCTTTCAATGCACGAACGAGGTAAGGGTTGATTACTGTAAATTCACCAGACAAGTTCGACTTCACATATAAGTTCTGGAATGTCGGCTCAATAGACTGAGAAACGCCACAAATATTTGAAATGGTTGCAGTCGGTGCAATCGCCATCACATTTGAGTTACGCATACCGTCTTTTTGAACTTTGGCACGTAAGCTGTCCCAATCTAAACGCTGTGTACGATCTACTTCAAACATACGTTCTGGACGTGATTTCGCCACAATGTCTAAAGAGTCAATTGGTAAGATGCCTTGATCCCACAATGAACCTTTAAATGTTTCGTAAGTACCACGCTCAACCGCCAAATCGCTAGACGTTTGAATCGCGTAGTAGCTGATCACTTCCATAGATTCATCGGCAAATTCAACTGCAGCATCTGAACCATAAGCCAAGTTCATCTCATAAAGCGCATCTTGGAAGCCCATGATGCCCATACCTACAGGACGATGTTTCAAATTTGAATTGCGTGCTTGTGGTACAGCGTAGTAGTTGATGTCGATGACGTTGTCGAGCATACGTACTGCAGTTTTAATAGTACGTGCCAATTTCTCACGGTCTAACACACCACCTTGAACGTGTTGTACAAGGTTGATAGAACCCAAGTTACATACCGCGATTTCATCTTGGTTCGTATTTAGGGTAATTTCAGTACACAAGTTAGATGAGTGCACGACACCAACGTGTTGTTGCGGTGAACGTAAGTTACATACGTCTTTGAATGTGATCCACGGGTGACCTGTTTCAAACAACATTGACAACATTTTGCGCCATAAGTCCTTCGCACGAAGTTTCTTATGTAGCATGTTGGTTTCTTTGGCAATGCTTTCGTAGTACGCATAACGCTCAGCAAAAGCTTCGCCCGTCAAGTCGTGCAAGTCTGGTGTTTCAGATGGCGTAAACAATGTCCATTCTGCATCTTCAAAGACACGTTGCATGAACAAGTCAGGTACCCAGTTGGCTGTGTTCATATCATGGGTACGACGACGGTCATCCCCTGTGTTTTTACGCAGCTCTAGGAATTCTTCGATGTCTAAGTGCCAAGTTTCTAAGTACGCACATACCGCACCTTTACGCTTACCACCTTGGTTGACCGCAACAGCTGTATCGTTAGCAACTTTAAGGAACGGAACAACACCTTGAGATTTACCGTTTGTTCCTTTGATGTATGAGTTCAAAGCACGTACTGGCGTCCAGTCATTGCCTAAACCACCTGCCCATTTAGACAGCATTGCGTTGTCACGCATTGCACCATAAATGTTGTAAAGGTCATCGGAAATTGTAGTTAAGTAACAGCTTGATAACTGTGGGCGTAGCGTACCTGAGTTAAACAGGGTAGGCGTAGATGCCATGTAGTCGAAGCTAGACAATAAGTTATAGAACTCGATTGCACGTGCTTCACGGTCATCTTCATTGAGCGCCAGACCCATTGACACACGCATAAAGAACAATTGTGGAAGTTCAAAGCGTACGCCATCTGAGTGAATGAAATAACGGTCAAATAAAGTTTGCAGACCTAAATAGGTAAACTGGTTTGAGCGCTCAGGTTGAATCGCTGCAGCAAGTTTGGCAAGGTCAAACTCAAGTAAGTCTGCAGAAAGCAAATCAAGCTCAACACCTTTTTTCAGGAAAGTTTCTAATGCTTCGCCTTCAGGTGTATCTGTTGCTAAACCTAAAAACTCTAAACCTGTTGCCACCAAGTCATTACGCAATAAACGCGCAGTCACATAAGTATAGTTCGGCTCTTGCTCAATACGGGTACGGGTCGCCATCATCATGGTGGTTGAGATGTCAGACTCTTTTACACCGTTGTAGAGGTTTTTCACGGTTTCATCAATGATGGCATCTACATCAATGCCTTCTAAACCTTCTGCCGCTTTATTCACGGTTGCTTTTAAAGCACCTAAATCTAGTGGTTTAAGCTGACCGTTTGCGTCGGTCACTTGTAACGTCGGGTGATGGTTTTCACCTGCTTGCTTACGCGCTTCTGAGCGTTGTTCACGGTAGATGACATAAGCACGAGCAACTTTTTGCTCGCCTGTACGCATGAGCGCAAGTTCAACTTGGTCTTGAATTTCTTCAATGTGAATGGTTCCGCCAGACGGTAAACGGCGGTTGAATGTGTTCAACACCATTTCAGTCAGTTGTTCGATCCGATCATGAATGCGGCTTGAATCGGCGCTTTGTTGACCTTCTACAGCCAAAAACGCTTTGCCAATTGCAACTGCAATTTTTTCAGCATCAAAAGCGGCAACATCACCAGTGCGTTTAATCACTTGTAATTGACCAGGGGTTGAGGTGATTACGCTCATGTCAGCATAGCTCCATTGTCATCTATTGTTATGTTTATGGACCATTAAACTGGGCAAAACTTAGGCCGCAGTGATTGAGGGATAAACACAAGACTTAGTGGTTTAAAATTGAATTGAACACAAGATACGGGAAAATTGAGGGTAGATCAATATTGACTTTTTCTTTTAAATTTTGACTATTTTAGGATTCAAATTTATCTCAAAAATACCGAATTTTGTCCTTTCGGCTATAAGCCTTATCAGACAAGGGCATAGCATAGCAAAGCTCGGAAAAACTGCTTATAGATAACCTTGTGGATAACTTGAAAAGTTAGGAGATAATTTTTCCAAAGGCGGCAAAGGCTTGATCTAGTGCAAAAAATACCCATTTTGTAACTTTATATTTCTTAAATATGTTTAAAAATCACCAAAACTAGAAAAGTGCTATAAATTCAATGCTTAATAAAAATATAACAAAATAATACGCAGATGTATCAGTTTGGTGAACAGTATCTTGTTTACAATGTAAACGTGTGTATATTGCAAATTATATCAAGACCTATCTCTCAGATTTTAAAAGGATAGGTCGAATCCAATAAAGGGACAGGTTATGAGTCAAGAAGAAAAGTTACCAAAAATTTTAATTGTTGAAGATGATGAACGCCTTGCACGACTTACGCAGGAATACTTAATTCGCAATGGTTTGGAAGTTGGGGTAGAACCAGATGGCAACCGTGCGATTCGCCGTATTATTGCCGAGCAACCTGATCTTGTGGTGCTCGATGTGATGTTACCAGGTGCCGATGGTTTAACCATTTGTCGTGAAGTTCGTCCACATTATCATCAACCAATTTTAATGCTGACTGCGCGTACTGAAGATATGGATCAGGTGCTAGGTCTGGAAATGGGTGCAGATGACTATGTTGCAAAACCTGTGCAGCCGCGTGTGTTGTTGGCGCGTATTCGTGCTTTATTGCGCCGTACCGACAAAGTGACTGAAGATGAAGTGGCACAGCGCATTGAATTTGATGATTTAGTGATTGATAACGGTGGTCGTTCTGTAACTTTAAATGGTGAATTGGTTGATTTCACCAGCGCAGAATATGACTTGTTATGGTTATTGGCTTCAAATGCAGGGCGTATTTTATCTCGTGAAGATATTTTTGAGCGTCTACGCGGCATTGAATATGATGGTCAAGACCGTTCAATTGACGTGCGTATTTCACGTATTCGTCCAAAAATTGGCGATGATCCTGAAAATCCAAAACGTATTAAAACTGTGCGCAGTAAAGGTTATTTGTTCGTTAAAGAAACCAACGGCATGTAATACGCTTTTTTCTGAGTCAAATACTGGCTCACATATAAAATAAGTCACATAGGACGGATTTTGTGCTTAAACACAGTATATTCTTGCGCATATATGCAGGATTGGTGATCTTAGTTGCAGTAGTTGCCATTTTGGCGTACTTATTGGTGCAAATCATCAACTATCAACGTGCGCAAGAATATCGTGAGTCTTTAACTGATGGTATGGCTTATATTATTAGTGAAGGGATTGCACGACAGCAAAACGAACAGCAAAAGAAAGACTGGATTTCTGATGCATCCGATTTGCTGGAATTGCCCATCTACTATGTGCAGGCAGACAAAGTAGATTTGTCGCGCGCAGAGCTTAGACGGATTAAAGAACGTAAAGCGGCTGTGCGCTATAATGCCGAAAATATGATTGCCTATATTATTTTGGGTATGAAAGATGATCCAAATCATTATTTATATATCAAGGCAGATAAAATTACAGAACGGCAAATGAAAGCTTTGCCGATTTTTGTTTTAGATTATTTGGTGTATTACCCGGGTCAGGAAAAAGAATATCTAGCCAAAATTCAGCAGCACTTTTCTTATCCGGTCAATATTAAAAATATTCAGGAACTGCCACTCGATTCTGAACAGATTGGGCGTTTAAGACTCGATCACAGCATTATTTTATATCGTGACAATGCCACCGTGCGTGGTACAACCATCTCGATTGTGTCACCGATGCCAAATTCACCCTCAGAAGTCTTGGTTTTAGGGCCTGTGCCGTTATTTAACTGGATGCCATTCCAGTTGGCAGCAGGCATTACCTTGCTCAGTATGTTTATGTTGAGCTTGGGGGTTTATGGTTTGATCTTGCCTATGCAACGTAAGATCCGCCAAGTGAACTATGCCTTAAACCGCACCAAATCGGGTGATTTAAACATGCGTTTGCCTGTAGATGGCACAGATGAAATGGCAAGTTTGGCATCTAGCTATAACAGCATGTCTGACCATATTCAGCGTTTGATTGAAGCGCAGCGTGAACTGATGCGCGCTGTATCGCATGAGCTGCGCACGCCTGTGGCACGTATTCGTTTTGGTATGGAAATGCTGGCAGAAGAAGATGATTACGAATATCGCTTACAGCAAGTCGAAATGATTGATAAAGATATTGAGGCTTTAAACACCTTGATTGATGAGATCATGACCTATGCCAAACTTGAACAGGGCATGCCATCTTTAGAAATTGAAAAGATCGTTTTGGTTGAAGTGCTAGAGCAGGTGGCTACGGAAACAGAAGCATTGAAAACCCAAAAAGATATTCAGTTGCTTGCACCACCTGTGACTTTGGAAGTGGAAGCTGAACGCCGTTACTTGCACCGTGTGGTACAGAACTTGGTGGGCAATGCAGTCCGTTACTGTGACCATAAAGTCTTGATCAGTGGCGGTATTAACGAACAAGGCATGGCCTATGTTTGTGTGGAAGATGATGGGCCGGGGATTCCCGAACAAGACCGAGAACGTGTATTTGAAGCCTTTGCTCGTTTAGATGACAGCCGCACCCGTGCTTCAGGTGGTTATGGTTTAGGTTTGTCTATTGTAAGCCGCATTGCTTATTGGTTTGGTGGAAAAATTGAAGTCGATCAGAGTCCGAACTTGGGTGGTGCACGTTTTATGATGGTTTGGCCTGCCAAACGGTTTAGTAAGGCAAGAAAAAAAGCCGCAGCAGAGAAAGAAAAAACCACCGATTCATTGACTTGAATTGAGTGCACCAAAACTAATTTTAGACATAAAAAACCAGTGCAATTCAAGGCACTGGTTTTTTTTAATTGCTTTTTTATCTCTATGCAGATCAATCTACAGCTTAGTGCGATTCTTTATATTGCTGATCGGCCTGTTCAAAACGGTCTGTCACTTCATGACTTGGCGCTTTACCCAATAAACTCACTACGACAATCGCAATCCAAGAACACACAAAGCCCGGAATAATTTCATAAATACCTGTATCTGCCCAAAGGTTTTTCCAAAGAATGACCATAAGTGCGCCGACAACCATCCCCGCCAATGCACCATTTAAAGTCATGCGTTTCCAGAACAAAGACAAAATGATTAGTGGACCAAATGCTGCACCGAAGCCTGCCCAAGCATAAGAAACCAATCCCAAGACTTTGGATTCAGGATTACCCGCCATCCAAATAGCAAGCAGCGCAATCATGAGTACCATGCCGCGTCCGACCCACACCAATTCATTTTGTGAGGCATTTTTGCGTAAGAATGATTTGTAAAAATCTTCAGTTAAAGTACTTGAGCAGACCAAAAGTTGACAGCTTAGGGTACTCATCACGGCAGCTAAAATTGCAGCCAATACCACACCTGCCACCCACGGATTAAACAGGATTTTGGTCAGTTCCATAAATACTGTTTCAGGGTTGGCATTGACCACACCTGCCAGTTCAGGATGTTGCTGGAAGTAGGCAATACCAAAAAAGCCCGCAGCCACCGCACCGCCTAAACATAGTGTCATCCATGTCATGCCAATACGACGTGCATTCGGAATAGACTTGACTGAATCAACCGCCATAAAACGCACTAAAATATGCGGCTGTCCAAAATAGCCTAAGCCCCATGCCATGAGGGAAATGATCGCGACCCAGCTTAAATCACTGACTAAATTCAGCGCCTGCGGACGAGCCGCTTCTAAAGCAAGTGTGACTTGGCTTAGGTCAGAAAAGCTGAGTAGGGTAATGATAGGGGTCAGCAAGAGCGCAAAAATCATCAAGCCAGCCTGAATGGTGTCCGTCCAGCTGACTGCCAAGAAACCACCAATAAACACATAGCTGATGGTGGCAATAGCACTAATCCACAATGCAGTGCTATAAGGCAGATCAAACATACTTTCAAATAAACGCGCACCTGCAACCATGCCCGAAGCACAATAAATCGCAAAGAAAATTAGAATTACGCAGGCAGATACAATCCTTAAAATTTTTCTTTGATCATTAAAACGGTTAGAAAAATAATCAGGCAAAGTCAGTGCATTGTGCTGTACTTCGGTGTGTACTCGTAAACGACCTGCCACCAAAAGCCAGTTTAGCCATGCGCCAATAATCAGACCAACGGCAATCCACATTTCAGACAAACCTGAAAGATAAATGGCACCGGGCAAGCCCATCAGCAACCAACCACTCATATCGGATGCGCCTGCAGAAAGTGCGGTGACAAAACTGCCAAGACGACGACCACCTAAAATGTAGTCCGAGAAATTTCGAGTCGCGCGATAAGCCAATAAACCAATGACAATCATGGCGACAATATAAAACAGGAAAGTAATAATGGTGGGGTTGAGTGCGCTCATACAGTATCCATTTGGGTTTTGGACAGTCGATTAAAATACAGACCGCTGCTAGATGTGAGTCACTCAATTTGGTGAGTGCAGAGATCTCATCTGCGGTGCAGATTTCATCAAGAAACGCGAAATTTAACCATACATTAAAAAATATTTCAGATTTTTTTCTGAATGGGCATAAAATAGGCAGCTTGAAAGCTGCCTATCATCTTGATGTTTATCTGATTTGCTTATGGATTATTGCGACCCATAACACCACGAATGGTATTCAGGACATCTGCAGGTAAGACCACAGTTTTGGCATTGTTGGATTTCGCCATATCTTGCATGGCTTTTACATATTGCTCACCCAATAAGTACGCCACAGGAATTTCTTTATCACCTACCGCAGAGCTGACCATTTCAATGGCACGTTGAGAAGATTCTGCCAATACAACTTGCGCTTCTGCATCACGACGTGAAGCTTCCAAACGACCATCGGCTTCTAAAATAGCCGCTTGTTTTTCACCATCGGCTTTGGTTACGGTAGCACGACGCTGACGTTCTGCTGCAGCTTGTTCTTCCATAGCTGCCTGCATGGTATGCGATGGTTTAATATCCTGAATTTCTACAGTTTTAAGGGTAATTCCCCAGTCTGAAATATCATCAGAAATGGCTGCTTTGAGTTTGGCTTTGATGTGATCGCGCGAAGACAAGGCATCATCCAAATCCATTTCACCCACAATAGAACGCAATGAGGTTTGAACAAGGTTTTGAATCGCCCAAGTATAGTTTTCAATGCCATACACTGCTTTTTCAGGAGTCGTGAGATTAATGTACGCTACCGCATTCATGAGCAGAACTGCGTTGTCACGGGTAATGACTTCCTGAGATGGAATATCTAATACAATATCTTTGGTGGTGACTTTATAGGCCACTTCATCGACATAAGGAATGACGAAGTTAAGTCCCGGTGCAAGTGTGGTGTGGTATTTACCCAGACGTTGCACAATCCACTTATAACCTTGCGGAACAATTCGCACGCCTTTAAAAATGGTAATTCCAACAAAGGCTAAAATCGCTAAAACAATAATAGATCCACCAGACATTTTAATTTCTCACTTTTTCGTTGTCATGTGCGCTGTGATGCGGCTGCACCACCAAATCATTACCCAAAATATCAATCACGCGAATACGATCTCCCACTTGCACAGGGCTTGCGGTGCGGCAGTTCCATTCGTCTGAACCAAGTACGGGCATCGGGAAACGGACTTTAATTTGATCATGTTCTAAGTTGGTTTGAATGACCATGCCAATTTGTCCAATAGTGGCTTCGCGTGACAAGCCTGCTTTGGTTTTATCGGTAGATAAGGGTTTGATAAATTTAAACCACGCCAAGGTACACAGTACCGACAAGATAATCCACATCACCAATTGGGTAGTGGTACCCATCATGGGGAACATCCAGTATAAAATACCGACCATGACTGCCCCAATGCCAAACCATAAAGCGGCAAACGCAGGCAAGACCAGCTCTGAAAGCATTAACAGAACGCCTAGTACAAACCAGTGCCAAGGTTCAAGAACGAATTCCATACATCTACTCGCGTATTTTTTACGATTGGTTAATTCTAATTGCTTAGAGAAACGCATCGACTTAAAAAGATGCGCTCTCATCACTTTAACAGATCAATAAGTTTATGAATATTAAAAAAATCACTGAATCCTAAAATTTCGGACGCGGTGCAGGTTTCAGCGCGGCAGGTGATTTTTTAAAGTTATTGATGGCTTGCAGAATTGCTTTGACCTGTAATTGTGCGGCTTTTTCACCTTCTAAAATGGTTTGGTTACTGGCTTTTAAATCTAGAGTACCAATATGTCCAACTTTAGGTTGAATCACGATATTGGCCTGCGCCAATTCCTGATTGATGCTTTGCTGCCCCATAATATTGAGGGTTTGATCGAGTAAGCCCCACATGCTGACAGGTTGATTGCCTGTCGGACGTGCAGAAATATCCACTGCAATGACTAAGTCGGCACCCATCGCTTTAGCCGTCTGTACGGGAATTGGGCTGACCAAGCCGCCATCCACATATTGTGTTCCGCCAATGGTGGCAGGTACAAAAACATTCGGAATACTGCAAGAGGCACGTACGGCTTGACCAGCATTGCCTTTAATAAAGTCGGCTTTACGCCCATTATCTAAACGTGTGGCAACGGCAGCAAAACGAATTGGAAATTTTTCAATCGGTTTATTGGCTACGTGTTGATTGACAAAGTCTTGTAACTTTTGACCTGCAATAAAACCCTGACGGTTTAAGGTTAAATCACGAATGTCGGATTCTTTAAAGGTTAGGGCAATATGTTGGAGCTGATAAGGACTTTTACCACTGGCGTATAAACTGCCGACAAAGCTGCCTGCACTGGTGCCTGTGACAATTTTTGGTTTAATCCCGTGAGACTCTAAAACTTTAATGACGCCAATATGTGCAAAACCTTTAGCACCACCGCCACCCAGCGCCAGTGCAATTACAGGTTCACGTGCTTGGATAGGTGTGGTGCTTGGCGGTGTTTTTGTTGTTTTGTCGCAGCCAGCCAAAGTTAGAGCTAGTACGCCCACTAAAGAATAACGAATCAGTTGCATATCAAATCTAAATTTAGATCAAAGAATATTGCGCCCATCTGAACAAAAAATAGAAACTTTGACTAGCCCTTTTTCAAAAGCTTTTGTAACGGTTTTGCCAACCAATGTGGATTTTTAGCCGAAAACTTGCCGTGATATTGCGTATAAATTGCATCTAAATCTTGAGCATAATCGCCCGTAGGATGAAACACGCCCAAAATATGAATGGTTTTGTGTGCATAATCAAAAGAGAACATCACAATTGGGATATTGGCGCCGTAGGCAATATGGTAAAAGCCACTGCGGATATTTTCGGCTTGTTTACGTGTGCCTTCGGGCGCCATACCAATCCAGATTTTTTCTTTTTTTCGTACAATCTCAATAATATCTTGGGTATGTCCTTGAGGAGAATGGCGCACCACAGGAATTACCCCAATCCAGTTTAAAAGTGGCTTGAGTGGGGTTTCAAATAAAGTATGCTTACCAAAAATAGTAATTTGAATACCTAAACCGAGTAGGGCGGTAAAACCATGCCACGCATCAATATTTGACGTATGCGGTGAGATAATAGCAACTGCTTTGGGCAAGTTGGGAAATTCGCCCACCATTTGCCAGCCTTGCGCCAAAAAAATATTTTTAAATAAAGCACGACTGCTGGCTGTTCCACGTTGTGGAACTTGGTCGGGTAACTGTGGAAATTGCCGTGCACTGCGTGCAAAAGGATTGGTGATTTTCATGAATGCGATGTCATCCTGACGTGCGTGATTAACAACAATAAATACCCAATATCATGACGCATGAATCTAAATCTATTCAAGATATTAGACTTTCGCTTTGTCTGATTCATTGGCAAAATAGTCGAAATCTGAATGTGAAAGTGATGAAAAATAACAATCCATTATTCAAAATTTTAGTGTAGTACTGTGTTTTTTTGATCTTTTGCCCATATCTAAATTGAGATGCTATGCCCAATTTGCGCCAAACTTATTTGTTGTTATTTTCTCTGTATTGGGCGCAGGGCTTGCCTGTTGGTTTTATGACCCATGCCTTGCCTGTGATTTTACGTGCGCAAGGTGTGTCTTTGGCACATATTGGCGGTTTCGGTTTGTTAATGCTGCCATGGTCAATCAAAGTGTTTTGGGCACCTTTGGTGGATCGCTTTGGACATTCATATTTTGGGCATTATCGTAGCTGGATTTTGCCGTGCCAGTGGCTGAGTGTTTTGGTGCTGATTGGGCTGTCCTTTTTACCGATTGAGTCCTTAAATCATCCTATATATTTGTGGGTGTTTTTTGTGGCTTTGCTCGGTATGAACTTGGTCGGTGCAACCCAAGATATTGCCACCGATGGTTTGGCGGTCAATATTTTACAAGCCAAACAGCAACATTGGGGTAATACCTTTCAGGTGGTTGGTTCACGACTGGGCTTTATTGTGGGTGGTGGTGCAATTCTGTGGGCATTGGATTGGCTAGATTGGCAAAAAACTTTCTTAATTTTAGCGGGATTGGTGTTTTTAAATACCTTGCCAATTTTAATGTTTAAAGAGCCACAACATGCTGCTAAACAAGTGCTTGTTCAAGCTCAAAGTAAAATGTCATTTCACGCACGTCTTGCTGCGATTCGTGAATATCTGCGCTATTTTGTGGAAACGCCTGTACTGTACGCATGGCTATGGGTGTTACTCAGCTTTAAAATTGCCGATGGTTTGGCTGGCCCTTTATTAAAACCTTTAATGGTAGATTTAGGCTTAAGCTTTTCTCAAATTGGCATTTATGTGACCATGTTGGGAGCAATGGCCGCTTTGTTGGGTGCAGGCATCGCAGGGTTGATGCTGAAATGGTGGTCTAGAGCGCATGCCCTCATCATTTTTTCTGTGCTTAAAATTTTGAGTTTAGTGGCCTATGCTTATTTGGCTGAATTGTATGAACAGCAAGTTGATGTTGCACACTGGCTGATTTATAGCATTAATGCTGCAGAAGATTTGTGCTCTGCCATGTTACTTGTGGTGATGCTGACCTTGATTATGCAGTACAGCCGTAAACAATACGCAGGGACCGACTTTACATTTCAGGTTGCGATTATGGCGACTGTGAGCGGGGTACTCTATACCCTGAGTGGAATGTTGGGCGATGCTTTAGGCTATGCGAATTACTTGCTGTTGATTTGTGTTGTTGCGATTTTATGCCTTGTCACGATCTGGAAATGGGCAAAGCTTGCGAAAAGCGCTCACTCATCCACGCTCGAATAAGAAGATAGATCATCAAGACAGAATGACAGGCTTAAACCACTTTAAAAAATTCATTGAGTGGAAAAAATAAAAGCGACCTTTAAAGAGTCGCTGGAGTATAAAAGGTATCCACATTGAAGTAGATACCGATCTCGTTTTTGTGATTTTCAAAAATTATTATTTGCGCTTTCAGTGCTTCACTTCGGCAGCGCAGGCAGTATAACTTTAAATTATGACAATCCTGCGACAGTTTAAGTCGCATAGAGATGTGTTGCAGGTAAAATCAGCATATTCTAGCTGCGGTATGGGGTATTGATTGCCTGTGTCCATTGTTGGTGATTACAACGCGGGCAGACTTCATTGGCATGTTTAAGTAAACGGACATGCCCGCAATACATGCAGGCATAATAAGTGTGTGGAACTATGCGGTACGCGAGTTGGCAAGCTTTAGGAAATAAGGGTAAACCATAGCGTGTGGCATCGCCATGAAAAAACAACATGCTGAATTTTCCATCACTTTCTAGTAAGCCAACACGTACTTGCCCTAAATGCTCCACGCCTTGTTGGCGCATTTCGGCAAAGAATTCATCATGCGACATTTTACCGTACTTAATTTTTTCTAAGACCAATTCACCATCTTCTACAATATATAGCGATTTACCTTCAATCAAATCTTCAAAGGGTTGGTATTTCATCATGAGCCATGTGGTCAGGCGATACATCCCAATCACCACTGTCATCACCACCAAGGCATGTACCAAGGGTAAATCTTCAGTGAACATAGGGTCGCCCGCAATAGAACCGAGCGATAAAATAATGGCCAATTCAAAAATAGAAAGCTGGCGTACTCCGCGTTTTCCTGTGAGGCGTAAAAATAGAATAATCATGCCAAACATGAGTGCAGCACGAATCATTAATTCTGCAACAAATGTCCATGTGGTGTCGTGAATGAAGATGGTGAACCAATCCATAGATTGTCTATTTTGTTATTTTGATGCTTGATACTATGATTAAATTGAGTGGGTGAAATAGTGGTTTTGAGTAAAGAACTGCAATTACTTGAGTGGTTTAGAAAAATAAATTTTTGTCTAAAAACTACAATTAAAAAAAATAATGAATCAGAAGATGAATTCACAACTATTACAATTTGCCAAACCTATGCGTCATGCTACTAGAGATGCAGAAAATTTGCTGTGGCAACTACTTCGTGCCAAGCGTTTTATGAATCTTAAATTTCGTCGTCAGCATGTGATTAAACCTTATATTGTGGATTTTTACTGTTATGAAATTGGCTTAGTGATTGAGTTAGATGGCAGTCAGCATGGAATGGATGATGCTCTAGAATATGATACTGAACGGACTAAGTTTTTAGAGGCTTTGGGTCTGAGCATGGTTGTGATCTTGAAACTAATAGAATATTAAGCAGATTGATGATCTTGTGATACAAATTGAGATTCTAGACTAAAGTATGATTTTATATAAAAGGTTTGCTTGTGAAGTAAATAGTAATTTTCCATAAAAAGTATAATAATTGAAAGTTGTTGTGGGGGAATAAAAATGGAATATAAGTTAGATGGTAATTGGAAAGCAGGATGGGCACTTGATTTACATACTATATCTAGTGTGAAAAATGCTAATGGTGGTTTTGATAATACTTATACAGATATTGGCTATGCCTTAAACCAGTTAAAGTACCATCATTCTACAGAACAACTGAATTACTTAGGTAATAGATTAGTGACATTTATGAAAACACGTATGGTAACACCATATTTAGATGTCATTATACCTGTGCCACCATCTAATCAAAGAGATATTCAACCTGTTTATGAAATAGCATCTCTATTAGCTCAAGGCATTAATAAGAAAATAGATTTTAATTTTTTATTAAAGAATCGGAGTACACCACAACTAAAAGCCATGCATGATCCACAAGAAAGACAAAGGGCCTTATCAGGGGTATTTTCATTGAGAAATCCTGCCTTATATAAAGGTAAAAAAGGGCGAATTCAAACATGAGGTGCGACAGTTTCAAAAGCCTTATGATAATCAACAAGCTGAGCAAATTTCTCTAATGGTGTAAGCCAATCTAACGCTTTTCTAGGGCGAGTATTCAGTGACATGGCAACTTGATTTAAATAATGCTGATCTGCCTGGTTTAAATCAATCCCTTTAGGTAAATACTGCCTAATTAAACCATTCATATTTTCGCATGTGCCTTTCTGCCATGGCGAATGTGGGTCACAGAAATATACATCTATGCCTAAATCTTCTTCGAGAATTTTATGTTCTGACATCTCACGTCCACGGTCATAGGTCAATGTTTTACGCAGTTCTGCGGGTAAATATTTCAGAGCTTCAGTTAAAGCCTTGCGCACTGATTCTGCCTTTGCATCAGGTAATGTTGCCAAGATACAGAGCCGTGTATTTCGTTCAATAAGTGTTGCTATCGAACTTTTATTGTCTTTACCTTTAATTAAATCGGCTTCCCAATGACCCGGTATTTTTCTTTCTTGAACTTCGGCTGGGCGCTCATGAATAGTTTTAATATCCTGTAATATAGAATCTTTTTTAGGTTCACCGTTAGCTTTTCGCTTTTTATTTTCATGACGCAGACAGGATAGTAAGTCTTTTTTCAGCTCACCCTTTGGTAATGCTCGTATAGTTGAATAAATCGTTGTATGGCTTACATTCATTGTTTGATCCAAATCAGGAAATCTCTTTAAACGCTTTGCTATTTGCTGAGGAGACCATAAACAACGGATCGCTTCAACAATAAATTTCCAGAGGATTGAATCGATTTTGAGTTTTCTATGACCACGTCTACGTCTAGCGAAGGTGTTATCAGAAGCATATTGAGCTTGATAAACGTCATTGATGCTATTTCTTTTAAGTTCACGATAGATCGTACTAGGATGTCTTTTAATAAGTTCAGCAAATTTTCTGGGTGAAAAGCCTTCTTTTCTTGACTCAAGCATTAATGCAGTACGATCTTCAAAGTTAAGATGATGGTATGACAATTTTATATACTCCATAAACCCTTTAAATTAATTAGGTGGTTTATGTCGCACTTCAAGTTTTACTCTGCCAAGTTTTATTAGTAGATGATCTTTATCGTTCTGGTAGTACACTTAAGGAAATTACTCATGTTTTGTATGAACAGGGGCAGGTTTCTAATGTGTATGTTGTTACTTTAACTAAGACTAGAGTTAATCGATGAAAAAAGTATTTATATCAGGGTCTATTGCAATCAAGACATTACCTGACTGTGTCTTGCAGAGTCTAGATAAGATGATGCAGAATAATTTGGAAATCTTAGTTGGTGATGCTAGCGGTATAGATGAACAAATCCAAAAATATTTTTCTAAGCATAAATATCAATATGTAACTGTTTATAGTATCTATAATCAGCCTAGAAATTTGAACTCTTCTGATTTTAAAGTGAAAATTATTGATGTCGAAGTTGAAAGCAGTCGTGAAAGAGAGAAACAAAAAGAAAAAGATAAAGCAATGACCAATGATAGCGAATATAGCTTAGTTATTTGGGATGGAAAAAGTAAAGGAAGTTATTCTAATATTTTACGTTCATTAGAACAAAATAAACCTGTTAAAGTTTATCTAGATGAAATTAACAATTTTATTGAAAAAAATAAAATAACAGTTCCTGAAATAGAGTACATATATCGAAAAAATAATGGTTATGCTGCTCAAGAAGTTGTTGAGTATTTGTTGGAATCTAATATTAATCAATTTAAAAATACGCGGGAATTAAATAAGTATTTAATTGAAAATAAAATTATTGCTAAAGAAGAATCTATTTATGTTCCTTTGATGGATGAAAAGTTTTTTATTGTTGAAAAATATCAAGGTAAAGTGAGTGGATTAAAATTTACAAATGAATTTATGCAATGGTTTGAATTAGAACTAAAAAAATTACCTAATTTTGAGCAAGATGATATGTTTGGATAAAAAAATCCCCTCATTCGAGGGGATTTTTTGAATCAAACTAACAACACATTAAAGCGCTGCAATCTGCTCCATATTCGCTTTAATTTTCGCTAACTGATCCGCAAACTCAGCAAGTTTTACTTTCTCACCTTCAACCACAGCAGCAGGGGCTTTAGCCACAAAACCTTCATTCGCAAGTTTAGTTGCAATTTGGTCATGCTGCTTTTGAACCTTGTCTAAGTCTTTTTGCAAACGACCCAATTCTGCTTTCGGGTCAATTAAGCCCTTCATTGGAACGTAAACAGATACGTGACCCACGACAGAAGATGAAGACAATGGCGGTTGTTCACCATCTGCCAAGAAGGTAATACTCTCAACTTTCGCCAATGCTTTAAACAACGGCTCAATACGAGAAATTTGTGCTTTTTCTGCTTCAGTCGTGTTCTGTAAAAGCACAGGTAATAAGCGTGCATTACCTAGACCCATCTCACCACGAATGTTACGCACCGCACCAATCAAACCTTGTAGCCATTGCATATCTGCTTCGGCTTGTTCGTTAATTTTGGCCTCATCTGCAACAGGGTAGTTTGCCAACATAATGGTTTCGCCACCCAAGCCAATCATTGGCGCAAGTGTTTGCCAAATTTCTTCAGTCAAGTAAGGCATGATTGGATGAGCAAGACGTAAAGAAGCTTCCATCACTGCAAGTAATACACGACGTACTTCGGCTTTGCGTTCTTCAGAAACAGACTCATCATTCAGAACAGGTTTGGTCAGCTCTACATACCAGTCGCAGTATTCATTCCAAATAAAGTCATAAATCGCTTGCGCAGCCAAGTCTAAACGGTAAGTTGCAAACGCTTGATGAACAGCTTGCTCTGCCTTTTGTAAACGGCTCACAATCCACTGTTCAGGCAATTCCCAAAGGTCTTGACGTGCCTCTTGACCAACCGTTTGACCTTCAACATTCATCAATACAAAACGGGTAGCATTCCAAATTTTGTTGGCAAAGTTACGGTAACCTTCCACACGTTTCATATCAAACTTGATGTCACGACCTGTGTTTGCCAATGCACAGAAGGTAAAACGAACAGCATCTGTACCATAAGCCTGAATCCCTTCAGGGAATTCTTTGCGGGTCGATTTTTCAATTTTCGCTGCTTGTTTCGGGTTCATCAAACCCGTCGTACGTTTCTGTACTAAAGTTTCAAGATCAACACCATCAATCAAGTCTAATGGGTCAAGCACGTTGCCCTTAGACTTCGACATTTTTTGACCTTCGCTGTCACGTACCAAACCGTGAACGTAAACTGTTTTGAACGGTACTTGTGGCGTGCCATCTTCATTCTTCATGAAGTGCATGGTCATCATGATCATACGCGCCACCCAGAAGAAGATGATGTCAAAACCTGTCACCAATACATCAGTGGAGTGGAAGGTATTTAAGAAGTAGTTTTCTGCATCTTTCTTGGCATCACCCGTCCAACCTAAGGTCGAGAATGTCCAAAGTGCAGAGGAGAACCATGTATCCAGTACGTCTTCGTCTTGGTTTAATTGAACATCGGCAGGGATATTATTTTTCGTACGAACTTCTTCTTCGTTACGACCTACATAAACATTGCCTTCAGCATCGTACCAAGCAGGAATACGGTGACCCCACCACAATTGACGCGAGATACACCAGTCTTGAATGTTGTTCATCCACGCCATATACATATTGCTGTATTGCTCAGGCACGAACTTGATGCGACCATCTTGCACCGCTTCAATTGCAGGTTGCGCTAACGGTGCAATTTTCACATACCATTGGTCAGTCAATAATGGCTCAACAATTACGCCCGAACGGTCACCGCGAGGTGGTTTCAAGGTGTACGGTTGGATTTGATCTAACCAACCTTCGCTTTCCGCTTGTTCAACTAATTTTTTACGTGCTTCAAAACGCTCTAAACCAATGTAGTCTGCAGGTGCAGGAATGGTTTTAGAAATTTGTTCGCCTGCTTTCGCAATATATTCAAACTCAGCCAATACTTCAGCATTTTTGTTGAAGATATTGATGATTGGCAATTCGCAGCGTTTACCCACTTCATAGTCATTGAAGTCGTGTGCAGGGGTAATTTTTACACAACCTGTACCGAATTCTTTATCGACATACTCATCTTTTACGATTGGAACGGCACGACCTGTAATTGGGAGGATGATGTTTTGACCAACAAGGTGCGAGTAACGCTCATCATCAAGGGCAACCGCAACCGCAGTATCACCCAGCAATGTTTCAGGACGAGTGGTTGCCACTACAATGTGATCTTTACCATCGTGAGTGCGTAGTGATTTATCTTCAAAGAAATATTTGAAGTGCCACAATGAACCTTGTTCTTCTTTATCCGACTCAACTTCTAAGTCAGAAAGGGCAGTTTGTAATTTTGGATCCCAGTTTACAAGGCGTTTGCCGCGGTAAATTAAACCTTCTTCGTGTAATTTCACGAAAACTTCTTTCACCGCATTCGATAAGCCTTCGTCCATAGTGAAGCGTTCACGTGACCAATCTACCGAAGAACCTAAACGGCGGATTTGACGGGTAATGTTACCGCCAGATTGTTCTTTCCATTCCCAGACTTTTTCGATGAATTTTTCACGACCTAAGTCATGGCGGCTGATATTTTGCGCGCCCAATTGACGCTCTACTACCATTTGTGTGGCAATACCCGCGTGGTCTGTACCCGGTTGCCATAAAGTATTTTTACCCGACATACGGTTAAAGCGCGTGAGGGCATCCATAATGGCGTTGTTAAAACCATGACCCATGTGCAAGCTACCTGTGACGTTTGGCGGCGGAATCATGATACAGAATGATTCGCCTTTTTCAGACGGCTTAAAGTAGCCGTTTTCTTCCCAAGTCTTGTACCATTTTTTCTCGATCTCGGTAGGATCGTAGGTTGTAGCAATATTTTGCGCTGAATCAGTCATAGTAAGAACAGGTTAAAAGTGAATAAAAAATTGTAACTATTGTAGCAAAAAAATTGCCCGCTAAGCGAGATTCAACTCAGCCAAACTTATCGCAATTGGCAGTTGGGCAAACTCATCGTATGATGGGCGACAAGTATGATAAAAACTTCAAGTTCTCCGTTGCCTGTAACACTGTTTTAAACTGGGTTTAAGCAATGGATTTTAAAATAGATGAAAACACATCAATACGGTCAAAATAGGCAAGTTCAGTTATGACTTATGCTGTATCTTTAAAATTAAAACCAGAAACATATCAAAGATTTCAACACATTCATCAACAACTCAATGCAGGTGAATCGGAAAGTTTATCTAAAGCTTTGGGGGCGGTACTGACCGATATTTCTTGTGAAATTATTGAGCAACTTTTTGGTGAATTGTCACGTTCTAGTCATTCACTGGATGGTGAATCTGAAAAAATTATTCAGCAAGTCATACAAACCATGCAAAAATATATGGCATGGTCGGTGTCGTTTTTTGGCAATGAACGCTTAACGCCTATGGTGAATTATCTGGCAAGCATGATGTATCAGCAGGAAGGGCAAGGTTTTGTGACTTATCCTGTCGATAGTATTGTTATGAAAGAAACGTTGGGTTGTATTGAGCAAATTCGGCAGGGCAACAGTGCATGTATTGCGCCTGCATTTAAAGGGTTTACTCAAATTATTGATCAGGGCGTGGGTTATTTAATTCGTGATCCGAAAAAAATGCTGAAATTTAATTTGGTGGTCGATAAAACTTTAAACGGTGTGATTCATTTGACTACGCAACTGGGGTATAAACGCCTAGAAAAAATGGGTGCGCAATTCGATTTGGAAAGTGCAGAGATGTATTTAAACCATTTTCTTGGGTTTTTGCAGCATCCTGCAAAACCTAAGACTTAAATTTTGATGACTTAAATTTTTAAATAACGCGGACAAACGGTTATGGCAAAACGGGAAAACTTGGAACATAAAGTGGTGTGGATTACAGGTGCATCTTCTGGCATTGGTAAGGCATTGGCAAAAGAGTGTGCTTTACAAGGTGCACAAGTGATTTTAACCGCACGTCGTTATGAAGAACTTGAAAAAGTACGCGTGAGTTTGCTGAATCCTGAACGTCATCTTTCTGTATGTGCAGACATCACCAATGAAAGTCAGGTGTTACATGCGTATGAGCAAGTGTTGGCACGTAAAGGACGCATTGACTGGCTAATTAATAACGCAGGTTTAAGTCAGCGCGCTTTAATTGCTGATACGACCATGCTGACTGAACGCACCATTATGGAAGTGGATTATTTTTCTCAGGTCTTTCTGACTAAAACCGTCTTGCCGACCTTTTTACAGCAAAAACATGGTCGCATTATTTTTGTATCTAGTGTTGCAGCATTATTGGGTACGCAATATCGCGCGTCATATTCTGCAGCGAAAAGTGCCATTCACATGTGGGCGAATAGTTTGCGTGCAGAAGTAGCAGAGCAGGGCGTACAGGTTTCAGTTGTTTTCCCAGGATTTGTGAATACCAATGTGTCTTTTAATGCATTAAATGGTGAAGGCAAACCACAAGGACATCAAGATGAAGCCATTGAAAATGGTTTAGATGCTGATGTTTTTGCTAAAAATACAGTTAAAGCACTCATGGCAGGCGATGAATATATCGTGGTCGGGGGCGCTAAAGAAAAACTGGGCGTGTTGGTGTCGCGTTTATCGCCAAGTACTTTATATAAAATGATTCGTAAAACCAAAGTGAAGTAATTTTTAATCAAAGTGACTTCAAAATAAAATAATAAAAACAAAAAGAAGGATGAGCCATGCGTTTAATGATGAAAGGTATTTTTTTATTTATCAGCGCGTGGCTTTTCGCTTTCTTAGGGATGACTCAAACGACATTTGCCAAATTACAAACAAACGATGATTCGTTGTGTAAACAACCTGAATATATTGAAAAGATTTTACGACAACACAAATACAACCACAGTGAATGAGGACTTTTTGGCTTGTGCAGATTTCCCCAATGTTACTGAACAAACTTTAATTGCTTATGCTGAAACTCAGACAAAAGATGATCAACCTGTAGATGATTATCAGCTGACTTTTTTAACCGTAAATAGTAAAACGCAAAAGCTTCATTCAATCTATCACGTGAAAGAGCTTTTGCCTTCAGATGCAATTGAACTGCGTTCTATCCATTTAGATTTGGCGCCGTATCAAGTTTCTGAAAGCTTAAGGGCAATTGGTTTAAGAAGGAATTATGCAGGACGTTCAAGTGCCAATCCTTTTTCGGCGCAAGTACTCGATTTATATGATTTACAACATAACAAGAAAATTTTAAACGGCTTAATCGTAGCGCGCTATCAGGCAGAAACCGATACACGTTGTAATGCCAAAGTAATAGAAAGCAAAGCTATTTTAATGATCTTGCGAAATACAACTCGACAATATTTTGATATGCAATTACGTGATCGTATTCAACATTATGAAATGTCGGGCGATTTAGAAAATTGCAAAGAAACTAAACGAGTGTCTACTCAACAGCGTTTCACTTTAAAATTTGATGGTCGGCAATATCAAATTCCTCAGCCTTATCGAGATCAGTATTTATACTAAATTCTTTACAAACGCTGAAAGATGTACTCAGCGTTTTGCAGAGAATTGACTAACGCTATTTTGAACCGCCGTTCCATAAGCAAAGACTTCGACCATGCCGCCTTGCATCCCCAATTCTGTGGTGCTTAAACGCAGCCCCATAATATGATTTGCGCCCATTTTTTCAGCTTCTAATTTTAAACGGACGATGGCTTCACGACGCGCCCGCTCGACAATACTTTCATAACTGGTCAAGCGCCCGCCAAAGAAGTTCTGAATATTGGCAATCACAAACTTAAAATAATCATGAGAAATGACCACATTGCTGTGTATCAATTGCCCAAAATTGGGACTGGTCTGGAAGCGGTTATTATCAATCTGAATATAACTTAAATGCAGTTCTTGCTCGGCTAAATATTTGAAATGTTTGCGTTCGTTGTGTCGCCCAAAACCAAAGCCTACGGCAAATAAAATCGCAAAGACAACAATTTGCAGAATTAAATTATCCATGTGATGTTATTCCTGTTCAATAATCTTTGCTTTCTCGACCACCACTGCTGTACCATAAACAAACAATTCCGAAGCACCTTGAGCGATATTTGAAGTAGAAAAGCGAATCCCAACAATAGCATTGGCACCTAAACCACGTGCTTTAGCAATCATACGATCCATCGCTTCTTGGCGTGATTCTTCTAGTAATTCGGTATAAGCCGTTAATTCACCACCGACAATATTTTTGAGTCCTGCCAAGAAGTCACGCCCCACATGCTTACTGCGTACGGTGCTGCCATAGACCACATCAATTTGCCGTGAAATACGATGACCTGGTACAGATTCAAGATTACTAAGCAACATAAGATTCTAATATTTAAAAACAAGACGTATTGAAGATATGAAATGTGCTTGCAAAAAGCAATAAAAAAGCCCACCGAAGTGAGCTGATTTAGTCTTTATATCTGAGCTGTTAAGCAGCAAATTTAAGGTAGACGCAAAGACTTATTGCGCTTTACGTTCTGCCGATGATGCAGGTTGTGATGTGGCATCTGAAGTATTGGCTTTCACACCGCCACCCAAAGATTTATACAACTCCACCTGATTGTTCAAATTGGCTTGTTCCAACAACAATAAACCTTGTTCTGCTGCATAAGACGTACGCTGTGCATCCAACACGGTTAAATAGTTGTCAATGCCTGCGCGGAAGCGTGCATTAGATAATTTATAAGTGGTATTGGTCGCATCAACCAAGCGTTTTTGTGCCGCTAAACGATCACCAATATTTTGACGAACTGCCAAAGCATCATTCACTTCACGGAATGCAGACTGAATTGATTTTTCATAGTCAGCCAAAGCAATTTGTTGATCCGTTTCTGAAATTTTGATGTTGGCTTGGCGTGTGCCCCAATCAAAAATTGGCAAGTCGATGCTCGGGCCCACTGCCCAAACAAAACTGCCTGATTTAAACAAATCACTCAAGTCAGTTGATGCATAGCCTGCATTGCCCGTGAGGCTAATGCTTGGGAATAAACGTGCTTTTGCTGCACCAATATTGGCACCCGCAGCCGATAGTCGATACTCTGCAGTACGAATATCAGGACGGTTATTCAGCAAGTCACTTGGTAAGCCAGCGCCAATTGCGGTAGTTTTGGTAATGTGCGTCACACGCTGCGTTGGCAATAACGCACTTGGAACTTGTTCGCCCACCAACAAGTTCAGCAAGTTTTGTGCTTGCGCGACTTGGGTTTTGTAGTTGGCGACATCATTACGTGCAGTTTCAACTGAAATTTGTGCCTGACGGACAGGTAATTCACTATCAATGCCGACATCAAAACGCTTTTTGTTGAGGTTATAAGACTCAAGCTGTGTTTTTAAGGTTTGGTCTGCCAGTTTTAAATTGGCATTGGCAAAAGAATAGTTGAGCCATGCTTGCGCCACCTGACCAATCAAGGCAATTTGTGTGGCATCACGCGAGCTTTGAGTTGCCAAGAAGTTATCTAATGCATTGTCTTTTAAGCTGCGTACACGACCCCAAAAATCTAGTTCGTAGGCAGTTATACCTAAACCAACGTTATAGCGTGTGTGTGTGCCTAAAGCAGTACCTTGGTCTTGACGCAGTACGCCACCGCTAGCACCAATGGTAGGTAACTGGTTGTTTTCGGTAATTTGATAGGCTTGTTGGGCACGTTGGATATTCAGCGTCGCTGTGCGTAAATCACGGTTATTGTTCAATGCCATATCCAAAACTTGTAATAAGCGTTGATCGGCAAAGAAATCTTTATAACCTTGTTCAGCCACTGAAGTACCCGATGCAGCAGCAGTATAGCTGCTTGGAATACTTGCCTGAGCGACGGGCTCTGGCCCACGCATACTTTGACAAGCTGTCAAAGCAAGCGCGAGGGCAGAAACCGCAATACCACGGCCTGTATGCGACCATAAGTTTTGCATCACGATACATGCTCCTGATTATTTTGTTGTTTTGGTTTGTATTTAAAGATACTTCTGATCCAAACGTAGAACACTGGAATAAAGAAGATCCCTAACAAGGTTGAGCTAATTACACCGCCCAAGACCCCATAACCGACTGAGTGTTGGCTACCTGCACCTGCACCAGATGAAAGAGCAAGTGGCAATACACCAAAACCGAAGGCAAGGGTGGTCATAATAATTGGACGTAAACGCATTTTTGCAGCATGCAAAGTGGCTTCAAACAGGTCTTCACCTTTTTCTTGTAGCTCTTTGGCAAATTCTACAATCAAAATGGCGTTTTTCGCAGACAAACCAATCACAGCAATAATTGCCACTTGGAAGTAAATGTTATTGGATAGGTTCGGGTTCTTGAACAAGATCATGCCCCCGAAGGTGAGCAATAATGCCCCGACAATCCCTAACGGTACAACCAAGAGGACTGAGAATGGAATAGACCAGCTTTCATATAAAGCTGCCAAACACAGGAATACAATCAGTAAAGACAACGCATACAAGAACGGTGCTTGGTCGCCCGATTCACGTTCCTCTAGCGATAAGCCTGTCCATTCATAGTCAAAGCCATTTAAGCCCATAGACGGTAATTTAGCGACAATTTCTTCCATGGCTTGCATTGCTTCACCTGAGCTGACGCCCGGAGCAGGTGCACCCTGAATGTTCTTGGCAGATACGCCGTTATAGCGTTCTAAGCGCGGCGAACCATAAGTCCACTCACCTGTTGCAAAGGCAGAGAACGGTACCATTTCACCACGGTTATTGCGCACATACCACTTGTTTAGGTCTTCAGGCATCATGCGTGAGTCTGATTCAGCTTGAACATAAACTTTTTTCACACGACCACGGTCAATAAAGTCATTGATGTACGAACCACCCCAAGCCATGCCCATCGTGCTGTTGATTTCAGCAATGCTGACACCTGCTGCACCTGCTTGCGCCTGATCAATCAGAATACGGTACTGTGGTGTATCTTCCTGACCATTTGGACGTACGCCCATTAAGCGAGGGTCTTTGGCTGCTTCACCCAAGACAATGTTACGTGCCATGGTGAGTTTTTCGTGACCATTACCTGCAGCATCTTTCAGCTGTAAGTTAAAGCCTGCACTCACACCCAATTCAGGCATTGCTGGCAGCTGTAATGGCATGATGTAGGTCGCATCTTTCACAATCATGTTCAGCGCCATACCACGCTGGATAATTGCACCCACTTGTGATTCTGGACTTGTACGTTCACTCCAGTCTTTTAACTTAATGAATGCCATACCAGCGTTCTGACCAACACCCGAGAACGAGAAGCCAGAAACACTAAACACCGACTGCACATGCTCTTTTTCATTTTCTCTGAAGAAGTTAGTCATGCTGGTCATCGTGGCATCAGTACGTTCCAAAGTCGCATTTGGTGGGAGTTGCACCAGTGTCATCACCACACCCTGATCTTCATCAGGTAAGAACGATGATGGAAGTTTCTGGAACAACAACACAATAATACCCAACACCACTGCATATAAAATTCCTGAGAAAATTTTGCTGTGGGTCATACGGTCTACACCGCCTTGATACTTGACCGAAATCTTATCAAAGCTACGGTTAAACCAACGGAAGAAACGGGCAAATACGCCGTTGCTTTCAGGTTTGTTTGGATCATGCTGTTTCAGAATGGTGGCACACAGGGCAGGGGTAAAGGTCAAAGCAACAACCAGTGACAGCACCATGGCAGTCACAAGGGTGATTGAGAATTGACGATAAATAACCCCTGTTGTTCCACCAAAGAATGCCATTGGAATGAACACCGCAGACAGTACTGAGGTAATCCCGACCAGTGCACCTGAAATCTGTTTCATGGATTTTTCAGTTGCAGCCACAGGGTCAAGATGTTCTTCCACCATGACACGTTCTACGTTTTCTACTACAACAATCGCATCATCAACCAGTAGACCGATGGCGAGCACCATGGCAAACATGGTGAGAGTGTTGATGGAGAAACCAAACATATTGATCACGGCAAAAGTACCGAGAACCACCACAGGCACAGCCATGGTTGGAATAATGGTGGCGCGCCAGTTCTGTAAGAACAGGAACATCACAATAAAGACCAAAATGATCGCTTCAATTAAGGTTTTAACAACACTCTTAATCGAAAGTTCAATAAATGGCGTGGTATCAAAAGCCAACTCATCCTTTAAACCCGCAGGGTAGTTAGGACGTAATTGCTTGAGGCGTTCTTCCACAGCAGCAGCAGTATCTAGGGCGTTAGCACCTGTAGATAATTTAATTGCGACACCGCCCGCAGGCTTGCCGTTGTATTTAGAAATAAACTGATAGTTGTCTGCACCAAGTTCAATTCGTGCGACATCACCCAAGCGCACTTGAGCGCCCGAAGCGGTATTTTTTAGGAAAATATTGCTGAATTGTTCAGGTGTTTGTAGCAAGCTTTGTGCAGTTACCGTAGCATTCAAAGCCTGACCTTGAATTGCAGGCGCACCGCCCAATTGACCTACCGCAACCTGTGCGTTTTGGGTACGAATCGCTTGAGCAATATCACTTGGTGTGACTTGCAAGCTTGCCATTTTGGCAGGATCCATCCAAATACGCATGGCGTATGAGCCACCAAAGACTTGTACTTCACCCACACCTGCAACACGGCTCAGCGGTTCAGAAATGTTAGAGTTAACATAGTCTTTAATATCATCGGCAGACAGGCTTTCATCAGGTGAATAAAAAGCGAGAACCTGTAAGAAGCTCGCTCCTGATTTGGTCACTTTCACGCCTTGACGTTGCACATCATCAGGCAAGAGCGCCGTAGCAGATTGCAATTTGTTCTGTACTTGAACCTGTGCAATATCTGGGTCGATACCTTGTTCAAAGTTTAACGTAATGGATGCAGAACCGTTCCCCGCACTGTTGGATGAAATATAGCGCAGACCATCCAAGCCGTTCATTTGTTGTTCAATAATTTGCGTTACTGTGTTTTCCACAGTTTCAGCAGATGCACCCGGATAGGTTGCAGCAATGGTGACCGTTGGCGGTGCAATGGTCGGATATTGGGCAATTGGCATATTGGTGAGGGTAATAATCCCCGCCAACATGATTACCAATGAAATCACCCATGCAAAAATGGGGCGATGAATAAAAAAGTGAGCCATTAACGTCTACTCCTTATGTATTTGAAGTAGCTTTTGATTCAGTTGCTTGGGCTTCTGAGGCTGGTTTGGCATCCCCCGATTTTGCTGGTGCAGCAGGTGCAGCTTGAGGAGCAGCGCCTTGCGGTTGATACGGCTTAGCGACCACTTGCTGTTCAGGTTTTACTTTGGCAATACCTTCTACAATCACTTTATCGCCAGTTTGCAAACCTTCAGTCACAATCCAGTTGCTGCCTTGCGTACCAACTGTGGTTACAGGACGCGGCTCAACAATACCTTTGGCATTCACAATCATTGCCATTGCCTGACCTGTTGGGGTACGGCTAATCGCAGCTTGTGGAATCAAGATCGCGTTAGGAATCACACCTTGCACAATTTGCGCAGTGGCAAACATACCCGGCAATAATAAATGATTTGAATTTGGGAACACGGCGCGTAAAGTCACGGTGCCTGTTTCTGGGTTCACGCTGGCATCAGAAAAAGCCAAACGACCTTCAACAGGGTAGTAGCTGCCATCTTCAAGTTTTAATTTTACTTTGGTGTTGTTGCTGCTATTTAAACTACCTTGACTCAATTGCTGACGTAAACGTAGTAACTCTGCGCTGGACTGATTGATGTCTACATAAATTGGGTCTAAGCGTTGAATAGTCACCAACGGTTCCGCCTGACTCGCAGTAACCAATGCACCTGCAGTCACAGTAGAGCGGTTAGTTTGCCCTGAAATTGGGGCACGTACAGTCGAATAGCCTAGGTTAATTTCGGCATTGCGTACTTCTGCTTGAGTCGCAGCAACATCGGCTTCGGCAAGTTTTACCTGTGCCACAATGTCATCATATTCTTGTTTAGAGATTGCATTGCTGCCTACCAACTGACGGTAACGACCTTCTTTAATGCGTAACACATTCAATTGCGCTTGCTGGCGGGTGAGTGCTGCACGGCTACTGTCTAGACTGGCACGGTTGGTACGTGAGTCAATTTCATAAAGCGCCTGACCCTCACGCACGTAGCTGCCTTCGGTAAATAAACGTTTCAGAACCACACCACTGGTTTGTGGGCGAACTTCTGAAATTTCAAAGGCTGTGGTACGTCCAGACAGTTCTACAGACTGTTCCACGCTTTGTGGCTGTGCCACCAGTACGCCAACCTCAGTCGGTGGCATTTGCTGAGCTGCACCTGCTTGCTGTGCATCTTTTGGATCTTTGCTACAACCCACAAGTGCTAAACTTGTGGCTAATGCGCAAGCAGTCAGGGCAGGAGCCCAAAGCTTTGCAGACATCATTCTTTCACCTCTATTAGATTTTTATCTAAACTTATGTATTGGTTTGTCTTGCAGATATTGAGCGCAAAACAGATACCACAATGTGATCCAAATAAAACTTATGCTCCAACCAGAGAGGACATCTGAAGGATAGTGCACTCCCAGATACACACGGGAAATGCCCATCAGCAACATCCATAACCACGCGCACACAGACAAAATTTTATGCGCTGGATGTTGCAAACTCAGGTAAATCACCAAACAACCTAAAGTTGCAGCATAAAAACTATGAGCGCTTGGAAATGATGCGCCAAAAGTTTCCACCAAATGCAATGCTTCAGGCGGGCGAGGTCGCGCGAATAGGTATTTGAGCAGCCATGAAAGCGCAATACTTACGACCAGTCCTACACTGATAAAAACAATTTTTGTGTATTTTTTATACCATGCCAAATAGAAACACCATAGGCAGGTTAAAAATAATACAAATGGCATGCCACCTAATACAGAAAGTGTGATTGCCAATTGATTCAAATGTGCGGTGCGCTGGGTACTTAAAAACTCCACACTGGCAACATCAAATTGTTGCCAACTTGGAATGTTTAGCACTAACACACTGATTATAAATAGTAAACTACCGAGATAAAGCAGTATTTTAGGCATGCTAAAAATCCCTGTAAGTTTAACCGATTTGAGCACGGTTGATGAATGGAATAAAGTGTACTAGTCAGTACACTTTATTTCAAGCCAATGTAAATGAGAAGAATTTCTTTTTTTGTTACTTTGTGCGCAATGTAAATGTGCACTAAATTTTAGCATTTCGTTCAGTATTTGAGGATGAATCGTCATCCACTGTAATTGGTTGTTTCGGTGGCCAAAAGAAATCACTTGGACGGGTTAAGAAGTGAGTAAGCACCAATTTTGCCAAAGGTTTCCACTGTTCAAAACGTACCCGACGCGCACGCAATGCCACAATAATGGTTAAAGTAAAGCTGACAAATAAGTTGGTTAAACCAATTAGCAGCACGCCTAAAAAGGACACAATAATCAGGCCAATTTCAGGTGAGCCATTAATATTCATTAAACCCTGAATAAAGTTGGCAGAAGCGAAGGCAATGTGGCGAATATCAATCGGTAAACCCAAAATATAACCCAGCGTAGCGGTACTGCCGAGCATAATCCCGAACAGGAAATTACCTGCCAAAGCCCCTAAGTTTCGTTCTATATAATTGGCAAATATATTGAGACGTTCTTGTCCGAGTAACTTCTTTAAATGCAGATGAGCTTTTAAGCGCGGCCCGACTTTACGATACACCGCCATGTTATCGAAATAACCTGCAATCAAACCAGACAGAAATAAAAATACCCCGGCAATAGCGGCATGCGGAATGGCAAGTGACGTAAACGGATTCAAGTCGTGTAGCAAATGGGATGCTTTGGTGTGTGACATCAACGGTTCATGCAATATGGCATCCCAACTAAACGCAATTAAGGCTGCAACTGGAATCGCAATCGAAATATTGCCCAAAATAGCGACGAATTGCGTACGGATAATATTAATAATTAAGGCTGCAAGTTCGGCGATTTGCGCCATCTTAGAGCCTTTGCGGTGTTGAACCGTCGAGGCGAGTGCTGCTGCTGTCATTGCGGGTTGTTTAGTGGCAACGGTAAAGTGCAAGACATGAATTAGCATAAAACCAAATGAATAAATCATGCTGTTGATGATAGCCTGCATCATCGGGGCAAGGACTAAACGCGAGGCGAGGGTTTTTAAAGTCGCCATCATGGCAATTAAAACACCTGCACCTGCTGCAGCTTTATACATGCTCCAAAAACCGTCTTTATCGGTACTTACATAATGCTCACCCGTTTTACTGGCATTTTCAGTAACTTGTAAGGCAATTAACTCACTATTTTCTGCAAGCAAGGAACGTACACTGCGTTCGCTATATAGTGCCGCAGTGACATCTACAAGTAACTGTCCTGCGGAAACATAAGCGACATTGTCTTGCGCCACGATTAAATTCAGCAACAGTTCAATCCGCTCTAAACATTGTTCAAGTAAAGACAATAAGTAGGTCAGACTGATGCTGACGCCAGTTCGTTTGGTGGCACGACGAATTTTACTGCTGACATCATGACATTGGTCAATCATCACCAAAGCTTGAGAGGCATCGGGTGGTTGAATGGCACTGATTTGATCGTGTTGTTGATCGGCAACTTTATAAAGCTGAATAAACTCGTTGATTTCGCGGTTTTGTGCCAAAAAAGGTGAATCATATTCACTTAGTTCAGGATAGGCACTAATAAATTCAGGATATAAACCAATGCCGCTGACCCGATATGACAGCACTGTTAGAGCTTTAATAATTTCACTGCGAATCAGGCGTTTTTGTGTTTGTCCGCCATGTCCGCGATTCAGTAAAGTAAATAATTGCTGCCATTCGGTATCTTCAATATTGTCGAGCCAGTATTTATCACTACGTAGTGGAAAAACTCGACGGACTAAATCTTGCAGTTGGCTTTCATCATTAATCAGCGGTAAAAAGTGCGCGCCCAAACGCTGAAACAACTGATTCCAAAAACCATCGAGCGATAAAATTCCCGTGTCGGCATATAAACTGGTTTGTTTGTATTGATTGATTAGACGTAAAACAAAATGTTGCAGGGTTGAGCTGGCATCAGGCGTTAGCAGAAGTGCTTGCAAAAAAGCCTGAAACTTTTCATGGGTTTCTTCTAAATCTTGAGTGTCACTTGGACGGATACGATTGACCAGTTCAATCAGCAGACTTTCATCCAGAACAGCTTTGGGTGTATCTAGCTGCTCTTGCATTTTTCTAAGTAAATCGTTGAGTTTTATATGCATAAGCTGCTTAAATTATTGAATGCGATGTAAAGCCAATAAGGCTAAATTCTTTAAGGCCTGACGATACTCCGAGTCTGGCAGTGCTTCTAAAGCGGCAATAGCGGCTTCTGTTTCTTCTGTGGCACGTTGGCGGCAATAATCGAGAGCGCCAGAGGACTGCACAATGGCAATAACCTGATCGAGGTCAGAAGTACCACCTGTCGCAATACTGCGACGAATAATTTGATGTTGTTCGCCAGTGGTATTTCTTAATGCAGAGATTAAAGGCAAAGTTGGTTTGCCTTCCATTAAATCATCGCCAATATTTTTACCTAATGTTTCAGCGTCTGATGTGTAATCTAAAATATCATCAATAATTTGGAAGGCATTGCCAAAGTGTCCTGCAAATAAACGCAACGGCTCACGGTACTGTGGCGTGCCTGTTAAAATTGCTGCACCTTCAGTGGCAAGTTCAAATAAACGTGAAGTTTTGCCGTGAATAATGTCTAAATAAATTTGTTCTGTAGTGTCAGGTTGATGCTGTGCCTGTAATTGTAAAACTTCACCTTCGGCAATTTCACAAGTCCCTGTAGAAAAGTCTTTTAGCAATACCAAATCGTTTAAATCGACCAATAAGTCAAAGGCGCGTGAAATTAAAAAGTCACCGACTAAAACCGCTGTTTGGTTATTCCAAGTGGCGTTAGCAGTAGGTCGACCACGACGTAAGCCAGACTCATCCACCACATCATCATGCACTAAAGTTGCGGTATGCAGCATTTCAATAATTGCAGCCAGTTTACGTTGACGCTCTAAATCTTCTGCACCACAAGCTTTGGCAGCAAGTAAGCACATAATTGGACGCATGCGCTTACCGCCAGCTTCGACCACATGCTTACTAACCGCCATCACTAACGCGACTTTAGAGGTAATCCCTTCATTAATAAATGTATCCATCGCGGCAAAATCAGAAGCAACAGGGGCGAGAATGTCTTGCTTAAAGTCGATGGTCATGTGAAGAGAAACCTCAATAATATTGAATGACAACTTAGTTGAATCAGTTGTAACTTATGTTACAGCCAAGAAAACTGCTTAAGTCTGCGAAAATAACGCAATGAATGCAATAGTTAGGCACCTGCCAAATGCTGTAATTGTTAATTCTACTAGAAAACGAAGTCAATAACTTTGTGGGTAAATTCAGTTATTTGCTCAAGTTGGGCATGATTTTAACAAGCACAGCAGTTTACGCCAACACAATCTGTCTATATTGATTGATCCATTGAATATGGATGAGGCTGCAGAAAGTCATTTACGCGGCTGGGTATTAAATAATCAACCTTGTTGTGCAATAATTGCCGTAAATGGCTTGTTGTTTGTGCGAATATCGCTTAAAATCTTTGCCCTTGAATAACCCCCAGTGGCGTTCGTTTTAAGATCGATATATCCCTTTATCGGCACGACGACACGGGCATGTTTGGAGTACATTATGTACGCAGTAATCCAAAGCGGTGGTAAACAGCACCGTGTTGTTGAGGGTGAAACCCTTAAAGTTGAATTATTGAAAGCTGAAACTGGCGCAACTATTACGTTTGATGACGTATTAATGGTTGTAAACGGTGACAACGTTCAAATCGGTGCTCCAGTTGTTGCTGGCGCTAAAGTAACTGCAGAAGTGGTTGGTCATGGTCGTCACGACAAAATCCGTATTGTTAAAATGCGTCGTCGTAAACACTACCGTAAGCAACAAGGTCACCGTCAATGGTTTACCGAGTTGAAAATTACTGGTATTGCAGGCTAATCACTAGGAGTAAATAGACATGGCAACTAAAAAAGCCGGTGGATCGACTAAGAACGGTCGTGATTCGAATCCTAAGATGTTAGGTGTTAAAGTTTACGGTGGTCAAACTGTAACTGCTGGTAACATCATCGTTCGTCAACGTGGTACAGAATTCCACGCTGGTGCAAACGTAGGTATGGGCCGTGACCATACTTTATTTGCTACTGCTGACGGCGTAGTAAAATTCGAAGTGAAAGGTCAATTTGGCCGTCGCTACGTATCTGTTGAAGCGTAAGCTGAAATAGTGAAAAAACCCACAAGTGATTGTGGGTTTTTTTATGCTTGTATGATGGAAAATTAGGGTCAAAGGATAACTTTTAGTTCTTCATCATGATGGATAAATTTCTACATTTTATATTAATAAGCATACAAAACTTCTTATTTTCTATCATATTAGCGCCAGAAATTGGTTTAAGATGGGACATCCAAAACATTGCGATTGAGCAAATATAAAAAGGTGAATCTATGAATATGCTTCGTAAAACGATGTGTGCTGTGGCATTGGGTGCAACCACTTTGGCGCCAATCATGAGTACTACAGTGTTTGCTGCGCCAGTGGCAGCATCGGAGCAACAAGCGACAGCAAACCTTGTTAAACAATTGAATGGTATTAAAAGTTTTACCGCCAATTTTGAGCAAACCACAAAAGTTAGCAACAATGGCAAGGCTTTGCCAAACCGTGGTTTATCGGCACAGCACATGAACCAGAATTTTAAAGGGGTTATGAAAGTTGAGCGTCCGGGTAAATTCTTTTGGGAAACCACCAGTCCAGCCAAACAAACAATTGTGACTACGGGTAAAACCGTATGGATTTATGACCCAGACTTACAACAAGCTGTACGCCAAAGCCTAGATGATCAAGTGGCAAATACGCCTGCGTTGTTGCTTTCGGGCAATACCAATCAAATCATGCAGTCGTATCGTGTGACCCAGCCGAATAAGTCAAAGACTTATTACACCTTATACCCAAAAAGTGATGATGGCGTATTTCAGAGTTTAACCATTAGTTTTGGTGCGCGTAACGCGCCAACCTTAATGATTTTACAGGACTCATTGGGACAAACCACGCATGTGCGCTTTAATAATGTAAAAGTCAATGCGGCGATACCAGCCTCAACTTTTAATTTTACTCCACCAAAAGGCACGGACATTATTGATCAATAATTGAATGTTTTCATACATTCTTTTAAAAGCATAATTTGTTATTCCTTATCCTAGCCTTCTCCCACAGGGAGAAGGTTTTCAGCTTCAGCATAGCGGAAATTTATTTGAATATTCTTCCCGAGAAATCCACAATTTCTGTGGATAAATCTTGGGATAATTCACATTTTGCAGTATGCAGGATATAGACTGAGTCATCACAGATCATCATTTTGCACTAATGATGTGTTATCAATATTTTGATTTATAATCAAAAAATAAAAATAATCATACAAAAATATGAGCATTAATTTTAAGCAACTTTATCCCCCGATTATTCCGTTACACAACTGCTCTAGGATTGAACAGCGAGAGTTATCTATAGTCTTGACTAATTCAATTGAAGCAATTTTATCGCAAGATTTGTGCAGGTTTGCATTTCTAATCATTGGACTTTATGAATCGTGGTAGAAGGGGAATTTAATGCAATATTTAAAATCACAGGTGTTTTTGGGTGCTGTCGCTTTAAGTTCGGTTCTGTTGTTGACTGCATGTCAGCCAAAGAGTGAGGCAACTTCTAAAACCGAAACTGAGCAAGCTGCGCCTGCATCTGTCACAGCCGAGATTCCTGTGATTCAAGCTAAAGTGGTGGCGCTTAAATTGCCACAACAGCAAATTTGTGATGAAGAAGGCTGTACTGCTTACGATATTCAGACAGTAAAAACCAATGTGGCGTGGATTGATGAATATTTTATGCAGCGTTTGCAAAAGGCAGACCCAATTGCATTTTCTGAAGCTGCGGCATCAACTGCAACGCCAAAGGTAGAAGAAACCGATCCTATGCGACTGAGTCAGAGTTCGAGCTATGTGCGTTATATCGGGCAACATGCCAATTTAGCGACGTTTAGTTTGCAAAGCTATAGTTACCCTGCGGGTGCAGCACATGGTATTCATCACCAAGAATTTGTGACTTTTGATTTAAAACAGAAAAAGCGTTTGGCGTTGCAAGATATTATGCTGCCCAATACGGAAGCCAAAATGACAGAAGAATTATTTAACCATAATTATAACTGGCTAGATGAACATGATATTTCCCGTGAAAAGTTTAAACTGAGCGATAATTTTTATTATGGCGCCAATGGTTTGGTCTTTGTCTACCCGTTGTATGAATTGGCATCTTATGCAGAAGGTATGCCTGAGTTGATTCTGCCTTACTACGCGACAGAAAAATTAATAAAGTCTGAATATTTGCCAAGTTTGCCGCAGTATCCTAGCCAATAAAATTGCACAAAAATACGCAGAGATTGCTGTAATAAGGTGCAGCCGTGAATCGGGTTACTGTATTTTTTAACCCGAAGCGCTTACACTATAGCCAGTTTTTTTCTTATTCCAAGATTGGCTATGATTGACCCGAAATTACTCAGAAATAATATTGAGGCTGTAAATTTAGCCTTGGCAAAACGTGGTGTGCAATTAGATGTGGCAGAGTGGGCAGCACTTGAAGCACGTCGTAAAGAATTGCAATCTAAAACCGAAGCATTACAGGCAGAGCGTAATTCGGGCGCAAAACAAGTCGGTCAGATTAAAAAAGCAGGTGGTGATGCTTCTGAAATTATGGCTCGCATGGCTGCTATTGGCGATGAAATCAAAGCCGCTGAAGTGGCTTTGGCAGAGTTGCAAGATGAGTTAGAAGCTAAATCATTGTCTATTCCAAACTTGCCAGATGAGTCTGTGCCTGAAGGTAAAGACGAAGCTGATAATGTAGAAGTATTGAAATGGGGCACACCACGCCAGTTTGATTTTGAAATTAAAGATCATACCGACCTTGGCGAAATAATGGGTGGTTTGGAATTTGAAACTGCAACCAAATTAACAGGTTCTCGTTTTAGTGTTTTAAAAGGGCCATTGGCACGTTTACAACGTGCAATTACACAGTTCATGTTAGATACACATACTGTTCAAAATGGTTATACCGAAGCGTATGTGCCGTATTTGGTCAATGCAGATTCATTGCGTGGTACAGGTCAGCTGCCTAAATTTGAAGAAGATTTGTTCAAATTACAAGGTGAAAAAGAATACTATCTAATTCCAACTGCCGAAGTTCCAGTAACCAACTTTGTGCGTGATGAAATCATTGATCCTGAACGCTTGCCATTAAAATATGCCGCTCATACCCCTTGTTTCCGCAGCGAAGCAGGTTCTTATGGTCGCGATACTCGTGGTTTAATCCGCCAACACCAATTTGATAAAGTCGAAATGGTGCAGATTGTAAAACCAGAAACCTCAATGCAGGCTTTAGAAGAATTGACTGGACATGCAGAAGGTATTTTGCAGGCACTTGGTTTACCGTACCGTAAAATTATTCTATGTGGTGGCGATATGGGCTTTGGCGCAACCAAAACCTATGACTTAGAAGTTTGGGTGCCAAGTCAAAACACTTACCGTGAAATTTCATCATGCTCGAATATGGGTGATTTTCAGGCACGCCGTATGAAAGCCCGTTATCGTGTCGATCAGAAGAAAACTGAGCTGGTACATACCCTAAATGGTTCAGGTCTAGCGGTTGGACGTACTTTATTAGCTGTGATGGAAAATTATCAACGTGCTGATGGTTCGATTGAAATTCCTGCAGTATTACGTCCGTACATGGGCGGTTTAGAGTTTATTGACTAAGTTGAGTGCAGGTCGACTTAGGATGAAATTGCTTACAATCAGATTTAAATATTGAGGTTTAGTGTGGATATTTTTCCAATCTCGTTAAAGTTGCAGCAGCAACCTTGTCTGATTGTGGGCGGTGGGCATATTGCTTATCGCAAAGCGGTGTTACTGGCTAAAGCGGGCGCAAAAGTTGATGTGCTTGCCCCTGAAATTGATGTCAATTTATTGCAACTGGTGCAACAAAGTCAGGGGCAGTATGTACAGGATGTTTTTAGTCCATCTACTGCGTTACGTCACTATCGTTTGGTGATTGCTGCAACGGATAACAATTTGGTCAATCAGCAAGTTTTTGCAGCTTGCGAAGCCGAAAATGTGCTGGTCAATAGTGTTGATGATCCACCACATTGCCGTTTTATGGTGCCTGCCATCATTGACCGTTCGCCTTTGGTGATTTCAGTCGCGAGTAATGGCACATCGCCTGTATTGTCACGTCAAATTCGTACACAACTGGAAAGTACCATTCCGCATGGTATGGGCAAACTGGCAGAGTTTTCAGGTCAGTGGCGTGCCGCAGTAAAACAGAAAATTGTAAATCCAGATGAGCGCCGTATTTTTTGGGAGGAGCTATATGCCAGTCCTCTTAAAGAACAGGTGTTCAACGACAATCTTGACGCTGCAAACCAAAGTATCCAACAGGCTTTAGCGGAATGGCAAACACCGAAAGGCGAGGTGTATTTGGTTGGTGCAGGGCCAGGTGATCCTGAGTTACTGACCTTAAAAGCCTTGCGTTTAATGCAGCAAGCCGATGTGGTGATTTATGATCGTTTGGTGTCTGCACCTATTTTAGAATTGTGTCGCCGTGATGCCGAAAAAGTCTATGTCGGAAAAGCACGTTCTAACCATGCTGTACCGCAAGAAGGCATCAATGCATTATTGGTGAAATATGCACAAGCAGGTAAGCGAGTTTGCCGTTTAAAAGGTGGCGATCCGTTTATTTTTGGGCGTGGCGGTGAAGAAATTCAAGAATTGTATGAAGCAGGTGTGTCATTTCAGGTCGTACCGGGCATCACCGCAGCCTCGGGCTGTTCGGCTTATGCAGGTATTCCACTGACTCATCGAGATTATGCGCAAAGTGTGCGTTTTCTTACTGGACATTTAAAAGAAGGTTCGCCTGAATTGCCGTGGTCAGAATTGGTGTATGAACAGCAAACTTTGGTGCTGTATATGGGCTTGGTTGGCTTAGAAAGCATTTGTGAAAAACTGATTGCACATGGACAACGGGCGGATATGCCTGTCGCCTTAATTTCTAAAGGCACGACACCTGAACAAAAAGTGGTGGTGGGGACGTTGGCGGATATTGCCAGTAAAGTCGCACAGCATCACATTCAGGCACCTACCTTGACCATTATTGGTGAAGTGGTCAATTTACGTGAACAGTTGAAATGGTAATGAATCTCCCCCAACCCCTCTTTTAAAAAGAGGGGAGTTCCCACATTTTCTAAAGGGAGCTGAGGAGGGATTGTGAAAAGTAGAGAAAATTTGTGATCCACGTTGTTTTATATGAGCCTGAAATTCCAGCCAATACAGGCAATATCATTCGTTTGTGTGCCAATACAGGTGCGCAATTGCATTTGATTAAGCCATTGGGTTTTGAGCTGGATGATAAAAAGCTGAAACGTGCAGGTTTGGATTATCACGAATGGGCACGTATGCAAATTTGGGACAATCTTGAGCAATGCTTGGCTAATTTAGACAGCAAAGGCGTGGGGTTGGATGCGATTTATCCATTAACCACCAAAGGCACAGAAACACCACATACTTCGGATTTAAACCGACCTGTTGCCTTGTTGATGGGGCCTGAAACACGTGGTTTGCCAGAAGCAGTACGCATGTTGTTTCCGCAGCAGCACTGGATTCGTTTACCCATGGCAGAAAACTCACGCAGTTTAAACTTGTCTAATGCAACGGCTGTGATTGTGTATGAGGCATGGCGTCAGCAAGGTTTTAAAGCATTGCTCTAATTTGAGCATCAATTCATTTCAAATTTAATGCGATCTTTAGCATCAATGCGTACAATTGATAGATAAAAAGCTGAGACAAAACTGTACTCAGCTTTTTTGTTTTCGCTATTTTGCTGATTTAACGCTGCAATCCATTTGAGGCATAAGAAAAGGCGCATAAAGCGCCTGATCTTAAAGTTGTGATGCTATTTGTCTTAGCGATCATCAAACTCATTGTGCTGCGGAGCAGGGTGTTTAAAGCCTTTGGTTTTATAACCGAGGTATAAAACCCCAAACATCGCCCACCATAAGCCATACTTCAATGAAGTTTCATCGACTTCGAGCCATAAAGCAAAGACTGCAATAAAGCCGCACAACGGTACGATCACAAAATTGAGAAGGTCTTTAAAGCCTTTGGTGCGACCATCACGTAGCGCATAACGTGAAATCACCGATAAATTCACAAAGCTAAATGCGGTGAGGGCACCAAAACTGATTAATGAAATGACAAAATCCAAGTTCATAAAACCAGCAGTTAACGCCACAGCACCTACAATTAAAATATTGTATGAAGGTGTATAGCTACGTGGGCTGATATGACCAAAGATTTTTTTGTTAATCACGCCATCACGACCCATCACGTACATTAAACGCGAAACGCCTGCATGAGCCGAAATACCAGATGCCATTACCGTTACAATAGCAAAGGCAAGCACATAAGACTGGAACAGCGAGCCGCCGACCAAGAGCAGAATTTCTGGCTGCGTTTCTGCAATATTTTTAAAGTAGCTGCCCGGTTCATTTGGGAAGAAAATCTGCATGAAATAGGTGCTGACAATAAAAATTACACCCGCAATTAGCGCAGTTAAGAACATTGCCTTCGGTAAGGTTTTTTCAGTGTCTTTGGTTTCTTCTGCAAGTGAGCTGAGTGAGTCAAAACCTGTAAATGAGAAGCAGAGTAGGGTTGCACCTGTAATCAATGCGCCTACCGAAGTCAGTTCATTCCAGAAAGGTTCTAAGCTCCATAACTGATAACGTTGCTCGGCAGTGATTGGACCATCGGCATTGAAACCTGCCTGAAGTTTGGTGTACATCATCCATGTAAATACGCCAATGACCACCAACTGTACCAAAACGATCATACTGTTAAAGTTGGCGACAAAACGCGCGCCACGCAAGTTGACACCCGTCATAAATGCCGTGAGTACCACCACCCAAATCCAGTGATTCACATCAGGGAATAAGGCTTCCAGATAAATCACCGCCAAGATGATGTTGACCATTGGCGAGAGTAAATAATCTAGCCAAGATGACCAACCCACCATAAAACCAACGTTGGGATGAATCGATTTTTGTGCATAGGTATACGCCGACCCAGAAGAAGGATAACGACGAATCATGTGACCATAACTTAAAGAAGTTAAAAGAATGGCAACCAGTGCAAAAATATAAGATGTGGGTACGTGAAAATGACTTTCTTCCGATACTAAGCCGAAAGTGTCGAATAACGTCATCGGTTGAATGTAGGCTAAACCAATAATAATAATGTGCCAGAGTCCTAGCGTTTTTTGCAGTTTAGCTGCCGATTGAGTCCCAGAGATATTTGTCAACGGCGTTATCCTCTTAATCGTTGATCAAGGATCAGTCATGTTTGTTCAGGATTGTTTGAGACGAACAATCCCCCCTACATAAAAAGTAAAAACGCGCCAATCTACTCCATAATGACGCGCCTTGTCAGTATCTTTGCTTTCTTTTTTAGCAGAAAAAACGCCATATTGATGAAAAAACATCAGACGCAGCAGTCTACCAATGAAAAGCCCGATGTTTAGAAAAACATCAGGCTAGATTTTCGGCTATGTTCGCCTATTTTGTAGGAATTACCAAGCCTTTTTTAAGATAGCTTTGAGTTCTTCTAAATTGGCTTCTTTCGGGTTGTAAATAATCGAACCATCGTTCAGGGCTTTTTCAGCGACTTCATCTAATTGTGCTTCGCTGACTTTACCAGTTTCTTGTAAAGTGCGTGGCAATTTGGTCAGTGCATATAAGCGGTCACGAATAGCTAAGAGTGTCGCAATGGTTTTATCGGCACGTAAATGTGCAGGGGTTTGCGCATAGACGTCTGCGCCTGCCAACGGTAATAGCAGCTCGGCAATTTTATCGGCATTGACGTCTTTGTTGTATTCCAACACGTATGGCAAGAATAAATTCATGCACAGTCCATGTGGCAAATGTGCCACAGCACCCAACGCATGACCTAGGGAATGCACTAAACCAACCATGGAATTTGAAAATGCAATGCCCGCCATAGTAGATGCTTGTGCCAATTCCAAACGGCCTTGTTCATCGCTTGGGTTGTCTAATACATTGAACAGGTTATTGCTGATTTTTTTAATTGCTGCAGTGGCATAAGCATCAGAAATTGGGTTGGCTGCCATGCAACTATAAGCCTCAATGGCGTGCGTCATGGCATCCATAGCCGTCATTGCTGTTAAATGTGGTGGCAAAGTTTGCGTCATACGCGGGTCTAAAATGGCTGCATGTGGCATTAAGTAATACGATGCAAATGGCATTTTGACGTTCTTTTCTGTGTCGGATACCACCGCAACCATAGTCACTTCTGAACCTGTTCCAGATGTGGTTGGAATCACAAAAAAAGGTTTCAGTGGGCGTGGTAAGTTATGCGCACCTGAATATTGCAATAAGTCATCACCGCCCTCGCTGACTAAAATATTGGTGGCTTTAGAAGTGTCAATGACTGAACCGCCACCCACCGCGATAATGGCATCACAGTTATTTTCACGGTACAACTGTGCCGCACGACGCACTGTTGCCACACTTGAATCTTGCGGGACATCATCAAAAACATAGCCAATCACGGCATCGGTAGATTCAAAAGCCGCTTCAATCGGTGCAAGCAAATTGTTGGAACGCACACCTTTGTCGGTAATGATCATTGGACGCTGCGAACCGAGTGTCGCCAATTCAAACGGAATATGTTCAAGCGCTGCATGACCTGCAATGACTTTGACTGGGCAAAAAAATTCGTAATAAGGCTTCGCCATGTTATGCACTCCGTTTGAAATAAGATTGGGCAACTTTTAGATAGATATTGGCTGCACCTGATAGTTTTTCTTTTAAGCTGAGTTCAGTCGGATATTGTTTTACCGCCAGTTCTGCCAGTAATTTAGGCAAGATCAGTGCTTCCATTTTGTTCAGGCAACGTACCAAGCGAATTGCATAAGACACATCACCATCGGCAATCATGCGGTCATGCGCAAAGGCCTGTGCGGTACTTTCCTGAAATGAAAACACTAAAAATGCATGATTTAAGTGTTTAAAGGTAATGGTTAAATCGGGTTTTTGTGCCGTATTCTGTAACAGTTCTAATTGATGATCTGCAGTGACTTTGGCAACAAAGGCTGGACCATTCGGAAAAACTTTCATAGACAACACAAAGTTGCTGGGAAATTTGGCAACTTCTTGTTTAATTTCTTCATCGACCTGACTTGCCATGACTAAACCTCTGCCAATCACATCCATCATGAGTTTGACATAGGCCAGTTGCAAAGCGGGTTTCACAGATTTAGTTGAAATCACGCGCTGAATCCCTGTGTTATAAATCATTATTTAGAGTAAATACTCTATTTTATTTCTTATTGAAAAGAAAGCCATTTATACATGAATGACTTGAACGTCATTAAAGTAACCGCTGTTTTGTAAAGTTTCAATGATATCTGCGCAGAAGTTTTCAAAATGTGGATAGTCATTGACTAAATCCATCACACGTACCATTTCCAAACCTGCATAGCCGCAAGGGTTGATACTTTGAAAACCAGTCAAGTCACAATCAATATTAAGGGCTAAACCATGATAACTACGGCCTTTACGAATTTTAAAACCAAGTGAGCCAATTTTCCGTTCATTGACATATACTCCCGGTGCATCGGCTTTGGCATAGGCTTCAATGCCGTATTTTTTAAGCAGCTCAATCATCAAGTTTTCAGCATAAGATACCAAAGTACGGACATTCCAGCCTAAACGGTTCAGGTCAAACATGAAGTAAGCGACCAATTGGCCTGGGCCATGCCATGTGACTTGACCACCACGATCAGTCTGTACCACAGGAATATCTGTCGCCATTAAAATATGTTCGGCTTTGCCTGCTTGCCCTTGGGTCAGTACATTCGGATGTTGCAAAATCCAGAGTTGGTCAGGGCTGTCTGCATCACGTTGTTCAGTCCAGTCTTTCATTTCCTGAAAGCGAGCTTGATAGTCAGTCAGGTCATGATATTGACGAATAATCAGGTTTGGCCGTTGTGCAGTATCCACAGTGATGCAGTCCTATCCATAAAAGCAAGAAATTGATTTTATTATACGAAAATGTGGCGGCTGTAGGGGATTTGTGGATTGAATAAGATTTTGGCAGCGCAGAAACAAAAAACACGCCCGAAAGCGTGTTATTTGAAAATCAATCTACAAAATTACAATGCAGTTTTAATCAGTGGGCAAGCTGCCAAATCTGCATAAATGGCATGCACTTGTTCCAATTCTTCAAAACGCAATTGTGCTGTAATTGAATGATACTTGCCTGTGCGTGATGGGGTAATGCTGATGCTTTGTGCATCAAACTCAGGGAAGTGCTTCACTAAAATTTCAACCACAGCAATACGCAGTTCATCACCCGCGTCACCAATGAGTTTAATTGGGTAATCCATTGGAAACACCCAAAGATGCTCTTGTAGTTCACGAGATGGGGTACGGTTGAATAACGTCATAAGCGTGTGTCTCTATCTCTATATCAAACGCCTGCATAGGGCAGGCGTTTTTTGTCTTGTTGAATAAATGAGGCTGAATTTAAAAATTTCAATAGCTCATTTATGCAGCAATCTTAGTCATTTTCCAAGAACGAGCGTAAGTGTTCAGAACGAGAAGGGTGACGAAGTTTACGTAAGGCTTTGGCTTCAATCTGACGGATACGTTCACGGGTCACATCAAACTGCTTCCCAACTTCTTCCAAAGTATGATCGGTTGGCATATCAATACCAAAACGCATTTTCAGAACTTTGGCTTCACGTTCAGTCAAGTTTTCAAGCACTTCACGGGTCGCTTCTTTTAAGCCTTCAGAGGTTGCCGCATCAACAGGTGAGGTGATGTTGCTGTCCTCAATGAAGTCACCCAAATGTGAATCTTCATCATCACCAATTGGCGTTTCCATAGAAATCGGCTCTTTGGCAATTTTCAGAACTTTACGAACTTTAACTTCATCCATTTCCAAGCGTTCGCCTAATTCTTCTGGAGTCGGTTCACGACCCATTTCCTGAAGCAATTGACGCGATACACGGTTGATCTTGTTAATGGTTTCGATCATGTGTACTGGAATACGAATGGTACGCGCTTGGTCGGCAATAGAACGGGTAATCGCCTGACGAATCCACCATGTTGCATAAGTCGAGAACTTATAACCACGACGGTATTCGAACTTGTCTACCGCTTTCATCAAGCCGATGTTACCTTCCTGAATCAAGTCTAGGAATTGTAAACCACGGTTGGTGTATTTTTTTGCAATCGAAATAACCAGACGCAAGTTGGCTTCAACCATTTCTTTTTTCGCACGACGGGCTTTGGCTTCGCCTACTGCCATACGCTTAGAAATTTCTTTGATGCCTTTAACATCTAAGCCTAACTCTTTTTCAATGTCGGCAATTTTTTGTTGGAACGCCAAAATATCTGGACGTACTTTTTCCAAATAGCCTTTTTGGTCGGCAGGTGCTTTGGCAATGTGCTCGTCTAACCAAGCAAAGTTAGATTCCTGACCTGGGAATGAGGTACGGAATTGAGTACGATCCATACGACCACGACGCACCGCATAACGCATCACTTCACGTTCAGCAGTACGAATTTGTTCATGTGTACCACGAATCATTTCCGAAATAATATCGAATAAACGTGGCGTAAATTTAAACATCATGAATACAGTCGCTAAAGCTTCTAAAGCCTCTTGAGCTTCGGCACTTTCACGACCATGTTTTTCAATGGCAGCAATTTTTGCAAGATAAGCCTGTTCCAATTCACCAAAACGCATTCTTGCAATTTCTGGGTCTGGACCTGAATCTGCTTCAGATTCTTCTTCGGCTTCAGCTTCTTCTTCCTCATCGTCATCATCAAGTTTGACGTCTTTGGTTGGTTTGTTGCTGGTGTCTTCTTCTTTGTCTAAATCGGCTTCGTCTTCTAAAACTTCTGGAATTTCTTCATCGGTTTCAGGGTCTAAATAACCTGATAAAATATCGGCAAGGCGACGTTCGCCTGCTTCATAATCTTTATATTCTTGCAGTACCACTTGCACTGCGTTTGGCCAGTAGGCAATCGAGTGAAGTACATCGCGAATCCCTTCTTCAATACGTTTCGCAATGCTAATTTCACCTTCACGCGTTAACAGCTCAACCGTACCCATTTCACGCATATACATACGCACAGGGTCTGTGGTGCGACCAGGCTCATTTTCTACAGAGGCAAGTACCGCTGCAGCTTCTTCTTCAGCAACTTCGTCGGCAGCTTCCGCATTATCCTCGAACATTGCATCATCAGATTCAGGCGCACGTTCATGCACAGGAATACCGACGTCTTGAAGCATTTGAATAATGTCTTCAATCTGCTCGCTTTCTGTGATTGAGTCCGGGAGATGATCGTTAACCTCAGCGTAAGTTAGGTAACCTTGCTCTTTGCCTCGGCTAATCAGAGCCGCTACTTGCGAAGTAGGGGAATTCATATCGCTCATCTTTGCTTACTCTTCGTTGAATCTGTGGCAGTGAAAAACCGTGCATGATAGCACAATTCGCTTTAAATAGGGGGTGAATTGATCAATCAAGCATGATTTTAAAATGATGTTTGAATGAAGAATGTGATAGGAATATGGGGCTTCATTACTGTTTTTCAAGTCAATTTCCTTTTTGCCCGCAAAATATTTTTATGATTGGGGCGAATCTCAAATAATGATACTAACTTGTTCATAAATACACAAATTTGCCGCAATGTTGCAAGCTGTCTATGTTGCAGTTTTTTGAAAAAAATAAATAAAACTTGACAATATTTATAAAGGCAGATAAATAGCGGCTAGACCCTTCACATTTTTTCATTCTGAGGTAGTTTTAGTGTCTTCTACAGATTTTGAACTAGATGATAACTACGGTGATGATGATGTTAATTTCGATGAGGCATCAAACAAAATAAGCGCGAAAGAATCTTTAGAAAAGCGCCGTTTGATTGATGATTTACTCGCACAACGTCGTTTGGAACGTGAGCTCAAAGATTTTGATTATGATTTTGACGATGACGACGATTTTGACGATGAAGATGACTAAAATCAGGTACTGTATCTGGCATTGAAAATGCTATGCTACACCCCTAAATTGACACCGATGGATTTGAAATGACTGCTTTAGATTTAGACCTGTTAAGTGAATATCTAGATGGTGACCAAAACGAGTATGGTCTAGACTTCGCTGCAACGCATGGTTTCTTGTGTGCCATTGCAGTTGGACCTCAATTTGACCCATGGTTAAATGAATTGTTTGAAGGCAACCAAAAGAAAGTGCCTGCTGAAATTATTGCGCAAATTCAGGCTTGGTTAGAAAGCATTCGCCAAAGTTTAGCCAATGAAGAAGGCATTGAGTTTCCATTTGAAATTGAAGAAGCAGAAGTTGATTCAAGTTTGGGTGATTGGAGCGTTGGCTTTGTCGATGCGATGTTCTTAAACGAAGAAGCATGGTTTACGCCTGAATTTGAAGAGCAATTGGTTGATTTAACTTTGCCAATGATGGTGTTTAGCGGCATTGATGAAGAAGATCCACAAATGGAATCTTTCCGTCGCAATGGTCAGTTAATGGACGAAATTGCAGAAGAAATTCCTGAAAACCTGAATGAATTATATTTGATGTACCACACGCCTGATTAATGGCTTGGTTTACATATTGTGTAATATGTAATCCTCATAAAAAAAACGCACTGCGCAAATCGCAGTGCGTTTTTTATTATGGCGCTTCAATGATCATGTTACCAATTAGCGTGTCGCACGATCCCAAGCATCTTTGACAGCAAATTTAGCTTGTTCCCACGTTAAGCGTGAACTGCCTTTAATTTGCTCCCATTTGCTTCTTAGATCGGGCTCAACATCTTCGAAACGTGTGTGCGTATCATAATGTGGGCGGTTTTCATAACCAATGCGATAGGCATTTTGATAGTCACGATCATAATCTAAATCATGATAATGGTTGCGTGTTTCTGTAAAGTAGGTTGTATTTAAGCTATTGGTACGCCAGTAAGCTTCTTCTTCGGTAGGGTTCACAACTTCTGCTGCACCTTTACCTGCCAAACCACCCACTACAGCGCCTACAGCACCACCGACCACAGCACCTACTGGACCACCCAGCGCACCTACTGTTGCACCAGTAGCCGCACCGCCAACAGCACCTAAACCAGTACCGACAGGGTGTGCACCAGGTTCTCCTGTAATTGGATCGGCATTTAAGCGATCACGTTCTTCTTTTGGTAAGTTCTTAACCACATCACGGTCAATTTTTTCATTGCGTTCAAAATCTGACATTCGAATCACCTTTTTATCTTTGTATGCGTTATAGCGTTCCTATATTCATAAATCGCTATGAATAGGCTTAATCTACGCTGCTACAATGTAGGCTTATAGCCTATTCAGAATGCATTTCAGTTACAGCGCATGTCAGACGTAAATTTATGTGTGATATATCAGCCTGATGTTGATTTTAAGTGTTTGATGTTGCGGTTCAGTGTGAAATACGTACTTTAGGTAAGCTTATAAGTACTTTTTTTGATAATAACGGTTCGCATACCAACCATAGGCAACATGAAAAACTGCACCATGAATCGCAATCAAACACAGCATCACCACCGCAGCCAGTGCTAGTCCTGCTTTATCTGCAGCTTTTAAAATGGCTTCTGCATTCGGATTCATCAGCACCAAGAAAAACACAAAGAAGCTACCAATAATAATTGCCACCGCACTTGAGCCCCAAACCAGTTGAATTTTTTCATCACTGCTCGGTAAGCGTTGTTCTTTTTTGACAAAATGTCCTGCGCTAATGAATGCTGCGGCAATTAATGCAGGGAGCAAGGTCAAGCCACCTAAGTTCAGACCAAAAATCAATACGGTAATGAGTAAGACCAGCGTAATACTGTAAACCGCAGCAAAAAATAATAAATATGGTTTCATGTCTGATTTTCCCCAAAAAATTGATTCAATTGCGCAGCAACACAAGCATTAGTCACGCATTTTACGGCGATGCCTACGGTATAAAATAATTGCGATGACTAAGAGCACCAAGCCTATAATGACATGGCTGACCTGACTGAAAATTTGCTGCATCAATTGTTGGTTTTCACCAAAATAATAACCCACGCAAGCTAAAAAAGTGGTCCAAATAATTGTGCCTAAACCACTATAAAACATAAATTTCCAAAATGGCATGTGGCTCATGCCTGCAGGAATACTGATGAGAGAACGAATAGCGGGAATCATGCGCCCAAAAAATACAATCCGATGTCCATATTGTTCAAACCAATGCAGGGAGTTTCGGACGTCTTGTTCTTTAATCCATAGATATTTACCGTAGCGATTGACCCAGTGGTAAATACTTTCATGTTTGCAGCGATAACCTACCCAATATAACACTGCCGCTGCGAACAACGAGCCGATACAGCCTGCAATGATGACACCCAATAGCAGTAATTGCCCTTGCGATGCAGAATAGCCTGCAGAGGGCATAATAATTTCAGAAGGAACGGGTGGAAAAATATTATCCAGAAACATTAACAGGGCAATACCAAGGTAGCCCAGTTGTTCCATAATGGAAATAATCCATTCAGTTAAGTTCATGCCAGTTGTGCTTTAGAAAAGTGCTTCTATCCTAAGCAGTACTGGACGAACAGTAAAGTCTTGCGCAATCTAGACTTAATCAAGCTCTGCATGGGTCAGGGTATAGATATATACACGTCTTAAGCTATATGCCACAAGTATAGGAATGGCACAGAGCAGGGCGTAATTCAAGAAATGCGCTTGCAGATGGTAGCCCACAAATGCTGCAATAATACCGCCTAAAATTGCACCTAAAGCCACAATAAAAGTATGTGACTCATGTTCCAAACAATCTTGCATTGTTGTGCTATGCGCAGCAGTCACAGATTTTACAGGCGTAAAACGTAGTGTGTGCATTGAATTTGAAATTGTTGTTTTAGGCATAGCGTCACTCCTGATTGCGGCATATAAATTTAGGAATACATAACGATCCTTGAATTTTGGGTTATGGGAGATGTTGAGTTTGTGCTAAACATCTGCACCAATATAGCCACAGATTTTGTGGCTTATTTTGATTGAATGCTATCACCCAATCTGGGGATATTGCGCAATGCTTGGTAAACAAGCGTTGTATTTTTATGTTCTATGTAATCTTGCGTGAAGCATATATGTAGACATAAAAAATCCCCATACTGGATGAGGACTTTTTCAATATGATTAGAGTGGTCGATACAACATCAACATGGCTTTTGTTAGACCTTGTTGATGTGTATGAGCCTGTACGGATTACAGACGTTTACGTTTAGCTGCGGCAATTTGTGATTGGCGCATACGGAAACCTTCTTTTTGTTTCTCACTGGTTTTATCAATACAGTACACACAAGATACACCGTGTTCATAGCTTGGTAATTCAACTTCTTCAGGCAGTAATGGCCAACCGCAAGCATGACATTTGGTGTTTTGACCTTCTTGCATACCATGTGTCACCGCAGTACGGCCATCAAATACGAAACATTCACCTTCCCATAAGCTTTCATCGGCTGGTGTTTCTTCTAAGTATTTAAGTACGCCACCTTTTAAGTGATAAACCTCGGTAAAACCTTCTTGCAACAATAATGACGTCGATTTTTCACAACGAATCCCGCCTGTGCAGAACATCGCAATTTTTTTATCTTTATGCTGTTCTAGGTTTTGTTTCACATATTCTGGAAATTCACGGAAAGTTTCGGTTTTCGGGTCAATTGCGCCCTTAAACGTTCCTGCTTTGTATTCATAGTCATTACGGGTATCAATCAGAATGACATCGTCACGAGCAATCAGTTCATTCCATTCTTTCGGGTCTAGGTAGTGACCGACTAAATCACGTGGTTTTACTTCTACACCCAAAGTCACAATTTCTTTTTTCAGCTTGATTTTCATTTTACGGAATGGCTTTTCAGAGCTATGTGACTCTTTGTATTCCATTGCGGTAAAGCCTTCATCCAACAGAAATTGGTGAACTTGATCAATCGCGGCACGATCACCCGCTACAGTTCCATTAATGCCTTCACCTGCCACAATAAGAGTACCGCAAAGGTTGATTGAATTTACCAAATCTAATAAGCGTTGTTGAAGATCGGCAGGATCTGCAACTTCTTTGAATTGATAAAGTGCGGCAACAACCCAAGTCGTGGTCGCTGGCTGTTCTACAGGTGCAAGCTGTTCTACAGTAGCGTTCATGGAGTACTCCAATAGATGAAAGACAAAAATTTAAGGCGCATATTCTAACCTGCTTTGTGTGAATATGCGAGAAAACCGAGTGCGGTACATGGTTTTTAAAGCACGACACAACATTTTAAAAATGTAGCAGAACGGGGTATGATGCCACTCGTTTCAAAGAAGAATGTTGTGTTCATGTTGATGCGCCAACAGGTGTTGTTAAATATTGGAGTGTTGTGTTGAGTAAGGATCGTCAAATTGCCACTTTAACCCCGTGTGCAGGTCGTTGTTCTACGGTGTTTGGTGATGCTGTCTGTCGAGGTTGCCGTCGCTTTAACCATGAAGTGATTCGATGGAACAGCTATACGCCTGAACAACACACTGCCGTTTGGCGTCGTTTAGATGCACAGCTCGATCAGATTTTAGTGCCTATGTTGCCTTTTGCTGACTTGCGTCATGTCGAAGGGTTTATCCGCTCTAAGCGTGTGCGTTTACGCGATGATGCTTCAAAAGGGCGTAAGCTGTATCACGCACTGAAAATTTGTGAAAAAAATCGACATTTTACCGATGAAAGCGGCTTGGGCATTCACTACAAAGAAGTGCGACCTCTGTGGCAGGAATTTGAGCGTCGCGTGTTGGCACTTGCAACTGCAAGTTATGATTTTGCATTTTTAAGAGCTGATGGTATCAGCCATAGCTTATTGCATAGCTTGCACGATGACTAATTTGTAAGTCTTGCTATGGGGTCTGTAAAGAGTAGATGACTTTATTGAGCCATAAAAAAAACTCACAAAATCTGCGAGTTTTTTATTTTGTACAGGAGTGGCTTAAGCCACTTGTACAGGAATACAGTTTGCAGTGTGGCTCACGGTATTGTCTGGGTTTGCATAGACCAAACGTGGTTCGTGTGCATTGGCTTCTGCTTCAGTGAAGTCACCAAAGGTTGCGATAATAATAATATCGCCTACATCGGCTTGGTGTGCAGCACCACCATTGACTGAAATGATGCCTGAGTTGTCTTCACCACGAATTGCATAAGTTGTGAAGCGCTTACCATTGGTCACGTTCCATACGTGGATTTCTTCATATTCACGAATGCCAGCCAAATCCATGAGTGTTCCGTCAATTGCACATGAACCTTCGTAGTGAAGTTCTGCATGAGTTACAAAAGCACGGTGGATTTTGCATTTTAATAAACGAGATAGCATGGTGAGCGTCTCCTTAGTGGACCTAAGATTTTATCTTATGGTTGAATTCAAACACTGCTTGCTGGATGTCAGTTCCGAGCAGAAAGCGCATTTTGCTCTGAAAATTGCGACATGGCAAGTGTGATTGTTCAACAATTGTGGATTCATCAGTTCGGTTTATAGGCATTGATTTGATTCATGGCTTGTTGTACTTCGCCATTGACCAGTAACTTGATACGACCTAATGCATGTGCAAGTGCATCATCCATTAAAGTTTGCTCGCTACTTGGTGCTTTGCTCAGTACATGACCAGACACGCGTTCTTTTGAACCCGGATGCCCAATACCAATGCGTAAACGATGGAAGTTTGGACCTGTGTGCGGCACGATGTCACGTAAACCATTATGTCCACCATGACCACCACCCGTTTTTAGGCGAATGATCCCTGGGTTCATATCCAGTTCATCATGAGCAATCAGCATTGCTTCAGGTGCAATTTGATAGAATTTGGCGAAGGGAACAACACTTTGACCAGAACGATTCATAAAGGTTGTGGGTAATAACAGACGAACGTCTTGACCTTCGATATTACCACGTCCGCTGATCCCGTGAAATTTAGGATCGGCTTTTAATGTAATGCCATATTGATCTGCAAGGCGTTCTACAAACCAGAAGCCTGCATTATGGCGGGTTTGGGCATACTCTTTACCAGGGTTGCCCAAACCAACAATCAGTGAAATATTAGCCACTAATTATACCATGAACACTTATGCGCGTTTGAAGTCAGCGTGCATAGGTGTGTTTTTAGCAGGGTGACGTTGTAACGCTTGGATTTTCACGTTTTCAACTTTGTCGCCTACTTTGATTTCTACAACTTCTTCAAAGAAAGCATTGCTTTCTAAAGCTTTTACAAGCTCACGAAGTTCTAAAGTGATTGTTACAGGCTCAGCGTCGCCACCATAAATGATAGCTGGAACTAATGCAGCGTGACGAAGGCGGCGGCTCGCACCTTTCCCTTGGTTAGCTGCTTCACGCGCTTGAGCGTTTAATACGAAGTTTGCCATGATAGACATCCTTATTTTGAGTTTAAATAAACTAGATCTGCGACCAATCTAGTGATAGAAAACCCTGCCAAGTGGCAGGGCTTTGAAAATTTAGCGCTCTATTATAGATAAGAATCGAACATTGCGCTAATAGATTCTTCGTTGTTAATACGGCGAATTGTTTCTGCAACCATACTTGCTACAGATACTTGGCGAATTTTACCAAGTGCTTGAGCTTCTTCTGAAAGAGGAATGGTGTCTGTAACAACCAGTTCATCAATCACAGAATTTTTCAGGTTTTCAATCGCTTTGCCTGAAAGTACAGGGTGGGTAGCATAAGCAACAACGCGGCGAGCACCAAAAGTTTTAAGTGCATCGGCAGCTTTGCATAATGTACCTGCAGTATCCACCATGTCATCTACAATGACACAGTCACGATCTTTTACATCACCAATCAAATGCATCACTTGTGATTCATTCGCTTTTTGACGACGTTTATCGATAATTGCAAGATCGATATCACCCATTTGTTTTGCAACAGCGCGCGCACGAACCACACCACCAACGTCTGGTGAAACTACCATGAGATTGTCGTGTGACTGTTGACGCAGGTCAGCCAATAGCGCAGGCGTACCATAAATGTTGTCTACAGGGATGTCGAAGAAACCTTGAATTTGGTCTGCGTGCAAGTCAATCATCACTACACGGTCAATCCCTACAGTGGTGAGCATATCTGCAACCACTTTAGCGGTAATTGGAACACGTGTAGAACGAGGACGACGGTCTTGGCGGGCATAACCGAAGTAAGGAATAACGGCAGTAATACGACCTGCACTTGCACGACGCAACGCGTCAGCCATCACCAAGATTTCCATGAGGTTGTCATTGGTTGGCGCACAAGTAGGTTGTACGATAAATACGTCTTTACCACGGACATTCTCGGTAATCTCTACAGCAATCTCACCATCAGAGAAGGTAGAAACTGATGCAGCACCTAAAGGAATGTGCAAGTGGCTTACGACTTTTTGAGCGAATTGTGGATGCGCGGTTCCACTAAAAACGACAAGATTGGGCATGAAGCACCCTTGGCGGTTGGTGTATGTAAGAATAGATGGCAGGGGTAGCTGGATTCGAACCAACGGATGCCGATATCAAAAACCGGTGCCTTACCACTTGGCGATACCCCTAATGCGGCAGAACTTTAATATTTTTACTGCGTTCTGTCAAGGTAAATTAACAGGATAGCGGTAATATTGGGGGTTCTGTCTAATGCGAGAAAATGGCAGGGGTAGCTGGATTCGAACCAACGGATGCCGATATCAAAAACCGGTGCCTTACCACTTGGCGATACCCCTAGATTTGATCACTGTAAGATGGCAGGGGTAGCTGGATTCGAACCAACGGATGCCGATATCAAAAACCGGTGCCTTACCACTTGGCGATACCCCTAATACAGTAATCTACAGGTGAAAGAGATGGCAGGGGTAGCTGGATTCGAACCAACGGATGCCGATATCAAAAACCGGTGCCTTACCACTTGGCGATACCCCTATTGTACTGTGAAATGTCGTAATGGAGATTCATCTAAGCTGTTCACAACGTACGCAGTACATGGTGAGTGTGCCAAAATGTCGTCTACATTCATTTCTGCAGTCACTTCAGTAAAGACACAAGCACCTGTACCTGTAAGCTTTGCTTGACCAAATTGGTCTAAATAACGCATTGCTTCATCAACTTCGGGGTATAAATTTCGTGCCACAGGCTCAAAATTATTTCCAAAGTCAGATGGCTTTATCTGATAGCCGCAGAATTTAGTGGGCTTCGTGTTTCTTGTCAATGTTTTTTGTGAAAAAAGTAGTTGAGTGCTGATAAAACAGTCAGGTTTTAACACAATATATTGTTTTGGGGCTAAGTCTATGAATGTTAACTGTTCACCAATGCCTTCTGCCCATGCATTACGACCATGCACAAAGATCGGTACATCTGCTCCGAGCTGTAAACCAAGTTCAGCTAGTTTTTGAGTATCCAAGCCACATTGCCAAAGTTGATTGACTACAATTAAGGTGGTTGCGGCATTGGATGAACCTCCGCCAAGCCCTGCACCCATAGGGATGTGCTTCTCAATTTTAATATTTAAACCTGTGGCTTGTTTCGCGTAGGGTTTTAAAATTTGCGTGGCTTTGTAAATCAGGTTTTGCTCTAAATTGACACTGTTTAAACCCTGAATTTGAATGCTTTGAGTATCATTGACTTCAAATTCTAGCCAGTCGTATAAATCAATCAGTTGAAAAATAGTCTGCAATTCATGGTAGCCGTTGTCACGACGCCCAGTAATGTGCAAAAACAGATTTAATTTGGCAGGTGAGGGTACACGAATCATGGCGAAACTTGGCAAGTGATTAACGATTTTGGATGAGCATTGTAATACGGTTTTCTTGCCCTGATTCAAGTGCTTGTTTCAAAATCAGACGATTTGGCAAACTGGCACTGTCGTTATAGCTCAAATCGACCGTCCAACCATCTTCAATAAATTGAGTCGGGCGCTGTTGGGGGTCTTTTTGAATTTGGGCATTGACCGTTGCAGGTCGGGCTTGTACCCAATCGACCAAGTGGGTGATGGGCGCTTGCCAACCTGTGGCTTGTTCTAACAGTTCTTCAGGACTTTCGGCATAAATTATCCCTGTTTTGGCACTGTTGAGGGTGACTTGTCCTGGTTGTCCGCTAATTTGCGTTTTACCAACGCCCAAAATGCCGCTCAGTTCAATATCAAACTGCTGTTGCTGCTGTACCCAAGTAAAAAAGGCACTGCCAGATTGCTGCGGAGTGCGCACACCAATTTTGCCTTGTAGGTTAAATTGATTTTCGGCTTCAACTTGCTGTGAAATGTTGGCTGGTTTTTGTACGAAAGGCTGACAACCTGTCAGTACAAGGCTACTGGTGGCAAAAAGGGTTAATCCTAATTTTGAAAATAAACGCATGAATCTTTTAACTCTTTTTAACTGGCTGCGGTAACAATAGCGAATTTAATTGTTGCAATTGCGGATCATTCGGATGATTTTGTTGTAATTGTTGTAACACTTGGCTGAATTTTTGAATATCTCCTTGCATATACAACGATTTTGCATAACGTGAGCCAATCGCGGCACTATGACTCAGCGCGTAGGCTTTTTCCAAAGCCTGTGCCGAAGCAGTGTAGTCATTTTGCAAATAGCTGACATAACCTAAAGTATCTAAAATAGAGGCTTGTTCAGGTGCAAACTCAAGTGCTTGCTCTACATAGCGACGCGCTTCATCCAAACGACGATTTTGCAGTGCAAGAGTATAGGCGTAGGCATTTAAATAGGTTGGGCTGTTCGGCTCAATTTCCAGTAACTTGGTGAGCAGTTGATCCAGTTTGTCTTTTTCCTGATGTGCATCCAATAGTAAGACTTCTGAATAGATCAGGTCAGGATCATCGGGCAGGTTTTTGATGGCTTCATCTAACAAACGCAGTGCTGCTTTTTTATTGTCCATGCGTTTTAAAATATCGGCCTGTGCCTGATATAAAAAACTGGCGTGCTGCGGATAGTTGACCCGTTCCTGCGTTAAAAAGCGCAGGGCATCGTTCAGTTTATCTTGCTGGGCAAAAATACTGATCATGTTGCGACGTGAAACCGTATAAAGGCTACCATCGACCAAACGATAATAGGCTTTGGCTGTTTCAAAGTGCTGTTTACGTTCGGCATTGACCGCTAAATAAAAATAGGCTTCGTTTTGATATTGTGCCGAATAGCGTAGCTCTACCAAATATTTTTCGGCTTTTTCGTATTGTTTCAAGTCAATACTGGTCAAACCTGCAATAAATAAGGCTTCATCTTCCGTAGGCCATTTTTTTAAAATAGCTTCTAGCTTTGTTAGCGCCAAAGTTGCTTCATTTTTTTTGACCAAATATTTGGCTTCGGCTAAACGGACTTCAAAATTATTTTTGTGTTTACGGCTGGATTTTGCATACCAAGCTGCCGTTTCTTCTTCATTGCCAAGTACGCTCAACAAATTGGCTTTCATTAAAATATAGCCAGTGACTTTCGGGCGTTTGCGCAACGCTCGGTTAATGGTATCGAGCGCGGCTTGATATTGTCCATTTTGCGCTTTTAAACCTGCAATCAATACCAAAATAGATGGATTGTCTTTGGCTTTGCTGGTGCGCAGGGCTTGAATCAGAAATTCACGGTCTTCTACAGATTCAGGGGAAATTCCCGCCAAAATTTGTTCTAAGTCAGCCGTGGCATCAATATTTAGAATTTTATCTAAGGTTTCTGCAGCCAAGTCATATTCATGCGCTTTGAGTGCAATGTGCGCCAAATAGAACAGTGCAGGGACATCAGAAGGCTCTTGTACCACCCAATGCGTTGCAACATCAAGCGCTGCGCGCAGGTCATTTTGTTCAATGGCAATATTCAGGGCGCGTTGTTTAATGGAAGTCGAATTGTTCTTAATTGCCAAGACCGTGTAGTTGTGTAATGCAGTTGGAATATCGCCATAAGCCAAGGCAAATTCTGCCACCATGGTTTGTTTTACCGCATTATAATTTGAATTTGCATGATAAATTTCTTCAGATGCTCTAAGATGAGCAACTGAAGCCATGCTACCGACCAGTAAGAATGTGGTAGAATATTGCTTAATTGTCGCGCCGTATGGTCGGCTATTTGTTTGACGCAATTTTTCTTGATCCAAGTAATGCTTTTTATGACACCGTTATTGCACAATAGCATAAATTTAGCGAAATGATGATCTGATATGTCTTTCTTTGCATTGGGTGTCAACCATCAAACCGCCTCTGTAGAGTTGCGCGAGCAAATTGCATTTAACCCAGAAAAGTTAAGTGCCTTACTTGCTGAGCAAAGCCAACATCCCGAACTGAATGATTTGGTGGTGGTGTCTACCTGCAACCGTACCGAAGTCTACGCCATGTCTGAACATCCAGAACAGGTGTTGGATTGGCTTGCACACGTCAATGGTATTGATGCGAAGCAATTGAGTCGTCATGTTTATCGTTATGAAAATGCACAGGCGGTGTCGCATTTAATGCGCGTAGCCAGTGGGCTAGATTCACTCATGTTGGGTGAGCCGCAAATTTTAGGTCAGGTCAAAACTGCGCTGTCTTTAGCCAAAGACTCACATACGGTTTCGCAACAACTCAACCGAATTTTTGAATATGCGTTTTATGCTGCCAAACGGGTACGTTCAGAAACTGCCGTAGGCAGCCATGCCGTGTCTATGGGTTATGCGGTTGCGCAACTGGCGTTACAAGTATTTAGCCATCCTGAAAAACTAACCGTGATGGTGGTGGCAGCAGGCGAAATGAATAGCCTTGTAGCGAAGCATTTAGCTGAGATGGGCGTCGCTAAAATTTTAATTTGTAACCGTACCCGCGCCCGCGCCGAAACTTTGGCACAAGAAATTGCGCATCGGGTTGAAGTTGAAATTATTGAATTTGATCAGTTAGCAGCCAATTTACACCGCGCTGATGTAATTTCAAGCTGTACGGGTAGTTTGCATCAGGTGATTGCTTATCCTGAAGTGAAAGCAGCGTTAAAGAAACGTCGCTATCAGCAAATGTTGTTGGTCGATTTGGCCGTACCACGTGATATTGATCCTAAAATTGAAAATTTGGATGGCGTGTATTTGTACGGGGTCGATGACCTGCAAAGCGTGATTGATGAAAACTTGGCGCAGCGTCGTCAGGCGGCTGTGGAAGCAGAGCTAATGGTCAATCAGCTTGTGACTGAGTTGGTGACCCATCAAAAAGTTCAGCAAGCAGGTGCGACCATTCATGCTTACCGTGAACATGGCGAAAGCTTGCGTCAGGAAGAATTAAATTTGGCGATGGCGCGTATTGCCAAAGGTGAAGATGCTGCACAAGTTATGCAAGAATTTTCCTATCGTTTAACCCAAAAACTGCTGCATCCAACTTCTATTTTATTGCGTGAAGCAGCCAAAGGTGATGAGCCTGAATGTTTTGAGTTTATGCAGGAAAATTTAGCAGCGACTGCCAAACATCGTCGCAAATAAGCAAGATTAACGTGATTCACAAAAAAGATTTTTGATGATACAAACTTAATCTAATCAGATCGCTTATTCCTCTAACAAGGTCAGCGATCTTTTTTTATCAATTTCATAAATTTGATGTTTCAAGCGCTTCATTTCTTCAATGCTGCTGAATTTTTTGGAGCGAATTTTTTGCTGTAAGCAGTCGTATTGCAATTTGGTCGAAAAATCCTGCGCCAATTTATCGACGTGTTCAGGAGAAGTCGTGTAATCACTGACATTGGCTTGTTGTAAAATGCGCTGTAATTCATAGTGATACGCTGAGCATGCACCCAAAATATAATATTTGGCTTGTTCAGGATCATCGGGTAGATCATCAAAAATAGTATTTAAAATATTTAAGATTTGGTGTAGCAGATGATCATTTGGAATCAGCGCACGTAACGGTTCAAAGTGAATATACAAATACGGGTGATTGATTAGAATCGCAATCACATATTCTTCGGCATCGACTTTGGTGCTAAAACTCAAAGATGCATCGTTATTGGTCTGTGCCTGCCATTTACGGTTAAAGCCTAACTTTTCACGGAAAAACTGTTGCAGCAAATAGCGATAAGAACCCGTTTTGGGCAAAAGTTCGGTCAACTGCCGCAGTTCACCCATGACCTGACTTTTGCCTTCAGGGGTACTGATATTATGGTTTTGGGTGAGATGCGCAAAGACAAAATCTGATAGCAAAGGTGCTTGATCTAATAAACGTCGGAAATTTTCGATGCCTTCACGACGAATAAGTGAGTCAGGGTCGTGCTCATTGGGTAAAACAAAGAACTTCAGTTCACGTCCATCATTGAGCAAAGGCAGTGCAATTTCCAGTGTACGACGTGCGGCTTTTTGACCTGCGGCATCGCCATCAAACGCGATGGTAATGCGGTTGTTTTGGCGGAATAGAATGTTTAAATGATCGGTATTACTGGCTGTACCGAGTGTCGCTACAGCACCATGAATGCCGTATTGCTGCAAGGCAATCACATCCATATAGCCTTCGACCATTAAATAATCTTGGGCTTTTTGTTTGCGACCTTCATATAAACCATAGAGCAATTGGTTTTTATGAAACACTTCCGAATCGGGCGAGTTGATGTATTTGGGTTTGATTTCATCATTAAGTGCGCGACCACCAAAGCCGACCACACGTCCTTTGCTGTCACGGATTGGAAAAATCACCCGATCACGTAATAAATCGAAGTCACGTCCCTTGTCACTGGTACGAATTAAGCCTAGCAGTTTTAAACCTGCAATGTCTTGCGGAAAGGCTTTTTCTAAATGTTGCCAGTCTTCAGGTGCATAGCCTAAACGCCAGAATTGCAGGGTTTGTGCAGTTAAACCACGTTTTTGAAAATACTGTTGCGCGGCAGGGCTGTGCGGCAATTGCTGCTCATAATATTGCGCTATATTTTCTAGCAAGTCGTATAAGTTGCCTTCTTGTGCAGGTGTGTCCTGCATGGTGTCCCATTGCTCAAAACCTGCAAACGGGTCGGCATTGTTTTGAAATTCCGAGTTCTGAAATTCCGAGTTTGCGTATTCAGCACTTTGAAACTCGGCAAAAGGATCAAAGTCGATGCCAGAAGCTTCAAAAGTATGTTCGCTTGATGTGGTTTGAGCTGCAGAAGTTTCATTCTGGTCTTTTGCTGTTGGTTTGGGTTGAGCTATCGGTGTTGGCTTTTTGGCTTCACGTTTATAAGAGAGTTTTTTATTGTCGTGCTGATCTTTTGGGAGTTCGATGCCTGTTTGACTGGCCAAGTCTTTCATGACATCTACAAAATTGCGGTTATCAATATCCATTAAAAAACGGATGGCGTTACCATTTGCCTGACAGCCAAAGCAATGATAATACTGCTTGTCACGGTAAACGTGAAAAGACGGGGTTTTTTCCTGATGGAACGGGCAGCAGCCCGAATAGGTACGACCAGTTTTTTTTAATTTCACGCGCTGACTAATCAGATCGACAATATCAGTGCGATCTAAAATTTGATCAATCGTGTGCTGTGGAATGGCCATACGGTTTTGTCTGTTATCTCTTGGTAGTGAAAGGTTCGCCGAACAGGTTGAATACATCAGACTGTGCTGATTGACTCAATGAGTATTCTCTTTTGTATCTTTTTCTAGGACAGGAAACAAGCCCATAAAAGAACAAAGGGCAAGTATCATAACTTGCCCTTTGCATTTTTCAAAACTGAAAAATCAGTCGGAATGGTTTTATTCAGTGCTGTCGTTTTGAGATTTTGGACGATCGAGCAAGCCAAAACTCAAACGGTTGGTGAGGCTGCGTGATGGCTCTGCTTGTGCTTTAGTATCTGACTGTTGTGTTTCAGTGCTGCTTTGCGCTTCACGTCCGAAAATACCCAAAGTTGCACGGTTAATCCAGCTTGCGTCATGACGGGCAGCACGTAAATTCACGCTACCATCTGCTTTAACCAAATTTGGATAGTTCAGTTTCAACACATCAATATATTGCTGAGCTGTGGCTTGATCGCCCAGTTTGCCATAACCATAAGCCACCGTTGCCAATGCTTCTGGAATTTGTGGAGTTTGCGGATAATGCTCAACTACCCACAATGAACGCTCTACTGCAGCCACCCATGCTTTACGTTTAATGTTATAACGTGCTGCATTCATTTCGGCTTCTGCCAGTTCCTGACCAATAAACTGCATACGCTGTGCAGCATCTACCGCATAAGTGCTTGATGGATAGCGACGGATAAAATCGACAAAGTTTTGATACGCTAGTTTTAAATAGCTGACATCACGGTGTGATTGCTTGAGCGAGGTATAACGCAACAAACCATCATAGTTTTGTTCCATATTCGCCACACCACGTACATAGTAGGCATAATCGGCTTTAGGATGCTGCGGGTTCATGCGGATGAAACGATCTGCAACAGCAATTGCGCCTTCATAATCTTTTTGCTGGAATTTTGCATACAACAATTCAAGCTGCGCCTGCTGTGCATAATCACCCGTTGGGTAATAGGTTTCTAAAGCTTCAAGATGCTTAACGGCATCGGTGTATTGACCACGATCCAGTGCTTTTTCTGCTTTTTCAATATAAACCTGTTCGCTAGATTGCGGACCAGTATCGACCACTTCTTTTTTTGGATTGCTGCTACAGCCCACAATTGCAGACGCAACGCCGAGTGAAAGAGCAAGCATTGTTATTTTATAACGTGGTAGCGACATAAAAATTCCTCTGTTAATACGGGCAATGAGCTACAATTGCGCTATTAAACCACTTTTGTCTGAATGAGCAAATGAGTCAAGCACAATCTACCCATTCCAATTTACCTGAAACTGAGTTCAATTTACTTGAAGATGCTGAGGATGCAGATAACCATACTTCAGACTCAACTGCAACACGTTTATCGTTGCAATTTCAATTGGATGACAGCCACTTAGGACTACGCATCGACCAAGTTGCAGCCATCATTTGGAGTGAATTTTCACGTGAAAAGCTAAAACAGTGGCTCAAAGACGGTCATTTGTTGGTAAATGGTAACACGGTCAAACCTAAATATAAGTGTGAAGGTGATGAGCTTCTTACCCTAGAAGTCGAGCTTGAAGCGCAAACCCGCAGCCTACCTGAAGATATTCCACTGGATATTATTTATGAAGATGATGACATCATGGTGATTAATAAACCTGTGGGCATGGTGGTGCATCCGGGGGCGGGAAATAGCTCTGGAACTCTGGTAAATGCCTTGCTGCATCATTATCCAAAATCGGCAGAGTTAACTCGTGCAGGTTTGGTGCATCGTATTGATAAAGATACTTCGGGTTTGCTGGTGGTTGCCAAAAATCTGGAAGCACAGTTTGCCTTGACCAAGCAACTGGCGAAAAAGTCAGTTTATCGTTTATACGACTTGGTGGTGTACGGCAACATGATTGCGGGAGGCACTGTCGATGAGCCGATTAAACGCCATCCTGTAGATCGAGTGAAAATGGCTGTTTTGCCGGGCGGCAAAGACGCCGTCACACATTACAATGTTAAAGAACGCTTTCAGCATTTCACTCGTGTTCAGGCGCGTTTGGAAACTGGACGTACTCATCAAATTCGTGTGCATCTAAGTTATATTGGTTATGGTTTGGTTGGCGATCCTGTTTATACGCCACGTGTACGTGTGCCAGCAGGCGCATCGGCATTATTAAACGATACCTTGCGTAACTTTAAACGTCAGGCCTTACATGCCGTCAAACTCGGTTTGGTGCATCCACGTACTCAAGAAGAAATGATGTTTGAAGCGCCGTGGCCTGAAGACTTTAAACAATTGGTAGACGTGTTACGCAGTGAAAATGCTGCCTATTAATTGTTGCATAGACAGCATTAACAAGATCAACTCAGATACGGCAATGCCAGAAAACGACTAAGGATAGATTTATGCAATTTGTTCAAGGATTACCTGCAGGTGTGTATGTTGGGCAAACCCGCATACAACATGTGCAAGCTTTAGCGACAGACTGTGCCGATGTATCTGGTTTTAATCTGGCGCTGCATGTGCAGGATGATGCATGGCGTGTGCAGCAGCATCGTATGAGTTTACTGGCAGAGTTTGCTGAATATGGGGTCGATAAAATGACGTGGATGACGCAAACACATAGCGTGTTGTGTCAGACCATTAATGAGCAAATCACTTGTGAAGCTTTAGAAGGCGATGGTTTGGTCACTCAGCGTAAAGCGCATGCTTTAATGATGATGACCGCAGACTGTTTACCTGTGGTTTTGGGCAATGCCGAAGGCACTGAGGTTGCGAATCTGCATGCAGGCTGGCGTGGTCTTGCCAACGGTATTATCGAAAACACCATCGTCGAAATGCAAAGTGCTCCAACATGGGCGTGGTTGGGTGCGGCTATTAGTCAGCCGTGTTTTGAAGTTGGGGCTGAGGTGAAACAGGCATTTTGCGATAAATATCCTGAATTAGACACGGCTTTTATTGCAGGGCAGCAGCAAGGTAAATATCTTGCTGACTTGTATGCGATCGCGCGTTTTATTTTGCAGCAGCATGGTGTTACAACGGTCTTGGGCGGTGATCAGTGCTCGTATCAACAAGCCGATGATTACTATTCTTACCGCCGTCAAGCACGTACAGGACGTATGGCAACATTCGTGTTTATGCAGGCTTAGTGTTAAACTTGACTTAATTATTTGGTTTTAAACATTCTCATGTCAGTGACTCATTCAACATCTTCTTGCGCTGCTATTCGTGTGGCGGTGGTTTATCACAGTCCTTATGGTCATACTGCTAAGGTGGCACAGCATATTGCACAAGGTGCTGCGCAAATGGATGCTCAGGTGACTTTGATGGATGTGGCTGAAATTGAATGGGATAGCCTAGATCAAGCCGATATTATCATTATGGGCTGTCCAACTTATATGGGCAGCATTACTTCGGCTTTAAAACAGTTTATGGAGCAATCGTCTAAGCGTTGGTTGGCCAGAACTTGGCAGGGCAAACTGGCGGCAGGTTTTACCAATGGCGGTGGTTTAAGTGGCGATAAACTGGCGGTGCTGCAACAAATTAATTTATTTGCGATGCAGCATGGCATGTTGTGGTCAGGTTTACCGTTTATGCCGACAGGGCGTAGTCCACACGATATTAACCGCATGTCGAGCTTTTTGGGTTTAATGACGCAGTCTGATAATGCCAGTGTTGAAGTTACGCCACCCGAAGGTGATTTGGAAACTGCAGTCAAATTTGGTAAATATTTGGTGGAATTAAAACTTAAAGACTAAGCATTTTTAGTTTTAAAACTTCCATAAAAAATGCTCGATGTTGATCTCGAGCATTTTTTATGGGCGGAATGTGCAAAATTATTTGTGCATCAAACGTGCTTTATCACGCTGCCAATCGCGGTCTTTTTCAGAAGCGCGTTTATCGTGCAATTGTTTACCTTTCACCAAAGCAATTTCAAGCTTCGCTAAAGGGCCTTTCCAATAACATGCTAAAGGTACGCAAGAATAACCTTTTTGATTGACTGCACCCATCAACTTTTCAATTTCACGTCGTGAAAGTAAGAGTTTGCGGGTACGGGTCGCTTCAGGCACTACATGCGTTGAAGCCGACAAGAGTGGTTGAATTTGTGCACCAAATAAAAAGGCTTCATTGTCACGAAACAGGATATAACTTTCGGTAATAGTCATACGTCCTGCGCGCAAAGATTTGACTTCCCAACCTTGCAAAGAAAGTCCTGCTTCAAATTTTTCTTCAATAAAATAATCGTGGCGTGCACGTTTATTCTGTGCAATTGTTCCGCCCGTATTTTTTTTAACTACAGTTAGCTTCGCCATATTCAATTACTTCCAAACTTATGACTATTGTGCCTCAAACCAAGGCTTGCTGACAAATCAAAATCATCACAACTGTTGGCTAAACTGCTTTGATATTTCATAATTTGGTAGACTTTAGTTCACTAAAATTTTTTGTATTTGTTAAACTAACTTTGACAAAACCAACTAGAGCATAATGGATGTCTAAAACTCGCGTAATTTATCCGGGCACCTTTGACCCGATTACTAATGGTCATATTGACTTGGTGACACGTGCTGCAAAAATGTTTGATGAAGTCGTGGTCGCAATTGCCATTGGACATCATAAAAATCCAATTTTTACTTTGGAAGAACGTGTGGAATTGGCACAGGCATCTTTAAAGCATTTGCCTAATGTTGAATTTGTCGGATTTGATGGTTTATTGGTTAATTTTTTCCGTGAGCAAAATGCGACTGCAGTTTTGCGTGGTTTGCGTGCTGTTTCAGATTTTGAATACGAATTTCAGTTGGCAAATATGAACCGTCAATTAGATGCGAAATATGAAGCGGTATTTCTGACTCCTTCAGAGCAATATTCATTTATTTCTTCTACATTAGTTCGTGAAATTGCACGCTTAAAAGGTGATGTGACTAAATTTGTTGCACCTGTTGTGGTCGAAGCCTTTGAGCGTAAATTACGACAAGGTTGGTAGCGTGTCTTTATATATTACCGATGAATGTATTAACTGTGATGTCTGTGAACCTGTATGCCCAAATGAGGCAATTTATATGGGTGAGCTGATTTATGAGATTAATCCAGCATTATGTACTGAATGTGTAGGACATCACGAGCAGCCGCAGTGTCAGTTATTTTGCCCAGTCGATTGTATTCCGCTCGATCCAGAGCATGTAGAAACACAGGAACAATTGCTGGAAAAATATAAAAAACTGATTGCTCAAAAAAGCGCAAGCAATTAACTTATAATTTTGCTAAGATGCGCCTTCGAAGTGAACCAGACGATCGCTGCTGTGGAGGTCTCCGTGACTGAAACAGGGGAGGAAAGTCCGGGCTTCATAGGGCAGGGTGCCAGGTAACGCCTGGGCGGCGTGAGCCGACGGAAAGTGCAGCAGAGAGTAGACCGCCTTCGTATGGTTTCTTTTTCGGAAGAAATTGAAGGTAAGGGTGAAAGGGTGCGGTAAGAGCGCACCGCATGGCTGGTAACAGTTCATGGCATGGTAAACCCCACCAGAAGCAAGACCAAATAGGAATCCTGAGGTACGGCCCGTACTGGATTCGGGTAGGTCGCTTGAGCGTATGAGTGATTGTACGCCTAGAGGAATGATCGTTCTCGACAGAACCCGGCTTATCGGTTCACTTCACCAAATTTTAAGCAATTGATGCGTGATAAGGCTTGACGTTACCTAGATTACAGCAGATAATGCGCGCACAGTTTTTGGCTATGTAGCTCAGTTGGTTAGAGCACCGCACTCATAATGCGGGGGTCACAGGTTCAAGTCCCGTCATAGCCACCATTTTTCAGACCACGTTCACTAACGTGGTCTTTTTTTGTTTAAAATTTGTCTGTGCAATCTATTTGAGCTGTATCCAGTTGAATCTGCATTTGTAGGTTTTGAATCTGTTGCCAATTGGCTTGTTGATCAGAGTGAGCAAAAATTTTGGCATCGACCTGATTTAATTTTTTTAGCGAAATGTGTTGTGATGCACAATAACGCCCTACAGCACGCTCATAAGCCAGTTGTTGCTGCGCTGCAGCATTCAGTTGATGCGCCGTTAAAATCTTTTGCTGTCCTTTGGCATAAGCAACCAAAACACGTCGGTCTGCGATGCTATAACTCATTTTAGAATTGATAAATTGCGCAACATCACGCCGTACGCCGTTGTAATCTACAAAAACAGGTGAAACCAAAGCGCAGGAACTTAAGCCAACAACAAGGCTACTCAGTATTATAGACTTCAAGATCATGGTTGAATTTATTCTCTTTTTTCTGTGTGACTTGATATAGATTTTGCTGCAAATATTTAAGAATCTCCGTAAGAAAATAGTAATTTGATTAAAATTAAACAAATTGCACTGTTTTTGCTTAAACTGTGAGCGTTTGTAAATTAAAATACTTGACGATGCAGGGCTAAGTTTAGATAATGCGCACACAGTTTATGGCTATGTAGCTCAGTTGGTTAGAGCACCGCACTCATAATGCGGGGGTCACAGGTTCAAGTCCCGTCATAGCCACCATTTTTATAGACTAAGCTCTCAGCTTGGTCTTTTTTTATGTCAAAATTTTAGGCTACTTTTTGCAGCATTGGTTTAATGGCAGGTACAAAAAAACCAAGCCGTAGCTTGGTTTTTTATATCTTTGTTTAAGCAATGCTTTAGCGTTAAATCCCTGCTTTCCAACCATTGACGAGCGGATAGCGACGTTCACGACCAAAAGCGCGTGAACTAATACGTGGTCCTAATGCACCTTGGCGACGCTTGTACTCGTTGCGATCAACCAATTGAATGACTTTCTCGACCATCGCGCGTTCAAAGCCTTTGCTAATGATGTCTTCTTGGCTCTGATCTTCTTCAATATACGCATACAAAATCGCATCGAGCACTTCGTATGGTGGTAAAGAATCTTGGTCTTTTTGGTCAGGACGTAATTCTGCTGAAGGTGGGCGCGTGATCACACGCTCAGGAATCACAGGAGTATCGGCAATACTGTTACGGTATTTAGCCAGTTCAAACACAATGGTTTTGTACACATCTTTGAGTACCGCATAACCACCGACCATATCGCCATAAAGCGTGCAATAGCCAACTGCTAACTCAGATTTGTTACCTGTAGAAAGCACGAGGTTACCAAACTTATTCGACAGACCCATTAAGATTGTGCCGCGGGCACGGGCTTGTAGATTTTCTTCTGTGGTATCGCTAGGGCTGTTACCAAAGAAAGGATACAGCGTTTGCATAAAGCTATTTACGATCGGGTGAATTTCGGCAATACCAAAAGTCACGCCTAAAGTTTTGGCTTGCTCTGCAGCATCTTCCACACTAATTTGCGCGGTATAAGTGTACGGCATCATTACCGCTTGTACCTTATCTGCACCAATTGCATCAACCGCAATAGCAAGAGTGAGCGCTGAATCAATTCCGCCCGACAAGCCAAGAATTACACCAGGGAAGCCAGAGCGTTGCACGTAGTCACGGGTTGCGAGCACTAAACCTTGATAGATTTCTGCAAGGGTGTCTAAAGCTGGGCTAATTTCGGCAGTTTTAAAGTGCTTCTGTGCAGCGTCATATTCTGCGTAGAATAAACCTTCTTGGTAGGTTGGGGCTTGTAATGCAACATTGCCTGCTTGGTTAATCACAAAGCTCGTACCATCGAAGATTAAATCATCTTGACCGCCAACTTGGTTTACATACACCACATTGAGATGTAATTGTTTTGCCAGTTCGGTCATGGTCTGTACACGATGCTGCGGTTTACCCACTTCATAAGGCGATGCGTTCAAGACCAATGCAGTTTCTACATTCAACTGTGCCAATTGCTGCACGGTTGGCAAAGACCATAAATCTTCGCAAATCAAAACGCCAAATTTATGACCAAGGTATTCAAAAACTAAGTGTTGATGACCTTCATCAAAATAGCGTTTTTCATCAAATACAGCATAATTTGGTAAATTTTGCTTGTTGTAAATACCTAAGATGTTGCCATCTTTCATGACGGCAGCCGAGTTAAAGCGCTGACCATCTTCAGTTTCATTGACAAAGCCGAAAACTAAAACAATATCTTTAATTTCACGTAATTGTTCAAATGCTTGTTGTGTGCGTTGATTCAAGCTTGGGCGCAGTAATAAATCTTCTGCAGGGTAGCCCAAAATTGAAAGTTCAGGAAAAATAATCAAATCTGCATGTTGTTTTTTCGCTTCATTTGCTTGTTCAAGCATTTTTTGCGCGTTTGCTTCGAGATTGCCAATGTGTGGAGAGAACTGTGCAAGGGCAATTTTAAAAGATTTCATTTAAATTAAGTCCTATTCCTATAGGTGTAGAATACACGTAAGTGGCTGATGATTATTGTTATAAAAATTTCAGCGTAGTGTATTGTGGATTAAACGACTGCCGAAAGGCACAAATAAAAACCATTTATTATCTAACAGATAAAGATCTTATTTTGCAGTGCAAAAATGGAGACTTTTGCTATTTTATCTTAATTTAGAATAGATGCTAGCATCGAATACACTTTATTGTCTTGTCTGCAAGAATATCATTGAAATGTGACAGAATTTTTATGCTATTTATTTGAAAAGCATTATATTTTTAGGTTGTATGATGCATGTGTTTTTCGTGAAATAAGCATGTACCAAGATGAGTGAGCTAAGTCGAGCGGTGCGGGCTGTTTAAAATAATATTGTCTATTTTTTTAAGAAAAATATCTTTGGCAATTTCACCTTGTTGCTCAATGTTGTAAGCAAAAAAAGGTTTCGCTTCAATTAAGCGATAATGATATGGATTGTAACGCTTAAAACTCAAAAAATACGCGGTTTGCAATACCGCACCACGCAGTAAGACATTGATGTGATGTTGATGCTGTAAAATGTGCGCCATCTCATGAATAAAGATCGCTTGATAGCCACGGTGTGCTTGGCTGTAGTCGGCTAGATAATGCCGATTACGCACATGAATATAGCCACAGGGGGCCATAAAAATGTGCTGTGGCTGCCAAGGCAAATAAGGATGGTTCATGACTTTGACTTGGCTGTAGTCAATCAGATTGCCAAACACAGATTGGCACAACTGTATTTCCATTGCAGTTAGGCTTCGACATCTAAACTGATCTAGTTTGAGCAGTCGCATCAATAAGCTGAGAATGAATAAATGCAGTTGTAGCATGGAAATGAGTCGTAAGTGGCAGACATCAAAAATATAGCCTAAATCCGCAATGATCTAAATTTTATTTTACGTTTTGGTTGTGGTTTAGGACAAACCAAACAGAAATGAGTTTGGTGAGCTAAATAAAAGCAATAAAAAAACCACCCGAAGGTGGTTTTTTTGTCGTGTCGTTTTACACGCTACAACGCAGACCGAATTAACGGTTGATGTCGCGTTGAGTGTGGCCAGTGTAAAGCTGACGAGGACGACCGATTTTGTAAGGACCGCTGTGCATTTCTAACCAGTGGCTGATCCAACCAACTGTACGTGCAAGTGCGAAAATTACAGTAAACATTTCTGTTGGGATACCAATCGCTTTAAGGATGATACCTGAGTAGAAGTCTACGTTAGGGTATAAGTTACGCTTGATGAAGTATTCATCAGATAACGCAATACGCTCAAGTTCCATTGCAAGAGCGAGTTGTGGATCGTTGATACCTAAGTCGTTAAGTACTTCGTCACAAGTTTGCTTCATTACAGTTGCACGTGGGTCATGGTTTTTATAAACGCGGTGACCAAAGCCCATAAGTTTAACTTCTTTAGTCTTCACTTTTTCCATGAACTCAGCAACGTGTTCTACAGAGCCGATTTCATCAAGCATCTTAAGAACAGCTTCGTTCGCACCACCGTGAGCAGGACCCCAAAGTGCAGAAATACCTGCAGAGATACATGCGTATGGGTTAGCGCCAGTAGAACCAGCTAAACGTACAGTTGAAGTAGACGCGTTTTGTTCGTGGTCAGCGTGAAGCGTGAAAATACGATCCATTGCGCGAGCGTGAACAGGGTTTACTTTGTAATCACGGTCTGCTGGTGTAGCAAACATCATGTACAAGAAGTTTTCTGCGTAGCTTAAGTCGTTACGTGGGTAAACAAATGGTTGACCAACAGTGTACTTGTAGCTCCAAGCCGCTAAAGTAGGAATCTTCGCGATTAAACGAATCGCTGTGATTTCACGGTGGTTAACATCTTCGATGTCTAAGTTGTTGTGATAGAACGCAGATAACGCACCAACAACACCTACCATGATTGCCATAGGGTGAGCGTCACGACGGAAACCGTTATAGAAACGTTTTACTTGGTCGTGAACCATAGTGTGGTTACGAACTTTAGCGTCAAAATCAGCTTTTTGTTCTGCAGTTGGAAGCTCGCCATTTAATAATAAGTAGCAAGTTTCTAAGTAGTCAGCTTTAGTCGCTAATTGGTCAATTGGGTAACCACGGTGTAAAAGAATACCTTTGTTACCATCAATGAACGTAATTTTAGACTCGCAAGACGCTGTTGCCATAAAACCAGGATCAAAAGTAAAGTGACCTGCCGCCAACACATCCTTAACGTCAATTACATCTGGGCCTAATGTGCCGCTGTAAATTGGTAATTCAATTTCTTTTCCATCAAGCTGTAATACGGCTTTTTTGCCAGTTGCTTCAGACATTCAATAGATCTCCTGTCCTGGTGAATGTTGATCTGACTCGAAGTATCAATCTTTTAATGCGCAAGTCAGACGGATTAAAAATTAGCTCTAAGATTAGAGAGTACTGAAATTTTGTCAATTATACTTATGGATTAAGCAGACGACTGTTTATAGAAAAAGCCGAAAAAATTCCAGTAAAAAAATCAATAAAATCACAGCACAGCCGCCGTATCATAAGTCAAAATTTGTCGGATGTGCAGAAAAAAATCATCAATACGGATTAATTGTAAGCAATTTTAAATACTAGTTTTGATGTGCTATTTCTTTAGCAGGATTCAGTCCAATACTTAAATTTATCTAATTCTCATAACTTACACGTTTTTACATACACGGTAGGGTGGTCAGATTGTTTGTAATAGGCAGTAAGTCTGGTATTTAAATTCGATATTGATTGATCAAAAAATGACTGATTAAACTCCTGAAAATAGCCATGATCCATCATATTTTGAGTGGGAAATGATGAAATCTTTGTGAATAAAGCGCGGTTATTTATCCATACAGATACAAAAAATACTGGATAAGTCATTCATTCGCATGATGATTATCATTTTTAATATTTATTTAGGTGTGGTGTTTAAAGTAAATATAAGTTGTATAAATAGATTGAGGTATGTGCCGACATTAAAGTTTAATCCATGATCAGGTGTACCTTGACCAAAGCAAAGTGATGGGCTGTCTGGATCTAAGAGTCTTGTGTTGTGGTTGTAAATTGCTGCAAACAGTGGAGTACACACATATATAGTGCTGCTACTTATATATAAGTATGTGAAAACCCGAAGAACATCTGAAAAACAAAGTACAAATTTATCTTTAGTCTAAATATTCTAAAGCCACTGATTGTGTCATCAAGAGTTTTCACTTTAATAATTTATTTAAAAACATAGATTTATGTTTGATTGTGTGGTTGTGGATGGTAATTGGTTTGTCTTTATACTTGTTAATGATTCTTATTTAAGGGTTTTTTAGCCAAAAAGCCGAGTAGAGTTGTTTGTATTTTAACAGTTGACGTTTTATAATTCAGTGTCGTTTTAAGGTTAGGCATGAATTTGCCTAACAATGCCAGCTTTCCTTCGAATTTATTCCAACAAACTCCGGATGGAGTTTTTACTTACAGGATGCCCGCTGTGAAAAGCAACAGACCTGTCAATTTGTCCATGGGTCAAGTTTTAGAAGTAAACTTAAAATCGCCCGTGGCTATTGCATCAATTCTACACCGTCTTTCTGGTGTCATCGTATTTTTACTCGTACCGGTACTTTTATGGTTGTTAGACAAGTCATTGTCTTCACCTGAAGGTTTTGCTCAAGTTCAAGAAATTTTTAACGGTTTCTTTGTACGCTTTATCGTATGGGTATTTGTAGCCGGCTTAATTTATCACTTCATTGCTGGTATTAAGCACTTACTTGCTGACCTTGGTTTTGCAGAAGAACTGCAAAGCGGTCGCATTGCAGCTACTATTTCATTGATCTTGTCTGCAATTGGTATCGTTGCAGCATTTGTATGGATTGTAATCTAATGAAAAGTGCTACAGGTTTAACGGGTTCAGGTTCTCGCGATTGGTATATCCAACGTGTTAGTGCTGTAGTTCTTGCTGTTTATACCGTTGTGGTATTTGGTTGGATTCTTCTTAACGGTGGATTCAACTTTGAACAGTGGTACGGCTTTATGATGACATTACCAATGAAGATTATGTCTTTATTGGCAGTCTTATCTCTTGTTGCACACGCTTGGATTGGCATGTGGCAAGTATTCACTGACTATGTGACTACTCGTCAAATGGGTCCTTCAGCTTCAGGTTTACGCCTAGTGCTGACTTCAGCAGTGATTATTGCTGTTTTTGCATACGCAATCTGGGCTATCCAGATTTTCTGGGCGAATTGATAGGAAAATATCATGGGCGCGATTAACCCTAAAGAAGATTATACAAATATTCCACACCAATTTTTTGACGCAGTCATCGTTGGTGGTGGTGGTTCAGGTATGCGTGCATCTTACCAGCTTGCTCAAGCGGGTTTGAAAGTTGCGGTACTGACCAAAGTATTCCCAACACGTTCGCACACTGTTGCGGCGCAAGGTGGTATTGGTGCATCTCTTGGTAACATGCAAGAAGATAACTGGCACTACCACTTTTATGACACAGTAAAAGGTTCTGACTGGTTAGGCGACCAAGACGCGATCGAGTTCATGACGCGTGAAGCGCCACAAGTGGTTTATGAATTAGAACACTTGGGTATGCCATTTGACCGTAACGCAGACGGTACAATTTACCAACGTCCATTCGGTGGTCACTCTGCAAACTACGGTGAAAAAGCAGTTCCACGTGCATGTGCTGCAGCTGACCGTACAGGTCACGCACTTCTTCACACGCTTTATCAAAGCAACGTGAAAATGGGTACTCAATTCTTCGTAGAATGGATTGCTCTTGATTTGATCCGTAACGAAGCTGGCGATGTACTAGGTGTGACTGCAATTGACCAAGAAACAGGTAAAATCGCAGTATTCCAAGCGAAAGCGACATTGTTTGCTACAGGTGGTGCAGGTCGTGTGTACCGTGCATCTACAAACGCATATATCAATACTGGTGACGGTCTTGGTATGGCTGCGCGTGCAGGTATTCCATTACAAGATATGGAATTCTGGCAGTTCCACCCAACAGGTGTTGCGGGCGCGGGCGTATTGTTAACGGAAGGCTGTCGTGGTGAGGGTGGTATCCTTCGTAACGATTCAGGCGAACCGTTCATGGAGCGTTATGCACCAACTTTGAAAGACTTGGCGCCACGTGACTTCGTATCACGTTCTATGGACCAAGAAATTAAAGAAGGTCGTGGTTGTGGTCCAAACAAAGACTACATCTTGCTTGATATGACGCACTTAGGTGCAGACACAATCATGAAGCGTCTTCCATCTGTATTTGAGATTGGTAAGAAATTCGCGAACGTTGACTGTACTAAAGAGCCAATTCCTGTTGTGCCTACAATCCATTACCAAATGGGTGGTATTCCAACCAATATTCATGGTCAAGTGGTTGTTCCAGAAAGCCGTGAAACTCAAGAGTTGGTTGCGAACTACAACGCAGAAACTGATACATATACAACCAACGCGGGTGACCGTGACTTTGCTAAACCAGTAAAAGGTTTCTATGCAATTGGTGAGTGTTCATGTGTATCTGTACACGGTGCAAACCGTTTAGGTACAAACTCATTGCTTGACTTGGTTGTATTTGGTAAGGCTGCTGGTCAACACATCATTGAGTATGTGACTAAGCAACATGATGGTGAGTACGAACCACTTCCAACAACTGTACTTGAAAATACTGTGAACCGTATTCGTAAACTTGACGAATCGACTTCAGGTGAAAACGCTCAAGAAGTTGCTGATGCAATTCGTAACATCGTTCAAGACCACGCAGGTGTATTCCGTACTTCAGCATTGCTTGATGAAGGTGTGAAACAAATTCTTGCGCTTGAGCCACGTGTTCGCAACATTCATTTGAAAGACAAATCTAAAGTATTCAACACTGCACGTGTAGAAGCATTAGAAGTTGAAAACTTGTATGAAGTTGCTAAAGCGACACTAATCTCAGCTGCTGCACGTAAAGAATGTCGTGGTGCGCATACGGTTGTAGACTTTGAGTTACCACCAGATCACCCAACTTATTCTTATGGTCGTCGTGATGATGAGTGGATGAAGCATACTTTATGGTTCTCTACAGATAACCGTCTTGAGTACAAACCAGTACGTTACAAGCCGCTTACTGTAGCTGCTATTCCACCTAAACCACGTACATTCTAATTGGGAGAAGTAAGATGAGTAGAGGTACTCGTACATTTAATATCTACCGCTACGATCCTGATAAGGATAAAGCACCGTACATGCAAACTTTTAAGCTTGAATTGACTGATAAGCACCGTATGTTGCTTGATGCACTTCTTGAATTGAAAGTACAAGACGAATCTTTGACATTCCGTCGTTCATGTCGTGAAGGTATTTGTGGTTCTGATGGTGTAAACATCAATGGTAAAAACGGTTTAGCGTGTCTTTGGAACCTAAACGATTTACCAGAAGTGATCACAATTCGTCCACTTCCGGGTCTTCCTGTAATTAAAGACTTGGTTGTAGACATGAATCAGTTCTACGATCAGTATAACAAGATTCATCCGTTCTTGATCAACAACCAACCTGCGCCACCAAAAGAGCGTTTACAATCTCAAGAAGAGCGTGAACATCTTGATGGTTTGTATGAATGTATTCTTTGTGCATGTTGTTCAACTTCATGCCCATCATTCTGGTGGAACCCAGACAAGTTCTTGGGTCCTTCAGCGTTGTTGAATGCATACCGTTTCATTATTGATTCGCGTGATACAGCAACTCAAGAGCGTTTGGCTCGTCTTGACGACCCATTCTCTTTGTTCCGTTGTAAAGGTATTATGAACTGTGTATCTGTATGTCCTAAAGGCTTGAACCCAACTAAAGCAATCGGTCACATCCGTAACATGCTTTTAGATATGGCTGGCTAATAGACTGCGTGATCAGTTGAGAAAAGCACACCTAGGTGTGCTTTTTTTTGTGCCAAAATTACGATAAAAGTCGTGTGATAAGTTGCTTGTTTTTGATGAGTACATAAATGAAAAATGTTGCATGCAAAGAAGTGATTAAAAAGTGAGTATTTGATATTTTTTAGGTATAACTGTTGGATAAATAGACAAAAACAGCATTTAGCCGACTAAAGTTGCACACAATTGTAATCCAGTGCTGCTATTTTGTTGTAAAGCATGGGCAAATGCCAAGTTTAGCTGCAATATTTATTTTTAGATGTTATCATGTAACGTGTAAGTGAGAGGGCAGATTGAGAGATGTGCTCTCTTTTATTTTATCTGAAATAGCGGTGTTGGACTTTGGTCTAAATTGCATCTGTTTTTTAAATAAAGCACCATATATTAGATGAAAATAGAATCAGTGTATTTCGCCAATTTATAGGAGGTATGTGTCAAAAAAATCAATTGCATTTCTGAGATCATGTTACGATTAACAAATGACTATATCTGAAAAATGTTGAATTTTTGTACATTTTATCAACATTTTAAGTGCAAATGATGTGTTATTAAATCAGGACTATTGCAGAAAAGTCGTATTAGAAAAGCTAAGAGTGAGCACTTATTTTTTCTAAAACGATTTTGCAAAAAATTGCTCGGCTTGGGTCGAGTATATAAATGAGTGATGATGCCAATGAGGGCGTTATGATTCATAAATGACATTGGGTTTTCCTAATGTAGTGATAACGCCTCATGACATATGTCAACTGGGGACTAATGTCATGTTACCAATTTGACATTATCAATCATGGGTTTTGCTTAAAAAGCATCCTGGAAAATGTTTTTGCAATAGGAAATGGGTCCACAAATGCAAGAAGTTGCTGACGCACTGCGTCTTGACACTGAACTTTCCGCTGATAGTGCAGCGTATATTGAAGAACTTTACGAGCATTATTTGACGTCACCGGAATCAGTCGGTGCTGATTGGCGCGAATATTTCGATAAATTCCCGAAGGGTGATCAACCACACAGTAATGTACGTGAGCAATTCCTTTTATTAGGTCGTAATTCAAATCGCGTTCAAGCCATTGTTCAAGGTTCAGTGAGTTCTGAACATGAACAACGTCAAATTGGCGTGTTGCAACTGATTGCTGCTTACCGTAACCGTGGTCACCAAAAAGCAAAATTAGATCCACTAGGTTTGGCAAAACGTGAAGACGTGCCAGATCTTGATCTTGCTGCACATGGTTTAACCAAGTCTGATTTAGATACTGTTTTCCATACAGGTAATTTGGAAATTGGTAAGTCTGAAGCAACACTAGGCGAAATGGTTGATGCCATGCAGGCGATCTACTGCGGTTCAATTGGTGCAGAATACATGCACATTGTTGATACCAAAGAAAGACGCTGGATTCAACAACGCTTAGAAAGCGCACGTGGTAAGTTCACATTTACTGCAGATCAAAAGAAACACGTTCTTGAACGCTTAACAGCAGCTGAGGGTCTAGAAAAATATCTAGGTAATAAATACGTTGGTGCGAAACGCTTTGGTGTAGAAGGCGGTGAATCATTTATCCCTATGGTGAATGAAATCATTCAACGTGCGGGTGCTGTTGGCTGTAAAGAAGTCGTGATTGGCATGCCACACCGTGGTCGTTTGAACCTGCTTGTGAATATCATGGGTAAAAACCCAGCAGACCTATTTGGTGAGTTTGAAGGTAAGAGCTTGCATAAAAAAGGTTCTGGCGACGTAAAATATCACCAAGGTTTCTCATCTAACGTGATGACTCCGGGTGGTGAAGTGCACTTGGCACTTGCGTTTAACCCATCGCACTTAGAAATTGTTGGACCTGTGGTTGAAGGTTCTGTACGTGCGCGCCAAGTACGTCGTAAAGACATTGGTGGTGATGATGTATTGCCATTAATCGTTCACGGTGATGCCGCATTTGCAGGTCAAGGTGTTAACCAAGAAACCTTCCAAATGTCACAAACTCGCGGTTATACCGTAGGTGGTACAGTTCACATTGTGATTAACAACCAAGTTGGTTTCACAACATCTGACCCACGTGACGCACGTTCTACTGAATACTGTACTGACATTGCAAAAATGATTCAGGCGCCAATTTTCCACGTGAATGGCGATGATCCTGAAGCGGTGATTTTTGTATCTCAATTGGCACACGATTTCCGTCATACATTCCGTAAAGACGTTGTGATTGATTTGTTCTGCTACCGTCGTCGTGGTCACAACGAAGCTGACGAGCCAGCAGCAACTCAGCCAATGATGTATCAAGTGATCAACAAAAAGACTACAACACGTACTTTATATGCTGACCAATTGGTGCAAGAAGGTGTGTTGGATCGTGCTGCGGCAGATCAAATGGTTGAAGACTACCGTTCTGATTTAGAAGCGGGTAATCACGTTGCGAATGCGTTGGTACTTGAGCCAAATACCAAAATGTTTGTAGATTGGTCTCCGTACTTAGGTCACGATTATACAGACGTTTGGGATACGACTTTCCCTGTTGAGCGTTTGAAAGAACTTGGTCAAACCATGCGTAAACTTCCAGAAGGTTTCGTGATGCAGCGCCAAGTTGCCAAAGTGATTGACGATCGCTTGAAAATGCAAACAGGTGAAATGCCACTGAACTGGGGTGCAGCTGAAACTTTAGCTTATGCAACTTTGTTGGATGAAGGCTATTTAGTTCGTTTGACTGGTGAAGACGTAGGTCGTGGTACTTTCTCACACCGTCATGCGAAATTGCACAACCAAGTCGATGGTAAAACTTATATTCCGTTATGCCATATCAAAGAGAACCAACCACGTGTTGCAATCTACGACTCTTTATTGTCTGAAATGGCAGTATTGGCATTCGAATATGGTTATGCAACGACACTTCCAAAGAGCTTGATCATTTGGGAAGCACAATTTGGTGACTTCGCAAACTGTGCTCAAGTGGTGATTGACCAGTTCATCTCATCTGGCGAAACCAAATGGGAGCGTGTATGTGGTTTAACGATGCTTCTTCCACACGGTTTTGAAGGTCAAGGTCCTGAGCACTCATCTGCACGTTTAGAGCGTTTCTTACAGCTTTGTGCGGAAGAAAACATGCAAGTGATGACACCAACAACACCTGCACAGATTTTCCACGCTTTACGTCGTCAGGCGATTCGTCCAATCCGTAAGCCAATGATCATCATGTCGCCGAAGTCTTTACTTCGTCACAAGTTAGCAGTGTCTAACCTTGATGAGCTTGCAACTGGTACATTCCAGACTGTGATTGATGAAATTGACAACATCAACAAATCAGACGTGACGCGTTTGGTATTGTGTGGTGGTAAAGTGTATTACGACTTGCTTGAAAAGCGTCGTGAATTAGAATTGAACAATACTGCAATTGTTCGTATTGAACAGTTGTACCCATATCCAGAACAACGTCTTGCTGAAGTTCTTGCTTCTTATCCAAACGTAAAAGAATTAGTTTGGACTCAAGAAGAGCCGAAGAACCAAGGTGCTTGGTTATTCATCGCGCCACGTTTATATGATGACGTAATGAAAACTGGTAAACAGATTCGCATTAGTTATGCGGGTCGTGAAGCATCTGCAGCACCAGCGTGTGGTTCACCATATTTGCATGCAAAACAACAAGCTCAGCTCATCAATGACGCGCTTGCGATCGTAGCTGAATAACAGGAGATTCGAAGTAATGGCAACCGAAATTAAAGCACCGGTATTTCCAGAGTCAGTTGCAGACGGTACGATTGCAACTTGGCACAAACAACCAGGTGAAGCAGTTTCACGTGATGAAGTGATCTGTGATATTGAAACCGATAAAGTTGTTTTGGAAGTAGTCGCTCCTGCTGATGGCACAATCTCTGCAATCATCAAAAACGAAGGCGATACTGTTCTTTCTGACGAAGTAATTGCTCAATTTGAAGCGGGTGCTGTTTCTGGCGCTGCTCAAACTCAAGCTGTTCAGTCTGAAGGTCAAGTAGAGCAAGCTGCAGCGAAAACTGAAGCGGGCGCTGCGCCAGTTGTTGAGCGTGCACAACCTGTTGCTGACCAAGCACCGGCAGTACGTAAAGCGTTGACTGAAACAGGTATCAATGCTGCAGACGTGTCAGGTACAGGTCGTGGTGGTCGTATCACTAAAGAAGATGTTGCAAATCATCAAGCTAAACCTGCTGCTGCAGCTGCGCCATTAAGCGTTGCGGTAGGTGAGCGTATCGAGAAACGTGTTCCTATGACACGTTTACGTAAGCGTGTTGCAGAGCGTTTACTTGCAGCGACTCAAGAAACTGCAATGTTGACAACATTCAACGAAGTGAACATGAAGCCAATCATGGAAATGCGTGCACAATACAAAGACGCATTTGAAAAACGTCATGGTGCACGTTTAGGCTTTATGTCTTTCTTCGTGAAAGCTGCAACTGAAGCATTGAAACGTTACCCAGCAGTAAACGCTTCTATTGATGGCGAAGACATCGTATATCACGGTTACTACGACATCGGTGTTGCGGTTTCTTCTGACCGTGGTTTAGTGGTTCCTGTATTACGTGATACAGACCGCATGAACTACGCTGAAGTAGAAAACGGTATTCGTGACTATGCTTATAAAGCACGTGACGGTAAGCTAGGTATTGAAGATATGACTGGCGGTACATTCACCATTACTAACGGTGGTACTTTCGGTTCATTGTTATCTACACCAATTCTAAACACGCCACAAACTGCAATTTTGGGCATGCACAAAATCCAAGAGCGTCCTATGGCGGTAAATGGTCAAGTTGAAATCTTGCCAATGATGTACTTAGCGCTTTCTTATGACCACCGTTTAATTGATGGTAAAGAAGCTGTAGGTTTCCTTGTAACAATCAAAGAATTGTTAGAAGAGCCAGCTAAACTCATCCTTGACCTTTAATTCTAAAGAATAAATCAGTGGGCTTGGAGCGATCCTCTAAGCCCATTTTTGGAGATAAAAATGTCTCAACAATTTGATCTTGTTGTTATTGGCGGTGGCCCAGGTGGTTATGAAGCGGCAATTCGTGCGGCTCAACTTGGCTTTAAAGTTGCGTGTATCGAAAAACGTATTCACAAAGGTAAACCATCTTTGGGTGGTACATGCTTAAACGTGGGTTGTATCCCATCTAAAGCATTACTCGATTCTTCACATCGTTATGAAGATACGGTTCATCACTTGGCTGATCATGGTATCACTACAGGTGAAGTACAGTTTGACCTTGCGAAGCTATTAGCACGTAAAGACAAAATCGTTGACCAATTAACTGGCGGTATTGATCAGTTATTAAAAGGTAACGGTGTTGAGTGGTTAAAAGGTACGGGTAAATTGCTTGCAGGTAAAAAAGTTGAGTTCGTTTCTCATGAAGGCGAAACTCAAGTTTTAGAGCCTAAGTATGTGATTCTTGCGACTGGTTCAGTTCCTGTAAATATTCCTGTTGCTCCTGTAGATCAAGACATTATTGTTGATTCTACTGGTGCATTAGAATTCCCAGAAGTGCCTAAGCGTTTAGGTGTGATTGGTGCAGGCGTAATTGGTCTTGAACTTGGTTCAGTATGGCGTCGTCTAGGTGCAGAAGTTGTTGTATTTGAAGCAATGGATGCATTCTTACCAATGGCTGACAAAGCTTTGGCAAAAGACTACCAAAAATTATTGACCAAGCAAGGTATGGATATCCGTATCGGTGCGAAAGTTTCAGGTACTGAAGTTAATGGTCGTGAAGTGACTGTTAAATATACCCAAGGCGGCGAAGACAAAGAACAAACTTTCGATAAATTGATCGTTTGTGTAGGTCGTCGTGCTTATGCTGAAGGTTTATTGGCAGATGACTGCGGTATTAAACTGACTGAACGTGGTTTGGTTGAAGTAAACGATTGGTGTGCAACTTCTGTTGAAGGTGTATATGCAATTGGTGACTTAGTACGTGGTCCAATGCTTGCACACAAAGCAATGGAAGAAGGCGTAATGGCAGTTGAGCGTATTCACGGTCATGCTGCACAAGTTAACTACGACACAATCATTTCAGTAATCTACACACACCCTGAAGCGGCGTGGGTTGGTTTAACTGAAGAGCAAGCGAAAGAAAAAGGCCACGAAGTGAAAACTGGTCAATTCGGTTTCGCGGTAAATGGTCGTGCTTTAGCTGCAGGCGAAGGTGCTGGTTTCGTGAAGTTTGTTGCAGATGCAAAAACAGATCGTTTATTGGGTATGCACGTGATTGGACCTGCTGCGTCTGACATCGTTCACCAAGGTATGATTGCACTTGAGTTTGTATCTTCAGTTGAAGATTTACAATTAATGACATTTGGTCACCCAACCTTCTCTGAAGTGGTGCATGAAGCCGCTTTAGCTGTAGATGGGCGTGCGATTCACGCGATTCAGCGTAAACGCAAATAACACTAAAAAGAGCGGCTTAGGCCGCTCTTTTTGCATTTGATGGTTGTATTTATGGGAATAATCATCTAAAAGTAAAGAGCATAGGAAAAACACCACACAAGGAAAGCAATATTAAAACGCAGGTTTGATATTGGTGGTGATAACTGAATAAAAGAAGTAGTAAAAGGTTAGTCAATGAATCTACATGAGTATCAAGCAAAAGCGCTATTAAAAAAATATGGTATGCCAGTACAAGAAGGCATTTTGGCAACTACAGCCGTAGAAGCCGTGCAAGCTTTCGAGCAACTGGGCGGTAAATTTGCGGTGATGAAAGCTCAGGTGCATGCAGGTGGTCGCGGTAAAGCGGGCGGCGTGAAGGTCGTAAAATCTGCACAAGAAGCAGCAGACTATGCCAACCAAATTCTAGGAACACGTTTGGTCACCTATCAAACCGATGCCTATGGTCAGCCTGTAAACAGTATTTTAGTGGCTGAAGATGTTTATCCTGTAGAGCGTGAACTGTACTTGGGTGCAGTGGTAGATCGTTCTAGCCGTCGCGTCACTTTTATGGCCTCTACCGAAGGTGGTGTTGAAATTGAGAAAGTGGCAGAAGAAACCCCAGAAAAAATTATTAAAGTAGAAGTTGATCCTTTGGTGGGATTATTGCCATTTCAAGCACGTGAAGTGGCCTTTGCATTAAAACTCAAAGACAGTCAAATCACGCAATTTGTGAAGATTATGACAGCGGCTTATCAGGCATTTATCGACAATGATTTTGCCTTATTTGAAATTAACCCATTGTCTGTACGTGAAAATGGCGACATTTTATGTGTCGATGCCAAAGTCGGTATTGATTCCAATGCGCTGTATCGTTTGCCTGAAGTCTTGGCACTGCGCGATAAAACACAAGAAAATGAACGTGAATTGCGTGCATCAGAATTTGACCTGAACTATGTTGCTTTAGAAGGTAATATCGGTTGTATGGTGAATGGTGCAGGTTTAGCGATGGCGACTATGGATATTATTAAACTCTATGGTGGTCAGCCTGCGAACTTCTTGGATGTAGGTGGTGGTGCAACCAAAGAACGCGTAATTGAAGCCTTTAAAATTATTTTGGCAGATCACTCGGTTAAAGGCGTACTGATTAATATTTTTGGTGGAATTGTACGTTGTGACATGATTGCGGAAGCAATTATTGCAGCGGTTCAGGAAGTAAATGTGACGGTACCTGTAGTGGTTCGCCTAGAAGGGAACAACTCGGAACTTGGTGCAAAATTACTGGATGAATCAGGATTAAAACTTATTTCTGCAAACGGCTTGTCTGATGCCGCAGAAAAAATTGTTGCTGCAGTGAAAGCTTAAGGAGAATCAGGATGAGCGTATTAATTAATAAAGACACCAAAGTATTGGTACAAGGTTTCACTGGTAAAAATGGTACTTTTCACTCAGCACAAGCACTTGATTATGGAACTAAAGTGGTGGGTGGGGTAACGCCAGGAAAAGGTGGTCAAACCCATTTGGAATTACCTGTATTTAACACCATGAAAGAAGCTGTACGTGAAACAGGTGCAGATGCATCGGTGATTTATGTGCCTGCACCGTTTGTTTTAGATTCGATTGTAGAAGCAGTCGATTCTGGAGTAGGTTTGATTGTGGTGATTACGGAAGGTGTGCCAACCATCGACATGCTCAAAGCCAAGCGTTATTTAGAAACCAATGGCAATGGTACACGTTTGGTGGGACCAAACTGCCCAGGTGTGATTACACCAGGTGAATGTAAAATTGGCATCATGCCAGGGCATATTCATCAACCAGGACGAATTGGCATTATTTCACGTTCAGGTACTTTGACCTATGAAGCTGTGGCACAAACCACCAAATTAGGCTTAGGGCAATCGACCTGTATCGGGATTGGTGGTGACCCGATTCCAGGTATGAACCAAATTGATGCTTTAAAACTGTTCCAAGACGACCCAGATACCGATGCGATTATTATGATTGGTGAAATTGGTGGTACAGCAGAAGAAGAGGCTGCGGAATATATCCAGTCGAATGTCAGCAAACCTGTGGTGGGTTATATTGCAGGAGTGACGGCACCTAAAGGTAAGCGTATGGGACATGCGGGTGCAATTATTTCAGGCGGTAAAGGCACTGCGGAAGAAAAATTTGCAGCCTTTGAGCGTGCTGGAATTGCTTATACGCGTAGCCCTGCAGAACTGGGTTCTACCATGTGGCAAGTATTAAAAGATCAAGGTATGCTTAAATAAGTCAAATTTTGAAGAGCTTGATTTTATTTAGCACTCAATCCCCAATATTGGGGATTTTTTTATGCTGAAAAATTAGCCATACTTAAAAGATAAAGTATTTGTTATGAGTTGATTTGGTATAAATTGTGTGAGCAGGTAACATTTTGCCAAAAGTGTTGCTATCAAAGATGGGCATAATATTGCGAAATATTTCACATTAATTACATTTTGTGTGCGGAGTAGCGCGTGTTAACAAGAAGAAAGAAATTTTCAATCTATTATGTGTCTGCATTATCTTGCATGTCACTGTTTCCAACGGTTTATGCGCAAGAGAGTGTGGATCAACTGCGTGAACAAAGCATTGTTGCGATACGTTCAGGGCAAGTTGATGCTGGCTTTCAGCAGCTTGAGTCCTTGCTGCAGCAATATCCACAAAATCAAAAGCTTTTAGCAGATTATATTGTGACTGCGTATAGTCACAATAAAATTGGTTTGCATCAGTTGCCATACTTGAACGCTATTCAGGCAGCGCAATTTCCTGAATATGGGCAAGTCAGTGCGATTAAAACTTTGCGTGATTTAAAACAATATCCTGCTGCTTTGGCATTGGTGCAACAATTTCAACAGTTGAAACCTGCTGAGTCTTGGCAAGTTTGGCGTGCAGTATTACATGCAGAATCTAGTCAAATTGAACAAGCCCGTCAAGACGTGAAAAGTATCCATCTAGCTACGCTAAGTGCAGATTATCTAGCACAATTGTCTTATGTTTACAGACTTTTAGAAATGCCAGTCGAAGCCTTGCAAGCAGCTGAGGCATCTTTGGCGAAACAGGTGACCAGCAACGCGCAAGAACAATATGTTTTAGCACTTATGCTGAATGGGGACTCCCCACGTGCTGAAGCTTATATGCAAGAACATCAACTGAATCAAAGTAATTTAGTATTTACTGCAAAATTACAAGAACTTTCACAGAAAATTTTAAATGCAGTGCAGTTCTATAAATCTGCCAGTTATCGGAATGAGGGCGAAAAAGCCTTTTATCCTTTAGATGCTGTATTGGCAGAAATGAAAGCCTTATCTGCGGAACTGCCAGAACAAGCAGATTTACAACGCCGCTTTTATTATGAATATATCTATGCGCTAAATCAGCGTAATCGCTCTAAAGAAGTGTTGCTTGCAGTTCAACAGCTCAACATGAATCCGCAAGAGATGCCAGCTTATGTACGTCATGCCATTGCCGATGCATATTTGAAACTGCAACAACCTGCTAAGGCTGAACCGCTGTATTTGAGTTTGTTTAAAGAAAAGAATTATGTCGATTATTCGGTATACGCAGGTTTGTATTATGCCTATATCGAGCAGGAAAAATTTAAACAGGCCAATCAGCTGATTCAAGAGATGGATAAAACGCTGCCGACCTTTAGTTATAGTGATGCCAAAGGTGTAGAGCGAACCACACATTCAGATCGTTTGGAATATTTGAGTTTGAAAGGTTTGAATTATGCCTATCGAAATCAACATGCCAAAGCTGAGCAGTATTTTCAAGATTTGGTTGAACATGCACCTAGCAATGTCGCTTTCCAAAATAATTTGGCACTCATTCAGCGTTGGCGTGAAAAACCTTTAGATGCCGAACACACGGTTTCTCAATGGAACGGCATGACGCCAATTAGCCAAACCACGCAAATCAATCAGATGCAAAATGCACAGATGTTGGGTGAAATTGAGCGTTGGCGTGCCATTAATCAATATTTATACCAAACCGTACCTGATGATACTGCGGTGCAACGTAGCCGCAAAGAGTTGAATGATCGGGAACATTTTTCGATTCAGCATTCAAGTACTTGGTCGGAAAGTAAGTCTGATCAACAACAACTTTTAAATCAGCTTAAAGGCAGCAATGAACAGAATCATTGGACGCGTCTTAATAGTCCGTGGATGAATGATCATTATCGTCTGTTTGCCGATCATGCTTACCGCTGGTCAAAATACCAAGAAGGGAAAATAGATGATCAGCGAGTTGGTTTAGGTTTAGAGTGGAACAAGCAACGTAAAGCAGCCAGCATTTTGTTGTCAGATAGTGTGGACGATAGCCGTTTTGGCGTTGAACTCGATTGGACGCATGCCTTAAATGATCATTGGCAATATCGTCTTAATTTTAATACGCAGGCAAATATTCCCTTACAAGCTATTCGGGATGGTTACGAGGGCGAGTCGTATTTGGTTGGTTTGAACTGGCAACAAAATGAATCACGCAAAGCAGGCTGGCAATACCAATTGACGGATATTGATGATGGCAATACACGCCATGAAACATCGGCATTTTTTAGCCAGCGAATTTATTCAGCTCCGCATCATTTAACCACAGCAACTGTTGCAGGTTATTACGGTCAAAACGATAACATTGCGACCAATTATTTTAACCCTGAACGAAGCCACAGTCTTGAATTGCGCTTAGCGCACGATTGGATGACGTGGCGTAATTATGAGCATCATTTGAATCAGCGTTTTGAAGCGACTGTCGGTACCTATCAACAAAAAGGTTATTCAAATGATCCGATTTATAACTTTTTTTATGGACATGAATGGCAACTTTCCAGAACTTGGAAGTTGAATTATGGAGTGGGGTGGGGAGTACATCCTTACGATGGTGAGGATGAAGAAAAAACCTATGCAGTTTTAGGTTTTGAGGGACGCTTCTAATGAAAAAACAAATCAGTATTTTAAGTGCAATGTGTCTGGCATTGCTCAGTGGTGGTGCAGCTTCGGCATTTGCTAATAGTGCAACACAGCCTCAACCCAATGCAACTGACGCAGCTGCAACCAATATAGACAACCAACAAGCTTATTCGTTTGTCACCCTGACTTTTCACGATGTCCGTGATGATGTCAAAAAAAGAGGTGATCGTGATGTGTATGCGGTAAGCACCAAAAATTTTGCCCAATTTTTAGCGTGGATTAAGAAAAATGGCTGGCAGCCAATTCGTTTAGAAGATGTATGGCAAGCGCGTCAGTTTAAAAAACCGTTGCCTGAAAAAGCCGTATTAATTACGGTAGATGACGGTGCGCTCAGCAGCTATACCAAAATTTTCCCATTGCTCAAGCTGTACCAAGTGCCTGCGGTTTTTGCCATTCCAACCAGTTGGATTAATGGTAATACCCAAGCTGCCTATGAGGCTTATGGTTCTGGCAACTTAATGAACTGGGATCAGATGCGTGAAATTCAGCGCTCTGGTTTGGTCGAGTTTGTGTCGCACAGTGACAACTTACACTATGGTATTTTGTCGAATCCGCAACAAAATAAGCAGCCTGCGGCAATTGCGCGTTTGTATGATGAAAAAACCCAAAGCTATGAAAGCGACGCAGCATATAAGCAACGTATTCTGGCAGATTTAAAACGCTCTAAACAGGTACTGGAAAAAGAATTAGGTGTAGAAAGCCGAGCAATTTTCTGGCCTTACGGTGCAGCGAGTAAAGAAACCGAAGATATTGCAATAGAAGCTGGTTTTCCAATGTCATTCAGTTTGGGGAGTGTTTTGACCCTCGCTGATGCAGAAAAGACCTATCAACGCGCCTTGATTATGGATAACCCAACGCCAGAAGTGATTCATGAAGGCATGCGTGAATTTTTAACTTATACCCGTGCGCCGTATAAGCAACGCAAAAGTATTTTACGCTATGACTTGGCCGATATGGCTGCTGTAAGTTATGACCAAGCCGATCAAAAACTGGGGCAGCTTTTAAATCAGGTCAATGCACTTAAAACCAATACCTTGTTATTAAAAGTGGTAGCAGACAGCAATGCCGATGGCAAGGTGGATGTTGCGTATTTTCCAAACCGCCAACTGAAAATGCAGCAGGATTTACTCAACCGTACCGTGTGGCAAGCACGCACACGGGTTGGGCATCGCGTATATGCCGAGTTACCGCTCAGTTTGCAAACCCAACAGGGCTATAGCTTGGCAGACTTCACTACAGATTTGGTGAAAAATAATAGCTCGATTGAAGGTTTAATGTTAGATACAGGCTCTAGTCTGAATTGTGCTTTGGCGCAAGAGAAATGGACAGCAGAATGCCAAGCCGCTGTGCAGCAGATTATCGACATTAAAAACCAGACTAAAAAAGCGGCTAAATATTACACCAATATCAGTAACAACTACCAAACAGCTTTAAAAGTAGATGGTAACCAAACCTCATTTAAAGGCTTAAAACAAGTGGTTCAGCTGATTCCAGATCATGCCGATTTTATCTATATCAGCATTGATCCTGTTCAAGCTGCATCGCATTTTTCAGACCTCAAACATGCAATTGCGCATTTGAATGAACAAGAAAGACAGCATTTGATGGTGACTTTTGAAGTGAATCCTCAAGCGACTGCGCATCAATGGCAGCATTATCAAAATGCTTATGCTGCGCTCAGACAGTTGTCTATACAGAAATTAGGAGTAGAAAATTACCATTTGAATATGGGAGAGCAGGTTCATCAACACCTTTATGCGCCGCTCAGTTTAAACGAAAGCCCTTTGGAATATCGCGACCTATTCCAGACCAGAACAGGACGTTGATATTATGATGAACTTTGCACAATTTGATCTGAGTGATTTATATTTTGGCTTTGCATTTTTCTATCCGCTGTTTATGGCGTGGTTATGGATTGCAGGCGGAATCTGGTTTTATTTTAAGCGCGAATATCGTCAAAATGATTTGCCTGAACCTAGTCAGGAAGGCTGTAGTATCATTATTCCTTGTTTTAATGAAGAAGAACAAGTCCGTGCGACTATTCGTTACGCCATGCAGACGCAATATCCACTATTTGAAGTGATTGCAGTCAATGATGGCAGTAGCGATAGAACAGCCGAAATTTTAGATGAACTGGCAGCACAATATCCAAAACTTCGTGTAGTCCATTTGGCTGAAAATCAGGGCAAAGCCTATGCCTTGCGGGCAGGAGCGATGGTCAGCCAATATGAGTTTTTGGTGTGTATTGATGGTGATGCCTTACTGCATCCGCATGCAGTATTCTGGATGATGCACCAATTGACCAGTTATCCGCGTGTGGGGGCTGTGACAGGAAATCCACGTATTATTAACCGTTCTAGTATTTTAGGTAAGTTACAAGTTGGTGAGTTTTCATCAATTATTGGTCTAATTAAACGTGCTCAACGTACCTATGGACGTATTTTTACTGTGTCGGGCGTGATCGCAGGTTTTCGTAAAACCGCTTTAGACCGCATTGGCTATTGGCGCGATGACATGATCACTGAAGATATTGATGTATCTTGGCGTTTGCAGTTTGACCACTGGGATTTGCAATACGTGCCGAAAGCTTTGTGCTACATCTATATGCCCGAAACCTTTAAAGGTTTGTGGAAGCAGCGTCTGCGCTGGTCGCAAGGTGGGGTAGAAGTCCTGTTTGCCTATGTGCGTAAGATGTTTAAATGGCGTTTGCGCCGTATGTGGCCGATTGCGATTGAAGCCATAATCAGTATTACTTGGGCATACGTAATTTTCGGGATATTCCTGTTATATCTGTATGGCTTATTTTTTCCTGTACCAACAGAATGGTACATCCAGACTATTTTTCCACAGTGGTATGGTGTAGTTTTGGGTGTGACTTGTTTGATTCAGTTCTTTGTCAGCCTCTGTATTGACCATCAATACGATAAAAGCCGTACATTCAGAACCTACTTTTGGGTCATTTGGTATCCATTATTTTTCTGGATTTTAATGATGCTGACGACAGTGGTGGCATTGCCTAAAACCATTCTGAAAAAGAATAAACGTGCGCGTTGGGTCAGCCCAGACCGTGGTTTTAGAGGAGAAGATGAACATGCCTAAATATGAAATGATTCAGGATGAATCTCAGCTCGAAATTCCTCAATATATTGATGAGCCAAAATATGTGCGCAATAAAAGTGCGGGCTATGGTCTATTCTTTTTAGGATGGCTGGTCTGGATTTGGCTGTTCTTGCCGCTGATTACCTTGCTGTTGTGGTGGTATGAAGGTTATACCGTTTATCACCACTTAATTATTGGCAATGGCCCAGATGGCCCGATCAGTTTGTTGCATATTGCTTTAGCCATCGACATTTTTATTCTGTTCTTGTTGGTGTGGGCAAGTTACAACTGGATTCGCTTTCGTAATAAAGAGCGTCGTCATGCACCGATCCCTGTGACTGCGGAACACATGGCGAAAAGTTTTGCTTTACAAGTTACAGATATTGAAACTTTAAAACAGGCTAAAAATGTGACTTTGCATTATGACGAAGACGGTGTTTTGCAACAGTACGCCATCAACCAAACTTTGCCAGTAGCGTCTGTCGCTACTGGGCTGAATCAGGTTCAGCCTCAAGCTGAAAACTAAGCTGCATGGGTTTGACTTGTGGATGCTGTGCAACAAAGTCATCAGGATAATAACCAATATGTTTCACACCATGCTGCTCTAAAAGTTGGATGCTGTGCTGCAATTCTTGAGTTGAAATTTTCTGCTGGTTGCGCCAATTGACCGTTTGTAATTCAAAAATAGTACGATCCAAATTTGGGTCGTATTTTTTTGCATGCTGAATTAAATCCAAATAGAATTTTTTATGGTTTTTGGCTTGCTCCATATAGGGCATGGCCATGATGGCATTGTAGTCATAATAACGATAGGTACTTGGCATGGACTGTGCAAACCATTGTTCACTTTGGGGTTGCGTGACCACAGGTGCATACATATTACGTGCTACCAATAAATTGGGTTGGTATTGCTTGAGTACTTGAGTAATACCTGCTGCCAATTGATCTAAATAAGCGGTTTTATATTTGGCTAAACGTGCCTGTTTGGGATGTCTGAGGTCTTTAAAAATACGATGTGAAAACCCCCATTGCTGATAATATTTACGTGCCAAAGCCGAAGAATCTTCATAATCTGACAAGGTCACATCATCATGGTACAACACACCATCGACAGGATTGTGTTGAATGAAATCACGGTAAATATCCACAATAATTTCTAGGTTTTTCTGCTCAAAAGGTGAGAGGCGAATATAACCTTTTTGCCCGCCTTGACGATGTTGTACATAATTGAATTGCTGATTTTTCGGCAATTCCCACGCCAAAACAGGCAGCCATGCATAGACGTGCTGCACTTGTGTGTTTTGACGAATTTGCTGCAGTAGCTGTGGAAATAAGTTGTCACGCACAGGCACATAACGGTTTTCGAAATACACCTGATCTGCAGAGCCGTTGGCATCTGGGTCGGCAAAGGCCTGTAAAAAAATCGTATTTGGTCGAATGTTTTGAATGCGTTGAATCAAGGCTTGAATATTACGTTGTTGCTGGGCTTTGTCTGTATCGAAAACATAATCTAAATCAATATGCATAATCCGCATTTGCGCAATAGGCTTAATCTGTTTTGCTTTTTGTTGAGTCTGTTGTGTAGCGGGTTGTTCCAAGTTTTTTAGGACATTTTCAATAGGATGTTGAGTAATCACGGGTAAGCTTTGTGCATGTACCGCCATAGGCAGGGTTAGGCTGAATAGTCCAATTTGACATACTCGGTTCAAGGCTTGGCTAAATTTTTTTGGAAATACAGACATAAGACTTTCATCAAGCAGCACAGAATAGATTTACTCTAATCACAATAGCGGATAGTTCAAGTAATTTTTTGCATCTCGGGAAATTATTTTTATTGTTGTACAAGCTGTATAAACAGCTGATTCAAATAAAAAAATACGCAATGATTGGGGTGATCATTGCGTATGAAAAACGAATCTGCTTTCACAGCTTCGATAACGGAGAAATGTTATGAAATTAGGATTGCTCCTAAAGCATGTAAGTATACTAAACTGAGAATGAATACTATTCCGCAGTATTCAGGTTACGTGATGTTAAATCACGTAAGTAATAAGTGTTTTTTGTGAGTCGAGTCAGCTTGTGTTGATTTTTCACTCAAATAAAAAGTCTCTTATTCATGTGAATAAGAGACTTTAAAATATTTGTATCTACAAAATGCTTAGAAGCGGAATACACCCAAGCCAGCTTTCACTTCATCTAAAGTTTGCTGGGTAATATCACGGCATTTGTCGGTGCCTGTTTTCAAAATATCCATAATGTAGTCAGGATCTTTAGCAAGTTCGATACGACGTTCACGGATCGGCCCAATCAATTCTTTTAGAATGCCTTCCAAACGCTTTTTCACCGTACCATCGCCCAAACCACCACGACGATAATGCGCTTTCAGTTCTTCAAGTTCTTCTTTGTTGGTATCGAAGGCATCTAAATAAGTAAATACTACGTTGCCTTCAACCTGACCTGGGTCTTCGATACGCAGGTGATTTGGGTCGGTGTACATTGCATTGACAGCTTTTTTAATGTCTTTGTCTGTGGCATCTAACACAATGGTATTGCCCAGTGATTTTGACATTTTCGCTTTACCATCAAAACCAGGTAAACGTCCGACATTTGACAACAATGCCTGACATTCAGGTAGCAAGTCATGACCAATTTGACGATTCACCCGACGCACAATTTCATTGGTCTGTTCAATCATTGGAATTTGGTCTTCACCTACAGGAACGACCGTTGCTTTAAATGCAGTAATATCGGCTGCTTGAGCTACAGGGTAGCACAGGAAACCTGCAGGAATATCACGCTCAAAATCACGCATCTGAATTTCAGATTTAATGGTTGGGTTACGCTCCAAACGTGCCACAGTCACGAAGTTTAAATACAGCATGGTGAGTTCGTTTAATGCAGGCAGGCAAGATTGCACGCAAATGGTGGTTTTTGTTGGATCAATCCCCACCGCTAAATAATCGGTTGCTACCTCAATAATATTACGACGGACTTTTTCAAAGTTATCGGCATTGTCAGTTAAGGCTTGAGCATCGGCAAGTAACAGATGTTGATGATGTGAGTCTTGTAAACCTACACGTGAACGTAAAGAACCCACAAAGTGACCTAAATGTAGTTGTCCAGTTGGACGATCGCCTGTCAAAATCACAGGACGATTATCTTGATTACTCATTTTTTATTCCAAGTCGTATCTACGACATCTATGTACCGATGAATTGCTACATTGTAAGGCATAACATTTTTCAATGTCACTTCCTTAAGTGAGTTGAATAGAATTTGTTGTAAAAAATTTTGCTGTAAAAATTAATGAAGTAAATACAGACCCTATATAAATTCAGTTTTAAAATAACTTGAAAATCATATAAGGATAACAACGCAATGGCGAGCAGCTTATTACTTTTATTAGATGACATTGCAACAGTTTTAGATGATGTGGCAGTTATGAGCAAAATGGCTGCAAAAAAAACCGCAGGGGTTTTGGGCGATGATTTGGCGTTGAATGCGCAGCAAGTCAGTGGTGTACGTGCAGAGCGTGAGTTGCCTGTGGTATGGCGTGTGGCTAAAGGTTCATTCATCAATAAGCTAATTTTAGTACCGCTCGCGTTATTAATTAGTGTCGTTGCGCCGTGGTTAATCAATCCTTTATTGGTGGTTGGTGGTCTATTTTTAAGTTATGAAGGTGTGGAAAAAATCATGCACACCTTACAACACAAAAAAGCCCAAACGGCTAAAGAAGCGCAACTTGAGCTAATTCAAACTGAGCAAGACCTTGCGGCTTATGAAACCGAAAAAATTAAAGGTGCTGTGCGTACTGACTTTATTTTATCGGCGGAAATTGTGGTGATTTCTTTGGGGACTGTGGCTGCGGCAGGCTTTCTAACCAAAGTGACAGTATTAAGTTTAATTGCGATTGCCATGACGGTGGGTGTCTATGGGTTCGTTGCGTTAATTGTCAAAATTGATGACATTGGTTTATACCTCACAGAACAAGCTGCCAATTTTAAACAACGTATTGGGAGTGGTTTACTGGCATTTGCTCCAATTTTAATGAAGACTTTATCTGTGGTGGGTACTGCAGCGATGTTCTTGGTTGGTGGAGGAATTATCAATCATGCTATTCCTTTTGTGCACCATTTCACAGAAGATACGGTAGAGTATGTACAAGACATTCCAACGATGGGCAGTATTGTAGGTTCAGTCACGCCAATGTTGATGAACCTTGTCGTGGGTATTTTGGCAGGCATCTTGGTGGTGATTGTGGTCGCACTTGTTCAAAAAGTGTGGTCAAAGTCTAAATCGGCTTAATCTATTATCAGAGTTTAAGAGAAGGATAAGAATAATGCGTTGGAAAGATCGTCGAGTTAGCACGAATGTAGAAGACCGCCGTGGTGGCGGTGGAGCAAAAGCGGGCGGTATCAGTATTTTGGGCTTAGTGGTGGCCTTTGTTGCATGGAAGTTCTTTGGCATCGATCCGCAATCGGCTTATCAAGCGACCAAGCAAGTCACCTCACATGCGCAAAGTGCTGAAACTAAAGGTTTAGATAATCCAAGTCCTGAACAACAAGAGGCGATGGAGTTTGTGGGCACTGTTTTGGCCGATACGGAAGATACGTGGTCACAAGTGTTTCAGCAGCAGTTAAATAGCCAATATATACCACCTAAACTGGTGTTATTTACAGGTGTGGTCAATTCTGGCTGTGGTACGGCACAATCGGCAATGGGGCCATTTTATTGTCCTGCCGATCAAAAAGTATATATTGATACTTCATTCTTCCAAGCCATGCGTCAGCAAATGGGTATTGGTGGTGAACAAAATCAGACTGAATTAAGCCGAAATGATCAGGCGGGCGATTTTGCTCAAGCCTATGTGGTGGCGCATGAAGTTGGGCATCATATTCAGACCATTTTAGGAATTTCAGAGCAAGTGCATAAAGCACGTCAGCAAGTCAGCCAAGTGCAGGGCAATCAGCTTTCGGTGCGTCAGGAATTGCAAGCCGACTGTTTATCGGGAGTGTGGGCGCATCATAACCATCAACGTACTCAATTCCTCGAACAAGGTGATATTGAAGAAGCAATGGATGCGGCACATAAAATTGGCGATGACTATTTACAAAAACGTGCACGTGGGCAAGTCGTGCCTGATAGCTTTACGCATGGTACCAGTGCACAGCGCGTACAATGGTTCCAGACTGGCTTAAAATCAGGCTTGATCAGTGATTGTGATACATTCAATGCCGCAATTTAACTGACTTAAAAATCAAGTTTTATAAACAAAAGGAGTGCTGCCAGTCGCTCCTTTTTTCATAGGCTAAATGAATGCGAGTGGATAGATGCAAACAACGTTAAGCCGTAAACCGAGTGATGAATTAGCACACATGATTTTGAACGTGGTGTGTTTGATTCCAGCAGGTCAGGTTGCGACCTATGGGCAAGTGGCACGCCTAGCGGGTCTGCCCAAACATGCACGTTTGGTCGGTTATGTCCTCAGGCATTTATCGGCAGAACATACTGTGCCGTGGCATCGGGTGATTAATGCGCAAGGAAAAATTAGCCTAAGCAAACTAAACGCCCAAGGAGAAAATATACAAACTTTAAAATTACAGGAAGAAGGGATTGTGGTAATTGCAGAAAAGGTGAATTTAAAACAATACCAATGGCAGAATTAAACTGAGCTGCTAAATCGAGCGTTTAATATTGAGATATGGTGATACTGAGAAAATTTGCTGAATAGAGTGCTGCAAATAAAAATTTTAGAACAAACAAAGAAATCTAAATGAGAGGGGAAGTTCCTCACTTCCGTAGAAATGAGGAACACGCAATCTTATTGACGTACAACCAATACAGGTGTTGTACCTTCACTTAGGATGCTTTGCGCAACGCTACCTAAGAATAATTTTTTCAAGCCAGTGCGGCCATGTGAACCAATCACGATAAGGTCAGCATTTAAGTCTTTTGCAGCATTGGTAATTTCGCGTGCAATTACTTGACCTTCAAGTAGTTTAGTTTCAGCTTCAACACCTTGTTCAGTGAATTTTTGCTTTGCTTCTTCTAAAGTTTTTACGATAGAAGCGCGAGCGCGTTCAATCAAGTCATTGGTTTGGTTTGCAGTGATGTATTCTGCAGCAATATACGGGTCAAGTGTAAGTACTTGTACCACAGTGATTTTACTACCAAATGCTTTTGCAAGTTCAGCAGCTTTTGCAACAGCGGCAAAAGAAGTTTCAGAACCGTCCACTGGTACGAGGATGTTTTGGTAAGCCATGAGTGTTTCTCCTTATTGTAATTTCAATACTTTAATAAAATATTCGCTCTGAGTCCTGTCTTATCTTACGCTGAATTCATATAGAATAAAACCCAGTAATTTCATAAAGATAATTGAGTGCTGTAAGTCCTTATTTCACCTTAATTTAGCATGAAATTATGAAGCTGTGCTTTCAATTCAACTAAAGTTTTAGTCATTTTTTGTTTGCGTGTTTGTCAAAAAATCGATCAGTTGATTGACATCATTACTCTGCAATTGTTCGCGGATTTTCAGTAAATATTTTTCATCAAAATCATACAGTTTTAGCGCCAAAAGTTGAGCAATCTCTGTTTCACTAAAGCGGTATTTAATTACTTTGGCAGGCACACCTGCCACAATAGCGTAAGGCGGTACATCTTGCGTAACCACTGCACCTGTCGCCACAATTGCACCTTCGCCTAGTTCAACACCTTGCATAATCATGGCGCGACTGCCAATCCAGCAGCCATCGCCAATTGTGGTATCACCTGCCGCAACAAAACTGCGAGTATCAAACGGAAAAGCCGAAACCCAGTCACTGCGATGCAATTGATTGCCACCCATCATAATCACGCATTCCGCACCAAAACAGACAAAATTGCCAATATGTAATTGATCAATTGGCTTGTCTGCTGTTGCAGGTTTGTCATGTAAATAACGCACCACACAACGTTCAAAACCCTGATCCCAATAGGCTGAATAATAAGAGTAATTGCCTTTGATGTGGATGTTGGGGTTTTTCACAGTTTTGGAGATGAACTCAAATTCGCACCAGTGTTTAACAGGGGAATTAATCAGCGTTTCGGACATCGTTTTTTCGTGTGGAGAGATGAGGGGATTATATCTGAAATTTTGAACCTCTCCCTAGCCCTTTCCTAGAAGGAGAGGGAATGTTCAAAATATTAGTTGACCACTACACTTTAGTGATTTGAAAGCTTAAAGTATCTATCTTAAAAAATTCCACAAATACATAAAAACATTTTTAACACTGTTTGGAAATAAGAATCCCCAAATAGCAAAAAAGAGTGATGATGCCAATACGATACTGACAGGACTGGTTTGTGTATTGATAAAGAGTCCCCAGACTGGAATTAAAATCAGTCCTAACACAGCCCCAGAAAGCGCATAAACAAATGCATGAATGATGCGATTTTCCATCTTATTTTCCTCTATTTTTATCGCAGTATAATCTATAAGCTCGGCTGTATGATTTATAGGCAATAAAAAACCCCTCAAAGAGGGGCATCGCGTGTAGTCATCTTTATTAAAACTTAAAGATATTCTACATTCACAATTTCATATTCCACTTCGCCTTGCGGAGTGACAATTTTGGCTTCATCGCCTTCATTTTTGCCCAACAAACCGCGTGCAATAGGCGAATTCACTGAAATTTTATTGATTTTAAAATCAGCTTCATCATCACCTACAATTTTGTAGGTTTTTTGCTCTTCGGTGTCTAGGTTTTCAATGGTCACAGTCACACCAAAAACCACACGTCCGTTTTGTTCCAATTCTTTAACATCAATTACTTGGCAAGCGCCTAATTTACCTTCGATGTCTTGGATACGACCTTCGCAGAAACCTTGCTGTTCACGTGCGGCATGGTATTCAGCATTTTCTTTTAAATCGCCATGTTCACGCGCTTCTGCAATCGCTGCAGTAATACGTGGACGTTCAACCGATTTAAGTTGTTGTAATTCTTGCTCTAAAGCGTGTTTACCTTCAGGCGTCATAGGATAACGTTGCATGTTGTCCCTCTTTAAAAATATTGAAGTCTATAAATGAAAAAAGCCCGCCACCCGAAAGGTGACGGGACTTTATTGAAATGTATTAACCTACAGTAAGATCTTGCAGGCGATATACATCCATTGGTAATTTAATCGCTAAGGCTTGGCATACAGCATCTGCGCCATTCAAGGTCGTGGTGTAATACACTTTACCTTGCAATGCAGAACGACGGATTGAGAATGAATCCTGCTGAGCTTGTTTGCCTTCAGAAGTATTGATGATGAGGTGAATCTCACCATTTTTCAAGCGGTCTACAATGTGTGGGCGACCTTCAGTCACTTTATTCACACGTTCACACTCAATACCTGCATCGGTGATGACTTTATGCGTACCACCCGTTGCAACAAGTTTGAAGCCAAAATCAGCCAATTGTTTTGCAATACGCGCCACATGCGGTTTATCTGACTCACGTACAGATAAGAATGCATGTTTTACTTCGCCTTCAGTTGGGATTCCTGGTAAGCGATCATTCGAGCCTAACACAGCTTTATAGAATGCTTCACCAAAAGTTTTGCCCACACCCATCACTTCACCTGTAGATTTCATCTCAGGCCCAAGCACAGGGTCTACACCAGGGAACTTGTTGAATGGGAACACAGCTTCTTTCACAGAGAAGTGTTGCGGAATAATTTCTTTAGTAAAGCCTTGTGCTTCTAAAGATTGACCTGCCATACAACGTGCTGCAACTTTAGCCAATGATTCGCCAATACACTTAGAAACGAAAGGAACAGTACGTGATGCACGTGGGTTCACTTCCAAGATATAAACGTCATTGCCTTTCACTGCAAACTGTACGTTCATTAGACCAATAACGCCCAACTCTTTTGCCATTGCAACAGTTTGACGACGCATTTCGTCCTGTACTTCATCTGACAATGAATAAGGTGGAATTGAACATGCTGAGTCGCCAGAGTGAATACCTGCTTGTTCGATGTGCTGCATAATACCGCCAATCACCACATCTTTACCGTCAGATACGCAGTCTACGTCAACTTCAATCGCATCATCCAAGAAACGGTCTAACAGTACAGGTGCATCGTTAGATGCTTGAACTGCATCACGCAAGTAGCGTTTCAATTCTTCTTCGTTATACACGATTTCCATTGCACGACCACCCAATACATAAGATGGACGAACAACGAGCGGGTAACCCACTTTCGCTGCTTCTGCGATACCTTCTTCAGCAGATTTTACAATGCTGTTGTTTGGCTGACGCAATTGCAGACGTTGAATCATTTGCTGGAAACGCTCACGGTCTTCTGCGCGGTCAATTGCATCTGGTGATGTACCAATAATTGGCGCACCTGCTTCTTCTAAAGCGCGTGCCAATTTAAGTGGAGTTTGACCACCGTACTGTACGATAATGCCTTTTGGCTTTTCAGTACGTACGATTTCAAGTACATCTTCCAAAGTAATTGGTTCAAAGTACAAACGGTCTGAAGTGTCGTAATCGGTAGATACTGTTTCAGGGTTACAGTTCACCATGATGGTCTCAAAACCATCTTCACGCATTGCAAGCGCAGCGTGTACACAGCAGTAATCGAATTCGATACCTTGACCGATACGGTTTGGACCACCGCCAATCACCATGATCTTGTCTTTCGCTGAAGGATTCGACTCACACTCTTCATCGTAAGTTGAATACATATATGCTGTGTCAGATTCAAACTCTGCAGCACAGGTATCTACACGTTTATAAACTGGGGTTACGCCCAAGTTCCAACGGTGTTTACGGAATTGCTTTTGTGAAATACCCATCAAGTTCGCAATACGTAGGTCAGATAAACCTTTACGTTTGAACGAACGGATGTTGTCAGCGTTTAGATCACCAAAACCTAAAGTTTTGATTTCATTTTCAGTGTTCACGATGTCTTGAATTTGAATTAAGAACCAACGGTCAATTTTGGTCGCTTCAAAAACTTCGTCCAAGCTAAAGCCATGACGGAATGCGTCAGCCACGTACCAAATACGCTCAGGGCCTGGAACTTTTAATTCAACTAAAATTTTGTCGCGTGCGCCTTCAGCACCCACTTCAATTTGTTCGTCAAAACCACACGCACCAGTTTCTAAACCACGAAGCGCTTTATTTACAGACTCTTGGAAATTACGGCCAATTGCCATGACTTCACCTACAGATTTCATCTGTGTGGTTAAAGTCGCGTCTGCTTGCGGGAACTTTTCAAAGTTGAAACGTGGAACTTTAGTGACAACGTAGTCAATTGATGGTTCAAATGCCGCAGGAGTGGTACCGCCTGTGATGTCATTTTTCAGTTCATCAAGGGTATAACCCACAGCCAATTTCGCTGCAACTTTTGCAATTGGGAAACCAGTGGCTTTAGATGCAAGTGCAGATGAACGAGATACACGTGGATTCATCTCAATCACAACCATACGACCAGTATTCGGGCAAATACCGAACTGAACGTTAGAACCACCTGTTTCTACACCAATTTCACGAAGTACCGCTAAAGATGCATTACGCATCAATTGGTATTCTTTGTCCGTCAAAGTTTGCGCAGGAGCAACGGTGATTGAGTCACCAGTGTGCACGCCCATTGGGTCAAAGTTTTCGATTGAACATACGATGATACAATTGTCGTTTTTATCACGTACAACTTCCATCTCATATTCTTTCCAACCAATAAGTGATTCATCAATCAATAATTGTTTGGTTGGAGAAAGATCGAAACCGCGTTCACAGATTTCAAGGAATTCTTCTTTGTTATATGCGATACCGCCACCAGAACCACCCATGGTGAATGATGGACGAATAATCACAGGGAAGCCAAAGCGAGATTGAATCTCAAGTGCTTCTTCCATAGATTCAGCAATTGCTGCTTTTGGACACTCAAGACCAATTTTGCGCATTGCTTCATCAAACAATTTACGGTCTTCGGCTTTTTCAATCGCGTCTTTGGTTGCACCAATTAATTCAACATTGTATTTGGCTAAAATACCGTTGGCATCTAATGCAAGCGCACAGTTCAATGCAGTTTGACCACCCATGGTCGGAAGTACTGCATCTGGACGTTCTTTTTCAATGATTGCTGCAACAGTCTGCCAAGTGATTGGCTCGATATAAGTTGCATCTGCCATTGCAGGGTCAGTCATGATGGTCGCAGGGTTCGAGTTTACCAAAATAACGCGGTAACCTTCTTCACGCAGCGCTTTACATGCTTGAGCACCAGAATAGTCAAACTCACAAGCCTGACCAATAACAATAGGACCAGCACCAATAATTAAGATGCTTTTAATATCCGTACGTTTAGGCATTATTTCGCTCCTTAATTACTTCTTAGCGGCTTCAATAAGTTCGATGAAATGATCGAACAAGAGTGCGCAGTCATGTGGACCTGAACTTGCTTCTGGGTGACCTTGGAAGCTAAATGCAGGCTTGTCTGTACGATGAATACCTTGGTTTGTGCCATCGAACAATGAACGATGCGTTGAACATACATTGCTTGGTAAGGTGCTTTCATCTACCGCGAAGCCGTGGTTCTGAGAAGTAATCATCACTGTACCAGTTTCTAAGTTCTGTACAGGATGGTTTGCGCCGTGGTGACCGTGCGGCATTTTCATTGTTTTTGCACCTGATGCAAGTGCAAGAATTTGGTGACCTAAACAGATACCAAATACAGGAGTATTCGTGGTTTCTACAATTGTTTTTACAGCTTCAATTGCGTAGTCACATGCAGCAGGATCGCCAGGGCCATTTGACAAGAAAATGCCATCTGGGTTTAACGCAAGGACTTTTTCAGCAGGGGTTTGTGCAGGAACAACGGTTAATTTGCAACCGCGGTCTGCGAGCATACGCAGGATGTTGGTTTTGACACCGTAATCGTATGCAACCACATGATATTTAAGTTCAGGTTGAGTAAAGCCTTTGCCAAGTTCCCATGAACCTTCAGTCCATTCAAAACCTTCAGGGTCGCAGCATACTTTTGCAAGATCTAAGCCGTTTAAGCCGCCAAATGCACGTGCTTTTGCAATTGCTTCTTCTTCAGTGATATTTTCACCAGCAAGAATACAACCGTTTTGCGCACCTTTGGAACGTAAAATACGGGTCAATTTACGGGTATCAATATCGGCAATTGCAACAACATTGTGTTGTTGTAAGTATTCGCCTAAAGATTGAGTAGAACGGAAGTTACTGTGTAATAAAGGCAAATCACGGATAATTAAACCGTTTGCCCATACTTTATGAATTCGACCTGACTCAACATCTTCATCATTGCAACCAGTGTTCCCAATATGTGGGTAAGTTAAAGTCACAAGTTGTTGTGCATAACTCGGGTCGGTCAAAATTTCTTGATAGCCAGTCATGGCAGTGTTAAAAACGACTTCACCAGTCGTGCTTCCCGTTGCACCGATAGACGTACCTTTAAAGATTGTACCGTCGGCGAGGGCTAAAATGGCGGGGGTGCTCAAACCAAAGCTCCTGAACTAAAACCACAAAAATAGGGCTGTAAAAAAGCGAGTAGACGAAAAAAAAGGAAGGTCAATATTTAAACCTACCCTCCTATGTCTGCTCGCTTGAACTTAACATTGCATTATACGCATGAGCTCGCCAAAAGTCCATTGTGAATCTAACGAATATGTAAGATAAAAGACTTGCTTTTTTTGCTAGGTTTATGTTTTAGCGTGTAGTCCAAATGTAAGCAATCTACGATTGTTAGACAATCCAAAACCCATTTGAGTCTAAATTGCCTTATGCTTAATTTATAAACAACAACGACCTTGGGTAAAAGCGAATGACTGAACAAGATAAATCAGCCACTGAACCACAAAACAGTGCAATCAAAGCAGTAAGTGAAGGCGCTGAAAAGCTTGAAAAAGTAACGCATGATGCCAAAGAGCAGGTGCTTGATGTGGTTGCAGAAACGCAAGAAAAACTTCAAGCCGAAGCAAAACAACTCAATGCCAGCGTGCAAGAGCAATTGGGTCAGTTAAAGCAAGATGTGTTGCAAAAAATTGAAGCTTTAAAAGCACAATTTGGCAGTTCACCTAAAGATTTGGGCGAATTAAAAGACTTTGTAAAAACTGAATTTAGCGCAATTATTGAAGATCTTTCTAAACTTGGTAAAGAGTTGAAAGAAGATGTCAGCAGCATTTCAGTAAAACACAAAGATCAATTGGCTGAAACTTTTAAGCGTTCTAAAGAGCACACACTAGAAGCGTGGAAAAAAGTAAATCCATCAAAAACTGAAACTAATGATGAAACTGATCAAGCATAATCCAGTTTAATCTGTTGCTGATTCAGCCATAAAAAAAAGTGAGGTCATGCGCCTCACTTTTTTATTTAAATTTCTTGCTCAAACCAAAAACTAGTTGTTTCAATCTAAACTACTATTAATCACAGTTAGAACTGATGTAGCCAATCGCGCTTATTGTGAAAATCGGCGGCAGGGCTGCTGTGTTGCATGGCATAAAACTGCTCGCCCTGACTGGTTTTTAATACAGCTGTGAGCCCAATAAACAAATCTGTCCATTTCAGTTTATGTTTCAGTATAAATTCGGTTAAATCCAAACTGACATTTAAACCGTAATGCGTACGTTTTAGCTGATTCAACTCAATATCGTACGCAGCCACGGGCGGCATTTGCTCAGGATAACGATATTCTTCAAAGGCGTAGGCTTGCCAAGCTTGAGAAGGGGATAAATTGATTTCACGATAAAAATCTTCGCCCTGAACCCCAATGAAAATTTCAAAGCAGGTGTGTTCCCACAAAAAATCCTGACGTGGATGTGACGCCACCAAAGCAGGCCATTCGACCCACTGATTTGGATCGCGCAGCCAAAAGCCAACATTTAACGTAAATGGGCTTTGTTGTTCAATTGCACCGACCAAAGAAATGGCCTGAAATTGACGATTAAAAGCACTGAGTTCGTAACTTGCCATTGAGGGAGATTAGTTAGACAAGTGAGCGTGGCGAACTAAATTAGATAATTTAGCATTTTGTTTGGCTGCTTTTTTGTAGAGTAAGACAATTTTACCAATGCTTTGTACCACTTCAGAACCTGTTGCTGCTGCAATTTCAGTAATCACAGCTGCACGTACCTCACGGTCTTCACCGCCAATTTTGACTTTAATCAATTCGTGATCGTTTAAAGCACGGTTGGTTTCTTCAATCACATTTTCAGTCAAACCTTGCCCGCCAATCATCACTACAGGGTTGAGTGCATGACCAATTTGACGTAAACGCTTGCGTTCCTGAATAGATAGAGCCGCCATAAAGATAACCTAATTTTAAAAACGGCTTAGTATAACAAAAGCCAGTTTGAAACGCTGTAAATTCTATGCAAATAATCTGTGATCTTACTGCCATGTAGAAATATTGAAACTGAATACTTGGTGATATTTCTCTGTAACAGTCAAAGTGACTTTTTTAAGCCTCAGTACAGAAATAAGCGATGGATTTAATAGAAAAAACTTGTCAGTTATTGGCATTTAGATACAGATGTCTACTGCAAGCTTGCTAATTTTCACGTACAATCGCAATTTAGATGGCTATTCGTTACTAAGAGAGTTATGGCAACACGCATTACCAACCAAAAGTTATCCAAAAGTAGTCGTGCGTGGATGAGAGAGCACCTAGATGATCCCTTTGTGAAAAGAGCGCAAAAAGAAGGGTATCGTGCACGTGCTGCATACAAACTACTTGAGATTCAAGAAAAATATAAACTGATCAAACCTGGCATGACGGTGGTGGACTTGGGAGCAGCACCAGGCAGTTGGTCGCAAATCGCAGGGAAACTTGTCGGCGACAAAGGTTTGGTGATCGCTTCCGATATTTTGGAAATGGACGCATTACCAGATGTGACCTTTTTACAAGGTGACTTCCGCGAAGAAGAAGTGTTCGAAAAATTGTTAAATATTTTAAACGGACGCACGGTAGACGTTGTAATTTCCGATATGGCCCCCAATACATCAGGTAATAAAGCTGTAGATCAACCGCGTCAAATTTACTTATGCGAGTTGGCGCTCGATTTTGCCAACCGTGTATTGGGACCCAATGGCCAGTTTGTGGTCAAAGTGTTCCAAGGTTCGGGGTTTGACGAATTTCGTAAACAGGTCGTGGACAGTTTTGATGTTCTAAAGACAGCAAAACCCGCTGCTTCACGGGCGCGTTCCAAAGAAGTATTCCTTATTGGACAAGGACGTAAAAAAGCGTCTAAATAAAGTTTACTTGCCAAGCCGTTAAAAATTGTGCATTTTGTACGTTTTTAATGAATTGTCTAGCTGATCTTCAGCTTTTTGAATGAAAGGTCACCCAGTAACGGGCATGATCAAATTAGATTGATATGGGAATAAAGCTTTGAGCGATCTCTTCAAGAATGCCGTATTGTGGCTGATTATACTTGGTGTGCTGATTCTAATTTTCAGCAACATCAATAACAGTGAAAAGCCAACTGCAATGAACTATTCAGAGTTCGTTACAGCGGTGAATGCTGGTCAAATTAAGCAAGTCACAATTGATGGCGAAAGAATTAGTGGCGAAAAAGTCAACGGCTCGTCCTTTGAAAGCATTCGTCCAGCAGTTCAAGATCCTGAACTGATGCCGAATCTGATTAAAAACAACGTTGTTGTTGAAGGTACTGCACCTCAACGTCAAGGTTTGTTAATGCAACTATTGATCGCAAGTTTCCCTGTACTTTTAATCATTTTGTTATTCATGTTCTTTATGCGCAACATGGGTGGCGGTGCAGGTGGTAAAAACGGCCCGATGAGCTTTGGTAAATCTAAAGCCAAAATGTTGTCTGAAGACCAAATTAAAGTCACATTTGCCGATGTAGCAGGTTGTGACGAAGCAAAACAAGAAGTGGTTGAAATTGTAGATTTCTTAAAAGACCCTGCTAAATTCAAGCGTTTAGGTGCAACTATTCCTAAAGGTGTGTTGATGGTAGGTCCACCGGGTACAGGTAAAACCTTATTGGCCAAAGCCATTGCAGGCGAAGCCAAAGTTCCATTCTTCAGCATTTCTGGTTCTGACTTCGTTGAAATGTTCGTGGGTGTAGGTGCTTCTCGTGTTCGTGATATGTTTGAGCAAGCTAAACGCCATGCACCATGTATCATCTTTATTGATGAGATTGATGCGGTAGGTCGTCACCGTGGTTCAGGTACAGGTGGTGGTCACGATGAACGTGAGCAAACACTTAACCAAATGCTTGTTGAAATGGATGGTTTTGAAGGCAATGAAGGCATTATTGTTATCGCTGCGACAAACCGTGCCGATGTACTGGATAAAGCTTTATTGCGTCCAGGTCGTTTTGACCGTCAAGTAATGGTTGGCTTGCCAGACATTAAAGGTCGTGAGCAAATTCTGAATGTTCACTTGAAAAAACTGCCTTCAGTTACAGGTGTAGATGTCAAAGTCTTGGCACGTGGTACACCAGGCTTCTCTGGTGCGCAATTGGCGAACCTTGTGAATGAAGCTGCATTGTTTGCTGCCCGTCGTAATAAAAATACGGTGGATATGCACGACTTTGAAGATGCTAAAGATAAGTTGTATATGGGCCCTGAACGTAAGTCGATGGTGCTGCGTGAAGAAGAACGTCGTGCAACGGCTTATCATGAAGCAGGTCATGCGATTGTTGCTGAAATGCTGCCGGGTACAGACCCTGTGCATAAAGTAACGATTATGCCGCGTGGCTGGGCATTGGGTGTGACATGGCAATTGCCTGAACATGACCAAACTAGCCATTATAAAGACAAAATGCTGAACGACTTGTCTATCTTGTTTGGTGGTCGTATTGCAGAAGAAGTCTTTATTAATCAAATGTCGACAGGTGCATCGAATGACTTTGAGCGTGCGACTAAATTAGCACGTGCGATGGTGACCAAATACGGTATGTCTGACAAGTTAGGCGTAATGGTCTATGAAGATGATACACAACAATCATTCATGGGTAGTTTAGGCAGCCGTACCATTTCTGAAGCCACCCAGCAACAAGTGGATGCTGAAGTTCGTCGTATTATTGATGAGCAATATAAAGTTGCCCGCGATATTTTGGAAAATAACCAAGACATTGCCCACGCAATGGTAAAAGCATTGTTGGAATGGGAAACCATTGATCGTGACCAAATCCGTGACATTATGGAAGGTCGTGAGCCACAGCCACCGAAGGTGTATATTGCAGACAATCCTGTGATTGATGTAACACCAACCGATGGTCCAAGCACACCGCCACCATTACCAGCGAGCTAATCAGTTCACATAATGTTAAAAAGAGTCTTTGTATAAAGGCTCTTTTTTTATTCGTGTGGTTTATGCGCCGTTGCAACAGGAATATTGGTAATGTTGAAGCGCACTGAAAAGAATTCAACATCTTCAAAATTACCCTTGTTAAAATAAGCTTTTCAAATTGAAAGGAAGACCAGCATGCAGCTGATGCCATTACCCAAGCGCGTATTGCAATGTGGACGTTTGCGTTTAGATTTATCTCAGCCGCATGTGATGGGAATTCTAAATGTGACACCAGACTCGTTTAGTGATGGTGGGCGACATAATGAAAAAGATGCTGCTGTGGCGCGTGCTTTGGAAATGATGGCAGAAGGTGCAACCGTGATTGATATTGGCGGCGAATCAACACGTCCAGGAGCTAGTCCTGTGAGTGTAGAAGAAGAAATTCGTCGTGTGGTTCCTGTGGTAGAAGCCTTATCTGCTTATGATGTGGTACTTTCGATTGATACGTCACAGCCCGAAGTGATTCGTGCTGCCGTAGCTGCAGGGGCGCATATCTGGAATGATGTACGTGCGCTGACCCGCCCCAATGCGTTGCACACAGCCGCTGAGTTAAATATTCCCGTGATTATTATGCACATGCGTGGTGAACCGACTACCATGAACAATTTAGATCAATATGATGATGTCACAGCAGATGTGATTGCAGAATTGCAGCAACGTGTCGCTGATGCTTTGGCGGAAGGGGTCAAGCCTGAAAATATCATGATTGATCCGGGTTTTGGTTTTGCTAAAAATGCACAACAGAACTTGAAATTGTTAAATGAGTTGTATCAACTGAATGGTATGGGGTATCCAATTTTATCGGCATTGTCTCGTAAACGCTTTATTGGTGAAGCTTTGGGTGGGGCAGAGCCAACACAGCGTGCAGTTGGTTCTGTAGCGGCACATTTACTCAGTATTCAGCAAGGTGCTTGTATGGTGCGTGCGCATGATGTTAAGGCTATGTCTGATGCCATTAAAGTCTGGCAAGCAATGCTGTTAGCAAATTAATCGCTGTTTATAGATTTGGGGCGAAGCTAGAATTAAAGCTCTGCTTATGCTATATAGGCACGCTTGAATCTCTGTATTTTTGAGTGCCTGTATGTTTGCAGATTTACTTCTCCCGATGTTTGATGATGAGTTTTATCCTGATATTTTAGTTGCTGAGTTAAAACAACTGATTCAACAGTTTGCAAAACACGTGTCTAAATCCAATTTATCTGAAACGGATATTTATCATTTTGCAGATCAGACCGTGCAAGCCATTAATAAAATGAAACCACAATTTGAAGATCTGGATTCAGATTTGGACGATACCGCAGCAGATTATATTGCTGAGGCGATGATGATGGTGCTGCAAGATCAAGGCTATTTCGAGATTGAAATGGAAGAGTTGATTGCAACGAGAGAGTGGTGATAGGTCACTCTCTTTCAGCTTTAATTTATGGGTGATTCAATAAATCATCTAAAACATCATCCAAATGGCAACTTTGCTGTGTATGTAGTTCTGCAATTTCCCGAACATTCAACGTATATAGCCCATTATGTTCATTCGGCTGTGCAATTAAATTGACCCAAAACTTTGTATTTTGTTGCAGCAAAGTTTTGAGTTGCTTTTTATCTTCAGGATTTTGGAAATTTAATAAATATAAATTGTTGCCTAAGCTGCAACGACGTAATTGTAATTCTTGATTTTTATATTGCACTGTTCCTGCAAAAACATCATAAAATTCTGCATCAGTTTCAATTGGGTTTACGGATTCGGTTGCTGACTCAAGGCTGGGATTTTGTGCATGGCTTGCAAAACTGAGCAAGCAGCATAAACAGATCACCCATTTGAAAGAGAAGATAAAGCGTTGTAGAGACATTTCAAATCATCGGCACATAAGTGTTATCGTTTTCAATATTATATTTTTTAGGCATAAAAAAACCAGCTTAATGCTGGAGTTCTTTATTTGCACCATTTGAATGATTTGATTCATTAAAATGGTGCCCGAGGCCAGACTCGAACTGGCACGCTTTGAGGGCGGGGGATTTTAAATCCCCTGTGTCTACCGATTTCACCACTCGGGCATGTGCGCAATAATAGAGGACGAAATAAATCTTGGCAAGTAAATTTATTTACAATTGCTTTCTTTTCAATCAATTCAACTTATTAGCTTGAAAAAAGTTCGGTTTGCAGTATATTTCTGCTGTTTGTCATCAATATTTCATGAATTTGAGATCAAAGCGAAATCATAAATTTCTATGTTGAGCGCTCAAGAAAAATAAAAGGAATATTCATGAACATTCGCTTAACTCGCCGAGAGCTGATTCAAAAAAGTTTGGCTGGTTTTGGGGCGTTGTCATTGCCAGTCGCATTAACTGCATGTGGTGATGACAATGAAAATACAGCAGAAAATGCATTAAAGGTGCAGTTTTTGCATGGTGTCGCCAGTGGTGATCCGCTGCATGATCGTATCATTTTATGGACACGTGTAACGCCAAGTGACATGGCAGCATGCATTGAAGTGGTTTGGGAAATTGCCAGCGATGAGGCGTTTAAGCAATTGGTAAATACTGGCAAAGTACAAACCAGCGCAGCGCAAGATTTTACTGTTAAAGTGGACGCAGATCGTTTACAGGCAGGGACTAAATATTATTACCGTTTCCGCTTTGGTAATACGGTTTCTGCTATAGGACAGACCAAAACCTTGCCACAACGCAGCGATCAAGTGAAATTTGCGGTCTGTTCTTGCTCGAACTATCCCGCAGGTTATTTTCATGTGTATAAAGAAATGGCACAGGAAAACAATCTGGATGTGATTATTCACTTGGGTGATTATATTTATGAATATGGACAAGGTGGCTACGCGACTGACGATGCAAAACAGTTAGGACGTACCTTTGCTGCAGACAATGATAAAGAAATTATCAAGTTAGATGATTATCGTAAACGTTATGCTTTATATCGTACCGATGCTGATTTGCAGACTGCTCACCAACGCCATCCATTTATTGTCATTTGGGATGACCATGAACTCAGTAATGATACTTGGGAAGCGGGTGCAGATAATCATCAAGAAGGTGAAGGCAGCTTTATAGAACGTAAAATTGCGGCATTACAGGCTTATTTCGAGTGGATGCCAATTCGTCCAGTTGCAGAAAATGATCATTTGAATATTTATCGCCAGTTTGATTTTGGTGGTTTGGTGAATTTGATGATGCTGGATACGCGTATTTTGGCGCGTCATAAGCAATTAGATTATGCTAACTATATGACGGCAGAAGGTATTGATGCTGCTAAATTTCAGGCAGATTTATTTAGTGATCAACGCACATTGATGGGTGGAGTTCAACGAGAGTGGTTGCAAAAGCAGTTGGGGCAGTCTAAGGCTACTTGGAATGTTTTGGCTCAACAAGTGTTGATGGCGAAAATGCTGATTCCACAAGAACTGTTATTGCCTTTAGCGAAAATCACCAATGGTGATCAGCAACCTGAAACACTTGCACAAATGAAGCAGAAAATTACAGAATTGGTCACGCTGAAATTGCGTTTAAAAGCGAATGATCCAACTTTGACAGCAGTAGATAAGGCACGTTTGTATGCGGTTGCACCTTATAACCTCGATGCTTGGGATGGTTATGCCTACGAGCGAGAAGTTGTGTATGGGACATTGCAGCAACTTGGGAAAAAAGCAGTGGTGTTGGCAGGTGATACTCACAATGCTTGGGCTGCAACCTTGCATACACATGAAACAAATCATGAGGTTGGGTTGGAATTCGCGACCAGCTCGGTATCATCGCCCGGAATTGAGTATTACTTAAACGTGCCTGCAGACGAAATGGCAGCGTTGGAATATGCCTTTCAAGAACTGATTGATGAACTGGATTATTGCAACTTAAATCAACGTGGTTATTTAACAGTGACTTTTGATCGTGCGCAAGTGGTTGCAGATTGGAAGTTTATAGATACGGTTAAGGCACGTGAATACAAACTCGATGATACGCGTGGTCATCAACAGAAGTATGGTGTAGACTTAAAACCAATCAGTGATGTCGCTAAAACTGCTTAAAATCAGTCTGATATTTACAGAAAACCGAGCCTAAGTTGCTCGGTTTTTTGATAATCTTTCTGATGTTTGGCGTGATGTTTTAATCGAGTTTATCTTGAATATAACTGTCTAAATCTATGTATTTAATGCTTTTACATAAATTGTGTTCAACCTGCATCAGTTGTTGATGTAACTGAATTGCATGTTGATATTGCTGATTCAATTGGGCAAAACGAGGGCTATTTTTATTGGAAAAATACATCCGATATTGAATTTTAGCAGCTTGACGATATGACCAATACGCAGCACGGCGAAATTGCGTTAAGCAATATTTTTGTTCAAGGCTTATGTGGTCACGGAACATATTCTCTTTATAGAAACGTACAAAACCAAAACTGATGCAGAAAAAGAATAAAATCCCTTGCAGAATTGCACTCTGAAAATAGGCGAAATTTACCGCTTGTAGCAGAATCAATACTGCTATTTTTATGGTGGCATGTTGCTGTAGTTGATACCACGATGCCGAACTGTGTTTAATTTGATACAACACATAAGGTAGAAGCAGCATAAAACCTAACATGATGGCTAAAATCGCCAATGCCTTGGCTTGAAAGGCATCGTACTGCGGTGCAAAGTTTTGAATCCCGTGCGCCAGACTGATTGAAATAGGAATAAAAATCAGGCAGGCCAAGACCCATGGAATCATTTCTTTCCAATCATCCAGCATGCCTTTGCTTTGAATAAAACCATAAAACAAAATATTTCTTTTAAATGCAGCAGGGTATTGTTGTTGCAATTGCTGCAAATCAAGAAGCGCTTGTTTAGGGTTCATAGAGGCATCATTGAATATTGAATAAAGAGGGGAAAACCTAAAATTTAGGCATAAAAAAACCAGCTTAATGCTGGGTTCTTTATTTGCACCATTTTAATCTATTTTAAAATGGTGCCCGAGGCCAGACTCGAACTGGCACGCTTTGAGGGCGGGGGATTTTAAATCCCCTGTGTCTACCGATTTCACCACTCGGGCATAGTTTTACAAGATTGGAGGCGGAGGTCGGAATCGAACCGGCGTCCACGGAGTTGCAGTCCGCTGCATGACCACTCTGCCACCCCGCCGCGTCTTGTGATGCGTATATTAGCAAGCTCTGAAAAAAAAACAATACTATTAAATGAGCAGATGCACATTAATTCGACATATAGAATAAAATAGTCTAAATAATCATGTATTATTTGCAAAATTGATTCATATCAACATTTGGAGATGTGCCGTGGCATTAATTTTAGACGGTCGTGCATTGGCAAAACAAATTGAAGCTGATCTGTTAACACGTGTAGAAGCGTTAAAAGCAAAATCAGGTCGTACCCCAATTCTAGCGACTATTTTGGTCGGTGATGACGGTGCATCTGCAACTTATGTACGCATGAAGGGCAATGCTTGCCGTCGTGTGGGCATGGATTCTTTAAAAGTAGAATTGCCAACAGAAACCACCACAGAACAATTATTGGCAGAAATTGAAAAATTGAATGCCAATCCTGATGTGCATGGTATTTTGTTGCAACACCCAGTTCCTGCGCAAATTGATGAGCGTGCTTGTTTTGATGCGATTTCACTTGCAAAAGACGTAGATGGTGTGACCTGTTTAGGTTATGGTCGTATGGCAATGGGCGAAGCTGCATATGGTTCTGCAACACCTGCAGGCATTATGACCATTCTTAAAGAAAAAAACATTGAAATTGCAGGCAAACATGCCGTTGTTGTGGGGCGTTCGGCAATTTTAGGTAAACCAATGGCTGCGATGCTTCTTGAAGCCAATGCAACAGTAACCATTTGCCATTCACGTACCCAAGATCTTGCAAGTTTTGTGAAACAAGCGGACATTATTGTTGGTGCGGTTGGTAAAGCTGAATTGATTCAAAAAGACTGGATCAAACCAGGCGCTGTGGTTGTTGATGCAGGCTTCCATCCACGTGATGGCGGTGGTGTTGGAGATATCCAATTGCAAGGCATTGAAGAGATTGCTTCTGCATATACGCCTGTACCAGGTGGCGTTGGCCCAATGACGATTACAACTTTGATTCGTCAAACGGTTGAAGCGGCTGAGAAAGCGTTAGGTTGATGAAGACCTCTCCCTAACCCTCTCTTGCGCTTCAATTTAAAAGCAGTGCTTTAAATTTTGCTCAGGAGAGGGGAAATTCATTGTGAAAATAATGGATGCTCCTTCTCTTGCGCCGTATACGGCTCAGGGAGAAGGCTGGGATGAGGGCTTAAAAATTCTCTCCCTAACTCTCCTAAAAAAGAGTGGGGAATTCATTGTAAAAATAATGAATGCTCCCTCTCCTTTAAAAAAGCAGAGGGAACTTTTTAAATTAGAACGAATAAAAATCCAATGAGCTGTACCTTTCAATTTCCTAAAGCCCCTGAACATCTTTTAGATGCTTTACATGATGTAATTCCAAATTGTGAATTACTGGCACAGCAATTGCCTGAAACGCCTATTTCACTTTGGCTTATTCCACCAGTATTTCCTACCGACAAGCTAGATGATGAAGTGATTCGTCGTATTTGGAATGATACGCCGTACTGGATTTTCTGTTGGGCTTCAGGACTTGCAATGGCGCAATGGTTATTGGCAGAACCGCAGCAAGTAAAAAATAAAGTCGTTTTAGACTTTGGTGCAGGTTCGGGCGTGGTGGCGATTGCTGCAAAAATGGCAGGTGCCAAACGGGTAATTTGTTGTGATATTGACCCCATTAGCCTTGCAGCCTGTCGAGCCAATGCTGAATTGAATGATGTGGTGCTTGAATATTTAGATGATCTATACAAAGCAGAACAAGTGGATGTATTGTTGGCTGCCGATGTACTTTATGATCAATGCAATCGCTTTTTTTTAGATGAGTTCTTAAAGTTCGCCCCAGAAGTTTGGGTGGCAGACAGCCGAGTGAAAAACTTTAGTCATCCACAATATATAAAAATAGATGAACGCAGCGCGACCACATGGCCAGATTTGGATGAAGCCAAAGAGTTCCGTAATGTGAGTTTTTATAAGACGCGATAACTCATCACGTCTTATAGGAAGCTAGTTTTGTGGCGCGAATTAATTGCAGCTATAACGCACAATGCGCAGTGTGCTTGGGCGAGCATCTAAGGCCTGACGTGTAGCATAGTTTTCACTGCTATGTAGCTCAGGTGTGTTCGATAAGCCAATAGAGGTGCGGCTTTGCCCAAGTTGGCGACCATACGGGTCTTGTTGGTTGGCTGCAGGATTCACCACTTCATTAATACTTAAAATCCGCAATTGATAAGTTTTATGCGCACCAAGTTCTTTTTGGCAGGCACGCTGTAATTTACTTTCATCGCGCTGTTGGTTTTGACGTCCTGCAAGAGTGTAGGCTAATACTGCGTTGCGATCAGTTTTGCTTTCGACTTTATAGCCAATAAAACTATTCTCGTTTTGCTCAGGCAAACTTTGACAAGCGGATAAACCTAACCCAAGTCCCGTCATAGCCAAAATAATCATTGTATTCTTCATGGTTTTATTCATGATCATGTCTCATGTTTTGATGTCATTTCATTCTTGTTTTAAGTATGCCATAGCTGAGTGGACAAAGCATGGCTTTGTTGGTGATGTGGTAGGCTGTCTATATTGGGGGTGATAAGTGTGTTTTGATGATGTCATGTTTTTACCTTGAATCTTCGTATTATTTAGTATTTACACATCAGCGGGGGATGTTGAAGCTGGAATGTTGATGTTTTTAGCAACTAAAATATTAGGGCAATAAAAAAGGTCACCGAAGTGACCTTTTCTTAGCAATCAGCGTTGAATTACGCAGATTTAACCGCTTCAAGTAAAGCAGCTTGACGTGCTTTCAATGCAGCAGGTAGGCGCTCACCAAGTTTGTTGAATAACTCAGTGTGGCTTTCTAACTCTTTGATCCATTGTTCTTTGTCTTGCGCTGTTACAGTTTCAAATTGCTCTTTAGAGAAATCTAAACCAGTCCAGTTCAATTGCTCATACGTTGGAACAAAACCAATTGGAGTTTCAACAGCTTCTGCACGACCTTCGCAACGATCAATGATCCACTCAAGTACACGCATGTTTTGACCAAAACCAGGCCATACGAAGTTGCCTTCTGCATCACGACGGAACCAGTTTACGTTGTAGATACCTGGTAATTTGTTGCCTGCAGCTTTTGCTTTTTCGCCAACTTTCTCACCCATTTCTAACCAGTGAGAGAAGTAGTCTGCCATGTTGTAACCAGCAAATGGAAGCATTGCAAATGGGTCGCGGCGTACAATACCTTGTTGACCAACGGCTGCTGCAGTAGTTTCAGAACCCATAGTTGCAGCTTTATATACGCCATCTACCCAGTCAAATGCTTCTGAAATTAGAGGCACTGTGTCTGCACGACGACCACCGAAGATGAACGCTGAAATTGGAACACCTGCTGGATTTTCCCAGTCAGCATCAATAGAAGGACATTGACCCGCTGCAACAGTGAAGCGCGCATTTGGATGAGCTGCTTTTTCTGCGCCAGTATGTGGTTGACCTTTCCAGTTGGTTAAGTTTGCAGGAACTTCTTTAGATAGACCTTCCCACCATACTTCGCCGTTGTCAGTCACAGCAACGTTGGTATAAATCACGTCTTTGTGCAGAGTTGCCATACAGTTCGGGTTAGTCTTGGTGTTTGTACCAGGAGCAACACCGAAGAAACCAGCTTCAGGGTTAATTGCATATAAGCGACCATCTTCACCTGGTTTGATCCAAGCAATATCGTCACCTACAGTTTCAATTTTCCAGCCTTCATAACCTGCAGGTGGAATTAACATCGCAAAGTTGGTTTTACCACATGCAGAAGGGAATGCTGCTGCGATGTAGTGTTTTTCGCCTTGTGGGTTGGTCACGCCTAAAATAAGCATGTGTTCAGCTAACCAGCCTTGTTCACGACCCATTGCAGAAGCAATACGAAGCGCTAAGCATTTTTTACCCAATAATGCGTTACCGCCGTAACCAGAACCATATGACCAGATTTCACGAGTTTCTGGATAATGTACGATGTATTTTTCTTTGTTACATGGCCAAGCAACGTCTTTCTCGCCTTCAGCCAATGGTGCGCCCACAGTGTGTACGCAAGGAACAAATTCGCCATCTGTGCCCAATACGTCATAAACAGCTTTACCCATACGAGCCATTTTAGACATGCTGACAGCAACATAAGGAGAGTCAGTTAATTCAATACCGATGTGCGCAATGTGGCTACCTAATGGACCCATAGAGAATGGAACCACATACATGGTACGACCAGCCATTGAGCCGTCGAATAAACCGTTTAATTTAGCGCGCATTTCAGCTGGCGCTTCCCAGTTGTTTGTCGCACCAGCATCTTCTTTGTTTTCAGAGCAGATGTAAGTACGGTCTTCAACACGAGCAACGTCAGAAGGATCAGAATTTGCAAGGTACGAACCAGGGTGTTTTTCTTGGTTTAATGCTTGCATGGTGCCGTTAGCGATCATCAAGTCGATTAGACGTTGATATTCTTCTGCGCTACCGTCACACCATTCAATTTTTGCTGGTTTTGTTAACTTTGCAATTTCTTCAACCCATGCAATAAGCTTAGGGTGACGAACGAATTCTGGTGCGTTCACTTGGGTCATGGTGAGGCCTATCTTAAATGTGTACAAGTCGTGTACAAAGTACAATCTGAACGATGGGGTACATGGTTCAGATGAAATATGAAAAAAAAGTGGCTGTATTAAAGCACAAAAACATAAAAAAAATAAGACATAGGCTTGATTTAGCTTTATGTAAAAAATACCCATATAAATAATGAATAACATATATGAAACATGGGCTTACAACCTTTTTGTGTTCTATTTATCATTATTTAAAAAAAATATGGGCATTATTTATTTTAATTATTTTTAATTAAAACATATATTTATAGCTTAAATTTTATAAAGAATGATTATTGATTTAATGAATGGTCATCATTCGATTTTTACATAAAGCTGCTTTTCATTCTGCATCAATTGGTCGAAATTAGAGCAAAAGCTTTAAAATGATTGAAGAAAATGTCGACAACATTACAGCCTTTATCGCTTATTTATAATCAAAAATCTGGATTTCATGCCACACAGCAAGAAGGTGTCTATGAAGAGTTGCTGCATGTTTTGTCACAGCATGGTTTTGAAATCCAATTGTTTGAAATGGGCGATATCGCCAATTTTGATCAACTGATGCAACAGGTATTAGCACGGCATCAAGCAGCGCATTTAAGCGGTGTAGTGGTTGCAGCAGGTGGTGATGGTACTTTAAATGCAGTGGCGGCTAAACTGAAAGGCACTCACATTCCGATGGGTATTTTGCCTTTAGGCACGTTTAATTACGTGGCGCGTTTATTGAATATTCCACTGGATTTAATTGAAGCCGCACAGGTCATTGCCACAGGCACGACGCGAGCTGTGCATGTGGCACAAATCAATCAACATATTTATTTAAACAATGCCAGTTTGGGTTTGTATCCTTTATTCATTCAAAAGCGCGAGCGTTATAACCAATATTTAGGACGTTTACCTTTGCATGCCTATACTTCAGGTTTGGATGTGCTGATTCGTGACCGTAAAGAGTTAAAATTAAAAATTGCAATCGATGGCACACTTTATCCCTTAAAAACCCCGTTGATTTTCTTTGGCAATAATCAATTGCAATTATCTGAAATGAATTTACGTATTGCGCAAGCGGCAGAACAGGGCAAAGTTGCGGGTGTCGTGGTTGCCAAAAGCGATAAGCTGACTTTATTTAAAATTTTATGGCAAATGATTCAGGGCAAACTAGATCAAGCCAGTGATGTTTATAGTTTTGCTGCAGATCAGGTGGTAATTCACAGTACACAGACGCAGCTGACCGTGGCGATAGATGGGGAAATTGTCAAAATGCGTCCGCCATTACATATTTCGGTGCAGAAGAATGCACTCAACATTAAGGTGCCGCATGTTATTGCATCTGTCTGATTTGCATTTCGGCACCGAAAATATCGCGTGTATGCAGGCGATTCAACAGTTGTGTGCATCATTGCAGCCTGAAGCGGTAGTGGTGAGCGGCGATTTAACTCAACGCGCACGTTATGCACAATTTTATGCCTGTAAGCATTTTTTAGACAGTTTAGATGTGCCGTATTTGGTAGTACCAGGTAATCACGATATTCCGCTGTATCATCTCTGGAAAAGGTTTTTGAGTCCATTCGCCCGTTATCAGTTGTTTTTTGGGCGCATGGAAAGTGTGTTGGAAACGCAACATTTTTATCTGATAGGCGTAAATAGTATTCGACGCCGTTTTCATACTCGCGGGCATATTTCTTTAAGTCAAATTCAGGAAGTTGAAGCTTTGCTACAAGTTGCGCCAAGTAATAAGTTTAAAATTTTGGTGGCGCATCAACCATTTTATACACCACCAGATGATCGCCACAGCATTAAAGATTGCCCAGTGTTGGGGCGAATTGCCTTAGAGCAGTGGAGCAAAAATGGTTTGTATGCCTTGTTGCATGGACATTTACATCAACCCGCAGTATATGACTTAAATCAAATTTATGCCTTAGGCGCAGCGCATCCTGTGCTGGATATTCATGCGGGTACTGCAATTTCGTATCGTTTGCATCAAGGTATGCCGAATAGCTTAAATGTATTGTGTAAAAATGGTGATGTGCAGCATTACATTTTCGATGCCACACAAAAGCAATTTGTATTGTGGCAACAAAATGCAGAATAAATCACCGATCTAGCCAACTTGTCTAAAAAAACAACAAAAAATGAAAAATTTTTAGCTTTTCCCCTTGAAGCGTTTTTTTCCATCCCCACAACTGTGTCATCTAAAATTTATTTTGATGATGACCAAAGGAATAAATAAGTCGTCATCAGGAATCTGTACATAGACCTAGTCTGATGGAGTTATTTATGAGCAACATTCGTCCATTACATGACCGTGTAGTTATTCGTCGTGTTGAAGAAGAAACAAAAACAGCTGGCGGTATCTTGCTTCCAGGTTCTGCAGCAGAAAAACCAGCGCAAGGTGAAGTGATTGCAGTAGGTAATGGTCAAATTACAGACAATGGCGTACGCGCTTTAGACGTAAAAGTGGGCGACAAAGTCTTGTTTGGTACTTATGCAGGCACAACAGTTAAAGTAGACGGTGAAGAACTTCTAATTATGAAAGAGTCTGACATTTTAGCGGTACTTGAAGGCTAATTTCAGAACTCATATTCAAAGCAAATTTGAACATTATTTAAAAATATTTGGAGTTAGACATGTCAGCTAAAGACGTAAAATTTGGTGATTCAGCTCGCACAAAAATGATTGCAGGTGTAAACGTACTTGCAGACGCAGTTAAAGTAACTTTAGGCCCTAAAGGTCGTAACGTAGTGATTGACCGTTCTTTCGGTGCGCCGCACATCACTAAAGATGGTGTATCTGTTGCGAAAGAAATCACCTTGAAAGACAAGTTTGAGAACATGGGTGCTCAGCTTGTACGTGAAGTGTCTAGCAAAACCAATGATATCGCAGGTGACGGTACGACCACTGCAACAGTACTTGCACAAGCCATTTTAAATGAAGGCATCAAATCTGTAACTGCGGGCATGAACCCAATGGATTTGAAACGTGGTATCGACCTTGCTGTTAAGGCAGTCGTTGCAGACATTAAAGCAACGGCTAAACCAGCATCTGATACTAAAGCGATTGAGCAAGTGGGTTCGATCTCTGCAAACTCTGATGAAACAGTAGGTAAACTCATTGCACAAGCAATGGAACGCGTTGGTAAAGAAGGCGTAATCACTGTTGAAGAAGGTTCAGGCTTTGAAGACGCGCTTGACGTTGTAGAAGGTATGCAGTTTGACCGCGGTTATATCTCGCCATACTTCGCGAACAAACAAGATACTTTGACTGCAGAACTTGAAAATCCGTTCATTCTTCTAGTTGATAAAAAAATCAGCAACATTCGTGAACTGATTGCTGTCCTAGAAGCGGTTGCAAAAACAGGTAAGCCACTTCTAATCATTGCTGAAGATGTTGAAGGCGAAGCGCTGGCAACGCTTGTTGTGAACAACATGCGTGGCATCATCAAAGTATGTGCGGTGAAAGCGCCTGGTTTTGGTGATCGTCGTAAAGCAATGCTTCAAGATATTGCAATCTTGACAGGCGGTACGGTTATTTCTGAAGAAATTGGTATGTCTTTGGAGCAAACATCACTAGAGCATTTGGGTAGCGCGCACAAAGTTACAGTCTCTAAAGAAAACACCGTGATTGTGGATGGTGCTGGTGATGCAAATCAGATTTCTGAGCGTGTTCAGCAAATCCGTGCGCAAATCGAAGAATCTACTTCAGAATACGACAAAGAAAAACTTCAAGAACGCGTTGCTAAATTAGCAGGCGGTGTTGCAGTCATCAAAATTGGTGCTGCAACTGAAGTTGAAATGAAAGAGAAGAAAGACCGTGTGGATGATGCGCTTCACGCAACTCGCGCTGCGGTTGAAGAAGGTGTTGTTGCAGGTGGTGGTGTTGCACTGGTGCGTGCTGCATCTGCACTTGATGGTCTGACTGGTGCTAACGATGACCAAAACGTAGGTATCAACATTCTTCGTCGTGCAATCGAAGCTCCGCTTCGTCAAATCGTAGCCAATGCTGGTGATGAGCCATCTGTAGTAATCAATGCTGTGAAGAACGGTGAAGGTAACTATGGTTATAACGCTGCGACTGGTGAATATGGCGACATGTTGGAAATGGGTATTCTTGACCCTGCAAAAGTAACTCGTTCTGCACTTGAGCATGCAGCGTCTGTTGCTGGCCTGATGTTAACAACAGAATGTATGATTACTGAAATTCCAGAAGACAAGCCAGCAATGCCAGATATGGGTGGCATGGGTGGTATGGGCGGCATGATGTAATTATCAGCGGACCCAAACTTCAAAAACCTCGTATCGTCAGATACGGGGTTTTTTTATGGCGTGGTTTTTATAATTCAGAGTTTGCACGCATGAAAAAGCAAAACTGCCTAGCCATTTTCCATTTATTTATTTATTTATTAAATGCGTGATATGTATTTAAACTGCTTTTTTTTGTGAATAAAACCCACTATGCTACTTGGAATAATAAGAAAAACAAATGATTAAATAAGTGTAATGCAGGCTGGAGTAGGCATAAAGGGGATAAAAATGGATAACCGAGAACACGAAATTATAGGCAGTATTTATGATGCCGCTGTAGATGTGAATTTATGGCCGCAAGTAATTGAAAAAATTGTTCAATATACAGACAGTAAAACCGCCATTTTTACTGCCTTAGATCAATTTAGCCCAAGTTACGATTTTTTATTTAGTCACAATATTCCAGATGAAGCTTTGCATGCCTATCGTGATGAGCGGATTCGCGTGATTGACATGCAGTTACACCGAGTATTGTGGGAAAATTTAGGTGTGGGGCAAGTAGCGAGCTCGGATTTATCGCATTATGGGGAAAACCCTGAAAGTGATGAATATATCTTTTATGAACGGTGTTTGAATCCGACGGGAATTAGTTATATCTCGGCTGTTTTGCTCGATCAGGGTTCACATCGTTGGGCGGTTTTAGGGTTACACCGTGCGCCTGATGCAGCGCCGTATCAACAAAAAGAGTTGGATTTTTTAAAGCAATTGGGGGTGCATTTGCGCCGTGCTTTACAAATCCATCGTCAGTTTAGTTTGGTTAAACAAGAAAATTTAAGTTTGTATAGTGTGCTCGATCATTTAAAAACGGGCATTATTTTGCTTGATCACAACCTCAGATTAAATTATTGCAATCCTTTGGCACAGCGCATGATGGAGCAAGGTTCTTGTCTAGATTTGGACTTGCATAACCGTTTAAAGACCAATATTGGTGATCAAAGCCGTTTAGATCAATTATTACATTCAGCGTTGTTGGGACAGTCGGCATTAAACGCAGATGTAGGCGGTGTATTGTCTTTGTCAGATGCGAAAGGACAACAATTAATGCTGACTATCGTACCTTGTTCTAAATTAAAAAATATGCAGCATCAAAATGCAAGACAACATCAAATTGCGGTATTTCTGACCGATATGCATCAGCACTATGCCTTGTCACAAGCCTATTTGCAGCAAGCTTATCAATTGTCTAAACGCGAGTTTGAGCTGTGTGAGTTGTTGTTGAATGGTTATAAGTTAGAAGAAATTGCGGAACATTGCGGGATTACCCTCAGTTCCGTGCGCACTTATTTTAAAAATATTTATGAAAAAACCCAATGCAACTCGCAAATTGAACTTATGCATTTATTAATGGGTTGTACCATTCATTTTGAGCATATTGGTTAAAGCTGCCTAAGTTTGGCTTAGGCAGCTTTTGAATATGTTTAGTTACTACGTTGTAGGGTAACAGAGTCTTCGCCTTGCGGATGCAAGGTTAGGCTTGTTCCTGAGATGCTGTAAGTTGCATTCACTTTACTGCCATCCCAAGAGTCTTGTAAGCCACCGCAATCGTTGGTGTCATATAACACTTCTGTTGCGGCAAGTGTATTGGCTGTCATTGAATATTTGCCATATTCAATACCTGGGTTAGCGCAATCATCATCGCCTTCAGTGTCTAACAAGAAATAGAATCCTGTGTCAAAGAAAGCAAATAAATGAGTTTGATTAAATTGCCAAGTGCCGACTAATCCTGATGATTGTTTGACTTTAGTTAAAATATAGGTGCTATTACTTCCTACATCGGTCAGCACTAAATCTGTACCGTTATAACTTAGGCGGTAATGACCATCATTGTCTGGATGTGAAAGCCCGTAGTCTCCATTAGTATCTACTGAGATCACAGGGCTCAGCGCTGAAGTTAAAGCATTCCAATTTAGTCGTCCTGTTTCGATACCAGACTTCCCTGTTTCATCAGCTACATCTGCTTCACCTAGCGCATAACGTCCGTCTGGTAAAATATGTAATATAACAGCAGTGCTTTCAGTACGCCCAATTTCCCAAGTGCCTGCAATATCTTTATAGAAAGTGGCTTGGAAGTTTTCTGCAGCTTTTTCAGGTGTCACGATTCGATCTAGTGGGATATCGGTTTTAGGGATCACTTCATTGACAAACGTAGTTGAAAACTCTGCGGGTGTTTGCTCGAAATTCATATTCACAGCGGTTAAGGCTGTTTGAGTGTCTGCAGTAATTTCAATTCCATTGCTATGGTCGCCATCGCTATCTAAAGATTGTAAAAATACCATTAAGTTGGTACGGGCATTTTCACTTTCAGCCAAATCTAGTGGGGTAATACGTGCTTTAGCTTCAATGGCTTCACCAAGTTGCACATCACCAATAAAGAAGCGAACAGTATCACCCTCAGCATATTCAAACTCACCTTTATCATTGGTGATACCTTCAATACTTTCACCTGAACTCGAAGCTCTGAGATATTTAACCCCAGTTACAGGGCCATCGGTCAGTACACCAATCTGTGTTGCTGAACTCGGTGGCGGATTCTGATTGCTACCAGAATCATTGTCTGACCCGCCACATGCACTGAGTAAACCTGCTAAGGCTAAGCAAATTAACGTTTTTTTCATCATGATTTCCTTGTCATCTCGTTGTTTATAGACAAAGTATAAAAACATGGCTGAGTCGCTGCATATCCTAAAGTGAGGAGGTTAAGGGCTTAAATCTGTGAGAAAAAATGAAGAAAAAACAATATTTTTGTGAAAAAGTATAATTTTTTGATTTTCAGTCACGGAAGATCCACTCGCCTATGTTAATTTGAAGAAAAATATTGCGTGTTTAAGCCCAATCGCCACCAGAAAGTGATCTTGTTCTATGCTGTCTAAATTTTTTATTGAACGTCCTATTTTTGCAGGTGTGCTCGCCATTGTGGTGATGGCACTGGGGATTTTTTCAGTATTAAATTTACCTGTAGAACGCTACCCAGACATTGCACCACCTCGTATCACCGTCAGCGCAACGTATACAGGAGCTTCGGCAGAAACTGTTGAAGAAAGCGTCACACAGGTTTTGGAACAGCAAATTAAAGGCTTAGATCACTTACTGTATTTCAGTTCTAGCAGTGATTCTTCAGGACGAAGTCGCATCAGCATTAGCTTTGAAAATGGTACCAACCCCGATACCGCACAAGTCCAGGTACAAAATGCGATTAATGGCGCAATTAACCGCTTACCTGAAGATGTGCAGCGTCAGGGGGTAAATGTCTTTAAATCATTGGGTGATACCCACATGGTCATTGGGCTGTACGATGCCACAGCCAAAAGCAGCAATATTGCCTTGTCTGACTATATGATGAGTCATTTAGAGCAAGAGTTGGCACGCATTGAAGGTGTGGGTGAGGTCGATGTTTTTGGTGCACAATATGCAATGCGGATTTGGCTGAATCCGTTAAAGTTAAAACAATACGCACTCATGCCAAGTGATGTACGTGCTGCAGTATTGGCACAAAATACCCAAGTCGCAGCAGGCGCAATTGGTGAATTACCCACAGCACAAGAACAATATCTCAATGCCAAAGTCACCTCAGGTTCACGCTTAAAAACGGTAGAAGAATTTGAAAATATTATTTTAAAAGCAGATCAGGCAGGTGGCTTTGTTTATTTAAAAGATGTGGCACGTATAGAACTCGGTGCAGAAAATTATCAAAACTTTAATACCATTAATGGTTTTCCATCGGCAGGGATGGGGATTTCTTTATCGTCTGGTGCCAATGCGTTACAAACTTCAGCCTTAATTCAAAAACAAATTGAGCATTTAAAACAACAATTGCCCGAAGGTTACCAAATTGTCTATCCACGAGATAACACGCCTTTCGTGCAGGAATCAATTAATGAAGTGGTGAAAACTTTAATTGAAGCGGTGATTTTAGTTGTCATCGTGATGTTCTTGTTTTTACAAAACTGGCGCGCGACGCTCATTCCTACCGTAACCGTGCCTGTGGTGATTTTAGGCACTATGGCCGTGTTGCAACTCTTTGGCCTAAGTATTAACACGCTGACCTTATTCGCTTTGGTTTTAGCGATTGGTTTATTGGTGGATGATGCGATTGTCGTGGTCGAAAACGTCGAGCGTTTAATGCACGAACAGCAGCTCTCGGCTAAACAGGCATCTATCGCATCTATGCAGGAAATTAGCGGTGCTTTGGTCGGCATTACCTTGGTTTTGACCGCAGTATTTATTCCAATGGCATTTTTTGGTGGTTCGACTGGAGTAATTTATCGCCAGTTTTCCATCACCTTAGTCACTGCGATGGCACTGTCTTTAGGCGTGGCCTTAATTTTAACGCCTGCCTTGTGTGCCTTGATTTTAAAACCCAATCCACAACCAGCCCAATGGGCCATCTGGTTTAATCAAAAACTGGAACGCTTAAAACAACACTATCTCAAATTATCAGGCTGGACGATTCAGCATAAAGCGATGTGTCTGGTTATTTTTGCAGGTTTACTGACGGTGTTTGCCTTGTTTTACCGTGCCTTACCTACCAGTTTTATCCCGAATGAAGATCAGGGCATGTTGTCGGTGCAATTTAAATTACAGGAAGGTGCGCCGTTGTCTAAAAGTCGTGAAGTGGGCGAAAGCATACGCGAATACTTTATGCAGCATGAAGCCCACAATGTTGATTTGGTGATGATTCGTTATGGACGTAATTTTTCGGGAACAGGGCAGAATTTAGGTCAGGGTTTTATTGCGCTAAAACATTGGGATGAGCGTCAAGGGCAGCAGCATACCGCACAAGCTATTCGTGAACGTGCCATGCAGCATTTCCGACAGCATCCCAATGCACAAATTACCATTGGCATGCCCGCAGCAGTTCGTGGTTTGGGGCAAACCGATGGCTTAGAGTTCTGGATGCGCGATGTGAATGGTACAGGACGCGATTTTTTAATTCAGCAATTTCAAAATTTACAGCAGCAAGCCGCTCAATATCAAAGCTTTAAGAATTTAGATCAACGTGCTAATCCGGAAAAAGCAGAGTTAAACGTCACGATTGATCAGAAACAGGCGATGGCAGCAGGTTTAAATCAAACGGCTATTAACAGTACCTTAGCGGCAGCTTGGGGCGGTAGTTATATCAACGACTTTATTGACCGTGGTCGAATTAAACGTGTGATTATGCAGGGTGATGCCGAATTTCGTGGTAAACCTGAAGATTTGAATCAATGGTCGGTACGCAGTCAGCAAAATCAAATGGTACCTTTTAGCCAGTTTGCTCAACTCAGTTGGAGCGGTGGGCCAGAAGTCGTCAATCGTTTTATGGGGTATAGCGCCGTGCAAATGGAAGCCGATACTGCCGAAGGATATAGCTCAGGGCAGGCGATGCGTGATTTAGAACAGATGGTGGCACAGCAGCAGGGCATTGACTTGGCATGGAGTGGGTTGTCTTTTGAAGAAAATCAGTCCAGCAATCAGGCTTTGTTACTGTATTTGGTTTCCATCGGGTTTATTTTCTTATGCCTTGCTGCCTTGTATGAAAGTTGGAGTATTCCAACAGCCGTGATGAGTGCCATTCCTTTAGGAATTGGTGGAAATATTATTTTCAGCTATTTGGCAGGTTTCCCGAACGACATTTATTTCCAAATTGCCTTGCTTACCACCATTGGTTTGTCATGTAAAAATGCCATTTTAATTGTGGAGTTTGCTTCGGCTGCGCAGCAACAAGGCAAACAGGTGATTCAAGCCGCTTTAGAAGGTGCAAGCTTACGGCTCAGACCTATTTTAATGACCTCATTGGCATTTGGTGCAGGTATTTTGCCGCTAGTATTTGCCTTTGGTGCAGGTGCAGCAAGCCGTCAGGAAATTGGGGTGAGTGTTTTAGGTGGAGTTATTTTTGGCACAATTTTAGTGCTTGTTTTTATTCCGTTTATGTATGTGCTGGTTCGTTCTATATTTCAAGTGAATCGTTCATCACCCATAAACTAAAGATGTTTTTATTAGGCACTTAGCAAAATTATAGGCTATGATATGAAACGCTAAAAATCTTGTATAAATCTACAGATTTTCGGGTTTTTAAGGGTTGGTTTGGGCTGAGAAACTTTGCCCATTCTTCATTTTACGTTTTGGAATGATGGAGTGGGTGAGATTAATGACCAATCTGCACGCTGAACAGTTAGAACAAGCCTTGCAATTACATCAGTCAAGTACAGTGCGCAGCTTGATCGATGGTATCAACCCTGCCGATTTAGCCGACTTAATGCAGCACTTGAGTCTGAAAGCACAGCTGAGTTTAATTGAACAAATTGACAGTGCTGCCTTGGTGATGGAGTTTTTACCACTGCATTCGCAACATCAAATTGCAGAGGCGATGGCACCGCAGCAATTGGTCAAACTGATTTCAGCCATGCCTTCAGATGACCGCACCGACTTATTTAAGTTACTTTCTCCGCATTTACAGCGTTTTGTCAGCTTACACATTACGGAAGAAAAACGCGCACAGATTCAGACTTTAGCGCGATATCCTGAAGAATCTGCGGGCGCGATTATGAGTTCGGATTTCGTGGTGCTCTCACCAGAACTGAACATGCAGCAAGCCATAGATGAATTACGCAGAATGACCACAGATCGGGAAACTTTGTACCTGATTTATATTGTCGATGAACTGATGAAACTATTGGGGGTGATTTCTTTAAGAGAAATAATTCAAAACCCGCCTGAACAGAAAATTAAAAATGTGATGCGCACAGATTTAGTCACTGGTTTAGTGACAGAAGATCAGGAAAGTATCGCGCAAAAACTCAGCCATTATGATTTTTTGGCCTTACCGATTGTAGATGATGCACAGCATTTACTGGGGATTGTCACCTATGATGATGCGATGGACGTGGTACAGGCAGAAACTACAGAAGACTTTTTAAAATCAAGTGCGGTAGCGTCTTCACCTGGCATGAGTATAAAAACTGCGCCAATTTTACTTTTATATCGCAAACGTGTGTTTTGGTTGGTGATTTTGGTATTTGGCAGTTTATTGTCTGGAATTGGCATTGCGCATTATGAAGACACTATTGCAGCACATATTGTACTGGTTTTTTTCTTGCCGCTTTTGGTCGGTAGTGGTGGTAATGCGGGCTCTCAGTCTGCAACTTTAATGGTACGGGCACTGGCTACAGGTGATGTGCAATTTAAAGATTGGCTGCATTTACTCGGACGTGAAAGTTTGGTGGCGCTATGTTTGGGTGGAACTATGGCTTTTGCGGTTTCAATTTTAGGCTATTACCGTGGCGATATGATGGTGTCTGTGGTATTGGCACTGAGTATGCTGGGCATTGTGCTGATGGGCTGTTTAATTGGCATGAGTTTGCCTTTTATTTTGCATCGCCTGAAACTAGACCCTGCCAGTGCCTCTGCGCCTTTGGTAACCTCGATTTGTGATGCAACGGGCGTGGTGGTGTACTTATTTATTGCTTCACAGTTGTTACTTTAAACACTGTCGGTGATGATGACTTATTCAAGACCTCATCTTAAACTTTTTGCATTGATCAAAATTCTGTTTATAAAATCATAACAGACCTGAGTAAAAAACTGCTTTATTCTCAAGTAGATTGCATTTACCCAACGATACGTTTTCTATGCCAGAACCTGCATCTTCAAAAAAACTTAGCCAGCAAGAGGTGATTCGCTTAGAGCGCGATTTAGCCAAGTTTGCCAATATGATGGATTCTGTGGTGCGTATTCCATTTACCAAGCAGGGCGTGGGAGCAGATGCCGCATTAGGCACTGTACCTGTCGCGGGGGATGTCGCAGGTTTTGCACTGACCTGTTATGCGATTTATAAAGCCAAACAAATTGGTGTACCACAAACCAAACTCACTCCCGTGATTAAACTTGCTGTGATGGATGCAGTAGTTGGTTTTGTGCCAATTGTCGGCACAGTATTTGATGTATTTATTCGTCCAAGCCGTAAAGCTTTAGATGTAGTGCATACGCATATCCGTGAAGAATATCAGATTCACAGTGAGCATCATGTGGTACATCCTTTTTTACATGAGCGATTGGAACGTAAACAGCAGCAGTCAGCATTTTGGCGTAATCCTGTAGTGGCATGGCTGTGGCTACATTTGCCTGATTTGCTTGGTGTGATTTTTCTTATTTTCTTTATTTGGGCAGCATGGCTCGGTGCAAGTTGGTTGTGGCACTGGTCACAAAGTTTTGCTGTTTAAATGAACCTGTTTAAAGTACAAAACCATCTGGCAGATCTAATTTACAGACATGAAAAAAGCTTCCCTGAGGAAGCTTTTTGGTGTCGCTGTTACAATATCTTGCTAGCAGTATTAAGGTAAATTTAATTGCTGTAAAGCTGCAACACGTTGTTCAATGCTTGGGTGAGTTTGGAATAACGCTGCCAAGCTAAAACCTTCTTCTTTACCTGCAGAAATCGCAAAAGCTTTCATTTCTTTTGGCATTGCATCAGGCATTTCAGATTCTGCCTGTAAACGTAATAATGCAGAAATCATGGCTTGCTTACCTGCCAAACGTGCACCTGCTTCATCGGCACGGTATTCACGTTGACGCGAGAACCACATCACGATTGAAGAGGCCAAAATACCAAATACGATATCCAGTACAATGGTAATTGCAAAATAAGCCAAGCCAGGTGCTTCGCCGTCTTCACGACCAAATACGTTACGGTCAATGAAGTCACCTGCAACACGGGCAAAGAACATGACGAATGCGTTGACCACACCTTGAATGAGTGCCAAGGTCACCATGTCGCCATTGGCAACGTGACCAATTTCGTGTGCCAAAACTGCTCGTAATTCATCTTTGTTCATACGCTCAAGCAGCCCTGTAGATACAGCCACTAAAGCATCGTTTTTATTCCAACCTGTTGCAAAAGCATTCGATTGGTAAGAAGGGAAAATACCCACTTCTGGCATTTTGATACCAGCACGTTGCGACAACTGCGCGACTTCATTTAATAACCACGCTTCAGCTTGGTTACGAGGTGCATTCGGGTCAATTAATTCAGTCCCAGTTGTTTTTTTCGCCATCCATTTAGACATGAATAGTGAAATTAAAGAGCCAACCATACCAAAGACAAAACAGATGACCAACAGGTTGCCTAGGTTTAAGCCACCCGCGCCATGGTAACTACCGACACCGAAGAGTGACAAAATTATGCCAGCTACAACCAGTACCGCGAGGTTGGTTAGCAAGAACAAACCAATCCGCATCATTGAGTAAATCCTCTTATATTAAAAATGTAATCTGATTTATTAATAAACCATGCCGTAAATATGCGGTGTATGTATTAAAAATTCAAGAAAAAATAATAAAACTGTACTAAAAATATTTTGCGCTGATACTGCAATTGGCATTTCAAAAAGGCTTGCGTTGCCGCAAGCTCAAATGAAGTGCTGCAGCTTTTATTCTGAAATAAAAATACGTGCCGAAGCCGTGGCATTCCCTGTCGCGTATGAACCTGCAGGTGCATCGGTAAAGCGACCATCGGCGGCCATAATAATTTGACGTTGTGGGCGTTTGTTTGCCGCCACTTGATGATTACTGGCAGTGTAATTGTCTGACTGCGCAATCACTTGTGCATTTTGACTCTGAGTATTGCTATTGTTATTTGCCGTAATCGCATTGTTATTAGCACTTGCACTAACACCGTTGGCATACAGGTTGCTATAACGACTGGTCACACGACGTACATAGTCCTGAGTTTCACGAAAAGGTGGTACACCGCCGTATTTTGCAACATTGCCTTCGCCCGCGTTATAACCCGCCAAAGCTAAAGTGGTGTTGCCATTAAAGCGTTTGAGTAACCAAGCCAAGTATTTTGCACCCGCCATAATGTTTTCATGCGGGTCATAAGCGTTGCTGACATTAAAACGTCGTGCTGTCGCAGGCATGAGCTGCATTAGACCTTGTGCACCGACAGGCGAGCGGGCGTTGACATTAAAACCTGATTCGGTATGCATCACTGCTTTAATTAGACCTTCTGAAACACCGTGTTGTTGTGCTGCTTGCTGAATAATGTGGTCAAAGGCGTTTTTATTGCGGCTATAACTTGGCAATACCGACGCTTCGGAATTGCCCCAGTTGCGATAACTGTGAATATTGCTGTCTGGATAATATGTGACTTTTACTTTTGTCAGTGAACGATCTGCACTTTTGCGGTTAGTCAGCAAGGTACTGCCATTGCTGTCCTTATACATATAAATTTGACCTGCGTGCGTTGTCGTTGCCAAAGGCATGATGCTGGCAGTCCCCAAAATATACAGTAAAAAGGCATTAATTTTATTGTTCATGCTGTGAATACACTAAAAGCTGTCCCCAAACAGTTAATAGGAGTTTAACAAAAATCTCACAGATGAAAAGGCTTTGTACAAATTCATTTACAGTAGTGTCGAAAAAAATCAAGCTTAATTGCTGACAGAGTAATCAAAAAAAATATTTATTTTTTTTTAATTGGATCAGCTTGACACACTTAAGTGTATGATTTTAAATTAAAATAAAATCGATCAAAAAGTAATCAATTTAAAGAGAAGCCTTAGAATAACGGCAAGAGGCGTTGTCAAGTTGTTTTAAATCCACAAAGTTATCCACAGCTTTTGTGGAAAACTGTGGAAAAGTCCAAAAGATAAGCATCTTGGCGAAAAAGTGAACCTGAGGGTTCAAACTTGCCGCAGAAAAAACGATCTGCGCAGACAAAAATAAAGTGTGCAAACAGAAATGAACGCGCAGTCAGAAATTAAGTTCTCTGACGAAAAGGAAGATTGCGATGAAATTACATTCTTTTGATGCGGGATTGGTCTGAATCGGCTAAAATTGCGCGGTAATTTTTTTCATGGGTTAATCGCGTCTATGTTCTCACCAGTTGAGTCCGATCAAGGCTTTAATTTCAAACCAGAACTTCCAACCAGCTCTGCGTATTATCGTTTGTTGAAAAAGCTGCGTCGTCAAGTCGGGCATGCGATTCGTGACTTCAACATGATTGAAGATGGCGATAAAGTCATGGTGTGTATTTCTGGTGGTAAAGACAGTTATACCTTGCTGGACATTATGTTGCAGTTCAAGCGCATCGCACCCATCAATTTTGATGTGGTGGCTGTGAACTTAGACCAAAAGCAACCGGGCTTCCCTGAAGATGTATTGCCGCGTTATTTAGAAGAAAATAACATCCCATATTACATTTTAGAAAAAGACACCTATAGCATCACCAAGCGTTTAACGCCTGAAGGTAAAACATACTGTGCAGTGTGTTCGCGTTTACGTCGTGGTTCTTTGTATGGCTTTGCGCAGGAAATAGGGGCAACCAAAGTGGCGCTTGGGCATCACCGTGATGATATTTTGGCGACTTTTTTCTTAAACTTGTTCCATGGCGGTAGCTTAAAAGCCATGCCACCGAAGTTGTTGTCATCAGACAAGAAAAATATGCTGATTCGTCCACTGGCTTATGTGGAAGAAAAAGACATCATTAAATATGCAGAAATGCGTAAATTCCCAATTATTCCGTGTAACTTGTGTGGTTCACAGGAAAACTTACAGCGTGCCATTATTAACGACATGTTACGTGAGTGGGATAAAGCACATCCTAAGCGTTTGCACAGTATTTTTGGCGCATTACAGAATGTATCGCCATCGCAGTTGGCAGACCGTGAATTATTCGACTTTGAAGCGTTAGACAGCCAACGCGTATTTGATTTTGCCGATCAGGCCGAACAAAACGCAGCAGAGCAAAACAAACGCATCAATATGGTCAATTTAGGCTACGCTGCAGACTAAGCGATAACAGCCTGTCAATCCCTTTAAAATGTAATCAACACCAAGCCAGAGCTTGGTGTTTTTTTATGAATTTGATTTATTTGAGAAAGTCGTCATTTCGACTAAAAATACAAAAACTGAACGTCCCGTACAAAATTTCTTAGCCTTTCACGAAAGGTTCATGCTATAACAATCAGCAAGCAAAACAGCTTAATAATGATGGTGTCTGGATAGACAACACACATGCACAAATATATTGAGGAAAAATCATGCCTGCTTTTTTAACTGATGATTGGTTTGCAACTGTAGAAAATTTAACGGCTCAAGCTGGTGATTTAAACCTACCTCCAGCACTTGCAAATCTGGCAATTAACTTAGTGGTGACTGATGCTGCAGGCAACACAGAATTGTCTTTAGATGGCGGTAAAATCCAAAAAGGTTTGGCGGACAACGCAAAAACAACATTAAATATGGATGCGGAAACTTTACGTAAAGTATTCCTAGAGTTTGACATGGCGGCTGCTATGCAAGCCTTTATGACAGGTAAAATCAAAGTACAGGGCGATATGTCACAATTAATGGCATTACAAACTGCAAAACCAAGCCAAGAACAAAAAGACTTATTTAAGAAGATTCTTGAGCAATCTGCTTAATTCAAGCGATTTACGCTGTAGCAGGCGAATTTCCCGCTATAGTACAAAAAAGCCTAGCTGAAGTATCAACTAGGCTTTTTTATGCACTGCAGCTTTAACAGCGCATTATTCATGTTTGAATTGCAGCTGATATACACTGCAACTCAATCACGCGAGGTAAATTTTAGATATTCACCAATTGCGGTGTGGTCTTAATATGCTCAAGGTAGGCGCGAATACGAGTCACATATTGCACTGCTTGACGATAACGACCGTTGCTCGCTTTGTTACGGTCTAAATACGCATATAGGTTAACCCAATTGTTCGGGTTTTTGCCTTGTGAGCGAATACGCTTCTGAATTTGACTGACTGCACCAGGACCCATGTTATAAGCGACTAGGGCATACCAGTTACGATCAGGAAATGGAATATGCTCATAACGGCTCAGCATTTGGTCATAATACTTAGCACCACCCTGAATACTTTGTGCAGGATCGGTACGGTTGCTTACGCCCATCGCTTTGGCTGTATTATTGGTCAGCATCATAATACCGCGAACACCTGTTGGCGAAACCGAGTTGGGTTTGAGGTAAGATTCCTGATAACCAATTGCCGCCAAAAGATGCCAGTCTAAATCGTACTGCGTGGCAGTCTTTTTAAAGTTGGCCTTATATAAAGGTAAACGATTACGCAAATCCCGCTGGATTACATCCCACGATTCTTGTTTGACCACATTACGATTATAAAATGAAGCCAATTGGGTAATTGAGCCGTTTTGCTTGCCACGACAAACAAAGTTGCTTGCGGTTTGGCTAAGAGGATCATCTGCGTGTTTAAACACCCAGTTCAGCTCACTATTTAAACCATTACGCTTTAAAGTATTTAAATCGCCACAACTGGCAGAAAATGCCGTGAGTTGCTGCTTTTCGATGCTTTGGATACTCGACGTGGTCATGGCAAAGTTCGCTTTACCAGAAGACACCCATTTTAAAGCGGTCGCATTGTCGCTTACCGTTTTAAATTCGAGTTTCACATTCATGCTGTCGGCATAGTTACGCACAAGGTCATAACCAAAGCCATGTAAATGTTGTCCATCTTTAAACACTGTGGTTGGATTTTCCACAGACACAACGGTCAATTTGTTCTGATTGACGACGCTGTCAAATTGATGAACGGCTTTGCCTGCGTTAATACTGTGGAATGGGAGAAGAACAGTACTGAAAGCGAGGACTTTGAATGGGAGGCGATTAAAAAATGAGTGAAGGCTAAGCCTAGACCCAGACGTTGAACTACTGTGCATGTTGGCTCCGCTACAAGTAATTTATGCCCTAAAAAGCAAAGGCAACACACCTTAAACTTTTTCAAGTTTGATAAATTCAATAAGGGTTGGGCAGTCATGACGTCATTCAAAATGACTTGGGATTAAAGGGAAAATGTGTAAAATTTATACACAGGTTAAAAAGTGATCAAAACTAAAAGATGTGCGAATAATAAAGATGAAAATTTTGGATGTCAAATTTTGTACATAAATTTTTTGAAAAATGTAACATAAGATATTCATTTCATTGAGAAATAAATTTTATAAATTTTTATTGTGTATAAAAATGCAATAAAATATAGGATTGATGTTAACCAAATGTAAAAAATCGGCTGCAAAAACACCATGAAATCTAACTTAATTACACGTTCTGGACACGATAAACTCGTGGCAGAGTTACAGCATTTGTGGCATGAAGAACGCCCTGAAATCACCAAAAAAGTAAACTGGGCGGCAAGTCTCGGCGATCGCTCTGAAAACGCAGATTACCAATATAACAAACAGCTTTTGCGTAAAATTGACCGTCGGGTACGTTATTTGGGCAAGCGTTTAGAAGAGCTGCGTATTGTCGATTTTGCACCAGAACAAGAGGGTAAAGTATATTTTGGCGCATGGGTCGAAATTGAAAATGAACAAGGCGAGCAAAAGACCTTGAGAATTGTGGGCGTGGATGAAATTTATGATCATCATCCACAACATATTTCGATTGATTCACCTATGGCTAGAGCTTTGTTGTCTAAACAGGTAGATGATGAGGTGGAAGTGCAGACGCCGTTAGGCAAAAAGAGCTGGTTTATTAATTCGATACGCTATGAAAAGCCTGAAATTGCAGAAAATGACTGATTTTTGATTTTATTTTGAACATTTGGATCATAATTTTTAGAAAATATTTGCCAAGCTGAATTTTTCTTTATATGATAGCCGCCATTGGAAGCGTGGCAGAGCGGTTTAATGCACCGGTCTTGAAAACCGACGAGGGTGTGAGTCCTCCGTGAGTTCGAATCTCACCGCTTCCGCCAAATATCAATGACTTAGCCCTGACATACTCAGGGCTTTGTTGTATTTGGGGTTTATGCAAGGTAAGCCCGTAGTAAGCATAATAAAAACTTGGTTTGAGTTTAAATTATTGTTCAAGACTAAATACAATCTCAAATTGGATACCATCCCAAATAGTTAATTCACCGATCCAATTGGTTTTTGCATTAAATCTTTTAGGGTATTGGCTGCCATCTTTGCCATCTAAAATATTTTGAAAATCCGAGCTTTTATCGAGCATAGCTATAATAGGTCTAATTTTTAATTTTTCTTCTAATGCAAGATCAAGGTTTTTCTTAAATTCATTACGTCCATTACCAGACCATCTATCAATACGGTCACGATAAACCTGTTTTCTTTCAGTTGGATGTTTAGATAATAAAGGTTTATGACCCCATAAACTAACAATTAGCTCATTATTAGAGCTAATTGAAGATACTGACCAGTTCGGATTTTTAAGATCAGCATCAAATTTTTTAAACTCAGAAACGATACCCACAATAATACTCATATTCAAATTAATCCTTATTTAAGATATGCTGAACGGCATAAATTACAAGTATTTAAGGTTAATAAATGTCTGATACTCCGACTGTTTGGGGTGTACACATGGGCGTACATGTTGGAACTGAGCCAGTTGAAAAAAATTACATTGGAGTTGGCTGGTCAGAGTTAGGTGATTTAAGTCAGATTGATGCTGATAGGGAAGCCTTTAAATTTGCTTTGCAAGCAAAGCAACCTGATTCTTCAATGCCTTCTATCCGAACTCAGGTAGCCACAATTTACAGATTTATGCATGTGGTAAAAACAGGAGATTATGTGGTATACCCATGCAAATCGGATAGATTGGTCTATATTGGTATTATTAGTGGAGATTATGAGAGAGCTAATTCTGAAGACGAAGATGCTTATTTAAATCGTCGTCCTGTAACATGGCTAACACCTAATGGAGTCCCACGTAACAATTTTTCTCAAGTAGCGTTATATGAAATTGGTGCTTACATTACGTTGTTTGAAATTAAGAAAACAGCAGGTGATTTTTTAAATGCTGTAGGTATTGAATACCAAGCTACAATAAATAAAGACCCAATAGTTGAGTTACAAGAGCAAGAATTAGAACAAGAAGAAATACCCGATGATGAAACAGTAACTAAAGTAATTAATGAAACAGCAAAATATTCAACTGAAGATTTTATTATTCGCAGATTACATCAACATTTAAACGGTTATCAGTTTGAAGAATTTGTCGCTCATTTGCTTGAATGCATGGGGTATGTTGCTAGGGTTACTCAGAGGTCGGGTGATGGCGGTGTTGATGTTATTGCTCACAAGGATACACTTGGCTTCGAACCCCCTATTATTAAGGTTCAATGTAAAAAAACTTTAACATCTAATGGCTTACCTGAAATAAATCAACTTTTAGGTACTCTTGAAGATGGCGAATATGCTTTATTTGTTAATCTTGGAAGTTATAGTAATCAAGCAAAGAGTAAAGCTACGAATAAATCACGGTTAAGACTTATTGATGGTAAAGAGATTGTAGAGTTAATTTATCGTTATTATGAAGATTTTAAACCACAATATAGAGCTTTAATCCCTTTAAAGCAGGTTTTTATTCCTGATATTGGTGACTAATTCCTGGTATCGTCAGGATTTGTTGCCTAAACATTCAGAAGCCGAATTTTCCGAAATCCATTCAAATTTAAGTAACAACTCGGATATGTGGTCTGTCTAAGTCCGTAAATTTATTTAATGTAGTCATACGTACATGAATCTTAAAAGAAAATTCTACTTTTAGATTATTTTATTTTAGGGGGATTACGATCTTCCAATAATTTGATGCAATTTAGCTAAAACTTCCTTTTAACAAAAAACCAGTGAATTTTACAATTCACTGGTTTTTGAAATGACATTATGTAGAGCGCATGGGCCGATGTACTACCCAAGCGGCATAAAGCAATTAATTAATCGAATCATCCAAGTTTGGAGCTAACCAACGCTTCGCTTCATCTAAACTCCAGCCTTTACGCTGTGCGTAATCTTCAAGCTGATCTAACGAGATTTTACCTGCGTTAAAGTACTTAGAAGCAGGGTTGGCATAGTAGAAGCCACTCACAGATGAAGGCGGCCACATCGCAAAGCTGCTGGTCAGCTGTGTGCCAATCTTTTCAGTCGAACCTAACCAGTTAAACAGTGTGGCTTTTTCAGAGTGCTCAGGGCACGCAGGATAGCCCGGTGCAGGACGAATCCCTACATATTTCTCTTTAATCAGCTCTTCATTGCTTAGCTGCTCATTCGGCTGATAGCCCCAGAATTCTTTACGAATACGCTCATGCAAATGCTCTGCAAATGCTTCTGCAAAACGGTCACCCAAAGACTGCACCAAAATGGCAGAATAATCATCCCCTTTGGCTTTAAACTCATTGGCCATTTCCTCCGCACCAAAAATCGACACGGTAAAGCCGCCCAAGTAATCTTGCCCTTGCTCTGCAGTTGCAACAAAGTCTGCCAAAGACAAGTTTGGTTTGCCTGTGACTTTGTCAGACTGTTGGCGAATATGATGGAAGGTGTGCGTTACTTGATTACGTGCTGCATCATATACTTGTACTGAATCTGCCGCAGAACGGTTGGCAGGGTAAATCCCAAAGACTGCACGTGCATCAAAGCGATTATTTGCAATAATATCTTTGAGCATGGCTTGCGCTTGGTTATATAAGTCGGTTGCAGCTTCGCCCACCATGTCATCTTCCAAAATTTTCGGGAATTTGCCCGCCAAACTCCAAGAAATAAAGAATGGTGTCCAATCAAAGTATGGCAACAAGGTCTCAAGTGGATAATTAGTCAGCACTTGAGTCCCAATTAAGTTTGGTACTGCGGGCGTATAGTTGTCCCAATCAATTTTCAAACCATTGTCGATGGCTTCTGCATACGACAATTTCGCAGCTTTCGGTTGCTTGTTGGCAATACGTTCACGAATTTTAGCGTATTCCGCACGGTGCTCTGCAACAAAAGCAGGTTTCATTTCAGGAGAGAGTAAGGTTGTCGCAACACCAACGGCACGCGAAGCGTCGGCAACGTAAATGACAGCATCGTTTGAGAACTGTGGATCAATTTTAACTGCAGTATGTGCTTTAGATGTGGTTGCGCCACCAATCAACAATGGAATGTTAAAGCCTTTACGCTGCATTTCTTTGGCAACAAAAACCATTTCATCTAAAGATGGGGTAATCAGACCAGACAAGCCAATGATATCGACTTTTTCGTCAATGGCAGTTTGCAGGATTTTTTCTGCAGGTACCATCACACCGAGATCGACAATATCGTATCCATTACAGCCCAAGACTACGCCCACAATATTTTTACCAATGTCGTGAACGTCACCTTTTACCGTTGCCATCAAGACTTTACCTTTAGACTGACCTTCGGTTTTTTCAGCTTCGATGTACGGGTTGAGCCATGCAACGGCTTGTTTCATCACACGGGCAGATTTCACCACTTGTGGCAGGAACATTTTACCTGCACCAAACAAGTCACCGACCACGTTCATGCCATCCATCAACGGGCCTTCAATCACATCTAATGGACGTTTGGCTTTCAGGCGCGCTTCTTCGGTGTCTTCATTAATAAAGGTGGTGATGCCTTTAACTAAAGCGTACTCAAGACGTTTTTCGACAGATTCACTACGCCATTCTAAGTTTTCTTCGGCTTTTTGTGCGCCTGATTGACCACGATATTTTTCTGCCACTTCTAGCAGTTTTTCTGTGGCATCCTGACCGCTTTCACCTTGGTTCTGGTTCAGAATAACGGCTTCAACTGCTTCTTTCAGTTCTTTCGGGATGTCATCGTAAATTGCCAACTGACCTGCGTTGACAATCCCCATGGTCATGCCTTGCTGAATAGCGTGATATAGGAATACCGCGTGAATGGCTTCACGTACAGGTTCGTTACCACGGAATGAGAAAGATACGTTCGATACACCGCCTGAAATCATGGCATGCGGCAGGTTTTGTTTAATCCAGCCTGTGGCTTCAATAAAATCGACTGCGTAGTTGTTGTGTTCTTCAATACCAGTAGCAACTGCAAACACGTTCGGGTCAAAAATAATGTCTTCGGCAGGGAAGCCAACATCATTGACCAACACATCATAAGAGCGTTTACAAATTTCACGTTTACGTGCTGCTGTGTCGGCTTGTCCCACTTCGTCAAAAGCCATCACAATAACGGCTGCACCGTATTGGCGGCAGAGGCGGGCTTTTTCGACAAACTCATCATATCCTTCTTTTAAGGAAATGGAGTTAACAACAGCTTTACCTTGTACGCATTTTAAGCCGGCTTCAATGATTTCCCATTTAGATGAGTCAATCATGATGGGTACGCGAGAAATATCAGGCTCAGATGCCACCAAATTCAGGAAGTGCACCATCGCACCTTCTGAATCGAGCATGCCTTCATCCATGTTGATGTCGATGATTTGTGCGCCACTTTCAACTTGCTGACGTGCGACATCCAAAGCTTCGGCAAAGTTTTCTTCACGAATTAAACGTAGGAATTTTTTAGAGCCTGTGACGTTGGTACGCTCACCCACGTTCACAAATAATGAGTCGTCATAAATGTTAAATGGTTCTAAACCACTTAAACGGCAAGCAGGTTTAATTTCTGGAATTTTACGTGGTGGAATGTCTTTTACTGCATTGTAAATTGCACGAATGTGGTCAGGCGTTGTACCACAACAACCACCTGTAATATTGATGAGACCACTTTCTGCAAATTCTTTTAAGAAGGCTGCAGTTTGTTCAGGGGTTTCATCATAACCACCAAAGGCATTTGGCAAGCCTGCGTTCGGGTGAGCTGAAACAAATACATCGGCCACGTCTGAAACAGTTTTGACGTGTGGACGCATGGCATCTGCGCCCAAAGCACAGTTAAAACCAATTGAAAGTAAATCGCCATGACGTACCGAGTTCCAGAAAGCTTCTGCAGTTTGACCCGTTAAGGTACGTCCTGAAGCATCGGTAATGGTACCTGAAATCATCAACGGCAATTCACGCCCGAGCTGTTTAAACACTTCTTTGACCGCAAAAATCGCAGCTTTACAGTTTAAGGTGTCAAATACAGTTTCAATGAGCAGGATATCTGCACCACCTTCAATTAAGGCATGCGCAGCTTCAATATAGTTTTCTTTGAGTGCATCAAAGCTAATGTTACGAAATGCAGGGTCGTTTACATTTGGTGAAATTGAACAGGTACGCGATGTTGGCCCAAGTACACCTGCCACAAAACGTGGTTTGTCTGGTGTTGAATATTTTTCACAGGCAGCTTTGGCTAAACGCGCTGCTTCGCGGTTAATTTCTGGAACCAAATCTTCCATGTGATAGTCAGACATAGAAACGCGTGTGCCGTTAAAGCTGTTGGTTTCAATAATGTCTGCACCCGCATCTAAGTAGGCTTCGTGAATACCCTGAATAATGTGCGGTTGGGTCAGTACCAATAAATCATTGTTGCCTTTGAGGTCATGTGCCCAATCTGCAAAACGCTCACCACGATAATCGGCTTCTTCCAATTGATGGCGTTGAATCATAGTACCCATAGCACCATCGATAATTAAAATTCTTTGGGCAAGAAGCGCTTTCAGGGTGGTAAGCGTGGACATAAAAAACCCTTTATGACTGAATCCGAAATGAGCGCTATTTTAGCAGAGTTCGCACGGCTTTCGTGCACTTGAAGCGACCAGAGAGAGTGGAAGTCGTAAAAATAGTGCATAAAGCAGTATTTTTAGGATTTTGCTGTAGCTTTTGAACCTAAATAAAAGTTGTGATGAGGAACATTCTAATTTTGATTTTACTTTGATGCGTCATCGCTTTGTCATATTGCTCAGGCAAAATTGGCTCACGGTGAATTTTGTCTGACACTTTAGGCAAATATGACAAAGGTGTAACAATCTAAATTTGAGAGAATGGCATAAGAAAAGTAGGTTTATTTATTCTAAGTGTTTAAATTTAAAAGTTAATTTTAATTTTATGCACAAAAAATACAGCTTAAAGTGTGAAAATAAAGTATGAAAGTTGCTTTATATAACAGCTCTTTGTCATATAATTGTCACAATTTAATTGAACAATAAGGGGATTTTAAATCCTCTTTTCTGCTTGCATGAATTCTAATCCAACTCCTGTAGATTCAGCACACAAGTCGACCACTAAATCGACCAATGTTCATGTGCCTACACCGAAATTTTTTATGCCGGTGTTTTTAACGATCATCGTTTCTACCCTTATTTATATTGGTTTCCAATTGTCTGCGGACTTATCCCACGTGCCTGCGCTAAGCATGTACTCGGTGATTTTATTGGCGACCGCTTTATTCATTGCCTTAGGCTTTGAATTTGTGAATGGTTTCCACGACACAGCTAACGCAGTGGCAACGGTTATTTATACCAATGCCCTGTCTGCACCTGTGGCAGTAATGTGGGCGGGTTTCTGTAACTTCCTTGGGGTGATGGTCGCCAGTGGCGCAGTTGCCTACGGTATTATTGCCTTACTTCCAGTCGAATTGATTATGAATGTCGGTTCAGGCGCAGGCTTTGCCATGGTTTTTGCCATGTTGATTGCCGCGATTGTCTGGAACTTAGGAACGTGGTTTTTCGGTATTCCTGCTTCAAGTTCGCACACTTTAATCGGTTCGATTTTAGGTGTGGGGATTATGAACTACTTGCTGAACTCAGGTGCGGGTGCAAGTGGCGTAGACATGGAACAAGTCATGAAAGTGGGCAAGGCTTTATTGTTCTCGCCACTGATTGGTTTTGCCTTTGCTGCGATTTTGTTCTTCTTGGTGAAAAAAATCTTCAAGAAACAAATGGAGTTGTTCCAGCCACCTGAAGGCAATAAGCCACCACCACCACTGATTCGTGCCATTCTAATTTTTACTTGTACTGGGGTAAGTTTTGCGCATGGTTCAAACGATGGTCAAAAGGGCATGGGTTTAATCATGTTGATTTTGATCGGGATTGTGCCGTTGGCGTACTCGTTAAATAAAGAGTTAGGCCAAAACCACATTCAATCGTTCCAGCAGCTTTCAACGCAAACGGCTGATGTGATTTATCCACAACATGCCGATATGCCAGATGAAAAAGCGCGTCAGATTATTACTAGTTATATTCAGACCAAAGAAATTACTCCTGAAGTCGTGCCTGCTTTGGCAAGCTTAACGGACCATTTGGGTGAGCGTGTGGGTCAATATGGCAACTTGAAAGATGTGCCTGAAGCTGAAGTAGCAGAAATGCGTAATGATATGTATTTAAGCACGACTTCATTCAAGCGTTTAGACAAAGCCAATGCCTTGCCTGAAATGTCGGAAGAACAGAAAAAAGTGGTTAAAAGCTACCGCAGCCATTTAGATTCATTCTTACAATACATTCCAACTTGGGTCAAAGTTGCCGTTGCCTTAGCACTAGGCTTGGGTACGATGGTCGGCTGGAAACGTATTGTGGTGACTGTTGGTGAACGTATCGGTAAGCAGCACATGACTTATGGTCAAGGTATGTCTGCCGAGCTTGTGGCAATGTCAACTATTGCTGCTGCAGATGGTTTGGGGATGCCAGTTTCAACTACACACGTACTGAACAGTGCGGTGGCAGGTACCATGGTGGCAAATAAATCGGGTCTGAATTTCCAAATGGTGCGTACAATTCTTTCGGCTTGGATTTTCACTTTACCTGCGACAATTTGTTTATCGGGTAGCTTGTTCTGGTTGTTCTTAAAAGTGTTTTAATCCATTCTCAACTTTTTTGAGTGGTTGAAAAAAGCGCTGTGATGATACAGCGCTTTTTTTATACCTGCAGATCAGTCTAGAGAAATATTTGCAGGCAAGTTTTTGAATAGATAGATTAGCGGTTTACATTACTTTTTAAATTTTTGGATGACTTTGTCCAGCGGTAATTTATCTGCAGCAAAGCCATAGAGCGCAGCGAAAGGTAGGGCCGTTCGTGCCAAATACGCCACGCGCCACAATCCACCATGGTTCGCACCTTCCATCATCAATTCGAGCGGATGCTCAAGTTTCACTTCAGGATTGGCTGCCGAGTTTGGATTGCGTAAGTCATGAATCCACAATGCCGCCATAATCGCATTGGTGGTTTCAGGGCTAAATGCTTCAACATCAAACAAACTTGCGCCACTAAATGCTGCTTTGAGTAATGGATTTTTGGTCACAGAGTGTGTGGTGGTCGAAGGTGCAATATTGATGCTGACATGCTGTCCTTGATGACGCGCTAAAATTGCACGCCATTGCTGGATGCGTTTTGCTAAAGCATAGTTTGGCCCTTGTTCAACCACCAAACAGTCGGCAATACCATAATGTTGACCATTGTCTGAAGCAATTAAATTATGCAGATTCTTTTGGAAGAAATGACTGCGTGAAATGGTTTCAATACTTTTGGTGAGTAGCTTTTGCCCTTGTGAACGCTGCTGAAACTTCTCTGCCGATGCGCTAATCACTTCTTCAGGAACGGCATAAACATCGGTTGGGGTACACATAAACATAAGGCTGCTATCAGCTTTGTGTTCGCTGACATATTGCATAATGGCATCCATCGCCATCGCAACACGCACGTGTTTTTCACCATCCAAATAAGCAATGGCTGCTAAATCTAGCGTTTCAGGTTTTTGGGCTAACCAATGTGCAATTTCTGGGGTTTGCGTGAGCAGATTTGCACCCAATTGCTCTGTTAAAACGTCAAATGGAGTATCTGCCGCGAGTTGTGTTGTACTTGGTGCGTATAAGGTAGCATTGCCTTGTTGCACAGTGCTTAAAATTTTATTCCACACACGGCTGTTTGGTAAATCGACTGCAATAATATTGGCTTTCCATTTGGCTAACCATGTGAGTGGCCCTGCTTCTGAAGCTGCACCAAATAGCACCATGTTACGGTCAGACAAATCAAACCATTCAGGATGCGCGATTGCAGCATTTAACGCTTCGGCATGACTTGGTTCAATAATGCCTGCTGCTAGCCAAATTGCAATTTGATCTAGTAGAGCTTGACCTTGTAACTTTTGCCCACGATACGGCACATACCATTCGGGTGCTGCTTGGCTGCTGCCTTGTAATTTAAAGGTATGTAAAGTTTCAGTAGGCAAGAGCATGACATCTTTCAGCACATATTTTTGCTCATGACGATAAAACTCAAAACTTTGATGAGCTTTTCTTAAACCATCTTCTGCAATTTGAATTGCGTTAGCTTGTTCACGAATACCATTGGTCACGAGGGCTTTAAAGTATTTTGGATAGTGTTTACGCCAGTTTTTTTCTGCCAAAGCATCGACTGAGCTTTGATGATCGACTGTGGCTAAGGCTTCGGCAATAATTTGTTTGCCCGTGCTTGAGGTGCTGGGTTTATGATTTTCTGGATGAATTGGAAACTGTAAGCCATCGTAAGAAGTGGACATGCAAAAACTCGCAAACTAAATTGAAATTAATATACAGATGTATACATTATCTATGCCAAGTTGCGATATGGGGTAGCAAAAACTACCAAAATTGAGTGAAATTTGAATAAAAAAACCTTCACGAAGTGTAAAGGTTTTTAATGTGAATGAAATGTTGTTGAGATTTAAAGGTTAGTGTTTAAATGTCTAGGTTCGAATCATAAATGAGTCTGATGCTGTATCAACAATGTTTTATTCACTCAGACCAACAGCTTAACAACGTCCTTTTTTCGCCTGACCTGGAGGACAAAAATCACCATCACCATGCGGATGTTGGTGTGGATAATAGCCTTTCGGGTAGATCGTGCGGTCAGGATCAATCACCACACTGCCTTCAGGGGTATGTACGGCACAGGCGCTTAATCCTAGACTGAGTAACAGGGCGCTTAGAAGTGCAAACTTTTTCATGGCTGACTCCTGATTGCTTGATAGTTTTAGTCTTTATATTCTTAGTATAAGTGCTTGTCGAGTAACTGCATGTTATTTGTTGTGTGCTTTATGCTGTATTGGATCATTCAGATGCTTTCATCAATCAAAAATACTTATCAGCAGTTCATAAAATGACGATTGAAAGTCGTTTTTCCCAATGAGAGAGGCTGAAGATGAGAGGCAATAAATGATGGTGTTAAGCGGATTTATGAAAGCAGTCTATTGACGGATTTGAAAATTCTTTAAAGTAGCAACGACTCAGTGGTAGATGTACCGAGTCGTTATAGTTTCAAAAGTTAAAACGGCAGTTGCGCCAGTTTATTCAGGAAGTGAGGCAAGATGCGTGGTTCAATTAAAATAGTCACAATCACACCATAGGCCGCACCCCATAAATGCGCACTGTGATTAATATTGGAATTGCCGCGTTTACCCGACCAAATGCTATACGCTACATACAGTATTGCAAAAATAATGGCAGGCACTGGAATAAAGAACACGAAAATCAACTTCCACGGCTCAAACAAAATATAGGCAAACAACACCGCAGATACAGCACCAGATGCGCCTAAGCTGGCCCAACGATGGTCATTTTTATGCTTTAAATAACTTGGAATAATCGCGGCGATTAAACCACCCAAATAGAATAAAACAAAGCCTAAATCATAGACGTATTGGCGATAAAAACTTTCAATAATGCTGCCAAAGAAAAACAGGGTAATCATATTGAACAGCAAATGCGCACCATCGGCATGCACAAAACCATGGGTAATGAAGCGGTCATATTGACCACGTTGCATAGCAGGCGGCCAAAAAATCAGACGATTCATTAATTCTTGTTTGGAAAACGCCAACATAGACACAATGACCGTAATAATGATAATGGTCACGGTATGATTAAAAGGTAAATCGAGCATAAACGCCTATTCTTTTACTTGAATTCTGCTGTAATAATGCATCAAAACTGAGTTTGAGTCGAACTTTAGGAATAAATCCGACAATTTTGGTTGATTTTTTTTTATTCCCCCGCATCTTCAGTTAAAATAGCCACTTCAGCTTGAGGAAATTATTGTTATGTCGACTGAGAACAGCAGCACAGCAGTTGTAGATGAAATTCCAAACTTATTGATTACGCCAACTGCTCAAGAGTATTTGAAGGATTTATTGGCAAAGCAAAATACACCGGGTATTGGTGTGCGTGTTTTTGTGGAAAATCCTGGTACACCGCGTGCTGAATGTTGCATGGCTTATAGTGCGCCCGATGAAGTTGTACCTACAGACTACAAACAGGAATATCCAGACTTTCCTGCATTTATTGATACGCCGTCTATTCCGTATTTATTGGATGCCGTAATTGACTACAACAAAGACCGTTTTGGTGGTCAATTGACTTTCCGTGCACCGAACTCAAAAGTGCCACGCGTAGGCCCAGATGCTTCAGTAGAAGAACGCATTACTTATGTTTTACAGTCTGAAATTAACCCAGGTTTAGCAGGGCATGGTGGTAACTGTGCTTTGGTTGAAGTGGTTGAAGATGAAGAACACGGCTTAACTGCAGTATTGAAATTTGGTGGCGGTTGCCAAGGATGTTCAGCGATTGATGTGACTTTAAAGCAAGGTGTTGAAACAACCTTGAAACAACACGTACCTGAATTGATGCGTGTGGTGGATCAGACTGACCACAGTCAATCTGAAGGTGCTTATTTTAAATAAGTTTTAATCTGGCTAAAAATAACCTCCTAAATTTTTAGGAGGTTATTTTTTATCTGAAATCGCCAGTAGACTCTAATTATTTGTTTGTAAATTTAAAATTTGTTGTGCTGCTTCAGAATAATAAAATTTCTCTAAATAATGACGTGCACGTTGTTTTAAATAGCCTTCAGCAATCATTTTCTGAATGACTGGATTTAATAATTGTTGTAATTGTTGCTGGACTAGCGCTTCATCAATATTTAAGTCGTGCAATAGCAAATCAAAAGGGCGCGCTTGATTACGTACATACCACGCATGCACCCCATCATGCACTTGCTGTCTCAAATACTCACTTTGGCGCAAGTGATCCCAAATTTCATGTCCTAAATTGACAGTTTGAGATAGGTCTTGCACTTCAATATAATTTTTTAAAACAGAAAGCGGTAAGTCTTTAATTTTGTGCCATAAATTCGCTTGGAAGTGATACAGTTTTTCATCATCAAAATGTTGATTGAGCACCGACTCGCTCATTTGAGTCAGTTTCTGCACATTTTTTTTCAAATAATGCTGAATGGTCTGGTCTAAATTGGTATCGGTAACGCTTTCCAAAACCGATTTACCCATTTTCATAAAGCGTGATACACCAGGCACGCTTTTGGCGATCACCGAATTATCCATATAATCTTGAATGGAATGTTGAATGAGTTGGGTAATCATGGCGGCAAAGGCAGGATTATTCACCACGGTTTTAATTAAACGCTGACGATGTCCACTTTTACTTGCAACATATTGTGCAATTTTGTCGATGGTTAGCACAGGTATCACGTCGGCAATTTTACTGCTGTCATTAACAGGGTGTACCAGTGCAAAACGAATATGCTCGGCAATTTGTTCCACTAAAAAAGAACTGGCAGGTGTATTTAAAATTTGTTGTTGAATCAGTTGATGAATGGCTTCCGATGTCCATAGATCTTGTAAAGTTTGTTTGCGAAACCATTGGTAAAACTGCACAAACTCAGTTTGTATCGTTTCACTTTGGTTAAATTCTTGATCTAAAAAATCAAGCTGAGCGTCAATCAGTTGCTCAATGATGGGATGTTTCTGCATAAAGGTTTTATATAATAATTAATTTAGAGGAATCAGTTTATCAGCAAGGGGATTTTTTAGGTTCTGTGTTTTAGACAGAAACGGCAAATAATATTGTGCGACTTGTTTTTCGGCTTCCAATAAAGGCATGTGTCCAACATTATTGAGAATCACGGGTTTTTCGGCGCGTTTGAGTAAAGACTGTAACTCATTCGCCACTTCAACATTTATAATGCGATCTTGTTTACCCCACAAAATCAGGGTTGGTGCTTCAATTGATCCTGCTAAACGTGCAAATGAGTCAGGAGTATAAATGCGGTTGAGTTTGACAATTTGCTCAATTGCTTTACGGGTTTGTTCCGAGCGTGAAATTAGGGCTTCTTCTTGCGCATGTTGAATTTGTGAGGTGATAGCAGGCGGGTTTTGCATGATTTGTTTAGCAATGTTGGCTAAATCACCATGTTTGCTCACAATTAAGTCATTTAAAGATAATGGGTTTTTGGTGTAAGGCGTATTGGCAAGTTTATATATTCCTGCACTATTGAGTAAAAATAAACTTTGCGTATCAAAGGGGTATTGCGAGGCATACAATGTTGCAATTGGGCCGCCTAAAGAATGTCCTGCCACATGTAAGTTTTCTTCACAGTCAATTGCTTCAATAAATTGACGCAGTTGTGAAGTTACGTTCGGTACTGAATTATCAAAATTGCTTGGTGTTTTGGTGTCACCGCTATTGGGTAAATCTGGAATAATCACATGATAATCTGGGGTTAAAAATTGCGCGACACGGTTCCAATTATCACGTGTGCCTGCCAAACCATGAATCAATAAAATTGTGGGTTTGCTGTGCGAGCCACCTTCGTTATAGCTCCAGACGACATCTCCAACACGAATGCTTTTAGAGCTTAGTCCTGCTTGTTTGCGCTGTTGCTGAAAATGATTTTGTAATAGTTTAAGTTCAGTTGCGTTGCTGTTACTGGCGTTATTGTTTTTTGTGAAGGTATATGGATTGGGCGCAGCGCTTTGCACAAGGCAAGATGTACTTAGTCCCAAAGCCAATAAAGTCGTATGTAGATAACGTGATCGAATAAATTTCATCATGAAAACGTCTTCCCCTGACGAACCCAAAACAGGCTCCAATAATGATAGGCACTAGCTCTTAGGTCTAATTGCACAAGTGTATTCTGTCTATTGTAGGCGTTTAAAAATGAAAGTCATCCCTTGCTTTTTTGATCAAAGCTTTGAAATTGGTAGAAAATGTGACCTATCTCAATAAAAAGTGAAAAAATTTATAACAAAAATGAATAAAGAAAAGCGCAGCTGCATATTTTTTTGCAAGTGACATTCATAAAAACTGGCTTTAGAATATCGCAACTTCAAAGATCGGTGGTAAATCAAGAATGCTAACAGCTCAAGAAGCTTTAGAACGTCTTAAACAAGGAAACCAACGTTTTGTTTCTGGTGATACCAGACATCCGAAGCAATTGTCGCACCAACAGCGTGCAGAAATGGCAGAAGACCAAAATCCATTTGCCATTATTTTAGGATGTTCAGATTCACGTGTTCCTGCAGAAATGGTATTTGACCAAGGATTGGGTGATCTTTTTGTAATTCGTGTTGCGGGCAATGTGGTTGCGCCATCACAGGTAGGTAGTGTTGAATTTGCGGCAGAGCGTTATGACTGTGCTGTGGTTGTTGTCTTAGGACACAGTCACTGTGGTGCAATTCAAGCGACAATTGATACTTTAATGTGCCCAGACTGTCCACCATCGGCAAATTTAATGTCGATTGTGAACCGTGTTCGCCCTTCAGTTGAAACCTTAATGCAGACTGAACTGAAAAATGATTTGGCGAAATTGTCTAAGCATGCAGTACGTTCCAATGTATTTGCATCGGTAAATCAATTGCGTCATGGTTCAGCAGTTTTAGAAAACCTGATTGAACAAGGTCAGTTGAAAGTAGTCGGTGCAGAATATTCACTGGAAACAGGTGAAGTGGTTTTTTTTGATTTTTAATCCGAACCGCACAGCAATTAGATTTTCCTCAAAGGCGCTTTATAAAGCGCCTTTGATATATGGATAAGCATTATTTAGCAAAATAGGCTGAGCTTTGGCATTTGGATGAATTAAATCTTTTTGCATCAATTGCTTATTGCCCGCAATACCTTCCATAAAAAATGGCAGTAATTTGACTTTATATTGCTGACTCACCACTTTATAGTTATTTTCAAATGCTTTGCTATACGCCGAGCCGTAATTTGGCGGCATTTTCATCCCAAAAATCACCACTTTCGCTTTGGCTTTTTGGCTATGCTGAATTAAGTTCGCTAAATTTTTTTGAATCATTTGTGGCGGTTGTCCACGCAAGCCATCATTTCCGCCTAACTCAATGACTACAACGTCTGGACGATGGGTCTGCAGCAATTTAGGCAGACGCGCCAAAGCACCACTGGTGGTTTCGCCACTGACACTTGCATTGACCACTTTATGCTGTTTCGGATACTGTTGTTCTAAACGTTTTTGCAATAAGTGAACCCAACCTTGTTGTGGTTGTATGCCGTAACCTGCACTTAAGCTGTCACCTACAATCATAATGGTTTTTGCAGATACCACGAATGGGCTGAAACATAGTCCGAGCAGCAACACACGCGGGAAGACACGACTAGTTAGATTGCGATTTTGCATAATGGGAAACGTATGACTCAAAACACTAAAGAATCTAATATCATGCCACAAACGATTATTTCTGCCCAAAATTTGACACAAAAGATACAACTTGCACAAAAACAATTGACCATTTTTGAGAATTTAAACTTCGATATTCAGGAAGGTGAACAAGTGGCCATTACAGGTCGTTCGGGTTCAGGAAAATCGACCTTATTGGGTATTTTGGCAACATTAGATCAGGCCAGCAGTGGAAAATTGGTGGTATGTGGTGAGTCAATTGCAGAATTAAACGAAGAACAACGTGCAGAAGTTCGTTTAAAGCATATTGGTTTTGTGTTCCAGTCATTTCAGTTATTGCCGCATTTGACGGCACTGGAAAATGTGATGTTGCCACTACGTTTGCAGGAAAAATTTAAATATGCAGAGGCAGAACAAAAAGCCCTCAACTTGCTGAAACGTGTCGGTTTAGAACGTCAGGCACAGCAAACGCCGAAAGTGCTTTCGGGAGGCGAGCAACAACGTGTCGCCATTGCACGTGCTTTAATTCGTGAACCTAAAATTATTTTTGCCGATGAGCCGACAGGAAATTTGGATGGTGAAACTGCAACTGAAATTGAGCAATTGCTATTTGAGTTGAACCGCGAGTTGGGCACAACTTTGGTGTTAGTCACGCATGACCCGAAACTGGCGGCACAATGTCAGCGTCACTATGCCTTAATTGATGGGCAATTGGTTGAGCAATTTGCAGCTAAGCCAACTGCTGCCATAACAGGAGGATGAAATGAACGCATTATTTCATCCGCTGTTAAAGCAGAGTTTTAAAAGCAGTGGTGTATATTTACTGATTATTGCGCTGACTTTAGCGATTAGTGCGACCACGGCCTTAAAGTTTAGCAATGAACAAATTCAAAATGCGGTAGCGTTGCAAGCGGCAGAAATGTTGGCGGGTGATTTAGTCCTGAGTGACAATGAGCCCATTGCGCAAGACTGGCAGGATCAGGCGACTGCACATCAGTTACAACAGTCGCATGTGACTGTATTTAGTTCGATGGCACATACTCAAGCGCAATTTGTGATGGTGAATGTCAAAGCGATTGAGCACAATTTTCCGTTACGTGGTGAATTGAGGGTGAGTCCTGCAGCGGACAAGATTCAATCTGGTGAAATTTGGCTCAGCCAACGTGCCATGGATTTGCTTCACGTTAAACTTGGTGAAACGGTGAATATTGCCGATGCAGCATTTACCGTGACTGCCAAAATTGAACATGATTCTAATCAGGAACTCGGTTTTTCAGTTTTTTCGCCGACAGTAATTATTTCACAGGCCGATGTGGCACGTACCCACGCGATTCAAGTGGGTAGCCGCATAGATTACCGTTTGTTGTTGGCAGGCAGCGCCAAAGATACACAAAATTTTGAGCAGTATTTTAAAACACATACACAACAGCCTGCACAGGCACAGCAAACGGCCAGCCCTGAACAAAACTTTGAAGAACAAAGTAGTTTAAGACTACGCAATGCCAGTGAAGGCAATACTCGCTTAATGCGCCCCATTGCCAATTTAGATACCTTTTTACAGTTAGCGAATATCCTGACCATTTTATTGTGTGGGATTGCGATTGGTTTGACCAGTCAGCGCTATGTGCAACAAAATCAGGATCATATCGCCTTATTACGTTGTATTGGTGCAAGTAAACGACAAATTTTAGCCGCTTATTTGGCTTTGCTTGCTTTGGTCTTAATTATCGCTATGGGCATTGGCAGTATTTTGGGCGTGACGTTGGGCTATGCTTTGTTGCAAATCATGCTGCAACTGATTCCGCACCTGGAAATTCAATTTTCAGCCATGGCAATGTTGCTTGGGCCATTGCCAATCGCCATGCTCACCAGTGCTGTGGTGTTGTTGGGTTTTGTGCTGCCTAATTTATTGCAATTGCTGAATACCGCACCGATTCGCGTGATTCGCCAACAAGACAAAAGCATGCGCGCTTGGTGGTGGATGTTGCTTACAGGGACGCTAAGTCTAATCGTATTTTGTGTGGTCTTGACCGAAAGTTTAGTGCTTAGTACATGGGTGATTGGTGCGATTATTGCGCTGTGCGTATTGCTGTATGGAGTGGTGTGGAGTTTATTAAAATTATTGCGTCATTCTAAAGGCAGACTCGCAGTGTATATTCGTGCGCCTGCTGTCACTGCATTTCAAATTACTGCATTGGCTTTAGGATTAAGTTTAATTACGGTACTTGCAGTGTTGCGTACCGACCTGCTAGATCGTTGGCAGCAGCAATTGCCCGAAGGAACACCCAATCAGTTTGTTTACGGCTTGCCACCGTTTGATATGCCTGAGTTTCAACAACAATTAACGCAGCAGCAGTGGCACAGCACGCCACTTTATCCAAATATACGTGGGCGTTTGGTCGCCAAAAATGATCAACCTTTTGCCGACGCCTTAATTCAGCAAAGCAATACGTTAAGACGCGAACTCAACCTGACACAGTCTGACCGTTATCCTGCCGATAATATCATTGTAAATGGGCAAGCCAATTTCAGTGCAGTGGGACAAGTGTCAGTAGAAGCAGATACGGCTGCCGAGTTGGGCATTCAAATTGGTGATCGACTCAGTTTTAGTTTGCCTGAAGGCATACTTGAAGCCGAAGTGATTAATCTGCGTACGGTGGAGTGGGAAAGCTTTAGTCCAAATTTTTTCTTTATTTTTTCACCGCACACTATGGATGAAAATGCAGGCAGTTATTTGGGCAGTTTCTATGTGCCTGAAGCAGATAAACCGAAACTAATTCAATTGATTCAGCAATTTGCCAACACAGTGTTTATTGATGTCAGCCTAATTTTGGATGAAATTAAACGCATTGTGAATGTGTTGGTGCAGATCATCACCATTTTAGCCATTTTGGTGAGTGTGTCTGGGCTGTTGGTATTAATCGCGTGTTTAAACTTGCTGATGGATGAGCGCAAACGCGAAGTCGCATTACTGCGTTCTTTTGGTAGTTCTAAACAAAAACTCAAACGTATGTTGAGTCTGGAAATCGGTTTTATGGGCTTTATAGCGGGAATAGTGGCGTGTTTATTTGCTGAAGTCATTAGTGCTGTTGCCAGTTACCGCATGGATTTAATGCTGCAACCACATTGGGAAATCTGGCTGATTTTGCCTGTATTTATGACCGTGCTGTGTGCCTTGATTGGACGTTATCGTTTAAGTTATTTATGCGATATTCCGCCACTGCAAAGTTTAAGGGAGATGAATCAGTCCTGATTCATCTCTAGTTGATGTTGTTTTACTTGCTGTAAAGGTTGATTGTTTAACCCAGACTGCGTTGCATCATGCTAAGCAGTTCTTGCCAAAGGGGTTGAATTGGGGCAAGCAGTTGATGGCAATACCAGTAAAATGCAGCACAGCCCAATGGTGCAAGGAGCATCGCAAAACCGTTCACTAAGTTACTGTGTTTGCTGCGTTGTCCAATATACCAAATGAGTGTCATGGCTGCGCCCATGAGCATGCCGCCAATATGTGCAGCATTATTAATGCCACTGATCATAAAGCCCATACCTAAGTTTAGTGCCATTACCATCACTAAGGTTTTACCATCCAAGAGAAATTTTTGGCGCGGTAATTGGGGCAATAACGCCAATACCGTCAGTGCAGCTCCAAGTCCCATCACCGCACCTGAAGCACCTGCACCCACGCTAGGTAACAGCTTTGGATTAGCGACACCTTGTTCGAGCAGGGTATAGCTGTCCTGAATGCTGACATAGCCACTGAGCAGGCTACCCATCAAACCCGCGCAAACATATAACACTATAAAATAGACACGCCCAAACAATTGTTCATTGACGCTGCCAAAAATATACAAGGCCCACATATTTAACATTAAATGTACTAAACCAAAATGAAAAAACATGCTGCTGAACAGGCGAATGGGTTCCGCCAAAAAGGTTAAAGGTGCATAATCAGCACCCCAGCGTATTGCATCTTGCGGGCTAGGATTGCTAATGTTCATGCCGTTGAGCACTTGCCATGCAAACAAAGCCACGTTTATTGCAATCAGGGCTGCGGTAATCCACCACAGGTGAATTTCAACTTTATTGTTGCGCAGGTTTGGGGGATGTTGGGACATATATTTGAATATTGTGTCGTAGTGATCAATCTAAGCTTAACACGAAAAAATAACGCTTCAGGAGCCATGCACCAAGATGAAAGCTTTTTTTATACGAACTTTGTTAATTCTTGTCAGTGTGGTGCTTTTGGTTCAATTATGGATTTTTAGCAGCTTGGTGTGGTGGCGTACGCAGCCTGTGCAATCGACCATGATGATGCGTTTGGATTATTGGGCTGAACCGAGTAAGCCTATACAACATCAATGGCGCGACTATGACCAACTCAGTGATAATTTAAAGCGAGCTGTGGTGACTGCCGAAGATGGCAAATTTATGCAACATCATGGCTTTGACTGGGAAGGTATTCAAACTGCGCTGGAACGGAACAAAGATGAAGGCAAGGTTGTTGCAGGTGGTTCCACAATTTCTCAGCAGCTCGCCAAGAATTTGTTTTTATACAATAAGCGATCTTTTTTGCGTAAAGGGCAAGAAGTTGTGGCGACATGGATGATGGAACGCATGTGGTCAAAGCAGCGTATTTTAGAGGTCTATCTCAACTCGGTAGAATTTGGCGATAATATTTATGGTGCCGAAGCTGCGGCACAGCATTATTTTGGCAAAAGTGCAAAAAGTTTAAGCCGTGATCAAGCAATTTTCTTGGCTGCGATTTTAACCAATCCAAAATATTTTCAGGAACATCGTAATGCGGGGGCATTAAAAGCCCGTAAACAGATGGTGCAGCGCTATATGCGTTATGCGGAAATTCCCTAAATTGAGCGAAAACAAACTATAAAATGTGAAAATATCCACAAAGCCTAATTTTTTAGGCTTTTTTTATGAAAATGTCACAAAATTGAAGCATACTTGTAGCAGTGCCAAACATTTTAAAAAAGCATAGGTGGGTATGAATACGGCAACAGGCGCGACTCCTGCGCAAACAGAATATACATATAATGATCGCTACATTAACCGCGAACTGTCTATTTTAGATTTCCATTTGCGCGTGCTTGAGCAAGCTGTCGATCCGTTGCATCCTTTGTTGGAACGCATGAACTTCCTGCTGATTTTTTCACGTAACTTGGATGAGTTTTTTGAAATTCGTGTTGCGGGCATGATGGAACAATTGGACTTGGGCAATGAAAGCCGTAGTCCAGATGGTTTAACCCCTAAGCAGGTGTTAGATCAAATTTCTAAAACAGCACATGCTGCTATTGAACGCCAGTACCGTATTTTAAATCAGGAAATTTTGCCAAAATTACGTGAAGAAGACATTTGTTTCTTACGTCGTGGTGAATTAACCCCTGCACAATCGGCATGGGTGAAAAAATATTTCCAAGAGCAAGTTGCCCCTGTATTAACCCCAATTAGCCTAGACCCTGCACATCCATTTCCACGTTTGGTCAATAAAAGTCTGAATTTTATTGTGACTTTAGAAGGGAAAGATGCTTTTGGTCGTCAAATTGATTTGGCGGTTGTTCCTGCACCACGTTCATTACCACGTGTAGTGCGTTTACCCGATGAACTTACAGGCGGTAAAGAGCACCACGTCATGCTTTCAGCAATTATTCATGAGCATGTGTCTGACTTATTCCCGGGCATGACTGCGACTGGATGCTATCAATTCCGTGTGACCCGTAATGCAGATTTGGCGTTAAATGAAGATGTAGAAGACTTGGCCAAAGCCCTAAAAGGCGAATTAAACTCACGCCGTTTTGGTCGTGCGGTACGTTTAGAAGTAACGCACAACTGCCCGAAAGCCATTTATGATTATTTGCTAGATGAGTTCGATCTTGAAGAAGAACAACTTTATAAAGTAGATGGCCCAGTGAACTTGGCGCGTTTATTGTCTAATTTTAAACGTCCACATTTACGTTATGATTCACATACACCCGCCATTCCAAAGGTGTTAAAAAAGTCTGAAAATATTTTTTCAGCGATGCAAAAGCAAGACATTTTATTACACCATCCGTTTGAATCTTTTGCACCCGTGATTAACTTGCTGCGTGAAGCTGCACGTGATCCACAAGTCTTGGCAATCAAACAAACTTTATATCGTAGTGGCGCAGATTCTGAAATTGTACAAGTGCTTGCAGAGGCTGCACGAAACGGTAAAGAAGTGACTGCGGTGATTGAACTGCGTGCACGTTTTGATGAAGAATCTAACATTGCTGTGGCTAACGTGTTGCAAGAAGCGGGCGCTGTGGTTGTGTACGGTATTGTGGGGTATAAAACCCACGCCAAAATGATTTTGGTGGTGCGCCGTGAAAATAATAAATTGGTGCGTTATGTACATTTAGGCACAGGTAACTACCACGCAGGCAATGCGCGTATTTATACCGACTATGGTTTACTGACCACAGACAAAGAGCTGTGTGAAGATGTGCATCGTATTTTCCAAGAGCTAACAGGCATGGGTAAAATGGCAAAACTGAAAAAGTTGTTGCATGCACCATTTACCCTGCACGCACAGTTGGTGAATTATATTGATGAAGAAATTGCCAATGCTAAAGCAGGTAAGCCCGCACAAATTATCGTGAAAGTGAATGCACTGACTGAAATGCAATTGATCAATAAATTGTACGAGGCGTCTCAGGCGGGTGTGCAAATTGATCTCATCATCCGTTCAATTTGCTGCTTGCGCCCAGGTTTGCCGGGCTTATCGGAAAATATCCGTGTGCGTTCGATTGTCGGACGTTTCCTTGAACATACCCGTGTCTATTATTTCTCTAATAATGGCAATCCACGTATTTATTGTTCAAGTGCTGACTGGATGGATCGTAACTTATTTAACCGTGTTGAAGCGTGTTTCCCAATTGAAAATCCTGCCTTGAAAAAGCGTATTTATGAGCAAGGTTTATTGACCTACATGCAAGACAATCAACAGGCGTGGTTGTTGCAGGGTGATGGAACTTGGGTGCGTGTAAAAGCAGCTGAGGGTGAAGAGCCACACAATGCGCAGCGTATCCTGACCGATAGTATTGTTTAGTTTAAAGCATTTATAACAGGTAAAAAGAGCGATGCCAGACATCGCTCTTTTTTGTTTCTAATTAATTGTTTGATGCTTATTTAATACTTATGTTTTTGATTTATCTTTTATATTGATCAGCTTAAGAAAAACAGCACATCGCATCATCCGCATTCATAATTTTCCGATAAATACTTTTCACATAACCATGCACCAGTTGTTCCGAAGCATGCAAGTTGGTTGCGACTTGTTGTGAGGGCAAACCTTGTCCTGAAAGCGCCAATATTTCATGTTCAGTTTTAGAGAGTGCCAAAGAATGGCCATGTGCGACAATGGATTGTTCGCAGGCTAAAATTTCATTGGCCAAGTTGACATCTAGCGGTGAGCCACCACGTAAAATAGTGCGAATCTGGTTTTGCATGCCTGTAGCAGATTGGTCGCTAAAGACATAGGCTGAAATGCCTAAATGGATGGCTTGTAGCAATTGTTTGGGCATACTGGAAGGCAGCACTGCCACAATTAAGGTGTCTTTACGGAAATGTTTGAGATTTTGAATAAAATCAATTTGAGCTTTTGACCAAGACTGTAAATTGATAAATACCAAATTAGGTAAATGTTGCTGCACCATCAACACTGCATTTGCGAGCGATGAGCTACAAAGCAAAACCTCTTTAGGGTAGCCAAAATTTTGTAAAATGTGGCTTAAATTTTTTAGTGCTTCTACCTGATCATCAATCAGCAGAACAGGTACAGGTAAAATGAGATCTCTGTGAATCATGGCAATTACTCCTGTGCTGTTCTATAAATAATTTTGATAAATAGATTGTGCGTGATATTGCTGTAACTGAATATCCTTAAATATAGTGATTTTTATATAAAAATGGTAAATATAAGTAATTGTTGCTGAATATTTTTTTTGAAATGTGTTGAAAACGTGAGTAATGTAACTCGATACCGTTCTTTCGTTCAGTTGTAAGAGTGAATTGTTGAATTTGTGATGAATCTCACATTTTAAAACTTATTCATATTTATAAGTCACTTAAATCATAGTGAACTGCAAAAACAATACGCATTTTTGAACGAAAAATAAAAAAGGAGCCATGTTGGCTCCTTAATGAAATGTTGGATCGTGTGTCTAAATTTAGACTGCGTTTTGAGTGATTTTCTGTAAAATCTGCAGCAAAACGTCAAATTCACTTTGTAATGGCGTGCTTTTACGCGTCACTAAAGCCAAAGTACGGCTTGGTGCAGCCTCAATACTTTTGATCTGTAAATCTGGATTCGATTTGATCATGGCATTATGAATTGCAATTTCAGGCAATAGGGTAAAGCCTAAATTTGCAGACACCATTTCAACCAAGGTCGGCAAAGAGCTGGCTTTTAAACGATGATCGTTTTTGCGTTCACCAATCGGGCAAGCACTTAAAGTGTGATCACGTAAGCAATGACCTTCTTCAAGCAGCATTAAACGCGATAAATCCAAATCATCTAAAGAATTGGCCTGCGCCGATTTTTGATCGCCCTTGTGATAAACCAAGAACAAATCTTCTTTAGAAATTTCAGCCACTTTCAAACCACGCGTATCGAATGGCAGGGCTAACACCACCATATCTAAATTGCCGTGTTCCAGTTTTTCGACAATTTTTTCACTTTGCGCTTCGTGTAAATGCAATTGAATTTTAGGTAGCTGCTTATGCACTTCATCTAACAGTTGCGCCAAAATAAATGGGGCAATGGTTGGAATCACGCCTAAGTGTAAATCACCTGTGAGAGGCTCACTCATTTCACGGCTTAAACGCATTAAGTCCTGTGCATCTGCTAACAGAACACGGGCGCGTGCTACGACTTGTTCACCCAATGGGGTTAAACGTACATTCTGTCGATCACGTTCTACCAGTACGCCGCCAAGCAGGCGCTCCAGTTCCATGATCCCGCCAGACAAAGTCGACTGAGTTACAAAAGAACGGCGAGCCGCTTCTGTAAAATGTAACGTTTCAGACAGTGTAACGAGGTATGACAGCTGTCTTAAAGATGGTAATGCAGCCATAGTGTCCTAATGATTATGATTTAAAGTGGTGAGCAAACAGTTCGCTAAGATGAGGAATAAAGTGTGGAGGAATATCATGCCCCATTCCTTTGATTAATTCAAACTTAGCGCCCGGAATCGCTTTCGCAACAGCCTTACCATGCCCTGGTGGGAGCAAACGATCTTGCGAACCATGTACCACAAGGGTAGGTTGCTGAATTTGTTTGTCCAGTTGTAGCAACGAGCCTGTACATAATATTGCTAAAAACTGTTGAAGTACACCCGCAGGGTAATAACTTCGCTGATATAATTTGCGTGCAGTTTGCATCGTTTCGAGTTGATTCACATAGCCAGGTGAGCCTATCACCTTAAATAGTTTTAAACTATGATCAACAATGCCATTTTCATCTTGTGATTTTGGTCTTTCTAGCAAGCTGAACAGTTGTTTCGGAAATGGTGGTGGTAAAAAAGGCTGGTTATTACTGGTAAATAATAAGCCTAAATTATTCACGCGATCTGCATATTTGGCTGCCAAAATTTGTGCAATCATGCCGCCCATAGAAGCACCAATCACCTCGGTCTTTTCAATGCCTAAGCGCTCTAATAGCAATGCAGCATCATCCGCCATATCAAATAAGTTATAAGGCGCACCGTGGTTTTGCAGACCTAAGCTAAAACGCCCCATCATTTTATAGGTGTTCAGACGCGGGCCTTTGTGGCGAATTTTGGATGACAAACCAATATCGCGGTTGTCATAGCGAATGACACGATAGCCGTGATCAATCAGTGATTTACAAAAGAAATCGGGCCAGTACAACATTTGTGCGCCTAAACCCATAATCAGCAAAATAGGTGGATCTTCAGTTTTGCCGCCCACTTCGACATGCAGCTGAATTCCGTTGCCTAAATCGACTTTGGTTTCGTGCATAAATGCCGTATAGGGCGATGTGGTGAACTGAAGTGCACTATTCATGTTGTGATCCTCATGTCAGGCAAGGGCGAAATCAATCGCCCTTTATTGTTTTTATTTTATTCCGATACAGGCAATAAGTCTGGCACTAATTTGGTCAAACTCAAGCGTTGTTTGGCCGCTGTTGCGCCTAATAGGACAAAGCCACGTAAGGTATCGGTTTGGTCATAGGCTCTGGCAATCATGCCATCGTCAAATTCTTCGGTATGCCAGTTGACATCTACCCCTAGTGGCGCAGGTAAAACGGTCAGTGGTGCAGCAGGTGTTTTCACTGCAACAGGCATGGCAGGGTAGTGTACCTGAGTAGTTTCACCATTTAAGGTTTTGGCTAAGGCACGTGCTTGCTGCATGATTGGCATCACATACGGCAATAAAATACCATTCACTTCCGCACAGTCACCTACTGCATAGATATCAGCTTGGCTGGTTTCAAGTTGCGCATTGGTTAAGACCCCACGACTGGTTTCGATGCCTGCTGTTTTAGCCAAAGCAATGTTTGGTTGTAAACCAATGGCAGACAGTACCACATCGGCAATTAAAGACTGACCACTGGTAATGGTCACTAAATAGTCGTCATTTTTAATTTTCGAAACTTTTTCAACGGTTGTACCCAATACAAAATGGATACCCGTTTCTTCTAGGTTTTGTTTAAAAGCACTGGCTACATAATCCGGCAATAAACGACCTAGTGGTTGTGGTGCAAGGTCAATCACCGTGACTTGGTGTCCTGTTTGCTGCAAGTCATTGGCAAATTCACAACCAATTAAACCTGCACCTAAAATCACCACACGTTTGTCTTGACGTTGTTCAAGCTGTTGGCGAAATGCGGTGTAATCACTTAAATTATTTACCACATGAATGTCATCACTGCCATCGCCCGCAATGGCTAAACGTACAGGATTCGCACCCACTGCCAAAACCAATTTAGAATAAGGTTGTTGGCTGCTTACACCCTCTTTTTCTAATTCAAGTACATGCGCTTCTGCATCAATTGCTTTAACCCAAGTGTGGGTTTCAATACGCATATTGAGTTGGCTTGCCATTTTAGCTGCATCGCCCAATGCAATTTGAGCAGGGGCTTTATTGCCCGCCAATGCGTTAGATAAAGTTGGTTTGGCATAATTGGCAGCATCATCTGCACAAATCATGACTAACTCTTGTTCTGCATTTAGCTTACGAAACTCGCGTGCAACAGTATAACCTGCCATGCCTGAACCAATAATAACGATAGGATGCATAAGGTGAACTCCAAATGAGGGCATAGAAATTGGCGTTAAAAAAAGACCATCGGACATGGTCTTTTCGTGGTCTTAAACTTCAATCATTTCAAAATCAGCTTTTGAAACGCCGCAGTCTGGGCAAGTCCAGTCATCAGGAATATCTTCCCATAATGTACCTGCCACAATACCATCTTGAGGCCAGCCTTCTGCTTCGTCATAAATCCATCCACAAACGATGCATTGATACTTTTTCATTCAATTCTCCATAAACCGATCTTTAAATTTCCAGATCAGCAAAAAACTTATCTACGACTAGTTGTATGATATATCTATTTGATTAAATTTTTACGCAGTTATACGGCTAAAGTAAAGTAAATAAGCGATTTTAATCTGTGCTTTTATAGAATGAATAGCTGCATGGGACATAACCGCGCAGAAAAGACCTCTTTTGATATAGATACGGCATTGTAATGAGAGAATGGCTGCAGGAAAAATCACGTTTTTATGCGTTTAAATGCCATTTAAGACCTTGGTCGTACAGTAAAAGTCTTATATTTTTGCTATTTTATTATGGAATAAATATATATTAATATTTTTAAGTATATTAAAGTTTATAAAAATCAAAACCTTGTAGTGTTTTGATGCGTGATTGATGGCAGTCTTGCCGATTCGATCACTAGCCTTATGTGAAAATAAACGGTAAAATTCAACCATTCTTTAGTCACATTTCTGATCTTCCATGAGCAATTTGTCTACTTTTTTGTGGTCGCATATTCGTACAGTTCCTCATTTTCCAAAACCAGGCGTAGATTTTTATGATTTAACGCCTTTGTTTATGAATAATTTGGATTCATTAACAGATGCTTTAATTGCCAGCATTCCTGCAGAAAAATTAGCTGAAGTTGAAAGCTTTATTGCAGTAGAAGCACGTGGTTTTGTATTGGCGAGCCTTTTGGCACAGCGTACAGGCAAAGGTTTGGTACTTGTGCGTAAAGCAGGTAAATTGCCACCACCAGTTGTGGGTGTGGGTTATAGCTTAGAATACGGTTTAGACCGTTTAGAAATGGCTGCCGATGTGCAAGCGCAAAAAGTCATTATTGTAGATGATGTATTGGCGACAGGTGGCACTTTAAAAGCAGTGAAACAATTGGCTGAAAAATGTAATCATCAAGTTTTAGGTGCAAGCATTTTCCTAGACTTACCAGATTTACACAAAAATTTAGGTTTAGATATTTGGTCCGTATTGGACAATAAATCTAAACCAGAACAAGCAGTGGCTTAATCCTTTTAAGTTATTGTAACTGCTGTAAAAAAGCCTGATCTCCATAGTTGTGATCAGGCTTTTTTAATGGGTGATGTTTAATTGATTATTTTTAATGGATAGCTTTGACTTTATTTGGCAAGATAAGCTTGTTCGATTTGCTGAATACAAGAATTAATATTTTCTGGATGCAATAAGCGATGATGCCCAGACTCAAAAGTAGAGGTCTGCATATAGTTTTCTAAAAATGCTTGCGCGGCATGCATATCCAAAATTTCATCGCCCAATTCTAAATAAGCCAATTGTGGAATATCGTGCTGCAAGTCATCATCTGAAATTGCAGGATAGTCATTGCGAAACGTGGGAGCTAAACTTGGATTTGCCACCACACACGGAATATGGTGCGACAAAGACATTTTGAGTGCCCAATAGCCGCCTAGACTATGTCCCACCAAAATTTCAGGCTTAATTTTTTGAATGATATTGTGATAAAAATCGGCAACAGTTTGATAATTTAAGTTGCGATAATCGACATTGATACAAAATTTTTGTTTTGCATCTATGGCATGGAATTTAGTCGACTCCCGCGAGGAATCTAATCCATGTAAAAACAAGACTTTTAAAGCACATGTATTCATTGTCAGATTCACAAAGTTAAACATCTTGAGTCAAACTGAGCCTAAAGATAAAGTGGATAGAAAATAAAATATTTAGACTGATACATAAGCAGGTTTAAAAACAGCAAAATACGGTCTTTTTCATCTATTTTCTGAACAATATTGTAGTGCGCTTAGCCTGAGAAAGAAGTTAGCTTTTGGTCTAAGTCTACAAAAAATCACAAAAGCAAGTGGCAATTTAAAAAATAAATTGCTCGAGTCAGAGAAGGCATACGAAATCGTGTCTAAATCTGCTATTCTATTGAACTTCTTTTTTTAGTAATTATTCGAGGCAGAGATGACGCAACATAACGCTCAATCGACTTCTGAACCCACTATTTCCGAAAACGATTTAATTGCGCAGCGTCATGCCAAGTTAAAGCAAATTCAAGAACAAGCGCAGGCGAAGGGAACTAGCCCTTGGCCAAATACGTTTAAGCGTGAAAACTACGCAGAAGATTTGCAGGCACAATTCGCAGAAGTTTCTAAAGAAGAAATTGAAGCAGGCGAAAAAGTGTATGTGTCTGTAGCAGGTCGTGTGATGTTGAACCGCGGTTCATTCATCGTAATTCAAGACATGACAGGTCGTATTCAGTTGTATGTGGCGCGTAAAGAACTTAGTGCTGAAACATTAGAGACGATCAAGAGCCTAGATTTGGGCGATATTATCGCAGTGAAAGGCTATATTGGTCGTTCAGGCAAAGGCGATTTATATGTTCATATTCAACATTTTGAATTGTTGACCAAATCTTTACGTCCATTACCAGACAAATATCATGGTTTAAGCGATACCGAAGCGAAATATCGTAAGCGTTATTTAGACTTAATCGTAAATGAAGACACCCGTAAAACCTTTGAAATTCGTGCCAAAGTGGTTTCGGGTATTCGTGCATTTTTAACTGAACAGCGTTTTATGGAAGTTGAAACGCCAATGATGCATGTGATTCCTGGCGGTGCATCGGCACGTCCATTTGAAACGCATCATAATGCTTTAGATATGCCGTTATTCTTGCGTATTGCGCCTGAATTATATTTAAAGCGTTTAGTGGTTGGCGGTTTTGAACGTGTGTTTGAAATTAACCGTAACTTCCGTAATGAAGGGGTGTCTACACGTCATAACCCTGAATTTACCATGATCGAATTCTACCAAGCTTATGCCGACTATAAAGATTTGATGGCATTGACTGAGCAAATGCTAGAAAAACTGGCTTTGGATATTTTGGGTACTACCGATGTGCCGTATGGCGATGAAGTGTATAGCTTCAAAGGCCCATTCAAGAAAATTTCTATGTTTGATGCCATTCTTGAGCATAATCCACAATTCACGCCAGAAAATGTTAATGACCGTGATTTCTTGGCTAAATTTGTGCAGGAAGAATTGAAAGAACAGGTGAAGCCTGGTTTTGGTTTGGGCAAACTACAAACCATCGTGTTTGAAGAAACCGTAGAAACTCAATTACGTCAGCCGACTTTCATTACAGAATATCCTGCAGAAACGTCGCCTTTGGCACGTCGTAATGACGATAACCCACACATTACTGACCGTTTTGAGTTCTTTATTGGTGGTCGTGAATTGGCGAATGGTTTCTCAGAATTAAATGACCCGATTGACCAAGCTGAGCGTTTCCAAGCACAGGTTGCAGAAAAAGACGCAGGCGATGATGAAGCGATGCATTACGATGCAGACTTTGTTGAAGCTTTGGAATACGGCTTACCACCAACTGCAGGTGAGGGCATCGGGATTGACCGTTTGGTAATGTTGTTTGCCAACGCTGCGAGTATCCGTGATGTGATTTTATTCCCACACATGCGTCATAAAAACTAAGTTTTAGCGCATCGTTGACGACATAAAAAACAACCTGCAGAAATGCAGGTTGTTTTTTTGTTGTAACTTAAAGTTAAACACTTGCCACCAATTTTTTGATCATAGGTCGCTGGCGTTGACTGGCAAGCCATAAATCATGCTGCATTTGTAAATTCAACCAAAACTCTGGTGAGGTTTCTAAGGCTTCACTCAAACGAATCGCCATATCTGCAGAAATTCCAGTATGACCATTCAAAATGCGAGATAGGTTTGCACGTGTCACTCCAAGTGCTTGAGCCACTTCAGTCACAGAAGTTTCACCAATATATTCGCGCAACATTTCGCCCGGATGAGGTGCATTAAACATCATATTCATCTTTGTACTCCTGCGCTAGAAGCTATGTGATAATCCAAATAATCTACAATGTAGACATCACCATCTTCAAATTTAAAAATTACACGCCAATTACCATTTACTGTTAGTGACCATTGATCTTGTAGATTTCCATTCAATTTATGTAAACGCCAATTGGGTGGAGTTCGCAAATCATTCACCGTAGATGCAGCATGTAGTGCTGCAAGTATTAAACGTAATTTTGTAGAATGCGCTGCTTGAATACCTGCTGTTGAACCAGTTTGGAAAAAAGCCTGAAGACCTTTATGTTTAAAGCTCTTAATCAAGCCTTAGTATCCAAGTGTATTGTGTATATGTACAGTATACGATAATTTCGAGTTTAATCAATCAACCAGTTTTGGCGGGGTTTAAGTGCATCTTGCGTAATCCGCAGAAACTTAAAGTGATGATGCTTATAACAACGCCGTTTGAATCCGTACTTTCATCTCTAAAGCTTGCTGCAAAATATGCGCTTTCATCCAAGTTACTTGTGTACCCATGGGGTTGGTTTTAATAGCAGTGTTTAAGAAATCCAGTTTTTCTTGCGAAAATAATTGCGTTTCAATCGCTTGATGCAGTTCTGCCGTGGTTGCATTTAAAGGCACATCTACCAAATAAAAACCTTTAGGATAATTATAAAATGCATACATTAAGTTAAAGGCTTTTTGTTCGGCCTTTAAATTGCCCGCACCAATTTCATAGCTGCGGTCTTGATTGCTATGCGTCACGCCTATTAAAAAGGAGAGTTGTTGATCACGGCAACGCAAACCAAATTGCAGCCCAATCTGATCTGCACTGAGTTCATGTTGCACAAAAACATTCAGCATTGAAGCATCATCGTTTAAAGGCTCTTGTAGGACGAGTAGCTCAGGGCTGTGCTGATACAAAAAACCAGCCAGCTGCGCCTGTTCAAGTTTGGATTTGATCTGTTCAATCTGTGGCATGGGAGCATCTTAAAAATAAAAAAATATGTTTTTACTTTAAGCATTTTTTGTTCATGCTTGAAGCACTGAATTAGATGAATAATCTATGAAGTTATTCAAAAATGAGCAGCTTGTAAGCGCGATTTGTATGTATCAAACGTAGCGAGAATGACGTTAAATTTCAATATATGATGGAATAAACTATTGATTAAATAAAACTTATACTGCTTATTGGTTTTCTTTTATATGAGCTTTTTGCATATAAATATAATAAAACAAGCAATAGTCTGCATAACTAAGTCACTATAATGAAAATCAAATTCTATCTGTGTTATTCGTACACAAGTTTAAGTACATCTGGTGTGATCAATGTCAATAAATCAGGAAAGACTTACTCATCTTAAACAGCTTGAAGCTGAGAGTATTCATATTATCCGTGAAGTTGCAGCCGAGTTTGAAAATCCAGTCATGTTGTATTCGATTGGTAAAGATTCAGCGGTAATGTTGCATTTGGCTTTAAAAGCATTCTATCCAGCGAAACTGCCATTTCCACTGTTACATGTGGATACAGGCTGGAAATTCAAAGACATGATCACTTTCCGTGACAACATGGCAAAACAGCACGGTTTTGACTTGATTGTTCATCAAAATAAAGAAGGGGTAGATGCCAACATTAACCCATTCGATCATGGCAGTTCTAAATATACCGACATCATGAAAACCCAAGGCTTAAAACAAGCTTTAGATAAATACGGTTTTGATGCGGCATTTGGTGGCGCGCGTCGTGATGAGGAAAAATCACGTGCCAAAGAACGTGTTTATTCTTTCCGTGATGCAAAACATCGTTGGGACCCGAAAAATCAGCGTCCTGAATTGTGGAATTTGTATAATGGCAAGGTCAATAAAGGCGAAAGTATTCGTGTGTTCCCATTGTCTAACTGGACTGAATTGGATATTTGGCAATACATTTACCTCGAAAGTATTCCATTAGTACCGTTGTATTTGGCTGCAGAACGTCCTGTCGTTGAGCGTAGCGGCACTTTAATTATGGTCGATGACGAACGCATGCCGTTGCTAGAAGGTGAAGTTCCACAAATGAAATCGGTACGCTTCCGTACTTTAGGTTGTTATCCACTTACGGGTGCAGTCGAATCAGAAGCGAATACCTTGCCTGAAATTATTCAGGAAATGCTATTGGCAACCAGTTCAGAGCGTCAGGGTCGTATGATTGACCACGATGAAGCTGGCTCGATGGAAAAGAAAAAGCAAGAAGGTTACTTCTAATCTCTCCTGAAAAATCTCCCCAAACCCCTCTTTATAAAGAGGGACTTATAAAAAGCGGAGCAAAGCCTCCCTTTATAAAAGGGAGATTTAGAGGGATTAAAGATTAAAAAACCGATTTCTAAAAAATATGTGGAGCTTTGAGCAATGTCTCATCAATCGAATTTAATTAGCCAAGATATTTTGGCGTATTTAAAACAGCACGAAAACAAAGATCTACTGCGCTTTTTAACTTGCGGTAACGTAGACGATGGTAAATCGACATTAATTGGTCGTTTGTTGTATGACTCAAAATTGATTTATGAAGATCAATTACAAGCCGTGACTCGTGACTCGAAAAAAGTCGGCACTACGGGCGATGCACCTGATTTAGCTTTATTGGTCGATGGTTTGCAAGCCGAGCGTGAGCAGGGCATTACCATTGATGTGGCTTATCGTTATTTTTCTACTGAAAAGCGTAAGTTCATCATTGCCGATACACCTGGGCATGAGCAATATACACGTAACATGGCAACAGGTGCATCGACTTGTGACTTGGCGATTATTTTGATTGATGCGCGTTATGGCGTACAAACTCAGACCCGTCGTCATACTTTTATTTCTAGTTTATTGGGCATTAACAATATTGTGGTTGCTATCAATAAAATGGATTTGGTGGATTATTCAGAAGCACGATTTAACGAAATTCAGACGGAATATGCGAACTTTGTGAATCAACTGGGTGATCGTAAACCATCGAATATTATTTTCACGCCAATTTCTGCCTTAAATGGCGATAACGTGGTGAACAAGTCTGAGCATACCCCTTGGTACACAGGCGATACTTTAATGGGAACATTGGAGTCGGTAGAAATTAACCGTAACTCGGCTCAAAATGATTTCCGTTTCCCTGTGCAGTATGTCAACCGTCCAAACCTTGACTTCCGTGGTTTCTGCGGCACGATTGCTTTGGGCGATATTCATGTGGGTGACCGCATTGTGGCATTGCCATCGGGCAAAAGCTCGACAGTAAAAGAGATTGTGACTTTTGATGGCAATCTTGAACATGCAATTGCAGGTCAAGCAGTTACCCTAACACTGAACGATGAAATTGATATTTCACGTGGTAATGTGTTGGTGCGTGAAGATCAAGTGCGTCCTGAAATTTCACGTGCTGTAAATGCCACTGTGGTGTGGATGGCTGATCAGCCACTATCTATTGGCAAGCTGTATAACTTAAAAGTGGGTACACAAACTGTGCCTGCAAAAGTCACAGCCATTCATTACCGTACCAATGTGAATACTTTGGAACAGGTGCAGGTTGAACAGCTTGAACTGAATGCAATTGCCAATGTCACCATCGAATTTGATGCGCCTGTGGTATTTGACCGTTATCAAGACAGTCGTTATACGGGTTCGTTTATTTTCATTGATCGTTTAAATAACGTGACCATTGGCGCAGGTATGGTTGAAGCTTGCGTAGAATGGACTGCACACAGTACACCTGTAACAGCCGAAGACCGTGCTGCACGTTTGGGTCAAAAACCTGCAGCGGTATGTGTACCAAGCCAAGCACTTGAACAGGCACAAGCACTTGAAAGCTTGCTGATTCAGCAGGGTATTGTTGCCATTGCCAAAGCAGGTTTAGATGCTGCGCAGGTTGCATTACTCCGCGAAACGGGCATTGTGGTCATTAGTGATGTAAACAGTGGTGCAGATGCAGAGTTGACTGCGACAGCTACAGAAGAACTGGCAGAAAAAATTATTGCCCTAGTTCGCTTATAAAATTAGATTCGTTTATAAAATCGAATCCACATCCCCAAAAAACCGCTTTCACCTGAAAGCGGTTTTTTTATGTGCGTTCACTATATTGGAAAGTTTGTTTTTTAAGTGTGCTCTAAGGGTTCGCCATTGAGATGTTTGAGCATGGGTGTGAAGTGCCCATAGCTAATTTTTTGAGGTTGTATTTCAAAGCCATTTTTTTCATAAAAACTTAAAGCAGTCTGTGTGCTAAATACACTCATGTGCGATACATTTTTGCGCTTTAAATCGCTTATTGCTTCAAATAACAAGGCTTGACCAATACCGCGTTGTTGTACTTCGGGGGCAATGGCATGTTGTAAAATTTGCCCGCGATCACTCATCATAATAAAGCCAACCACCACATGCTGTAAGACATAGACCCAACAATTGTTGTAATGCAGCAGCATTAAAATATTTTCATAGCTTTTATTTTCTAGCCATGCCTGAATTTTGGCTTCATTGCGTTGATGATCTTGAATACAAGAGCGAATACTGGCGTGTAATACCGCAACCAAATTGGCGACATCTTGAATTTGTGCAGCTCTAATCATCTAGGCTTAGGGTGATAGATAAAAACAAGGCTCTATTGGAAGCGAAAAGTGTTTAAAGAAATAGCAGAAAATTGTTGTGTTTTACTGCGTTATACTGCAGCACAAGTCCTATTTTTAAGGCAATCGGTATCATTGTGTAATTGAGCATTGCACTTTTTAGCGATGCATGGATGGAATCATCTGTTAAAGCATAAGCGTTGAAGCGTGCAGCAGCGAATAGACGCTAAGCCCTGAAATGGTTATACTTTATTGAAACGCCTGAAATAAGAGCGAAGACCAAGATGGCAAAACTATTGTTATGGATTTTGTTGTTGATTGCCGTATATGCAGTCTGGAAAGTCTGGTTCAAAATAAAAATTAATCGTACTTTTCAGCAAAGCTGTCAAGATATTGCCAATATTGCCAATATTGCCAATATTGTCCAAGACCCGATTACCCACAAAGCACCGCGCCCTGTAGAAGAGGTGGTGGAAGAAGTTGCCGAATACGAACAGCAATTATTTGATGATATCGCAGAAATATTTTTAAGCTTAAAAGTATCTAGTCGTGACCCTGAAGATGCCGAAACTATTCAACAAGAAGTGCTGAATAAAATGCCTGCCAAAGCACATACGCAAATTCGTCAGTTAGACTTGGGGGAGTGGTCAATTTACTGGAGTTTTTACGAGCAATCCCTTGAATATTTTGTCGGCAAATACGGAGTTTTTATTACCCATGTAGACCGCTTTGGGCAAGAGCATAAATACAATAATTCAGAGCAGTTTCAAACAGATTGATTTTCATGCCTGATTTTATGTTTATGATTTTACAGAGGTTTCTTGAAAATTAATTGCAGCATCTTCTTGTCAGTTAAGTGTTTGGTTAAATGTTGAGTTTTGCGCTATTTTCCCGAAAAGAGGTATCATGCCTTTTTCTTTTACATAGGCAGCATCAATGTCAGTTTTAGAAATCATTGCTGTGTTGATTAGTGTTTTAGGCGTGACCTTAACCATTAAGCGACATATAGCTTGCTGGGTGGTGAATTTTATTGCCTGTTTGCTGTATGCCTATTTGTTCTTTGAATATCAATTGTATGGCGAAACGGTATTACAAACCCTATTTATGGGCATGGCTGTTTATGGTTTTTTCCAGTGGAAAACTGCACAGCAGCAAAAACAACATATCATCATTCAAAGCTTGCCACTCTCTAAAATGTGGCTGCAAATTGCACTGAGTAGCATACTGGGTTTACTGTTTGGGCTAAGTTTAAAGTGGTGGACGCAGGCTTCACTGCCTTTATTGGATGCACAACTGGCAGTTATGAGTCTATTGGCAACCTATTGGACCAGTCGTAAATACTTGGCTACATGGGTGTTATGGATTGTGGTCGATCTGGTGTATATCGGCATGTTTATTTACAAAGAGTTGCTGTTAACGGCTGTGTTATATGCAGGTTTTGTGGTTCTTGCTTATTTGGGCTGGCGTGAATGGCATAAAATCCGACAACAACATGCGGCACATTCTGCGGTGTGATGGCGTGTAGCGATGAGCAATTTAATTGATTTTAAACAGGCGCAGCTTAAACAATTTGATTTATTGGCATTGGATATTTTAGCGTATCCTGAGCGTTATTTACAGTTTGATTCGATTGCAGATTTTTACCAAGCCCAGTGGTTAGATGATTTCCCCAAAGGGACGACATGGTGTTCCACAGGACTAGATGATGGCGCAGAACATTTTTATGCCAAAATTGAATTTTATGGGCATTATTTAACTATTTATAGCCATGAAACCTATGCCGCTGAATTTGGCATCATTCACACAGAATAGACAAAATAGAGTCAATGACAGCAGGCGGAAAAAACATTTTAATAGCCTGAAAATAAAGTTGTATTTAGGATATAAAACAGCTTATACCCGTTGAGCATCAGCCAAATTATATTGCACGATGATGCTAGACCTACTCCATCAATAAACAAAATAAAAGGAACTCAAATGGCTCATCAATTTACTGTAAACGCCACCATTCATGGCGTTTCAATTGACGAATTTAAGCGTTTAGTGGCAGATGTTGCTTTGCATGAAGCAGTCTGCAAGCGTATTCCTGGTGAAAATTTGGAAATTTTAGAATCTAAAAAGAACGGTGATATTTACACTTTACGCCGTGCTTATAATTTAGATGTGAATATTCCAGATATGGCTAAAAAATTATTAAAAGATGCATTTCGTTTAAAACGCAATGATGTGACCCATTTAACGGCGCTTACTTCTACCGTGGAGCTTGGTGCAAACTTGCCTTTAGAAGCTAAAGGCGAGCGTAGTGTGACAGGCAACCATGAAAAAATTGATATTCAATTAAACTGGACAATTAAGGTTAAAGTGCCATTGATTGGCGGCATGTTGGAAAAACATGCAGAAGGGGAAATCCGTCGTTTCAGTGAGTTGGAAATTGGGATTGTGGAAGATGAACTCAAGAAAAATTTAGCGGCTTAACCCTTCATTTCTACTAGAAAAGATTGCTCTTAAATACATGCTTGGCGCTGCCGTTTTCGGTGGCGCTTTGTTTTTTGGACGTATTGAATTGTGATTGTTGATGCTGGGGTCATTTTACAGTGATCAATTTTTGATTTTTGAAAAAGTTTAGTGCTTGGCTTTATTGCATACAGACTATCGTCTTAATTTATTATTTAAATATAGTATATTTATTATGCTAATATTTTGACCAGATTTAAATTGAGTGTGAGTTCTGCCATGAAATTGATTCAGTTGTTATGTTTATCGGTTTTGCTGACCTTTGCCAGTCTATCTCCAGCAATGGCAGAGAGCAAAAAAGATCCACTTTTTGTCTTGCTTACCAGCAGTGATGCGCACCGCACCAAAATGGCAATTGGCATGAGCAATAACCAATTTGGCAAAGGTCATCCACTGACGATTTATTTGGTCGATCAAGGCGTAATGTTGGCATCTAACCGCTTTGAACATAAATATGCAGAGCATCAGAACATGCTGAAAAGTATTATCGCCAAAGGTGGTGATGTGTATATCTGCAAAATGTGTATGGAGCAGTACGGTGTTGTTGAAGGTGACTTAATGAAAGGTCTGAAATATGCCAATCCAGATGCTATGGGTGAAGCAATTTTCCGTCCAGGCACTCAGACACTGAGCTGGTAATTCGGCTGCTTGAAATGCAAAAGCCTTGTTGAAAAACAGGGCTTTTTTATTGCGGAATTTCTAGCGCATGGCGTATTTTTTTAAACGATAATCCAGTGCAGCGCGGGAAATTCCCAATAAGCGTGCCGCTTCAGATACATTGTGTTTGGCTTTTTGCATCGCGGTGATAATCAGTTGTTGCTCATGCTGTTCTAAATCAAAACCTTCGGTTAAAAGCGTGTCTAAATCTACGCTGTCTTGCTCATCTACAGTATGGTCGCTGTGCATTTGCGGAAACAGGGCATTCAGTTTAATCAGTTGTTGATCTTCCGTCAGTAGTACCGCACGTTCGAGCAGGTTTTCCAGTTCACGAATATTGCCAGGCCACGCATAGCTTTGCATAAAGTTAGTGGCTTTTTCACTGACGCCTTGAATTTGTTTGTCATACATTTTTTCAAAGCGTTTTAAGAAATGTGCAACCAATAATGGTAAATCTTCACGGCGTTCACGCAGCGGTGGAATCTGCACAGGAAAAATGTTTAAACGGTAATATAAATCGGCACGGAAACGACCTGCTTTAACCGCTTGTTCTAAATCTTCATTGGTTGCAGCAATCACGCGAACATCAATATGACGGGTTTGCGAATCTCCAACGCGTTCCACTTCACCTTCTTGTAGCACACGCAGCAAAGCCGCTTGAGCGCGTGGCGAAAGTTCAATCACTTCATCTAAAAAAATAGTACCGCCATGGGCGCGTTCAAATTTACCTAAGCGTGATTGATGTGCACCTGTAAATGCACCTTTTTCAACACCAAACAGTTCAGATTCAATCAGTTCAGGCGGAATTGCCGCACAGTTGACCGCAACAAAAGCATGTTCTTTACGTTGACTGAGTTCATGCACACCACGGGCAAAGGCTTCTTTCCCGACCCCTGTTTCACCTTGCAGCAAAATCGACACTTTTGCACCTGCCGCTTTTTTGAGTAAGTCACACACCCGTTGATAAGCCGCCGATTGTCCGACTGAGCTGAACATGCTGTAGTCATTTTTACTGGTGGCATAAATCGACTTTTTCAGTTCATACAATTCGGCTTGCAGTGCAATGAGTTCCTGTTCCATCGGTTCAGGCGACATGAACTGAATCAGCTCATCGGCATTTTCCCATTCACTGAGTTGTTTACCAATAATACGGCAATGCTCACGCCCGCAGGCTTTACATTCCACTTCCTGATAAATAATGGTCATGCCTGTGGCAAAACTGCTGTAACCGCAAGCATAGCCCAGCAGCATCCAGCAGGAAGGTTCGTGACTCAGTCCAAATTGCTCAACATGCACATCGGCTTCAAAAGAGTTATGCCAGTTTAAGTCTGCATAAAACTGTTTTTTCTTTTGATTTAAAATCAATTGATTGGCAGAAACTTGCACCATGCCACGAATACCGTGCATTTGAGGCCCTGCCATAAAAGCCTGTTCTTCATTTAAACCTGGGCGCATTTTAGTAGTGACTTCTGCATCTTTCAGACCTGCCTGATAGCCCAAACGAATAAAAAAGCGTTTGGTGCGTTCCATTCCAATCATATTGGCAAGGTCTTTACGCAAATAGCCCATGATGCTGGTATGCATCAGCAACATGCGATATTCATCAAACCAGATTTGTCCACGCTCAGTGTCAAAATGTAGTTTGGAAAGCAGGTCGTGAATTTCCTGAGGATGACCTGCATATTTGCCGCTGCTGTCGTATTTTACTCGTACCATGCGCCGTGTTTAATCCATTAAATTCGAGGCTGTTTAGCCATCTTATGCAAATTCGTGAAAATTCAATAATACCTAAACAGCATCATGCCAAACCTTAAAGGTATTTAGTTGTATCTATATGTTTTTGTTGTTTTTATTCCGTCTTTATCATAAGCGAATTGCATAAAGCCCAAGGGTAAATTTTTGTATCTGTACGGGCTGTATTTCATCAAATCATGAAATCTTAAATTTTTTAAACATCAAAATTCATCAAATCATGAAATCCAAATTCTTATAAAAACACTCAGATTTTTTAAGTTGCTGTTTTTCAATGTTTTTATAAAGTTGGCACGCTTGTTGTAATAGTAAAAGTAAGCAACAGATGCATGAAGCAACTGAAGCAAGTTCTGAATGAATCAGATCTTGTAGGAGAACAATATGAAGGATGCAACAGGCGCATTGCCCTTAACCAAATATATTCGGGTAACGGGCGATATTAATGCCGCATTTGTCGAGTTCGACTTTGCCATTCACGATCCCACTTTATATGTGGAGTTGGTGTTACCGCAGCAAGCATTCCGCGAGTTCTGCGCAACCAATCAAGTGGTGGAAATGAGCGAACAACAGCAAGCCGTGAATGATGCTGAAGAAGACAAATGGCGTTACGGCATTGAACACGACACTTTAGTCGGTGCACAGCGATACAACATTGATCATGAAGATCAACACTGAATGCTTAAGGAGATAAGCGATGACTTTAGAAATTAAAACAGCGGGTATTGAGCCAATTCGTCAAAACTATGCCTATATTGAGCGCCGTTTTGGCAACAAGCCAGCCACCCGTTATCAGGAAGTCAGTTTTGATATTCAGGCGGAAACCAACTTTCACTATCGTCCGCTGTGGAAACCTGAAAAAACCTTAAATGATAAAACCCATACTGCAATTGAAATGCAGGATTGGTACGCATTTAAAGACCCGCGTCAGTTTTATTACGGAACTTATGTGCAGCATCGTGCGCGTTTGCAGGACATTGCCGAAAGTAACTTTAGCTTTTTTGAAAAGCGTCAGTTGGCAGAGCATATTTCTGAAGATGTCAAAGCCAAAGTGATTGCCTTGTTTTTGCCGTTTCGTCATATCGAACAGACTGCCAATTTACACATGATGTCGGGCAGTGCTTATGGTTATGGCACGGTGCTGACCCAAGCCTGTATTTATGCTGCGATGGATCGTTTAGGGATGGCGCAGTACATCTCACGGGTTGGTTTGGCACTCGATGGCAACACGGGCGAATCTTTAATTCCAGCCAAACAAGCATGGATGCAGGATGAAGCATGGCAAGGACTGCGCAAGCTGTGTGAAACCAGTTTGATCGAGCAGGACTATTTCAAACTGTTTTTATTACAAAACTTGGTGATTGACAGCTTTATGAGCGAATTGGTTTACACCCAATTTGATCAATGGTTGGCACAGCATCAAGCACGTGACTTGGCGATGCTGATGGAATTTATGCAGGAAGCCATGGCAGATTTACGCAAATGGTCAGACAGCGTATTTAAAACCGCAGCTGCAGAATCTGCACATAACAAACAATTGTTGAGCCAGTGGTTAGCCGAATATTTACCTGAAGTGAAAGCGGCATTTGCAGCGTGGGCAGCTGAGGCGTTGTCTGCAGATGCAGTCGACATTGCAGAACAAAAACTGCTGGAACGCAGTAAAAAAATTGGCATCGAACTCGAACAAATTTTGCAGGCTTAAGGAGAAGCAGCATGTCTAAGGTTTATCTCGCATTACAGGACAATGACACGTCGCGCTACATCATTGAAGCGATTGAAGAAGACAACCCAGATGCCACGATTCAATATCTGCCAGCCATGATTCGGGTAGAAAGCGAAACAGGTCTGATTGTTAAAGCAGAAACGGTATCTGAAAAACTTGGACAAGATTGGGATATTCAGTCTTTACAACTCAACATGATTACGTTGGGCGGCAACGTCGAAGAAGATGATGACAGTTTCCGTTTGCACTGGAACTAGGAATAAGGATGTGCACTGAGCCAATTTGAGTACAGTGCCGCCAGAACATATTGCTGCATAGATTGCCGCAAAAAAATTTAAGGATGATGAGCATGAATTCACAAGTTAAAACCCCAGCAAAAAAACTGAATGCCAAAGACCGTTATCGCGCACTTACTCGTGACTTGGATTGGGACTTTTCTTATGCAGACCGCAAAGAAGCCTTTCCATACGAAGAATTTGAAGGCATTAAAATTACAGACTGGTCTAAATGGGAAGATCCATTCCGTTTAACCATGGATGCTTACTGGAAGTATCAGGCAGAAAAAGAGAAAAAACTTTACGCCATTTTTGATGCTTTTGCACAAAACAACGGTCAAATGAACGTGACCAATGAGCGTTATTTGAATGCCATCAAACTGTTTTTAACTGCGGTAACTCCGCTTGAATATCAGGCATTCCAAGGTTATGCACATGTAGGGCGTCAGTTCAGTGGTGTAGGCGCACGTATCGCATCACAAATGCAGTCGATTGATGAATTACGTCACGTGCAGACGCAAATTCATGCCATGAGCCATTACAACAAATTCTTTGATGGTTTTCAGGATTGGTCGCACATGCATGACCGCGTTTGGTACTTGTCTGTACCAAAATCTTTCTTTGAAGATGCGCGTTCAGCAGGGCCGTTTGAGTTCTTGTTAGCCATTAGCTTTGCCTTTGAATATGTATTGACCAACTTGTTGTTCGTACCGTTCATGTCAGGTGCAGCACACAATGGCGATATGGCAACGGTCACCTTTGGTTTTAGTGCACAGTCCGATGAAGCACGTCACATGACTTTAGGTCTAGAAATCGTGAAATTCTTGTTAGAACAACACGAAGATAACGTGCCAATCGTACAGGAATGGATTGATAAGTGGTTCTGGCGTGGGACTCGTCTGTTATCTATAGTTGGCATGATGATGGACTACATGCTGCCAAACAAAGTGATGTCGTGGAAAGAAGCGTGGGAAACCTACTTTGAAGAAGCGGGCGGTGCGTTATTTAAAGACTTGAGCCGTTACGGTATTCGTATGCCGAAATATTCAGAAGTAATTACCAAAGAAAAAGAACACGTGTCGCATCAAGCGTGGTGGATTTTCTATAACTTCGGTCATGCAGCAGGTTTCCATACTTGGATTCCAACCGATCAGGAAATGGATTGGTTATCTGAAAAATATCCAGACACCTTTGACAAATACTACCGTCCAAAGTGGGAGTTAGCACGCAAGATGGAAGCAGAAGGCAAGCGTTTCTACAGCGCAGGCTTACCGCAATTGTGCCAAATTTGCCAAGTGCCAATGACTTTCACCGAAATGGATGGCGATCCGACCATGTTTACGTATCGTGAGTCTGTTTATAAAGGCGAGCGTTACCACACCTGTTCAGATGGTTGTCACGATATTTTTGAACGTGAACCTGAAAAATATGTGCAGGCATGGTTGCCAGTGAACCAAATTCTACAAGGCAACTGTGGTGGCTTAGATTTGGAAAACATGCTGCGCGAATATTATCGCTTCAATGTCGGTGCAGATAACTTGGATATTGAAGGTTCACCAGACCAGCAACGCTGGAAAAAATGGAAAGGTGATGCGGCTTAACGCTCATTCACTATCTAAAGTAAATATCTAAAATTTAAGTTATTTCAAGATTCAAATTTAAAAGGATTTCGGTTTGAGTCATTTGCGGCTCAAACCACCCCAATACGGAGAATGACCATGTCAGTACGCGCTATTCGCCCAGATTACGACTTTGAACCACGCGACCTACAAAAACACTATGGCGACAACATTTTGGTGTATGTGGGTTGGGATCATCACACTTTATATTGTTCTGCACACGCCATGTTGGTTTCGCCGCAGCAAACCTTTCAGGAATTTTTGGATCAGCAAATGCAGGCGGGTTTCCATCAACATCCTGACTTTGAAAACATTAAATGGGATGAAGTGCAATTTACTTTAAACAAACAGGTAATTCAGCCACGCCCTGAACAGACCTTGGCAGAAATTGGCTTCGATCAAAAATCACTACTGCGTTTTGTGACCCCAGGACTGAATGGGTACAAGGGCGCACACGTTTAAAACAGTAAGATCACAACAAAATAAAGACAGCAAAGCACAGTCAGTAAGTACAAGACAGGAGGTCGCAGATGAGCTATCAAGTCACAATTGAGCCAATTGGCACAACCATTGAGGTTGAAGAAGATCAAACCATTTTAGATGCCGCGTTACGTCAAGGCGTGTGGTTGCCATTTGCTTGTGGGCATGGCACTTGCGGCACTTGTAAAGTCCAAGTCACCGATGGTTATTATGATGTCGGCGAAGCGTCACCTTTCGCGCTGATGGATTTGGAACGTGAAGAACACAAAGTGTTGGCGTGCTGCTGTAAGCCTGAATCAGACATGACCATTGAAGCCGATGTTGATGAAGACCCAGATTTCTTGGGATATTTGGTTCAGGATTATCAGGCCAAAGTCCTTGAGGTAAAGGACTTATCTCCAACCATTAAAGGTGTGCGCTTGCAGTTAGACCGCCCGATGGAGTTTCAGGCAGGGCAATACATTAACGTGCAATTCCCGGGTATTGAAGGCACTCGTGCCTTCTCAATTGCCAATGCACCAAGCGAGCTCGGCATTATTGAATTGCATATTCGTCATGTTGTGGGCGGCAGTGCTACGACCTATGTGCATGAGCAGCTTGCGGCAGGCGACGCACTGGAAATTTCAGGGCCATACGGACAATTCTTTGTACGTAAATCGGATGATCAGGATGCGATTTTTATTGCAGGTGGTTCAGGTTTATCTAGCCCGCAATCTATGATTTTAGACTTACTAGAGTCGGGTGATACCCGCACCATTTACCTATTCCAAGGTGCGCGTGATGTTGCGGAATTATATAACCGAGAACTGTTTGAGCAGTTAGTCAAAGACTATCCAAACTTCCGCTACATTCCTGCATTAAATGCACCTAAAGCAGAAGACCATTGGACAGGATTTACAGGCTATGTGCATGAAGCGGTTGCCGATTATTTTGAGCAGCGTTGCGGTGGACACAAAGCCTATTTATGCGGCCCACCAGTCATGATTGATGCAGCAATTTCGACCTTAATGCAAAGCCGTTTGTTTGAGCGTGATATTCACACTGAACGCTTCTTGAGTGCTGCCGATGGTGCAAGTGGTCAGTCACGTTCAGCATTGTTTAAACATATTTAACACATATTTAAAAGTGGATAGGTGCTGCAATATTGTACTGAGCCTATCGAATTGCAATAGATAAAAAGTTTCCAAGGAAGTCGGTCAGTGTTGAGGCATTTAGCTCAGCACTGACACCATCATCAACACAGTAAGGCAGTGTCAAAAGCCAAAATAGCAATGCGACAACCAGCAAAGCCAAAATAGCCAAGGAGAGTTACATGGACCGTCAACAAATTGATACTTTAGTGAAGGAAATGAACGTAGACACCGCTACACGCCCTGTCGATCAGCGTGTGCAGCAAATAGTGGTGCGTTTAGTGGCAGATTTATTTCAAGCCATTGAAGATTTAGACATTCAGCCTTCAGAAGTGTGGAAAGGTCTGGAATATATTACCGATGCAGGCAAAGCCAATGAACTTGGTTTACTTGCAGCAGGTTTGGGTTTAGAACATTATCTAGATTTACGTGCCGATGAAGCCGATGCCAAAGCAGGCGTAACAGGCGGTACACCACGTACCATTGAAGGGCCACTTTATGTTGCAGGTGCGCCTGAATCAGTCGGTTTTGCGCGTATGGATGATGGTTCAGAATCAGACCATTTAGATACGTTAATTATTGAAGGTACAGTCACTGACACCAATGGCAATATCATTGAAAATGCCAAAGTCGAAGTTTGGCATGCCAACGGTTTAGGTAACTATTCATTCTTTGATAAATCTCAGTCTGACTTTAACTTACGCCGTACTATTTTCAGTGATGCCAATGGTAAATATGTGGCGCAAACGACCATGCCAGTCGGTTATGGCTGCCCACCAGACGGCACGACTCAAGCTTTATTAAACAAACTAGGTCGTCATGGCAACCGTCCATCTCACGTGCATTACTTCATTTCTGCACCAGGTTACCGCAAACTCACTACGCAATTTAACATTGAAGGTGATCAATACCTGTGGGATGACTTCGCATTTGCGACCCGTGAAGGTCTGGTTGCAACAGCGGTAGATGTGACCGATGCTGCAGAAATTCAGCGCCGTGGTTTAGACAAACCATTTAAGCACATCACCTTTAACTTTGAATTAGTCAAAGACACTGCAAATGCACCATCGACTGAAGTTGAACGTCGTCGTGCAAGTGCTTAATCCCACACCTTAAAACACAAAGTTTTAACACGTTCGCCAATACAGCATCAGCAAGTTCTTTGTTGATGCTGCCCTTAAAAGTCGGCTGTTCGCGCATGAATGATTCAGGCGCAGCAGGCAGACTTCATCAAAATTTCTATTGAATAGGATGTTCTATGAATAACAAAATTTGGGCACTCATGCTTTTGGGTGTCATGGCGACACACGTCAATGCAACAGAAAACGGTTTAGATACATTTGGATTAGGCGCAGAAGGCATTGCAGCAGGGGCTTTACCACCAGCTGGGGTATACTTACTCAACTACTATCAGAACTATCATGCCAGTGAGTTTAAAGACGGCCCAGACAATTTCCATGCCGATGTGAATGTCTATATTCCACGTTTGGTATGGATGACCCCCCAACACATTGCAGGCGGTCAGTTGGGTTTATATGCTGCACAGCCTTTGGTCGATTTGCGTTTAAATGTGATGGGCATGTCAGACTCTAACAGTGGTTTGGGCGATTTGATTATTGGCAGCATGTTGGGTTGGCATAAAGGCAATCATCACAGTGTAGCTGCTTTAGAAGGTGTGCTCGCAACAGGCGATTATGAAGATGCCAATCCACAACGTCCTGTAGTTGCCAACTTAGGTAAGAACTACAACACCATTCGTCCTATCTTTGCGTATTCTTATTTGCAGCCGCAAGGTTGGGAGTTTTCCACCAAAATGTCTTATAGCTTCAACAGTGAAAATGACGACACAAATTATCAGTCGGGGGATTATTTCGCTGGAGATTATGCAATCGGTTATCAATTGAATGATCAAGTCAAATTGGCACTCGAAGGTTATGTATTTAAACAAACCACAGATGATGAAGTGAATGGTGTCAGTATTGGCAATAAAGGACAGGCTCTATCTTTTGGTCCCGCGATTCAATACAAACGTGATAATTGGTCTTTGGAAGCAAAGTTTTTGAAAGAAACCGAAGTGGAACATCGTCCTGAAGGACACTCTTCGACTTTGAAATTGGTTTGGGCTTTTTAAAGCCCGAACCTGATTCTGCAGTGTTGCACATCAAGCTATCTTACAAAACAAAGTCAAGTTGAAAGACTTGGCTTTTTTGCAGCATCATTTTTCAAGATGGCTTGCTTCTAATTACGTGCTTCCATAAGTTGAGTTTGGTGGACTGAATTTTTAATCTCTCACGTGTTGCACTTATGCGCTAAGATTAGGCATAGCAACAGGGTGCGTATTGCGAGCAGGAGAGCCATTTTGAATCAAATAATGGATGCCGATGTAATTATTATTGGTGGCGGACAAGCAGCATTGGCCACGGCTTACTTTTTAAAACGGCAAAAAATCAATTTTCTGATCTTGGATAATCAAACGCAGTCGGGCGGTGCGTGGCAACATGCGTGGGATTCTTTACAGCTGTTCTCTCCAAATACATGGAGTTCTTTGTCCGGCTGGTTAATGCCAAAAACCGAACAGGAATATCCGAAACGATTAGAAGTGATTGACTATTTAACAGCGTATGAAACACGCTATCAATTTCCTGTGCTGCGTCCTGTGCAGGTCGAAAAAGTCCTGAAGGAAGGCAATGATTTAATTGTGTGTTCGGCACAGCAAAGCTGGCGAGCCAAAGCCGCTGTGAGTGCTACTGGAACGTGGAGTCAGCCTTTTATTCCTGCTTATACAGGACGCGAACGCTTTTTAGGCACACAAATTCATTCGGCTCATTACCGCAATGCCAATGCTTTTCAGGGCAAAAGAGTCATGATTGTCGGCGGGGGTAACTCAGGCGCACAAATTTTGGCAGAAGTGTCTAAAGTGGCCGAAACTTTTTGGGTTACACAGCAACCGCCAAGTTTTTTAGCCGATGATGTAGATGGACGGGTTTTATTTTTACGTGCCACGGAGCGCTTAAAAGCCCAGCAGGAAGGTCGCAGTATTGAACAACCGATCGGTGGTTTGGGCGATATTGTGATGATTCCAAGTGTCAAAGAAGCACGGCAACGTGATGTATTACATGGTCTGCCGCCATTTGACTATTTAACCGAACATAGTGCAGTTTGGGCAGATGGGCGCGAACAGGAAATTGATGCCATTATTTGGTGCACAGGTTTTAAGGCAGCATTGTCGCATTTACAAAGTTTGAATGTGGTTAATGCACAAGGCACAGTCGATGTGTTAGAAAATCGAGCGTTACAACAGCAAAATTTATGGTTGGTTGGTTATGGCGATTGGACAGGCGCAGCCTCGGCAACTTTAATTGGTGTTTCCCGAACCGCACGGAATGTGGCAGAGCAAATTGCTGCGTATTTGCAGACAACAGCGTAAAGTCATTAACGTGACAAAAACTGTGTTTAAAAAATGAATCATGCAATTTCAGCCATAAAAAAGCCCTCTGTAGAAGAGGGCAAGAGGGTAACTCAAAAAATTAAAGATGCTCAATCATAATAAGGTGACAGTCAGGACTTACTGTTTTGGTAAATCAAACCAAATGAACTGGCTGTCTTCTTTTGCTTCAATCACAGCATTATCAGCAAATAACAAAGCATCGCCCGCTTTAACTGTTTGCTCGCCAATGGTGATTTCACCACGAATTACATGCACATAGTTTACCGCTTGTGTTGCTGTAACTTCTAAACGATGTCCAGTTTCTAAAACAGCTGCTTTTACTTCTGCCTGTTGACGAATGTGCATTGGGGCATTGTCATTCGGGCCGACAATTAAATGCCACTGGTTGGGTGCTGTATTTGGGTCACGTTGAATTTGCTGATACGTCGGCTCTGCATCGCGTACATTCGGCTGAATCCAAATTTGCAGCATGTGTACTTCTTCATCACCATTGTTAATTTCGCTGTGCTGAACGCCTGTACCTGCGCTCATTAACTGCCATTCACCTGCAGTAATATGGCGTTCATTGCCCATGCTGTCGCGGTGGGAAATCGTACCACTTAATACACAAGTCAAAATTTCCATGTTGTCGTGTGGGTGAGTACCAAAACCATTATGTGCGGCAATACGGTCATCGTTAATGACACGTAAGGCACTAACACCCATATATTTCGGGTTATACCAATTACCAAAAGAGAAACTATGTTTGGTGTCTAACCACCCCATTTTCACATGACCACGATCTTCACTACGGTGTAAATAAGCATTCATGATAATGCTCCTATCATTTTTTTAACTTGAACTCATCTTAATCTTTTCACCGCAGCCGACCTAGAGGCGAACTGCAACATGCCGTTCTAAAATTGCAACATGTGTAGATTTTTTGCAGAACCTAGACATTTTAGAGTTTTATCGCGGCATTAAAAAACCCACGTAAAAACGTGGGTCTTTTACGGTTTAAAGCGATCACTGATTATTCAAGGAATTTTACAGTCACGCCAGAACGTACTTTACGACCTAAATCGTTTGCATCCCAGTTGGTTAAACGGATACAACCATGCGACGCCGTTTTTGAAATGGTCGATGGGTTTGGTGTGCCGTGAATACCGAATGATTTTTTACTTAAACCAATCCAGATATTCCCCACAGGGCCGTTAGGGCCTGGTGGTAAAGACAGCGGTTTTAAGTTTTTGCCCTGAATAAAGTTACTTGGTGAATAGCTGTACCATGGGTTTGGTGCAACACCTGTCACTTTATAAGTACCTGTTGGCGATGGAGTATCTGCACTGCCAATGGTTGCTGGGAATGAGCCGACCATTTGGTTTTGTTTGTTGAACAAATACAGTTGTTTTGCACCTTTGTGCGCCACAATCAGGTGAATGTCTTCAGGTAAGTCATTGCGAACGTTGGTCACCAATAACTTTTCACCCACTTTATTAAATGTTGCATTCGGATTTAATTTCTTTAAGAAATTTTCATCCATGTGGAATTTTTCACCTAACATTTCACTTACGCGGGTGTAGTACAAGCCTTTCATTTTGGCTTGTTCTGCATAGTCATGCGGAATAGATTTCGCATAAGGACCTTTTAAGTCCGCTTCAGTAACCGTGTATTCTACAAATGCAGGACGTGAACCTTGACGTGCAACCAACGCATCCCAAGTTTCTTTGGTTAAAATACCCGTTGGGCTAATGCCATTCATTTGCTGGAATGATGCAATTGCTTTTAGGGTGTTCTTACCACTAGTGCCATCAATTGCACCTGGAGAAGCATGTGAATTGTTCAGCATCACGTGTGCACGTGCATACACAGGGAACTGACCTTTACCAATATTTTCATACCAAGTGGCATTATTTAAACCATCTAAAGTCCATGAAGCTTTTGGTGCTGCTGTGTTGGATGTAGCAGTTTGGCTTGCAGAGCTTTTTGTTGGTGCAGTGCCTACATCGGCAGTGGTATCTTCAGTTTTGTGTAGATCATCTAAGGTTTTTGAAGCCTTATTTAAATCATTTTGTTCTTGTTGCGTAATAGCAGTGTCTGTTGCATTTAGATTATTTTGTGCAGCCGATGCTTCTGTCGCTAAAGGATCAATCGGATCTTCAATAGCGGTATTGCTAATCACTTGTGGATTTAACGGTTGTTCAGCAGTAGATGCAGCAAAAGTAGTCCCTGCAAAAATGCAACTTAAACTCATTGCGAGTATTGTGCGAACCAACATGTAATTCAACCTTGAGAATTATTCATTTACATAGATAAAAACTAGCCAAGTATTGCAGAAAAACTAAGGAGATGCAGTAGTTGTTTTGTGTAAATATGCAAGATAACCCCAATTTTACAGTGACTTTTGTTTGTGTGATGTATTTCACATAAACGTAAGCTGAATTTGAACACTTAGAATAGGCTGAAAAGACGAGCAAGAAATGAAGTTATTAAAACTTCAACCTTTTTGATATGATGGCTGCAAGATTGAAAATGAGTTGGGAAAGTAAATGACGACCTTAAAAAATGATCGTTTTCTTCGTGCCTTATTACGTGAGCCAGTAGATTGCACGCCCGTATGGATGATGCGTCAGGCAGGACGTTATTTACCAGAATATCGTGCTACACGTGCGCAGGCAGGAGATTTTCTTTCTCTATGCAAAAATACTGAATTTGCCTGTGAAGTGACTTTACAGCCTTTGCGTCGTTATGAATTAGATGCCGCTATTTTATTTTCAGATATTTTAACTGTACCCGATGCATTAGGCTTAGGTCTGTATTTTGAAGTAGGCGAAGGGCCAAAGTTTCATAAAACGGTGCGTACCGAGCAAGACGTTGCCAATTTACCTAAATTTAATGCCAAGTCAGACTTAGACTATGTCATGAATGCAGTATCGACCATTCGTTCTGCTTTGGGCGGACAAGTGCCTTTAATTGGTTTTTCAGGTAGTCCATGGACTTTGGCAACGTATATGGTTGAAGGTGGTTCAAGCAAAGATTTCCGTTTCACCAAAAACATGATGTACGCACAGCCTGAAGTTTTACATGCACTATTAGACTGTCTGGCCGATGCAGTGACCGAATACTTAAATGCACAAATTGATGCAGGTGCACAGGCAGTACAAATTTTTGACAGTTGGGGCGGTGCATTGGCCCATCGTGAATATCTTGAATTTTCACTCCACTATATGCAGAAAATTGTGTCAGGTCTGCAACGTGAAAAAGATGGACGTAAAATCCCTGTTATTTTATTTACCAAAGGTGGCGGTCAATGGCTGGAGCCAATGATTGCAACAGGTGCAGATGCTTTTGGTCTGGACTGGACAACACCGTTAAATGTCGCACGTCAAACGGTGAGTGGTCGTGCCGCATTGCAAGGTAACTTAGATCCAGCGACTTTATATGGTTCACCTGAAGCAATTGCCAAAGCGACACGTGCGATGCTAGATGATGCCTATGCCAATGGTGAAAAAACAGGTTATGTGGCCAACTTAGGGCATGGCATTACCCAATGGGTAGATCCTGAACGTCCTAAAGTATTTATCGACACGGTTCATGAATACAGTGCCAAATATCTATAATCACGTAATGATATAGATGGATCATTTTTAGATGTATCAGAGTAATTTCAGCTTCGGTCAGGTTGTCAGATCATGTGGATAACATGGTTAAAGTCAGGACTTGAGTTTTCGACTAAGGCAGCTTCGGCTGCCTTATTTGGAATTTTATTGCTGATTGCATTTGCACTCACTGCATCAATGGGTAGCCAGGAATATTTCGGATTTTTCCGTTACGACTATTTATTGTTTTATGCCTTAATTATTCAAGTTTGTCTTTTATATTTAAAACTAGAATCTTGGGCAGAAGCCAAAGTCATCGCTTTGTTTCATATTTTAGCGATGATCATGGAAATTTTTTTAACTCATCCACAAATTGCATCGTGGCAATATCCTCAACCTGCTGTCTTTAAAATTATGACCGTACCGCTTTTTGCAGGCTTTATGTATTCTGCAGTTGGCAGTTTCTTTGCGCGTTCTTTGCGTTTGTATCGGGTATCTTTACGGAATTTGCCGACTTTTAGCAATATGATGGCCTTGGCAGTGTTGTCGTACATCAACTTCATGAGCAAGTTTTTTATCCCCGATATTCGTTATGGCTTGTTTGCGTGGAGCGTTGTGATTTTCTGGAAAACCAAAATTCGTTTTCAATTACAACGGTCTCAATTACAACTGCCAATGTTGCCTGTATTGATGCTTTTGGCTTTTATTATTTGGGTCGCAGAAAACATTAGCACCTTTTATCAAATATGGTTGTATCCAAGTCAGGTCGATGCGTGGCACATGGTCGGCTGGGGCAAACTCGGTTCTTGGTATTTATTGCTGTTACTGAGTCTGGTTCTGGTCATGAAAATTTTGGGTTATCGCGATGCAGAAGGGCAGTGGACACTGAAAACTGAGGATCAACAGCAGCTGTAAATCTAAATGCTATCTTCAACACTAAAATCTATTTTCAAATTTAAGACCAATCTTTAAGCTAAAAACCAATCGACGCTACAAAAATGCACAAAAATAATGCCTGATTTTGTGATAAATGTTTTGCCTTCTGAGTGACATCTCGCTATCTTAAAATAGTGTAATAAAAATTACACATAGCAATAAAGAATAACGATTCGAAGCATAATTTTTCGAATAATAAATCTCTGGAGTAAGGCGATGATTAAAAAATTAGCATTGGCTGCTGTCTTGGCAGTGGGTTCTACAGCAGCATTTGCAGACCGTGATGCAGGTTGTGGTATCGGTTCTCAAGTTTGGGCAGGTCAGTCTGGCAAAGTTGCAAAAATTTTAGCAGCAACTACAAACGGTATTTTTGCAAACCAATTGTTTGGTATCACATTTGGTACTTTAGGTTGTAGCGGTACAGGTACAGTAACTGCACAAGTTGTGACATTTACCAATGAAAATGCTGAAACATTGGCACGCGATATGGCAGTTGGTGAAGGCGAAAGCTTGAACGTATTGGCTGAATTATTAAGCATTAAAGCAGAAGATAAAGCACATTTCTTTGCGGTTTCTAAGCAAAACTTTGCATCTATTTATTCTGCAGAAAACCAGACTTCTTTAGAAGTATTGGCATCTTTACAGAGCGTGATGGCGAATGATGACGTTTTAAAAGCATACGTTTAAGTTTGAATAAAGCCCTGCATTATTCGCAGGGCTTTTTTATAGCACAAGAATACGTTTAAGCCTGAATATGTATATAAAATTTATAAAATGTCCATGAAATCCATTATTTTAAGTAGTTTAGTTTTTTTATCTCCTACGGTTTTTGCGTTATCTCCTGAAATATCTCCAATACAGATTCAGCCACTTACAGCCACTTCTACAGTACAAAATACAAATAAATTAGCAATATCTTCCGCACATTATGTGCAAAAAGCCAAAGACCTACACTTGGCAGAACAGGTGACTTGGCAGCGTTTAATGTATGCGCAGCAAGGCAAAAGTGAAGTGCAATATGCAGGCTATTTTGTGTCGGAACAAGGCGGAAGCAATTTAAACCAAGAGTTACTTCGCAATGTGCAGGCATTATTTGAAACAGCGCCTGCCAATCAATCGGTGCAGTGTAAATTTCCTGCACGTAGCCGCTGGTTAATTGAACAATTACAAATTCCTCAACAAGATTTGGCACAGGTGCAATGTCCTGAATTGGACGAATGGATTGGACAAATTAAACCTTATAAAGCAGTGCTGATTTATGCCACAGACTTTATGGGCAATCCAAGTTCTATGTTTGGGCATACTTTATTGCGCTTAGACCCAAAAGATCAAAAACAACTGAATTTAATTTCTTATGCTGTCAATTATGCAGCAACGGTAACGGGCAGCGAAGGTTGGTCTTATGCATGGAAAGGACTTACAGGGCAATATCCGGGTGAATATTCACTGATGCCGTATTACCGCAAAGTAAAAGAATATGGCGATTTAGAAAGCCGAGATTTGTGGGAATATGAACTGGCACTGAATGAGCAGGAAACCACATTTTTAGTGCAGCACATTTGGGAAATGAAGCATGTGCAATTTCCGTATTATTTTATCAGTGATAATTGTGCCTATCGCTTATTGGGTTTAATGGATTTGGTGCGCCCTGAGCTGAATTTACAGCAGCAGTTTAGAGTCGCATCTATTCCAATTGAAACACTAAAAGCTGTAGAGCAGGAAAATTTAGTGGCAGATGTTGTCTATCGTCCTGCTTTGGAAACTCAGTTATTGGCGCAAGCTAGACAACATGGCACAGCGTTGGCAAAAACTGCCCATCAAGTGGCCGAAGCAGAACCTGAAAATGTGGCGGCAGTTTTGCAAAATCACAGCCAAATCGATCAAGCTAAAATTCTGGAAATGGCTTATGACGATTTGTATCTGAAACTGATTGGACGCAAAATTGAAGCCAAAATTGCACAACCGCGACTGAGACAAATTTTAAGTTTAAGAAGTCAGATCAATTTAGAAAAACAACGTCAGGATGTCGCACGCCCTCAGGTCGATCCTGTGCAGGGGCATCATGCACGAAGCTTTGCTGTGCGTACTGGCGAGGTGCAAGGCGAGCATTTTGTAGAGTTGAGTCATCGACAGGCTTACCATGACTTACTTGATCCGCAAGGTGGTTTTCGTACAGGGACGCAACTCAACTTTTTAGAAGCTTCTGTGCAATATCGTGAAGACCGCTTAAAACTGAATCAGTTAGATTTACTCTCGGTGAACTCTTATAACCCAATGACCGCATTTAAAACACCACTTAGTTGGGGCTTTAATTTGGGTTGGCAGCAAGAAGCCCTGAATTCGCACGGGGCTTTTAGCGAAACGGAACAGCATGGTGTTTTAAGTTTAAAAACACAGTTTGGTTATAGCGTGGCTAATCAAGCGCGTGAACATTTGTGTTATGTGCAAATTCAAAATCATGTGCAAGCGGGTAAGGCTTTAGACAAAGGCTGGCGTGTTGGAATTGGCCCAACACTGGGTTGTCAAAATATCTGGTCAGCACGCATGAATAGTTTGGTTCAGCTTGAATTACCGTATTGGGAAGATCGTCACCAATGGCAATTTAAGCTGAACAGCCAGTTGCAATATGTACTCAACCCGCAGCATGTGTTGCGATTGGATTGGGAATATCAACAACAGGACAAACAGGACTGGAACAAGACCAGTTTAGGCTATGTGCATTTTTTTTAAAGAGCTGTTGAATTTATACTGAATTGTAAAAAACCAGCTAAACAAGTTGAGTTGCTGGTGAAACCCGTTAAAATTTAGCAGTTTCTTTTGGCTGGGTTGTTGTGGATGTATCAAGAGTGTACGCATGAGCTTGCAGAGCAATGGAAGTCAATTTGCGAGCAATTTAAGCCAGAAGATTTGCAAGCGACATTCCAGTTTATTCAAGCACATGCAGAAGATTTTGTGATCGAGTTCTATCAGCAAATGTTGCTTGAAGAACATGCGACAGAATTTTTGTCTGCAGAGATGGTGAAGAATCGCTTAAAAAACTCTTTATATCAGTGGCTAATTTCCAGTTTTGAAGTTCCGTTTCAACACAATTATAACGAGATTGTAGAAAAGCAATTTAAAGTGGGCGATGTGCATGCACGTGTACAAATTCCATCTTGGCTGATTATTCGTGGTGTGCGCGTTATTATAAAAAAGGCTTTTGAGTTTTTTGCAACAGAAGCCAATAGCAACTTAAATCAGTTTAATTATTTAAGCCAAATTTTATGCTTTGCCACAGAAATTATGTGCCGATCTTATGAAATGAAGGTCGAAGTACATAATGATATGAAACATACCTATCGCTTATTTTCTGCCATGCAAGATGTTGCCGTGCACAAAGATCGACAACGCGGAACTTTGCTGGATTGGGAAAATGAACTGATGTTTCAGGTGGTGTCCGATCACACCAAAATGACGCAACCGATTTTATCTAAAACAGAATTTGGTTTATGGTTTATTCATAAAGCGGCTTATGCATTTTCAAGTTCGGAACAAGTACAAACTATTACTGAATTTATTTATCAGGTGGATGAATTAATTCAGAAAATTGGTCAATGTGAAAGTCAGGCACAGGCAATTGAAATGATTCAATCCATTCGTGCCAAGAATCGTGAAATTTTGCATTTAGTCGATCAAATTTTTCAGGTGTCTGAATATATCAATTCAGGCAATGATGCCTTAACTCAACTGCTCAACCGCCGTTATTTAAATACCATCGTGTCCCGTGAAATTAATTTTTCACGAAAAAATAATTCGCCTTTAACATTGTTGGCGATAGATGCCGATCATTTTAAATCAATCAATGACCGTTATGGACATGCAGCAGGAGATGATGCATTACAGTTTTTAGCTGATGTGATTTTGCAATATGCAAAAGGCAGTGACTATGCCTTCCGAATTGGCGGCGAAGAATTTTTACTGTTACAGATTGATACCACCATTGATCGTGCCTTGGTAGTCGCTGAAAATATTCGTAAACGTGTCGAAAAAGCCACATTAAAAACATCAACAGGTGAAGAATTTAACTTTACCATTAGTATAGGTGTGCATGAATATGATGGGCATCCAGACTATCAACGTTTTTTTGAAGAAGTGGATAAAGCCTTGTATATGGCAAAAAATAATGGACGCAACAATGTGTCTGTAGGTTGAATCTGAAGATGTATCAAGCTAATTTTTTAATCTAAAACCCAAAAATCCCGAACATAAATTTCGGGATTTTTTATTTGATTGAGGAACTTAGCCACAATTTAAAAACTCTCAGGCACCGCACTTAAAAATTCACGACGGGCTTCTTTATCTGTTTTAAAGTCACCTACAAAAGATACGGTACGTGTGGTCGATTCCTGTTTGCCTACACCGCGCATCATCATGCACATATGGGCTGAATCAATCACCACAGCAACACCGCGTGCTTTGGTCACTTCAGCCACAGCTTCCGCAATTTGCTGAGACAGATTTTCCTGAATTTGCAAACGACGTGCAAACATTTCGGTAATACGGGCAAATTTAGACAAGCCTAAAACATTACCTTCAGGTAAATAGGCGATATGCACGCGACCATAAAATGGCAATAAATGATGTTCACACAGTGAGTAGAACTCAATATTTTTCACCAAGACCATTTCACGGTTGTCGGATGGAAATACGGCATTATTGGTCACTTCGGCTAAGGTTTGGCTATAGCCCGAAGTTAAATACGAAAAAGCTTTAGCAGCACGCATCGGCGTATCTTTTAGACCTGGACGATTAAGATCTTCACCAACGGCGGTTAGGATGTTTGCGTAGGATTGCTGCATAGACATAAGACGTGTTCACTTACACTGATATTGAACAAGGTCGGCATTGTAACAGAAAACTATTGCAATGCCTTGTTTAAAAGATGAAACCGATTACTGTTTAAACTTTGGGTTCTTTTCGCTGCGTTTAAGCAACACTAAAACTGCACCAGTGCCACCTTGTTTTTCAGGCGCACTCACAAAAGCCAAAACATCACGATGCTGACGCAGCCAGCCATTTACATAAGTTTTTAAAATGGCTTCAGGGCCTTTGCCATGCACAATTTTAATCACGTTCTGGTTTTCATCTTTAGCCATTTGAATGATTTGCAAAACGGCTACCCGCGCTTCTTCTACCGTACAACCGTGCAAATCAACAGCTTCAAACCAGCGTAAGTTGCCTGCTTTTAAATCTTCAAAGACTTTATGTTGCAAAGTTGCAATGCGATAGCTCAGCGAAGCTTGGCTGCCCACAGGGTTAAGCATGGCTTGCGTATCGGACAGCAAGGTATCATCGGTTTCCATAGGGCCTATGGCTGCTGCACGTTTGGCCAGCGTTTGGGCATCTGGTTTTTTCTTGGCAGTGTGTTCGATTTTTGCAATATTGCCTGCGTCCATTTTTTGAACGCCTTGCATTTGCTGACGAAACAATGCGAGATCATCTTCCTGTTGTTGCTCAGGCGTCTGAACTTTGGGTTCAGACGGCTTGGCAATGCTTGAAGTATGAGGCTGAGTGATTTGCTTTTTAAAAGATTTTAGTAAATTGTACTGTTCTTTAGAAAGCGAAGAATCATGTTTACTCATGGTATTTCAAATTGGATTATAGATTTTCAGGCTGACCAAACAGTGCCGTAAAGGCATGGTCAGGACGTGCTTGTTTCATAAAACTTTCACCGACCAAGAAACTGTGAATCTCATGGTCTTGCATCATGCGGACATCTTCTGGTGTGGCGATACCACTTTCAGTGACCAATAAACGCGCAGGCGGCAACAAGTTTTTTAAACGCAATGAGGTGTTTAAATCGACTTCAAAGGTTTTTAAATTTCGGTTATTGACCCCTAAAATACAACGCTCTGAAAGATTCAAAGCACGTTCCAATTCATTTTCATCATGCACTTCAACCAACACATCTAAGTGATGTTCAAAAGCCGTTTCCGACATTTCTTCCAACTGTTGGTCAGATAAGCAAGATACAATCAATAACACACAGTCTGCATGTAAGGCACGTGCTTCCACCACACCATACGGATCAATCAAGAAATCTTTACGCAGAGCAGGCAAGTTACAGTGTGAACGGGCAATCTGAATATTTTCATCTGCACCCTGAAAGAAATCGACATCAGTCAGCACAGATAAACAGGCTGCGCCTGCGGCTTCATATTGCTGTGCAATTTCGGCAGGGTCAAAGTTTTCACGAATAATGCCTTTAGATGGTGATGCTTTTTTAATTTCCGCAATCACCGCTGGGCGTTTGTTATGCAAGGCTTGTGCAAAGCCACGTGCAGGTGTTGCTGCACGTGCCAATTGTTCTAGGTCTGCATAACTGCGTTGTTTTAAACGCTCGGCAAACTCTTCTTTTTTACGTTCTACAATTTTACCTAAAATGGTATTGCTAATATCCACCATGATGCACCTTCCTGATTTGCTTTATGCTTCGTACTGTTTGAGCGTTTTGGTAAATTCAGACAACACGCCCATTTTTTCCAAAGCTTGTCCACCATAAATAATGTCATGTGCCAAAGCGACACCTTGTTTGTAGCTTGTAGTTAGACCCGAAACATAGATACCCGCACCCGCATTGAGTGCAATCATATTGGCCGCTTTTTCGCCTTTGTCTGATTTGTTTTTGCCTAAAGCATCTTTAATCAAACTCAAGCTTTCAGCAGAGTTTTCTACAATCAGTCCTGTTAAAGTTTGAGATTCAATTCCCACGCTTTCAGGGGTAAGTTCCCATTCGGTAATTTCACCATCTTTGAGTTCTGCAACATAAGTGCTCGAAGCAAGGCTAATTTCATCTAAACCATCTTTAGAATGCACCACCATGACATGCTCAGCACCGAGCTGTTTCATCACTTCTGCAATCGGGCGGCATAATTCATTGCTAAACACCCCAATGACAAAACGCTTTACACCCGCAGGGTTAGTCAATGGCCCAAGCAAGTTGAAAATACTGCGAATACCCAACTCTTTACGCGGGGTAACCGCATATTTCATGGCTTTGTGATGATTCGGTGCAAACAAGAAACCTACGCCCATTTCACGAATACAGCGTTCAGTTTGTTGCATGTTTAAGTCAAGATTAATGCCTGCTTGCTCAAGTAAGTCAGATGAGCCTGATTTGGTTGAAACCCCACGGTTACCGTGTTTGGCAATGGTTGCACCTGCAGCTGCAATGACAAAGGAAGAGGCGGTAGATACGTTAAATAGGTTTTGACCATCGCCACCTGTACCAACAATATCTACGAGAAAAGGAATATCGCTGACATCAATTTTGATGGCAAATTCACGCATTACACGTGCAGCAGCAGTAATTTCATCAATGCTTTCGCCTTTTAAGCGTAAGCCCATCATCAATGCACCAATTTGAGCGTCTGTTGCTTCGCCCGACATAATCGCGCGCATCACATCTTCCATTTGAGGCTGAGTCAGGTGAATTTGTTTTGTAATATGGTTGAGTGCTTGTTGAATATTCATGTGATTTGACTCGCTCATTATGCGTAAATTTCCAAAAAGTTTTTAAAGATTTGATGACCGTGTTGGCTCAGGATCGATTCGGGGTGAAATTGCACGCCTTCAACAGGCAAAGTTTTGTGCTTCACGCCCATAATTTCTTCCATCGAACCATCTGCTTCTTTGGTCCAGCATGTCACTTCCAGACAATCTGGCAAGGTTGCTTGATCAATCACCAAAGAGTGGTAACGGGTTGCAGAAAATGGTGAAGGCAGATTGCTAAAAATACCTGTGTTGCTGTGGTACATATCCGATAAACGACCATGCATCACGGTTTTAGCGCGCACAATGTTTCCACCAAAGGCTTGTCCGATACTTTGGTGTCCTAAACACACACCCAGTAACGGAATTTTGCCTGCAAAATGCTGAATTGCAGGAATAGAAATCCCTGCTTCAGATGGAGAACAAGGGCCTGGGCCAATCACCAAATACTTGGGTTGCCATCGCTCAATATCTTCTAATGTCACGGCATCATTACGAACGACTTTTACTTCCTGATTTAACTCGCCAAAATACTGGACGATGTTGTAGGTAAAAGAGTCATAGTTGTCGATCATTAAAAGCATGAGCTAACCTATTGAAAATTGAACACTTTAAGTGCTAAAGAGTCTGAGATAATTTGCTTTATTCCTGCGCCTATAATGAGAAAGGACTTTATTTTTCTTGTCGAAAAGAAGGTGGAATAAGGAAGCGCTTATCATCATAGCAAAAAATAAGCATTTTCTGCGGACTATTTATATGATAATCCCTGTTAAAGCTTATCAGCGCATTCACCAGTTCATAGATTTTCAAAGCTTATTACACATTGTTCAAGTTTGATCTGAAAGAAATGATCACTTGATCAAGCTGGGTCATTCAGCAGTCATATTTTAGCTTCACACTTATAGATAACGTAAAAAATGCGCTAAAAAGTAGCATCATGGCGCATGTTATTAGCGGTTCACGTCAGGTAGTTTGAGTGCAGCGTTTCGATAGAAAATACAAATCTGCAGTATAGATATTTTCAATCAGCTTGCTCGAAAAGAATACAGATTTAGGATTTTTAAACGATCTTATTATTTTTGCTCAATAAAAAATAAAGTGTTGTTTAATATTGTTGAATAATTTGCATTGCTCAATGAAAGTACGGCACAGCAAAATACTTGCATAGATACAGTTTGAGCTATTTTTTAATCTACAATTCAACAGAAATAAAACATAAATGCACTAAAATGGTGCTATGTTTTGCAGTTTTAAATCAAATCAAATGAACAGTGTTTGAATATGGTGCAAATCGTATTTCTGACAGTATAATAGCGACAAAGTAATTTTTTTAAATGATGTATTCTCATACGGAATTCATGGTTTTAGCTTTGCTTTTAAAAGTTGGTACGCTAATTGCTTAATAACTGCCAACTACTAACACGCACTTTCGGGTGCAACAAAAAACATCGGAGCAAAATGAGCATGGCGAACAAGGTCCTTCAACTCATCCAAGAAAGTGGTGCAAAATGGGTCGATTTCCGCTTTACAGATACTAAGGGTAAAGAGCAGCACGTAACTTATCCTGCAGACAGTATCGATGAAGATACTTTTGAAGACGGTAAAATGTTTGATGGTTCTTCTATTGAAGGCTGGAAAGGAATCGAAGCATCAGACATGATCTTACGCCCAGATGCCAACACAGGTTTCATTGACCCGTTCTTTGCAGAACCAACAGTGGTTGTAACGTGTGATGTTATCGAACCATCGACAGGTCAAGGCTATGACCGCGATCCACGCTCTATTGCTCGCCGTGCTGAAGAATATTTAAAATCGACAGGTATTGGTGATACTGCTTTCTTTGGTCCAGAACCAGAATTCTTCGTATTTGACGAAGTAAAATGGGACATCGATATGTCTGGCGCGCGCCACACATTAATCGCTGAAGAAGCTGCATGGTCTACAGGTAAAGACTACGAAGCTGGTAACTCAGGTCACCGTCCACGTGTGAAAGGCGGTTATTTCCCAGTACCACCAGTAGATTCTTCTCAAGATATGCGTGCAGATATGTGTGCAAAAATTGAAGAAATCATGGGGCCTGGTCGTGTAGAAGTACATCACCATGAAGTTGCATCTTGCCAGTTAGAAATTGGTGTGAGCTTCAATACTATGGTGCGTAAGGCTGACGAAGTGCAACAGTTCAAATATGCAGTTTGGAACGTTGCGCATCAATATGCAAAAACTGCAACCTTTATGCCTAAACCAATGGTAGGCGATAACGGTTCAGGTATGCACGTACACATGTCTATCTCTAAAGATGGCAAAAACTTATTCGCAGGCGATGAATACGCAGGTTTGTCAGAAATGGCGTTGTACTTCATTGGCGGTATTATCAAACATGCCCGCTCTTTGAACGCGTTGACTAACCCATCGACCAACTCATATAAGCGTTTAGTACCGCACTTTGAAGCACCAATTATGTTGGCTTACTCAGCGCGTAACCGTTCTGCATCTATTCGTATTCCTTACGTGTCTAGCCCGAAAGGCAAACGTATTGAAGCGCGTTTCCCTGATCCAATGATGAACCCGTACTTAGGTTTTGCGGCATTGTTGATGGCGGGTCTTGACGGTATTCAAAACAAGATTCACCCAGGTGAAGCTGCAGATAAAAACTTGTATGACCTTCCGCCTGAAGAAGAAGCAAAAATCCCAACTGTGGCACACAACCTAGAAATGGCGCTTGATGCTTTGAAAGAAGATCACGACTATTTATTAAAAGGTGGTGTATTCACCAAAGACATGCTTGATGCTTATATCGAATTGAAAACTGAAGATGTACGTCGTTTGAACACGACGACTCACCCAGTTGAATTTGATATGTACTACAGCTTGTAATACATCAAAAATCTTAAATTTGAAAAACCCGCTTCGGCGGGTTTTTTGTTTTAGATGGTGCAATCATGGTTTTGAATTGGCATGGATTTTATCAAAATATAAGAATTCGCTTAATTTTTTTGGATAATTGCAGGGAATTGCGCCATCGGTCACAAAACTTTGCCTAAATTTGGGCTACACTAGGCTATCTTGTTAAGGTGGCGGAACATGCGAACACAGCCTATTTTTCCCAAGCAGGCAAATCTGCCTTCTGAATTAAAAACATGGCTATATGCAGCAGGTTCTTTGACCCAACAACTGACTCAGCTCGCAGGCGGACAATTTAAAGTTGAACCACTGCAGCAATCTTTTCAGCGTTTAAATTTACAAGATGCCCAGTGGATGCAAATGCCACATTGGCACACTTCATGGGTGCGTGAAAGCTATTTATATGGGTGTGATGAACAGCCATGGGTCAAAGCCAAAAGTATTTTTCCGATTCTAAGTTTGCAAAGCAAAGCCCGTTTATTTCAGCATATTGGCAATAAACCCATTGGCTGGTTTTTATTTCAGCGTACCAATCCGTTGTGTCAAAGGCGTGTGGTTTTGCTCGATGAAGGCTGGACACGACAGAGTTGCTATACTTGGCATGGCTGTAAATTTATTGTGCAAGAAACTTTTTTACCGCGTTTTGAGCAATTTATTCAACAACATTAAGATACGAGATTGGTATGGCATTGGCACAGCAGATCACGTGGCGTGAGCGTTTAGAAGCATATTATTATTTGTGTCGTTTCGATAAACCGATTGGCACAGAACTGGTGTTTTGGCCAACCATGTGGGCCTTGTGGATTGCTAATCAGGGCATGCCGTCTATCGGGATATTAATCCCTATGATTCTGGGCACAATTTTTATGCGCGCTGCAGGCTGTGCCATTAATGACTTTGCTGACCGTAAGGTGGATGGTCATGTGGAGCGTACCAAAACACGTCCTTTAGCCACGGGTGTGATTAGTGCCAAAGAAGCCATTTATGTATTCTTGGGTTTGGTTGCACTTAGCGCAGCCATGTTGTTGTTCTTACCGATTGAAACTTTTTATTGGTCATTTGGGGCATTATTTTTAGCGTTTATTTATCCATTTATGAAACGCTACACTCATTTACCGCAAGTGTTCTTGGGAGCGGCATTTTCATGGTCTATCCCTATGGCTTATACCGCTGTAGGTGCAACGCCTGATCTTACTTGTTGGTTATTGTATTTTGGCAATTTGGCGTGGACTGTGGCTTATGACACTCAATATGCAATTACAGACCGTGAATATGATTTGAAAATTGGGGTGAAATCTACCGCAATTTTATTTGGTCGCTATGACATTCAAATTATTTCATTGTTGCAAGCGGGCAGTGTACTTTTGATTGGTACGGCATTGTGGTTAGAAAATTTACTGATTCCGTTTGGTTTAGCGGCATTACTGGTTGTGGTTGCAGACTTTATATACCAATGGAGTAAAACCAAAGATAAAGACCCGCAACGCTGTTTTTGGGCATTTCGTCATAACCGTTGGGTAGGGCTGATTATTTTTGTGGGAATTGTATTGGCTTTAATGTAAATATTTCTGTGCGATAAAAAACTGAGCAAAGCATCTGATGGTAGTTTGGTCAGGTGCTTTTTTATTCGATCGCTGATCAATTTTTGCTGTTAAAAATTAAACTGAGCATTAGAACGTGCGTACTTATGCACAAAGCACAATCAGCATTATTCTGATATATTGAGCCTCATTTTGAAGTTTGAATTAGGAATAGATGATGTCACAGTCTGAACAGCAAGCACCTGCAAAAAAGCCAAGCCTAAAAAAGATGATTTTCTTGGCAAGCTTAGGTTTGTTGATTCCTATCTTTTTGGTTAGCATGGCATTTTTAGCAGTTAATAGTGATGCTAAAAATCAGGAAAAATATAAACAACAGCAGGCAGAAATTATTGCGCGTATTGAAGCGCGTGAAGCTGCAGAACAACAAGCGAAGCAGGCCAGTCAGATACAAGCCGCTTCAGAAGCTACACCTTAATATCGAGTTGATGATTTCAGCTCAAATCTGATTGCAATTGTCTGATACTCGGAATTTCGGTGTATCGGACAACGCGATAACCTGCCTCGTGAAACATTGCATCCCGTTCTGCATCTTCCTGTTCTTTGCCAATATGTGAGGGGTCATCTAACTCTATAATTGCAATGACCTGCATTTCTGCATTTAAGATCACAAAATCAGTCACTTTACGATTAAACAGCGCACGAATTTTATAGTGGTTGTTGGTGATTAATGCGCTAAACGCCACTTGCGCCAAGATGTGATGCTCAGGAAAAGCTTGTTTTAAACGCATAAACATTCTGCGTTCAAAAGCAGTCATCATCGGTTTAGGATAAAAGTTTTTCTTGGGGAAAAATAATTGCTTAAAAATTAAGATAAACAGGGCAAGGCTAGCCAAGCTGCCAATAAGCAAGAAAGTCGATTGACTGGATTCAAACATAGATGATGCGGTGTCGTTAGACCCTAAACAGCAGGAATAAAAAACCCACGTCATAATGCGTGGGTTTTTTAAGAATTTTGGCTCTCCCACCTGGGCTCGAACCAGGGACCTGCGGATTAACAGTCCGTCGCTCTACCGACTGAGCTATGGGAGAATCTGACACGCATTCTATGTGGGTATCTGTTTTTGGTCAAGCTGGAATTGAAAAAAAACCGTAATTATAGATTAACTGCTTTAAAAATAATCATCTAGCTTTGTTTCAACGCAGTTTTTAGAGTGCTTGAATGGCTTTTATATAATCTTCGCGTGTCTGTGGTGGGTTGGTTTTACGACATAAGTTAATTAATTGCAGCATCTCTTGCTGAGTCATTTCTGTTTTCACTTGGCTTTGAATTTGTTTTAAGGTGGCTTGTTGTTGTGCGTTCAGATCACGACTGCATTGATACAGACGTTCATACATGAGTGTCGCAGCAGTTTTATTGCTTTCAGATTTTTGCGTACATTGAAAAATTGCAAAAATCACCACAATCAGAATTGTCCAAAAAATCAGGGATTTTAACCAAGGCGCTTGCATGGGCTTTCAAGTTTTATTGTTGTTGATGAACCTAAGTTAGCGAAAAAATAGAGTCATCACAAGAGGGGATAGCCCGATCTTCACTGTATGGTTTTAATTTTGATTTAAGGGGAGAGTGAGGCCTGTTCCATTCGTTTAGAACATCATATCCACTATAAAAACAATAAAAATTGCAAAAAAAAATCCCACGTCATACTGCGTGGGATTTTTAGAATCTTGGCTCTCCCACCTGGGCTCGAACCAGGGACCTGCGGATTAACAGTCCGTCGCTCTACCGACTGAGCTATGGGAGAATAGATTGGCTCTCCAACCTGGGCTCGAACCAGGGACCTGCGGATTAACAGTCCGTCGCTCTACCGACTGAGCTATTGGAGAATCTGTGGGGCATTTTAGGGATGAAAGTTTAAGTCGTCAACACGTTCATCATCAGAAATGTATTGTTTGCTTTATAAATATTCATTTCATCTGCAAAAATAAAAAAACTGCCCATAAAGAGCAGTTTTTCTACAGAAAAATAGAAATTATTTTTCTACACCAGCATCTTGACCTGCGTATTTCGCATTTGCGTAATCCCAGTTTACAAGGCTTTCTAAGAAAGTTTTGATGTAAACAGGACGTGCATTACGGAAGTCGATGTAGTAAGCGTGTTCCCAAACGTCAATCGTCAATACTGCAACTTTGCCGTGTGCCATTGGTGTGTCAGCATTTGAAGTTTTCATAATAGAAAGTTTGCCATTCACTTCGTCAGCTACTAACCAAGCCCAACCTGAACCGAATTGAGTTGTTGCAGCAGCAGCAAATTCTTCAGCAAATTTTTCGTAAGAACCGAAAGCTTCATCAATTTTAGCAGCCAAAGCACCAGTAGCTTTACCACCACCGTTTTTCGCCATACAGTTCCAATAGAACGTGTGGTTCCAAACTTGCGCTGCGTTGTTGAATACACCAGCTTTAGCTGCATCGCCTGCAGTTGCTTTGATGATTTCGTCTAAAGTTTTACCTTCAAGCTCCGTACCCGCGATCAAGTTGTTCAGGTTCACAACATAAGTGTTGTGGTGTTTGTCGTGGTGGAATTCTAAAGTTTCTTTGCTGATGTGTGGAGCAAGATCTTCGTAACCGTATGGTAAAGCCGGTAAAGTAATGGTTGTCATGTTTTCAATTCCTTGCATTTTGCTGGGTTTTAACATTAAGTGGCTCTATTGTAATAGATTTCGAGATCAAATTGCGCATTAGGTATAAATAACCATACAGAATAAGACTCGAATGTATACATCTAAAGACTATGTTAAACACAGATGTCATTTGAGTGAAATCGTTGGGTGAAACGGTGTATTAAATTGGGTTATTTAATTCAAAATAACTATACTCAATATTAAACTGTTCTGAAATAGCTTTTGCGAGTCGTTGTACACCATAGCGCTCAGTCGCGTGATGTCCGCAGGCATAATAATGCACGCCTAGTTCTTTGGCTTCATAATAGGTGCGTTCACTGACTTCGCCCGAAATAAAGGCATCACAACCTTGTTCTGCCGCTTTGCCAATAAAATCTTGTGCTGCACCCGTGCAGAACCCTACTTTTTGAATCTGACTTTTTTCGGCAGGAAGATGAATGGTTTTAAAGCCTAAACGCGCTGTGAGATAGTCACGAAATTCGGTTGCGCTCATGGCTTGCTTTAAAAAACCAATATTACCAATAGGATGACGTTCACTCGGGTCTAGGGCTTGCAAATTTTCTAATGCCAAACATTCAGCAATGGCAGCATTATTGCCTAGACTTGGGTGTGAATCGAGCGGTAAGTGATAACCCACCAAAGAAATATCATGCTGGATTAAACTTTTGATGCGTTTACCGCGCATGCCTGTAATTGGGTAAGGTTCGCCTTTCCAAAAATAGCCATGATGTACCAACAGTAAGTCTGCATTTTGGGCAACAGCAGCATCAATAGCCTCTTGAGAGGCAGTCACTGCACATAAAATTTTTTGAACTTCAGACTTACCTTCAATTTGTAAACCGTTGGGCGCGTAATCTTTAAATTCATGTGTATTTAAAGTTTGATCACACCATTGAATAATTTCTTTTAGCTGCGCCATAACTTTCTCAAATTGCTCATATTTAGCCAATATCAAAACATATTTTGTATTGTAACTAAAGCAAGACAAAACTCTTGGGCTTTTTTATGTTTCTATTTGTGTTTCGTTTTACAATAGCTCATTCAATGACTTAATCATCAAAAAAAATTTACTTAGAGGTACAAAACGTGCGCCGGACCTTTACCTGGTTACCTTGGGTGTTACTCATTCTGGTTATTATTGGCTTTGTGACTTGGCAACAACTGCAAAAACCGAAAGCGCCTGTGGCTGCCGATGGGGTCAAAATGCCTGCCGAGAAAGTTGAACCATTAATTGATACAACACGGACAGGTGGGGTGGTGTCGTATAGCGCTGCGGTTAAAGTGGCAGCGCCTGCGGTGGTAAATATTTTTACCACACAAAAAGTGAAACAAATGGATCATCCATTGTTAAATGACCCTGCATTTCGTGAATTTTTTGGCAATCAGTTACCCGATCAATTTAAGCAAGGCCCAAATGAAAACAGTTTGGGGTCTGGGGTCATTGTTCGTCCAGATGGTTATATTTTAACGAATAATCATGTGATCGCGCAGGCTGAACAAATTGTCGTGGCTTTGCACGATGGACGCCGTGCGGTTGCAAAAGTTGTTGGAACTGACCCAGACACAGACTTAGCGGTCATTAAAATTGATCTAGAAAAACTGCCTGTATTGCCATTTAAACTGAGTGGCAATGAAGTGGGCGATGTCGTACTTGCGATTGGTAACCCATTTGGTGTGGGACAAACCGTGACTCAAGGGATTATTTCTGCGACAGGACGTTCTGACTTGGGTATTAATACCTATGAAGATTTCATTCAAACCGATGCAGCAATTAATCCAGGTAACTCAGGTGGTGCATTGATTGATGTGGCAGGGAATTTGATTGGGGTAAATACGGCAATTTTCTCGCAATCAGGTGGTTCATTGGGCATCGGCTTTGCAATTCCTGCACAAGTCTGTCAGCAGGTTTTAAACTCGATTTTAAAAGATGGACGTGTGGTTCGTGGTTGGTTAGGTATTAGTTTGTTGCCTGTGCAACAAGACAACATTTTAGAACCTGCACAAGGCGGTGTAGTGGTTGCTGATGTACTGCGCGGTGGCCCTGCAGCAGAAGCAGGTTTAAAACGTGGTGACAAAATTTTAAAAGTGAATGATGAAGCGATTACTTCAACCTCGCATTTAATTAATTATGTTGCTGCACAAGCACCGCATACGACGGTGACTGTTTCAGTTGAACGTGGTGAAGAAGCCTTAGATTTGGAAGTCGCAGTCGGTGAGCGCAAAGTTCAAAATACCGATAAGCAATTTATTCCATTGCCTGAATAATAGATTTAACAGTAACAATTTAGCCTTGCCCGTTTGCAGGGCTTTTTTGTTGGCTAAGTAAATGAAGATCGACTGGAAATAACCAAAGTGATACGGATAACGTGATTTGATTTATCTCTGGGTAGATACAAAGAGAAGGTGGGCTAAATAAACTGTATTGATGAATGATGATACTTTTTGATAGATCTAATCAATCGAGGGTTTGGTTTTGTGTGGCAAGTGTGGATGTATTCGGTGTTGATGTCTTAGAAGATTTAAACGTGCTGTTTAAACATGATGGGTCTCAACTTAGATAAAGAAAGGCATAAAAAACAGCAACCGAAGTCGCTGTTTTTCTAGATCCATTGAAATTATTGCTCTTGCTGAATACCTGCCACTAACCAGTCTTGATTAGAGCCTGCAGGTTTTACAAAGTGCCAAATTTCTGTAAATGGTTGCGGTAAACTGTTCAGGTCTTCGCTGACTGTACCTGTAAAGCGTACACTTATGACATATTGACCATTTTCAGTTGCAGAATCGACCACCATGGCATTCAAGTTAGAAAACTCTGCTACATCTTGGTCTTGGTTTGCCATAATGTCCTGATACATCGACTGATATAAATCAGGAGTTAAATAACGCTGAATTTCTGCGATATTACTGGCTGTGTTCATAGACTGAATATGGTTAAAACGCTGACGCGCTACACGTAAAAAGGTTGCAGGCTCTGAACCATCAGGCAATTGATTGCCACTGTTGGTATAAGCTGCACCAAATGGCGCGTTATTATTGGCAGCTTGACCAAAAGGCGCTTGGGTAGAAGCGGCAGACCCCCCAACAGATTGACCAAAAATATTGGTATTGTCGTTACGTGGCGCTGCAGCAGGTGGTGTTTGCGCAAACGGTGCCTGATTGGCACCGCTATTTGGCGCATACGGATTAGGCGTTAGTTTTTTTTTTGCGCCCATCTTACGGAAAATGAAGAAGGCAACAGCAGCAGCGAGTAAAATCCAAATCCAGCTTGGAATACCGCCTTTTTCCTCTTGCGCTTCGGCAGCACTTGCAGCTTGATCATCGGCCAAGGCATTGGCAGCAACCGCACCAATTGCCGCACCTGCAACACCTGCAGCAACCATACCACCTACGCCTGGACCAGATTTTTGCTGTGCTGGTGCAGTTGTTGGTTGTTGTGCTGGCGTTGTTTGACGAGGTTGTTGGTAAGACTGAGTTGGAGCAGCCGAACGACTCATGCCATGGCTTTTACCGCCACCTGCACGTTTTGCTTCTGCTGCTAACGGAGCTACCAATAAAGTCGCTGTGAGCATTGCTGCGATCAAACCACGCTGTCGAACTTCCATCAAATTTTCCTATATTAAAATAAAGTTAAGCTGTGTATTTATGCAGGCATTTGCTGCGAATTTCAATATAAATATGATATTTTTTCTTGAAACTGAAAAAATATCATCCAAGGATTTAACCTAAGTTTTCACTTAAATTCATGGCTTCAGTTAAGGCTTCATGCAAACGCGCCACCGCAATAATTTGCACACCTGCAATGGCTTTTTGTGGGGCATTGCCACGCGGCACAATAATATATTTAAATCCGTGTTTAATAGCTTCTTTTAAGCGTTCCTGACCATTTGGTACTGGGCGGATTTCACCCGATAAACCGACCTCACCAAATACTGCCAATTGTTGTGGCAGGGCTTTGCCACGCAAGCTAGAAGCACAGGCAAGTAGTACAGCAAGGTCTGAACCTGTTTCGGTAATTTTTAAGCCGCCGACCACATTCACATACACATCTTGCCCTGAAGTTTGTACGCCGCCATGCCGATGCATCACCGCCAATAGCATATTCAGACGGTTTTGTTCCAGACCTAAAGCCACACGTCTAGGCTGACCATGTGCATCATCCACCAAAGCTTGTACTTCAACTAAAAGTGGTCGCGTTCCTTCGCGGCTAATCATGACAATAGAACCTGGAATTGCCTCATCATAACGGCTCAAAAATATCGCAGATGGATTGGCAACCTCGCGTAAGCCTTTATCGGTCATGCCAAAAACGCCCAGTTCATTCACTGCACCGAAACGGTTTTTGACTGCTCGAATCATACGGTAGCGTGAGTCTGACTGTCCTTCAAAATACAAGACGCAATCGACCATGTGTTCAAGGACGCGCGGCCCCGCTAAAGCCCCTTCTTTGGTCACATGACCGACAATAAACAGCGCAGTGCCACTATTTTTAGCAAAACGAGTCAGCAAGGCAGCTGATTCACGAATTTGTGAAACACCACCTGGAGCAGACTGCAACGTTTCGGTATATAAAGTTTGAATCGAGTCCAGAATGGCTACCGCAGGGCGTTCATGCGCCAAAACTTCACAAATCCGTTCGACACAGGTTTCTGCCATGACTTTCAGTTGATCGGTGGGTAAGTCTAAGCGTTGAGCGCGTAACGCCACTTGCGAAAGAGATTCCTCACCTGTGATATATAAAGCGGTGTTATTGGCAGCCGCCATGTGAGTCGCAGTTTGTAGCAAAATGGTCGATTTCCCGATACCAGGATCTCCACCAATCAGTACCACAGAGCCCGTAACCAAACCGCCACCCAAAACACGGTCAAATTCCCCAATGCCTGTTGTTAAACGGGTTTCGTGCGATACAGACACTTTATTAAGCGTGGTAATGGCGGCCGCTTGTCCTGCATAGCCACCGCCCATTTTAGGTTGGGCACGATGCGTCACCGCAGGGGCAATACTGACCTCATGAAGTGAGTTCCATTCCCCACATTCTGAACATTGACCTGCCCATTTAGGATGATCTGCACCACATTGTTCACAGCGATAGACACTTTTTACTTTTGCCATAACCCAGTCATTGCATCAATTAAAAACTGACTACAGCATACAGAGGAATGTTCGCGAAATGAATGTTATCTGGATTTTTCATGGAAAATCATACAACCACGTGGGTGATTGTATGATTTATGATTTGAACGGAATAATTCAATGAATTGGGCTTATTTAATACAACTCGCCAGATTTGCGCTTCGCAATAAAGTCTTTGGATTCTTTGGCAATCACACCAGACAGTAACAACAAGGCAATTAAGTTTGGTACAGCCATTAAACCATTAAAGGTATCGGCAAATAACCAGACTAAATCTAGGGTGGCGATGGTGCCAATGAACACTGAAGCAATATAAATTAAGCGGTAAATCAACACGTATTTTTCGCCGAATAAATAAGTACAGCATTTTTCACCATAATAGCTCCAACCGAGAATGGTGGAATAGGCGAAGAAGATGATCCCGAAAGTGACGACCCAACCACCAAAGCCTGGCAATAACTGGTCAAAAACCTGTGTGGTGAGTACAGCACCTGTTGCACCACCAAAGCTATTACCTGCCATAATGAAGCCCATTACCAAAACAATCCCCGTGATGCTACAGACAATAATGGTATCAATGAAGGTACCTGTCATAGACACTAAACCTTGACGCGCAGGGTGGTCGGTTTTTGCAGCCGCAGCAGCAATTGGGGCAGAACCCATCCCTGCTTCGTTGGAGAATACGCCACGTGCAACCCCGTAACGAATTACTGCACCAATTGCACCGCCCGCAACTGCTTCACCAGTAAAGGCATCACGGAAAATTAGCTCAAATGCAGGCACGACAAGGTGTAAATTATTCAGGATAATAATTAAACCGCCTGTAACATACAGAATGGCCATAATCGGAACAATCACCGAAGATGCTTTGGAAATCGAGCTAATTCCGCCCAAAATCACCAATGCAGAAAATACGGTAATTACCACGCCAGTAATCCAAGTTTCTACACCTAAGCTATTTTCAACTGCTAAAGCTACGGTGTTGGATTGTACTGAACTACCAATTCCAAACGAGGCGACTGTGCCAAAAAAGGCAAAGATAATCGCGAGCCATTTCCATTTTAGTCCGCGTTCAATGTAGTACATTGGGCCGCCTGACATTTGCCCTTTTTCGTTTTTAATACGGTATTTAACCGCCAAAACACCTTCACCATATTTGGTCGCCATACCAAACAGGGCAGTCATCCACATCCAAAACACTGCACCCGGGCCACCGAGGACGCAAGCCGTTGCAACACCTGCAATATTTCCCGTACCAATGGTGGCAGAGAGTGCAGTCATCAGTGATGCGAAATGTGAAATATCGCCCGGTTCTTTTTGCGCTTTGTCGTGTTTGCAAAAGACTTGTTTAAAAGCCAGTGGCAGCATGCGGAATTGCCAGAACAATAAGCGGAAGGTGAGGAAGACGCCCGTTCCCACAATGAGAACCAGCATGTATGGACCCCAGACCCAACCGCTTAGGGTTTCCATCATCGATTGTAAATTTTGCATAAATTTCTTCTTATAAACGCAGTGTATAAATGCTTAGTTTGTGACTGTAGTTGAACAGTTGTAAAAATTAAGCAAGTGATATGCCAGTCTTTAAAACTTCCTGTTAAAAGAACTTGGTTTTAAGCACGTTATATTTTTTGCATAGTTTTTAGATTTTGACAATTGATGCCTTGAAATAAAATTGACTTTATCTGTGTCAGAAGTCGCAATTTTTCAGACCTGATAAGGTCAATCTATGCCAGCAGAATAGTAAGTAAGCTAGAATTTTTACTAAGCTCAATATAATCTCTCTGCATTAGCACTTTGGTCGCGGCAGTGATCGCGTTATACTTCATCGAAAATATTTTATAGGTGGTCAGATGCGTACCGTCATTTGCTGCATGAGTGTTTTGCTTACAACAGTGGTTTTGGTCGGTTGTGGTCAGTCAGGTACATTACAGTTACCCAATGACCCAAATTACGACAAACGCGCAAAATATTTGTTATATCCAGATGCTGCGCCTAAACGTGCAACGCAATCGGCAACATCGTCAGACACAGCCGTACCTGTGCAACAGCAGTTTGCTGCACCTGCTGCATCTACATCGACTACACCTTAACGCTTTCTAGATAAAGGATACATTCATGAGTTTTACCCGCATTCAAGGGGTTTTGCACGCCGAGCAATGTTCGCTACAACAACTCGCACAGCAATTTGGCACACCACTCTATGTTTATTCAAAAGCGACTTTTGAAAAGCATTATTTAGATATGGATCGTGCTTTCCACTTTATCGATCATCAAATTTGTTTTGCGGTAAAGTCAAACTCGAATCTTGCGGTATTGAATGTATTGGCTAAGTTGGGTGCAGGTTTTGATATTGTGACAGGCGGTGAATTGGCGCGTGTTCTCAAAGCAGGTGGTGATGCATCGAAAATTGTTTTTTCAGGTTTAGGTAAAACTGAAGCCGATATTCAAAAAGCGTTGGAAGTTGGGATTGCCTGCTTTAACGTAGAATCGCATGCAGAATTAGACCGTATTCAAAAAGTTGCGGCAAGCATGAATGTCAAAGCACCAATTTCATTACGGGTTAACCCAGATGTCGATGCCAAAACCCATCCTTATATTTCTACAGGCTTAAAAGAAAACAAGTTCGGGATTCCGTCTGATTCGGTATATAGCACTTATGAATATGCGGCTTCTTTAGCAAACTTAGATATCGTTGGAATTGACTGTCACATCGGTTCACAATTGACCGAAACACAACCGTTTGTCGATGCTTTAGATCGCGTGATTGTGATGATTGATACCTTAAAAGAAATGGGTATTCAGCTAAAACACATTGATATTGGCGGTGGTTTAGGGGTGACTTATAAAGATGAAACTCCACCAACGGTTGAAGAATATGCCAATGCTTTACGTCCCGCTTTAGAAAAGTTAGGTCTTAAAGTGTATATGGAACCGGGTCGTAGTATCTCTGCCAATGCGGGCGTGCTGCTAACAAAAGTTGATTTACTCAAACCGACCAATCATCGTAACTTTGCGATTATTGACGCTGCCATGAATGACTTAATCCGTCCTGCGTTATATGAAGCATGGATGGACATTCAGCCCGTAACCCCACGTACTGATGTTGAAACGCTAGAGTGGGATGTGGTTGGTGCAATTTGTGAAACAGGTGATTTCTTGGGTAAAGAACGTCAGCTTGCGATCAAAGAAAATGATGTTTTAGCTGTAATGGGTGCGGGCGCATACGGTTTTGTGATGAGTTCTAACTACAACAGCCGTGGTCGTGCAGCTGAAGTCATGGTCGATGCAGATCAAGCACATTTAATTCGTGAACGTGAAAGCATTGAATCGCTGTGGGAAAGAGAGCGTTTATTGCCATAAGGGGAATTCGAGATGTTATTAGAATTTACCAAAATGCATGGTCTGGGCAATGACTTCATGGTGGTTGATCTCATCAGCCAGCGTGCGTATTTGGATGCGCTGACTATTCAACGCCTTGCAGACCGCCACTTCGGGATTGGCTTTGACCAACTCCTGATTGTGGAACCGCCCGATTTACCAAATGTCGATTTTAAATATCGCATTTTCAATGCCGATGGTTCTGAAGTGGAGCAGTGCGGCAATGGTGTGCGTTGTTTTGCACGTTTTGTGCATGAACGTCAGCTTACGACCAAAACCAAAATCAAGGTGCAAACCAAGGCAGGCATTGTAGAGCCTGAATTGGGGCAAAACGGTTGGGTGCGGGTGAATATGGGCTATCCAAAATTCTTGCCGCATGAGATTCCATTCATTGCCGATGAGCCTGATAACTTATATGACATTGCGCTGAAAGATGGTGCTGCATTGACCATTGATGTGGTGAACATAGGCAATCCTCATGCTGTGACCATTGTGCCTGATGTATTGACTGCCGATGTTGCAGGTATTGGCCCAGAAGTGGAATCACACGAGCGTTTTCCACAGCGCGTCAATGCAGGTTTTATGCAAATCATTGACGAAAAACATGCGCGTTTGCGTGTGTTTGAACGTGGCGTAGGTGAAACCTTGGCTTGTGGTACAGGTGCATGTGCTGCAGCCGTTTCGGGTATGCGCCGTGGCTTATTGTCTAATTCAGTTGAAATTGAACTGGCAGGTGGTAAGTTGCAAATCGAATGGCGTGAAGGCGATGTGGTGTGGATGACAGGGCCAACTGCTAATGTCTATCACGGTCGTTTGGATTTAAATTATTTTCAGGGCTGATGTTTCGTTCTAACATGAACAGCTCTTATCTTACTTAAAAGCACTTTTCAAAACGAATGGTGCTTTTTTGTATCTTGCAGCACGGATTAGGTATGCTGTACTGAATGTCACTCTAAAAACTTCTACTCATTATGCCGCAACTGATTTTTTTACCTGGCGCTTCAGGCAATACCGCATTTTTTCATCCGCTAATCGAAAAAATTGAAAAATTGCCGTGGCAGAATGCTGTAAAAATTGTGGCTTATCCTGAATTTAATCATCAACCTGCACATTCACAGGTACATGATTTTGCAAGTTTGCAGGCTTATGTGTTGGCGAATATCCCAGATGATTGCATTATCATTGCACAGTCGATGGGTGGTATTTTTGCAGTTGCTGCCGCGTTGCAATATCCAGAAAAAGTCAAAGGATTAGTATTGGTTGCAACATCTGGTGGCATGGATTTAAGCAGTTTTCAGGTGCAAGATTGGCGACAAGACTATCAAGCAAGTGATTTAAATTATCCTGACTGGTTTGTAGAGGCAAAGGCCGATTACACGGTAGACTTTGCTAAAATCAACATGCCTATTTTGTTGTTATGGGGTGATCAAGACCCGATAAGTCCACTGGCGGTAGGTGAGTTTTTACAACAACAATTTCCACAAGCCGTATTAAAAATTGTGCATGATGGTGATCATTTGTTTTTAGAAACACATGCAGATCAGGCGGCTGAACACATTGCTGCTTATTTATCTCAGTTTGCCGCAGTTCAGCAATCGGAGCGTGACTAATGTACGATCCGCAGCAACTATTAAAGATGTGGCTCAAAGAACGAGAAATACAACAGCAGTCACCGCATACGTTAAAAGCCTACGCACGCGATTTAAACGATTTTTTTAGCTTTTGTGAGCAACAACAACTTGCCTTATATGATGTAGAGGCTGCAGATTTGCGCCATTATTTAGCGCAAAAAGTAGAACAGCAACAGTTAAATAGCAGCAGTTTACAGCGCATGTTGTCAGCGATTCGTCAGTTTATGAAATGGGCCGAGCAAGGGCAGTATTTACAATTTAATCCAATTGATAATTTTCAGCTAAAACGTCAGCCACGACCTTTGCCGGGTTTGATTGATATTGAAACGATTCATCAAATTTTGGATCAGCCTGAACCTGAAACTGAAGTACAACAACAAATGTGGCGACGCGATAAAGCGATTTTAGAATTGCTCTATTCGAGTGGTTTGCGCCTAGCAGAGGTACAAAGTTTACGTATCCGCGATTTAGATTTTAACCGTCAATTGCTGCGCATTACGGGTAAAGGCAATAAAACCCGTATAGTGCCTTTTGGTCGCAAAGCCAAAGATGCGGTGATGCAATGGCTGCAGATTTACCCTTTATGGCAGGGCGATTTTGTACCCGATGCAGCATTGTTTATTACTCAAAAAGGTGAACCTTTAAAAGCACGCCAAATTGAAAATCGGGTGAAGTTTCAGGCGCAGCGTGCGGGCGTTAATGTCGATTTGCATCCGCACTTATTGCGACATTGTTTTGCAAGTCACATGCTGTCGAATAGTGGGGATATACGTGCAGTCCAAGAAATGCTTGGGCATAGCAATTTAAGCACCACGCAAATTTATACCCATGTCGATTTTGATCAGTTAGCGCGAGTTTATGATCAGGCACATCCACGTGCGAGTAAAAAGTAAAGCTTTACCTAAAGTCGGCATTATTTTTGCAAGTTAAAATATAGCTATTTCATACTGCAAATATTTTTCTCACAGTCAGTTGTAAAGCCTTTGTGCTGTACTTAATACTTTAAGTAAAAGCGCTTTCACCAAGATGTCATTGCAACTATTATAGAATAATAAAAAAGTGCGTTATGCAGTATAAAGAAGCAGAAAGAGTGGGTCACACGAATAATAGACATGGATGACATTATTTTTTGTTCCACTGCATAACACTTTGGATATCAAATGATAGGCAAAACCATGATTTCGAATCTTCAAGAAAAATATGAACAATTAAGCCCAAGCCAAAAAGAAATTTTTGCAGGTTATGGCTTGCGTCAAGTGAAACATTTTGTCGAAATAAGCTTGCCGATGATCGAGCAAGAACTACCTGCCGATTGTTTGGTGCAGGGTATTAATGCTGAAGGTAAAATGCAGGCGATTCATCCGCAAACGCAACAAAGCTATTTATGGATTTCAGATCAGCAGTGGCAAGCACGCCCAAATGCAAGCAGTAAAATAGATGTAAAAGAAGATTTTATTGCAGTTTGGGAAATTTTTAATTTACAGGCCTATGAATTGATAGATTTAAGTCATATCCACCGTGACTTTTTAGAAACTCAGCAAGTTTAAGCTGAGTTTTTTTATGTCCTTTATCTGGGAGGTGGCGTGGTGAAAGCGCATAAATATCCATCAAAATAAAACAGATTGTTTATTTCATACCCAATAAACTGCTGAATACAGTTTTGTGAACCAGCAGTCACATTTTAAAAGAGCATTTATATCTGAAAAAATACTGCAAAAAATAAAGTTTTCTATCTTTAATGACAGTCAGATTATGGGGTTTTATGTAAGGAACTTTGCTTAAATTGTAGGCGGAACTCAATTTGAATTGCATTTCAATCAATCTTGTTGATGAGGGAAATAAATAAAAAACATAATATAAATCAAAGCTTAAAATTGCTTATATAATCGTCGCTTGGTTTGTTAATTTTTAGAAATAAAAAAGTATGAACGCATCGTTCAGTTAATTTTCGGCATTTTTAGCCTTGTTTAGACAATTCTGACTTGACCGAAATGCCGATCACATAGCAAGATAGGACACCTAAAAAATTTAAAGCGAAGAGTTATTATTAACTTTTCTCAATATTTACTTTTGCTAAAACAGCCGAGGATTACATGAAGGCTCTTGTTGCTGTAAAACGTGTGGTAGATGCCAACGTTAAAGTTCGCGTTAAGCCGGATAATAGTGGAGTTGACCTAACTAACGTTAAGATGTCAATTAACCCATTCTGTGAAATCGCAGTGGAAGAAGCGGTTCGTTTAAAAGAAAAAGGAACTGTTTCAGAAATCGTAGTGGTATCCATTGGTCCTAAAGAAGCGCAGGAACAAATTCGTTCTGCAATGGCGCTTGGTGCAGACCGTGGTATTTTGGTTGAAACAGCCGATGAGATTGGTGCACTTGAAGTGGCTAAAATCTTAAAAGGTGTTGTTGAACAAGAACAACCACAACTTATTTTATTGGGTAAGCAAGCTATTGATGACGACTCTAACCAAGTTGGTCAAATGCTAGGCGCTTTACTTGGTGCAGGTCAGGGTACTTTTGCTTCAGAAGTAAAAGTAGATGGCGACAAAGTTCAGGTAACACGTGAAATTGACGGTGGTTTACAAACTGTTGAGCTTGCACTTCCTGCAATCATCACCACTGACTTACGTTTGAATGAGCCACGTTATGCGGCACTTCCAAACATCATGAAAGCACGTAAAAAACCGCTAGACACCAAATCTCCTGCAGATTATGGCGTTGCAACAGGTACTAAGCTGAAAACTGTAAAAGTTGAAGCACCTGCTGAGCGTAAAGCGGGCGTACAAGTGAAATCTGTAGATGAGCTTGTAGAAAAATTGAAAAACGAAGCGAAAGTGATCTAATACAGAAGGATAAAAATCATGAGTATTTTAGTTATCGCTGAGCACGACAATAAAGCACTAAATGGTGCAACATTAAACGTTGTTGCTGCAGCTCAAAAAATCGGTGGTGATATCACTGTATTGGTTGCGGGTTCTGGTGCACAAGCAGTTGCAGACCAAGCAGCTAAAGTTGCAGGCGTAAGCAAAGTATTACTTGCTGACGATGCGGCTTATGCAAACCAATTGGCTGAAAACGTAGCAAAACTTGTTGCAGAATTAGGCAAAGGTTATAGCCATATCCTTGCTGCCTCTACAACAACAGGTAAAAACATTTTACCGCGTGCGGCTGCACTTCTTGATGTCAGCATGATCACAGACATCGTCGCTGTAGATTCTGCAAAGACATTCAAGCGTCCAATTTACGCAGGTAACGCGATTGCAACTGTAGAGTCTTCAGAAGCGATTGTGGTAGGTACTGTACGTGGTACAGCATTTGACCCAGTGGCTGCAGAAGGTGGTTCGGCTGCGGTTGAAGCTGCGACTGTGACAGGTGATGCTGGTATTTCTAAATTTGTTTCTGAAGAAATTGTGAAATCAGAGCGTCCAGAATTAACTGCAGCTCGTATTGTAGTTTCTGGTGGTCGTGGTGTAGGTTCTGGTGAGAACTATCACAAAGTACTTGATCCATTGGCAGACAAACTTGGTGCAGCACAAGGTGCATCTCGTGCAGCGGTTGATGCGGGCTTCGTTCCTAACGACATGCAAGTTGGTCAAACAGGTAAAATTGTTGCACCTGATTTGTATATCGCTGTGGGTATCTCGGGTGCGATTCAACACTTGGCAGGTATGAAAGACTCTAAAGTGATCGTTGCGATCAACAAAGACGAAGAAGCGCCAATCAACGCAGTAGCTGACTACTGGTTAGTGGGTGACTTGAACACTGTTGTTCCTGAATTGGTTTCTAAAATCTAATTACTTAACACAGTCCAAAACGCCTCTATGTGAATAACATAGAGGCGTTTTTTATTGTATTTTTTTAATTTGGATGCAGTGATTGGTTTTAAGTGCATTATGTGAACTTAGCTTATATCTGGGTATATGTTGAGCAAGTCTATCTTGAAGATATTTTGACTTTGCACCTAAAAATATGACGTACTTTTATTTCTTGGGCGTGAATATAATTTGCTAAAAACTCACCATTAAATTTAAGTAAATTAACAAGATTAAGATCATCTCTAAAGCACAAAAACACAGGCGTATATGCTATAATTTTTCGCTAGTTTTTATTTTTAGCCTGCATTTCAGGCTAATCATTTGCAAGTTTTACGACATATAAAATGCAAGCAAAATTTGTTTGCAGAATAAGGAGTATGCATGAGCGTATCGGAAATTAGACCGATTGCCATTGAGGATGAACTCAAGCACTCGTATTTAGACTATGCGATGAGCGTGATTGTGTCACGTGCGCTGCCAGATGTACGAGATGGTCTAAAACCTGTGCATCGTCGTGTGCTATTCGCAATGCACGAATTGGGCAATGACTACAACAAAGCTTACAAAAAGTCTGCCCGTGTAGTCGGTGACGTCATCGGTAAATATCACCCTCACGGTGATTTTGCAGTTTACGAAACAATTGTTCGTATGGCGCAAGATTTCAGTTTGCGTTATCAATTGGTCGATGGTCAGGGTAACTTCGGTTCGATTGATGGCGATAGTGCCGCAGCCATGCGTTATACCGAAGTCCGTATGCGCAAACTTACTCATGAACTGTTGGCCGATTTAGAAAAGGACACTGTCGATTGGGAAGATAACTACGACGGCTCTGAGCGTATTCCTCAAGTGATGCCTACTCGTATTCCAAACCTATTGGTCAATGGTGCTGCAGGTATTGCTGTAGGTATGGCGACCAATATGGCACCGCACAACATGACTGAAGTGGTGCATGCATGTTTGGCTTATGCAGACAACCCAAATATTTCAATTGAAGGGTTGATGGAACATATCACAGGTCCAGACTTCCCTACAGGCGGTATTATTTACGGTAAATCAGGCATTGTTGATGCTTACCGTACAGGTAAAGGCCGTTTGCATATTCGTGGTAAGTACCATTTTGAAGAAGATCAAAAATCTGGTCGTACCACCATCGTCTTTACTGAAATCCCTTATCAGGTCAACAAAGCCAAAACCATTGAGCGTATTGCTGAACTGGTGAAAGAGAAGAAACTCGAAGGTATTTCAGAATTACGTGATGAGTCTGATAAAGAAGGGATGCGTATTGCAATTGATCTGAAGCGTGGTGAAAACGCTGAAGTGATTGTGAATAACCTGTTCTTAAATACGCAGTTAGAAAACTCATTCAGCATCAACATGGTCTGCCTAGACAATGGTCAGCCAAAATTGATGAACCTGAAAGATATTATTGCGGCATTTATTCGTCACCGCCAAGAAGTAGTGACCCGCCGTACCATGTTCGAGTTGCGTAAAGCGCGTGAACGTGGACACATCTTAGAAGGCTTAACCGTTGCGTTGGCCAATATTGATGCCATCATCGAAACGATTAAATCTTCTGCCAACCCAGCTGAAGCGCGTGAGCGTTTACAGGCAGGCGAGTGGGCAGCAGGTGGTGTAGTTGCGTTATTAGAAAAAGCTGGTTCAGTTTCTGTACGTCCAGACGAAATTGAAGGTGAAGATCCTAACCGCCCGTTTGGTTTAGATGGTCAGGTCTATCGTTTATCACCTGCGCAAGTGACCGCAATTTTAGAATTACGTTTGCATCGTTTAACAGGTCTAGAACAAGACAAGTTACATGCAGAATATTCTGAAATTTTGGCACAAATTGCTGAATTAACTGCAATTTTGAATGACTTTAATTTGTTGATGGGCGTGATTCGTGAAGAGTTGGCGCAAGTTTTACAGCAATATGGCGATGCACGTCGTACTGAAATTGTAGAATCGCGTATTGATTTCTCGCGTGAAGATTTAATCCCAGAAGAACAAGTGGTACTGACAGTATCACAAACAGGTTATGCAAAAACTCAACCATTGTCAGATTACGCAGCGCAGCGTCGTGGTGGTCGTGGTAAATCTGCAACGTCGATGAAAGAAGATGATTATGTGCAGCATTTAATCGTGACATCTAACCATGCAACGGTGCTGTGCTTTACCGATGTGGGTAAAGTTTACCGTCTGAAAGTGTTTGAAGTGCCACAGGCATCGCGTGGTGCGAAAGGTCGTCCAATGGTGAACTTATTGCCATTAGATGCCAATGAAACCATCACCGCGATTTTACCTGTCATTGATGCACCGAAGAAATTTACCGAGCGTTTGGCAGACTTCCGTAGCTATGTAAAAGCCAATGCTACACATCTACAAACCAACGCAATCATTGCTGCACATTATGCAGAATTAGAAGCAGCATTTGCTGAATTAGCAGATGGTGATGATTTATCTGATGCATTGCGTGTGCAATTGAAACAATTGGGTGTAGAGCTTTCTGCAACCGATTTAGACGATGAGATCATTGCAGAATTTGCATCACAAGCAGAAGCCTTGCGTAAAAACTTTTATGTCTTTATGGCAACGGCATCAGGTACAGTGAAACGTGTTGAATTGGAACAATTCAGTAACGTACGTTCGAATGGTTTACGTGCCATTGAATTGAATGAAGAAGACACTTTAATTGGTGTTGCAATTACCGATGGCGAACAGCAAATTATGTTGTTCTCCAATGAAGGTAAAGCGATTCGTTTTGCTGAAACCGATGTACGTTCAATGGGTCGTGCGGCCAAAGGCGTACGTGGTATGCGTGTCAGCTTCGGTTCAGCACAAGTTGAAGATGTCGAAGATGTAGAAGTCGATGGCGATGATGAAGACAGTTCAGATTCAGCACTCATCAGCCGTATCGTATCGCTAGTCGTAGTACCAGAAACAGGTGAAGTTTTGTGTGCTTCGGCGAATGGTTATGGTAAGCGTACACCTGTAGACGACTTCCCAACCAAAAAACGTGGTGGTAAAGGTGTGATTGCCATTAAGACCTCTGAACGTAATGGTGAATTGGTCGGTGCAGTTGCTATTGATGAAAGCAAAGAACTGATGCTGATTTCGGATGGCGGTACATTAGTGCGTACTCGCGCTTCTGAAGTGGCGCAAACAGGTCGTAATGCACAAGGTGTACGTTTAATCCGCTTGGGTGAAAACGAAACACTGGTGGGTGTAGAAGCGATTGAAGCTGTTGAAGAAGACGAGTTTGTTGAAGCGATTGAAGGTGCAGAATCTTTAGTGGCTGAAACGGATGCAGTTGCTGAAACTGAGCAAGTGGAAAAAGATGGTGAAAATTCAGTAGAAGAATAAGTTTTTTACTGATAAAAAGGGCGCTTCGGCGTCCTTTTTTATAAACGTTGACTGCATAAGGGTAAGCGATGAAAACCAAATTAATGTTGTTGGCAGCAGCGGTTGCATTGAGTGGCTGTAATTCAATGGACAATATTCCAGATCCGAGTCCTGAACAGGAAAAGGCGGCACAGCTAGCCTATGAGGATTTGCGTGATGGGAAGTATGACGAGTTTTTGGATCAGTTAGAGCCGCAGTTGCAAACCCAGTTTAAGGACAATGAAAAGCTGATGAAACGCTTTTCACGTTCAATTCCTCAAGGTGAATACAAGTCTAAGACTTTAATGACCAAAGAGATTGAAGAAGCAACCGATCAGCTTGGGCAATATAAGGTCAGCTATGAAATTGCCTATCCAGAAAATCTGGTTCAGTATGATGTTAGTTTTGACAAGCCGAATGGTAGCAACAAGATTCATAATTTCAATATTCAAGTCTTTGGCGAATCGGGTAAATAAGTGGAATAGGAGCATTGCTATAATGCTCTATCTGCTTTGATGACCAGAAATTAAACGTCGATAAGCCAAAAAAAAGCACAAGCTACCGATCATTCCAAGATAGAGCAATTTAGGCAAGATCAGTGTTGTAGGCACACCCATCTGATTGAGTTGAATAAACATCTGCACAATTTGGGTAGAGGGCAGGATTTCGCCAACGACTTGCATCCAGGTGGGCATGGCAGCATGCGGCCAGGCCGCACCAGATAAAAAGAACAGTGGAATAGAAGTGAATACAATGACATGCCCCGCACGTTCCGGCACATCCAGAAAACTAGCAAATAAGCAGGTCATGCCAATTATCGTGTAGATAAAAACCGCAACAGCCAGCAGCATCCCGAGCAGGTTGCCACCGCGCGGATAATCAAATAGCCAGAAGCTAAAGCCGAATAAATAGAAACATCCCAGACAACCAATGGTGAAGACCGCTAAACACATCCCAATCAATGCATTTGTGTTTAATTCTATTTTTCTTTCCCGATATACCAAAATTAGCATACTCAAACCCAAAAGAATGGTTTGGTGGATAATTAAAGGTGCAACCGCAGGAAAGACATAGCTGCCATAGCCGGACAGCGGATTAAATAAAGGAATTTGATGCACAGAAAGGGCAGGTGAAAAATCCGAGACCTTGCCAAAGCGTTCAGTATAATCTGCCAAAGTTTGCTCAACTGATGTGGCTAAGCCCAGACCAATTTGTTTGGTTACTAAAAAGTTGGCTGTACTTAAATACAGGCCAATGCCACCTGTTTCACCATGCCTTAAGCTTTGCGATAAATTGTCCGGCAGAAGTAAAATACCATCGGCTTTTTGTGATTCCACCCATTGTTTGGCCTCGGAAAAATTGCCGGTAATCGCCTCAATCTCCACATTGGGGCTTTGTGCCACTTGACCAATAATACGGGTGCTTAAGTTACTTTGTTCTTCATCGACAATAATAATCGGTAAGGCTTCAGCCTGCTGTGCCTGATAAGCGGTTGGATAAAAAAAGCTGTAAAACAAGACGGATAGAATAAGCGTGGTAAAGATCGTGCCGTGACTGACAATATCCTTAAAGCTTTGCAGATAGTAAAACCAGAGGGATTTCATTGGACTGCTCCTTTAACTATTTTTTTAAGAAACAGATAAGCCAGCAGAGCGTAAACTAGGGCATAGATCAGCAGCATGAATCCAGCTTGCAGTGAAATATGCAATGGACTACCAATCACCCATTGTTCAGTTTGTAATTTGGCATAGGGCGTAAACGGAATAATATTGGACCAGAACTGGGTGAATAGGGGCGCATTATTTAAAGGGAGGGTCACACCTGCAAAACTCAAAGATGAACCACCATAGACCGCAATGATGCCAAAAGATTTACTTAAATCTTTGGTCGCCAGAACCACTGCACTGCTTAAAAATGCATAAGCGCTATATAGCAGAAATTGTGCCGATAGAATCAGAGCGAGCGAGCCAGCAACAAACCAGCCGCGAATTTCAATCAGCCAGAACATCCAGATCCAGGTCCATAGACTAAAAATAGCCACATAGACCAGGTTCTTAGACAGCAATGCCATCCAGATGGACGAGTTGCTAATCCAGCTTGTTAAGGTCTGTCGCTTCAGTTCCTGACCGACGGAAAATGCCACACAACAACACAGCAGTAAATGCAGAATTGCCGGAATGACATAGGGTTCCAGATAGAATTCATAATTTAGTTGCGGGTTATACAGCGGCGATATTTTGATATGCGGTGACGGTGCTTCGAGAGAAGGCAGCCGGTTGCCCAGATATTGCTGTCCGCTAAATTCAGCCAGTGCTTGCAGGGTACTGACCAGCATGGCAGAGGAAATGGTATTTCCGATGCTGAAATAACTCTGGTTAAAGGCAATACTGATGTCAGCATCCTGGGCACGAACCAGACGTTGCTCGGCACCGCTTGGAATATGGATATAACCCCAAATTTTATTTTGATTTAACAGGCGCTCAATTTCAGCTGTTTGTTCCGACACCGTAGCAATTTTAAGAGTATGATTCAGCGCCACATGTTGATAAATGCTTTGACTCAGCGCACTCTGGTCTTGATCAATAATCGCAATCGGTAAATGATCCGATTTCCCTTGAGCAAACATGCTGCTGAATAAAATAATCACCAGTGCAGGTGCCAGCGTGACCAGACACAGATCCCATTTTTCGCTGAGCAGATAGCGCAGTTCGCGCCATATACCCGTCCACATTATCGGGTCTCTTTCAGTTTAAATAACACGCTCATCCCGACTTTCAGTTCAGAAATCGCTGGTGTGGGTACAAGATGCAGCTTAAAACTGCGCACATCATAACCGCCGGTTTGACGTGTGGTCTTAATGGTGGCAAATTCACCTTCAGCACTGATCTGTCTAATTTGAAAAGTGGCGGTTTTATCTAGGGCGGGAATATAACCTTTAATACTGCTCATTTTCTGAAATGGGGCATATTGGTCTTCACGAATATTCAGGCTCACCCACATTTGATCTTCAATCAGGCTGACCACAGGGACTGCGGTGGCTACCAGCTCCGAGACTTTGCCATAGGTTTTAGACACCGTTCCGTTTACAGGTGCTACTAATTGGGTTTCTGCTTCTAAAGCATTGGCTTCATCCAGCGCAGCCTGGGCAATATCTACTTGTGCATCGGCAGAACTCTTTTGCTGCGAGGTGCTGCCACGTTTGGCACGTGCGTATTGCTGATACGCTGCTTCTGTCATTTGCGCCGCTGATTGACTGGCTGCATACAATTCATCACGGCGCTGGCGTGAAATCACACCTTCCTTCAATAAATTTGCACCACGCTCATAAGAAACTTTGGCTAAATTTTGCTGTGCTTTCAGCGATTGCCAGTTGGCATACAGACTGGCGATATTTTCTTCCTGCGAGCCACGTTCAGCAGTCGATTGTAAGGCCAGCGCAGATTGTAAAGCCGCTGCGGCTTGCTGTTTTTTGGCCTGAATTTCCGGGCTGTTTAAGCGCACCAGTACATCGCCTTTTTTGACCCGCTGACCTTCTTCTACATAGATTTCTTCAATACGGCTTGGCACTTTGGTCGCCACCTGAACTGTTTCAGCTTCTACACGACCCTGCAATTCAAGCGGAGCCGGTTGGTAGCTTTTCCACAATCCAAAAGCGATGACTGCCAGCAGAACTGGAATCAGGGCGAGCAATAAATATTTTTTCTTTTTAGCGATTTCAGGAGCTTGTTGTTGCTCGGTCGAAGTCGTCGCGTTGTTTTCTATTTCAGTTTTTGTTTCTACCTGTTGCGCAGGAGATTTTTCTGTATCGCTGGATGAAGCCACTTCATTCACAGGATCATTGGGTTTTTGATCTTCGTTCATGTTCGGCTCCATTAGCGAATATAGTGAGTGTTGGTATGTTGGATGTAGTTCGGAAATTCTGCAATCGAGCCATGGCTTTGTAATAGTGTGGCCAGTGACATCACATATTTGTAAGCATTCAAGGCAGTTTCGGCTCGTAGTCCGCTCAGCATATTTTGTGCATCGATGACCTGTATGGCGGTGCCCATATCTTCTTTAAAAGACAATTCTTGGATGCGTAAATTTTCCTGTGCGGCTTTCAAATTTTGTGCCAGAAGTGCATCACTTTGCTGTGCGCTGAGTGCTTCGCTATAAGATTTATAAATCAGATTTTCAATTTCCTGCTGGGTGCGTGCAGTAAGCAGTTCTGTTGCAGAGCGTTTGAGTTCGGCAGCCTGAATATTCTTGTTTTTATCGATCCCGGAAAACAGGTTATAGCGTGCGGCAACCCCGACAATCCAGTTTTCATTTTGATCCAGACTATATTCGCCAAAAGCAAATACATTTGGTTTTTTCGCTGCTTGCTGGGCTTTCACATTGGCTTGGGCCAATTGGGTATCCAGCTGCATTTTTTGAATCAGCGCAGAGTTCTGACTAAAAGTTTTTAGCAGATGATTTAAGGCCTGTGGCTCGGTTTTATTGACAAATAAAGGCGTCGAAAGCTCAGTGATGCTACTTTCCTGAAGCAGATTATTCAGCTGGAACAGCGCAGCATTCAAATTGGCCTGCGTATTTTGCTGGCTGCGCTCGGCATTATTACGTGCCACTTCAAATTGCATACGCTGGCCTTTACTGATAAAACCTTGCTGTTCCATTTTTAAGGCATTGCGATAATGCTGCTGCATGGCATTCAGATTAAACAGCGCAGCTGCATGCAATTGCTTTTGGAGCTGCACATTAAAATAACTTTGAATCAGTTCAAAACGCTGCGTATCTTGCTGCTGTTTGTTGCTGAGCTGACTACGACCGACCTGAATATTGGCAATTTCTTTGGCACTACGGGTGAGGCCTCCAGTATATATTGGCATAATCACGGAAACAGTGGGGCGAATCACCTGATCTTCAAGGATGACATTAGACGTATCCGGAATCAGACCAACTCCGCTATGAATAGTATTGTTAAGTCCATCACGCAGTGGATCGGTAATACCTGCAGGTAGATCCACGCCATTACTGGCCTCCCACTCATTAAGCCGGCCATTCACGCCTTGAGAGAGTGAATTCTCCAGATTATTTTTAAATTGCTTTAATGGAATATCGACTTCACTGTGAAAGGCATAGGCACGAACATTCAGGTCGACACGTGGCAGACCTACGCCTTTTACTGCTTCAGCTTCAAGTTTTGAAGCCTGTTCCAGACTTTGATAGGCTTGGCTGCTATAAGAATTTTGCAACAACTGACGTTCAGCATCCTGAAAGCTGATGCTCTGTGCATGAGCAAAGCTGCCATACATCATAGATGCAAGCAGATTTAAACCCCAGACAAGCTGTCTTTTATTTTTCTTTAAGTTCATAAAGTCGCTAAACTGATATAAAGCCGGTAATGTTATCCCTCTAGTATAAATCAAAGGTTCGCAGATAGAACTAGTGTAAAGTTATAGTATTGTTTCTTGTACATTTGTCTATAAAAAGCACGCTTATGCGTCCTCTAATCTTCTTTTTTTACCTTTTCTTTTTAAATAGCGTTTTTTAGCTACTTTTTCTCTATATTCTTTTAAAAGTCTTGGATTTTTTGCGATTAATTCATCCATATTGCTTTTTCCCCCCTCGAAATTCAGGATGTTGCTCTCGCATTTTTTTACATTCACTCTTTTCTCGCCAGATTTTAAAGAATAAATAAAGCTTGCTGAAGCATCTCTACGTAAAACTTCTTCTTTAAATAAAGGGGTGGCAATAGATCTCTTGCGAAAGTTAATTTAAGAGCATCCAATTCACCATTCCAGCAATTAAATTCATTCTTAGACCAAATCGTTTCCGTCTATTTCTATGGCGTTCTGTTAATATCCGAAAATGTTTAAGTTTGCCGTTGATATGTTCAATTGTGATCCTACGCCGACTGATTTCTTGGTTGATCTGTTTTGCTATTTGGGGTAATGATAAATTGTTAGGTTTCTTGATTGGAATGAGTAACTTACTCTTAATCTGATGAAATCCTTTATAGGCTAAATCTGCCATGATATAAGGATAAATAATCATCTCCTTCAAATGCTTACGCGCAATGTTCAGATCGTGTTTTCTGCCATCTTCAATCTGTATACTTACAATTTGCTTTAATTGGGGGTTAAAAATGACCTGTGTTTTTAGCGTATGTTTCTTCTTTTTACCACTATAGAATTTTCTTTGTTTTTTTGGGACGCTCAATCTGTGACTCAGTAACATCAACGATTACATAATCCCCCTCATTAAACTTTTGATTCCTTTTCGGCAATGCGAAAATCCGTGATTGAATCAGAGCATTTTCAACTTTCTGAATCGTACGATTCACATTACTTTCAGCTAGGTTATAGTCGGCGGATAACTCAATTTGAGTTCTATAACAGCGTAAGTAATTTAAAGTTAACAACAATTGATCCTCTAAACACAACGAATGAGGTCTTCCAGATTTTTTCTTGGCAAGTTCAGCATGTTGTAACACTGATACCATTTTTAAGAATAATGGACGAGGAACTCCAACAAGTCGTTTAAATTCTTCATCATTAAATCTTGTTAAATTTTCATATTTCATGAGATGAGTATAAACAATTTTTTACTTTCGCAAGAGGTCTAATATTAGTGAAAAAATAATTAGTTTTATAGCTAATCATAGATTCCAAGATATTTTGAGGTAACAAAATTACAGGTCCAACAACTTTATTAGGCCCCCAAGGAGCGTGAGGAAGTGAAAATTTTGATTTTTTCCATTCGTTATCGATTGCACAAAAGAAATGAATAGCCTCTTTTGTTTCAGTCGTTTCTATACCTAATTTTTCACATTGTTCTAATGTATATTCTGCAAAATGTTTAAAGCAAATATTAGGGTTTGTTGACAATTCGTCTATGTTTGCGGCATGAGAGATATATCTCGCAAGGTTTTTTAGCTGCTATAAGGCATGGGACAGGAAATTTAGTCATTTTAAATGACTGGCACATAACGCAATAGCAGCAAAAAATATGCTCGCCCTGAAAGGCTGTGGCTAAAACTTTCTCAGATTGCGTTATGAAACTTAGCAATAATCTCGCTATTCCTTGCGTTTCATGCCTGATCTGCTCAGTTTTAGCCTACAGCGCAAGCCATTTATGAAATGTCAACAGACCCTAGTCGTTATATCTGAAATAGTGTCCGGACCTATACCATCTGCAACTAATATTAATTCTTCAAGATCTTCTAATAAGCCTGTCTGAGCTGCCTGAGAAGACTTTAAGCATGTGAGTATATATTCAACTTTAATATCGTGTGATCCTTTGCCATTTACTCCTTCTTTAGTTGCACCAATGCCAGTATATTTGGGCTCAGGAAAATGGGAGCATAATTTTCTTGCTTTAATTTCATCTTTTTCTTTAAGAGCTTCCATTAAACATTTCATAAAATTTTGCTGAGTAGTCAGAGCAGACTTGGAATGTATGTTCTCACAACGAGTTAAATAATAACTATCAATGTATAAGCGAGTATCTGTTTCCAGATTAGGGTCAAAGAAGTCAACTTCAAGTAAATTTTTATCTACCTTAAAGTGATTGAGGAATGTTGTCATTGTTTATTTCTCCTTTAATATTTATTTAAAATATCATTTAATTAGGAGTAGTGGGTGGTTTTTTTGATCAATTTGCGACAGATATTGTCGCACACATTTCAGCCTCTTTTTTTGATTTAGTAAATTTATCCCTCGAATCTAGATTGGTTTTTTGACTCTATCTTCATTCTTGGATAGAAATAATTTTGTGCAAGCGGCGTCCAGATATGGTTAAATGCCATCATTTTATTGTGTTTCACTCTGAAAGGAAAAATCATGCGCGCGTACAACTTCTGTGCTGGTCCTGCTGCATTACCTACAGCCGTTTTAGAAAAAGCCCAAGCTGAAATGCTGGATTGGCATGGCAAGGGACTTTCCATTATGGAAATGAGCCATCGTAGCAAAGACTATGTGGCTGTTGCAGAAAAGGCTGAAGCAGATTTACGCACTTTAATGAATATTCCTGAGAACTACAAAGTATTGTTCTTACAGGGTGGTGCATCGTTGCAGTTTTCTGCAATTCCGTTGAATTTGTTGGGTAAAAACAACAAAGCAGATTATATCCATACAGGAATTTGGTCTGAAAAAGCATTAAAAGAAGCGCAGCGCTATGGCGATATCAATGTCGTAGAAGCGGGTATTCAAATTGAAGGCAAACATGCCATTAGCGAACAAAGTCAATGGAATTTATCTGCCGATGCTGCTTATGTGCATTATGCTGATAACGAAACCATTGGTGGTTTGCAGTTTGCCAATATTCCTGAAACAGATAAGCCATTGGTATGTGATTTCTCATCAAGCATTTTATCTGCACCTTTAGATGTATCTAAATTTGGTTTGATTTATGCGGGTGCGCAAAAAAATATTGGCCCTGCGGGTCTAACCATCGTCATTGTTCGTGAAGACTTGCTTGATCAAGCTAAGCCAGAAATTCCAAGCATTTTGAAATATTCAGCGCAAGCAAAAAATGATTCCATGGTGAATACACCTGCAACTTATGCATGGTATTTGTCTGGTTTAGTGTTTGAGTGGTTATTGCAAAACGGTGGTGTAGATGCGATTCATCAAGCTAACCTAGAAAAAGCGAAATTATTATACGGTTATATCGATTCAAGCGATTTCTACGCGAATCCAATTTATAGCGCAAACCGTTCAATTATGAACGTTCCGTTTACTTTGGCTGATGCCGCACTGGAAAAACAATTCTTGCAAGAAGCTGAAGAAAACCGTTTGTTGAACTTGGCAGGTCACCGTTCTGTAGGTGGTATGCGCGCAAGTATTTATAATGCAGTGCCATTAGATGGCGTACAAGCTTTGGTTAACTTTATGGATGACTTTGCAAAACGTCACGGTTAATTGATAGTAGTAAAAAGCAAAAACCCAGCTGAATTAGCTGGGTTTTTTTTATAGAAATAGGTGAAAAGTCATAGAGGCTTGTTGATGAGTGAAACTCAGAACACAAAATAGTGTAAGCCGTAGGCGGAGAGCAGCATGCCTAATGCAAAAAATAGGCAAGACATCGGGTCGAGCTGATAGCGTTGCTCAAGTTGATGTTCTACATGCTGTAAGTTTTCTTCTTGCACGATTTTCATAGATATTATTTTCCGATGATCTATTTATCGTTAAATATTTAAATACGGCTATATTTTTAGCATAAAAAATTGATTAAATAAAGTACTAATTTTATTTTAAATATAATATCTGCCAATAATGAATTAATTCTGTGTTGATTTTTAAAATCCGCACCACTCAAGGCTTTCAGATTATCTACGGTGCTTGGTGCAGATGTTTGGGTTTTAAAATAACTTATCCACATATTCGATTTAAAATATGGCTGATTTTGAATTTATAATAAATTTAAAGCTGTGGATAACTGCGTTTTTTTGAATTTAAAATGCTTAAATAAGCATCAATATATTCATACTATCAATAGCACGCTTTTAACAATCAAAAATTGATTATAAGCCATCAGTGAAATAAGTATTGAAAGTTCCTTCTCCCTGAGGAGAAGGCGAGGATGGGGGGATGATGAATATGAATTTATTATTTAGACAGCTACTTTGAGGTTTATTTTTAATAAACTACTGTTTTATATTGTGAATATTGGCTTGAATCCAAATATTGCCACGAATGTATTGTCCAATTTCAAAGTTTTGGTGCGCAGGATTTTTAGTTGCAAGACGAATTAAAATCGCAGGCTGATTTTCATCATGAATTAGAGTGACATCATAAACAGTATAGGCTTGATTCATGAATTCAAAACTGGTTTTACCAACAACATTGCCCTGAAACCAAGCTTCATCTTCCTGACCGATATTTTCGCCATATAAATATGCGACCATTTTAGAAAAATCCACCGTTACAGGTGCTTTGTCATCTTCGGACTTAGGTTGCCATGCGTCAATTTGTTCTTGCAGATTGGCAGGTGCAACACCATCATTGGCTGCTAAAATATCATTCAGCGCACGATGGTGTTTAATTGACGCAGGATCATCGACCACCAATTGTTCGCCTTCAGCAACAGCTTCAAGTTCATACGCCCATGCGTTTAAATGCACCCAGTAGGTTTGATCTTTTTGGTATTGTTGATGGTTGACGCTGTATAAACTGTCAAAAGCATAGACAATACTGTTGTTGCCTAAATTGAGTCGAAGCACCGCTTGAGTGTTAGATTTGCAGCTAATGATACGTTCAATTTTAGCTTCAACTTTGTAAGGACTTTCAAAGCAAGGGAAAGCCGTTTTTACAGCTTGTGGTTTGTTATTTTCAACCGCAATCACTTGTGTCAATTGAATTGCCTCTTTGCTTGGGCCTTGAATCAGCCATGTGCTTTGATCCATTTCTGCTTCTTGGCGGCATAAACCCATTGGCATAATTGGTGCATCTAGAGCCAGTCCTAACCATTTTGGAACTTCGGTGCAGGGTTCATCCGTGAGTAAATTCCAATGTTCAACATGGCTGCCGAAGTTCTGATCTTCAATGCGGATGATTTCTGGTCTATTTTGATTGTTCATAAGCACTTTGAGATGTTGGGTTCTTTTCTTTACTCTTAGATCGAGGGTTATTTCGATTTTTCAAGTCTTTGGCTGAAATTTCATGTAATGCCACTGCATTTGTACAGATTGTGGACAGCGATGCAGCAGAAACAAAATCACATCCATCTACACTTTAGCATGCAATTCTGAGCATTTTAAACATACTGCAATGTAATGAGTTTGATACACTAGTCGCATATTATTATCAGGGTTGCACAGTGCTGCCATTTAAACTTTGGGTTGATGCAGATGCATTACCTAAAATTCTAAGAGAAGTCATTTTACGTGCTTCAGATCGTTACCAACTTGAAGTCACTTTTGTTGCCAATCAATCGGTCGGGATTACGCCTTCGGTACGGATTAACTCTATTCAAGTGATGCATGGTGCCGATGCCGCCGATCAGGAAATTGTAGATCGCATGAAGGAACACGACATTGTGATCACGCAGGATATTCCACTAGCGGCACAAGTGATTGAAAAGGGCGGAATAGCGATTCATCCACGTGGTGAAATTTATACTGTTGCCAATGTGAAAGCGCGTCTGCATTTGCGTGATTTTATGGATACTTTGCGTGGTGCAGGCGTACAAACAGGTGGGCCAGCACCTATTTCAGAACGTGATAAACGTGAGTTTTCAAGTAGTCTAGATCAAACCATCCAAAAGCAAAAACGTAAAACTGCTTAATACGAGTCACGCATGCCTTCTAAAACCAATATTATGATGACCTATGCCTTATTGGTTTTCATTTGGGCAACAACGCCTTTGGCAATTGTCTGGAGTGTGTCAGATTTACACATGCTTTGGGCTTTGGTGCTACGTTTTTTCATTGCTTTGCCCTTAGCTATTATTTTATTGCTGCTGTTAAAAGTGAAATTTCCACATCATCTACAAGCGTGGCATAGTTATTTGGCAGGTTCGTTTAGTCTGATCGGTTCACAAATTTTCACCTACATTGCCACCGCTTATTTAAGCTCAGGCATTATCGCCCTGATGTTTGGTCTGACCCCCATCATAGCAGGTTTGATTGGTCGTTTTGTGTTTCAGTTGCATTTGGCACGTATTCAATGGATCGGAATGACAGTGTCCATTTTAGGGCTTGGCATCATCTGCTTTGGCGGCGAAACACAGCATGTGCATCCTCTGGGTATTGTTTTAATGCTGTTTAGTGTATTGACCTACACCATGTCTATTTTCTGGGTGAAAAAAGTTAATGCGCAAGTTGAACCTGTAGCACAGGCAACTGGCTCGATTTTGGTATCAACCATTGCGGCTTTATGTATTGTGCCGTTTATTTGGCAATATGTACCGACTAGTTTGCCGAGTCTTAAATCTATCGCAGCTTTACTTTATACCGTGATCATGGCTTCTTTGATTGCAATGTTCTGTTATTTTAAATTGGTGCAGAATATTCAGGCGACCACCTTATCTTTAACCACCGTCATGACGCCAATGATTGCTTTGTTGATTGGTGCTTTATTCAATCAAGAAGCTTTATCGGTCATGGTATTTGTGGGCGCTTTGGTTTTATTGTCAGGCTTAGTGCTGTATTTTTATCGTGATCTTAAAGCAAGTCGGGCATTGGCTCAGAAAATCAAAACACCATCCTAACGATATGCAAAGATGGCGTTATCCACGTGATTTTATATACGCGAACATGCAGAAATGATTTATTTTATTTCTTAGATTATGCTTGTTTTAAAGCAACGGCTTCTGCAAGTTTGACGCGATCTTGAGGGTGTAGAGTAATAAAATACGCCCCAGTACGATATTGTCCATTTTCTTCTTCACGGCTGTAAACCACTTGCGCGGTTGCGGCTATATGGAAAAAGTTTTCAGGATGGCTGAGCGTGACATGAATATAACTGCCCGTGTTTAATTCACGTTCACTATAAAAACTGAAACCACTTTCTGAAAAATTGACTTGTTCAGGGATAGGTAACATGCTTTGTACAATTGCATCGTATAAAGACCCTGTAATAAGGTTTAATTTTTGGTTGAATAAGGATAAGATTCGAGCAATTTGTTGATCTTTTTCAGTTAATTGTTCTAATTCGTAGTTTAATGCATGATCAAATTGATCTAATTCTGCGAGTAGTAGAAAATAACGCGGTAAAACAAAATTAGCATCGTAAGGGTCGTTCAGCGCAACATCGTCAGAAATGATCTGGTAATTGATTCTCAGGGCAGCATCAATTCGTGACATGACACGACGTTCAGACGCGACGCTTTGATGCTGTAAATTTTCCATAATGTATTACCTCGGACTTGATGGTATGTTTAAACCAATCTCGCTATATATAGGGTTGAGATATACGCGCGCTCGGCGCAGTAACCACTTTATTTCTTTTATTGCCTTAGTTTCGATGATCGGTCTAACTTTGGGTGTTGCCGTCCTCATTACCGTACTTTCGGTGATGAATGGTTTTGATCGTGAATTAAAAAATCGTGTCTTGGGCATGATACCTCAAGCCACTGTTTCATCAACACAAATTTTAACAAATTGGCCAGAACTTGCAACGAAAGTTGAGCAACATAAGCATGTTGTTGGTGCTGCACCATTTACGCAATTGCAAGGCATGTTGACTGCACAAGGGCAAGTGTCGGGCATTATGGTCACGGGAATTGAACCCGAATACGAAAAGAAAGTATCCATCATTCAAAACCACATGGTTGCAGGCAGTATCGACAATCTGAAAAAGGGTGAGTTCGGTATTGTTTTGGGCAAACAAATGACTGATGCCTTGGGTTTGGGTTTAAACGACAGCATCACCTTGGTTTTACCTGAAGCAACGCCATCCCCTGCAGGGGTTGTACCGCGTTTTAAACGTTTCAAAGTGGTTGGTATTTTTAGTATTGGTGCAGAAGTCGATTCGATGATGGGATATATCGCCCTGAATGATGCTTCGACTTTGCTGCGTTTACCCGATGGTGCGCAAGGTGTACGTTTAAAACTGGATGATATTTTTGCTGCACCACAAGTATCTCGAGATATTGTGCAAGAGCTACCTGCCAATTTTTATGCTTCGGACTGGACTTATACGCACGGCAACTTGTTTAGCGCCATTCAAATGGAAAAGGCAATGGTGAGCCTATTGTTATTCCTAATTGTTTTGGTGGCTGCATTTAATATCGTGTCGTCTTTGGTGATGGTCGTGACCGATAAAAAATCAGATATTGCGATTTTAAGAACTTTGGGTGCATCACCAAGCACGATTACCAAAATTTTTATGGTGCAAGGTACGGTCATTGGGGTTATTGGTACGGTTTCAGGTGCAATCTTGGGGATTATTTTCGCGTCCAGTATCAGTGGCTTTATTGCATGGTTGAATAATGTATTAGGGCTAAACTTATTTGATGCCTACTTTATCAACTACTTACCTTCATATTTAAGATGGCAAGATGTGGTGGTGATTGTGAGCTTGTCATTAATTTTAAGTTTCTTGGCGACGATTTACCCTGCATTACGTGCCGCGAAAATTCAACCAGCAGAGGCATTGCGTTATGAGTAAGATTGTTCTGGAAGCCAAGCAAGTTTCTAAACACTTTACCGATGGCAAAACCACTGTTGAAGTGATTCGTGGTTTAGATTTAAAAGTTCAGCAAGGACAGTTTGTTTCGATTGTTGGGGCGAGTGGTTCGGGTAAAAGTACCTTATTGCATGTTTTAGGTGGCTTAGACCGACCAAGTACAGGCGAAGTATTTTTAAATGGTCAGCGTTTTGACAATTTAGGCGAAGCTGAGCGCGGTTATTTGCGTAATCAATACCTCGGTTTTGTTTATCAATTTCATCACTTGCTGCCTGAGTTTAGTGCGCTTGAAAATGTGGCGATGCCGTTAATGTTACGCGCAGGCACGAACTATAAAGAGGTGAAGGCACAGGCAGAGTATCTGCTTGAGCGTGTCGGTTTGTCGCATCGTTTAACCCACAAACCGGGTGAGCTTTCTGGAGGGGAGCGTCAGCGTGTTGCGTTGGCACGTGCATTAGTAACAAAACCCGCACTCATGCTTGCCGATGAACCCACTGGAAACTTAGACCGCAAAACTGCAGTTAAAATTTTTGAATTGCTGCGTGAATTACGCAGTGAATTTAACATGGCGATGCTGATTGTGACCCATGATGAAGAACTGGCAAAATCTGCCGATACCATTTTGCACATGCAAGATGGTATTTGGGTAGATGCTTAGTGTGAGCATCGCTCCTAAAGCCACTCAAAAGCGACTGCGTTTAAAACCGCAATTGCTGGAATAAGATTTTTTTGTTGAAGCCCACTTCGGTGGGCTTTATGATGCATGCCAATAAAAATAATAAGTTTAATATTCATGCTGCAATTGATTGGTCTGGCTTGGGTGATTGGGATCGCCTGTGTCGGAATACGTTCTTCTTCTTTTCCAATACATTCATTGACTTCCATGCCTAGTGCAATGGTTTTACTGATTTTATGCAGTATCGTTGTGCAATACTTGTTGCAAGCTCGCTTATCTTCAATCTATTGGAAATGTTTGAATGTAGGAGTGGCAGGTGTTTTGAGTCTTGTTTTCGGTTTGATCTATGCGGATACGCAGATGCAGCAGCGTTTGCAATGGCGTGAACTACAACCTGAATTTGCTGAAGTCGTGGTTTATGTCAGACAGTTAAATCAGCTAAATGACAACAGCATTTCACAAAGGGTTGAGGTGTTAAACCGACATCCTCAAACAGTGACATGGTTAGCAACTTTAGCACAAACTCAGGTAGATCAAGAGCAAAATTTAGAACTTGGACACTATTACAAATTAAGTGGAAAAATTCGCCCTGCGCATAGTTATGCCACAGCAGGTGCATTTGATGTAGAGCGGTGGTATTTACAGCAAAATATTATGAGTGGTTTTCGGGTTGAGCAGATTCAGCCTATCTCGGCTGAACAAATTTATGCCATGGGGTTTACACAACATTGGCGTGCCCAACAGACGCTATGGGCAAAATTTCGATTATGGATTGAACAGCAGCGTTATCAAATTCGACTGTTTATTCAGCAGCAACCTTTGCATCATCAAGGTTTAATTCTTGCATTACTCACAGGAGATAAAAGCCTATTAGATGCAGAAACTGAAGCACAGTTTCAGCGTTTTGGAATTAGCCACTTATTGGCTATTTCAGGGCCACATGTGCTGATTTTTGCAGGCATGCTATGTTGGGCATTACGTCAGCTGATTAGGTATTACCGTCCGCATTGGTATTTGTGGATGCCTAAACAATACTTGCTCATGTTGCCATTTTTAAGTTGTGTATTGCTGTACACCGCCTTTGTCGGTTTTGAAATTCCTGCATTAAGAACCTTGCTGATGTGCAGTCTAGTGACAGTAATGTTAGTGCTGAAGCAGAAGCTTCAAGGCTTTGCCTTGCTGATTTATAGTGCTGCCTTATTATTATGGTTTGATCCTTTAAGTGTACTGTCTGCTGCTTTTTGGCTGTCTTACGGGGCCTGTTTTATTCTACTGCGTATTTATCAGAGCTTGAGTGCGCAACCACGTATAGAGCTGAATCGTTGGCAGCAACTGAAACATGCCAGCAAAATTCTAATCGAGTCGCAATGGAAAATTTTTATTGCCTTATTTCCTTTGGTGATTGTGTTTTTTAAACAAGTGGCGTGGATTGCACCGCTTATTAATATCATCGCAATTCCATTGATTGGTATGCTGATCGTGCCTTTAGATGTTTTGGCAGGAATTTGCTTTTTTATTTTTGAACCCTTGGCGTCAATACTGTTTCAATTGAATGATCTAGCTATGGCTTTGTTGCGCTTGATTTTTCGGGGGATGGAAACCGTTTTTGTACCACGGTTACATACTTTGTCGATGTCTGCAGCGGTGTATGTCTGTCTATGTTTAGGCTTATTTCTGCTATTTTTACCACAATCGGTATTGCCTAAAACTTGGGCAATCTTATGTTTTGTTCCACTGATTATAGTCGATAGCCAACGACAACCATTTGAATTAACAGTACTCGATGTGGGGCAGGGACAAGCTTTATTTTTACGTTCAGGTCATTACAACATGATGATTGATGTGGGCGGTTCTTATGATGAAAGTAAGTTTAGTATTGGACAGCAAATTTTACGTCCATTTTTAGCGGTGCATGGTATTAAACAACTGGACTTGGTGGTTTTAAGTCATTTAGACCAAGACCATAGTGGTGCATTTCCTCATTTGCAAAATGAAGTCAATATTCAGCATGTCTTTGCCAATCAGACCGTAGATGTGGCAGTAAATAGCAAGTTTAATTTGTGTCAGCAAGGGCAACAGTGGTCTTTACCACATCAGGTACAGATACAAGTTTTATCTCCTAAACCGAGTCAATTACCCTATGCCGCACAGCAACAAAATGAGTTGTCATGTGTGTTGTATATTTCAGTGCCATCCGCACAGCCATATCAGCATTTTTTAGTGATGGGCGATGCAGGTTGGGCAACTGAATATCAATTGTTGCAGGAATATCCTGATTTAAAAGTAGATGTGTTAATTTTGGGTCATCATGGGAGTAAGCACAGTTCTGCCTATGATTTTTTAGCACATTTTAAACCCAAATTGGCCGTGGCATCTGCAGGTTTTGATAATCGTTATGGACATCCTAGTTCTTTAGTTCAGCAACGCTTGGCTGCGCTCAATATTCCGTTCATGAACACCATACAACAGGGCAGCGTACGTTTTTCTGTAGATGCACAACAGCGTATGCTTATACAGCCGTATCGGCAGCAGAAATTGTGGTTGCAGCGTTAGTTTGGTTCTGTGTCTGGGCACGTACAGCCTGCACATCTGCCAAGGCTTCTTGCACAGGTTTATGATAGACCCCGCGTAAATCTGGATGGGCTTTATAGCGTTTATAACTCCAGTGATAATGTGTAGGATAACGACGGATCAAATCTTCAATTGCACGGTGAATAATAGCTGTCCCTGCATTGGCATCACACTGATAAATGTGCTCATCTATCGCTTCGATATACATATCAAAGCCTTGATCTGCATTTCTTAACGCATATAAGAACAAAGCTTTTGCTTTAGTTTTCTGAATCAATTTGGCGCTTAAATTACTCGATTCCAACGGAATACCAAAAAAAGGAATCATCTCACCACCTATATTTGGGGTATGGTCTGGCAAAATGACAGTGGTTCCGCCTTGTTTGAGTGCTTTAAAAATTTGACGTACCCCAGATTCATCTGTTGGGACTAAATGTGCCTGTTCACGGCTACGTGCTTGGCGCACAAAATCATCTGCCGCAGGGTTTTTGACAGGTTTATACATGATGGTCATTTGCGTATATTGAGCGATCCACGCATTCATAATTTCCCAAGTGCCAAAATGCGGCACAATTAAGACCAAACCCTTTTGTGCAGCCAGTGCATCTTGTAATAGTTCTAAACCATGTACCTGATGGATTCTTTGAATATTTTTTTGATTGCTTGATCCCCAAATATGAAAAAACTCAAAATAAGAGGTCAGTTCGTTACGAATTGCTTGCTGGGTAATCTGTTCGCGTTGTTGTGAGTTCAGCTCAGGAAGCGCAATTTGTAGATTGAGTTGAATGGTTTGAGAGGTTTTACTCAAACGCAGTGTATTGACCAAAAAAGCCAAAGATTTTGCAAAAAAACGCGCAACTGTTAAAGGTTGTCGACTGACAAAATCAAGCAGGCGCGATAAAGCCGTTGTCGGTGCAGGTTCGGTCATAACGACAGCATCAATTGATAGAAAGGATAAAGATGTAAAATATTATAGGAGAAAATACAGGCTTTAGACAGTTTTTGCCAATTCCGTGTATATAATGGAGCAAATTTACTATTTTTTGGATTGTTTCATGTCCGATTGGCCACCAAAACCACAAAATGAATCACAACAAATATCTCCACAAGCACAGCAGCCCACAGGCAAAGAGTGGAAACTATTAGAAAAAGCTGTTTTAGCTTCAGTTGAAGAACAACGTCGTGCACGTCGTTGGGGGATTTTCTTTAAGTTTTTAACTTTTGCTTATATATTTTTACTGTTGGTGATAATGGGCAAAGGGTGCAGTACCACGACCACGAATCCATCGGCAGCGAGTCCACATATCGCGGTGGTGGATATTGTTGGCACAATTGCATCTGATAAGCAAAGTGTGAACAGCAATGACACCATCAAGTCACTGAAAAAAGCCTATGAAAACAGCAACAGTCAGGCGGTGGTGCTAAATATTAATTCTCCGGGTGGTTCACCTGTGCAGTCAGATGAAATCTGGCAAGAAATTCAATATCTGAAAAAACAGCATCAAGGGAAAAAACTCTATGCCGTGATTGGCGATACTGGCGCTTCAGGTGCGTATTACATTGCTTCCGCTGCAGATGAAATTATTGTCAATCCATCAAGTTTGGTGGGTTCAATTGGCGTGATTATGCCAAATTATGGGCTGAGCGGTTTAATGCAGAAGATGGGTGTGGAAGATCGTACTATGACCTCAGGTGAAAATAAAGCCTTATTGTCGATGACACAACCTGTTGATCCTGAACAGAAAAAACATGTGCAAGCCGTATTAGATAATGTGCATGGCCACTTTATTCAAGCAGTGAAAGATGGACGCGGCGCGAAACTGAAATCACAAGATCCTGCGATTTTCTCAGGTCTGTTCTGGACAGGTGAGCAAGCCGTGACTTTAGGCATTGCCGATAAGATTGGCAGTTTAAATAGCCTGAAGCGTGATTTAAACCTAGATAAAACAGTGAACTATACCATTGAACATAGTCCTTTAGACTCTGTGTTGGGTCGTATGGGTGCAGCAGTGGGAGAGGGCTTTGCCACTTCTTTATCTCAACATATTCAGACTGAGCAAAACGCGAAATTACAATGAAACCACTGATTCATTTTGCGCATGCCAATGGCGTGCCATCGAAGGTTTATCAAAAACTGTTTGATTTACTTAAAGATGATTACGATGTGATTTACGTCCCTTTGTTGGGGCCAGATAAGCGTTATCCGATTGATAATCATTGGCAAAGCTTAACCCAACAAGTGATTGACAGTGTTGTGCGTCAAGCTCAGGGACGTAAAGTGATTGCGTTGGGGCATTCTTTAGGTGCAGTGTTGTCGTTTCAAGCCTCTTTACAACGCCCTGAATTATTTGAACAAGTGATCATGCTTGATCCACCTTTAATTATGGGTAAAGCATCGGTGTTTTTACATTTTGCCAAAATGTTTAAGCTTAAAGCAGTAGATCAACTGTCGCCTGCATCTTTGTCTTTGCGCCGTCGTGATCATTGGGAAAGTCGTGAGCAAGCAGCAGACTTATTGCGTCCGAAAGGTTTTTATCAAGATTTTGATGCCGACTGTTTTCAGGCTTATATCGAGCATGCTTTGACTGATGACCATGTACGAGGCGGGGTACAATTGACCATTCCAAAAATGGACGAGGTCAATATTTTTAGAACCAATCCATCACTATGGTGGTTACCGCAAGCAAAACTGCAAGTGCCGACAGAATTGGTGATTGCAAAAAAAGGGCCGTTCTTAAAAGCAGGTTTCCCACAAATTACCGCCAAGAAATTCAACATTGCTTATCAGGTGGTTGAAGGTGGACATATGTTCCCTTTAGAAAAACCTGAAGCGACGGTGCAGTTGATTAAAGATTTGATTCAAGCACAGCAGAGTAAAGCTGCTTCTGTTTAATTCAGTCTGAACCAAATACGAACCATAAAAAACGCCTGATCAACAGGCGTTTTTTCGTATATATCAAAAGCTACATACTTAAAGAATATTTAAAAATTGCAAAACTGCACAGGTTGTTGTATCAGTTGTTGGCGATACATCACACCTTGCGCAGTGTGCTGAATGGTTCCGTTACAAATCCATTCAACCACTTGCGGATAAATCAAATGCTCCAACACATGCACACGGTTCGCCAAGCTTTCGGCATCATCGTGGATGTTTACTTGCAACACACCTTGTGCCAGTGCTTGACCTGCATCTAATTCAGCAGTGACATAATGCACGGTACAACCATGTAAAGTATCGCCTGTATTGAGTACACGTTGATGGGTGTGCATGCCTTTATAATGCGGCAAGAGTGAAGGATGAATGTTGAGCATTTTACCTTCCCAAGCATGCACAAATTTGGCACTTAAAATACGCATAAAGCCTGCGAGAACAACCAAATCAACATCCCAATCAAGTAATTGTTGATGCATGACATCATCAAATAATTCACGACTCGGATATTGTTTGTGCTCAATCACTGCAGTTTGAATCCCTGCTTGTTGAGCGCGTTGTAAAGCATAAGCATCAGGCTTATTGGAAATAACCCCAACAATTTGCCCTGAAAGATTGGCATCTATCAGGGCTTGTAAGTTACTTCCGCTGCCTGAAACGAGGACAGCTATTTTGATCATCTGAGTCAAATCACGCAAAAATTACGCGAATTTTTTCATCTGCGCCTTCAACGGATTCGGCGTTGTCTTGAATATGACCCATCACCCAAGCTTTTTCGCCAAGGCTGTTGAGAAGTTCAACTGTTTTGTCTGCATCGTTGGCATCTACAACAACAACCATACCTACACCACAGTTAAAGGTGCGATACATTTCAAACTGTTCTACACCGCCTTCACGTTGTAACAATTTGAACAGTTCTGGCCATTCCCAAGATGATTCGTCAATCACTGCTTGCGCACCATTTGGCAATACACGTGGTAAGTTACCTGGTAAACCGCCACCCGTAATGTGCGCCATAGCATGCACATCAACTTGTTTGCACAGTTCAAGCATTGATTTGACATAAATGCGTGTTGGTTCCATGGCAACGTCAGCCAGTGGACGACCATCAACCAGTTGAGTTAAATCAACATTTTTTACGTCTAAAATTTTACGAAGTAAAGAGTAACCGTTTGAGTGTGCACCTGAAGAAGCGACACCAATCAGAACGTCACCAGCTTTTACTTTAGAGCCATCAATAATTTTGCTTTGCTCAACCACGCCCACACAGAAGCCTGCAAGATCGTAATCTTCACCTTCATACATGCCTGGCATTTCAGCAGTTTCACCACCTACAAGCGCACAGCCTGCAAGCTCACAGCCTTTACCAATTCCTGTAACAACATTGGCTGCAACGTCTACATTTAAGTGACCTGTTGCATAGTAGTCTAAGAAGAATAAAGGTTCAGCACCGCACACCAGTAAGTCATTTACACACATTGCCACCAAATCTTGACCAATTGTGTCATGGCGGTTTAGGTTCAACGCTAAACGTAATTTAGTTCCTACACCATCTGTGCCAGATACGAGCACAGGTTCTTCATAACCTTTCGGAATTTTACAAAGTGCGCCAAAGCCGCCTAATCCACCCATCACTTCAGGACGAGTCGTGCGCTTAGCGACAGATTTGATACGATCGACTAACGCGTCGCCCGCTTCAATATCGACACCAGCATCTTTATAGCTTAAACCAGTGGTTGGGTTAGAAGTTGAGTTGCTCATAATGAAGTCTCCGCATTCGCGGGGCGATTATACCTGAATATACGAAACTCTTATGTTATTTATGCGCTAAAATGCTATCTTTATTCAAATATTTTAACTTCTATAACGAATAAACTGAAAAAAGGCGAATTTCTATGGTCGATCGTACCTTGCGTCGCATTTTTATCCTGTCTGGGATAGTGCTGCTCCTTTGGGTGCTGTACTTATTAAAACCGGTTGTCATTCCTTTTGTTGTTGCATTTTTCATGGCTTATTTATTTAGCCCATTGGTTGAACAATTTTGCAAAGTCGGTTTGCCACGTTGGCTATCTATCAGTTTGGTTTTTATTGGGATTGGCATCGCGCTGACTTTGGCAGTTTGGTACATCATTCCTTTGGTTTGGAAGCAGTTGATGATTGCGCGTGACAGTATTCCTGTCGGTATTAACTGGATCAATTCGACCTTCTTGCCGTGGGTGTCTTCGACTTTTCATATTGAAGAAATGGAAATTGATACCTCGCACATGAGCAGCATCGTCATGGATTATGTGCAAACCAATTATAGTGCCGATAGTATTCAGGCCATGTTATTGAGTGTTGCACAGTCTGGTCTGAATTTTATTCAAATTGGTGGTACCGTAGTGCTGATTCCAATTATTGCTTTCTATTTTCTACTCGACTGGCAGCGTATGCTCGACAGCCTGCGTCGCTTAATTCCGCGTCCTTATGAGCAAAGCACTTTAGCTGTGGTGCAAGAATGTCACAGTGTATTAGGTGCTTTCGTTAAAGGTCAGTTTTTGGTGATGATCTTGTTGGGCGTCGTTTATGCGACTGGATTGCAACTGATTGGTTTAGAAGTCGGTTTGATTATTGGGATGGTTGCGGGACTTGCTAGTATTATTCCGTATTTAGGTTTCGCTGTAGGGATTGTTGCAGCCATTATTGCCACTTTCCTACAATTTGGCATTGACTGGATGCAATTGGTTTTAGTCCTTGTGGTCTTTATGATTGGACAGGCGGTGGAAGGCTATATTCTACAACCGTTTTTATTGGGTGATAAAATCGGGCTTTCGCCAGTCGCGGTGGTGTTTGCTGTTTTAGCAGGTGCACAACTGGCTGGATTCATGGGTATGTTGATTGCTTTACCAGTAGCAGCAGTGATTGTGGTTTTACTGCGTCATTTACGTGATTTTTACGAAAAAAGTTATTTGTATGGGCAACCTGTGGTGGTGTCGGAAGATGGTGCATCGGGTGACATCAGCATTGATACAGCACAAGTTCATATTGATATTGAGCTTGATCCTCAGTCAGCAAATTCACTGCAACAGACTGAAAAATCAAGTAAGATAAAGCCCTCAGATCAGCAAAACTCCTAGGTGATTACAATTCTATGCGTCAACTGCAGTTAGATATCGAGCCTCAATTAGATGCACGGATCAGTGATTTTTCTGGTCCGGGTTGGGGGCATGTGATTGATGCAGTTCGACAGCTTCATGCAGGATTGGTCAATCGCTTTTATGTCTATGGTGGTGCGGGCACAGGCAAAAGTCATTTATTGTCTGCAATTTGCGATTCCTATTTAGAAATTGGCAAATCAGCTATTAAAGTATCCTTACTTGAATTATTGGATGCCCCAACAGAAGCAATTACCTCTTTAGACCGTTATGATTTGGTTGCTTTAGACGATATTGAAGCGATTAGTGGTGTACCACATTGGCAACGTGCGGTGTTTCACTTAATCAATTACAGCAATGAGGTTGGTGGTCAGTTGGTGTTTTCATCACGTTTTGCACCGATTGAATTAAAGCTTGAATTGCCCGATTTGCAATCACGTTTGACGCAGGCAGTGAGTGTTAAAGTGCCTTCAGGCAGTTTGTATGCAGACCGACAAGCTTTGGTGAGTTCTGTGTTAGAGCGTCGCGGGATTATCATCGACCCACAAATTATTGATTATTTGTTGTTACATGGCCCACAGCAGACCTCGATTTTGCTGCAAAGCCTTGAACAGTTGGTGCAATTACTTAAAGGAGAGAAAACGAAATTAAGTGGAGCAAACCTGCGTCAGATTTATGCTTTAATTGACGAATATCGGTAAAAATTAAAATTACTTGAGAATTTGCGCAAGCTATGCCAAATTATTCGGAAAATAATTCGAAGTTGCAGGGAATTTGCAACTAAAGAAGAAAAAAAACAAAGAAAATTACAAGGAGTACGCTTATGCTCAAGCAGAGCATCGGCATTGGTATGCTGTTTATCGCAGGTCATGCATATAGTAGTAATATCATTGTCACCACCACTGCTGACACCAAAGCAGATGATCAACAATGTTCTTTGCGTGAAGCCATTGAGTATATTAATTTAGGCATGCCCGAAGAAGGCTATTTGGGCTGTGGCGGCAAAAATGCCTCAAGTGTGATTTTATTAGAAAAGAAAGCCGTCTATCAAATTGATACTCAACTTAAAATTACAGAAAACCTTGAAATTAAAACCACCTATGACAGTAGTCTGAATGATAAAACTGCCCCAGGTTTGAATAATGCCACGATTCAGATGCGCGGCAATGAGCGAATTTTCCACATTGAAGATAGCAAGGATCGTTTCTTAAAAGTTTCTTTAAAAGAATTAACTTTACAGGGCTGCGGTGAGGAACGCTGTCGTCAGCAACAAGGTGGTCTGATTTATAATAATGAACATTTAATTTTAGACTATGTGAAACTGAGTCAGGGTGTAGCCAATCAAGGTGGGGCAATTTATAACCTCGCACAAATGACTGACGAGAAGATCCCTGCAGGTTTTATTGAGATCAAAAATAGCTTGCTTGAAGCTAACCAAGCGCAGGAAGGTGGCGTCATTTATACGCAATTCCCACGCTTTGTGATTACAACTTCAGTATTTAAAGGCAACAAAACCATATCAGTTGCTTCAGCCAATCTCTATTCTGCAGCAAGTTTGGCAGATGAAGAAATCAAAGCCTTTCCTAGTATGGGGAATATGATCGTGAGCAGTACTTTTACTGCAAATGAAGGCTATGTCATGAATGTGCTGGATGATATTGGTGTCAATAACATTAGCTTGATTGGTAACAGCCGTGGTGTGTATCTCAACGCACCTTTGGGTAAAGCCTATATTGCCAATAGTGTGATTTTGGGTAATCCACATCCTGTGAGTGTGAATACTGCAGCAAACTGTGTGCAAGCAGGTTCAGATGCAACAAGATTGCAAAATAATTTAGTCGGCGCAGGCTGTGGAGCAGGCGATAGCAACTATCCAAATACGCTATGGACTGCAAATTCGGTGCTTGCAGGTAATCTGCTTGAAGGTGCATGCCAAACCCTCAGTCAAGATAAAACGGCACTCTTTTGTCCATATCAAGTTCCTGAAAACTCATTCTTGGGCTTTATGCGCCCACGCGTATTGCTCAATTATAACAGCCTGAAAGATTCTGTGGTGTTGAATCAGGGGCAATTACAACTGGGGGATAATACGGTAGTCGGTTGTGCTGCTTCAGATCAGCGCGGTAAAAACCGTCAGTCAGATATTACCTTATGTGACCGTGGTGCAATAGAGGTGATGGTTCCTGAAACTATGGGGCTTATAGGTCAAGATATTTTGGCGGGTCAAATTGCTAAAATGTCGGTGAGTGATTTGTTGGGTGATAGTGATTTGGTGCCTAAAGAATTTTGTGATCAAGTCTATCCAAACAATCCGACAGGCCAAGCATGGCAAGCAGGTTGTGTGCAAATTGAGCAACTCGATACACGTTCTAAAGGAAAATTGACCGTAGATGAGTTGGGGAATTTGGTATATACCCCAGATTCTGCTTGGCATGGTGCAGATGTTTTTAAAATTAAATTAGTCACCAGTACCACACGTTTTAACAGCACAACACCTTATATGGAAGTGAAAGTCCAAGTTATTCAAGAACATGAAAATCGTATGGAAAGCGATAAAATAAAAGTTTCTGGCGGTGCATGGAGCGCTTACGGATTAATGGCTTTATTGGGCTTGTTGGGTTTAAGCCGTAGAAAAGCATAAAGGATGAATATGAAAAATAATAAAAAAACACTATTAGGGATAATGGTGCTGTCTGCTATGTCGCTTATGGCAGCAGATAATCGTGTGATTCAGGTCACGACCTTTGAAGATCAAAATGGTGAAGACTTAAGCAAATGTTCATTACGTGAAGCGTTAGTTGCGGCCAAGCAGAATATTGCGTTCGGTGGATGTAGCGCAGGCAATACCAACCGTGGTGCAACCGATATGATTCAGTTGCAGGCTGGGGAATATATCTTAAACTCAGAATTACGCCCGCAATCTATGGTGCGTATTTATGGGGCGACAGCGGTCGACTATAACCAAGTAGATCCGATTACCCATCGTTATCCTTCAATTGCACCGTTAAAAACCAGTATTAATGCACAGGGCAATAGCCGTATTATCAATACTTCAGATACCCAAGCCAGCGTGGCGCTATACGATGTCATTCTAAAAAATGGGGATGCCAATGGTGGTGGTAATGCGAACCCTGTAGATGCAGGCAAAGGTGGTGCATTATTTGTGGCAGGCCCACTAGCTGCGAACAATGTCGAAATTCAAAATTCGCATGCAGAACAAGGTGGTGCAATTTACGTTGTTGCTCATCAAGCGGAGCGTCAAGTCAATTTAGAAAATGCTTATATCCATGCGAACCAAGCCAAAGTAGGTAGTGTGTTGGCAATGGATTGTAGTGCCAACTTGGTCAATACACGCTCTATGGTGAAAATTGACCGCAGCAGTATTGTGAAAAATGGTGCTGCAAATAGTCTTAGTACTTTTGATCTTTGCGGCCAACCAGATCTTGCGTTGACTGCCAGTACGATTGCACAAAACCAAGCTGATACCAGCAAAGGTCATATCTTTAACTTAAGTAATGCAGAAAATCATCCGCTTAGCACTTTGTCACAGGTGTATTTGCAAAGTAATACCATTGTTGAAAATAAAGCATTGAGTACTTTGTTTTATGACAATTATCCACGTATTGTCCTCTCTTTTAATATGTTGGCCTTTAACCAAGGTAAATCTTGTCGTTATGCATTCCCTGCGAGCTTAGAGCAGGCGCGCAACATCAACACAATTCGCAATGCCTTATTCGCAATGGGATCAGCGACAGAGCAAGGCGAGTGTGATTTGCCTGAAACAGCAAATAGTTCTTATGATGGTGCTAAAAATTTGGATTTGACAGGGCTTAGCTTTGATCAAGTATTGCAGCCCTTGCAAGAACCATCTGCTTATAATTTATTCCTGCCGTTGTATTATCCAAAACTTGGTTCAGACCCTGCGAAAGATTTGATTGATGTAAACAGCATGGGGTGTAGTGATTATGAACAACGTGGTTTAGCGCGGGTGAGTAATGCAACTTTAACTTTAAATCCTGATGCAAAAAATACCTGTGAAATTGGCTCTGTAGAAGTGATGCGCTTAAATGCAGCCGATATTCAAAGCTTGCGTAATGTCTCTTATGAAAGTTTATTTGCCAATTATCAGCAACAAATTGACCGTATTCAGTCTGCGATAGATCAAAGTAAAGATGCTGCATCTTCGGTCGTTTCTCAATCGCGTACTGATTTGAAAACGATGCAGGATTTGTTGGCGAATACCAAAGCTAAGCAGCAATATCGTGCCATTTATGTTGATCCATTTGCGATGGCATTAAAGCAAGATGAACCAACTGCAGATGGGAAATTTGTTCAGTTAAGACAGCTTAATTCTGACAACTTTAGCATTAGCACTGAAGTATTGGGGATTGGTGCAATTTCGGGTTCAGGTACCACATTTAGTACCGATAAATTGACCCAAGATCCACTATTCAAATGTGAATGGGATGCACAGTTGCAACGGATTGTGATGTATCGACTGAATGATAAAGTCACAGAAGCAACCGATTCAGCGTATTGTAAATACACCATTACCTCAAAATTGGACAGTAATTTGCATTCTTCGGGCTTACTTGAAGGTAAATTTAGCAATATTGCCCCAATTGCAAAAGATGATCGTGTACGACTTGAATATGGTACAGACCTCAAAGTGAGTTTTAATCCATTGCTGAATGATAGCGATGCAGGCGATGGTTCTATCAGCACTTTGAAAGAAAATACCAATAAGCCTGCATTCTATAAAGATAGTACAGGACAAGAACTGGCAATTCGTTTTACACAAGTACCTTCAGGTGTGGTACTTACGGCAGATCGTCAAGCACCTTGTCCTGGGGATTATGCACGTGAAATTTGTTATGGTGGCAATATTCAGGTTCAAGTACGAAATAGCTTTAGCCCATTTGATTATGAGCTGAAATACACGATTTTCGATCATGAACTGGAATTATCGCCTGAAGCGACCATTACTTTAGAAAATACAGCGAAAAATACCAATTATGAAGCCAGTGGTGGCGGTGGGGGAAGCTTAGGTTTCTGGGGTATGTTTGGTTTAATCGGATTGGCGTTCTATCGTCAACGTCCAAGAAAATCGTAATCTACCGACTCTTTATTGCAAAAGCCTCATCTGTTTTACACGATGAGGCTTTTGTTATTGGTGACTTCAAGTACTTTCTATTATCCATGAACAGATAAAATTAGTGACTCATTGCAGGCTGCTGATATTTAAGAATGTATTCCTGACGAATTAAAGGTCGTTGTTCAGGTGTTGCTTGTTGCAAGCGTTGTCCTAATTCACGACGTTCTTGCGTGCTCATTTTTTGCCAAGTTTCACGCATTTTTTGTTTTTCGCTATCAGGCAGTTGAGTAAACCAATCCATCCGCTGCTGTAAAGCTACGCTTTTTTCTGCAGGAATTTCTTTTAAGTTTTGATAGCGCTTAATTAAGGCCAATTGTTCTTCTTCAGAAAGAGTTTCCCAGGTTTCTGAAATTTGCGTATCTGCATCTTTGGAAAAAATCCAAAAACGCTCAAACCCTGCAAAACTGGTTTGTAAAAAACTGAGCGCACAACACGCAATCACAATTCGTTTAGCTGCCATGTGGAACTTTGTCCTCACCCAACACCATTAACATTTCTAAATCTTCCACCATTTGTGGAGAAAGTTTAGGAACAGATACAGCTTGATTCTGCGGCTGTGTGGTCATTTCCATTGAATTTGGCAAGACCACAAAACCTGCAATTGCCGCAGCCAATGCAAAACCTGACATTTTCCAAAGCGCATAGCGCGATGTTTTCTTGTCTTGAATATTGTCCAAGACATGATTCATGACTGCGGCTTTGTCTTGATGGTGGCGAGCCAATCCATCAAGTTTAGATGTCACTTGTTTTAAGAAATCATCTTGTTTCATTCTGATGATCCTCCCAGATACGGATTCATATGTGCCAAACTGTTGCGTAAAGCTTGAATAGCACGGTGATAATGCGTTTTTACACTGCCTTCAGTGCAGTTCATAATTTGTGCGGTGGTTTGCGTATCAAAACCTTCCCAAGCACGTAACATAAAAGCTTGTTGTTGCCGCACAGGAAGCCCCGCAATTGCTGCCTGAATTTCTTCTACAGTCACAGCTTGATCTAAAAACTCTGCAGGATTGAGTGCTTGCTCATCGACAATATCAAGTTGTTCAACATCGTCATCATCTAAACTGATTTTTTTGAACCATGAAAACGGTTGAGCGCGGCGAGCTTCTTTACGACGCCAATCTTGTAATTTGTTATTTAAAATGGTGTAAAACAGGGGATACCATTCCTCTGTGGCTTTGTCAGCATAAGATTTATGCAAGGAAATAAAGGCTTCTTGCACCAAATCCATAGCAATGCCGTGCTGTCCTTGCGTTGCACTTTCCATCATCACTAAGGCACGCCCCGTTACTTCTTGCATAAAATTCTTCAGACGTTGCTCAGCCGTACTCTTAAGAGCACTCAAATTTTCCGAGTGTGACGACTTCGGGTTTAAATCCATAGAGATGGAAAATCCTGTCATTGGATACCCACGATTATTTTTAACATCATATTTTTATAACGCTAAAAACAATGGTTTGGTTGACATTGCAAGTTATTATTTTCAGTCTAATCTATTTTTTTTGCAGGGCTAGTCTTTTTAAAATAAATTAACCATTTACAGACGTTGGCGTACCATTTCAAAGAAACAGATTGAGCCTGCAATTGCCACATTCAAAGATTCCTGTCCACCTGGTTGTGGAATACTTACCGCTTCTGCATGCTGTAAGGCATAATCGGACACACCTTGACCTTCATTGCCTAGAATCCAGACGCAAGCCTTACGCAGATTTTTGGAATAGAGACTTTCTGCATGGTGTGAACTGGTCACATATACAGGAATCTGAAATTGTGCTAAGAGATCTTCGAGTTCAATATTTTCAAAGGTATGCAAGCTAAAGTGTGCGCCCATGCCTGCACGTAACACCCGTGGCGACCAAAGTGAGGCAGAACCTTTGGTACAAATAATTTGTTCAATACCTGCTGCTGCTGCAGAGCGCAATAAGGTGCCGACATTACCCGGATCTTGCACATTTTCTAAAATCAGTGTGTCTGCTTTAAAGTCTAAAGCTTGGCTTGAACTTGGCACGTCGACAATGGCTAAACAGGCAAGGGAAGTGCCTAAAGTGCTTAAATCTTTATATAAAGATTCGCCAATGACAAAGACCACGCCTGTGTATTTAGCCAAAATACGCTCATAGTCAGGATGGCTTAGTGCATGTTCGGTGGTAAAAATCGAATTGATTTTTTTATTTTCATGTAACCACGCCAGACACAAATGTGTACCTTCAAGTACCGTTTGTCCCTGTTTTTTGCGATAGTTATTTTGTTCAATTAAACCACGTAAGTGTTTAATTTTCGGGTTATCTTTTGATTCTAAAAAAATCGTAGGCATGCGATAAAATCCACAGCAGTCAGCGAATGGCCGACTGCTGTTGTTAAAAATTATTGATGGTAGCTGCTGACCAAATCGACTTCATTTTTTGAGCCAATGATGACAGGCACACGTTGATGTAGGTCTGTGGGTTGGATGTCTAAAATACGCACACGACCTGTGGTTGCCGCACCGCCTGCTTGTTCCATGAGCATACTCATTGGATTGGCTTCATACATTAAACGTAAACGACCTGCTTTTTTCGGGTCTTTTAAGTCGTATGGATACATGAAAACCCCGCTACGGCAAAGGATACGGTGAATATCGCCCACCATACATGCAACCCAACGCATGTTAAAGTCTTTTTCGCGTGGCCCAGTTTTACCAGCCAAAAGTTCATCAATATAGCGTTTTACAGGTGCTTCCCAATGGCGTTGGTTTGAAGCATTGATCGCGTATTCTTTTGTATCGGCAGCAACTTGAATGTTGTCTGCAGTCACCAAAAACTCTTGGCTTTCTGGGTCAAAGGTAAAGAATACCACGCCTGCACCAACAGTGAGCGCCATCATGGTAGATGGGCCATACAGGACATAACCTGCAGCAACTTGTTGTGTACCTGCTTGCATAAAGTCTGCAGCTTGGGTCACGGCATTTTTTGCAGGTAAAATTGAGAAAATGGTACCCACACACATATTGATGTCGATGTTGCTTGAACCATCCAGTGGGTCAAATAACACTAAATATTGACCATTTTCCTGAGCAGGAGTGAATTCGTCTAATTCTTCCGACGCCAAACCACCCACATTAGGATGTTTTTGTAACGCTTCAATTAAATAATCATTTGAAATAACATCTAATTTCTTTTGTTCTTCGCCTTGTACGTTTTCATTTTGTGCACTGCCTAATACGCCCGCCAATGCACCTTTTTGTAATGTTTGGTCAATTGTTTTGCAAGTATTGGCTATAGTTTCAATCACTTGAGCAAGTTCGGGTGTTAAATTTCCAGTTTGTTGTTGTAGAAATTGGGAAAGGGTGCGGTATGACATGACTGGAAAACTCCGAATGACTGCAAAAATGAGGATAACAATATGCTGCAATAGTTTAGATGAGAACGCGTTAAAAGAAAAATTAAACTCGACTATTTGCTGTGATTTTACCCTTGCAAGTCCTGCAGAAAGTGCTATGTTGATGTGAAGGATTTAATTTGAGATAGGAGCACAGATATGACAACGTTAAAGTTTGATGCGACTCCAACGCCAAGCGAAGGGATTAGTTTAGACGATATTTCTGAGGACAAGATGAAAGCCGCTTGGAAAGATTACGAGTCTAAACCTGAATATAAAAAGTTTAACAAGCATGATTTGATTGAATCTATGCAAACTGCAAAAGCTGATGCCGAGTCGGAATAACTGAAGCAAAGCTGTATTTCTGCACTTATCTGTTAGTTTTTAAAATATTCGTTCGCCCAGTTTTTTATGTCATAAAAAAGCGCCCTTGTAATAAAGAGCGCTTTTTTCGTATTGGGGAAACACGTTCTAAACGAGTTTTTCCCAAACAGCAAATTATTATTTCAATAATGGTGGAACAGCTTCGTAGTTAATTTCTACGCGACGGTTTTCTTTCCATGCATTTTCATCATGTCCAGGGTTGACTGGCATTTCTTTACCATAGCTCACTGCTTCAAGCTGACCTGCGTTAACGCCGCTGGTGATTAAGAAGCTCTCAACCGCTTTGGCACGACGCTCGCCTAAAGCCATGTTGTATTCGCGTGTACCGCGTTCATCGGTATGACCTGTAAGCGCTACTTTAGAGTTGGCATTCGCCATTAGAAACTGTGCATGTGCTTGTAGGGTCTGGTAATCATCATTAGATAATTCGCTGCTGTCGTAGTCAAAATGCACCACGCGCTTTGCCAAGAAAGCTTTGTTGGCTTCGGTTACACCTTTGGCAGATGCACCTGCAAGGTTTTGTGCATTTAAAGCTGCATCTTCACTCAAACCTTGGGTGTTGACTGTAGTTGCACCACTTGGTGTTTGACCTGCTTGTGAGTCAGTCGTTGGTTTGCGGTTTGCACAACCTGTCATCACTAAAGCCGATGCCAAAACAGGGAGTACCAATAATTTAACTGCGTTCATCCTCATCTCCATGAAGCTTGATTTTTGGTTTTAAAACAGAACTGAAAAGTGTTTACCTTGCGGATACTCATTATTTTGGCGCCCACGCAGGTTCACGCACTTCACCTTGTTCACTTGGTAAGTTCATGCGGAAGCGACCGTCTAAAGACATAATTGACAATAAGCCACGTGCGCCTTCGCGCGTTGCATACACCACCATTTGCCCATTTGGTGAGAAGCTTGGCGACTCATCCAAACTGGTTGGGGTTAAAATATTGGTGATATTGGTGTTGATGTCTTGAATTGCGACTTTGTAATTACTGCCACTTGGGCGATGCACCAATGCCAGTTTACGACCATCGGCACTGAGCGTACCACGTGCGTTAAATGCACCGCGGAAGGTTAGGCGTTTGCTGCTGCCTGTGGCAAAGTCATAACGATAAATTTGTGCGGAACCACCACGATCTGAAGTGTAAATAAATGATTTACCATCTGGTGCATAACGTGCTTCGGTATCAATCGCACTGTCATTGGTCATGCGTCGCAGTTCACGGGTGCTTAAATTCATTTGATAAATTTCTGGATTGCCATGCATGGATGCGGTAAACAACATGCTTTGACCATCTGGTGAGAAGCTTGGAGCACCATTTAAACCACGGAAACTGGCTAATTTTTCACGCTGACCTGTCGCCAAATCTTGCACATAAATAGCAGGGCGTTTGGTTTCAAACGACACATAGGCAATTTTTTTGGCATCTGGTGTCCACGCAGGCGATAAAATAGGATCACGCGAAGTCAAAATGGTTTTAGGCTGTTCACCATCAGTATCGGCAATTTGCAGGGTATAGCGTTGTTCAGGTGTTGCAGGGTTGCGCAGTACATAAGCAATGCGTCCGCTAAAGTCACCTTTAATGCCCGTGAGTGCTTCATAAATGGCATCACTGATCATGTGTGCAGCAGAACGTACGCGTGACGCAGGCACGCTTAATAATTCATTCAATAAGTATTGCTGTTTTTGCACATCATAAAGTTGGTAATGAACTTCATAACCGCCTTCTGCAGTGGCTTTGACATTTCCCGTCACCACATAAGGTACACCTGCGGCTTGCCATGCAGCTGCATTTGGATTGTTCATGCTTGCAGTTGCAGCAAGGTTTTTAGATGAACTGGTGAATTTGCCTGAACGGTTTAAATCGTTTTCTACAATAGGATAAATACTTTGATCATTGCCAAACGGCACAATCGCAATTTTAGGTGCTTCTTCTGGTGCTTTGGCAATTTCTAAATGCAGTTGTGCAAAAGATTGTGTGCTTAAAACTGGGCTAAGCGCAGTTAAAATAGCAAGACAAAGTAGGTATTTACGCGTTGTTTCCATCATTCGCTATTTTCTCAAATCAACATAACTTTTTTGGATGTAATTGTGGTACATAATGGCATGCTTTGGTAGGAATGAAAGCATGAATTTATAATAAAACTGTTATAACACTGTGAAAATTTAAATTTATTTATACTCGTAAATATTTTGAGAAGGAGTTAGCCAAATAGATGTTATTCGGCTAACTGGTAACTTATTGCGCTGTAAAGGTAGAGGTGAAGCTACGTGCTTCGCGTCGTGCATCTGGGTCTGATGGCATCGGATAAGGTGCGGCAGTACGAACAGCAGCTTCTACACTGGCTTTCATGTCAGGGTCGCTAGAATTAACCACGACAGACTGAACTGCGCCACTGTCACTTAAAGTCACGCGGGCAGTTGCACGTTGACCCGAAGAACCAGCTGGGGTATCCCACGCTCGTCTGATTTTATTTTCGAAATCGCGTTTAGCAGTGGATGCAATGCGTCGTACTTCAGCCTTTTTCTGAGCAGCTTCTTCTGCAGCTTGTTTGGCAGCTGAAGCTTTGGCTTCAGTATCGGCACGTGCCTTCGCTTCGGCATCAGCTTTGGCTTTTGCATCTGCGTCAGCCTTACGTTTTGCTTCGGCATCAGCTTTGGCTTTTGCATCTGCAGCAGCTTTACGTTTTGCGTCGGCATCAGCTTTGGCTTTTGCATCTGCTGCAGCTTTACGTTTTGCATCGGCATCTGCTTTGGTTTTTGCATCTGCGTCAGCTTTACGTTTTGCATCAGCTTTGGCTTTTGCATCTGCGTCAGCTTTACGTTTTGCCTCAGCATCTGCCTTGGCTTTTGCATCTGCTTCAGCTTTGCGTTTTGCTGCTGCATTGGCTTCGAGTTGACGTCTTTCTGCCGCTTCTGCTTTTTTCAGGGCTTCGGCTTCTTTACGACGTACAGCATCTGCTTCAGCACGTGCTTTGGCATCGGCTTGAGCTTTTGCTTTGGCGTCAGCTTCTCGTTGAGCACGTTCTTCGGCGCGTGCTTGTTGAGCTTTTAAGCGTTCAGCTTCTAGTTTTTGTCGCTCTGCAATTTGTTTGGCTTCAGCAGCTTGTCGTTCTGCACGTGCTTGCGCCTCTGCTGCTTGTGCAGCTTTTTGTGTATCAACTTGAGGAGCGGGTGGCGTAGGAGCCGCTGCAGGTGTTGGAATGACAGGGGCAGGTTCAAGAGCAGGCTCGGCTGTTTGAGTAATTTGCTCTGCTACATTTTCATGTGTGGTTTCAGCAGATTCAGTTTCTAATAAGGGTTTTAAATCTTCTGGTTTTATTAATACCGTTTTAATGGGTTTAGGCGGCTCAGGTGCTTTACTCATGCCCAAATAAAGCAAGCCAACCACTGCGATAAGGTGGACACCTACGGTGAACCCAATCGCGATGGCTTTTTGTTGAAAAGGTGGCTTTTTAAAATCTTTCATAAATTACTTTAAAGGCTCGGTCAGCAATCCAACTTGGGTTAAACCCGCATCTTGTAAGTCAGACATTAACGCAATCACATCACCATAAGGGCGTGTATTATGACCGCGAATAACAACCTGAAACTCTTTGTTTTCAGCTTTGGCTTGAATTTGAGCATCGGTCAAAATTTGTTTCAGTTGGGCTAATTCCAAAGGTTCGGCTTTGTGTTCTTTGTATTCTAAAAAATATTGCCCATCTTTATTTAAAGTCACCAAAGCAGGGGCATCTTTCGATTCAATTGGATTACCATTGGCTTGAGGTAAATCGACTTGAATCCCACTGGTAATCATCGGTGCAGTAACCATAAAAATCACCAATAACACCAACATGACATCAATATAGGGCACTACATTCATGTCACTTTTGAGTGGTTTCTTAATGCGCTCGAAGCGTCCTGAGCGTTGAATGGCCATTAGTCGTGATCCTTAGTATTGCCTAAAGATTGACGTTGTAATAAAGCCACCATTTCTTCGGCAAATAAAGCACGATCAGAATAAATCGCTTCGCCTTTGGCGGTGTAATGGTTAAAGGCAAGTACCGCAGGAATGGCGGCAAATAAACCAATGGCTGTGGCAATGAGGGCTTCGGCAATCCCTGGTGCGACTGTTGCCAATGTGACTTGATCGACATCTGCCAGTCCAATAAAGGCATTCATAATGCCCCAGACGGTACCAAATAAACCAACGTATGGCGCAACCGAACCAATGCTGGCTAATGCACCTAAGCCTTGTTCAAGTTGAGCTTGGTCGCGGCTTAAACCGACACGTAAAATACGTTCTGTGCCTTCAATGGTTTGTGTTGCAGGCGCTTGGCGCTTTTTGAGTTTTAAAAACTCACCTAAGCCTTGATAGAAAATATCTTCCAAACCGACACGTTTTGAATTGAGCTGTGCGTTGTTGTAAAGCGTATTTAATTCTGCACCAGACCAGAAGATTTTTTGGAAATGCTGATCATCTGCCTGTGCTTTTTTATAGCTCATGTGTAACTTGGCAATCAGATACCAACTGTATAATGATGCTAAAAGCAGCGAGAGCATTACCAGCTGAACAACAGGACTTGCTTGTAAAATAAGATCTGATACTTGAAGAGATGATTCGAGTTGTGTTGCCATAGTTACTACATGTGCCAATTCATTTTTTTAATCTTGTCCTAATTCTTTCAGAATAAGGCTACGAATTTCATCTGGCAGACGACGTGGTTTCATATCTGAACCAAGACAGGCCAATTCAACCTCGCCAGATGCAAGCATGATTTCACCACGATAAATATTTTGTTGCAATACAAATGATGACGCTTTACACGAAACTACACTTGCTGTAACAGTAATTAGGTCATCCATTAAGATTGGACGTGAATATTTCACGTTAATTTTATGCACGACAAAGTTGTAATCTTGTTGATGCCAATAATGATCAACACCCGATGCACGAAGCCATTCGGTACGGGTACGTTCCATAAAGCGAATATGGTTGGCGTGGTAAACAATGCCGCCTGCATCAGTATCTTCCATATAGATACGAATTTTAAATTCAAATTTATTCGCCATGATGATGTTCCGCTTCAATGTTGCAAAGTTGTTTGATAAGCAATACTTATAGCTTAAGCCTTGTCTGTGAAATTGACGTGAATCGGGGCTATAAGTCAAGCTGTGTATAGCGTGGCAGTTTATCATTCTCAACGCTTCGTCCAATGGCACAAGATTTCAAACATGCTTTTAAGTTAAAATTAGCTACCTGCCTTATACATGCAGATGATCCATCCCAATGAGCAGTACATGAGTCGTTTAGTTAAATTTTTTGTGGTCATTGCCATATTGTATTTGTTGTGGATGACGCTGTTCCAGTCAGATGGAGGAATTGCGGATAGCACAACCTATCAGTCATCGCAGCAAGTGCATCAGTTTAAAGACTATACCATTCAAGTTTTGGAAAGCTATGAAGGTGAGTTTCGGGTGTTGTCACTTAAGAATTATAATTTTGGACGTGAAGCCGAACTTAGCCCTGTCGATTTTGCCTTGGGATGGGGAGAAATGTCCAAGCCTGAGGTGTATAAACAGTTGTCTATTCGTCAAAGCAACCGTTGGTATTATTGGCGTTATGAACAAGCACCACCGATTCCTGTGCAAGAGATTGCAAGTTTGAGCGCCAATACGCATTTAATTCCTGCCACACCCGCGATTGCGACACAGTTAAAACAGATTGATGAAGATGATTTGATTTATTTGAAAGGTAAATTGGTTGAGGTCACTGCCACAGATGGTTGGCAGTGGCGTAGTTCTTTAAGCCGCAATGACACAGGGGCGGGCGCGTGTGAATTAATGCTCGTTGAAGATGTGCGTGTCATCGAAAATTAGGGTCTATCTACAGACCCAATTGACCTAAATATTTAATAGCTTAAAGGGAGATAGCTCCCTTCAAGCTATTTTTTCCTTTGAGCTATTTTTCTTTTGGCTCTGGCGGTGTCATCCCAAATTGTAAATACGCCATATTGGTGGCAATACGCCCGCGAGCGGTTCGCATTACATAACCTTGTTGAATTAGGTATGGTTCAATTACATCTTCCAAAGTGCCAGAGTCTTCAGCCATAGCAGCGGCCAAAGCTTCCACACCTGCAGGCCCACCATCAAAACGCTCTAATAACATTGATAAATAACGACGGTCTAAGGTATCTAAACCATCTTTATCGACATTCAGCATATCTAGCGCACGTTGTGCCATCTCTTGCGTGACTTCACCTGTGCCTTTGACCTGCGCATAGTCACGAACGCGACGCAATAATCGGTTGGCAATACGTGGTGTACCACGTGAACGACGAGCGACTTCATTGGCTCCTGCATCGGTCATTGGCACACCCATTAAACTCGCCGAGCGTTTGACAATATGGGTCAAATCTTCAACCGAATAAAATTCCAAACGCTGCACAATACCAAAACGGTCACGTAACGGTGAGGTGAGTAAGCCTGCACGTGTGGTAGCGGCGACAAGGGTAAATGGTGGCAAGTCCAGTTTAATGGAGCGTGCTGCAGGCCCTTCACCAATCATGATGTCCAGTTGATAATCTTCCATCGCTGGATACAAAATCTCTTCAATCACAGGTGAAAGACGATGGATTTCATCAATAAATAACACATCACCTTCTTCAAGATTGGTCAGCATGGCGGCTAAATCGCCTGCGCGTTCTAAGACAGGCCCTGAAGTAGATTTAAGGTTGCCGCCCATTTCACGGGCAATAATATTGGCGAGTGTGGTTTTGCCTAAACCTGGTGGTCCAAAAATCAGGGTGTGGTCCAATGCTTCTGCGCGTCCACGGGCTGCACCAATGAAAATTTCCATTTGTTCACGCACTACAGGTTGCCCAATATAGTCATCGAGTGAAGTGGGGCGAATGGCGCGATCAATTTGATCTTCGGGTTTTTCAGAACCACTGATTAGACGGTCTTGCATATCGTGTTAACTAATCTCTTGAGCTGGGCATTTTGATGCTGCATGCACAGCCTCAAAGTATGAGTTGCGTTTAAATGCCTTTGCGAAGGCATGATTTTACTTTTGAAAGATCAAAAGTAACAAAAATCTTATGTTGAGTTGAGGGTATATCCCTATACCCCAACTCAACGGGCGACATCCATGTCGCCAGTCATGTATCCAATATTGGAAAGATGAACTTACGCTAGGTTTGTTGGCATCTTTTATTTATTCATCGACTTTAATGCTGCACGGATAATATCACTGGCTTCGGTAAAATCGGCCTTGACTGCATTAATCAGTTTTTGTGCTTCGGCAGGTTTATAACCTAAAGACTGTAAAGCGGCTTCGGCTTCGGCAACAGCAGAATTGCCCGTAAAATGGATTTGAGTCGCAGTGGAATTGCTGCTGCTCACTTCGTTGGACATGGCTTTAAAGCGATCACGCAATTCAATCATCAGGCGTTCAGCAGTTTTTTTGCCCACACCTGGCACTTTAATCAGGGTGTTAATATCTTCATGTTCTACGGTGTGAATCAGTAACTCGACACTCAAGGTCGATAAAATACCCAGTGCCATTTTCGGGCCGACACCATTGACTTTGAGTAAGGTACGGAAAATGGTTTTTTCTTGGGCTTCTAAAAAGCCATATAACAATTGAGCATCTTCACGCACAGCTAAATGCGTCCACAGGGTAATTTTATGCCCTTTTTGTAATTGGCAAAATGTGGTGAGTGGCGTGTCAATTTCATAGCCCACACCATTCACGTTCAGTAACACGGTTGGTGCTTCTAAAGCCAATACTTCGCCAATAAGACATCCGATCATATTTGTGATTCACTGATTGATTTAAAATAAGTTGCTGTTCGCATAGTAGAGCGCATTTTCACAAAAGGCAAAATTCGTGCTTAAATTCTACGTCAATCTTATATAAGTTATTGATATACATGTGATTCGTCATAGCAGACCAACCTTATTGCCTTGTAATTCTTGCGATAAATTATAGGCTTGGTGATCTGAAAACTTAGAGATAATGTCCAAGACTTGCATGATATTGTCATAATGATTATGCGCAAAATCTGCCCCTGAGCGTTGCAAGATGGACATTAAACGCTGCTCTTTAAAACTTAGGGTTTTATGGGGTGTGGTGAGCGGAATAAACGCATCCAAAATATTTTGTAAACTTTGATGCGCAATAATTTCCAATCCAGCTTTTTGCGGATGCTCGAAAATTTTCTCACGCGCTAAGTCTTTGGCGCGATTAATACCAATTTCAATATCTGCTGAGCAATACTGTAAAAGGCTGCCTTTAAGTTGTCCCATTAGGATTTCAAAATGGTGTTTGGCAAACGCTGTGGTGACTTCATCGACTAAACGCTTCATGACCCGACCACGCAAAGCGGCAATTTTTTGTTGCCATGTGGTACGTGCCATCGCTAGTTCTGCAGGAATACCGTAGTCACCAATCAAGTTTAAAAAGATCGGTTCAACTTCTTCATAGCTGAGCATGTTTAAAATAATGCCATCTTCCAAATCAATTAAGGCATAGCAAATATCATCCGCTGCCTCCAATAAATATGTCAGTGGATGACGACAATAGTGATAATCGCCCAATTGAATCAGTCCAAGTTGTTCTGCAATTTGTTTGAGAATTTCTTTTTCAGCTTGGTAACAACCAAATTTATCACGTTGATTGGCAGGGCGGTTGCCTTGTTCGGCAATGGTTTTGGAGAGCCACGGATATTTTAAATAAGCGCCTAAAGTGGCATAGGTTAAACGCATGCCGCCATCATTTGGATGATAGTCAATTTTGGTGAGTAGACGTAAACCTTGCGCATTGCCTTCAAATTGACGTACGTCGGCTTCTTCCTCATCACTAAGTTTGGCGAGAAAATTGCCGTGTGAAGCATCGTCAAACCATTCACGAATGGCATATTCGCCTGCATGTCCGAAAGGTGGATTACCAATATCATGTGCCAAGCAAGCGGCTTGAATAATCGCACCGACATCGGCAGGGGAAATCCACATAGGCAAATGGTCTTTGATTTTTTCTGCAGCCAGCATCCCTAATGAACGTCCAATACAAGACACTTCTAAAGAATGGGTCAGGCGAGTGTGAATACCATCGTGTTGAGTCAGTGGATGGACTTGGGTTTTACGGTTTAGTTGTCTAAAACTTTGCGAAAAAATAATACGGTCATAATCTTTATGAAAAGGGCTGCGCGCCTGTTCTGTACTTTGTTTTTTACTACCAATTCGAACTGTGGAAAGCAGTTCTAACCAACGCATTTGAGTCATTTATCATTATTCACTATATGCTTGTTTTGCATCATGCCAAAAAAATGACAAAAGCTCTAGGGGCGTGCGACATGGCTTGTCTTTTTAAATCTAAATTCATACAAAATGGGGGATAAGTTTGTGGCGAAGCGTACTTTAAAGTTTTTTTGGGGAACTGTATAAATTGAGGATTGGATGATGCGTATAGGTTGCCAAAATAGCAACAATGCTCAAATTTTTATGCTAATTTCTAATTAATTGTGAAATGGATAGCGAAGTTTAAATATGCTCAAACTGATTTACTATGTGCCTGAATCTCATCTTGAAGAAACTAAACTGGCGGTTTTTGCAGCGGGTGCAGGTGGAATTGGCAATTATGAACATTGTGCATGGCAGGTTTTAGGCACAGGGCAATTTAAGCCTGTCAAAGGAGCAAATCCGTTTATTGGTGAGTTAGATGCTTTGGAACACGTTGCCGAATGGCGCGTGGAAACCATTGTACCTGAGCAAAATGCTCAGGCAGTCGCAAAAGCGCTCAAGGCAAGCCATCCTTACGAAGAGCCTGCCTTTGAGTTTATGCAACTTTTAGATATTAATTTTTAAAGACTTAAATACCAATTTTTAAAGAAAAATAGAATTGTACGATCACTCATATATGGATTGGGGCAAATATAAGTTGCGTAGATAGATTTTACTTTTCACGGGCGAAAAGTAACAAAAGCCCTCTGTTAGACTGATGGTACGTCCTGTACCACAGTCTAACGGGCGACATCCTTGTCGCCTTATCACGAGTCAAAATGTGGCTAGGTTTTAAAAATACAGTTGAAATATTAGGGTCTGTTGACACTTCATCTATGTTTGCGACGTGAGAGATATATCTCGCAAGGTTTTTTAGCTGATATAAGGCATGGGGCAGGAAATTTAGTTATTCTAAATGACTGACTCATAACGCAATAGCAGCAAAAAATATGCTCGTCCCCTTGCGCAGCAAACAAAGCAGCGCTTTGTTCTTGCTCATGTGGCTAAAACTTTCTCAGATTACGTTATGAAACTTGGCAATAGTCTCGCTATTCCTTGCGTTTCATGCCTAATCTGCTCAGTTTTAGCCTACAGCGCAAGCCATTTATGAAATGTTAACAGCCCCTAGACTTTCTGAATAAACAGGTCACGGTCAAAACGGTATTGCGGGAAAAAGACACCATCTTCGGCACGTTCACCTGCAGCAATCACCATCACTGGAAATTGTTGATCATTCAGTTTTAAGAGTTTGCGTACCATCGGCTCATCAAAACCTTCCATCATGCAGCTATCAAAACCGTGTGCGCGAAGGGCCAAGACCATATTTTCACAGGCGAGTGCTGTAGTTTTACTTGCCCAAAGTTTGGCATCTGCAGGGTTAAATGCAGTCACAGGTAATTGTTTATCTAAACTACGTGCAATTTTGAAAGCGACTTTCTTAAAGTTACCTACTGCGTTTAAGTAGCCAGTCATGTAGTTATAAGGAATAAACTTGTAATATTTTTTGACTGCAGCAGGTGCTTCAGGAAAAGGGAACTCGCTGATATTCTTTTTTGCCATTTCATCAACACGGTCTGTACGTGCAATACACACGATTAGCTCTGCTGCAGTACGAGCAGCGAGTTGTCCTAAGCAGGCTTTAACCAGTTGTTTTTTCTTGGCAGGATTTTGCACCACGACAAAAGTCCACGGTTGTAAATTAGATGAGTTTGGTGCCAATAAAGCCATATCTAAACAATCATCCAATACTTCCGCAGGAATGGCTTTGTCGGTAAATTTACGCACCGAACGACGGCTTTGAATGACTTTTTTAAAGTTTTCTACATCAATATCTTGTGGTGCAGGTTCAAAATAACGTTCTTTTTTTTCAGCTTTAACATCGGCTGGATTTGGATTAGACATTACAATTTTCCTCAATTTTTTAATGATTGACAGCTCATTGCAGAATATGGGGGCGAATAAAGAAAAAACCACATTCAGCCAAGATGAATGTGGTTTAAAACGTCTAGTTTACTTGAAATGAGTTTAATCGCATTTCAGTTAAACAACGTTTAATTAAATTGGCTGAAATCAGGTTTACGTTTTTGCATAAAGGCCTGCACCGCTTCCATCATTTCTGCTGAGCCGACACGTTGCATAAAAATCTCAGCTTCATGGTCAATCCACGCCACAATTTCATCGACATTATGTTTCATGAGGGCTTTAGATTGTTTAAGTGAAGCTAATGGTAAAGCTGCCAATTGTGCTGCTTTTTGTTGCGCCGTTGCATAGACATCAGTTTCAATGCTATTAACTAAATTTGCCGATAATGCCGTTTCGCTATTGAATTTTTGTGCAGTTAGCAACAGTTCAGCCGCCTTGTGATAGCCTGCTTGTTCTACCAGAAGTTTGCTTGATGCACCTTCAGGCGATAAGCCCAAGCTCACAAATGGAATTTGGAATAGGGCAGTATTGTCGCTATACACCAAATCTGCATGCAATAAAATTGTGACACCAATGCCAATCGCCACCCCACGTACAGCTGCAATCAGCGGTTTAGAAAACTTGGCTGCAGATTTTAATAAGATGAATGGAGGACCTTCGGCAGCAGGTAGTTGTCCTTTAAGTGCGGCAGACTTCATAAAGTCTTGCATGTCATTGCCTGCGCTAAAGTCTGCATCTGCACCACGTAAAATCACACAACGTACTGCGTTGGACTGATCTGCTTCATCTAAGGCTTGTGCAATCCACAAATATAATTCACCATACAGCGCGTTTTTTGCTTCTGGTCGGTTGATGGCTAAAGACAGTACGCCATTGTCTAAATTCGCATTCAAATGTGGGTGAGGTTGTTGAATACAGCTCAGTGTCATCGTACTATCCTTGCTTTGATTGGTTTGAATTTATGGCTCATTATGTCGCAAATTCGCAGCGCTGGCACAACTCATGAGTTCATAAAAAGTTAGTGAATGATGAGATTTGCGTTCCTAATTCAATGTGAAATTTATTTAGAATTTGGGGTTGTTCATTTAAAAAATGAATAAGCAAGGCGGAATCTTAACGTCTATTAATTCTATTTTAGGATTAACCTTCGGTTCGACCTACTTTTGTTTTGGCAAAAGTAGGCAAAACCATTTGTCATCCACGAAACCTGCCCAATTATTGTTTTTGATTTATTATCTTGCAAAAACAATAATGAGTTGATACCACGCAGGTTGTGGATGACATTTCCGCGTATCAGATAGCATCATGTTGTTATCAAAATTAGGATTGGCGTATTTATTATGCAATATACGTTTGATTATTTGGTTTTCATTGGCCGCTTTCAGCCATTTCATTTGGCGCATTTGCAAACCATTCAAATTGCGTTAGCACGTAGTCATTATGTGATTTTGGCATTAGGTTCTGCACAAAATGAGCGCAATTTAAAAAATCCGTTTTTAGCCAAAGAACGTGAGCAGATGATTTTGTCTAACTTTTCACCTGAGATGCAAGAACGGATTAAGTTTGTGCATGTCGTAGATGTCTACAATGATGAAAAATGGCAAAAACTAGTCAAATCTTTAGTCGGTGAATTGATTCAACCGCAAGATCGTGTTGGTTTAATTGGGCATTTTAAAGATGACTCGTCTTATTATTTAAAGTTTTTCCCTGAATGGGAGATGGTAGAATTAGACAGCTTGCAAGATGCCATGTCTGCTACGCCTGCACGTGAGGCTTATTATCGTGGGGAAATACAGCCTAATTTTTTCCCGCAAGGCACAATTGATTTCTTAACCGCATTTCAAAACACGGAAATTTATCGTCAATTACAAGACAAATACCAGCAGCAGGACAGCAGTAATTTGACGGAGTAATCCAGTTTTTAAATGAAAAAGGATGATTGAAAAAGCTTTCAATCATCCAGAACATTGTGTTTTTTTAGAGGCCGAAAATTAAGCCTGTAAAGCGGTTAAATCCGCAAGCACTTGCTCGGCATGTCCTGCAGCTTTGACTTTACGATATTCTTTCAGTAATTGACCTTGATGGAAAATAAAAGTAGAGCGTTCAATGCCCATAACTTTTTTGCCATACATATTTTTTTCTTTAATCACATCAAACAACTGACACAATACTTCTTCTTTATCGCTAATCAAGTTGATGCCTAAAGATTGTTTTTCGGTAAAGTTTTGATGGGCTTTGACTGAGTCGCGCGAAATGCCAATGATGGTGGTATTAAGCGCATCAAATTGTGGCTTTAGCGCAGTAAAATCGACAGCTTGTGTGGTGCAGCCTGGGGTAGAATCTTTCGGGTAAAAATACACCACTAACCAATCTGTACCAAGTTCGGTTAAATTGACTTCGCCTGTGGTTGCAGGAAAAGCTTGATTTGGTAATTGAATTGTCGTGCTCATATTTTTCTCCAAAATCATGCACATAAAAAACTAGCCACATAAAGTGGCTAGTTGAAATTGTTAAGAAAAATTATTTTTTCTCAGCCGCTTTCATTGCTTCTTCAGTTAAGGTTTTTAATTTACCTGTAAGCTGAGGACCAAAACAAGTTTGCAAATCTTTATTTTGCTTTTGTACAAAAGCTAAAGTCGCAGGGCTCTTTTTCTGGTTAATTGCGCTTTGAATTTCCCATTTTTGAGCGTTGGTTAATTTACCATCTGCTTCTACTGCACAAGTACAATATTTGCTTACTTCAGCTGTAGTCAGTTTTTTGCCTTTTGCAGTTTCTTCTTTACAAACATTAATTAAAGCTGCTTTTACATTGGTGCTTTTATATGCTTGTTGCAACTTGTCATTATTTGCGTGTGTCGTTGTTGCGAATAATGCAGCAACAGACATAATCGCAGAAACTATAATGTTTGATTTTAAATTTTTCATACACTTTACCTTGTTATGACGGTATATAACGCGTTGGGTCTGCAACACCAGCATCGGCAAAACCTTGTTTGCGTAAGCGACAGCTGTCACATTTACCACAAGCACGTCCTTGGTCATCTGCTTGGTAGCAAGAAACCGTTTGACTATAGTCTACGCCATGTTCAATACCTAAGCGAATAATATTTGCTTTGGATAAATGTAACAAAGGTGTCTCAAATTTTAACGGTTTGCCTTCTACGCCAACTTTGGTTGCCAAGCGTGCCATATTGGCAAAAGCATCAATAAATTCAGGACGACAGTCAGGATAGCCCGAATAATCTACCGCATTAATACCAATCACAATTGCTTCTGCATCAAAAACTTCGGCAGCTGCCAAAGCATAAGACAGGAAGATGGTATTACGCGCAGGCACATAAGTCACAGGAATACCTTCTTGCTCATGATCAGGTACTTCAATGCTGTGATCGGTCAGGGCAGAACCGCCCAAGTTGCCTAAATCAATATTAATCACACGATGCTCAATGCCTGCATTTTTAGTCAAGGCACGTGCAGCATCTAGCTCTGTAGTCGAGCGTTGACCATACATAAAACTAAGTGCAATACATTCATAACGCGCTTGTGCCCATGCCAAACACGTGGTTGAGTCTAATCCACCAGATAACAATACAATGGCACGAGGGCGCATAATTGAACTCCAAATTTTAAAATATAGCGATAGAACTTGAGCAAAAGTGTGAAGATTGACGTCAATACGAATGGGGATTCGTGAGGAGATTAACGACCTGTTTCATCATTCCAAAGCAATTTATGTAATTGCAATTGGAAACGAACAGGGAGATGGTCGGCTAAAATCCACTGTGCCAAATCACGTGCAAGTTGTGGCAAGGCGACTGCACCTTTTTCGACAGCAAATGCAGGGGAGAACCACACTGTATCGACTTTTTTATGCAACTGATATTGCTCAACTTGCTGCTTCGCCCAAAGATAATCGTCATGATTGCAAATCACAAATTTGATTTGATCATGTGGGTTTAAAAAATCTAAATTTGATAATAAGTTGCGTGACATTTCACCCGATGCAGGGGTTTTTAAATCCAGCACCTTCGACACACGGTTATCCACTTTAGAAATATCTAAAGCTCCACTGGTTTCCAAAGACACTTCACAACCTAAATCTGCCAAGCGTTGCATGAGTGGCAGTGCATTCGGTTGAGCCAGAGGTTCACCGCCCGTCACACATACATACGGTGTTTTAAATTCTAGCGTGGTTTGGATGATGTCATCTAAAGATTGACGTTCGCCACCTTCAAAAGAATAAGTGGTATCACAGTAATGGCAACGCAATGGACAACCCGTTAAACGAATAAACACGGTTGGCAAGCCCGATGTATTGGCTTCGCCCTGCAATGAATAGAAAATCTCCGTGATGCGTAAACCCGCAGACGGATCAGAAACAGGAATAGCGGAAGATCGGAGGGTATTCATAAAATTCATCACAGTATGTAAAAAAACAAAAATCCCTACGGTCATTGCTGGCCGTAGAGATGGAGAAAACTAAAAAAAGTTTAGTCTTCGCGTAATAAGTCGTTCAAACTGGTTTTTGCACGGGTTTTTGCATCTACTTTCTTCACAATGATAGCAGCATACAAGCTATAAGTGCCACATTTAGAAGGCAGGTTACCAGAAACTACCACCGAACCTGCAGGTACACGACCATAATGGATTTCGCCAGTTTCACGGTCATAAATTTTGGTCGATTGACCAATATAAACGCCCATAGAAATGACCGAACCTTCTTCTACAATCACACCTTCAACAATTTCAGAACGTGCGCCAATGAAGCAGTTGTCTTCAATAATTGTTGGATTTGCTTGAAGTGGCTCAAGTACTCCACCAATACCTACACCACCCGATAAATGCACGTTTTTACCAATTTGTGCACATGAACCTACCGTTGCCCATGTATCAACCATGGTGCCTTCATCTACATAAGCGCCAATATTGACATAAGATGGCATTAACACCACATTTTTGGCTTGGAATGAACCTTTACGTGCAACTGCTGGCGGTACAACACGCACACCTGCTTGTTTGAATTGCTCGTCAGTCCAACCTGTAAATTTCGTGTCTACTTTGTCGTAGAAACGCAAATCACAAGATTCAATTGGCTTGTTATCATTGAGTTTAAAAGATAACAAAACTGCCTTTTTTAACCATTGGTGAACGATCCACTCACCATTAATTTTTTCAGCAACGCGTAATGTGCCGTTATCTAAACCTGCAATTGCTTGTTCAACTGCCTGACGAATTTCAGAGGGACAATCTGCAGCGCTGAAATTAGCGCGGTCTTCAAATGCTTGTTCAATGATTGTTGAAAGCTGAGACATCGATGTTCTTACCAGAAAAAAATTTTCCAAAGATTTTACACTATATTGAGTGAGGAATAGATAAAAATTGGAACAGATTGGAATTTATCCTTAGTAAGATAAACAAGTTAAGTTGCGCGCTAAATTGTTGAAGTTTTGAAAATAAATGCTTTTGCAATAAACAATAAGAATAAATTTGTATCAAAAAATAACAAAAACGGGGTGAATTTTGCATAAAAGCTGAACGCAACATGCTCTATAGTTTTCTCATGACAAAACGAATGAAAATTCAAAAAGTTTTAGTTTGAGGAGAAACACAATGAAAACTTTACATACATTTTTAGCCGCTTCGGTATTGGCAGCAGTTGCAGGTTCTGCAATGGCAGATACAGCTGTGGTAAAAGATGGCTATGCGTTTGATCGTAACCAATTAATTCCAACAGGTGTACGTGCTGAAGTAGGTACAACAGGTTATGGCGGTGCCTTACTTTGGACTGCAAACCCGTATGTGGGCTTAGCGCTGGGTTATAACGGTGGCGATATTTCTTGGTCGGATGATTTATCAGTCAATGGCTCAAAGTATGATATGGATATGGAGAATAACCTGACCTATTTAAATGCTGAGATCCGTCCGTGGGGTGCAAGTGCTAACCGTTGGGCTCAAGGCGTTTATGTAGCTGCTGGTGTTGGTTATGTAGATAATGAATATGACCTAGACCGCCGTGTTAAGCCTGGTGAAGGTTTCTCTGTAAACCATACTGCTTTTACAGCGGGTACAGATGGTGCTCATATCAATGGTAAAATGAGTTATAAAAATGACATCGCACCTTACTTAGGTTTAGGTTTTGCACCAAAGATTAACAATAACTGGGGTGTGTTTGGTGAAGTCGGCGCTTATTATACGGGTAATCCAGACGCCAATTTGACGCTTGTGAGTGGCGGTGCAGCTGATGATGCTGTTCGAGGAAGCTTGGTAGACAATATTGCCATTGAAGAGGAAAAAATTCGTACAGATGATAAACATGAATGGATGCCAGTAGCGAAACTAGGTGTAAGCTACCACTGGTAATATCCGTTAGTTTCAGCTAAACCAAAAAAAACGAGCTTCGGCTCGTTTTTTATTTGTGTAGGTTTACGTGTATATTAAAAACGATGGGCAAGACGTAAACCATAAACAAGGGCATTGTTATTATTGGACGTTGCCAGCGAGGCAAAAGACACAGCACTGTCAGTATTGGTATTGATTTTGGCTTTTCTAAACTTTAAATAATGTGCGCCAAATGTAATCTCATTTTTTTGATTTACACGATATACCACGCCTGTTCCAAAACTTGAAAAGCCATCTGAAGGGTTGAGTGTAGACACAGTATTGCCAGTCCCAGAGTCCCATGAGCTTTCAATAAAACTGACCCATGTGGGTGTCCAACGGTGCGCCCAGCCTATTTTTGCCGACCATTGGTCTTTAGGGTAGGAAATCAGTTGATAACCTGAAATTTCGGGTACATACGGTGCATAGGCAGCAATGACCGCATTAAATTGTGGCGGTTGAATGCTAAAGTCAGACCAGTTTACCCAGCGTAAATCTGCATAGACGAGGTTATGTGTCGAAATCGCTGTTTGTAAGTGTGCATTGACAGATTGTGGAGTTTCTACCACGCTCTGATTTTCGGGCACAAGATTTAAAAGCGTGTGTTGCGTATGTTCGTAAGTATTTAGACGATGTTTAATTTTAGCGCGATAAGTCACTGCGGTTTTAAATGCATACTCTGGAATTTGATAACTAAATCCTGTTAACCAACCTAGGGCAGAATCACGTTCAAATGCTACGCTATAACCATTAAACACAGCATAATCTTGTCCAAAAACCTCTAAATAGCCTTTAAAGTCTTGCCAGCTAATACCTGTAAAAAAATTCCAGCGAGGGGTAGGTTGATAGCCGATTAGTGCAGTCATATTGCGACTGTCAAACTGAATATGACTGGACTCAATTTCTATTTTTTCAGCATATATTTCAGGGGTATATTGATAATTAACCCGCCCACCAAACGGTTGGTCGAATAATAAACCAAAGGAAAGTTGTGGGCTAAGCTGTAATTTTAAGCCCGCATTGATGAAATGTTTGCTTTCGACCAAATCTCCAGTCGAAAAATCAGTAACTCCCAGTTCACGGAGTTGTTGTTGATATTGTACTTGCCCAGAAACATTCGGCTCTAAATAAAGCAAGGTTATTTCTGCATAATTATTTTCTTGTAAAAAGGCGCTTACAGATTGATGGCTTTGTTCTAGAGCTGCAGCATGACTATACACTATGGGCAGGACGTACAAGCATGCAGTGCAAAGATGATATTTCATGTGACGTCCCGCATTTGAGTGATAGAATCGTGTTTAAAATCAAATAATCATTTTTATTGTTGATTATATTTTATGCATAATTTGAATCAATTTAAAACATTATTTTCCTGTTTTAAGATAAACGAAGATCGTGGCGAAATAATGAAACATAAGAGAGCGAATGCGCTCTCTTATGTGAATGGGGTTATTCGTCAGGATAAGCAATGCGCTTTAACGCTTTAATATCGGCATTTGGTGCACATAAAGAAATAAACTCATAGCCATAGCCACGTAGTAAATGTCCTTTGCGAACCGCAATCCATGTGGTGTTTACCCCAAAAATATCGGTCTGGATTTGTTTTAGACGGTAATCGCGTTCTGCATCGTATGCCACATTGTTTACCACGCCTACGCCCATGCCCAATTCAACATAGGTCTTAATAACATCGGCATCAAGTGCAGACATAACGATATTGACATCAATTCCTGCATCGGTAAATGCTTTGTCAATTTTAGAACGTCCCGTAAAGCCGCCGTGATAAGTGATGATTGGATATTCTGCCAAATCGGTCAGGCTAATCTCAGTTTTACTGGCTAAAGGATGATCTTGCGGGGTAATAATGCTGTGGCGCCAGTCATAATAAGGCACACTTGCCAAGTTCTCTTCAGTGGTTAGAGATTCGGTTGCAATACCAATATCGGCTTCACCTTGTAGCAGCATTTCGGCAATTTCAACAGGGCTGGCTTGTTGCAAAATCAAATGTACTTTAGGGAATTCTTTTTTAAACAAATTCACAATAGGCGGCAGCACATAACGCGCTTGGGTATGTGTAGTCGCAATGGTGAGCGTGCCTTCATCGACTTTATTAAAGTCATCGGCAAGGCGTTTAATGTTATCTGCATCAACCAACATGCGTTCGACAATACTCAGCAAAGCTTGTCCTGGCTCGGTTAAACCTAATAGACGTTTGCCTTTGCGCACAAAAAGCTGCACACCAAGTTCATCTTCAAGGTCTTTAATGTGCTTACTCACGCCCGATTGAGAAGTGTATAGTGCCGCAGACGCTTCGGTTAAATTAAAGTTTTGCCGAACGGTTTCTCTAATAATTCTAAGTTGTTGGAAGTTCATAGTGGTGCAACCCTAAAAAGGATGGAGCGGGTTAGGCTCCATCTTGATGTCCTTATGCGACTTGATTTTCAAATAAATGTAAAGTGGTTACACTTAACCAAACCGTTTGATTTGGGCGGAATTGGTGCAGTTTCGCTTCATCTGCAGTGAGTGCAATTTCAATTAAATTCCCTTGGCGATCTTGCAATTCTGCAACTACTTTACCAGCAATCCAAACCTCACGTAAGAAGGTCGCTTGAATGGTATTTTCCTGTGGTTGGGCATGAATATGCAACTCATCTGGACGTGCAAATGCAATCACTTTGCCTTGAGGCGCATTCGGTTGATTGAGAAGTTGTACGCGATCTTCACCAATTTGCACAATCCCTTGATGATGTTGTCCTTCAAAACGGTTGGCTTGACCTAAGAAGTCAAATACAAACGGAGTTGCAGGCTGTTCATACACTTCACGCGGTGAACCAATTTGTTCGACATTACCTTTGTTCATGACAATAATTTGATCGGCAACTTCGAGTGCTTCTTCCTGATCGTGGGTCACGAAAATTGAAGTGATGTGTAATTCATCATGCAAAGTTCTTAACCAACGACGTAATTCTTTACGCACTTTGGCATCAAGCGCACCAAAAGGTTCATCCAATAACAATACGCGTGGTTCTACCGCTAAGGCACGTGCCAAAGCAATACGTTGACGTTGTCCACCCGATAACTGCGCAGGATAACGGTCTGCTAAAAAGCTTAACTGTACCAAGTCGAGCAAACGCATAACACGTTTTTTAATCTCAGCTTCTGAAGGTCGGGTTGCACGTGGACGTACCCGTAAACCAAATGCGATATTGTCAAATACGGTCATGTGGCGGAATAGGGCATAGTGTTGGAAAACGAATCCAACTTGACGTTCGCGCACATGCACATCGGTTGCATCCTGACCCTCTAATATCACTTGCCCACGATCTGCCGACTCTAATCCTGCAATAATACGCAACAAGGTGGTTTTACCACAGCCTGAAGGCCCAAGCAGCGCCACCAGTTGGCCATCTGGAAAATCGAGGGAGATGTCTTTAAGTGCATGGAATGCACCAAAATTTTTTTCAATATTTTTAACTTGAATACTCATGCGGTCATTCCTTAAGAAACAGTTGAATCTTCATTGCGTTGGTTTTGCTTTTCTTGGCGAATTTCAACCCAAGTTTTTAAAATCAGGGTCACAATCGCGAGAAGTGCCAAGAGAGAGGACACCGCAAACGCAGCACTAAAGGTATATTCGTTATAGAGAATTTCGACGTGCAGCGGTAGGGTGTTGGTTTCTCCGCGAATATGCCCCGATACCACAGATACCGCGCCAAACTCACCCATTGCGCGGGCATTACACAGAATCACGCCGTAAATTAAACCCCATTTTATATTTGGCAAAGTGACTTTCCAGAAGGTCTGCCAACCCGATGCACCTAATACAATCGCAGCTTCTTCTTCCTCTGTGCCTTGCGCTTCCATTAAAGGAATCAATTCACGCGCCACAAAAGGTACAGTAATGAAGATGGTGGCAATCACAATTGCAGGTACGGCATATAAAACTTTGATGTCGTGTTCCATCAACCAGCCGCCCATCCAACCTTGTGTACCAAAAATCAGGACTAGCATTAAACCTGCAATGACAGGAGAAACTGAAAAAGGCATATCAATTAAGGTGGTGAGAATCGACTTACCACGGAAATTGAATTTCGCCACTGACCACGCTGCGGCAATACCAAATACCACGTTTAAAGGTACGGCAATGGCTGCAGTGAGTAAGGTTAATTTCACTGCCGATAAAGTGTCAGGATGCACCAATGCTTGTGCATAGACACCAATGCCTTGTTTAAAGGCTTCTACAAAAACCAAAATCAGCGGCAAAATCAGACAGCTTAAGAAGAAAATGAAGGCAATTGCAATTAGGGTATAGCGTACCCAAGTCGGTTCACGTGTTGCATCGCGTGATTGTAGTTTTTCAGCCAAAGCATTGCTGTTGGTATTTAAACTCATCGTGCAGTTCTCCCTGTGCGACGACTTGCCCATGCTTGTAATAAGTTAATTAAGAACAGCATGACAAAAGAAATCAGCAACATCACCACAGCAATTGTGGTTGCACCTGCGTAGTCATATTCTTCTAAACGAGAAATAATCATTAAGGGTGCAATTTCAGTTTTAAATGGTTGGTTACCTGCAATGAAAATCACCGAGCCATATTCACCCACGCCACGCGCAAATGCGAGGGCAAAACCTGTAATCAGTGCAGGCAATAAAATAGGGAAAATCACTTTGGTGACAATTTGAAAGCGGTTAGCCCCTAGCGCAGATGCTGCTTCTTCCAACTCGGTTTCTAAGTCACTGAGTACGGGTTGCACGGTACGCACAACAAATGGAATACCAATAAAAATCAGGGCAAGGGTAATCCCGATAGGGGTATACGCGACTTTAATGCCTAATGGTTCTAAATATTGTCCAATCCAGCCAGTCGGTGCGTATAAAGAAGTCAGGGCAATACCCGCAACTGCAGTAGGCAATGCAAAAGGTAAATCGACCAAAGAATCTATAATACGTTTGCCCGGAAAGCTGTATCGTACCAAACACCATGCCAATAATAAGCCGAAGACGACATTAATAAAGGCTGCAATGAGCGCAGCGCTAAAACTGAGTTGCAAAGATTTTTGGATACGTTCTGAACTTAAAATTTCCCATAAACCATCCCAACCGATACCCAGCGATTTAATAAATACAGCCGATAAGGGAATAAGAACAATTAAGGATAAATACGCTAGGGTAAAGCCTAGAGAAAGACCAAATCCTGGCAGCACTTTGGATCGCTGCGACATGATGACTCCTCAAAAGAGAGAATGAGTGTTTGAAAACAAACAGATAAAAGTAAAAGATAAATTCGGCACAAGCATAATTTGCGAAGATTAAATTGCAAATTTGAATAAATACTTGTTGTTATCAGAAATACTGATATGTGATTGCATATTTTCTGCAATCAAATAATCATAAATTTCAGGAAATGCCCCAAAGCCTGATGCAACATTAATATGACCCACTTGTCCTAAATTAATCGGTGTTAATTGCCATGCTTGGGCAAGTGCCTGTGCATCTGCAAAACTTAGCCACGGGTCATTTTCACTGATCAATAAGCGTGTCGGTACAGCCAATTTAAGTTGCTGAAAATAAGCCGAATAATTGCTTTGGCTGTGTTGTGCAAAACCAGATTCACCAAAACGGGCAGGGTTAGCAGGTGCAACCAAAACCACATTTTTAATTTTCGCCTGCAATTTAGGTTGCTGTGCTAAGGCTGCCACTGTGGTCAGACAACCAAAGCTGTGCGCCACAATTTGAATATCGTTCTGAATCGGGGCAACTGTTTTGACAAATTCAGCAACCCAGTTCTGTAAAATTGGGCTATTCCAGTCTGACTGTTGTACACGCGAGCAAGACATGAGTTGTCGTTGTAACCAAGATTGCCAGTGCGCATATTCACTGCCACCTACACCTGGAACAATTACGGTATGAATCATGTCGATGCTCCTTCGCATATTTCAGCCTGAAATAATGATCTGAATAACGCTTGAATATGAATTGAACCCATCATTTTCAGCTTTGGCTGTGATCACTTGGATTCAAAACTCAGTAAGATAATGCTGTAAAATTCATGTTTTAAATAATCTGCAACAAGGATAACTAGAGTTTCTATGCAAAAAAAATAATTAAAAATGAATTTTATATGAATAAAAGAGATATATGTGAATCAGGTAAAAATGCGTTTGTGAAAACACCCGCATTTTTCAATTTGGGTGTTTTCAGCTAGAGCTTTGGTATGATTTACCTTTCGGAGTATTATTTGGTTTGGTTGGCTTTGACAATCTGATCGAAAATGCCATCATTTTCAAAGTGTTGCTTCTGAACTTTGCTCCATCCACCAAACTCTTGATCAATCGTCACCAACTTCAATGGTTTAAATTGCGACTTATATTGTGCCAACACCGTAGCATTACGTGGTCGGTAATAATTCTTCGCAGCAATGTTTTGACCCGCAGGCGAATAGAGATAGTTTAAATAGGCTTTGGCTAAGTGTTGATTGCCATCTTTTTGCACATTTTTCTCTACAATCGCCACAGGCGGTTCAGCCAAAATAGATAGAGAAGGCGTGATGATCTCAAATTTACCCGGTTGTTCACGCACGGCTAAATAGGCTTCATTTTCCCAAGCTAACAAAACATCACCAATGCCACGTTCTGCAAAAGTGGTGGTTGAGCCACGTGCGCCTGAATCCAATACTTTGGTTTGTTTATAAATTTGGCGAACAAACTCTTGCGCTTTAGCATCATTGCCCGCAGGTTGATGTTTTGCCCATGCCCACGCTGCCAAATAGTTCCAGCGTGCACCGCCAGATGTTTTTGGATTTGGAGTAATGATTTCCACACCAGGTTTGACCAAATCGCCCCAATCTCGAATACCTTTCGGGTTGCCTTTACGCACTAAAAATACAATTGTGGATGTATAAGGGGTCGAGTTGTGCGGAAATTTCTTTTGCCAGTCTTTAGGTAATAGACCGCGTTTAGCAATTTCATCAATATCGGCAGCCAGTGCCAAAGTCACGACATCGGCACCTAGACCATCAATCACCGCACGTGCCTGTTTGCCCGAACCGCCATGTGATTGTTTAAAGTTAATGTTTTGCCCGGTGGCTTTTTTCCAGTACGCACCAAAATCTTTGTTAAAGTTATCGTATAATTCACGGGTTGGATCGTAGGAAACATTCAGAAAGTCTTTTGCAGAAACGCTCAAGGTTGTTGCCGAAAGTACTGCCGCCAGTAGTCCAATTTTCAGTTTTGTAAAGTTCATGTTTGACCTCAGGTATTAAATCTGTTGTTGAATGAGGCAAGCATATCGGTAGTCTATTTGCTGAAAAAATAATTTAAAATGCGGTGAATATCAGTAAATGATAAATATAAATTTCTTCATTGTTTTCTATATTTAGAGATAAATAACGAGTACTTCTTCCATGCAGTGTTATAAAAATGCCAAGCCTACCGAGCAGATTCATGTGTTAGATCGCGCGTTTCATTATGGTGATGGATGCTTTAGCACTGCACGTTTTCGCCAAAATCAAATTGAATTATTTGACCGCCATTTGGCGCGTTTGCAATATGCCAATCGCCAACTTTCTTTAAATGCCAATCTTGAGTTAATCACTGAAACGCTGACAATTTTAAAGCAGGCGCATGGCGAGTTAAATGGTACTTTGAAGATTGTTTTAAGTCGTGGTGTGGGGCAGCGTGGCTACAGCTTGCCTGATCATCCTGCCGATGTTTGGGTGTTTTTCTATCCACAAGTACAAGCGGCTTTAGATACGGCATATCATTATGACATCATTCAAAGTGGCATCTTGGCACAAGCGATTGGACTAAGCATGCCGAATTTAGTTGGGCTGAAAAGTCTAAACCGACTTGAACAGGTATTGCTCAAACAAGAAGCCGATCAAAAAGGCTGGACAGAAGCTTTGGTTACTGATGTACAGGGCAGTGTGGTTGAAGGTGTGAGTAGTAATTGTTTCATTCGTATAAACAATACATGGATTACCCCGCAACTTGGTTATAATGGCGTGCACGGTGTCATGCGGGCAGAAATTTTATCGCGCATGCAACAACAGAATTTGCATTGTGAACAGCGTGATGTTCATGTTTCGGAAATTGCGCAGATTCAAAGTCTGTTTTTCTGTAATGCCTTAACGCCCATGAAAATTGTCAGCCATTTAGGGCAGCAGGTTTTAGATGTGCAGCCGTGTGTGGAACTATTTAAGCAACTTCAACTGAATCAGATTCATTCTTATGTCTAAGCGTCCATCAAAATCTAAAAAGAAAACCAAACCTATATGGTCTAAGCGTGCTATTCAGGGTGCGCTTATTTTTGTACTCGGACTGTTTTTGGTCATTGGCATGATCTTATGGTCAAGCTTATTTAAAGATTATCCTGTTGAAGGCAAAAAACAATTATTGGCGATTAATGATGGTGATACCTATTCACGCTTTATTGATCGTTTGGCAGAACAAGATCATGTGAATTTTCCAATTGTTTTAAAGCTCTATCAACGAGTGATGATTCACGACAGCATGAAAAAAGGCGTGTATGAAGTCCGTCAGGGCATGAGTGTGCGTCAGGTTATGGAAATGATCGCCAATGCTGAAAATGCACAAATGAACCGTATTTTGGTGATCGAAGGCACGACTTTTAAACAATTGATTGATGCGTTAAAGAAAGATGAGTTGGTCACCAAAGAAGTGTCGCATTTGCCATATGATCAAATGCTAAAAGCTTTAAATATTCCTTTTACACATCCCGAAGGTTTATTTGCGCCGAATACTTATTTCTTTGCCAAAGGTGAAACTGACCGTAAAATTTTAACCGATTTGTATCAGCGTCAAATGAAATCATTGGATGATGCTTGGAATAATCGTGCAGCAGATTTGCCCTATAAAAATAAATATGAAGCTTTAATCATGGCATCTATTATTGAAAAAGAAACCAATGTTGATGCGGAATTAGAGCAAGTTTCAGGTGTGTTTGTACGTCGTTTAAAACTGGGGATGCGTTTACAGACTGACCCAACCGTGATTTATGGTATGGGAGAGCGTTATCAGGGCAATATTACCCGTCAGGATTTACGCACTCCAACGCCATACAACACCTATACCATGAGTGGTTTAACGCCAACGCCAATTGCATTGCCAAGTCAAAAAGCCATTGAAGCGGCGATGCATCCAGATCAATCTGACAACATTTATTTTGTGGCGACAGGTAACGGTGGGCATAAATTTAGCACCAATTTGCAAGATCATAACCGTGCCGTACAGGAATATTTAAACGTACTACGCACGAAAAAATCAGGGGAATAAGCATGTTTATCAGTTTTGAAGGTACTGAAGGGGTAGGCAAAACTACACTTATTCGCCGTATTCATGATTATTTTACTGCACAAGGTCAGTCGGTGGTTTTAACCCGTGAACCGGGTGGAACCTCTATGGCAGAGCAAATTCGTGCTTTGTTGCTCGCGGTCAACCATGAAGAAAAAATGTGTTCAGACACTGAGTTATTGTTGATGTATGCAGCGCGTGCCCAGCATTTAGATCAGGTGATTTTACCAGCACTTGCTGCAGGAAAAACCGTGCTATGTGACCGTTTTAGTGATGCCAGTTTTGCTTATCAATGTGCGGGACGTGGTTTGAGTGAAAGCAAGTTGCAGACTTTAAATAATAACTTTGTCACACGTATGCCTGACTTAACTTTTTGGCTCGATGCACCGATTGAACTGGGTATGACCCGTGCACGAGCGCGTGGAGAGCTTGACCGTTTTGAACAAGAGAAAGCAACTTTCTTTGAGAAAGTAAGAGGCGGCTATCAAACTTTGTGGGAGCGACATCCTGAGCGAGTGAAGCGTTTAGATGCAACACAAAACCCTGATCAAGTATTTGCACAGGCGATGGACTATTTGTAAGCGAAGGTATAACAAACAAATGCATAATAAGCCAATTGGTCATAGTTATACATTTGATTAAATGGAAAAATCTTCTATAGTGGAAATGCTTTAGAAGATTTTTTTATTTTAAAAATAGCGAATAGTAAGTATGACCAAAGAAGAAATTATTGAATTTTTAAAAGTAGAGTTTCCGCAAAGTCTGGAAAAATGTGAAATTGTGTCCATCACGCCACGTGGCGCATTGGTAAATTATCACATCGATGAACGTGATTTACGCCCAGGCGGCACAGTATCGGGGCCGACCATGATGACTGTTGCAGACTATGCACTTTATATCGCCATTTTAGGGGAGTTGGGTTTGGTGGCTTTGGCGGTCACTAGCAACTTAAACATCAACTTTTTACGCAAGCCCGCAGCAGGGCGTAATTTACGTGGTGAATGTCGCTTAATGAAAGTAGGGAAAAACCTCGCGGTCGGTGAGGTTTGGGTATATTCCGAAGGTGTAGATGATGCCGTGGCGCATGTCACAGGGACGTATTCGATTCCACAGATTGGCTGAGAATAAAGTCAGCTTTATCTTAATTTTAGTTACTTATATTTACCATGTGGTTACATATGTACACATACTACATGAAAATCAGGGTTTGATTGGTTAAAAAATAATCACAAATATTTCATTTTATGTTTTTCATATAGATCAAATCTGCTTTTGTCTAAGCTAGCAACCCGTAAGTGATAAAACAAGGGAGCTAAATGCTTAAATTTAAGAACAATATTGTTCATGGAGCAATCTTTGATATGGATGGAACAATGTTTGATACTGAACGATTACGGTTTCAAACATTGAAGCAGGCATCTCAGGAGCTCATTGGCGTTGAATTTTCAGACGTATACCTCATGCAATGTTTGGGTTTGAGTGCAAAGAGCGCTGAACAACTGGCGCAAGCAGAATATGGTGCAGACATTCCTTACCGTGAGATCCGTCAGCGTGCTGATGAACTAGAACTAGAAAGTGTGCGCAATTTTGGTGTGCCCATTAAAAAAGGTTTGTTGCAGGTATTAGAGCGGTTACGAAAGTCTGGCTTGAGAATGGCGGTTGCTACGTCTAGTCGTCGTGCCATTGCCGAAGAATATTTGATTAATGCCAATGTCTATAAGTTTTTTGATGTATTAGTTTGTGGCGATGAGGTGCAACAGGGCAAGCCACATCCTGAAATTTTTATAACAGCCGCACAAAAAATTAATCTAGAACCCAGCGAATGTTTCATGCTGGAAGATTCTGAAAATGGAATCAAATCTGCACATGCAGCGGGCGGCATAACCATACTATTTCGGGATATCAAAAAACCTAATGCTAATATGTTGTTACTCACGCAGCATTATTACGCAAGTATGCAAGCTTATTTAGATGACTTAAATCAAGTTATTCCTGTATTGGAAATGCCGAGTTTACAAGAGGCCTTCCCGCAAACTTTAAATCAGTTGAGTGTGGGGATTCATGGTTTTGGTGCAATAGGTGGGGGCTATTTGGCCCAAATTTTATCGCACTGGGATGGCTATACCCGTCCTAAACGTATTTATGCTTCTACACGGAATACCTTATATCGTTCTGCAGTAAACGCCTTTGGAACGTATTCAATTCGTTATGGACAATGTTCTTATGATGAACGAATTGAAAATATGCACATCATTGATGCGGAGAACTTGCAGCAGATGCAGCAAATGTATGTGGAGTCGAGCCTAATTGCATTATGTTTGCCTGAACATGCTTTACAGCAAGAGGCTAAAGTAATTGCGCAGGGCTTATATGCCCGTTTTATAGCGCAATTTGAACTCCATCAGCCTTTAACTATTTTGGTAATTTTAAATAAAGTTGGGGCAAAACAGCTCTTGATGACGCATATTCATCAGGCGTTAGAGGCGTTGTTGGATCCCGATACGGCAGCCAAAATTATGGCGCAGCATTATTTTTGCGATACTGTCGTAAATAGAATGGTCTCTAAATTAAGCGATCAAAACTTATATCGCCAATTACGCATCAAGTATAATATTTTTAAGCAATTTCAGTTGGATGACGAAGCAGAGCCAATTGAAATTGAAGACAATACTCGATTGCAGCCTGAGCAAGAGCGTCAAGCCACCTTATATGTAGAAGATTTAAGACGCAATTTTCAGCCCAGTCACATTTTGCAAAGTATGGATTTAATTTTATTTCATGCTGAAAGTGACATGCCTATTTATGTGGAAAATGCCAGTCCATTATTGCAACACATGCGTCAAATGATTTTGGTAGATGATATTGCCGAAATCCAACTCATTAAAAATCGTTTATGGAATGGTGTACATGCCATGATGGCTTGGTTATCCAGTTTAATAGGGCATAACAGTATTGGTGTCGCAATGGCAGACCCATTGGTTGCAGATTTTACCCGCGCTGTTTCGGCACAAGTAGCGTTGGGATTAGCTGCACAGTTGCCGCATCGTCAGCAAAACTTAAAGCATCTGGCACAGAGCTTTCTGGACTCATGTGAACATGCCTATAAAGACCCGTGTCAGCGTGTGGCACGTGACCCTTTGCGTAAACTCTCAGCCAATGAACGGGTGATGGGTGCTTTGATTTATCATCTGCAGCATGATTTAGCTGCAAATTATGTGCAGAAAGGAGTGGTGTTGGGCTATCTGTATGCAATTAAAATGCAGCAGTTGGGGGCTCAAGCAGCATTACAGCATTTGTCAAAACAATTGCAAAATGCGCCTATAGACGAACAAACACGGCAGCAATTGCAGTACATAATTAGCCACCAATTACAGCAACTATTGGCTGGTCAAGTTCGCTTAGAAGCATTTATTCAAGATGGTACTCAAGTTGCAGCCGTAATCTAAAAATCAACTTGATGAATTCTTGGGGGGAGGTTTAGTAAGTTAACGTCATCATATTCAAAATGATAAAATACCGAATCGTGTTATGGAACACGATTCGGTGCTTTCTTGCATTAGAATTCAAATGCACTTTATTCACAGATACTTTTATGCAAATGCTGTTGTGTAACAAGCAATCAGATCACTCATTCACCAATGGGGTTTCCACTTGGAAATTTGGTGGAATAAGCACAGTCTTACGCAATTCAGGTGCGAGTTCAGGATAATCTAGCGTGAAGTGTAAACCACGCGATTCTTTGCGTTGCATGGCACAGCGCACAATCATTTCCGAAACTAAAACCAAATTACGCAGTTCAATTAAGTTTTTACTGACTTGATAGTCCTGATAATACTCGGTGATTTCACGTTTCAGCATTTCAATGCGGTGTAAGGCACGCTCTAAACGCTTGGTGGTGCGTACAATGCCGACATAGTTCCACATGGTTGCGCGTAGCTCATCCCAGTTTTGTAAAATCACCACATCTTCGTCAGGGTTAGTGACTTGAGAATCATCCCAAGCAGGGACGTCAGGCGAGCTATAATCTGCGGTGTAATGAGCTTCAATATGTTTTGCGGCCACCATTCCATAGACAAAACATTCTAAAAGAGAGTTACTTGCCATACGGTTAGCGCCATGCAAACCTGTATAAGAAGTTTCACCAATCGCATATAAACCTGCAATATCGGTTTGGCTATGTTCATCCACCATCACACCACCACAAGTGTAGTGGGCAGCAGGTACAACAGGAATCATATCAGTGGTGATATCAATACCCAATTCCAGTAAACGTGCATACAGCGTTGGGAAGTGTTCCTTTACAAATTCTGCAGGTTTATGAGTGATGTCTAACCACACATGGCGAATACCTAAGCGTTTGATTTCATAGTCAATTGCACGTGCGACAATGTCACGTGGTGCCAACTCTGCACGCTCATCAAAACGCAGCATAAAACGCTCACCATCGGGTAAACGCAAATATGCACCTTCACCACGCATGGCTTCAGTAATTAAAAACGAACGTGCTTGGGGATGATACAAACAGGTCGGGTGGAATTGATTAAACTCCATATTTGCCACACGGCAACCTGCACGGTATGCCATGGCCATACCATCACCTGTGGCAATGTCTGGGTTAGATGTATATAGATAGGCTTTCATTGCACCACCGCAGGCAAGTGCGGTAAACGGAGCAAGGAAGCTATGCACTTTTTGTGTTTTTTCATCTAGTGCATATAAGCCTAAAGTGCGATTGCTTTCATTTAAACCTAATTTTTGCGAGGTAATTAGGTCAATCGCAATAAAATTTTCAAAAATGGTGATGTTTTGCTGTTCTTGGACACGTTGTACTAAAGTGGTCGAAATTGCGCGTCCTGTTGCATCGGCTGCATGAATAATACGTCGCTGTGAGTGACCGCCTTCACGGGTTAAGTGCAACTGTTCTTGTTCATCTAAAGTAAATTGAACACCTTGTCTCAGCAGAAAATCTACCGAAGGTTTGCCGCCTTCTACGGTTTGTTTGACGGCATCCATTTCACATAAATGCGCACCTGCAATCATAGTGTCATCTATGTGTTGTTCAATTGAATCTGTTTCATCAAGCACTGCCGCGACACCGCCTTGCGCATAGAAGGTGCTGGCTTCAGTGAGGGTAGATTTTGCCAAAACGGCGATTTTGAAATGCTGGGGTAATGAGAGCGCTAAACTCAAACCTGCACCACCACTTCCCACAATAATCACATCAAATTGATGTGTTGTGTTTAAATTAGACATGTCCATCAGCTAATTTGAAAAAAGTTGGATAATGACACCCCTTTTTACAGAAAAAGGCAAGTGCGAAGTGGATTTGAATAATGAAAAAAAAGAATAAACTGGCAACTTTTATGGAATATCCCACTTTTATTGTGATTCGATTCCACGCTTTTCATTTATAGCACTTTGGCGCATCATTTTTGATGGGTCAAATATAAGATGCTATCTCAGCTATCCTCCACAGTGCCTGCCAAACCGTAATTGAAAAAGATTCAACATTTTATTACGCAAAAGCCTATTATTTTGTGCTAAATAAGGTGAGTTCAAAGTCATAATTATTATTGAGTGAATGCTATTTATGAAAAATCGCAACTTAAAAAAAGGTTTATATGCGGCTGTTTTTACTATGGCAACTGTGCAGACTCAAGCAGCACCACCAGTAGACTTTTCTAATTTGGTTGAGCAGGTTAGTCCTGCGGTGGTGAGTGTCAATGTTGTCAAAAAAATGAGTCAGGAAGAACTCTTACAACAACAAGTTCCAGAAATTTTACGCCGTTTTTTTGGCAATCAAGTGATTATTCCTCAACAGCAAATTCCACAAGAAAAAACAGGTTACGGCAGTGCCTTTTTTATCAGTAAAGATGGATACCTTTTAACCAATCACCACGTTGTTGAAGATGCTTCTAAAGTTACCATTGTACTGAATGACCGCCGTGAACTTGATGCAACTGTCGTGGGTAGTGATGAACGTACCGATGTCGCGTTATTAAAAGTGCAGGGCAGCAGTTATCCAGAACTGCGTACAGGCAATGTCGATCAATTGCGTGTGGGTGAGCCTGTACTTGCAATTGGGTCTCCATTTGGATTTGACTATTCTGCATCGGCAGGGATTGTCAGTGCCAAAATGCGGAATATGATGGGTGAAACTTCAGTGCCATTTATTCAGACCGATGTGGCGCTTAACCCAGGTAACTCAGGCGGGCCACTATTTAACCAGCGCGGTGAAGTGGTCGGCGTGAACTCCCGTATTTTTAGTGGTACGGGTGGTTATATGGGCTTGTCATTCTCCATTCCTATTGATGTTGCCATGGATGTTGCCGATCAGTTAAAGCGTAACGGTAAAGTGACTCGTTCTTATTTAGGGGTGAGTTTGCAAGATATTGACCGCAATTTGGCAGAATCTTATAAACTCAGTAAGCCTGAAGGTTCATTAATTACTCAAGTTGCACCAAACTCACCTGCGGCACGTGCAGGTTTGCGCGCGGGCGATGTGATTCTTAAATACAACGGCACACCTATTTCCAGAACGTCTGAATTGTTGAACTATTTAAACCGTTCAGTGCCAAATCAGAGTATTCAGCTTGAAGTATTACGTGATGACAAACGCCGTAATATTACCGCTACAGTCAGTACAGCACCTGATGATACGCCTGCAAAAAACAACCCTGAAACTGCTGCTAAAGGCCCTGTCTTAGGTGTGTCTATTCGTGATTTAACTGTTGCAGAACAACGCCAGTTAGATATTAAAGGTGGTGTGCTCATTCAGGAAGTGCGTCGTGGTGGTTCAGCAGCTCAGGCGCGTATTATGCCTGGCGATGTGGTGGTACAACTGAATAATACGCCAATTCAAAATGCCAACCAATTTGTTGAAACAGTATCTACCTTGAAACAAGGCACTATTGCACGTGTGGTGATAATTCGTCAAGGACAACGTGCGATTATTGGCATGCGTATTCAATAAGTTGAAGTGGCATAAAATCGTAAATCTAACTAAATTTAGCATATTGCTAAACTTTAGATAGTCACTTATTTTAAGAAAGTCGCTCTTGAACTGGAGCGACTTTTTTTATGTAACTCGGTATTTTTGTTAGACTAGACCGACATCGCCGTTTTAGTTAAAAGGATGACATGAGCAGCATATTTGATTTAAAAATCACCGTACAGCCAGAACATATTGATATTTTAGGGCATGTCAATAATGTGGTGTATGTGCAGTGGATGCAGGATGTAGCATCGGCACATATCGAAACATTAGGTTTAGGGGTGCTGGAATACTTAAAACTAAAACATGCGATGGTGGCGGTGGAACATCATGTGCAATATCGTAAAGCGGCACTCGAAGGTGAGGAGCTGATTTTGCGTACATGGTTAAGTGATTTGAATGCGTTGTATTCATTCCGCCAATATGCGTTTTATCGCCCTCAGGATAAAAGTCTGCTGTTTATGGGCAATACACAATGGGCTTGTGTGGAAATTGCTACAGGTCGTCCAAAACGCATGTCACCGACATTTACGCAAGCCTATCAACCCCTTGCTGCTGATGTGAATCCGTTGGATTTTAGTGAGTATGATTCATTAAGATGAGTTGAAGCACCAAGTGTAGCGTCATTGAAAGTTGCTGCATGTTATTGCTGTCGATGTTGTTAAAGAGGGTATTCACCTGTTTCAAATAGCATGAAGTATTCTTCAATTCTCACTTTAATTACGACACACATCTCTGCATAAAAAGCCTAAAACTCTCGAATAAAAAGAAAAACGCGTGAGGCTGCAAAAGGAAGTCATTATTATGGATACATTGAAAAATCCATCTGCTATAATCCTTCGCAATTTCTATTCGGCTTTTGCTCTGCATGAATTTTAATGTGCAGAGCGTGTTATTTTTCAAGGTAACCCATGGCGCAAGCTAAAAAAACTGTTGATATTAAAAACATCCGTAACTTTTCGATCATTGCCCATATTGACCATGGTAAATCGACTCTAGCAGATCGTTTCATTCAAACCTGTGGTGGTTTACAAGATCGTGAGATGCAAGCTCAGGTGTTGGATTCTATGGAGCTTGAGCGTGAGCGTGGGATTACCATTAAAGCCACCTCGGTGACTTTATACTACAACCATCCAAATGGTCAGGAATACCAATTAAACTTCATTGATACCCCGGGACACGTTGACTTTTCCTATGAAGTATCACGTTCTTTGGCAGCTTGTGAAGGTGCGCTATTGGTAGTCGATGCGGCACAAGGGGTAGAAGCGCAATCAGTTGCAAACTGCTATACCGCAATTGAGCAAGGCTTAGAAGTTTTACCTGTACTGAATAAAATTGATTTACCGCAGGCAGAACCTGAGCGCGTGATTCATGAAATTGAAGAAATTATTGGTATCGAAGCGCAAGATGCACCCACCTGTTCGGCTAAAACAGGTTTAGGCATCGACAATGTATTAGAAACCTTGGTGAATGTCATTCCTGCACCACAAGGTGATCGTGATGCGCCATTGCAAGCCTTAATTATTGACTCATGGTTTGATAACTATTTGGGCGTTGTGTCGCTGGTACGTATCAAGCAAGGTCGCGTGCGTAAAGGCGATAAAATGTTGATGAAATCGACAGGTCAAACGCACATTATTACCTCAGTTGGTATTTTTAATCCAAAACATACCGAAACAGGTATTTTGGAAGCAGGTGAAGTTGGCTTTGTTATTGCGGGTATTAAAGATATTTTTGGTGCGCCAGTGGGTGATACCATCACACTCGCAACTACACCAGAAGTAGAAACCTTACCAGGCTTTAAAAAAGTTAAGCCGCAGGTTTATGCAGGTTTATTCCCAATTGATGCCAGCGACTTTGAACCGTTCCGTGAAGCCTTGCACAAACTACAAATTAACGACTCAGCTTTGTTCTTTGAACCTGAAAGTTCAGATGCTTTAGGCTTTGGTTTCCGTTGTGGTTTCTTGGGCATGTTGCACATGGAAATCGTACAAGAGCGTTTAGAGCGTGAGTACGATTTAGACCTAATTTCATCGGCACCAACGGTTATTTATGAAGCCGTGATGAAAAATGGCGAAACGGTGTATATCGACAGTCCATCTAAAATGCCTGATGGTTCAACTGTAGAAGATTTACGTGAACCGATTGCGGAATGTCATATTTTAGTGCCGCAAGAATACTTGGGTAACGTCATGACCCTATGTATTGAGCGTCGTGGTGTGCAAAAAGACATGAAATTCTTGGGTAACCAAGTGTCCATTACTTTTGAAATTCCGATGGCAGAAGTCGTGATGGACTTCTTTGATAAATTGAAGTCATGTTCACGTGGTTTTGCATCGTTAGATTATAACTTTGTCCGTTTTGAAAGCTCATCTTTGGTTAAAGTCGATGTACTGATTAACGGTGAAAAAGTCGATGCCTTAGCGATGATTTGCCACCGTCAAGATGCACGTCACCGTGGTATTGCCTTGGTTGAAAAAATGAAAGACTTGATTCCGCGTCAAATGTTTGATGTGGCTATTCAGGCTGCGATTGGTGCGCAAATTATTGCGCGTTCAACCGTGAAAGCGATGCGTAAAAACGTACTTGCGAAGTGTTATGGCGGTGACGTTTCTCGTAAGAAGAAACTACTTGCCAAGCAAAAAGAAGGTAAGAAACGTATGAAGCAAGTGGGAAGTGTTGAAATTCCACAAGAAGCATTCTTGGCTGTATTAAAAGTCGATCGCTAAAATTATAAGGATAACAAGCCCATGGATTTTGATTTTAATTTGATTCTCGTTCCTGCCACATTATTTTTTATTGCGGTGTGGCTGCTCGATAAATTTGTATTTAAGCAAAGAGCAACGAAAGGGCGAGGCAATGAAAACTTCATTATCACATGGGCTTATGATTTTTGGCCTGTTTTGGCAGTGGTGATGGTACTGCGTTCATTCCTGTATGAACCATTTAATATTCCGTCAGATTCTATGGTGCCAACCTTAGAAACGGGCGATTTTATTTTGGTGAACAAGTTTGAATATGGCGTGCGTTTGCCAATTATTAACAGCAAAATTATAGATGTGGGTTCGCCTGAGCGTGGCGAAGTTGCGGTGTTCCGTTATCCACCACAACCAAGCATTAGTTATATTAAGCGTATTGTCGGTTTACCAGGCGATCATATTGTTTATGATCATGGTCAGCTGAGCATTAATGGCGAGAAAGTAACGAAAACCCCAATCCAGTTTAGCCGTGAAAAAGACAGTCTAGATACACCTACTTCAATTTACCATCAGGAAACTTTAGGGGCGCATACATTTACCATGCGCGAGCTTGAAGGTGTAAACGTGGCGCGTCAGGCACCATTCCTGAACTATGTAGACAATGGTAAATATTCAGCAGAAAATGGTTTATATTGGGAAGTCAAAGTACCTGAAGGTCATTACTTCGCGATGGGGGATAACCGCGATCAAAGTGCTGACAGTCGTTTTTGGGGTTTTGTACCAGAGGAAAACCTAACAGGTCGTGCATTCTATGTGTGGATGCATAAAGAGCCTGGGTTTAATTTGCCGTCATTTAGTCGTAACGGCAAAATTGATTAATACAGCAGATTAGGAAAATAAAAAATGCGTCATCAACAAGGGGCATCCTATATTGCAATTTTAATTGCAATTATTGGTTTTGCATTTATGGCAAAAGTGGCAATTGCGGTTTGGGGACCATATTTCGATGATCGAATGTTGGACAATCAAATTGAAGAGCAATTGTTGAATGGGCCAAAAAACCTATCACCACAAAAGTTTATTGGTGAAATGGACAAGCGTTTAAGCATGAACAACATTCGCGATATTAAATTTGCAGATGTAGCTCAAGTGACCAACGTAGATGGTTTAGAAGTGAAAAAAGAATATGAAATAAGAAAACCTTTCTTATTGAATATTGATATTGTAATGAAGTTCGAGAAAAGTTTTGATCAAAGCTCAGTCCAAGCTAAATGAGACCCGTCTAGCCAGCCGAATCGGTTATCAGTTTAAGCAACCTGAATTGCTTAAACTGGCTTTGACTCACCGCTCGGTGAGTCATAAACACAATTACGAACGTCTGGAATTTCTAGGCGATTCGTTATTGGGAATGATTGTTGCCAATTATTTATATGTGGCTTATCCACATGAAAATGAAGGGCGTTTAACGCGCATGCGGGCAACACTGGTACGTCAGGAAGCCTTAGGCAAAATTGCCAATGATTTAAAGCTCAGCCAAAATTTAATTCTCAGTACGGGAGAATTGAAATCTGGCGGTCATCATCGTGAGTCTATACTGGCAGATACCGTAGAAGCGATTATTGGCGCTATTTATGTCGATAGCGGTGATTTGAATTTGCTGCAAACGATTGTGCTAAAATGGTACAGCCCTTATTTAGATCATATTGAGCCAACCGATCAACTCAAAGACCCTAAATCACGTTTACAAGAGTATTTACAAGCACGTAAAAAACCTCTCCCGGTTTACGAGGTTGTAGATATTCAGGGTGATGCACCGAATCAGCATTTTATTGTGGAATGCCGAGTCGATAGTTTACCTGTAATGAAGGGTGAAGGTTCAAGCCGTCGCTTTGCCGAGCAGGCAGTAGCGGCAGATATTTTAAAATTCTTGGAGCAAAAGTCTGAATGACCATCCATTCCGATCACGTAGATGCTGATCACGAGTCGAATAACGACGCCAATGACTTAATCAACCAGTTCTTTAGCGGTCAGGGAACTGAAATTCCATCTGATTTCCGCAGTGGTTTTGTTGCAATTGTTGGTCGCCCGAATGTGGGTAAATCGACCCTCATGAACCACTTATTGGGTCAAAAACTATCCATTACTTCACGTAAACCGCAAACCACACGTCACAAAATTGTGGGAATTGATTCACGTGAAAAATCTCAGGCTGTGTTTGTAGACACACCAGGGATGCATAAAAAAGAAGTCCGTGCCATCAACAAAATGATGAACCGTGCTGCATCATCTGCTTTGCGTGATGTGAACTTGGTTTTGTTTGTGGTGGATGCACAAAAATGGACGCAAAATGATGAGTTAGTCCTAGAAAAGCTGAAAAATGCAGAAATGCCAGTGATTCTGGTGATTAACAAACTCGACACTTTTGAGAATAAAAATCAGGCTTTGCCGATTATTCAAGAACGTGCCAAGTTAATGAACTTTGCCGAAATTGTACCTGTATCGGCATTGCGCGGCGCGAACCTAGATCATTTGCGTGACACGATTGAACGCTATTTGCCATTCCAGCCACCGTTGTATTCGCTAGATCAAATCACAGACCGTTCAGAACGTTTCTTGGCATCTGAAATTATCCGTGAAAAGATCATGCGCCAATTGGGCGAAGAACTGCCTTACGATTTAACCGTGCAAATCGAATCATTTAAAACTGAAGATGCGGTTTTAAATGAAAAAACGGGTCGTATGAAAGCACCATGTACCTATATTGATGCCACTATTTTTGTAGATCGCTCTGGTCAAAAAGCCATTGTGATTGGTGAAAAAGGCGCGAAGCTGAAAAAAATTGGTATGGATGCACGGGTCGACATGGAAAAAATGTTCGAGCAAAAAATCATGCTGACGCTTTGGGTGAAAGTCAAAGGTGGTTGGTCTGATGATGAACGTGCATTAAAAAGCTTAGGATATAGCGATATCTAAGTTTGACGAAAAGGGAACTGTGATGATGAAAGTGTTGGCCATTGTGGCATGTATGTTTGTCTTGCAAGGTTGTATTCACAAAGTTGTGACAGTTCCCGTAAAAGTTGCCTACAAAACTACAAAGGGTGTGGTGAAAGGCACTGCTGCTGTAGTTGGTGCTGTCATTCCAGATGGTGATGACGAAGAAAAATCCAAACAAGAATCCTCTAAAGAACAGGATTAATTGACGCTATCATGCGTAATGAAATCTTGCATGGTTATTTAATCCATCATCGAAAATACCGCGAACGTAGCCATATTGTGCACTTGTTTACCCGCGAACATGGGCGGGTTGATGGTATTTTAAGACAAATGCCACCGCCACAATATCAACCGATTCGCATACAAGCTTCGGGAAAATCAGACCTTAAAAATTTCACCAAGCTGGAAATTGTCAATCAACCGGTTTTCTTCTTTGGTGATGCATTTTTTTCAGGCTTTTATTTAAATGAAATCGTGCTGCGCTTATGTTCTGCCGAAGTGGAAATGCCAGAAACTTTTGTGCAATATCACCAGACTTTGGCGCATTTACAACACTTATCTAGTCAAGAAAATCCCAATCTATTCTTAAGACAAATTTTACGTCAGTTTGAACATGCATTATTGGAAGAATTAGGCTATGCGATTGATTTTTCAGTCGATGCGAACCAAGAGCCAATTCAGCCCAATCTACATTATCATTTTCAACTGAATGATGGTTTTATCCCTACCGCACAAGCATCACGGGCTAACTTAGTCGGTACACAGATCCTCAGTATGTGCGACTATGAAAAAGGTAGGGATTTTAACCCAGAGCAGTTACAATTACTGTCTCGGCTGTATCGACAAATGATTAGTTCACTGTTGGGTGATCGACCTTTAAAAAGTCGCCAATTGTGGATTCAGAATTCTCAAACCCAAGCGTAATGTAGGAACCTATTATGGCTTTACTCGGTGTCAATATTGACCATGTGGCAACTTTAAGACAAGCGCGTGGCACGAACTATCCAGACCCTGTGAAGGCCGCATTAGTTTGTGAACAGGCGGGTGCAGAGGGGATTACTTTGCATTTGCGTGAAGATCGTCGTCATATTCAGGATGATGACGTGCGTCGTATGCGTCCGTTGTTGAAAACCCGCATGAATTTGGAAATGGCAGTCACCGAAGAAATGATCGAGTTTGCCAAGGAAATTCGTCCACAGCATGTATGTTTGGTACCTGAGCGCCGTGAAGAAGTGACCACAGAAGGCGGTCTAGATGTTGTGGGGAGTTTTGAAGCTGTCAAGGCTGCGACGCAAGAATTAACCGCAATGGGCTGTGACGTTTCATTGTTTATTGATGCTGATATTGCGCAAATTGATGCGGCCGTTGCATGTGGTGCACCGACCATTGAAATCCATACAGGCGCGTATGCCAATGCAGAAAATGAAGCTGCACAGCAAGCTGAATTGACCCGTATTGTTCAGGGCGTAGAATATGCAGCTAGCCGTGGCTTAGTGATTAATGCAGGGCATGGCTTGAACTTGGATAATGTAGGTGCAATTGCCGCAATTCCACACATCCATGAGTTAAATATTGGTCATGCTTTAATTGGTGATGCTGTATTTGTCGGATTGGAGCAGGCTGTTAAACGCATGAAAGCCGCGATTGATGCAGCGCGTTAATCTGTATATTTGAAATTGAAAGATAAAATTTGAAACGTTATGTCCAGCATAAATTATGATGAATTGATGCAGCCTGTAATAGCATTTTTAGGCTGTGAAACACCTAAAGAATGGTTGAATGAAGCATTAAATAATTTAGATATTTTGATGCAAGATCATGCCAACTGTGAGAAAAAAGCAGCAGGCACAGCCATGAACTTGATGTTTCGTTATAGCTTTTTTACCGATTTACAGGTCAAACTTGCACAGTTGGTACGCGAAGAAATGCTGCATTATGAGCAGGTGCTAGAGTTCATGGCAAAGCGCGGGCAAACGTGGCAAGGTTTAAGTGCAGGGCGTTATGCAGGTGGTTTACGTAAAGAAATCCGAACCTATGAGCCTGAAGCATTAATTGATGTACTGCTGATTGGTGCATTTGTAGAAGCGCGTTCATGTGAGCGTTTTTATGCGCTTGCTCCTTTGGTTGATGAAGAATTAGGTAAGTATTATCGTTATTTGCTTAAATCTGAATCACGCCATTATGAAGATTATTTGGCACTGGCGTTGGATGTGGCTAAAACAGCAAAACTGAAAAACCCAGAAGAAGATATTCAGGGGCGAATTCAGCATATACGTGAAGTGGAAAAGAACTTAATTCTCAGTCCAGATGATCTGTTCCGTTTTCATAGTGGTGTGCCTGCACAAGCTGTTTAAACTGTATAGATAACTTTGCATGCAGATAAAAGCGGAACTTCGGTTTCGCTTTTTATATTTTGAGGCTTATAGACGTGTTGATAAATGCAGTTATCTCTCAAGCTTTGGGGCTTTAAAAAGAAGTCCAGCCAATAAATTTCAGGCAATAAAAAACCCAAGTCGTTATGCTTGGGCTTTTTAGAATTTGGCTCTCCCACCTGGGCTCGAACCAGGGACCTGCGGATTAACAGTCCGTCGCTCTACCGACTGAGCTATGGGAGAATCTGAATGCGATTATAAGCAGATTTAAGCAAGGGTCAAGCATAAATTGTCATGTTTCTTTCATTTTGACTTTATATGCTTTTTATTTGAACAAAAAACAAAATTTTATTAAAAAATCACCCACAAGACTTGCGTTACACAAAATCGGTTGTTAGTCTGAGTGACAGAACAAAGCGTTTAAGTAGCATCTTAAACAGTGTGGATTTAACCCAACTTGCCAGCACTAAAATGGCTAAATCGGAGTAAGCGCATGAATACGCTCAGCATTTCTGACATTTTTTCTCAATTTTCTTATTATCAAGAACATTATCTTTCTATCTTGTCTACGCCTGAACAATACTACACTGCTGTAGAAGGCGCGTTTATTCATGTCTGGCCTTTGGCACCTCAAGATTTGTATTTGGGCGATTTATTGCAGTTGTGGTTTAGTGAAAAATGGCTCATTCAATCGACCTGCCAATTGCTTTCAGACCATCCAGACAACGGCACAAAAAAACCATTGCAGCGTGATCATGATTTGTATTTGTACCAACTGGCGGGCAGCGCGCTTTCGGGGAGTAACCGTTCACGCGTGTGGTCTGTGTCTGAACAAAAACAATTGCGTGTAGAATTAGACTTTGCTTTTCGCTATTTATGTGAATATAAAGGAACATCTCAACCTACAGTGTCTAAATCAGAACTGATTACTGCGTTGAAAAACAGTGTTTAATCTATGATGATTGATCATTGCCAGCCAAATAGATTTGCATTGAATCGAGTTAAATGACTCGCACCAAAATAGTGTTATAAACTGCGATAAAAATTTGCGAACAGCTTGAAAAGGATATTCAGCCGTGTGGATTAAAATATGCATTGCCATGCTCGCATTTGCTGCAAATTCTTTGCTGTGTCGTTTGGCATTGGCTGAACAGCAAATTGACCCTATGAGTTTTAGTTTGCTCAGGGTTGGCAGTGGGGCAGTGTGCTTAGGCATATTCTATGCTGTTTTGCAGGTTCAACAACCAATTCAATTCCAATGGAAATCTGCATTAAGCCTTGCTGTATATCTACTCGGTTTTTCGTTGGCATATTTGCATATAGATGCAGGCATTGGTGCATTGATTCTATTTGGCGCAGTGCAAATCACCATGATCAGTTATGCAATTTTGCATGGTGAGCGCATGACTTTGCTGCGCTGGGTCGGGTTAGGCTGTGCTGTATTGGGGATGGGCTTGTTGCTATTGCCTGAAGCCAGTACGCCAACGTTCAAATATGCGCTGATGATGTTACTGGCAGGTATTGCATGGGGTTTTTATAGCATTACTGCAAAGACGATGCAGCATGCTTTAACTAATACTCTGTCTAATTTCATTCTGGCGACTCCGCTTGTTGCTGTATTTTTTCTTTGGTATTTACCCGAAAGTTTTATCACTTGGCAGGGGGTGGTTTTGGCGGTCTTGTCGGGTGCATTGGCTTCGGCTGGAGCGTATGTGCTGTGGTACAGCATTGTTAAAAAAATAGATGGTATTACTGCCAGTACCGTGCAACTTTCTGTGCCCAGTTTGGCGATTCTAGGTGGGGTAATTTTTCTGGGTGAGCAATTAACGTGGTTGATGCTATTTGCCAGTTTGATTGTACTCTGCGGCATTTTGATGGTGATTTTAGCCAAACCGCGTGTATAAAAGTATTCTCTTTCTGGGGCTATATATGCCATGCGTTTAAAAATGATCGTCGCAAAATGAAATTAGAAATAAAAAACCCACGATTCAATCGTGGGTTTTGTTCATCTAAACAAGTTTAGATTATTTGGCAGCTTTTTCAGCTTCGATTGAAGCAATCGCTTCATCTACACCTTCAATTGATTCTGCTGCTTTTTTGATACGTGCAAGCGCATCTACAAGCACTTCGTCTGCAGTTGCATAAGAAATACGCATGAAACCGCCTAAACCGAACGCATCACCAGGAACAACGGCAACACCAGTTTCTTCCAATAACCAAGCAGAGAATTCTGTGCAAGATTTTAAGCCTTTCGCACGAATCAATGGTTTGATGTTTGCATACGCATAGAATGCGCCATCTGCAGGTAAGCAAGAAATACCTTTGATGTCATTCAAGCCATTTACAACTAAGTCGTGACGGCGTTTGAATGCTTCAACCATTGGCTCAAGTACGTCTTGTGGGCCGTTCAATGCAGCTTCTGCAGCAACTTGCGAAATAGAAGTTGGGTTAGAAGTCGATTGAGATTGAATTTTCTTCATCGCACCAATTAGTTTAGCAGGGCCCGCTGCATAGCCAATACGCCAGCCAGTCATTGCATAAGCTTTAGACACACCGTTTAATACGATTGTGCGGTCATAAAGGTCTGGTGCAACTGTCGCGATGTTATAGAACTCATCATCCCAACGGATTGGTTCATACATATCGTCAGATGCAATGAATACTTCAGGGTATTTACGTAGTACAGCAGCCAAAGCTTCTAATTCAGCTTTAGTGTAGATCATACCTGTAGGGTTAGATGGGCTGTTTAACACTACTAAACGTGTTTTGTCAGTGATCGCAGCTTCTAATTGTTCAGGCGTGATTTTGAAACGTTGTTCTTCACCACATTCCACAATGACTGGCACGCCTTCAGCAATAATCACCATATCTGGATAGCTTACCCAGAACGGTGCAGGGATAATCACTTCATCACCCTTGTTTAACAAAGCCAACGCCAAGTTAAAGAATGATTGCTTACCACCACAAGACACCAAAATTTGGTTCGCTTGGTAGTCAAGATTATTGTCACGTTTTAATTTTGCGATAATGGCTTTTTTAAGACCAGGCGTACCGTCAACAGCAGTATATTTTGTAAAACCGTTATTAATTGCTGCAATAGCTGCATCTTTGATGTGTTGTGGTGTATCGAAATCCGGTTCACCTGCACCCAAACCAATAACGTTATGACCCGCAGCTTTAAGTTCAGCGGCTTTATTGGTTACTGCAAGTGTTGGGGACGGTTTGATGGCATTGACACGATCAGAGAGACGTACGTCCACGGCATATTCCTTCTTATAGGGATAAAAAAATAAAAAGCATATTATCTTAGCCTAAATTCGATGTCTGCGTCGTTTAAAATTGCATCAAATTAATAAAAAATCACCAAATTAGACCAATTTCCTATGAAATCGTGATTAAAACTGCTGTGAGGTGGAAGTTTCTCGCATCGGGCGGCAAAAAACTTTAAAATAGTCCAAATTTTATAAGAGTGATGGTCATGAGTAAGCAGCAGCCTACTTCAAAAAAACCATTGGTGAATCTCCCATTCCCAATGCCAAACACAGCGCAGGATAATGATCAGGCGGTACATAATTCGGTGCGTCCTAAACCTGAGCAATATGCGGATAAGACTTGGCCACCGCCACGTGGTACTCGTCGTTCGATGGGTAAGCGCTAAAAAAATGCCACAATTACGTGGCATTTTTTATTGATGGGGATTTAAAAGTATTGAAATTAACGAACATGCTTACGCGCTTTGTTGGCAGGTTTTGGCGGCGAGATTTCACGTACGCCATGCCATACATCGCTAAAATCTTGTTCGTTGATATTATACAATTCCAATAAAGCCAAAATCGCTGCACCAAATAGCATTGGGCCTTCTGAATTATTTTGGAACTCGAATACCTTACCATTTAAGTTGTGCAAAATATCCTGAATTTCAAAGACCCGATCACGCCCATTGCTGTCAGTTGGGTACATTTGTGTATTCAATATGATTTTAGCCAAGGCTTTTTCATTATCGCTCAATGCCAAGACTTCAATTAATTCATCGGTGGCAGGGGTAAAAATCACAGAATCACGGTAAATGGTGTGTAGTAATTTTTGCGTTAGTTTAGGCAATGCTTTTTCGACAAAAGGACGAAACGACGCAGGAAAAATCACATTATGGGCAATGCCTTTAAACATAGGGGCAATTTCTTCAACCGTATAACCTGCAATACCACAACCAATTGAAGTTAAAAAATACTTCATTTTAGGATGGTTTTTGGCATAGATTTTAAAGTCATCCACATAGTGCTGAATTTGCGATAGTGGCATTTGTTGTAAATGTTCATTCATGGTTGGAATGGCAAAACTTTGTCCTGCCCAACCGCGCCCGACGCCTTCAACGGCACCAAAAAATTCTTTGGCTGTTCGTGCTGCACCACCTGCATGTTGTCCTGCCATGTTACTGCCAAATACGAAAACAGTATCTTCAGGGAGGCTTTTGATAATTGATTCGTCGTGATATTGGTAAGTCATGAATGTGTGCTTTTATGGTTGTCGTCCTGAAATTTCATGTTGCCTTTGAATAGCCAGTGGGTCAAGTCTTAAAGCAGTTTCCCCGTGCTCAATTTAGTCGTAGCACATCTTCGTTCTAACAGCGTCCACTACAGAATTAAAACCGAGCAATGGCTTTGTAGCTACGCAACATCGCCACAACATATTCGGATGTCCTGAGTGTAGGCAAATCTGCTAAAATATTAGGTCGCATCAAACCTGAGAGCTGCATTTGTGAGTGATAAGCAACCTTTCGATTTAGTCACCAACTATCAACCTGCGGGTGACCAACCACAAGCCATTGAAAAATTGGTTCAAGGGATAGAACAGGGCTATCATGATCAGCTATTACTTGGGGTTACAGGCTCAGGTAAGACTTATACCATGGCCAATGTGATTGCCAGAACACAGCGTCCGACCATTGTCATGGCACATAACAAAACGCTGGCAGCGCAGTTGTATGGTGAGTTTAAAGCGTTCTTTCCGAACAACGCAGTCGAATATTTTGTCAGTTATTATGACTATTATCAGCCTGAAGCCTATGTACCATCTTCCGATACTTTTATTGAAAAAGATGCGTCTATTAATGATCATATTGACCAAATGCGACTCTCGGCCACACGTGCTTTGCTAGAGCGTCGTGATGCCATTATTGTCGCATCGGTATCTGCAATTTACGGTTTGGGTGACCCCAATGCTTATATGAGCATGTTGCTGCATGTGGTGCAAGGTGATCGGGTGAATCGTGATGATTTGATCCGTCGTTTGGTGGAAATGCAATATAGCCGTAATGAGCTAGAGTTTTTGCGCGGTACTTACCGTATTCGTGGTGAAATTTTAGATATTTTCCCTGCTGAATCTGATCAGCATGCTATTCGCATAGAATTATTTGATGATGAAGTCGATTCGATTCGTTGGTTTGATCCATTAACAGGCAAATTGGTGCGTAAAGTGCCGCGCGTGACTATTTATCCTAAAAGTCACTATGTTACGCCTAAGGATAATTTGGAACGTGCGATTGGTACCATTAAAGAAGAACTAAAAGAGCGTTTGGTGTTTTTTCGCGAACATGACAAATTGCTAGAAGCGCAGCGCCTAGAACAACGTACCCGCTATGATTTAGAAATGATGCAGCAATTGGGCTATACCAACGGCATCGAAAACTATTCACGACATTTGTCTGGACGACCTGCAGGCGAAGCACCGCCCACTTTGTTTGATTATGTACCTGATGATGCCTTGCTGATTATTGATGAATCGCACGTGACCGTTCCGCAAATTGGCGCGATGTATAAAGGTGACCGATCACGTAAAGAAAACTTGGTGAATTATGGTTTCCGTTTACCTAGTGCGTTAGACAACCGTCCAATGAAATTTGAAGAATGGGAGCGCATCGTCCCATCCACAATTTATGTGAGCGCTACACCTGCACAATATGAGTTGGAAAAATCGCAACAAATTGTAGAGCAAGTGGTGCGTCCAACAGGATTGATTGACCCAGAAATTGAAATTCGTCCTGTGTTAACGCAGGTGGATGATGTGCTGTCTGAAATCAATTTGCGTAAAGAATTGAATGAGCGGGTGTTGGTCACCACTTTAACCAAACGCATGGCTGAAGATTTGACCTCGTATTTAAAAGAATACGGCATTCAAGTGGCTTATTTACACTCTGATATTGATACCGTAGAACGCGTCAAAATTATTCACGAATTACGTACAGGCGTGCATGATGTCTTGGTTGGCATTAACCTGTTACGAGAAGGTTTAGACATGCCTGAAGTGTCTTTAGTGGCAATTTTAGATGCCGACAAAGAAGGCTTTTTACGTTCAGAACGTTCGTTGATTCAAACCATTGGACGTGCAGCACGTAACTTGAAAGGTAAAGCAATTTTATATGCAGATCGCATTACCGATTCAATGCAAAAGGCGATAGATGAAACAGAGCGTCGTCGTGCCAAACAAATTGAATTTAATGAATTGCACGGCATTACTCCACGTAGTGCAGTGCGTCAGGTGATTAAAGAAATCGACACAGGTGAAGTGCTGAACGATGAGCAAATTGATGAAAAAATCAATGCACAAAGCCGTGCTTTAAGTGACGATGAACAGCACATTTTGGCTGATCCTAAACTGTATGCCAAACATATTGCCAAACTTGAAAAAGAGATGTTGAAAGCATCTAAAGAACTGCAATTTGAACAAGCGGCTCGTTTACGTGATGAAATTTTGCGTTTAAAAGCGCAAATGTTGCAATCTGGCTAAATTGGGGCGAATTGCACTGTCAGTGTAAGTGCGAGTTTGCATACTAAACTTGCTATGTAAAATTTGAGTTGCAAAAATTACATATCCATACAGTAAATTGAAATGCTTGCGGTTATTTTTGAAGAAGATAAACAAAATTGACTGAACATTAGAGTTTAGAGGTTGGGACAATGGCTAAAAAACTTCCGTTTGCAGGTGCGCGACTTGCCAAAATTGCCCTTGGTGGTGTGGTGCTGATTGGTTTGGGTGCTGCGACTATGGCATATTCCAAAACCAATGAACCGATGAAAACGGTAGAAAAAGTCGAATTAGATAAATATTTAGGCGTTTGGTATGAGGTTGCAAGAAAGCCTTTATATTTCCAAAACAAATGCGGTTCAAATGTAACAGCAGCATATACATTGAATGAAAATGGCAATGTGCAGGTGGATAACCGTTGTATTGCAAAAGATGGCAAACAAATGCGTGCTTTGGGCGAAGCTTTTGTACAAAATGCGCCTTTTAACAGCAAACTCAAAGTTAGCTTTTTACCTGAAGTCATTCGTTGGTTGCCTGTAGGGCGTGGTGATTATTGGGTGTTAAAGCTAGATGATGACTATCAAACTGCCTTGGTGGGTGAACCACGCCGTAAATATTTATGGGTACTTTCACGTACGCCGCATCCTGATCAGGCTGTCGTGACTGAATATCTGAACTATGCCAAATCACTCGGTTATGACTTAAGTGATGTGATTTATACCAGACATACGCAAACTAAAAAGTCAGACTAAGTTGCAGCAGCTCCAGAGCTACTTATAGATATAAGCAGACAAACGTATGCAGACCAATTGACCACGCAAAAGCTGCGTGGTTTTTTATATCCTGTCATTTTAAATTTTGAACATTCGATCAATCTCTAAAACAACGTATATATGAGTATAATGCCGACTGATATAGGGGAGAGTCGGATGTATAAAGGCATTGCACTATCGGTTTTAGCATCGGTCACTTTTGGGGTGCTGTATTTTTATACCCAATTACTCAAACCTTTAGACAGCGAAGAAACTTTTGCGTGGCGTATGTTGGCAACTTTGCCATTCCTAACTTTGTTTATGTGGTGGTCGGGAGATTTAAAACATATTTCCGCGATTTTTCAGCGGCTCAAACAACAACCACAATTCATACTTTGGCTGATTTTTAGTTCTTTTTTATGCACTACGCAATTGTGGTTATTTTTGTGGGGGCCGATTAACGGGCGTGGTTTGCAGGTTTCTTTGGGTTATTTCTTATTGCCTTTGATCATGGTTTTGCTTGGCTGTGTGCTATATAAAGAAAAGTTATCGACTTGGCAGATGGCAGCAGTTGCCTTAGCCGTGCTAGGTGTCAGTCATGAAATCTGGCGCATTGGCACGGTGGCGTGGGAAACCTTATATGTGGCATTTGCCTATCCTTTATATTTCTTTTTACGTCGGGTCTTTCAAACCGATCACTTGGGCGGGTTTTGGTGGGATTTACTGCTAGTTATTCCTGTCGCGGTATATTTAGGCTTTTATTATAGTGACAGTGTAAATGTCATCGCAGCTTTTCCATATTTAATTTGGTCGGTACTTGGATTGGGCTTTTTAAGTGCATTGGGACTTGGCAGTTATATTTTGGCCAGCCGCCATTTGCCTTTTGTGATTTTTGGTTTACTGAGTTATTTAGAACCTGTGCTGTTGGCTTTTGTGTCTATGTTGTTAGGTGAACGAGTTGAAGCAGGGGAATGGCTGACTTATATCCCAATTTGGTTGGCAGTTGCATTATTGGTGGTTGAAGGGTGTTTGCATTTAAGAAAACAAAAAATGAATCAGCAAGATTTACAGCAGAAGATTCAACAGTCATCTGGACAATAAAAGCCGTCGCTGTGGTGAGATATTCAAATTTCCAAGAGGATAATCGAGTTTGGCATCATCCTCTTTTTCTTCTAAAAAATTGAACTTTTGTTGAAAAAACTAAAATCACAAAAATAATTACAACTATTTTATGAATTTATAGTGAATATATAGGAAAATAGTCGGGTCAGTACCAGCTTTTGATTCAATCTTGACGACAATTCCATTACAATTATCGGGTTTTGAAATTCATGCCTAGATATACAATTAATTAGAGGACGTATCTGTGAGCAAAGAGACTATCATCGCCCTACACGCAGAGCACCAAGGTCGCTGGAAAAACCGTGAAGAAATCGCGGAACGTATGATTGCTTTACTCGGTCAGTTGTACCGTGAAAAAAATATCATGGTTTCAGTTTTTGGTCGTTCTTTAGTTAACCGTTCTGTGATTCAAATTTTGAAAGCACACCGTCGTACTCGTATGATGGACGTAGAACTTTCAGTTGTTCACACTTTCCCATTGCTTGAAGCTTTGGCAAAAGTAGACAACATCGGTTCAGCAGAAATCGACTTAGGTAAACTTGCTGTTGAATATAAAGAAAAAGGCGGCGATGTAAATGCATTTGTTGCAGACGCTGTGAAATCTTTAGCGGGCAATCCAACAACTGTAGAAAGCAAAGATGTTGTACTTTACGGTTTTGGTCGTATTGGTCGTATCCTTGCGCGTTTAATCATTGGTCAATCTGGTCTTGGCCGTGGCTTAAACCTTAAAGCAATTGTGGTACGTAAATCATCTGATGGTGATTTAGAAAAACGTGCGTCTTTATTGCGTCGCGACTCTATTCATGGTCCATTTGCAGGCACTATTTCTGTAGATGAAGAAAATGAAGCAATTATCGCAAATGGTAACTTCATTAAAGTGATCTATGCATCTAACCCATCTGAAGTAGACTATACGGCTTATGGCATCAACAATGCATTAGTGATTGACAACACGGGTAAATGGCGTGATGCAGAAGGTCTTGCACAACACCTTCAATGCCCAGGCGCTGCACGCGTAATTTTAACTGCACCTGGTAAAGGTGACATGAAAAACGTGGTTTACGGTGTTAACCAAGCTGACATTCTTGATGAAGATACCATCATTTCTGCGGCAAGCTGTACAACAAACGCGATTACACCAACTTTAAAAGTGTTGCATGACAAGTACACCGTTGTGAATGGTCACGTTGAAACTGTTCACTCATTCACTAACGACCAAAACTTGATTGATAACTATCACAAGGCAGATCGTCGTGGTCGTGCAGCAACATTAAACATGGTTATTACCGAAACAGGTGCAGCAAAAGCAGTGGCGAAAGCATTGCCTGCATTACAAGGTAAATTAACAGGTAACTCTGTACGTGTTCCAACGCCAAACGTATCACTTGCAATCTTGAACTTAACGCTTGAGAAAGAAGTAGATCGCGAAGAAGTGAACGAATACATTCGTCAAATTTCAATTCACTCTAATCTTCAAGGTCAAATTGGTTATACCAACTCGACTGAAGTGGTTTCAAGTGACTTCATTGGTTCGCGTACTGCAGGTGTATTTGATGCGCAAGCAACCATTACTTCAGGCAACCGTTTAACTGCTTACGTTTGGTATGACAACGAAGTGGGTTATAGCTGCCAAGTATTGCGTATTGCTGAACAAATGGGCGGCGTAAGCTATCCTAAAGTTCCTGCTGAAACAAATGCATAATTTGTAGATACAGAATTTAAAATCAAAAAGAGCTTCAAATGAAGCTCTTTTTTTTGCATTTATTTCATTCTTAAATATAAGGATGAGTGTTGAAATTTCCACCTAATACGCTATCCTAAACTTACCAAAATAAAGTCTATGCTAAAAAGTAAGTAGATTTGATTTTGCTTTCAAGCTTTCAAAGCCTGAACAATAGAAATAACAGAAGGATACCGTTATGCAATATGCAACCAGTCACTTACTCGGGCAAGTCCTTGCTAAAGATTGTCCATCACGGATTCGTTTAGAACATTTAGCCAATAAATGGTCAATGTTGGTGTTGCATTGTTTAAGCGAAGGTTTGCACCGCTTTAGTGAGCTAAGACAGCGCATTGAAGGGGTGAGTGAAAAAATGCTGGCGCAAACCCTGAAAACTCTTGAGCAAGATGGGTTAATTTTACGTACAGTTTACCCAACGGTGCCGCCTAAAGTGGAATATCAACTCACTTTTGAAGGCTCACAAATTGCAGCAAGAGTGAATCAACTGATTGAGTATTTAGAACAGCATTTGCCTGAAACTTCACAGCAATCTTCTCACTAATGGATTACTCATCTTTTAGGGAAGTCGCTGTAGATGTTCCTACTCCAAAGCACATTCTGGATGATTAAATAGTGCGTCGATGTGAAAAATCATAACGATCAATCAGCAAAATCCCGATGGCAAATACCAAAATACTGACAACACAACCCATCCAGCCCCGGTGTTGCCATGCGTAGACCGCCGTCAGTGAACCAAGTGCTGCACCTGAAAAATAAATAGTCATATATACCGCATTAATGCGGGAACGTGCGGTGGCATCAATTCGGTACACCAAGTTTTGATTCAATACGTGAAAAGCAGTTAGACCAAAATAACTCATCAATACGCCAACGGCATAAGCCACAATATTCTGCTGTGCAAAAAAGAGTGGAATGCAAGAAAACAACATCAAGCCAATACATAATATTGCGACAAAATTCTCACGACCTTTGCCGACCGTTTTACCCGACCAACTTGACGAGAAAATTCCAATCACACCCAATAAACCAAAAAGCCCAATTTGAAAATCACTAAAATAATAAGGCGGATTGGCTAAAACAAAAGTCATGGAAGTAAAAACCAAGGACAAAATGGCAAAGCCCAAAGCGCCCGCGCACGCTCTACGAATTAAATGTGGTTGGGTTATAGCCAACTGAATTAAAGAACGATAAATGCCTGCCACAGTCAAATTTTTATTTGCAGCTGTAGAGGGAAGTTTTGTCCACATTAAGCCTGCAAAAAGTAGGGTGATGATGCCGCTGCTGAAATAGACAGCTTCCCAAGACCAATAGGTCGATACAAAACCCGCGAAAGTGCGCGATAAAATAATCCCCATTACCAAGCCACTCATCAATTTGCCGACAATGGCAGCACTCGATTCAGGTGGACTGATGCTAGATCCAAACGGAATAAGCACTTGTGCAGAAATCGCACCAAAAGTGGCACATACGGTAAAGAAATACAGCATGGCTAAATTGCTGCTAAAAGACAGCAAAATTTGCGAAAACGCAGCAAAAACCATCAGGCTGACAATCAATTTACGCTTATTCAGCAAGTCACCCAAAGGCACGAGTAACATTAAACCCAGCCCATAACCTATTTGTGCTAAAACCACAGCAAAGCCTGCCTGACTGGTGCTAATTCCTAAACTTTTTTCAATTGAATAAATTAAAGGCTGATTAAAATACGCCGACCCTGCACACAAGCCACAGGCGGTTGCCATGAGCAAAACAAATTTAGGTGATAAAGCAGGCGTAGTTGTGGTGGCAACAGCATTAGACATGGCGGCAGAAAGCAAACAAGGGTTAAAGCACTATAAGAACTTAGATGAGGAAGGAGAAATAAGAAAAAACGATCATATCATTGCTAAAAGGAATGAGTGTTTTGAACAATCAGTGATAAAAAGCAGCTCTGTATACGATTGCATAAATATAATTCGAGAAATTCTCTAAAATATGGCAGAATATACGGCTTTTAAAGTTTTTAGAGGATTGGCAAGATGCGCTTTGTTGATGAAGCAGTCATTACCGTAGAGGCTGGCGACGGTGGCAATGGCGTAGCCAGTTTTCGCCGAGAGAAATTTGTACCATTTGGTGGGCCAGATGGCGGTGATGGTGGTCGTGGCGGCAGTATTTTTATTCAAGCCGACGACAACGCAAGCACCCTTGTAGATTATCGTTATACCCGTAAATTTCGCGCTGAACGTGGTAAAAACGGTTCGGGCGCAAACTGTGCAGGTCGTGGTGGTGAATCTGTCGTTTTGACCGTTCCAGTGGGCACAACCATTGTTGATACAGACTCTGGCGATATTATTGCAGATTTAGTCGAAAGCGGTCAGAAAGTATTGGTCGCTCAAGGCGGTGATGGTGGTTTAGGGAATACTCACTTTAAATCATCTACCAACCGTACACCGCGTAAATTCACGCATGGTACGAAAGGTGAGTTTCGTGAAATCCGTCTGGAGTTGAAAGTCCTTGCCGATGTAGGCTTGCTAGGCATGCCAAACGCGGGTAAATCGACCTTTATTCGTGCCGTGTCTGCGGCAAAACCAAAAGTTGCTGACTATCCATTTACCACCATGGTGCCAAATTTAGGCGTGGTGGATGCAGATCGTCATCGTTCTTTTGTCATGGCAGATATTCCAGGACTAATTGAAGGTGCAGCAGAAGGCGCAGGTTTGGGGATTCGCTTCCTGAAACACTTGGCGCGTACTCGTATTTTACTGCACATTGTGGATGTTCAACCTATTGATGGTTCTGATCCTGCGTACAATGCCAAAGCAATTCTGCAAGAGTTGGAAAAATTCTCTCCAACTTTGGCAAAGTTACCAATCGTGTTGGTGTTGAATAAACTTGATCAACTTCCTGAAGATTCACGTGAAGAATGGTGTAAACACATTCTTGAAGAATTGCAGTGGGATGGTCCTGTGTTCAAAACTTCAGGCTTAATGTCTGAAGGTACACAGCAAGTGGTGTATTACTTGATGGATCAAATTGAGCAACAACGTGAACGCGAAGTTGAAGATCCTGAGTACGCAGCAGAAATGAAAGCATTCCGTGATCAGCTGGAAGCTGAAACACGTGAACAAACCATTGCCGCGAAAGAAGCGTATCGTGAGATGCGCCGTCAGCAACGTCTTGCAGGTATGTTGGGCGATGACGACGAAGACGATGATGGTGAAGATGGCGAAGTAGAAGTGTACTACGTACGCTAAGCGCTACAAAAAGTGACTGAGGACAAGATGATAGAAGTGGTAGATGGGCAACGTCAGCTCAAGGGTTGTAAACGAATCGTTGTTAAAATCGGATCATCTTTACTCACAGCCAATGGGCAAGGTTTAGATTTGGATGCAATCTCGCATTGGGCGGGACAAATTGCAGATCTACACAATGCTGGACACGAAATTATTTTAGTGTCATCGGGAGCTGTGGCTGAAGGTATGGTGCGAATGAAACTTGAGCATCGACCCACCGATCTACCCAGTCTTCAGGCATGCGCTGCCATTGGTCAAATGGGCTTGATTCAAACTTGGTCAAGTGTGCTGGAAAAACACCAGATTCAAACTGCACAAGTCCTATTAACCCATGATGATTTGGCAGATCGTCGTCGTTATTTAAACTCGTGCGATGCATTGCAAAACCTGATTGAATGGCGCGTGATACCAGTCATTAATGAAAATGACACAGTGTCTACTGACGAAATTCGCTTTGGTGATAACGACACTTTGGCTGCGATGGTGGCAGGGCAGGTACATGCAGATTTGTTGATTATTTTGACCGATCAGCAAGGCATGTTTGACTCCGACCCACGTTCTAATCCAAACGCAAAACTGTTCCATACTGTACGTGCTTTGGATGAAAGTCTGTTTGATATGGCGGGTGGTGGCGGCAAGTTTGGGCGCGGTGGCATGCTGACCAAAGTCCGTGCAGCGCGTTTGGCGGCTAAATCGGGTTGTCCAACTTTAATTGCCAGTGGTGAAAGTGACAATGTGCTTGCGCGTTTAATGGCGGGCGAAATGTTGGGTACACTGTTCATTACTGACAATGACCGTATTGCAGCGCATCAACAGTGGTTGGCGGCACATTTACAAACGGCAGGACGTTTGGTGATTGATGATGGCGCAGTCAAAGCCATTAAAGAAAATCATCGCAGTTTATTGCCTGTGGGTGTAAAAGCGGTAGAAGGGCATTTTGAACGTGGCGATGTGGTGGAGTGTGTAGATACACAAGGTCATCGTGTCGCTGTGGGACGTGTTAATTTTAGTTCACGTTCTGCAGATTTGGTCAAAGGCTTGGCTTCTGACAAAGTGCATCAGGTGTTAGGCGAGGCACGTTCGTTGGAGATGATCCATCGCAATCACATAGCGATTTATTGATGATGCTGTAAGTTATCATTCAATTGAAGTTATTAAAAAACCCGCTTGGAATATCTAAGCGGGTTTTTTATTACTTAAACAACGCATGTCATGCTTCAAATTTATTTAAACTGAATCGTTCCATTTGCATTGACTGTAATTTTAGATTCACCTGCTGCCATATCTTGATCAGCTACAGCCGTTTCTGCGACAGCAAATTTAGCCATACTCGCGCGCATAACAGGTTGCGGAAAATAAGAATTGGTGTTTAGGTTCAAATTAACCAAGTTATAGCCCGATTTATTCCAAGCCTGACTTAACATTTGCGCACGTTGTTGAAAGTTTTTAGACGCTTCGACCATCAACTCGTTTTCAACTTTTTTGCGTTGTGCATCCGACACGCTAAAATTAATTGATTGGGTCTGAAAGTTTTGTTGTAGCTCACTCACCAACTGGCTTGCGGCTTTAAAATCGGTGCTTTGCACACGTACTTCTGCACGACCACGCCATTCTTTTAACTTACGACTGTCATTGTCGTAAATTGGATAGGTGGTTTGTGAGCCCGTTTCAACTTTCACTTGTGGATACTTACGTGCAGTTGCAATGGCTTGGCTCATTAACTGGTTAATTTGTGATGCAAGTTCAGCAGGCTGTTTGTGACTTTTTTCAATATATAACACAGCGTGCATTTGATCATTTGAAACTTCGCGTGTAGCTTCGGCTTGAACATTGACGATATTGTAATTTAAAGATTCATTTTGTTGGGCAAAAGCAGTGCTTGCAGCACCAACAGCCAACAGGGTAGCAGCGAGAGAAAGTAAGCGCATATTTTGACCTATTATTCAGGGGATCAGGATTTATGAAAAGCGTTTGAATTGATTTAAATAGTAACTTTGCTTTGTGAGGATTTTTAGTTGAATTTGTGGTGGCTTTGTAAAATATGCGTTAAAAATTGCAGCAAAAAAGCATTTATAAAATTCAATAAAAATAATGATCTATACTATTTTGAAAATAAATGCTGCATGACTTGAGAGATTGTGCAAAAAAACGTATAAAGGAAGTGGAAAGAGTTAAATTTTCTTTCCTTTGTCACAATGTAAGATGATAATTCAATCGAATCATCTGCAAGATATGTTTTTTCGATGAAATTAGGCAATATTTGGGTTAAACCTGTTTATTTTCTAGAAAAATTAGGTATTATCCCGCTTCCTAGTCTTGAAGAACAAAACTCTATCTCGCTAGATCAAAAAAGCACCGAGTCAAAGGACCGCAAGTCACCAGACTTATTTCTTTCAACCCATATCAGAGATGGTAATTCGATATGAGCGTTACTTCTGTAAACCCTGCCAACCATTCCACAAACGAATACTACTTGACTCGCCAAAGTCAGATGGAATCGAATGTGCGTAGTTATCCTCGTAAATTACCGTTAGCGATAGCGAAAGCACTGGGTTGTTGGGTTACCGATGTTGAAGGTACTGAGTACCTAGATTGTTTGGCTGGGGCAGGAACCTTGGCATTGGGCCATAACCATCCTGCGGTGGTTCAAAGCATCCAAGACACTTTAGCGAGTGGTTTGCCATTACATACCCTAGATTTAACGACACCTTTGAAAGATGCTTTTACTGAAGCGTTACTTTCACACATGCCTGGTGGTCAAGAAGAATACTGCTTGCAGTTCTGTGGTCCTACAGGTGCAGATGGCACAGAAGCGGCAATCAAACTTGCAAAAACCTATACAGGTCGTAGCTCAGTCATCAGCTTCTCAGGTGGCTATCATGGTATGACTCATGGTTCATTGGCGATGACAGGTAACTTGTCTGCAAAAAACGCAGTCAATGGTTTAATGCCTGGTGTTCAATTTATGCCATATCCGCATGAATACCGCTGCCCACTTGGTATTGGCGGTGAAGCGGGTGTAGATGCTTTAACGTATTATTTTGAAAACTTCATTGAAGATGTAGAAAGCGGTGTAACTAAGCCTGCAGCTGTGATTCTTGAAGCAATTCAAGGTGAAGGCGGTGTAGTAACTGCACCAATTAAATGGTTGAAAAAAATCCGCGAAGTGACTGAAAAGCACAACATCGTTTTAATTTTAGACGAAGTTCAAGCGGGCTTTGCACGTTCAGGCAAAATGTTTGCATTTGAACATGCAGGTATTGAGCCAGACGTGATTGTAATGTCTAAAGCTGTTGGTGGTGGTTTGCCATTGGCTGTACTTGCAATTAAACGTAAGTTTGACGCATGGCAGCCTGCAGGTCACACGGGTACTTTCCGTGGTAACCAATTGGCAATGGGTACTGGTCTTGTGGTGCTTAAAACCATTAAAGAACAAAACCTTGCACAAAATGCGCAAGAGCGTGGTGAGTTCTTACAAGCTGAATTGAAAAAATTAGCTGTTGAATTCCCATGTATTGGTAACGTGCGTGGTCGCGGTTTAATGATTGGTATCGAAATTGTAGATGAACGCCAAGAAAAAGACCGTTTAGGTGCTTATCCAGCAGACTCTCAATTGGCTGCTGCTGTTCAAGCTGCATGTTTTGACAACAAATTGTTGCTTGAGAAAGGTGGTCGTGGTGGTACGGTAATCCGTTTACTTTGTCCACTCATCATTACTCAAGAAGAGTGTGTAGAAGTCATCGCTCGCTTCAAGAAAGCAGTTGCTGAAGCGTTAGTCGCAGTTCGAGGCGCATAAGTTTATGGTAGATTTTGCAGAACATCGTAAAGCGTTACTCTGCAATGATGCTCAATCCATTGCTGACTACAGTGCAGCAATGGAACAAGCGACTCAAGCAGTCGCGGCATGGTTGCAAAATGACAAAATGTACACAGGCGGTAGCATTAAAGAATTGCGTGAAGCGATTTCTTTCCAGCCTGCAAAACAAGGTTTGGGTGTACAAAAGTCATTGGAACGCATGGTTGAGCTTTTCTTAAACAAAAGTTTAAAAGTTCATCATCCACATTCTTTGGCACATTTGCATTGTCCAACTATGGTGGCAAGCCAAATTGCAGAAGTTCTCATTAACGCAACCAACCAATCTATGGACTCTTGGGATCAAAGCCCTGCAGGTTCATTGATGGAAGTACAACTAATTGACTGGTTACGTCAAAAAGTTGGCTATGGTGCAGGTCAAGCGGGCGTGTTCACTTCAGGTGGTACGCAGTCTAACTTGATGGGTGTGTTATTGGCGCGTGATGCGTGTATTGCAAAGAACTGGAAAGATGAAAACGGTAATCCGTGGTCTGTTCAGCGCGATGGTATTCCAAGCGATGCAATGCGTAATGTGAAAGTCATTTGTTCTGAAAATGCACACTTCTCTGTGCAAAAGAACATGGCGATGATGGGTATGGGCTTCCAATCGGTTGTTACTGTACCTGTTAATGAAAATGCACAAATGGACGTGGTTGCACTTGAGCAAACCATGGCGCATTTAAAAGCTGAAGGTAAGATTGTTGCATGTGTGGTTGCAACTGCGGGTACAACCGATGCGGGCGCGATTGATCCACTTAAAAAGATTCGTGACATCACCAATCAATATGGCGCGTGGATGCACATTGACGCAGCTTGGGGTGGTGCATTAATTCTTTCTAACAGTCATCGTGACATGCTTGATGGTATTGAGTTGTCTGATTCTGTGACACTGGATTTCCATAAGCATTATTTCCAAACTATTTCGTGCGGTGCGTTCTTACTGAAAGATGAAGCGAACTATCGTTTCATGCACTATGAAGCAGAATATTTGAACTCTGCTTATGATGAAGAACATGGCGTACCAAACTTGGTGTCTAAGTCATTGCAAACAACGCGTCGTTTTGATGCGTTGAAACTTTGGATGACGATTGAAGCATTAGGTGAAGAGCTTTACGGTTCTATGATTGATCATGGTGTGAAGCTAACCCGTGACGTTGCTGATTATATTAAAGCGACTGCAGGTTTAGAATTGTTGGTTGAACCACAATTTGCTTCAGTGTTGTTCCGTGTTGTGCCTGAAGGTTATCCTGCAGAGTTCTTGGATAGCTTGAACCAAAACGTGGCAGATGAATTATTTGCACGTGGTGAGGCCAATATTGGTGTAACTAAAGTCGGTAATGTTCAATCATTGAAGATGACGACTTTAAGTCCAGTGGCAACACTTGAAAACGTGAAAAACTTGTTAGGCCTAGTATTGGCAGAAGCAGATCGCATTAAAGATGCGATTGTCGCGGGTACTTATACGCCACCAATCGACTAATGCTTTCATTATTCAGATTGTTATGAAATACAACAAAAGAAGTCACTACGGTGGCTTTTTTTGTGTCTGATTAAAAATATTGCAGTGAAGTGTTGTACCGTTCTTGCTTGAATTTTGTGATGGATTGGGTGTTTTGGGCTCAAATAATGCACTGCGGATGTCATAAAAATTACGCAATTGGCGAATAAACCATCAATTTTGGTAGAAAAAACCATAAATAATGATGACATTGGCATGAATTATTACAATTTGAAATTTAAATACTGAAAAAAATAAGCACTCTAGTGTTTTATTAGTTATTGATTTTAAATCATTTAAAAATTATTTCAGATACGAAAAGCAAATATAACCAAAGCGTAACAAAGCTGTAACATGGTTGTCATATTATAAAACCACAATGCAGTTATCGAAATAAGTACAAAACTTAATAACAAGTGACGTACTCCGAACTTGCATACTATGAGAGAGAACAGAATGCGCTTTACTAACATCGCCATTGCTTTAGCCGTATCTGCAGCAGCTGTAACAACTGCTAACGCAGCTCGTGACACCATCCAAATCGCGGGTTCTTCAACCGTTCTACCATACGCAAGTATTGTAGCAGAAGAATTTGGTAATACTTTCCCACAATTCAAAACTCCAGTTGTTGGTTCAGGCGGTTCTTCAGGTGGTTTGAAGCAGTTCTGTACAGGTGTGGGTGATAACACAATCGACATCGCGAACTCATCTCGTAAAATTAAAGATTCAGAATTAGCTGCTTGTAAAAAAGCAGGCGTAAACCAAGTTTTAGAAATTAAAATTGGTTACGACGGTATCGTATTTGCTTCTAACGCAAACAAAGCGGCTTACAAATTAAAGCCTTACCATGTATATGCAGCAATTGCAGCTCAATTACCATCTAAAGGTAAAATGGTTGCTAACCCATATACACGTTGGAACCAAATTGACAAAACACTTCCAAACGAGCCTATTACACTTGTAATTCCAGCGTCTAACCACGGTACACGTGAAGTGTTCCAAGAGAAAATGGTTGATGCAGGCTGTGAAGCTTATGCTGCAATCAAAGCATTAGACAAAGATGCGCAAAAGAAAGTGTGTACTACTTTCCGTAAGGATGGTCGTGTAATCGAAATCGCGGGTGACTACACAGAAACACTGGCACGTTTGAAAACTTCTCCAAGCGCAGTAGGTGTATTCGGCTTAGGTTTCTATGACCAAAACCGTGACCGTTTACGTGTTGCAACTGTAAACAACGTAGCGCCATCTGAAAACACAATTTTAAATGGTTCTTACCCTGTATCACGTCCATTGTTCTTCTACGTGAAAGGTGAGCACCTTAAATCAATCAAAGGTTTACCGCAATTTACTGAATACTTCTTGAGCAAGAAAGTATCTGGTAAAGGTTCTAAATTAGACAAAGCAGGTTTGATCTCTATGTCTGACAAAGAGCGTGCACAAGTTCTTGCTAACTTCAAAGCTGGTAAAGCGGTTAAGTAATTTGAGTTAAAGCAGCTGATGGCAGGGAACAACCTGCCATCGGCTTTTTGCTAAGAAATGTTTTTTCAAAAACACAAATTGAAAAAACAGTGGAGAATACATGAATCTGCTACTCATAGGTGTGTTATTGGCGATTATCGCCGTAGCCTATCAAATCGGGTTAAGCAAGAGCCGTAACCTAGCAGGTAAGGGAAATAACTCTGCAATGTTACATTCACGCCCAGGATATTATGGCGCGTTGGTAGCATTATGGTGTGGTATTCCTGCTTTTTTAATTTTGATTGTTTGGAACTTGGTTGAACCAAGTATTCTAGAGCAAGTGGTAATTAATAATGTGCCAGCGCACATTGCTGCAAGCCTAGACCCTGCAAGTACAAGTGTTTTGGTTGATCGCGTACAAGCCATTGCATCTGGTTTTGGTGTAAGTGATACACCTGCTGCATACGAAGTTGCAGCGGCAGAGCAATTAGCGAAAATTGAAACCATTGGTTCTTATGCCAAACTTGCGGTGGTGATCTGTGCGGCCTTATTTGGTTTGCTGTGGGCAAAGAAACGTGTTTCACAACAATTCCGCGCACGTAACCAAGTTGAAAAAATCATCAACATTTCTTTGGCATTATGTTCTGGTGTTGCGATTCTAACTACGGTTGGTATTGTGATGTCCATGTTCAGTGAAGCGATGCGATTCTTTAGTTTCGTTAGCCCACTGGATTTCTTCTTTGGTACAGTCTGGAACCCTGGTTTTAGCACCTCGGGTAGTGCAGATGGCAGTTATGGTTTACTTCCATTACTGTGGGGCACATTGATGGTGAGTGGTATTGCTTTATTAGTTGCAGTACCTATTGGTTTAATGATCGCCATTTACCTTGCAGAATATGCATCGCCTAAATTCCGTGCATGGGCAAAGCCGACCATTGAAGTTTTAGCAGGTATTCCGACCATTGTGTACGGTGTATTTGCCATGATGATCATCGGCCCGTTCCTTAAAACTGCGGGTGCAATCATTGGACTAGATATTAATGCCACGAGTGCATTAACCGCTGGTTTAGTGATGGGCATCATGATTATTCCTTTTGTATCTTCATTGTCTGATGACATTATTACGCAAGTGCCGCGTGCGCTGCGTGATGGTTCTTTAGGCTTGGGTGCAACCAAATCTGAAACCATTCGTCGCGTGGTGATGCCAGCTGCATTACCAGGGGTGATTGGTGCATTCTTACTTGCTGCGTCACGTGCAATTGGCGAAACCATGATTGTGGTGTTGGCTGCAGGTAATAGTCCTTTACTACACGCAAACCCATTAGAAGCGGTATCTACGGTTACGATTACGATTGTGAACCAATTAACAGGTGATACAGATTTCGCAAGTCCGCAGGCATTGGTTGCTTTCGCACTTGGTTTGACCCTGTTCGTGATTACCTTAGGTTTGAACATTGTTGCACTATACATCGTGCGTAAATATCGTGAGCAATACGACTAATGAGTACTTCAAATACATCGTCTTTGGATCAGTTAGATCCACAAGCTGCTGCCGAATTACGTGAACAACGTAAAAAAACCATCGCCAGTTCATTGGGTAAGCGTCATCGTAAGGAAAAAACCTTCCGCTTGATGGGTTTCTCGGCAGTTATTGCAGGTTTATTCTTTGTCGTATTGTTATTCGGCAGTATCTTATCTAAAGGTTTGCCTGCGTTCTGGCAAAGCAGCATGAGCCTTCCAATTTACTTCGATCCAGCGATTGTCAATGCAGGTCCAAAACCTAAGGCGATTGCAGGCGAGTCACCAGCACAATACGAAGACCGTATGATTGCGTGGCAAACCGAAATGGGTATGGTCGATTGGGATGCTTTAATTGTGAATGGTATTGTAGCGAAAGACAAAGCGCTAGAAGCTAAGCGTGATGATCTTGGTTACTTATATACCAGTTCTGAAGCATACCGTCTTCGTGACATGGTCTTGGCAGATCCTTCTTTAATTGGCCAAACCAAAGAAGTGAAAGTGCTTGCAGATGCCAACGTCGATGTATGGCTAGAAGGCAAGATTGACCGCAGCTTACCAGATGAGCAGCAACAATTAAGCCCTGAAGTACGTCAATTGGCAGATCAGCTCGAATCACAAGGTATTATTGAAAGTACTTTCAATACCAATATTTTTGTTAGCCCAGACTCACGTAGTTCTCCAGCGACTTCTGGTTTGGCAGGTGCATTCATGGGTTCATTATTCATGATGCTGATTGTGATCTTTATTTCGATTCCAATTGGTGTTGCATCAGCAATTTACTTAGAAGAATTTGCGCCAAAAAATGCGATTACTGATATTATTGAAGTGAACATCAATAACTTGGCCGCTGTACCTTCTATTGTATTTGGTTTGTTGGGTGCCGCGATCTTTATTGGTTGGATGCATTTACCATTGTCTGCACCATTGGTCGGTGGTTTGGTACTGAGTTTAATGACTTTACCAACAGTGATTATTACCACGCGTGCATCATTAAAAGCAGTGCCGCCGTCTATTCGTCAAGCTGCTTTAGGTTTGGGTGCTTCTCGTTTACAAACAGTGTTCCACCACGTACTCCCACTTGCATTGCCGGGTATTTTAACGGGTGCAATTATTGGTGTCGCACAAGCTTTAGGTGAAACCGCACCATTGTTATTAATTGGTATGAGTGCTTTCGTTGCCAGTGTACCAGCAACTCCACTTGATCAATCTACTGCGTTACCTGTGCAAATTTTCTTATGGCAGGGTAATGAATTGCGTAACTTCTTCGAGGGACGTACCGCTGCAGCCATTATCGTACTACTTGCGCTAATGATTGGCTTAAACAGCCTTGCAATTTGGTTACGTAAGAAGTTTGAAGTACGCTGGTAATTGAGGGCAGAGAATATGAATGCTGTAGCAAGCACAGAAAAACAGAATTCCTTAGAACAGGATAAGCAAGTGAATCCACAACAAAGCCAATTTACATCTACCGATGTAGAACAGAAGCAATCATCGACTTCGTTTGTTTCACAATTTGATACGCAAACTTCAAGCAAAAAAGAAGCGAAATCTTCAAATGTAAAGTTAAGCACCAATGACGTGCATGTGTATTATGGTGAGTCTGAAGCCATCAAAGGTATTGATTTAAATATCTATGAAAATGAAGTGATTGCATTTATTGGTCCATCGGGTTGTGGTAAATCGACTTTCTTGCGTACTTTAAACCGTATGAACGACACGATTGATAGCTGTCGTGTGACGGGTAAAGTAATGTTGGATAACCAAGATATTTACGATCCGAACTTAGACGTGGTGTTATTGCGTGCACAAGTGGGCATGGTGTTCCAGAAACCAAACCCATTCCCAAAATCAATTTTTGAAAACGTAGCCTATGGCCCTAAACTGCATGGTTTAGCACGTGATAAGTACGATTTAGAAGAAATTGTAGAAAACAGCTTGCGTAAAGCAGGTTTGTGGGATGAAGTGAAAGATCGTTTGAATCAACCAGGCACAGGTCTTTCTGGTGGTCAGCAACAACGTCTTTGTATTGCGCGTACCATTGCGGTAAGTCCAGAAGTAATTTTGATGGATGAACCATGTTCGGCACTTGACCCAATTGCAACGGCAAAAGTAGAAGAGCTAATTTCTGAACTTTCTACTCAATATACGATTGCGATTGTAACGCACTCAATGCAACAGGCAGCGCGTGTATCTGACCGTACCGCATACTTCCATTTAGGTGATTTGATTGAAGTGAATGCAACTGAAAAAGTATTTACTCAGCCAGACCATCAATTAACAGAAGCATATATTACAGGTCGTTTTGGTTAATCTGCTTAAGTCCTGAAAGCTATTAAAACAGAATCTTAGGATTCTGTTTTTTTGTTATAGTATTGATTGTTTTGTACGCGCAGCGAAAATAAAAAATGCAGTTTCCTTCACAAGAAGAACGACAACAGGCAAAACCAGCACGCCAAGCCACGAAAAAAATAATCGATGCCTTGTTTGGATTTCAACATAGTGCAGAGACGATAGCAGCACTTTTGGTTTTGCTGAGTATTTTATTGGCAACGTTTTTTAACCATGATGGGTGGTTTCCAACTTCTCAAAGCCCCAATATGAGCAATTATCATCGTTGGTTGTATGATCAATTTGTGATAGTTTCAGGTGTGATAGTGCTTGTTGTTTATTTTAGGGTACAGCAGCAAGCAAGTGATCCCCATTTTCGGCAGGCTTGGCGAGACTATATCGATGCCAATACTAAATTTAAGTTTTATCGCTATGTAAAAGCACAACAAAAAAATAAGTTACCGTTCTTGCACAGTGCAGTAGGTGAATTTCTTTGCGTAATGTGTTTCTGCGTAGGTTTAGTGTGTTTCTATTCAATGCTTACACCTTCAGATCATGAGCGTAGAGGTAGTTTTCTACTGTTTGGTTGGTGGCCGATCAACGCACTTATTATTGGGATTTGCTATCAGGGGCAAATTTGGTTTGCTGTACGTTTAATGGCTGTTCGGCAGATTTCTAAACGATATTTACGATTGATTCAAAAAGAAGCTGCTTTAAGATAGAAAAAGTATTGAAAAAGTCGAAATTGACCTAATGTAGTCCTAATAAACCGAATTAAATTGAGAACTCATTTTTATGTTATTTCATTTACCTAAACTACCTGCCGAAATTCGGATTAGTCATTTGAATGCGCGAATTAATGAACAACGAAAAAAAATTGCGCAAACCACGGCATCTAAACTCGAGCTATTACAACTTTCACAACAAATGGCACGTGAAGCGCGCGCCCGTAAAAAGAACAATCAAAAAATTTATGTGTTGGATTTTAAAGGTGATACTGCTGCGTCTGCTGTAGAGCAATTGCGTGAAGAAATCACCCTAATTTTGGCAACGGCCAAAGCTGGACGTGACCGTGTTGTGGTACGTTTGGAAAGTCCAGGCGGTATGGTGCATGGTTATGGGCTTGCAGCTGCACAATTGGTACGTTTGCGTGATGCAGGTTTCCATCTCACGATTTGCGTCGATAAAGTCGCAGCAAGTGGTGGCTATATGATGGCATGTATTGGTTCAGAAATTGTGTCAGCGCCATTTGCGATTTTGGGTTCTATTGGCGTAGTGGCACAAGTGCCTAACTTTAATCGCTTGCTCAAAGAAAAAAATATAGATTTTGAGATGTACACAGCAGGTCAATACAAACGCACTGTGACCATGTTTGGTGAAAATACCGAAGAAGGCAAGGCTAAGTTTGAAGAAGAATTGCAACAAACTCATGTACTATTTAAACACTTTGTTGAAAAATACCGTCCACAACTGAATGTTGAAAAAGTGGCAACAGGTGAGCATTGGTATGGTCAGGATGCACTGGATTTAAACTTGGTAGATAAGTTACAAACCTCAGATGAATACTTACTAAGTTTGTTGCCACAGCATGATATTTATGTGATTCAAACCCGTAAAAAGCCAACTTTGGGTGAAAAACTGGGTTTGCAAGCTGCACAAATGGCAGACAGTTTGATTCCTGCAGTGATGAATAAACTGGTTGATAGCCTAAGCAAAGCCAACAGCAGTTTGTTGCAAATCCGTGATCCTAAACTGTAATAGTGATGATCTAACTTCTAAAATTTATCTAAAAATTGCGCTCAATTGAGCGCAATTTTTTTATTCACTTTTATTCAAAAATATAGGGTCTTTGATTTAAGCATCTTAATTTTCAATTCAGCTTGATGTTATATCTTTGTGATAAGAACAAAACCACCTTGATAGATTGAATATGCAAACAAATAGTGTGCCCGCGAAGCAATCAACATCTACAGATTTAATGATTCGCTTTTTGCATGTGGTGATGCTGCTAAGTTTTACAGGGGCTTACTTAACAGGTGATGCGGAAGAATGGCATCAGTTACATATGGCTTTTGGCTATACGTTGGGGATTAGTTTAGCTTTACGAATCGTATGGCAGGTGTTGAGTATGTTGAACAGCACACAGCCGACAGGAATTTCTAAACGTTTAGGCATGATTCAACAATTTGTAAAACGCGATTGGAAACAGCCACAGCAGTTTTTTTCATTACCGTTTTTAAAGTCAGGCAGTTCCAGTGCGTTTCAATTCAGTATTTTGTTGATTTGGTTGGCATTGCCTTTAACTGTGTTGGTTGGATTTTTCACCGATTATACCCAAAGTCATACTTTAAAAGAGCTACATGAATTTGCAGCAAATTTATTCTTGGCTGCAGTATTGGTGCATTTAGCGAGCCTAACTTTAAGCAGCGTATTGTTTAAAAAATGGCTTGCCAAAACCATGTTTTGGGGGTCGGGTAAACCTGCAGTATTAACGGTGTTGATCTGGATGATTTCAGTCGCAAGTTTAGCTGGCTTCTGGTGGTGGTATTGGCAATAAATTTGGATTTAGTACGAAAGAGGCATCCTGTTAGGGTTTCTTGATCAAGTAGAAGCATCCCATCAGCATTGCTCCTATCGTTGCTAAAAGCATATCCATGTGTGCATCCCAAATATCACCTTGCTGACCATTATAATTTTCAGCATCTTCTGGCGATAAGCCAAGCGCAATGAGCCATTCCACCCATTCATAAATTAAACTGCTTGCCATGATAAATTGAATGACCAAAAGATATAAAACGATAGGTTTGTTTTTTGGAAACCAGACTTCAAACAAGCGCAATAAAACAGGATAGAGCAAAATACCATAAGCCAAATGCACAAAACGGTCATACATATTGCGTGACCAACCCATGCTCTGATCTAAATTGAAGCCAAAGCTGTGCAAAATCCAATCATTATAGGGCACATAAGAATACAGATAATGTGCTCCGACAATATGAATCAGTAAAAATATTAAATACAGCACAAAGCTAGAAAAACTCAGTCCTACTTTTTTAAACGCAATCAATAAAGCCGCGAGCATAAAAACTGTGCCTGCCTGATGCAGTAGATACGATTCAAATTCCAGTGGTTGAATACTGGCAGCAAGCATGGCGAGTATAACCAAGCCTAAAGCACAGTAATGTTGAATGCGGAATTGATTTTGCATGTGATGTTTAAGTTGGAAGATTTGTTTTATTCTAATAAAAATGCGAAGCCGAAGCTTCGCATTTTTGTATTGTGATGAATGCTTTTACAAATTAGATTTTAGCAATTAAATCTTGAATTTGTTTTGCTTGTTCAGCTGCATTACCTGTGTAAGTTGCAGGCGTCATTGTCGCTAAACGTGCGCGATCTGCTGCAGGAACGCCTTCCAACTCATTACCATTCACGAAATCTACCATCATGTCACGTGTCATAGCTTGACCACGTGTAAGAGCTTTTAATTTTTCGTATGGTTTTTCGATGTTATAACGACGCATCACAGTTTGAATTGGCTCAGCCAATACTTCTTGAGCATTGTCTAAATCTTCAAGAATACGTTGTGCGTTCAATTCAAGTTTGCCAATACCTTTAGAGCAAGCTTCAAATGCGATCAAGCTTTGTGCAAAACCAACACCCATATTACGTAATACAGTCGAGTCAGTTAAGTCACGTTGCCAGCGGGAAATTGGTAATTTTTCGCCCAAGTGAGCCAAGACTGCATTGGCAATACCCAAGTTACCTTCAGAGTTTTCAAAGTCAATTGGGTTTACTTTGTGTGGCATGGTTGAAGAACCAACTTCACCCTCTTTAAGCTTTTGCTTGAAGAAACCAAGTGAGATGTAGCCCCAAACGTCACGGTTGAAGTCGATTAGAATGGTGTTGAAACGACGTAGCGCATCAAACAATTCTGCCATATAGTCGTGTGGCTCAATTTGAGTCGTGTATGGGTTAAAGCTTAAACCTAAAGATTCTACAAATGCTTGAGAATGTGCAGGCCAGTTGATTTCTGGGTATGCAGAAAGGTGAGCGTTGTAGTTACCTACTGCACCATTGATTTTGCCCAAAAGCTCAACTTGCTTGAACTGTTTGATTTGACGTGCAAGACGATATGCCACGTTTGCCATTTCTTTACCCAAAGTTGTTGGGCTTGCAGTTTGACCGTGAGTACGTGACAACATTGGTTGATCTGCGTGTTTTTCTGCCAATGCAACAATCGAATCAATGATTTGCTGCATCGCTGCAACCAATACTTCACGACCATTTTTAAGCATTAAAGCATGTGACAAGTTGTTGATGTCTTCTGAAGTACAAGCAAAGTGAATGAACTCACCTGCATTTTTTAACTCATCAATGTTGGCAATTTTTTCTTTTAAGAAATATTCAACTGCTTTTACGTCATGGTTGGTGGTGCGTTCAATTTCTTTAATGCGGTTGGCATCATCTTCAGAGAAATCTGCAACAATTGCATCTAATGCAGCATTCGTTGCAGCACTGAAAGCAGGTACTTCGGTAATTTCAGGACGATTGGCAAGCGCTTGTAACCAACGCACTTCAACAGTCACACGAGCATGGATTAAACCAAACTCAGAGAGGAAAGGGCGGAGAGCATCACATTTGCTTGCATAGCGCCCATCTAATGGAGAAAGTGCGGTTAAAGCGTTCATATCGATTCCTTAAACTTTGGAATTAAACCTAAAACAAAAGCGTGTTCAGCATAGTTTAAACCACCTGATACTGTAAACGCGCCAGATCTTGAATATCACGTAATAATTTACGTTTGCTAAATACCATGCCCCATGAACTGCCACCAAGTTGACGCCAAAGGTGTGCCATTTGTAAGCCTGTAAAAAGCGAAGCTCGAATTCGGTTGGTATGTGCAGAATCCTTAAATGCTTCTGCATTGCCACGTACCATAATGCGCGGGTTAATTTGTCCCGCAGTATCGACATAGGTTTGGGCTAAATTGGCAATAATACTGGGATGCAAATAGTTATGATCAAAAAATGAAAGTTGTTTTAAGATTTTTTGCTGTGACTGCTCAATAATTTCGACGTATTTAGGATTGCTATACACTTTCTTTTCTAATTGTAAGAGTGCCATCGCATACGACATGGGTAGTTTGGTATTGGATAGTTTAGGTAAACGCGATTTAGGAGCAGTATTAAAAGGTTGGTTGATGCTGCTTTCTAGCGTTTTTAAACCCAAAGAAATATCGGCCAAATGATTAAAAAAATCCAAAGTTTGCGAACTGTGATTGCTACTCGGACGGATATTTAAACTGGCTTTAATTAATTGCTCAAAATAAAAGTTACCGCTTTCACCAATACTTTGTCTGCCTGTGAGTGCAGTCATGTGCGTGAGCTGGGTGGCTTGAAACACACCCGCTAACGCCAAGGCACGATTTTGGCGAACATTCAGAGTTGGTGACTGTTGAAACGGTAACTCTGTCATCCAAAACAATCCTTAAATAAAATCGGGTTTAGGTGCATTGGTATGGTGAATCACACCACCGCCTAAACACATTTCGCCTGAATAGAATACGACACTTTGACCAGGAGTGACTGCACGTTGTGGTTCATCAAATTCCACACGTACACCGCCAGGCATGCTGTCATCATTGAAAATTACACAGTCCTGATCATCTTGGCGATAGCGAGTGCGACAAGTACAACGGAAGCCTGACGCAGGAATTTCTTGTTCACCTGCCACCCAATCAATTGCTTCGCTCCATAAAATAGTGCTTTGCATGAGTGGATGTTCATGACCTTGACCAATCACTAAACGATTGTTTTCAATATCTTTATGCAGGACAAACCATGCACCTTCAGCAACACCTTTTAAGCCGCCAATACCAATCCCGCCACGCTGACCGAGCGTATAGTACATTAAGCCGTGATGTTCACCAACCTCTTTGCCATCGTCTAAAACAATTTTTCCAGCTTGAGCAGGCAAATATTGTTTTAAGAAATCATTAAAGCGACGTTCACCAATAAAGCAAATCCCTGTCGAGTCTTTTTTCTTGGCAGTGACTAAATCTAGTTCTTCGGCAATTTTTCGGACTTGCGGCTTTTCAATTTCGCCCACAGGGAACAAGGTTTTATTGATTTCACGACCATGCACTGCATGTAAGAAATAGGTTTGATCTTTATTTTTATCTAAACCACGTAACAGTGGAGCGTATGCTTCACCTTTGGAGTTGTACTGCGTTCCACCACGACGAGCGTAGTGACCTGTGGCGATAAAATCTGCACCTAAATTCATGGCGTGATCTAAAAAGGCACGGAACTTAATTTCTTTATTGCATAAAATATCTGGGTTTGGCGTGCGTCCTGCGGCATATTCGGCAAGAAAATGCTCAAAAACCCGATCCCAATATTCCATCGCAAAGTTGGCTGTATGCAACTTAATGCCTAGCTTGTCGCACACCGCTTGCGCATCGGCAAGATCTTCCATCGCGGTGCAATATTCAGTGCCGTCATCTTCTTCCCAGTTTTTCATGAAAAGCCCTTCAACTTGATAACCTTGTTGAAGTAGAAGTGCAGCAGAAACAGATGAATCTACACCACCTGACATACCGACGATGACACGTTGTTGCATAGGATTAGGCATCCAAACTAGAAATAAGGGGAGAATTTTGGTGCTCGTAAATGAGCGATAAAGGATAAGATTGACCACTGAGCGCATCTTGAACCGCTTTCAGTACCAACGGACTTCGGGCACGTGCTGATTCAGCCAGTTCGTCTGCAGACATCCATACTGTACCAATAATATCGGGATCGAGCTGGGCTTGCGCATCATGTTGCAGCGATTCGGCTAGAAAGCAGAAGCGATAATAGGTGCGGTCAGGAAACATAGGCGGAGTATAGCTATAAATACCGAGTAAGGCATTAATTTTCACCCGATGCCCAGTTTCTTCCATGGTTTCACGTATTGCTGCTTCAATTAAGCTTTCGCCAGCTTCAACATGCCCTGCAGGCTGATTAAACACGCTATGCGTCACACCTTCTGTATGTTCTTCAACAAACAGGAATTTTCCGTTTTTTTCGATAACGGTGGCGACAGTAACGTGAGCAGTCCAAGCGGTCATTGAAAAGCACCATGGGGTAAAACGCATATTCTACAAAATTTAGGGGGATGTGGCTATGTTGAAAGGGGATTTCTTTAAAACTGTAAATGTAGGTTTGTGTAGTTGTGGGAAGATGTGAGGGGTACTTTGTTCTTTGATTCATTTGGTGATGCTGGATGTGATCTCATTTGCGCTAGGTGTTGTTGCCAAAGTCAAAGCTATTGCACAAATAGAAAAAGAGGCAGATATTGACCGTAAAGCTTTGTATAAAACTCTAAGTCAAGATTCAGCCTCTCGATTTGATAAGATTAATCATGTCATTCATACACTGAGTTTAAAATTAACGGTGCAGAACGTGTAATCCCTCAAATTACAACAATCAAAAAGAACTTTGAGGGGGGGATTATTGATAATTCCCCGCCACTTTTACATAGTGTCGTGCAGAATAAGGCAAAAACTCTTTTTCCTTGTCGGTTAAAGGACGAACTTTTTGCACAGGGCTACCCACGTACAAATAGCCACTTTCCAAACGCTTACGCGGTGGCACTAAAGACCCTGCGCCAATCATTACATCATCTTCAATAATGACATCATCCAAAACAATTGTGTTGATGCCCAATAACACCCGATTGCCAATGGTGCAGCCGTGTAAGGTCACACCATGTCCAACTGTGACATCTTCGCCAATAATCAGCGGTGAACCTTCAGGTTTGTCGGCTTTTTTATGGCTAACATGCAGCATGGCATGATCTTGCACATTGGAATTTTGACCAATCCGAATATGGTTAACATCACCACGAATCACGGCAAATGGCCAAACCGATACATTTGCGGCCAAATGCACATCACCAATCACCACCGACAATTCATCTACATAACAGCTTGCGTCAATTTTTGGGGTTTGCTCTAAATAAGCACGCACATTTTTTTTCATAATGGACAAATCTTTAGCTTATAAATTTAGGATTGAGGACAGTATAAAATAAAAAAGCACACATGCGGGCATGTGTGCTTTGCGCTTTAGTCTAAGCTTATGAATCTTAGAATAAGTTGCTAAAGAATTGTTTGATATGGTCTAGCATACGTGCAAAGAAACCCGCTTCTTCCACTTCCTGCAACGCCACCAATGGTTTTTCAGCAATCACTTTACCATCTAAGGTTGCGACATATTTACCAATCACTTGACCTTTTTTCAAAGGAGCAGTCAATTTAGGTTGAACCACCAATTGAGTTTTAATTTGGTTGGCTTTGCCTTTTGGCATGGTCACGTTAAAGTTTTCTGGCAAACCAATTTGTGCTTCTTTGCTTTTACCGTACCATACTTTTGCTTTAGCTAAGACTTGGTTGGCAGGCTGTACACGTACAGTTTCGTAGTTTGCATAACCCCAAGCTAACAATTCACGAGTTTGAGTTGCACGAGCTTGCATGGTTGGCGCACCAAAAATCACCGAAATTAAACGCATTGGGCCACGTTTAGATGAAGTGGTTAAGCAGTAACCCGCTTCGTTGGTATGACCTGTTTTTAAACCATCCACGCTTGGGTCGGTATATAACAGGGCATTACGGTTGCCTTGTTTAATTCCATTAAAAGAAAACTCTTTTTCAGAATAAATTGGGTAGTATTTTGAGCTGTCATGGATGATGTGCTGCGCTAAAGTCGCCATATCTTTTGCGGTAGAAAAGTGACCTTCAGCAGGCATACCCGTAGAGTTCATAAACTGGGTATTGCTCATGCCAATACGTTTGGCTTCTTCATTCATCATGTGAACGAATGTGCCTTCATTACCTGCAATGTGCTCTGCCATGGCTTTAGATGCATCGTTGCCCGATTGCACGATAATTCCGCGTAGCATTTCAAGTACGGTTGCTGTGCCATTTAAAGGAACATACATACATGATTCTGTGCTGCTGCCACGACACCATGCAGACTCATTCATGCGGACTTGTTCATCTTCCGTGAGTTCGCCTTTTAATAACTTTTGTTCAATGATGAAACTAGTCATCATTTTGGTCATTGAGGCAGGGGCGAGTTTTTCGTTTTCATTTTTTGAAGCTAAAATTTGTCCCGTCTCATAATCCATCAAAACGTATGATTTGTTATTGAGTTCTGGTGGTGTAGCTAAGACAGTTGCTGCATAAGAAAAGCTTGGTAATAGTAATAATGCAGCAAGGGCGCTTTTTGGGGTCATTCTAAGAGGTTCCAATACTTGAGGTATGCACAAAAGAGCTAGCATTTTAGGGCAAAGCTCAGCCGACTTCTATGGGAGAAATCGGCTTATTGATAAAAGTATTGTAACCAAATTGTATTATCTGCTATATGCTGTCAATTCTTGGCAAATTGCTTGGTTTTTGGCTGTTCCAGCAGCTTTGGCATCGGCACGGGCTTCTTTTAAAATTGGCTGGAAGCTTTTTTGTTTGCTGAGTTTACTTAAGGCAGTAACAGCGTCTTTTTCTTTAAGCATATATTCTTGGGCAAGTTTTGTATAACCCTGATGAAATTGATCTTGTTCTTTGACTAGTGAAGGGCAAACTTCAGATAACACATAAATAGCGGCTAATTCTTGCTGAGTCACTTGTTGTAATGGCGTCACTTCAATATTTTCTTCTTGCGCAATTGCGGCTTGACTTAAACCCAAACTGAGCGCAACTGCGCCAAAAAAATGAACTGCACGTGAATTTTTTAAGCCAGAAAATTGCATATCAAGTACCTTAAATATTGTTTGAACTGAATCTACCGATTCATTTAAGTGCTTATAAGATGAATCATTTATTTGCGAATTGAAAGAGTGAAAATGTATTAAAGCTGTGTGATCTGAGCGCAAATCATGTATAAAAAGTGAAGATTAAAGTCTGAAATTTGAAAATCAGTGGCTTGATATAAAGCGTAAAATAATAGTGGAAAAATACCAGATATAAAAACTAAGCATAAAATTTAAGGCAAACTTTGAAAGTTTGCCTTAAAGGGTGAGTATGCAAAATTATTTACAGGCTCAAAATAGTATTTAAATCATGTGATTTAAAGTGCTAATTCTAAAGCTTCCTGACACACTACTTTTTGCTCTTCTTTGGCTGTATCTTTTGCTGCTTCACGCGCTTCAGCTAAAACGGATTGATATTCTGCGTCGGCTTGTAGTTTGGCAAGCGTCATGTTCGATTCTGAATAATCTTGTAGATAAGTTTGAATCAGTGCTTGAATATTGGCATCTAATTTTGCATTTTTTCCAATCAGTGCAGGGCACATTTCAGTCATGACTTGTGCCGCTGCAACATCTTCTTTCACAATCGTATTGGCTTCTGCTGCAGTCAAATCTTCTGCAATTACAGACTGCGTTAATACAGCAGCAAAACCTAGACCCAATAAACGACGAAATGACAAAGCTAAAATCATGAGAATCACATATATTTTTGGATGGATGTTAAGCGCTAAATATATATAATCTTTTGTATATTTCAATGAAATGTGCTGATCAGTCATTTTGTTGTCGTGTGCTTATTAAATGTGCTTAGGCATGAATCAGGCACAAACAAGTTTAAGATTGAACCGACGTTGCTATATTTTAGTATATAACCTTTATATTTGTTTTATCTGAGATTTTTCTGTGAATATTTTGATAGCCAATGATGATGGCGTGTTTGCACCTGGTATCCAAGCTTTGGCGAAAGCCTTAAAACCTTTGGGTCGCGTGGTGATTGTTGCACCCGAAAGTGAACGCAGTGGTTTTTCGAGTGCGCTGACTTTAGACCGACCATTACGTCCTGTGCAAATTGCTGAAGATGTCTGGGCAGTGAATGGTACACCTGCAGACTGTGTCTATTTGTCGATGAATGGATTGTTCGATTTCGAATTTGATTTGGTGGTCAGCGGCATTAACAGCGGTGCAAATCTAGGGGATGATGTACTGTACTCAGGCACAGTCGGTGCGGCATTTGAAGGACGTTTGATGAAACAGCCTGCGATTGCGGTATCACTTGCAGGGCATAATGTACGTGCTTATCAGCATCCGCAAGATTATATGCAGGCAGCGCAGTGGGTACATGACTTTATTGCTCAAGGTTTACCAAGTTTACCTGCACGACATATTTTTAATGTGAATATTCCAGATGTGCCAGTGTTGCAGGGCACAAAAATTACCTATCAAGGACAGCGTACCCAATCTAAGCCAATTACTAGTCAGGTCGATCCACGAGGGCGTCAAGTGTATTGGATTGGTTTGTCGGGCGAGGCAGTGGCTGCACCGAAAAAAGGCTTAACTGAAATTGAGTCTGATTTTTTTGCGGTAGCAAATGGCTATGTCAGCGTGACACCAATTCAGATGGATGCCACCAATTATGACGTTTTGCAATCATTGCACAGTCAATTTTCCCAAATTGGCTAACTAATGTTATAACTTTGTGAAAAAGTAGCTTGTAAGCCTCATTACAAGGACTTTTTTGCTACTCTTAGCGCAATAGAAAATATTTAGAATTTGTAGAGAGGAAAGAATGCCTGTGGTGTTTCAGTATCGTTTATTTAGCACACCAACAGCATTGTTGAAAACCTTAGTGTTATCAAGTGCTGTTGTGGCTACCGTCGTGTTGAGTGGTTGTGCCTCTAAACCTCAAGTGAATAATTCTGCGCGTTATGCAACAGCGCCGAATTTTTATACTGTGCGTTCGGGTGATACTTTAAGTGGTATCGCTGCACGTTATGGTTTGAGCTATCTCAGCATTGCAGAAATGAATGATATTGCACCGCCGTATCGTATTTATGTCGGGCAGTCGATTCGTTTGAAAGCGGGCAATGCACCACGTACAACAAGCACTCGCCCTGTAACACAGGCTGCACCAATTCAACGTCAAACAGTCACATTACCAACGACACCTGTGACACCTGCACCGGTAACATCGACTACAACCACGACCACTAGCTCAACCACACCAAGTACACCTGTGCGTAGCAGCACATTGCGCTGGGTGAAACCATCACAAGGTGCTGTGATTGCACAGTTTAATTTGGCAAGTAATATCAAAGGAATTCGTTACGGTGGCAATGTGGGCGATCCAATTTATGCCGCAGCAGATGGGCAGGTGGTTTATGCTGCAGATGGATTAAAAGAATATGGGAACTTGATTTTAATCAAGCACATTGATGGTTATATCACCGCCTATGCACATAACAGTAAGATGAATGTGAGCAGTGGTCAAAATGTCACAGCGGGTCAAAAGATTGCTGAAATGGGTTCTTCTGGTGCAACACGTACCATGTTGGAGTTTCAGGTACGTCTAGATGGCAAGCCAATCAATCCAACTAATGTTTTACCAATAAATTAAATATCACGAATACAAAGCATAAATTTCACCGTATAATACAATAAGTTGCTTTTATCGATAGATGAGGGCAACGATTATAATTTCAGAGGGAATTTATGTTAGATCAACTTCGAGCAATGGGTGTATTTGCTTGTGTTGTTGAAAAAAGCTCGTTTAGCGGTGCAGCACGTGATTTAGGGATCACCACCAGCGCCGTCAGTCAGCAAATCCGTTCACTAGAACAAGATATGGAAGTCACGCTTCTGCATCGTTCTACTAGAAAACTGAGTTTGACTGAAGCAGGACAAGCTTTTTTCCACAGTTGTCAAGAAATGCTCGCCGCTGCTGAGCGTGGTAAAATACGCATTAATGAGTTAAGAGATGATTTGGTCGGTGATTTAAGAATTGCCACCACTCCAGAATTAGCCGCGAACCATGTGATTCCCGCACTTTCTCATTGGCTGTCTGCCCATCGTGGCTTGTCTGTACATCTAGAAACCGACAATCAATACATTGACCTGATTGATGGTCGTATTGATATTGCGCTGCGTATGAGTCCAATAATTGAAGATCAAAACCAGCATGTGATTCCTATTGCACTTATTGACCAAGTTTTAGTCGCATCACCTAGTTATTTAAATCAAACCGCGCCCATTTCACGTCCTGAAGATTTAAAACATCACGAGTTAATTCCATTAACCATTATGAAGAATTTTCAGCAACTCAATTTTAAGCATATCAGCACTGCTGAAAATGTGGATGTAGAGTTGGGCTCGCGTCTATCGACCAATAATGTGTTGGTGTCTAAATCTTTGTGTATGCAAGGGCATGGGCTTGCGCGAATTTTGCATTTGGATATTCAAAAAGATTTGCTTAATGGCAGTTTGGTTGAAATTTTGCCTGAGTGGAAATTACCCGCATTTACCTTGTATGCAATCATTTCCAAACATGAGCAACAACCGATGAAAGTACATCGTTGTTTGGAAGCCTTAAAACAATATTTTTCTCAATTGCCGGGTGGGCGAGTGTTTCAAGAAGCATCTTAATTGAATGTTGATAATATACTGATCGACCATTTAGTTAGCAAAAAGCCGCAGTTCAAACTGCGGCTTTTTGTTAGGGATTTATTTAAGCCAAGAATTTTTTAATCATTGCTACAAGGCGTTCAATCAATTGATCTGCCTGGGCTTGAGTAATATTTAATGTTGGCAATAAACGCACTACAGAACCTGCAGTTACGTTAATAATCATTTTGTATTCATCGCGGGCAAGATCGACCAACTCTGCACATGGTTTTGGTAATTCAATACCAATCATCAAGCCAAAACCACGCACGCTTACATTTTGGTCTGCGAGTTGTTGACGCAATTGTTCCACAATGTAGCCACCCATTTTTGCTGCATTTTCTACCAAGTTTTCTTTCTGGATGGTGTCAATAACAGTGTAAACCACGCGTGAACCTAACGCAGTACCACTGTAGGTTGAGCCATGATTACCAGCAGTAAGAACGCCCACACCACGACCTTGAGTCATGACTGCACCAATTGGGAAGCCATTGCCCAAACCTTTCGCTGTAGTCAATACATCAGGCACAATATTGGTGTGCTGATAAGCAAAGAATTTACCTGTACGACCATTTCCTGTTTGTACTTCATCCAGCATCATCAGCCAGTTGTGTTGATTACAAATACGGCGGATGTCTTCTAGGTAGCTAAAGCCTTGTGGTGCAGTATTCACACCGCCTTCACCCTGAATCGGCTCGACTAAAATAGCTACAATATCAGGATACTGAATCGCAGCTTCTTCAATGGCTTCGACATCACCAAAAGGCACACGAATAAAGCCTTCAACCAAAGGTGCAAAACCTTCCTGAACTTTTTTATTGCCAGTTGCAGACAGGGTAGCCAAAGTACGACCGTGGAAAGAGTGATCTGCAACAATAATTTTAGGATTGGCTACGCCTTGCATATGACCGAATTTACGTGCAATTTTAATTGCACCTTCGTTAGACTCTGCGCCACTGTTTGAAAAAAACACTTCTTCCATGCCAGCAACTTGCGCCAATTTTTGTGCAGCAGCAGTCTGCCACGGCACTTCAAACAAGTTACTGGTGTGAATTAAGGTAGCCGCCTGATCTGCAATGGCTTCGGTAATTGCAGGGTGTGCGTGACCTAAACCACATACGGCAATGCCTGTAAGTGCATCTAAATATTCTGTGCCATCTTCAGTATAAAGATAAGAACCTCGACCGCGGACAAAGCTGATCGGCTGACGGCCAAATACAGGCATCAAATGTGATGGTTGATCAGTTTGCACAGGAGCAAGGGTAATGTTATTCATGACTAACTCTTATCTGTTAGGTTGGAGGGAAAAACTTATATAAGCAAAATCTACTGCAGATGAAAAGCCTAATTGTAAATAAAATTGGATTTATTGCTTTAGACGTACTGTTTTGCTCGGTTTTGGGTATAATGCCACACAGATGAGTTGAGGATTTACCAATGACTGAACAAGTACGCGATACCGAAGCGTTAATTCGTGAACAAATTGCTAAACATGCTGTTCTTCTTTACATGAAAGGCACACCACAATTTCCACAATGCGGTTTTTCTGCGCGCGCAGTAGAAGCACTCAGTCAAATTGGTCGTCCTTTTGCTTATGTGAATATTTTAGAAAATCAGGATATTCGTACCACTTTGCCAAAAATTGCCAACTGGCCAACTTTCCCACAATTGTGGATTAACAGTGAGTTGATTGGTGGTAGCGATATTATGTTGGATATGTTCCAGAAAGGTGAGTTAAAGCCTTTAGTTGAGCAATACAGCCCAGCACCTGAAGCTTAACGTATTGGACTTGGGTCACACTAGACCAAAGTCATCCATACAAAAAGTTGATATAAAAAAAGCGCCTTGGCGCTTTTTTATATCTAGAATTAACTTGAATAGCTGACTCGAATTACTGCGTTTAGTTTACCGCAGGGCTTTCAGTTGCAAGTTCAACTATTTCAGCCGATTCGGTAGTGACTTCATCAGAAGTTGCCGCATCAGATGGTTCAGCCGATTTCTGTTTTTTCTTGGCTTTTTGCGCTTTGTCCTTTTTCTCTGAGTCCTTTTTGTCCTTTTCTTTCTTGGACTTTTTCTTTTTCTTCGGCTCTTCTTCAATTTCGGCACCATCTTCAATGGCTTGCCAATACTCAAGTTGTTCCATCACTGCAGCGTAAATTGAACCTTTACTGTAACGTCCTTTTTTAGTGAGTTTACCCACAGGACGTGCCATTAAAATTTCTAAGGCCTGATCAATGGTATCAATGGCGTGAATGTGGAATTGACCTTGTTCTACGGCTTCAATCACGTCTTTACGTAACATGAGGTGCTGCATATTTTGACGCGGAATAATCACGCCTTGCTTGCCAGTTAAACCTTGCAGTTTGCAGGCATCAAAGAAACCTTCAATTTTTGCATTCACGCCACCAATTGGCTGTACTTGACCAAGTTGGTTCATGGAGCCTGTAATGGCCCAAGATTGGTCAATAGGTAGTTGGCTGATTGCAGAAATCAAAGCAGAAAGCTCTGCCACTGTTGCACTGTCACCATCAACCTGACCATAACTTTGCTCAAAGGCAAGGGCAGCAGAAAAATGTAAAATTTGCTCACGGCCAAAATGTGCTTTGAGGAAACTGGCCATCAACAACACGCCTTTGGCATGTAAAGAACCGCCAAGTTCAACACTGCGTTCAATATCTAAAATATCGCCGCCGCCTTGATAGACTGAGGCGGTTAAGCGCGAAGGTAAGCCAAACTCGACATCGGCATAGTGAATGACCGACAGGGCATTAATTTGCCCTAAACGATGTCCGCGAGTTTCTATTAACTGCGTACCGCGTGATAAATCTTGCCAGTACAGTTCTCTTAAATAGCCTAAGCGATATTTGCGATGATCCAGTGCGGTATTGATATGCTGTTCGGAAACCGTTTTATCGCCCGCCTGTGCCGCATGGTGATGCGATTCACGAATTAAATCCCCCAAGGTGAGGGCATGTAAGGAGAGGGAGCTTTGATCTTCAGCTTGACGGCTTGAGTCAGTAAGTAAAGCTGCCAAAGCAGAACGGTCAAATGGTAATAATTTGTCAGATTGCACATAGTCGGCAATCAGCTGCATATATGCCTGCTCGTTTTCGTCATTACGTTGTAATGTATCGGTAAAGTCGGCACGGATTTTAAACACGCTGCCAAGTTCGGGTTCTAGCTCTAAAATTTCATAATAAATTTCAGGCTCTGCCAGTAAAATCACTTTAATATTTAGTGGAATGGCTTGTGGTTCAATTGAAATGCTGCCTGTTAAAGTTAGCATGTGTTCCAAAGATGAAAGTTTCAATTGCCCCGATTTTAAAGCGCGTTTCAGTCCTTGCCATGCATAAGGCTGTTCCAGTAACTGCTCTGCTTCGAGCATCAAAAAGCCGCCATTGGCTTTATGTAAGCTACCTGCACGAATTAAGGTGAAGTCAGTGGTAATGGTGCCGTTTTGCGTGAGTTGTTCTACATGCCCCAATAAATTGTAATGGGTTGGAAAATCTTCAAAAATAACAGGTACACCGCTGTTGGGTTTGTGCGTCACAATAATATTGGCTTGGTAGCGCGCAGGAATACGGCTAAAGGTGCCAGGACGGAAATCATCTTCTTCCTGTTCTAAAACAAACTCGACATTATTAATAATATCTTCGGCATAGTATTGTAAATATTCAGTCAAACCTTCGACACTAGGATATTTATTTTGAATAATATCAATGCGTGGCATTACCACTTGTTTGGCAATATCACGGTTCAGGTCTTGTACTTTGTCACGTGCGTCATCTTCTAAATCGCCTAAATGCAAACCCAAACGCTCCAGTTTTTTATTCATATAACGAATATTGGACGCAATTTCTGCACGGGTTTTGCTGTCCAAGGCGTTAATATCTTCCTTAGACATTTCCTGCATTTTGTCATTTTTCAGATGCACGGGTACAAAGCAATGTTCATCTTCCTGCGCAATCAGTTTTAAATCGAGTTCTTCACCTTCACTGGTCAGCTCAATTAAGGCTTGTTGCTGTTCATCACCCGCTTGCTGACGAATCATTTCAATGCGGTTGTGATAGGTTTCTGCGGTAAAGCGACGTTCGAGTTGCTTTAAAATAGTTTGCCAAGTTTGATGTAACAAACTTTGAAATTTAGGCGCTTGACCTGCAGGCAGTTGCAAGGCAATCGGTTGGCGCGGGTGTTTGAAATTATTGACATAAACCCAGTCATTCGGTGTGGGCATGCTCTTGGCATGTTGCTGCAGCAAACGCTTGACCATGGTACGTTTGCCCAATCCCGCCGTACCCACTGCAAAAATATTGTAGCCAGAATATGGCAGGGAAATACCTGCTTCCACCGAAGCGCGTGCCCGATCTTGTCCTAAAAAATTATTCAGCGGTTTAATGCGTCGGGTCGAAGCGGGAATGTTATCGTAATTTGGAATATGGGTTAGTTGTGTTGCTTTGAGTCGTGTATTTTCTAAAGTCGTTTGTATTTCGCTTTGTTCAAAGGCAGAGCTGAGAAGCGGTTGTTGTTCATCTTGCGCTGCTGTTGTTGTGTTGGTTGTCATTGATGGGGTGATTTGATCAAGTCTTTGGGTCACTGTAGAAATCCAAAACGAAATATTGCAGTTAGAAGTTTAAAGGTATACAGGTTTAAGCGGAAAATTCAAGCTAAGCCGTAATTTTTACTACAAAATGACAAGGCTGTTGTGGATAATTTCATAAATACTGTTGAAACAGAAGCTATTCCGCGATTGAATAACAACAATTTGACTTGATAGAAAATAATAATCGAATGACCACACAACAGACTGGGCAAACTTCAGCACAAAATACAGGGTGGAAAGCAGCATTTACGGCATTTTTAGACCGTCGTGCGCTGATCATGCTGTTTTTGGGCTTCTCTGCAGGTATTCCAATTTTACTGATTTTTTCCAGTCTATCTTTGTGGTTGGGCGAAGCAGGCATTGACAAAAGTGCGGTCACTTTCTTTAGTTGGGCTGCCTTGGGTTATTCCTTTAAATTTGTCTGGGCACCATTAATTGATGAATTACCCGTACCCTATTTAACCAAAAAACTGGGGCGACGTCGGGCATGGCTGCTCATCGCCCAATGTTTAATTGTTTGTGCAATTGCGGTGATGGCATTTTCTGACCCAGCTTTGGGACAGGCGCATTTATATCAAATGGCATTGGGTGCAGTATTACTGGGCTTTTCTGCAGCCACGCAAGATATTGTGATTGATGCTTACCGTATCGAACTGGCTGAAACTCAAATGCAAACCGTGTTGGCATCGACCTATAACGCGGGCTATCGCATTGGGATGATTGTCGCAGGGGCAGGTGCTTTATTTTTGGCAGCCTCGTTAGGTACAGCCAAAGGCAACTATATTTATAGTGCATGGAAAATTACCTATTTGGCGATGGCTGCGGTGATGCTGATTGGCATTATCACGACTTTGGTGATTCGTGAGCCGCAAGTGAATCGGGTCAGCAAGCATTATCAACGACGCGACTATTTTCGTCTGGTTACGGTGTTTTTTGTTGCGGTATTCAGTTTTGTATTGTGCTACGTCTTTTCGGGTAATTTTACCGAAGCCTTAAAACAACAATTCCAACTCAAAGATGCATTTTTATTATTTTCTATAGAAGCTTTACGTTTTATTGCATCGGGTGCGGCTGCTGTAGGCATGGGCACAATTTTGGTCAAATTGGGCGCAGTCAATAAACAGATGGCATTTGAAACATGGGTGCATCCTGTTGCAGATTTCTTTAAACGCTACGGCATGAAACTGGCACTGGTGTTATTACTCTTGATTGGTTTTTATCGAGTTTCAGACATTATTGCAGGTGTAATTTCCAATGTGTTCTATCAGGATTTGAACTTTAGCAAAGAACAAATTGCCGAAGCGGTTAAGGTTTATGGGGTCATTTTCAGTTTAGTGGGTGGCTTCTTGGGCGGTTTACTGGCACAGCGTATGAACATTATGAAATTAATGTTTGTTGGCGCGGTGTTGGCATCATCCACCAATCTTATTTTTATTGGTCTGGTGAAGTCAGGACAGCAACTGAGCGATGTGCAAGTTTCTGTGGGGCAGCAACAATATCAAACCCAGGCCGATGAAGTTGGATATTGGAAAGTGGCTGTGCCTAGTCAGGTTTTAGCAACACAGGATGAAATTCAGGTACGTGCGCAATACCAAACGGGCGATACGCCGTCACGTTTAGTGTCGATGCCGTATTTGCACCAAACTGAGATTGAAACTGCACAACTCCAGTTTTTACCACTGACTTCGGATAATCGTATTAGCGAAAATGAAGCCAGCAACAGTATTGTCGTACGTGGGCAATATGCAGGGCCTGCCTTAACCGAACAGCAAAAAATTGTACTGCAGCTAGATGGTCAAAATTTTGATGCAAAACTAGATGCACAAGGAATTTTTACGGCAGCGATTGCAGGGCAGCTTTTGGCAGACTCACCAAGTAAACAACTGCAAGCCGTATTATTAAATGGACAGCAAACAGTACAACAACACAGCCAAACCTATCAGGTCGATTTAAACACACATGAAGGCAATGCTTTGGATGTAGATATACAACCTTTGCCGATCGTTCAATCATCTTCAAACAATATGGTTGAAATTCAGGGCAAGGTGATTAAGCCATATAGCACAGCATGGTTATATTTTGCGATTATTGTCGATAACTTGGCTTCAGGTTTAGCGGGCGCGGCTTTTATCGCATTTTTATCCAGTTTAACCAGTGTGTCATTTACTGCTGTGCAATATGCAATTTTTAGCTCACTCATGACCTTGACTCCTAAGATTTTAGGTGGTTATTCAGGTACTATAGTGACCAATATTGGTTATCCAAACTTTTTCCTCATGACCACATTAATTGGAATCCCTATTTTAATTTTAGTGGTGTGGGTGGCGAAATTGTTACGTGACCATCAACACATACAAGCAAAACCGATTGAACAAAAGGATGAATGACATGCGCATGCTGCATACCATGTTACGTGTAGGTAATTTAGAGCAATCATTAAAATTTTATACAGAAGTTTTAGGCATGACTTTGCTGCGTAAGCGTGATTATGAAGAAGGTCGTTTTACCCTTGCTTTTGTAGGCTATGGCGATGAAGAAAATCACACCGTTTTGGAGTTGACGCATAACTGGGATACAGACAGCTATGATTTGGGCAATGGTTATGGTCATATTGCAATTGCGGTAGACGATGCCTACAAAGCATGTGAAGAAATTAAAGCGCGCGGCGGCAATGTGGTACGTGAAGCAGGGCCAATGAAAGGTGGTGTAACTGTCATTGCTTTTGTTGAAGACCCAGATGGTTATAAAGTTGAATTGATTCAGCAAGATCAGAACGCACGTAATAACTAAGTCTTCATCAGTGAAGCAGTAAAAACCAAACCTTTATGGCGCAATAAACTGAATGTTGTTCAGTATTCATTTTGAAAATATTGAACATCGCCTGAAAATGCTCGCTTTTTGAATATTGCTCAGTAATATACCTTTATCGAAAGGTAAAAATTGCTGGGCTTTTTTGCAACAGTAAAAGAATATACAGGATGTGTTTATGTTGAAGTTATTGGCATTGGATCGCTTTACCATTCTTTTGTTTGTGATGGTCATCCTCGCCAGTGTCGTGCCTGTGTCAGGGCAAGCAGCCGAAGTTTTTAGTGTGATTACGACAGTTGCCATTGCAATCTTATTCTTTTTGCATGGGGCGAAATTATCACGTGAAGCTGTCATTCAGGGCATGATGCATTGGAAATTGCATGCGTTGGTATTTACTTTTACCTTTGCGTTATTCCCAATTTTAGGTTTGCTGGCAAAGCCAATTCTAGTGCCAATGCTCGGGCAGGAGCTGTATTGGGGCTTTTTGTTCATGTGCTTTTTGCCTTCAACCGTGCAATCTTCAATTGCCTTTACGTCAGTGGCAAAAGGCAATGTTGCCAGCGCAGTCTGCAGTGCGTCATTCTCTAATTTAATTGGGATGTTTATTACCCCAGTTTTAGTAGGCATCTTTATTTTAGGGCAGTCTGAACACGGTTTTGACCCGACAAATTCGATTATTCAAATTACTTTATTGTTATTGGTGCCATTTATTTTGGGGCAGTTATTACGTCCTTATGTTTTTCCTCAGATGTTGAAATTACCAAAGCTGGTCAAGGTATTTGATCAGGGTTCGATTTTGATGGTGGTTTATGGTGCATTTAGTGGGGCAGTGGTAGCAGGATTGTGGCATCAAGTTAGTGGTATGACTTTATTGCTGTTGATTATTGCTTGTTCCGTGTTATTGACCCTTGTGATGTGGTTGGCGTGGGTTGTGCCGCAATGGTTGGGTTTTGCACGTGAAGACCAAATTGCCGCATTTTTTTGTAGCTCCAAAAAAACCTTAGCCAGTGGTGTACCGATGGCGCAAATTTTATTTATTGGGCAGCCGTTGGGGATGATTGTTTTACCGATCATGATTTTCCATCAAATTCAGTTGATGGTGTGCGGTGTGATAGCCAATTATCTCGAAAAGCAGCCCGATTCGACTGAACCTCAGGAATTAAATTCCTAAGAATAATTAGCTTTAAAATATTTTATTCCGTATAATATTGCCCAACTTGTTGTGCTTAGCTCTGACGGTATCCGTCTCGGTGGGCCAAAAGAATGGTCTGTTGTGGTGTTGGTCTGCTTTTAAAGCATGTCCTCATTTTTTTAATGAGAGTGACCAATTGCGATGACAGCTTAAGCCTTCTTAAATCTTAGGAGTAATCGACGATGCGCGCCGATATTCACCCAAAATATGAAAAATTAGTTGCAACTTGTTCTTGCGGTAACGTAATCGAAACTCGTTCAGCAGTTGGTAAAGAAACTCTTTATCTTGACGTATGTTCTGCATGCCACCCGTTCTACACTGGTAAGCAAAAGAACGTTGACACTGGCGGTCGTATCGACAAGTTCAAACAACGTTTTGCTGGTATGTCACGTTCTATCAAACGTTAATATCCAGTACGAAAAAAACGGGCAATTGCCCGTTTTTTTGTGCCTTAAATTTTAGGGTCTACAAATAGACCCTAATGCACAAGACCTTATTGGTCTTGCACATCAATTAAATGATCGAGTTTTTTCTGGAAATAATCACCCTGAATAAAGCGCGCATCGACATTCCACGCATTCGCAAACAGGTTCATATCATTTAAGTCACGCAATAACACTTCTACAGGTTTAATTTCACTATAAATGCTCAATTGTTCCTGTAATTCTTGCGTCGAGTCATCAGCAGCCAGTTTTTCAGTCAGTGCACTGTGCAAGGTCAAGTAGTGAATATCGACTTGTTTCAAGATAGATTCACTATAAATCGAATGACCAAAATCACGCAGAGAAATTTCAGCGCCGTGCTGACGTAATAAACTGATTTGTTTCTGCGCATCACCTAAGTTTTGGCTGATGTCTTCTTCAGAGAATTGCAAAATTAATGGATGGCTGAGGCGGCTACCAATAATCGTTATCAGTTTAGACACAAACTCAGGGAAGCTGCGGTCTTGTAATAAAACAAATTTGTTTAAATTGATAATCAGCTTCGCTTCAGGATATTGGGTGATGAAGTTGTGCAATTGTTTACAAGCTTCGACCAAAATCCAACGATCCAGTTTAATGGATAATTCTGGGTCTTCAGCCAAATCTATTAAGCCTGTCAGTGATTTCCATTCACTATTGAAAATAAAGCCACTAGTTACTTCATAGGTATATAAATTGGTGTCTTGCTTATCATAAAGTTGTTGATACTTCAGATGAATTTCACCACGATCAAGACTTTGACGTATCGCTGCAATAATCGCAGATTCACTATACGATTGTGGTACAGCTGCAGCAGATTCAATTACATTTAAGTTAGATTCACCAAAGGACAAGTCTAAGGTTAAACCTGAGTTATGTTGTTCTTGCTGTTGTGGTAATGCGTTGGCAAAACCTTGGCTAATCAGTTGCTCAAAACTGCTTTCATTTTGAATGTCTGGAGTGAATGGCACATAACCAATACGCAAATTAAGTGGGTAAGTATGTTGATCTACCGTAAGTAATTGCGGTTTCGTGAGTGAATTTAAGCCAATCAGTTTCGATTCTAAAATTGCAGGCGATTCTGCTTGGAACAAACCAACCACTAAACCATTACTCACATTAAATAATGGTACATTGGTCTGTTCTTTTAAAAAATTTTGAATGTTGGTAAAGTAATTTTTTGTGGTTTGCCAGTCGGCTTGGAAAATTGATTCAGGACAGTTCGCCAAAGAAAACACCACCAAAGCATTGGCACTAGAAGGCTGTTTGGCTAAAGTGCGATTTACCAATTGGTATGTGCTTGGTTTTGCCGCTGCTTTGTCTGCTGTCGTTTGAGCAGGGACAGTATTTTGCGCCGTATTTTCAATATCTATGGTGATTTGTATGGCGTCGTCAGCTGCTCCAACAAATTCAATTTTGAGCGGGTTTTGTTTTGCCAGAAGCGGGTTTTGGCTATGAATATCAAAACGGCCGTGTTCAAATTGTCCTTGACTGACTTTCTTAAAGCGGAATTTAAAATCTGTAATATCTTGCGGTTGCAATAAATCCAATAATGGCAAGCCAATAAGGTCATCTTCACTTTTTAAACCAAATAGCTGTAAATATTCAGCATTGGCTTGTGCATGAATTCCTTCCTGAATAATGGCTACTGCTTTGCTACTGTCTTCGACCAACGCCTGAGCTTGTGATTGTGCATTTTCCAGTTCAGTCATAAGTTGTTCTTGTGACTGCTGTAAGCGACTAAAAGACAGTGCGCGAATTAAGCCAAAATAGAAGCGTTCGGGGTAATCTAAATTGATAATGTCATAGATGCCTTTGCGCACATAACTGGTGTATTGCGTGGCATCGTAATCGTCTGGTTTGAGCAAAAGTAGCGGTAAATTTGGTTGCTGTGATGCACGAATTAAAGTGAGTGCCTGATCGACTTTTAGGTCATAAGCACGACCAAAGATCACCAAATCCCAAGTTAAATGTAATTGTTTTTCAAAGTTTTTAATGTCATCTAATAGATAAGCCTGAACACGGTGCTCATTTGCAGTGAGTTGTTCACAAATTTGATTAAAACGTATTTGGTTGTCATCGATTATGAGTAAACGTGTTTCGGTACGTTTGAGCTTTTTAGACAATAATGGATTTCTCACTTTAATGCTTCCCATAAATCGTGATTTTTAACTTCATTCACTTGTTTCTGAATAAAACCATCAAGTAAAGGCTGTTGTTGGTCATTCAACAACTCAAAATCAAAGCGCATAAAGCTTTGGGTAATCAATAACGGCTTAATTAAGAACACTTTTAGTTCTTCTTCACCTAAACGTAGCTGTACGGTTTGTTTGTCACGTAATAATTGCAGACTTGGCAAAATCAATGAGGTATTGACTTCATTGACCTGCGTACTTTGTACCAATAATGCTGGATGATAATGTCCTGTATGCCGATCTGTTTTAACAAAAACAGCACAAGGGTAAATATCTTGGGTTAAAATTTCCAAGCCAAGTTCTAAGCTTTTTTCAGCAGATTGTTTAATCCAGCGAATGACACCACCACGCCACGGACTTTGGCTATTTTCCTGAACCAGAATAAATTCACCTGTTTTAAGGTTTTTCGGTGTTTCACCCGTCCATTTAATACGATAGCCATTGACACTAATATCTAAAACATCGGCATTGTAAATTTGTTTGGCTTCACGGTCTAAGGTTTTAACAGCGCTAATATCTACCGTAGAGTTGGTATGCATGGCATTGATAAACTGGCTTTCATTCTGGAATTGGTAGTTATCGCCCAAAGCCAGCGTTTCATTGAAGTTTTTACCATTAGACAGATAAAAATGTGCCACAGTCAAACCAAAGCAAATTTTAATTCGTGCCGAATATTCATAACGCTCATGCACACGTTCTGCTGTATTGGTCAAAATATTGTGCAAATGGAAATGCAAAGCAGGGGTTAAGAATAGCTTTTCATTGCGTGATAAATGTTCACCTTTACGACCTTGAACTTCATTTAAATGATCGAGTAGGGGTTGAGTTGCAATAAAAATATTGGCATGAAAACCTTGGCTTTGGTGCGTATTGTAAATAGGTGGATGATCTTTGCTTGCATCGACCACATAACGTGAAAGCGTCGTTTCTTTGGGTAAAACTTGAATCAGTTTTGCCCAATCAAAGCTACAGAGATATAAGCCTTGAATTTCTGCAGGTCGAATTTGATGGGTATTGAAAATTTCCAATAAAATCAGCTGTGCATAGGCTTGAGCAATATTAATCAGTTGATGTTGTGTGCCTTGTAACTGATTAATATTATTTAAATAATAATGTTGTTGAATGGCTGTATCTAAAAGTTGGTGTGCAATTAACCACTGATTTGGCAAGGCGTGGCTATAAAGCATGTGTTGTTGATAGCGCAGTAGAGCTAATTGTTGTAAAGCATAATAGCTAGATAGAACTCGTGCAGTTTGTAAGTTCTTTTTTAAATTAAAGGCAAATAAAGAAAATTTTTGTTGGGTGAGTTGTTGGTGGCTACGTCGGGAAATATTAATATAGACTTTGGCGAAATGACTGCGTAATAACAGCGCGAGTTCAATAATATGATCGTTGCGGTCATTACTAATCAAAGCCTGGTTGAAAAAATGCTTTTCCAGACTGGTAAGCACATTTTCAAGTGTCGGATGAATAGCTTGAATTAAGTCAAAACGTAATGTTTCCTGACATTTCAGTTCTGAAATTTCTAAAAGTGCATTAAATAGAGCTTGGGAAGAATCACCCAATTGTAAAATGGATAAATCCGCTGCCCATGCCTGAATGCTTTTAACCGTATTTTGACAAAAACTCAATTGCTCCAGCTTTAGTTCGCTGGGAACCAGAAAAAGATCTGAAGTATTCATATTCATGATTGTTATTTAACTCAATAAGTTGAAACCCCAAAAAGCGGTGTCTTGTTTTTTTCGCCCGCAATTTCCCTAACGAGTTTAGGAACTAAATAGCCGGGTAAGTTCGCTAAAAGCTCTTTATAGATGTGATCAATGTCTTGCGGCATTAAATCAAAATGATGCGCTCCTTTTACTTTATCTAACACGTGTAAATAGTAAGGCATCACCCCCGCATCAAAAAGACGATAGCTTAAATCGACCAAGACCTGAGCAGAATTATTGACCCCATTTAATAAGACTGCTTGATTCAGAACGGTGATGTTTTGTTCGACTAACTTGGCAAGTTGCGAACAGGTAAAGTCATCTAATTCTGATGCGTGGTTCGAGTGTACCACTAGAATAATACGCAGCCTACTATTTTTTAGTAAGGAAATCAGCGATTCATCGACACGGTTGGGAATAACAATCGGAACTCGTGAATGAATTCTCAAAAATTTTATTTGTGGAATAGACGCTAAACGCTCAATCCAGATATTTAATTTACGATTTGACAAAGTGAGTGGGTCGCCACCACTTAAAATCACTTCATTAATATCGGGCTGGCTTTCAATGTAATTACGGATATTGTCCCAGTCTTCAGTTTTTGGCAGATTTTCCTGATAAGGAAAGTGCCTGCGGAAACAATAACGACAATGTACTGCGCAAGCACCAGTCAAGGTCAGCAAAAAGCGTGATTTATATTTGTGTAAGACTCCAGGTTGTTGATTGGCTTGTTCCTCACCCAAAGGGTCGGTCACAAATCCAGGATGATCTTCCAGTTCTAAATGATGTGGCAGAACCTGTAACAGTAAAGGATCGAGTGGATTGCCTTTTTGCATTTTGGCCACAAATGCACGCGGGATACGCAATTTAAACTGATTGGATGCCAGTAAAGCACCTGACAGCAACTGCTGTTCAGACAGCTCTAAAATATTTAACAATTCGCGTGGGTCGGTGATCAAGTCACTGAGTTGAGATTGCCAGTTTTGTTCTTGGTACAGGTAGTTGATCATGCCAGAAAAGATTTAAATATGAGGTGAAAGGAACCAAGTACACATCTATTTAGCGTAGATGAATTCTTTGTTCATTGAGCGTGAATGCCGCGAATGATTAATCGCTTTGAATCAGAATCATTACAAAACAGCTGATTTTACCGATATCTTGAGGTGATCGGTAGTGGATTTTCATTGCTTCGTTATGGCTTGCTCATTTACAATACGTCCGATGAAAAAAGATGTTGCAAGATGGCGAGCATCGCAAAGCTGCGTTGGTCATTTGCTTTGTAACATAAATAGTTAAGTTAGTCAGTTTGGAGTGTGCCAGTCATGGCCTATTATTCTACGAATGATTTCAAGTCAGGCCTTAAGGTTATGCTTGATGGTAACCCATGTTCAATCATGGAAAATGAATATGTAAAGCCAGGTAAAGGTCAAGCGTTTAACCGCGTAAAACTTCGTAACCTTCGTTCTGGTAAAGTTTTAGAAAAAACATTTAAGTCTGGTGATTCACTAGAAGCAGCTGACATTGTAGAAGTAGAAATGGAATACCTCTACAACGATGGCGAAATGTGGAACTTCATGGATCCTGTATCTTTTGAGCAAATTGCTGCTGACAAAACCGCAATGGGCGATGCTGCAAAATGGTTAAAAGATGATTCAAACGAAAAATGTACCATTATGTTGTTTAACGGTGTGCCTTTAACTGTAAACGCACCAAACTTCGTGGTATTAAAAATTGTCGAAACTGATCCGGGTGTACGTGGCGATACTTCTGGTGGTGGCGGTAAACCAGCGAAATTAGAAACAGGTGCAGTGGTACGTGTTCCTTTATTCGTACAGCAAGAAGAAAGCGTTCGTGTAGATACACGTACAGGTGAATACCTAGAACGCGCATAATGATTTATTGATAAATCATAAGTAAAAGAGGGGGATGATTCGCGTCATCCCCCTTTTTTGTTGATTTGATTATGTGGTAAAAGAATAGGTGAAAAGTATAGGAAACTGTTGGTGCTCCATTTAAGTGTACGGTAGCGCACACTATGGATGTAAGGGCAGCAGACATCAAAATAAAAGGAGCAGGATCAACCAAGGATTTAGGAATTAAAGCAAGGGTCTGTAGACATTTCATAAATGGCTTGCGCTGTAGGCTAAAACTGAGCAGATCAGGCATGAAACGCAGGGAATAGCGAGACTATTGCCAAGTTTCATAACGCAATCTGAGAAAGTTTTAGCCACAGCCTTAGCAAAAACAAGCACTGCTTTGTTTGCAGTGCAAGGCGCAGCGAAGGACAAGCATATTTTTTTGCTGCTATTTCGTTATGAGTCAGTCATTTAGAATGACTAAATTTCCTGCCTCATGCCTTATATCAGTTAAAAAATATGCGTAGTCGCAAACATAGACGAAGTGTCTACAGCCCCTAAATCTCGACAATAAAAGTAACGCTTAAAAAATGTAACAAGAAGAGAGATTGACATGGAAACAGTTCAACCGAAGTCAGGTCTGACTTCAAAAATTATATGGCTTTTGGTCGCTATATTGGGTGCAGTATCTTTTGGGATATTGGCAGTCAGTAGAGGCGAACACGTCAATGCAGTCTGGTTAGTTTTAGCTGCGGTCTGTGTCTATAGCATTGCATACCGCTTCTACAGTTTATTTATTGCCACCAAAGTATTTGAGTTAAATGAGCGACGCTTAACGCCCGCACATCGTTTGGCTGACGGTTTAGATTATGTGCCCACCAATAAAAGTGTGTTATTTGGTCACCACTTTGCCGCGATTGCAGGTGCAGGCCCTTTAGTTGGGCCTATTCTTGCAGCACAAATGGGTTATTTACCCGGCACGATCTGGCTTTTAGTAGGGGTGGTGTTGGCAGGTGCAGTCCAAGACTTTTTGGTTTTGTTTATTTCTACACGTCGTGATGGGCGTTCTTTGGGAGAAATGGCAAAACAAGAGTTGGGTTCATTTGCTGGTGTGATTGTCATGCTGGGTGCGCTGGGCGTGATGGTGATTATTCTTGCCGTACTCGCTTTGGTTGTCGTGAAAGCTTTAACCAATAGTCCGTGGGGCGTATTTAGTATTGCAGCCACCATCCCAATTGCGATTTTCATGGGCATTTATATGCGTTTTATTCGCCCGGGGAAAATTGCTGAGGTTTCCATTATTGGTTTTGTCCTGATGATGATGGGTATTATTTATGGTGAAAATGTTGCACAGCATCCATTCTGGGGGCCTTTATTTACTTTAAGTGGCACAGAATTAACGTGGTGTTTAATTGCCTACGGTTTTATTGCTTCAGTTTTGCCAGTGTGGTTGTTATTGGCGCCACGTGATTATTTATCGACGTTCTTAAAAATTGGTGTTATTGCGGGTTTGGCTGTCGGGATTGTGTTTGCAATGCCTGAAATGAAGATGCCTGCGGTGACCCATTTTATTGATGGTACAGGGCCAGTATTTGCGGGTTCATTGTTCCCATTCTTATTTATTACCATTGCCTGCGGTGCGATTTCAGGTTTCCACGCCTTAGTGTCTTCAGGTACGACGCCAAAACTAGTCAATAACGAAAAAGACATTCGGATGATTGGTTATGGCGGCATGTTGATGGAGTCTTTCGTGGCAATCATGGCAATGATTTGTGCCACGGTGCTAGACCCAGGCGTGTACTTTGCCATTAATGCACCCACTGCAGTTTTAGGTACAACGGTGGAAAGTGCAGCAGAAGCGGTACGAAATTTAGGCTTTGTAGTGACTCCTGAGGCTTTAACCATTTTGGCAAAAGAAGTCGGTGAAAGCTCGATTCTGTCACGTACGGGTGGTGCGCCAACGTTTGCAATTGGTATGGCACATATCATCACCGAGATTTTTAATAACCGCTCAATGATGGCATTCTGGTATCACTTTGCCATTTTATTTGAAGCCTTATTTATTTTAACTGCAGTAGATGCAGGCACACGTGCTTGCCGTTTTATGGTGCAAGATACTGTAGGTATTGTTATTCCTGCAGTGAAAAATTCACATAACTTCTTTGGTAACTTGCTTGGCACAGCAGTTGCGGTGGCTGGTTGGGGCTTCTTCGTCTATCAAGGCGTGGTCGATCCTTTAGGCGGTATTAATAGCTTATGGCCTCTATTTGGTATTGGTAACCAAATTTTGGCAGCGATGGCGCTCATTTTAGGTACAGTGATTCTGTTTAAAATGAAAAAAGAAAAATATGTTTGGGTGACGATTATCCCTACAGTTTTCTTGTTCATTACTTCAATGACTGCAGGTTGGCAAAAGATTTTCCACGACAATCCCAAAATTGGTTTCTTGGCGCAAGCAGATCGTTTCAATGCTGCAATTCAACGCAATGAAATTTTAGCACCTGCAAAAACAGTGACTGAAATGCAAACCATTGTCATGTCCAATCAAATTAATGCCGTGTTATGTGGTTTCTTTATGATTGTGGCATTTGTGATGTTGTTCGCTGCCATTGGGGTGATTCGTCGTGCCTTGGCAAGTCCAACACCAACTGTACATGAAGCTGAAGCGATTTATCGTGATCCTGAAACGATTCAGCCGAATAGTGGTCATTAGGAGTGAGCACATGATTAAGCTTAAATTTGCCCAACAGAGTAAAACGGTGATTTACAACATCATTAAAATGACCATCATGTCGCAAAAGGATTTGATTCTGAATCCGAAAAACTGGTCGCGTATCGCTACTTTATGGCAGCGTTTGCAACAAAGTTTTCGTTTAATGGTCGGTGTACCCGATTATCAGAATTATTTGGAACACATGCGTAAGCATCATCCAGATTTAGAAGCCATGGATCCGAAGACTTTTTATCGCTACTGTGTCGATGCGCGTTATCCATCGGCAAAAGGTGGTTTGAAAAAGTGTCCGTGTTAATCCCGTATCACGATGGAAACGTATAGAGATACGAGCTGTTTAAAACTTACTTTTTTAGGCAGTTTAGAATATCTCGAGGATTTCTTTGGAAATTTAGCAAAACGGTGTATGTTTAAACATGCGCCGTTTTTTATTGGGGATAAGGGGATTTACTGTGATTTGGGGTACAGAAAAAGTTCAAAAACAACAACTGACGCAAGCGCAGCAACAGCTCAATGCACAGATTGAATCTTATGCTGGAAAAATTCAGGCTTTTTTGACTGAAATTAATACCATTATTTTAGATAAAGAACAGCAGACCAAATTGGCGTTAAGTTGTTTGTTGGTGGGCGGGCATGTGCTTTTTGAAGATTTACCCGGATTAGGTAAAACGACTTTATCGAGTGCCTTATCGCACTTGGCGGGTCTGCAATTTCAGCGTATTCAGTTTACCAATGACATGCTGGCCAGTGATGTGATTGGCGTGAATATGTTTAATCAAAAAGAACATCAATTTGAGTTTAAGCAAGGCCCTATTTTTACCCAAATTTTATTGGCAGATGAAATTAACCGTTGTTCGCCTAAAACCCAAAGTGCCTTGTTGGAAGCGATGGAAGAAGGCGCGGTTACGGTGGATGGTGTGCGTTATAGCTTGCCGCAACCTTTTTGGGTGATTGCCACACAAAATCCACTATTTCAAAGTGGTACTTATGCGCTGCCAGAATCACAGCTTGATCGTTTTTTAATGCGTCTGTCTTTGGGTTATCCATCGCGTTTTGCTGAAAAAATGTTGCTGCAACAAAACTCCAGACATGCGCTGATTGCCAGTTTGGCCCATATTTTTACTGAAACAGAAATTTTAAATTTACAGCAATTGGTCACGGAAATTTATGTGTCAGATACCGCGCTAGATTACTTACTCGACTTAGCCACAGAAACCCGTAAAGCGCGTCACGGATTATCTACCCGTGGTGTTTTGGCATTGAAAAAAGCAGCACAAGCACATGCTCTAATTGAGCAACGTAGTTTTGTCACTGCCGATGATATTCAAGCGGTATTTGTGGCAGTTGCTGCACATCGTATTGGATTGAGTGAGGCAGAAACTTTGTATGTGATGCAACAGGTTAAAGTGAGTTAGTACACGCATGTTTAAGCAGGCATGGCAAAACTGGATCAAGACACGTTTTAAATTTGATCGACACAAGGCCTTAAAACAAAAAGATATTTTGGTTTTTATTTACCAACAGGGCTATCTGTATTTAGTGCTGATTTTGATCACGTTTATTGCAGGCGTGAATTATGGCAATAACCTGATTTTAGGCTTTTGCTTTTTGATCAGTGCCATTTTATGTATCAGCTTTTATTTGACCTTTAAGCAGTTGCATGAATTAGAGATAGAAATTGTGACTACTGAAGTTGGGCAAGTGGGCGAAGTATTGCAATTACAATTGCATTTCAAACAAGAGGTCGCGCAGGCACGCTATTTATGGATTAAAGCCAATCATCAATTAGAAAAGGTTCTTATTCAAGACACCCAGCAGCAGTATGTATTGACATTTTTTGCGGAGCAACGTGGGCAGTTTAATTTCCCTCATTTACACATTTATTCGGTTTATCCTTTTGGCTTGGTACGTGCGTGGACTTATTTGAATTTGACACGTACCGCGTGGGTTGCGCCCAAAGCCGCCATGTATAGCGCAGAGAATAAACAGCATCAACACAGCTTTCAACCTGATTTAGACGAGTTTCGTGAGCTGCGTGATTTTCAATTGGGCGATTCTTTGCAAGCTGTGTCGTGGAAGCAAGCGGCACGAGGGCAAGGCTTATATGTCAAAGTTTTTGAACAATATCAGGATCAACAGAGTATCGACATTCACTATGAACACATGCCTGCACCGACCCACGAAGAAAAATTAAGTTTGATGATGGGTTTGGCCGAGCAATGTGAACAACAACAGTTGAATTATGCGATGTTTTTGCCACATGCGACCCTTGAAAAAGGCGTAGGTGAGCGGCAGTTGAAACAGGCAAAAATTCTTTTGGCACAGGCTTGATGATCATGCACAATTCGATTCAGCAATCTATTCTGCTTAGCCTGATCTTAATTTTGGCTGCTCACATGCTGTTTAGCCCTGTGGCATTGAGTGTCATTTTCGGACTCATGTTGTTGCTGTTGTATCTTCACTATAAAAACAAGACAGCGCGTATTTCTAAAGTTTGGACTTATGGATTGACCTGTTGTGCCTTAGCCAGCATTTATTTGAGTTATAAAAGCCTGATTGGTGTAGAGGCAGGGGTTGCCTTATTAAGCACCTTTTTGTTTGCCAAAGCTTTAGAAAGTCATACTCAGCGCGACCTGATTATTTTATTTAATTTTGCGCTTTTTGTGAGCGCCAGTTCATTTTTATACAGCCAAAGCATGTGGATGACCGTGTTGGTCATTCTATGTTTAATCAGTTGTTTAATTGGGTTATATCGGATTCAAAAAAGTGCATTTTCAGATTATGCGTCGCGTCATTCGAGCAGCCAAGATGCAAAGCATGACCTTAAAAATGTCGCCAAGTTTATCGCATACGCTTTGCCATTCTTTTTATTATTGTTTTTATTCTTTCCACGTTTACCGCCATTGTGGCATGTACCTATTCCTGATGCCAAAGGCGTGACAGGTATTAGTGACACGATGTCACCAGGCGATATTGCCGAATTATCACAATCTTCTGCTTTGGCATTTCGTATTGTGGGGAATATGCAGCAACTGCCGCCACGTTCAAAACTATATTGGCGGGCGATGGTACTTGATCAATATGATGGTCGCACATGGACAAGCAATTTTAGCAATCAACAACCCGTTCAGGCAGCACAATTACAGCCAGAGCAAGTCGATTTTCAGTATCAATATATTGCAGCAGACCCACGTGCACAGTGGATTATGGCGCTGGAAAAATCTGTACCGAATCAACACGGTTATGTATTACGCCGTGATTGGAGTATGGTGCCACAGCGTCAAAATGGTCGGATTCAACCGATTGCTTTGCAGTGGGTTGGGGAATCCGCACGTATTCAAGGGGATGATGCACAGAACGAGCGTTATCGACGCTTTAGCCAGCGTTTAAATGTTCAGGTACAGACGCAATCTGACCCAAAAGCTCAGCAATTTGCCCTGCAGATGTTTGCTCAAAGTCAGCAACAACCTGAACGCTACGTGCAGAATGTATTGCAGTGGTATCGCAATAATGGCTTTAGTTATACCTTAAAACCTGGAATGCTCGGACAAAACCGAGTCGATGAATTCTTGTTTCAGAGTAAGCAAGGTTTTTGTGAACATTATGCCTCAAGTTTTGCCTTATTGATGCGTTATGTCGGGATTCCAGCGCGTGTAGTCGTGGGCTATCAGGGTGGGGAACTTGCACCCGATGGACAAAGCTGGGAAGTACGACAGCAAGATGCACATGCTTGGACAGAAGTGTTGCTCAATCAACAATGGGTACGCATAGACCCGACAGCCATCATTGCACCTCAACGTATAGATGATGGTATGCAAAACCTAATGGCAGATGATCGGGCCGTTTTGGGTGCTGACACACAAATGTGGCAATACCAACATTCTAATTTTATTCGTTCTTTACGGGTGTGGAGTGATTATGCAAGTTATCAATGGCAAAGCAAGGTCGTGGGTTATGATGCCGAGTCACAGCGTCACTGGTTTGGACGCTTAGGGCTGCACTCAAACTATGCTTTGGCAGCGGTGTTGGTTTCAAGTATTCTCATGATCTTAGCAGGGTATTTTGGCTGGATTTTTTGGAAAAAACGTCAGCAAGGTTCTCGCATAAATCGTGCCTTAGACAAATTTTCTAAAAGATTGCCCGCTCAGTTGCAAAAACAGGATGCAGAAACAGTGAGTGTGTGGATGCAGCGTTTAGCAGCGCAGGTAGATGCAAATGAACAAGAGGCATTTAAGCGTTTAGGCGTGTGCTATCAACAATATTCTTATGCGCCTGAACATGACCGTGTTTCAGAGCAGGTGTTTTTTGATTTGCTTAAAACTTGCTCGGATGTGTTGAAAAAACACAGAAAGGACTTGTCTTAAAAATCAAAACTGAATATGATGCGAAGCACTTTAGGCGTATAGCTCAGTTGGTTAGAGCGCTACGTTGACATCGTAGAGGTCTCCAGTTCGAGTCTGGATATGCCTACCAATACATTAAAATTATATGTTGTTACATAACTTCATATAAGTAATAAAGCTCTGAATTATAACGATTTAGGGCTTTTTTATTGCTTTTCTTAAAGATACATAAATTCGCTTATAGTTTAAAAATATGTACACAGTGGTGTACACATGTAAGTTTTCGGCTTATTTTGCACTAATTGGTTTTTATTTTGCACTAGAGCTTTGAAGCCTCTTTCCACATTTCATTTGTGCACTGATTCGTGAGCGAGAACATGGCACCATTAAGCATTTAACGGTTATGCTAGTCACGGTTTTTGAAATTATGCTGGCAAAGGTTTTATCGATGAGCCTTGTGGTGCTTTTAGCAGCTTTTTTAGGCTTAAAAGTAGTGGTGCAGGGGGCATTACAGGTACCCATAGAAGGAAGTTTGCTGTTATTTTTCTTTGGAGCCTTGCTGACCTTATTTGCAACAACCTCAATGGGTATATATATGGCAACCGTGTCTAAATCGATGCCGCAATTCGGTTTGCTGATGATGCTTATTCTGATTCCCTTGCAAATGTTGTCTGGGGCAAGTACACCACGAGAAAGCATGCCAGAAATTATTCAAAATATCATGTTGATTGCAACGACAATGCATTTTGTAACATTGGCGCAAGCAATTTTATACCGAAATGCAGGATTGGATGTGGTCTGGCCTTCCTTTCTATGGTTAATCGCAATTGCAACAACATTTTTCTATGTATCTTGGAAACGTTTTAAAAATACCATTCATACAATGGCTTAATGTAATAGATTGAGTTTGATCGCTGAAGCACAAATTTTGACTGGGGCGTATTAAGAGTTACACCGCGCATAATTTTTGCTAATATGTATGAAAATTGTTCAATAAAAGTAAATGACATGAAACACATTCTTGTGCCAGTTTTGGTGGTGTTGGTCGTTTTATTAGGTTATCTCGTTTACTTGGAAGAGGAAACGCGAAAGCAGGCAGAACTGAACCGAGTTTTGACTGAATCTGCAAATTTATCGCTAGAAAAAACAGAAGCGGCTACACCACAGATTTTGCAAGTCACAGAATAAGCGTAGAAATTTCTAACATAATGTGTGGTAATTGCTTTATTCATCACACTTTTGTGTGCTTCACTTTATCGTAAAATTTTATCTTTAATTCAAAAAACTAGAATTTTTAAAAAATCCCTATGGTATAATTTGCCAATTGAAACTGCTTCATCACAACTCAAAGGCATTACTTTTGAGAGTGACTGAAGTAAAAAAAAGATGAACAAAGCTGCATAAAATTTATGCGGCTTTTTTATTTAGCATTCCGAATTTTTGATTTTGATAAAATCAAATGCTTGATTGTGAATTAAGTTTATCTTTTTCATGTAATTTTACATGCTCATTGGGCAAATCCATTGCCGCAACTGACACAGGCTTTTAAGTGCTGACTTAAAATTGCGTCATGCTGCAAATTCAGTTTATTTACAGGGGCTAGGTCATGACGACTCCTAATCCATCCTCAGCGGGAATGCTTGAGCGCTTATTCAAATTAAGCGAAAACAAGACCACATTCCGTACCGAGATTTTGGCGGGTGTAACCACATTCTTAACCATGTGTTACATCATTATTGTCAATCCGATGATTTTATCTGAAACAGGAATGGATCATGGAGCTGTCTTTGTCGCCACCTGTTTAGCCGCAGCTATTGGCTGCTTGGTGATGGGAATTGTTGCCAATTACCCAATCGCACTCGCACCAGGCATGGGGCTAAACGCCTATTTCACTTACTCGGTTTGTTTAGGCATGGGTGTGCCTTGGCAAACGGCTTTGGCTGCAGTTTTTGTATCAGGGATTATTTTCATTGCCATTAGCATGTTTAAAATCCGTGAAGCCATTGTTAATGCCATTCCCATGTCATTAAAACTAGCCATTGGCGGTGGTATTGGTTTATTCCTAGCTTTAATCGCCCTAAAAAATGCAGGTGTTATTGTTGATAATCCTGCGACTTTGGTGGGCTTGGGTGACTTAAAACAACCATCAGTACTGTTAGCGCTACTTGGCTTTTTAATGGTTGTAGTAATGCATCACTTTAAAGTACGTGGTGCAATTATCATCAGTATTTTGGTGCTGACTGCTATTTCAACAGCTTTAGGTTTAAGCGAATTTAAAGGTGTGGTTGGTGAAATTCCATCTATTGCACCTACTTTTATGCAAATGGACTTTGAAGGTCTATTTACAGCAAGTTTAATTGGCGTAATTTTCGTATTTTTCTTAGTCGATTTATTCGACTCTACAGGTACTTTAGTGGGTGTTTCACACCGTGCAGGCTTGTTGCAAGATGGTAAATTACCCCGTTTGAAAAAAGCACTTTTTGCCGATTCTTCTGCAATTGTTGCAGGTGCGGCATTGGGTACATCTTCAACAACGCCGTATATTGAATCATCTGCAGGTGTTGCAGCGGGTGGTCGTACAGGCTTAACCGCAGTGATTGTTGGCTTGTTGTTTATTGCCTGTTTGTTCTTGGCACCACTTGCGCAATCGGTACCAGGTTTTGCGACTGCACCTGCCTTGTTATTTGTGGGTGTGTTGATGATTCAAGGCATTGTGCATATTGATTGGGATGACATCACCGAAGCCGTGCCTGCATTCTTAACAGTCGTGTTCATGCCATTTACTTATTCTATTGCCGATGGCATCGCTATGGGCTTTATTAGCTATGCGCTGATTAAACTACTCACTGGCAAAGCCAAGTCTGTACCTTATATGGTGTGGATTATTGCTGCACTTTGGGCATTAAAATTTGCCATGTTTGGCGGTTAATATTCTTAAACTGAAAAGGGGTGTAAACTCAGTTTGCACCCTTTTTTATTTTGATCAATTTTTTAATATTCTCCCATAAAATAGCAAAAAGGACAGAACATGAATCAACTTGAGCTAATCTGTGCATTACCTAAAGCAGAATTGCATGTGCATATTGAAGGTACTTTTGAACCTGAATTGATGTTTGCCATTGCGCAGCGCAACCAAATAGACATCCCTTATCAGTCCGTAGAAGAAGTCAAACAAGCATATAACTTTCATAACTTGCAGTCTTTTTTAGATATTTATTATGCAGGCGCACAAGTGTTGGTGCATGAGCAAGATTTTTACGATTTGGCTTGGGCATATTTTGAAAAATGTGTTGAAGACCGTGTGGTACATACCGAAATGTTTTTTGATCCGCAAACCCATACCGAGCGTGGTGTGGCATTTGCAACCGTGATTAATGGCTTACAACGTGCTTGTGATGATGCGCAAACAAAATTAGGCATCAGTTCAAATTTAATTATGTGTTTCTTGCGTCATTTAAGCGAAGATGCAGCATTTGCCACACTTGAACAGGCTTTGCCTTATAAAGATCAAATTATCGCAGTGGGTTTGGACTCAAGCGAAGTTGGACATCCACCTTCAAAGTTTGAACGTGTCTTTGCCAAAGCACGTGAAGCAGGCTTTTTAGTCGTGGCACATGCAGGCGAAGAAGGGCCAGCCGAATATGTTTGGGAAGCATTAGATTTACTGAAAGTAAACCGTATTGATCATGGTGTGCGTTCTGAAGAAGATCCTGTATTAATGCAACGTCTAATTGCAGAGAAAATGCCGCTCACGGTCTGTCCATTGAGTAATTTAAAGCTATGCGTAGTGGATGATATGGCACAGCACAACATCCGCCGTTTATTGCAGCAGGGTGTTAAAGTGACAGTTAATTCAGATGATCCATCTTATTTTGGTGGTTATATGAATGATAACTTTGTTGCTATTAGCCAAGCTTTAGATTTAAGCAATGCTGAATTAAAACAATTGGCGGTTAATTCTTTTGAAGCTTCATTTATTTCGGCTGAAGAAAAGCAAAAATGGATTGAGCAAATTCAAGCATTGGGATGAGTTAAACTGAATTTAGATTAGCTTAGACTACAAAAAAGCAGCTTAATTTAAGCTGCTTTTTTGTGGGAGAACGATTTGAATCGCTTTAAACTCAAGCTTTAAAAATTATTTACCTTGTTGCGTCATACTACGCAATACATCGTCTTTATCTATAAAGTGATGTTTAAGTGCTGCAAGCATATGCCCAACCACCATTGCCCCTGCAAACCATGACAAATAAGTATGCACAGGTTTAACAATTGCTAATAGTTCGGGGTTCTTATCCACCAAGGCTGGAATTTCAAATAAATACAACACAGGCACAGGTTTACCCACGCTCCAGCTAAACAAACAGTCCGTGATTGGAATCGCAATCAGCATAAAATACAGACCTAGATGTCCTAAATGCGCTAGTGTTTTCATCAACGGTGACATGCTGTCAGGCAGTTGTGGCGCAGGGTGGGTGTAACGCCAAAATAAGCGAATCACCAATAAAAATAATCGCCATGAGCCAATGTAAAACTTGTGCGGTACGGGTGTAATATGAATGAGAACTGTTCATGTTGTGTTTCAGGCGAATAGTGTGCTTGCATGCTAAACAACAGCATGTAGCGAAAAAAGTATCCACCTGCAACGGAGTGTTGAAAATCTGCAACGCTGCAAAAAAAATAGCGTTCTTGAGGGGGCTGTTGATATTTCATAAATAGTTTGCGCTGTAGGCTAAAACTGAGCAGATCAGGCATGAAACGCAGGGAATAGCGAGACTATTGCCAAGTTTCATAACGCAATCTGAGAAAGTTTTAGCCACAGCCTTTCAGGACAAGCATATTTTTTGCTGCTATTGCGTTATGAGTCAGTCATTTAGAATGACTAAATTTCCTACCTCATGCCTTATATCAGCTAAAAAATATGCGTTGTCGCAAACATAGAAAAATTGTCAACAGCCCCTAGCCTTAAGCCTAAGCACATGAATGTAGAAATTGCAAAAAGCTATTCCTTCGTCAAACAAGTTTAGGCACAATAGCGGCATTGTTTCACTCAAATGACTTGAATATTAAATACAGGAAATATCCATGAAAAAACTACTCGCTGTATTGGCACCTATCGCTTTGGTTTTATCTGCATGTACCACCACTACAGGTACTACTACAGGAACGACAACTGCACCGACAGCAACTCAACAATTGGGTATGGCGGCGATTAAAATTGCAATTAATGCCAAGTGTGTGACTGAATTAAACAACATTCCTGCATGGCACACTGCGACACGTGTTATGACACCAACGCAAAAGCAAAATGTTCAAGCGGAAATTTGTGGTTGTGTTAGTGAAAAAGCACCACAAAATGTGACTGCAGTAGATTTAGCCACTGCAGCAATTGACCCTGCTGCACGTGCAACCATTGTGAGCAATGCAGTATCTCGAACCATTAATGCATGTGTGGCAGAAGCAGTAAGATAAGTTTTACCGATTCTGTAAAATTAAAAATGGTGCGTTGTGACTCGCATCGTAAGATAGGCTGAAGATTTCAGCCTATTTTTTCTGGAAAAAGATGATGAAAATTGCAGGTGTAGATGAAGCAGGGCGTGGGCCTTTAGTGGGTTCTGTTGTCGCTGCGGCAGTTATTTTAGATCCGAATAACCCGATTGAAGGTTTAAATGATTCTAAAAAACTGACAGAAAAAAAGCGTGAAAAGTTATTTGTTGAAATTCAGGAAAAGGCTTTGGCTTGGGCAATTGCAGAAGCATCTGCAGCCGAAATTGATGAACTGAATATTTTGCAAGCGTCGTTATTGGCGATGCGTCGTGCGGTGGAAGCCTTATCTATTCAACCTGAGCATGTCTTAGTCGATGGCAATAAAATTCCGCAGGGTTTAGCGATGTCTTGTGATGCCGTTGTTGGGGGAGATGCATTACATGCAGAGATTTCGGCAGCCAGTATTTTAGCTAAAGTGGCGCGTGACCGTGAAATGGTATTGCTTGATCAAGCATTTCCACAATTTGGTTTTGCCAAACATAAAGGTTATCCAACCAAAGCACATTTTGAAGCCATTGCACAGCATGGCGTGATTGCGGCACATCGACGTAGTTTTGCACCTGTGCGTAAAGCTTTAGAATTAATGGAAAACTCACAGTAATTTTCATGCAAAACTTGTGCTGAGTTGCCTGTAAAATAGTCTTTACATGCTTCGAATCAGCGAGCAACTCTGAAATGATGCGAGTTTTTAAAAAGCATTCAGCAGAAAAATTTAAAGCGGCAAATGAGCCGCTTTATATTCAATTACCTTAATCGTTTAACGATTAAAGTCATTTTGCGAGTAGTTATCTTCTTCAAATGAAGGTTGATAATCTTGATCTAAATGTTGCAAATGCTCATGCATGGCACGCTCGTGTTGAATACGTTGATAGATTTCTTCACGATGAACCGATACTTCTTTCGGGGCATTTACACCAATACGAACTTGGTTACCTTTGACACCAAGCACAGTCACGCTGACTTGGTCCCCAATCATTAATGTTTCTCCGACACGTCGGGTCAGAATCAGCATGTTTATCTCCTTGCAAAATGCTAAACCTGCATTGATTTTTAAAGCAATTTAAAAGTCACAACCAAATAAAAACCAGTAAATTTTAACGGAACGTATCATTATTTATTTTATAAGATACAGCGCTGCCAAAATTTATGAAAGCATATTGCTCAATATAACAGAGCCACTATAAAAAAAACTATAGTGGCTCTATTTTTTTGTACTTTTTCGCAAAATTTGTCAGACAATTACATTTTCTGACAGGGGCGTATTAAGCGCGTGCGCTAGACTCACCGCTTTCACGATCTAGACCAAATACAGTGTGTAAAGTACGTACTGCAAGCTCTAAATAGTTTTCTTCAATAATGACTGAAATTTTAATTTCAGAAGTAGAAATCATGAGAATGTTAATGCCTTCATCTGCAAGGGCAGTAAACATTTTGCTTGCAACACCTGCATGTGAACGCATACCTACACCAACGATAGATACTTTCACGATGTCACCACGTGTAGCGACTTCACGTGCACCAATTTCTTTGGCAGTTGCTTCAAGAATTGATTTTGCTTTGGCAAGTTCGCCACGGTTTACAGTAAAAGTAAAGTCGGTAGTACCATCTTCTTCTACGTTTTGGATGATCATGTCGACTTCAACATTGGCAGCGCCAATAGGTGACAAGATTTTAGATGCAATACCTGGCTCATCAGGCACACCTAAAATAGTTAATTTTGCTTCGTCACGGTTAAACGCGATACCTGAGATGATAGGTTGTTCCATGTTGTCTTCCAATTCAGTAGTAATGAGTGTGCCGACATTTTGTTTAAAATCTTCGTCGAATGCGCCATCATTGTCATTATCAAAACTTGATAATACACGTAAAGGTACTTGGTATTTACCTGCAAATTCAACCGCACGAATTTGCAATACTTTAGAACCTAAAGAAGCCATTTCTAGCATTTCTTCAAAAGAAATACGATCTACTTTTTTGGCTTTTGGTGCAACGCGTGGGTCTGTGGTGTAAACGCCATCTACGTCAGTATAAATTTGGCATTCATCGGCTTTCAATGCAGCAGCAAGCGCAACGCCAGAAGTATCAGAACCACCACGACCTAAAGTAGTGGTGTTACCTTCAGCATCAAAACCTTGGAAACCAGCAACCACGATCACACGGCCCGCGTCTAGGTTTTCAGTTAACACGTCAGTATTAATCGCTTCAATACGTGCTTTGGTAAATGCGCTGTCAGTTTGAATACCAACTTGGCGACCAGTTAGTGATTTTGCCGCAACGCCAATAGAATTCAGCGCCATCGCTAACATCGAAATCGTCACCTGTTCGCCTGTAGACACCATTTGGTCTAATTCACGCGGATCAGGGGTTTCGGTAATGGCTTTCGCGAGAGCGAGTAGGCGATTGGTTTCGCCACTCATGGCAGAAACGACAACCACTACTTTGTGGCCATGATCATGCCAGCGCTTCACACGACGAGCAACATTTAAAATGCGCTCGGGAGTACCCATTGAGGTACCGCCATATTTTTGAACGATTAGTGCCATAGTTGTTCCATATAAGCCATGACCCTGAATTTACCTGCTCAGGGTCAGTTACACAAAAAGTGAGATTATTTTGCCGCAAGCCAAGCAGTTAAACCTGCCATCACCGTTGCAAAGTTCTCGTTAAGTGGCGCGCCACCTTGTGCCAAATCAGGTTTACCACCACCTTTACCACCTAGTTCTGTAGTCAAGTGTTTGATGATGTCTCCTGCTTTAATCGTAGCAGTAAAGTCTGGTGCAACAGAAGCGATTAAGCTGACTTTATCGCCTTCTACACCTGCAAGTACAATCACTGCTTGGTCGAGTTTGGATTTTACACCGTCGTGCAAATTACGCAGTGATTTTGCATCCATATTTTGTACAGTGGTAATGAGCGTGGTACGTCCAGCAAGTTCTTGTACTTGACTTAAAAGTTCAGCTGCTTGGAAGTGCGCTAATTTTTGATTGAGCTGTTCAATCTGCTTTTGAAGGCTAGATGCTGTATCGACCAATGTATTCACTTTTTCTAAAGTTTGGTCTTTTTGTGCTTTCAACAAAGCATTGATGCTGTTGATATCGCGTTCAGTTTTTTGAACGGCTTCAACGGCTTTGCTGCCTGTAATTGCTTCAATACGACGTACACCAGCTGCAACACCACCTTCAGAGATGATTTTGAACAGACCAATATCACCTGTACGTTTCACGTGAATACCGCCACAAAGTTCAATGGAGAAGTTTTTATCTTCAATGATTGAACCCATAGAAAGTACGCGAACTTCATCGCCATACTTTTCACCAAATAGCATCATTGCGCCTTTGGCTTTGGCTGCTTCAATATCCAGTAATTCAGTAGAAACTGCGGTATTGGCAATGACTTCTGCATTTACCAAACGCTCAATTTCTTGCAATTGTTCAAATGACACAGGTTGGTCATTGGCAAAGTCAAAACGTAAAATATCAGAAGCAACCAACGAACCTTTTTGCTGTACGTGTGCACCTAAAACTTGACGTAGGGCAGCGTGCAATAAGTGTGTTGCAGAGTGGTTGCGTGCAGTAGCTTCGCGGATGTCTGCTTTTACAATCGCTTCCACCGCTTGCGCAGCTTTTAAACTGCCCATGGTAACAATACCTTGATGAACAAAAGCACCGCCAGATTTTTTGGTGTCTTGAACTTCAAAAATACCTGTTTCGTTTTTGAATAGACCTGTATCACCAATCTGACCACCGCTTTCTGCATAGAACGGGGTTTGATTGAGTACGATTAAAGCTTCATCGCCTTCAACTACTTCATCGACTTGTTCGCCATCTTTATAAATAGCCACAATTTGACCCTGACCAGTCGTTGCGTCATAGCCATCAAATCGAGTTTCACCTTCAACTTTTACAATTGAGTTGTAGTCAACTGCAAATTTACCTGCATCGCGTGCACGTTGACGTTGCGCTGCCATTTCAACTTCAAAGCCTGCTTCGTCAATGGTCAAGTCGCGTTCACGTGCAATATCTGCCGTTAAATCTGTTGGGAAGCCGTAAGTGTCATATAGTTTAAATACCACTTCACCAGGAATGACCGAGCCTTTAAGCTGTGCCAATTCACCCTCAAGCAATTTCAAACCTTGCTCAAGCGTTTTGGCAAATTGTTCTTCTTCTTTCAGTAATGCTGCTTCAATACGCGCTTGATTTGCTGCAAGTTCAGGATAAGCTTGACCCATTACTTCAATTAAAGGCTGAAGCATTTTGTGGAAGAATGAACCTGTTGCGCCAAGCTTGTTGCCGTGACGTACTGCACGACGAATAATACGACGCAATACATAACCACGACCTTCATTCGATGGATTCACGCCATCGGCAATTAGGAAGCAGCAAGAACGAGCGTGGTCAGCAACTACTTTGAGTGAAGCAGGGTAGTCTACAGGCTTGCCAGTTTGCTGTGCAGTTACTTCAAGAGCAGTCGTGTCTAAACCAATAATCTGTGCTGCATTTTTGAGTAAGTGCTGGAACAGGTCAATTTCGTAGTTTGAATTCACATGTTGCAATACTGCAGAAATACGCTCCAAGCCCATACCTGTATCTACAGAAGGTGCTGGAAGCGGGTGTAATACACCATCTGCAGTGCGGTTGAACTGCATGAATACGTTGTTCCAAATTTCAATGAAACGGTCGCCATCTTCTTCAGGTGTGCCTGGTAAGCCACCCCAGATATGATCGCCATGATCATAGAAAATTTCAGAACACGGACCGCAAGGACCTGTATCACCCATTGCCCAGAAGTTGTCTGAAGCATATTGGCCGCCTTTGTTATCGCCAATACGGATAATACGAGAAGCATCTAAACCAATTTCTTTGTTCCAGATGTCAAATGCTTCATCATCGGTGTGGTAAACCGTGGCATATAAACGGTCTTTTGGTAGAGCTAACCATTGTTCGCTGGTTAAAAATTCCCAAGCAAATTTAATTGCATCACGTTTGAAATAATCACCAAACGAGAAGTTACCCAACATTTCAAAGAAAGTATGGTGACGTGCGGTATAACCCACATTGTCTAAATCGTTATGTTTACCGCCTGCACGCACACATTTTTGTGACGATACAGCACGTACATAATCACGTTTTTCCAGCCCAAGAAAACAGTCTTTAAACTGGTTCATACCTGCATTGGTAAATAACAGGGTTGGGTCATTGGCGGGTACTAGAGAACTCGATGCGACACGTGTATGCCCTTGCGATTCAAAGTAACGCAAAAATGCTTCACGAATTTCAGCTGATGTCATAAAACGAGTACTCACAACCAAGTCACTCCATAATTTCCGATTGGGCTAAACGCAAGACAGTCTGACAAAAATAATTCTTTTGCTGTCATGCAGGCTTAAAATTTTAAAAACGCCAAATTATAACGGAAAAAGCCATTATCACCAATCATTTTAGTGTGAATTGATGACAATTCTGAATCAATCTCTGTTGCTGTGCGCAGAATAAATCTTTTGAATAGAGGATGATGGAAAATTGCTGACGAAAGTGGGGCATGATGAGCTGTTGTTGAATGTTTGTGCGTAGGCGAGAGTGTCAAACTAATCAACCACAAGCTGAAATTGTTAGATGGGTATTTTGAGTTTGCCGAATTAATCAGCAAATTAAGTGAAAAATCCCAGAATTGATCTGATTTTTTTCAGTAAGGCCTCAAAATCTATTAACATAGTCTGTGCTTAAATTTTGATTTCATTATGAAAGGATCGGTCATGCAACGAGTGGCAATCAATGGCTTTGGTAGAATCGGGCGCAATGTGCTGCGGGCTTGGTTTGAAAATCCCAAAGACTTTCATTTTGAAATCGTCGCCATAAATGACATTGCCGATGTAGAAACCTTGGTTCATTTATTTAAATATGACAGTACCCATGGTCGTTTTAAAGGACAGGTGGAAATTAGCCTCGAAAATGAACAGATTTTTTTGAATATTTCTGCAGGTTTGGCGCAATTAAAAGTTCAGGTGTTGAATCAGGCTCAACCTGCGCAATTACCGTGGCAAGCCTTAAATGTTGATGTGGTATTGGAATGTACAGGGTTGTTCCGTTCCCGCGAGGCGGCAACGCAGCATATTACTGCGGGCGCCAAACGTGTAATTATTGGTGCTGCACCATTCGATACTGTAGATGCTGCGATTGTTTATGGTGTGAATCATCATGAAGTCAAAAGTACCGACCAAATTATTTCCAGCGTATCTTGTACCACGCAGGCTTTAGTACCATTAGTTAAAATCATTGATGATGCTTTCGGAATTGATACCGCATTAATGACTGAAATTCATGCAGTCACAGCCGATCAAACTGTATTGGATCAAGCACACCGTGATTTACGTCGTGCGCGTGCATCAGGGCAAAATATTATTCCTACAACTTCATCTGCCTTGGGTGCATTAAAACAAGTCATGCCAAAAATGGCAGATCGGATTGATGGTTACTCGATTCGTGTACCGACCATTAATGTTGCAGCTATTGATTTAACTTTTATTTCTCAGTCACCAATTACGGTGCACAAATTGAATCAGGTGTTGTGTGCTTCGGCAGCGCATGATTATGCCGAAATTATGCAAGTGACCGATGAGCCTTTGGTATCGAGCGACTTTAACCATTCACCTTATTCTTTAATTGTCGATTTAAGTCAAACCATGGTCGTGGGTCATCAAGCCAAAGTTTTTGCGTGGTATGACAACGAGTGGGGTTATGCCAACCGTTTACTAGATTTGTGTGAATCTTTTAGTCAACGGGCGGTGTAAGCGGCTACTTTTTAAGACATATACAAAGTGTAAAAAGCATGTAATAGTGATGAAAGATTTTATAATTCGTATTCACAGTTAATTCACTGATTGATATAACAAAGTTTGCATAGAAAATTTGAATAGAGTAGTGGCATGATGATTATTTTATTGTGGGGATTTATTTTTTTGCTGGCACTTGCTGTCATTTTTCTGATTTGGTTGCAATTTAAAAATCAGGCAGACAGCAGCAGCGACGTGCAGCATCAACAGCAAGTCGAGCAAAAAGTATTACATTTAGAAGAGCATCTAAAAAAGACGTTGGAGATTATGCAAGATTTGGCTAAAAAGATGCAGGTTCAGCAAGATGCGCTAGATAAAACCGTGCAAAAAACCGCACAGCTTGAAATGCAAAATGCTGAGTTGGTCAGTTTATTGGCAAAGGCGGTGAAATCAAATCAGGACTTTTAAATGATGGCTTTGAAAGATGTGGTGTATTCATATTTTTTACCGCATATTTCAGAAAAAGTCAGGTGCATGAGCAAAAGTATCATGCTAAACTAGGAGAAATCGGGTGTGCTCCCGATTTTTTTATGCGGATTCGTTCCGCGCAAACAAGAATTTAGGTTTACAACATGCCCATTTCAGAGACATGGTTATTACCTGATGGTGTAGCTGATGTATTACCAGAACAAGCGCAAGTGATTGAAAGCTTGCGTCGTAAGTCACTGGATTTCCTCGCATCTCGAGGTTATCAGTTGGTGTACACGCCATTCATAGAATACATTGAATCTCTATCTTCTCTTTCAGAATCGAATCAAGATTTAGACCTTGCCACATTTAAAGTGATCGACCAACTTTCAGGTCGTTTGCTGGGTGTTCGTGCCGATATGACACCACAAGTGGCACGTATTGATGCGCATGTACATCCTGTAGATGGCATTGCACGTTACTGCTATGCAGGTACGGTTTTACATACCAAACCACAAGGTTTTAATACCACACGTGCACCATTGCAATTGGGTGCAGAGTTATTTGGTTCAGACAGCATTGATGCCGATGTAGAAATGGTTGATCTGATGCTCAGCTTGCTAAAAGAAGCAGGTTTGGCAGAAGGTGTGCATTTAGACTTGGGTCATGTCGGCTTGTTCCGTAGCTTGGTTAAACAAGCAGAATTAAGCAAAGCCACTGAACGTCAATTGTCAGATTTATATCAGCGTAAAGCATTGCCTGAATTGGCAGAATTTACCCAAGATTTAAATTTCGGTTCAGATTTTTATGCTTTAGGTCGCTATGCCAGTGATTTAACCGCTTTGCAGGCTCATTTAAGTGCTGATGTGTTGGAAAATACCGAATTTAAGCAAGCGTTTGAAGCCGTGAAAGCAACACAAGCTGAAATTCAGGCACGTTGGCCAAACTTGCATATTGGTATTGATGTGGTTGAGCTGCGTTCTTATCACTATCACACAGGTTTAATGTATGCAGTGTATGCGCCAAATCGTGCTGCACCATTGGCACAAGGCGGTCGTTATGATGGCATTGGTCAGCATTTCGGACGTGCGCGCCCTGCAACAGGTTTCTCTTGTGACTTGTTTGTATTAAGTGCAGGTCGTTTTGAATCATCGTCTGTTGTTGTTGCGCCTAAAGGCTCACAACCTGATTTAATTGCTGCTATTCAAAACACACGTGCGCAAGGCTTTAGTGTAATTCAATTGTTGGGTAATGATGATTTAAACTCGGTTCCATACGCAACGCACCAATTGGTTCTTGCAAATGGTGAGTGGACAGTCGAAAAAATTTAATCGCCAAGGCATGTTTCATGTTACAGGTCTTGGTTTTCAATTTTAACAGCATGATGTAATGAGGCTATTATGGGCAAGAATGTTGTGGTACTTGGTACCCAATGGGGCGACGAAGGTAAAGGTAAGATCGTCGACCTGCTCACAGATCAGGCGGCGGCAGTCGTTCGTTATCAAGGCGGACACAACGCAGGCCATACTCTCGTGGTTGGTGGTAAGAAAACTGTATTACACCTCATTCCATCAGGTATTTTACGTGAAAACGTACTGTGCTTAATTGGTAATGGTGTAGTACTTTCTCCTGAAGCACTCATTAAAGAAATGGGTATTTTGGAACAAGAAGGCGTGCCAGTGAAAGAGCGTTTACGTATTTCACCAAACTGTCCGCTTATTTTGCCGAACCACATTGCACTTGACCAAGCACGTGAGAAAAAACGTGGTAATGCCAAAATTGGTACAACAGGTCGTGGTATTGGCCCAGCTTATGAAGACAAGGTTGCACGTCGTGCGATTCGTGTTGCTGACTTGGTTCGTGGCGGTGAAGCACTACGCGCTCAATTGACTGAATTATTGGACTATCACAACTTCCAATTGACACAATACTACGGTGTTGAAGCAGTTCAGTTAGATGAAGTTTTAGCGCTATGTGACCAATGGCGTGAAGTGATTGCACCATTAGTCGTTGATGTAACGACTGAAATTCATAATTACCGTAAAAACGGTGACAACATTATGTTTGAAGGTGCGCAAGGTTCATTACTTGATGTTGACCACGGTACTTATCCGTATGTGACTTCATCGAATACAACTGCGGGCGGTGTAAGCTCTGGTTCAGGCTTAGGTCCATTACATTTAGACTACGTTTTAGGGATTACCAAAGCTTATACCACACGTGTAGGTGCAGGCCCATTCCCAACTGAGTTGGTGTATGACGCAGCAAATGACGTAGGTGATGCGATTGGTAAACACTTAGGTACTGTGGGTCACGAGTTCGGTGCTTCTACAGGTCGTCAACGTCGTTGTGGTTGGTTTGATGCCGAAATTTTACGTCGTTCAGTCGATGTAAACTCACTGTCTGGTATCTGCTTGACCAAGTTAGACGTATTGGACGGTTTAGAAGAAATCAAAATCTGCGTAGGTTATGAAAATACCGATTCAGGTTGTGTAGGTTCTTCTGATGCGCTTGCATACGAAAACTTAAAGCCAATTTATGAAACAATGCCAGGTTGGTCTGAATCAACTGTGGGTGCGACCAGTGTAGAACAATTGCCTGAAAATGCAGTGAACTACATCAAACGTCTTGAGCAGTTAATTGAATGTCCAATCGACATTATTTCTACAGGTCCAGACCGCGCAGAAACTATCGTATTACGTCATCCATTTGATGCTTAAGTCGTTGTGCTTTAGCATAGCATTTAAGCTCTGATGATGTATTCAGCCCTGTCTAAATGATGGGGCTTTTTATTGCTGTTGTTTAAGTTTCAATAGCGACTCATTCTTGGAAACATTATAGATGATGCTGAGTGAGTTGTTTTTTCAAGACTAAAGTTGCAGATGACTGGCGCTGTGCAGAGCAGGGTGGCTTGTTACAATGGCTTTAGAAAATTAAATTTAATTAAGGTTATGCAGGATGCATAAAAATATTACCAGTACGATTTTTTATTCTTTATTGTTTGCGATGGGCGGCGCACCGACCATTGCCATGATGCTGATTTTATCGCAAAAGCATGATCCGAATATTATGTATCAGGCATTTATTGGTTTAAGCGTTATTTTTGCCTGTATTTTGGTGCCACTGATTCTGATTCAAAATGCTTACCTACTCTACAAACGCAAAAATCCAGAAATGGAAGAAAAAGTAGAAGTAGTGTCTAAAATTTACTTGGGTTTAAATGTTTTCTGTTTAGTATTTTGGTTGTGTTATCAATTTCTTTACTAGGGTAGTGATTGATCGCTCAGACATACAATCTGTACACAGCTTAGGCGTTGTTTACATAAATGATATGTTTATGAAGTGATTATAGATTTAAAGCCTTGAATTGATTTCATATAATTGATTGGTATGAAGATAGCTCGCAAGGCGGAGATTATTATAATGAACAAAAAACTGATGTTAAGTTTATGTGCCGCAGGCGCAATCACAGTTTCAGGGTGTACGACTGTTGCAGACATGGCGGGTGCAGATACTGCGACCTTAAATGCAACTGCAACCAAAAGCTATAATGAAATGGTGCAAGACGCACGCAATAAAAATCAGTTAGACACAAGCTCCACCACGTATAAACGTATCAATACTGTGTTTCAGCGTTTGATTCCACATGCCAATCAAATGAACCAAACAGGTCAGCCTTTCCAGTGGCAATTGGCGGTACTTAAGTCTGATCAAGTCAATGCTTTTGTCGCACCTGGTGGTAAAGTGGTGTTCTACACTGGTATTGTGAATAAACTGAATTTAACTGATGCTGAAATTGCCGCAATTATGGGGCATGAAATGGTGCATGCTTTAGAAGAACACGCGAAAAGTAAAATTGGTGCACAGGCTTTAACCAATATTGCCTTGAACGTAGGTTTAAGTGCGGCAGGCAATAACGTTGGTCAATTGGGTGCAGCAGCAGCGCAATTGGGTACCCAAATTGGGATTGGCTTGCCATATTCACGTAATTTGGAAAGTCGTGCCGATCAGGGTGGTTTAATGCTGATGGCGCGTGCAGGTTATAACCCACAAGCTGCAATTACCCTTTGGGAAAAAATGAACAAGCTTGAAGGTGGCGGCGGTGCGTCCTTCTTATCGACTCACCCATCGAACAGTCAGCGTATTGAAGCAATGCGTAAAAACTTGCCAGCAGCACAAGCGCTATATAACCAAAGTCGTCGTTAAGATGACCTCAGCCAGTTCAACTGGTTAAGATAAAACACAAAAAAGATGCGCATGGTTTTATGCGCATCTTTTTTTATGAAGACTTTTTGACTTTAAACAGCATAAAAATGATGAGTTATTGCTGAGTTCATATTTTTAATTTCATTTTAAAGCAGTGCTTAAAATAAAATTAGGGCGCTGGATTGGGTTGTTGACGATGAATGGCTTCAATGCCTTGTAAAATTTCATCTGATAAGGTGATGTCAAAGGCATCAATATTTTCTTTGAGTTGCGCCATATTCGTCGCGCCAATAATGGTACTTGTCACAAAAAATTGCTGCTTGATAAATGCCAGCGCCAGTTGCGTCAAACTCAAGCCGTGTTGTTCTGCAAGTTGGGCGTATTGCTCGGTTGCCCATTCGCTTTGTGGATTACTGTAACGGCTAAAACGTGAATATAGCGTGACACGTGCATTGGCAGGGCGTGCGCCATGACGGAATTTACCAGTTAAATAACCAAAAGCCAAAGGTGAGTAGGCGAGTAGTCCAACACCTTCATAATGGGCGATTTCAGACATGCCAATTTCATAAGTACGATTCAGCAGGTTATATGGATTTTGTACGCTGACAAATTTACTTAATCCTAATTGTTCTGCTAAGTGTAAAAACTTCATGGTGCCCCAAGGGGTTTCATTCGACAGACCTATATAGCGAATCCGTCCTTTTTGAATTTCTTGTTGCAACGCGGTTAAGGTTTCAGCAAGGTCGGTTACTTCTTGCGTATTTTGTGCTTCTTGGTTGCCATAACCAAGTTTGCCAAAAAAGTTGGTTGGGCGTTGTGGCCAGTGCAGTTGGTATAAGTCGATATAGTCGGTTTGCAGGCGTTTTAAATTGCCATCCAGTGCAGAATGAATATCCTCTGCGTTAAAGCGGGTTTTGCCGTCTCGAATATGACTGCCGCCTTGCGAAGGGCCTGCAATTTTAGAGGCTAAAAATAATTTGTCACGTCCGCCACGTTGCTGTAACCAATTGCCAATGATGGTTTCAGTTGCACCTTGAGTTTCTACTTTTGGTGGTACGGGATACATTTCTGCGGTATCCCAAAAATATAAGCCTCGTTCTAGCGCATAATCGAGTTGTTGAAAGGCTTCTTGCTGGGTATTTTGTTCACCAAATGTCATGGTGCCTAAACAGATTTCTGGAACTAGAATGCCTGTTTTTGCCAATGGTTTAAATTGCATATTGTCTCTCGCTCAAGATTATATGTATATATTGATGTTACAAGAGCTGAAACCATTTTGCGCCACTTGTGGCTGCGAAAATTGCTACTTCATTGTAGTGACAGCAATAATGGTATTTTGATAATTGAAAATGGTAAAAAGTTAACAGCTGGTAATAAAAAAGCAAATCCGAAGATTTGCTTTTTTAATGAGCATATAGATGGTTTACTCGTCATCAAAGTTGCCATCAGTGGCTTCATTTTGCTCCAAAGAAGCATCAAAAATCAGAATGGCTTTACCATCAGTTTCAATCATGCCTTGTTCTTCAAGTGTTTTTAGAACACGCCCGACCATTTCACGTGAACAGCCGACAATACGACCAATTTCTTGGCGTGTAATACGAATTTGACGACCGTTTGGCAAAATCATGGCTTCTGGTTGCGCAGAAAGATCAATCAAGCAACGTGCAATACGACCAGACACATCTATAAAGGCAAGGTCAGTTACCTTACGTGTAGTATTTTTTAAACGACGTACCAGCTGTGCAAAAACGGCATAGCTTAAGTCAGGATATTGTTTGCTGAGTTCGTGGAAGTTTTCATAAGTAATTTCTGCAATTTCACAGACATCACGAGTACGAACTTCTGCAGTACGTTGTGGATTCGATTCAAACAGACCCATTTCCCCAAAAAAGTCGCCTGGATTCAAATATGCCACAACAATTTCGCGATCATCATCTTCGCGAAGAATAATTGATACTGAACCTTTTAAAATCAAATATAACGATTTAGATTCAGTCCCCGCATCAACAATAGTTGTCCGTTTTGGATAACGGTTGATGTATGCACGTTTTAATAATGCTTTGACTGAGTCAGGCAGTTGTCCAGGGGACAATGCATCAGTGCTCAGCTGTGAAAAGTTTGAAGTCATGCTAACGGTTCCGAAAATGGATAAATAATAGATCGCACAAGACCTAGTCTGAACTTGTCACACAGTAGAGATGAAATTCCTTATCAACTCAAGTTATGTTAGTGTACAAATACCCGTGTCAATTTATAGTTTTTTTTAGGTAGTTGCAATGCAAACAAGTGTTCAGTGGTTAGAGAACGTTGCTTTTGAAGCCAAATCGGAAAGTGGTCATTCTGTGGTGATGGATGGATCTGCAGAATATGGCGGTGAAAACCGTGGTCCACGTCCTATGGAGTTAATCTTAATGGGACTTGGTGGTTGTGCTTCATTCGATATTGTGACTATTTTAAAGAAATCACGCCAAGAAGTGACGCATGTTGAATGTCAGTTAAAAGCAGAACGTGCCGATAGCATCCCTGCCGTGTTCACCAAAATTCATTTGCATTTTGTGGTCAAAGGCAAGGCTGTCAAGGAAAAGCAGGTTGCGAAGGCGGTTGAACTTTCAGCAGAAAAGTACTGTTCTGCCAGTAAAATGCTATCTGATGGTGGCGTCGAAATTAGCCATGATTTTGAAATTATTGAACAAGATTAAGCTTTGACTGATAGGTCATACAATGGTTGGTATATTTTGCCAATCATTGTAACTAAATATTTCAAATGGCATAAATAACAATCAAAAGCCTTTAATTGATTGATATGCAAGTGTATGTCAATGACTCAACTAAAATAAAAAATTACCAGACTAAACTTGAAATTTACTTTAATCAGTCCAATATTATTACTGAAATCTATCTGTTAATTTTAATTAAGATTTTGAAAAATATATAAAAAATTTAATTGAAATTTACGCCTGCGTTCCCATATATCCATCAAGTACACAATTTGTTGTGAGGAATAACAAGAATGCGTTTTGAAAAGTTTACCAACCGACTACAGCAAGCTTTATCCGATGCCCAATCTCTTGCGATAGGGAAAGATCATACTGCCATTGAAGGCATTCACTTATTGGCGACTTTGCTCGAAGAAGCCTCCAATGTCAGTTTATTACAACAAGCAGGCGCCAACCTACGTGATTTGCAAAGCAAATTACAGCAAGCGATTGCCGATGCACCGACTTTGGCCAATCCAACAGGCGATATCAACTTAAGTCCAGATGCGGTTAAAGCCTTGAATTTGGCTGACAGTTTTGCCCAAAAAGCAGGTGATGAGTTCTTGTCAACCGATTGGTTGATGCTGGGTTTGACCGAAGTGGGCGCGACCAAAACACTACTGAACAGTGTAGGCGTGACCTCAGATAGTTTGCGTAGCGTGATTGACAAAATTAGAGGGGATGAAAAAGTCATGAGCAATAATCACGAAGATCAACGTGACTCACTCAATAAATATACCATCGATTTAACCGAACGTGCGTTGGCGGGCAAGCTAGACCCTGTAATTGGTCGTGATGATGAAATTCGCCGTACCGTTCAGGTGTTGTCACGCCGTACCAAAAACAACCCAGTACTCATTGGTGAACCTGGTGTGGGTAAAACTGCGATTGTTGAAGGTTTGGCGCAGCGTATTGTGAATGGTGAAGTGCCAGAAAGCTTAAAAGGTAAACGTGTTTTATCTTTAGATTTGGGCTCATTGTTGGCAGGTGCGAAATATCGCGGTGAGTTTGAAGAACGCCTAAAAGCGGTCTTAAAAGACTTGGCGAAACAAGAAGGTGAAGTCATCTTATTTATTGATGAATTACACACACTTGTGGGTGCAGGTAAAGGCGATGGTGCCATGGATGCAGGCAATATGTTGAAACCTGCATTGGCGCGTGGCGAATTGCGCTGCGTCGGTGCCACTACTTTAGATGAGTATCGTCAATATATTGAAAAAGATGCGGCTTTAGAGCGTCGTTTCCAAAAAGTATTGGTCGATGAGCCAAGTGTAGAAGACACCATTGCAATTTTACGAGGTCTGAAAGAACGCTACGAAGTGCACCACGGGGTTAAAATTTTAGATTCGGCGATTATTGCCGCCGCTAAAATGTCGCACCGTTATATCACTGACCGTCAACTTCCCGACAAGGCAATTGATTTGGTGGATGAGGCAGCGTCACGGATTAAAATGGAGCTAGATTCTAAGCCTGAAGCCTTAGATAAATTAGAGCGCCGTTTAATTCAATTAAAACTGCAACTTGAAGCCGTGAAGAAAGATGAAGATGCAGGCAGCCGTGCTGAAGTTGCACATCTGGAAAAACAAATTATTGAAGTTCAAAATGAATACAATGATTTGGAAGAAGTTTGGAAAGCGGAAAAAACCTTGGTTGAAGGCACTAAGCAAATTCAGACTCAGCTTGATCAGGCACGTATGGCATTGCAAAAAGCGCAGCGTGAAAATGACTTGGCGGAAATGTCACGTTTACAATACGGTGTGATTCCTGAGTTGGAAAAACAACTGGCACAAGATGAGTTGGTTGAAGAGAAAGAAGAACCAAAATTATTGCGTAACAAAGTGACGGACAATGAAATTGCTGAAGTCGTGAGTGCTGCAACGGGCATTCCTGTATCGAAAATGCTGCAGGGTGAACGTGAAAAATTGCTACACATGGAAGATTTCTTGCATAACCGTGTGGTGGGGCAAGATGAAGCTGTGGTGGCGGTGTCGAATGCGGTACGTCGTTCACGCGCAGGTTTGTCTGATCCTAACCGTCCAAGTGGTTCGTTCCTGTTCCTTGGCCCAACAGGGGTAGGTAAAACAGAATTGACCAAAGCGTTAGCGAACTTCTTGTTTGACAGCGATGACGCCATGATTCGGATTGATATGTCTGAATTTATGGAAAAACACTCGGTCAGCCGTTTGGTCGGTGCGCCTCCAGGCTATGTCGGTTATGAAGAAGGTGGTGTATTAACCGAAGCAGTACGTCGTAAACCGTACAGTGTGGTGCTGTTTGATGAGGTGGAAAAAGCCCATCCAGACGTATTTAACATCTTGTTGCAGGTGTTGGATGACGGACGCCTAACCGACTCGCAAGGTCGCGTGGTGGACTTTAAGAACACTGTAATTGTGATGACTTCTAACTTGGGTTCACACGAAGTACGTGAATTGGGTGACAATCCAACACGTGAAGAAGTGCGTACCGTGGTCATGGCCGCAGTTTCACAACATTTCCGCCCTGAGTTTATTAACCGTATTGATGAGTTGGTGGTGTTCCATTCACTGGAAAAAGCACAAATTCGTGGCATTGCCGATATTCAATTGGATCGTTTACGTGCGCGTTTAAGCGAACGCGACTTGAGCTTGTCGATAGACGATACTGCATTTGATCAATTGATTGAAGCAGGTTTTGACCCAGTCTACGGTGCGCGTCCATTGAAACGTGCAATTCAGCAACAAGTGGAAAACACATTGGCGCAAAAAATCCTCGCAGGTGACTTTGTTGCAGGTGATACGATTTTAATTAAAGCTGAAAATGGTCATTTGCTGTTTGAAAAAATGAAACTCAGCTAATTGGCTATGTGTAAGCAACTTTTAAGAAACCCAGCTTCGGCTGGGTTTTTTATGACTGACAATTTAGGTCACATAAGTAAAATTTTTGGTAAAAAATGACAGCTATTTTTAATATTTTGTGATGAATATTATATTTAAGTGATTTATTTGCAAAACAATTATCTTTTTTAAAGAAGATTAATTATAATTTATTGTTCAATAAGAATAGATAAATTCTGAGCAGAATCTATGTCAAAAATAGTATGGGGTGGAATGGGGGTTGCAGTGTTGGCAGGAGCTGTCACTGCAGGAAATTTATATGCAGATAAGAGCCTGCGTGAGCATTATCAACAAAATTTAAATCCTGTACCCAATGTGAGCGTCCAATATACGGACTACGACATGGGGACTTTAACAGGTACTGCCAAATGGAAAATGACCATTATTGCAGACCCATGTAATGCTAAAGAAAAACTGGTGTTTCACGGACAAGATCAAATTCAGCGGACATGGAAAGGTTACCAAATTGATTCTAAAATGAATCTGGAACAAGGGCAGGGACAATTTTCCGAGTTCTTTCAGCAGCCTCTAAATGTGACAACGCAAGTGAATTGGTTGGGTGTATCGACCACGAAATTGAGCATACCTGCTATAGAGAAAAAAGAAGCAGGACTTGAAGCTAAATTTTCTCCTATGCAGATTGAGTTTCAGGCGAAACAAAGTCAGGGGCAGCAGAAAATTGTAAATATGAGTTTTGATGTGCCTCAATTGACGGTGCTGGATCAATTTGGACATCTTCAAGTAAAAGGCATGCAGTTTAAAACCAATCAGGCTTTGAATGTGCAGTCTTTAGAGCCGGGCTATTTCCAATTCAGTATTGCAGAAATGCAGCGTCAAGACCCAAAAGCAGTGGGTTCAGGCAAAATGAAAGACTTCAGTTGGCGTATGGATACTCAACTGCATGAGCGCACGGTAGATATTCAATCGAAATTTAAAATTGCCGAGTTAGGTTTAAATAATGTGCCTGCCATGCAAGACCTGCAAGTGAATTGGGATGTTAAAAACTTGCAGCGCAGTAAAATGCAGACGTTTCTTGATATTGTGCAAAAACAAAACAACTCATGCCTAGAAGCGGAAAACTTTGAGAAAGAAGTTCAACAAGCCTTGTTGGCTGTGATTAATGAGGGCTTTCAGTTCGAATCCAAGAAGAATCAGTTGAAATTAGGCACAGGCAGTATTCGGGCAGATTTGGTTGGTAAAGTGATGCCAGGGCATCAAACCACTGTAGAAGGCTTAGCGAAAATGTTCCCAAGTTTATTGGAAATGCAAACCGATGTGAGTTTTAACAAGCAAGTGGTCAAAACCATTATGAATAATTATATGAATGCTGCAGGTAAAAGCATGTCTGATCAAGAGTTGGAACAGATACTCAGTGCGATGCAAAGCAATCAGCAAATTCAACGTGATGGTGATGAATTTAAACTGTCGATGCATTATCAATATGGTGAAAAGAAGTTTTTAACTGGTCAATAATCTAGATACTGATCTACGATAAAACAAAGCCTGTTCAAATGAACAGGCTTTGTTGTATTGCCATATCGTTTATTTAAACAGGCGGGTGCTGAATTTTCCAAGCACGGTGGATTTTGGTGTTGCGTTTGAAATCTTGCCCAATGGTTTCATGGCTAATTTCCTGCACATCAAACATGGCTTCAATTTCTTCATCCATTTCAAAACCACGGTAGTTGTTGGAGAAGTACAGCGTTCCGCCTGTGGTTAAGCGGTTCATGGCACGCTTAATTAAAGAAACGTGGTCGCGTTGTACGTCAAATGTTCCGTAGAACTTTTTAGAGTTTGAGAAAGTTGGTGGGTCAATAAAGATCAGATCATATTGTTCATGACCTTCTTTGAGCCATTCAAAACAATCACTGGCAAAGAATTGATGTTGTTCATCGGCATGGTCTACCGTTAAACCATTCAATACAAAGTTTTCTTTAGACCAATTCAAATAAGTATTGGATAAATCGACGCTGGTGGTACTTGCTGCACCGCCAAGCGCGGCATGTAAACTTGCAGTTGAGGTATAACTGTATAAATTCAGGAAGTGCTTGCCACGTGCTTCTTTGGCAATACGTAAACGCATTTGACGATGGTCAAGGAACAAGCCTGTATCTAGGTAGTCGGTGAGGTTGACCAAAATTTTAGCCTGACCTTCCTGCACAATAAAACGCTTCGAGGCGGTACTTTGTTTGGTGTACTGGTTTTTACCTTCCTGACGGGCACGGGTTTTAATAAATACCGCATCACGCCCTAAACCTGTCACGGCACGAATGGCTTGTAAGGCAAGGTTAAAACGCTTTTTGGCTTTTTCAGGATTAATTTTTTTCGGCGGTGCATATTCTTGCACGTGCAAACGGTCGCCGTATAAATCGACTGCGACATTAAAGTCAGGTAAGTCTGCATCGTATAAACGCAGACAATGCACATTTTCTTTCACCGCCCATTTTTTCAGGCTTTGCATGTTTTTTTGCAAACGGTTGGTGAAATCTTCTGCGCCTTCAATGGGTTCAAACTGTTGCGGTTGCCAATCTGCTAAGAATGGGCGTGCGAATGTTGCAGGTTTGATCGTACCAAAACGGACATAAATTGGCAGTTTACCGTTCATCAAACGTAAAATTTGCGGGTCATTGAAAGCCAACACATCGGCTTGTTCAACTTGGGCTGCAATGACGGCTGCTTTTTGATTTGGGAAATGCTTTTGCAAGAGGGCAGACAGACCCAAATATAAGGCACGGTTCGAGGCTTTATCGCCCAAACGCTCACCATAAGGTGGGTTGGTTACAATAAAGGCCTTTTTACCTTCGGCTTGAAAGTCGGGCCAGTCAGCCAAAGTACGTTCTTCAATTTGAATCTGATCGAGCAGACTTTCAAAACCTGCTGCAATAATATTTTGCTTGGTGGCTTTGACTGCTTCCCAGTCGGCATCGAAAGCATAAAATTTTGGCAATGGTTGTTGTAATGCAGTTTGATGGCGTTCAGCCGCTTCTGCTTTAATGCTCATCCATAATTCATGGTCGTGACCTTGCCAACCGTTAAAACCGAAACGACGTACCAAACCCGGTGCACGGTCAGTCAGCATCATCAATGCTTCAATAATAAACGTACCCGAACCACACATTGGGTCTAAAATAATGTCGGGTTGAATTTGTTGTAATTGACCTTTTTGCAGAATCGCTGCGGCAAGGTTTTCTTTAATTGGGGCATCGGTCATAAAACGACGATAGCCGCGTTTATGCAGTGAATCGCCAGATAAATCTAGGCAGTATGTATGTTCTTTTTTACCTGCCAACACGTATAAGGTAATTTCAGGCTGTTTGATGTCAATGCTTGGACGTTTGCCCACTGCATCCATAAATGAATCGACCACACCATCTTTAACGCGCAAGGTCGCAAATTGGCTGTTCACTTTAATGTCACGCTCTATATGCAAACGCACTGCAAAAGTACTTTGTGGCGCAAAAATCAGTGACCAGTCAAAGCTCAGCGCACCTTCATAAAGCTCTTCGGCTACATCGCGCGCGTCGTGACTAAATTCAATTTCGTGTGTGTGAATTGGTGTAAGGACACGTGAGGCTAAACGTGACCACATGCAGACACGATAGGCATTTTCGAGTGTGCCTTTGAAAATTAAACGACCCGGTAAACGTTCGATATTTTGAATACCTAAACCTTGCATTTCTTCTTGCAATAAGGTTTCAAGTCCATCTGCACAGGTGACCCAATATGTAGAAAGACGGGGTTTCGAATTCATGAAAATTTCCAAAAGCAATTCAGCAATCGGCTATTTTACCGTATTTTGTGCTAGAAAACTTAGTGATTTAGCGTGAATCGTGCAGAATTTTAAAGGTCTAGGTTTGAAGAGCTTCAGGGCATTTTTTACTGTTTTTTTCTAAAAAGGCAATGAGGATGTAATGACATCTCTAAAAAATTTTGAGTGATTGTATTGCGGAAAAATAAAAACCTGAATATTCACATGATTGGTATGTATTTTGCTCATACATTGTTGTGATGGTGAACATTTTGCAGATGAGCATCAAACACTGCAAAACAACAATGAAGCGATAAGGGGAATATTTAAATGACCACGGCTACTTTAAACACGGCACAGGCTTTAACAGCAAATAACGAGATTTTTTCAGTTGCCACTTTAATTTATACGCGATTAAGACGGGTCAGTGGACGTGTGATTGATGTCATGTATCTGGTTGAAAATTCAGACTATGCACGTGCTGTGCTGCAATTGGCGCTCGCTACACACGATGAGGAATTGTGCCGTTATGCGCTGCGCTTAAACAGTATATTGGCTAACTTAATGGATGCTGATGCAGAAATAACGTCGCCACAGACTGAAGCGCAGCAATTAGATGCAGTAGAAAATATAGAAAATATAGATGACTTGACTGAACCTACAGCTGAAGAAATTTATCGGGCGCAGGTGTCCCATCATTATATAGGGGCATTGCGTTAAACGGTGAATTGTACAGACTATGCCTACATAGCCTGAAGGTTGCGTAGGCAGTTGTAGACGAAGATTGACCCACCAGATGTTCATCAAGCTCATATCAAGATGATTGGCTAGCAGAGCAGTTAAATATAAATGCCATCCTTTCACATCGCTTTGTAGAGTATTAAGCATGAAAGAAAGTGTAGATGAGTCTGCATGACTTAATTTTTAAAATCATAAGTTTCTTTTGACTAAATCATGCCAAGTTACACTGCTTTGCCAAATCAATTTCTGTATAATGCGTTAACTTAACGTATAAGGAATCTCTCATGCATTTGGCGGCATTGCATACTCCGAGCCAGATTCAATTGAATAAAGATGGGCATTTAAAACACTTTTTAACCATCGAAGGTCTTTCCAAAGAAACCCTCACCCAAATTCTGGACACAGCACAGTCCTTTTTCAATGAACAAAACCAACTGATCACCAATAATTTGCTCGAAGGGCGCACGGTGATGAATTTGTTCTTCGAAAACTCTACTCGTACCCGCACCACATTTGAAGCCGCAGCCAAGCGTCTTTCTGCCAATGTACTCAATATTGATATTGCCCGTTCAAGTACCTCTAAAGGTGAAACTTTGCGTGACACTTTGTGGAACTTAGAGGCGATGGCTGCTGACATTTTTGTGGTGCGTCATTCATCTTCAGGTGCAGCACATTTTATTGCTAAAACGGTTTGCCCAAAGGTTGCCATTATTAATGCGGGTGATGGCCGTCATGCACATCCAACGCAAGCGATGTTGGATATGCTGACCATTCGCCGTGAAACCCAACGACCTTATGAAGAATTAAGTGTTGCGATTATTGGTGATATCAAACATTCACGCGTGGCGCGTTCCGATGTGGCTGCCTTGCAAACACTGGGCTGTAAAGACATTCGCGTGATTGCACCGAACACCTTGTTGCCCTACGGTTTTGATGAATATGGCGCAGGCGTGCGTTTATTTAACAAAATGGAAGAAGGCATTAAAGATTGCGACGTGATTATCACCCTGCGTATTCAAAATGAACGTATTGATTCGCCAGCACTTGCCTCACAAGCCGAATTCTACAAAATGTACGGTTTAAACAAAGAGCGTTTGGCGCTTGCAAAACCAAACTGTATTGTGATGCATCCTGGTCCAATGAACCGTGGTGTCGAAATTGATTCAAGCATTGCCGATGGGCCTCAATCGGTGATTTTAAATCAAGTAACCAACGGTATTGCGGTACGTATGGCGGTATTGGCCTTGGCGATGCAAGGTCAATTGCAAGAACAAGGTTTGATTGACGCGATTGCGGTATAAGGAAAAAGTCATGGCGATTGTAAAAATTGAAAATGTACGTGTGCTTGACCCAATCCAGCAAATTGACCGCGTACAAACGGTATATCTTGAAAATGGCAAGTTGGTTGCAGAAAGTGCAGATATTAGCGAAAGCATAGATGCCCAAGGTCAATGGCTCATGCCAACTATGGTCGATTTATGCGCACGTTTACGTGAACCTGGTCAGCAACAACATGGCACGCTCAAATCTGAAGGCAAGGCCGCACGTGAAAACGGAATTCTGCACTTATTTACGCCACCCGATTCTAAACCAATCGTGCAAGACAACGGTGCACTCATTCATGGTTTGGTCGAAAAAGCCATGTTGGATGGTGGCATTTATTTAGAAGTGATTGGTGCACAAACTCAAGGTTTAAACGGCAAGCAGCCTGCCAATATGGCGGGACTGAAAAAAGGCGGCTGTAGTGCAGTGTCCAATGCCAATGCACCTTTTGAAGATGATGATGTCGTGATTCGCACACTGGAATATGCTGCAGGTTTGGACATGACCGTGGTGTTCTATGCCGAAGAACCGCAAATTGCTAAAGATGGCTGTGTGCATGAAGGTTTTATTGCATCGCGTCAGGGCTTGCCTATGATTCCAACTTTGGCAGAAACCGTAGCGATTGCCAAATATTTGCTGATGATTGAAGCCACAGGTGTACGTGCGCATTTTGGCTTATTGTCTTGTGGTGCATCAGTTGAATTGATTCAACAAGCTAAAGCCAAAGGTTTGCCTGTCACTTGCGATGTGGCGATGCATCAACTGCATTTAACCGATCAAATTATTGATGGTTTTAACTCGTTAGCGCATGTACGTCCGCCACTGCGCTCAGAGCAAGACAAAGCATTACTGCGTCAAGGTGTAAAAGATGGTGTGATTGATGCGATTTGTACTCATCATGAGCCGTTAAATAGCTCTGCAAAAATGGCACCATTTGCAGATACTTTGTCAGGTTTTACTGCATTTGATACTTATATTCCATTTGGGATTCAACTGATTCAGGAAGGTCTGTTCAGTCCATTGGAATGGGTAGAAAAAGTGACACTTGCACCTGCGCGTGTGGCAAAAATGCAAAGTCGTTGGGAACAGGAAGCGGGTTGGGTCTTGGTTGATCCAGAAGTGGAATGGACACTGAACAAAGAAACGATTGTGTCACAAGGCAAAAATACGCCTTTGATTAATCAAGTTGTAAAAGGCAAAGCAGTACGCGTCTTTACTGCTTAATATGCTCTGATTGATATTTGATTTTCAAGTTTAAATAAGAGTCAGCTTCGGCTGGCTTTTTTATTGAATTTTAACAATCCCCAAATAGAAAATCGAAGAAGAGACCCTACATTCCGTTGACTCAAATTTCACAACAAAATCAAAACACCACAATTTATTACATTTGTTTAAATTTTAAGCATATACACTAAAAAACAACTTGAAAACAAAGACAAAAAAGAGGGCATATATATGCAAACAGATTTTATAGACTTGCTCAAACAAAGTGTGTCATCCATTGTATTGGAAGGGGAAACCCAGCATTTGCTTGAAAAAAATCAGGCATTAAATAGTTTTTATCCCATTTTATTGTCTATTTTAAATTCACGACCTGAACTGATTGACAATCTGCTGCGACAACTGAATCCACGTGTGGGCGATGTATTTGGTTCAAATCTATCTTTAAAACAGCAGTTTTTAGATTTGGTCAGCGGCACAGCACCGCAAACCGAAATTGAAAACACCCTGAATCGTTCAATTGCACCAAGTTTAAACTTTTTGGAAAATCAGGCAGGTTCATCTGACCCAGTTGCCATTCAGCATTTACTGCAAAACAATTTAGATTCAATTCAGGCGGCTTTACCGCAGTGGGCAACAGCATTATTGGCTGCTTTGGGGGTAAATAATGCTGCGGGCCAAACCGTACATCAAGCACCTGAAGTCATTGTGACTGAGCCCGTAGAAGAACGCCGTTCGTGGTTATTGCCAATTTTAGCTTTAATTATTTTAATTGGTTTATTGGCATTTTTATTCCGTGCATGTAGTGACCGCAACCAAGCGCCTGCAACCACACAGACCCAAGTGGCAGCGAATCAGGCTGCAATGTTGCAAGTCAGTACAGGCAGTGATGGTAATTTGGTGACCTGTCAAATTTTGCTGAATAATCCAAGCTATATGGAAATTCTGCAGAATGAAGTGAAGCAAATTTTCAATCATCCAACAGGTTGTGGTGCAGAAAATTTTGCCAACTATCATTCGGAATTTATTGATCAGGACGTGATTCCAAGCGTTTTAAAAATGCTGAAAGGTGTACCGAATGTCAATTTAAACTGGGTGGGTAATCAACTGTCTATTCAAGCCGCGAACCCTGCCGATGCAGAGCGTTTAGCCAGTCAAATTCGTCCATTGGCTAAAAACATGACTGTAGTGACTCAGCAACCTGCAGAAACTACAGTAACCGATGTGAATCAGGCTGTAACCAGCAGTATTAGCAATGCCGAGCAGGCTTTGGCTGCAATTAATCCTGACAATATTCAAGCTTTGGATATTGCGACGGCACTCAATATGCAAATCATTAATTTTGATTCTGCATCGACTGAAATTCCAGCAGCCAATAAGTCTATTTTAGATCAGACTGCGGTATTGATGCAGCGCGCGCCACAAGTGCAATTAACCGTGAAAGGGCATACCGATGCCGTAGGTGATGCCAATGCCAACAAAACTTTGTCACAACAACGTGCGCAAGCAGTGGTCGATTATTTAGTATCACGTGGTGTAAATCCGGGTCAATTGCAAGCCATTGGTTTTGGTTCAGAGCAGCCGATTGCGGCAAATGCAACGCCAGAAGGTCAATTTAAAAACCGCCGTATTGAGTTTGAAGTCTTGAATGTAGATACAGGCACGGTGCGTAGTGTGGAAGATGCTGGCGTGGTAGAGCAAAAGGCGCCTCAATCTTAAAATAGGTCTATTTTCTTGTAAGCCTTCACTTTGCAAAGTGAAGGCTTTTTTATTGTGGATCAATCCCGAAGTATTGTGCAAATATCGAAATTGAAAGTAATTTTTGGATGCTCTTTGGTTTGAGGAATAGTTTTATAAATTAGTGATTTGTTGAGTAGATTGAATAAGTTGAGTTGGAAAGTATGAAAGTCAAAACAAACCCTCTCCCTTGTATTAGGTTTTAAAGCAGTGCATCAAAACTTGCAAAGGAGGGGGGGAGTTAACTTGAGATAAATTCATCAAGCTGCGACTTTTTGTAAGGCAACACCTGTGACTTTTTGAATTTCATCAAAACTGACATCGGGTGCAAGTTCAATCAACTTTACGCCTTGTGGAGTAATATCAAGCACGCCTAAGTCGGTAATGATACGATGCACCACCGCTTTACCTGTGAGTGGCAAACTGCACTGCGATACAATTTTAGGCGTACCATCTTTGGCACAATGTTCCATCAGCACTACAACTTTTTGTACGCCTGCAACCAAATCCATTGCACCGCCCATACCTTTAACTTTCTTGCCGGGAATCATCCAGTTGGCAAGATCGCCTTGTTCAGAAACTTCCATTGCCCCTAAAATAGCGATATTGACATGCCCGCCACGAATCATGGCAAAGGAATCTGCGCTAGAGAAAAAAGCCGCACCTTTACGCGCTGTCACAGTTTGTTTACCTGCATTGATCAGGTCGGCATCTACAGTTTCGGCAGTTGGGAACTCACCAATGCCAAGCAAGCCATTTTCGGACTGTAACCAGACATTGATATGTTCAGGAATATAATTGGCGACCAGTGTGGGTAAGCCAATGCCTAAATTGACATAAAAACCATCTTCTAATTCTTGTGCAGCGCGCTGCGCCATTTGATTACGCGTCCAAGCCATGTCTTAAGCCTCCGCCTTTAAAGTCATTTGTTCAATCCGTTTTTCTGGGCTTGCATTGAGGACAATGCGGTTCACATAAATACCAGCTAAGTGGATTTCGTCGGGGTCTAAATCGCCAATTTCAACGATTTGTTCAACTTCGGCAATGGTGATTTTGCCTGCCATAGCACAAACAGGATTAAAGTTTTGTGCTGTTTTACGGAAAATAAGATTACCCGCTTTATCTGCTTTGTAGGCTTTGACCAAAGCGACATCTGCAGTCAAAGATTCTTCTAAAATATAATCTTTGCCGTTAAATTCACGGACTTCTTTGCCTTCTGCAATGACAGTGCCTACACCTGTTGGGGTGAAAAATGCAGGAATACCCGCACCGCCTGCGCGTAATTTTTCTGCCAGTGTGCCTTGCGGGGTAAGTTCAACTTCCAGTTCACCGCTTAAAAACTGGCGTTCAAATTCTTTATTTTCGCCGACATAAGATGAAATCATTTTTTTAATTTGTTTGGTTTCAAGCAATAAGCCTAAACCAAAACCATCGACCCCTGCGTTGTTGGAAATACAAGTCAGCTGTTTCACACCTGTATCTTTTAACGCAGCAATCAAGGCTTCAGGAATACCGCATAAACCAAAACCACCCACCGCCAAGGTATGCCCATCTTGAACCACGCCATTTAATGCAGCTTGTGCGCTGTCATATACTTTATTGGACATTTGTCACCTCTTTATTCTCTGCACGGCATTCACTTGCCATGTTGTGTTGTTGCCATCCTTATTGCTTATGTTCCAATGCTATTGAGGATGAAATGGGTTTTAAGCACAAACCTTTTGCCAGTAGGCATTGGCATAGTGAGATGGATTATCACGCTGTAAGATATTGCTGATGTTGCGACTGGCTTGCATCAGCGGCTCTAACCGCACACCTGTTTCAAAACCCATCTTGGACAGTAAATAGTACAAGTCTTCGGTAGACACATTGCCCGATGCACCTTTGGCATACGGACAGCCACCCAAACCAGCAATGGATGAATCAAATACACGAATGCCTTGTAAGAGCGATTGATAAATATTGGCAATCGCCATGCCGTAAGTATTGTGAAAATGACCTGCTAAAACTTTGGCATCGACCTCTGCCAAACATGCATCCCAGACTTTTTGCACACGGTCAGGGGTTGCTGTACCAATGGTTTCACCCAAAGACACTTCATAGCAGCCCATGTCCAATAATTGCTGTGTGACTTTTGCGACTTGTTTCGGGTCAATTGCGCCTTCATAAGGACAGTCCACCATACAAGATACATAACCACGCACGCGAATGTTGTGCGCTTTGGCTTGACGCATGACATCGCTAAATTTTTCCAAACTTTCTTCAATTGAACAGTTGATATTTTTTCGGGTAAAGCTTTCAGAAGCGGCGGTAAACACGGCAACTTCTTTGCAACCCACCGCCAAAGCCGACTCAAAACCTTTTGAGTTTGGGGTCAGTAAACTGAATTGAATGTTTGGGTTTTGTGGCAGGCTGGCAAACAGCACATCGCTGTCTGCCATTTGCGGTACCCATTTGGCCGATACGCAAGAACCGACCTCAATGCTGCTTAAACCTGTTTGCATTAAATCCAAAATCAGGTTTTTACGGTCTGCCAAAGTGAGTGGCGTTTTCTCATTTTGCAGACCATCTCGTGGGCCAACCTCTACAATTTTGACAAATTCAGTCATGCAACTTCCTCCGTCAAGGCTTCAAATTCAACCAGTTCATCGCCTGCTTTGACCTGATCGCCCGCTTGGAAGTACGAACTTGCCACAATGCCATCGAAAGGCGCACGAATTGAATATTCAATTTTCATGGCTTCCAGTGTCATCAGTACATCATCTTTTTTCACACGGGCATTGGCTGCCACCAAAACTTGGGTGATTACACCCGGCATTGGTGCAGTCAGATTGTTGGCATTGTCTTGTTGATCATCGCTGTTAAAGTTTGCTTGTACATAGCTAAACACATGACGCTGACCGTTTTGGAACAGGGTGATGCCTTGCGCATGTTGGTTAAATGCTATTTTTTGTTGCTGACCATTGATACAAACCTGTAGACGATGTGCATCCAAAAGCTCGCCTTGAACGCTCAGCGTTTGCCCATTGTAGTGAGCCTCAAAACCAGAAGTGCATGGTTTTAACTGGATTTTGAGTGTTTGGTCATTGCACTGTAATTGCACTGTGTGGGCGCTTTGCTGATTTAAGCGCCAGAAGTGGTCTTTTTGCCAAACCGCGTTGTTTGCCGCTTTGTTGTTTTGAATACGAGAAAGTACATCAATTAACGCAGCTGCAACGACAGTTTCTGTAGCGACTTCAGGTTTTGCGTTAAGTAAAAATGCTTCCTCACGTTGAATAAGCCCTGTATCCAAATTGGCATGTTTAAAGGAATCACACAGCACCAAACGATCCAAGAATGCAATGTTGTTGCCTAAACCATCGACGTGGAACTGACCTAAAGCATGGTGCATTTGCGTTAATGCTGCTTCACGGTTTTTACCCCAAACAATCAGTTTGGCAATCATTGGGTCGTAGTAGGTGCTGATTTCATCACCTTCGACAATCCCGCTATCGACACGTACGGCATCATTTTGCTCTGGATAATGCAGATAGCTGATTTGACCAATGGCAGGAATAAAGCCTTTTTCTGGTTCTTCGGCATACACACGCGCTTCAAGGGCATGACCATGAATTTGCAATTCATGTTGCTGTTTTGGCAATGGCTCACCAAAAGCAACTCGCAATTGCCACTCAACCAAGTCTTGCCCTGTAATCATTTCTGTGACGGGGTGTTCGACCTGCAAGCGGGTATTCATTTCCATGAAATAAGCAGTACCGTCTTGCTCGACAATAAACTCTACCGTACCTGCGCCCACGTAATTTACAGCACGTGCGGCATCAATTGCGGCTTGGCGCATAGTTTCGAGTTTATCTTCTGGCATTTTTGGTGCAGGTGCTTCTTCAAGCACTTTTTGGTGGCGACGTTGTACCGAGCAATCACGTTCAAACAAATGCACGTAGTTGCCGTGAGTATCGCCAAAAACCTGTACTTCAATATGACGTGGTTGAATCACATAGCGTTCAATCAGCACATCTTCATTACCAAAGCTAGAACGTGCTTCACTTTTACATGAAGCGAGTGAGCTGAGAAAGTCTTCACTGCGTTCTACTAAACGCATGCCTTTACCGCCACCGCCTGCACTGGCTTTAATGAGCACAGGATAACCAATGCTGTCGGCTTGTTGCTTTAAAAATGCCGCATCTTGATTGCTGCCGTGGTAGCCCGGAGTTAGTGGCACACCTGCTTTTTCCATCAAGGCTTTAGAGGTTGCTTTTAGACCCATCGCCAAAATGGCTTCAACTGGCGGGCCAATAAAAACAATATTGTTGTCTTTACAGGCAAGTGCGAATTGGTCATTTTCAGATAAGAAACCATAACCCGGGTGAATCGCTTGTGCACCTGTGCTTTTGGCTGCCTGAATAATACGTTCAACTTGCAAATAACTTTGTGCCGCAGGTGATTCACCAATATAAATGGCTTCGTCTGCCAGTTTAACGTGTTGCGATTGCGCATCGGCATCTGAATACACCGCGACAGTCGCAATCCCAAGTTTTTTTGCGGTACGAATTACACGGCAGGCAATTTCACCACGGTTAGCAATTAAAATCTTTTCAAACATCGTGCGATCCTTCTTTTATTCTGCTGTGGTCTTGATCCAAGCCGGGCTTTGTTTATTTAAAAAAGCATTTAAGCCATTTTTCGCCTCAGTTCCTTGGCGAACATGCGCAATATGCTGTGCAGTTTGTTGGAGTAAATCTTCGGTCAAAACTTGATGATTGACCATCTGAATCAGTTGTTTAGAAGCATGTTGTGCTTCTGGGCCACCAAGCAATAAGGCTTGCACAATTTCATCAATTTTGTTGTCTAAGTCTTCGGCTGAAGTGACTTCATGTGCCAAACCAATCTGCTGTGCTTGTTCTGCAGAAATACGTTCTGCGGTTAAAAAGTAACGAGATGCCTGACGTGCGCCAATTGCACGAATGACATAAGGGCTAATGGTAGATGGTGCTAAACCTAAACGTACTTCAGAGGTCGCAAACTTGGCATCGGTGCTGGCAACGCAAATATCACAGGCAGCTGCCAAACCCATACCACCACCAAAGGCAATACCATGCACACGGGCAATAGTCGGTTGTTTTAACGTCGCTAAACTTTGCAGCATTTTTGCCAGTTTTAGGGCATCGGCTTGATTTTCTGCTGTAGAAGCTTGACCTGCCTGTTTCATCCAGTTCAAATCTGCACCTGCAGAAAAGCTTTTGCCGCGTCCTGCCAAAATCACCACTCGAATATCATCACGGCTATTCAGTGCCTGAAAGCAGGCGTGTAATTCTTCAATTACCTCTGTATTGAAAGCGTTATGCAATTCCGCACGATTAATCCAAACCGTAGCCACTTGGTTGTTCTGTTCGAGCTGTAAAAACTGATAATCCATTTTGTCACCTCTTACATGCGGAACACGCCAAATTTGGTCGGTTGGATGGGTGCATTGAGGGCAGCGGCTAAACTTAATGCCAAAACTTCACGCGACTGTGCTGGATCAATCACACCATCATCCCATAAGCGTGCAGACGCATAATATGGATGACCCTGACGTTCGTATTGTTCACGAATTGGCTGTTTGAACTGATCTTCTTCTTCTGCAGACCAGCTACCACCTTTGGCTTCAATCTGATCACGCTTTAAGGTAGACAATACGCTCGATGCTTGTTCGCCACCCATCACTGAAATACGTGAGTTTGGCCATGTCCACATAAAACGTGGTGAATAAGCACGACCACACATCCCGTAGTTACCTGCACCAAAAGAACCGCCAATCACCAAAGTCAGTTTAGGCACATTGGCTGTGGCAACCGCCATCACCAGTTTGGCACCATTTTTGGCAATGCCTTCATTTTCATATTGGCGTCCAACCATGAAGCCTGTGATATTTTGAATAAATAACAGGGGAATGTTGCGTTGGGTGCATAGTTCAATAAAGTGTGCGCCTTTTTGTGCCGACTCGGAAAATAAAATACCGTTGTTGGCAATAATCCCGACAGGCATACCATATAGTTTGGCAAAACCTGTAATTAATGTGGTGCCAAAGCGCGCTTTAAATTCATCAAAACGTGAACCATCGACAATACGGGCAATCACTTCACGTACATCAAACGGTTTACGCGCGTCAGTCGGAACAATGCCATACAGTTCAGAGGCATCGAATAATGGTGCTTCTATATGCTCAGGCTGCGGGTTTGGCTTTTTATTTAAATTGGCAACGATGTTGCGGGCAATTGCCAAGGCATGTTCATCATTTTCTGCCAAATGATCGGCTACACCTGAAAGGCGAGTGTGTACATCGCCACCACCCAAGTCTTCGCTGCTAACCACTTCACCTGTTGCGGCTTTAACCAGCGGTGGGCCGCCCAAGAAAATTGTCCCCTGATTACGCACAATGATGGTTTCATCTGACATGGCAGGGACATACGCACCGCCTGCGGTACAACTTCCCATCACAACGGCAATTTGGGCAATGCCCATGCTCGACATACGCGCTTGGTTATAGAAAATGCGTCCGAAATGATCACGGTCTGGAAAGACTTCATCTTGTAGCGGCAAATATGCACCGCCAGAATCGACCAAATAAATACAAGTCAGGTGATTCTGTTCGGCAATTTCCTGTGCGCGTAAATGCTTTTTCACAGTCAGTGGATAGTACGTTCCACCTTTTACTGTGGCATCGTTGGCAATGATCATGCAGGTCACGCCATTCACTTGACCGACACCCGCCACTACACCCGCAGCAGGGACATCATCCTGATAGACCTGATAAGCGGCCAACTGACCAATTTCAATAAATGCAGTACCCGGATCGATCAGGTGGTCAATCCGTTCACGTGGCAGTAATTTGCCACGGTCTAAATGTTTTTGGCGTGCAGTTTCGCCACCACCCAAAGCAATTTTTTGGACTTTTTCTCTGAGGTCATCGACTAGGCTTTGCATCGCAGCTTGGTTGTTTTTAAACTCGTCGCTGCGAATATTAATTTTGCTCTGTAATTGATTCATGCCAACATCCTTGTCTATTCTTGTGATTTATTTTTAGGCAGTTTCGTTAAACAATTCACGGCCAATCAACATACGGCGAATTTCTGAAGTACCCGCACCAATTTCATAGAGTTTGGCATCACGCCATAAACGTCCTGCAGAGAACTCATTGATATAGCCATTACCGCCCAAGGTTTGAATGGTTTCACCTGCCATCCATGTGGCTTTTTCGGCAGCGTATAAAATGGCACTGGCTGCATCTTTACGTAAACTACGGCTGTGTTCAGCTTTGTCACATTCTGCGCCAACGGCATAGACCAGTGCTTTACATGCCAACCAAGTCGAATACATATCGGCAATTTTGCCTTGCATAAGCTGGAATTCACCCAATGCCTGACCAAACTGTTTACGCTCATGAATATAAGGAATCACGGTATCCATGCAGGCATCCATAATGCCTAGCGGCCCTGCACTTAAAACTGCACGTTCATAGTCCAGTCCACTCATTAGTACTTTTGTACCATTGCCCACACCGCCCAAGACGTTTTCTTTTGGTACTTCAACATTGTCAAAGAACAATGGATAGGTATTTGAGCCGCGCATCCCGAGTTTGTCTAAATGGCTGCCGTGGCTAAAACCTGACATGGTTTTTTCAATTAAGAAAGCAGTCATACCTTTGGCGCCTGCCTGTAAGTCAGTTTTGGCATACACCACCAAAACATCGGCATCACCGCCATTGGTAATCCACATTTTTGAGCCGTTGAGCAAGTAATGATCGCCTTTATCTTCAGCTTTCAGTTTCATGCTAACCACGTCTGAGCCTGCATTTGGTTCAGACATTGCCAAAGCGCCGACGTAATCGCCTGAAATCAGTTTTGGTAAATAGCGTTGCTTCTGTTCTTCTGTCCCATTTCGCTTAATTTGGTTCACACATAGGTTAGAATGAGCACCGTAAGACAAACCAATGGATGCTGATGCACGAGAAATTTCTTGCATGGCAATGATGTGAGCTAAATAGCCTAAGTTAGTGCCGCCGTATTCTTCACTCACGGTTAAGCCAAGTAAGCCCATATCGCCAAATTTTTTCCAAAGCTGGGCAGGGAATTCGTTATCACGATCAACCTGTTGAGCAATGGGTGCAATTTCCTTTGCACAAAAAGCAGCGATTGAATCGCGCAGGGCGATTAAGGTTTCATCTAAGCCGAAGTCTAAGCTTTGTAAAATCATGTGTTCATCCATCCTGTGGTTATATTTGTTGTTCCTAAAACAAGCATTGTTGTTGTGCTTAGGTTCTAACATACATCGAAAATTTAAAAAAGTGAACTAAAATTCACAAAATGATTTACAATTCATTTTATCTGGTTGAGAATAAGATATGAGTTATAAAAGATCATCATTGATGCAGGAACGTATGGAACAAAATCGCATGGCGATTTTAGATTCTGCTCGTGAACTTATTGCTCATGGGGGCTTTAAAGAAGCGTCTATCCAAGCCATTGCAGAACGCGCAGGCGTATCTACAGGTTTGGTGTATCGCTACTTTGAAAATAAAAGTCAGATTTTGATTGAAGTTTTATCGGATGCGATTCGTCGTGAGGTCGAAATTTTGGACCACATTGCGAAGTCAGATTTAAGTGCAAAACAAAAATTGCAAAAATCTGTCACCACTTTTGTGAAGCGTGCGATGAACAGCCCTCAATTGGCGTATTCGTTAATGTTCGAGCCTGTAGACCCAGAAATGGAACATGAGCGTTTTCGCAGTAAACAACTGATCAAACAGAGCATCAAGGAAATTTTGGCTGAAGGAAAAGTCAATGGTGAGTTTGATTTTGAAGATTTGAACACTGCTGCTTTAGGTGTGGTTGGCTCCATGACCTTTGTAGTGATTGAACCTTTAAACCCGTCTCGCAATGTGATGTTTGATCAAAATTATAAAGATTACTTTGTCAAACAAATTGCCGACTTTTGTGTAAATGCAGTGCGAAAACAGCAGGGAGGGTAGTAAAAACAACGCACAAAACAGGCAAAAAGTAATCGTCGTCATAATGGAAAACAGAATTACAAAGAATCAAGGAGATCGATTCAATGACACAAGTACGGTTAAGTTATGCCTATGGCACCAGTAATCAGCCTTTGTTAGGCATGACCATTGGTGAAAAGTTTGATCAGGCTTGCCAGCAATATGCAGATCAGGATGCTTTGGTAAGCGTGCATCAAAATGTGCGTCTGACCTATAAGCAACTACAGCAACAGGTCAATGCCTTTGCCTGTAGTTTGTTAAAACTCGGTTTTAAAAAAGGTGACCGCCTTGCCATTTGGTCTCCGAATTGTGTGGAATGGACGATCACTCAATTCGCAGCCTTTAAGGCAGGGGTGATTTTGGTGAATTTAAACCCAGCCTATAAAAGCAATGAACTGGAATTTGTGCTCAACAAAGTTTCCTGTAAAGGTTTGGTAATTGCATCGCAGTTTAAAAGTACCAACTATCAGGACATCTTAACGAAAATTGCCCCAGAGCTGTGTCAGGCAGACAATAAAGTCCTCAACGCCAAGCGTTTACCGCATTTAAAGCATGTGATTAAAATTGATGATCAAGCACATACAGGAATGCATCGTTTTCAGGATTTATTGACAGCTCCAACCACCCACATGCTGAAAAAACTGCAACACATTGCCAGTGAGTTGCAGTTCGATGAAACCATTAACATTCAATTTACCTCAGGCACGACGGGCAATCCGAAAGGCACTATGCTGACCCACAACAACATTTTAAATAATGGTTACTTTGTAGGAGAAGCAATTCATTTAAGTCCACAAGACCGTGTTTGTATTTCCGTACCGCTGTTTCACTGCTTTGGTATGGTGATGGGCAATTTAGCGTGTATCACACATGGTTCAACCATGGTCTATCCATCGGCAGTGTTTAACCCGCTCGATACCTTAAAAGCTATTCAGCAAGAAAAATGTACAGCTGCTTACGGCGTACCGACCATGTTTATTGCCATTTTAGAGCATGAACAGTTTGATGAATTTAATTTATCTAGCTTGCGCACAGGCATTATGGCAGGCAGTCCGTGTCCGCAGGAAATTATGCAACGCGTCATCGACCGTATGCACATGGCGCAAATCACCATTTGTTATGGCATGACCGAAACAGCACCTGTGAGCGCACAAAGTTCGACTGAAGATTCTGTGGAGCGTCGTGTCAGTACGGTGGGGCGTGTACATCCACATCTGGAAGTAAAAATTGTCGATGAAGAAGGCAAAGTCGTGCCGCGCGGACAGTTAGGAGAATTGTGTGTGCGTGGTTATTCAGTCATGCTGGGTTACTGGGATGAACATGACAAAACCCAAGAAGTCATTGATGTTGCACGTTGGATGCACACAGGCGACATTGCAGAAATGGATGATGAAGGCTTTGTAAAAATCAAAGGTCGCATTAAAGATGTGGTGATTCGTGGCGGTGAAAACCTGTTCCCGAAAGAAATTGAAGATTTCTTATATACTCACGATGCGGTCTGCGATGTGCAAGTAATTGGCGTGCCAGATCATCGTTATGGTGAAGAACTATGTGCCTGTATTATTTTGCATGAACACCATGAATGTACCGAAGAGGCAATTCGCCAATACTGTGCAGAACACATTTCACACAATAAAGTCCCACGTTATGTGCGCTTCTTTAGTGAATTTCCAATGACCGCTTCAGGCAAGGCACAGAAATTTAAATTACGTGAATTTATGCGTGAAGAATTAAATTTAAAGGAAATTGCTTAAGGCATTATTTCAGCTATTTACTGCCGCAAGATCGACCTTTTAATTTTGTCAGCACACACCCTTTATTTCTCACGCAGAGATAAAGGGATACTCTATACAGGAATAATCACACTAAAAATATATCGCATGCTCGGCTTAATAAAAGATGGCACAAGTTTAAGCATGATGCGTGATAATCAAGGATGAAAATAATGACCGTACGCAATGATTGGACTCGAGAAGAAATTCAGCAGTTATATGAACAACCTTTTCTGGATTTAGTCTTTGAAGCACAGCGTGTGCATCGCCAACATTTTGCTGCCAATACCGTACAAGTCAGTACCTTATTGTCTATTAAAACAGGCAAATGCCCTGAGGACTGCAAATATTGCTCGCAATCTGCGCATTATGATTCACAGCTTGAAGCTGAAAAACGTATTGCAGTTGATAAAGTCATTCAGGAAGCCAAAGAAGCTTTAGCATCAGGTTCTTCACGTTTTTGTATGGGCGCTGCTTGGCGTAATCCGCATGAACGCGATATGCCCTATGTTCTGGAAATGGTGCGTGAAGTCAAAGCTCTGGGCTTAGAAACTTGCATGACTTTAGGGATGTTAAACCAATCGCAGGCAGAACGCTTAAAAGATGCAGGCTTAGATTATTACAACCATAACCTAGACACATCGCGTGAGTATTATCCTAATGTGATTAGTACCCGCTGTTTTGATGATCGCTTAAACACTTTGGATATTGTGCGTCAAACAGGTATGAAAGTATGTAGTGGCGGTATTGTCGGTTTAGGTGAAGATACCCAAGACCGTATTGGTTTATTACATGAATTAGCGACTTTACCGTTACATCCTGAATCTGTGCCGATCAATATGTTAGTACCGATTAAAGGCACACCACTGGCTGAAGTAGAAAAACTGGATGTGATTGAGTGGATTCGTACCATTGCAGTTGCACGTATTATCATGCCAAACAGCTATATTCGTTTATCTGCAGGGCGTGAATCGTTATCCGATTCAGATCAGGCGTTGGCATTTATGGCAGGTGCGAACTCGTTATTCTCAGGTGAAAAGCTTTTGACCACACCAAACGCAGGCGAAGGCAAAGACAAACAATTGTTCCAAAAATTAGGCTTAGTGCCTGAACGTGCCAAGCCAACCGTTTCGGAATTGTCGGTAGATGCAATGGCTGTGGCTTAAGCAGATCTTGAAAAAGACTCAGATATTTAATGTCAGTAAATTAAAGAAGAATCATGTGATATGGCAAAAGATTTTCACAGTGCAACTGTGGTTGCAGGCTATGACAGTCATATTCGGAAACTCATTCCCGGATATGAATTGGTACATCAACACATCAATGCAATTTTAAGTAGTCATTTGCCCGAAACAGCACAAGTTTTAGTGGTGGGGTGTGGCACAGGCTATGAGTTGCAGTATTTACTGCAGCAACATCCACAGTGGCAATTTACGGCCATCGACCCATCTTTAAGCATGTTACAGCAGGCAGAAAAAAACATTCAGTCTGTGGCAGGGCATGAGCGAGTACGTTTTATACAGGCAGATACCCACCAATTTGCCCAACAAGCGCAGGTTGAAAATTTGCAGTTTGATGCGGCATTGGCGATTTTGGTGGCGCATTTTGTGCCAGTCGCAGAAAAAACATTATTTTTTCAAGATATTTACCAAACATTAAAACCTACAGCGATTTTATTAAGCTATGATCTGATGCAGCAGACTGAAAATATAGAACTGCGCTGGATGCAGAATTTGGCTTTGGATTGTGGTTTAACTACGACTCAAGCGGAAAAAATGCTTGCACGACTGGCCGATGATTTTCATTTAATTACGGCAGATGCGCAGGCAGCATTGCTTACTCAAGTGGGTTTTCGTCAGTGTAAAACATATTGTCAACTTATGAATTATTATGGTTTTTTTGCAGAGAAATAGTTGATCAATAACATTATTTAGTCAGTAATCTTTGTAGTAAAAGTATCCGCACAAGAAAAGTTAGATCAGGGAAAGAGACAAAATGTCAGCATATTACACTTTACTCAAACGTGAACAACATGCCGATGGTGGCTGTACTGCGCACTATCGTTGCAACATTCATGCACAAGGCGCGTGGAATCCGCATGAACAACACATGGCACCTGCAACGGGTATTTTGTGTGCAGAACTTGAGCAATTTATGCCGCGTGATGATATGCGAATTGGTCGGGTCGGTTTAGATATTTTTGGCTTAATTGCCTTTGGTGAATTTAGTATCACCACCCGTATGATTCGACCGGGTAAAACCATTGAGCTGATTGAAGCGGAAATGTGTGCTGAAGGAAAAACCTGTATTGTGGCGCGTGCATGGAAAATGAAAACCTCAGATACACGCGCAATTGCAGGATTGGAAGATTTACCGATAGAAAACCCTGAATATTTGCCCGATTGGGATGGCATGCGTTGTTGGCCGGGCGGCTATATTCAAAGCATTGAAACCCGTGCGCATTTAGATCGTCGTGCAGGTAAGGGCATCGTTTGGTTAAGAAACCAATTGGATATGGTTGAAAATCAAAACACATCCAGTTTTGTGCGTTTATTGGGGATGGTGGATACCGCCAATGGCGTAGTGCCACGCTTAGACCCGAATGCGGGCTGGGGTTTTCCAAATTTAGATTTGCAAATGCATTTACACCGTTTACCGCAAGGCGAATGGCTAGGCTTGGAAGTAACACAACAATATGGTGAAGATGGAATTGGCTTAACGAGTGCAGTTTTGCATGATACTCAAGGGCCATTTGGACGTAGTGAGCAGATTTTAACTTTGCGTCAATTCTAAATCTATTCAATATCAAACAAAAAACATCAGGACGAATTGCTTCGTCCTTTTTTTATTGGCATGCTGTGTGCAGATTATTTCATCTTATTTTATCTGAAAATATTATGCGAATTAGTTTGATTGGTGCAGGGCGCGTTGCACATCATTTGGCTCATGTTTTAAACGCACAGCATCAAATTGTGCAAATTTATAGCCGCAGTCTGGACAAGGCACAGCAGTTGGCTGCACAGGTTGGCGCAGAAGCAATTGCAGAAGTAGAACAATTTCATTCAGACCTGGATTTAGTAATTATCGCAGTGAGTGATCAGGCCATTGGACAGGTGATTCAGGAAGTTCATCGTGACTTAAATCATGTGTTGATTGTGCATACCTCTGGCAGTACTAAACTAGATATATTGCAACAGCATCATGCGCGTTCAGGGGTATTTTATCCCTTACAAACCTTTAGTTTAGAGCGTGAAATTGATTGGTCAGAAACGCCTTTATTTATAGAAGCTGCATTTGCTGAAGATCAACAGCTTTTAATGACTTTGGCAAATAGCCTAAGCAAAAGGGTTTATGCCTATACTTCAGCACAGCGTTTGAGTTTGCATTTGGCTGCGGTATTTGCCTGTAATTTTAGTAATTATTGTTATGACATGGCTAAGCAAGTGGTCGATGCTCAGCAAGTAGATTTTAGTTTGCTGTATCCTCTTATTTTGGAAACTGCGCATAAAGCAACCCAAAATGATCCGCGTCAAATGCAAACAGGGCCTGCCATGCGGGGCGATCACAATATTTTAAAAATGCATCAGGACTTATTGGCAGTAGGGCAGCAACATGAACTTGCCAAAGTTTATGCGATGATGAGTCAACAGATTTTAAAGCGGCATCAATCTTAGCCATTTGATGAGATAAAACGAGTTCACATAAAAAATGCTTCCCAGTGGAAGCATTCTTTTCTAGCAGAAATTAGTTAATTTTCTTGAAGATAAAATCATTAATCTTATGACCTGCTTCAATTCCGCGACGTTCAAACTTAGTTTGTGGACGCCATTCAGGACGAGGGTAGCTATTGCCTTTGCCCGCCAAGTTTTCTAAACGTGGACGGTTGTCTAATACATCTAGCATCCATTCTGCATATGGTTCCCAGTCGGTTGCTGCATGGAACGTACCGCCTAACACTAATTTTTGCTCTACCAACTCCATGCGTTCATGAGCAACAAAACGGCGTTTGAAGTGACGTTTTTTCTGCCATGGGTCTGGGAAATATAACTGTACCGTATCAATGCTATTGTCTGGCATTTCACGTAGCACTTGAATTGCATCGGCATCTAAGACACGTAAGTTGCTTAAACCTGCTGTACCTGCTTCATAAACGCACTGTGCAATCCCTGGAATATGGACTTCAATCCCGACAAAGTTACGTTCAGGATTGGCCTGCGCCATAAGTACCAAAGAACGCCCCATCCCAAAACCAATTTCTACTGTAAGCGGGCGTTCAGGGTGTTCAAAATGTTGACGTAAATCGCCAACAGGATATTCCAAAATTAAGTCGCCGTATTGTTCCAAGGCGCTACGTTGTGACGTATTCAATGGTGAAGAACGGCGCATGAACGTTACAATTTCACGATGCTCGTTGAGGTTGTCCAGCTCGACAACGTGCTGGTCTAATTGATCGTTCGACATAATTTTGGCAAATCTAATAAATTCGAATGCGGTATTTTAAGTCCTGAGCCATTGAAGTCAAATTTTTTCGCTGTTTTTCGCAGCGCCGTGCAAGATTGCGATACATCTGCATCTTTTGAGCATAAAAAATGCCGAATCATTAAGATTCAGCATTTAACATCATCAACGGTATTTTAATACAATAATTACGAATGGGTACTGTATTGATCAATTAAGGTATGACTGGCCTCATTCAATCCAATAATATGCACTTTAATTTGTTGGGCTTTAAATTTGTTCACCACGCTATTCAGCATATTTACAGAGGTAATATCCCAAATATGTGCATGCGTTAAGTCGATGGTGACATTGCTAATATCTTCTGAAAAATCAAAAAACTGATAAAACTTTTCTGAACTGCTAAAGAAAATTTGCCCTGAAATCACATATTGGCGGGTATGTTCGCCTAATAAAAATGAGCTGACTTTAACTTCACTTTCCAGTTTATTCACCAAAAATAAAGCAGAAAGCAGTACGCCAACAAAAACACCCAAAGCAAGGTTATGGGTAGCTAACACCACAATCACCACAGCTAACATGACTATATTGCTTTGTTTCGGATGCTTTTTAAAATTACGGATGGAATCCCAGTTAAAAGTCGTGAATGACACCATAATCATAATCGCAACCAAGGCTGCTATAGGAATATATGCCAACCAATCTTTGAGAAAAACCACCAAGCACAGCAAAAATACGCCTGCTGTAAGTGTAGATAGCCGTGTACGCGCCCCAGAACTGACGTTGATAATAGATTGCCCAATCATGGCACAGCCTGCCATACCGCCCATAAAGCCACTAACAATATTGGCATAACCCTGACCACGACATTCCTGATGCCGATCTGCTTCTGTGCCTGTGGCTTCATTGACAATCGTAGTGGTCATCATGGTTTCGAGTAAACCGACTGTGGCTAAGGTCATGGCATAAGGAAAAATAATAAATAAAGTTTCAAAATTCAGTGGAATGTCAGGCACTAGAAAAATAGGCAGCGTGTCGGGAAATTGTCCCAAATCGCTTACGGTACGCATATCTGCACCAAGTAATAAAGCAACCACACTCAGCACAATAATGCAGACCAAAGGCGAGGGAATGCTTTTACCAATTTTAGGAATGTATGGAAACAGATAGACTACCGCTAAACCTAATCCTACAAATAAATAGCCTAAGCCATCCATTTTCGATAATTCAGGCAGTTGCGCCACAAAAATTAAAATCGCCAAAGCATTTACAAAGCCATAAACCACCGATTGCGAAACAAAACGCATCAGTTTGGCAACTTTAAAATAACCTGCCACAACCTGAATCAGCCCTGTGAGTACTGTTGCAGCCAATAAATATTGCAAACCATGTTCTTTGACGAGGGTAATCATCAGTAATGCCATAGCGCCTGTCGCGGCAGAAATCATGGCAGTACGGCCACCAAAAAAAGCAATCGTGACCGCAATACAGAACGATGCATATAAGCCGACTTGCGGATCGACGCCTGCTATAGCCGAAAAGGCAATTGATTCAGGAATTAATGCCAAACCTACCACTAAACCTGCCAAAACATCGGTGCGGATATTGGAAAACCATTCTTCTTTTTTCAGGCTAATCACAATCTCAATTTCATGAAACTTTAAAGGGCTGTATGTTAAAACATCTAGAGATAAAAAAGCAGGCAAAACAGACTTGAAAAAGCCTGTCTTTTGCAGGATAGTCAAAGCGTAAGGGCTTTTTAAGACATTTTCGCTTTTTTGCAATTTATAGGTTCAATCACTTGCAAGTTTGTGACAAGCGATTTACAACAGAGATAGTTATATAACAAGGATCAAATATGAAGCTTTATTATTCACCTGGCGCATGCTCTTTGGCAGCACATATTATTTTAAATGAAGTGAATGTCGATTTTGATATTGAGCGTGTAGATTTAAAAACCCATAAAACAGAAAAGGGTGCCGATTATTATGAAATTAACCCTAAAGGTTATGTACCTGCTTTAGAAATTAACCCAGGTTTAATTTTGACGGAAAACGTAGCGCTATTGCCATTTTTAGCGCAGCAAGACCCTAAACAGGATTTAATTCCGCCATCTGGTTTAGGTCGTGCTAAAGTTTTGGAATGGTTGGGTTATTTAAACTCTGAATTACATGACGCTTACGCAGTATTTTTTGGCGCGCCTTTAGATGCAGAAGCCAAAGAAAAAGCCTATGCAGAAATTGATCGTTTGTTGACTTATATTGATCAAGCGATTGCATCATCAGACCATGAATATTTGGTGGATGATAACTTTGGTCCAGCCGATGCGTATTTGTTTGTTATCACTAATTGGTCAAACTATATTGAGCATGATTTAACTCCGTATAGCCATGTGGTTGAAATCCGTAATAAAGTTGCTGCGCGTCAGTCGGTACAAATTGCTATGCGTGATGAAGGCTTGATTCCTTAATCGGCTTTTACTTGCCAGAATCAGATAATAAAAAAGACGTTGAGTTAACACTTAACGTCTTTTTATTTGAGTTGTCGGACTTGGAAAAGACCCTAATGATTATTTAAAGAAATAACCCGTTTCAGGTGAGCTGGCATTCGCCATACGCTTACGTGGCATACGTCCTGCCAAATAAGCTTCACGTCCTGCTTCTACTGCTTTACGCATCGCAGATGCCATTAGCACTGGGTTTTGTGCTGCTGCAATTGCAGTATTCATCAGCACACCATCGCAACCTAATTCCATTGCAATCGCAGCATCACTGGCAGTACCCACACCTGCATCTACCAATACAGGTACTTTGGCATTTTCTTTAATAATCGAAATGGTATGCGGGTTAAGAATACCTAAGCCTGAACCAATTAAACTACCTAATGGCATAATTGCCACGCAGCCCATACTTTCCAATTCTTGCGCCACAATCGGGTCATCGGAAGTGTAGACCATGATCTCAAAACCATCGTCAATTAGCGTGCGTGCAGCTTTTAAAGTTTCGGTGATATTTGGGTAAAGGGTTTTTTCATCGCCCAAAACTTCCAGTTTGACAAGGTTGTGACCATCTAGCAATTCACGCGCCAGCATGCAGGTGCGCACGGCACTGTTGGCATCAAAACATCCTGCTGTATTTGGCAAAATGGTGTATTTTTCTGGTGGAATCACGGAAAGTAAGTTTGGCTGATCTGGATGTTGCCCAATGTTTACACGACGAATGGCAACCGTGACAATTTCTGCGCCACTGGCTTGAATCGCCAAATCTGTTTCGGTTAAATCTTTATATTTGCCCGTACCCACCAATAAACGTGAATTAAAGGTACGTGAACCGATTTTAAAGGTATCTTGCATGGGTGCTCCGAGTTTAGCCGCCACCAACGGCATGAATAATTTCAATGCGGTCTTGATCGCAAATAGGGGTTTCGGCAAGTTTGCTTTTGGCAATAATTTTTTCGTTTTGCTCCACAGCAAAACGTTTGCCTTCTAAATCTAATGCCTGAATCAGTTGTAACAGGGTCGTGTGAGTGGTCTGTTGTGCTTCGCCATTCAGATAAATTTGCATGACCGAGAATCCATCTTCAAAATTACAAAATATAATTGAGCTTTATTTGGCATATTTCATGGCTTGCCACGCTAAGCTTAGCCAGCCTGCAATCATGAGTGCTCCACCAATTGGGGTAATCATGCCCAAGCCACGGGCTAAATCCAATGCCATGATATACAGTGAACCGCAGAAAAATAAAATACCCAGTTGAATCAGAATAAAACTGGCTTTAATAGGAAGTTGTGGAATTACTTTGGCCAATATGCCCAATGCTAAAAGTCCAAGGGCATGATAGAAAAAATAATCTGTTGCAGTTTGCCACCAAAGCAATTGCGCTTCAGTTGCACGGGCCTTTAAGCCATGTGCACCAAATGCACCGAGCATGACTGCTATAGCTAAATTCAGGGCAGAAATTGCAATCCACATACGCAAATTGACCTATTTAATTTTGCGCTTAACCTTAGCACATTTTTAGGGGCGGGAAAATCTGAGATTTGCCTGCCTGTATGTAGCTGTACCAATTAAAGACAATAAAAAAGGGCAGTTTGCCCAATTTTATTTTTCGATGTGTCTGCATCAATTTGGAGAATGTCAGTTTAGTTTGATGACATCGCCACTTTAATTTTTTCCATGGCATTTTTTTCGAGCTGACGAATACGTTCTGCCGAAACATTATATTCTGCTGCCAATTCATGCAGGGTCGATTTATCATCATCTAACCAGCGACGCTGCAAAATATTACGTGAACGATCATCCAACTGCTCCATAGCTTCATGTAGGGCAGAAGTGCTTTGTTCTTCGTAGTCTTCGTTTTCGACTAAACGTGCAGGGTCGTAACGGTTATCTTCCAAATACAATGCAGGTGCAACATAAGTTGAACCTTCATCGTCATCATCGCCTTGTGCTTCAAAAGCTGCGTCATAAGCCGTTAAACGACCTTCCATTTCCAAGACTTGTTCTGCAGTCACATTTAAGTCATTGGCAATAGATTGTGCTTCTTCAAGCGTCAGTTTCTTGCTAGATTTTTTGAGGCTACGCAAATTAAAGAACAATTTACGCTGTGCTTTGGTGGTGGCAATTTTAACAATACGCCAGTTACGAATAACATATTCGTGAATTTCAGCTTTAATCCAATGCACGGCAAATGACACCAAACGCACGCCCATATTCGGGTCAAAGCGTTTCACGGCTTTCATTAAGCCCAAGTTGCCTTCCTGAATTAAATCGCCCTGCGGTAAACCATAGCCCGCATAACTTCGTGCAATATGCACCACAAAACGTAAATGCGACATGACCAACATTTTGGCCGCGTCTAAATCTTGATCGTAATAATAACGCTCGGCTAACTCTTTTTCTTGTTCAGCCGTTAAAATAGGAATTTGGTTAACAGTACTAATATAAGCCCCGAGGTTTACCCCTGGTGCAGATAATGACAGGGGCATCAACTGATTGCTGCTGTCACTCATGAGATCTCCTTATAGGATTGGGTAGGTAAAATAACCGATGTCTTTATCTTAATGCCAATATTCTACTTAAATAAGTAAAATTGGTGTAGATATGTAAATCTTTATAGCAATAAGCGGCGAATATTAAGTCATTAAAACAAATGAACAATCAAATAGATGCACTTATTGCGATGATTTTGGCTTGGCAACATCAATCACATAATGAAACTCTGTTGCCGAAATCTGGCTTGCTTCACAGCTGTATTGATGTAACTGACAATAACGCGCCACATCTTGCTGGCTGTGCGGATCAGATGACTTCAATAAAAACCGTGCAGAATCTGAATGTTTAAGGGCACGTTTCAGCATCAATAAAGGCATAGGACAAGGTTGTCCCATGGCATCAATCACTATGATAGGTTGTTCAGCGTCACACAGCATTGAAGTAAAATTTCGCCTTAAAAAACAGAATGATCATATTAGCAAATTCGCTCACAAATCCCAAATAAATTTCATCTGAAGCATCCAGACTATTCATTGCGCGGCTTACTGCGCATAAGGGCAAGAGAATTGGCTTATTTTGCGAGATATTTGCAATAAAATTTATAGATCAAAATTGTGCTAAGTCACTTAACAGAAATAAAAATTTTCTATTTGTTCAACTCGTTTCAAACTGAACAAGATAAATCAAAAAAAATCTATTAATTGTCATAAAGCCGTGTTAAGCTCGATGCGTATTTAGGATTTTAGATAGACAATCGTTGTTTGTCGCCCTATTACAAATGGATGTAACCGGGATTTTGTTAATAGTTATACAGAATGATTACAAGCTTAGAAATAAAAATATTTTTAAACTTTGTTTGCTCTGCTGTTTGCAACACCGGGTGGTCCTTCTTTTTAATCAATGAGGATTAACTTATGACAGCTCGTGAACAAGGCGTAGTTAAATGGTTCAACGACACTAAAGGCTTTGGCTTTATCCAACGCAATGGCGGCGACGATGTATTCGTTCACTTCCGTGCGATCCAAGGTGACGGCCACCGTTCACTTCGTGACGGCCAACGTGTTGAATTCAGCGTAGTAAAAGGCCAAAAAGGCTTCCAAGCTGAAGAAGTACAGCCATTAGACTAATCACTCGATTATTCTAAAAAAAACGCTCCAATCCTGATTGGGGCGTTTTTTATTTGTATTTCTGTTTATAATAGGTCAGTTTTTTGTCTGTATAAGTTCGAGCACATATTTATGTCATCTGGTTTTGAAACCTTAAATTTACATCCGCAATTGAAACAGGCTATTGATGCTTTGGGTTTCAAGGAAATGACGCCAATTCAGCAAAAGGTTTTAAAATTTACTTTGGCTGGACATGATGCCATTGGTCGTGCGCAAACAGGTACAGGAAAAACTGCTGCCTTTTTAATTAGTGTGATCAACGATTTATTGAATAACCCAATTCAAGGGCAGCGTTATCGTGGTGAACCACGTGCATTGGTTTTAGCGCCTACGCGTGAATTGGCTTTGCAAATCGAAAGTGATGCAAAAGACTTAACCAAATTTACCGACTTAAATGTGGTGACTTTGTTGGGTGGTGTAGACTTTGATAAGCAAAAGTCACAACTCAATAAAAACTTTGTCGATATTATTGTTGCGACACCAGGGCGCTTGATTGATTTTGTAGAACAAAAAGAAGTTTGGCTAGATCAGATTGAGTTTTTAGTGATTGATGAAGCAGACCGCTTGCTGGATATGGGCTTTATTCCATCGGTAAAACGTATTGTGCGTTATTCACCGCGTAAGGAACAGCGTCAGACGTTAATGTTCTCGGCAACTTTTAGTTATGATGTGTTGAACTTGGCTCAACAGTGGTTATTTGAACCTGTTACAGTCGAAATTGAACCTGAAAAGAAAACCAATGCCGATGTTGAGCAACGGGTATATATGGTTGCCAAAACCGATAAATACAAATTGCTTGAAGAAATTTTACGTGATGAGCCGATTGAAAAAGTCATGATTTTTGCCAATCGGCGTGATCAGGTGCGTAAGCTTTATGATCATTTAAAGCGTGATGGCTATAAAGTGGTGATGTTGTCAGGTGAAATTGCCCAAGACAAACGCTTAAAAATGCTGGATCAGTTTAAAAATGGCAAACATAACATCATGATTGCAACAGACGTTGCAGGGCGTGGTATTCATGTCGATGGTGTTTCGCATGTGGTGAATTTCACTTTGCCTGAACAGTCAGATGATTATGTGCACCGTATTGGTCGTACAGGTCGTGCAGGTACACGTGGTGTGAGTATTAGCTTCTTGTCGGAAGATGATGCGTTCTATTTACCAGAAATTGAAAAAGCCATTGGTCAAAAATTGCCATTAACACGTTTAGATGGTTATTGCTAATTACTCATTTAAGCTATTTTTTAGTTTAAATCCTGCTGTTCTTAGTTTAAAAGTCGCTCTCAGTGGAGCGACTTTTTTGTATTTGCTTCTTATGTCGTGCTGTAATAATTTACTTTGCCTGACATCTAAAGGTCAGCACAGTTTGATAATCATCATCACGGGCAATATCAGTATTACGTCCCGCAATTGTACCTAAAACAGTTGCTGCCGCCTGAATCATTTGTCCCGTTTGCTCATCGACTACACCTTTGAGTGCGCCGTTATAAGATGTTTTTTCATCAACCAAGACTGGAGCGGCACGAGTACCACAGGTTTTATTGGCAGCTGTAATTGCATTATTTTTGGCAATAATATTACTTTTACCTAAACCTGTGACTTCATATAGGTTGTTTTCTTTTTGAATGGCAAGAGAATTATTTGGCGTGGTGGCACATGCGGTTAAAAGTGCAAAAACGGCAAGGCTAGAAAAGGCGACTATTTTTTTCATATCTACCTCGGGGCTAAAACGCTGTAGCGCGTATTGTTTGTTGATGATATTTCAATTCAAATGTGTAGAGATTGAAAATAACAATTTGATCTAGTTGAACATAATCTGGATGGTTTTAGATGTAGACACTGTATAGGCTGTGTTGATAATTCGTCATTCATTTATACACATCAAACCCAATCCATAATGTATTTTCATGCTCTTAAACTATAGATGAATGCGTCAAAGCATCATTGTTTAGATGTGCTGAGCAGGTTCATCTTAAAAGTGCAGACATATAGACCCTAATCAGAATCTTGCAAATAAGCATACGGAAATAGCGCAATTTTTTGAGTTTATGCTAATCTTAACCGAGCTTTTTGAAATAGTTATATAAGTCAATGACGGATACAGCGGTAGAAATCGTTCATCAAAATATTCATCAACGTCAGTCTACGGGGCAGTTAGTTGAACCTGCACCAAATACTGAGCAGCTAGAAATGGCTTTTCAGGCAGCTTTAACCGCACCAGATCATCATCGTTTAAAACCTACGCGCTTTGTGGTGATTACTGCCGAGCAACGTGCAGCATTTGGTGAGTTACTTTCTCAAGCCTTGGCAGATATGGGCGAAACCGATGCGGTTCAGTTGGAGCGAGTGAAACAGCATCCATTTCGTGCGCCACTTTTAGTGTTGGCGTTAACGCAATTTCAGGATCATTCAAAAGTGCCACGTTTTGAGCAGACTTTAAGTACAGGCGCTGCGGTACAGAACTTTTTACTGTCTTTGCAGGCGCAGGGCTTTGCCAGTATGTGGCGTAGTGGGGCAGTCGTTGAGTCGAACTTGCTGAAACAAGCTTTAAACTTAAATGCAGATGATTTAATTTCAGGCATTATTTATGTGGGAACAGCAGCCAAAGCCATTCCTGCCCGCACTGAGTTGAATACGCAAGCTTATGTTCGTTATTGGAACGCATAAGTCTTTATTTTTTAGGATATAACAATAATGTCAGAATTAAATTTTACCGATTTGGTTGAACCTGTTGCAATAGATCGAAAAACTGCGTTACGCATTACAGTGCTAGGTGGTGGCAGTTTTGGTACAGCAATGGCCAATACAGCAGTGCGTAATGGCTGCGACACGATGATTTGGATTCGTGATGAAGCGACTGCCAAAGAAATTAATGAAACGCATATTAATCGACGTTATTTGCCAGATTTTCAGTTGGAGCAGGGTTTAAGAGCCGTTTCAGATTTGGAAACTGCAGTTCGTGACCGTGACATTATTTTAGTGGCTATTCCAAGTCATTCTTTCCGTGATGTGTTGCGCCAAATTAAACCTTTTATTAGCGCACAAGCAGTGGTGTCTTTAACCAAGGGTATTGAAGCCAAAACCTTTAGTTTTATGAGCGATATTATCCGTGAAGAATTGCCAGAAGTGCCGTATGGTGTATTGTCTGGCCCGAACCTTGCCAAAGAAATTGTGGCGGGGCAGCCTGCAGGTACGGTTATTGCCAGTCATTCTGAATTGGTGCGTTATGCGGTGCAGCAAGCTTTACACAGTGCGTTATTCCGTGTTTTTGCCAGCGATGATGTGAATGGTGTGGAATTAGGCGGTGCGCTGAAAAATATTTATGCTGTGGCGATGGGCATGGCAGCCGCTTATAACGTGGGTGAAAATACCAAGAGTATGATTTTAACCCGTGCATTGGCAGAAATGAGTCGTTTTGCGGTTAAGCTTGGTGCAAATCCATTGACCTTCTTAGGGTTGTCTGGTGTCGGTGACTTGTTTGCAACATGTAGCAGTCCATTGAGTCGTAACTATCAAGTGGGTTATGCACTGGGTAAAGGTAAAACTTTGGAACAAGCCACAGAAGAATTGGGGCAAACAGCCGAAGGGATTAATACCATTGTACAAGTGCGGGCGCGCTCGAATGAATTAGATGTGTATATGCCAATTACTTGTGCGCTTTATGAAGTGATTTTTGAAGGTGCGCCACCCATGAACATTGCGCTGTCTTTAATGAAGAATGGACATCGTAGTGATGTGGAATTTGTCTTGCCGCATCATCAAGTTTAGTTTTACATCCATAAAAACAGCGCCACAGTAGGTAAAAACTTGCATGGAATATGACAGTTTGGTGAACTGAATTGTCATATTCTCAGGTTATACTGAGCGCATAATTTGAGTTAAATTGACACAACTTAATGTGTATCATCCTATAAGGAAATTCTATGCAACTGACTCTTGTTCGTCATGGTGAAGCCGCTCCTGCGATTATGGGCAATGATCATCAGCGTCCTTTGACTGAGCGTGGTCATATACAAGCACAAGAAACGGCAGACTATTTAAAAAATATCATTCAGCCCGATGTGTTTGTAGTCAGTCCTTTATTGCGTGCACAAGAAACCTTGGCACATTTGCAGCAATATTTTAAAGATGTGCCTGTGGTGGTCTGCAATACCATTAAACCTGAAGATGATGCAAAAGTTGCGGTGGAATGGTTGTCACAATTGCCGTATGAGTCAATTGCGGTGGTGTGTCACATGAATGTGGTGGCACACATGGCAGAAATTTTGACTTCAGAATCTTTCCATCCCTATCATTTGGCAGAAGCACGTATTTATGAGCAGGCAGTAATTGCTGCGGGACTTTCAACCCAAATCAAAAGTTTTATTCCAAACGCATAAAATAAATGTATAAAGTTAAATACAATTCAACGGTAGAACGATAATAATGCTGTATTTATGGATGCCAGAAGCCAATGGGGTTTGGCAATGGTCAAATGGGGAACACTGGACAGAGGCAGATAGTCTTGATGCCTTGATTCAGGCATTGCAGGCTTTTCAAGGAAAAGATGCTGTGGTGTTTTTCCCAAGCCGTGATGTGCAAATCATGCAACAAACTTTACCTAAAGCCCAATATAAACAATTGGGTACCGATGGTGTGAAGTATTTATTAGAAGAATATACCGTATTGCCAATTGATGCGATGCAGGTGGCTCATCATTTTCAGCCACCTGAGCAAATAACCGTGTTGGGAGTTGCTAAGCATAGTATTGAAACCTATTTGCATGTATTAAGTTTGTTGCCAGTTAAAATCAGTGCATTGTTACCTGACTTTTTAATCTTGCCGCAACCTGATGTAGGGCAAACGGTGATTGGAAATATTTGCGGACGCTTGTTGGTACGTGAAAGTGAATTTTTAGGTTATTCAGTTGATGATCTGGCGCTTTATCTAGATTATCAAACTGCAGAACGAAACTATAAAATCACCAACTTTAGTGCAGAGCAAATACAAAGTATTGAAGCATTTGCAACACAAGAGCAGTTAGAAAGCTTTCATTATGTAGTACCTGCATTGGCGAAAGCCAAACAGCATCCATTCAACATGCTGCCAAAAGCCAAGCAAGATACGGGTATTTCAGGTTATTGGAAAGCCTGTGCAGCAGTGTTGCTCGGGATTTTAATTGTGCAATTTAGCTATGATGCACTGCGCTGGAGCAAGCTTAAAAAAGTAGCAGATCAAACAGCGGTTCAAGCCATAGAACAATATCAATATTGGTTTGGCGCAAACAGCCGTATTACCGAGCAAAATATTCAAAGCCAGTTTGAAAGTCAGGTACGCATGAGTAAAAATGCAGATACTCAAGCGCTGCAATTGCTCAGTCGTGTTGGCCCTGTGTTGATGCAAAATCAAATTGTGGCTAATCGTGTGAGTTTTGATGCCAATATGTTGAACATGGAATTGAATGCTAATTCGGCAGCGACCTTGCAAGCGCTCACTCAGCAATTGAATCAGCAGGGTTTTAAGGTCGAGCTGGGTAATATTCAGCCGAGTGCGTCAGGTGCAGTAGGATTGGTGAAAATACAATAATGAAAGCCATGGAAAAAATGTCAACTTGGTTCGATCAACGTATTGAACTGATACAAGATTATCTAGATCGTTTAAATACACGTGAACGTGTTTTGGTGGTATTTACCACAATCTTTGTGATCGTTGCTGCTGTGGGTTCTGCGTTGTGGTATATGCATGCCGCAGCCGAAAAACAGCAAAAACGGGTAAATGACCTTAAAGATTTGGTGGTGGTGATGCAAAGTCATGCAGTCACCATGAAACCTGCCAATGATGCACAACTCAGTGCAGCCGATAAAATTCAGCGTGTGGCTCAGCAACAGGGTTTATCGGTTGCTTCGCAGCAAAGTGGTGACAAGATGCTACTGGTGGCGAGTCATGCCAATTATGCTGTGTTGGCAAATTTTTTAACCCAATTGGCGCAAATGGGTTTAAGTATCGAAAAAATGGAATTAATTTCTGAAGCAGGGCAGATTAAATTAACAGCGACAGTCCAGTAAAGGTTAAAAATAAAGTCCGAAACTCGGAAAATAAACCCATGTCAAGCATAGCGTTTTGACTGGGCTAAGCCTATAATATGGCGACTTAGAAAGCAGTAGACTTTTGCAGATATGTTGTATTCTCTAGCCCGCCCGTTGTTATTTTCTTTAGCACCAGAGCGTGCACATGAGCTGACACTATCACTATTGAAATCGAGCCATAAAATGGGCTTGATGCGTCAAAAGACTGTAGCGAAACCTGTGACTTGTATGGGAATTGAATTCCCTAATCCAGTAGGTTTGGCAGCAGGTCTAGACAAAAATGGTGCATATATTGATGCCTTGGCTGGTTTAGGCTTTGGGTTTATTGAAATTGGCACCATTACGCCACGTCCTCAAGCGGGCAATCCGCATCCACGTTTATTCCGTATTCCACAGGCCAAAGCCATTATTAACCGTATGGGTTTTAATAATGATGGGGTCGATCAGCTGATTGAAAACGTCAAAGCGGCAAAATTTAAAGGTATTTTAGGGATTAATATTGGTAAAAATGCCGATACGCCTGTTGAAAATGCGGTAGATGATTATCTGATTTGTCTAGAAAAAGTCTATAACTATGCCTCTTATATTACTGTAAATATTTCATCACCCAATACCAAAAATTTGCGCAGTTTGCAAAGTGGTGATGCGCTGACTGAATTATTGCAAACCCTCAAACAGCGTCAGTTGGAGTTGGCCGAAGAACATCAACATTATGTGCCGTTGGTCTTAAAAGTTGCTCCAGATTTAGACCCTGAAGATATTCAGTTTATTGCCAAGCAATTATTGCAATTCAAAATTGATGGCCTGATTGTGACCAATACCACTTTGTCGCGTGAAGGCGTAGAAAACTTGCCGCATGGCGATGAAGCTGGTGGTTTATCGGGCGCGCCTGTGTTTGAAAAAAGTACTGCATGTTTGGCAGCATTTTCAGCAGCACTGAAAGGTGAAATTCCTTTAATTGGTGTCGGTGGCATTTTGTCGGGCGAACAAGCGGTTGCCAAAAAAAATGCAGGTGCAAGCTTGGTTCAGGTGTATAGTGGTTTAATCTATGCAGGTCCTGAGTTGGTTCAAGATTGTGTGAACGCCTTATAACTTATGAATACCATTGATATCGTTATTCTGATTCTCTTGCTTATTGGAGGGTTGAACGGTTTGCGACAAGGATTTATTAAAGCCTTTGCGAACTTGGTAGGATGGATTTTTGCCCTAATTGTTGCGGCAAAATATGCAGTTGTCCTAGCACCTTCGATGACAGCACTCAGTAGCGATCCTGTGGTACAAAAAATTGCAGCCTTTGCATTTATTGTCTTGGTAATTGTGGTACTGACCTGGATTGTAACCGCTGTTCTAAATGGTGTTTTAAAGAGCTTGAAGCTTGGCCCATTAAATCGTTTGGCAGGCGGTGCATTTGGTACCTTGAAAGGCTTACTCATTGTCCTTATTACCATTCAAGGCATTGGTCCTTGGGTCGAAAGCTCGCCTTATTGGAAACAGTCTAAATTTGTACAAACTTTATTGCCGTATGCACCGTGGGCAACAGAACTGTCCAAAGACGCTGCCAATGAGGCTTTACAGCACATCAAGTCGAAAGATGCCGCGCCATCTTCCGACATCGCATCTGACGCAAAAGAAAATCGCTCTGGCGCAGATGGCTCAACGAATAATCCTTTTTATTAATCCCTAGCTGGTCTGCGAGGTTGCTATGTGTGGAGTTGTTGGTATAGCTGGTAAATCACCTGTTAACCAAATGTTGTTTGATGCATTAACGATGTTACAACATCGTGGACAGGATGCAGCTGGGATCGTAACTTGCCACAATGGGCGTTTGTTCTTGCGTAAAGATAACGGTATGGTGCGTGATGTATTCCATACACGTCACATGCGTGCGTTGCAAGGTAATTATGGTATTGGGCACGTGCGTTATCCAACTGCAGGTTCATCAAGCAGTGCCGAAGCGCAGCCATTTTATGTGAACTCGCCGTACGGGATTACTTTGGCACACAATGGTAATTTGACCAATGCCGAAGAAATTCACGAAGATCTGTTTAAAACAGATTTACGTCACATGAACACCGATTCTGACTCAGAAGTGTTATTGAACGTATTTGCACATGAATTGCAAAAACGTGGCAAATTAAACCCAACTTCAGAAGATATTTTTCATGTGATCAGCCGTGTGCATGAGCGTTGTAAGGGTGCTTATGGCGTTGTTGCTATGATTACAGGTCAAGGATTGGTTGGCTTCCGTGATCCAAATGGTATCCGTCCATTGATTTACGGTTCACGTGAAACTGAACAGGGCATGGAATATATTATTGCATCAGAATCTGTGGCAATTACTGCACTTGGCTTTAAAGTTGAACGTGATATTGCGCCGGGTGAAGCGATCTTTATTAATGACGCAGGTGAATTATTTACCCAGCAATGTGCCGCTAAACCTGAATATCGCCCATGTATTTTTGAATATGTATATTTTGCTCGTCCAGATGCGACCATTGATGGTATTTCAGTGTATAAAGCGCGTTTGAAAATGGGTGAAAAACTGGCGCATAAAATTACCCAAGAGTGGGGCGAGCAACACGATATTGATGTCGTTATTCCAATTCCAGATACATCACGTACATCAGCTTTAGAATTGGCAAATACTTTAGGGGTTAAATTCCGTGAAGGTTTTATGAAAAACCGCTATATCGGACGTACCTTTATTATGCCAGGTCAGCAATTGCGTAAAAAATCAGTACGCCAAAAACTCAACCCTGTAGAGCTTGAGTTTAAAGGCAAAAATGTACTGTTGGTGGATGACTCGATTGTCCGTGGTACGACCTGTAACGAAATTATTCAAATGGCACGTGATGCAGGTGCGAAAAAAGTATTCTTTGCTTCTGCAGCGCCAATGGTGAAATATCCAAACGTGTATGGTATTGATATGCCAGCCAAAGATGAATTAATCGCGTCTAACCGTAATGTCGAAGAAATTCGTGAAATTATTGGTGCAGACCGTTTAATTTTCCAAGATTTAGAAGATTTAAAACAAGCGGTTCGTACCCATAAAGTGCCGCATTTAACTGAATTTGATTGTTCAGTATTTGATGGTGTGTATGTGGCTGGCGGAATTGACGAAGCTTATCTGAATGATCTTGAGCAAAAGCGTAACGACTTGGCTAAAAAAGGCAAAGATGGTTATATTGATGTCAATATTGATGCCGCGTCAGTAGACTTAACTGGTGTAAAAGAGAGTTAATTTTTTTCTGATCAGCTCAGTGAGAAAAGCGGGAAATTCCCGCTTTTTTCATTTATGATGGTGGCTCAAATACAATGTAATTCAGGATGTTTACATTGAGGTCTGTGAGTAGTTACTTGATTAAAAACAAAAATATGATTTGGTCTGCAATTTTATGTTTGGTTGCAGTCGCTTTGACCCTGTTTATCTTAAACACAGTTTTGGGTCTGTTGGTCTATTATGTCGATTCAAGCCAATCCATCTATTGGCACAGTCTAAGCCCATACTGGATTACGGTCTTGGTGCTGATTATGACGGTATCCGTCATTTTGGAATTTTACGTTTTTCGCTCAGGTGGTCATTCTTTGGCAAAACAATTGGGTGCGCGTCGTTTAACCCAGTTCGAAAGTACCCCAGAAGAAAGTACCGCACTTAAACTGACCGAACAATTGGCCGATACCTTTCAAATCCCAGCGCCTACTGTATATGTATTGCCCGATGAAATTGGGGTGAATGCCTTAACCGCAGGCTTTAGTCATAAAGACATTGTGATTATTTTGACTTGGGGCGCTTTGCAAAACTTGGATGAGCAAGAGCTTTATGGATTGCTCAGCCATGAGTTTAACCATATTTTAAGTGGTGAAACCATTGATAATACTAAACTTAAAATCCTCTACAGTAGTCTAACCACGTTTAGTAAGTGGGGCAGTAGCATCGCCAAACTTGGTTTTGGACAACATCGTGATGCGCCGCCACATAAGTTAGCGACTTTTTTTGTGGCTGTAGGTGGTGGTATTTGGTTGTTTGGCAGTTTAGGAGTGTTGATTACCCGCTTAATTAAATATATTAGTCTAAGCGGACGTACCTTTAAAAATGATTTAAAAACCAAACGTTTGATTCAAAATAATGCCAATATTCAAACTTTGCTGCGAATTTATGTGCATCATGCGGGATCGCAAATTCATAGTGAATATTCAGAATCGATTTCCCACATGTGCTTTGCTAACTCGCTCAGTCCGCAAAGCTGGATGAATATTCATCCAAGTATTGAAGCCCGTATTTTTGAGCTTGATCCAACCTTGGTGCAAGACTTACAACTCGAAAATTTGAAGCGTTTACGCAATCAGCCTTTGTTTAGCCTATTTCGCTCGTTAGAAGAAATGAATGCTGAATATTATGCGCCGTGGAGCTCGCCGCAACCTTTGCCTTTGCTGCGCTTGTCGCCGATTAGCTTTGCAATTAATGATGCAATTAAGCCACTCAAGCCTGAAATTCGCAATAACATGCCGCGTCCAGAGCTAATTCAGCGTGCCTTACAAACGGCAACGGGTTCGCGTGAGGTGATTGTCGCTATTTTGATGATTCGCCAATATCGTGAATTTATTCCTGCTGAAGCAGAAGTGAGTCGTGCAATTGTAGATGCTTTATTACATTTGGATGGGCGAGTACATATCTCGATTTTCCATGAAGCGTGTAAAAATATTGGTGGTATGCCGCTGAGTATCGCACGGCAGTTTTTAACCAAATTGGCAAAAATCATTCAGGAAGATGGTGAAATTGGTTTGTTAGATGCTTTGCTGCTTGAACGAATCAAGTTTGAATTGAACTTGCTGCCTTTACATACACCTGCAGCGTTACACGAAGTTAAACCGCAAATTGTACGTTTAATCGATGCTTTATTGCATGTGCAGCAAATTAATAGTGTTAATCAGTTAGATGTACGTGAACGTATTTTAGAACGTGTTTTAACTGCAGATGAATTGATTGATTATGAAGAAATTTCAGATGAACCGATTGATTTATCAGAAATTTTAAATGATATGGCAGGTTTGCTGCTGCGTGATCGACTGATGGTGTTAGGCATTGCTGAAATTTGTTTGTGGAATGACCGTATTATCACCCAAGATGAATTGGATGTTTTGGAGTTGCTCTATTGGCGTTTAGGTTTTAAAACCGAAGAAATTGTCGAGCAAATGCAAAAACAAAACAGTTTGATGATTGTGTGACACTGATTGACTAGGTGTGTTTAAAGCAGATTTTGAAAAAATACGAATAGGTCAGATTGGGTGAAAGAAAGCACAGCATTGTGCAGCCTTTCTAGGTAGAATAGGTGCTATCTTGCATGTTGTTCTGTGATAAATACGTGCAGCGAAAAATTAGATAGGTGATGATAAACATGATGGGGCATCAGCGTGACATTTTAGCCAGTTTGGGAATCGATATTTGGGTTTCCAGAATGGCTGTGTCTCAAACTTTGCCACAATCATCGGTTTGGCGCGAACAAGCTGCACCTGAAATACACAGCGAAATTATTGTTCCTGCTGCAGTACCTCAACAATTAAAACAACAACAGCCGATTATTCACGAAAAGCCTAAGCAAGAACCATCTCCGCAACATACGACAGTTGAAGCGGCCGCGCCAGAAGTTGTTCCTGAAGCGCGTGTCATGCTGCAAATTGAAGCATTTAGTATTGAAGCTTTGCAGTTGCCACATTGTGTCATTTTGGTAGAAAGCACTACCTTGAGTCAGGAACAGCAACAATTGTGGCGTAATATTCAACATGCGCTACAGGCCGAATATCACGTATTGCAATGGCCTTTTGCTTTAGAAGTATTACAAGACGGCATCGGGGTAGAAAATTATGTGCAAGGTTTTGTTGATGTCTTGAGCACAGATAAAAACATGCTGATTTTAGGTCAATTACCACATTTTAAATCTGAACAATGTTTGCATTTAGCCAGCTTGCAAGAGATGTTAGATCAACCGCTGTTGAAAAAAAGTCTGTGGGATGCGATACAAATCACATCGTTATAGCCTAAAGCCTAAGTCAATTCAGATATTTAAAACTCTACATATACAAGCAATTGTAGACACGAAACAGGGATAATCATGCGTAAAAAAGTGGTAGTGTTTAGTCAAATTGATGCAGAAATTTTAAGTAAGCTAGAGCAAGATTATCAGGTGGTGCAGGTCAGCCCGAAGTTGGGTGACGTGAATCAACAGTTGCTTGAGCATGTGCAAGATGCGGATGGCATGATTGGTGCAGGGCGCTTGCTTAATCAAAGCAACTTACATACTGCGACTAAACTCAAAGTGATTTCGAGTGTAAGTGTCGGTTACGACAACTATGATGTAGATTATTTAACCCAACAAAAGATTAGTCTTTGCCATACACCGCATGTCTTGACTGAAACCACAGCAGATTTAGCCTTTACTTTATTGATGAGTGCAGCACGACAAGTGCCATATTTAGATCGGTGGACTAAACAAGGGCAATGGAAACGTACCGTGGGTGCAGCACAGTTTGGACAGGATATTTATGGTAAAACCATTGGTATTGTAGGTTTGGGGCATATTGGTGCGGCTATCGCACGGCGTGCATTTCATGGTTTTAATATGAATGTGGTGTACCACAATCGTCGTGAAAAAATGGAAGTGGCGAAGGCATTTAATGCAGAATATTTAAGTCTGGATGAATTGCTGCAACAGTCTGATTTTGTGGTACTGGCAGTCGATTTAAATGCAGACTCTAAAGCCTTAATTGGTCAGCGTGAACTTGATTTAATGCAGTCACATGCAATTTTGGTCAATATTTCGCGTGGTTCAGTCATTGATGAGCAGGCACTTATTCAGACCTTACAAGCAGGCAAAATTTTTGCCGCAGCTTTGGATGTCTATGACAAAGAACCACTGCAAGAATCACCATTATTTGAGTTAGATAATGTCGTGACTTTGCCGCACATTGGTTCAGCAACTGCAGCAACTCGTCGACAAATGGCAAACTTAGCCTATAAAAATTTAGTTGATGCGCTGGAAGGACGTCGCCCGCAATATGTTGTTAATCCTGCTTGTTATACGTCTTAAAGTTAAAGATGATTTGGTAAAAATTGATAACACATCATTGCAAATGCGTTCATTTTTCAATGTTATAGTGAATCATTATGCAAAATATGTATTTGAGATCATCCATTGAAACATCTATTACTGATCTGCGGTTTGAGTTTTGCCAGTATTGCGACAACCCAAAGTGCCAATCTAACCACCACACCACAATTTAATGTGCCTGAAATAGGCAGTGGTGTGGGATTAATTGATCAGCAAAAAGAACGCAGTATTGGTGAAAAAGTCTATCGGGAAGTGCAGCGTAAAATGCCTGTCACGCAAAACCCGTGGCTGGAAGATCAATTAATCAATACGTTTTCGCATCTACTCAGCCAAACTCAATTGGGGCAACCCATTGGGCTACTCATTATCAATGATCCACAAATTAATGCTTTTGCTGTGCCGGGTGGTTTATTTGCGTTAAACACAGGTCTTATTAATTCTGCCCGTAATATGGATGAAGTTGCGGGCGTGATGGCGCATGAAATTGCGCATGTGTCGCAACGTCATTACAGTCGCTCTCAAGAGGCATTTAAAGGACAGGGTTTGTTGGCACTCGCTGGGGTTGTGGTTGGGGCATTGGTTGCCTCACAAGCCGATGGTGATGCAGGCGCAGCGGTGATGATGGGTTCTCAAGCCGCTTTAATGGATCAGCAATTGACTTATAGCCGTAATCAGGAACGTGAAGCAGACCGTATTGGCATGCAATATATGTATAGCGCAGGCTATAACCCACAAAGCATGGCAGACTTTTTTGAGGTGATGCACCGTACTACGAGTCGAGTGAGCTTCTTACCTGACTTTTGGTTTACCCATCCCTTAACCACAGAGCGGATGAGTGAGGCGCGTTTACGTGCCAATCAATTGCCACCAGTGCCAACCTCGCTGCGTGATGAAGACTTTGAGATTTTAAAGTTATATAGTTTGGTGGTTTCGCAGCAGGCGACAGAACAGCAGCTTAAAGCATTTGCAACCCGTAACCATTTTGCGGCGAATTTGGCTTTGGCTTATTTTTATAGCCAGCAAGGCGATTTTGTTTTGGCGCAACAAAGTATAGATCAGGCCAAAAGTCACAATCGTTTACATAATTTATTGACACTTATTCAAACTGACATTTATTTAGGGCAAAATAAAATTGATTTAGCGCTCAAAACAATTGGTTCACCTGCGCGAATTATGCCTGAAAATCGTGCGCTGAATTATAAATGGGCCGAGGTTTTGATTCGTCAAAATCAAACTACGCAAGCAGAAAGTATTTTGAAGGATTTCTTGCAAAAAAATCCACGTGATTTATCGGCATGGAATTTAATGCAGCAAGCGGCAAATATAGACCGAAGCTCTGCATTACGCACGGTAAATGTGTTACGGTATCGTGCAGAAGTACAGTATTGGTCAGGTTGGGAAGAAGAGGCAATTAAATCATTACTGCACGCGCAGCGTTTAGCCAAAGACAATCAGGCGATGTCGGCAAATATAAAAAACCGTGTGACTGAAATGCAAAGAGAACGACAGTTAAAAATATAAGTCGGGCGTACATACGGTGGCATAACAATAAAGAAAAGGAGTTTAAGAATGATTGAGGGACAATGTTTATGTGGTGCGGTGTATTACCGTTACCATGCCGAAATTGAAAAAACAATATTATGTTTTTGCCAGCATTGCCGTCGTGCGCAAGGCGGTATTATGGGATGGAATAGTCCAGTGGCACGCGAACATTTTGAAGTGGTGCGTGGCTTAAAATATCTAAAAGAATATTTTCATAGTCCCAATAAAGCACGGGTATTTTGTCAGGAGTGTGGCAGCCCGATTTATTCTTATCGGCTAGATTTACCCGATATTATTCGCTTACGCTTAGGGACAGTGACTCAAGGCAAAGTTCCCGAACCATGTGAGCAAGCATTTGCGCAATACAAACCCAACTTTTTGGCAATTGAGTCGTGTGAATAGTTATTCACCGAATATACAATGCTAAAATAGAACTTGAGTTGAAACGACCCTGACTTGAAAATGAAAAAATATATTTATTTATGCCTTACTTTGGGGATGACCTTGCAAAATGTCTATGCTGCGAGTGCAGAGCAGTATGTGTTGGCTGTTGAAGAAATTAATGCGCAATATAAACAAGATACCCGACAGTTTTTACGAGGCTTAAACCCACAACAGCAGGGTTTTAATCCGCAGCAACAGCAGCAGTTTTGCGGCATTGTTAGTCGTTATGTTGATCGTTTATATCAGGCAGCAGATGAAAACCGTGCCTATTTGGATCGTCGTTATCAGAATATTAATAAACAGGACGTGATTCAGCAGGTCAGCACATCTAAAGAAATGCAATTACTGAAAAAATATCAAGTGAACTGCGATTTAAAGTAAAAAGTTAAAGCAGAAGTGTCTAAGGGTGAATAGATAATCTATCTCATCCTAGGTTTAGCATTTTACTTAATAGCATTAGATAGAAAGATTAAAGCGGGCTTAATCTGACATTTAAATCAGTGTTCGGAGAAGCACAAATTTGGGGTGAGCTAATTAGCTTAATTTGGCTTTAATTTTGGCAGATACTTGAGCAGGATCGGCGCGCCCGGCTATGAGCGGACGCAGAGAGTTCATCACCTTACCCATATCTTTCATGCTAGTAGCTTGTTGCGCTTCAATGGTTTGCGCAATCATGGAATCAAGTTCTTCCTCAGTCATAGCTTCTGGTAGAAACTGAGATAACACCTCAATTTCGGCTTGTTCCTTACTAGCTAAATCTTCTCGGCCAGCGCCTTCAAAGGCTTTAACCGATTCTTTACGTTGTTTAATTTGCTTTTCAATGACCGCAAGAACCTGAGCATCGTCAAGCTCTTTGCGCTCATCGACTTCGATTTGCTTAATTGCCGCCTGTAAACTACGAATTACCGTTAACTTATGCATTTCTTTGGCGCGCATTGTCGCTTTCAAAACGTCAGTAATTTGGTTTTTCAAAGTCGTCATCATTTAATCCAGACAGGCAATCACAAATTAATTAGTAAAGGCGAGTAGTACGTACTGATTCACGCGCCAATTTCTTTTGGTAGCGTTTAACAGCAGCAGCTTTTTTGCGCTTACGTTCTTGAGTTGGTTTTTCGTAGAATTCACGCTTACGTACGTCAGCTAAAACACCTGCTTTTTCGCAAGAACGTTTGAAACGACGGATAGCTACGTCTACTGGTTCGCCTTCTTTCAATTTAACTTGTGGCATGAAGAATCCTCATTAAGTTATGGATAAGATCTGGGCGAAATTGCCCACGATCACAAGTGAAGGTCAGTATTTTACTCATTTACATCTCATATCACAAGTCTATAATAGGTTTCGCAATAGAATTGATACAGGTTATAGGCAATTTAATGATCGTTTTAGGCTTAGAAACATCTTGTGATGAAACAGGACTTGCACTGTATGACAGCGAGTTAGGTTTGCGCGGGCAAGTACTGTATAGCCAAATTAAATTGCATGCAGAGTATGGTGGTGTGGTACCCGAACTGGCTTCACGTGACCATGTGCGCAAACTTATTCCTTTAATCAATCAATTGCTTGAGCAGAGCCAAGTCAAAAAATCTGAAATTGATGCAGTGGCTTATACCCGTGGGCCGGGGCTAATGGGCGCACTCATGACAGGCGCATTATTTGGACGAACTTTAGCTTTTGCCTTAAATAAACCTGCAATTGGGGTGCATCACATGGAAGGGCACATGCTTGCACCATTATTGTCTGCGACACCGCCAGAATTTCCGTTTGTCGCTTTATTGGTTTCGGGTGGACATACACAGCTCATGGCAGCTTATGGCATTGGCCAATATGAATTGTTAGGCGAGTCGATTGATGATGCTGCAGGCGAGGCTTTTGACAAAGTTGCCAAAATGATGGGTTTACCGTATCCGGGTGGGCCAAATATCGCCAAACTAGCTGAACAAGGCGATGCCAAAGCTTTTGAATTTCCACGTCCAATGTTGCACCAAGGCTTAGAATTTTCATTTAGCGGTTTAAAAACTGCGGTTTCAGTACAAATGAAAAAGTTAGGTGATGAAAACCGTGATGCCGATATTGCGGCAAGTTTCCAAGAAGCGATTGTTGATACTTTGGTGAAAAAATCGGTAAAAGCTTTAAAACAAACAGGTTTAAAACGCTTGGTGATCGCGGGTGGGGTGAGTGCAAATACTCGGTTACGTGAGCGTTTAGAAGCAGATTTAGCTAAAATTCGTGCAACGGTTTATTATGCAGAACCTGCATTGTGCACCGACAATGGTGCAATGATTGCTTTTGCGGGCTATCAGCGTTTAAAAGCAGGGCAGCAAGATGGTTTATCGGTTACGACTACACCACGTTGGCCGATGACGGAGCTTACCAATCCAACTGCGGGTTAAGTTGTTCGTAGCATAAAATCAATCAGAGGCAATAATCTGCCTCTGACTTTATATGCTAAATTTTTACATTAATATTAGAAACGAATACTTAAGACTTAGCGAACTGCGTCCATTAAACCTTTGGTAAGATCTTTCATCATGCCTTGCATCACAGCATTCCCTGCATTTGTACAGTTTTCTAATTTTTTACCTTCTAGTGATTTACCTTGATTGGCCATTTCTTCGCACTTCTGCAAAACTTTTTTAGCTTCATCTAAGTTCTCGGCATAATACTCTTGCGTTTTCACTTGTGTACATGCTGTAAGCGTTGTAATTAAACTTACTGTAATTAACAAATTTTTAAATTTAAACATTATTTTTTAACCGTTGTTTGTTTTAAAGAGATTGCATCTTAAGCGAATAATGGGTTCATAAAATAATACAATGGACTAAAGTTGATCTTATTAAGTAAAATTAAATAATTGCAATATAAATATTTTTAATTTTTTTGAAGTTTTATAGTCATATTCTATCCCAAACTTTATTTCACGTATTGGTTTCAAATAGAACTGCTTTATTTTTTTTGTGCACTCATCCTACAATTTATAGAAATCCATAAAGTAGCTGACAGCAGTATTTAAATCTGTGAATCCTGTCCAATTGTTGTGTTTTCAACTTTAAACTATGATTTTTGGTAGATATTTAATATAAAACTAATTGAGATAAACATGCGATTTAAAAATACATTTTGCATTATTTGTGTGATGGGGATGATGGTATTGACCGCTTGCGAGGGCGCTGAGTCAATACAGCAAAATATAAATAGTACAGAAAATCAGCCGAGTTCAGTGACAGCCCAACAGGTCGAAGTACCGACTCGTTTGACTACTGTAGCAACTCATCCTTCGGCTATCACACCTGAAGCGACAGTACCGCAAGAAGTATATGTAGGAGAGCCGACTGTGGCAGAAATGCAGGCGCATGGCGAAGAATTTTATAAAGACACATTGGCACGGATTGCTGCAGAACAAGGTCAGTAGTCGCTCAGTCATTTAGCGCGTTTAAATAGAGTGGGTTGCTGACTATCTTCTATATGCAAACAACCCATTAAAATATTTAAAGTGCTTTAAGTTGCTGCGAGCCAATCCAGTGTTTAGAAAATTGATAGGCAGCACGCCCTGAACGCTGTCCACGTGCCTGACACCATCTTAATGCTTCTGCACGTACTTCGGCAGTCATTGGCATTTCGGCTTTGTGTAAATAATGCTCCACAATTTCTAAATATAGATTTTGATCCATTGGATAAAACGACAGCCATAGACCAAAGCGATCAGACAGTGAAATTTTCTCTTCAATTGCTTCTTGAGGATGCAACTCAGTATATTGTGGTACATCTACACGAGTGACAGGTGTATTTTCATGCATAAATTCAGGTAATAGATGACGTCTGTTACTGGTTGCATAAATAATAAAATTACTGGAACCTGATTGTAATGAACCATCTAAAACACTTTTTAAACTACGATAATTTTCATCTTCTGCGTTAAAAGCTAGATCATCACAGTAGACAATAAATTTTTCAGGACGATGCTGAATGATTTTTTGAATTTCTGGCAATTCAGACAAATCATCGCGTTCAATTTCAATTAAACGTAATCCTTGATTGGCATACTCGGTCAATAGGGCACGTACAATAGATGATTTTCCCGTACCGCGTGAGCCTGTAAGTAACACATCATTGGCAGGTAAGCCATTTAAAAACTGCAAGGTGTTTTGAATGACTTTTTCTTTTTGCTTTTCGATGCCTTTTAAATCATCTAAATCAATTTTTCTTGGTTGTTGAATCGCTATCAATTGTCGATCTTGCCATTTGAATGCGATGGCGGAAAAGTCGGTTTCTTGTTTTAAAGCAGGTAAACTTTGCTGTAGTTGTTGGAGTACATGAGAAAGTGATAATAAGATGTTGTCGGGTAAATCTAGGTTTGCCATGATAATTCAGCTTAAAAAATGCAGATCAGATTGCTACACTTTAAGACTAGCGCAATTGACCTAGATTTGACAATCAAAGTGTGAATCGAGTCATTGACGCGTATTACAATTTTTTAGATATTGTTGTGTATAGTAGGCATAGGCAAGCGTAGTGCTGCGAATAAACCAACGGATTGAGGAATGCTATGTTATTTAAAGATTTCACCGAAGATGTTAATCCGCATCAAGCCTATCGCATAAAAAAACTCAAGCGCCAAATTCAAAATGCCGAATCGTATGAAGAATGGAAAAGTATTGCCATTCGTATAGATGAAGAAACTGGTGCGCAAGAATGGAAATATGACAACAGTTCGCCATATTTTGATGCGGAAATTATCTCGCATCGTTTAAATTTATTACGCCGTTATCGCACCACCGAACGCAGTCACGATTTAATTTATATTTTGCGTGAAGGTTTAACTTTTGACATCGCCAATATTGCCCATCCGATGTTGTTTACTGCAACCTATGTGGGTACTAAAAAAATTATTGAAGATTATGTGGATGAAGTCAGTAAAAGTTTGGCTTTTGTCGCTTCAGATGAATGTCAGGCTTTAACCAAAGTAGAAAAAATAGAGTTTTTTCAGCAATGCCAAACTGCATACGGACAACCTGCCTTGATGTTCTCTGGTGGGGCAACGCTAGGTTTGTTTCATACAGGTGTTTGTAAGGCCTTACTTGAACAGGATTTAATGCCTAAAGTGCTGTCGGGTTCGAGCGCGGGTGCAATAATGACTGCAATGCTAGGCATCGCAAAACCTGAAGAAGTACAGCATATTTTGGGTGGTGAGTCATTTTTCCACGAAGCATTTCAGTTTAGACAAATGCGCGAAATTCTTAAAGGCAATGGTGGAATTGCCGATGTGCATTATTTAAAAAAATTCCTGATCAAAAACTTGGGCGATACCACGTTTGAAGAAGCTTTTCAAAAATCAGGTTTGCATATTAATGTGGCGGTTGCGCCTTATGATGCATCGCAAGACTCACGCATTATGAACAGCTTCACTGCGCCAGATTTGTTGGTTTGGAGTGCGGTGTTGGCCTCGTGTGCTGTGCCAATTTTATTTCCACCAGTACGTTTAACCAACAAGCGTTATGATGGCGAACACACTCCATATATGGGTAAAACCCGTTGGGTGGATGGCAGTGTGCGTAGCGATTTCCCACAGGAAAAAATGGCACGTTTGTATAATATTAACTACACCATCGCCAGTCAGGTCAATCCGCATGTAGTGCCTTTTATGCAGGATGATATTAAGCGTTATCGTAAAGATATGCTGAGTTGGCCAGAACGGATTATTCGTCGTCAGGGCAAAGTCATTAGTCGTGGGGTAATGGATTTTGTACGTGAGCGCGCAGGAGCTGTACCGCCAGTGCGTCGTTTGCTAGATCATGGCTATGGCATTGTCGATCAACGCTATTATGGTGATGTGAATATTGTAGGAAGCTATAACCTGCGTCATTACAGCTATATGTTGCAAAACCCGAAACCACATTTATTTAAAATTTTACAGCGTGAAGGCGAGCGTGCGACTTGGCCGAAAATTTCATCGATTGAAACGCATGCACGTGTCGGTAAAACTTTGCAACATTGCTTAGAATTATTAAATGCACCTCAAATAGAGGTATCCACCGAAGTCGCAGCAGAAATGCGCACTGGCGCAAGTGTTGTTTAATGTTTTAAATTTGGATGTTCAACAGCTAGATACTGCGCAGTTCGAGTTGCGCAGTAAAGCGCAAAGTTTGCAACATGGTCGGCATATTTATCGTTTTGAACATCAAGGGCAGTTTTATTGGCTGAAAGCCCAACAACAGGGAGTTTATGCGACAGTAGAGCAGGGCTTTGCACAAGAATGGAACTTTTATAAACAGTACGCGCAATCATCACATTTATCTTTTTTATTGCCATGTGAATTGATGGATGCTGCACCCATTCATATTCAGCCGCAGGGTAATTCACATGACATTTCATCGCATTATTCACAGGTCTATTCACGTGCTTTAATTCTGTCTGAGGCGCAAGCTATTTTTGCGATGGGTAATCTACCTGAATATACAGAAGCGATTAAACACATATTTTTGCGTGTCTTTGAAGCAGTGGATGCATTGCATCAATTGGGTTGGATTCATGCCGACTTAAAAGCTGAACATATTGTGCAGTTAGATGGGCAAATCAAACTGTTAGATTTTGAGCAAGCACAGCAAGTTGCAGATATTCAATGTCAGGGGATGACCGCCACACCACGTTATATGGCGCCAGAATTATTTCACGGACAGCCTAAAACTGCACAAAGTGATATTTATGCGTTAGGCATTATTTTTTATGAGTGGTTAACGCAACAACGCTTACAGGCAAAGAGTTACCACGATTGGGCATATTTGCACTGTCAAAGATTGCATATTCAACTTCCCATACATCTACAAGCATTTTTACCACTGCTGAATCACATGTTGGCAAAGTCTTATTCGCAGCGTGCAACGAGTATTGCAGAGTTGAAATTATGGCTTAGTGGCTGAATATGCTTAAGAAAAAATCAAAAAATAGTTTTTTGTTTTTTATTTAAACAGTCATTGTGCTTTTTTATAAAAAAGGCTTGTCATCAGGAAGTGATCTCTATAATATACACAGCCATCGGGGACGTGGCGAAATTGGTAGACGCACTGGATTTAGGTTCCAGCGCCGCGAGGTGTGAGAGTTCGAGTCTCTCCGTCCCCACCACTTAAATATCAAGTCAGCTTGATTTTAAGTTACAGAGGATTGGTGTAATGGTAGCATGACGGTCTCCAAAACCGTTCGTCAAGGTTCGAATCCTTGATCCTCTGCCAAATTAAAATCCAACAACTCAGTTGGTACCCGATGTTGGGGACGTGGCGAAATTGGTAGACGCACTGGATTTAGGTTCCAGCGCCGCGAGGTGTGAGAGTTCGAGTCTCTCCGTCCCCACCATACATTAAAGAGCAAGGCAATGACCTTGCTTTTTTATTGCCTGTTATTTTAGCTTTAAATCATTGCATCTCTTTGACAAGGCTTAGATGTATTTTAAGATTTAAAGTTCAGTATAAAAAAAAGCCCATAAACAGGTTATGGGCAAGATCATCTTTAAGTGTTGATGAAATACGATTTGAATTTTTATTTTTGCATCCTATCAAGTTCAACCGTTATCGCATACTTATCTATATTGTATAAGTACTTATGCTTTTAAATGGTCTTCAAATTCCTCGCCTAATTTCATTGCTAAAGCATTACCAGAAAGCTCGCAAGTGACCAAACCATATTCTTTTTGAAAGCTAAATGTGAAACCGTGACCATCCGCCAAATTTTTGACTGAATAACCTAATTTTTCTAACCAAATACGAAACGCAATTAAATTTTTTGCTTTAACAACTTTTTTCACGAGAGAACTCCTATCCATTTATTTAATTATTAATAGGGATATTTCTTGAATTTTTAAAGGGCAGAAATGTATTTCTTTGACATTTTTTTCACTGATTTTTAGAAATCTAAAGTCCTTTTAAGCAATTAGAATATTTTAAAAGAATTATTTATTTGTAAATTATTGATATTTATTATTTTAACTGAGGTGGCGTAATTAATTTTAAGGTCTTAGATATATTGCCAAAAGATGACTTGGAAATAATTTGTTAATGATTTTTGGTTTTAGACTGTATTTATTTTCAGCATGAACACATGAAGATTTTCCATTGTTTTCATGCAAAGCTTTAATTTAGCGCAATGCATATCAGTGTGGAGCATGTCGGCACCAAATGGACATTAGCTTATACTATGGTTGAGTTTGAAGATTTGGAAAATAAACATGACTGCACAAACAATCCAACAGCAGGCTGAGTACATAGTGAAGCAGATGCAAAATCAAGGGCTAGAGCCTTTTGCTGTGATGCTTGGGCATGAAGATTGGTTACTGTTTTCCTCGCAATCCAAAGTGGCTTATACGCCTTTTGGCAGCGCACGCCGTTATCAGCCTGCATTGTCCAATTTACTTTTGGTGCGGGTCGATGAAATGAATGCTGTGCGTGTGGTGACGCAAACTCAATTAGATGAGTTTGCTGCCAGTAATCAGATTTTATAATCCGAGAGAAATATCAGATGCTTTATGATCAAAGCATCAATTTAAAAGTTGTCTTTGAGTTCACGTAATTTCTGAAATTCTTCGACACTTTCGGCTCTTAAAAATGGATTGGTTTCCAGTTCTAGTTCGATGCTGCTTGGCAAAGTGGGTTGATTAAGCATGCGTAAACTTTCAATTTGTTGATAACGCTCTTGAATGGCAACATTGTCGGGTTCTACATGCAGTGCAAATTGTGCATTCGCCAATGTATATTCATGGGTGCAATATACTCGGGTACGCGGAGGCAGCGCTGCCAAGCGGTTTAAAGATTGATACATTTGCAAATATGTACCTTCAAAAACACGCCCACAGCCCATCGCAAATAAAGTGTCGCCACAGAACAATACATCCAACGCCTCTATAAAATACACAATATGCCCCAAGGTATGTCCCGGAACGGCAATAACATCGACCTGTAAATCATGAAAATTGATATGGTCTTGGTTTTGTAAAGGATGCGTGATAAACGGAATTTTGCTCAATTCTTCACGTGGCCCATAAACAGGTAAATTACGTTCTGCAATGAGTTCAGGCACACCGCCAATATGGTCTTGATGCCAATGCGTCAACCAAATTTGCGCGATCTCTAAACCATGATTTTGGCAAAAACCTTCAACAGGTTTGGCATCAGTTGGGTCAACCACCACCACTTGTTTGCTGGCACAATGTTCAAGCAACCAAATATAGTTTTGTGATGGTTTCTGCGCATCAATAAGATGAACTTGGTAGTGCATGCTCAGTTCCTGAAACTTAATCGCTTGTGGCTATTACAGCATGCTTTTGCGGGCGTGTAAAAGTGTATCCCCAAGTGTCTGAGTATCGCTTTGCTATGTGACCACTTGATGATGAACAAGAGATGTAAAGATAAAATAGAAATAAAAATCAAATCCATAAAAAATGCCGTGTTTAACACGGCATTTTACAACAGAGATTCGGTGAAGTCTTAGCGGATTTTTGCCAAGAAACGACCTAAACGTGTCATTGCTTCACGTAATTCATTTTCTGCTGGCAAGAACACCACACGGAAATGATCAGGCGTTGGCCAGTTAAAACCTGTACCTTGAACCAACAAAACTTTTTCTGCTTTGAGTAAATCGAGCATTAACTTTTCGTCATCTTCAATTGGATAGACGTTTGGATCAAGTTTCGGGAAGCAATACATTGCACCCTCAGGTTTGACACAAGACACGCCAGGAATGTCGTTCAGCATTTCCCATGCAATGTTACGTTGTTCGTATAAACGACCACCCGGACGAATCAAGTCATTGATAGACTGATAACCACCCAATGCTGTTTGAATCGCGTACTGCGCCTGATGGTTGGCACACAAGCGCATAGACGCCAACATGTCTAAACCTTCAATGTAGTCTGCAGCGCGTGATTTATCGCCTGTAATCGCCATCCAGCCTGAACGGAAGCCCGCAATGCGATACGATTTAGACAAGCCATTAAATGAGATACAGAGTTGATCACCCGCTAAAGCTGCAACCGCAACATGCTCAATGCCGTCATAAATAATTTTGTCGTAAATCTCATCGGCAAATAAAATTAAGTCATATTTTTTTGCCAATGCTACAATTTGTTCCAACACATGACGTGGATAAACCGCACCCGTTGGGTTATTCGGGTTAATAATGACAATACCGCGCGTATTTGGCGTGATTTTGCTTTCCATATCGGCAATGTCTGGATACCAAAAGTTTTCTTCATCACATTTGTAGTGAATAGCAGTACCGCCCGATAAATTCACTGCCGCAGTCCAAAGCGGGTAGTCAGGCATTGGTACCAGCATTTCATCGCCATCGTCCAACAAGCCTTGCATCGCCATAACAATCAGTTCAGACACGCCGTTGCCTATATACACATCATTGACATGCATATCGAAAATGCCTTTTTGCTGATAGTACTGACAAATCGCTTTACGCGCAGGGAAAATCCCTTTGGAGTCGGTATAACCAATCGCATTAGGCAAATTCAATGCGACATCATTAATAATTTCCTGTGGCGCTTCAAAACCGAATGGGGCAGGGTTGCCAATATTCAGTTTAATAATTTTATGACCGGCCTCTTCCATTTCATTGGCCGCTCGTAACACAGGTCCGCGAATGTCGTAGCATACATGCTCAAGTTTTGATGATTTTTTTATTTCGCGCGGAGTCGTGTTACCTAGTACGGACATAGTTCCATCCAATGATTAGAAGATAAATAAATTATAGATTACTGAAATATCACAATCTATGCTGAAATTTAGCTAGATATTTTGCAAGGTCTAGCGTAAAAATGGAAGTACTGAAGCATGACACTGAATGTCAAAGATTTAAAGGAGTTAGTGATGGGAAAACTCAATAAAACAGACCGAGAATGGCAAAGAGAGTTATCACCAGAGGAATTTCGGATTACACGTCAAAAAGGCACGGAGCCTGCTTTTACGGGGAGATATTGGAATACTAAACAAGAGGGGATTTATACCTGTCGTTGTTGCGGTACAGCGCTATTCTCATCTGAAACAAAATATGACAGCGGTAGCGGTTGGCCAAGTTTCTATCGTCCAATCCAGCCTGGGGTGATTGAAGAACATCAGGATGGTTCGCACGGCATGCAGCGTACTGAGATTGTTTGTCATCATTGTGACGCACATTTAGGGCATGTTTTTGATGATGGTCCACAGCCAACAGGATTGCGCTATTGTGTCAATTCGGCTTCTTTAGAACTCAAAACACAAGAAAAAAATGATGAGGGAAATTATCCATGACCAACATTTATCAGTTTGAAGCTGAGTTGTTAGATGGACAAAATAAAGCCTTTAGCGATTATGAAGGGAAGGTTTTGTTGATTGTAAATACAGCCAGCAAGTGTGGTTTTACGCCTCAATTTGCGGGTTTGGAAAAGTTATACCAACAATATAAAGACCAAGGTCTGGAAGTTTTGGGCTTTCCGTGCAATCAGTTTGGTGGGCAAGATCCAGGCTCCAATGAGCAAATTGGGAGCTTCTGCCAAAAAAACTATGGTGTCAGTTTTCCAATGTTTAGCAAAATTGATGTGAAAGGTCCTGAAGCACATGCGATTTTCCGTTACCTGACCAATAACAGTAAAGGTATTTTGGGCAACGGAATTAAATGGAATTTCACCAAGTTTTTAATTGGCAAAGATGGCAAGGTGTTGAACCGTTTTGCTCCGACCACAAAACCTGAAGATTTGCAGGCGGAAATTGAAAAGGCTTTACGATAAAGGCTTGCGCTTGTGCAAGTAAGATAATTAAGGCGATCAGATGATCGCCTTAAATTTAATTGAAATCATTAACTTATAAAATCGCTTTAAGACGTTGAATTACTTGTTCACATTGCGCCAAATCTGCAACCAAAGCTAAGCGAACATGGTTTTCACCCGGGTTACCTTGTGCGGTTTCACGAGATAAATATCGCCCTGGCAGCACTTTAATATGGGCTTTTTCCATCAATATTTTGGCAAAATTTTCATCATGGTCGACTTTGAGCCAGTAATAAAAACCTGCATCTGGTTTTTTTAATGGCAGTAAATGCCCAAGTTCCGTTTGGAATAATTCAAACTTGGCGCGATATTGTTGACGATTATCTTCAACGTGCTGTTCATCATCCCAAGCTGCAATAGATGCCAATTGATGTTGTACAGGCATTGCCGCACCATGATAGGTACGATATTGCAAATAAGGTTTTAATAAGTTGGCATCGCCCGCAACAAAGCCTGAACGCATGCCGGGTAAGTTTGAGCGTTTAGACAAAGAATGGAATACGATGCAGTTTTTGTAGTCATCGCGTCCAAGTTCGGCACAGACTTCCAGTAAACCTGTAGGCGCTTGGTCAAACCATAATTCTGAATAACATTCATCAGATGCAATGACAAAATTATATTGATCTGACAGGGCAATCAGCTTTTTAAATTGTTCTTTTGAAAGGACAGCACCCGTTGGATTTCCCGGTGTACAGACAAATAATAAAGCAGTTTTTTCCCAGACTTTTGCAGGTACAGCATCAAAATCACCCAAGTAATTATTGTCTTCGGTGCAATTGATGAAATAGGGTTGAGCACCTGCCAATAAAGTTGCCCCTTCATAAATTTGATAAAACGGATTGGGCATCACTACATAAGGCGCATCTTCACGTCGAATCAAGGCTTGTACAAAGGAAAAAATCGCTTCACGTGTACCTGAAACGGGGAGAACTTGAGTGTCTGGGTTAACTTGTTTTAAATGAAAGCGTTGTGTCAGCCAATGGGCAATGCTGTGACGTAATTCAGGCAGACCTTTGCTGTTCGGATAAGTCGATAAATGCTGAAAATTATCAATAATGGCTTGTTTGACAAATTTAGGTGCAGGATGTTTAGGTTCACCAATAGACAGTGGAATTAACGGCAAATTTGCAGGTTGTACGTCCTGAAATAGTTTGTTTAGCTTTTCAAAAGGGTAAGGATGTAATAAGGACAAACTTGAGTTCATGGATGTTCCGTAAATTGAAGTTAATGTTGACCACAGACCTGATTAGAGGCCTCATCTAAAGCAGCTTTGAGCTGGATTGCAAAGGTATCTGCTTCAGATTTTGTCATTGGGTTGCCATCTTTTTTGGTGACGAAGAAAATATCTTCGGCACGTTCGCCCAGGGTGGCAATTTTGGCGGAGTGAATATCTAAGCCTTGCATCATAAACAAGCCGCCAATTTTGGCGAGTAACCCGGGATGATCTAGTGTGGCAATTTCGACCATGTTTTGATTCAGCGCTGCATTGAAAGTCACTTCTACTGTATTTTCAATGTCAAAATGACGTAATTGACGCGGAATGCGGCGTTGCATCAAACCCGGATATTTATCTGACTGGCTCAAGGCATTCACTAAAGCCTCAATCACCATTTCTTCACGTTCAGGGTCTGTTAAGAGTGTGCCAAAACGGTCTAAGACCACGTAAGTATCCAAACTAAAGGCTTTGGTCGCAGTAATAATTCGTGCATCCTGAACGTCAAGGTTCATGCGGTCTAAAATAGCGACAGTTGTGGCAAATAGGTTAGGTTGGTCTTGCGTGTAAATAAAGATTTGTACTGCGTCTTGTGCTGATTTTCGGTGCGCGCGCATGAGCACTAATGGTGCAGGATTATCGCCATGCTCCAAAATCGCGCGGGTATGCCATGCAATTTCATCGGCAGATTCTTTAATAAAGTATTCATCGCCCAGTTCTTGCCAGACTTTTTCAACAGCACTGAGTTCAAAATCTTTAACCAGTAACTCGCTTGCCGCAAATTTGGTGTCTTCAATCAGCATTTGATAATCGACGGGACGCCCAAGTCCTGAGCGAATGACATCACGCGCTTGCGTATAAAGTTGGCGCATTAAGGATGCACGCCATGAGTTCCAGAGTGTTGGATTAGTCGCATTAATATCAGCAACCGTTAAGGTATAGAGATAATCTAAATGCTCCATATCTCCCATTTTTTCAGCAAATTCCTTGACCACATCGGGGTCAGAAATATCTTTTTTCTGTGCTGTGACTGACATCAACAAGTGATTTTTGACTAACCATGCCACAAGGTTACATTCACGTTCAGTAAATCCGTGTTTACGGCAAAACTCAATCGCATCTACCGCACCAAGTTCACTGTGATCACCACGACGACCTTTAGCAATATCATGGAAAATCGCAGCCAAATAAATAATGTCACGACGGGCTAAACGCTGAAATACCGAACTGACCACAGGAAAATCTTTCGCGAATTCAGGTTCTTTGAAGCGGCTTAAATTGCGGAGTAATAGTAAAATGTGCGCATCGACTGTATAAATATGGAATAAGTCGTATTGCATTAAACCTGTAATTTGACCAAAAGCGGGGATGTAATTGCCCAATACACCTAAGCGTTTCATAGTCACCAAGGTATTATACAAGCGGTGCGGTGAGCGCAAAATTGCCATAAACAGCGCTTGATGCGTTGGATCATCACGGAAACTTTGGTCAATACGCTTGGCTGCAAGTGTCAGCAGGCGCAGTGTTCGTGCGCGAATTCCTTCAATTTCAGGACGATTGGCCAATAAATAGAAAATTTCTAAAATTGCGCTTGGTTTTTCTGAGAAAATTTTGTGGTGCTGCACGGCAAGTTTGCCATCGACCAGTTTAAAATTTTCATTAATTTCTTCAATGTTACGTTCATAATTAGGCAAACGCGGGGTAATGACCGACTCATTAAAATAGGCCAGCAACATTTCATTTAAAGTGGAAACTTGCTGTGCAGAGCGATAATAACGCTTCATAAATTGTTCAATCGGGTAATTTTGCGGTTTACCTTCTTCTCGAACATAGCCAAAAGTTGCTGCAATATCTCGTTGATAATCAAACAATAAACGGTTTTCATCACGTTTGGTTAAACGATGGAGATGATGACGGATTTCCCATAAAAAGCTTTCGGCTTCTTCGAGTACACCCAATTCAAATTCTGAAATAAAACCTAAATGCACCAAGTCGTAAATACGATTGACGCGAAAATGGCGTTTGGCAATCCAGCCAATTTGGTTGATGTCACGAATACCGCCCGGAGCATTTTTAATATCGGGTTCTAAATTACTTTCGGTGTCATTGTGCTGCGCGTAACGCTTGCTTTGCTCCTCCATTTTGGCATCAAAAAAGGTTTTATCTGTCCAAGTCTGCGAAACAATACGACGCGGCCATTTGGCAAGCTGCTGATTTCCTGTAATTAAACGCGCTTCAATCAAGGCAGTTGCAACAGTTAAATCACTGGTTGCCTGAATCACACAGTCTTGAATAGTCCGCACGCTGGTGGCAGGTTTGAAGTTGCCAACATCCCATAAAGACGAAATAAAGGTCGAAATAAGTTGTTCTTGTTCTGCTGTAATTGCATCTTCCGATAACACCATAATATCGACATCTGAATAGGGCAGCATTTCTTTGCGCCCATAGCCACCTACCGCAAATAGGCTTAAATCGGTTTTGTCTAATTCAGCATGTTGCCATAAGAAAGTGAGCGCTTCATCAATCAGGTTAGAACGCGCCAAAATCACTTCACGAATGGATTGTCCATTTTCAAAACATTGTTGTAGCTGATTTTCGACATCGGTGCGCCATTGGTTAATGGCCTGAATGTCATGGTTGCTTTTTACATAATTCAGCAAGGGTAATGTAATGATCATGGACAATTCCGTTATGCAATGACGAGCTTAATTTTGATTTTCGTTTAAATGAACACGAACAGTGTCCGCAGTCTGCTGAGCTAGCTCACGCGCTTGCTCTGTGGTTTCTGCTCGCGCAGTGGCAACGCCCATACGACGACGTTCAAAACCTTCAGGTTTGCCAAATAAACGTAAATCTGTATCGGGATGTGCTAATGCAAGATTCAGGCCAGAAAATGAAAGATTTGTTGCATCGACACCTGCATAAATCACCGCACTGGCTGCAACGCTATGGCGTGTGGTATTGACAGGTAAGCCTAAAATCGCGCGGGCATGTAATTCAAATTCACTTTGGAATTGTGAAGCCAATGTCACCAAACCTGTGTCGTGTGGACGTGGAGATACTTCACTGAACCAGACTTTATCGCCTTTCACAAACAGCTCTACACCAAAAATACCGCAACCACCTAAGGCAGTAGTCACTTTGTGTGCAATTCGTTTGGCTTCAGTCAAGGCAGCATCACTCATGGCTTGAGGTTGCCAGCTTTCTACATAGTCGCCTGCATCTTGACGGTGACCAATTGGGTCGCAATATGAAGTTTCGATCGCACCAGTTTCTGGGTTTTTAGCACGTACGGTTAATAAGGTAATTTCAAAATCGAAGTCAATTTGTGATTCAACAATCACAGTGCCTTGATTGACGCGCCCGCCAGTCTGGGCATATTCCCAAGCTGCATCAACTTCATCAAAGCAAGTGACACGCGATTGTCCCTTGCCTGAAGATGACATCACAGGCTTCACAAAGTTTGGATAACCAATGTCATCACATGCAGCGCGGAAAGATTCGAGAGAATTGGCAAAGCGATAAGCGGATGTCGGCAAACCTAATTCTTCTGCAGCCAAACGACGAATGCCTTCACGGTTCATGGTCAAATTTACCGCTTTGGCAGATGGAATCACTGTTGCAATATTTTGCGCTTCAATTTCAAGTAAAACTGATGTCGCAATGGCCTCAATTTCAGGCACAATTAAATTGGGTTGAATTTTTTCAATCAGTTGTTTTAATTCTGTGGCATCTGCCATGTTTAAAGTATAAGCATAATGTGCGACTTGCATGGCTGGCGCATGGTCGTAGCGATCGGCGGCATGTACTTCTACGCCTAAGCGTTGCAGTGAAATTACCACCTCTTTACCGAGTTCCCCTGAACCCAATAGCAAAACTTTAAAAGCAGAAGATTGAAGGGGAGTACCAATGGTCACGCTCATGTGAATCGTCCTTGCTAAAGTGGGCTTTTAGCATAGCAGAACTGTTCCATGATTTAAGCCCTGTTTGCAACAAAATCATGATTTTGTCATCTACTTATATTGCATTCAGTGCTTTATAGTAATTAGGGCTGAATCCTGAAATAGCTCATTTGGACGATTCAACCTCTAAATTTCAGCAACATTAGAACGAAAATGGCACATAAGTATAAATTAAACCATAGGTGATGGCTGCAGTAAGCGTGGCAGGGACGATTTTCTTAAACTTAAAATACAAACCTGTGAGTACTAAAAAGCCAATTAACATCGCAAAACTTTTATTGGGTGTTTCAAGCAAAGGTGGCAAGGTTGCAACCACAAGCATAGAGCTAATTGCAGCAATACCAATACTGCCTAAAGCGATTTTAAGCCATAAAGCACCACGTTGTTGCGAGCCTTGTTGAAACTTCTGAATCACAAAGAATGGCCCAAAACGTGAGGCGAAGTTTGCGATACCGACTATAATACCGACCAAAATAATTTCTAAACTCATGATTTTGCTCCTGTATGTTCAGGGTCGGGTTGTTTTAAAACATAGTGTTTAAATAATCCCGCCAAAATACCTGAAGAAATCCCAATAAAAATTGCAGCAGATAAGTCAATAAAATAACAAGCTACGGCAGATACTAGAATGGTGATTCCCACGACAAAGGTGTGTTTCTTTTCAAATGCTGCCAATAAGAAGCTAAGGAATAAAGCGGGCAGTAAAAAGTCGAGCGCCGCTTGCAAAAACTGTGGCATTTTAGTGACTTGATCGGCAAATAATCCGCCTAACAAAGAGCCTAATGCCCAAGACAACCAACTAAATAAACTCAGTCCAAGCATCCATGATTCAGACCATTCCTGACGGCGCTGTGACAGTTTAATCATGCCTGAGGCAAAAACTTCATCGGTCAGACCCCATGACCAAATTGCAGTTTTTTTTAGGTTTAAACGATCTTGAATCAGGTTTTGTAAGGCCGGGCCGTAAAGTAAATGTCGAATATCCAAGGCGATTACCGTTAATGCGGTCATCCAGATTGAAGTTCCACTGCCCAATAAGGCAACGACTAAAAATTGACTCGCCCCTGCATACATCGAGCAAGATAAAAATAAGGCTTCCCATGCGCTAAAGCCGAATTGAGTTGCAGAAACACCAAAAGCAAAAGAAACAGGCAGATAGGTGAAAATAATCGCCTGACTATCTTTTGCACCTTGCCAAAAACTTGCTGCGGGCGCAGTTTGAATATTGTGTACGGACACGACACACCTTGTGGGAGAAAGTTGAACGATGGGTCAAATGAAGATTGTGTATTATACTTGAATTCATTAGCATGATGCCGAATTGTTTGTATGGGCGAACCGATATGTTGAAATTGAAAACACCTGTAATCCTGCTTGCTTCAATGTTATGCAGTAGCCTGTTATTGCAAGCGTGTAGCAATGACAACAACCCGCAAAAAACAGTAGAAATTAAGCCTGCGCCAAAACTCACCAATGATGCGACTGTGTATGCGCAAGCCGCGTGGGAATTAATGAATGAAGTTGAGCCGTACGTGTATCGTAAACAGCGTAACTTAATTGAAGATAAAGTCCGCAAACCTGCCCGTAAATTAAGTACCGACTGGCGTATTAATGTCAAAATGACCGACTCTGTAACGGAAGGGAAATATGCGCTGTGTCGTAAGGCCTTGACCAGTTTGGAAATTTGGGCACGTGCGACGATTGACAGTTCAAGCAGTCTTGCACAAAAACAAGCCGATTATGAACGTGATAAAAAACAATGTGCCGATGCTTTGGCGCATCCTGAATTGGGTAATACCGACCCGAAACAAAAGGGCAATGTGGTGCAGTCTTAGTTGAGATTATTTTGCATTGATGTGATGCAGAATCGCCTATAAAAAAACCTCGATGCTTACATCGAGGTTTTTTTATTGAATCAATGCTCGGCTGTAAGCATTGTTCTAAAACTAAACATAAAAACAATTAAACATTAAAACGGAAGTGTAAAACATCACCGTCTTGTACGATATAAGTTTTACCTTCCAAGCGCCATTTACCTGCTTCTTTTGCACCTGCTTCGCCGTTGTATTGTACGAAATCCTCATAAGCAATACATTCTGCGCGGATAAAGCCTTTTTCAAAGTCAGTGTGAATTACGCCTGCTGCTTGTGGTGCAGTTGCACCTACTTTCACTGTCCACGCGCGGACTTCTTGTACGCCTGCAGTAAAGTAAGTTTGCAGACCTAACAGCGCATAACCTGCACGAATCACTACGTTCAGCCCTGGTTCTTTCATACCAAGAGCTTCTAGGAATTCTGCACGGTCTTCATCTTCAAGTAATGAAATTTCGGCTTCAATTTGGTTGCATAAAGGCACCACAATCGCATTTTCTTCTGCAGCAAGTTTTTTGACTGCATCTAAGTGCGGGTTATTTTCAAAGCCATCTTCTGCCACGTTCGCAATATACATGGTTGGTTTTAAGGTTAATAAACCAAAACCACGAACCAATTTGCGTTCATCGTCATCTAAATTGGCTGCACGTGCAGGCTTGCCATCATCCAGTAAAGGTTGGATTTTTTCTAAAACAGCTTTGGTCGCTACGGCTTCTTTATCGCCACCTTTGGCAGATTTTGCTAAGCGTGTAATGGCTTTGCTCACCGTTTCTAAATCGGCCAACGCAAGTTCGGTATTGATGGTTGCAATGTCATCTAATGGGTCAATTTTACCATTTACGTGAATGACGTTTTCATCTTCAAAGCAACGAACTACATGCGCAATCGCATCAGTTTCACGAATGTTGGCAAGGAATTGGTTACCTAAACCTTCACCTTTAGATGCACCTGCAACCAAACCTGCAATATCCACAAATTCCATCGTGGTGGGTAATACACGTTGCGGATTTACGATTTCCGCCAATTTGTCCAAACGTGAATCTGGCACAGGTACAATGCCTGTATTTGGCTCAATGGTACAGAACGGGAAGTTTTCCGCTGCAATTGCAGCTTTGGTTAAAGCATTAAAAAGCGTAGATTTACCAACGTTTGGCAGGCCCACAATACCACAATTAAAACCCATGAATAACTCACAACGTGTTATTTAAAAATTAGGCACGATTTTACATGAAAGGGCAGATAAAGTCAGGTCATCGGACAGATGTTTCTCCAATCTAGCGTGCTTGATGCTGTACGTTGAATTTCTTTTCGGAATTGATTTTGAATTGCTGACTGTTTCGCCTGAATTTTGAATAAAAAGTACATTGTAATTATAAGAGGCTATGACTAAAGTATGACAAGCACAGTATTGATACTGCTTTGGATATCAAAATTTTAAATATGGAGATTTTATGCGCATCTTATACCAGTTTCCTTTGTCTCATTTTTGTGAGAAAGCTCGCTGGTTATTGGATCATAAAGAGTTAGATTATGATGCGCAAAACTTAATTCCAGGCGTGCATCGCGCTTTTGCCCAATTAAAAACAGGGCAAAATAAATTACCTATTTTACGTGATCAAGACCGCTGGATAGCAGATTCGACTCAAATTGCTTTATATCTAGATGATATTTACCCCGAACATGCCTTGTTACGCAGTGATGCCGAACAATATAAACATGCGTTGGCCATAAATACTTTGGCTGATGAATTGGGGCAGCATGTGCGTCGATGGGGGTTGGCGCATGCATTATCTGAAAGTGAAGAACCTTTGGAAATTTTAATTGGCGAAAAAGGCTATTTGCGTCAATTTTCTAAATATTCCAAGCCAATTATTAAAGCCTTGGTGTCTAAGGGCTATCAGCTCGATCAAGATAAAGTTGCAGAATCCAAACAGCGGATGGATGAATTAATTGTCATTTTAAATCAGCATTTGATTGATAATTACGGGCGTTATTTTGTGGGTGAGCGTTTAGGTTTAGCCGATATTTCAGTGTGTTCGATGCTTGCACCTATTTTGGAAATTTCTGGAACGCCGTGGGAAAAAGAACATGATGAAGTGATTTCTGAAGAATTTAAAGATTATAAAAAATATTTGCTGGATTTACCTTTAGGGCAATATGTTTCTCGTATTTATCAAACTGAGCGTAATGCACGTGTAGATTGGCGCGGTATTTAAATGTTATCGCCTCAGATAAAATACGCGCAATCTGCGCGTATTTTTTTGGATACTGATGTATAAAAACCTAAAACCAAGGATTAGAACAAAGAATTTAAGTTATTCAAATCAAAAGTCTGTACCAAATTTGGCAGGGTAGCTAAATCAAATTGAGTGTCTGATGTGCCACCAGTTAAATTGCCAAATGCATCGCCTAATGCAGGGACTAAGCTATCAATATTGATCTCTGAACTGGTTGTAGATGACGCACCTTGCAGTAAGTCGCTGATGTTAAAATCTGAACCAGAAATTAAGTTGTCAAAACCATCACTCAAGCCATCTAAGCTGAAACCACCAGTTGTATCTCCAGTCAGATTATTTAATAAACCACCTAGATCAAAGTCACTTGCAAGCTGACCTTCAGGATTAAGCAACGCAAGAATTGGTTCTAGAGCAGCGATATCTAGACCACCTAAATCACCACCGATGTTACCGCCAATTAAGCCGCTTGCCAGTTGCGCAATTTGTGCAATATCAAGATCGCCATTGCCTTGCATTAAACCGCCTACTAATTCAGCAATGACCGCGATATCCATACCGCCTAAACCGCCACCGATATTGCTGCCAATCAAGCCGCTTGCCAGTTGAGCAATTTGCGCAATATCAAGATCGCCATTGCCTTGGATTAAACCGCCTACAAGTTCAGCAATCACTGCGATATCTAGACCGCCTAAACCTCCACCGATGTTGCCACCAATCAAGCCACTAACCAGTTGAGCAATTTGAGCAATATCAAGATTACCCGTATTACCACCGATTAACCCACTCACTAATTGGGTGAGTTTCGTAATATCTAAATCACCTGCATTGCTGTCAATCATGCCGCTGAGTAAATTGGTGATGGAAGCAATATCGAAGCTACCACTATTGGATTGTGTCAGTTTGCTAATTAAGCTGGTGATATCTAAGTTGGTATTTGAGCTTGAAAATTGGCTGATTAGATTGGTTAGGCTAGAACTATCTAAGCTGCTGCCAGAGAGTAAACTTTTTAATAAAGAATCTAAGGTAGGTGTGGTCGAGGTCGAACCAGTCAGGCTGCCAAGCAAACCAGAAAAGGTATTGCTTAAAGAGCCACCACTTAAGAGTCCATCGAATAAAGAGCTGGTCTGAGTTTCTACGGTAAATACAGAGCTAATTTTATTTTCAGCAAGCTTAGAGATTTAAAAGCCATGACGATTCCTTGTATTTTTATTGGTTTTGTTGTGCTGCATTGTGCTTATTGTCGAGCGCATCTGTTTTAATACATTTCTATACACTTGTAAAAGATAGACGGTCGGGATTGTGAAAATTTATGAGTAGAATCGTTGTTTTGTTGAGTTTTTTAAATTTAAAAATTTGAAAATCAATAAATTAGAAAGCTGTTCCGTTTGTCTGTTAAGTTGCTCAAAACGATAAGCGGTGATCTGTTGAATCATAAACATTTTGCTTTAATAATGGAAAATAATTTTCGATAAAGATGCTTAGTCTGCAAAATAATTTAAGTATAATGGCAGCATGAGTTTAAATTTTATCTGATTAGATTGAGTGCTTGAAAAATGGAATTAGATCGCTACGATAAGCATATTTTAGAAATTTTAAGCAATGAAGATGTCAATTTGAATGAACTTTCCGAGCGGGTTAATCTGTCGGTAAGTTCGGTGCATCGCCGTATTAAAAGTCTGATCGATCATAAAATTATTTCAGGTTTAAAGCGTGAAATTAATTATCAAAAACTGGGCTTTAGTTTGCATGTGTTGTTGCAGGTGTCTTTGAGCAAACACGATACCGATATTTTTGCTAAATTTTTGGATGAATTGGAAAGTATTCCTGAAGTGATACGTGCATTTTTGGTGACGGGACAGACTGCAGATTTTATTGTAGAGGTTGTGGCACGAGATATGGAAAATTACAGCGAAATTTTATTAAAACGGATTGGTAAAATTGAGCATGTGGCAGGTTTGCATTCTAGCTTTGTGATTAAAGAATATGATGTTCTAAACTGTCATGGTTTATTAAATAAAGTTTAATTTATTAGAATCTTAGAATTATTTTGACTGGATCTATAAAAAAACGCACGAGAACGTGCGTTTTTAGGAATTGCAGTTAGACCGATTATGCGTCTAATTGTGCTAAAACTTCATCAGAGAATTCAACGTTGGTATATACGTTTTGAACATCATCTAAATCTTCAAGCATATCAATCATTTTCATAATTTTTTTCGCTTGATCGATGTCTGTAATTTCTGCTTTGGTCGATGGGCTCATGACCACTTCAGCATTATCAGATTTCAAACCTGCTGCTGTGAGCGCATCTTGAACTGTACCAAAAGCTTCTGGCGTGGTAATAACCAAAATGCCATCTTCAGACACTTCAATATCTTCTGCGCCAGCTTCTAAAGCCACTTCCATCACTTGATCTTCTAAAGATGAATCTTCAAATGAAATTTCACCACGTTTTGTGAACAGGAATGCTACAGAACCATTGGTACCTAAGTTACCGTCAGTTTTAGAGAAACAGTGACGTACATCTGGCACGGTACGGTTTAAGTTGTCTGTCATGGTTTCTACAATAACCGCAACACCACCTACACCATAACCTTCATAGGTTACTTCTTTAAGATCGTCGTTATCGTCACCGCCTGCACCACGCTGGATGGCACGGTTAATGACGTCACGTGTCATGTTAACTGAAAGTGCTTTTTCCACAACAGCACGTAAACGAGGGTTACTTGCCGCATCTGGACCGCCGAGCTTTGCAGCAGTTGTTAATTCACGAATAAATTTGGTAAACAACTTACCACGACTAGCATCTTGTTTGGCTTTGCGATGCTTAATGTTGGCCCACTTGGAATGACCCGCCATGCGAACTATGCTCCTTACAGATTGGCAGTATGCCTATCAAAATTGCGCCCATTCTAACATAAGCCCTTTTTTTAGATAAAGGGCAGAGTTTTAGGTTTTTTTAAGTGTTACTTTGAGTTGTTTTAGGCTCAGGAATGACAATATCTAAGCCCACATGTTCTTTATATAATTGTTGGATAAGTGCCATATCGTGATCTAAATCTGTCGGATAGATTTTGCCAAAAATCCCACCTTGTTTGGTTTGTGAGTTGGCATACATTAAAACGATAGGCACATTGGCTGCTTTGGCAATATGCCAAAAACCTGTACGAATTGGCTTGCGGGCTTCACCTGTTTTTGCGCGAGTTGCTTCGGGTGCGATGACCAAATTGAAATGTTCATTTTGATCAAAAAGTTCGACCATTTGCGACACAATATCTTTGTTAGATTTACGGTCTACTGGAATACCGCCGACTTTTTCTAAAATAGGTTTAAGTGGCCCTTTAAAAAGCTCTTTTTTGATTAAAGTATGAATTTTAATATCATAAATTTGGAACAGAGCAAGCGAGAGGATTGCATCCATCATTGAGGTGTGTTCAAAACCGACGATCACTTGTTTATTTTCGAGGATGTTGGGTTCTACCTGATATTGCCATCCTGCAAGTTTGAATGCGGACTCGCCTATAAATTTTTTCAACATAGATTTAACAGCTGATGAATCTGGAAATGCATAATTTCTGCTTGTTTTATATAAGAGTCAACAGAAAAATTGTTTGAAATATAGCATTCTCAAGTGATGCAGGTGATATAGCATTATATCTTTTATTGGTTTTAACTCTAAATGGTTTATTTTTAATATTAAAAATATATGAATTGAGAGAAATTAAGTCTTAAATTGAGCAAAAATTCACTATTCAAATGATTTGTAAATCATTAGACTTTGGTCGTAATTAGCTATGATTCTATTCATCATTTCACTATTCCACGCATCATGGAAGGATACTAAAGTGGCTTATTTGACGACTTTTCTTGTGGCATTGACTGTGTTGTTATTGGTCTTGGTATGGTCAATGTTTGAGTTGTTTTTAGAAGTGCGTAAAGAGAAGCGTTTAAAGTTGCATCGGGCAATGTTTCGGAAAGTGAAGGTGTAGTTTTTATATTTCAATAATAATCAAATTCGTCTGCTGACTATCTATACAGCAATTTCTGAAAATGGCTTGTGTTTTTAAAAAATCTTCGCTAGTATTCTTTGCGCTTGAACTTGTTGAAATATAACAAATTCAATTATAGGGCCTATAGCTCAGTCGGTTAGAGCAGCGGACTCATAATCCGTTGGTCGACAGTTCAAGTCTGTCTGGGCCCACCATATAAAACAACCACTTAGGTGTACTAATCCTAAGTGGTTTTTTATTTTAAGCTTTATGTAAGCAATTGAAATGTAGTCTGTGAGCAGCTCAAAAGCTTATTCATTTAAGATTCCACTTGCACATCTACTTTTTCCTCGCCAACAACGTCGCAAAACGCTGTTTAATGCGATTGCCATCTGCATCTGTGCGGTGCAACTCACCGACATTTTCATTGTATTTCACAATATCCCAATCAGCATAATATGCACTTAACTCACCCGCTTTAAAACTAAAAGGGAAGTCTTGTTGCACGGGGTAATCTTCAGTATCCATCGCGCAAACAATTAAGTTAAAGCCTTGTGGTTTGGTCGCTTGCTGCATGTGCTGAATAAGCGTAGGAATGGTTTCAGGCGCCAAAAACATCATCACCACTGTACAGTTAATGAAGTCATATTCCTCCGTAATTGTGGCATCCTGATTTAAATCCCGCACAGTAGTTTGAATAGATGAAATCTGTTCTGTAGCAATAATTTCATTTAATTTTTGGATACTACTCGGATTCACATCCCAAGCATCCACCTGAAAACCGTTTTGGCTCAAATACAGCGCATTTCGGCCTGTACCACAGCCAACATCCAAAGCTTTACCCACGGTTAACTGTGGAAGTGCCATTAAAATTTCAGAATGTGTTGGGCTTAATTTATATTTTTTAACAAAATAATCTTGAGGCAAACAATAAAAACTAAGCTGGCACTCAATATCATCACTGGCAGATACAATTTTATGCCACGCTTGCGGTTCAATAAATGGTGGTTGATTTTCCACGGAAAAAATATGCTCAGATTGTACTTCACCAGATTCATGCAGCATCGAAAAATGCAATTCGCCTTTTAAAATAGTCAACTTCGCCCATGTGCCGACTTGGGTATTGTGTTGTTTTTTAAACCCTTGTGGAATTGAGTCATGATTCCAAATAGGAAGTTGTTTATAACAGATCAATTCTTGTTGCATCATAAACTCCAGTTATACCGATTCTGATGGGGTAAAGCTTCACAGTAATGTAGTGTCTTGTGTAGATTAGAAAATATCATCTTTATTTCAGCATAACATTGCAGACCTGTTTCAGCCATCTTCTGAATTTTATCCATCTCATTAAAATCAAAATTATTTAAATGATGTAGATGGTTAAAATACCAAACTGAAAAATATTCACCTCAAATTGCATGATTTTCATGTCTATTCAGTTGTGAATGTTTTACCATAAGCTGTTTTAATTCATTGAATTATCCCGTGTTTATTCAAGCCAATCAGTACGTTATTCCAACACAGCAGCATGATTATCCTGAATGGCATCGTGGGCGTGAGCGTTATGTGCTTTGGTATTTAGCTGTTCAACATCCAGCTTTAGAATGTTATTTACAACAATTAAAACAGCAATTTTCAGATGTATTATTTCGCCCAAACACTCGCCAGTTTCATATCACCTTATATATTTGTGGGTTTTATGCAGCAAAAAAGCATTGGGAAGATGACTTTCTCGAGTCACAATTTCAACAACAAGTTCAAGCCTTACAGCAGTTGCAACTAGAGCCTTTTCAACTGAAAGTGGGCGGCATCAATAGTTTTGATAGTGCTTTATTTGTAGAAGTGCAAGATCAATCACAGCAACTGGCGCGTATACGTCAGGCACTTAGCGTAGGCGGGGCTGAAATCGCAGCTTTACAGTATCATCCACATATTACTTTGGGTTTATATCAAACAGCGTGTTCAACCAATTTGATTTTGCAGCGTATTCAAAATCTCCCCGTGCAATATTTCGATTTAGATATCCATCATTTAAATTTTGGTTATTATCAGGCACACACTTTACAAGGTCAGCTATTTAGCACGCATCAATTTCCTTTGGAGCACATGTGATTCAACTTATTTTGGGCGGTGCGCGTTCGGGTAAAAGCCGTATGGCTGAGCAAACCGCGCAGCAACTTGGCAAATCCGTCATTTATGTAGCAACTGCACAAGCGGGCGATGCAGAAATGCAGGCGCGGATTCAGCATCATCAACAACAGCGTCCGCAGATTTGGCAATTGTGCGAAGAGCCTTTGTATTTGGCGGAGCAGTTAAAGATGCTGGATCATCCGAATGCTGTGATTTTAGTAGATTGTCTGACCTTGTGGATGAGTAATTTGTTGATGCAATCTGCAGAAAGCTTTGCCGAACAACAAATTTCAGCATTGCTCGAAGTTTTACCTCAGTTGCAAGCCGATATTATTTTAGTGAGCAATGAAACAGGTTTGGGCGTTGTACCGATGGGCGAAATAACCCGAAAATTTGTCGATGAAACAGGGCGATTACATCAGCAATTGGGACAAATTGCAGACAAAGTGCAGTTCTGTGTCGCAGGTTTTCCAATGCTTTTAAAAGGAGAGAAGAAATGACTTGGTGGTTTGCAGCGTGTCAAAAGCCAAATGAACAGATGAAACAACAGGCAATTGCACGACAACTTCAATTGACCAAACCAACAGGTTCATTGGCAGCATTGGAAAATATTGCGATTCAACTGGCGGCTTTGCAAGGAACAACGCAGCCGAATATTGAACGTCCGTGGATATGTATTTTCGCAGGCGATCATGGCGTGATGGAAGAAAATATTTCCGCCTATCCCCAAGCCGTGACTCGGCAAATGCTACAAAATTTTGCCACAGGTGGGGCATGTATCAGCGTCATCGCCCGGCAATATCAGGCGCATTTACAAGTGGTGGATTGCGGCTCGGTCGGGGAAGCGTATGAATATGCAGGAGTAGAGCGGCATTGTATTCGTGCAGGCACAGCGAATTTTGCTAAAACCCGCGCCATGACTGAACAAGCGTGTGCAGATGCGATGGCACTTGGACGTCAAAGTGTGGAAGATGCCATCGCACAGCAGGCCTCGATTTATGTCGCAGGTGAAATGGGTATTGGAAATACCTGTTCGGCATCAGCCTTGTCTTGCTTTTTATTACAAGAACCTGCTGAAGCCTTGACTGGCATAGGCACAGGAATTGACACTGCACAATTGCAACATAAAAAACAGGTGATTGATGCTGCTTTAGCTCTACATCAGAACTATGTGCAAGATGATGCTTTTAAAGCCTTATGTGCAGTTGGTGGATTGGAGGTCGCTGCAATGGTGGGCGCGTATATTCGCTGTGCGCAGTTGGGCTTGCCGATGGTGGTGGATGGTTTTATCAGTAGTGCTGCCGCATTGGTTGCAGTGTGTTTAAATCCTCAAGTCCGTGAATGGATGTTGTTTGGGCATCAATCGGCTGAATATGGACATCGTCGCTTATTAGAAGCATTAGATGCACAAGCCTTGCTGCATCTAAGTTTACGTTTGGGTGAGGGCAGTGGTGCGGGCGCTGCATTGGGCATTATCCAACTGGCTTGCGCTTTGCATAATCAAATGGCGACTTTTGCTGAAGCTGCAGTTATTGGTGAGAAAGTATCTTCATGATCATGCTGGATCTGTTAAGACATGGCGAAACAGAATTGGGTCATACTTTGCGTGGCTCAACCGATGATGCTTTGACTTTAAAAGGTTGGCAAGACATGCAGCAGACTTTAAACACGGCAATAGCTACAGGACAGCGATGGGATGTTGTGGCAAGTTCACCTTTACAGCGTTGTCTGCAGGTTGCTCAGACCTTTGCGCAAGCACAGCAATTGCCACTGTATATTGATGCACAATTTCAGGAAATGCATTTTGGTGCATGGGAAGCTATTTCCACTCAAACCTTATATGAACAATACCCTGAAGATTTAGCTAAATTTTGGATGACACCGACCCAATTTAGTCCGCCACAAGCAGAATCTTTGCTAAATTTTCAGCAGCGCGTTTTGCAAGGTCTGTCCGATCTCAACCAATATTTACAACAACTCGAGCAACAACCTAAACGTGTGTTATTGGTCACGCATGGCGGGGTAATTAAATTGCTCAAAGTATTGGCGCAGAAAAAATCTTTAGACGATATTTTAAAAATGTCTGCAGCGTTGGGGCAATTGAGTTCATTCCAGTTACATCCCAATGGCAACATTTGCATGCAGGGGCAAACATGACACCTTTTTGGATTGCCTTGCAATTCCTGAGCACTTTTCCTGTTTCTTTAAAACAGATGCCAACTGCAGCGCAAAATGCACAATCACTGCTGTTTTATCCGCTCGTTGGCTTACTAATTGGAGCTGCGCTGTGGGGGATGGCGCATTTATTGCAATTCTTGCCTTTGGTTCTGAGTAGCAGCTTAATTTTAGTGCTCTGGATTTGGCTGACAGGTGGTTTACATTTAGATGGACTGGCTGATACTGCCGATGCATGGGTCGGCGGTTTTGGTGATCCTGAACGTAGCTTAAACATCATGAAAGACCCAAGCAGCGGCCCGATTGGAGTATTGAGCTTACTGATCTGCTGTTTATTAAAATGGTCTGCGTTGTATGTATTGCTCGAACAACAGTATTTGGCATTTTTGCTGTTTGTACCCGTATTGGGACGATTAAGCGCTTTGGTTTTATTTTTAAGCACGCCTTATTTACGTGCCAATGGTTTAGGCACTGCTATTCAGGCACATTTGCCTAAAACAGGCACAAAAATTGTGATCGCATTGACCTTGCTTGCAGGAGTGCTTTGGGGATGGGTGGGTTTGGTGACCGTTCTGACTTTTATCCTTAGCACCTTGTATTTGCGATATAAATTTATGCAGCGTTTAGGTGGAATTACGGGCGATACCGTTGGTGCGAGTATTGAAATAACAGAAAGCATGATGTTATTGGCTATTGCGATTCTTTGGTTTTTAATAAATTAGCTTTTGAGCAGTTTTTCTTGTTTCAAGTGCGCTGAAAATTGAAATAATATAAGCGAATGAATTTACAGCTATTTATGCACTCAATTTCAGCAAGTATGCAGATGAATTTGTCATTTGTCGGAAAGTTCCTAAATTAGATTTGCTATTTTTTTTAAATATGATAATAGTAGTTTATGTCAATCAGCCTTGATGACATTTGTATCTCAGGATGAGATCACAAACGTGATGTATAAAAATCAAAAGGAATGTCATTTATGATCAAACTGTTAAAGCAAATTTTCTGTATCCATATTTATGAATATGACGCAATGGAAGAAATCGGGGCGCATTTAGAGTGTCGTAAGTGTGGGGATTCTAAGACACAATAATGTTAAGTATTGAATCTGTATTAAAACCAAGTGAGTCTTTATGACTCACTTTTTTATTTTAGGCTAATAGCCTGAATATTTTGCTTAGTCTTGCCTGCATGTATAGATTAGACTGCACTTATCCATCTTCAAAACTACATATATCATTCCCACCTCTTTTGGTGGGGAGACTTCTCATGCTGTACGAAGTTTGATTTATACAAGTGCACAATTAAATTTTCTATCCTCCGCACACTTTATCCCACAAGGTATTCCGCTTAAAATCCAGTACCTAGAAATATTGAACTGACCGTATTTATGGCTAAAAACTTTCAAGAAAAAACGTATATTGTAGATGACAATCTAGCAGATACTTTGACGTGGTTGCTGCATCATCAGGACTGTTATGATCGGTTTTATTATGATGCGATTCAGCAACAACTGATGGTAGAACATGCCAACGGGGTAGATATTATTAAAACAGGGCAGTATTTAAATGCCAGTTACGGAATTTTAATTACCTCTTAAAAGCGTTGCCGCATAAACTTATTTTGCTGCATAAAAAACAAAGTCCCTTTTAGGGACTTTGTACATTTGGATGGGTGCTAAAATTTTAAGCCATTGCCATCGCATCTACCGACAACTCAGAAACGGTTGGCTTGGCACGTTCAGGCACTAAGCCTAATTTTTGGAACAATTGTTTGTCTTTGCCTTCGCCTGCGTTTGGTGTGGTTAAAAGCTTTTCACCTGAGAATAACGAGTTCGCACCTGCCATAAATGCCAACGCCTGATCTGAATCGGATAACGATTCACGCCCTGCAGATAAACGAATATAGCTGTTTGGCATGATAATACGTGCAACTGCAATGGTACGAATCCACTCAATCACATCCAGTTTTTCTACTTCAGCCAATGGTGTACCTTCAATCGGAACTAACATATTGATTGGCACAGATTCAGGGTGTAACGGTAAAGTCGCCAATTCATGCAATAAACCAATACGGTCTTGGGTGTCTTCACCTAAACCGACAATACCGCCACTACACACTTTCATACCTGTTTGACGCACAATATCCAAAGTATTTAAGCGGTCATCAAAGCTACGAGTACTAATGACATTCGGATAATATTCACGCGATGTGTCTAGGTTGTGGTTGTAATAATCCAAACCTGCATCTTTTAAGCGTTCTGCCTGAGATTGATTCAACATCCCTAAAGTCATGCAAGTTTCTAAGCCTAGAGCTTTGACTTCACGCACCATTTCTAAAACATACGGCATATCACGTTCATGCGGATTACGCCAAGCAGCGCCCATACAAAAACGTGAAGAGCCTGAGGCTAATGCTTCTTTGGCTTCCTGAATGACTTTATCAACTGCAATACGTTTTTCAGCTTCAAGCTGTGAATCATAATGCGCAGACTGCGAGCAATATTTGCAATCTTCAGGGCATTTGCCTGTTTTAATAGACAATAAGGTACTGACTTGTACGGTATTGGCAGCAAAATGTTGGCGATGCACACGTTGTGCTTCAAAGACTAAATCCAGAAAAGGCTGTTCATATAACTGCTGAATTTCTTCCCGAGTCCAATCATTGCGTACTGACATAAGTAAAAGTCCATCATCCCTATTATTCATAGTCTGTATCATACACAAATAGTTGGAATCAGAAAGGCATAATCTCCCAATTTCATGGCTAATATTCGACAGTATGGAAACAAAAATATGCAGTCGATTTGGTTGCAAACTTAAGCAATTTTTCTGATATTTCGCTGCAAAATTAAATTTTATGGATTATTATTTTTGCGATGAATTGGTTGCTAAAATTTAGTTATTTGCATAAATTGGCAAGAAAATTGCACTTAAAATATCGTACCATTTGGGTGGTAGTTTTTGTTTAAATTTTAGGCTGTTTAAGCAATTGTTCCTGAATGGCCCAATCCATATGGATTTGCACAATCTCATCATGCTGTGCTCGCGTTTGCTGCAAAGTTTGCAAAATCTGTGCTGAAAATGGGGCATTTCCAAGCCCGATTGCAATATTACGCATAAAACTTTGATAGCCTGTACGACGCAATGGACTACCTTCAGTTTTGGCTAAAAACGTGCTTTCATCCCATTGCCATAAATCTAGCAAGCTGACTTGATCTAAGGCATGTCGAGGGTGAAAATCCTCCACCGTAGTGACTTGTGCAAAGCTATTCCACGGGCAAATCAGTTGGCAATCATCACAACCAAACACCCGATTACCAATACCACGACGTAATTCTTCAGGAATGATACCCTGATATTCAATGGTCAAATAAGCAATACATTTACGCGCATCCAACATATAAGGTTCAACAATGGCCTGCGTTGGACAAATGTCGATGCAGGCTGTGCAAGAACCGCAATGCGAGGTTGCAGGCGGATCAAAAGGCAAATCTAGTGAAGTAAACAACTCGCCCAATACAAAAAAAGATCCAGATTTTTTATGAATCAGTAAGGTATGTTTACCTGTCCAACCCATACCAGCACTTTCTGCCAGTGACTTTTCAAAAATCGGGGCTGAGTCCGCAAAGGGGCGTGATTCAAAATTCCCCACTTTTTCACGAATACGGGTGGCAAGAGTTTTTAGGCGTCCGCGCATGACTTTGTGATAATCGCGCCCACGTGCATAACGGGCAATAATTGCAGAGTTAGGTGCATCGGGAATGTGTCGTGGACGTGGTGTTTCCACCAAATAATTCATCCGCACACAAATAATACTTTTTGTATTCGGGACTAACAGTGTGGGATTAGCGCGCTTGTCTAAATTTTCTTCTAGAAACTTCATATCGCCATGATAGCCACGTTTTAAATATTCCTGAAAACGTGCTAATTCTGCTTGAGCATCTGGTTTGGCAATGACACAATCAGCAAAACCAAGCGCCAAAGCTTGAGCTTTAATCCACGCTTTCAAGGCGGCTGGATCGTCTTGATGCAGAGAAATATGTGCTGAAGTGGTGGATGTTGCCATAACAAAATAGAAGGGAAGAAAATGCCGCAGCAAGTGTACCATAGCCCTGTTTATCATAGTCAAAGTATTCAAGCGTGGGAGCAGCGCTGGTTTGCCCGTCAAAATAGTTCTTACGGTTTAATGCAGCAAGTGGCGTGGACACTGCATTTACAAATTCGCAAAATTTTTGCAAAACAGCCATCTACAATACAAAAAATTGCTGTGTGTTGTGGACAAGGCAATAACGCAGGCGATGGCTATTTAACTGCAAAATATTTAAAACAAGCAGGTTTTCAAGTCGATATTTATGCCGCAACACGCGGTTCATCGGCAGATTTACATCAGGCTTTTTTAGAAGCTCAGACAGAACAAGTCAATATAATTCAAGGTTTTGCATTTCAACAAAGTTATGACTGCTATATTGATGCATTATTTGGTATTGGTTTAGATCGTCCTTTAAATGATGAGTGGCAGTCGCTTATTCACGCAATGAATCAACAAGCGGGTTTAAAAATTGCGGTTGATATTCCAAGCGGTTTAAATGCCAACACGGGGCAGCCATTGCCATGTGCAATTAAAGCCGATTACACCTTTACAGCTTTGGGTTTGAAAGCAGGGTTATTTACAGGGCAGGCACAGGAATATACTGGACTGGTCGATGTGCTGGATTTGATTCCAGCCGATGCAGAACTCAAAGCGTTGGCCCAACTCACACCACATTTGATTCAATTACCCGCACGGCAGGCTTTTGGACACAAAGGCAGTTATGGGCATGTGTTGATTGTGGGCGGACATGCGCAAATGGGTGGTGCGGTGATGATGGCTGCAGAAGCCGCATCAAGCGCAGGTGCAGGGAAAGTGACTGTGGTCTGTCATGCCAAACATCATGTGGCGATATTAAGCCGTGCGCCGAATTTAATGTTGCGGGATATAGACGCACTGACAGGCGCAGAAATTCAGCACTTAATTTCACAGGTCGATGCCGTGAGTTTAGGGATGGGACTAGGACGAGATGCTTGGGCAGAACAGCATTATGCAGACTGGTTTGCCGCACTAAATCAGTCCGAGGTAGAAGTAGTTTACGATGCCGATGCCTTGTGGTTTTTGGCGAAACAAGCGCATTCATCGCATCATCCAGCCCAACTAAAACCGAACAGTTATGCCACACCACATTCAGGTGAAGCTGCGACCTTGCTCAATACTACGGTTGCAGCCATTGAAGCAGACCGTATTGCCGCGATTCAGCAATTGCAGCAACGCTATGCAGGCGATTGGGTGTTAAAAGGTTCAGGTAGTTTGACTTTGCAAGCTGCATCTACAGAACCGCAAGCAAGTTCATTGTGGATTTGTACCGCAGGCAATCCTGGTATGGGTACAGGTGGTATGGGCGATGTGTTGGCAGGCATGATTGCCAGTTTAAAAGCCCAGTTTCATCATAAAATTCAATTGCATGAAATTGTCATGTTACATGCCTTGGCGGGGGATGTATTGGCACAGCAGGGCATGCGCGGTTTACAGGCACAGCACATGAGCCAAGCGATTTATCAGGTTGTGAATCGGTAAAATATAAGCGATGGCGATGCTGATTTAGCGACGTCTGGAGCTTGAACGACTACGTCCGCGTGCCATACCACCCAAGGCATTGAGCACAGCCAATTTGGTCATACTGCCCGATGCATGAGCATGGCAAATTGCAGCAGCCAAAGCATCGGCAGCATCTTGTTGTGGTTTGATGGATAGATTTAATAATTTCATGACCATCATTTGTACTTGTTCTTTATCGGCAGCGCCATAACCCACGACAGATTGTTTAATTTGACGAGCGGTATATTCCGCCACTTGTAAATCTAAATTTACCAAAGCGGCAATCGCTGCCCCGCGAGCCTGTCCCAATTTTAAGGCAGAGTCTGGGTTTTGCGCCATAAACACTTGTTCAACTGCTGCTTCAGTCGGGCCGTGAAATTTCACAATCCGTTCAATCCCTGCAAAAATCCGTTTTAAGCGTTCGGGCATTTCACTGGTTTCGGTGCGAATGGTTCCTGCATCTACAAAACGTAATTTAGCGCCATCACGTTCAATAATGCCGTAGCCCGTTAGACGAGAACCAGGGTCGATTCCAATAATAAGTGACATGCCAAGCCTTAAAAAATTACATCAAGTTGAATTATAGGAGTTTAAATCTCTTTTGTGTGGAGTAATTTCAAAACATTCGGTCAGTAAGCTGCTGTTTAAACCATTGGAATGTATCCCACGCCACATTTTCAATTTTGGACTTCATTTTATTTTAAGTTTTGAGGTGTATATTTTATATACGGTAGCAAATGAGAGTGGCAATGAAGTGGATTGATAGGCTAAAACAGTGGGCGAAGCAAATTAAACGAAATGTTTATGCGGTTTGGTTTGTCGCACGTGATCCTGAAACGCCGTTTATGGCAAAGCTTTTGGCATTGTTGGTCGCTGCTTATGCCATTTCTCCCATTGATTTAATTCCAGACTTTATACCTGTTTTGGGTTATTTGGATGATTTGATTTTAGTGCCCTTGGGCATCATGTTGGTATTGCGTTTAGTACCTGCAGAGGTAATGCAGCGCTGTCGTTTACAAGCCGATGCGATCAGTCAAAAACCGAGCAGTTATATTGCAGCATCAGTTTTTATTGCGTTGTGGTTATTATTGGCTTATGCCGCATATTTTTATCTTTATCGTTTAAATATATAGACGTATTAAGTCTGTTATTGGGTGATGATGAAAATATTAATGACAGACTTAACCTTTAAAAATACAATAATGCCCATATTGAAACAACAGCGAATCAAAAAAGCTTGATCCCGATGAAGCACTTGGTTACTGCATTTTATTTATTTTGTTGAGATTAGATTAATTTTCATGAAATTATTTCTTATTGTTCTAATTGGCTTAGTTCTTGAAGTCTTCGTCTGGATTGGTGTGGGCGACCTAGTGGGGAGCATGTGGTACGTGTTCTTTTGGTTTGTCGCTGCTTTCTTCATTGGTTTGAACCTGATTCGTAAATATTCTGCAGGCGTGATGCCACAAATGCAGCAAATGCAAATGGGGCAGATGAGTGCCGATCCTGCGCTGAGCAATAATTTACCTAAAATTTTTGCGGGTTTTTTATTGATGATTCCAGGATTAATCAGCGATGTTTTGGCATTGCTGGTGATGATTCCTGCCGTACAAAATGCCTTTAAAGCGGCAATGATGAAAGCCATGATGAAACGTCAGCAAGCCATGATGGATCAAATGATGGGTGGCATGATGGGCGATATGAATGGCATGGGCGGAGCAGGTCAAAACCCGTTTGCAGATTTAATGCGCCAAATGCAAGACATGCAAAATCAGCAGGGCGGTGGTCGTGATTCCAGTATTATTGATGGTGAAGCACGTGAAATTACCCCCGATGCGAAAAAAATTGAAATGAAAGATGTCAATCCACCTAAATAATATGGGTGATGCTTGATATCAAACCGAATCGTGCTGATTCGGTTTTTTTTATGTGTGTTTTTGGGTAAATATTCAAATATTGAGAGGCCTATTTTAAAGCCTTATTTATTCTCTTGCTGCACAAGGTATAATCGGACTTTCAATTCTCCTAATGTATTTATGTCTTTGTTATTCACCATTTGTTCGCTGCATTTTGTGGCACAGCTTAGCCCAGGCCCAGATGTTTTATTAATTGCCAAAAGTGCAGCCAGCAATACCTGTCGTAATACCTTGCAGATTATTGCGGGCATTTCATCGGGGATTGTGGTGTGGGTAGTGCTGACCCTATTGGGTTTTACGGTTTTGGTGCAGCAGTTTCCTTGGATTCAGCAAGTCTTAATGCTGATTGGCGGTTTATTTCTTGCCAAAATGGGATGGGGCATGTTGTCGGGTGGTTGGTATAGTTGGCAGCAGCGTAAACAGTTTGATGATACTCAAGTGCAAATTCCAGCCGCAAAAAACTACTTTTTATTGGGTCTATTCACCAATTTATCTAATCCGAAAACCTTAATTTATTTTAGCAGCGTATTTGCTTTGGCGCTGAGTTCATCGGCAAGTGCATCTTTAAAAGCCCAATTGGCAGTGATTATTCCAATCCAAACTTTTGTGACATTTACATTATTTATGCTGCTACTTTCGACACCAAAAATGAAAAAGTTATATCAGCGTTCAGGCAGTTATATTGATATGGTCTCGGGCGGATTATTTTTATTGTTTGCTGTGTGGTTGTGGTTAGATGCACTACGTATGTTTTAAAACATAAGTTTTAATGTCAATTAATCAGACGCTTTGATGTCGTCAAAAGCCAAGTTTGACGATTTTTTATTCGGAATTTCGGTTTTAGTCGTGTTTTCAGTTTTATCTAAATGATTGGGTTGATAAGTACGGTTTGATCGCAAAGTTGCTTCGGTATTTTCCGAACCTTGATATTTACGGCTACGGTTGGCACGTTCACGCAAGCCGCCTTTTTTAATGAGTTGTACCACTTTAACTTACTCCGTGTAATAAAAAAATATGTACTGAAAGCTAAGTTTGAACCTAAGTTTTAGATGATCGAACATGTACAATTTTACCACGACATACCTATTTTAGATGGATAAAGTGACTGTTTATTCAAAAATACGATTTGCGCGAATAGCCGAACTTTGACATTCTAATTTACAAGCGATTGTGTCTGCTCAATCATCCAAAGGGTGTAAGCTACAAAGTGTCACAGTTGCTTAAACAAAATTACACTGCATCAGGGTAGATGGTGTAACAATAAAAACAAGAATTACAGTGAAGTAGGAGAATACCTATGCTGTATCATCAGTATCGTTGCGCATGTTGCAATCGGGTGGTGGAATCATCAGAAAAAGAATGTGGTACTTGTGGTTCACACAATATTCGTAGTCCTTATGGTTTCTGGTTATTCTGTATTTTGGCATGCTTGGCAGCAGCCGTTGTGTTTAAAGTCGTGCATGTTTATTTGCAAGATCATCAAGAAGTGCCCGTGCAACAATCGGTGCTTGAGGTGATTCGTACGCAATAAGTGCTGCATCCAAGCTTAACGCTTATTTCGTCTATACAAGATTTCAAAAAATCCTGAATCATTAAATGGCTCAGGATTTTATTCAACTGTTTTTTCAATATTGAAGAGACTCACCATTTTATTCTTCAATATGGATGAGCAATTTAAAAAGATTAGCGACTTAAGAAGTCAGCTTGGTTGATTGCAGACAGTGCAGCATTCACCTCAAAAATCTTGCCACGAATATTCTTCACGCCAAAACTTTCTAAACGTGCAGTGTGCATTTTTAAATAGCGTTCAGCATTGGCCGCATGATCAAACAGATAGATTCCACCGGCTTCCTGTGTTTGACTGTTCTCAGTCCAAATTTTCCAAAGCATGCCAGTTTCTAGGTTAATGCTTTCTGCAAGTTCACGGTACGCTTGGCTCATGCTTTCGCCAAATGGGCCTTCAGAAGGGAAATCGACTTGAAGAATAACTGCCATAATAAACTCCTACATCATTATCTTAGATGAGTATTTAAAAAATCTCAGGAATGATTCACTATAACATATTCGTATTTTGTATATTGTGGTTTGGCAGCTAAATTTTAGGCATAAAAAAGCCCACCGAAGTGAGCTTGATAAAACTGAAAAGTTTTATATTACAGACCTGCAGAGGCTTTTAATGCTTCAACTTTGTCGGTTTTTTCCCATGTAAATGCAGTGTCAGAACCTTGACGACCAAAGTGGCCATAAGCTGCAGTCTGTTTATACATTGGTTGTAACAGGTTCAACATGTTGGTAATGCCGTATGGACGTAAATCGAAGTGTTCACGTACTAAAGCAATAATCAACTCATCTGCCACTTTTGCAGTGTTGAAGGTGTTGATTGAAATTGACGTTGGCTCTGCAACACCAATAGCATAAGACACCTGAATTTCACATTTGTCTGCCAAGCCAGCTGCCACAATATTCTTTGCAACATAACGACCTGCGTAAGCAGCAGAACGGTCAACTTTAGATGGGTCTTTACCAGAGAATGCACCGCCACCATGACGTGCCATGCCGCCGTAAGTATCGACAATGATTTTACGACCAGTTAAACCGCAGTCACCGACAGGGCCGCCAATCACAAACATACCTGTTGGGTTGATGTGGAATTTGGTGTCTGCATGGAACATTTCTGCAGGAATCACTTTTTTCACAATTTCTTCAATTACCGCTTCTTTAAGCTGAATTTGCGAAATTTCAGGATCGTGCTGAGTAGATAACACCACCGCGTCCAAACGTACAGGCACACCATTTTCATAAGCAAAAGTCACCTGACTTTTTGCATCTGGGCGTAACCACGGCAAAGCACCACTGCGACGTAATTCAGCTTGCTTTTCCATTAAGCGGTGTGCGTAAGAAATTGGGGCAGGCATTAATACATCAGTTTCACGGCTGGCGTAACCAAACATCAAACCTTGGTCACCTGCGCCTTGATCTTCAGGCTTTTGACGGTCTACACCTTGTGCAATTTCAGGTGATTGTTTACCAATCATGTTAATGACCGCACAGGTTGAACCATCAAAACCTAAGTCAGAATGATGGTAACCAATGCCATTTACGGTTTGACGAACAACGGCTTCAAAATCGACATTTGCAGTTGTTGTGATTTCACCTGCCAGTACAACCGCACCCGTTTTTACAAGCGTTTCACAAGCAACCCGCGCATAAGGGTCTTCTTTTAAGATTGCATCCAAAATGACATCACTGATTTGGTCAGCCATTTTATCTGGATGGCCTTCGCTTACAGATTCCGAGGTAAATACAGCGTACTCGCGCATAAGTCCTATCACAGTTAAATTCAAAAGACGCAATATGTTACATCGAGTTAGACTTTAGGACTAGCGCATTACGACTAAATTGGCTGAATTTATTTCAATTCAATGACTTTTTATCGCATATCTTTAGCTAAAAAATAGATAAAGTATCGGTATGACTATATTGTGACTCAAAAATATTCATGTTGGCTAAAGTATGCTGTCATAATTTTAAACTAAGGAGCACCTTGTTTTTAAGTGGTGAATCATTTTTAAAAACAATATTGTAGATGGGTAATTTAAAGACTTTGAATTGACTTTATCTGCATCAAGCTGCATTTTCAAAAGCTGTTTTAAAATTTTGGACGATGGCTGTGATTCAATTTATTGTGTGAAAAGTGAATAAAATTCAAGATGTGTTAAAATCTGTCTATTATTTCTACAGAATACTGTTGTGTTTTAACTTGTTGCTAGGCATTTGATTGGAGTTGCTGCAAGAGCGACATCACAATTCCATCCTGCGTCTATAAATTGAAATATCTATACTTTAGAATTTTGCCAAGAATAGAGCTTAACACGGCAATTAGCTATTTTCTTGTTGTTATAAACGTGAAAACGTCTTTGAATTTGCACGAAAAATACCCTGAATGGGAATTAATGCGGAAATATTGTTGCATAGGCTTTACCCCTCAGGCGTTTTTTTGAGAGAATAGCGGCTGTTTTGAATTCTATTCATCTTCTTCTATTTAACGATTTTTTGTGGACTCTGACCTATGACGACCCCGCTTAACGAACGTCGTATTGCAAACGCAATTCGTGTATTGGCAATGGATGCTGTGCAAAAAGCAAATTCAGGACATCCAGGTGCACCGATGGGGATGGCAGATATTGCCGATGTGGTGTGGCGTGAATTTTTGAATCACAACCCAACCAATCCACAATGGGCAAACCGCGACCGTTTTGTATTGTCTAATGGTCATGGTTCAATGTTGCAATATGCGTTGTTGCATTTAACAGGTTATGATCTTTCAATCGAAGATTTAAAAGCGTTCCGTCAGTTACACTCTAAAACACCTGGCCACCCAGAATTGGGTTATGCACCAGGGATTGAAACCACCACTGGTCCACTCGGTCAGGGGATTGCCAATGCTGTTGGTTTTGCTTTAGCAGAAAAAACACTGGCTGCACAATTTAATAAAGAAGATATTCAGGTTGTAGACCATTTCACTTACTGTTTCTTGGGTGATGGTTGCTTAATGGAAGGTGTTTCACACGAAGCATGTTCATTGGCAGGTACTTTAGGTTTAGGCAAGCTGGTTGTTTATTATGATGACAACGGCATTTCTATTGATGGTGAAGTAGAAGGCTGGTTCTCTGACGATACCGAACAACGTTTCTTATCTTACGGCTGGCAAGTCTTAAAAGTTGATGGTCATGATGCCGATGCAATTCGTGCTGCAACGGTTGAAGCAAAAGCTGAAACGCAAAAACCGACTATTATTATTTGTAAAACTGTTATTGGTTTAGGTTCGCCAAACAAACAAGGTAAAGAAGACTGTCACGGTGCGCCATTAGGCCATGATGAAATCGCTTTGACGCGTCAAGCATTAGGCTGGACAGATGAAGCATTTGTTATTCCTGAAGATGTATATGCCGCTTGGGATGCTAAAGCGAAAGGTGCAGAAGCAGAAGCAGCATGGAATACAACTTTTGATGCCTATGCAGCAAAATATCCAACGGAAGCTGCAGAACTTAAACGCCGTTTAAGCGGTGAACTACCTGCAGAATTCATCGCGCAGGCAGATGCGTTTATTGCTGAAACCAATGCTAAAGCTGAAACTATTGCAACGCGTAAAGCCAGCCAAAATACTTTGCAAGCATTTGGCCCATTATTGCCTGAATTATTGGGTGGTTCTGCAGACTTGGCAGGTTCAAACTTAACCCTTTGGAAGGGTTGCCAAGGCGTTCAGGACAATGCAGCAGGGAACTACGTGCATTATGGCGTACGTGAGTTTGGTATGACTGCTATTGCAAATGGTGTAGCACTTCACGGTGGTTTCATTCCTTACGTTGCAACATTCTTAATGTTTATGGAATATGCGCGTAATGCCGTGCGTATGTCTGCATTAATGAAGCAACGTGTGATTCATGTGTATACCCACGACTCGATTGGTTTGGGTGAAGATGGTCCAACACACCAACCGATTGAACAAATTGCATCTTTACGTGGTACGCCAAACTTAAATACATGGCGTCCTGCAGATACCGTTGAAGCGGCTATTTCTTGGAAATCTGCATTAGTACGCAGCGAAGGTCCAACTGCTTTAATTTTCTCACGTCAAAACTTGCCATTCCAAACTCGTACTCAAGCGCAAATTGAGAACGTGGCAAAAGGTGGTTATGTCTTGGCTGAAGAAAAAGGTGAATTGAAAGCCATTATTATTGCAACAGGTTCAGAAGTGGGCTTGGCAATGGAAGCATACGCGCAGCTTGAAGGTGTACGTGTTGTGTCTATGCCGTGTGCAGAAGAATTTGTGAAGCAAGATGCAGCATATCGTGAAGCGGTATTGCCATCACATATTCGTGCACGTGTTGCGGTTGAAGCAGCGCATGTAGACTACTGGTGGAAGTTTGTCGGCTTAGACGGTAAAGTTATTGGTATGACAACTTATGGTGAATCTGCACCTGCAAAAGACTTGTATCAGTACTTTGGCATTACCACTGAAGCGGTTATTGCTGCAGTAAAAGAATTAACAGCTTAATTTTTTAATCCAGTGTTTTTAAAGGCGTTCCTGCAAAGGGACGTCTTTTATTTTTGCATATTTGTTTGGTATTCGATGTGATGATCCAACAAATTTTGTCAGTGTAAGTCAGGTTTGTGAATAAACCTCTGTGTAATTGAGTGAGATGAGAAATGAGTTTGTACGAGCAAATTAATGATGAAGTCACTTTAATGGATGCGGGTGAGCAAAAGTGGATTGGACAAGATTTACCACTTGAAGCTATGGTGGCGGTAGAGTTGTTGTTACAGGATTTGGCTGAAGATCAGCAAATCAAAATTCGCCGTAAGAACCATGAAAAGCAATCAGGCTTAAAGCAGGTTGATCGTATTTTGATTGAGAAGCTTTAATCTATTGCGATGAATGCGGTGCATTAAATGGTGTATCGTCAAAAATAGCTTTATTCTATGCGTAGGGTAAAGCTTTTTTATTGCTGAAAAATAGTGTATAAAATAGCCTAAGCATAATATGAATGATGCATAATCAATAAAATGATTCGATGCAAAAATAATCAGGCAATATCAAAGCATGCAGACAACTATATTAGATCGTCAATTTAAGCACATCGACATTGTCGCGTTAAGTGAAATCCAATTTGAGCAATGGCAACCACTTTGGCAGGGTTATCAGCAATTTTATCAGGTGCAATTAAGTGATGAGGTTACGCAAAATACGTGGTCAAAACTAATTAATCCACACAGGACGCATATTTATGGTTTTGCTGCCGTATATCAAACTCAAGTTGTGGCAATTGTGCATGTAATTGAACATGACAGTTGTTGGACGCTTAAACCTTATGCCTATTTGCAAGATTTATATACCTTGCCTGAGTACAGAGGGATGGGAATTGCTCAGCAGCTTATTCAGCAGGTGAATCAAACAGCGCAACAGCGTGAATGTGATCGGGTATATTGGCTGACTCATGAAGATAATTTACAGGCACGGCAGTTGTATGATCGTGTCGCAAAAAGAACAGGTTTTATTCAATATCGCAGCCCTGCAACAGCGATGTAAAACGCGCATGCATATTTTTACAAATTTATCGTTTCAGTCATGCAACATACTGTTTTATCTTTAATCCTGTATTTGCAGCAAAAATCTATAAACTAAACCTCATTGAAACGTATCAACACTTTTAGAGATGAACAATATGAACATGAAATCAATTGCTTTAGGTTTGGCTATCGCGTCTGCAGCAACAATGACAATGGCTAAACCAGTGGCTTATCAAATTGACCCAACGCATACTGCTACTGTATTTACTTGGGATCACTTCGGTTTTTCTACGCCATCAGGTAACTTCTCAGACATTCAAGGTACTATCAACATTGATGAGAAAAAACCTGCTAACTCATCTGTGAATGTGACGATTCCATTAAGTAGCATCAACACCAACGTAAAAGCTTTAGATGAGCACTTAATGGCAGCAGATTGGTTTGATGCAGCAAAATATCCAACCATTACTTTTAAAAGTACCAAAGTTGAAACTCAAGACAAGAAAAACTTTAAAATCACAGGTGATTTAACAGTTAAAGGTGTAACTAAGCCAGTGGTACTTGACGCAGTATTGAACAAACAAGGTCCACACCCAATGACTCAGGCAGCGACTGTTGGTTTTAATGCAACAACATCATTCAACCGTTCTGCATTTGGTATCGCAAGCTATGTACCAAACGTAGGTGATAAAATTACTGTCAACATCACTACAGAAGCGTCTGTAGCTGCTAAAAAATAAGCAGTTGTAATTTGATCAAAAAGCATCATTTTTTAAATGGTGCTTTTTTTATGTCCGTGATTTCATCTACATGACTTTGATGTTAGTAATTTTAGGTCTATGACTTGTAAATCTATGTAGATAAATGGCTTTTTCTGTTTTTCTTTTTGTCCATCTGTACATCCCAAATATAAAAAAATGCGAACCGAAGTTCGCATTTTCATTCATCATGTTGAGGTTAAAAGCTTAACTTAGAAGAAGCCTGCAGGTTTAGTTGAATAACTTACCAACAAGTTTTTGGTTTGTTGATAATGTTCTAACATCATCTTATGGTTTTCACGGCCAATACCTGACTTTTTATAACCACCGAAAGCTGCATGCGCAGGGTAAATGTGGTAACAGTTCGTCCAAACGCGACCCGCTTGAATAGCACGACCCGCACGGTAAGAAGTATGCGCAGAACGTGACCAAACACCTGCACCTAAACCGTAAATGGTGTCATTGGCAATTTTAATGGCTTCATCGAAGTCTTTAAATGTGGTCACAGACAGCACTGGGCCGAAAATTTCTTCTTGGAAAATTTTCATGTCGTTGGTGCCTTTGAAAATTGTCGGCTCAATATAGAAACCACTGCCAACTTCATGACGTTCACCACCACCTGTTAAGACTTGAGCACCTTCGGCACGACCTGTCGCAATACAACCCAAGATTTTGTCTTGTTGTTCTTGCGATGCCTGCGCACCAATCATGGTTTCAGTATCAAGCGGGTGACCTGTTTTAATACGTTTAACACGTTCGATGGCTTTTTCAAGGAAACGGTCAGCAATACTTTCCTGTACGAGCGCACGTGATGGACAAGTACAAATTTCACCCTGATTCAGCGCGAACATGGCAAAGCCCTCAAGCGCTTTATCTAGGTAGTCGTCATCTTGCGCCATAATATCTTCAAAGAAAATATTTGGAGATTTACCACCAAGTTCCAAAGTCACTGGAATGATGTTTTCAGTGGCATATTGCATGATCAATTGACCGACCTGGGTTGAACCTGTGAATGCAATTTTGGCAATACGTGGATTGGTTGCCAATGGGCGACCCACTTCTACACCGTAACCATTGACTACGTTTAATACGCCTGCTGGCAATAAATCTTGAATCAGCTCGACCAAAACTAAAATACTAGCAGGGGTTTGCTCCGCAGGTTTAAGTACAATACAGTTACCCGCAGCCAAAGCAGGTGCAAGTTTCCATGTTGCCATTAAAATTGGGAAGTTCCATGGAATAATTTGCCCCACAACGCCCAACGGCTCATGAAAGTGATAGGCAATGGTATCTTCATCAATTTCAGAAATTCCGCCTTCTTGGGCACGAATACAGCCTGCAAAATAACGGAAATGGTCAATCGCCAATGGAATGTCGGCAGCCAATGTTTCCCGAACAGGCTTACCATTATCCCATGTTTCTGCCACTGCCAATAATTCTAGATTTTGTTCTAAACGATCTGCAATTTTAAGCAGAATGTTGGAGCGTGTGGTTGGAGATGAGCTGTTCCATTGTGCTTTGGCTTTATGGGCTGCATCTAAAGCCAGTTCAATGTCTTCTGCCGATGAGCGTGGGACTTTGGTAAATACTTTGCCATCTACAGGAGAGATATTTTCAAAGTATTCGCCTTTTACAGGGGCGACCCACTCGCCACCAATAAAGTTTTCGTATTGTGCTTTAAATTGAACTTTTGAACCGGGTTGATTGGGATCTACGTAACGCATAATTCTCTTCCTTTGATGGTTTTTTATAATCTGCCGTCACTTTACCTTTTATCACAATCCTGTGTCTAAAATCAGGTTAAATTTACGGCTAAGGTATAAGGTACTTTAGTACGTTATTTGATTAGCATACCAATATAAGGTTGGAAAAAGGTTGGAAAGTTGCAGGTTTACAAGCAGCGAACAAATCCTTACAAAAGTAAGCAGTACAATGGATGTAATGCCCACAGGATTGTGAGAATCAGTCATGATGAAAAAACAAGATCTATTGGAAAAAAAACTGCATATTGAACGGTTTAGACAAAGCAGTAGTTTATCGCCGCTGCATGCGCAGCAAATTCAGCAGAGTATTTTAAATTCTTGGCAACGCTCTGAAATTGCAGAAATTCCTGTAGATCGGCAGGCTGCTCCGTTAAATTCCAGTTTATCGCATCCGCAAGGCGGTTCGGCTTTACAGAGAGCTGTGCAAAATTGCGCAGAAGATTTAAAACATATCGCGCAGCAGTCCGACATGGTGGCAGCCGTGGGCGATGTGGGCAGTACGATTATTTGGACGGCAGCGAGCGCTCAAATGCGTAATGTGGCGGAACGAGTACATTTTGTAGAGGGTGGACAGTGGCGTGAAGAGTTGGTGGGTACCAATGCTTTGGCTTTGTCACTCAAAACTCAGCAAGCCAGTTGTGTGTTTTCCAGTGAACATTATATGTCATCGTTACATGACTGGGTTTGTTATGCCGCACCAATTTTAGACCCACATTCCAAACAAGTGTTGGGCGTGATTGATTTATCGACCACTTGGAAAAATCATAACAGTTTGGGTTTGTTGGCAGCAGAGCGCTGTGCTTCTTTAATTCAAAATGCGTTGCTGGAACAGCAAAAACAGCAGCTTTATATTCGCGCGTTTCGTGTGCCACAGGTGTTATTTAATGGCAAAGTGGTGGTGATGACACCGCGTCAAATTGAAATATTGGTGATTTTGGCACTTTGCCCACAAGGCATGAGTTTAGACACTTTACACCAAGCACTATATGGTGAGCGTAAAGTCAGCATGGGAACGCTAAAAGCTGAAATGTCGCAATTACGCGATATTTTAGGGGGGATGCTCGGCTCGCGTCCTTACCGAGTTTTGGCGCATATTGAAGCCGATTTTTTACAAGCTGAGCAGGCTTTAGATGCAGGTTATGTGCAGTCTGCCTTGCAAACGTGTGCAGGGGTATTTTTGGCGAAAACTGAAAGTCCATTTTTATGCGCATGGCGAGATTGTTTAGAATCACGCCTGAGTGATGCCATTTTTAATGCACAAGATACCGATGTATTACTAAAACATTTGGCACGCAGCCCTGAAGCGATTGACGCAGTGGAGCGTTTAATTGAATTGATGCCAAAGGGGCATCCTGCACATCAAATTTTATTAAAATACACAGCTTAAGGGATGCATCAAGTCATTTAGCCGTTAATTCACTTCCTTTAGTTCTAGTTTTTAGTTTTATAGCCCCTTGCGGTTTAACCAGTCAAACAAGGACTGATACACTTCCGCGCGGACTTCTGGCGCAGAAAGCACCAAATCATGCACGCCATCTTCAATTTGGCAAAGCTGAATATCACCATGCATGTGATGCCCATATTTTTGCATATCTGCAACATCCAAAATTACGTCAGTGCGTTGCGCAATCTCATTCCATTGGCGTGGATAACTACTTTGACTCGCATGCATAATTAAGGTTGGTACACCCAAATGTACGCTAGCATGAATTTCTTTTTGCGCTTCATGAATTGCACGAACAAAACTTAATCGCACTTTAGGATAGCGCGGTTTCTTCCATTCCAAATTAAATAACCATTCACCATGATATTGTTTGTGTAGACTTGGTACATAAAATGGATTAAGGCGGCTTGGAAATTTCATTTCTGGCAGCAATTTGCCCAATTGGCTTAAACGAGGAATGCCGAATTTTTTCTCAATCTCGCTCATATTGAAATCATAAAAAGGGCTGTTGCACCATAAACCACGAATCAGTGGATGATTGGGATGATGTGCCACATATAACGTGGTGATTAATCCACCTGTTGAATGTCCTGCCAAAATTACTGAGTCATGTTCTTCTGTGGCAATTTGCTCAAGTGCAGCGGAAATTTCTGCATCATATTCAGACAAGCTGCGCACATTGTACCAATTTTGATGTGACAAATGCGAACGCCCATATTTACGTAAATCTAGGGCATAAAAGTCATAACCATGCTGATTAAACTGGTCTGCCATTTCTGTTTGAAAAAAATAGTCAATAAAACCATGAATATAAAGTACGGCTTTACGGGTTTCCTGTTCGGCTTTTTTGCGTACCAAGGTAGCAATCACTTTGCCTTCATAATCCGAAGGAAAATCCAGCGTCATTTGTTGGTAATCGGCACCCAAAATATCGGGTTGATAGCTTGGTGTTGTTTTTTGTTTTTTACTTAACAGCATAAGGTGTTCGTCATCCATTTTATTTTGACTATATCCTTGATGAGCTGTGCGCATTTGTCAAATTGAATTATGCAAACCCTCTGCATCTAAATCGCTTTAGTTTTATGCTGCGAGTTCATTTTGTTCTGAACAGCAAAAAAAGCAGAACGCATCTGAGATGGTTCTGCCAAAGGGAAGGATAAAAATAAAACAGCAACAGACGAAAATTGAAAAAAGGATGGGAGATGCTGAGCAAATCGTGATTCACTCAGCAGGAGATTCAAATTACATCGCGGCTTTAAAAATTTCGACCACTTGTGCATGATTGGCTTTACGTGGGTTGGTGAGCATGCAGGCATCTTTTTGTGCATTTTCAGCCATAATCGCCAAGTCATCTTCTTTCACGCCTAACTCTGCTAAACCTGTTGGAATACCAATTGAGCTAGATAATTCACGAATTGCATCAATTGCGGCATAGGCGGCTTCTGTGGTAGTTAATCCATCAGTATTTACCCCCATCAGTTCTGCAATATCTGCATAACGCTCAGGGCAGGCAATCAGGTTAAACTCGCAAACATGCGGCAATAAAATTGCATTACATACGCCGTGCGGCAAGTTGTAGAAACCACCGAGTTGATGCGCCATGGCATGCACATAGCCTAATGAGGCATTGTTGAATGCCATACCTGCCAAATATTGCGCATAGCTCATGGCATCACGTGCTTCAATATTTTCACCATTTGCCACAGCAGGGCTGAGCCACTGGCTAATCATACGAATAGCTTTTTCCGCACAGGCATCGGTAATCGGGTTGGCCGCAGTTGAAACGTAGGCTTCTACCGCATGCGTCAAGGCATCCATACCTGTGGCAGCGGTTAAGCCCGCAGGTTTGGCAATCATAAGTTTAGGGTCATCAATGGCGATGAGTGGGGTACAGCGCCAATCGACAATGGCCATTTTTACGTGGGTGTCGGTGTTGGTAATGATACAGAAACGGGTCATTTCTGAAGCTGTTCCCGCTGTGGTGTTAATGGCAATCAGCGGTGTCATTGGCACGGTACTTTTATCTATGCCTTCATAATCACGAATATGTCCACCTCCTGCAGTGACCAAGCCAATACCTTTAGCACAGTCATGCGAAGAGCCACCGCCTAAAGACACAATGAAGTCGCAGTTGTTGGCATTGTAGGCATCGACACCGTTATGGACATTAATATCGGTTGGGTTTGGCTCTGCCCCTGCAAAGATATGGCTGGCAACGCCTGCTTCAGTTAAGTAGCCTGCAATGGTATCGGCTACGCCAAATTTAAACAGTCCTTCATCTGTCACAATCAGGGCTTTTTTAGCACCTAAATTTTGCGCTCTTACGCCAATTTCTTTGGCACAACCAGGGCCGAAGAGAGACACACAAGGAATATAAAAACCGTTGGTTTGATCTGCAATATTTTTAAAAGCCATGCTCAGATTCCTTCTTGCATTGGGTATTGGAATAATGTGTTGTTATCGCGGTGTTGAACCGTGATTTGAGTATTCAATGCTTTGTGGTGAAATCCTACCTACCAAACACCAACCCTATTTTCTGAGTAAATAATGCAAACTAATCAATTGAAATTTATTTGTTTTTTAATGGGTTTTTATTTTTTCTGAAGTTGTGCGCAGGCTATAGGCAAGGGCTTAAATCTTGTTTATAGTGTTTTTGTATCTCTAATTTTAAGGTGTAGATACCGTTCACATAAATTTCAGGTGTAATTCAATTAATAAGTGGCTTAAGCTCGATTGAAGAATTGTCCACTTTTTGCAGATGGAAATAAAAAACAAAAAATAGGGATGTATCACGTGATGGGTCTAGTCGGTGCAATCAAATAAAAATAAGATGACACTTAGATAGACCGCACTTAAGCATGAGGAGCGTATATGCAGCCAATTTGCCAGCATAGCCAGTTGCATGCCGTTGCACAGCAATTGGTTCGTATTTCCAGTGTGGCCGCAGAAATCTATCAAGATCAAATGGATTTGGTTGGACATTTTACAGCACAAAATTTGTTTCGGATCGATCCTTTGCAGCATCGGGTCGAATTGCTGAATGGTCTGTTTAGTCTTGAATTTTATCCGCCAAAATCGCATACAAATTTAATAGAAACTCACTTTGAATTTGCGGGGAAACAGCAAGAAGCATTTGAAGATTTTTTCTTACATGATCTGCATTTTTTGACTGGGGATTTAAAACCGCAGCATTCTTTATTTTTGCGTAATCAGGCGCAGCAATTGCGACAATTGATTCTGCAGCAAGTTTACCTGTGGGTAGATGGTGCAGCACGGGTTAAGCAATTGTTATTGCATTTAGATGCAATGCAGGCACAAATTTTAGATCAGGCATTAATGCAGGCAGACGATCAGTATCAACCAGTATTGACCAAATTTGTGCAGCAAGGGCAGCACATTCCTGAAGATGTTTTAACTAACTTATCGATGCTGTGTGCTTTGGAATTTGTAGAGGGTGAAACCTTTTTGCCAGTGCAAGCACTGATGCAAAGTTATGATGATTTTTGTTTTAGTGCGGCAGAATTTTTACCTAAAGCCATGCATCGTATTTTAAGTATTTCATTTCCTGAACGATTTAATTTGCAGGATTTAATCGATCATCAGGATGATATTCGGTTGTTGTATCGACATGCCGAAGAACATGGGCATTTATTGGGTTTTGCGCGTTTAATGCACCGTGAGGTGTGGCAGCGTTCCGATGCTTTGGCGAAACCGCATTTTTTAAAATCTTGCCCTTTAATTTGGCAAAAGAAAGTCGCCAAACTGCCGTTATTTGATTATCCACGTGCGGTGAATTGGCTGTTTAAACAGTCTGCACAAGTGTTGGATTGGCTTAGTTTAAATATTCATCATACCAGTGTGCGGGTGGCAGTGACTGCGCTCAGTTTTGTCGATTGTAGTCAGGCACATCCACGGATTATTTTGGCAACTTTGCAATATTTTCAATATTCAGCCGCACGTATGTTCATTCAAAGCTGTAATGTATATGCGACACAGCAAGCGTGGTTCGCACATGCGCATAATGTCAGTTTAATGCCGCATGGCGAAAAACAATCGTTGGATGATCCGCGGGTTGCCATTAGTCCTTCTATTTTGTATTTGGATGAATGGATGACTTTGCTGAAAACCGTGGCGCAACACGATGAGCATTTGGTCAAGCATGTATTTCGGCGTTTAAGTCGTGTCATGCAAAGTTATATGTTGTATTTACAGCAGATCACCCAAGATTTACCGACAGCTTTGTTGGACTATATTCAGTCTGATAGTCAGCAGCAACGTGACTTTTATACGGTATTGCAGCGTTATCAGATTCAGCCTGATGATTTTCGGCAGCGTTTTTATTTACGTGCGCACAATACACGCGTTTCAGTATTTGACAGTTATGTGCGTGACTATTTACTGGAGTATTTTGCAGCGCATACGCATATTCCAAAAAGTTTGAGTTGGTTGGGGTTGTTTCATCAAGCGGTGCATTGGCATCAACAAGTGTATAAAGCAGAGCTATTTGCCAAACTGAAAAAAGAAATTCCATGTAGCACATGGCAGGCGAAAAGCCCGCAGCAAATATTGTATTTTTCGGGTTGGTGTTTTGAAGAACTGACCGATTTAGACCGTATTATTGAAGAATCGAAAAACTTTAAACACTGTTTGGCACTGAGCTATGCCAAAGCCATGAGTGAAGGACAATATGTGGCATTTCACATGGCATCGCCACATTATGCGCAGCAATTGACCATGGGCTGTCACTTTCGGAATGGGCAACTTGAGTTTGATCAATTGGAATATCCAAATAATCAAAAAGCGGAACAATTGTTGGTTACTATCGCAGCGCAGTTTATTGCATGGCTGAATCCACAATTACCATCAAAGTCATAAGTTACAAGTCATAAGACAACTGTTGTCGTATTCACGGACTTGAGCCTTAACTTTTGGCTCAAAACTCGTTAGGCTATAGCCGTTCAATCATGGTATAGGTCTTATGAAACAGGAAACTGCACTTAAACTTTTAAAAGCAGGCGAAAATGTCTTTTTAACAGGCTCGGCTGGTGCGGGTAAAACCTATACCCTGAATCAATACATCAATTATTTAAAAGCGCGCAAAGTGCCAGTGGCAATTACGGCATCTACAGGCATTGCTGCAACGCACATGAATGGCATGACCATTCATACATGGGCAGGCATTGGTATTAAAGATTTTTTGTCCGATGCTGACCTGAAAAATATGAAAGAGCGCAAATATCTCAAAGAACATTTAGAAAATGCGCAAGTGCTGATTATTGATGAAATTTCGATGTTGCATGCTAAGCAACTGAATTTGGTCAATCAGGTTTTAAAATATTTTAAAGACAGTGATGACGCTTTTGGTGGTATTCAGGTGATTGTCGCGGGAGATTTTTTCCAGTTACCGCCTGTGGGAAAAAACGATGAGCGCAATCGTGACAAGTTCTGTTTTATGTCAGATGCGTGGGTCGAAGCTAAATTTCGGGTCTGTTATTTAACCGAGCAGCACCGTCAGGGCGATGACTACTTAAATGACATTCTCAATGCGATTCGTGCACAAAGTATTGATCATCAACATATTCAGGCTTTGGAACACACCCGTCATCAAGATATTGGCGACACTTTCACGCGTTTATATACGCACAATATGGACGTGGACAATATCAACTTTAAGCATCTGAATGAAATTGAAACTGAGAGCAAGCAGTTTGATGCCGTGTGTGATGGCAATGAAAAGTTGATTGAAACGCTGAAATCATCCGTACGTGCGCCTGAAATTTTAAATCTAAAAAAACATGCCAAAGTGATGTTTGTTAAAAACAACTTCGATATGGGCTATATCAACGGCAGTTTGGGCGAAGTGATTGGCTTTGAAGAAGATGACGATCACGGTATTTTGCCTAAAGTAAAATTGACCGATGGCACAGTATTACTGGTCGAGCCTGAAACTTGGTCGGTGGATAATGATGCAGGCAAAACCATTGCCAGTTTCCAGCAAATTCCGCTGCGTTTGGCATGGGCAATTACCATCCACAAATCACAAGGTATGACCTTAGAAGCGGCAGAAATCAATCTTAGCCATACTTTTGAAAAAGGGCAGGGTTATGTGGCGTTGTCACGATTAAAATCGTTAAGCGGTTTGCGTTTATTGGGATTTAATAGCCAAGCTTTAGAACTCGACAGTTTAGCGATTAAGGCTGACCGCCGTTTTCAGGAATTGTCTGAAGAAGCTGAAACGCACTATGAGCTGATGGATTTAACACCACAACATAATGCATTTATTCGTCACTGTGGTGGCACGTTGAACGAAACCGAAATTTTGCGCAATGAAAAGAAAATTGCCAAAGGTGGAAAAACCAATTATGCGACTGCCACGTTAGATGAAACCCGCGCTTTATTTGAAGAAGGTTATGATATTCAGGATATTGCAGTAGAGCGAGGTTTAACTCCTGCAACTATTATCAACCATTTGGCACGTTTGCAAAAAGAACAAAATCTGGATATTTCAGTGGCACATCCAGGTGAAGAAGTGGTGGAAGAGGTCCGTAAAATTTATAAGCGATTAATGAAGCGTCAAAATGCAGAGCACTTCAGCGATGATGGCGCAATTAAACTGCGCCCGATTGTTGAAGCGACTAGTCCACGCATGGGCTATGATCAGGTGCGTTTAGCATTGCTGTTTATTCAGTAGTTTAGTCATTTGGATAATGATGACTTATACTGCAATTCTGCATTAAAAATGCCCGCTTAACGTCACATAAAATACTATCGTTTTGAGAAAAACTTCGGTTAAACTGCCATCACTGTAAGCCTTAAAATATAATATTCGGTATGGCATTTACACCGTGGTACACATTTCGAAAATTTGTCTATAACAACTTACACGACGATGACTATGAAACATGGTTTAGTCGTTGCATTAACTATTTTTTAATTTTACTGATTTTAGGCAATGCCAGTGCGGTTATTTTAGAGTCGGTGAATGATGTCTATCTTGCCTATCAGGTATTTTTTGACCATTTTGAAAACTTTTCCATCGCAGTGTTTACGCTTGAATATTTGCTGCGGATTTGGAGTATTGCCGAAAAAGACCCGTTTATTTCGCCGTGGAAACAGCGTGTAAAATGGCTTACCAGCGGTGGGGCAATTATAGATTTGTTGGCGATTCTACCTGCTTATATTAACTTCTTTGTGCATCTAGATTTACGGTTCCTAAGAATTTTACGTTTGCTGCGTTTGTTAAAACTGACACGTTACTTTGTATCATTGCAAATTTTATTAAGAGTGATCGAACGGGAAAAAGGATCATTTCAGGCAGTCATTTTTATTCTCTCTATTATGATTGTGATGTCTGCCGCAGGTGTGTATGTGGTGGAAAGCAAGGCACAGCCTGAAGCCTTTAGCTCAATTCCCGCTTCGATGTGGTGGGCAGTGGTGACTTTAACCACAGTCGGTTATGGCGATGTCACACCAATTACCCCTTGGGGCAGAATTTTAGGTGCGTTAATTACGGTATTGGGTGTCGGCTTGGCAGCATTGCCTGCAGGTATTTTAGCCACAGGTTTAGCCAACGAACTTGAACAACGTAAGCAGCATTTAGGGTTGAAATTTAGAGAGCTATTGCAAAATAGTGAGATTGATCTGTTAAATGATCAAGAAAAAATTGAAGATTTACGCAAACAAGTCGGTTTAACCACTGAGCAAACCCAAGATATTTTATTGCAGTTAATTCGTGAGCGTCGTGAAGAAGAGCTGCGTTTAGAACAGGAGCCTTATAAATACTGCCCACATTGTGGAGAGAAGTTGTCGGAGTAAGCGAGGCTTGGGTTAAGAATTTCAATTCTAGTTTGGCTCTGCACGTTGGAAGCCTAAAACATGCTTGCTGAAAGCCATATTATTTTTATGGAATTGTATTGATTTCGTAGTAAATATCATCGAATAAAAACTAAGATGAAGAAAACTCATTATTTACATGCTAAGATTAAATTAATTCATTATTAAATTGAATCATGTTTGGCTTTGTTTCTTATTTTGCAAAATAAAAATGCGACCTAGGTCTAAACATGCAGTCAATAACTTGAAAAACTAGGAACAAGCAATGCTTGAAATTCGCCACTTAAAAACGCTATCAGCCCTGCGTGAACATGGTTCTTTGGTTGCTGCCGCCAATGATTTATGTCTGACGCCATCTGCCATTTCTCATCAACTCAAAGAACTAGATCATTGGTATGGCGTAGAAGTGGTGAACCGTCGTAGTCGCCCTGTGACATTTTCCAATGTCGGACAGCGTTTATTGAAACTGGCGGATGATGTCCTGCCACAAATTCAAATCACCCAAACTGATATTACCCGCATTGTGCATGGTCAAACGGGGCGAATTATTTTTTCTTCGGAATGTCATAGTTGCTTTGACTGGTTGATGCCGCTGCTGAATCAATATCGTCAGCAATACCCTGATGTAGATTTAGATTTTGCTTCAGGTTTTGAAGCCAATCCGCATGAATTATTGCAAAACGCAGAATTTGATTTATTGATTACCGCAGACCCGATTGCCTTAAAAGGTATCGAATATTTTCCAATTTTTGAATATGAATCGCGTTTGGTGTTGTCAAATACTCATCCTTTAGTACGTGCCGAGCGCATTACCGTACAGGAGTTGGCAGAAGAAACCCTGATTACCTATCCTGTCGATAAACACCGTTTAGATATTATGTCTAAGCTATTCATTCCAGCCAATATTCAGCCAAAAGCTATTCGTACTACAGATTTAACCCAAATGTTGATTCAACTGGTGGCGAGTGGGCGAGGGATTGGCGCATTGCCAGATTGGGTGGTGAATGAATATGAGCAAAAAGGCTGGGTAACTTCACGTCGTTTAGACTGCGTTGCTGCGGGAGGATTACGCCGTACCTTGTATGCGGGTTATCGTAGCGAAGAAAAAGAAAAGAGCTATTTTGAAGGCTTTTTGAAGCAATTAGAGAAATTTTCCCAAAAACGCACACAATATTATTCGAGTTAAAAATTGCACAATCAGCATTTTAAAGAGGATGCTGATTAATTGCTAAAAACACTAAGCTCATCTAAATCTCCACTAAAAACAGTGAGATGTTCTTGCTAAGCTTGCCTTGCGAAAATTAAGGGAGAGCGCTGTGAGTTCGGTACGTTGGCTGACAAAGGATTTGTGGATTGTTGCTGCGGGTTTTATGGCAGCAATGCATATTGGCAAGTTGCCACCGACTGTGCCTATCCTTCAAGCTGAACTCGGAATTAGTCTGGTTCAGGCAGGTTTTTTGCTGTCTTTGGTACAAGCTGCGGGCATGTCTTTGGCGTTGTTGCTAGGCAGTTATACCGCAAAAATTGGCTTAAAACGCTGTGTACTTTTGGGTTTGTCTTTATTGGCAGGTGCAAGTTTTGTTGGTGGTTTTGTACATAGCTTTTCCGCACTATTAAGTCTGCGTGTAATTGAAGGTTTTGGCTTTTTACTGATTACACTCAGCGGCCCTGCATTTATTCGTCAACTGGTTGCAGTGGAGCAGTTGCCTGCCAAAATGGGGCTGTGGAGTGCCTATATGGGCGGTGGGATGGGTATTGGTTTACTAAGTACGCCGTTTTTACTGCCCATCTTGGATTGGCAAGGCGTGTGGATGTGTTTGGGATTGTTATCCTTTGCGCTCGCAATCATCATTTATAAAGCCGTACCAAGTGTGCAGATCAGCACGCAAGCCATTGCCATCTTTGAACTGATTAAAAGCACTTTGAGCCATCCACCCGCATGGATATTGGCTTTGGTTTTTGGTGTTTATGCAGGGCAGTGGTTCAGTTTGGTGGGTTTTTTGCCGACCATTTATCAGCAATATCAAATATCTTTACAAACCGCAGGTGTGCTCACAGCTATGGTTGCAATGGCAAATGCGGTGGGTACATTTGTATGTGGGTTGTTATTACAGCGTGGGCTGAGAGCGCAAGTGTTGATGCAAATGGGTTTTGCGGTATTGATGCTATGCGCACTGAGTTTTTATATTTTGCGTGATGTTTTACCATTCATTGTGCAGTTTTTATTGGTCATCCATTTCTCTTTATTTGGTGGTTTAGTCGCAGCTGTGGTATTTGCGCAAGTACTTAATTTTGCACCACAACCGATTGCGATTAGTACCACCGTAGGTTTGGTGTTGCAGTGCTCGGCAATTTCACAATTTTTATTGCCGCCTGTGGTCGCAGCTATCGTATCTGCCACAGGAACATGGCTTTGGGTTGGTATTTTAATGGCCGTTTTATCTGCAATGGGAATGATATTAACATCTATCTTGTTTCGCAAAGTGGCTTAGATTTGGATGGTTTTTATTGAAATTGGTTGATACAAGACGATGAATTCAAGCAAAACCATCTAAACCAAGCGTCCCTAAATCTATGTTAAGAATAGCCAATAAACAAGGTGAGAATTCCTGCTGCAATCAGTGGTCCCACAGGCACGCCACGTAGCACAGCAACACCTGCGACTGTACCAATCAATAAGCCTGCGACCACATCAGGCTGATTGGTCATGAGCTTGACACCACGCCCGCCTAACCATGCCACAAAAACACCAATTGCAATCGCAAGTAAAGATTTCCAACTCAGGAAAGATTTTAGAATTGCTTCGCCTGGAAGTTTGCCACTGGCAATGGGTGTCAGTACGCCAATGGTGAGAATGATAATGCCCAGATTTAAGCCATGCTGCTGCAATAGTGGGAAAAATTCACTTAGCGGCGTAATTCTAAAAACAATCAGTACTGCTGCGGCAATGGTCACAGCCGTATTTTGGCTAAAAATACCGCATGCGAGTAGAACGATCAGCACCATCAGGTTAAGGTCTAATTGAGAGAGCATGGTGATCCATAAAAGGGGAAATAAATTGGAAAAGTGCAGTTATTGTAACTGTTTTGAACTACAAGCGGGCAAGGTACGCAATGTGTTCAGAATTTACGGTGTATTTGGTTTAGAATAGCAGCAAATATATTTATACTTTTTATCATTAGGTCGCTCATCATGTTGTTGGAAAAAATGTTGCAATCACAAGGCTTTGGATCACGTAAACATTGCCAACAACTCATTAAAAATGGTGCAGTCACCATTATGGGCGAAACCCAGACCAATCCTAAATTCGCGATAAAAATTGCGCCTGAAACGGTTTTGCAATTTTCGGTGTATGGGCAAAATTATCAATATCGTGAAAAGGTCTATATCGCCTTACATAAACCACAAGGCTATGAGTGTTCGCATCAGGCGACCCATCATTTTAGTGTGTTTGACTTGTTTGATGATGTATTGCTGAATCGTGGTTTGCAGTGTGTTGGACGCTTAGATCAGGACACCACAGGGCTGTTATTGCTGACGGATGATGGACAGTTTTTACAAGCATTGACCCATCCTAAAAAGCATGTGGCAAAAGTGTATGCTATGCACACCGCAGACCCGATTAATGCAACACAAATCCAGCAACTTGAGCAGGGTGTCGCATTGCGCAATGAATCAGGGACATTTGCTGCAACAGAGGTACAACAGCTTGCTGAACATGAATTGCAGATGACCATTCATCAAGGTGTTTATCACCAAGTTAAACGTATGCTGGCAGCAGTGGGCAATAAAGTAGAACAATTACATCGTCAGCAAGTTGGTGCATTAAACTTGACTGATTTGGCTTTAGATGTGGGTGAATGGATGTATTTAAGCCCTGAACATGTCGAGTTGGCAAAAAGCCGTATGGAATAACATGAGTTTAGCTGAGCTTTCATCAATAGCTTATGAGCAATGGCTTGGGCTAGGTTAAATTTAAATCCATTGTCTAACTCTGCAATCGTCAGATCAGATGACTATTTGGCTTTGTTGCACAAAGATTTGAAATGCAAAGCGCCCCTAATTGATCCAAATTTAAGGCGTAACTTGGGTAAGTGGGCGACCTAATTCCGTAAATCTGTTAAGGACTGCTACACGTGCATGGATCTCATTCACCTGACTAGGAAAGCTTCTTGCCATTAATTTATCGCCTAATAATTTGATGCAATGCATCTTGGTTTCCACCAAACTGCGGCGATGATAGCCTGACCATTTTTTCCATAATGTCCTGCCTAAATGTTTAACTGTTCGAAGTAATTCATTTCGCTCTAGCGAGCTACTCTTTGTATCTTTCCATGGTTTCGCATTTTTTCTAGGTGGAATCACCGCATGCGCTTGCCGATCTGCAATGACCTGACGGCATTGCTTGGTGTCATAAGCTCCATCGGTATAAACAGAGTCAATCTGCTCATCTTGTGGAATCTGATTAAGTAAATCACCAAGCACCTGTGAATCACTGACATTATTGGTTGTGAGCTGAATAGCGCGTATTTGTAGGGTTTTGGCATCTATACCAATATGTAGTTTACGCCATTGGCGACGATATTCAGCTCCATGTTTCTTGCGTTTCCATTCGCCCTCACCTAGAAACTTCATGCCTGTAGAGTCTACGAGTAGATGCAGCCCATCGCTACTTTTTTGGTAGCTGATTGCAATATCAATATGCTTTTGTCTTCTACAAAGCGTACTGTAATCTGGTGCGGTCCAATTTAATCCGCAAAGTTTAATCAGACTTTGCACAAAGCCAGTGACCATACGTAAAGACAAACGGAATAGAGATTTAATCATTAAGCAGCATTGGATAGCTGCGTCGGAGTAGGTTTGATTTCGCCCTTGTTTGCCTTTTGATGGAGCATACCATTGCGTAGCAGGATCAAACCAAATGGCAATATTTCCGCGACTCATGAGTGCTCGGTTATATGCGGGCCAATTGGTTGTGCGGTAGATTTTGTGTGTAGGCTTCTTCATTTGAAAATTATATCGCTGAAAAAGCCTTTACAGATAGGTTTGTGCAACAAAGCCTGACTATTTTAAAAAGCAGTGATAGGTTTGAAATTCATCATCTTTGACAAAACCCATCTTTTCATACAATTGGTGGGATTGGTAATTACTTTTCTGTGTTTCAAGGCTAATCCGTAGCGCATTTTCATGTCGTGCAAATAAAATTGCAGTATCAATGAGCTGTTTGGCCGAACCTTGTCGTCTAAAAACAGGGGTGACATAAACGTCATCTAAAATATAGTAGGTCGAGCAGGCAACCGAAGAAAAGCCTAAATAAAGTAATACAAATCCAGTGATTTTTTGATCTTTGATATGAATGAAAATCACACTTTCCTGATTTTCAAAACGCTGTTTTAAGAATGCTGCTGAAAGGCTTAAATTCGAGGATGCACCATAAAACTGACGATACTCATCGAACAATACAGCAAGCTGGTCTAAGTCTTCTAAAGTGGCACGTCTTACAATCATTACGATACTCCATGCTTTTTTATTGTCCTTGCATGAAGCATAGCTAAGTTTTTAAAGTAAATTTTTAAAGAATTGTTTAAAAATGCAACACTGTTAATTTTTGTCAGTTTCACCCAAAATTGCATTGAGTTCATCAAACAAGTCTAGATGTTCATCATCCAGTTCAAAATCTTCAACACTATTATTGCCAGTTACAGATGCTTCATTGCTTGGGGTTGCATCCACTAGCGTTGCTTTTTGCTCTTGTTTTAATTTGCGTAACTTAATCAATTGTTCCAGATTAATATTCTGATTTTCAATTGAAAAGGGAATTGATTTAGTCAGCACGACTTGCTTAAAAAACAAACGTACCGCTTGCGCAGGCGTAATCCCCAACTGTTTAAACACAGCAAAGGCTTGTTTTTTCTCTTGAGAGTCCAAGCGTACTTGATAGACTTCAGTTTTTCTCATAATTTTTAATAGAAGGAAGTAGATTTAAATTTTAGCAATATTGTAAACAATTCATTTGTAATTTCAATATGACTACAACGAAAATCCACTATTTTGTAATGACAAACATATTACAATGTCAATTCTTGCTGTGCGCTAAAGTGGAATTGTTGCTGGCTAATCGGGTCAAAAAAACTTAAATGCTTGGCAAGCAATTGTAGCGGTGCAGAAAAATCATCTGCTTGTTTGTGCTGTAAAATGGGATAAAACGGGTCGTTCTTAATCGCAATACCTAAGCTATTTAAATGCACACGCAGTTGGTGCTGCTTGCCTGTTGTAGGCTTTAATTCATATTTTGCCCATGTTTGATTATGTTCAAGCAAACGAATTTCTGTTTCGCTGTTAGGTGTGCCTGCCACGACGTGCATCAAATAAAAAGGTTCACCTTTTTCCATGCGTAATTGCACAGTACATGGTAGTGACAAATTAGCTTGATAAGGCGCAATGGCATGGTAGGTTTTTTGCACCTGACGTTCTGCAAATAATTGCTGATACACCGCCCGAGTTTCTGGTTGTTTGGAAAACAGCACCACACCCGCAGTTTCGCGGTCTAAACGATGAATAGGTGTGAGCTGCTCATTCTGTGTTTGTTTTTTTAAGCGTACTAATAGGGTTTCTTGTACATATTGCCCTGTAGGGCTCATGGTCAAAAAATGTGGTTTATCTACAACCAATAAGTGTTCATTTTCAAATAAAACTTGATGCTGAAAAGGCACGGCAACTTCATGCGCTAAAAAACGATAATAAAAAATATCCTGATGTGCGCTATAAGGTGTATCTAAATCTAAACGCTTGCCTTCGGCATCATAAACCAGACCATCCTCAAAGCGTTGCAGCCATTCCTGTGCAGAAATATGGGCAAACTGGGCACATAAATAACGAAAAATTGATTCAGGCTGTGTGCTTAATTTGGGTAAATGCAATTTGCTGGCGCTCACACCATCTAGCATGGGTGGAACAAAGGTGTTGGGATGAGTCGACTTCATCTGCAAATTGCTCATATTCAGGTGGGAGAGTTTCTTTTTCATCATATTGAAAATAGCCTAAGCAGTTTGGGTGCTAAGCTTAATAATCTTGATTCATTGCCTTGTCTAAACTTGTTATAAATTGTCCACATTTACACAGTTTTATCCATCAGTACATAGGCTTTAAAGCAGTGCGATGCTATCATAATTGGTCTTTTGAATCATGTCGTGAGCGTTATGCAGTATTCATTTAATTTGGCTTTAAATAATGAGCAAGATACCCAAAATCTGGCGCAGGTTTTGGCAACGCATTTTCGGTCGGGTGTGATTTATTTAATTGGTGATTTAGGCGCAGGAAAAACCACTTTATCGCGTTATTTTCTACAGCATTTGGGGCATCAGGGCGCGGTTAAAAGCCCGACTTACACCTTGGTGGAACCTTATCAAATACAAGGACAAGATATTTTTCATTTTGATTTATATCGTTTAAATGATCCTTATGAATTAGAGCTGATGGGCATTCGTGATTATTTAGAAACCCCAAATGCCTTGTTTTTATTTGAATGGCCATCAAAAGGTGGCGATGAAATTCCGCCCGCAGACTTGATCATTGAAATTAAAAAATCGGAAGATGAATTAAGCCGTACAGCAATGCTAAGTTCGTCTTCGGCTGCATTACAACAAGCTTTGGAGCAACAATTTAATCATGCCTAATGATGTGTTAAATCTACGTCGGATCCACACGCTTGAACCTGCCTTAGCCAACCAAATTGCTGCGGGTGAGGTAATTGAGCGTCCTGCCTCTGTGGTCAAAGAGTTACTAGAAAACTCCATTGATGCAGGTGCAACCGAGCTGATTATTCGTGTGGCACAAGGCGGCAGTACACTCATTGAAATTATTGATAATGGTCGTGGCATTCATGCCGAAGACTTGCCTTTGGCGGTGACTCGTCACGCGACCAGTAAAATTCAAACGGCCGATGATTTACATGCCATTGTCAGTTTAGGCTTTCGTGGAGAAGCACTGGCATCAATTGCAGCAGTATCGCGTTTGACTTTGGTCAGCAGCCAAACTGAAGATGGTGTTGGTTATCAGGTTGAAGTCAATGGCACTGCCTTTGACCATCAAGATATTCAGGCCGTTGCTGCACAAAAAGGCACACATATTCGGGTGCAGGATTTATTTTTTAATGTGCCTGCACGACGTAAATTCCTGAAAAAAGCAGGTACAGAATTTGGACATATTGAAGAAATTGTCCGTCGTTTGGCGCTGACACATTTTGATATTCGTTTTGTTTTGGAACACAACGACAGCATTAAACTGAATTTACCCATTGCAGACAGTGGCGAATTGCGTTTTCAGCGCGTGCAGCAACTTTTAGGACGAAACTTTGTCGAAAATGCCTATTGGATTGATGCTGATAGTGTCACCATGCGCTTATCGGGTTGGTTGGGGCATCCTTCCGATGCACGTTCACAAGCCGATTTACAGTATGTGTATGTGAATGGACGTATTGTAAAAGACAAGACCATCTCCCATGCTTTGCGTATGGCATACGAAGGTATTTTGCATGGACATCAACATGCTGCATATTTGCTATTTTTAGAAGTAGAACCTGAAAATATTGATGTCAATGTGCATCCGACCAAGCATGAAATTCGCTTTTTAAATCAGCGAGAAGTTCATGAGTTTGTAAGACATTACGCCAAAGAAACCTTAGCTCAATTTCAAACTGCAACTGCAGATTTAGCTACAGCCATGAAAGCCGATCCTATCGAACAAGCTGCGCCTTATGTGGTGCAACCGCGTTATCAGGAACAATTTTTACTGCACAAACATGCCGAGGCAAATCCTTACAATTCCGCTGACGATGCAGTAGATGCGTACACGATGCAGCCCGCTTCACAAGCGGGAAGTGAGTTACTTACCGATTTTAATCAGAGTCAGCCGCAGACAGTTCAATATAACCGACCTGTGCAGAGTAATTATCAAGGTTCGCAACAGCTCAACAATGCTTTAAAAAGCTATCTCGCGCCTTTACGTGATCTAGATCAAGACTCAGCCAATCTTACGCAAACAAACACAACACCTGCGGTGGATGAGCATCCGCTCGGCATTGCAATTGCGCAATTGCATGGTATTTACATTCTGGCGCAAAACAGTGAAGGCTTGATTATTGTAGATATGCATGCCGCCCATGAACGAATTGTGTTGCAACAGATGAAAGCCGCTTGGGATAAACCTGAGTTTTGGACTTCGCAGCAATTGCTGATCCCCAAAGTTATCAGCATTAGCCGCATGCAAGCCATGCGGGTGGATGATTTAAAAGAACAATTGGCACGACTGGGCTTGGAAATAGACCAATATGGCGATGAACAGGTCATTGTGCGCGGTGTGCCCGCGATTTTGCATAAGGCAGATTTTGCCGAATTAATTCCTGAATTACTTGATGATTTAGACCCAAATGATGAAGCGCAGGCGTTACTGCAAAAGCGTGATCATATTTTGGCGGGAATGGCATGTCATAGTGCAGTACGTGCACATCGGATGTTAAGTCTTTCTGAAATGAATGCCTTATTGCGTCAAATGGAACAAACCGAATTTGCTAGCCAATGTAATCATGGTCGCCCGACTTGGCGTGCCTTTCCATTGGCACAACTAGATAAACTTTTTGCTCGAGGAGAGTAGCGTTACATGTCAAATCAATTGCCGGTCATCAATTTAATGGGACCAACTGCAAGCGGTAAAACTGCTTTGGCATGTGAGCTGTATGAAATGGGGCATTTTGAGCTGATTTCAGTCGATTCTGCGCTAGTTTATCGAGATATGGATATTGGTACAGCCAAACCAACTAAAGCGGAACAGGCGCGTTATCCGCATCATTTGATTGATATTATCAGCCCGCTTGAAGTTTATTCTGCTGCACAGTTTGTGGAAGATGCTTGTGCCTTAATTGATGATATGCACGCGCGTGGCAAAACCCCAATTTTAGTGGGTGGAACCATGCTGTATTTTAAAGCTTTGCTTGAAGGACTATCTTCCAATTTACCCAGTGCCAATTACCAAGTACGTGCTGAAATTGAAGATAAAGCCGCGCGTGAAGGTTGGGAGGCTGTATATGCAGAATTATGTGCGGTAGATGCATTGGCGGGACAAAAGTTTAAAGTGTCCGATAAGCAACGTATTATTCGTGCTTTGGAAGTTTATAAATTAACAGGCACACCAATTACCCAACTGCAAGCAGAACAACCTAAAAATGTACCATATCGTTACACTTTTCATAACCACGCCTTAGTGCCTGATCGGGTAGAATTACATCAGCGTATTGAAAAACGCTTAGAGATCATGTGGGAAATGGGTTTTTTGAATGAGGTGCGACATCTTATTGAAAATTACGATTTAGATGCTAATTTACCCTCTATGCGTTCAGTTGGCTATCGTCAAGCTTTAGAGTTTTTGCAAAACGGTGATGAAAGTCGCGAAAAAATGCAGGAAATGGAGGATAAGGCGCTATTCGCGACACGACAACTCGCGAAACGTCAATATACTTGGCTCAGATCGTTGCAAGAATCGCATAAATTTCACACATATTTTACGATAAAGCAGGCTCAAGAAGACTTGCGAAACTGTTACGGATAAAGCAAAATTTACCTACTGTCTTTTTTATAATTTTTAATTGAAAAATAGAGATAGTTTTTGCGCTGATTTTTAATTATTTTTGGAGTTATAACATGTCTAAAGGTCAAACTTTACAAGATCCGTTCTTAAATTCTCTCCGTAAAGAACGTATTCCTGTTTCTATCTTCCTTGTGAACGGTATCAAGCTACAAGGTCATATTGAATCTTTTGACCAATATGTTGTTTTATTGAAAAACACGGTAAGCCAAATGGTTTACAAACATGCAATTTCTACAGTTGTTCCTGCACGTAATCCACGTCCAGCGGGTGCACCAGCAGGCGGTCAAGGCGCAGGCTTTGGTGGTCAAGGCGCAGGCTTCGGTGGTCAAGGTGGTGGCTTCGGTGGTCAAGGCGGCTTCGGTGCTCAAGGTGGTGGCTTTGGCGGTCAAGGTGGCTTCGGTGGTCAAGGTGGTGGCTTCGGTAGTCAAGGTGGCGGCTTCGGCGGTCAAGGCGCAGGTTTTGGTGGTCAAGGTGGCGGCTTTGGCGGTCAAGGTGGCTTCGGTGGTCAGTCTGCAAGCGGTTTTGACAACGATTCTAAATTTGAAGAATCTCAAGAAGACGACAACAATCGTTAATTGATATTCTGAAAAAAAGCCTCTCATTTTGAGAGGCTTTTTTTATGTCTTACTCTTTTTCTGGTCAATTTACATACTCTGATTTATAAGCTTAAGTGTAAGCGTGTGCTGAACCTCATACCTATTTTTTGATTTTGGTCGGGTTGCCACTGATTTGGCAGGGTAATCCTCCCATAAATAAGTGCCCACTAAAATTTAAGTGGACACTATTGGGGCATTGCATTTTAGCGAAAGTGGGGGTTCACTGGATGCTTACTGCTTATAGTCTCTTTATGCAATCGTGCCCATCTAAAATTATTCAATTATTTGAAAATCATTGAGATCTGCCTGAATAGATTTTGGATTATTTGCGTATACAAATTCTGCATTTGTATACAACCAGCCTATTTGACCTTGCTGATTAAAGCGTTTATTCAAATATTTAAGGATAGGAGTATTTGAGAAAATCTCTTCTGAAAATACTTTAAATTCTCCTACATCTAGCTCTTCACTATCTTTCATAAATAATAAGCCATTTTTTTTAGTGGCAGATATATCTAAAGAGCGACTAACTAAACGATACCCATCCTTAGCCTGAGCATTTATCATACTTTGCAATGCTAAAGCACGTTCAAGTCTTGTACTCTCTGTTGGATAATCTTTGTATCGATATGTGTAGGTACCATTATGTTTACTACTATTTATACAAGTTACTATCTTAGGTTGATTTTCTTTATTATCTAAAATTTCTACATGATTTCCTGTAAAGTATTGTTTAAATTGAATAATGCGACAACCTTCTTGACCTAATTTATTAAGTACATTTATTAATTGATTAGTGTCAACAAGTGGGGAAAGATAACCACTATCATAAGTGTATGATGCATTATCATTTTCATTTTTTAAAAAATAGTCTTTAAAATTTAAGTCAGTAGAAGGCCTTACAGAATGAAGAAATTGGTATCCAGATTTTCCATTCTCATTAAGATTACTTAACCATGAAAAATAGATATTGCTAATAGAGCTTGCAGTTCGATCAGACACAATAGCAGAGTAGCGAGTATTCTGATTAGCTAACTTCATATAGCTATTTACAGTTTGATTTCCATAGGTAATACCCCCATTTTTAATTGAATTAATGGGTAGAAAATCTAAAGCCCTTGTTATTGTTTAAAAATAGGTGGACAACCATTTACTGACATATGAGGTCGTTCATGATTATAAAAGTACTGCCAGTCAGTTGTATAGTCCTGCACCTCGCTCAGATCTCGAAATAAATATTGATTTAGACACTCATAACGTACTGTACGATTAAATCGCTCAACATATGCATTTTGCTGTGGATTGCCTGGTTGAGTAAATACATGCTCAATACCATGCTGATCACACCACTTTTCCATCAGCTCACTTATATACTCTGGGCCATTGTCGGTTCTAATGCGTTTAGGTTTACCTCGCCATTCAATGAGCTGATCAAGTCCTCTCAGCACACGTTCTGCTGGCAACGAAAAGTCAATCAATATATCCAATGACTCGCGATTATAGTCATCAATCACGTTGTGAACTCGATAACTACGTCCATCACTGAGTTGATCATACATAAAGTCCATTGACCATGATTCATTCTTAGCTGTCGGTACTGCAAGGGTTTCAGGCTGTTCTCGTTTAATCCGCTTATTAGGCTTGATTCTTAAATTAAGCTCAAGCTCCTTATAAATGCGATAGACACGTTTGTGGTTCCATTTGTATTTTTTAACATTACGCAAATACAGGAAACAAAGCTTGAAGCCCCATGTTTTATGATCATTGGTTAATTGAATCAACCATTCGGCAATCTGTTGATTCTCTTCATCTAAACGAGCTTTATAGCGATAACACGTTTGACTGACTTTAAAAATTAAGCAGGCCATGCTGATTGAAATCTTAAATTGCTCAGTAGCTTGCTGAGCAAGTGACTTTCGCTGAACAGGCCTTAAAACTTTTTTAAAAGTGCATCTTGCAAGATGTCTGACTTTAGCCGCTCATCAGCATACATGCGTTTTAAACGGGCATTTTCAGCCTCAAGTTCTTTAAGCCGCGTCATCATTGAAAGATCCATGCCGCCATATTTGGACTTCCACTTGTAGAATGTAGCAGAGCTCATACCATGTTCGCGGCACAAGTTCGGTATGGGTGTTCCTGCTTCAGCTTGCTTCAAGATACTCATGATCAAGCTGTCTGAATACTTAGATGTTTTCATAGAAAATCTCCTTAAATCAAGGTTATTCGATTTTCTACTTTTAAACTCAATTATTTTTAGGGGGGATTACCCGTGATTCAGGTATGGTCTTCAAGCGTACCCGTCATAGCTTGAAAAAAAAGAGATCCGATTGCATTTGAACAAGCAACACAGCAGATTGAAAAATTACGAGAGCAAGCGGCACGTGGTGAAATTATATTAGGTTATGTTGATGAAACAGGGTTTTCATCTACACCTGATAACCGCTATGCGTGGACAAAGATAGGTGATGTTCATGCGGTTGATGCAATAAGATTAAAACGAGTTAATGTCATGGGGTGTTTGCTTTCAACGGGGAAACTGGTGACAAGTTGTTTACAAGAGTCAGTTACAAGCACTTGGTTTTATGCCTATTTAACTGGAATAGCTCAACAAGTAAAACAGACTTATAACCTTCCATTGGTTCTTATTGTTGATAATGCCTCGATTCATAGAAGTAAAAAGATGGCTGATTACAGAGAGCTACTTAAAAGTAACTTTTCGACGAATTTGTATTTTATTCCAGCTTATAGCCCTGAGTTAAATCGAATCGAGATGGTATGGAAGCAGATGAAATATTATTGGCGAGATTTTCAAGTCATGACAGCTGATAAAATAGAGCAATGGGTGGAGAGAGTATCAAACCAATTCGGAAAAGAATACATGTTTACTTTTTAATGACAGCTTATTAGATCTCCAAGTAATTGATAACGCTTGCTAACCAATTCACCTCCACACATTTTTAATGAAGGATTATATAGAGAATATTGAACACCTTCATTACTGGCTTCTACTGAATTATTCCCAGTTTTAGTAATTTCAATCTGAGCTAAATTACAATCAGAAATACCTAAGTTAGATGAGCCTTGAATCCACTCTCCAGCCAATTTATCCGCTACTGTTGTTGGTGTTGGTGTTGGTGTTGGTGTTGGTGTTGGTGTTGGTGTTGGTGTTGGTGTTGGTGTTTGTGTATTGGAATTATCTGAGCTGTCACTGTTACAACCAACCAAAGCAGTAATTATTACAGTCACAAAGCCACTTTTAATTATCTTGTTCATAATAAGCTACTCACTAGAAATATTTTTCACAGAGATAGCCATCAAAATTCTGATAGCTATGTTATCACTATCGCCCCTATTTTAAGAATTAATGAATTAAATGAGACTCTACCCATCCATTTCCATATTCTGTTGTTACTTCGATTAATCCATTTGAGCTGACATTACCTGCATAAATAATGTCAGAATTTTTAGAAAGCTTAGTTTTTACTTTGCTTGATTTATTAGACGTTTCATAAAGCGGTAAGTTGTTTAGTTTTGGGGTTAATTTTTGTCCTATAGTACGTTCAATATCTTTAGATGTTTCATCATTACCACGAAACTTAGTCATTTCTTTGGCTGTACCTGCTACTTCTTTGGTCGTTTCGTTAATTTGACTTAAGGTTCCTCTTAGATCTCTTAAACTGTCTGCAAAGCCAGCATAAGAAGACGTTGAACTAGCATAAATGGTAAACAGAAGAATCAGGGGTGAAATTTTCATCATACTTACTCCTTAACGATGATTATTTAAATTGAATACTTTGTTTAGGAATGCGAAAAATTCGCATTTTTATGATAGAATATTTAATTAACAGTTGTAAATAGATGAACGTTAAATAGTAAAAAATTAAAAAGTGATATAGTGAGAGCCAGGTTGTGAGTATTTTTATTTCACAAGATATGAAAATTCATCTGATATAATTTGTAAGAGACTAAAAATAGTGAGAAAATTTCAATTGTAATTCTATTGCTGTTGGTGTAATGACTAAACTTCCTACTAATGATGCTGAGTTTAATTTAAAGCAAGTGCTTGCACTCATGGATTATCTTAGCCAATGGTTAATTCGTTCTGGTGTTGGATATACAGAATTTTCAGCTGCTTTAAAACCAATTTTTTATCAACAGGCTCTTCAAGAATTAGAAAGGATTGATCAAAAGCCTACTATTTCTGCTATTAGTTTATTATCTGGTCTACACCGTAAGGATGTCAGTGCATATAAAGAGACAAAGCTGGCGGGTAAGCCTTTGACTGAAGCAAATATCTCTGAACCAATTAGTGTTCCTTCTCGGGTTATAGGTTTGTGGTTAGCAGAAGGCTGGGGAGAATGTTTACCATTCAGTAGTGATGAAGAAAATAATTTCGAAATTCTGGTAAAAAAAGTATCTACTGAACGCCATCCTAGGTCTGTGTTAAATGAGTTGATCCGATTAGGCATAGTACTTGAAAAAGAGGGTAATATTTTCTTGCAAAAAGGACAGTTTATTCCTGATCCTTCTTTACAAGAAGCTCGTAAAATTTTGATTAAAAATTTACAATCCCATCTGGCTGCAGGTTTACATAATTTATTTGAAAATAATCAGACAAACTTTTTAGAACAAGCTGTGTGTGCGGATGGCTTAACAGAAGCATCTGTTCAGTTTTTACGTGATCAAAGTCTAAAATTGTGGCACGAATATTCACTACAACTACTCAAGCTAGCTTCTGAAAAATGTACAGAGGATGAAGGCAAGCTAGATGCTTCTAAAACTTTTATATTTGGGGTTTATCAACATGACCGTGAAGAAAATGGTTAAGCTATTTTGCTTTAATGTTTTATTTTTAACAATGATTGGTTGCGGACAGGATTTTAGTGTAGGGGGAGCTAGTTTACAAGGTACAGGTAATGGGCTTCCACCTCCACCTGGTCTTGGGAATGCTAACGACAGCAATAGTGATGATGTCTTTAAACAGGATCAATATACGTTAAGACTATCTGGGGCTGCAACTGATTTGTGTGGTCTAGTCGTTCGTGAAATTCAATTTTTGGATTTATATCAAAAAACAGATTTACGTAAAGATGCTTCGTATGATCTAAAAGTTGATAAAGATAAAGGTACTCCTATAGAGATTAAATTATCTTTTCTTAATAATTATTCGGATAAAGTGATATTAGAATATCCTGATTGCAATGTGCCTTTAGATTTTTATAATACTGAAACAAAAGATCAATTATTTCCTGAGATGCAGTGTTCCATTATTAAAAAAGTTGAATTAATGCCAGATGAAGAGCGTATTTTTCAGCTTAAATACAAGTTATTTGAACCTGTAAAAGGAGTATGGCAGTTAAATAATCAAGTCAAAATTACTATCCCATCTGAGCCAGAAGAAGAGTGTGGAGAATTGCAGCTACCATTGGAACTAATAGAAAATAAAAACTTTTCTTGATGAAAGTCGAACGGATGAGGACATAAGTTTGAGCAGATACCCTTGCAAATAAAAAAACCAGTGCGGTGGCACTGGTTTTGATTGTGATCTAAAGCTCTAAAAGCTATATGCGCTTAGGAGTTCTTTTTACGATCTAGGCTTGGGTCTTTGATTTCTACAAAAGCATTGTTGCGTGTTTCACGTAACCAACTGTCCAATTCAGTATCAAACTGGCGTTCACCTAGTATTTGACGTGCCATACGTTCTTGGTATTCACGAGTCATATCTTGCTGGCGTGTATCGGTCACTTGCAGTACATGCCAACCAAACTGGGTTTGGAATGGTGCGCTAATTTCACCTTTTGCAGTATTTTTCATTTGATTTTCAAATTCTGGCACCATCACGCCAGGATTCACCCAGCCTAGACTGCCGCCATCACGTGCAGAGCCAGCGTCATTAGAGAACGTCGCTGCTAAGGTTGCAAAGTCTTCACCCGCTTTTAAACGGTTGTGAATACTGTCAATCATGTGTTTCGCATTTTCAGGGCTTACGACTTCACTTGGCTGAATCAAGATATGTCGAGTTTGATATTGTGGAACTAGTGCACGTTGCTCAGTACTTTTGCGCTCCAGTAATTTTACGACATGAATACCATCACGGACTTCAATCAGTTCACTGGTTTGCCCCACATCTAATGGCGTAATACGTGCAGCAAGTTCCGCGGGAATATCGGTCAAGTTACGTAAACCCATGTCTGCAGACTGAACGGTTACACCATTGCCTGTATATTTTTTACTAATGGCTTGAATGTCATTGTTCTGCGCCAATTCAGCTTTGACTTGTTGCGCAACTTGTGCGGCATTTTCTGCTCCAGAAACACGCACATGCAAAATATGTACTTGATTGCCTAAGGCAGCCTGACCTTGTGGTGTTTTCAGGAAATTATCAACATCTTGGTCGCTAATTTGAATACGTGACATTACGACTTGCTGACGTAAGCGATTCATTGCCAAATCTTCAGCAATACGGTTACGTAAAAACGCATAACTGCCTGGTGCAGATTTATCTAATTTTTGCTGAAAAGTTTCTAGGCTGTTTGCGCCATTTTGCTGTGCAACTTTTAAAACTGCTTCATTTAAAGATTTTTCATCAGCTTTAATGTTGTAGCGTTTGACTTGCTCTAATTGCGCTTGGCGTACAATCAGTTGTTCTAAAGCTTGTTGTTCTAAAATGTGTTGTGGTGGAACAGGGCGCTTTTGCATCTCAAGTTGTTGTTTGAGTTCAACCACGCTTTGCGCTAAATCACTTTTTAAAATGACACTATTGTCAACTACAGCCACAATTTGATCATTCGCAGCAAATGCAGGCAGCGCTGCTGTCATGCAAAGTGCTAAGGTTGATGCTTTTAAAAATCGTTTTAACTGTTCTGTTTTCATTAACGTTGTGTCCAAGATTGATTAATTTTATTAAAACCTAAAATACGGTTTTCAAGTAAAGATGCAAGTTTATTATTGAAACTGCCTAAACCTTTTAAATTTAACTCTGCCATAATGGCACGTTTGGGTTTAACGCCCGCATCCGTCACATCATCCAAGTCGTTATAGTAAGAGCGTCCATAGACTGAAATGCCCCAACAGCAAGATTCATAATTCACCCCTAGCAAATATTCACGGGCGACGCTATGGTCTAGGTCGTATTGCGCATGACCTAAAATACGCCAGTTGTTGTGAATCGGCTGAATAAACGATGCCACAACTTGATCATAATGATCTTGACGGTTTGGAATAACACGACGGTTAATATAACCAAAGCTATATAAGTTGCCTTGATCACCCGTGTAAAGCATATTGACACTGCGCTGTGCATTGTCGCCATTTGACATCCATGCAGCATTGGCACCCACACTGAGGTTTTGACTTAGCTGACTGGTTAAGCTCACAATTGGCCCAGTACGGTTTTCCGTATTAAATTCGTCTTCGGTATTATCCAGCGTGACACGACGATCTTCAAAGTAAAAACTTTGACCAATTCCTGCTCTAAGGCGTTCCAAACCAATTTCATCAAATAGGCTATAGTTTAAACCCAAAGACAAAAAGTTGTTGTCTTCTAAACGGTCATGACCATAGAAACGGTTTGGACTGAACAACTGGTCATAATTAATCGAAGCTGTTGCAGAGTCAAAGTTTGGGTGGTCGTTTTGATTGCGGTACGGTGCATAGGCATAGAACGCGCGCGGGGTAATGGTTTGCAAGAAGCGACCATCTTTTTCAAAGGTAATCCCTGTGTCTAAAGTGAATTGCGGAACAGTAACCGACTCACTTTTAGAAGATTTATACGTGTCTGTACTTAGAGTTTCTTTATCATATAAGGTGTTGATGTTGCGTAACGATACTTCTGGAATCACAAATGACCACGGGTTACGGTAGTTGTAACGCACTGCAAAGTCATTATAAATACGCGTACCACTTGGTTCCCCATCTTGCGCAGCTAGATCTTTTTGGAAGTAAGCCGTGTCGTTATTAAATTCGACTTGGAAGCCTTGAGGATTACCTGTTTTATAGTTCAATAAAAATTGTGGTAGGCGTGCATAAGGGCGATCTACAGATGGAATCGTCTTATCCAGGGTTTGGAAATCCTCAACTTTGAGCTGTGCTTTTAAACCCGGTATACCGTTACGATAATTCAACTCCCAAGCACGACGTAAATTCAGGTCGGTTTTAGAGTTCGGGTTGTTATTTAAATCGGCAAAGTAGTCTTTGTCCGATGCATAGTTATATTCCAGGTTGGTTGAAAATTGCTCGTTAATTTGCCAGCCGTGTAAAAAATGTAGATCTTTACGGTCTTGATCAACATATTTGGCATCCGATGCTAAATAACCGCCCCAAATTTTACCTGAACCAAAATTTTCAGTTAAATAACGGAATTCACCTTCTAGCATCGCGCCACGATCGGCAATATAACGCGGGCTAACGGTTGCATCAAAATTCGGTGCAAGGTTTAAATACACAGGCACAGACAGCTCGACACCACCATCATTGGTAAAGCCAAAACTAGGCGTCAAAATACCTGTGGTACGGCGGTCATCAATTGGGAAATTGAAGTAGGGTACAGCTAAAACTGGTACATTTTTCACATACAATTTGGTGCCGCGTGTTTCACCGCGTCCCGTTTCCTGATTCAGCTTAATTTCATTGGCTTGAATTTTCCAGGTTGGCGCTTGCTCGGGTGGGCAGGTGCTGTAGGTGGCGTTATTGAGTACCATGGTATTGGTTGAGGTGCGTGCAATTTTTTCTGCCATGCCATGCGCATGCTGTTTTTCAGCAATATAAAAACTGTTATTTAAATCGCCTTGCTGAGTTTTAAGGTTGTAGTTAATTTCATCACTTTGCGCAAGTAAACCAGCTTGTGCCATTTGTACACGACCTTCGGCTTTGGCAAAGGTTTGGGTTTGATCAATGGTAATTTTATCGGCGCGAATTTGACGGCCTTGCTGGTCAATCAGGACATTGCCTTCCAAGACGGAATCGCCATTTGGGTCATAGTGACCATAATCGGCAGTAACGGTAGAGGTCGCTTCTGCAGCATCTACGGCAACGGTGCTTGAGCTGATTGGCGTTAGCCATGCACCTTCACAATAGGCAGAACTTTGAGTGTGCCCAAATTGTTGTTGTGCTTCAGGTGCAGCTTTATCAACATAATATTGCTCAAAGAACTGCTGCCCAGGATAAGCTTCCTGAATGGTGTGTTTAAGCTGCTGGTTATTGAGATTTGTGACAGATGAAGTCTGATCTGTGGTCTGCGCATAGCTGGAAACAGAGTGACCACATAACAGAGTTAAGACCGCAGTCGCTAAAGGATTAAATTTAAACTGATGCTTCATTTATCTCATCAACCAAGAATGCTTAATCGCAATTAATTATTGTCGCATCATAGAGAAAAAGCGCAGAAGTAGCTACACTTAGCACTTTAAAAACTCAGCCTGTATTAGAATTTATTGCAAATGAATACACAACGCGAACAATTGATACAAACATGGATAACATCTGTACTTGGTTCAGATCAATTTGAAACTCATTTTTTAGCAGGCGATGCAAGTTTTCGTCGTTACGCACGAATCAAGTTGAATAATAAAACATTTATGCTCATGGATGCACCACCAGAAAAAGAAGATTGTGGTCCTTTTGTGACGATTGATGAATTTTTTGCTGCCCATGGCGTGCGCGTGCCAAAAATTGTAGCCAAAGACCTGACACAAGGCTTTTTGTTGCTTGAAGATTTTGGTGATGTCTTATTATCTACCTTGCTGAATGATCAGACTGTAGATGACTACTATGCGCAGTGTTTTAAGCAGTTAATTCAATTACAAGATATTGATGGTACGGCACATTTCCCTGAATATTCCTATGACAAACTCATCAGTGAAATGGAGTTACTCACCGATTGGTTATTGCCTGCCTTACAGATTCAGCCAACGGCTGAAGAAAGTGCATTAATTAAACGTACATTTGCAATTTTGGCCAATGCCGCTTTGGCTCAGCCACAAGTGATTGTGCATCGCGATTTTCATAGTCGTAACTTAATGAAAATTAATGATGATACCGAGCTAGGTGTAATCGATTTTCAGGATGCAGTGATTGGTGCAGACACCTATGACCTGATTTCAATTACGCGTGATGCTTATGTACAGTGGAATGCTGAGCGTGTGTATCGCTGGTTTAAAATGTTTTATGACTTGTTGCCGGCAGCATCTAAGCAAGACCGTGATTTTGAACAATTTAAAAAAGATGCCGATATGATGGCGATTCAGCGTCATATCAAAATTTTAGGTATTTTTGTGCGTTTATTTGAGCGTGATGGTAAATCGGGTTATCTCAAGGATTTACCGCGCGTAATGTGGTATTTACTTGAAGAAAGTAAACCTTATCCAGAATTACAACCATTTATGCACTTTATTCACACGACAGTAATGCCAAAATTTACAGCCAAATATGGTCAGTATGAGGTGGTTGCCTAAATGAAAGCCATGATTCTTGCTGCAGGCATGGGTAATCGTATGCGTCCTTTAACGTTGCATACACCTAAGCCATTATTGGAAGTCGGTGGTAAGCCTTTAATTGTGTGGCACATCGAAAAATTACAAAAGATGGGTGTGCAGGAAATTGTCATCAATACGGCATGGTTGGGTGAAAAACTTGCAGATGCTTTGGGTGATGGTTCGCAATTTGGTGTGAAAATTTTGTGGTCGCATGAAGGCGAAGGCTTAGAAACTGCAGGTGGCATCATCAATGCGTTGCCATTATTGGGCAATGAACCTTTTATATTGGTGAATGGCGATGTTTGGACCACCATGGATTTTGCGCCACTATTAAATGTGCAGCTTCAAGACGACTTGGCACATTTGGTTTTGGTGGAAAACCCTGTGCAGCATCCGCAAGGTGATTTCACTTTGGCTGCAAACAAAGCCTATACTTTTGAGCAAGCACGCTCAGGTGAAAATCTGACTTATAGTGGCGTGGCGGTGATGCATCCGCAAATGTTTAACGGTTTGGAATCGGGCAAACGTCCGCTTGCGCCATTGCTCAAACAAGCCATGCAGCAAGAAAAAATTTCTGCACAGAAATTGCAGGGTGTTTGGGTGGATGTTGGCACTCCTGAACGATTAAATACGCTAGATCAACAAATTCAGCAGGGTGTGTACGCTTAAGTGCATATTCACTAAGCATTCGCCCCTATGACTGCAACTATAAATCGGTATACTTCCATTAACTTTTTCGAGATGTGAATTGTGATGCATTCGTTTTTTCAGGAACTCAAGCAAGGTAGTCAGGCTTTAGGTTTAGAGCTCAGTGATGAGGCTTTAAATTTATTACTCAAATACCAAGATGCTTTGGTGCTATGGAACAAAGCGTACAACCTCACTGCAATTCGTGACCCGAAAGAAATGCTAGTGAAGCATTTGCTAGATAGTCTGAGCATCCTCAAAGATTTGCCTGCAGGTCGTTTACTGGATATTGGTACTGGCGGTGGTATGCCGGGCATGATTATTGCCTTGTGTCAGCCTGAGCGCGATTGCGTGTTATTGGACTCGAATGGTAAAAAGATTCGTTTCTTAAAACAGTTTATTGCCGATTTAAAACTGAAAAACGTCGTGGCAGTTCAGACCCGTGTTGAAAATGAAGACAGCATCCGCGAGTTAGGTCAGTTTGATGTAATTACCAGTCGTGCTTTTGCATCTTTAACTGACTTTGTAGCCGCGTCAAAACCATTTATGCATGAGCAAAGTATTATTGCATCTATGAAAGGTTTGATTCCTGCCGATGAAGTAGAGGCATTGAAAGATGAATTCAGCTGTGAAATTATCGAGCTTAAAGTTCCGCGCTTAGACGAACAACGTCATTTACTTTTATTAAAACGTATCTAATTTTCAAAGGACTGGGGTGATCATGGCACAAATTATTGCGATTGCGAACCAAAAAGGTGGTGTCGGAAAAACCACAACCGCAGTAAATTTGGCAGCATCTTTGGCTGTTTTGAAAAAGCGCATTTTATTGGTCGATATGGACTCACAAGGCAATGCCACCATGGGTTCAGGCATTCAAAAAAATGATTTGCTGTATTCAGTGACCGATGTATTGTTGGGCGAAGTGCCGATTGAAACTGCAATTAGCAAGGCAGAAGTTGGTTATAAAGTTTTGGGTGCCAATCGTGATTTGGCTGGGGTTGAATTGGTGATTGCTGAGCAAGAGGGGCGTGAGTTTATTTTGCGCAATGCCTTGCAAGAAGTTGCCAAAGACTTTGATTATATTATTGTCGACTGTGCACCAAGTTTAAGCTTAATTACAGTAAACGCTTTAGCAGCAGTGCAAAGTGTAATCATTCCAATGCAGTGCGAATATTATGCACTTGAAGGTTTGGCTGACCTGACGCAAACCATTGACCGTATTCAACAAGCACTCAATCCTGATTTAGAAATTATTGGTGTATTACGCACCATGTATGATGCGCGCAATGCCTTAACCCGTGACGTGTCTGAAGAATTATCGCACTATTTTGGTAAAAAATTATACGATACCGTGATTCCGCGTAATGTACGCTTGGCAGAAGCACCTGCACACGGTTTACCCGTCATTTATTTTGAAAAAAGCTCGAAGGGTGCAGTTGCCTACCTGAATTTAGCAGCTGAAATGTTGAAAAAAAGCAAAGTGAAAAAAGGAAGTAAAGCATGACCACAAAAAAACGCGGATTAGCCAAAGGTCGTGGTTTGGATGCCTTATTGGGGTCAATCCAGAAAGAAAAATTACAACTTGAAGTGCAATCTTTAGATCATGGTCAGCTCAAACAAATTGATGTCAATTTATTAAAACGTGGTGAATATCAACCGCGTCGTTTTATTCAAGAACAAGATTTGCAGGAACTGGCGGCATCTATTGAAAAACATGGTGTAATGCAGCCAATTGTGATTCGTCCTATTGATGACGAACTACATCCTTATGAAATTATTGCAGGTGAACGTCGCTGGCGTGCTGCACAGTTGGCTGGTTTAACTGAAATTCCAGCAATTGTGCGTGATTTGACCGATCAGGTCGCGATTGCTTTGGCATTAATTGAAAACATTCAGCGCCAAGATCTTAATCCGATTGATCAGGCAATGGCGCTGCAACGCTTTCACGATGAGTTTGGCTTGAGTCATCAAGAAATTGCCGAAACAGTAGGTAAAGCACGCACCACGGTCAGTAATTTATTGCGTTTACTCACTTTGGCTGAGCCTGTTAAAGAGTTGATGCAGCAAGGCTTGCTAGATATGGGTCATGCACGTGCTATTTTAACTTTGAAAGCTAAAGATCAGCTCAAAGTCGCGCAGCATGTAATTGAAAAGAATTTATCGGTACGTCAAACCGAACAGTTGGTACGTGACTTTAATGCGCCAAAACAAGAAAAGCCGAAAACGGCTATTGCGCCTGATATTCAACAACTCACGCAACGTCTTTCTGAGCGTTTTAGTGCAGATGTTAAAATTGATTATAACAAGCAAGGTAAGGGCAAATTGACCATCAGTTATCACTCTCTGGAAGAGCTGGATGGTATTTTAAATATTTGCCTGTCCGATTAATTTTAATTCGTATTTTATTGGGGAAAAGCGAATGTGGGAATTGGTAAAAGCAGGTGGCTGGCTGATGCTGCCGTTGGTATTGTGCTCGGTATTTACCGTTGCAATTACCATTGAGCGTTTTATGCGTTTAAAGAGAGCAGGTATTTTGCCCAATGCGTTGTTGCTCAACCGCGGGCAAAGTTTAGCGACTGTGTTGCAACAACTGAATCAAAGTGCCAACTTAAAAAACAGTACATTAGGCCGTATTTTTGAGGCGGGTGCGCGTAACAAACAACAATCAGAACACTATGCGCGTGCACAAATGGAAGCGACAGCTTCACAAGAAATTGGTTATTTAGAAAAAAATATCAACTTCTTAGGTACGCTCAGTGCAGTTGCGCCATTATTGGGTTTATTGGGTACAGTGCTTGGGATTATTGAATCATTTTTAGTGATTGATGTGGGTGCAAGTAATCCAACCTTAATGATTCCAGGGATTTCTAAAGCCTTAATTACCACTGCTGCAGGTATGTTAATTGCAATTCCAGCCTTATTTGCCTATCGTTATTTTCAGCGTTTGGTGCAAGAATATACTGCTGAGTTAGAGCAGCAAGCGACTTTGTTTCACGCAGGATTATTTCATCAGAGTCAACCTCATCAGCTTGATGCGGATGTGCAAGATGTGAAAAAAGTAAGCTAAGGTGAGTTTATGAAATTCAAACGCTCGCAAGTTGAAGATATTCATATTAACCTGACTCCAATGATTGACTGTTTACTGTTCATCTTGGTGTTTTTGTTGCTTTCGACCACATTTAACCAATTTAGCCGTATGAATTTAACTTTGCCAGATGCGCAAGGCGTACCACCAAAATCTTATGAACATAAAATTGAAGTCGTGGTAGATTCTTCAGGGCATTATTCTGTCAATGGTCAGGCACTTTCGACTAAGGAAGTGGCAGATTTAAGCACAGCAATTAAACAAATTTCTCAAGATCGACGTGATTTAATGTTTATCATTGCTGCAGATGCCAAAGCCACTCATCAAGATGTGATTCGAGTGATGGATGTCGCAGGACAACTTGGTTTCGTCAACATCAATATCAGTACGAAAGTCCCAACTCGAGGTTATTAGTGAAGAAGGATTTACAGGTCTATCGCCGTCTTCTGAGATATTTGCTCCCATTTTGGGGCTTGGCAATCTTGGTGATTATCGGTTTCGCCATTAATGCAGCCACAGAAGTATCTGTGGCAAAACTCTTGGAAAAAATTATTAATGCCATTCAGGAGCGTGACCAATCTTTCACCACACTATTTCCGCTATTAGTCATTGCACTGATGTTTTTCCGTGGTTTGGGAACTTTTATTGGCGGTTACTATACCGCAGTGATTTCACGTAATTTGGTATTCAATATCCGTCAGGAAGTCTTTGCTAAATTGCTGCGTTTACCTGCACAGTATTACTTAGATAATACCAGTGGGCACATTACTGCCAAAATTATGTATAACGTAGAGCAGTTGACCGCTGCATCTACAGAATCGCTGCGTACATTGGTACAACAGGGTTTGATTACACTCGGCTTGCTCGGCTATTTGCTGTATACCAACTGGCGTTTGACCCTCTGTATTTTGGTATTTGGCCCATTAATTGGCTTGCTGATTCGTAAAGCTGCAAAACGCATGCGTCGTTTATCTATTCAAGTACAAGACACCATGGGGGATGTAAACCACGTGGTGCAAGAAACGGTGAATGGTAATTTGGTCGTCAAAGGTTTTGGTGGTCAGACCTATGAACAAAGCCGATTTAAAGAAAACTCTTTAGAAAACCTGCGTCGTGGTTTAAAGATGGTGGCGGTGCAACAATTGAACAGCCCAGTGGTGCAGTTCATTATGTCCATTGCTTTGGCAATTATTATCTGGATTGCCTTACGTCCAGAAATTCTACGTGATATTTCAGCTGGCGAGTTTGTGGCGTATATCACTGCAGCAGGGATGTTGAGTAAGCCAATTAAAGCTCTTACCGATATTAATGAAAAATTACAACGCGGCTTGGCAGCAGCACATTCAGTCTTTGAATTGCTCGATATGCCTGAAGAAGACAATCACGGGACGCTTACACCAGACTTAAAAGGCAATTTGCAATTTAAAAATGTGAATTTGGTGTATTCCGATGGGCATCATGCCATTCATGATTTTAATCTGGATGTCAAAGCAGGTGAAACTGTGGCTTTAGTTGGGCGTTCAGGTGCGGGTAAAACCTCATTGGTCAATCTGTTGGTACGTTTTCAGGAAGTATCTTCAGGGCAAATTTTGTTTGATCAGCAGGATATTCGTGACATTGAGCTGAATAGCCTGCGTTCACAAATTGCTATGGTCAATCAGCAAGTGGTATTGTTTAACCGTACGGTGCGTGAAAATATTGCCTATGGTCAGCTTGAAGGTGCGAGTGATGAAGCAGTGATTGCTGCAGCCAAAGCGGCTTATGCACATGACTTTATTATGGCTTTACCGCAAGGCTACGACACAGCATTAGGTGCGCAAGGCTTGAATTTGTCTGGTGGTCAGCGACAACGTATTGCCATTGCACGTGCAATCTTAAAAAATGCACCAATTTTAATTTTAGATGAAGCCACCAGTGCTTTAGACAATGAATCTGAATACTTTATTCAGCGTGCATTTGATGCGGCTATGCAAGACCGTACCACCATTGTCATTGCACACCGTTTATCTACCATCGAAAATGCTGACCGTATTGTAGTGATGGATCAGGGGCGTATTTTAGAACAAGGAACTCATCAGGAACTCATAGCGCAAAAAGGCGCGTACTTCCAGTTGCATCAACGTAACTTCGAGGAACATTAACTCATGGCTTTGGCACAATTTATTCAGGACGCTTGGCAGCAACAGGCCAAATGGCTGGTTGTGCTTAGACCCTTGTCTTTATTGTACCGTGGTGTGAGTTTGCTCAATCAAAATTTATATCGTTCAGGTATTAAAACCGCTTATACCGCGCCCGTACCTGTGATGGTGATTGGCAATATTACTGTGGGTGGCAGCGGCAAAACCCCTTTGCTGATTCACTTGGTCAAATATCTACAAAGTTTAGATGTTCGTGTTGGCGTGATTAGCCGTGGTTATGGCGGAAAAGGCCCATTTCCAGCCTATGTCAGCATTGACGCTAATGTTGACGTAGTGGGCGATGAACCGACTTTGATTGTGCAATCTACAGGCGTACCGATGGCTGTGGGGCCAAATCGTCAAAAAAGTATTGAATTGTTACTTGCACAGCATGAATTGGATTTAATTATTAGTGATGATGGTTTGCAGCATTTGGCTTTAAACCGTCAATTGGAATGGATTGTTTTAGATAATAATCGTGGTTTGGGTAACGAGAAAATATTGCCCGAAGGTTATTTGCGTGAACCAAAATCTCGATTAGAGCATGCCACGGTGATTGAACATGCAGCGCAACCGAGTTCTGAATTAAATATGCATTTGGCCGTTGCAGCGCCATACTTATTGCATCCCGCACAAGAATTAATTTTTGATCCGACCCAAAATTTTTATGCTGTCGTGGGCATTGGCTTTCCTGAGCGGTTTTATAAAACTTTAGAGTCGATGGGTGTGACCCAATTTCAATGCCATGAGTTTCCAGACCACCATGACTATGAAATTACCGATTTGCAGTTTGAAGATTCGCAACCGATTATTACCACAGAAAAAGATGCAGTAAAGTTATTGCCTCTGTTAAAACAATATCCAGATTTTCAGCGTGAAATTTGGGTTGTACCTGTAGATGCAGTATTGTCATCGGCCTGCTATGTCACCTTACATCAACAATTGAAACAATTGGGTTTAAACCTGCCTGAAAGACCATGATAAGGAAAATTATGAAGCACATTGTTATCCCTGCACGTTATGCTAGTTCACGCCTGCCAGGCAAACCTTTACTGGAAATTCATGGTCGTGCCATGATTTTACGTGTGGTTGATCAGGCAAAAAAAGTGGCAGGTTTTGATGACTTGTGTGTGGCGACCGATGATGCTCGTATTGCAGAATTATGCCGTGCCGAAGGTGTAGATGTAGTGCTGACTTCGGCAGACCATCCATCAGGTACAGATCGTTTAAGTGAAGTGGCGCGCATTAAAGGTTGGGATAAAAACGATATTATCGTCAATGTGCAGGGCGATGAGCCACTTTTGCCTGCGCAATTGGTGCAACAAGTGGCGCAGTTGTTAGAAGCTCAACCTGAATGCTCGATGTCTACGCTATGTGAGCCGATTCAGCAACTAGATGAATTTACTCGCGACAGCATTGTTAAAGTGGTCATGTCTAAACACAATCAGGCTTTGTATTTTAGCCGTGCCACGATTCCTTATGACCGCGATGGTGCGAAAGCAGCGACACCACAATTGCATGCACATGCGTATCGCCATTTAGGTTTGTATGCGTACCGTGTGGAATTGCTGCAAGAATATGTGACTTGGGAAATGGGAACATTGGAAAAGCTGGAAAGCCTAGAGCAATTGCGTGTCTTGGAAAATGGACATCGTATTGCCATTGCAGTTGCAGAAGCCAATTTACCACCGGGTGTAGATACCCAAGCAGACTTAGACCGTTTAAATGCAATGGATATTGCCCATTTTGAGTAAGTGAATCACCGACCATGCAACGTGATGTAATTGGACAAGTATATCCTTGGCAGCAACAAGTTTGGGAAAACCTGACAGGGCGATTTCCCAAAATGGGGCATGGTTTATTGTTTTTTGGCAAACAGGGTTGTGGTAAAGAAGCCTTTGCACAGCAATTTGTGGCTTGGATTTTATGCCAACAGCGTGATGTGCAGTCACAGCCTTGTGGTGAATGTAGCAGTTGTCAGTGGTTAAAATCAGATACACATCCGAATTATGTCTATATCAGCACCGATGAAGAGAATAAAAAGCAAAACGCGAAAATTAAGATCGAGAAGATCCGTGATTTATTACCTTTTGTCCAGCAAACGGTAGATGGCTGGCGGGTGATTGTGATTGAACCTGCTGAAGCCTTAAATATTGCATCTTCCAATGCGTTGCTGAAAACCCTCGAAGAACCGGGTGATCGCATCGTGATTATTTTGCTGGCAGATCATTATCTTAAATTACCTGCAACCATTCGTAGCCGTTTGCAGCATTTTGCTTTAGACCGTATTGATGCTGCACAGGCTACGGCATATTTGCAGCAGCATTTGCCCGATTTAGATGCAGACAAACAGCAATTGTTGATGAATTTGTCTAATCAAATGCCGTTGCAGGCTTTGCAGTTGGCACAGACAGAATGGCTAGAACAGCGTACAGATTTTCTCAAAGACTGGTCTAAACTGGTAACGCAAAAAAATATGCCGATGGCAATCGCAACCAAGTGGAACAAGGCGCTGAGCTTTACTGATTTTAGTCAGATGTTTGAATACTTGTTGTGTGATTTAATTTGTGTCAAGCTAAATCAAAGCATTAAAAATTTGGATTTAAGCACCGCTTTGCAGCATTTGGCTGAACAATATGACTTAGAAAGTCTGTTTGGTTTATATGCAGAATTACAGCAAGCCAAGCCAATGCTTGAGCAAAACGTGCAAAGTAATCTAGTGCTTGATCAATTATGTATTAAGTTGATGAATATTTAAGGGGAACATGATGCAACCACGTATGGGCGGTATTATTCAGGCCAATATTCCTGATGTCGAAACGCTATATTTAAGTTATATGCCATACGTTGTGGGCGGTGGCTTATTTGTACCCTCAAAACAACCTGTAAAAATGGGTGAAGAAATCTTCGTACTTGCAACTTTGCCTGAACAATCACAAAAAATTCCACTTACAGGAAAAGTCATCTGGATTTCGCAAAAGCAAAATGGCATTAAATTGCAGGGCTTTGGCATTCAACTGAGCGGTGAAAAAGGCGTTTATTACAAATCTGAAGCCGAAAGAATCCTTGCGGGGCTTAAGTCTGACAACCGTAACAGTTACACTATGTAGGTTGTTTGCTTTTAGGAAAAAATCGTGTTTGTAGATACACATTGTCATTTAACGATGCTGGATTTAAGCCCTTATGATGGTGACTTAGACGCAGCAATTGCTCAGGCACGCCTAGCGGGGGTGTCTAAAATTATGGGTATCTCTGTCGATTTAGACGATCATATTGCATTGTCAAAAATTGCAGCACGTCATGCCGATGTCGGTTATAGCGTGGGTGTGCATCCTTGTGAAAACGCTGAAAATATGGCACGCGCCACCACCGAGCAACTGATTGCTTTGGCACAAGCAGACAAAGTCTGGGCTTTGGGCGAAACAGGTCTAGATTATTTTCACAGTACCGATTTTGTCGCAGAGCAAAAAGCCTGTTTTGCACGGCATATTCATGCGTCACAAGCTGTAAAAAAACCTGTGGTGGTACATACCCGTGCTGCTAAGCAAGATACGGTAGATATTATCCGTGCAGAAAAATCGACACATGGTGTATTACATTGCTTTACTGAAGACTGGGCAACCGCCAAAGCGGTGTTAGATTGCGGTTATTATGTGTCGTTTTCAGGCATTGTTTCCTTTAAAAATGCACAAGATTTACGTGATGTGGCTAAGCAAGTACCTTTAGACCGTGTCTTAATTGAAACTGATAGTCCATATTTGGCACCTGTGCCATATCGCGGTAAGACAAATGAGCCAAAATACGTTCCGTATGTAGCCAAAGCCCTAAGTGATGTATATGATAAGTCCTTAGAGGAAATGGCTTTCATAACAACACAAAACTTTGAAAACCTGCTCAAAGGACATTAATTTGCATAGTGGAATGATGCAAAAATTTAATGTTCTGGTGATATTAAAAATTTCCATTGATTGAATAGTGAAAAGAGAGTTTATCGGGTGAAGATGGATCGTCAGGCTCAGTTTCGAGCAAGAGAAACGTTAATTTTCCAAGTGGCAGAGCAGTTGCTTTTGGAAAATGGTGAAGCAGGAATGACCCTTGATGCTTTGGCAGCAGAACTGGATTTGGCCAAAGGTACTCTATATAAACACTTTCAAAGTAAAGATGAACTATATATGTTGCTTATTATTCGTAATGAGCGCATGTTGCTAGAAATGATTAAAGATGCGGAAAAACAGTTTCCTGAACATCTAGCATTTTTTATGCTGCATCACTTACATCATCCTGAACGTACTGTGCTTTTTCATCAAATTGAAGAACGCCTTTCTACAACGGGTGTTGGCATTGGCTTGTTGTTTAGTGAACTATATCAGGTTCGTAAAAGCCGATTACGCATCATTATCCGTATGACTGAACAATATTTGGAATCTATTAATAGTCACATGGAAGTGCGTGATTATCTGGCTTCAATTTGGGCACTTACGCATGGTGCGGCAGCCATTTTAAACTCAAGTTTCTATCAGCGTTATTTAGGTTCCCGGGATACTTTACGTGTGGCCTATATCGATCAAGCGTTGGCGATGCCCAAACAAGCACAATCTTTCGAGCAATTGAATTAATACGCTATGAACACACCACTATCTTCGGTTCGCGGTTTTACGCTCATTGAATTGATGGTGGTGATAGTCATTATGGCGATTATGGCATCGCTGGTTTTAATGAATATCGGTGGTGTTGATCAGCGTAAAGCCATGCAGGCGCGGGAAGTGTTTTTATTGGATTTGCGTAAACTGAATCGTGAAGCCAATGATCAAGCGCGTATTTTTGCACTCAATTTGCATCAAGCAACCGATGTTTCACCTGCGCGATATGATGTACTGGAATATCAGCCTTATGCTTCAGAACAACAATTAACCCTGCAAAATAATCAAAAATGGCAAAACTATGGCGAATTTAAAAGCAGAACGTTGCCTGAACAAGTTTCTATCCAAATTTTATCTTTAGAACAAAGCTATCCGAATGCTAACAATAGTGAGTTGCTGCAAGGTAATGCACCCGCACTGATTTGGCTGGGCAATGGTGAAGCCAAACCTGTGCGTATTCAGTTCTATTTAGAACAGCGTCCTGTAGGTGCGGAAATAGAGGTCGATCATTTAGGAAAAATCCATGAAAGCTAAAGGATTTACACTACTTGAAGTTATGGTGGCTTTGGCAATTTTTGCAACAGCAGCTATGGCAATGACCAAAGTGGCGATGCAATATACCCAATCCACCGCCAATGCAATTTTAAGAACCAAAGCACAATTTGTGGCTTTGAATGAAGTGGCATTGATGGAAATGAATCGGCAATGGTTAAGTGGAACAGAGTCAAAGCAAGTGACACAACAGGGCGAAACATGGCAAATTGACAAGTCCACACAGCCAACCATTAGTCCGAATGTGCAACGTGTCGATCTTCAAATCAGTTTATATAATCAAGACACAGGACAAGTTGAAGCAGGAGTGACTTCTTTGGTGTTTTTTAATGCCCGTGAGCAGCAATCATGAGTACAAAGAAAGGCTTCACTTTAGTTGAGTTGCTAGTCGCTATTGCAATTTTTGCAGTGCTGTCTGCTTTGGGTTGGAAAGTATTTGATTATCTCGCCAAAGTCAAAGATCGCAATGCGATGCATGAAGCCAATCTAGAACAGTTGCAAGAAAGCTATCAACAAATATTACGTGACACGATGCAGGCTGTTCCATTAACGGCCAATGTCAAAGGGCAGCAACAACCTGCTTTGGTTTTACAAAATGGACGTTTTAATTTCAGTAAAACAGGGGTGACCGATCCTTTGCAGCAGAGTATTTCACCCCATGAGCGTGTTGAATATCAATATCGTGCCGATGAAAAAAAATTGTATCGTTTAAAATATCGTAATTTGCATCAAACGGGCAATGATCAGCCTGAGTCGAGCGTGATGTTGGATGAAGTCGAAGCCTTTGAGATTATGGTTTTGAATCCAAATGAATTGAGCAGTTGGCCTGAAAGCAGTGTCGATTCGCAGCAAACTGAACAATTAAGGCTACTCCCGAAAGGAATAAAAATAAATTTAACCGTGCGTGACGTGCAATACGAATGGATATTTAGCTTATTGCAGACTGATTTTTTAAAGAAGAAAGACAATTAAAGGCACAGTGGCAATGTATTCAAAATCGACTCAGCGCTTAGGTAGCATCATCAAATCACAACAAGGCATCGCCTTGATTACGATTTTGATGTTGGTTGCCTTAGCTACGATTTTGGCAGCGACCATTGCCAAGCGGCAAATGTACACCAGTGAAAATACCGCCTATTTGATGCGTCAAAATCAGGCATTGTTATATGCCAAAAGTGCTGAAGTATTTTTTGCAGAATTACTGCAAGATGATGCTGAAAATGCAGGCCAAGTTGATCACTTACAAGAGAACTGGGCAAAACCGATGCCGCCATTTCCAGTCGAAGATGGTTATGTATCGGGCGTGCTGCAAGATGAGTCAGGGAAATTTAATTTAAATAGTTTGCTGACAACCGAAGATCAAGTAAACGAAAAAGCAAAAAAATATTTTGAAAAATTATTACAGCGTGTTGGGCTACCTGCGCAATTAAGTGAAGCTGTGATTGATTGGCAAGATGCAGATGATGAACCGAGTGGTGCTATGGGTGCAGAGTCGAGTTATTACCAAGGTTTGCCAATTCCTTATTTACCGCCCAATAGCTTGTTTCATAGTGCGGAAGAATTAAAACAAGTCCGTGGTTTTGAAGGTGCGAAGTATCAGCAAATTGCACCTTATGTGAGTGCCTTGCCAAAACGAGATACCACTATCAATATTAATACCGCACCTGCTTTAGTTTTGGCGAGCTTTGATGAAAAATTGGATGTGGTTGCTGTGCAAAATCTACTTGATCGTCGTAATGCCAATTTAGAGCACTTTAGCAATGTAAATGCTTTGTGGGAGTTAGATGGCTTTCAAGCTGTCGATAGCGCGATACGCAATGAATTTACAAGTTTATTGGGTGTGCAATCCCATTATTTTAAAGCCAAAATTGAAGTGGTATTGGGCGAGCGCAAACGTCAATTTAGCAGTGATTTGGTGCGTAGCGAAAAATCTGTCAATGTCAGTGGGCGAAGTCTGGCGCCATTTTAAGTATTAGCATTAACCTTGACTTAGTTGCTGTTATTCGGATGCAAATGCATTGCATATCTGTACTGAAACTGATCATTACGATTTTTGTCTGGCAATCTGCGGGCTAAAATTGGCTTATTGTTCACGTTTTGCATTATAATTAAAAAGAATATCCCCCAAATATTTTGATGACGTTAAGACCCATGTTAATTCGAAAGTTATTTAAGTTTGAAAATGCGCATATTGTGCGTAATTGCACTTCAGACCGCTGTAAGCGCTCGATTCATGGTCATAGCTATAAAGTAGAATTATTACTGAAAGCTTCAAAACTTGATCATGGACAAATGGTGTATGACTTTGGTTTGCTTAAAGGTGTAATCAAAGAATTATTTGATGCCTTCGATCATGCCATTTGTTTTTGGGAGCAGGATGACCCTGCATATATTCAAGCCTGCAAAACGTTCAGCGCACGTTGGGTATCTTTACCAGTATCGCCATCAGCAGAGCAGTTTTCACGTATTTTCTTTTATTTGGCACAACAAGTTTTGGCATCAACCATCACACAAAATGGGGAAGGTGATGTAGAAGTCTATTCTGTGATTGTACATGAAACTGATACAGGCTATGCACAAAGCTTTTTGGAAGATATTGAAAATGCGCAGATGGGATTGCTAAGTCTGGATCAAATTCATTTCTCTGAGCAAGTACAGACAGAATGGTCAGACCCACAAATGTATGAAAAATTAAAACAGGGGATGACATTCCAAAACCCGAATGTCGAGTTACAAGTTAAACTTTAAATCACATCATTAGACATCAACAAGGATTGATAGCGGTATGTCTTTTACTGAGCAGCAATACGCGAGCTTAAATAAAGTTCAGTTAGATGAGAGTTGGAAATACAATCTAGCTGAATTTTTATTGAGTCCACAAATGGATGCGCTACGCGATTTTTTGTTGCAGGAAAAACAACAGAATAAGGTGATTTATCCACCAAGTTCACTGATATTTAATGCTCTAAATACCACGCCTTTAAATCAGGTGAAAGTCGTGATTATTGGGCAAGACCCTTATCATGGACCTAATCAGGCACATGGACTTAGTTTTTCTGTACAAAGAGGGGTTGCATTGCCACCATCTTTGCGTAATATTTTCCATGAGTTACATACAGATTTAGGTGTGCCTATTCCAAGACACGGTGATTTAACCCATTGGGCAGAGCAAGGGGTATTGCTGCTCAACAGCGTGTTAACGGTAGAAGCAGGACAACCAACCTCGCACCAAAAGCAGGGTTGGGAAGATTTTACAGATCATGTGATTGATGTGTTAAATCAACAACGTGAGCATATTGTGTTTATTTTGTGGGGCGCGTATGCACAACGTAAAGGACAACGTATAGATCCAAATAAACATCTGATATTGAAGGCAGCACATCCATCGCCACTGGCAGCAAATCGTGGTGGTTTTTTTGGATGTAAAGTATTTTCAAAATCAAATAATTATCTTAAACAAAATGGCATTGAGCCTATAGACTGGCAGCTGGACGCATGACACATTCTCCCATTTCAAAAGAATACCACCCAGATTTAATTATAGAAGAAGCAAAAAATGGCTGGCGCATTGTGCGTTTGAATCGCCCAAAATCATTGCATGCTTTGGATGAATCAATTGTTTCTGCATTATTGGCAGTATTTGAAGATTTTCATACCGATGACAGTGTGAAAGCAATTTGGCTGGATTCAACTACACCTAAAGCGTTTTGTGCAGGTGGTGATGTGCGTAAGTTACGCCAGTTGGTTATTAATGATGAAGTTGCAACCGCCAATAAATTCTTCGAGCAAGAATATGCGCTGGACTTGTTGTTGCATAACTATGCCAAGCCTGTGTTGGTTTGGGGTGAAGGTTATGTGATGGGCGGTGGTTTAGGCCTTTTCATGGCTGCGCCATTCCGTTTAGTAACACCGTATTCACGTTTGGCGATGCCAGAAATTAATATTGGCTTGTACCCAGATGTAGGCGCAACCCGCTTCTTGGCAGACCGTGGTGCGATTGGTTTGTTCACTGGTTTAACAGGTTCAATTATGACTGCAGCGGGTGCTTATGGTATTGGTTGGGCAACGCATATTTGTGATGCGCAGCGTGCAGCAGTCTTAGATAAAGTCATTAATATTGACTGGAATCATTACCCAGCAGGTGACTTCCGTGCCATTGATGACACCTTGAACAGTATGCATCGCCCAGTAGGTCCAGGGCCATTACAAAACTCTTTGGATGTGATTCAAAGCGTGTGCCGTGGTGTGAGTTTTGAAAGTGACTATGAGTCGATTATTGGTTTGAGTGATGCGCGTAGTGACTGGTTGCGTCAAGCCAGTGAAAATCTGCAAAAAGGTTCACCAACCACAGCGGCTTTAACTTGGTTGTTATGGCAATGGGGTAAGCAAGTTCATTCTTGGAATGAAGTATTTGAACTAGAAACTCAAATTTCTGACTGGAAAATCCGTCACGCAGATTTTGTAGAAGGTGTGCGTGCGCGTTTAGTTGATAAAGACTTGGCACCTGCATGGCAACAAAACGGCAAGATTAATCTCAAAAATATTTTTGTAGATAATCCACCTGTGACCACTATTGAAAGCTGGAATGAATTGTTAAAGCAATACGAAATTATTTAATTTTTCATTCTATTTCGCTGTTATTTTGAATGTCAGAACAACACTATAGTGATGAAGATTGGATGCAGCTTGCTTATGCGCAGGCTGCATTGGCTGCGGCACAGGGAGAAATTCCTGTGGGTGCAGTGATTGTGAGTCAAAATCAAGTAATCGGTGCGGGCTATAACGCACCTATTTCTTTACATGATGCAACTGCACATGCTGAAATTGTGGCTATTCGTGCTGCTTGCGCCAATATTAAAAACTATCGTTTACCTGAAGACGCAACCTTATATGTCACCTTAGAGCCTTGCACCATGTGTGTGGGGGCATTGATTCATGCGCGAATTAAACGGGTAGTGTTTGGCGCGACAGAACCCAAAGCGGGTTCATTAATCAGTGCCAGAAAGCTTTTAGAATCGGGTTATTACAATCATATTTTTGAATATCAATCAGGTTGTTTAGAGCAACAATGCTCGAGTCAGTTAAGTGATTTTTTTAAAATGCGTCGTGCACAAAAGAAACAACAAAAGCAGCAACAGCTAATAAATGACCTAGATGATCAAAAGCAAACCTGAGTTTTACTGCTGATTTGCGTTAAACTGAATCAAACACAACATAGCATTCATCATCAGGGCAAACCATGCACGCTATTCAAATTAAAAAAGAATTTAATGCGCCAGTTGCGCAAGTATTTGAATTACTTTCTAAACATGCAACTTATAATATTGCGTTTGCACCAATGCAAGTGGTGCGCATTAAAGACTCTGCTGACCCTGAACGTCCAGATGGTGTAGGTTCGGTGCGTCGTATGGGGATTGGGCCAATTAAACCTTTGCAAGAGCAAATTACCGTGCTTGAACCGAATCAGCGGATTGAATATAAAATCATTAAAAATCCATTGATCAAACATCATTTGGGTACCATTGAATTTCAGCAAGTGGCAGATCACAAAACCTTGGTCACGTATAGCATTGAGCTACAAGCGCGAGTTCCGTTTGTGAGCAAAGCTATTCTTGCGCAGTTGAAAACTGCAATTAAAATTGGTTTATCCAAACTCGCAAAATCTCTCTAATCATTTCGGAAACAGCATGACGGTTCAAATTATTACCATTGATGGCCCTAGCGGTTCAGGTAAAGGCACACTCGCGGCAAAATTGGCAGCATATTATCAGTTTCATTTACTCGACTCTGGTGCGTTGTATCGTTTGTTGGGTTTGGCGTTACATAAGCAGAATTTGCTAGATCAACTTGATACTGAACTGAGTCAATGCGTTGCCATTGCAACACAGCTTAATATTCAATTTGTGACCCAGCCAGATGGCACACAAGTGTTGCTTGATGGTGAAGATGTCACGCAAACCATACGTACCGAACGTGTGGGGGAATATGCCTCAAAAGTTGCGGCAGTACCTGAATTGCGCACAGCATTACTTGCACGTCAGCATGCCTTTGCCCAAGCACCAGGCTTGGTTGCAGATGGACGCGATATGGCGACCAGTATTTTCCCAAATGCGCAGGCTAAAATTTATTTAACTGCTTCGGCAGAGTCACGTGCACAAAGACGAGTAAAACAGTTGCAGGGTATGGGGCTGGATGCTAAAATAAGCGACATTTTAGCGAATATACAGGCTCGCGACAAACGAGACATGGAGCGCACAGTTGCTCCGCTCAAGCCCGCAGAAGATGCTTACATCATTGATAGTTCTGAGTTGAACATTGATGAAGTGTTTGCATTAATGACGGCTTATGTCGATCAGAAGCTTGCTATTTGCCGCGCTTAACCGCGTGAAATAAACCTATTCAGCGAACGCATAGCTTGATCAGTTCTATACGGACTATGTAGACGCTTAACTAAACCGGCCTTGTCTGATCCAAGACCGCTGACTTTATCAGGTATATCATGACCGAATCTTTTGCAGCCCTCTTTGAAGAAAGCGAATTAAACCTCAACGTTGAAAAGGGTGCTGTCATCCAAGGCGTTGTAGTAAGCATCGACTCTGACTGGGTAACAGTTGATACTGGCCTTAAATCAGAAGGCGTTGTTGACCGCGCTGAATTCTTAAACGAACAACGCGAACTTGAAGTTCAAGTTGGTGACACCGTTGATGTTGTTGTTGAAGCACTTGACAACGGTATGGGCCAAACTGTTTTATCACGTGAAAAAGCGAAACGTGCTGAAACTTGGACTAAACTTGAAAAAATCTTTGAAGACGGCGAAATCGTTACTGGTGTTATCTCTGGTAAAGTTAAAGGCGGTTTCACTGTAGACATCGGTCCAGTTCGTGCGTTCTTACCAGGTTCTTTGGTAGACACTCGTCCTATCCGTGACACAACTCACCTTGAAGGTAAAGAGTTAGAGTTCAAAGTTATCAAACTTGATGCTAAACGTAACAACGTTGTTGTATCTCGTCGTGCAGTTATGGAAGCTGAATCTTCAGCTGACCGTGAAGCGCTTCTTGCTCAGCTTGAAGAAGGTCAAACTGTTACTGGTACGATTAAGAACCTTACTGACTACGGTGCATTCGTTGACCTTGGCGGTATTGACGGTCTTCTTCACATCACTGACATGGCTTGGAAACGTATCAAGCATCCATCAGAAGTGGTTGAAGTGGGTCAAGAAGTTACTGTTAAAGTACTTAAATTTGACAAAGAGCGTAACCGCGTATCTTTAGGTCTTAAGCAATTAGGCGAAGATCCATGGTTAGCGATCATGAGCCGTTATCCTAAAGGTTCTATCGTTAAAGCTCGCGTAACAAACTTAACTGACTACGGCTGTTTCGCAGAAATCGCTGAAGGCGTTGAAGGTTTAGTACACGTTTCAGAAATGGACCACACTAACAAAAACATCCACCCATCTAAAGTTGTTCAGATTGGTGACGAAGTTGACGTTATGGTTCTTGAAGTGGACGAAGAGCGTCGTCGTATTTCTCTTGGTATCAAACAAACTCGTGCTAACCCATGGGAAGAGTTTGCTAAGAACCACGACAAAGGTGAAAAAGTTTCAGGTACAATCAAGTCAATCACTGACTTCGGTATCTTCATCGGTTTACCAGGCGGTATCGATGGCCTAGTTCACTTGTCTGACATTTCTTGGAACGAGCAAGGCGAAGAAGCTATTCGTCGTTACAAGAAAGGTGACACTGTTGAAGCGGTTATCCTTTCTGTAGACGCTGAAGGCAACCGTATCAGCCTTGGTATCAAGCAATTGAACAGCGATCCATTCAACGATTTCTTAGCTGCTAACGAACGTGGTGCTTTGGTTAAAGGTACTGTAACTGCTGTTGATGCTCGTGGCGCAACTGTTAAGTTAGCTGACGAAGTTGAAGCAACACTTAAAGCATCTGAAATCAACCGTGATCGCGTTGAAGATGCAACTAAGTTCTTGGAAGTTGGTCAAGAAGTTGAAGCGAAAATCATCAACGTAGACCGTAAATCTCGCTCTATCAACTTGTCTATCAAAGCGAAAGACGAAGCTGAAGAGAAAGAAGCTGTTGCTAACTTGAAAACTGCAACTAGCGGTCAAGACAATGGTCCTAAGACAATTGGTGACTTGATCAAAGCTCAAATGGGCAACTAAGTTGCGGGTAAACTGTATGGTTAATGTAAATTAGCACATACTTTTTACACAAATACTGTAAACGGTAGCGTAGTATTCAATTATTACGCTACCGTTTTGTATTTAAACAGGTTATTATCAGTTTAGGTAAAAGTAGCTTGATAATTAAAGAGGTCGCAGATGACTACTGAAGCACTTAATAAGTCTGACTTGATAGAACGAATTGCTTTGAAAAATCCACATTTGGCTGAGCCATTGGTGGAAGAAGCTGTGAAGATCATGATTGATCAAATGATTGCATCACTATCGGCAGATAACCGAATTGAAATTCGTGGATTCGGTAGTTTTGCATTGCATCACCGTGAACCACGTGTAGGTCGTAACCCAAAAACAGGTAAGTCTGTAGAAGTTGCGGCTAAAGCTGTACCGCACTTTAAACCAGGTAAAGCACTACGTGATGCAGTAAACGAGTCTGTAAATAAATAAAATTCCTAGGGGTGTTTATGCGTTACGTTCTAGTCGCTATTTTAGTTATTCTATTTGGATATTCTCTGGCATTGGTTTTGCAAAACGGCACTGAACTTTCAGTTGACCTGTTATTTACTCAAGTGCCTGCAATGCGTTTGGGTCTATTGCTACTGATTACATTGGCACTTGGTTTGGTGCTAGGGTTATTGTTGGGCGTGCAGGTTTTCCGTGTATTCCAAAATAGTTGGGAAATTAAGCGACTACGTAAAGATATTGAATACCTACGCAAAGAGCAAATTCATGCAGCTCAACTGGCTGCTGCTGAAGCTGCTGCGCATACTCGTCATGAAAAAACGGTATTAGATGTGCATACTGAAGATCGTTCTTCTAATGCACTTTAATTTGCTCTGTTGAGCGAATTGATCATCAACACCTCAAGGTTATCTTGGGGTGTTTTTTTATGTGTGCCTTTGACGAATGGCTGATTATCGCTGCGATGGGGGATAAGCTGTCTTTTTGACTATCTGCTTGGCACGAATCACTTTATAATAGCGACTCTTTGTCAAATCCATAGGTAATTCTCTTGAGTATCATTGTTGCCCTCGATGCTAAAAGCCAATATGACGCCTTAACCATTGCAGAACAATTAGACCCTGCATTATGTCGAGTAAAAGTTGGTAAAGAGTTATTTACCCATGAAGGTCCTGCAGTCGTGAAAGCCTTGCATGACAAAGGTTTTGAGGTTTTTCTAGATTTGAAATTTCACGATATTCCAAATACAACGGCTCAGGCTGTATGTGCTGCAGCAGATTTAGGCGTATGGATGGTCAACGTGCATGCCTCAGGTGGTCGTAAAATGATGGAAACCTGTGTGGAGCGTTTAAAAGCAGGGAATTATCAGACTCAACTGATTGCAGTGACTGTACTAACCTCTATGGGGCGTGAAGATTTAAAAGATTTAGGTTTAGATATTGAGCCTTTTGAGCAAGTTCAGCGTTTAGCTAAACTCACTCAAGAAAGTGGTTTAGATGGTGTGGTGTGTTCTGCGCAAGAAGCCAAAATGTTGCGTGAAATCTTAGGGCAGAATTTTGCCTTAGTAACTCCAGGGATTCGTCCTGAAGGCTCAAATGCCGATGATCAAAAACGTATTGTGACTCCCAAACAAGCTATGCTGGATGGTTCTACGCATTTGGTGATTGGTCGTCCAATTACAAAATCTGAAAATCCACGTCAGACTTTGAAAGATATTTTAGCGACGCTTTAATTTTACTATCGCTGACTCTCTAAAAGGGAGATAAGCCCTCTCTCTAACTCTCGCCTAAATAGAGCGCAAACCCTCTCTCCAACTCTCTCCCAGAGGGAGAGAGGACAATTGTTGATTCTTTTTAAATAGCAGCCAATACACTTACAGCAATGGGTGCAAGGATTGACAATACAAATCCACTGACCATGGCATGTGGAATAAAATCGTTGCCACAGGCTTGTTTTACCATGGGCAAAGTGACGTCCATGGCAGTTGCGCCTGCGGCAGAAATTGCAGCACGTGGATAACGCCATCCCAAAATATACATCAGCAATATCGCAAAAATCTCTCTGAATAAATCATTCATTAACGCAATACTACCCAATTCGGCATTGCGAAGTTCCGACACCACAATCCCGCTCATGGAATAAAATCCATAACCTTGTGAGAGCATAAGCAAATCTTGTAGAGCGATGGGGAGCCAAAGTGCGCAAAGTAGTACCCCTGCAACTGAACCGAAAATACAGCCTACGGGCACCATTAAAATTTTCCAATTCAGCCAAGAACGATCTAAAGGCGAATAAGCGAGATCGAGTCCAATCATCCACATAAACAGCAACAGTAAATACCAAGTGTTGATCTGAACTTGGAAATCCATAGCACTAAAAAGTAGATGCAGCACGTAGCCTGCCAAAAGTGCAAAAAAGGCATAACTGATGTTGATGCAGGATTGAATCAACAACTGTAATGAAACTTTGCCTTGCGTTGCTTGCAGCCCCAAACCTTTGTAAAGCAAATAACAACACAGAAAAGCACCAATTGATGTAGCAAATGCAATCTGTAAAGCTGTAGATAGAATATGCGATGGCTGCTGTAGTGAACCGAGCGTTTGTGAAAATTCCATCGCAATTGCAATTAGCAGGATATAGCTAAAATATGGAAGCAGTTGAAACGCAATTTTTTCGATTATTCGAGGGAGGCGTTTTGCCAGTACAAAGCCTAGACATAAACAGCAGAGTAATTGGAAAATCAGCCAAAGAGATTGCATGAGATCAACAGGTGGGAGATAGATAAAAACCTGTTGATTATGCCAGTTTGCTTTTAAAAGCGGAAATTTATGCCGCTTTACTGATTAATCTGAAATCACTCGGATGCAGCGACTTGGTTTTTAGCCAATATTTCCAAGTATAGGTTGGCCAAAGTGCAAAGTTTTTTCCACCATCTTGTTGATACCAACTTACACAGCCAGATTGCCAAACCGTGTTATTTAGCATGTCTTGCACATCGTGGTTAAATTGATCTTGTACTTGATCTTTTACTACAATTGCATTGCTCTGTGATTGTGCCACCAAATCCATCATTTGCAGAATGTAATCGACTTGCGATTCAATCATAAAAATAACCGAGTTATGCGCCAAAACTGTATTTGGCCCAAGCAACTGAAACAGGTTCGGAAAACCTTTGTGGCTAATGCCGTAATAGCTTTCTGCGCCATCTTTCCATGCCTGTTTTAATTCAACGCCATGTTCACCAATGCAGCTAAATGGCTGTAGATAGATACGCGGATCGGTAATAAAGCCTGTGCCATAAATCAGACAATCAATTTTTCGCATTTTACCATCTTTGGTGATGATGCTGTCTGCAGTCAATTCCTGTATTGCATCAGTCACTAATTCGACGTTGTCACGGTTAAAAGTTGGGAAGTATTTATTGGACACTAAAATACGTTTACATCCCATAATGTAGTCAGGCGTGAGTTTTTGTGCCAATTGTTTGTCTTTGACCTGAAAACGAATAAAGGCTTCTGCCAGTTTTTGGGTATATTTCATCACGCTAGGTTGCATGATTGGAATTGCACGTGATTCATTCGACCAATACAAACGCGCACGATGCAATTTTCTAAACCAGTCTGCTTGTTTAAACAGTTTTTTCTCAATATTCAGATATTTGCGTTCATCTCGTGGAATGACCCATGCAGCTGTACGTTGCATGACATATAACTGTTTAACTTGAGGTGCAATTTCAGGAATGTATTGAATCGCGCTGCCGCCTGTGCCAATAGATGCCACAACTTTGCTATTTAAGTTGTATTGATGATCCCATTGAGACGAGTGAAAAACCTTGCCCTGAAACTTTTCAATGCCTTTAATGTGCGGGATTTGTGGCACATGCAGTGGGCCAGAAGCAAAGACTAAATATTGGCAACTCAATTGTCTGCCATCTTTTAACGCAACATGCCATACACAGTCTTTTTCATGGTATTCGGTATGCACCACTTCGCTGTTAAATTGGCAATATTCACGCAGATTAAATTGTTGCACCACATCTTGAATATATTGAAAAATTTCTGGTGCTTCGGCATAGCGTTTTGACCAGTCAGTTTTGGGTGCAAATGACAATGAATACAGATGCGACTGCACATCACAAGCCGCACCAGGGTATTGATTTTCACGCCAAGTACCACCCACTTCATCAGACTTTTCTAAAATCACAAAGTTATGAATATTGCGTTGTAGTAAACGAATCGCCATGGCTAATCCGCCAAAGCCTGCACCAATAATTGCGACTTGATAATACGCTGCTGCATCCTGCATGAAGATATCCTTATATTTATTTTATTTGATTTGAGTTTGTTTGAGTCAGGATAGAATAAGCCAGCATGCGGTAACATGATCGTGCTGACATAAAAATTGATATTTTCGGCAATTTCTATCTGTGGATGAATCGGGTAAAAAGGATATTCCGTTTCGCACTGTTCATTTTATGAAAAGATCCATACTTGGCTTAATGTATTTAATACAAGGCATGCGTAAAGCAGGCGTTGATGTCGATGCAAAATTGCAAAGTATCGGCTTGCGTGCAGATGCGCTGGATACCAGTTCAATTATTCATCCGAGTTTGGAATGGGATATTCTCAAAGTCATTGGTGAAGATGTAGAGCCTGAAATGGGGCTGTTTATTGGACAGCATTATGCTTTGGCAGGTTATGGTCCTTTACTGATGTTATTGGTGACCAGTCCAGATATTGCCACTGCATTAGAAAAAGGGATTCAATATCAGGGATTGACGCATTTAAGCGGGAAACTGAGTTTGCAACATAGCACGCGACATATTGCCTTGTGTTATCAACCCAATGATTTACATAGTAGTTTAGGTGTATTGCGTGCGCAGTGTGAAATTTCAGGCACGTTCAAATTTATTCAAGACCTATATAAAATGATGGGGATGAGTGCGCCACGTATTCGCATAGAATTGCCATTTGCACAGCCGCAGCAAAGTGAAGTTTTGCAAACTTTTTATGATTATTACGGTCAAGATATTGTTTTTAATCAACCCCAAGCAGCGTTTTGGTTTGATGATGCAGTTCTCACAGCACGTATTCCATCTGCCGATGCAGTCACTTTTAGTAGTTATGAAGCTAAATGCGTGATTGAGTTAGAGCGACTTAAACTCGAAGATGATGCGCCTTCGGTGGTACAGCGCGTAAAAGATTATTTGGAATTACAACAAGGCAGTATGCCGAGCATGGCAGAAACAGCACATGCTTTGCAAATTCCTGAACGGACATTGCGCCATCAACTGCAACAATTGAACACTAGTTACAAACAAATTCGTGAAGATCTTATCAAAGATAAAGCATTGCGATTAATTGAATATCAGGAATATTCAATTGAAATGATTGCAGAGTTACTTGGTTATTCAGAGCCTGCGGCATTTAATCATGCCTTTAAACGGTGGTTTGGACAAAGTCCACGCCAATATACAAAATAGCCTAAGTATTTTGCAAACTATGCCAAAGTGCTATATCTCGTGATTCGATCTTCGTTATAATCTATTTGCCCAAATAAGTACTGATGAATATGTCTGATTTTAATTCGCCACAAACCACAGCCTTTACTCCATTATCGCCTGCGGAGCGTTATGCACAAGCGTTAGCCTCTGGACAATTTATGCCAGATGATGCGCAGGCGCAGGCTGTACACGAACTTGAGCGTGTGTGGCAGGAATTAATTCAACGCTATAAAGCATCAAAAAAAGCGTTCCGCCGTTTCCGCCGCCAAACAGCACCACAGGGTGTTTATATGTGGGGTGGTGTAGGTCGTGGTAAAACATGGCTCATGGATCAGTTTTACGACTCGATTCCATTTAGACGTAAAACACGTATGCACTTTCACCACTTTATGCAGCATGTGCATCGTGAACTGAACAAACTTTCAGGGCAGCGTAACCCGCTCGATTCTGTTGCAGACCAAATTTATAAAGATGCAGTGGTGATTTGTTTCGATGAATTTTTCGTATCTAACGTGACTGATGCGATGATTCTGAGTGACTTGTTCCAAAAATTATTCCATCGTGGCATTACTTTGGTGGCAACATCTAACATCGCCCCAGACGGTTTATATAAAAATGGTATCCATCGAGATCGTTTTATTCCAACCATTGAAATGGTCAAAAAACATTGCCAAGTGCTAAATGTCGATGCTGGTGTAGATTATCGCTTACGTGTTTTGAAACAGGCGCAATTATTTAAATCGCCTTTAACGCATGATAATCAAAACTGGATGGCACAGCGTTTCAGTGCTTTGAGTAATACACAACATTATTCTTCTGAGCCAATTATTATCAACCAACGTATTGTTGAAACAATTGCGCATACTGAAGATGTGTTGTGGTGTGAATTTTCAGAACTGTGCTTTAAACCGCGTAGTCCTGCAGACTTTATTGAAATTGCCAACATCTACAACACGGTTTTGGTGAGCAATGTACCGCATTTAACAGACTTCTTGTCTGAAGGAACACGTCGTTTTATTTATTTGGTCGATGAATTTTATGATCGTGGTGTCAAGTTATTACTGACTTCTGAAGATTCGATTATTGAAATTTATCAGGGCGAAAAACTGGCATTTGAAATTGAACGCACACGTTCACGTTTATTGGAAATGCAGTCTGATGATTACTTAAATGAAGAACATCGACAGATACAGGCCACCGAAGCCAAACATCAAATCAGTTGATCTTTTAAGCGCCTAGAACTAGGCGCTTTTTTATGATAGAAAAGATGTGACTGTTGGTTTTATCGACATTTTGTCATAAACATGGCTTAATCTTGAAGGGTTGCAATAAGACTGACGTCGATTTTTACAACAAAATCTGAACTTAAGTCTAATTTCGACATTTCAAAAACTTTATACACTGTAAAAGTGTATTTAGATGAGTAATAGTGTCGTGTTTCTGATCAGGATTTATGATGATTGTTGTCATTCATCTTGTAATAAATGATCGTTATTTTGAAATGTGATAATACTATTCAGCTAAATATAAATCAGTATACTAGAATCTCTTGTATAAAAAGTAGCAATATCAGGAAAGACAATGACTGCACGTATTCAAAAAGGCAAGTTAGCGATTGCTAAAGAACTTTACGATTTCATCGAAAATGAAGCATTACCAGGTTCTGGTTTGGACAGTGATACATACTGGAAAAACTTTGAGCAAGTCGTTGTCGATCTTAGCCCTAAGAACAAAACATTACTCGCAAAGCGTGATGAGCTTCAGGCTAAAATTGATGAATGGCACCGCAATAATACATTTGAATTAGAAGCTTACAAAGCTTTCTTGACTGAAATTGGCTACTTATTACCAGAAGTAGAAGATTTTCAAATTACCACCGAAAATGTTGATGAAGAAATCGCATTATTGGCTGGTCCACAGCTCGTAGTACCTGTACGTAACGCACGTTATTGCTTGAACGCAGCAAACGCACGTTGGGGTTCGTTATATGACGCACTTTACGGTTTTGACGTTATTTCTGAAGAAAATGGCGCAGAAAAAGGTAAAGGCTACAACCCAGTTCGTGGTGAAAAAGTAATTGCATTCGCGAAAAACTTCTTAAATGAAACTTTCCCATTGGCGCAAGGTTCACATGCCGACGCGACTCAATATGCTGTAGAAGCAAACAAACTTGTTGTTCGCCTAAAAGATGGTTCTACAACAACTGTTGCGGATAGCTCTAAATTCGTTGGTTACAATGGCGAAGCTTCTGCACCAACTGAAATCGTACTGAAAAATAACGGCCTGCACGCAGTCATCCAGATTGATGCAAACAGCCCAATTGGACAGACAGATGCAGCTGGCGTGAAAGATGTTGTGCTTGAAGCGGCTGTAACGACGATTCAAGACTTGGAAGACTCTGTTGCAGCAGTTGATGCTGAAGAAAAAGTTGAAGGCTACCGTAACTGGTTAGGCTTGATGAAAGGTACGCTTGAAGAGTCTATCGAGAAAAATGGCAAGACCATTACCCGTAAACTAAATGCTGACCGCACCTTCAAAAATGTTGAAGGCGGTGAGACCAAGGTTCATGGCCGTTCATTGATGCTGCTTCGTAACGTGGGTCACTTGATGACAAACCCGGCGATCCTTGTAGATGGCGAAGAAATTTATGAAGGCATCATGGATGCATTGGTCACTCCATTGCTTTCTGTGGCTGATATCCGTGGTGAGAACACGATCAAGAACTCACGTACCGGTTCTATGTATATCGTTAAGCCAAAAATGCACGGTCCAGAAGAAGTAGCATTTGCGGTTGAGCTGTTTGAACGTGCTGAACAAGCGCTTGGCTTACCTGCTAAAACCCTGAAAATCGGTATCATGGATGAAGAGCGTCGTACCTCTGTTAACCTGAAAAACTGTATTGCTCAGGCGAAAGACCGTACCATCTTTATTAACACCGGTTTCATGGATCGTACAGGTGATGAAATCCATACCTTCATGGAAGCAGGTCCATTTGTTCGTAAAGGCGAAATCAAAGGCCAAAAATGGTTCCCAGCTTACGAAAACCGTAACGTCATGGTAGGTCTACAAACAGGTCTACGTGGTAAAGCACAGATTGGTAAAGGCATGTGGCCAAAACCAGACATGCTGTTAGACATGTACAAAACCAAGACTGAACATCCTGAAGCAGGCGCAAGCTGTGCATGGGTTCCGTCTCCAACAGGTGCAGTGATTCACGCGATTCACTACCATCAAATTAATGTAGCAAACCGTCAGCAAGAATTGCTTGCAACTGAAGCATTGCCTTTAGATGATTTGTTAACTCCACCTCTTGCAACTGATACCAACTGGTCTGAAGAAGAGAAACTAAAAGAACTGGAAAATAACTGCCAAGGTATCTTGGGTTATGTCGTTCGTTGGGTTGATCTGGGTGTAGGTTGTTCTAAAGTTCCAGACATCAATGATGTGGGCCTGATGGAAGACCGTGCAACTTTACGTATTTCTTCTCAGCACGTTGCCAACTGGTTACGTCACGGAATTGTAACGCGTGAACAGGTTGAAGAAGTAATGCAGCGCATGGCGAAAATTGTAGATCAACAAAATGCTGATGATCCACTATACACGCCTATGTCTAACGACTTTGCTAATAACATTGCATTCCAAGCTGCATCTGACTTGATCTTCAAAGGTGGCGAGCAACCTTCTGGTTACACAGAGCCACTTTTACACGCAGCGCGTTTAAAGTTAAAAGGTTATACAGGTGATTAATCCTTTAGGATTTGATTTACTGATTGTGTAATACAAACAAATGAGCCTCTTCGGAGGCTTTTTTGTTGCCTGTATTTTGCTTATGGTTTTTTGAAAATTTTGCAGCTGAATAGTTACAGGATGTACTTGCTGCTAGAAAAACATCAAGCTGCGGAGTAGAGTGAAAGTCATATATAAAAAGTAGCGCAAGGACAAATACATGCCAGCATATCAAGATTTGAATCAACAATTTATTGGCGGCAAGTGGTCGGTTGGGACATCTACTAAAACCATTCCAAACTTGAATCCATATCATCAAACTACAATTTTTGAGATGCAGGGCGCCAGCGTGGTAGATGTTGATAGTGCCTATAGTACAGCGCAAAAAGCTTTTGATGAACAATTGATTCAATCCACAAGTCTGCGTCAATACATCATTAAGAACTTAGAGCAAGTCATTCAGCAACGACGCGAAGAAATTATCCAGTGGCTGATTGATGAGTCGGGCAGTACCCGTTTAAAAGCCAATATCGAAGTCGATGCTGCTTTAGGGATTATTCAAGAAGCTGCACAATTTCCCGAGCAAATGACCACGACGCAACTGGAAAGCAAAGATCCGAAAGTCCGTAGTGTTGTTTTGCGTAAACCTTTGGGTGTTATTGCTGTGATCAGTCCGTGGAATTTCCCTTTCCATTTGTCTATGCGTTCAGTGGTTACAGCGATTGCTTGTGGTAATAGTGTAGTGCTCAAACCTTCCAGTGATACGCCAGTCACAGGTGGAACTATACTCGGTAAACTGTTCGAAGAAGCAGACTTGCCTGCAGGCGTACTCAATGTGGTGGCGGGTGCGAGTCGTGAAATTGGTGATTACTTTGTTGAGCATGCAACTCCTAAAATGATTTCATTTACAGGCTCTACAGAAGTTGGACAGCATGTAGGGCAACTGGCCGTTGCGGGTGAGCATTTAAAACGTGTCGCCTTAGAACTCGGTGGCAATGCACCTTTAGTCATTTTGGATGATGCAGATATAGATTTGGCCGTAGAACTAACTGTGATGGGGCGCTTTTTGCATCAAGGTCAAATTTGCATGAGTACCAATCGGGTCATTGTCGATCAGTCTATTTATGCAGCCTATCTTGAAAAATTGTTAGCAAGTGTGTCGCAATTAGTAGTAGGTGATCCGAATAAAAATGACACCTTGATTGGGCCAATTATTAATGCAGAACAGGTGAAAAAGCATCAGCATATTATTCAAAAAGCACAGGCGCAGGGTGCAGAATTGGTTTATGCGGGCGGGGTTACGGGGAACTTAGTTGCACCACATGTTTTTGTGAATGTCGCTGCCGATTCAGAAATTGTACAAAATGAAAGTTTTGGACCTATTTTACCGATTCTCAAAGCAGCAGATACCGCACATGCCTTACAGTTAGCGAACGATACACGCTATGGTTTATCTGCTGCTGTATGCACTACAAATGTAGAACGCGGTGCAGAATTTGCAGCACAGTTTGATGTTGGAATGACACATATTAATGGTATTACCGTTGCCGATCATGCCAATGCACCGTTTGGTGGTGAGAAAAACTCAGGCTTAGGTCGTTTTAATGGGCGCTGGATATTTGAAGAATTTACCCGCACGCATTGGCTGACATTGCCAGCTTAACGGTAATTATTTGTCCTGCGTTTTGTTTGAGTAAGAAGGAATGCGTGGGTGCGCACTTACTGTTCATGATCAAAACGCATAATATAGTGCGTGTGTCTAATCATCCAATTTGTATATGTGTGCCAATTTTAAACCAATAAGCATAGCGCAATTATCTGCATTAGGTCTGCCTGAAATTCCGTTTGAATATGCTGAAGAAGCGTATCTAAATTCGAGTGTGCCACTATTGTTTAAGTCTGAACAAGGTTTAGAGTGGCGCTCGGTGAATTTTGGCTTGATTCCCAAATGGGCGGAAGACAGAAGTATTGCGCAAAAAACCTATAATTGCCGTAACGAAACTTTATTAGAAAAACCAAGTTTTAGTGAAGCTGCTTATAAGTGTACATTTGGCGCGATTGTTGTGTCAGAATTTTATGAATCCAAATATATAGACAGTAAACCGCAGCGTTGGGGTGTACGTCGTAAAGATGGACAGGCCTTTTTTATTGCAGCACTGTATGAAATTTGCCGTTTAAAGGATGGGCAAGGCACGGAAGAAATTGTCCGTTCTGCGAGTATGATTACCATGGACGCAATTGATCACGCGATGATGAAGGAATTTCATGAGCCTGGGCCAGTCAAACGTTCTGTTATTGTTATTCCACATGCACGTTTAGATGAATGGCTAAGTTTGAAAACACCGAACATACACAGCTTTGTGCAGGGCTTTCCTGTAGACGAGTTTGAGTGTTCACATGTACCAAAAGCAAAGATCGAAAAAGTAAGCCCCCAGCTCAATTTTTTCGATCTTTAAGTACATCTTGTGCTTATATAGGATAAGAACAGATGTGGAACAATAACGTGATGTTTAGCGTGCTAAATTATTAAAAATATGACGTAAACTTTCCATCATTTTTTCAATTTGTAGTGGAGTTAAACCATCAAATGACTGCTCTAAAACAACGCTAGTCAGATCATTAATTTTGTTGGTCATCTCATTACCTTTTTCAGTAAGCACGACACGAGTGATACGCGCATCATCATCACAAGAATAAGTTTCAACCAAACCTTCATCTTTTAAACGATAAACAATTTTAGTTGTAGTTGACATTTTTGACACCACCATGTCTGACAAATCAGACACACTCGCATGTGCTTTTGACCTTAATGCCAATAAAATACGACGGCGAGAATTATCTAAACCATACTTTTTAAGTGCCTGATCGACATTCTGTACATATTGAGCATGTACTTGTGTGACCCAATAATACGGAAATTGTTCAATATCATATTGGTCGGCGGATGGTAGAAATTTTGAATATTTCTTGGACATTGCATATTCCCTGCATTGTTTTAATTGTATTTTTGATATTTCACATTTTATGTGAAAACTCATGTGCTTAGCAAGATGCTTTCAGTGGCTAAAATTTGGTTGAAATCTGATGAAATATGATGAATCTCGATTTAGAAGCTGGCTTTGAAATGGCTATTTTTCCAAGCGCGTAAGCATTTGTTTAAGTTCAATCCATATTCATGTGTCATATCAATTAATCCTATAGAATTGTTTTAGTTTGGATTAGTAGTGAGTTATCTGGTTTTATAAGTTGAATTATCAATTTAACCATCAACTTAGGCTGCATTTTAGTTAAAAAAATACATTTGTACACTTGGCTTTTAGGTAAAAGTGCGGGTTATTGCGTTGAATTTTGCAAAAAAATTATAAGCTTTGGTCTAATCTTTTAACAATAGTTGTTTTTTATCAATATTTTAAGTTTAGATTAAAGTGTGGGTTGGCTTACAGTTGTAATCTATGACTAATGCGTCTAAAAATACATTACAATTCATTTGACATTTTTAATCCATTCTCACGGCTTTTGTTTGGCTGTCATCGCTCTAAAAAAATTAAGAATGTGAAAAATAAAGTAAAAACCATCTTATAGATCGTACTGTTTAGTTTTATTCAAAAAAATTAAAAATTTAATTACAAATGTTCAAGATTGTGCATAATTAAGCTATCTATTGCTAAAAAGGTTACTTTTATGGATCCGTCGCCGTGCGCAGGTCTACTTTATATTTCGATTTCTGCTAACTATCTCGGAGCTATGAACTAATGGAGTTTTTATTAGATCCGGGAATATGGGTTGGTTTAATTACACTTATTATTCTAGAAATCGTATTAGGTATTGATAACCTAGTCTTTATTGCAATTCTTGCAGAAAAATTACCCCCAGAACAGCGTGATAAAGCCCGTGTGATTGGCTTATCTTTAGCGTTGTTTATGCGTTTAGGATTGTTATTTGCAATCTCTTGGTTGGTTACTTTAACCGAACCGTTAATTACCTTATTTGAAAAAACCTTTTCAGGGCGTGACCTCATTCTCTTGGGTGGCGGTTTGTTCCTCGTCTATAAGGCGGTAGGAGAGTTGCATGAGAAGATGGAAGGCAAACCCGAAGTCAAAGTCACGACCAATGTGGTTTATGCAAGTTTTGCCGCAGTTGTAGCACAAATTGTTGTTCTAGATGCAGTTTTCTCTTTAGACTCAGTCATTACCGCAATTGGCATGGTCGACAACATCTATGTGATGATGGTTGCCATGGTGGTTGCAATGTTGGTGATGTTACTTGCATCTAAGCCATTAACTGCTTTTGTGAACCGTCATCCAACAGTGGTGATTTTGTGTTTAAGCTTCTTACTATTAATTGGTATCAGCTTGATTGCAGAAGGTTTTGGCTTCCATATCCCTAAAGGTTATATCTATTCGGGTATTGGTGTTGCGATTGCTATTGAAGCGTTTAACCAATTTGGTCAGCGCAATGTTGCAAAACATGAAGCAAAAATTCCGTTACGTCACCGTACTGCAGATTCAATTTTAAAATTGATGGGGGGGCGAGTTGAAACCAGTAGCCCTGATTTGCATAACGAAGCGCAAGAAGCGTTTGCAGATGAAGAACGCTACATGATTGGTGGTGTCTTGACCTTGGCAGAGCGTTCAGTCGCATCAATTATGACGCCACGTAGCCAAATTTCATGGGTCGATATTGAAGATTCACCTGAACAAATCCGCGAACAGATTCTATCTGTACCACACAGCTTATTCCCAGTGTGTCGTGGTAGTTTAGATAAAGTCATTAGTATTGTACGTGCCAAAGAGTTGTTGGATGTATTGGACGAAGAAGAAGAGCTTAAAGCTTTAATTAAACGTCAGCGTCCAATTTACATTTTTGAAAAAATGAAAGTGATTGATGCGATCAATACGTTACGTACCTCTAAAGGTTCTTTGGTTTTAGTCAGCGATGAGTTTGGTAATGTTCAAGGTTTGATTTCACCGCTTGATGTGTTTGAAGCGATTGCAGGTGAATTCCCTGATGCAGACGAACAGTTAGATTTGGTTAAAACCAATGAAAACGAATGGAAAGCAACAGGTATGCTGGATTTATACCAGCTTGAACTTGAACTGGGTATGATGGATCTGATTGAAGAAGATGCAGGCTACATTAGCGTTGCAGGTTTGATTTTAGATAAAACCCAAGGTGAAGTTCAGGTCGGCACGCAGTTGGATTATCAAGGTGTGCACTTTGAAGTGACAGAACTTGATGGTAACCGTATTAAAACTGTGATGATTCGCTTACGCTAATTACTAAGCTTTGAATTAAATCACTCAAAAAGCTCTACCGAAATGGTGGAGCTTTTTTATGGTGTAATAAAAAGATTGTGATGTTTCATCCTGAAAATGTGTATCAGCGATAAGTCTGGATTTTAAAAGCTGAACATGAAATGTGGCATGGAATAGAAAAAAAGAAACAACCAAACAGGATTACAAATTTGGTTGCTTAAACAGGGAAAAGAAAAAGCGAGAAACTAAAACAAATGTTTAATTTGTATGTGACTTCGCCACTAAAAATTAAACTGCCAATTGATTTTCAATCACATTCCATAAATTTCGATGTGACTTTTTAAACATCGCCATATGCCCAATGGCTTTATGCTGATAACGCTTTGGTTTAAGTTCAATCATATTAGTCGATGCATGGGGATAGAGACGGAGTAAATCTTTCACATTGGCTTCGGTGGCAATCTCATCATCCGAACTCCAAATAGCAGTAATCGGGCAACGAATTTCATCGTGATAATGCTGTGAAACTGTTTTGCCTATAGCATTGATGACATAGCCGGGTTTGCTACAAAATTGTGCCCATTGTTGGGCCACATTTTTAGGTAGGTTTTCGCCCATGCCAATTGCATTGGTTGGGCCATAACCATGTGTGATTCTGGCAAGTGGAAAAATAACTTTAAACATCACAGGGGCAAGTAGGCGAGTACGACCTTTTAAACCTTTTGTGTGGCCTGTAGAGCCTGAAACAGCTACGACTTTTGCCACTTTATGATATTCAGGATTAATCCCCAGTAATTGTCCGCCTGCGCTGTGTCCCAATAAAACCACTTGTTCAGCTTGCGTTTTTTGCAGCAAAGTATTTACTGCTGCAGGAATATCTAACTGCCCCCAATCAACAATACTGGCTTCACATTGTTTCAATGGTTCGTGTAACGAATCACCAATACCACGAAAATCAAAACACAGCACAGCATAGCCTTGTTCATTTAGCCATGTGGCAAAAGCGTGATAAAAATTCTTGGTAATGCCTGTCGCGGGACAAATCAAGACGGGTAGACGCTGTGCTTGTGTATATTGATTTGGATAATAACGGGCAGCGAGGGCATAACCATCTGCACATATAATATTTAAGCTTTCAAATGTGCTCATAATGTTTTAAGGATGATGAGAATAAAGTTACTTTACACGAGTTCCAAAAAGAAACTTGTATTTATTCTGACTCTAAAGTCAAGCTTAGTAGTCTGCGAGTGTAGTTAAATAGCCACACGAAAAATAAAAGAGTGTTAAACATGGAAAGTTTATCTTTGGCAGTGCGCCTTGCGATTATTTTCAGTGGAATATTTTTGTGGGTGGGGATGCTTACAGGCGTGTGGAAATATTGGCAAATTCGTGCTTCTGCCCAAGCGCGTGCTCATTATTATGTGGATATCGCACATCGCAGTAGTTTGTTATATGCACCTGCAAGTTTAATTTTAGCGGTCTTGGCTTATTTTTGTATTTGGGATGCCACTGTAATTTTAATTTGTGTGATTCTAAATTTAGTATTTTTTAGCTTTTCTATTCTGAGTTATATCTTGCATGGATTGCTTAAAGATACCACTAATCAATTTAAACAACCGCATCAAATTGCAGCATGGACATTGCCAAGTTGGTGCATGAGTTTGGCGATGCTGTTATTGATTGTGGCTGAATTGGGTGGGACTAGTGTGTTATTGCTTGGCGCAATCTATGGATTGTTGTAATTCTAATTGCTCAGTTTAATTTTTTCTTGGTAGCCCGTAGAAGATTTTGAGATTTTTGCTGTAGATCAGGAATGATGATTAGAATCTACTTTTTGAGTTTGGCGGCAGAGGAGTGATCCATCTGCCGCAAAGTGAAAGCGAAAAAGCTAAAATGAGTGGGTGCTAGGGTATGATTAATGAACTTCTACGTTTTTATGTTCACGAAACTTTTGGTCAATGGATGTCCAAATCGCAAAGGCTATACATACCAATAAGGCATATAAAAAATAGGTTGGTTTCAAGTTGCCTTGAATTGAGCCTTGGAGCAATAGGGTCAGCATCAGTGCAAAAGTGGTGCTTAAAAAAGTAACTAGATTTTGGTTAGCCTTCAGAGCGTTAATGAAGACTTGCGTATTGAAATGTGAAAACATCTCCATCCCTCCTTGTTATAAATCACTAAAATCAGAGCATTTTAGTCAGATTGGTTTTATTGTTCTACCTTGTTTAGCAAACTATTTCAAGCCCTTATAGTCATATTTTGATAAAAAACATCATTTTCATATGAAATACTACTATTTGTTATCATTTATTTACAAAATAATAAAAAGTAGTGTGTTTTTTAAGCCATTTAAATACGATTTCAATCGTACTTGCATATTTTATGCCAGCTAATTTTGAGGGCGACTATACGACTTTAGCGTTAATTTGAGCTCTGCTTAAAATGGGTGAATGATTTATTTTGTTTTAGTTTTTTATTGAAAATATTTTAATTTCATTTGTTTATTTATACCAAATAATTATTTGGGTTGCTATTATCATGACTGATAAATTGCCTTAAAAAGAGGCAGTTTTAGCACAAGAAACAATAAGTGCGGGTTTGGGTAAAACCTGACAATTATTGTCTAACTTAAATTCGTATTTGGATAAAACACGACTTTAATACAATACAGCTCGAAAATAGAGCATGACTTGAAAAAATAGCCGAGCTCGAAGTCCGTACTGGCTATTTTTTCATTCGATCATGAATTGTAGCGAATACAAAAATCAGTAATGCAGGAATCAACCAAGCGAGGTTTTGTTCACTCAGGGGAAAATTGGTCAGTGTGGTTGGCAGGAATCTAGCTAAGTCTGCGGCCTTCATTGCATCAATGATGCCAAAGAGCAATGCAACTGCGGCAGTAGGTGCAATCACGCGGGTTGGAATACGGAATAATCCCCAGAAAAAGCTGAGTAGAATGACCACAATTGCAGGTGGATAAATCGCGCTTAAAATAGGCACTGAAACTGCAATGAGTTTGGTGAGTCCAAGATTGGAAATAACAAAGGCAAAGCCCACTAAAATAAATACCCAACGGCGATAATGAATTTTAGTAATTTGCTCAAAATATCCAGCACATGCGCATGTCAGTCCAATTGCCGTAACCATGCAGGCAATAAAAATCATTGCAGCTAAAAATACCGAGCCAAATCCGCCAAAAGCATGTTGCACATAGGCATGTAAAATGACTGCACCATTACTGGCATTGGCGGCAACATCGTGACTGCCCATCCCCAGTTTAAATAGGCTTAGATAAACTAAAGTTAAACCGATCCCTGAAATTAAACTTGCCCATACCGCATAGCGGGTGATGAGTTTTTTATCAGTTACGCCACGTGAACGAATCGCATTAATAATCACAATCCCGAATACCAATGCACCTAAGGTATCCATAGTGAGATAACCGTTAATAAAGCCTTCAGATACAGGACTGTTCACATAATTGTGAATGGCAGGTGAAATTGTACCTGTCGGAATAATAAATGCAGTGATGCCTAAAATTAGTAATGACAGAATTTTAAGCGGGGAAAGTACATAGCCCACTGTATCTAAAATTTTGTGTGGATACAGTGAAACTAACATCACCAAGGCAAAATAGATGGCGCTATAAATGAATAAGGTGCTCGCGGAATCGCCAAAATAGGCAGAGAAACCAATTTCATAAGATACGGTAGCGGTACGTGGTGTGGCGAAAAGCGGGCCAACCGCTAAATAACAGACGACTGTTAAAATTAAGCTCGCGATTTTGCCTAAAGGCGAACTTAAAATTTGTATAGAACCTTCGACACGTGACAACGCCATAATGGTAATCACGGGTAAGCCAACTGCGGTAATGAGAAAACCGAGCGCAGCAAGCCAGACGTGTTCGCCCGCTTGCTGTGCCACGATAGGTGGGAAAATAATATTACCTGCACCAATAAACAGCGCAAAGGTCATAAAACCCAAGGCAATAATATCCCGTGTGCGTAAATTCGTCATGGGAGAGAAATAAGATGTAAACAAAAGAAAGCGATTTTAGTAGATCGAGCTATGATTTTCTAATTTATTTTATAGGTCATATGAATATTTTTTATGATATGTGTTTGTAGGCTATTTTAATCTTCACTATAAAAATTAAATAACTTACTGTTTATCTGATGTATTTTTGAAAAATGCTGATCCCACATAGTATAGATGGCTTATCTAGTATAAGTTTTGGTTGCTATTTTAAATGCGCAGTTCTTAAACAAAACTGTTGGTCGCATGACGATGGATACTTGTTTGGCAGCTTGAGCTGATTTTACAAGCCGAAAGGGCTATAATCTCAGGCTTCAGGTCAGGAGTTCATCATGCGCGCCCTTAAAGTCAGCATTAAATCAGAGCAAGATATTGAGAAATTACGCATTTCGGGGCGTTTGGCTGCTCAGGTGTTGCAGATGATTGGTGAGCATGTCAAACCCGGAGTCACGACAGAATACTTAGATGATTTGTGTCACGATTATATTGTAAATACCTTAAAAGTCATTCCTGCCAATGTGGGCTATCACGGTTATACCAAAACCACCTGTATTTCACCCAATGAAGTGGTCTGTCATGGTATTCCATCATCCAAAACCATTTTAAAAGATGGCGACATTATTAATATTGATGTGGCAGTGATTAAAGATGGTTTTTATGGTGATACTAGTCGTATGTACTATGTGGGTCAGGTGAAACCAGAAGCGAAAAAACTGGTCGATACCACTTATGAGGCGATGCGCGCAGGGATTCATGCGGTGAAACCGGGCGCGACTTTGGGCGATATTGGCTATGCCATTCAAAGTGTGGCGCATCGTGAAGGGTTTAGCATTGTGCGTGAATATTGCGGACATGGTATTGGGCAGGTGTATCACGAACAACCAAGTGTGCTGCATTATGGTCAGCCTGGACAAGGCTTGGTGCTTAAAAAAGGCATGGTATTTACCATTGAGCCAATGGTGAATGCGGGCAAAGCGCGTGTGAAAGAACTGAAAGATGGCTGGACGGTGGTGACGACAGATAAATCACTTTCTGCACAATGGGAACACATGGTTGCTGTGACTGATACAGGCTTTGAAGTGTTATCGCCGTGGCCAGAAGGTACGGGGAGTTATCCTGAAATTTAATGCACGAATGCTTTCAGGTTAAGACTGATAGATAAAACATCTTAGACTTTAGTTTTAAACTATTTGTTAAAAAATGAACAATCGCTATAATTGAAGTCAAAGATACTTGCTGTAGTTTCTTTGTTTTAGCTTTCTTATTTTAGATTGTAGTTTTCAAAGCTTATCTGTCTTAGATAAGCTTTTTTTTTGCTGTTTCGTATCTGAAATCAAAAGATCCTATGTGCTAACGAATGGTTAGCTTTTCGACCAAATAGTCGATAAATACACGTACAGCAGGTAATAAACCACGGCGTGATGGATAGACGGCATGGAAAATACCATGCGGTGCGTGCCAGTCGGGTAAAACACGAACCAATTCACCCGATGCAACATAATCTTCAACAATCGTGTCAGGCAACAACACAATGCCACAATTTTGTCGTGCCAATTGCGCTAGCATCATTAAATCTGAACCCATGACTGTAGGGTTGACCTTAATTTTTTTCGGTTGCTGTTGTTGATCATGCACAACCATGTATTGATCTAAATGCTCATCCGACATGCTTAAAATTTTATGATGACTTAAATCTTCAGGTTTTTTCAAATCGCCAAATTCATTCAAATAAGCCTGACTGGCAAATAGATGTTGTTCGATGTTGCTGAATTTGCGAATCACCAAACTTGGATCATCATCTAAATTTGAGCGGACACGCAGGGCAATGTCGATCCCTTCGTTGACGATATCGACACGACGGTTGCTGACAATTAGCTGTACTTTAATTTCAGGGTAGGCTTTCAAAAACTCAGGCAAGATTTTGGCAATTTCATTTTGTGCAATTGAAACAGGTAAGCTGACTTTAATTACACCACGCGGTTGAATACTTAGGTGATCGACCAAGTCGTGCGCGGCTTGGGCAGCATTCATCATTACTTGCGCATGCCGATACACATTCATACCAATTTCTGTGACCGCAAAATGACGTGAGCTGCGCTGAATTAAACGCACACCTAAGCGTTCTTCTAGGTTGTGTACGCGTCGGCTAAGTTTGGATTTTGGAATATCGGTGGCGCGTTCTGCTGCACTAAATCCACCATGTTCGACCACTTGGGCAAAACAAGAAAAATCATCCAAATCTGTAAGCATGACTAAATTCCATTTATGCAACAATACTTAAATTAAAGTGGCATCGTTGCATGTTGTCAATCTTTAATTGTGCTTTATTGCTGTGCTTTTTGCAGAATCTCTAAAACTTGTCGGTATTCTTCTAAACGGGCTAAATCACGTGCTGTAGGATTGGGAATCCGCGTTAAATTCATGTTGTCTTGCACATCTGCAATTTTTACAGCACAGGCAAGCGGGTTTTGTGCAGTACGCATAGCCGCTTGAACACGAGTTTCATGCGGCAGTTTGGTGAGCGCCTGAATTGCTTGAATAATATGCGTTTGAAATCCTAAATTTTGCAGGTCTTGTGCTGTGGTGTGGGTATCTTCAAGAATGTCGTGCAGTACAGCGACAATTTGCTGATCGGGCTGTTGTAATTGCAACATTACACGTAAGGGATGCAAAATATAAGGCTGACCGCCTTTATCTAGCTGCCCTGTATGTTGTTGTACTGCAAGTGTAATTGCATTTTCTAGAGTTGCCATAAGTATAATTAAAAAAATTTCTATAATTATAAGCCGTGCTTAGCGCAAAATATAGAAATTGCTTGTTATGATGCAAACAGATTTTATGTTTATCTATTTTACTATTGGTGATGCTGCTCTATGCCATATCAACTCATTGAACTGAATACGCCTGCGACTGAAAATTTGCTTTGCCCACATTGCCAACATGCTGTTATTGATTGGGCAGAAGAACAATATATTCAGCCTTGCGAGCATACTTTGTTTGTCGCAATGGATTTGGGTTTTGAATATGCCTCAGATGTATTTGAACAAACCATGCCACGCAGTGTCGATGAAATTCATGCACATGATGATCAGTTGGATATGTGGCAAGAACTGACTTCAAGTCGTTATCCGCAATATTTGATTTATAAAACGGATTTAGGCGTGCAAGGTTTATCTCGCTATGTTGGATTTACCGCGGCTTAATTGCACTTAACTTAGAGAGTCTAAGATATAAAAATAGGGAAATTCAAAAGCTGAATTTCCCTATATTTTGATGGATTAGATATTTTTTCTGCGTTTAGCTCTCCATATCTTCTTCTATTTCATCATCGGCACTGTCCATTCCTAATTCTTTGAGTTTTCGCGTCAAAGTATTACGTCCCCAACCCAATAATTCAGCGGCATGACGTTTACGTCCACGGGTTTGTTGCAGTGCAGCATTAATTAAGGTGCGTTCAAACATTGGAATGGCGATATCCAGAAGTTTCATCTCGCCATTTTTTAACTTTTGTACTGCCCATTGCCCAAGTAATTCATCCCAATGCTGCATAGATACCCGATCTGCCACATGAAGCGCAGAATGTTCGGCTAATTTTTCAATTGGAATTTGCTTGAGTTCGGTTGGTAAATCTTCAGGATAGACCTCACGTCCTGTAATCATCACGGTAAGCCAGCGACAAGTGTTTTCCAATTGGCGCACGTTACCTTGCCACGGCAATTGCTGCATATATTCGACTGTTTCAGGACGCAATATTTTTGGACTCACGCCTAATTCTTTGCCTGCACGTGCCAAAAAGTGCTGTGCCAACATTGGAATATCTTCACTGCGATGCGCCAGTTTAGGAATATGAATCCGAATGACGTTCAGGCGATGATATAAGTCTTCACGGAAGCGTCCATCTTGTACCAGTTTTTCCAAATCCTGATGTGTTGCTGCGACAATCCGTACATCCACTTTGACAGGAATATGTCCACCAACCCGATAAAATTCACCATCTGCCAAGACGCGCAATAAGCGGGTTTGGGTTTCAAAAGGCATATCACCAATTTCATCTAAAAACAAGGTGCCGCCGTTGGCTTGTTCAAAGCGTCCCTGACGTTGTGTATTGGCACCTGTAAATGCACCTTTTTCATGTCCAAAAAGTTCGGTTTCAATCAAATCTTTCGGAATGGCTGCCATATTCAGCGCAATAAATGGTTTGCTGCTACGCGGTGAGTGGCGATGCAGTGCATGCGCCACCAACTCTTTGCCTGTACCTGATTCACCATTAATGAGCACAGTAATGTGTGATTGCGATAAACGACCAATCGCACGAAACACTTCCTGCATGGCAGGCGATTCACCAATAATTTCTGTCGATTGAATTGGCTGCACTGTCGATTTTGCAGATTCTTGCTGTTGTAGTTTGGTGATATGCAAAATTGCACGATTGACTAAAGCAAGTGCTTCATCAATATCAAAAGGCTTGGGTAGGTATTCAAATGCACCTGTTTGATAGCTAGATACTGCCGATTCTAAATCGGAGTGCGCAGTCATAATAATTACAGGCAAGTCGGGATAACTGGCTTTGACTTTGCCAAGAAAAGTTAAACCATCAATTCCAGGCATGCGAATGTCGGTCAAAATTACATCGGGTGCATCTTGGTTTAACTCATCTAGTGCAGACTGTGCTTCTTCAAAACTGGTGACTTCAAAACCTTCTTCTCTAAAAGTTTTTTCCAGTACCCAGCGCATTGCACGGTCATCATCAATCACCCAAATTTTATTTCGCGACATGACTCGCCTCCCAAGGTAAATATAAGCTAAATATTGTTTTTCCTGGAATGGATTGGCATTCAATCATTCCGTTATGTTGATGCATAATATTTTGTGCGATGCTCAAACCAAGTCCTGTACCGTTTGCGCGTCCAGTCACCAATGGATAAAACACGGATTCTAAAATGTCTTCAGGTACGCCTGGGCCGTTATCTTCAATATCAACACGTACGGTAGAACGATTCAGCACACCATTAATGGTAACCAAGCGTTGAATACGAGTTCTTAAAATCAATTCAGGTCGATGCTCGGTAAAGAAATCGGGATGTTCGGTCATGGCTTGTACTGCATTGGCGCAAATATTCAGCATGACTTGAATCAATTGATCGCGGTCTGCCATGACTTCAGGTAAAGAAAGGTCATAATCACGGATAATATTTATTTTGTTTTTAGTTTGATTGACGATCAGGCTGCGCACCCGTTCTAAAGGTTCGTGAATATTGACCAGTTCATAGCTTGGTAGTTGGCGTGAGCCGAGCATGGTATCGGCCAAGTTTCTTAAACGATCTACCTCGCTAATAATAATGTCGGTAAATTCATCATATTTCGGGTCATTTAAACTTCGTGCTAACAGTTGTGTCGCACCACGAATTCCTGCAAGCGGGTTTTTAATTTCATGTGCCACACCACGAATCAGCTGACGTGCGACTTGATGCTGTTGAATAAAGTTTTCTTCTTTGGAAATTTTGAGCATCCGATCAATCGGATTCAATTCAATCAGCAAAAGAGGATGATAAGGCTTGCCTGCATTTAACTGTGATGCAGTGTAATCGACATGAATATCTTTAAAATTGACATTAATGGTCGCTTCACGGCGGGTGTAGGGTTGACCAGTTTTGATGGTATTCAGGAAAGCCTCTTGCGTATTGAACTCATCATCAGGCATGTGCAGCAAATTTAAAACGGGTTGCCCCGAAGCGCGAATTAAACTGATATCAAACAATGCTTCACAAGACGAGTTTAAATAAAAAATATTCAGGTCACGATCAACCAGTAAAATTGCGGTGCTGAGGTTATCCACCAAAAGACGATAGTCAATGCTCTGGGTCTGATCCATTCGTGAATGCTTCCTGTATGAAATATTGTGCAAGGGCATTGTCATCTGTCAGCCATGTTCCAAATTTGGATCGAATTGAGGCGAATTAAGCAAAATGCACGCCAACTTTTCGTTTTTAGTGCATTTATCACTGAAGAATCGGAAAAATGCGCAGGAACTGGACTGAATTTTCAAGATATAACGGATAACAGAAACACTGTAAATAAAAAATGCATTAAAATGGTGCAATATTTAAATCATTCAGCCTGAATGGTTGTATTTTGGTGCATTATGCAAAGAGTCGGCTATTTCTCTATTTTTATGCAAAGAAAAGTCATACAATACGCGCATTCTAGTGGAGTGCAGATTCTATGAAATCCCCCAAAGTCGGTTTTGTTTCTTTAGGTTGTCCTAAGGCATTGGTAGATTCCGAACGAATTTTAACTCAGTTAAAAACTGAAGGTTATGATGTCGCATCTGATTATGAAGGTGCTGACTTAGTTGTTGTCAATACATGTGGTTTTATTGAATCTGCAGTACAAGAGTCCTTAGACGCGATTGGCGAAGCCATGAATGCCAATGGTCGTGTCATTGTGACAGGTTGCTTGGGTAAAGATGAAGATAAAATTCGTCAAATGCATCCCAACGTATTAAAAGTGACTGGCGCGGCTGCTTATCAGGACGTGATGGAAGCGGTGCATCAATATGTTCCTGAGCCACCAAAACATAATCCATTTATTGATTTGGTACCTGAACAAGGCATTCGTTTGACGCCTAAACATTATGCCTATCTTAAAATTTCAGAAGGCTGTAACCATCGCTGTACTTTCTGCATCATTCCAAGCATGCGTGGCGATTTAGTTTCGCGTCCTGTGGGTTCGGTATTAGAAGAAGCTGCGGCACTGAAACGTGCAGGCGTAAAAGAAGTATTGGTAATTTCTCAAGATACTTCTGCCTACGGCGTAGATACCAAATACAAATTGGACTTTTGGAACGGTCAGCCTGTTAAAACCAAATTCTATGATATGTGTGAAGCCTTAGGGCAATTGGGTATTTGGGTGCGTTTGCACTATGTCTATCCATATCCGCATGTGGATGCTGTAATTGATTTAATGGCACAAGGCAAAATTTTGCCTTATTTGGATATTCCATTCCAACATGCCAGCCCGAAAGTATTAAAGTTGATGAAGCGACCTGCGCACAGCGAAAACACGTTGGAGCGTTTAAAACTTTGGCGTGAAAAATGCCCTGAGCTGGTGATTCGTTCAACCTTTGTGGTGGGTTTTCCAGGCGAAACAGAAGAAGATTTCCAAATTTTGCTCGACTGGCTAAAAGAAGCGCAATTAGACCGTGTTGGTTGCTTTACTTATTCACCTGTTGAAGGTGCGGCAGCAAACGACTTGCCAGATCATGTGCCAGAAGAAATCAAGCAAGAACGCTATGAGCGTTTTATGCAGGTTCAGCAAGAAATTTCAGCAGCTAAACTGCAAAAACGTATTGGTCAAACCATGACCGTGTTGGTAGATGATTTGGAAGAAGAATTTCCAGTCGCAGTGGCACGTTCTTATGCAGATGCGCCAGAAATTGATGGCAACGTCTTTGTAGAAGATATTGACAAGAGCGTGATTAAAGCAGGTGATTTACTTGAAGTTGAAATTACCGATGCCGATGAATACGACTTATTTGCCAAGCTGATTCAGGTCAAATCTGCATAATGCTTTGCAGATTTGGATTGCTAGCTGTAAGCCATACAAATTGTAAAAAATTAAAGTTTAGAATTTAGAATTGGAGTAATGACAATGTTAGATTCAAAAAAGCCACGTTATGCACGTATCTTGTTGAAACTATCGGGTGAGGCACTTGCGGGTAATAAAGACATGGGGATTGATGCGCAAGTGCTCGATCAAATGTCTTTGGCAATTGCACACTTGGTCGGTTTAGGTGTGCAAGTGGGTATTGTTGTCGGTGGTGGTAACTTATACCGTGGCAGCCAATTACAAAAAGATGGTTTAGTCGGCCGTGTAACAGGCGACCAAATGGGTATGTTGGCAACGGTGATGAACGGTTTAGCCATGCGTGATGCCTTGGTGCGCCGTAACATCAAAACCCGTTTAATGTCTGCATTGCCTATTGGTACAGTGGTTGAGTCTTACTCAAGCCGTGATGCGATTCGTCACCTGACTCAAGGTGAAGTGTGTGTGTTCGTTGCGGGTACAGGCAATCCATTCTTTACCACAGATACAGCAGCATGTTTACGTGGTATCGAAATCGAAGCTAACTTGATCTTAAAAGCGACCAAAGTAGATGGCGTATATAACAAAGATCCAAGCAAATACGAAGATGCGGTGAAATATGACACACTTACATTTGACCAGGTGTTGGATGAAAAATTAGGTGTTATGGATTTAACTGCAATCTGCTTATGCCGCGATCACAATGTGCCGTTGCAAGTTTTTGATATGAATAAAGCAGGTGCATTGCTTTCTGTAGTGATGGGCGAAAAAGAAGGAACTCACGTTACGAACTAATGTACGTGAGCCACAAAGCTCTTTATACTACGGTTTAATTTAACCCTATATTTTGACTCAAATTTTAGAATACAGTAAGGAAGATCTTATGATTAACGATCTTAAAAAAGACAGCGAAGAACGTATGAGCAAGACTTTAGAGTCTTTAGAACATGGTTTTGCCAAAGTACGTACAGGTCGTGCACATCCATCAATTTTAAATGGTGTGATGGTTTCTTACTACGGTTCCGATGTGCCACTTAACCAAGTAGCCAACATTGGTGTAGAAGATTCACGTACCTTATTGGTTCAGCCATTTGAGCGTTCAATGGTGTCTGCAATTGATAAAGCAATTCGTGAGTCAGATTTGGGTCTAAACCCAATCACAGCCGATGCAATTCGTGTACCGCTTGCAGCATTGACTGAAGAAACTCGTCGTGACATGCAAAAAGTTGCGCGTTCTGAAGCAGAAAATGCCAAAGTTGCTATTCGTAACATCCGCCGTGATGTATTGGGCGACATCAAAGCATTATTGAAAGAAAAAGAAATTTCTGAAGATGATGAGCGCCGTGCAGCAGATGACATCCAAAAAATCACAGACAAATACGTTGCAGAAGTAGACAAGCGTCTTGCTGCAAAAGAAGCTGAGTTGATGAAGGTCTAATCAATGACCACATCGGAAGACAGCGCGTCTTTGCCAAAACATGTTGCCATCATTATGGATGGCAACAATCGTTTTGCAAAAAAAAATCAAATGCAAAAAGGGGAAGGACATCGCTCTGGTAAAGATGTACTTGACCCGATTGTTGAACATTGTAGAAAAAAACACATTCAAGCTTTAACCGTTTTTGCTTTTTCGAGTGAAAACTGGAATCGTCCGCAGTTTGAAGTGGATTTACTCATGCAATTGCTGGAAACCACAATTCATGAGCAATTACCACGCATGGAAAAATTCAATATTGCCTTACGTTTTATTGGTGACCGTTCACGTTTGTCGCCGCATTTGCGTGAGTTAATGTTGCATGCCGAACAAAGGACTGCTAATTTCAACAGCATGACACTCACAATTGCCATTAGTTATGGTGGTATGTGGGATATGGCACAAGCTGCAAAACAAATTGCTGCAGATGTTGTGGCGCATAAAATTGATATTGAACAAATAGATACACAAATTTTTGGTCAATATGTCAGTCTGGCAGACCTACCACCTGTCGATCTGTTGATTCGTACAGGTGGCGATTTTAGATTGTCCAACTTTTTACTTTGGCAAGCTGCGTATGCTGAATTGTATTTTACCCAAACCTTGTGGCCTGAATTTAGCATAGAAGAATTTGACGATGCACTGGCAGTATTTGGTGGTCGCGAACGTCGTTTTGGTAAAACTTCTGAGCAAATTCAACAAGAGAAAATTGAGAATTAATACATGTTAGAGCGGATTATTACCGCATTGGTATTGGTTGCTGTGGTGTTGAGTTGTATGTTTGCAACTCAGTCGCACTATCCAATGTTTATGCTGATGATTGTTGCAGCAGGGGTTGCGGGCTATGAGTGGTTCAAACTCATGCCAAGAAAAACTAAATATGTCCTCAAACCTGTGGCTTGGGGCTTTGGTGTATTGACTGCCGCTTTGGCAGCAATGGCACTTTATTTTAGTGATATTGCCTTGTTACTTTGGGCAGCTTCTATTTTGACATGGTTACTCAGTATTTATTGGGTCAAGTCTTATCCAGAATACGATGCATGGTATAACCCAAGCTTAAGTTTTATTGGTTTTATTCTAATTTCTGCTGCGGTCACTGCAATTTTTTCCGTATGGAATAGTTCGCCGTGGTGGTTAATGTACTTGTTCTTGTTGGTTTGGGGTGCAGACTCAGGTGCTTATTTTGTTGGACGCAAACTAGGCAAGAAAAAACTTGCACCAAATGTCAGTCCAAACAAGTCAGTAGAAGGCTTATATGGCGGTGTGTTTACAGCCATGCTAATTGTGATTGTTGTCGAAGTGGTGTATTTGGACCTAACTTTGGCACAACATATTTTATTTTTGATTCTTTCGGTATTTACGGTATTTAGCTCAGTATTGGGCGATCTGTTTGAATCCATGATCAAGCGCCGTGCAGGTATTAAAGACTCTGGGCGAGTTTTGCCAGGTCATGGTGGTGTGCTAGATCGGATTGATTCTTTACTTGCAGCAGCTCCAATTTTTGCTGCAGGTATGTATGTTTTAAAACTTATTGGCGTAGATTTATAAATGTCACAAGCTGTTTGTATCTTGGGTGTGACAGGTTCAATTGGACAAAGCACCCTAAAAGTACTGCAACAACATCCTGAGCAGTATTCAGTTTTTGCCGTGACGGCACATAGCCGAATTCAAGAACTGGTTCAAATATGCAAACAGTACCATCCTAAAATTGTGGTTGTACCTGCGGCAAAAGTTGATGAATTGCAGCAGTTACTTGCACAGCAACACATTTCAGGGATTGAAATTTTAAGCGATGAGGCGGGTTTAATCGCAGTTGCCGAACATCCTGAAGTGGATGTGGTGATGGCAGCCATTGTCGGTGCGGCAGGTTTATTGCCTACACTGGCTGCGGTTAAAGCGGGTAAGCGCGTGTTATTGGCCAATAAAGAAGCCTTGGTGATGTCGGGCGACATCATGATGCAGGCGGCACGTGAACATGGTGCTTTGTTATTGCCTGTAGATTCTGAACATAACGCGATTTTTCAATGTTTGCCTGAACATTATTTACAAACCGAAAGAAATGGACAACCTAAGTTAGGCGTATCACAAATTTTACTGACTGCTTCGGGCGGTCCATTTTTAAATCATAGCCTAGAAGAACTGCAACACGTTACTCCTGCACAAGCTTGCAAACATCCAAATTGGTCTATGGGACAAAAAATTTCGGTAGATTCTGCAACCTTAATGAACAAAGGTTTGGAATTAATCGAAGCGTGTCATCTTTTTGCAATTTCAGAACACTTTGTTACAGTGGTGGTGCATCCACAGAGTATTATTCATTCCATGGTTCAATATGTGGATGGTTCAACTTTGGCGCAAATGGGTAATCCTGATATGTGTACGCCAATTGCGCATGCTTTGGCGTGGCCGCAGCGTATCCAAACGCATGTTCCGCCTTTAGATTTGTTTGTCAATCATCAGCTTGATTTTCAAGCACCCGATACCACCCGTTTTCCTGCTTTAAGTCTGGCACGTCAAGCCATGCAAGAAGGTGGTTTAGCACCTGCTATTTTAAACGCAGCAAACGAAATTGCAGTTGCAGCATTCTTGCAGCAAAAAATTCGTTTTACCGAAATCGCGACAGTGGTTGAGCATACCCTGAACCAAATACAAAATTCAGCCGCAGAAAGCATTGAACTGATTTTGCAGGCAGACCAAAATGCCCGTGCTGTTGCACAGCATTTTGTGTTGAATAAAGGAAGCTAAAGCATGAGTGCCTTATTTATTGTGGTTGCAGCGATTCTTTTGCTAGGACCTTTAATTGCAATTCATGAGTTTGGGCACTACTTTGTTGCACGTAAATTAGGTGTCAAAGTTTTGGTGTATTCCATCGGCTTTGGACCGACCATTTTAAAATGGACTTCTAAAAAATCGGGGATTCAATATCAGCTTTCGGCATTGCCTTTGGGTGGCTATGTCAAAATGCTAGATGAACGCGAAGAAAGCGTTGCAGAAGAAGACCTACCTTATGCCTTTAACCGTCAGCATCCGTGGAAACGTATTGCGATTGTGGCAGCAGGTCCGTTAATCAACCTGATTTTTGCCATATTATTGTTCTGGCTATTATTTTTACCCTCTCAAGAACAGTTGAATACCCGTGTGGGTAAGGTACTGGCAGATACACCTGCGGCGGCAGCGCAAATGCAAGTAGGTGATAAGATTACCGCCATTGATGGTACGCCTGTGACGACATGGGAAAAGCTGAACTTTGCCTTGGTAGATCGTGTAGGTGAAACAGGCAAGATCCAGGTACAGGCGGAACGCGCAGGTGAAATCAAAACATTTAGCTTACCCATTCAAAATTTCTTAAATGATCAATCCCAATCACCTTTAGATATCTTGGGTTTTACACCGTATCGCCCACAAATTCCTGCAATTGTCAGTAAGTTAAGTGAAGATGGTGCGGCCATTCGTCAAGGTATGCAAGTCGGCGATCAAATTATTGCGATTGATGGCGTCAAAATGAATGACTGGTACGATGTGGTACAAGTTGTTCAAGCATCGCCAGAAAAATTACTGAAAGTAGATGTGCTGCGTAACAATCAAGTACAGCAACTGGAAGTGATGCCGCAAGGCAAACGTGACAATATGGGCAATGTTTCGGGTGTATTGGGTGTGCAAAGTGATCCTGGAAAAATTGTCATTCCAGAAGATTTTAAGCAAACCATTCAATACAGCCCGAGTGAAGCTTTATTTATGGCGGTAGATAAAACAGGTCAGCTGTCTAGCATGATTCTGAATTCTATTGTCAAAATGGTACGTGGTTTAATTGGTTTAGATAACTTATCAGGCCCAATTACTATTGCCAAAGTCGCAGGGCAAAGTGCGGAAATGGGGTGGCAAACTTTTATTTCCTTTATGGCACTTATGAGCGTAAGCTTAGGAATTCTAAATTTATTGCCAATTCCAATGTTGGATGGCGGGCATTTAGTTTATTATTTTATCGAGCTGATTCGTGGAAAACCTGTTTCTGAACAAATACAATTAGTTGGTTTAAAAATTGGTATGGTACTGCTTGGAAGTATGATGCTCCTTGCATTATTTAATGACATTATGCGTTTATAACAACGTAGATACGAAATAAATTTAACACTGGAAAAGACTGGCATGCAGCACACACATTTATTTATGCCCTTGGCACTGGTTAGTGCAATGGCGGCAACACAACAAGTATATGCAGCAGATGAATTTATTGCGCGAGATATAAAAATAGATGGTCTTGTTCGTTTAACGCCAGCCAATGTCTATGGAATGATTCCAGTGAATAGTGGTGATCGTGTCAATGAAGCAGTGTTGGCCAATGCGATTCGTTCACTCTATGCCACAGGTTTGTTTGATGACATTCAGGCCAGTCGTGAAGCCGACACTTTAGTGTTTAAAGTGGTTGAGCGCCCAATCATTTCTAAGGTTGAATTTAAAGGCAATAAACTGATTCCAAAAGAAGCGTTGGAAGATGGTTTAAAGAAAATGGGTGTGGCTGAAGGTGAAGTACTGAAAAAGTCAGCACTACAAACTTTAGAATCTGAGCTTGAACAGCAGTATATGCAGCAAGGTCGTTATGATGCAGATGTACGCGTCATTACCACAGCACGCCCAAATAACCGTGTAGATTTAACCGTAGAATTTGTTGAAGGCAAAGCCGCCAAAGTGGTAGATATCAACATCATTGGCAATACGGTATTTAAAGATAGCGATATTAAGCAGGCGTTTGCTGTTAAAGAAAGTAGCTGGAGTTCGATTGTTACCCGTAATGACCGTTATGCACGCGAAAAAATGGCAGCAAGCTTGGAAGCATTACGTGCGTTATATCTGAATAAAGGTTATATCAACTTCAATATCACTAACTCTAGCTTGAATTTGAGCGAAGACAAAAAGCATATTTTTGTTGAAGTTTCGGTGGATGAAGGTGAGCAATTCAAGTTTGGCGAAAGCAAGTTCTTGGGCGATGCTTTATACAAACCAGAAGAACTTACGGCACTGAAAATTTATAAAGATGGTGAAACCTATTCACAAGAAAAAGTGAATGCGGTGAAACAATTGTTGCTGCGTAAATATGGTAATGCAGGCTATTACTATGCCGAAGTGAATATTGTTCCGCAAATTGACAAAGAAACTAAACTGGTAGATTTAAACTACTACATCAACCCAGGTCAGCAAATTACAGTGCGTCGTATTAACTTCGCTGGTAACAGTAAAACCGCCGATGAAGTACTGCGTCGTGAAATGCGTCAAATGGAAGGCGCATTGGCAAGCAATGAAAAAATTGATTTGTCTAAAGTCCGTTTAGAGCGTACAGGTTTCTTTAAAACCGTTGATGTCAAGCCTGTGCGTATTCCAAATGTGCCAGACCAAATTGACTTAAATGTAAATGTAGAAGAACAGCACTCAGGTACAAGTACTTTAGCGGTAGGTTTCTCGCAAAGCGGTGGTGTGACGTTCCAAGCTGGTTTAAGCCAAACTAACTTCTTAGGTACGGGTAATTCGGTTTCGATTGATTTGTCGCGTTCTGAAACACAAGACTATTATAATCTGAGTGTGACCGACCCATACTTCACGATTGATGGTGTGCGTCGTGGTTACAACATGTACTACCGTAAAACCAAGCTAGATGATAACTATAACGTAAACAACTATGTGACAGACAGTTTTGGTGGTGGAATTAACTTCGGTTACCCAATTGATGAAAACCAAAGCATTAGTGCAGGTTTAAACATTGATCAGACCGAAGTAACCACAGGTCCTTATGTTTCAACTTATGTCGCAGACTATTTAGAGCGCCATGGGGGTAAAGAAACCAAAAGTGACGAATATTGTCCAGATGATTTAGTCCCTATTAAAGATGCAAATGGTGATGTAGTAGGGTATGAGCCTTGTGCAAATCCAATTCCTTACGGCAAAGAATTTAAAGGTGATTTCCTTACGTATAACCTAAATTTAGGTTGGTCATACAACACTTTAAATCGTCCGATTTTCCCAACCAATGGTATGTCGCATCGTGTTAATGCTGAAATTGCTTTACCCGGTAGTGATGTGGAATTCCAAAAAGTGACCTATGATGCACAGGCTTATATGCCATTAGGTCATGATTTTGTCTTACGTGGCTACGGTAAGTTAGGTTTTGGTAATGACTTACCGTTCTATAAGAACTTCTATGCAGGTGGTTATGGTTCAGTACGTGGTTATGACAACAGCACCTTAGGCCCGAAATATCCAGGTGTTTATTTCTCTGATACAAGTCAAACGGATCGCTCACCTGAAGAAGTTGGTGGTAATGCTCTAGTACAGTTCGGTACAGAATTGGCTCTACCAGTGCCATTTAAAGGAGATTGGACGCGTCAAGTCCGTCCAGTAATTTTTGCAGAAGGCGCACAAGTTTTTGATACTCAGTGTAATGTTTCTGATTCAAATATTTTTGTGAATGGTGCTTCTGTGAATGCCAAGCAATATTGTAAAGACAATTATGGCTTCGACTTCGGTGAAATGCGTTATAGCGTGGGTGTAGGCTTTACTTGGATTACCATGATTGGCCCATTATCACTCAGCTATGCGTATCCGTTGAATGATAAACAAGGCGATGACACTAAAAATATCCAATTCGAAATTGGTCGTACTTTCTAAGTACGACCCATGTTGGATTGTTTAAACACAGGATGTAGCACATGAAAAAAACAATATTGAGTTTGGCATTGTTGGGTTTATCTACAATGGCTGCAGTAGCACATGCTGCAGGCTATGGTGTAGTAAGTTTAGAGCGTGTTGTAGAAAATAGCAGTTATTTAAAACAGCAAAATTTGGCGTTACAGCAGTCGATCAAACCACAAACCAGCAAACTTGAGCAATTGGCAAAAGAATTAGAAGCTATGCAGCAGCGTGCGCAGCAATCTAATAATTTATCTGATGCTGAAAAGCAAAAAATGAATACTCAGTTTCAAGCGAAATTGAAAGAATTTAATGGTTTGCAACAAGTAGTGCAAACTCGTGTTCAGTCAGAATTGCACAAAATTAACGATGGTTTTGAAACTCGTTTAAAGCAAGTTGCTGAACTATTGCGTAAAGAAAATGGTTTAGATGTGGTTTTGAATAAAAACTCAGCACTTGCCTATGACCCGAAGTATGATTTAACTGATAAAATGATCCAAAAGGTCAACGTACTTAAATAATCAATGAGTTCCCAATATTATCGCTTAGAAGAAATTGCTAGTTTAGTTCAAGGTCAATACATTGGACAAGCCGACTTACGTTTGCAAGGTTTGGCAAGCCTTGAGTCTGCTCAGGCGCATCAACTTGCATTCGTGAATGGCGATAAATATTTAGCGCAAGCACGTAGCTCCCAAGCGGGAGCTTTCATTGTGACAGCTTCACTACAAGCCGAGTTAGACAATCATCACAACTTTATTGTGGTCGATAATCCATATCTGGCTTTTGCAATTTTAACCCATGTATTTGAGCGTAAGCATACGCAACGTGGTATAGAAAGCACAGCCCAAATCCATCCATCAGCCATCATCGCCGATAGTGCTTATATTGGTCATTACGTCGTAATTGGTGAAAATTGTGTGGTGGGTGACAATACGATTGTGCAATCGCACTGTAAAATTGATGACTTTGTCGAAATTGGTCAACAGTGTTTTATTGATTCACACGTGACTTTGACAGGCGCAGCCAAGCTTGGACATCGTGTGCGCATACACGCCAATACTGTAATTGGCAGTGAAGGCTTTGGCTTTGCACCTTATCAAGGCAAATGGCATCGTATTGCACAGTTGGGTTCGGTGATTATTGGCAATGACGTTCGTATTGGCTCGAATTGCAGCGTAGATCGCGGTGCACTAAATGATACAATTTTGGAAGATGGTGTCATTATTGATAACCTTGTGCAAATCGCACATAACGTCAAATTAGGTGCTCATACGGCCATTGCAGCAAAAACTGCCGTGGCTGGAAGTGTGACAATTGGCAAAAACTGTATCATTGGTGGTGGAAGTGCAATTTCAGGGCACTTAAATATTGCTGATAATGTGACTTTGACAGGAATGTCAATGGTCACAAATAATATTTCTGAATCAGGAAAATATTCGTCAGGTATAGGCTTGTTTGAAAATCAAAAGTGGAAACGTACTGTTGTGCGCCTCAGACAATTAGCAGATGTGCCATTGACCCAATTGGTGAAAAGACTTGATGATATGCAATCTCAAATTGAGTCCCTTGAATCAACTTTTAAATTGCGTAAATAATTATGATGACTGAGTCGAATTCTAGCACCTTCACTAAACCTGAATTGCCAATGCACATTCAAACCATTCGTGAATATTTACCCCATCGCTATCCGTTTTTATTGGTAGACCGCATTGTAGAAGTCACTGATAACGGTATCGTGGGTTATAAAAACGTATCTATCAATGAAGAATTCTTGCAAGGACACTTCCCGAATTATCCGATCATGCCGGGTGTTTTAATCGTTGAAGCGATGGCACAAGTGTCGGGTATTTTAGGTTTTATCATGAATAATGAGAAACCGAGCGCAGGTTCTTTGTTCCTTTTTGCAGGCGCAGAAAAAGTTCGATTTAAAAAACAAGTCGTTGCAGGCGATCAACTTGTATTAAAATCTGAATTAGTTATGCAAAAACGAGGCATTTACAAATATAATTGTATCGCCACCGTTGATGGCGTCGTCGCAGCAACCGCGGAAATTATGGTTTCGCATCAGAAAACAGAGCAAGCATGAGCAATAACCCACTCATTCACCCAACCGCTATTATTGACTCATCTGCAGTAATCGCTTCAGATGTCACGATTGGTCCATACTGTATTATTGGCCCAAATGTAACGATTGGTGAGGGTACAAAACTTCATTCGCATGTGGTGATTGGTGGTTACACCCGTATTGGTCAGCACAATGAAATTTTCCAGTTCGCCAGCGTAGGTGAGGTCTGTCAGGACTTAAAATATGCAGGTGAGGAAACTTGGCTAGAAATTGGTGATCACAACAAAATTCGTGAACACTGCAGTTTGCATCGTGGTACGGTGCAAGACAATAGCCTGACCAAAATTGGTAGTCACAACTTACTTATGGTCAATACGCATATCGCACATGACTGTATGGTGGGTGATCACAATATTTTTGCCAATAACGTGGGTGTGGCAGGTCATGTGCATGTTGGGGATTATGTGGTTGTCGGTGGAAACTCTGGTATTCACCAATTCTGTAAAATTGACTCTTATAGCATGATTGGTGGTGCATCGCTCATTCTTAAAGATGTGCCTGCGTATGTCATGGTTTCTGGTAATCCTGCACATGCATTTGCAATGAATGTGGAAGGAATGCGTCGTAAAGGCTGGTCGAAGGATGTGATTCAAGGTCTTCGTGAAGCCTTTAAACTCATTTACAAATCTGGATTAACCACTGAGCAAGCCATTCAGCAAATTCGCATTGATATTTTGCCAAATGTGGCAGAAGCGCAGCGTTTAATTGATTCTTTAGAGCAATCTGAACGTGGTATTGTGCGTTAAGCTTTGAGTTTGTCGAATGCGGCAAGCTTCAGAATATTAAAAGACATCCTCGGATGTCTTTTTTATTGGCTTATTTAAAGAATCTTGCTTCTTCAGACTTTGGGTATTGGCTCAGAATTTTACTTTTGTATTGCGCTGCCAAAGCAGGTTTGTGATCTACATCTTGCGCAATACTATATAAACGATATAGGGCACTTGATGCTTTTGCAGATTGAGGGTACTTGGTTGCCACAATTTCAAAATTCTTTTTGGCTTCGCTGTAATTGGTCGGTTCAATCGCTAAATTAAACTCAGCTAACCAAAAATAAGCATTGCTGATATACACACTGTTTGGGTGGTTTTTAATAAAGTTTTGCATGGGTGCAATGGCTTTTTTAGCACCACCTTGTTTATAGGCATCCAATGCAACAGTATAGGCTGCTTTTTCTAGCTCAATATTGGTATTTAAACCTTGAGCTGTTGGGCTAACATGCGTTGTATTTTGCGCAGATTGCGGGGCATTGCTATTTAACTGGTTGTTGCTGGTGACTGGGTGCAGTATCCTTTTGGTTATCCTCCTCAGCGGTAGGAGTAGATTCAGGGTCTATTTTTTGCTGGAGCAGTTCTAGACGTTGATCTAAATCGGTATAGTGATTTTGCAATTCATGTTTGAGCTGCGCAATTTCATTGTCTTGTTCTTCAATTTTGCCGCGTAACTGGCGGATGTCATTTTCAAGTTGCTGGTTTTTTTGCATCAACTGCCAATTGATATTGGTGGGTACATTGGCAGTTGCCATATTACTCGTTGCAATCGCAGGGCTATTGGCATACCTAGCACTGCTTTGGCTGAGATTGTGGCTTTCAATTGGAATATTGGCAAATATAGGCGTTGAGCACAGTAGGGCAAGAGCACAAAGTGCATGCTTTTTTAGCATAATTGAACATCCATCTTAATCTTGTGTAGGTGAGTCCTTGTAAGCATATTGAACTCAACCTGTTGATTTGGTCATTTTCCACATTTAAAACGTCCACGCGTGGAATTGCAATAAGCTTTTACAAACTTATCATCAATCTCAGCGCAATATGGGTAAATCTAGGATTTAAATCTCGAAATAATTTTATGATGGGTTAGTTAGACTAAATTTTAAATGACGTTATTCTATAAATGTCTTCAATTGTTTTTAAAATAATCAATTGGATAGCATTATAAAAGGAAATACAGAACAACGCTTGCAAGTTTGTTAAAAATCTCTATACTCTGTTTTTGCAATGGTAGCCCTGCTGGTTACTTCGCAATTGTACTCTACGAACCCCGTCAGGACCGGAAGGTAGCAGCGGTAGTGGAGCTATGATGTGCCGAAGGCTTGCTGGTAGGGTTGCCACCAGTTTTGAAATAATAATTCTATTTATCTTCTACTTATTTTGATCTTATATCCACTATTTTAAAAATCCTGCTCTTTCCTACGAATTGCTTTCATAATCGCATCCATATCAAAGCCCCGATACTGTAAAAAACGAATTTGTTTGGCTTTAAGTTTTGGCTCGTTTGCGACTTCTGTGCCGAATTTTTTCACTTTCAGTTGATAGGCTTGTTCTGTCCAATCAGTTTCTTTAAGTTCTTCTGAAATTAAACTGCTATCCACTTTTTTGTTTTTAAGAGCCATTTTAATACGATTTGGCCCTTTACCTTGCCGCTTTTGGCTAGCCAGTAACATTTCTGCTAGGCGTTGATCACTCTGATAATTTTCACGTGCCAATTCATTGACTAACTCAATCACTTCATCACGGTTTTCTGCATATAAAGCCAGTTTTTCAATTAAGTCATTTTTAGAATATTCTTTACGCGTTAAGACAGCAAAGGCGTAGCTGCGTAGACGAGAACCTGTTAGTCCTGGGCGTTTGTTTTGCTGTTCGTCTTGGTCTTCATTGTGATTGTGTTCTTGATCATCAATGGCTTCCGTATGAGCAGGGTATTGTTTATTAATGTTAGGCGCAGAATTTGAGGCAAAATGCAGGGCAGACGTTGTTTCGGAATATATCTGCTCAGTTCTGCTACATGATTGCTCATCTTCGCCAAATTGTTGTTTTAGCGCAGCGTAATCAATCAGTTTGGGGAATTTGTCTTCAGGCATGGTAATGCTTCCATATACAATAAAACGCTCCGTAGAGCGTTCTATTTAATTCAGTTTGTTGTGTTCATATTAGCGTATGCTTAAACATCAAGTAAGTCGAATTCTTCTTCGTCTTTATCTTCTACAGGTGCTGCTTGACCTGTCGTGAGCAGTTGTTCACGAATAATCGCTTCGATGCCTTTAGCAAGCTCTGGATGTTCTTCAAGGTGGCGAATGGTGTTGTTTTTACCTTGACCAATTTTATCGCCTTGATAAGAATACCAAGCACCTGCTTTTTGCACGATATTTTGTTGAACAGCCAAATCGACCAGCTCGCCCAAATGGTTAACGCCTTTACCGTAAAGAATCTGGAACAATGCTTCTTTAAATGGAGGCGCCATTTTGTTTTTCACAACTTTGACTTTGGTTTCAGAACCAATAATCTCGTCGCCTTCTTTCACCTGACCTACACGGCGAATATCTAAACGAACAGAAGCATAGAACTTCAATGCGTTACCGCCAGTTGTGGTTTCTGGGCTACCAAACATTACACCAATTTTCATACGAATTTGGTTAATGAAGATCACCATACAGTTCGAACGTTTGGCATTACCTGTGATTTTACGCAAGGCTTGGCTCATTAAGCGCGCTTGTAAGCCCATGTGTGAATCACCCATTTCACCCTCAATCTCGGCGCGAGGGGTTAAGGCAGCCACGGAGTCGACTACAATCATGTCAATTGCGCCAGAACGTACCAACATATCGGCAATTTCAAGGGCTTGTTCACCGTTGTCTGGTTGCGATACTAAAAGATTGTCAATATCTACACCAAGTTTACGTGCATATTGAGGATCAAGCGCGTGTTCGGCATCAATAAAGGCACAAGTTCCACCAGCTTTTTGACATTCTGCAATGGCTTGCAAGGTCATAGTCGTTTTACCTGATGATTCAGGGCCGTAAATTTCAATGATACGACCTTTAGGTAAGCCACCAATACCCAATGCAATATCTAGGGTCAATGAGCCTGTAGATACGGCTTCTACCGCTTGCACAGTGTTGTCACCAAGACGCATGACTGTGTTCTTACCAAATTGTTTTTCAATCTGGCTTAACGCAGCGTTTAACGCCTTGCTTTTATTCTCATCCATCTTACAACCTCAATACGATGTCACGAAACAATATACTCAAGTGGATGCATTTACTTAAATCTTTTCCACATGCAATATAGTGACAGAATTTGTCCTGTAGTTCTATTTATATCACGGGCTGTGCGACAGCCTGTGACGCTCTATTTAATCATCATTATATGACCAAAATTGGTCAAATTGCTGATCATTCTCTTGTTTAAATTTGCTGATGTCACGACGGTCTTTTTTACTTGGTCGATGATCAGGTCGTGCTAGATTATGCAACTTTCTTTGGGTCGCAATCAATTCCCTGCGTGCAATACTCACTTCAGTTTCTTCATAAAGTTGCTGAGCGACAGGGGCAGGGCCGCGTACGCCGGATAATGCCTTGACCAATACGGTTTTCTTATCAAAACCTTGTTGAATGGTCAGCTCAGTTCCCACACGAATTTCTTTGGAAACTTTAACGCGCTCGCCATTGTGATGTACTTTGCCGCCTTCAATGGCAGCTTTTGCAATAGAGCGGGTCTTGAAAAAACGTGCAGCCCATAGCCATTTATCAATTCGGATCGTTTCAATGGCTTCGTGGGACGAAGTTTTAGGCATATTTTTGAGTGTCCTCAAATTGTTCTAAGACAGGAATTAAATCTGTTAATTGGTGCAACATAGGGTAATTACAAGTCTGACGCGTAGGTTTTGCTGAGGATGGCTGGGCAATACTATATAAGTGTCCAATCCCAAAGGCTTTAGCACCATTAAGCACCTTTTCGGTGTCATCTATAAAATAGCAATCTTCAGGATTAAATGCATGTTGTTGTTGCAATGTTTGCCAAAATTCAACGCGCTCTTTGGCATAACCAATACTTTCAGAACTAACAATCACTTCAAAATACTTTGCTAAACCTGTATGTGCTAATTTAAAGTCTAAACCTGCACAATCGGCATTGGTGGTGAGCCAAATGTGATAGCCATTATTTTTTAAATATTCCAGTAACTCGATAGCTTGTGGACGCAACGTGACTTGATCTTTATATTCAAGTTGCATCGCAAGCATATCTACACCCACTTTAGCCGTCCAAAAACGTGAGGAATACCACTCTAAGGTGTGGCTATGCGCTTGATAAAAATCGTATAAAATTTCTTTGCTGCGCTCTAAAGAACAGGCGTGTAATTCTGCATAGCGAATAGGCAGTTGTTCATTCCAAATAAAATCATCATAAGCGAGATCTAACAGCGTTCCGTCCATGTCAAACATGATGATATTTTTGTGCATTTAGACATCCTAAACCATTAAGCAATTGCCAAAAGGCAAATAAAACTGGCTCATTTAAACATGCTTGAGGCATAACTCAAAATACTGTCTGATTATTCGCCAAATTGTGCTAGGCTAAATAAATAAGCACTGTACATGCGTTGCATATAAATTAGGTGAGATGGGGCAGTTGTAAAAAGTAACTGTAGCGTTCACAAAAACAATTTTTTTGACATATTTCTGTATTTGTTTGTCTGTACAAGCATAGAAATTGAATGGTAAATTTTTTAAATTAGGGAGCTAGTAATGGCTGAACAACAGTATTTAGATTTAAAACACTTAGATAAACAACTCGATGAGTTTGAGAAAAAGAAGAAAAAAATTAAGAAAATGCGTATCGGCTATAAATTATTTGCGCATTTAATGGGCGATGAAAAATTCGCCCATCATGTTTCAGAGTCGGCATTAAACCCAGATAAACGTAGTTATCGTAAAGTCAAAATTAAAATCACCTCAGATGAGGGAGAGTTAACTTTTCTAGAAAAGGATTGATTAATTTTTTGATTTAAAATTCTAGTGATTTTGATTATGTATACAAATTTGTGTACCTTTAAATCTGGCCCGATTGATGCAGATCGGGCTTTTTTATACCTTAATTCTATGAATGGTTCAACCTGAATTAGAATCCTTTTATAAGTCGAAATTTGATCATAAATGATCAGTAAAATTAGTATTGAAAGTCCCTTCTTTTACGCCATGTATTGCTCAGGATGAGGAGTATATTCCGCAAGTGGATGAGGGGGTTCTTATAAAAAACCTCTCCCTGAGGAGCATGCTCCGCAAGTCTCCTAAAAGGAAAGGGAATTTCCTTTGCAGTGATTCAAAAATGATTTAAGAAAGAATCTTTTTAAATAAAATGCATCAAGTTGTCATAATCTGCACTTAAGCTATTCAGCAAACTCAGTAAAATGTAATAGGTTGTGTTTAGTCTATTTCAGTATAAGTTCTGTGTATAAATGTGGCAAGGTGCGCTCAAATGTTACGCTTTAACTATCAAAAGAGGCATGAATATGACAGAACGATACCTGAGAATATTGACAATTTTTCATGATTAAATAAATTTAAAAGGAATTGTGATGTCTATTTTAGGAATTGCCATTACCACTATTTTGGGTTTATTGGGTATTGCTGCAATTATTATTGGTTTTTTTGGTGGTGAAACTTATTTGGTGATTGTGGGTATTTTATTATTGGTTAGTGGTGCACTCACTTTATCGATGTTTAAAAAAAGATTATCCAATCCATTTAAAGATTAATTAACTAAGCACTCAATAAATAAAAAACTCAAGTAAAAATGAATTGCCTTGACACATAAAGTCTTGATTTAGCATATCTAGCCACTAAATTTTATCTACGCATCAGCCGTAAATTTTATTACAATGTTTTTATGAAAGTAATGAAAAATTAGACCTTTAGATACAGTCTAAAAAGGATAGTTATGTTTATAAAAACAAAGGCGCCAACGCATACTTTAATTTTACAGTTATTGCCAATCGTGCAGCAGGCGTGTGAAATTTTAAATCAGGAATTTCAAGATTATTGTTCAGGTGCTGCTTTTGATGTAGAAAAGAAAACTGATGATTCTCCTGTTACGCAAGCCGATTATCGAGTCAATTATTATTTAATGCAGGCTTTGGCAAAAATCTCCAATTTACCTGTGTTGTCCGAAGAAGGTGAGCAAGACCAACGTCAGCAATGGCAGCAATTTTGGTTGCTTGATCCTTTAGATGGCACGAAAGAGTTTTTACATCAACGTCCTGAATTTACCATTAATTTAAGTTTAATTTGTGGTGTGCAAACAACTTTTGCAGTACTTGCAGTACCAGGCGAGCAAACTATTTATTTTTGTCCTGAACAGGGTATGCCATTGAAATATCATATTTTAACTCAGCAATGGTATCTCTATCAGTCTGAACCCACGGTAACATCTTCAGTTCTAAAAATTGGATTAAGCCACAGTAGTCAAAAAAAATCACACTATGCAGACTATTTAAAAAGCTTGGCGCAGTTGACCAATTTTGAAGAACTAAAAGCAGGTAGTGCTTATAAATTCTGCATGATTTTGGAAGATCGTGTCGATATTTACCCACGTTTTCATCCGACTTCTGAGTGGGACACCAGTGCAGGACAATGTTTATTGGAACGAATAGGTGGTGGATTGGTCGATTTTCAGGGACGGGCATTTTTATATAATCAGCGCGATACATTGTTAAATGGTGGTTTTATCGCCTATAAAAATACGCAGATGAAACAGATTGCCTTACAAGCACTTGGACTTATGGCGAAGTCAGATTGAGCAAAGTGCTGAACATGGTATAGTGTCAAGCAACCAAGTTAAAATTTTGGCTAGATCATGGCATTAGAACTACTCCCTGCAAGTATGCTTAAAGCAATTGATTTATTGCCTGATGCTCAGACGCCTGTGACTTTGTTTACACGTCATTCTATTCGTGAAATTGTCGTTGGTCAGGGTTTGGCTGGCTATAATTTACAATTGACCGAACAAGGTCGCGATTTAGCCGAAGCATGGGGAGGCTACTTGGTTGGAAATACAGATCGGGTGATTCAACACTGTATTTCAAGTCCTATTCAGCGTTGTGTCGATACGGCTGCTTTAATGATTCGTGGGGCAGATGGCATTACCCTCGAACCCAATACCCATCACATTGAAATTATAGAACAAGGTTTATTGGTGGAACCAGGAAGCTTTGTACTTGATATCAAACAGGCAGGCCCATATTTTCAGAAACAGGGTGCTTTAGGCTTTATTAATAGTTTTGTGAATAATGCCTTGCCCGGCATGAAACATCCGATTCATGGTGTCGTGGATGTCCTTGAGCTGATTTATAACACCCATCCAACCAACCAATACGGACTGAGTTTGGCTGTGAGTCATGATACGATTTTAGCTGCAATTATCGCGGTAATTTCTGGACGTAATGAAGTCACGCAAGCCGATTGGCCAGATATGATGGAAGGTTTATTCGTTTGGTTTGAAGGTGATGAGTTTTTAGAATCCAAGCTAAAATGGATTTGGCGCGGTCAGATTCACACTTTAGATATCTCGCAATTTCGTCAGAAAGTTTAAGCAGAACATTGAACGCATATTCTAGTGCTATCCATTCAGTACGATAGAATACCGTCTGTCAGAAATTAAAAAAAATAATTCAAATTTTATTCTCTTTTTTTCCTTCATTTTATGCAGTTGTGAGCGCAAACTCGATCAAATATTGTCTATCAATCTGTGTGCTGCTTTAAAAATTCGCTGATTTTTATAAAGAAAAATTAATAAAATTGTGTTGAAAATATAAAGCGATATGAAACTTGAGAATTGCATAATTTTATACATCTATTTAATATAAAAATACAAGCCATTGAAAAATATGTGTTTATTTTTATATTTTTTGTCATAAATTGACATTGGGGTGGAATAAATAATGAAAAGTGTGACTCGGTTTTCGCTTAGTCTATTAAGCGTATGTATATTATCATCCATGCTTGCTGCATGTGGTGGTGGCGATGGGGATGCCGCTGGGAATTCAAATCAAGAAAATCCAACACCATTGGAAATTCCTCAGCAACCACCTGTGGGTAATGTGGCTAATCCTTACCCTGAACCTACACAAGATGTCATCAATCAATCGGCACTTGGGTTTTATGATTACAACGCCAATTCTGAATCACGTGAAGTGCGTAATGATTTAGAAGGTGATTTTCAGGCAATGATTCAATTTGCTCAAGGGCATGTGGTTGATCCGAATGGTAACGAGGCGAAAAAAATGCCACGTTTGACCGCAGAAAAAGAAGCATTATTATTGGTTACACCAAATCAGGGCATGGACAATATCGACACTTTGCAGCTTGAAGTGTATCAAAATGAACGCTTGTTACGTCGTGTTGCTTTACTTGATCCAACCCAGATTCCTGCTTCAGACCAGAGCAATCAAGATGGTCGTGCTGAGGTGTTGTATAGTAAGCGTGCGTGGTCGGCTAAATTAAATTGGGATGAAGTACGTCCCGGTTTAAAGCTGCGTTTGGTCGATTCTAAAAACCGTACTGGTGCACTCGAAGCAGAAAAAATTGATTTTGCCGCACCGGGTGAATTGGTACTCAATAATATTCGTATCGGTCTACTAACTGCACCACCGAAATCGGGCGGGCATTATATGTTATTAGAGCCTGAAAAAGCGGGTACCGATTATTTCCAAACCATTCCTGCGGCACAAATGACCGTGGCAAAATATGATGACATTCAGCTAGATCGAGTGATGGTCGCCAACGGCACGATTTACGATACCCAAAGTGCGGGTGAAGGTGGTGTCTATTCGGGGGACATGCGGGAAAATACTGCAAAATCGACCTTGAGTGTGGGAATTAACTTAGCCAACTGGGGTGTGACCAGTGCCTCTATGCAAAGTCAGCAACAGCCACAACTTACACAAACTGTAATTGCCCATCATGCACGAGGTAAATATACAAATGGTGATCAAACGCATGGTTTAAGTGGCGGTAATGGTATGTTGACTCTGTATGATTCTGTGGGCAACGAGTTCAGCCATGAAATTGGACATCATTATGGTCTAGGGCATTATCCGGGTTCACAAGGTGAAAATATGTTCTGGGCTGCACACCATGCAGACAGCGGTTGGGGCTATATTGCGTATCGTAATAAAATGCGCGGTAATTTAGCGTGGCATACTCGAAACTTGGGTGATGGCAAAAATGGTGTGCCTAACTTCCTGAAACAATATGCTTATAGTTGGGATGCGATGTCAGGTGGTGCAACCAACAGTAGCATTTCGCGTTATACCCATTACACGGGTTACAGTACCCATATTCGGATTCAACCCCACTTTGGGGCGCGACATGTTTGGGATGAAAGCTCACCAAGTGGTTATAAAATTTGGAATAAAGACACACGCCAAATGGAAGTGGTTTATCCAAAAGTACCAAGCTCCAATCAGGTTTGGTACAACAGTGCCGATGGTTACTATTTAAAACCGCGCTTATTTGGTGTGCCTGTAATTACTATTATTGGCGGATATGATCCTGAAACTCAGCAAGGTGTGTTGTATCCTGCTGCACGCAGTAACTGGGGTAATGTTTATAATTTACCTGGGGCAAATCGTGCTGCTGAAAATGCCGCATGTTGGTTAGATGTTCAATATGCCAATCGTAATCAGAACGTGGCATTGGCACCTAACCGTATGACCAGCAATGCCAATAAACTGCATGTCAATTTAGCACTTGCTGAGCAGCCAAAACAGGTGAATTTATACTGTAAAAAAGCCAATCATGCCGAGAAGTTATTATCGACACTGAATATTCCGCAATATAGCGATAGTATTCAACCTGCGGTAAAAATTGGTCGTACACATGGCTATGAAGCTTTAAGAAAAGTTGAAATGCCTGATTTTCAGAAGCAGTTGGAAGCGCAAGCCAGTCAAGCTGTGGTGGCTTTAAAACCTGCTGCACAACTATTGTATGATTCTTATGCAGATTATCGTCAAGAGCTAAGTGCAACTGCACAGCAACAATTACAGCGTTATGAACAACAGCAAAATACGATTTATCGTTTAAACCGCTGGATGAATGTTTATCGTGCCGATTTAGAAAAGACTAAGCCTGAAGCGGAAACAGCATTGCACAATTTTGTGGAGCGATTGGGTTTAGGCAATGAAAATATTGTGGCTGAAGCAACACTAATGAAAAACAGAAATAACTGTTTGAAAGTTGAAACTTTGGCGAGTGGTCAGAAAAATGCTTACATTAGTGGAGCAAGTGGCTGTACAGGCGATGCAACTGAGCAGTGGATTTATGATGGTTTGGGGCGTATTCACAGCAAAGCAGAAATGGATCAGTGCTTAACCAACAACGGCAATGTGGTCTCACTTGCAAGCTGCAGTACATCTAAAGACAGTCAGGTCTGGGAAATGCACACAGCTTCGGGAACGATTCGTCAGGGGAATCAGTGCTTTGATTTAGAGCATGGCTACCTAAAAGAAAACCGCGCGCGTTTAATTCGTTATGGTTGCACAGGTGGTGCGAATCAGCAATGGACGCAATTAAAGGCTAATAACAGTTTGCAACTGGCTTATTTAAGTCCACAAAATTTACGACTGATGCTGAAATAATTCTTCGTCTGAATTATTCATCTTCATTAATTTAAAACACCTTTTGACCAGTTCAGGAGGTGTTTTTTATTTTATGGTGGCAGGTGTATTTGAAGTGATGTAATTGGCGTGCAGAAACTAAAGATTGCTTAATTTGATAAATTATCGAAACAGCAGGCACAAAAAAAGCCCTTAACGGGCTTCTTTTGTTTAACACTTAGTTAGAAGCTAAAGCTTTAACTTGAGCGTTTAAACGGCTCTTATGACGAGCTGCTTTGTTCTTATGGATGATGCCTTTATCAGCCATACGGTCAATTACTGGAACAGCTTTTTTGTAAGCTTCAGTAGCAACCGCATAATCACCTGCAGCAATAGCAGCGATTGTGCGTTTTAAATAAGTACGAACCATAGAACGTAAGCTTGCGTTGTGTTTACGTGCTTTAACGTTTTGACGAGCACGTTTTCTAGCTTGAGCAGAGTTTGCCACTCGTGCACTCCTTGAAATAGATTGGTCTGGGCGGGCTGCAATTACTTCCGAAAACCAACATCAGAAGAATTATCACCAGCCCGTAAACAAGTGCCATATTTTGATGAAACTAGACAGTTAAGTCAAGTCTTGACATGCTTTGACAACATTTTAGCTGCAGAAAAATCAGAAAGAAACAGGTAGATTAGCTTTAAGCCTCAGAGATTGTTTAAAAAATGACAAATTCTATTCAAAATGCAATTGTAATTGGTGCGAATGGTTTAGTTGGGCAGCAATTGGTCAAACAGCTTAATCAGCTGCCTGAATGTAAAAATATCACCGTTGTTTTGCGTAGACCTTGCTCGGAATTAAATCGCTTAGAAAAAGTCCAGACGTTACTCCTCGAAGACTTTTTATTGCTCAATGATGAAGATGTGAGCGGTTATAGTCATGCATTCAGTTGTTTAGGCACAACCTTAAAAAAGGCAGGCTCAAAGCAGGGATTTTATGCTGTGGACTATACCATCAATGCACATTTTGCCGAATTATTGCAGGCGAAGGGTACGCATTACATATTGGTCAGTGCTTTGGGAGCAGAAGCCAAATCAGCCGTATTTTATAATCGTGTCAAAGGTGAGCTAGAACAATATATTGAAAGTTTGGATTTAGACAAAGTATCAATTTTGCGTCCATCTTTATTATTGGGTGAGCGCAACGAACAACGGCGTTTAGAAGATTTAGGACAAAAGCTGTATCTTAAAATATCACGATTTATTCCCGATCATTTTACATATAAGCCAGTAAGTGCTACGCAAGTGGCTCATACTATGGTCGAGGCAGCGCAATCGCAAATTCATAAATTCCAAATTTATGATAATTTACAAATACAAAAAACCAAGTAAAAGGGGAACAACGTGTCTACAGTACCATTCGTAACTTGTGACTTATTAGATGACCATCCAGAACATGACCTTCAAGTGGTGATTCCATCTTTGGATGGCAAATTTTTCAAAAGTTACGGTGCACGTAAAACTTTTGGCGGTCAAATTGTGACTGTAAAGTGCTTTGAAGATAACTCGCGTGTAAAAGAGTTGTTGGCAACCGATGGCACGGGCAAAGTTTTGGTGGTAGATGGTGGGGCATCTATGCGCTGTGCCTTAATGGGGGACTTGATTGCTGAATCTGCAGTGAAAAATCACTGGAATGGCGTGATTATTTACGGCTGTGTACGTGATGTCGATGCAATTGCAGCACTTGATTTAGGCGTACATGCTTTGGCTTCAATTCCACAAAAAAGTAACCGCAAAGGCGTGGGTGAAGTAGATGTGAGTTTGCATTTTGGACAAGTCACTTTTAATTCGGGCGATTATGTCTATGCCGATAACAACGGTATTATTGTGGCAAAGGGAAAATTGGTCGATTTATAAGCGGTTTGATGGCACAGCCATCAAATTGCTGAGCACATCACAAGGAAAACAAAATGGTGCATCATCAAATTAAAGTCATTCAGGCAATGGCATCTATGCTTACCGAAGGTGGGCGCGGTGTGAATGGGACAGCATTTCCCAAGCAACCCGAAAAAGCCTTAAAGTTATATGAGTTTGAAGGTTCACCATTTTGCCGTCGTGTACGCGAAGTCATGACCTTGTTAAATTTGGATTATGAGGTTTATCCATGCCCCAAAGGCGGCACAAAATATCGACCTTTGGTGAAACAACTGGGTGGTAAAACTCAGTTTCCATTTTTAATTGATGAAAATACAGGTGATCAGCTCTATGAATCACAGCAGATCATTCATCATTTATTCAAACATTATGGCAAAAGTGGAAAAACGCCAAAAAAATACGCGCATTTTCCTAAAATTCCTTATGTTGCACTTGCAGGCACGTTATTGAATGGTGCACGTGGTGTGTGGATTAACCAGAAAATTGTAGAGCGCGCTGCACCTGAACAACTGATTGAACTGTGGGGTTTTGAGGGAAGTCCTTATACACGTGTAGTACGTGGTGTATTGACTGAACTGGAGTTGCCATTCAAATTTCATAATGTAGCCAAAGAGCGTTGGCAAGATCAAGGCTTGGCAAAATTACGTTTAAAACCGGGTAAATATGTGCCACTGGCAGGTGGTAAGCGTGAGCAGGTATTAAAAGTTATGGGTGATAATATTCAAGTCCCATTTTTAATCGATCCAAATACCCAGACTCAGCTTTTTGAATCGGCCAAGATTGTGAAGTATTTACAGCAAACTTATGGCAAATAAGCTTTAAGTCATTTTTTGATTGTTATAAAAGCATCTTCAAGATGCTTTTTTGCATTTGGCAGGATGCAAAATATGCATCATTATAAATAGCCTAAGCAAAGTGGGGTTGAAACACTGACTTATAACATCAGGGGAGCATAAATCACCCTGATCAGTTGCATCTATTTTAGTGAAGCATTTAAACTCTGCAGCATTCACTTTGATTTCGCCAATTTATAGGTTCAAAATGTTCAGCAAACTTACAGGGTTGTTTAAAAATAAAGCCAATCTCGAAGAAATTGCCTATTTAGAAGCACAGAATATTCAATGGGATGCGGAACAAGGCTATATTGTCGATGGTATTTTGCTTAACGATGTTTTGGCAGAGCGTTTAAATTATTTATCCAACCGCCGTATGCAGCAGTTTGATGATTTGGCACAGCTGTATTCTACAGCTATGATTATCAATGAAAAAATTGATCTGGAAATTGCGCAACAGCGTTTTAACACAATGCTTGGTAATACCGAAGAAAACTTACTGGAATTTAAAGCGATTGTTAAAAAATTGAATGATTATTATCGACAGTTTTTACGTGATCAAAAGTAAAGAGGCGTGTGTATCAAACTTTAAAGCTCGCTGTTTTATAAAATTTTGCAATTAAATACGCTGTAATGGTGGATGAAAAAAATTACGTAAAACCGTCAATTCATCGTGCTAGTATAAGCCCCATGTTGTTTAGACCCTAAAGCTATATACATGTTCCAACACGAAATTTCCCAACTCAATTTAGCACAACTGAAAGCTGGCGAAAAACGCTGGATTGGTAATCTACAAGGTTCTGCCGCAGCATTATTATTTAAAGAAATTGGTCAGCAGAATCAGCATTTATTTGTGATTGTCGCGCGCAATCAACAACATTTGGCGCAGTTAGAAAGCGAATTAGAATTTTACGGGGTAAAACCGACTATTTTCCCCGATTGGGAAATTTTGCCTTATGACCGCTTGTCACCGCATCAAGATATTGTGTCGGAGCGTTTGGCGATTTTATCCAATATGCCGCAGCAAGGTGTATTGTTGGTTTCGGCAACCACTTTGGCACAACGTGTTGCACCAACCTCATGGGTGTTAGGCGAGCATTTCGATATTCGTGTTGGGCAAAAGTTTGCTTTGGAACAACAAAAGCAGCGTTTGGTACAAGCAGGCTATCATCTGGTCGATACAGTCTATGATCATGGTGAATTCGCTGTGCGTGGCAGTATTATGGATATTTATGCTTCGGGACAGGAAGCACCCATCCGTATTGATTTATTTGATGATGAAGTTGAAACCTTAAAGTTTTTTGATCCAGAAACGCAGCGTACCACCCAAAGTTTGCAGAATTTTACGGTTTTACCCGCCAAAGAATTTCCATTAAAAGAAGGTCGTGCGATTTTCCGTGACCGCTATGCAGAAAGTTTCCCAACGGCAAACCCGAAAAAGAACCCTGTGTATCAGGATGTGTTAGAAGGCATTGCATCGCCTGGTTTAGAGTTTTATTTTCCGTTATTCTTCACTCAAGCACAGCTTGAAGGTCAAAATACATTACTTTCATACTTACCAAAGCATTGCATTGTCATTACAGATAAGGCGGTGGATGACTGTTTAACTCAATTTTGGAAAGATGTGCTGTATCGTTATGAGGACAGACGTCATAACATCGACCAGCCGATTTTGCCGCCTGAGCAATTATTCCTACAACCAAATCAATTATTAGAACAACTGAATCAATTTGGACGTGTGATTGCATCGCCCGAAGCTTTTGAGCAAAAAGCAGGTGTAGTGAACTTAAGCACACTTGTACCACCACGTTTGGCGGTTGATCCTAAACAAGAACAACCCTTTCATGCCGTTAAGCAATATATTGATGCGGCCAATCATCCTGTTTTATTGGTGGCAGAAAGTGCAGGTCGTCGTGAAACCTTAAAAGATGCGTTGCGTGCCGCTTTGGGTGAAATTCCACAAGTGGAGAGTTTTGAGGCATTTCAGCAGTCTTTACAAGCCATTGCGATTACCAATGCACCTTTAGATCGCGGCTTGGTCATTCAAGATCAATTGAGTGTAATCTCAGAAAATCAGTTGTATGAACATCGTGTGGTGCAGCGCCGTCGTAAACGTCAGCAGGAAGTTTCTGAAGAGTTTTTAATTCGCAGTTTGACCGAGTTAAGCATTGGTGCACCTGTGGTACATATTGATTATGGCGTAGGGCGTTATGCAGGTTTAATTACTTTAAATATTGATGAGCAAGAGCATGAGTTTTTACAACTTGATTATGCCGATGCTGCAAAAGTGTATGTACCTGTTACCAATTTGCATTTAATCAGCCGTTATAGCGGTGGTGATCCAGACCTTGCGCCTTTGCATAAATTAGGCACAGATGCATGGAATAAAGCCAAACGCAAAGCGTTGGAACAAATTCACGATGTGGCAGCAGAATTACTGCATATTCAGGCACGTCGTCAATCTAAACCGGGTTTTGCTTTTGAGTTGGATCATAGTCTTTATATGCAATTTGCCAGTGGCTTTGCTTATGAAGAAACCCTAGACCAAGCCAATGCAATTGAAGCGACTTTACATGACATGCAACTGGCAAAACCAATGGATCGTTTGGTCTGTGGTGATGTTGGTTTTGGTAAAACCGAAGTCGCCATGCGGGCTGCATTTGTCGCGGTACAGAATAATAAACAAGTCGCGGTATTGGTTCCGACCACATTGTTGGCACAACAGCATTATGAATCTTTTAAAGACCGTTTTGCCGACTGGCCTGTGCGTATTGAAGTCTTATCGCGTTTTGGTTCAAGCAAATCTCATCAAAAAACCATTGAAGATTTAGCTGAAGGCAAAGTCGATATTGTGATTGGGACGCACAAAATTCTGCAAGAAAATATTCAGTTCAAGCAGTTGGGTTTAATGATTGTCGATGAAGAACATCGTTTTGGGGTGCGTGACAAAGAACGTATTAAAGCGCTGCGCGCCGATGTGGATATGCTGACTTTAACCGCAACGCCAATTCCACGTACCTTAAATATGGCATTTAGCGGTATGCGCGATTTATCCATTATTGCTACACCACCTGCACGCCGTTTAGCGGTCAAAACCTTTGTGCAAGAGCATACAGGCGATACGGTGAAAGAAGCCATTTTACGTGAATTGTTACGTGGTGGTCAGGTGTATTTCCTGCATAATGAAGTGGAAACCATTGAGCGTAGTGCTGAAACCATTCGTGAATTGGTACCAGAAGCGCGGGTTGCAGTTGCGCATGGGCAAATGCGCGAGCGTGAATTAGAGCAAGTCATGCAGCAGTTTTATCATAAAGAATATAACGTGTTGGTTTGCTCAACCATTATTGAAACAGGGATTGATGTTCCAAATGCCAATACCATTTTAATTGAACGTGCAGATAAACTCGGATTGGCGCAGTTGCACCAACTACGTGGTCGTGTTGGACGTTCGCATCACCAAGCTTATGCGTATTTGCTGGTACCTTCCATTAAGGGCTTAAAAGGCGATGCTGAAAAACGCTTGGATGCGATTCAGCGTGCCTCAACTTTGGGTGCAGGTTTTATGCTGGCAACCGAAGACTTAGAAATTCGTGGTGCGGGCGAATTACTGGGTGAGCAACAAAGCGGTTCAATGCAAGCTATTGGTTATAGCCTGTATATGGAAATGCTGGAAAAAGCCACCAAAGCCATTCAAAAAGGTAAAACCCCTAACTTCGATGCACCATTGTCTTTAACTGCAGAAATCAACCTGCACATGCCTGCTTTAATTCCAGATGATTATTTGGGCGATGTGCATCAGCGCTTATTGTTCTACAAACGCATTAGTAATACCGATACTCAAGAAAAGCTTGATCATATCCGTATGGAGTTGATTGACCGTTTTGGTATTCCACCACAAGCGGTGAAACAATTATTTGCTGTACATCAACTGCGTTTAAAAGCAGAGCAGTTGGGCATCACTAAAATTGATATTGGTACAAATGGCGGTCATATCGAATTTTCACCAGATACACCTGTGCAAGCCATGAGCATCATTCAAATGATGCAAAAACATCCGACCTATTTCCGTATGGATGGTGGACAGCGTTTAAAAGTGATGGTGATGTTGGAGGAAGCTGAAAAGCGGATTCAATTTATTGCCGATCTATTAAACAGCCTGCTAAAAACTTTGCACAGCTGAGTTTAAAAATGCAAATTGATCCAAATATCATATCGGTAAATTTATGAATATTTGCTAAGAAACCTCTGATTCTATAATGAATATTATTTATGATGAATTTGGTTAAAATTGCACTTTATTTACATCGAAACATGATGGGAATCATACTCAGTTCACTAGGGATGTGATAGTATTACCCATCATTACAATTTGCGTCATTTATAAAGATATGTTTAGTTTGCATCCACAACTTGCTCAAGATACTTTTTTTGTAGGCGACTTTCCTCTGTCAACATGTCGTTTAATGAATGATATGCAATTCCCTTGGTTAATTCTAATTCCACGTGTGCCAGGGGTTACAGAACTATACGAATTAAGCCAGGCAGACCAAGAACAATTTTTACGTGAATCTAGCTGGTTATCTAGCCAATTATCACGTGTATTCCGTGCCGATAAAATGAATGTGGCGGCTTTAGGTAATATGGTTCCACAATTGCATTTTCATCACGTCGTGCGTTATCAAAATGATGTGGCTTGGCCTAAACCAGTTTGGGGTACGCCAGCTGTACCATACAGCAATGAAGTTTTGGCTCACATGCGTCAAACCTTGATGCTTGCTCTGCGTGGTCAAGGCGATATGCCATTTGACTGGCGAATGGATTAATTGAAATGAATTGCCACGCAGGATGCGTGGCTTTTTAATCCTAGATTGGAGTAGGCCGCGGTGTTCATGTACAATTGGATGGAAAGAGATCCCAAACAATTCGAATTTCTGCATCGTTTAGTCGGGTATGCAAGTTTATCCCTGATTATGGTGGTCTATCACTACACCTACGCCGATACCAATTATCAAATTTACCTTCCGTTTTTTCTTACTTTTTTATTACTGATAATTCCTAAATTTTCGCGTTGGCTACAATATAAATATAGTCATCAAGCCAAGCGTAATATCCTGTTTATTATTGATATTGTGGTAGTCGCAGTATGTTTGTCTGCGGTACATCTGAATTTGGTACTTACTTTTGCCGCTTTATTTGCGCTGCTATATACCGCCATTTATATTAAAGTTTCTTTCTTTTTGGTGGCATTGGCATCCTTATTGGCGGTCACAGTTTTTTATTTTTGTAATATTTTTATTTTTGGTTTTAACGAATATTTTGAACAAAGCAGTACCGAACTTACGATTTTAGCCTTTTTATGTATGATCTTTTACTTTGGCATGGGCAGTGCCTATCAGGCACGTCGTATCCGCTATACCACGGCAAAGAAAGACCATTACTACACACAAATGAACCGCTATATGGAATTTGCGAATCAGCTTAGTCGCTATGCACCTTTGCAGTTGTGGCAATCGATTATGAAAGGTGAGTCGGAAGCGAAAATTGAATATAAACGTAAAAAAATGACGATTTTCTTTTCTGATATTCAAGGCTTTACTGAACTTTCTGAAACACTAATTCCAGATGATTTAGCATTCCTGCTCAATGATTATTTAAGCCACATGACCGAAATTGCCAAGCAATATGAAGCGACGGTGGATAAGTTTATGGGTGATGCGATTTTAATTTTCTTTGGTGATCCAAATACGCAAGGTGTTGAACAAGATGCTAAAACTTGTGTAGAGATGGCTATTGCGATGCGTCAGCAAATGAAATTGTTACGCGAACGTTGGGTCAAAATGGGCTATCCGCCTTTACATATTCGTATGGGTATCAGTACAGGATATTGCCACGTTGGGAACTACGGTGCAGCACATCGGATGGCATATACCATTGTTGGGCGTGATGCTAACTTAGCTGCGCGTTTGCAAAGTGCGGCCGAAGTTGATGAAATTTTACTTTCAGATGACACTTATAAACTGATTAAAAATGATTATTTGTGTGCTCCGAAAGCACCGATCTTTTTAAAGGGGATTCAAGGTCCTGTAAAAACTTGGCAAGTGATGGAAAAATATGCGGCCAGCAAGTCGGATTATCAGCGTTGGTTTGACTACGAATATAAAGGTTTTCATTTGTTGCTTAATTTGGATGAAGTGCAGAATTTTGAATATCCTGAGCTAATTACCGTATTAGAAAAAATGATTAAAAGAATTCAAACGCAGCAAAAGCTGACCAACTCACAGGGCATTGTAAAACTTAATCTTGAAGATGAAGTGATTGAACATCCACCTGTTGAAGAAATTGCCAAAACTCATATTCCTGAAAAACACTAAAATTTTTCTTATAATGTAGATCTCGTTTAACTTTTAAATCCTCAAAAATTTTAAATCTAAAGTTGTGCAATAAAAAAACTGCGCCGTAGCGCAGTTTTTTAGAATTAGCATCATTTTATGATTAATGATTTTCTGAAGCATGGTTAATGGTGTATTTTGGAATTTCGACTTCCAAGTCTTCATTGACCACTTTAACCTGACAAGATAAGCGTGAATCAGGCTCTAAACCCCAAGCACGGTCTAATAAGTCAGCTTCAACATCATCCATTTCTTCTAGGCTGTCAAAGCCTTTACGAACAACAACGTGGCAAGTGGTACATGCACAAGACATATCGCAAGCATGTTCAATTTTAATGCCATTTTCAAGTAAGCTTTCGCATAAGTTGGCATTTTGTTCGACTTCAAACTCAGCACCTTCTGGGCAGAATTGCGCATGTGGAAGTACTTTAATACGTGGCATAATCTTTACCTTAAATTAGTTTGAGTTTGACCAGTCGTCGAGTTTAGTGCCTTTAAGTGCTGCATCAATATGTTGATTCATACGAATTGCAGCAAAAGCATCACTGTGTATTTTAAGCTGTTCAACAGCATGTTCAATGGCTTTAATGTCTTGTCCAGTCAATTCGGCTTCCAACTGCGCTTTGGCAGTATTTAAAGCTTCTAATTGTTCTGGGCTTAATAGTTGTGCATCTACTTTTAAGGCTTGTTGTAAAGCTTCAAGTTCACGTTGTGCTTCAACTTTGGTTTCATGCAAATGACGCAATTGCTTGTCTTCTTCTGCATATTTGAAACCATCTAGCAGCAAACGCTCGGTATCTGCTTCAGATAAACCATAAGATGGCTTGATGTCGATATTTGCAGTCACACCAGAAGTGGTTTCTTTAGCAGAAACACTGAGCAAGCCATCAGCATCGACTTGGAACGTAACTTCAATGCGTGCCTGACCCGCAGTCATTGGTGGAATACCGTGTAGCACAAAACGACCTAAGCTACGACAATGTTCTACCAAATCACGCTCACCTTGTACCACATGAATCAACATGGCAGTTTGGCCATCTTGATAAGTGGTAAATTCTTGGCGACGTGCTACAGGAATTGCAGTATTGCGTGAAATTAAGCGTTCCACCAAACCGCCCATGGTTTCTAAACCCAAAGACAGTGGGGTAACGTCTAATAGCAACGAACCATCTTTGCTGTTACCAATTAGTTGATTGGCGGTAATTGATGCACCAATTGCAACCACTTCATCTGGGTTAATTGTGCATAATGGTTCTTGATTAAATACTTCACGAACAGCTTTTTGCACGGCATAAGAACGTGTTGAACCACCAACTAAAACTACATTTTGAATGTCATCTAGGTCAAGTTTGGCATCGCGTAATACACGTTTGCATACACTAATGGTTTTATCTAAAGCAACCTGAATAATACTTTCAAAGTTTGCGCGGTCTAATTGCAGCGTGTGCTCTAACAGTTTTAATTCAACACTTTCTGCATTGCTGAGCGCTTCTTTGGCTTTACGTGCAGACACAATAAAGTGTGCATATTCTGCATCATCTAAACTTTCAATATTCAGCTGTTTTTTTGCCCATTTTACAATCAGACGATCTAAGTCATCACCACCTAAAGCAGTGTGGCCGCCTGTGGCTAAAACTTCAAAAACACCTTGAGAGAAACGTAAAATAGAAACGTCAAACGTACCACCACCCAAGTCGTAAATCACATAGTTACGGTCTTGAGCCAAGTTGGTGTCTTGATCTAAACCGTAGGCAACCGCTGCTGCAGTCGGTTCATTCAATAAACGCAATACTTTTAAACCTGCAAGCTCGGCAGCGTCACGTGTGGCTTGGCGTTGAGCTTCATCAAAATAAGCAGGAACAGTAATCACTGCACCATTTACAGGGTTTTGTAAGCTGGCTTCTGCGCGGTCTTTGAGTTGTTTAAGTAATTCTGCCGAAATTTCAACAGGTGTTTTACGGCCTTGAGCTGTTTCAAAAGCAGGCATTTGATTGTCTTCACCCACTAACGTGTATGGATGTTGAAATTTAATGTCCGCTTTAGAACGACCCATAAAACGCTTGACTGAAACAATCGTGTTTTTAGGGTCTGTAGTAATAAATGGCGCAGCAGCATTGCCATAATGTGTATTTTGCTCTGCATAATGGACGATAGAAGGCAGTAGCACGCGACCTTGCTCATCATGCAAGACTTTGGCTTTACCAGAAAGAACTGTGGCAACCAATGAATGAGTGGTGCCTAAGTCAATGCCAATCGCAATGCGATGTTCATGCGGTGCACTTGATTGACCTGGTTCTGCAATTTGCAAGAGCGCCATTATGTAAAATCCTTTGCCCGTTAAATATTAAAATACAAACTAAAATTAAAAATCATCGTCTAAATCAAAACTGTCATCATCAAGGAAACGATCTTCAGCTTTGTCTAGGTCAGCCATAACTTTCATGAAAAAGCGTAATTTACGCACAGTGTCACGCGCTTCTGCCCAATCTTCTTCGGCATAGTCAATTTTAAATTCACGGACTAAGCCATCAACCCATTGTTGTACTTCAACCTTTAATGACTGTAAGTCATCGGCACAGTTGGCATCATCCAATTGCTCACGAATTTCCAAGGCATCTTGTAAAAATTCAAAGTCATGGATGGATTGATCGAGATGATAATCTTGCTTTTTCAATGAGAGTAAATATGCAGCACGACTGTCTACCGCAGAGAGTTGTTTAAACGCCTGATTAATTTTACTAGATTTAATCAAGGCTTGATCTTTGTCTTCGGCTTTGTCGGGGTGATATTGCTGCTGTAGCTTTAAAAATTCAGCTTTTAAAGTAGCGAAATCAATATCGAGTGCAACAGGAAGATTAAACAACTCAAAATGATTCATGGGAGATGGAATCCGCGATTAGTGTGCAAAATTGGCTGCATAAATGCAATTAAAACAGTGTATTGTACACTGTTTTAAGCTAAAAAGAGGGAGGTGGCGTTATACCGTGAACGATTCACCGCAGCCACATTCACCTTTTTTATTGGGGTTGTTAAACTCGAAACCTTCGTTTAAACCATTTTTGACATAGTCCATTTCCATGCCATCTAGGTAAACTAGGCTTTTCGGATCAACGAAAACTTTAACACCAAACTGTTCAAACATTTGGTCGTGCGTATCGACTTCATCTACAAATTCGAGTACATAAGCCAAACCAGAACAGCCTGAAGTTTTCACACCAACGCGAATACCTTGACCCTTACCGCGATTCTTTAAGTAATTGCTGATATGAGTTGCAGCATTTTCAGTTAAATTGATCATGAAAACTCCGTTTGTTTTTCCACAAAACTTAGCAAATTAAGCTTTGGTCTTTTTGCTGCGATAGTCTTCTACAGCAGCTTTAATTGCATCTTCTGCCAATACAGAGCAGTGTACTTTCACTGGTGGAAGGGCAAGTTCGGTAGCAATATCAATGTTCTTGATCGCTTGTGCTTCATCTAAAGTTTTACCTTTAAGCCACTCAGTAACCAAAGAACTAGAAGCAATGGCAGAACCACAACCATAAGTTTTGAAACGTGCTTCTTCAATCACGCCTTCGTCATTCACTTGAATTTGCAGACGCATTACATCGCCACATGCAGGTGCGCCCACCATACCTGTACCAACGTTTTCAGCATTTTTGTCTAAAACGCCAACATTACGAGGGTTTTCGTAATGATCAATTACTTTATCGCTATAAGCCATGTCGCTTCTCCAAACCTCGGGGTCAGCCTTAATATAAATATGGGGGTGAAATTACCTTTATCAATCTAATGGCTTCCTGTCAAAGCCATTAGATTTGGGATGAATTAGTGTTCAGTCCATTCTACTTTAGAAAGGTCAATCCCTTCTTTATACATATCCCAAAGCGGTGAAAGTTCACGTAACTTTTCAACAGCAGCTTTAGTCACAGTTAGGACATGATCAATATCTTCTTCAGTGGTGTATTTACCAAAACTGAAACGAATTGAGCTGTGTGCAAGTTCGTCTGAAAGACCTAGTGCACGTAATACATAAGATGGCTCTAAAGTCGCTGAAGTACACGCAGAACCTGAAGATACCGCAGCATCTTTAAGAGACATCATTAAAGATTCACCTTCAACAAAGTTGAAGCTGACGTTTAAATAGTTGGCTACGTTTAGTGTTGGGTGACCATTCAGGAAAACTTGTTCCATGGTGTTCAAGCCATTCCAAAGTTTGTCGCGCAATACACGTAAACGGGCTTGTTCAGAAGCCAAGTTTTTGCCTGCAAGTTCAAATGCTTCGCCCATACCTACAATTTGGTGGGTTGCAAGTGTGCCTGAACGCATGCCACGTTCATGACCGCCACCATGCATTTGTGCTTTTAAGCGTACGCGTGGACTGCGGCGTACAAATAGCGCACCAATCCCTTTAGGACCATAGATTTTGTGTGCAGAGAAGCTCATTAAATCTACTTTTAAGGTAGATAAATCAATTTCTACTTTACCTGCAGCTTGCGCAGCATCGACGTGGAAGAAGACTTTTTTAGCACGGGTGATTTCGCCAATTGCAGCGACATCGGTTATCGTACCAATTTCGTTATTCACCATCATCAATGATACTAAAATGGTGTCTGGACGAATTGCTGCTTCAACCATTTCAGGGGTAATTAAACCTGTTTGTGGTTGTGGCTCTAAGTAGGTGATTTCAAAACCTTCAGATTCAAGCTCACGGCAGGTATCTAAAATGGCTTTGTGTTCAATTTTAGAGGTAATAATGTGTTTGCCTTTAGACGCATAGAATTGTGCTACGCCTTTTAGTGCAAGGTTATCTGATTCTGTTGCACCAGAAGTCCACACGATTTCACGTGGGTCTGCTTTGATCAAGTTCGCAACTTGTTCACGTGCATATTCAACTTTTTCTTCTGCTTGCCAGCCATAAGCGTGCGAACGAGAAGCGGCATTACCGAAAGTCCCATCAAAAGTCAGGCACTCCATCATGCGTTCTGCAACTTGAGGATCTACAGGAGTGGTTGCTGCGTAGTCAAGATAAATTGGACGTTTCATGTCAAATACCTGTAACCGATAACAGAGCTGAATCAAACGGTGCTGTGTTCTGGCGAATGGCAACAGTTTGTACGTTGTCACGCGCAACTAAATCAGCAAGTGAGATTTTAGCGAGATAGTCGGCAATATGATGGGAGAGTTCCTGCCATAAGTCGTGAGTCAAGCACATTGCACCATTTTGACAGTTGCCTTTATGGTCGCAACGCGTTGCATCAACAGTTTCGTTTACGGCTTCAATGATTTCTAGCACAGTGATTTCATTTGCACTACGTGCTAAATGGTAACCACCGTTAGCACCGCGAACACTAGACACTAAGCCGTGGCGCTTAAGTTTTGCGAATAACTGCTCAAGATAAGCAACAGAAATAGTTTGACGGGCTGCAATTTCAGCAAGCGTGATCGTTTGTTCAGTTGGCTGCAAAGCTAAATCAAGTAGAGCAGTCACTGCGTAGCGACCGCGAGTTGTTAAGCGCATGATTCGATACACATGATTAGACTAGATATGGGTATTCTATGAATCCCGACTAAATTAGTCAAGTATTTTATTGTGATATTGTGCGCGAGGATTTACGCTGTTTTTCTTGATATTTTAATGCGTTTAAACGATCCATAAATTATACACTAATAACGTAATTAATAGTACTGTTATTACACCAAAGACGATGTTAATGCGCTTTTGACGACGTTCAATCCGACGAATACGGTTTTTATGCTGTTTAAGCTCAACTTGTAGGGTGTTGATCTTAGAGCGTTGTTCATCAATTTTGTCTAAAAGTGGGGCAATGCGCTTTTTAGAACCAATCACTTCTTGTTCTTGCGGTGCTTCTTTCAGCCATTGTTTCCAGTCAGCTAAAACTTTGGGTGCACTAAAATGCAAAATTAGATCACGAAACTCATCTTTAAGGGTAATGTCACCATCTATACGCATGTGTTTAATACTGCGACGATTACCTAAAATAAAGATTTTAAATAAATCTATGAGGGTGGTGCGCACATCTAAATCGACAGCTTGTTCAGGTGCTTTGCTGTCAAATAAGATGCCGTTTGGATTGAATTCCACGTAAATGTCGAAATAAGGAATATAGCTATTAATTTTAATGGTGATTTTCTGGTCGACAAACTTTTTAGCCTGCAAAGCGACCACACGATCATGTTTTAGAATAAAGCTAAAAATTGTTTCCAGCACAATCATGAGCATGGTCAGCAACAAATGTGGATTACTTTGTCTTTGTTGCGAATCACTCATAAAATCAAGTCCCTAAATCTAAAGTTGAATTCCTTGTTTTGCGCTTCGTTGAGAATACATTCTAAGAAGCGCAGCGAATAATCTTGCTTTGTAGAACAGTTTAGCAAAACGATCAAGTATTTAATTTGCTATTATGAAAGCATTTTGTAGGTTTATTACATTTATGTGCGCATAAAATAAGCAGGAGAGAGGTTCATGGAAAAAACGACGGATAGCGTAGAAGAGCATTTGCTTGAATCAGAAACCACATTGAAAAATAAAGATAAATTACGCTCAGGACGTAAATCATCACTCGATTTTCGTAAATATACCAAGCAAATTTGGCTAGCAGGTTTAGGTGCATTTTCACGCGCAGAAGAAGAAGGCAATAAATTGTTTGACTCTCTGGTCAAGGTGGGTGAGGAATTGGAATCTAAAACTACAGAAATTGCCGATCAAACAGTTGAAAAAGTGTCTGAAAAAGCCAAAGAGTCGGTCATTGATACTAAAGATAAAGTTGAGCGTTTAATTGACCATAGCGTCAATCATTCTTTAAATAGAATTGGCTTGGTGACAGCAAAAGACCTACAACATTTGGAGCAATTGGTACTGCAATTACATGCCAAAGTCGATGCGTTGATTGAAGAAAATAAACAATTAAAAGAAGATGTCGCGAAAAAGTAATTCTGTGGAAAGGGGGCTTAAAGGATGTTGCTTTATTATACATCGGGTATTTTAGGGCAAAACTGAATAGAGGCTAACAGTTCCATCGTTTTTACCATTTATTTTGCATAAAAGCGTGCAGGGAGTATTGCTTTTACCCTCAAAGCATTGCTATAAAGGCGTTACGGTAATTTAAATTAAATCTCTGGACCTTAAATAAACGATATTAAGAGGACGTAATTTTCATGAATAAATCAGAATTAATCGATGCAATTGCAGAGAAAGGGGGATTGTCTAAGACTGATGCAGGTAAGGCCTTAGACGCAACAATTGCTTCTATTACTGAAGCGCTTAAAGCGGGTGATACTGTAACCCTCGTTGGTTTTGGTACATTTAATGTGAAAGAGCGTGCTGCTCGCACAGGTCGTAACCCACAAACAGGTGCTACACTTGAAATTAAAGCAAGCAAAGTACCAAGCTTTAAAGCGGGTAAAGGTTTAAAAGATTCAGTAGCATAATCTTTTAAAATGCCAAGAAAGCGCGCCAATTGGCGCGTTTTTTATTAATAATGTCAATAAACGGCTTCAACGCATTCATTCGTTGAGGGTTTTCAGTTAAAATCTCGCACAAATAAAATATTGGAATACTTATGGAATCTTTTCGTAAAGTTATTAAGGGTTGGTTGGGCAAAGTTTTGCTCGTCTTGTTCTTGACCCCTTTAGCACTTGTAGGTATTGAAGGATATTTTAGTGGAGGTCAGTCTGAAGACACTGCACAAACAGTCAATGGTCAGCAAATTTCAAAACGAGAATTAGATAATCTGACCAATTCCTTGAAAGAACAATACTTGGCCTATACCAATGGTGATGAAACACTATTGAATCAAAATTATATTCAAAACAAAGCCAAAGATACGTTGGTTGCACGTACCTTGTTATTACAACAAGCTGAGAAATTAGGGATTTCTTTGAGCGATGCACAAATTGAACAAATGATTGCACAGCAACCGAATTTCCAACAAGATGGCAAGTTTTCTGAAAGCTTGTATGCGAACTATCTGCAATCTGTAGGCATGACCAATCAGGCGCTTGTGGCAAATTTACGCCAAGACCATGCGTTAAAAATGCTGAGTGCTAGCTTTACCGATTATGCTTTAGTTAGCCCGTCTGATATTCAGCAAATTGCCAATTTACAAACCCAGCAACGTACTTTGCATTTATCTAGCATTAAGTTAGATGACTACAAGAAAAACATCACCACAAATGCACAAGAGATTGCTGCGTATTATGAACAGCACGCCAATGTCTTTAAACAGGTTGCTAGCGTTGATGTCGATTACATTGTGGTGACTCCAGCCAATATTGCACCTGCAAATACGGCTGTCACTGACGCAGAGTTACAACAGGCTTATCAAAAGTTTGTCGAAACTCAAAAAGGTGCTGCTGTACCGACAGTGAAACATATTTTAATCACCACCGATGCGCGTGATGATGCCGCAGCTAAAAAACTTGCAGAGCAAGCCGCAGCTGAAATTAAGCAAGGTACAAGCTTTACTGCAGCTGCACAAAAGTATTCGGATGATCCTGAGTCTAAAGCCAAAGGTGGTGAGGTTGCAGGTTATGAAGCAGGCGTATTTGGCGATGCCTTTGACAAAGCCGTGGGTAGCTTAAAATCTGGTGAAGTATCACAGCCGATTAAAACTCAATATGGCTATCATGTGATTCAAACAGAAGGTGCTACAGTTCAAGTCCCTGCGTTTGAAACTCAAAAAGCACGTTTAATGGCAGAGTTGCAAAAAGCCAAAACTGAAAATGCGTATACCGATACCATCAACAGCTTAAATGAATTGGTGGTGAGTAGTGATGCTTTAGATGTTGTGGCAGAAGAAGTGAAAACGGCCAAAGTCGAATCTGTTAATGGTTTAACTTTGGCGGCGCAGCATCCTGTTTTAAGCCAGCCATCTGTCAAAGTTAAATTGTTTAATGATGATGTGAAAAATGGCGATCGCAACGCATCGAGTAACATTACTTTAGCCAATGGCGATGTGGTATGGGTGAAAGTGCGTAATTACCATGCCGCAGGTGTGCAAACTTTAGAAGAAGCAACACCCCGCGTAAAAGCTAAACTGATTGAGAAAAAAGCCTTTGATGCAGCGAAAAAAGATATTCAAGCTGCGTTGGATGCCTTTAAAACTCAACCTGCAGCGACCGTTTTGGCGAAAAACCAAATCCGTTTTGAAAATGCAGGCACATTCACCCGTGCAGATGGTTTGTTAAAGCGTGAAATTGAACGTGCTGCATTTAGTGTGCTTGCGCCTAAAGATGGTATGTGGTCAGTAACAACAGCATCTATACCAAATGAATTGGTGGTGGTAGCTGTATCAAATGTAAACGATACTACATCGAATGCTTTAACGCCTGAGCAACTGAAAGAGTTAGCGCAGTTGTATCAACAATTACGTGCTCAACAAGAGCTAGATGACTATACGCAATATTTGAAATCGAAAGCGAAAATCAAATAAGTGATGAACATCTACAAAAAAACCAGCAAATTTGCTGGTTTTTTTGTGCATCTAAAATGATTAAGTAAGCAGTTTCAAGATTTATTCAGCGCGAATTTTTAGCTCATAACCTGTGTATTTACGAATGTTGATGACACCTGTATCCAAGATTAAATATTGCCCTTTAATTCCTTGCAGTTTGCCGCGAATGATTGGGGTTTTATCTAAGTTATGCGATTTAATTTTCTCAGGATACTGTTCTACAGGGTACACAAATTCACGCGGAAGTTCCTGATCTAAAAGCTCTACCGTTTCGTTGAATTCAAGGTTTTGACTAAACTCATCACGAATGGTCTGAATTTTAGGCGCAAACTCTTCAATCAGTTGTTCACGCACTTCAATTAGGTTTAGCGGCTCTGCTTCGCCTTTGAGTAGTTTGCGCCAGTCGGTTTTATCTGCGACTTGTGTACCAAACATAACTTCCAATTGCCCAGATAAACGGCGTGAGCCGACTTTCATAATTGGCAAGGCTTGAGTTGCGCCCTGATCTAGCCAACGTGTTGGCATTTGACCTAAACGGGTGATTCCCACTTTTAAAGCACTTGAATTGGCTAAATATACGATGTGCGGTTGAAAGCAGACTTCTTGAGCAAAACTATCTTCACGACAGGTACCTAAATGATAGTGACAGGTCTCAGGCTTCATGATGCACATATCGCAAGATGCTTTGGTTTTAAAACACTTGAAACAATGTCCTTGCGAATAGGATTTTGGTGTTTTCACACCACAAGAAACACAATAAATATTGCCCGTCCATTCCAGTTCAAGTTCTTGCCCAAGCTGAAAAGGCAGGTCAATTTCTGCACGGTCTAGAATAAATTTATATTCAACATTTGCCTTGTGTACCTGTTCATCAGTTACACTATGGTCCTTAAGACCTGCGTGCATTTTATGGCAAATGCCTTGTAGTTCCATAAGAATACTCTCTCGAAAATGAAGGAATGCAGTGATGGCTGAAATGCGTTTAATTCAAGCATTAATTGATGATTTATCTCAACAACAGCCAATTTCTACTGCATTGTGTATAGGGCAAAATATTGAAGCAAGCCCGAAGTATAACAATCAAGCGGCTGATGAGCAGCCAACTATCCAATGGCAGTATTTTAGCGCATTGGCATTTTTAAATCTGCCTTTTACCCAACGTTTTGATTTGGCAGTTGTATTTTTAGATGCTGCCGATTTTGCTGTGCAGACGCCACAACACACCTCGCAAATTTTGGTAAAGCTACGTGATTTATTGGCAAAGCGTATTGTGGTAATTGCTGCACGTGAAGATGAGCAATTGCTTAGAGCACTTGGTTTTACGCAATTGATTGAACATCGCTTTGAGCAGCATCATTTATGCTTATGGCAATTTAATATTTTGACTTATAAGCACGTGCCTGATTGGTTTAATTCTAAGTTTTGGGCAAACCCTGAAAATTGGGATAAATTCCGCTGGTAAGTGCTGAATTACGATCACAAAATTCTAATAATGATAATTAATTCACATAAATTTAGGATATTGCAAAATTTAACAATTTCAAGCGCGCAATTCAGTCAAAACTTCGTATGCTGTCATAAGGGTATTATGAGGAAAATAAAATGACCAATTTAAGCAATATTGTTGAAATTTTAGCAAAGCAGGCATTGGGCGCGAATCAGCAATCTAATCAATCTCAAGGCGGATTGGGTGGTATTTTAGGTTCGGTTTTGGGGCAACTTGGTGGTAATAACCAACAATCTGCGCAAGGCGGCTTGGGTGGCATTCTTGGTTCGGTACTAGGTCAGTTAGGTGGGCAACAACAGCGTTCTGCTACAGGTGCTTCAGGTACACAAAGTTTATTGATTGCAGTTTTGCCTTTGGTGTTGGCATGGATTCAAAAACAGGGTGGCTTGCAAGGTGCTTTGGATAAACTCAAAGGACAAGGCTTAACCAGTCAGGTGGATGATTGGGTGTCTACAGGCCCAGGTGAAAATGCGCATGTAGGTGCTGAACAAGTACAAAGTTTATTTGATGATGCCGATGTAGAGCAGGTCGCACAGCAAACTCAGGCGCCAAAGCAAGATATTTATAATGCGATTTCTGCAGTATTGCCGCAAATTATTGATTCATTGACACCACAAGGTGAGCAAACTAGCAAACAAGAAGCCAACGACGATATTCAACAAGTCATGAATTTAGTGTCTGGATTTTTTAAGCGTTAATATTGAAAAATTCAGCTTTGCAAAACTGACTTGAATAAACTAAGCCAGCAAGTTTGTTGGCTTAGTTTTTATTTGGTTTTTTAAGTATGCAAAAAACACGCCGAAGCGTGTTTTTATGTTTTAAGTTTGGTTCAGACTTAGAAGTCGTAACGGAAACCTAAAGAAAGAGCTGTTGAGTTTTCGTCTTTAGCACCTTTTACGGAGTTACCAAAGCTACGACCTTCTTTCCAAGGAGTAAGATCAGCATTTTTATCATTTAACATGGTTGCAAGGTTTGCGTATACACGTACAGCCTTGTCTAAACGATGTTCCACGCCAACTGCTAAAAGTGTAGAGTTTGCATCTTCGGTGTCAACGTCACGGTGGAATACCTGACCACGTACATAAGTCTTTGGTGCTACTTTATAGTCTGCCGCTACACCAAATACTTGTGCATCAGCATATTTGGTTGCAGTACCTTCCAAGTCATGTGTAAGATATTGGTATAAACCACCTAAGTTTAGTTCTGGTGTGATTTTGTATGCTGCTGCGATACGGAATCCATCACGCTCACCCGAGCCAATTGCAGAGTTTTCTTCATAGCGTTCATAAGCAGCTGCAAAGTCAACAGGACCTTCTTTATAAGTTAAAGCCAGATCGTAAGCTTTATTGTCGTCCTGACCTTCTCCGGTCGTTGCATCTTTGGGAATTGAAGTGCTTGGATGTAATGATAAAGCTGCAAGTACGTTAAAACCACCACCGAATTTAGGAGATTTATATTCAACGGTATTTTCATTTCGTTCATCAAACTTATTATCACTAACACGTGTTACGTTACGAATGTCACCAACCATATCACCAAAGAAGTTCACTGGACCACGAGCAACTTTAAATGGGCTGTCAAAACGACCTGCACGTACTTGACCAAAGTCACCTTTTAAACCTACGAAAGTATCACGAGTAGCAAACTCTAAATCATCATTTGCAGAACCGCTAGCAAAGTTAATTTCTTGTTCAATTTGACCAAAAACAGTCATGCCATTTTCTAATTTTTGTTCAGCTTTGAAGCCTAAACGTGATGAGTTAGAAGAAAGACCAACTTCGTTGTAGTCTTTACCATCATCAAGATAGTCTAAAGATACGTGTGCACGACCATAAACTTTAACATCAGCAGCCATCGCTAATGCTGGTGTTAAAAAGGTTGCCCCAACTGCTAATGCGCAAAGCGTTTTTTTCATGTGTAGCTCCAATACAGACTATTGTTTTTTAGTCCTAAACATTGTTCAGAAGTAGGGTTGATCTACCGCTGTTCTCTATTGGTGCTAAGTATTCCTTACAAATGCGACAGTAATATTAAGGAAATATTTCAAAATTATTAAAAAGTACAAATTAGATCAAAAACTTACTTTTATTCGCATTTTTTTAGTGACTGAGTTTTTAAATTTAGAAAAAATATATGAAATGAATAACTTAATTGCAAGCAGACTGAAATGCTATTGTCATAAACTGCTTGAAAAAATGCAGGGTTAAAGTATGAGATGAAAAAAATGGAGCAGGTGCTCCATTCATTTTTGCTGCTTATTTTGGAAATATTTTAGAGCGCTGCTTTAATTTTTTCCGCTTGGGCTTTAATTTTGTCTTGGTCGCCCATTTGTGCAGCATGTTTCCCAAGCTGATGTACCGACGTCGGAATTAAGTGAAAATGCACGTGGGGGACAGTTTGACCTGCGCTTGTACCTGACAATTGCATTAACACGATACCATCTACACCCAAAGCTTGCTGCATTGCTTTTGCAATTTTTTGCACAATTTGAATGGTATATGCTGCTGCATCTGCAGGTAAATCCAATAAAGTTACTGCAGGTGTTTTAGGAATCACGAGAGTGTGACCATCGGCTTGCGGCATGATGTCCATAAACGCAAGCACTTGGTCATCTTCATACACTTTAATTGCAGGAAGTTCGCCACGTAGAATTCTTGCAAAAATATTTTGATCATCGTAAGCCATTATGATTCCTTAAATTCAGCTTTGATATTTCAGAACGGTTATTTACAGTTCAGTTCTTTTTGACGTTCTTTGATTGCGTCAAGACGTTGTTGTTCTTTTTCAGAAAACTTAGGTTTGGTTGTATAGCAGTTGTCATTACCAAAACGTGCTTTAGCTTCTGGGTCTTTGAAGCAGAACCCTTTAGATGCATAAATAACATCGTGGTCATTTTTAAGTTTTTGACATTCTTGTTCGGATGCAAAAGCAGTTGAACTTGCCCCAATTAAAGTTGCAAGGCTTGCAAATACGGCAATGCTAAACTTGTTCATAAGAGTTTCCTCTATTTAATGATGGTGTGACTAGCCACTTAATACACATTATTGGGTTTATGGCTGCATATTCAATGGCGAGTTCTTACTCTAGGGTAATATTACTCCATAATTCATACATTTTCACAGCAGTGGAAAAATCACTGTCTTTTTCTGCGGTTAAATTCGCTGCCTGAATCAGGCTTTGGGTTAAAGCCAATACAGGTGCAGGCAAAGCTGCTTCACGGACTAAATCCAATGCGATTCCTGTGTCTTTGGCCAGTAAAGGCAGAGCAAAAGTCTTTGGAAAAGCACGGTTCAGTACTCGCTGCGGCAAAATCATTTCCGTTACTGCGCTTTTACCGCTCGAAGCATTAATGCATTGCAAGGCCTGATTTAAGTTTACGCCATGCGCTTTTAAGGTGGTAAAGCCTTCAGCTGCAGCACACAAACTTACTGCCATTAACATATTGTTCACCGCTTTTACGGCAAAGCCAGCACCGGGTTCCCCCACATGCTGAATCACTTTACCAAAAGCCTGAATTGCAGGTAAGGCTTTTTCAAAAGCAGTTGCTTTACCACCAATCATGACTGTTAATGTGGCATTTTCTGCACCAATGGTTTGTCCGCTTACAGGTGCATCTAAAAAGTCGATCTGTTGTGCTTCAAGTTGTTGTACCAATTTTTTAGCACTTTCGGGTACGCCACTGGTGCAATCGACCCAGACTGAACCTGCTTTAAGTTGAACTTGTGCAATCAGGTTTTCAACTTCGGTACTGGTGGGCAAGCAAGAAAAAATAATATCTGCTTGCACCGCTTGAGCCAATTCAACCGCTTGTGTGCCATATTCAGCAGCATGTTGCTCGGCTTTGGCAAAGTTACGATTCCAGACATAGACCGTATCAAAATGTTTAGGTAAATGGGCTGCCATGCGGTAGCCCATTGCGCCTAAGCCAATAAATGCAACAGATTGAATCATGTTTTTGCTCTCTTTATGCAATTTTGCTAGATCGTTGTTCTAACCAAGTGGTCAGTTTAGGCCAGAATTCATTGGCACTTTTTTGACTGGACATTAAACCCAAATGTCCACCTGGAATAAGAGTAAACGTGACATCGGTACTACTTGTCAATTCACATAAAGGTTGAGCAGCTTCAGCAGTGACAATTTGATCGCTATCACCCGCACCGACCAAAAGTGAACAATGAATATTTTTAAGGTCTATCTGATGTTGTTTGAGTTGAATATGACCTTGTTTGAGTGGGTTTTGCAGCCATACATTCAATACCATGTCCTGATTAATCCCACCCGGATAATCAATCATATTATTTAAAAAATTGGCTAAAGTTGCGTTTTCATGCAAGGTTTGTAAGTCGTGCAGATTCGACAGCATCTGTTTATTGCTTTCCAGCCATGCTCTAGGGTCTAAAATCTTAAAACCAATCGCATTGATTAAACCCGGTGTATGAATTAAATGCTTTGGAATTTTTCCTGAATAAAAGGCATGTTGCAATTTGGGATATTTAGAAATCAGTTGATTGGTCAGTTGAAAGAGTTTACCAACCCGCCCCGAAGCATAGCTATCTACAGGGCTACCCAAAACCATCAAGTTTTTAATATGAGTTGTTTGTTGGTCGGCGGTATAAAGCATGGCAAAAATACCCGCCATACTCCAACCATGTAGTGAAATTTGTTCGACTTTGGCGTGTTGTAAAATGAGTTGAATACAATTAGGGATTGCATCCTGAATAAAAGCCATAAAATTTAAATGACAATGTTGATAGGTCAATTGTCCCCAATCAACCAAATACACATCAAAACCGCTATGCTGAAAATGTTTCACTAAAGAGCGATAAGGATATAAGTCATAAATCGACATGGTAATTGCTAAAGGCGCAACAAAAACCAGCGGCTCTTTATATTGCTTATCTGGCGAAGCGTAATAGCGAATCTGCGCATACTTATAACGTGCCACGATGTCGTATGGCGTGGTCTGAGATAAGATCAAATCACGGCTTTTAAATAAGCGAGTGCTGAGGTTTTTAAGCTTTTTTCGGTGCGGATTAAATTTTCTTTGTAGCTGATTCATGAGGTGTTCCATCACACGTGGCGCCGATTTGAATGAAGTCTAAGTGATATTTATACATTTTACCTTGACCTTAAATGCGCTTGGCGCTCAAAATGTTGGCAATTATTTAACAAACAGGTCTTAGGACTAAGTTTAGGGCTGAGCAGTAAAGATGAGTCAACACGACGACATTGAATATCAATTAGATACTTTGGCAATTCGTACCGGACACAACCGTACAATTGAAGGCGAACACAGTGAGCCAATTTTCCTGACTTCATCATTTGTTTGTGAAAATGCTGCCGATGCAGCTGCAAAATTCTCAGGTGAAATTGAAGGCAATACCTATTCACGTTATACCAACCCAACTGTACAGGCTTTTGAAAAACGCTTGGCAGTATTAGATGGTGCAGAACGTGCGGTTGCGACAAGTTCGGGTATGGCGGCCGTTCATGCGATCACTTTGGCTTATCTTAAAGCGGGTGATCATGTAGTCTGTTCACGTGCTGTATTTGGCTCGATCATTTCACTATTTGAAAAATACGTGATGAAGTTTGGTGTCGATGTCACTTTTGTTGATTTAGAAGATTTAGACAGCTGGAAACAAGCCATTCGTCCAAACACACGTCTTTTATTTATTGAAACGCCATCGAATCCATTGGCACAAGTAGGCGATTTACAAGCCATTGCCGATATTGCACATGCACATGGTGCGTTATTTGCGGTAGATAACACTTTCTGTACGCCCGTTTTGCAACAACCACTAAAATTTGGTGCAGACCTTATTATTTATTCATCAACCAAATATATTGATGGTCAGGGGCGTGCTTTGGGTGGTGCGGTTGTTGGTAAAGACAAGTTGGTCGAAGAAATCAACAGCGTTATTCGTACCTTGGGCAATTCATTAAGTCCGTTTAATGCATGGATTTTCTTAAAAGGCTTGGAAACATTAAGCCTGCGTATGAAAGCGCATTGTGCCAGCGCACAAAAACTTGCAGAGTGGCTAGATGCACATCCAAAAGTTGAAAAAGTGTATTATGCAGGCTTGCCGCATCACGCGGGGCATGAGTTGGCGAAAAAGCAACAGTCTGGCTTTGGCGGTGTTGTATCTTTTGTGGTGAAAGGCGAGCGTGAAGGCGCGTGGACTGTGATTGACAACACACGCTTCCTATCTATCACCAGTAATTTGGGCGATGTAAAATCAACCATTACTCATCCTGCAACAACATCGCATGGCAGAATGACCCCAGAAGCCAAACAAGCAGCAGGTATCAGCGAAGGTTTAATTCGTGTTTCTGTTGGCTTGGAAGATATTGATGATATTATTCGCGACATCGAGCGCGGTTTAGACCTCATTTAAAAACTAGGGTCTGTTGGCATTTCATAAATGGCTTGCGTTGTCGCAAACATAGACGAATTGTCAACAGACCCTCAATAGATCATTTGTTCGGAGATTTTTATGAACATTAATATGTTGATGCAGCAAGCGCAGCGCATGCAAAAAGAAGTGGAAAACAACATTAAAAAAGCCAAAGAAGAACTTGCGCAAACTGAAGTGCATGCAGAAGCGGGTGGTGGTTTAGTGAAAGTGACTATGACTTGCCGTAATGTGGTCAAACGCATTGAAATCAATCCTGAATTATTGCAAGACGATGCAGACATGATTGAAGATTTGATTGCCGCTGCAATGAATGATGCTGCCCGTCAAGTTGAAGCAATTGCTGAAGAAAAAATGAAGTCTGCAAACTCAGGCATGGGCTTGCCACCAGGCTTGGCAGGTTTATTCTAAGGAACGGCGTATGTTTAGTGATCGTTTTGATCAACTGGTACAAGCGCTACGCATTTTGCCAAGTGTTGGGCCAAAATCGGCTCAACGCATGGCATTGCACCTGATTATGAAAAATAGAGAAGGTGCAGTCGGTTTGGCTCATGCTTTGAACGAAGCCACTAGCTATATTCATGAATGTTCGATTTGTCACTCATTAACGGAAGATGAAGTCTGCAATATTTGCGCCTCACATGATCGTGATGCACACTTGCTTTGCGTGGTGGAATCTCCAGCCGATGTCATGGCGATTGAGCAAAGCGGCAGCTTCCGTGGTAAATACCATGTTTTAGGTGGGCATTTATCGCCATTAGATGGCATTGGGCCTGACGAAATTGGTATTCCGTATTTGGTTCAGCGTTTAAGTGATGGCAACATTACTGAAGTCATTTTGGCGACCAATGCAACCGTAGAAGGTCAAGCGACAGCACACTATTTGGTAGAAGCAACCAAACATTTGCCTGTGCAGATGACCCGTATTGCGCAAGGTGTGCCGCAAGGTGGTGAACTTGAATATGTCGATAGTCATACTTTAAGTCAGGCGGTGCATAATCGGATGCGAATGAAATAAGCATTTAGGTGCTTATTTCATGTGAATAGTCATTTGATAAATCATCCACAAAAATGATTACTTGCCTTTAAAGCCAATAAAAAATCAAATTAAGATAAAAAAACGATAAAAAATTTAAATTTTCACTGTATCGACTTAGAAATAAGATAAAAATTGAAAATACTGGACATATTTTTATAGCTAAATGCTATTTAATGTTTAAAATGAACCCCTAGAGAATCCTGTTTTACCTGCTCGCTATGTTCCAATTTATTCACCAACAAAAAGACTTTGAAAATGTCTTGGCATTAATGAGCCAAAACAGCATTTATGGTTTAGACACCGAATTTATTAAGGTTGATACTTTATGGCCAAAATTGGGTGTATTCCAAATTAATGTGAATGATCAGGTCTATTTGTTAGATGGCACTTCTTTAAATTTAAGTGCATTTTGGGAAAAACTGTTTCAGGCGCAGCAAAATATTTTTCATGCCTGCGGTGAAGATATTGATTTAATTTATCATTATGCACAGCAAAAAAACTTAGATAACGTGTTTGATACCCAAGTTGGCATGTCATTTTTAGGGCATGGTTTACAAGTCAGTTATCAAAACGCTTTAAAAACCATGCTCAATGTCGATATTGATAAAGGGCAAACTCGCTCAGACTGGCTTGCACGTCCGTTGTCCGATGAGCAGTTAAATTATGCTGCCAATGATGTGCTGTATCTAATGCAATTGGCAGATAAGGTACAAACCGACTTAAAACAAAATTATTTACTGGATTTTGCACAAGAAGATTGCCGCAATTTAACTCAGGAAATTGGTGAAGAAACACCTTTAGAGTTGTTGTATCAGGATGTGGGCAACTATCGTCATTCACGCCGTCAACTCATGCAATTGCAACAATTGGCCGTTTGGCGTGAGCAAATGGTAAAAGCCTTAAACCAACCACGTAGTTTTATTTTGCGTAATTCTACTATGCTGGACTTGGTCGAGAAAAATCCTAAAAATCAGTTCCAGCTCAGTACTATTAAAGATTTACGTGCGCATATTGTGCGTGAACATGGCAAAACTATTTTAGATTTAATTAAATATTTGCCTGATCAATTACAATGGCCATTACGTATGGCGCGACCAATTCGTCATTCTTCAAAAGAAGTGGGCGAAAATGTAGAACAGGTGATTCAACGTGCCGTACAGGAAACTCAAATTCCAAAAGAAGTTTTGCTGCGTAAAAAATGGCTCAATGCGCTTTATCAGCATGTGGTATTTCATAACGATGAGCAAGATTTGCCTAACTATTTGTTAGGTTGGCGTTATGAATTACTCACCAAGCCTTTAATTGAAGTTTTACATGCCGACGAGCGTTATTTGTCTGGTCAGATGAAAGTTGCTGAATAAATCAAACCGATCCACATTTTAAATAAAGCCGTTTTTCACCTGAAAATGGATGAATTTTCACGCCATTCTTTGTTTGAGTGTAAACATAGACCAATGCGTTAATAATGGTTAATGTATCTCGGTTTTTTTTGTTGTATCCTTTGCCTGAGTTTTTAGAGTTTTGTTGTTTATGCACTGTTCAATTTATAAATCGAGCAAAAAAGATGAGATGTATTTATACATCGCCCGTCCTGAGCAAACTGAGAATCAAGCAGAAGCGTTTAACCCGCTAGAGGTTTTACCTGAGCCAATGCGAGTTGCATTTGGTCGTGCGACATTTGTAATGGATTTGCAACTGTCTGAAAGCCGTAAGTTGGCACGTGTGAATGTTTTGCATGTCATGGATTCTATTCAAACACGTGGCTTCTTTATTCAAGTGCCACCAGAAGGCTTAATTAACCCAAATGCCGTTGAACCAGAAGGTTTACGTGGTGCTTAAGCTTTATTCAGGAGTTGAGAAATGAATAGTGTGATGACTGGATTGGATTCAATTCCTGAAACTGCAATTGCTGTTTCTGTTTATTTGTTGGGGAGTGCCATTATTTTATGGTGCTGGTACGAAATTGCCAAACGCTTGCCCAATCCGTTAGGTGGTATCACTTGGATTGTGCTGTTTGCAATTTTACTTACCCCAACAGTATCAGAAGGCAGCAATGCAGCACTTGCCCCAGCCATCTTTGGACTTCTTTTTGGTGTTTTAACCAAAGAAACCCCATTGGTTTGGTCTAATTTATCTGCCATTTTATTTGTGATCGGTCTTGGCTTATTGATCGGTTATTTCTGGTCAAGATACCGTCTTAAACAAACGACTTATAAAGCCAAGAAAAATACCTCACCACTGTAACTAAAACAATTAAGGTAAAATCATGTCTGTTGATGCGCAACAATTTTCGGGTACAGATCAGTACATTGCGACTGATAGTTTAAAACTTGCGGTGAAAGCCGCACGTGCTTTGCAAAAACCGCTTTTGGTGAAAGGTGAGCCAGGTACAGGTAAAACCTTATTGGCAGAGCAAGTTGCTAAAAGTTTGGGTTTAAAGTTGATTACATGGCACATTAAATCGACCACCAAAGCGCAGCAAGGTTTATATGAATATGATGCAGTGTCGCGTTTGCGTGACAGCCAACTGGGCGATGACCGTGTGTATGACGTTAAAAACTATATTAAACCCGGGAAATTGTGGGAAGCATTTACCAGCGAAGAACGCTGTGTGTTGTTGATTGATGAAATTGACAAGGCAGATATTGAATTCCCAAATGACCTGCTACATGAACTCGATAAAATGTCGTTTTATGTTTATGAAACAGGCGAAACCATTACGGCAACACAACGTCCAATCGTGATCATCACATCAAATAATGAAAAAGAGCTGCCAGACGCTTTTTTACGTCGTTGTTTCTTCCATTATATTGATTTCCCAGATGAAGCGACCATGCGCGATATTATCGATGTGCATTTCCCGAATATTTCAAGCACATTGGTTTCAGAAGCTTTACAAGTTTTCTTTAAATTGCGCCAAGTTCCGGGCTTAAAAAAACCACCATCTACGTCTGAATTAATTGATTGGTTAAGCCTATTGATGGCAGATGACATGCCGGAAGATATTTTGCGTAATAGCGATAAAAGCAAAGCCATTCCGCCTTTATACGGTGCATTAATCAAAAATGAACAAGATGTGCAATTGCTTGAGCGTTTAGCCTTTATGTCGCGCCGTTAAGGGAGGACAACGCCATGTTCGTGCGCTTGTTTTATACCTTGCGACGTTACGGTGTACCTGTCACCACACGTGAATTGATTGACTTAAATCAGGCGGTGGCATCGGGTCTGGTTTTTGCAGATCAAGATGAATTCTATCAACTTGTTAAAACCGTCATGGTCAAAGATGAGCGTTTTTTTGACAAGTTTGACCGTGCCATGAAAGATTATTTTGATGGCATTTCCACTTTTGATTTAGATGATTTACTGCAGCAAGTTCATCAATTGCCTAAAGACTGGTTCGACTTAGAACTATTAGAAAAACATCTCACGCCAGAACAACGCGAAGAGCTGAAAAAAGCAGGTTCTTTAGAAGAATTGATGAAAATGCTGGAAGAGCGTTTACGCGAGCAGCATAAAAAGCATCAGGGTGGCAACCGTATGATTGGTACGGGCGGTACATCACCGTTTGGTGCTTTTGGTGATCATCCTGAAGGTGTACGCATTGGTGGGCCTGGACGTAAGCGTTCAGCTGTTAAAGTCTGGGAGCAGCGTCAGTATCGAAATTTAGACGATGAACAGATTTTAGGTACACGACAAATGCAATTGGCACTGCGTCGTTTGCGTAAATTTGCCCGTCAAGGTGCAGCTGAAGAATTGGATATTGATGGCACTATCCGAGAAACTGCCAAACAGGGCATTTTAGATGTGCAATTGGTGCCAGAACGTCGTAATCGCGTCAAAGTGTTGATGTTGTTTGATGTGGGTGGCTCGATGGATGCACACATCGCCCAATGTGAAAAACTGTTTAGTGCGGCCAAAACTGAGTTTAAAACCCTCGAATATTTTTATTTCCACAACTGTTTATACGACTATGTTTGGAAAGACAATTTACGCCGTAGCAGTACCCGTATGAATACGTGGGATTTGTTGAATACCTATGGACGCGACTATCGGGTAATTGTGGTCGGTGATGCGAGTATGGCACCTTATGAGCTGAATTCGATTGGTGGTTCGGTAGAATATATGAATGATGAGGCAGGGCAAGTTTGGTTACAACGTCTGCGTCAGCATTTTGAAAAAACCGCATGGCTGAATCCTGAACAGGAAGGCTATTGGCATTACACACATACCATTGGTTTAATTAAACAAATTTTTGAACATCATATGTATCCAATGACTTTAAAAGGCATTGAAGATATGACTAAATATTTGGCGCGTTAATCGTCATTTTCGTCAATATCACTCAACTTTTGAGTGATTGTTAGGCGAAGACTAAGTAAGTGCAGACACGATAGGCAACGTGAATTTCAATCTGAGGGGATCGATATGGATCATCAAATCAATGGCATCGCATTACCGAATGAAGACGGTTTTTTCGGGCAATATGGCGGGCAGTTTATTCCACCACATTTAAAAGAAGCCATGGATGAAATTAACGTTGCTTATGAGGAAATTCGTAAAACGGCAGAATTTCAGAATGAATTAAAAGATTTGTTTGCTCACTATGTTGGCCGTCCAAGTCCTTTATTCCATGCCAAGCGTTTATCTGAACAGTTAGGTGGTGCGCAAATTTATTTAAAGCGTGAAGATTTAAACCATACTGGTGCACATAAAATTAACCACTGTTTAGGCGAGGCATTACTAGCCAAATATATGGGTAAAACCAAAGTCATTGCAGAAACTGGTGCGGGACAGCACGGGGTAGCCTTGGCGACGGCATGTGCGCTAGTGGGAATTCCGTGTGAAATTCACATGGGACAGGTGGATATTGAAAAAGAACACCCGAATGTGGTGAAAATGAAAATTCTAGGTGCCAACCTGATTTCAGTGACCCGCGGTACAGCCACTTTAAAAGATGCAGTGGACAGCGCTTTTGAAGAATATTTAAAAGACCCAAAAAACTTTATTTATGCGATTGGTTCTGTGGTTGGGCCACACCCATTTCCAAAAATGGTGCGTGATTTCCAATCTATTATAGGTGATGAAATTAAAATGCAAAGCCAAGAACGCTTTGGAGTAAATCCAGATTATATCGTGGCATGTGTGGGCGGTGGTTCAAACGCAGTGGGTGCATTTACCGCATTCTTAAATGATGCAGAAGTGAAACTTGTGGGTGTTGAGCCTGCAGGGCATGGTTTAGATACAGATCAACACTCTGCAACCCTAACTTTGGGTAAACCAGGCCAGCTTCACGGTATGGCGTGTTATGTACTTGAAGATGAACATGGTGAGCCATTGCCAGTGCACTCTATTGCCTCTGGTTTGGATTATCCAGGTGTGGGGCCGCAACATAGCTTCTTAAAAGACATTGGTCGCGTGGAGTATTCAACGGCAACTGACCAAGAATGTTTAGATGCCTTTATGACGTTGTCACGTGTAGAGGGTATTGTACCTGCTTTGGAAAGCTCACATGCGGTGGCGTGGGCATTACGTGAAGCACCAAAAATGGCAAAAAACGTGAAAATTGTGGTTAATCTTTCAGGTCGTGGTGATAAAGATTCAGACTATGTAGCAGAAAAATTAGGTTTGAATTAATTCTACTGAATATGAAAAACCGCCTAAATGTGTAAGTTTAGGCGGTTTTTTTATCTTTACTTTATATTTGGCAGGTTTTATAAAACAGTGTCTTAGCTTGCAATATATTGTTGTAACTGCTCGATCAGTTTGCGCTGATCATCCATAGTCGCTTTCACCAAGTCACCAATCGACACTAAACCTACCAACTGCTCACCTTCAAGTACAGGTAAGTGACGTAAATGATGGTCAGTAATTAAGTTTAAGCATTCTTTCACACTGGTGTTTTTGGTCACGGTCAGTACTTTAGCAGTCATAATTTCACTAACCGTTGTGCTTTTAGAAGTTCGTTCCATCAAAATAACTTTACGGGTGTAATCACGCTCAGACAGAATACCAACCACATGATTGTTTTGATCGGTAACCACCAACGCACCAATGCCTTTTTCAGCCATTAAACTAATTGCTTCTAAAACCGTTGCTTCTGGGCGAATTGTGTAAATTTCGTGATGTGCTTTATCTTGTAAAACGTGAGTTACCTTGGTCATATTCTGTGTCCTGATTTGTTGTTTATTGTTTGACTTTTAAAGTAACGTGAATTGTAAAAATTGCAAATACTTTAGAGTCACGATTGTTGATTTTTACGTCAATTCTATTCAGTTTTTATTTAAGCAATATTTAACGCAGGTTCATTAAAAAAGAAATGCTTCATTTGTGAAGTGGTCAGTTTAATTTTTTGACTTGACGAACCAAACAAGGTTGGCGTGACATTTAAACGGGTGAGCGTTGGTAATAAAAAAGTTTCAAAATCCTGCGCGGAAATTTTACGAGGACTATATTGTGGCCAGTGTTTAGCAGCATATTTATGCGCTTGTACCGCATTTAACCAAAAAGGGAAAATATAATCATCGTGATCTGAACTCATTGCCCAACCTTGATGGAATAAACCCCAAAGTACACCGCAGTACATCATTGATTTTAATAGTGTAACTTTAAGCAGAAAATCCTTTGGTAAAGGGTGGAGTTGGTTAATCTGATTCATAATCAAGCAAGGTTGTAAAATTTGGCTATATTGTAAAAAGAATTGATGAATATACCGTTTAAGCTTTGCTTAAAATCGTAAACAAATATGTATTTATGGTTGGAGCATCTAAAAAAAGGGTCAAAAAAAACGCCACCTAAGTGACGTTTTATTATGCTTGCATGGTGGCCATGTTTTGCCAGTATTGTGCTTTCAATGAATCACGTTCTACGCGGAAACCTTGATAATACAGTTCTGCTAAGAACATTGCCGCTTTACCATGTCCTGCACGTGCAGCTTCTTCGAGTTGTTTTACCGCGTCTTGGAAGTTCATTTGTGAATGAATCGTGTTTACTGCATTTGCATAAACATGCTCTAAGTCATGGTGAGAGATCGTTTGAATCATATTAAACTCCTTATTGTAATTATGATTACTTATTTAAGCCTACCTTTTAGGCTTCATATCAATTTAACGCTTTATTGTTAAACTAATATTACAATTTGATTGAATTGTCAAATAATCATCGGGGTTGATTGGCATATTTCAAGTTTACATGATTAAACATTGAACAAGTTTAATTTTGATTAAACTAAAGCTCTAAGCATGATAAAAAAGGAGAACAACATGACAAGATCCGTAGACGGATGTGCTTTTGATGTACCTCCATTGACTTCTCAAATTATTGAGTTGGCACATCATCACCGTAAAAAACTAGATGAGGCAATTTTCCGTCGAGATGTTCATTTAGGTGAATACTGCTTGGCGCAACGTAAACGTGTGGCTGACTTTGCTAAAACTTTAGAGCGAAGCGATCGTATAGAGTTTTATCGTAATTATGATGGTGAATTACTCCGTATTGCCGATGAAGATGAACTGCATCCTGCCGAAGCAGAGGGCGGTGTCAGTGTATTTGCTATTTTCTTGGTGCTTGCAGTCATTGCATTGGTTTTATACTTTGCGGTAATTCGTGGCACGATTGGCTAAAGCTAAATCCTTTGTAGAATTTGTAGAAAAAGGCTCAATTTTTACTGTGACGATACAGTAAAATTGAGCTGTTTAACTTGTACATCTCACAAGGGCATCCTACACTAAGGCGATTAGAGGTAGGTCATGCACAACGCAATTCAAAAAACGATTCAATTTATTTCTCAACTGAAACTCGAGCAAATTTATAATATTGTTGTGCTGAGTATCATTTTTATTATTTTAACTTTAGCAAGTGTTGCGCTTTATCGCCCAGTTGGGGTGCAACAATTTCAAAATGTTGAGCGTTTGTCACAACAATCTATGTATGCCAATACCCAAGACATGGCAGTTCATTTACTCAATCAACGTCCGATTCGTTATGTGCATTATTTAAAGTTGATGCAGGCACATCAAATGGAGCAAGATCGGGCTCAACAACTTCCTGCCTTGGTGCAAGAGTAATTTTTTCTGTTGGCATGTTATTCATATTGTGCGGTGTCGGTGTTAAAGATGTTGGTGCGAGTAAATTGTCCTGCAGCATTTTTACCAATGCGGCTTTATCTAAATGTTCGCTCACAATTACTAAAGTTAAACGATCAGGATGCAAATGTTTGCGAATTGCACGTTGCACATCTTCAGCGGTAACTTTTTCCACTCGTTCTGCATAATCACTTAAATAATTTGCAGGAAGTCGATAAAAACCGATGTGCCCAAGCTGGGCATTAATACTGGCATTGCTGCTGTATTGATTCGGAAATGCACGAATTAAACCTGCTTTGGTTTCTTTTAATTGTTCTAAATTCATAGGTTGTTGTACAAACTGAATTAAGCTCTGGTGAGCGACTTGAATACTATCGAGTAACTGATCTTGGCGCGTAGAATAGCCTAAGCTAAACAAACCCGCTGCTTGGGTAAAACGAAACGAACTGCTAACACCGTAAGTGTAGCCACGTTTTACTCGTAATTCTTTCATCAAAATTGAATTGAAACTGCTGCCGCCCAGCATTTTATTGGCAATTTCTAAAGCCAAATAGTCAGGATCATCCCGTGTAGTCGCAAGTTGTGCAATACTGACATGCGCCTGTTGTGACCGGTAGGGAATATGCTGGATGTTGAAACGTGTTGCAGGTGTAGGCTGTGGCAAAGCTGTTGCTGCAACACCTTGGGCAATATGTGCGCTGATGGTATTGGCAAGTTTTTCTGCTTCTTTTAAGGTTAATTTGCCTGTAATGGCAATGTTCATATTTTGCGCGACCAGAAACTGATCTCTAAATTGTTGTAAGTGCTTTGGTTGAATCCGTTTGATGCTGCCATTGGTGCCTGTAATGGGTTCTGAATAGGCATGTTGTCCGTAAATTGCGCGATATAAGCGAATATTCATTAAACGGCTTGGATTTTCTTGCAGTTGTTTTTGCCCAATTTGTGTATTGCTTTGCACACGCTGGATATTAGAACGCTCAAAAGTTGCATGTTTCAGTATTTCCAGCATCATTTTGACGGCAGTTTGCATTTTCTGCGGATCAGACAGTGTTCTTAGCCGTACCACAAACATATCGCGGTACGCCGTGGTACTAAAACGTGCGCCTGTGGTTTCAAAGGCTGCGGCAATTTCCTCTGCCTTATAACGCTTGGTGCCTTCATCAATCAGTTGGGCTGCCATATTGGCAACGCCAAATAAACCTTTTTCAATTTCTGCATCGCGGGCAGAACCTGCATTAAAAGTCAGTTGGATATCAACCATTGGCAAAGCAGGATTTTCGACAAATAAAGTGCGTACGTGTCGATGATTTTTTAATTCATATACCTGTGGAGCGCGAACATCGACCAATTCATTTACGGCATTTAAACTGTGCAGCAAGCTCAAAGATTGTAAAGGCGTACTTACATCTGTTTCAGCAAAATCATGCGCTGCTCTGGTGGCAGTTTCCATCGCAAAGCCAGCAGAACATAGGCTAAAACTAGTGCTTAAAATAAGCGTGCTGAATAGATGTTTTTTCATGAAAATCACAGTTTAAGGTGTTGTGCTTTGAGGTAATAAATACAAGGTGCTAAGTCTGTCTTTGTTAAAGTAACTTTGCGCAACACGTTGCAGATCCTGGGCAGTAATCGCTTGGAAGTGTTGTGGTAAAACATCGATTAAACGGTGACTGAATCCATTGACTTCCAAATTGCCAATGGTTCGGGCTTGTCCTGCCAAATCATCCTGACTATAAATCCAATTGGCCACAAATTGAGTCACCACGCGCTCAATTTCACTTGAATTGACCAAATCCTGTTTTAGTGTATCCACTTCGTTTTGAATTGCGGCTTGTGCTTCGCTTAACGTTACACCTGCTGCAGGCAATGCCGAAATACTAAACAAACTGTCCCCACGTTGATACGGATCATAACTGACACTGACGGAGCTAAGCATCTTATTATTTCTGACCAAGCGCTGTTCTAAACGTGAAGTAATTCCACTGTCTAATAGTTGTTTGATGATGGTGAGCGCAAAGGCATCTTGAGGACTTTTCGCTGTTGCTAATGAGCCGACATTCCAAGCCATATATAAATTAGGAACTTGTATAGCCGCAGATAATTCCATGTGCCGATAACCTAATTGTTCAAACTCCAACACATCATTACGCGGTGGCGTAGGTGCTTTCGGAATATCTCCAAAATACTTTTGGACTTGCAACAATGCGGCTTGATGATCTACATCGCCCACAATCACTAAAATAGCATTATTGGGGCGATACCATTTTTTGTACCACGCCTGTACTTCTTGCAGCTGAATGCTTTGCAAGTTTTTCATGTGACCAATAATGGGTTGGCGATAATGGCTGGTTGGGTAGGCAATCCATTTAAAGCGTTCAAAAGCCAAAGCTCGCGGATTATCATCTGTACGTTGCCGCCGTTCTTCCATCACCACCTTAATTTCAGGCTCAAAATCTTGTTGGCGAAGCAACAAATTACTCATTCTGTCGGCTTCCAACTCTAAAGCCAGTGGGAAATAAGTTTTGGGATAGAGCTGATAATAATTGGTGTAATTGATAAAGGTCGCTGCATTGACATTGCCACCATAAATACGACTTAAACGGGTAAATTCATCATTCGGTACTTTGGCTGTACCTTTAAACATCATGTGTTCAAGTACGTGTGAAATACCCAGTGTATTTCCCGACTCATCGCTACTGCCTACTTTGTACCAAATTTGTGTCATCACCATAGGAGAACGATGGTCTTCACGAATAATGACTTTTAAACCATTGTTGAGTGTGGTTTCAAAAGTGTTATTCGCAGTTAAAACTTCTGCATGGCAAATTGAAGCTGTTAAACCTAAAACCAACGCACAAACAGACTTCATCGAAAATTGGAACATAAGCAAGTGGAGATCAATCGTTATCGGCTTATCTTTCAAAAATTAAAGCGGAAAGGCAAGGATTGCTTTAGGTATTTTTTGTATGCAGCTATGTGATTGGAATACGAGGTAAAAGCAATTGGTTTATGTTAGAATCCGATTTTTTAACGCAATGCTTTTCAAGGATTCGGCATGCAACAGCAATCTAATGGGCAAAATAAATTTTTGATTGATGCTGATATCGGAGATGATGATGTCACATTACCGAATTTACCAGCGGTAAATATTCCGATTGTTGAAACAACACCTCTACAACAAGCAGAAACCTCTGAACATGCTGCAGAAACATCATCAGACACGGATGCGCCTGCGAAAGGTGGTTTCTTTAGTCGCATGAAAGAAGGGTTAACCAAAACCCGTAAAAACTTTGCCGATGGCATGGTGAATATTCTGATTGGCGGTAAAGAAATTGATGATGAATTATTAGAAGAAGTCGAAGAACAACTGTTGGTTGCAGATATTGGTGTAGATGCAACGAAAACCATTATTGCCAATTTGACCGAGCGTACTGCGCGTGGCGACTTAATTTATTCACATTCTTTATATAAGGCTTTGCAAGAAGAATTAGTGGCTTTGCTTGCGCCACGGGTAAAACCTTTACATATTGATGCCAATAAAACCCCTTATGTGATTTTAGTCGTGGGTGTGAATGGTGTAGGTAAAACCACAACCATTGGCAAGTTAGCGAAACGCTTACAAGGCGAAGGTAAAAAAGTCATGTTGGCCGCAGGGGATACTTTCCGTGCTGCAGCGACAGAACAATTGCAGATTTGGGGTGAGCGTAACGATGTTGCCGTTGTTGCACAAGGTCACGGTGCAGACAGTGCTTCTGTTATTTTCGATGCGTTTGAAAGTGCGCGTGCCAAAGGCATTGATGTGTTAATTGCAGATACTGCTGGACGTTTGCATAACAAAAGCAACCTGATGCAAGAATTGACTAAAGTTAAGCGTGTGATGCAAAAAATTGATGCGACTGCACCGCATGAAGTGATGTTGGTTGTGGATGCAGGCACGGGTCAAAATGCCATTAACCAAGTTGAAATGTTTGATGAGGCTGTTGGCTTAACAGGCATCACCATCACTAAACTGGACGGCACTGCAAAAGGCGGCGTGTTATTTAACATTGCAAGCCGTAGCCATGTGCCAATTCGCTTTATTGGTGTGGGTGAAAAAATTGATGATTTACGTCCATTCTCAGCCAAAGCATTTGTTGCAGCACTGTTTGAAACTGAAAAATAAGTTTTGAATTAAGTTTTAAAGCTAAAATGTAAAATGCTGTAAGTTTCACACAAACTTCGCAAAATGCGGAGTTTGTTGTTTTTAGCGGGTTTGAGTGTTGTAAAAAGCAGCAGCTAAAAATACGAATGTGAATAAAAGCACTTTCGTCTATATAGAATAAGAAAAAATATTAGATTGATTTTGATTGATTTTTTGGGGAAGTCAAAATGACACTGTTAAATAAAATTGGTCATGTGCTTACAGCAGATATCACGAAAGACTTTAAGCTTAAGAAAAAGCCGAACTATGACGCAAATGAACTGACTTTCATCGATCAATTAAAAAAGCGCCGTAGTATTTATGCTTTAGGAAAACGCGTTCATTTTAGCCAAACTTATATGACCGAGCTGATTCAGGAAGCTGTGCGTAGCTGTCCATCGGCACATCATTCACAAAGTACGCGCGTGGTTATTTTATTTTCTGAATCACATAAAAAATTTTGGAATTTAGTACAGGAAGTACAACGTCAGTTTGTACCAGAGCAGGTTTTTGCAGGTACTAAAATGAAAATCGAACAATGTGCAGCAGCTTTTGGCACGGTATTGTTCTATGAAGATCAACAAGTGATTCGTCAATTGCAAAAGAAAATTCCATTTAATGCTGCAGAATTTCCAATTTGGTCGGAGCAAACTTCAGGCATGGCGCAATTTGCAGTGTGGACAGCATTGGCAGATTCAGGCGTGGGTGCATCTTTACAGCATTATAATCCAAACATAGACCGTGCTGTGGCAGAGCATTTTGATATTCCAGATACATGGTTGTTACGTTCACAACTCGTTTTTGGATCAATTGAAGAAGAAGTAACCGAACGGAGTCATGCACACTATCAAAATCAATTTAAAGTCTATGCTTAAATAACAGCATTTGATGAAGATTGGTCAAATCAGCTTATTATTATGTGCTACAAAGAGCGAACCGCAGCATATTTATATTGCAATAGACTATATCTATAGAATAAAAGGTAATAGGGTCTGTTGACAATTCGTCTATGTTTGCGACTACGCATATTTTTTAGCTGATATAAGGCATGAGGCAGGAAATTTAGTCATTCTAAATGACTGACTCATAACGCAATAGCAGCAAAAAATATGCTCGTCCTTCGCTGCGCCTTGCGCTGCAAACAAAGCAGTGCTTGTTTTTGCTCAGGCTGTGGCTAAAACTTTCTCAGATTGCGTTATGAAACTTGGCAATAGTCTCGCTATTCCCTGCGTTTCATGCCTGATCTGCTCAGTTTTAGCCTACAGCGCAAGCCATTTATGAAATGTCAACAGACCCTAAATGCAGTCACATACATTTGTCACTTTATATAACTATAATCGTTCTATACATAAAACACACTGTCGTATTTTTTGTAATGTTTATGCTGAATAAAAAGCTTAATATCGCTGTATCAATTAATTTATACAAAATTCTGCAGAGGAATTAAAAATGTCATTTTTAAATCAATTAGAAAAACGCCGTTCAATCTATGCACTTGGTAAAAATGTTTCTGTAGATCAGGCAACTATTGAAAGTACAATCAAACAAGCAGTTCGTTTAAGCCCATCTGCATTTAACTCGCAAACTTCACGTGTTGTGACTTTATACGGTGCATCGCATACACAATTTTGGAACATCGTTTTAGAAACTTTACATAAAATGGTTCCTGCAGAAGCATTTGCAAACACTGAAGCAAAAATTAATAGCTTTATTGCAGGTTTTGGTACAGCTTTATTTTTTGAAGATCAAGATGTTGTAAAAGGTCTACAAGAGCAATTCCCGCTATATGCAGACAACTTCCCAGTATGGTCAGAACATTCGACAGGGATTGCACAATTCGCAGCGTGGACAGCTTTATCTGAAATCAATGTGGGTGCATCATTACAGCACTACAACCCAATTATTGATGCAGAAGTTGCTCAAACTTACGACATTCCTGCAAACTGGAAACTACGTGCACAATTGGTGTTTGGTTCAATTGAAGCACCTGCTGGTGAAAAAACATTTATGGATGATGCAGCACGTTTCAAAAGCTTTAACTAAGCTCTAGCAACACATACTGCACAGACAAAAAAGTAGGATGATGATTCATCCTACTTTTTTGTTTCTGGGGGTAGTGATGTGCCTTACAACTTACTTATTCATGTGCAAATGCCTAAACCCATGAATTGTCATAAAACTGTCATTTATACATTGCATAGTGCAATCAAACTTTAATAAATGATATAGAGTGAAATATGGCATTTAAATTAGGCATAGCAAGTATTGCATTGATGGCTTGTAGTTCAGCATTTTCAGCAGTAACTATTGCAGTACCTGAAGAAATTAAGTTGCTCGCTGTAAATGATCAACAAATTCGTTCAGGTTTATTCAGTTCTGCACAGCAAGTGAAAGTCAATGCGGGTGAAAATGTCATTAACTTGCGTTATCAACAATATTTTGAACATCATAATGGTGCGCACGATATTTTAAAATCAGGCGTCATTACACTCAAAACCCCAATTCTTCAAGATGGCGAAAACTATCGACTCGCTTTGGTAAATCCACCTAAAGACTTCGATGCTGCAAAAGAATTCAAAGATCAACCAAGCGTTGGTTTATATAATCAAAAGAATCAGTTGCTGGTACAACAAACAGGTGCTAAAGCAAACTCAACTGGGTGGTTAGGTGGTAGTTGGCTTAATAAAACTGTAGATACCACTCAAAATAGTGCTGCGGTCAATCAGCCAGCAGCAGTTTATACCGCGGCAGCAGTGTTGCCATCTGAGAAAACCACCTCAGTAACATTGCCTACAGCAAAACAAACACAGGGCAAAGAGCAACAATTGATTCAATTGTGGCAACAAGCCACTAAAGCAGAGCGACAAAAATTCATGTCATGGCTTGCAGAACAAGCCAATTAATGTTGATTTTAATGTTGATTTGCAACCAGCTCCATTGAGCTGGTTGTTTTTTGTTATCGCCTTAAAAGGATTTATTTAAAAACCAATCCAGTAACGTGCGAAAAAAAGACAAATTATAAGAAAAGTGTGATAAAAATATGAAATGCGTCTAAAATTTGGGCGGATGGTGCTTTTTTTTAAAAAAAACTAAAAAATATATTGCGTCTATTCAAAAACTGTATAGAATACGCAACACACCAACGCAGTGTTGATTGAATTGGTGCTGTTATTGACGAAATAGCAGGAAATCATTAAGAGATTATGAAGAACAACTTGTGTGGATTTTTACTGATTGATTGATCGAAAATATTTCATTGATTGATTGGTTTAAATTACTCGAAGTTTATTTGAGCGAAATTTAAGTCAGAAAATTGATGAGCCAGATTTGGAAGTTTAGATTAAAACTTCAAAATGATTTTAACTGAAGAGTTTGATCATGGCTCAGATTGAACGCTGGCGGCAGGCTTAACACATGCAAGTCGAGCGGGCGAGGTTGCTTCGGTAACTGAGCTAGCGGCGGACGGGTGAGTAAAGCTTAGGAATCTGCCTATTAGTGGGGGACAACATTCCGAAAGGGATGCTAATACCGCATACGTCCTACGGGAGAAAGCAGGGGCTCTTTATGACCTTGCGCTAATAGATGAGCCTAAGTCGGATTAGCTAGTTGGTGGGGTAAAGGCCTACCAAGGCGACGATCTGTAGCGGGTCTGAGAGGATGATCCGCCACACTGGGACTGAGACACGGCCCAGACTCCTACGGAGGCAGCAGTGGGGAATATTGGACAATGGGGGGAACCCTGATCCAGCCATGCCGCGTGTGTGAAGAAGGCCTTTTGGTTGTAAAGCACTTTAAGTGGGGAGGAGGCTTACCTGGTTAATACCTGGGCTAAGTGGACGTTACCCACAGAATAAGCACCGGCTAACTCTGTGCCAGCAGCCGCGGTAATACAGAGGGTGCGAGCGTTAATCGGATTTACTGGGCGTAAAGCGCGCGTAGGTGGTTAATTAAGTCAAATGTGAAATCCCCGAGCTTAACTTGGGAATTGCATTCGATACTGGTTAGCTAGAGTATGGGAGAGGATGGTAGAATTCCAGGTGTAGCGGTGAAATGCGTAGAGATCTGGAGGAATACCGATGGCGAAGGCAGCCATCTGGCCTAATACTGACACTGAGGTGCGAAAGCATGGGGAGCAAACAGGATTAGATACCCTGGTAGTCCATGCCGTAAACGATGTCTACTAGCCGTTGGGGGATTTGATCCTTTAGTGGCGCAGCTAACGCGATAAGTAGACCGCCTGGGGAGTACGGTCGCAAGACTAAAACTCAAATGAATTGACGGGGGCCCGCACAAGCGGTGGAGCATGTGGTTTAATTCGATGCAACGCGAAGAACCTTACCTGGCCTTGACATAGTAGAGACTTTCCAGAGATGGAAAGGTGCCTTCGGGAATCTACATACAGGTGCTGCATGGCTGTCGTCAGCTCGTGTCGTGAGATGTTGGGTTAAGTCCCGCAACGAGCGCAACCCTTTTCCTTACTTGCCAGCATTTCGGATGGGAACTTTAAGGATACTGCCAGTGACAAACTGGAGGAAGGCGGGGACGACGTCAAGTCATCATGGCCCTTACGGCCAGGGCTACACACGTGCTACAATGGTCGGTACAAAGGGTTGCTACACAGCGATGTGATGCTAATCTCAAAAAGCCGATCGTAGTCCGGATCGCAGTCTGCAACTCGACTGCGTGAAGTCGGAATCGCTAGTAATCGCGGATCAGAATGCCGCGGTGAATACGTTCCCGGGCCTTGTACACACCGCCCGTCACACCATGGGAGTTTGTTGCACCAGAAGTAGGTAGTCTAACCGCAAGGAGGACGCTTACCACGGTGTGGCCGATGACTGGGGTGAAGTCGTAACAAGGTAGCCGTAGGGGAACCTGCGGCTGGATCACCTCCTTAACGAAAGATTGACGATTGGTAAGAATCCACAACAAGTTGTTCTTCATTGATGTATCTGAGGGTCTGTAGCTCAGTTGGTTAGAGCACACGCTTGATAAGCGTGGGGTCACAAGTTCAAGTCTTGTCAGACCCACCATGAGCAAGACTTAAAGCACTGCTTTAAGGCGAAGCGCAAGGCAAACGAACGTGAGTGAGTGCGCAGGCTATAATCCGATACATCGAATCACAGATGATAAGCTGGGGACTTAGCTTAGTTGGTAGAGCGCCTGCTTTGCACGCAGGAGGTCAGGAGTTCGACTCTCCTAGTCTCCACCAAATTTTAAGATCAGAAAAGCACTGCTTTTCCTTAAAATTTAAGCAAACAGCTATGCTGTGCGCAGGCACACATATACTGGAGCTTTAAGCTAAAGATTGCAGAACTTAATAAAAGATCGAATGATTAGATTTGATGGTTTATTAAGTTCTGTGATTTAAATATCACAGTATTTAGTGCGATCTGACGAAGACGCATTAATTCATTAACAGATTGGCAAAAATTGAGTCTGAAATAAATTGTTCAACTCATTTAATTCAAGATTGACAGTAATACTTCGGTGTTACGTTTTAATTACGAATTGAAATGAGAACTAGCAAATTAACTGAATCAAGCGTTTTGGTATATGAATTTAGATTGAAGCTGTACAGTGCTTAAGTGCACAAAGCAACAAACTGTGGGCGCAAGCCTGTTGTTACACTCACTTGTAAGTGTTAACGACTGTTTGGGGTTGTATAGTCAAGTAATTAAGTGCATGTGGTGGATGCCTTGGCAGTCAGAGGCGATGAAAGACGTGATAGCCTGCGAAAAGCTCCGGGGAGGCGGCAAATATCCTTTGATCCGGAGATTTCTGAATGGGGAAACCCACCTACCTTAAGGTAGGTATCGTATGATGAATACATAGTCATACGAAGCGAACGCGGGGAAGTGAAACATCTCAGTACCCGTAGGAAAAGAAATCAATTGAGATTCCCTCAGTAGCGGCGAGCGAAAGGGGAAAAGCCCATTAAGTTATGTGTGTTTTAGTGGAATGCTCTGGGAAGTGCAACCATAGTGGGTGATAGTCCTGTACACGAAAGGGCACACATAATGATGACGAGTAGGGCGAGGCACGTGAAACCTTGTCTGAATATGGGGGGACCATCCTCCAAGGCTAAATACTCCTGACTGACCGATAGTGAACCAGTACCGTGAGGGAAAGGCGAAAAGAACCCCTGTGAGGGGAGTGAAATAGATCCTGAAACCGCATGCATACAAGCAGTGGGAGCCAACTTGTTTGGTGACTGCGTACCTTTTGTATAATGGGTCAGCGACTTATATTCAGTAGCGAGGTTAACCGAATAGGGGAGCCGTAGAGAAATCGAGTCTTAATAGGGCGTATAGTTGCTGGGTATAGACCCGAAACTGGGTGATCTATCCATGAGCAGGTTGAAGGTTGGGTAACACTAACTGGAGGACCGAACCCACTGTCGTTGAAAAGCCAGGGGATGACTTGTGGATAGGGGTGAAAGGCTAATCAAACTCGGTGATAGCTGGTTCTCCCCGAAAGCTATTTAGGTAGCGCCTCGGACGAATACCATTGGGGGTAGAGCACTGTTTCGGCTAGGGGGTCATCCCGACTTACCAAACCGATGCAAACTCCGAATACCAATGAGTACTATCCGGGAGACAGACTGCGGGTGCTAACGTCCGTAGTCAAGAGGAAAACAATCCAGACCGCCAGCTAAGGCCCCAAAATCATAGTTAAGTGGGAAACGATGTGGGAAGGCATAGACAGCTAGGAGGTTGGCTTAGAAGCAGCCACCCTTTAAAGAAAGCGTAATAGCTCACTAGTCGAGTCGGCCTGCGCGGAAGATGTAACGGGGCTAAAACTATGTGCCGAAGCTGCGGATGTATACATTGTATACGTGGTAGGGGAGCGTTCTGTAAGCCGAAGAAGGTGGATTGAGAAGTCTGCTGGAGGTATCAGAAGTGCGAATGCTGACGTGAGTAACGACAAAACGGGTGAAAAACCCGTTCGCTGAAAGACCAAGGGTTCCAGTCCAACGTTAATCGGGGCTGGGTGAGTCGACCCCTAAGGCGAGGCCGAGAGGCGTAGTCGATGGGAAATTGGTTAATATTCCAATACTTCAGTGTAATGCGATGAGAGGACGGAGAAGGTTAAGTCAGCCTGGCGTTGGTTGTCCAGGTGAAAGGAAGTAGGCATGCATCTTAGGCAAATCCGGGGTGCTCTATGCTGAGATCTGATAGCAAGCTGTACTTGTACAGTGAAGTGGCTGATACCCTGCTTCCAGGAAAAGTCTCTAAGCTTCAGTTACACTGGAATCGTACCCGAAACCGACACAGGTGGTCAGGTCGAGTAGACCAAAGCGCTTGAGAGAACTCTGCTGAAGGAACTAGGCAAAATGGTACCGTAACTTCGGGAGAAGGTACGCTGTTGATGGTGATAGGACTCGCTCCTTGAGCTGTCGACAGCCTCAGAAACCAGGCCGCTGCAACTGTTTATTAAAAACATAGCACTCTGCAAACACGAAAGTGGACGTATAGGGTGTGATGCCTGCCCGGTGCTGGAAGGTTAATTGATGGGGTTAGCGTAAGCGAAGCTCTTGATCGAAGCCCCAGTAAACGGCGGCCGTAACTATAACGGTCCTAAGGTAGCGAAATTCCTTGTCGGGTAAGTTCCGACCTGCACGAATGGCATAATGATGGCGGCGCTGTCTCCAGCAGAGGCTCAGTGAAATCGAATTCGCCGTGAAGATGCGGTGTACCCGCGGCTAGACGGAAAGACCCCGTGAACCTTTACTGCAGCTTGACATTGAACTTTGACCTTACTTGTGTAGGATAGGTGGGAGGCTTTGAAACTTGGACGCTAGTCCGAGTGGAGCCGTCCTTGAAATACCACCCTGGTAATGTTGAGGTTCTAACTCTGTCCCGTTATCCGGGACGAGGACCATGTCCGTGGGTAGTTTGACTGGGGCGGTCTCCTCCTAAAGAGTAACGGAGGAGTACGAAGGTGCGCTCAGCGTGGTCGGAAATCACGCGTAGAGTATAAAGGCAAAAGCGCGCTTAACTGCGAGACCCACAAGTCGAGCAGGTACGAAAGTAGGTCTTAGTGATCCGGTGGTTCTGTATGGAAGGGCCATCGCTCAACGGATAAAAGGTACTCTGGGGATAACAGGCTGATACCGCCCAAGAGTTCATATCGACGGCGGTGTTTGGCACCTCGATGTCGGCTCATCTCATCCTGGGGCTGAAGCAGGTCCCAAGGGTATGGCTGTTCGCCATTTAAAGAGGTACGCGAGCTGGGTTTAGAACGTCGTGAGACAGTTCGGTCCCTATCTACCGTGGGCGCTGGAAATTTGAGAGGATCTGCTCCTAGTACGAGAGGACCAGAGTGGACGAACCTCTGGTGTACCGGTTGTGACGCCAGTCGCATCGCCGGGTAGCTATGTTCGGAAGGGATAACCGCTGAAAGCATCTAAGCGGGAAGCCTACCTCAAGATAAGATTTCCCCGAGGCTTTATGCCTCCTAAAGAGCCGTTGAAGACTACGACGTTGATAGGTTGGATGTGGAAGCATAGCGATATGTGAAGCTGACCAATACTAATTGCTCGTGAGGCTTGACTATACAACACCCAAACAGTTGGGGTTGTATGCTCAATCGATTCAAATCCAATCAGTCAATTCAGACTGATCTTGATTTAGTTAACGCTAAACAATAAAATTCAGACCCAATAGCCAACCTGTTAATAACTCATTTGGAACAAAGTAAGGCATTACATGCAAAAGCAGAGTAACTAAGACCCGAACAAGTCCATAAACAGTTGTGCTGGCGACCATAGCAAGAGTGAACCACCTGATCCCTTCCCGAACTCAGAAGTGAAACCTCTTCGCGCTGATGGTAGTGTGGGGTTACCCATGTGAGAGTAAGTCATCGCCAGCTCATTATTCGAACACCCTCAACTCACGTTGAGGGTGTTTTTTATGGGAGAAAGAAAATATTAAGAAGAAAAGTAGAAAAAGAAAGGAAAATAAAACCATCTGAGGATGGCTTTAATTCAACGGGTATTGGCTACTTTATTAAGCTAGTAAGTCAAAATTAAAGTGCATCTTTTAAGTTTTTTTGGTGCTGTTTGACTTGTTTCGCGTAGCGTTTACCTTGCTTTTTCTTTTTTCGATTACTATTGTAGCCAGTAGGTCCCACATTGTAATAGGCCAAAGCTTTAGGCCATTTACCCGACTGATTTTTATAATGATTTAAAATAAATGTACCACAGTTGATATTGGTATGTTCATGGAATAAATCGCCAGGACAAGTCTGCTGCCAATAACGTGGAATAATTTGTGTGAACCCAACTGCACCTGAAGGTGAAACAGCATAGGCACGATAATTCGATTCTTGTCTAATAACTGCAGCGACAAGCAGAGGATCAACATTATGTTGTTCTGCACTTTGTACAATGATTGGTGCTACACGATTTGCTGTATCAGGATGCACAGCATAAGCCTTTTGGATCCCTGTAGAAAGTTTAGCTGAGCGTTTTGCAAGAGAACCACCTCCTAGTGGAGAGCAAGCTGCTAGCGTTAAAACAGTACAACCAATACTGAATATTTTTATAGATGGATATTTTCTAAAAGTATTAAAAATCATATTAAAACTATATCTGTCATTTTGGCGTATGTGAGTATATATACTGATTTTGAGGTGAGCGATTGACCTAGTCAAGCCATTCACAGATTTGAATTGTATCGTGTCAGCATAATACAGAGGTTTCGTTTTGTTTTATCGAATGATTGGATAAACCAATGGAGTCTGATCTATCCTTAGGTTTTAATAATATGTCAAATTGATGACAAGTTTTTTATTTAATATAAACTATTGGAATAGAACAAATAAACTGCAATTTTAAGATAAAAGTACGTACAATATCGGCTTTTTAGCACTTTGAAAATTGCTTATTGCACAGGGAGTAAGTGTGTTAGAAGTCTTTGTACAATTATGTGGTGGTATTGGCCTATTTTTGATTGGTATGACCATGATGACGGACAGCTTAAAAGATATGGCAGGGGAAACCTTGCGTATTTGGTTGTCTAAGTTCACAGGTTCACCCATTAAAGCTGTGCTTTCAGGCATCGGTTTAACTTTAATTGTACAGTCTTCTATGGCAACAACTTTAGCCACGATTGGTTTTGTTAGTGCGGGGATTCTTACTTTTGCTCAGGCAATTGGTGTCATTATTGGTGCGAATATTGGCACAACCAGTACGGGTTGGATGGTGGCATTTTTAGGTGTTAAATTTTCCATCACCAGTTTTGCATTACCTTTGCTGGGTTTGGGTGCAATGCTCAAATTATTTAGTCAGGGGCGAGTTGCATTATTTGGAATGACATTGGCAGGTTTTAGTCTGATTTTCCTTGGCATTGATATGTTGCAAGTTGCCATGTCAGGTTTTGCTGAACGTGTCGATTTATCAGTATTTTCAAGTAGATCTTTGATTGCGCAACTCAGTTTGGTTTTGGTCGGTATTATCATGACCATTCTGTTGCAATCTTCAAGTGCTGCAATTACCGCGACCTTAGCAGCATTGGCCAGTGGTGCGATTGATTTGCAACAGGCTTTAGGTTTGGTGATTGGACAGAATATTGGTACGGTGGCGACAGCCATTATTGCTGCAATTGGTTCAACTGCAAATGCCAAACGTACTGCAGCGGTTCATGTGATTTTTAACATCATTTCAGCCATTTTTGCTTTTATTATTTTAAAACCGTTATTTCTTGAGCTAACACAAAATCAACGTCTTATGGCAACATGGGACAATGTGGTGATTGTTGCTGCATTTCATACAGCATTCAGTATTTCTGGTACTTTGATTATTTTGCCTTTTATCCGTCAGTTCGAAAAACTGATTATGAAAATTATCCCAGATAAAACTCAATCGGTTTTATGTTATCTCGATCAAGCGAGTTTATCTGTGCCCGCCTTGGCTATTCATGCTGCATCAAAGGTGATTTACCATAGTTTGTATGACGTTTTAGTGATGCTAAAACTGGCTATCCAAGAGGGAAGATTACCTTCAAAAGTACGTTTATTACAGCTAGATGAAGTACTCATTCAAGTCCAACGCTATTTGGAAGAAATGTCGATTTCAGAAAATGAAGCCGATCAACAGCGTTTAATGGCGATGCTTCGTTTGATGGTGTATTTACGTGTTTTACGAAGTGATTTGGAAAATATTACTTTAGCAAAAGAAATACGCACCCAACCTGCAATTTATCAAGTTGGCTTAGATTTTGTACAAATTCTTGATGAACATCTAAAAGAAATGGATGATTTTGATGTGCATAAACATGTACTAAGTCTAAATACCGAATTATCTAATTTGAAAAAATGGACAGAAGATCAACGTGCCGAAAACCGTGAAAAAGTGCTGCAATATATTGCCGTGAATCAGCTCAATGCTGCGACAGGTTTAGAGTTGTTGGCGGCACAACGTTGGTTGGATCGCGTGATTGCGCATGCACAGCGCTTAGCTAACGTGTTGGTTGAAAATTCACGTAAACCAAGTTAATGATTTTAGGCTATTTTTTCGATAGTTACTTTTATATTTAAAAATGGCCTAAGCGAATTCACTTTTAATCTCAATCAAGCGTATAATTTGAGCATCGTTTTTTACAGTATTTTTTCAATGACTCCAGCAGCTAAACTTTTAAAAGCCAAGAAAATTCAATTTTCTATGCATGAATATGAACATGATCATAATGCTAAAAGTTTTGGTTTAGAAGCTGCGGAGAAGTTAGGCTTAGATGTCACAGAAGTATTTAAAACTTTATTGGTCAGTGATGATAAGCATTATTTTGTGGCGATTTTACCTGTCCATTACCAATTAAATCTTAAAAAAGTTGCGGCTGCTTTTCAGTGTAAAAAAGTACACATGGCTGATCCTAAAGATGCTGAGCGTTTGACAGGTTATTTGGTTGGGGGCATTAGTCCAATTGGGCAGAAGAAACAACTGAAAACAGTGATTGATGCATCCGCTCAACAGCTTGCAACTATGTATGTGAGTGGAGGGAAGCGGGGATTAGATATTGGTTTAACACCAAGCGATTTGGCAAAAGTTTTAAATGCTAATTTTGTAGATATTGTAGATGCATGATATGTTGAACTTTATATTGTTTTGAGTCCAAAGCATACAGATGCTTGTTCTTGTATGAATGTAGCAACTATTCCTATTCGTTTCATCTCAGTGATTCTTGTTCCAAGCGACCATTTAATAACAAAAAAAGTTATCTTTAAGCAATAAATAGGGTAATTAAAAACTCGTATTGATGATTTTTTAACAAACTAAATTTTATGTTATATTAACCCGAATTACGGATAAGAAAAGCCCTTGAAAAAAAGGTAGTTAGAGCCATTTAGAAAGTTACGACACAACCCAAAGGCTCTAACTACCATGTACGATTTTACAGAAATTTTTTGTATTGTTGATGATTTTTTCAAAAAATTTGAACCCATCTATTGGCAATTTCTCAAGCAAGAAAACAAACGTCAACGTATCAGACAAGCAACGCTATCTTTATCAGAAATTGTGGCTATCTCCATCTACTATAAAACATCTCAAGTACATAATTTTAAGATGTTTTTTAACTTGCTTTGTCAGTTTGAAAGCAAACTCTTTAAAGACTTGCCTTGTTATAAAAACCTGATTACCCTCATCAATCAGCACCAACTTGCTATTCATGCTTTGCTTTATGCGTTGAGCCAAAAAGATGAAAGTTCATATTTATGGATTGATTCAACACCTTTACCTGTTTGTAAAAATAAAAGAATCCCTAAAGGTCATCATGCTTTAGATGAGATTGCTTCTCGTGGTAAAAGTACGATGGGCTGGTTTTATGGTTGCAAATTACACTTGCTGATGAATCAAGAGGGTGAAATTGTAAATTCAGATTTATCAAACGGACATATTGCTGATCTTAAAAAAGTTGAGGATTTAGTGAATGGCTTATCAGCAACGGTCTATGGTGATAGAGGCTACATTAGCCAACCATTGAAAGAAACACTTAAAGAGCAAGGCATTGATTTAATTACTTATCCAAGAAAAAATATGAGAGTGACCTTATTGCCATTTTCTGATGAATTTCATCTACGACAACGTAAAAGAATTGAAACATTGATAGGATTATTGAAAGAAAAATATCACTTAGTTACGAGTAAATATCGTTCGATTGCTGGTTTTTTAGCAAGCGTATTTTCTTCACTATGTGCGTATCAACTTTGCCAAAAGAATAAGCCTAAAATTCATGTGATTAAATCTTTGGCTTATCCGTAACTGGGGTTATATTAGTGAAAGTTAAGAAATTCTGAGAGGTGCAGTATGGGTAAGCGTCTTAAAGACTACACAATCGAAGATCGAAAAGCTCGTCCAATGTGTCCAGCTAAACCTATTGACTTTGGTGATGATGAGACTACCAATCGCATTATGTTAGATGCTGCTAAACGTGTAATTCGTCGGCATAAAAAAGAACTTATTGCGCTTGCTCACAAATGAGTCTAATGCCCTCAACTTTTGTCGTTGCTGTCTATTTTGATATATCTTTATTACGTTATGAGGCAGTCATTTAGAATGACTAAATTTTCTGCCTTATGACTTAATATCAGCCAAAAACTTGCGAAATCTCTCTCACATCGCAAACATAGACGAATAGTCAGATGAAGTTTACAAAACTTACAAGAGAATAGTTGAATAATAATTACAATAATATATTATAAAAACATATATTGTTTTGGGTGTTCAAAATGCATGATTATCTGCTGGCATTAATCGGTGGTGGATTGCTTGGTCTTGCAGTCGTGGGCTATTTATATGTTCATGGTCGTATTGCAGGCATTAGTGGTTTACTGGCTCAAGTATTAAATCCGCAAACGCTGTTCAAAACGCCTGCATTGTGGTTTGTGTTAGGTATTTTCATTGTGCCTTTTTTCTATGGCATCGTGGCTCAACCTAAAGTTGAATTGAATGCAAGCCCATTGATGATGATTGTGGCGGGATTGTTGGTTGGTTTCGGTACTCGTTTGGGTTCTGGTTGTACCAGTGGACATGGTATTTGTGGCATGAGTCGTTTATCTAAGCGCTCCATTGCAGCAACAGCTACCTTTATGTTAGCTGGCTTTATTACCGTTTATGTTATCCGCCATATCACAGGAGCATTCTAAATGAAAAATTTCTTAGCCTTTGTTTTCGGTGGTATTTTTTCAGCTGGATTGATTCTTTCTGGTATGTCGAATCCTGAAAAAGTTTTAAACTTCCTCGATCTTTTCGGTACATGGGATGCAAGTCTGGCATTTGTTATGATGGGTGCAATTGCGGTTGCCTTTATTCCATTCCAAAGAATTATGCGCCAAGCTGAACCAAAAACCATTTTAAATGAACCAATTGATTTGCCTAAACAAACTCAAATTGACTCTAAACTGATCACAGGTAGTTTTATTTTTGGTATCGGTTGGGGCGTTGCAGGAATTTGTCCAGCGCCAAGTCTAACCTTGATTGGTTTAGGTTATTATCAAGCAATCTATTTCATTGTTGCAATGTTGGTGGGGATTCTCATTCATCGTAAGGTTGCAGGAGCATAAGATGCACGCAGATATTCAGCATTTTTTTGATGAAAATACTAATACATTCAGTTATGTGGTAAGTGATCCTGTAACGCGTCAATGTGCCATTATTGACAGCGTGTTGGATTATGACCCTGCATCTGCGACTACTTCAACAATTCATGCCGATGAAATCATTGCTTACATCCAAAAAAATGAATTAACGGTTGAATGGATTTTAGAAACGCATGTGCATGCCGATCACCTGACAGCTTCTCAATATTTAAAAGAGCAGTTGGGTGGTAAAATTGCCATGAGCCATAAAATTTCGATTGTGCAAGAAACATTTAGTGCTATCTATAACTTGGATATCAAGTATTTCAATTCACATCAATCATTTGATTATCTGTTTGACGATCATGAAACTTTTACGATTGGTGAATTACAAGCCTATAACATCCCTACACCGGGGCATACGCCTGCTTGTTTAAGCTATGTGATCGGTGATGCTGTATTTGTAGGTGATACTTTGTTTATGCCTGATTATGGTACGGCACGTTGTGATTTCCCGAAAGGCAGTGCAGGGCAGTTGTACGATTCTGTGCAAACGCTATACGCATTGCCTGAAGAAACACGAGTGTTCTTATGCCATGATTATCTACCAGAATCACGTGAACAATATGAACATGAAACACTGCTCAAAACTCAAAAAGAGCAGAATATTCATATTCATACAGGGGTAAGCAAAGCTGAATTTATTGAGATGAGAACTCAGCGTGATGCTACTTTAACGATGCCTAAATTGATTCTGCCATCAATTCAAATCAATATGGACGCAGGTAAGTTCCCACAACCTGAGGCCAACGGCATTCGTTATTTGAAGTTGCCTTTGAATTATTTTAAATAAAATTTTAAGAAAAGTTCATCTTGTATGTTATTGCTTAGGCTCACACAAATAGCCTAAGCAATATTATAAGTTTCACCGTAAAAAGCACATATAAAATTTGATTTATAAACTCAAAACTCATTAAATAGATCAATCATTTGAATTCAAGTTTAGAGTCTATTTTATGTTGTTAAATTATCAAATCACGCAAAATCAGCCTGAATCTACATTGCCACCTTTGGTTTTTATTCATGGTTTATTTGGTAGTTTGAGTAATTTAGGCATGCTCGCACGTGCATTTCAAGAACAGCGCACCGTAATTCAATTAGATGTGCGCAATCATGGTAAGTCTGCGCATTGTGATGACATGAATTATGCAGCAATGGCACAAGATGTTTTAGAAACGTTGAACAGCTTGAATATCGAACAGTTTTCTGTGGTTGGGCATTCAATGGGCGGTAAAGTTGCAATGACTTTAGCTCCTCTGGCTGCTGGGCGTTTACAGCAATTGGTTTTATTGGATATTTGTCCTTTTGCTTATCCTGAAAATCGTCACGATCAAATTTTTACAGCCTTGTTTGCTGTGCAAGATGCACAAGTTGAAAGTCGCCAAGCGGCAATGGAAATTATGCGTGAGCATCTTCAAGAAGAAATGGTTGTGCAATTTTTGATGAAGTCATTTAGCAAAGGGCAATGGTTATTTAACTTAAATGCGCTACATGAACATTATGCCGAAATTTTGTCATGGCAGACGGTGCATAGTGATGTCAATACTTTGTTTATTCGTGGCGGTAATTCACCTTATATTGAGTTACCTGAGCATTATGCCGCTATTCAAGCACAGTTTCCTCACGCAAAAGTTGAAACAGTCGCTCATGCAGGGCATTGGTTGCATGCCGAAAAAACCGCAGAAGTATTGGCATTCATGACTGAGTTTTTAGATTAATCTTGTCTAGTATTTTGCATCATTCGATGATCTAAAATGATCTCAGTTTTTAAGTCAATTTTAAACCAATACTTCATTTGGAGTATTGGTTTTTTCTTCACACTGATCTGCATAGATGAACGGTTTAGCTTTTATTCTCAACAATAAAAAAGAGCTGATGTTGAATCATCAGCTCTTCATTTTAAACTTAAGCAACCTTAAATTGCTTATGCTTTTTCTTCTTCATTGCCTGCAAGTTGCTTTAGCAAATGCTTTTCAAGATAGTGAATATCCATTGCTTGTTTGCAGAAGTTTTTATCTTGCAGAATTAAGTCTTTGTGCAAAGGAATGTTGGTTTTAATTCCTGTTAAGATGGTTTCATCCAAGGCTTGACGCATACGCGCAATACTGGTTTCACGATCTTTACCATGCACAATCAGTTTAGCAATCATTGAGTCGTAATACGGCGGAATGCTATAACCTTCGTAGATGTGTGAATCTACACGAACACCTGCACCACCTGGGGCATAGAAGTGTTCAATTTTACCCGGTGAAGGTACGAAGGTGGTTGGGTCTTCTGCGTTAATACGACATTCGATTGCGTGACCACGAATTTCAACCTGATCTTGCTCAATGTCTAAACCTAGACCTGCAGCAATACGCAATTGTTGTTCAATGATGTCAATGCCTGTCACCATTTCAGTTACAGGGTGCTCAACTTGAACACGGGTATTCATTTCAATGAAGAAGTATTCGTCATCTTCAAATAAGAATTCGAAAGTACCTGCACCACGGTATTGCATTAACTTACATGCATTAACACACGCTTCTAAAATATCGGCACGTGCTTGTTCTGGTAAGTTAGGTGCTGGCGCTTCTTCAAGAACTTTTTGGTGACGACGTTGTAAAGAACAGTCGCGGTCATAAAGGTGAATCGCGTGACCATTACCATCAGCCAATACTTGTACTTCTACGTGACGTGGCTTTTGTAAGAAACGTTCCATATAGACCGTGTCATCACCAAACCACATTTCTGCATCACGTTGAGCCGCTTGAACTGATTCAAGCAGGGTGTCTACGCGCTCTACAATACGCATACCACGACCACCACCACCAGCAGCCGCTTTTACAATGAGCGGGAAACCAATTTCTTTGGCTTCAGCTAAAGCATTGTGTGGTGTAACGGCGTGTGCTGAACCCGGTACAGTTGGTACGCCAGCTTTACGCATTGCAGTAATTGCAGAAACTTTGTTACCCATTAAGCGAATATGCTCAGGGCGTGGACCAATGAAAATGAAACCTGAACTTTCTACAATTTCAGCAAATTCGGCATTTTCAGCAAGGAAACCATAACCAGGGTGAATGGCATCTGCACCTGTAATTTCTGCTGCAGTAATAATTGCAGGAATATTCAGGTAACTTTCACTGCTCGCACCCGGACCAATACACACGGCTTCATCACAAAAGCGTAAGTGCATCAGGTCTTTATCGGCATCTGAATAGATACCCACGGTTTTGATCCCTAAAGTTTTGCAAGCTCGGGTGATGCGCAGGGCAATCTCACCACGGTTTGCAATTAAAACTTTTTGCAACATTGTGAATCCCCGAGGTCTTAAGCGCGGTAGCGGAAGAGTGGTTGACCAAATTGAATCACTTCGCCATTTTTAACTAGAATTTCTTCAATCACGCCACTTTGAGTTGCTTCAATTGGGTTCATGATTTTCATTGCTTCGATAATGCCAAGCGTTTCACCAGCAGAAACAGTTTGACCCACTTTAATAAATGGTGCTTCACCTGGGCTTGGTGCTGCATAGAACACGCCAACCATTGGAGAAGTTTCAACAGCACCACGTGGTGAAGATTTAGGTGCAGATGGTACTTCTGCAGAAGGTGCAGGCATTGCAGGAACTGCTGCCGCTACTACTGGACTGCGACGAGTTAATGCAATCAACTGATCGCCTTCTTTAACTTCAATCGCTTGTAAGTCAGATTCAATCATCAAGTCGATGAGTTTCTTGATTTTACGAATATCCATGGACAGTATTCCTAGTTTAAGATTGTGTAGTAGGTTGAATTTTTTCAAGAACAAAGTCGAGTGCTGCGGCATAGCCTTTTGCGCCTAAACCGCAAATCACACCAATGGCTTTGTCTGATAAATATGAATGATGTCTAAACGCCTCACGTGCATGCACATTCGACAAATGGACTTCAAGAAATGGAATAGCGACCCCTAACAAGGCATCACGTACCGCAACAGAGGTATGCGTTAATGCAGCAGGGTTAATAATGATATATTGTGTGCCATCTAACGCGGCTTGATGAATTCGGTCTACAATTGCGCCTTCCCAATTACTTTGGAAAGTATCTATAGAAATTGATGCTTTTTGCGCTTGTGAAATGAGCTGTTGATTTATATCCTCAAGAGTGAGGTAACCATAAACTTCGGGTTCACGCTTTCCTAGCAAATTTAGATTCGGTCCATGAATAACCAAAATGGTCGAACTCATTCCGCTTGCTCCAATAAATAATTGCAATAATACTTTGCAAGATGTCTGCAAAGTTTGCTAATTATGGCATAAAATTCCACATTTTTTTTGTAATTTGTTTAATTTGACGTAGAAAGCGTGTGCCAAAATGAGGCTCTATAATGAAAACTTTGCAGGGAATTCGCAATGTTAAAAAATTACATTTTTAGTTTTTTTTGCTGATTTTTATATTCTAAAACAACTGACCAAATCTATTCATTTGTTTTCTGTAACGACTGATCAAGCGAGTGACTTGAACTGGTTTGATTCGGAATGTCAAAGCCAGAAAACAACCAACATCAATATCGCATTTCTTTATAGCATGATATTTCGTTGCTGTTTATAAAAAATGGCGATTCCATTTTTTCAGTTCATTCAAAGTAGATGACCACACAAACTGCAGTGGATCATCTAATACGTTTTGTGATCATCGTTCAAGTGGTTATGGATTCGATAGAAAGATCATTTCGATAATAAGATATTTTAAAAATTCAACTTTATTTAAATAAAACATGAGCTTAAATGGAATGCTTTGATTGATATATTTATCTATATTTTAGTCTGGAATAGATGCTCCTACGCTGCGTATTATATTTTGAGTGGGGTGCTGTTGGTTTTATGTACACTTTAATTAAGTTGTAGATTGATCACAAGACCAAGCACATGCACGATCTGCACGGATATCTACCTCATTTAAAAATATGACGTGGTATCGAACAAAAAAACGGTGATGAAAGTTTCAGCAATTTTTTTCTAGCCAATGTTCTTCTACTCAATAGCCCGCAGCATCTACATCATAGATAAAATTTTAGAACGCATTGACCTTTTATTTCAAAAATCACCTTAAAAATGGCGTTATCGTAAAGTAGAGCAATATGTTCGGTATTGGCAAAAGTTAAGTGATCTTGTTCTGAATCTTGCTTTATTTGCTGTTAAAGCTCAGAAAAGCTTAATCCGTCTGTTGTTTCTCTGTTGCAGAAGGTGCTGCATCAAAACTGACAATCACTTTTAAACCTTGCGGTTGGTTAGCCTGAAATTGAAGTAGGTAGCCATATTGCTCTAATAATACTTTGACTAGAGTTAGACCTAAGCCATAGCCTTGTTTATGCGCAGATTTACGCCAAAAACGCTGAGTCAGAATGGTAAAATCATCTTCATTCAGGCTTTTGCCTTGGTCTGCAATGATCAATTGCAGGTCTTGCATATAAATTTGAATGTTTGGCGCATCCTCTGCATGCAAATAAGCATTTTGAATCAAGTTTTTCAGTACCATGTGCAACGCAGGCGCTGGAATATTAATGTGTTGTGCTACCAAACTCGCCCAATCAATCTGTAATTTCGCTGATAAATTGGGATATTCCACAGTCAGTTCCGACAAGACTGTTTCTAATACGCTACGCATATCTGCATGGCTATGTGCCGCTTGAATACCTGCTTCAGTTTGACTGAGCAATAACAGTTGTTCCAAAAGTTGTTGATAACGTTGGATGCTGCGTTCTGCGTGTTTTAAATTGTCGATGACTTTGGCTGTATCTTGGGCAGATGCGGTTTGATTCAACATCAATTGGCTCAGTTGCACATGCGTTTTAATAGCCGTTAACGGCGTGCGCAGTTCATGCGCAGCAAATGCACTAAAGTTTTTTTCGTGTTCCAGACTTTTATGTAGGCGTTCAATCAGCATCAATAAGTTATCGACAAAAGGCTGAATTTCTTTAGGAATTTTTTGTGATCTCAGTTCAATTAAATAACGAGAAGCTTCATCTAAAGATTGTTTTTTCTGAATTAAGTGGCGGGTGATGTGATCGAGCGGTAAAAACTCCAGACGGATAATCCACAAAATTAGCAAAATACAAATAATCAAAGTAAGCAGTAAAGGAATCAGTACCGACTGTAAAATTTGTTTAAGTAGGTTTTGCCGTAACTGAATTTTTTCAGCCACCACCACCTGAACTTCACCTTCACGCAGTACATAACTACGCCATTGCAGTCCATTTTCTGTCCATGTGCTGAAACCGACTTGTTGGTTTTTTAAATTTTTCGGTGCGCCTTGAGTGCGTGCAATCACATGCTGTGGTAATGAAACATCGGCACGGAAAATAGAGACTTCACAAGCAATTAAACTATGTAGCAAGGCATTTTCTGATTCGGCATGCAAACTTTCTGTGAGTTGTTCTAGGGGCAGTTGCTGAATCAGGCGGGCGACCATACGGGCTGAGGTAGAAAGTCGTTCATCCAGCGTATTTTGTAAGCGTTGTTCCAAGTCATGGTAGAGCCATGCAAAGACAATCACCCACAGCAAAATAAATGCACAGCTGATGGTCGATACCAAACGCCATTTCAGACTGTAGTTTTTCATGTCAGCAGCTCAGGTTTAAAGATGTAGCCGACACCACGCACCGTTTGAATAAAATCGGGGTGGATTTTATGCCGTAAATGGTAGATATGCACATTTAAGGCATTGCTTTCGATACTGTCTTGAAAGCCATACACTTTATCTATCAGTTCTTCATTTTTTAAGATTTGGTTCGGATGCCGTAAAAAGGTTTCCAATAGGCTATATTCACGGCGTGAAAGCTGAATGTTTTGTGAATGCCAACTGACTTCTTGTGTATCGAGGTTCATGTGTAACTGACCACTTTGCAGTTGGTTCGATGAATAACCACGATGACGGCGGCTTAATGCATATACACGGGCAATCAGTTCATTTAATTCAAAAGGTTTAGTTAGGTAGTCATCTGCTCCTAAGTTGAGCGCCTGTACGCAGTCTTGAGTATGATTCCGCGCGGTTAATACCAATACTGGAATATGAATGGCATCTTTACGCCAGTTTTCGAGTAACTGTAAACCATCTTGGTCAGGCAGACCTAAATCGAGCAGGCACAGATCTACCGCACTATGACGTATGAAGTAATCGGCATTGCGCGCGTTATTCACGTGTTCGACTGAAATACTTAAAAATTCGAGTGCTGCCACAATACTTTGGGCAATATAAGGATCATCTTCCACCAAAACGACGAACATATTTGCTCCTATACCACAGTCAGCCCAATATATGACACATCTCGATCACGCCACAAATTTAGATTAGGCACCTACAATGCTCAAGTTTACAAAGAAAAATCTTTATTAATGTTCTCTTAATCTACACTTACCGATAATACAGTCAGTTTTTTAATTTTTAGTATAAATACATGATTTTTATTCGCGTCATTGCTTATTTTGTGTTGAGTCTGTGTGCGGTGTGGGTCAATGCTGCCAATGAATTTTTAGCGTCCGATCAAGCTTTTAAGTTTCAGGCGACGTCATTGTCTGAACAAACGGTTGAACTGAAATGGGATGTCGCACCGCATTACTATTTATATCACGATCAATTCAAAGTCAGTCAGGCTCAAAAGCCGCTTGCTTTTAAATTGCCTGCAGGGCAGGAAAAAGATGATCCGACTTTCGGGCTGACACGTGTGCATTATGGGCAAGTGACAACACAGATTCAGGTGAAGCCTAATCAGCAATATCAAATTACTTGGCAAGGCTGCGCTGAAGATGGTTTGTGTTATCCCGTACAGCGTAAAATGATTCAAACCGATGCCGATGGTTTATTGCCACAGCATAATTTAAGTGCGGGCAAAGGTAATTTACTTCAGCAACTCAATCAGAATAATCAGGCTGCTTTAAACACTAACTTAAATGATGCAGATAAGCATCAAGCCAATGGTTCTAGTACACAAAAACAAGTTACGACAACTGCAAATACTGTAACGACAAAAGAACTCAAACTTGAACAGCAAACGCTAGAAAACAAAGCACAGCTTGCTGAAAATGCGGTTGCTGTAACACAAGCTGATCCTAAACTTACCCCTGAATCAGTAGAAAACGTTGATTTAGCAAATTCCTTAGAGATTGAAAATACAGATACGGCATTGACAGACAATACATTCGCTGCATCAGCCAATTCAAGCAATACGGAAACAGCCAGTAGTACGAGTCTGAATCAGCAATGGAACAATGATCAATTTTTCCTGAATTTATTGTCTGGGCAAGGGTTGTTACTGAATGCGTTTATCTTTTTAGGTTTTGGGGTATTACTGGCTTTTTTACCGTGTTCATTGCCGCTGATTCCAATTCTTTCTGGCATTTTGGTGCAGCGCAATACAGGCTATAAAGCGGCAGCAATTGCGATCACCTTTATCGTCAGTATGGCGCTAGTCTATGGCTTGATGGGCGTTGTTGCGTCACACATTGGTTATAGCGTACAGCGTTGGTTCCAAAATCCCGTAGTGATTGCAGTTTTTGCTATGTTGTTTGTGCTCTTTGCTTTAAACCTGTTTGGACTGTATCAGTTGTCATTACCACAAGCAGTGTTACAGCGTTTAGATCGTATTCAGCAATATCAAAAAGGCGGTACTTTATTGGGTGCGGGCGTTATGGGGGTGATTTCTGCACTGATTGTCGGGCCATGTATGAGTGCGCCTTTAGCGGGAGCATTGCTGTACGTCTCACATTTGGATCAAGCAGCATTGGGTGGTTTATATTTGTTCCTGCTCGGTTTAGGTATGGGAATTCCTTTACTTATTGCCAGCGTGTTTGGCGCGAAATATTTGCCAAAGCCAGGTTTGTGGATGGAACGGCTAAAATTTAGCTTTGGTTTTATCATGTTGGCAATGGCTTTGTATTTTGCTCGTCCGCTATTTTCTGTGACTTGGTACTATGTTGCTTTTGCTGTGGTGTTATTTGCCTTCGCTGCATATTTAATTGCAATTTTGCGCCACGTGTTACATCGTCCACAGCGTTTTTCGTTATTGGCTTTGGTGGCAGTAATCGCCAGTAGTGGAATTTGGCATGTCAATCAGAGTATTGCCAGTGTCAATGCGCAGGTACAAGCAGACCAATTACAGCCATGGATCAAAGTACGCACAGAACAAGAGTTGAATGCAGCTTTGGCCGCACATGCTCATCAAAAGATTGTGATTGATGTCTATGCCGATTGGTGTGTGGCGTGTCAGCCGATTGAGCGTGATGTGATTCCTCGTACCGATGTGCAAGATGCTTTAAAGCATGTGGTGCGGATTAAACTCGACTTAACCGAACAGCATCCTTCACAAGATGCCTTATTGAAAAAATGGCAGATTTTAGGGCCGCCAACGTTGTTATTTTTGGCAGATCCACAACGGGAACAACGTGAATTGCGTCTAACAGGTGCTTATAACGCAGCGCAATTGATTCAAAATATTCATCAACTGCAAGAGGCTGCGCCATGATTCAATCCGCAGTCTTGCAGTTAGGCATGTTGATGATTCCATGGCCATTGGTGTTTTTATTGCTAGGACTGATTGTCGTCTTTGCAATGGGTAAATTTTTTCAGCGTCGTTATACATGGAATGCACAGACTTGGACAGGTTATCAGGATGCATTATGGAATGCGCTGTGGATTGGTGCTTTAGTTGGGCGGGCAGTTTTTGTGTTGCAGCATTATGAGCTGTACTTTGCCAACCCGATTGATATTTTAAAAATTCAGGACAAAGGCTTTCATCTGATTGCCGCAGTTATGGCAGGTGTGGCGTGGTTTGTCTGGAAAAATCGCGCTATTCAACGTGTTGTTCTGGCATGGGCAGTTGCGCTCTTTATTACAGTACAAGTTGTAGGTTGGAGTCTTATCCAACCTTTGCAGACGCAGCATGCCTATCCCAATCTAGTATTGCACAACCTAGCGCAACAACCTCAAGATTTAGCTCAATTTTCAGGTCAGCCCACCGTGATTAATCTCTGGGCGACTTGGTGTCCAGTTTGTCATCGTGAAATGCCTGTTATGCAACAAGCACAGCAAGATTTCCCTGAGGTCAATTTTGTATTTGCCAATCAAGGCGAATTTGCAGCAGAGATTCAAGCCTATTTACAGAAACATCGATTTCAGTTTGAACACGTGTTATTAGACCCTGCAGCTCGTTTAGGACAACACTTCAATATGTTCGGTTTGCCAAGTACTTTGTTTTTTAATGCACAAGGAGAATTGGTCGATCATCACATGGGTGAATTGACCAAGCCGATGCTGCAGCATTATCTGAAAAAAATACAAGCGAATCCATAAACGCGCTCTTAACGATTTGAAAGAAAACCCGCCGTGAAGCCAAAATTAAGGACAATCAATATGACATCTAACATCAAAAATAACATGCTGAAACTGGCGATAGGTATGAGTCTTGCCAGTAGTGTGAGTATGCTGCAAGCACAGGACAGCTTAAAACAGCACATTGAAAAAGAAGGTTTTAAGTTTGTGCAGCAAATTCAGGCACCTGCACAAATGACAGGTTGGGCAGGGCATATTGAACAAAGTCCTGCGACAGTGTTTATTTCCAATGATCAGAAATACTATATTGTAGGCACTTTGTTTGATGCACAAGGCAATAATTTAACAGTTGATGCCTTAGACCGTTATGTGAAAAAGTCGGTACTTGAAGATGTGTGGCAAAGTCTGGAACACGCCACTTGGATTCAGGATGGGCAAACCAGTGCTGAAAAAATTGTCTATGTGTTTTCAGACCCGAATTGTCCGTATTGTCATACCTTTTGGAAGCAGGCACGTCCGTGGGTAGAATCTGGCAAAGTTCAGTTAAGACACATTATTGTGGCGGTGATCCGAGCTGAAAGCAAAGGGCAGGCGGCGACTTTATTAATGGCGAAAAACCCACAGCAGACCTTTAATGAGTTCCATCGTCAATACGGACAAAAAAAGCTGATCGAGCAAAAAACTGTGCCTGTACATGTAGAAAAAACCTTAGAACAGAATCAGGCACTGATGGATAAATACGAGTTCTTTGCCACACCTGTTGTGCTTTGGAAAAATAAACAGGGCGAATTACAGTCGGTACAAGGAATGCCAAAATCTATGAAAGATGTGTTTGAGTGATTTTAAAAATTTCCGAGCAAATATCTAACTGAATATTCAAATCTAAAGCGCAAAAAAGCTTGCTCTAATTGCATTGGAGCAAGCTTTTTGATGTAAAAGATTCAGTCTTTTATTTCTGAATACGAATCGCAAATTGAATGACGTGGGATTTGCCCTGATGCAGTTTGCCTTCTGAGCGTTCTACATCGCCCACAAAGAAATGAATCAGATGATCGTGTTTAAAATGGCTTAAAAACTCGATAGGATCGTACAGCATTTCTACTGCACGTGGGCCGCCCGTTTTATATTCTAGCTGACGAGTAGAATACAGCTCACCAACAAATAAACCGCCGTTGACCAAAGTTTCGCGCACGCCATTCAATACTTTTTGCTGTGTTTCAGGGTTAAAGTGACCAAATACGCAAATCACGTTGTCATATTGATTCGCTGGCCAATCCACCTGACTTAAATCTTGCTTTCGTGTATTTAGGCTTAAACCACGTTGCTGTGCATAGCCTTGGGCCTTATCTAAAGCAACTTGCGAGTAGTCCCACAAATCTGCTTCAAATGCTTGCCCATTGGCTTGTGCCAAAGCGGCCAAATATAACAAGTTACGACCTTCACCTTCGGCCAAGCCCAAAGTTTTGCCGTGAATAGACAGTTTTTGCGTAATGTCCTGAATGAACGCATTGGCTTGTTCACCATAAATATGGTCATGTTGGCTGTAGCGTTCATCCCATTCATTATGGATATTTAACATAGTTTCGACTCGGTAAATAATTTGATGCTGTTATTCGGCTGTAGATGGAGAAAACTCTTTAAATGCTGCCACGGCGTTTGCGGCATACATGAGTGATGGGCCACCGCCCATATAAACAGCAATACCTAAAATTTCATTCAATTCTTCAAAAGTCATGCCCATTTTGACCAAAGTTCTGACGTGAAAACCGATACAACCATCACAGCGTTGTGCCACACCAATTGCAAGCGCAATAAACTCTTTGGTTTTGGCATCAATTACGCCGTCTTTCATCGCAACTTGTGATAGGGCATTAAAGCTTTTAAGTAAATCGGGAGATTGTTCTTTAATGGATTTGATATTAGACGAAATTTCAGCAGTGAGTTCGGTATATTTCATGTTGTTTCACCATCAAGCAGATTAGAACCTAAAGACAATATACCATACATTTAAATATATTATGTTTGTATATATTAATTAGCAACTTTGCTTAAATTCAGTAAATCTGTATTTATAGCATTATCAATTCACCCAAATCACTTTATAATGTTGCCGCATATTCTGGAGTCGCTGTTAAATAGTTGCGATGACTTCAAACCTCATTTTTTAAGTCTTATTCTCCCTCTTGATTCGGCTTATAAATCAATATTTTATAATTTTGTGTCTGAGTAGGCACATACAATAGGTGCCTGCATGGAAATTAAAGTCAATTATTTAGACAACTTGCGTCTTGAAGCTAAATTTGACGATTTTACCGTCATTGCCGATCAGCCCATCCGTTATAAAGGCGATGGTTCTGCGCCAGGCCCATTTGATTATTTCCTTGCGTCATCTGCATTGTGTGCTGCGTATTTCGTGAAGGTTTATTGCCAATCACGTGATATTCCAACCGATAATATCCGCTTATCTCAAAACAATATTGTCGATCCTGAAAACCGTTATAAACAGATTTTTAAAATTCAGGTGGAATTGCCTGCAGATATTTCTGAAAAAGACCGTCAGGGGATTTTACGTTCTATTGACCGTTGTACCGTAAAGAAAGTCGTGCAAACAGGCCCTGAGTTTGTGATTGAGCAAGTCGAAAGCATTGATGCCGATGCACAAGCTTTGCTGATGCCGAACTTGACTTCATCTCAAGCGACTTTTATTGCTGGTAAAGATTTACCGCTTGAAGAAACTATTGCCAATATGTCGGGTATTTTGGCAGGTTTGGGCATGAAAATTGAGATTGCCTCATGGCGTAATATCGTGCCAAATGTCTGGTCATTACATATTCGTGATGCGCAATCGCCAATGTGTTTTACCAATGGTAAAGGCGCAACCAAAGAAAGTGCATTAGCATCTGCTTTGGGTGAATTCATTGAACGTTTGAACTGTAACTTCTTCTATAACGATCAGTTCTGGGGTGAAGAGATTGCCAATGCCGAATTTGTGCATTATCCAAATGAAAAATGGTTTAAGCCTGGCCCAAATGGTGAATTGCCTAAAGAAATTTTAGATGAATATTGCTTAGAAATTTATGATCCTGAAGATGAGTTGCTGGGCACACATTTATATGACACCAACTCAGGCAATACTGAACGTGGTATTTGTTCATTGCCATTTGTGCGTCAATCCGATGGTGAAACGGTATATTTCCCATCAAATTTAATTGAAAACTTATATTTAAGTAACGGGATGAGTGCAGGTAACACGCTTGCAGAAGCTCAAGTGCAGTGTTTATCTGAAATTTTTGAACGTGCAGTGAAGCGTGAAATTATTCAGGAAGAAATGAGCCTGCCTGATGTACCGCAAGAAGTTTTGGCAAAATATCCAAGTATTGTGGCAGGTATTCAGGCTTTAGAAGAACAAGGTTTCCCAGTATTGGTGAAAGATGCGTCTTTAGGCGGTCAATTCCCTGTCATGTGTGTGACCTTAATGAACCCGCGTACAGGCGGTGTTTTTGCTTCGTTTGGTGCACATCCAAACTTTAAAGTCGCTTTAGAGCGCAGCTTAACTGAACTATTGCAAGGGCGTAGTTTTGAAGGTTTAAATGATTTACCACAGCCGACCTTTAGCACGAATGCGGTAACTGAGCCGAATAACTATGTTGAACACTTTATTGATTCAAGTGGTGTGGTGTCTTGGCGTTTCTTTAGTGCGCAGGCAGACCATGAATTTGTAGAGTGGGATTTCACCAACAATGGTCAATACAGTAATGTCGAAGAAGCTGAGGCTTTATTTGCGATTTTGGAAGAAATGGGCAAAGAATCTTATATGGCGATTTATGAACATTTAGGTGCGATTGCTTGCCGAATTTTAGTCCCTGATTATTCAGAAGTGTATTTGGTAGAAGACCTGATTTGGGATAATACCAATAAAGCTTTGCTGTACCGTGAAGACATTTTAAATCTGCACCGTTTGGATGATGAGCAACTTGAAGCTTTAGTTGAGCGTTTGGAAGAATGTGAGCTAGATGACTATACCGAAATCAAAACCTTAATTGGCATTGAATTTGATGACAATACCGTTTGGGGGCAGCTCACCATCCTCGAATTAAAATTGTTGATTTATTTGGCATTAGAACAGTTTGAAGAAGCTAAAGATTTAGTCGAAGCATTCTTACAATACAACACCAATACCGTAGAACGTGGCTTGTTCTATCAATGTATGAATGTCGTGCTTGAAGTTATTTTAGATGATGAAATGGATATTGCCGATTATGCTGTCAATTTCCGCCGTATGTTTGGCAATGAACGTATGGATGCAGTCATGGGTTCTGTTGAAGGCACAGTACGTTTCTATGGTCTAACCGAAACCAATATGCAGCTTGAAGGTTTAGATCGTCATTTACGTTTAATCGACAGCTACAAAAAACTGCATAAAGCACGTGCCAAGTTTGTTGGGCTGAATAAAGACTAATCTTGCAGAAGTAGAACGCTGTTCTGATTTGAATCACCGTCCAAGAAAAAGACTCGGCTTTAAAAGTCCGAGTCAGGTATTATAGCAACAACATGGTGTTGCATTTCAAATGCTATCTAAGATTTGCTGTTGCTATAGGAAAGGCAAAATAATAACCCTCGTTGTTGAGGGCTATTTCATTTAAGCGAGATGGTCACGAACAAATTGAGGATCTAAAATAAACAATTTAATCAGTGATTGAGCTGCTCCTGAAGGTCTTCTAACACCTTGCTCCCAAGATTCCAATGTACGTTTAGAGATACCTAAAATTTTAGCAAATTGATCTTGAGTGAGTTCAGACTTTCTTCGTGCTAAAGCAACATCTGTTTCATTGATCACAGTTTTTCTTGCTGCGTTATTAGCAAGCATTTGTTTAACGCCTTCTAATAATTCAACATTTAAGTCTCGTTTTGCTTCTCGAGCTTCCAATTCTTTGTCACTTAATAAACGACTCATTTCAGTAACTCCGCTAATTGTCTAAGTGTCTTTTTCTCAAGTTGGGTAATTGTGTCTTTACTATATAAGGTCAATAACCAAATTTCGCCATTTGCTAAACGGTTGTAATAAATTACACGAACACCACCTTGTTTACCTTTACTCTTTCCACCCCATCGAATTTTACGAACGCCGCCAGTACCAGGTTCTACATCTCCTGCTGTAGGGTTCTCGGCAATGAAAATTTTAAAGTCATTGTATTGTTCTTCAGTCCAATAGTAGGGATATTCATTGGTAAAAAAAGTAGTCTCACAGATGGTATACATCAAACACCTTTATACTACTTTGTAGTGTTTAATTGTATACTACTTTGTAGTACTTTTAAGCATTAAATTAGGTCTCATATTGTGAGCTTTTTTAGCCCAATCAAATCACTGCTAATCACCAAGCGCCAATAAACCTTCCCAGCTAAAATAATTCGGGCTTAAATGGCTGCGCTGCATCGCCCAAGTTCGATCTTGCAATTTACATGCTCCAATGGCGAGTTTTTGCACACCAAATTTATTTTTCACGGTATCCAACACTTGCTGTAATTGTTCCTGTTTTTCAATGGCGTCAGTATCTGTAAGCAGGTCGTGAATATAGCTTTGTTTGGGTTCAAGTCCCGTTAAAATCACACCACATTTTTTAAAGGCAATTCCTTCCTGAAATAGCGTTGTCACATGCTTCATCATGGCTTTGTTCATGAGCAAAGCAGAATCTGTTGGCTCATTGAAAGCAATAGTGACCGATTGATTGTAAAAAACTTGGCGCGGATCAAAACGGTTAGATTGCGCAAAAATGATCATACAACCACATAAACTTTTTTCAGCTCTGAGCCTTTGCACAGCAGATTGTAAATAATCGCTCAAAGCTTCTGAAAGCGCATGAATATCTGTTACACGCTGCCCAAAAGAACGTGAGCTGATGATTTGCTGCTTACTTACGGTATTGTGCTCCAGTTCAATACATGCTGTACCTGTGAGTTCAAGAATGGTTTTTTTCATCAAAATAGAAAATTGGCGCTCCATTTGGTCTGGATTGCTTGTTGCTAGATCAAATACAGAACGGATACCCAATGATTGTAATTTTTTAGCGTTTTTGCGTCCCACACCCCAGACTTCAGCGGCATCAATGTGTTGAAACAAGGCTTCTTTGCTGCATAAATCCATATCCAGTAAATTACATACGCCGTTGAAATAGCGGTTTCGCTTAGCAAGATGATTGGCTAGTTTGGCTTCAGTTTTACTTTGACCAATACCAACACAAACAGGAAGAGCCAGCCATTTCCACAAGGTTGTTTTAATTTCCTGTGCAAGTGCGTTTAAATCGCGCTGAGAATATGAACTCAACTCAATAAAAGTTTCATCAATCGAATAAATTTCAACATCTTTGGCACTGACAAATTCTTGAATAATATTATTAAAACGTCTGGACATTTCTGCATAGAGCGCATAATTACTTGAAAAGACCGCAACATCATGTTGTTGAATTAATTCTTGAACTTGGTAAAAGGGCACAGCCATTTTAATGCCAAGTCGTTTGGCTTCTTCGGAACGTGACACCACGCAGCCATCGTTATTGGAAAGCACCACCACAGGACGATGATTCAGGTGTGGTTGAAACAACCGCTCACAGCTCACATAACAATTATTAATGTCAATGAGCGCAAAAACTTGCTCTAAAGCTTTCATGACTATTTTACTTATTCGGCTTTTTTATGCATTATTGTGGTGTTTAAACCATCAGGTTTTTCAAATTCCACGTGACCACAGCAAACACTTCAAAAGTTTGCCCATCTTTCAGGTAAATGCTGTCGTAGTCGGGGCTTTCTGCCTTGAGCCAAGCTTCGGGCAAAGTGGCAGGGTCGTAGTCTTCACCAAAATGTTCAGCCAATTCACTTTTGGACATTTTGGCTGTAATCATCAAGCGTTTAATAGTCAGGTCTTTTTGGTCGATTAATGCAACCACAATGCTGCGGTGTTTGGCTTCTTTACTGCGATCTACCAGTACAATATCGCCGTATTCAAGCCCTGCATTCACCATAGAGGTAGTGCGTACCACATTTAAAAAGGTCGCATTTTCATTAGAAATAAGATATTCATTCAGATCAATATTTTTATCAATATAGTCTTGAGCAGGCGAAGGAAAACCTGCAGGAATGGATTCTATTGTTACGGGAAGATGCAGCGTTTTTCTTTTAGCAAGCGCTTGAAAATCATGCTGATTCAGCAATTCAATTTGTTCAAGCAGGGCATTCAGGCTAGGGCTGGGTTTACCATCGCTGCCCATGATTTTTTGTAATGACGCCCAAGCAGCGTCAGAGAAGTAAATAGGTAACTTCTTAGACATGAGATTACTCCTACGCAACGAGGCGTGTTTGAAGTGAAATTTGATGTGTTGATAGCATAGCTGAAAACATGATTAAGATTCAATCTACGTGGATAATTGATTGCTAGATATAGATCACACTCTACGATTGCATAGCTATACAAACACAAGCCTTTCCGTTAGGATTTTTCTATCGCAGCAGCATATTTAGAGATTGGCATGCATATTGTTGAAGACATTTATTTAACGAAAGAAGAAGTTGAATCTTTACTGTTGGGATTAATCAATTCACAACTTGAACCTGAGTTTTTAATGCAGGATTTCATTAAACATCAGGTCTGGTCTTTGGCTGAATATTTTAAGCAAAATACTGAACATGAAATTGATTTTGCGCAAATCAGTTGCCCGATTAAAGTCAAAGCGGAATATCAAAATCATCGTTTAAAACGTCATTTTCTGGTTGAGTTTCATCTGACCACCACACCTTTTTTTAATTATGAGCCAGAAGAAAATAGCGTGGCTTACTCCTACATGATGAAAGATTTTTATCTGACCGATATTATTTTTTATGATGCCTATACGGGTGAAAATTTGCAGGCTTGGATGCAAAAAAGATTCGTGATTTTGCAGGGTGAACGTGAAATAGAAGTGAATTCATTGTCATGGTATGCAGATTACAATTTGCCGCAAGTTACACAAAATATGGTGTCTTTTGTGAGTGAAGCTGCTTATGACACAGGTTTAGATCAGATTGTAGATGAAGTGAATTTGCGTTTACGACAAGCCAAGACCGTTAATTAAATAGCTATCATCTATCTAAAAAATGATTATTTGAAATGGATGGCAGGGAATATACGATTACACAATGCTGATCAGGTTAAGGAATATCGAAAATGACCACAATCACACATGATTTAGGTCATGGCATGGGGAATGACTGGGAATATAAAGATTGGGCACATCTGACTGTCTCAGAATTACACAACCTGCAACCGTATTACCCATGCTTGCAAGGGGGTATTCAAATTCTGTGGTGCAGTCCGCGCCCATTTTCATCAGCCGCAGTGATTGAAGTCACGCAGGATGCAGCCAGTACAGATAAAATAGGAAGTCGCTCGTATTTCATTAAACGCAGTCATCGTTCATTTCGTAATGCGCAAGATATTTTGCAAGAGCATGCTTTTTTGCGACATTTAGCCAGTAAAAACATTCCTGTTGCGACATTAATTGCCTCGAATTACGGACTGACCGCTTTAGAAATGGGCGACTGGACTTATGAAGTCTACGAAAAAGCAGCAGGTTTTGACTTATATGTCGATCAGCAATCTTGGACGCCTTTTTTCTATACGGAACATGCTGCCAAAGTGGGGAGTTTACTTGCGAAACTGCATGTCGCCATGCAGGATTTTCCTGAGTTACATGGCAGATCGGCGCGTTATTTAGTATCAAATCAGCAGCTTTTAGAAAGTGAAAATATCGTAACGGCTATTCAGCAACGTATTCAAAACAGCCCTGAATTGAGCCGTTATTTTGCCGATAAAAACTTAGACACCGTTTTTTTAGAGCGTGTATCTCAGACGCATCATAAAATTAAGCATGTATTGCAGCAGGTCACTAAAATTTGGACGCATAATGATTTGCATGCTTCTAATCTGTTTTGGTCTACGCAAAGTGCCGATGCCAATATTACCGCGGTGATTGATTTTGGCTTATCGGATCGAAATTCAGCGCTTTATGATCTTGCGGTAACGATTGAGCGTAACTTTATAGATTGGTTAGCTTTAGAACATACATTACAAATCAATATTGACGAAGCGGGTTTAAGCGCGTTTTTACAGGCGTATTTTGCAGAGATACATCCACAACAAGACTTTAGCATTTTGCCCGGATTACTAAAAATTGTGCATTTGGATTTCGCATTTTCAGAGCTTGAATATTTTGTCGGGATTACCCAAAACCTGAAACATGCCGATGCTGCTTATTATGATTGGATTGTTGGACATGTAAATTGGTTTTTTGCAGAGCAAGGACAGCAATTTACCCAGACTTTTACTCGATTAATTCAACGCGAATTGTCATAATCTGCACAGCTAAATGCAGGGTGCTGTCTTCAGATATCTTATTTAACATAATGTACATTATACGCAATTGAATTGTAACTCCAAAATAGAAATGTCCGGTTTCTCCAAAGTAAAAATGTCCGCTTTTAGAATACGCACTTTTGCGATTTTCTTAGCGGACGGTTTGTTATGTTGGTATCTATGTCGGATAAAGAACTTAAAAGATTGTCGGTCTTGCAGGAAATCTGTGATCAACGCATAACCCAGTCCCAGGCTGCTCAGTTATTACATATCTCAGAACGTCAGATCAGACGCTTATTGCAAAAATATAAAGCTCAAGGTCCTGCTGCATTAGCACATGCTGCTCGTGGTTTCGGTCCCACTTTAGCACATGAAAAGCTGACTACCATTCATGGATTTGATATTTCGGTAGAAACCCTGCGTTCTTGGATGATTGCAGCCAATTTATGGATTCCTCGTCATAAACGTCTGAAACGCCCGTATCAGCCTCGTTATAATCGAGACTGTTATGGTGAATTGGTCCAAATCGATGGCTCACATCATGACTGGTTTGAAGGACGTGACGCTAAATGCTGCTTGTTGGTTTATATTGATGATGCCACTGGAAAGCTGTTGCATCTGCGCTTTTGTGAGGCCGAAACGACCTTTGATTATATGCTTTCAACCCGAGCCTACATTGAGCAATACGGCAAGCCTTTGGCCTTTTATAGCGATAAACACTCAGTATTTCGAGTCAATCAGAAATCCAAGCAAGACAGCCAGATCACGCAATTTGGCAGGATTCTCAACGAATTAAACATCGATATTATCTTTGCCAACTCACCACAGGCCAAAGGACGTGTGGAACGCGCCAACAGAACTCTGCAGGATCGCCTGATCAAGGAAATGCGTTTGGAAGGCATCTGCTCAATTACCGAGGCCAATGCTTGGCTGCCCTGCTTCATTGAGCAGTTCAATCAGAAGTTTGCCAAATGTGCGAGAAACTCGAAGAACTTGCATCGACCTTTAACGGAATCTGATGCTGAGCTAGAGGATATTTTTACCTGGCAGGAACCGCGTAAGGTCACGAAGAATCTGACTATCACGTATGACAAGTGTATTTATATGCTTGAGCCAACACCACTGAACCACAAACTTGTTGGGCAATACATAACATTTTTAGAGTATCCAGATGGTACTGTGGCCATCATGCACGAAGGACGGAAGATCAACTACAGTATTTTCAATAAACTGGCTAGACTGCAGCAGAATGAAGTAGTTGAGAATAAAAGATTAGGTGCGGTTCTGGCCCATATCCAGCAACAACATGAAGAGTTGGAAAAACAAAATAAAAGTTCCCGTGCCAAGAAAAGTATGCCGAGTCGTAAAGCTCAGAAAGTTGTTATTGAACAAAGAAATTTAAATCCTGTTCTTGACTCTTGCAGTTAAAAACAGGACATTTTAAATGGTTTATCGCATAGACATTTTAATTGGTGAATAACATGAATATATTAAGCAATTGATATATATGGGTTTATTTTGAGTGTTCGGTGTCTCAATTTATCTTATCATTCACAAAAAGATAAAAAGCTACTCAATCTTTCAATCAAGTAGCTTCAAAAATACGCCGTACAATCTGTTAAAGTTTTTTCCAAGTCATCGTGCTAATCGCATTCGCGCTCTTGGCTTTGCCATATACTTTCATTTGATTATTCGCCACATTTAATTGAGCATCAATTTTATAGACATAACCATCTTTCGGGTTAATCCATTGTCCTTGCGAAAATTGTTTTGGATTTGAATTTGCTACCAAGCCTTCTAATGCCTGCATGCCTTTTATGGGCTGATTCTTTAAGTTGCCTTGGCATTTGCTACATACCTCTAATTGAGTTGTGCCTACCGACAATAAATTTCGAGTAATTACAGCACTATATTCCGAAGTTTTAGAGTTCTTACGAATCACAATTTCCGCAACATAATGCCCTGTATGATCATCAATTACTTTCCATGTACCAATCAATGGATCAAATGGCATGGCTTGAACAGGAAAAATAAATCCAAAATATAGTGCAATTGCACCTAAAAAGTTACGCATCATAAAAATATCAACTTAAAACCAATTTACAGCACGGTTGTGCTAAAAATGGGCGTGATTATAGCAATCAATGTTGAGTTTAAATAAATTTTTCATAAAAATTAAATATTTATATGCTATTGGTTCGATGAAATATCATTAAAAATGTGAACCAATACTCTTTTTATGGGTAGATGAATTTTGATGCGTTGCAGCTTTATGTATAAAAGTGAATCTATAACGTGATTTTGTATGCAAATTAATCATCTATATTTCTATTTTCAACATTTGCTGTGTTATGGCGTAAACTAGACCTACAAGCTGTATCACTATAAGTTAAGAAATATTCACAGGAATGCTCTTAACTTTATCCTAAGTTTTTTGTTTTTACTGTCTTAAATTTATCTATCTTTAAATTTAGGTTTAGTCATCAAGGTAACATCGTATGCTCAAGTGGTTCGAGAAACTTATAGATCCTTATCCAAATAAAGGTTTGACCGAACCCTTGCCAACCACGTTTTTTGCCTTTGTTTGGCAAGCAGCTTCAGGTGTACGTCCATATTTATTGTTATTGGTTTTATGTACTGCAGGCGCTGCCAGCTTTGAAGCTTTGCTATATGCAAAAATTGGCGATTTAGTCACATGGCTTAGTCAAAGTCAGCCAGATACTTTCCTTGCGCAACATCAGCAGAACCTTACTTTGCTGTTTTGTATTTTATTGGCCAATATCTTTTTTGCCAGTGCGCAGTCAATTGTGAAGCATCAAATGTTATACAGTGGTTTTCCAATGCGTTTGCGTTGGCGTTTCCACAATTTAATGTTGCAACAAAGTCTGGATTTTTTCCATAATGATTTTGCAGGAAGACTCTCTGCCAAAGTCATGCAAACCGCCTTAGCAGTACGTGAGTTTTGGGTCATTTTGGGCGATATGCTTGCCTATGTATTCATTTACTTTATTACGATTAGCCTAGTATTGGGCGCAATTTCTCCAATGCTCATTTTGCCGTTATTATTATGGTTGGCTTTATTTATTCTTGCAGCAGCTTATTTTATTCCGCGTTTGAGCAAAGTATCTAATGAACAAGCCGATGCACGTGCGGTGATGACAGGACGCGTGACCGATGCTTATACCAATATTCAAACCGTAAAATTATTTGCGCATGCAGGTCGCGAAAGCCAATATGCCAAAGCGTCGATGCAAGAATTTATGTTGACGGTTTATAAACAAATGCGTTTGGGCGCTCAATATGAAATCAGCATCAATTTATTAAGCGTGGTGTTGTATGTGGGCGTTTTAGGTACAGCAATTTGGCTCTGGTTAAATGGCCGTGCAGAATTGGGGATTATTGCTGCCACTACAGCCATGATTCTTAAACTCAACAGTATTGCCGAGTTTATGATGTGGCAGACCTCTGCCCTGTTTGAAAATGTCGGCACCATTCAAGATGGTATGAAAACTCTCGGACGTCCAATTGCGATTCAAGACAAAGCCGATGCAAAACCATTACAAGTTGCTCAGGGCGAAATTCAGTTTAAAGATGTCAGTTTTGCTTATAACAGTAAAAACGTGATTGATCAGTTTAATCTGCATATTCGTGCAGGCGAAAAAATTGGTATCGTGGGACGTTCAGGCGCAGGTAAATCGACCTTAATTCAATTGCTTTTACATTTTTATGAGCTTAAACACGGCTCAATTATGATTGATGGGCAAAATATTGAAGATGTGACCCAAGACAGTTTGCGTAAAAATATTGCACTTGTGACTCAAGATACTTCGCTATTACACCGTACTGTGGCTGAAAATATTAAATATGGTCGTCCTGACGCGACTGATGCAGAAATGTTTGAAGCTGTACGCAAAGCCAAAGCCGAAGAATTTATTCCACAATTGACCGATTTACGTGGCAAAAAAGGCTATGAAGCCTACGTGGGCGAACGGGGTGTTAAACTTTCAGGTGGACAACGTCAACGTATTGCCATTGCCCGTGTTTTCTTAAAAGATGCGCCTATTTTAATTTTAGATGAAGCCACCAGTGCGCTCGACTCTGAGGTTGAAGCGGCAATTCAATCGAGCCTCGATGAACTCATGCAAGGTAAAACTGTAATCGCGATTGCACACAGACTATCTACCATTGCACAAATGGATCGTTTAATTGTGCTCGATCAAGGACGTATTGCAGAACAAGGTACGCATGATGAACTGGTGGCTATGAACGGAATTTATGCACAACTTTGGCAGCGTCAAACAGGTGGTTTTTTAATTGAACAAGATAAAATCGTAAAACCATCGACTGATAAAAATTAGCATCTCCAGCAACTTTGCTGTAACTCAGGCTTTGATGAAATGCAGATTTATCGCATATAGTCAAAGCCTGTTTTGTCTAACAATTTCCATAGAATTTCTTTAATTTTCATGCCAAGATGCAATATGTCATCTACGTTCTTATGTCGCCGTTTGGCAAACTAAGATATGCATAGATGACAGTCGCTAAGGCAAATTAAAATAAAATTAGCAAATGCAATGGAACATGCATGAAAACAATATCAGCACGTCAGGAACAAGGTGTTCCAGGGGTTTATGGCTTATTGGTTTTGGATGTTGTATCCCGTTGGGGTTATAACGCAGATACCTTATTTGCACCATTTCAACTCAATAGCGAAATGTTGGCAGACCCAGAATGTCGTATTCCTACACCTATTGCCAATGAGTTGGTTAAACATGCTTTAAAACTTACAGGCGAATCGACGCTCGGTTATCATCTTGGTACGCAAATGCGCATTTCTATTCATGGCTTTATTGGCTATGCGATTATGACTGCGCATGAAATTAGTGATGCGCTGATTTTAGCCAATCGTTTTATTCAACTGCGTATGCCCTTTTTACAATTGTTTTTCTCGACTTTTGGCGAAAAAGCCAGTCTGCAATTGCAGTGTGATATTCACATGGAACCTTTACGCACAGAAATCGCCATCGCTTTAATTATTGGCATGATCACCATGAGTAAAGCCATGACAGGTACAGAACACTTTACGGGCGAAGTCGATTTTGACTTCCCAAAACCTGCGGGTTTTGATCAATATTTTGCGAAATTTCCTTATCATCAATTCCGTTTTGATCAGCCGTATTTAGGTTTAAGTTTTGATAAGCAATATCTGGGCTTAAAAATGATTAATGCCGATCCTATTGCCAGTCAAATTGCGATTAATCAATGTGAAGCTGAGCTTTCAGCTTTAGGTGAACGTCGCCGAATTTCTATGCGGGTGCGTGATATTTTAACTCATGCAGAACAGCATTATTTAAGCATTGAAAATGTTGCCGACTATCTACACATGTCCGACCGCACACTCAAACGTCAACTGGCTGCAGAAGGTACTTCATTTTCAAACTTGGTCGATGAAGTCCGTTATCGACATGCGACTTCCCTGCTTTCCCGTACCGACTACACGCTAGAACAAATTGCCGATGAATTGGGTTATAGCGATGTGGCTAATTTTAGTCGTGCTTTTAAACGCTGGAGTGGACGCAGTCCGAGCAATTGGCGTAAAGATCCGTATTTATAAACTTTTGTTTTTGGCAAAAAGCATGTATAAAACATGGCAAAAAGATTCGATACAATTTAAGGAGTTATCAAATGAATCACCCTGCTGAATTAAAATATGCAAGAACACATGAATGGGTGCGTATTGAAGGTGATTTGATCGTCACAGGTATTTCAGACCATGCACAAGATGCTTTAGGCGATTTGGTCTATGTAGAAGCACCTGAAGTTGGTCAAAAAGTAATTGCGGGTGAACAAGCTGGTGTGGTTGAGTCTGTTAAAACAGCTTCAGATATTCACGCCCCTGTTTCAGGCGAAGTAGTTGAAGTGAATAGCAATTTAGAAGATGACCCTGATTTTGTGAATGATGAACCGTATGGCAAAGGCTGGATTTATAAAATCAAACCAGACAATATGGCAGATGTAGAACAGCTTTTATCAAGTGCAGACTATGAATCTGGCTTATAAGCCTTAAATTTGCAGCGTTTAATCGCTCAAATTCAAAGAAATCAGCTTCGGCTGATTTTTTTTGTATTGCAACTTTAGAAAATAAACCTAATTATCTTTATTTGATAAAATAATTAAAATAATTGCATTAAAATCTAATTTTAAGTTTAATTTTATTGAATAGCTGTACTTTTCACATAAATGGGTTTATTATTTTTTGCATGATCTCGCGGTGTGATGATTTCCAATAACAAAGCATCTGTATAACAAAGTACACATTACACGCTGCTCCACTCACCATATAGGTTTAAATTATGTCTGCTATAAATGCTGAACATTTATGGAATAAGTCGTTTATTCTCTGCTTATTCAATAACTTGTTCTTATTCATATTTTATTTTGCGCAAACGACAGTTTTGCCTATTTATATTGTGAATGAGTTGGGTGGTAGCTTGTCACAGGCAGGTTTAGCCATGACTTTGTTTATGTTATCTGCAATCGCGATTCGCCCATTTAGCGGTTTGATTATTGAAAAATTTGGTGTAAAGAAAACCTTATATGTTTCTGAAATCATGTTTTGTCTGTGTAGCGTGGCATACATTTTTGTAGATAGTTTACTGTTTCTACTCGTACTGCGTTTTTTACATGGGATTTGGTTCAGCATTGTCACCACAGTTACCGTCCCTATTGCCAATAACTTTATTCCAGACAGTCGCAAAGGTGAAGGTATGGGCTATTTTTTGGTGTCAGTAAATTTAGGGATTGTATTGGGACCTTTAATTGGTTTAAGTCTGATTCAAAGTGTTTCTTATGCCAGTATTTCTACCTTACTATCCGTCAGTGTTTGGGTAGGTTTCGCCTTCTGTTTAATGATTCCAATTGCGACCCAAAAAGTAAAAACTGAAACAACACCTAAACGTAAATTAGGGCTTCAAGATTTTGTAGAGAAAAAAGCAATTCCTGTATCACTCATGGCGATGATGGTTTCTTTCGCGTATGCCAGTATTATGTCATTTATTTCCACCTTTGCAGAATCACGCAATATGCTGTCTTATGCGAGTTTATTCTTCGTGATATTTGCAGTTTCGATGATGATTTTGCGCCCAATTACAGGCAAAATTTATGATCGTAAAGGGGCGAGTTATGTGATTTATCCTGCAATTATATTATTTGCTTTAGGATTAATTGTCTTGAGTCAGGTACACAGTGTATTCGGTTTTATGTTGGCTGCTGCATTAATTGGTGTAGGGTTCGGGTCTGCCCAACCTTGCCTGCAAACCATTTCAATTCAACGCTCCCCTAAAGATCGTATTGGTCATGCCACATCTACGTATTTTTGTTGTTACGATATTGGTATCGCCTTAGGCGCGTTAATTCTAGGTTGGATTATTGCGGGTTATGACTATACCGCAGCGTATTTGCTCTGTGCTGTTGTGACCTTAATCAGTTTAATTTTCTATAAATTTGTTGTGGCTAAACAACCTAATGCAGATATTCAGGCTTAGTTTTTAATAGCAGCAAAAGAATTGTTATTTTAAAAACTAATCTAAGAAGAGTTGATTTTTAAATACTCTCCCACCCAAAAAACCTGAAATTTCAGGTTTTTTGGGTTTCTGGAGTTTTATTTTTTATGCAGTTTTAGCCAAAACCTGACGATTTAAGCTTTCAGCGACCTCAATAAGCAGTTGTTCAGTCTTATCCCAACCCAAGCAGCCATCGGTAACAGATTGACCATAAGTCATCTCGCAAGAAATCTTTTGATTTCCATCCACCAAATGACTTTCTAACATGATGCCACGGACTTGCGTCTGTTCACGTTCTGCCACAATGGTACGCAAGACTTGCGGTTGTTGTTGTGGGTCTTTATGGCTGTTACCGTGACTACAGTCAATAATCAATGCAGGCAACTGCCCTTTGGCTTTGTGCTGAATTTTCTCAATTTCTGCCAATTGATAATTTGGCCCTGAATTTGCGCCACGTAAAATTAAATGCGCGTGTGGATTACCTTGTGATGACAAAATAGCAGGTAAACCCGACTGGCTCATTCCCATGAATTGATGTGGATGACTTGCCGATTGAATTGCATCTAATGCAATTTGAATTGAGCCATCAGTTCCGTTTTTGAAACCAATGCTATACGGCATGGCGCTAGAAATTTCACGGTGAATTTGTGATTCACTGGTACGTGCGCCAATTGCACCCCAAGCCAGTACATCATCAAAATATCCCGTTGCCATTGGGCTTAAAATTTCAGAAGCAATTGGTAAACCCATTTCTATAATTTGTAGATACAGTTCACGTGATTTTTCTAAGCCTAATTGCATGTTTGCAGAGCCATCTAAGTCTGGGTCATACAAAAAGCCTTTCCAGCCTACCGTAGTACGTGGCTTTTCGATATAGGCGCGCATCACCAAGAAAATTTGATCTGAAACTTGGCTTTGTAATTGTTTTAATTTTTCTGCGTATTCGAGTGCTGCTTGCGGATCATGAATTGAACAAGGTCCTGTAATGACCAATAAGCGAGGGTCTGTGCCCGCTAAAATGTTCTGAATAATCTGTCGATGTTGTGCGATTTGTTGTTTTAGCGCAGATGAAAGTGGGAGTTGCGCTTTGAGTTGATGCGGTAAACTTAAACTAATTTCAGTATTGTTGGTCTGTTGTTGTAAAGCAGTATTTAAAGCATTCATTGGTCTGTTCCTTTGGACTGTTTCTCTTTTTTACAGTCCGATCATTTATTTCAGCGTTATGGGTCTAATGGATTGCAAGGTTTGAGTCATAGATTGACTAAAGTAAAACCAATAAAAGTTGCTAAAGTATGAATAATTAACGTTGTACATGATTAAATCTCCGAAAAACCTATAAAATTCAAAACACCAGACATAAAAAAACCTGATCAGGGTTGCCGATCAGGTATCAACTGGTGGGCAACCTTTTGCCCGAACGCGACTCAGGCAATCATTGAAACTGCCAAAAGTAATAGTAAGCGTTTGCGATTAAAGGTTGCTTTAACATCTTGTTTTCATCAAAAAATGAGCTGTTAAAATTAAAATACGCTGTATTGTTCCGTTTGGCAATCCTTTTTGTAAAATAATTTTTATTGGATGTATTTATTAAAATTAAGCTACTGTTTTAGCGAATCCAGGGGTTAAAAAAACCAAGCCGAAGCTTGGTTTTTGTTGGGTCTTTATTTAAGCGCGTTACTCATCATTGATCAAAATGAATCACACTACGAATAGATTTACCCTCATGCATTAAATCAAAGGCTTCATTAATTTGGTCTAGCCCCATGGTGTGCGTTACAAATGGTTCGAGTTGAATATCACCCTTCATGGCTTCTTCAACCATGCCTGGCAATTGCGAACGACCTTTTACACCACCAAACGCAGTTCCTTTCCAAGTACGACCTGTCACCAATTGGAATGGACGAGTTGAAATTTCCTGACCTGCACCTGCAACACCAATAATAATGGATTGTCCCCAACCACGATGCGCACATTCCAAAGCGGAACGCATCACATTGGTATTTCCAATACATTCAAAAGAATGATCTACGCCCCAACCTGTTTTTTCCACAATGACTTCCTGAATTGGGCGGTCATAATCTTTTGGATTTAAGAATTCGGTTGCACCAAATTGTTCTGCCAATTTGAATTTCTCTGGGTTGGTATCAATGGCGATAATACGGCTGGCTTTGGCTTTATGCGCACCTTGCACAACAGCTAAACCAATACCACCTAAGCCAAATACCGCAACGGTATCGCCTTCTTGGACTTTTGCAGTATTTTTAACTGCACCTAAACCAGTTGTAACACCGCAACCTAATAAGCAAACTTGCTCATGATTGGCTTCAGGATTAATTTTTGCTAAAGATACTTCAGCAACTACCGTATATTCACTAAAGGTTGAACAGCCCATGTAGTGATAAATCGGTTGTCCATTATAAGAAAAACGTGTCGTGCCATCAGGCATTAAACCTTTACCTTGTGTCGCACGTACGGAAACGCATAGGTTGGTTTTACCAGATTTACAGAATAAACATTCGCCACATTCTGCTGTGTAAAGCGGAATCACATGATCGCCTGGTTGAACACTGGTCACACCCTCACCAACTTCAACCACAATACCTGCACCTTCATGGCCAAGAACTGCAGGGAAAACACCTTCAGGATCTTCACCCGATAAGGTAAATGCATCGGTATGGCATACCCCTGTGTGGGTAATTTTGACCAAGACTTCTCCAGCCTGCGGCGGTGCAACATCAATTTCAACAATTTCAAGCGGCTGACCTGGGCCGAATGCGACGGCTGCACGTGATTTCATGAGCAAATTATCCCTAAAAAATACATTAACAGATGATAAGGGGCTGCTGACAATTCGTCTATGTTTGCGATGTGAGAGAGATATCTCGCAAGCTATTTATAAAATATCAACAGACTCTCACAATACCCTCTTTCTATTCAGAGTTTCAAGCATTAACATGAGGATAATCTCCATGTATAAATACAGAATGACTTAAGAATAATCATGAAGATCCAAAGACCTTGTTACTGGCTTGGAATGTTGGCTTTTTTCGCTATTTTACTGACAGGATGCAGTTTACCGATGAATCAAGCGAGCAAAGATAGCCCTGTTGAGCATTATGTAGATCATTGGCTGAATGGTCAGGAAATTGATGCACATTTATCCCAAAATTTAACAGCGTATCTTTCTCTAAATGATGCCTTTAGTAGCATCGCCTCGCGTTTATATTTGATTCAAAAAGCACAGCACCATTTAGATTTACAATATTACATTTGGGAAGATGATTTAATTGGTCAGTTGATGTTGGCTGAACTGCTCAAAGCAGCAGATCGTGGTGTAAAAGTTCGTTTATTAATTGATGATCAAAATGGTACGCAACTTGATCCAACCTTAAAACGGCTTGCTCAGCATCCTAATTTTGAAATAAAAATTTTCAATCCGTACAAATATCGGCATTTTCGTGTGATGGATTATTTGTTTCGTTTTAAACAAATCAATCGCCGTATGCACAATAAACTAATTATTGCCGATGGGGCGATTGCCGTGACAGGTGGGCGTAATATTAGCCGTGAATATTTTGATGCCAGTGAAAATTTTCAATTTACTGATATGGATATTCTATTCTATGGCAGTGCTGTCCCCCAAACCAATGCCGTGTTTTTAGAGTTTTGGAATGACGAACTAAGCTATTCAGTAAAGCAATTATTAGGCACAGGCAACGCGTTGCAATTGAGAGAATTGCGTAATCGCTATGAATTAAATGCCAAATATAAAGATAAAATTCGTGAACGTGTGGCTAACGCGCAAGAAGAAGTCAGCATCAAATTAGAACAACATCCTGTACAGTGGGTATGTGCGCATTTTGTGGCAGATTCTCCGAATAAAATTCGGGGTACAGCTCAAGGCGAGCAACTGATTTACAAACAAATGTTAAAGTTAATGGGTGAGCCCAAACAACATTTAGAACTGGTTTCTGCCTATTTTGTCCCAACAGAAGATGGTCTTAAAACACTCACTCAACTGGCTGAAAAAGGAATACAGATACGTGTATTGACCAATTCATTTTTAGCCAATGATGTGCCTTTGGTACATGCATTTTATCAGCAGTATCGCGTAGATTTACTTAAATCAGGTATTCGTTTATATGAATTTAAGCCTTATATTGAACGAAAAAAGCGTACTTGGTATGAAGTTGCAACGGGTAACGTAATTCCTGCCAAAGGCAAAAACGCCTCGAGTTTACATGCCAAATTCTTTGATATAGATGGCATGGTCTTTGTAGGTTCTTTTAACCTTGATCCTCGTTCTGCAAAATTAAATACCGAAGTTGGCTTGGTGTTAGAGTCTGAACAATTGCAAAACGATGTTTCTCAATCTTTAGACCGCTATTTGCCACAAATTGCGTATGAACTGCAATTAGACGAAAACGGTCAAATTATTTGGTTAGATCATCAGGCAGATGGCAGTATTCAAACGTATCATCATGATCCTGAAACCACACAGTTTCAGCGTTTTATGATGAAAACAGTTTCATTATTCCCTATTGAATGGATGATGTAATGACAATAGATAGACATTAATTATGGAAGCGTATTTTTCTTTCTCTGCCATCACTGTCTACAATTATTTAAAGTTACTTATAGTAAGCCTATTTCTTTAAATAAGTTAAAATACGCTTCTGCCTTTTTCTCTAAAGCTAAAGGATAGGCTCGTGAAGATGAAGGCATCCGATATAAATGCAGCTCACGCTTGGCAAAATAGCAATGTGTCGCCTGCCCAATTTGAGGTTTTTCGGCAGATTCAGGCATAGATAACATGAGTGTATCAGTCGCTTTATCGCCTGTGGTCATAATGCTTTGACATAAAGGTATCTTGCTTAAAAGTGCTGCAATATCCATTGGTTTTTCAATCTGTAAAAATTTGTCTGATGCATTGCCTTTTAAGCGAATCACCTGCTGCGCCGTATCTGAAATAGCAATGCCAGTGGTGTTTAAAAAATCAATAATTTTATGAAGATGAAAATTTTTAGCTTCTAAATCTAAAAAGTAGTTTTTATCTTGAAAAAAGCATAAGCCCAAAATTCGCCACATATCATTTTGATAATTCGGATAATAAAAATCCATTTTCCAACGGCTTTTAGGTGGTGGAAAACTCCCAAGCATTAACAGCTTGGCATTGGCTGGTAAAAAGGGTTCGAGTGGATGGGTTTCTATTTTAGAATCAGACATTTATAGATTGAACCTTTGGTCTTTAAATTAAGCTAAGACATTGCAGTACGAGCAACTTCATAATGATTTTTATGTAACTTCCCTTGATTGAATAACCATGTCGCAACTTCTGGCCAAAAATACATTGCAGATCTAGATGCAAGTCCATACATCGGACGTGGAAAGTTTCCGTCACCACGTTTATTTTGCGCATATAAAGATAATGCTTGACGAGTCATTCCAGCACGTTCAGCCATTACTGCCAAAGTTGAATAACCTTGCTCTTCTACTATCAGATCATGAAATCCTAATGAGCGAATATTGTCTAATGCTGAGTGAATCGCTTGTTCTGCATTTTCAGCTTCACGGTCAAACTCAAGATAAATTGTATCGTTATAACTGCAAACTAATGCATCATCACAACCCGCTTCAAAGAACTTATCTTCTAGCACAGACAGATCAGAACGTGCGTCACGTACCACAACAGTAAAGTGATAGTTATTCATAGTTCATCTCCATGACATTGCTTTACTTTACGCAAGATTTGTTTTGCATGTGCTGATTTACCTGAATCGACAACATCCCAGCCGTTTTCAATCGCATATTCAATTGCTTCGCGAATATGTTTATTGGGATGTTTCTTCATATTTTCATTCTGCTTGATGATTTAATTATAATTTAGTGTTGACGATTGTTAACACTATACCATTATTTAAGTTAATTTACCTAAAACCACTCCAAAATCCTATCCGAGACTTCTTTCCCCCAAATCTGGTAAATTTCTTTACTTGGATGAAAACCATCTTTTGCCATTTCTAAATTCATGGATTGATATTTTCGAATATCATATTCAATCCACTGCATATCTTCTTGTTGTGCAATCATTTTTTCTAATTGTAAGTTCATTTGTTTTGCGTATTGTCCAAATAGCCAAGATAATGGATTGGGCAATGCGGGAAATAAATGCATTGGTGGAACCCCCGTAGCAATGATTAATTCAGGTTGGAATTTCGCTTGAATAAGTTGATAAAAATGTTGCTGTTGTTTAATCCAAGTCTGTGCCGACATTAAGCGTGTTACATCGTTGACACCAACAGAAGTAACCACAACATCATATTTTTGATTTACCAGTTTTTTCGTTTTTTGAATGACTTGTGAGGTAGTATCTCCAGACTGCGCCTCTAAACGCCAATGTACTTGGTACTGATGCTGCAAAGCAGAAATCACCGCACCTAAAAGCGCATCATTTTGATGTGCTACCCCAACGCCTGCAGCGGCAGAATCGCCTAAAATCAATAATGACAGCGTTTGCCCTTGCCCTGTAATACCTTCTCGTGCGCCTTCGGCTTCAGGCAATCGGATCGTGTTCTTTTTAACACGACTTCCCTGAATCACCAAAGCGGGAATTAAGGCAAGGGTTGCTGTTCTAAGCCACATCACATTTCACTCTTAAATACGAAAACCGAAAATACAAATTTTAAACCCAAACAAAAGTAGAGACTCAAATATAAAAATAGCATCGTGTCATTTAAAGTGATTGCATTCATCATCAGCTTTAAATTTCAGGATGCTATTCAAATACTATGATATCGCTGCTATTTAGCCGAGTTTATTGACCAATTTTAATGGTAAAACTTTCATAGCTAAGCCCAATGGCAACCATGGCCATTTAGGTACATAGGCTTTAATTGGCGCTTTTTCAATTTCTGCAGCAAGTAAGCGTGAACCTGTTTTTTCATCAACTTCAAAAGGCAGTTTTTTTGCACCTTCGTTGATTTCGGTACGAATATAACCAGGGAAAATAGTCGTAACTTGAATAGGTGTATCAATTAATTCTGCACGAATTCCTTCTGCTAAATGTGCTACTGCAGCTTTACTTGCACCGTAAGCAGTAAGATGTTTTGGCATACCACGAATGGCACTCATAGATGAAATCATCACCAAATGCCCTGAGTTTTGCTCACGGAAAATTTCAACCGCGGCTTCACACTGCGCCAAAGCTGAAATAAAGTTGGTTTCTACTGTGGCTTTGTTGATGGCAAAATTACCTTTACCAATGCGACGTCCTTCGCCCACGCCTGCATTGACAATAATGCGGTCAATTTGTCCAAAATCTTGTTTAAATTCACGAAACACCTGAAACACCTGATCATAATTGGTGACATCCAGCGTTTTTGCAATAACACGAATACCAAACTGGCTTTCCAGTTCTTGTTTCAGCGTTTCCAAACGCTCTAAACGTCGGGCGCAAATTGCAAGGTTATAACCCATTTGAGCAAATTCACGTGCCATACCCGCACCAATACCTGAACTTGCACCTGTAATTAGAATTGTTTTTGTCATGGTTTGATCCTTAAATCCAAGTCAATAAATTTGAGTTTTCAGCTTTAATAAAATGATGTTCATTCAAGCTTAACAGTTGTGGTTCACTGCCGACCAAACGTAAAGTGGTGATACTTGAGTTAGTAATTGCCCAGTTCAATGCAAAGGTTTTATTGGGCGTTAAGCCTAAAATTTTACCTGCAGCCACAGAAATCACACCACCAGAAGTAAATACCACAGCATATCGTGGTTGTTTTTGGGCTAAGTCATCACATAAATGCTGCAATGCATCTTCGACACGCTGTTTAAAATGCGGCCAAGATTCTTCATATTCATGGTGATATTCACCGCCCGTCCAGCGTTCTATCGCACCTTCAAAAATTTTTGCCAAATATGCACGAGGATTGACCTCTTTGGCGACATCTTCTTTCATCAATTCAGGTTGATTAAAACGCGGTTCATACTGCGCGAAAACCTGTTGATGATTAAACTCGTTCCATGCGCTGTCGGTATGAATTTCGACCTCAGGAAAACATTCTGCCAAAGCCAGTTGTGCAGTTTGCTGATGGCGCTGCATTGAACCAGCCACCACATAGGGTGCTTCTTTTAAAATGCGATCAAAATAACGTCCGAGCAATTTGGCTTGTAACTCACCATTAGGCGAAAGTTGATCATAACTTTCTGCCCCAAAAGATGCTTGCCCATGACGAATTAAATAAATGGTGGTCATTTCGGCATCAATTCCTTAAATTTGGCGATATATTTTTGTGCTAGTTCATTTGCTTCCAGTTTTTGTAAACCAATTAACTTTAAGGCACGAATATGCAAAGCATGAATGACAATCCAGAAATCCTTAAATGCAGGATTATTGGTTTGCTTGTGGAAATAACGATAATAAATTTGCTGGGCGATCACCGCTAAACGGAAAATTCCAAACACTTCATAGAATGTCCAGTTATCGGTGCTCAAGCCTGTTTTTTGCAAATAATAGTCCACCACTTGCTGACGTGTGAACATGCCTTTTAAGTGCGTTGGTTGACGACGGGTGGCTTTAAAAATTTGATTATCGGTATCTTCAACCCAATATGCCAAAGCCGAGCCTAAATCCATGAGTGGATCGCCCAGTGTTGCCATTTCCCAGTCCAAAACGCCAATCACTTGAGTCGGATGTTTCGGGTCTAAAATCACATTATCAAAACGCCAGTCGTTATGAATAATGCAGGTTTTTGAATCTACAGGAATATGGTCTAACAACCATTTACGCACATATTTAAAAGATGGCACGTTGATGGTATGTGCTTTGGCATAGCGTGCATCCCAACCTTCTACCTGACGTCGGCAATAACCATCACCTTTCCCTAATTTTTCTAGCTCAGTTCCTGCATAAGGTACTTGATGCAGCTCAATCAGTTTATCAATGACATTTACACAAAGTTCATGTACTTGAGTTTCGCTAAAATCAAGCTCTGGTGGCAATTTTGCACGTGGGATAATGCCTTCAATACGTTGCATCACGTAAAAATCGCAGCCAATTACAGCTTCATCCTGACACAACGCCACCATTTCAGGTAACACAGGATAAAACGGGGCTAAATTCTTTTGCACATGATATTCACGCGCCATGTCATGTGCAGATTTAGCTTTAGTACCTTTGGGCGGACGACGCAAAATTAAATCAGCATTGCTGTACTTAAGGCGATATGTCCAGTTCGATGCACCGCCTGAATATTGTGTGACTTCTACAGGTTCTACGACATCGACATTTTGTTGTTTTAACCATGCTGTCACTGCCTGAATATCGAGTTCTTCGCCTTCGCGTACTGTGCCGCCTACATCAATAACTGACATTATTTTTCCCTAATTTTCCAATTTTTTTAATCTAACATAGATTTTCCGTGTTCTCTTGAGATGTATCGGCAATATCAGAAATATTGCCGAATACACTACCAAGCGACACAATAAAAAATTCGCAACTGACTTATTTTTTGCGGCTGCTACGATAACCACGTTTAGCCAACTCAAGTTTGGCAATCATGCCTTTGTGTACTTCGTCTGGCCCATCGGCAAGACGTAAACTACGCGCTTGGGCAAAGAAACCTGTCAACGGTGTATCTCTAGATACGCCTGCACCACCATGAATCTGCATCGCCATATCAACTACTTTTTCCAAGACACTTGGTGCAACCACTTTAATGGCAGAAATTTCGGTAAGTGCTGCCATATTGCCTAAAGTATCCATTTTATAGGCTGCATAGAGAGTTAATAAACGTGCTTGATCAATCGCCACACGCGCTTCCGCTACGCGCTCCAAATTGCCACCGAGTTTCAGAATTTCCTTGCCAAATGCGGTACGGCTCATGCCACGGTCAATCATCAATTCCAAAGATTTTTCTGCTGCGCCAATACAACGCATACAATGGTGAATACGCCCCGGCCCTAAACGACCTTGTGCAATTTCAAAACCTTGTCCTGCACCGCCAATAAAGTTGGCAACAGGCACACGCACGTTATCAAAACTAACTTCGCCATGACCGTGTGGCGCATCGTAATCACCAAATACAGGTAACATACGTTCAATTTTAACGCCCGCAGTATCTACAGGGACTAAAACCATAGAGTGTTGATGATGACGGTCTTTAGTTTCATCGGGCGTATGCGCCATAAAAATAATAATTTTGGCATTTGGATCGCCCAAACCTGAAGACCACCATTTACGACCATTCAAGACAATTTCATCGCCGTCTACGACTGCTGTTGCCTGCATATTGGTCGCATCACTTGAAGCCACTGCAGGTTCAGTCATACAAAACACAGAACGAATTTTACCTTCAAGCAGCGGTGTCAGCCATTCTGCCTTTTGTGCTTCAGAACCATAGCGCCATAAAACTTCCATGTTGCCGCTGTCGGGTGCATTACAGTTAAATACGGTTGGCGCAATCAAACTGCGTCCACTCAACTCTGCAATGTGTGCATATTCTTGTACCGACAAACCTTGTCCTAATTCTGGACAAGGTAAAAACATATTCCATAAACCTGCAGCTTTGGCTTTGGCTTTTAATTGTTTTAATTGTGCTGGCCATTGCCATTTAGTCCAGTCACCACCCTGATTTAATTCGTGAACTTCTGCCCAGAATTCAGCTTCAATCGGCTCAATTTCTTTGGCAATAAAGGCTTTGGTACGTTCTATATAGTCTTTGGCGCGTGCAGATAGCTCAAACATGGTTCAAATCCCTTAAAATTTGTATTCATTGCTTTACAACACCTTAACTTGAAAAGTAATATGAACAAAATGATTTAATTCAATAAAACACTATGAATCATGTTCATAACAATGCAAAAGTTGATCTTACCGTTTTTCATCGTTTAGACATCAATTTATACCCGATGTTTGTTGCAATTTATGAGCAGCGCAGTATTTCCAAAGCTGCACAAATTTTGTGTATTAGCCAATCTGCCGCCAGTCATGCTTTGCAGCGTTTAAGACAACATTTACAAGATGATTTACTGGTGCGAAGTGGCAATAAAATGCTGCCTACGCCTTTTGCCGAGCAAATTTATCCGACTATTAAAAATGCCTTGTTGGCGATTCAAAGTATTGCAATACAGAAACAGCAATTTGAGCCGAATATGTTGCAATCGCTCAAAATTGCTATCCATGATGAAATTGAACCGATTATTTTTCCTAAATTGGTGGCACATTTTCAAAAGTTGAACTTGGATATTCAATTTCTGAGCCACAAATTAGACCGCAAAACGGTTTTGGCAGATTTAGCAACACAACAAATTGATTTTGTAATTGATTTAGAACAAAACTTTGGCGATAAAATTCAGTTTCAATCCTTAGTTCAAGACCAATTTGTGGTCTGTAGTTCACAACAAGAAATGAATACTGCACTTTATTTATCTTCTGCACATATTGGGGTTTCATCACGGCGTACTGGTATGTTGCTAGAAGATATTTATTTGCATCAAAAGCAATTATCACGGCAGGTTTTTTTACGTTGTCAGCACTATTCTACGGCGTTACAGATTTTACAGCAGCATCCTCAAGCCATACTAACTATTCCTAAAATGATTTTAAAGCATTTGAATATGAGCCAAAAATTGAATATTTTTGATGTGCCTGTAGACTTGCCTGTAATTAATATGGGGATGTATTGGCATAAAGATTTACAGGAAAATTCAAGGCATTATTTCTTAAGAGAGGAAATTTCTAAAATCTTTGCTTAGGCTATTTTGAATTAATCTTGAATTTGCAAGTGGTTGCTAATCGTCTTGTATGATTCTATAAAAAATAAAAGCCGCCGAGACAGCTTTTTAATATGGGTTTGTTCTTAAAACTTCGCTTCCAATACTTTTGTAGATACTTTGCCTTTCCATAAATCACGCAAAATTGGCAAATAGAACTTTTCACCTACTTCTACCAATTCAGCATCAATTAAGGCATGTGTTTCATGCATAAATAAGTAATCTAGCTCCACAGTTTGTAATTGTTGTTGTGCTTTGGCGAAATCTTTACGTTTTTGTTGGGCTTGTTTCACTAACTGATCTGCAAATGTCTTGCCCTTGAACTGACTGAGCGCATTTAAACGTAATTCAATCACGCCCCACCCACTGAGCAGCAATTTAAATAACTCTAAATCTGCAGTGGTTGATTCCCACGTCATTTCTTCCAGATTTTCATTTTCAGGCAATACAGGTAGTAAAAGCTCCATTACACTTGGAAAAATCTTTTTAAAATTCAAGATAAATTTAACAGGCTGCTCACCCGGGTAATCTTTAAATTGCACGTGTTGCTGAACATCTGTTAAATAAATTGAGAGCATTGAAAATTTCCGTAGTTAAGATATTGAGTTGCTTATAAAAAAATTAAATTTTGCAAAATAAATGCAAAACTTTAGCAAAACAGTATTTTGAAGTATTGCGTATTCTAGCAATTATGGCAGCTTAATCAATGTAAGTTGAATAAGGAACGGACATAAAAGAAAGCATCTAAAAGTGGTTTATGCGACTAAATGACGGGTTTTTAACTATTACATTTAGATAGCACCTTGTAGCAGCCTATTCTGCCGTTATGCAAATTATGTCTTTAAACCAACACATAAATTTAAAATCGTATTAGGATGAATTACCCCTCTACATTCAAATTAGGTGCAATAGAAAACCCAGCATTTAGGCTGGGTTTAGTATATTTTACTTGATTAATGCAACGCCATTTCCGCGCTTTTAGCTAAGAATGCCGAACGGCTTAAATGTTGTTTTTTTGCAACAGCATCAATACGTTTCACTAAAGCTTCTGGCATGCTGATATTAATACGAATAGACTTTGTATTTACTTTTGTTGTATCAATATCAACTAACAACCAAAAACCCCCCTCAAATCGCTCATCACCTAACCATTGCTCTGGGCTTGATGGTTCTGGTAACGGAATATCTTCACCATCAAAGTGAACTTCAACCGCTTCCTGTGCCATGCGCTGAATATCTTGCATCTCATCTGCTGCGCTAAAGCATCCATCAAAGTCAGGAAAGGTTAAACCGTATGCGCTATCTTCATCTTTGTGAACATATACTGGATATAACATTTTTACCTCCACTCCCAACCAGCCTGTTTATATATATTGCGTAGAGTTCCTATTGGCATATCTTTACGTGGATGTGGTACCACAACATGTCCAGGCTTTTCAGGATGCTTATACTTTTCATGGTCGCCTTTACCACCCACTTTGTACCAGCCTTCCTGCTCAAGACGCTTAATAATGTCTTTGCTGTTCATTGTGTAATTATACACAACATAATTTTAATAAGGAAGGATGCCCAAAATTTTCCCTGATTTTCATAAACAAAGTCTGTGTCTACCTCGCATCATGTGCAGACAAACACAGACCTTGAATTTGTTTAAAACTGATTACTTGGTATTCGGTGCAATCATTTGTTCAGGACGTACCACTTCATCAAACTGCTCTGCTGTGACCAAATTCAGCTCTACTGCAACTTGCTTTAAGGTTTTATTTTCCTTATAAGCTGTTTTAGCCACCTTCGCTGCATTCTCATAACCAATTACAGGATTCAAAGCGGTCACTAACATGAGTGAATCATGCAAAAAGTGATCTATTTTTTCACGGTTTGCTTGAATGCCAACGGCACAATGCTCATTAAAGCTATTGCAGGCATCACCCAAGAGTTGAATAGATTGCAATAAGTTATATGCGATCACTGGCATAAATACATTCAGCTCAAAATTGCCCGATGCACCTGCCACGTTAATCGTGGTGTCATTGCCCAATACCTGTGCAACTACCATGGTCATCGCTTCGCTTTGTGTTGGATTAACCTTACCCGGCATAATACTTGAACCAGGTTCATTTTCTGGAATACGCAACTCACCAAAACCACAACGCGGGCCACTGGCTAACCAGCGAATATCATTGGCAATTTTATTTAAACTCACCGCCAAAGTTTTTAATGCACCCGAAGCAAATACTGCAGCATCACGCCCTGCCAAAGCCTCAAACTTATTTGGTGCAGTCACAAAAGCTAAGCCTGTAAGCTGTGCCAATTGCTCCGCTGCCTGTACCGCATAATCAGGATGTGCATTTAAGCCTGTACCGACTGCTGTACCACCAAGCGGCAACTCATACAAGCCTGTTAAAGCCTGTTCCAAACGCTTTAAACTATGATCTAATTGAGATACATAGCCACTAAATTCCTGCCCTAAAGTTAATGGTGTCGCATCTTGTAAATGTGTACGTCCAATTTTGACAATTTCAGAAAATTCTTCACTTTTCGCATGCAACGTATCGCGCAAACTCTTTACTGCAGGAATGAGCAGTTCATTAATTTGCAAACTCGCTGCCACATGAATTGCAGTTGGAAAAGAATCATTGGTCGATTGGGCGCGGTTGACATGATCATTCGGATGTACAGGCTTTTGTGCACCTAAAGGATTCCCCAGTTTTTGATTGGCGATATTGGCAATCACTTCATTACAGTTCATGTTACTTTGCGTACCCGAACCTGTTTGCCACACCACCAAAGGAAATTGACTGTCCCACTGCCCTGCAATGACTTCATCTGCTGCACCGACAATGTACTGCGCCAACTCTTGAGGGATTTGCCCTAAGTTTGCATTGGTTATTGCCGCAGCTTTTTTAACCAAACCCATAGCGCGAATCATGGCGCGTGGTAAACGCTCATTGCCGATTTTAAAATTTTGTAAGCTGCGCTGAGTTTGTGCGCCCCAAAGCGCGTCATTCGGAACTTCAACCTCACCCATGGTGTCATGTTCAATACGTGTTTGCATGTTCAGCCTCATTCCTTCGTGATTTCAATGATGTCATGTGCTCTTATCTCGATCTTATAAAAAACAGACAGCCTAGTAAATGATAATTATTATCAATAATTCCGTTGCATTGTATCTGTTTCAGCTATGAGGCTTCGTGAATCGCATCTCAACGAATTTTATAGCGCTTACTTTTAATGCTTAAGCGTATTTTGATAAAAACGCCATTCATCCTCTAGCATTTTTTCCAGACTACGTTTTGGCTGCCAGTGTAAATATTGTTGTGCCTTATCTACGACTGCACCTAACTGATCTAACTCAGGATATTCATAATGAATTGCAGGAACTGTAGCAATTTCAGTGTCAGTGACTTCACTAATACGTGCAAGTAATTGTTGAATTGAAACCACTTCTCCCGCAATATTAAAAGCTTCACAGCTATGCGTTTGCTCAAATAACCAATGCAGGCTTGCAATCACAGCATCACAGGCATCGAGTACGTGCACAAAGCTACGTTCTACAGTTTGATCTGCAGTATTAGCTTGCTGACGTAATTCAATCGCTTCACGCTGCTGTACTGCGACTTGCATCGCCAAAGGAATAATATTTTTAGGTAACGGAGCAACGACTTCACCTAAAATGCCGTGTTCAAATGCACCTGCTATATTACTCAAGCGCAAAATAGCAATATTCCATTCATTATCGGTTCTAAAAGTATCGCGGATGATTTCTTCAACCATCTGCTGAGATTTCACATACGGATTGGCATAGGTGTAATTAAAACTCTGGCTTTCTTCCAGATTCAATCCTGACTTGCCATAGACCGCTATACTTGAAAGATGCACTAAACGACGCACACCTGTACGTTGCATGGAACGCAATAAACTCATAATACAACTGACGTTATCGTTATAATATTCCAGTGGTTTAAGCACCGATTCTTCTAAAGATTTAAACCCTGCACAATGCACCACCGCAATAATCGAATATTGTTCAAAAACTTTGTTCAGCGCAGGCGTATTTCTTACATCCAGTTTGGCAAAAGGCACATAACGCCCTGCAATATATTCAAGTCGCTCTAAGGTCTGCATACTTGCATTGGATAAATTATCTACAATAATGACCTCTTGCCCTTGAGCCATTAGGCTTAATGCAATGTGTGAGCCTATAAAGCCTAAACCACCAGTCACTAAAATCATTTATACTACCTTTTTTATAAAGTCTGAATGCGCCTTGGCACATTGCATTAGTGAATTTTGATGAGCACCTTATTACTAATAACCTCCGCACCAACCTCTATTCATGCATGGCATGCACTCGGTCTTGCTCAAGCCTTACAACAGAAAAATGAGGCTTTTCGTGTGTTTTTTTATCAAGATGGCGTTGCTGTAGCGAATGAGTTGCAATGGGTACCCGATGATCAACGCAACCTCAAAACAGAATGGCAAAAATTGTCTATTCGTTTACCCGTATGTGTAAGTGCCGCACTGGCACGTGGTATTAGCGATGCAGACAATGCCAAACGCCATCAACTGAGCCAACACAATTTAGCCGCAGGCTTTGAATTGGTTGGCTTGGGTGAACTGGCCGATGCAGTGCAAAGCACAGAACGCCTGATTCAATTTTAAGCGATTCATTTTGTAAATCTGTTGCATTTAAAAGGTAAATTGTGTGAAAACTGTACTCGTGGTTTTACGTCAGGCCAATTTAAACAGCTTACAAGTGCATGAAAGCTTGTCTGCAACAATGGTACTGGCAACTTTTGGTTGTGAAGTCAAAGTATTATTACAAGATGCGGCATTAAGTCTATTACAGTCAGAACTGGCTTTTGATTCACTAAAACATGCCTTTAAAGTGGCATCCAACTTGGTTGATAGCTTTGAGTTTTATGACCTCAGCCCAATTTTGATTGAAAATAAACATGCTAACTCGCCGTTTATCAAAAATACGGTACATGAGATTGAATGGGTGGAACTGAATCGGGAGCTGATTCAAACCTTTGATCGAATTTTATATTGGTAGGCTGATCGGTGGTTTAACAATCTGATTGATCATTTGACCATATCTAAACATCTAAAGAGAAAAGCATGTCTGACGCAAATTTATATTTAATCCAAGCGAGCTTTGATAGCACCGCAACAATTTTAGCAGAGCTAAATGCCTTGTATGCTCCGCAAGACAGCGTTGTACTTATGGGTGATGCGGTATTGCATCAGCAACATCCACTCTGTGCCCAGCTAGACAAAATATATGTACTGGAAAATGATGCAGAAATATTGAATGGTCATTTGGCGGAAAATGTACAGCCGATTAATTATGCAGCTTTTGCAACGCTGTGTTTAGCACATCAGCGCTGTATCAGCTTAAAATAGCAAGCCGTAATGATATGAAACCAATGCAAAGCATTTTTAAGGGTGAATGAAACAAGAGATGACACTAGAATTAGATCAAGATGGACATTTGCTGGATTACACTGTCTGGAATGAACAAGTGGCGCAAGAATTGGCGCAAAGTTTAGAGCTTGAACTCACAGCTTGGCATTTTGAAGTTTTGCACGCTGTACGCCAATTTTATCAGCAATTTGGACACTCACCTGCAACCCGTCCTTTAATCAAATTTTTAATGAAAACTGTAAGCCCAGAGATTAACAACGCTGTTTTGCAGGAAAAATTTAATACAGGTTTGGTGGCACGGCATTTAAGTCGTTTAGCGGGTATTCCTAAACCAGCCAACTGCTTATAGACAAACTGTTGCTGATTAATACAGCACTGATTTAGGCTTGTTTTAAATTCTGCTGTGCTTGGATGTACTGATAATACACTGGGGTAAAATGTGGTTTTACTTGCTTGGCATGCAGTTCTTCACCACATTCCGAACATACCACGACAGGTTGAAACGTCTTAGCACAATTTTTATGGATGTATTCCACAGGCTTACCTAAACCTTGATCCATCCATTTATCTGCCCAATTTGCCATAGACAGCATTAAGGGATAAAGCTCCAAGCCCTTCTCTGTCAATTTATATTCAAAACGTTCTTGGCGCTCTACATAAGGCACTTTGACTAAAATTTCATGTTCCACCAAACGCTTTAAACGATCTGACAATACATGCCGCGTTACGCCCAAATGTTGTTGAAAATCATCAAAGCGACGCATGCCCATAAAGGCATTACGAATAATCAGCATCGTCCAACGGTCACCAATCACCGACAAGGTTCGTGCAATCGAACAAGGCTGCTCGCCAATTTCATCCCATTTCATCTATGTCGCCTATCCCTCAGTTCACTACCTGCAAGTTAAAAGATTCTACAGTCTTTGCAAAGTTAGTTTTGCATGAAAATTGATAAAAAATGAAGTATGACTTCACAATCTGCTTAAAAGGAATCCCCAGTTTTTGGGGTTTTATACGCCTGCATCTTCAATCTTTAAATTTGCTATTCACTTATAAGGCAGATCACACTATTTAGATGTAGCTCCTGCACAAAAAACTTGTTCAGTCATACCTGAAGCCGTGAAACTGTTGTGCTGCTGTTCTAAATAACGCTTTGCCACCATTAACATCACAGGTGCAGGATACAAGTTTGGATTGTACTCGGAAATTTCAGCAATATTTTTATAGGCGTGATAGCGTGCACAAAATGCCTGTTTTTGTTGTTCTGCCGTTGCTTGGCTAGCTGGGTCATCCAGTATTTTTTTGCTGTCATTCACAATTTGCGTGTATTGATTTAACAAATATTGATATTGCGTTTGGGTCAATCCATCGACTGCGTGTTGGATTGTAATAGGCATCGATGATGCTTCAAGTGCCAACTGCTGCGCTTGAATACCTTGTGCCATTACGCTCAGACTTTGCAGTCCAAGCATAATGCTCACCGATATTTTTGCCATGTTCGACATGCGCATAGGCTTAAGACTCATCGCCTTCTTTCCAGACATCTTCATAGTCATCAGCATCAATCATAAAGCGGTAGCCTTGTTCTAAAGCCAAGTATGGAAGCACATCGGGCAAAATATCTTGTAGCTCGCGTACAGGCATGGTTTCAAAGTTCACGTCATCTTCACCCAATTCACCGCCATAAATGTACCACGCGACTTTTTCTTCACCTTCTGGCGCTTTACGCAAGCCCACAAGTGGATCTTTATTTAAGGTCTGGACTGCAACTGCGACAACATCATCGCCACTCACTGCAATATAGGCTGAACCAAATTCTTCACAGAGCAGTTTTTGTTCTTCTATCAATTCTGCCAAGGCTGAGTTTTTTTGCTTTTGCTGTGGTTTAGACATGACAATTCTCTAAGATAAGCTGTGAGTATTCTAACGAGATTGTACGGATAGAGAATCTTTATTTTTATATTTCTGAGATGCTCAAATGAAGTGCAACGGATATGACATGAATTTGAAATTACTTAGCTTTGAAATATGATGCTACGCCCAAATAACCAACATTGCTGCAAGCACGACCAATCCCAATCCCCAATGATCGGTACGGGCAAGTTTTTCTTTAAAGAAATACGCTGAAATAAGTAAGCTGAATAATATTTCAATTTGTCCGAGTGTTTTCACAATCGCCACAGTTTGCATACTCATGGCACTAAACCAGCCCAGTGATGCTAAAAAACTGCAGACGCTCACTTTAAAAGTTAATCCAACCCGCTGCCACATGGCATATAAGGTATGTCGTTTAAATATACCTAAAAAAGCCAATAAGATAAAACATTGTAAGCCAATGACACACACCAAAACCCATGCAGCACGGTGAATAAACGGTAAGAAATCCAGCTCTAGACTGGCTTCACGCACCAATAAAGAAGTCACCGCAAAGCTGAGTCCACTACCGATTCCAATGGCTAAAGTTGTGAATGAAAAATCACTACGTTGATTGCCTTTACTCAGTAGAAATACCGCAATACCGCCTATCGCAACACCTAACCAAGCCAATGCGCTTAAATGTTCTTGTAGGAAAATCACGCCTACAATTGCGGCTAAAACTGCTTCACTTTTGGCAAGTCCGACACCCACCGCATAATTTTTCTGTTGAAACAGTTTTACCATTAAAGCTGTGGCTAAAATCTGACACACTGCTGCAATAATGATATACAGCCAAAACATCGAACTAAAATGCAGTTTTGCTTGTACAGGCTGCTGCCATTGTAAAATGCTTAAATACGCCAGTGCAAAAGGCAAGGCAAAAATAAAACGTGCCAAAGTCACGCCATAAACATCTACACTTGTGCTGAGTTGTTTTTGAAAGGCATTGCGCCATGCCTGCATAAATGCAGCCATTAAGGTAAAGAGCACCCAACTCGAAATCATTGCAACCACAAATGCTTTACTGATAAAGTTATAATTTACGCCTATTCCGTTATTTTTGCGATCTTTATTGCTTTTAAGTTATGCGCTTACGATCTCTTTATCAACAAAAAAACATTCATTAAAATTCAAATGAATGTTTTTCATATCTTGAAGCGATTATAGGTGTGCTGTTATTCAAAAACTGTTTAGAACTTATCTAAATTCACCACAACAGCCACGCCGATACAAAATAAAGCTACATACACGGTAAACCAAATAATCATGTGCTTAAATGCTTTGTCTGAAATACTGCTATCGGCATATTTCTGTGGTTTGCGTGAGTTATCTTCTTGCATATCGACTCCAATCTAGCCAGATTATGGGGATATACAGATTATGTAAAATTCTAAAGCATTGCTGTAGATACAAAATATTCATTAAAAACTATAACAGTTGATTTTAGATACATGCCAATCTGTTATAAAAAAAGAAATTATTTAATGTTTTAAACCTAAAAATAGATCAAAATAAGTAACAGCTGCAAAAAATGCTTGAGTCATACCATGTATAAATCTGAACAATTGGCGTTGAACATTCGGCAACTCATTGAAAATGGTGCATGGAAAGCACATAGCAAGTTACCTTCGTTAAGAGAACAATCACAAATCAGTGGTTATAGCTTAATGACCGTGCTAAACGCTTATCAAGAACTTGAAGCTCAGGGATTGGTTTACGCTAAACAAAAGTCGGGGTTTTATGTCGCAGAACGTCTCAATCAAACTGAACGACCTGTACCAAGCAGTTTGAGTTTAAATGCACATATTCAAATGAACTCTTTGGTCTTTGGCTATTTAAAATCAATTCAGTCTGCAGATGTCAGTCCTTTAGGCTCTGCCTTTCCCAATGCAGAATTACTGTTTAACCCAAAGTTAATGCAAATTTTAGCGCAGCACGCCAAGCGAAAAAGCAGTTATTTTAGCCACGACCACATGCCACCGGGCAATTATGAATTAAGAACCATAATTGCAAATCGCTACTGTTTACAAGGCATACCCACCCATGCAAATGACATTGTCATTACATCTGGCGCATTAGATGCGCTCAATTTGTCATTACAAGCTTTGACCAAACCTGGAGATTTTATTCTATTACAAGAAACTATTTTTTATGGTGCATGGCAAGCGGCTGAACGTCTTGGTTTACAGGTGATTACCATTCCAGAACACCCTGTTTCAGGTTTCGATTTAGACTCATTTGAACAAGCCTTAAAACAATACCCAATTAAAGTCTGCTGGTTGATGTTGAATATTCATAACCCTATTGGCTTTAGTGTCAGAGATGAAATTAAGCAACGTATTGCGAGTTTGCTTGAAGATTATCAAGTGTATTTAATTGAAGATGATGTCTATCAAGAATTGTATTACGGAACGCAAAAACCGCTACCCATGAAGTATTTTGACCGACAACAACGGGTACTGCACTGCGCTTCTTTTTCTAAAACTTTGGGTTCTGCTGTGCGGGTTGGTTGGGTTTATGCAGGACAATTTTCCAATGCTATTCAGCATTTGCAACTCATGAGCACGGTTTCTGCAAGTCCCTTACTGCAAAACACTTTGGTCGATTTTCTGTCACATCATCATTATGAAAAACATTTGCGTCAATTACGCAAGCAATTAGAAAAACACAAAAAAGTGTTTTATCAGCAGTTGAAACAACGCTTAAACCCAACCTGCAAAATTCACTACTATTCTAGTGGATACTTTTTATGGATTGAACTGCCTGCATATATAGATGGCTATACGATTTATCAGCTATTGATTCAAAACAAGATTGGCATTGCGCCAAGTCAGTTATTCCGTTCTGAACAGGTCAGCCAGAACTTTATCCGTTTAAACTGCTCTTTTGCTTGGAACAGTGATATTGCTGCTGCATTGGATGTTTTGTCTGAGGTGATACAACAGCACATCACGCAATATACTCATGCCTAATTGCCAAGCCGATCACCCGACAATAAAAAAAGAGCTGAGTTTTTGGCTCAGCTCTTTTGTGGTTTACAGTACAATTTTAGAAGTTATAAATTGCGACTGCATTGATTCGGTTATCTTCACCTGTTTTGCTGCCATTTGCTGCTTCACCAAATGCTTCACGCTCACCATAAACATATTCTAAACCAAAGCTTAACGGTTTACGTGGGCTATAGAATACGTTTGCCCAAGCTTGCCATAAGTCTTTGTTAATCGTGGTTGTGTCTTTCGTTGCTGCAATGTAGTTAGGGTCTTTGTCAAAACTCATATAACCATAACCCAAAGTGCCATGCACTTTGTCACCAAACTTTTGTGTAATACCGACCATAATTGAATCGAATTCACTTTGCGCTGCGATAGCACTCGTTGCAGTAATCGCACCTTTGTCATCAAGGTTAGTAACAGCAACACCTTTGTTGGTGAATGATACAAAGCTGCTATCACCTTTTACATGGTAATAATCGGCTTTTAAAGTTGTGCCCGGTACAACATCATATTTTGCACCTACACCAACACCCCATGCCATTTCTTCTTCAGAATTGATACGTTTTTCATGCCCCATCGCACGTACGCTGACATTTAAATTATCTGCAAATTGATGATTTAAACGCGCAGTTAATGCAGGTAAACGCTGGTTGATTGAACTGTCTTTAGGGTCTTCAGCTGCAACCACCAAATTGGTTTGTGGGCTAAACTTTGTTGTATAGCGTACTTGTGGTGTACGTTTCACCGCACCACCAACATACGCCAAAGCATCAATGGTTTCTGGCATATAGTCTGGAATCGCAAAGTTTGACCAAGTTTGACCAATCAACCAATTCCCATAGTTCAAATAAGCATGGCGAATACGTAAGTTATCAAGGTTTGCTCCACCTAAGAAGTCAACTTCAAGTTTACCTTTTACGTCTTGTTCACCCACAGGGCTTTTAAAATCTAAACCTAAACGGGTTGCAGAAAGTGTTGATCTCAAACGATCACTTTGTTCTTTATTGCCTTCAAGTGGTACACCGTTAATTTGGTTATACGGCATATCTTTAGCGCCACCTTCTACCTGATAAGAAGCATCTAAACGCACATTACCATATAGATTAAATTCGGCACCTTTGGCAGTTTTTAACACAGGATTAGCAACTGGCGCTGCTGCAGTACGTTGCACATTGGCAATTGCTGTTGCAGTTTGTGCATTTTGTACTTTTTGCTGCTCAATCAAACCACGTAAAGCCTGAACTTCTTGTCTAAGTTGTTCAATTTCTTTTTGCTGTTGAGTTTGCGCTTGTGCTGCAACACTCATACCGCCCATGCTCAATGCAATCATGCTCATCATGAGCGTACGCTGCATTGTTGGTCGAACCGTTGTAGATTGAAAATGTGTAGATTGGGTTAATATTTTCGCGTTCATCCTAAACTCGCTTGTTATTGTGCCATCAAATTCTAGCAACAGATCACCATCTCTTACGATGGCGATCTATATCATTGATGACTGTAGATTAATGGAAAGGTAAAGAAATTATTGGGTTGCTTTTTGTGCGACTGGATTGCTTTCTACCGCAGGCTCCGCAGCGGCTTTAGCTTCTACAGACGTTTTTAAATTCACCATGAAGATTGCTAAGGCAGCAATTACACCCGGAATCGCAATAGCAAAGAAGTTCATTTGGTGCGGTAAATTCATAGTTAACAATGCACCTGTTAATACTGGCCCAACGATTGCACCGATGCGACCAATACCTGACGCCCAGCCCATACCTGTAGAACGTACAGTAGATGGGTAATATTGTGCGACGAAAGTATAAAGTAAGATTTGTGAACCAATGGTTGCTGCCCCAGCAACTGCAATTAAGGTGTACAACACAATTTGTGGACTGTTAAAGCCAAGCAGAATTAATGCTGCTGCACCACAGATAAACATAATGGTGAGTACTTTTTTGATATGGAAGCGGTCAGCCAATGCACCACCACCAATTGCGCCAATCATGCCACCAATATTCAGTGCGAATAAGAAGATCATACTTGCACCCAATGAATAACCCGCTTGGATCATTAATTTTGGTAACCAGCTGCCCAAAGCATAAACCATTAACAAGCACATGAAGAATGCGATCCAGAACATGAACGTACTGAACATACGGCCTTGCTGGAACAATGCTTTTACAGGTGCTTCATCGCCTTTAGTCACTTCATTCAGTACAAACTCAGTGTCACCATTTAATTGTTGGCTTGGTGAAATTTTTTGCACAATACTACGGGTTTGCTCAATTTCTTTCTTGTTGGTCAAATACATGAGTGACTCAGGCAAGAATTTCCAAATTAATGGTAAAGCCACCAATGGAATAATTGCGATGTAAAACATGATTTTCCAACCAAACTCTGGCACTAACCATGCACCCAACAATGCTGAAGTCATACCGCCAATGGCATAACCACTAAACATCAGCGCAACCAAAGTACTACGAATACGCTTTGGCGCATATTCTGTCATAAGGGCCACAACGTTTGGCATTACACCGCCAATACCAAGCCCAGCAAGGAAACGTAAAATACCAAATTCAACTGGATTACTTGCAAACGCACCTAAGAATGTAAAGCCACTGAAAATAGCCACACAGATCATGATGGTCTTTTTACGACCTAACTTGTCCGATAAGGTACCGAAGGTCATGGCACCAAACATCATGCCAAACAATGCCGTACTGGCCAGTAAACCTGCTTGTACTGCACTGAGCGCCCACTCTTGCATCAGTAGTGGTAATGCAACCCCATAAATGACCAAGTCGTAACCGTCAAAAATAATGATCATCAAACACCAAAACAATACGCCCCAATGGAATGGCGTGAACTTGGCCTCGTCAATCAAGGTATTAATATTAATTTTATTGCTTTGCATCTTGCTTCACCTCCTAATTGTGAAGTCCGTTACTCCAACTCAGATGCACACAATGAATAATAAGTTAAAATTTGTCCAAAACTGAATAGGCATGGATACATACCTAAAAAGTCTATAGTTTTGTAAGATATTGATTTTAAAATAGATAAAAATAACAAGGCGAAAAAAAATACTGTAATGTGATGCTTAAAAAAGTTTTTTCAGGCAATTCACATAACAGTATTTTGTTAAAAATATCTGTGCTTTTATATAAAAAATATAGTTATAAATATTTGTTTTATATGGCTTTACTAGAATACATTGCGATCATAAGTAAATGCTTCCAAATCATAAACTTGATAAATGCAGTCAAACAAAGATCGAATGTCTTCACTTTCATCCATATTACGAATTGCCATAAACACAGGACTTACAGCCGAGTCATCTAATAAAGGTATAAAGTGCAAATGTGCCAAATGAATATTTTGTGCGCTTTCTGGCACGATACACAAGCCCTCACCTGCAGCAACAAAACCCAACGCCAATTGTAATTCACGCACTTCACGAATTTTCCTTGGCTCTAGTCCATACTCAGAAAACACGCCACGAATTTGGGTAGAGAAGTTTGGCTTGTTGTGATTTGGATATAAAAATAGTTGTTGATCAACAACATCCGCCAAATATACACCTTCTTTTTGTGCCGCAAATGGGTGGCTCGAATGTACTGCAACCATCAAGCGTTCTTCACGTAATAAGATACGTTTAACTGCAGGATCAGAAATTCTTAAGCGTCCAAATCCAACATCTATGCGCCCTTCTTTAAGTGCCTGAATTTGGTCATTGGTGGTCATTTCCACCATTTCTATTTTTAAATGCGGATGCTGCTGCTTAAACAAATACACAATTCTTGACAATAATCCGAACAATAAAGAACCAACGAAGCCAATAGTCACAGTACGACCAGCAATACCGACACGTTTTGTCATCGACTTGATTTCTTCCGCATTAGACAAAAGTTTAACGGCATGTTGGTAAAAGAATTGGCCTGCTTCGGTGGTCTTAAGCGGTCTACTTCCACGCTCAAATAGTTGAATTCCAAGCTCTTGTTCTAAATTTTGGATCTGTCTGCTCAAAGGTGGTTGAGCAATAAAGAGTTTTTCTGCTGCCTTGGTGAAACTTTGCTCTTCTACAACAGCAACAAAATAACGTAAATGTCTGAGTTCCATAGCTCAAAATACCTTTTAAGTATAAAAAAATGCATATTTGATCTTCGACCAATGCAATTTATTCTTTTAAGGTATATCACATAACTGTAATAAAGCAATGATATGAAGGGCAAACCATGTATAAGTCAGTAGAAACTTTGCTGGTGGAAATACCAACCATCCGTCCACACAAGATGGCGGTTGCAACCATGCAAACCCAAACCCTTGTATTAGTCAAAATCACCACTGAAGATGGTTTTGTTGGCTGGGGCGAAGCAACCACGATTGGCGGCTTGGGCTATGGTGAAGAAAGCCCAGAAAGCGTAAAAACCAATATCGAAACATATTTCGCATCATTGCTAAAAACTTTAGCTGGCTTGAATGTTGCGCAAACTTTACAGGTCATTAAAAAGAATATCAATGGCAACCGTTTCGCGAAATGTGCCATTCAAACTGCTTTATTAGATATTCAAGCGCAGCGCTTAAACCAACCTTTAAGTGAAATTTTAGGTGGTCGCCTACGCAACTCGGTTCCTGTGTTATGGGTACTTGCATCTGGCGATACAGAAAAAGACATCGCTGAAGCACAAAAAATGATTGCGGCTAAACGCCACAACACATTCAAGCTCAAAATCGGTTCACGCCCAGTAGAGCAAGATGTAGAACACGTATTGGCAATCAAACAAGCATTGGGTAAAGACGTTTCTATTCGTGTAGACGTAAACCGTGCTTGGTCAGAACTTGAAGCAATTAAAGGCATCCAGCTTTTACAAGATGGTGGTGTCGATTTAATTGAACAACCATGTGCAATTGACAACATTGATGCCATGGAGCGTTTAACACGTAAATTTGATATTGCCATCATGGCAGATGAATCATTGATGGGCCCACAAAGCGCTTATCAATTGGCAAAACGTAATGCTGCATCTGTATTTGCAGTTAAAGTTGCCCAATCTGCGGGTCTAATCGAAGGTTGTGAAGTTGCAACAATTGCACAGTTGGCAGGCATCGACCTATATGGCGGCACAATGCTTGAAGGCCCTGTCGGCACGATTGCATCTGCGCATGTGTTCTCGACCTTCCAGAATTTAGCTTATGGCACAGAATTATTTGGTCCGTTATTGCTGACCGAAGAAATTTTAAAAACTCCACTTCAGTACCAAGACTTTGAATTACACCTTCCAACAGGTGCAGGTTTAGGTATTGAGTTGGATGAAGACAAAATTGACAACTTGCGTCGTCAGTAATTAGGAGAAACCCATGCTTTTCCACGTACGTATGGATGTAAACATTCCATTGGATATGCCAGCAGAAACTGCTAACGAAATTAAAGCCGTTGAAAAAGCATATTCGCAGGAATTACAGCGTCAAGGTAAATGGCGTCATATTTGGCGTATTACTGGCCAGTATTCAAACATCAGTATTTTTGATGTTGAGAGCAATGAAGAACTGCACAACATTCTGCAAGGTCTTCCGCTCTACCCTTACATGAATATTGAAGTGATGGCATTGAACCGCCACCCTTCATCAATTCGTGAAGATGACACCTGATTTAATTCGGAAACTGGAGTAAGCACCTTACTCCAGCACCAAAGTAAACATTTAGCAAACCAAGTAAACAAGGAAAGTGGCAGCCAATTATCTCGTTTTTAGTCCAGAGATATTCGCCACCAAAGCACACCTCCAAGGAGAATGAAAATGAATCGCCAAGAAATTGATGCATTAGTTAAGCAAATGAACGTTGATACAGCGACAGGCCCTGTAGATGAACGTGTACAACAAGTTGTTGTGCGTTTATTGGGTGACCTTTTCCAAGCGATCGAAGATCTTGATATTTCTCAGTCAGAACTGTGGAAAGGTCTGGAATACTTTACTGATGCCGGTCAAGCGAACGAATTAGGTTTATTGGCTGCAGGTTTGGGTCTGGAACACTACCTAGACTTACGTGCTGATGAAGCGGATGCTAAAGCAGGCATTACTGGCGGTACGCCACGTACGATTGAAGGTCCACTTTATGTCTCTGGCGCACCTGAAACAGTAAGCTTTGCGCGTATGGACGATGGTTCTGAAGAAGGCAAAATCCCGACGCTGATCATTGAAGGTACAGTGACTGATACTGACGGCAACCGTGTTGAAGGTGCTAAAGTTGAAATCTGGCATGCCAACAGCCTGGGCAACTACTCATTCTTTGACAAGTCACAGTCTGACTTTAACCTGCGTCGCAGCATCATTACCGCTGCCGATGGTCAATATACTGCATTGACGACAATGCCAGTGGGTTATGGCTGCCCTCCAGAAGGTACAACTCAGTTTGTACTGGACAAGCTAGGCCGTCACGGTAACCGTCCATCGCACGTACATTACTTCGTATCTGCACCGGGTTACCGCAAGCTGACTACTCAATTCAATATTGAAGGCGACCAATACCTGTGGGATGACTTTGCATTCGCGACTCGTGAAGGTCTGGTGGCAACTGCGGTTGACGTGACTGATGAAGCTGAAATTGCAAAACGTGGTCTGAAAGGTCCTTTCAAACACATCCAGTTCAACATTGTTCTTCAGAAAGATCAAGCTGGCGTTCCTTCTACTGAAGTTGAACGTCGCCGCGCAAGCGCATAATTTGAAATGGAATCGGGATGTGGTCGTTGCCCCATCCCGATGACTGCCCTCCTTGGAAAGTCGGAGAAAGGACATGCCTCGTATTCCTGTTATCAATACTAGCCACTTAGACCGTATTGACGAATTATTGGTTGATGATTTTGAATCTGGTGAATTTAAATTACACCGTTCAGTATTCACAGACCAAGCCCTGTTTGACCTAGAAATGAAATACATTTTTGAAGGCAACTGGGTTTATTTGGCACATGAAAGCCAAATTCCAAACAACAATGACTACTACACCACTTACATTGGTCGTCAGCCAATCATCATTGCGCGTAACCGCAATGGCGAATTGAATGCCATGATCAACTCGTGTTCACACCGTGGTGCACAATTATGTCGTTACAAGCGTGGTAACAAAGCAACTTATACTTGCCCATTCCACGGTTGGACTTTCAACAACTCTGGTAAGTTGTTAAAAGTGAAAGACCCAGCAGATGCAGGTTATTCAGATTGCTTTAACAAAGACGGTTCACACGACTTGAAAAAAGTTGCCCGCTTTGAAAGCTATAAAGGTTTCTTGTTTGGTAGCTTAAACCCAGATGTTCCTTCTTTAGAAGAATACCTAGGCGAAGCGACTAAAATCATTGACATGATTGTGGGTCAATCTCAACAAGGTCTTGAAGTTTTACGTGGTTCTTCGACTTACACCTATGAAGGTAACTGGAAGTTAACTGCTGAAAACGGTGCCGATGGTTACCACGTGTCTGCAGTACACTGGAACTACGCTGCAACAACTCAGCAACGTAAAGAAAAAGAAGCTGGCGATAACATCCGTGCAATGAGCGCAGGTTCATGGGGCAAACAAGGCGGTGGTTCTTACGGCTTTGAAAATGGTCACATGCTCCTTTGGACTCAATGGGCTAACCCAGAAGACCGTCCTAACTTTGCCAAGAAAGATGAATACACCGAGCAATTCGGTGAAGCAATGGCGAAATGGATGATCGAGCGTTCACGTAACTTGTGTATCTATCCAAACGTGTACTTCATGGATCAGTTCGGTTCACAAATTCGTGTGTTACGTCCTCTTTCTGTCGATAAGACTGAAGTGACAATTTACTGTATCGCACCTGTAGGTGAAGAGCCAGAAGCACGCGCACGCCGTATTCGTCAGTACGAAGACTTCTTTAACGCATCAGGTATGGCTACACCAGACGATCTTGAAGAATTCCGTGCATGTCAAGTTGGCTACGCAGGTATCGCACTTGAGTGGAACGATATGTGCCGTGGCTCTAAGCATTGGATCCAAGGTCCAGACGATGCAGCCAACGAAATTGGTTTAAAACCAAAACTGTCTGGTATTAAAACTGAAGACGAAGGTTTATACCTTGCTCAGCACCAACACTGGTTAGAACTCATCAAACAAGGCATCGCAACTGAAAAAGAAATTGCTGCATCTACTGAAGGAGAAAACGCATGAGCGCGATTACTTTAGAAAATATTGCTCAATTCCTTTATCAAGAAGCTCGCTTCTTAGATGATGAGCAATGGGATGAGTGGTTACAGTGCTACGCTCCTACTGCTTCTTTCTGGATGCCAGCTTGGGATGACGATGACCAATTAACCACAGATCCACAGTCTGAAATCTCTTTGATTTACTACCCAGACCGTCAAGGTTTAGAAGACCGTGTGTTCCGTATCAAAACTGAGCGTTCATCTGCAACCATGCCAGATACACGCACAAGCCACAACATCAGCAACATTGAAATTGTTGAACGTGATGGCGATAAAGTCACTGTACGTTTTAACTGGAACACTTTAAGTTTCCGTTACAAAACTAACTACAGCTACTTTGGTATGTCGCGCTATGAAATTGATTTTTCTGGCGACAAACCGCAAATTTTAAGCAAGTACGTGGTGCTGAAAAACGATTACATCAACCAAGTAATCGATATCTACCACCTCTAAGACTGTATTCATTTACAGCAAGGTAAAAACCTTTCAGCCAGATGGAATCTTGGCTGAAAGGTCTAGTTTCAAAGATTTATATAGGATATTCAGCCATGTCAAACCACAATGTTGCACTTCAATTTGAAGATGGCGTTACACGTTTTATTTCTGTTACAGATGGTGAAACACTGTCAGACGCAGCTTACCGTCAAAAGATCAATATTCCTTTGGACTGCCGTGACGGTGCATGTGGAACGTGCCGTGCGTTTTGTGAATCAGGTTCGTATGACATGCCTGAAGAAACTTATATTGAAGATGCATTGACACCAGAAGAAGCTGAACAAGGCTACATTCTTGCATGCCAATGTAAACCAACTTCTGACGCAGTATTCCAAATTCAAGCAACTTCTGATGTATGTAAAACTGAAATTCATGCATTTGAAGGTACTTTGGCTCGTGTAGAAAACTTATCTGACTCGACCATTACTTTTGACATTCAGTTAGATGAAGGTCAACCAGACATTCACTTCCTTGCAGGTCAATACGTGAATGTGGGTATTCCTGGTACAACAGAAACCCGTTCTTATTCATTCAGCTCTAAACCAGGCAACCGCTTAACGAGCTTTGTTGTACGTAACGTACCAAACGGCAAAATGAGCGAATTCTTAAGCCAAAATGCCAAAGCGGGCGACAAAATGACCTTCACTGGTCCATTTGGTAGCTTCTACTTACGTAACGTTGCTCGTCCAGTAGTGATGTTAGCAGGCGGTACAGGTATTGCACCATTCATGTCTATGCTGCAAGTGCTTGAAGAAAAAGGTTCAGAACATCCAATACGTTTAGTATTTGGTGTAACCAATGATTTTGACTTGGTTGCAATTGAAAAATTAAACGAACTTCAAGACAAATTCTCTTGGTTCGAATATCGCACTGTAGTCGCTAACCCAGAATCTGCACATGAGCGTAAGGGTTATGTTACAGGTCATATCGAAAACGAATGGCTTAACGGTGGTGATGTAGACATCTACTTATGTGGTCCAGTACCAATGGTAGAAGCGGTACGCGGTTGGTTAGATGCTGAAGGCGTTAAACCTGCTAGCTTCTTATTTGAAAAATTCTCTGCCAACTAAGTTTGTTAGACATTCAATAAACGCAGTCGGAGAATAAAATGAATCGCACAAAAAGATTTGAAAACAAAGTTGTAATCGTGACTGGTGCCGCTCAAGGCATTGGTCGCGGTGTGGCTTTACAAGTGGCAAGTGAAGGTGCCCAAGTGGTTATGGCAGACCTTTCTCCCTATGTAGAAGAAGTGTTGGCCGAAATTGAAGAACACGGTGGCGATGCAGTAACCGTAAAAGCCAACCTTGAAACTTTTGCAGGTGCAGAATCTGTGGTTGCTAAAGCACTTGAAACCTATGGTCGTGTTGATGTGCTCATCAACAACGTAGGCGGTGCAATTTGGATGAAACCTTTTGAAGAATTTTCTGAAGAAGAAATTATCAAAGAAGTGAATCGTTCATTGTTCCCTACTATGTGGTGCTGCCGCGCAGTATTGCCTGAAATGGTGAAAAACCAGAAAGGTACCATTGTAAACGTATCTTCAATTGCAACCCGTGGTATTAACCGCGTGCCATATTCGGCGTCTAAAGGTGGTGTAAACGGTTTAACTGCTTCCCTCGCCTTTGAACATGCCAAAGATGGTATTCGTGTCAATGCCATTGCAACTGGCGGTACAGAAGCGCCACCACGTAAAGTGCCTCGTAATGCCAACCCACTTTCAGAATCTGAAAAAGAGTGGATGCAACAAGTAGTCGATCAAACCATTGATCGTACCTTCTTGGGTCGCTACGGCACCATTCAGGAACAAGTGAATGCGATTTTATTCCTTGCTTCTGATGAATCATCGTACATGACAGGTACTGTTGTACCTGTAGGTGGTGGTGATCAGGGCTAAGCCAAGATCATGACCAACTTCAACAGGATCATTGCTTGACGCAAGGAGGCAAATCGTCAATGAGTCACCTGTTCCAAACTTTAAAAAATGACTGGTCAATTTCAGCCACTGTTGCAGGATTCTTAGCAGTGCTGATCTCCTATTCAGGGCCATTGATCATCTTTTTCCAAGCGGCACAGCAAGCCCAAGTTTCCCCAGACATGATGATTTCATGGATTTGGGGAATTTCTATTGGTGCTGCTGTCGCAGGTATCTTTTTGTCCATTAAATACAAAGTGCCTGTGGTCACCGCTTGGTCTGCACCCGGTACCGCATTGCTGGTCACACTGTTTCCCGATATTACCCTAAATGAAGCAGTTGCAGCCTACATCACCTCTGCTGTGGTGATTTTTTTGATTGGAATCACAGGTTATTTTGACAAACTCCTGTCTTGGATTCCGCAAGAAGTCGCAGCAGGCATGATGGCAGGTATTTTGGTTCAATTTGGCTTAGGCTTATTTACTGCAACCGATACCCTGCCATACATTGTATTTGGGATGCTAGCGGTATTTTTATTGGCAAAGCGTTTTAGTCCACGTTATGCCATGATTTGGGTGCTTGCTGCAGGCATTATACTCAGCTTAATGCTCGGTAAAATTAACCCTGTCACCACCAATTTTAGTTTGGCAATTCCACAGTTTATTGTTCCTGAATGGACGTGGAATTCAACCTTAAACTTGGCATTACCTTTAATTTTAGTCAGCTTGTCTGGACAGTTTTTACCGGGCATGGCAATTATTAAAATTAGCGGTTATGACATGCCTGCTAAGCCTATTATTAGTGCGACCAGTATCGCTTCTCTTGCCGTTGCATGTGTAGGAGGAATTACCATTGTACTTGCCTCTATTACTGCAGCATTATGCTTAGGTAAAGATGCGCACGAACTGAAAGAAAAGCGATATATTGCAGGTGTTGCAAACGGTATTTTCTATATTTTAGGTGGGTTATTTGCGGGTAGCATCGTCATGCTATTTAGCCTATTGCCCAAAGAACTGATTGCAGCGTTGGCTGGACTTGCACTTTTAGGTGCAATTGCCACCAATATTTCAGTTGCAATGAGTAAAGAATCACAGCGTGATGCAGCCCTCATCACCTTTTTAGCAACTGCCTCTGGCATGCAGTTTTTAGGGCTAAGTTCTGTATTTTGGGGCATCTGTATTGGTTTGATCGCACATTGGGTATTAACCAAACGCGACAACTCAGCAGCACCCCTACCTTCAACTCAAAGTTCCAAAAGTTAATGGACAGGCAATTGTCTAGGACACATTATGATTGATAAAAGTCAAACTTCTTTAACAGAAGTCCTTTCGCAAATTAAAGATGGTTCAACCATCATGATTGGTGGTTTTGGTACCGCAGGTCAGCCAGCGGAACTCATTGATGGTTTGATTGAACTTGGCATCAAAGATTTAATTATTGTAAACAACAACGCAGGTAATGGTGACTACGGTTTAGCGAAACTGCTAAAAGCTGGCGCGGTACGTAAAATTATCTGTTCATTCCCACGTCAGTCTGACTCTTGGGTATTTGATGAACTTTACCGCGCAGGCAAAATCGAGCTTGAACTGGTGCCGCAAGGTAACTTGGCATGCCGTATTCAGGCTGCAGGTATGGGTCTAGGTCCAATCTATACCCCTACAGGTTTTGGTACTTTACTTGCAGAAGGCAAACCAATCTTAAATTATGAAGGTAAAGACTACGTACTAGAAAACCCAATCCGCGCAGACTTTGCTTTAATTAAAGCACAGCAAGGCGACCGTTGGGGTAACTTGGTGTACCGTAAATCTGCACGTAACTTTGGCCCAATCATGGCGATGGCTGCCGATGTGACAATTGCACAGGTTTCTGAAGTGGTTGAGTTAGGCGCGTTAGATCCTGAACACATCATCACTCCGGGTATTTTCGTTCAGCACGTTGTTGCCGTTGGCGCAAAACAACCTGAACAATCTGCATAACTGTCACGTGAAGGAGAACATCATGAGCTATACCAAATTAACACGTGATCAAATCGCTGAACGTGTGGCACAAGACATTCCAGACGGTGCTTATGTCAACCTCGGCATTGGCTTACCAACTAAAATTTCAAACTACCTGCCTTCAGACAAAGACGTATTCTTACACTCTGAAAACGGTTTATTGGCTTTCGGTCCACCACCTCCTGCAGGTGAAGAAGACCCTGAGTTAATCAACGCAGGTAAAGAATTCGTGACCATGCTAACAGGCGGCTCATTCTTCCATCATGGTGACTCTTTTGCCATGATGCGTGGCGGTCACTTAGACATCGCAGTATTGGGTGCATTCCAAGTGGCTGAAAATGGCGACTTGGCAAACTGGCACACAGGTGCGCCAGATGCGATTCCTGCTGTTGGTGGCGCAATGGACTTAGCCGTTGGTGCGAAAAAAGTCTTTATCACAACCGATCACGTCACCAAAAAAGGTGAACCAAAAATCGTGGCTGAATTGACTTACCCAGCAACTGGCTTGAAATGTGTAGACCGCATTTACACTGACTTATGTGTGATTGACGTAACTCCTGAAGGCATGAAAGTTCTTGAAAAAGTTGAAGGCTTGAGCTTTGAGGAATTACAGTCATTGACTGGTGCAAAGCTGATTGATGCGACTCAGGCTTAATCGTCTTTAAATATAATTTTTAATCCCCCTAAATCCCCCTTTTTCAAAGGGGGACTTCCATCAAGTAATTTTAGGTGGGAATCTCCTCCCTTTTTTAAAGGGAGGTTGGGAGAGATTAAGATATTTGGAAAATAAAATATGAAAAACGCATATATCGTCGATGCCATCCGTACCCCATTTGGTCGTTATGCAGGTGGTTTAGCTCCAGTCCGTGCTGATGACTTAGGCGCATTACCGATCAAAGCACTTATGCAACGCAATCCATCTGTAAACTGGGAACAAGTTGATGACGTGATTTACGGCTGTGCCAACCAAGCAGGTGAAGACAACCGTAACGTGGGTCGTATGTCTGCACTTTTAGCAGGTTTACCGTACCAAGTGCCAGCAACCACTGTAAACCGTTTATGTGGTTCATCGCTAGACGCAATTGCAATGGCCGCACGTGCAATTAAAGCAGGTGAAGCAAACCTGATTATTGCAGGTGGTGTTGAATCAATGAGCCGCGCTCCATTTGTGATGGGTAAATCAGAATCTGCTTATGGTCGTAGTCAAAAAATTGAAGACACCACAATGGGCTGGCGTTTCATTAACCCGAAACTCAAAGAAATGTACGGCGTAGAAACTATGCCGCAAACTGCTGAAAATGTAGCGGAACAGTTCAATATTAACCGTGCCGATCAAGACTTGTTTGCTCTAACCAGCCAACAACGTACTGCTGCTGCACAAGCACGCGGTTTCTTTGACAAAGAAATTATTGCAGTGGAAATTCCACAACGTAAAGGCGAGCCTGTCGTTGTTGCTGCAGACGAACATCCACGTGCATCAACCACAGCAGAAGCATTGGCAAAATTAAAGCCAGTGGTAAAAGCAGACGGTACTGTGACTGCAGGTAACGCGTCAGGTATTAACGATGGTGCGGCTGCCCTACTGATTGCTTCTGAAGAAGCGGTTGCACAACACGGCTTAAAACCACGTGCCAAAATCATTGCTTCAACTGTTGTTGGTGTTGAACCACGTATTATGGGCTTTGGTCCTGCGCCTGCAATCAAAAAATTGTTGGCACAAACAGGTTTGACCATTGAACAAATGGACGTGATTGAACTGAACGAAGCCTTTGCTGCACAAGCATTAGCATGTACTCGTGACTTAGGCATTGAAGATGGTTCAGAGAAAGTCAATCCAAACGGTGGTGCAATTGCTTTAGGTCACCCACTTGGTGCATCTGGTGCGCGTTTAGTCACTACAGCACTGAACCAACTTGAACAAACTGGCGGTAAATACGGTTTATGTTCAATGTGTATCGGTGTTGGTCAAGGTATTGCTTTGATTATTGAACGTGTTTAATCCTCATTAAAAGTTCCCCTTTCATAAAGGGGGATTTAGGGGATTTATAAGATTAAGGATTTAAAAAAAATGCCAACTTTTACCTCAAATGATGCGCAAATCAATTACCAAACTTTTGGTGATGCTACAAAACCTGCACTGATTTTTTCAAACTCGCTGGGTACAAACTTCAAAATGTGGCAAGCACAGATTGATTTTTTCCAGCAAGACTTTTTTGTAATTTGCTACGACACACGTGGTCACGGTGCATCATCAGCTCCGCAAGGTCCATATAGCATTGATCAATTGGGTCAAGATGTTGTAAATCTACTCGATCACTTAAATGTTGAAAAAGCGGCATTCTGTGGTATTTCTATGGGCGGTTTAACAGGTCAATGGTTAGCGATTCATCGCCCTGAACGTTTTAATCAGGTGGTGGTGTGTAATACTGCGGCAAAAATTGGTCAAGAACAGGCTTGGAATGACCGTGCCGCATTGGTACGTGAACAAGGTTTACAACCGATTGCTTCGACTGCAGCATCACGCTGGTTTACTGAACCCTTTATCCAAAGCAACGCGACAGTGGTCAACAATCTTCAAAACGACTTGGCAGCTGGCAGCGCCGAAGGTTATGCGAGCTGTTGCGAAGCTTTGGCTAAAGCGGATGTACGTGAACAACTTAAAGACATCACTGTGCCTGTTTTAGTGGTTGCAGGTCAGCAAGACCCTGTGACAACAGTTGTCGATGGTCAATTTATGGTTGAACGTATTGCCAATAGCCAATTGTTTGAAATCAATGCATCGCACATTTCTAACGTAGAATTGCCAAATGAATTTAACCAAGCAGTGAAGCAGTTTATCCAAGCATAAAACTTCATTGTTATTGTTAATAAGTTAAAAGTTAAAAGTTAAAAAAATAGAGTTCTTTCGAGAACTCTATTTTTTATAGATGAATCTGCAGTTAGACGAGCTGGACTTAAACTAACTCCACCGCAATCGCTGTGGCTTCACCACCGCCAATACATAAAGATGCCACGCCTTTTTTCGCGCCTATACGTTGCAATGCATGAATGAGCGTCACAATAATACGTGAACCTGAAGAACCTAGAGGATGCCCCAAAGCACATGCACCACCCTGAATATTCACTTTGGCAGGGTCTAAATCAAAAGCATCTATCGCAAGCATGGTTACCATGGCAAAGGCTTCATTAATTTCCCACAAATCTACATCGGCAACCGACCACCCTGCTTTATCTAGCACTTTTTGAATCGCCCCTACAGGAGCAAGAGTAAACTCAGAAGGATGTTGTGAATGTGTCGCGTATGCCACAACTTTTGCAAGCGGTTTTAAGCCACGCTCTGCCGCAACCACATCTGATGTAATCACCAGAGCAGATGCGCCATCTGAAATAGAGCTGGCATTGGCGGCTGTAATCGTGCCATCTTTTTTAAATGCGGGACGCAAACTGCTAATTTTATCGACTTTGGCATTTAACGGTTGTTCATCCTGATCGACAATCACATCACCTTTACGTGAATGAACAGTGACAGGCACGATTTCATTTTTAAAATAACCGTTTTGAATGGCTTCTACCGCGCGGTTTAAAGAGCGAATTGCGTATTCATCCTGCTGCTCACGGGTATAGTTTTTCTTGTCTGCCATGTCTTGCGCCAGCACGCCCATCGACAAGCCTGTTTCAGCATCTTCTAAACCTTCCTGAAACATGTGGTCTGTGACTTTGCCGTGTCCCATACGGAAACCTGCACGTGCTTTATCTAGCAAATACGGCGCATTCGACATAGATTCCATACCGCCAGCGACCACAATCTGCGCTGAACCTGCCTGAATAGCATCGGCTGCCTGCATAACAGCTTTCATGCCAGAGCCACAAATTTTATTGATGGTGGTTGCACCTGTACTATCGGGTAAACCCGCTTGACGCATCGCCTGACGTGCAGGGCCTTGCTTCAAACCTGCAGGCAATACACAACCAAAAATTACTTCATCAATGTCAGTCCCACTTAAACCTGCACGTGCAACTGCGTGTTGAATTGCAACCGCGCCTAAATCGGGTGCTGTACAACTTGCCAGTGAACCTTGAAAGCCGCCCATTGCGGTACGTACAGCATCTACAATTACAATCATTTTTAGTCCCTTATTACCGTCTTTTTAAAGTGATTACCGTAAAAGCCATGCTTTTTAAAATTACAAATAACATCCCTGTGAGTTAGCAAGTAATTCACGTTAAATGTAAATCAAAAGATGAGCATTGCAATCTCGCAAAGTGCTGAATTGCTATGCTTGATTGATCTTAGACTTTTAGGCCTTGCTTATGAAAAATAGAATAAAAGTTTTAGAAATCCAATTTTATTTCACTAAAATGACCTGTTTGGTTCAGTTTTATTGACAACCGATTTGGCTTATGGATTGTGCTATTTTTCACATGATATTTTTTAAATTCATTGGTTCACTGATGAACATACGTTAAAACTTACCTTTTCAAGACCTTGGTGCTATTTTCAAGTTGCTCAAACTGCACTAGACTCCAACATGCTTAATTGGTTGTAATTGGAATATTGATTGATGACGACTCTACGCCAAGAAAATTTCCGACGTCGTAAAGAGAAAATTTTGGCAATGGCTGAGGTTTTATTACTGGAAAATCATAATGATATTACATTAAGTGAGTTGGCTGCAGAGTTAGATATTGCCAAAGGCACAATTTATAAATATTTCAAAAGTAAAAATCAGCTCTATTTAGAGTTAATTATTTTAAATGAACAGCGTTTATTGGATATTTCCAAACAGTATCACCATAACTTTCAAACTTATGTTTCGCAGTACATGCTGTATAACATGCTTAATTCCAACCGTACGATTTTGCTGCACTCAATTGAAGAACGCTTAACCAATAATGAACGTAAACTAAATGAATTGTTTGAACAGTTATACGATATTCGTGAGCAGCGTATTTTAGAAATTAAGGACATCACCCAAGCCTATTTAGAGTCCTTTAACAGCGCGATGTCGATCCGTGATTATCTGTCTTATATTTGGACAGTAACTTATGGTGCGTCGTTATTACTCAATTCTACCCATTATCAAAAAGCTATTGGGTCACGTGAACGCTTAATCAAGCTATATATTAATCAAGCACTGATGACGCCAGATAAAGTATCTGCGATTGTTTGATTTTTACATAGTTAGCTTCGTTGGATTCATTGCTGATCCCGCTAAATATTAGCGTCTAAGTAGAAAGAAATTTGCTTTTCAGAACGTATTAACTCACCTCATAAATTTATTCTCTAAATAAAAAATCCCAAAGTTCAAACTTTGGGATTTTTCAAATTCTTTTGACTGTCTAAAGACACATCATTCTGCACTAATATCTTCAAATAATACTGAAGATAAATAACGCTCACCACTGTCAGGTAAAATCACCACAATATTTTTACCTGCATTTTCAGGACGTGCCGCCAATTTTGCAGCAGCAGCCATTGCTGCACCACTTGAAATACCGACTAAAATACCTTCTTGGGTTGCTGTTTTACGCGCCCAGTCAATTGCTTCAGCACTTTCAATCGCAATCACTTCATCCACCAAATCTAAATCTAGGTTTTTTGGAATAAAGTTAGCGCCAATCCCCTGAATTTTATGTGGTGCAGGCGTAATGGCTTCACCACGCTTGGCCTGAGCGATAATTGGAGATTCAGCAGGCTCGACTGCAACAGTATGCAATGCCTGACCTTTTACCTTTTTGAAATAACGCGAAATACCAGAAATCGTACCGCCTGTACCTACACCTGCAACAAGAATATCGACCTTGCCGCCTGTTGCTGCCCAAATTTCTGGGCCTGTGGTTTCTTCATGAATTTGCGGATTGGCAGGGTTATTAAACTGCTGCGGCAAATAATAAGTTTCAGGATGTTCGGTTGCCAAACGCTCTGCTTCATCCACCGCGCCTTTCATACCTTTTGCAGGCTCAGTCAGCACCAAATTTGCACCCAACGCTTTCAACACCTTACGGCGCTCAATACTCATGCTTGCAGGCATCGTTAGTGTAATCTCATAACCTTTTGCTGCAGCTACAAATGCCAAAGCGATTCCTGTATTACCGCTGGTCGGTTCTACAATATGCATACCTGCTTTTAACACGCCACGTCTTTCAGCATCGGCAATTAAAGCAGCACCAATACGACATTTCACAGAAAATGCAGGGTTACGGCTTTCCACTTTGGCTAAAACCGTTGCATCGCCAGAAATTAAACGGTTAATGCGTACCAATGGCGTGTTACCAATCGCTTCTGCATTATTGCTATATACGGCAATCCCTAAATTTGCTGGTGTTGAAAAAGCTGCATCTGTGGTCATGATTATTCCCTAAGTTATATCTATATAAACAAAATTTAAATTATCATACCTTTTTATAAAATTTTTGCCGATGTTTCACGAAAATTGTTTTATACAAAAATATGATTAGCTTTCAACAAAATGCGAATTAGAATAAAGAGATGACGACCTCAGTTTAATTGTCGATTTTCTCGGCACTTGGGTTTGAAATTCGCTATTTATTTTTTGACAATAGCAACACATAACAAAATGTAGGGAATGCAATGTCTAATAAACGTTACAGTCAGCTTTATCGTAATTTCACTAAAAAAATCTTAGATAAGATTGTGACGCCACAAGTATTAGGCACGACTGCAGAATTAGAACATCGTGTTGCACAAAGCTCTGAAAAAACACAATTTTGTTATGTGCTGCAAGATGCCTCTCTCAGCAATACCGTATTGATTGATCAGCAGACGCAATCTCGTGGTTTACCTTCTGTGTATGCGCCTTTAAACATTGCCGAGCATCAGGAAGACGATTCCATTTTGGTCTTGCGTGAGAAAAACCCACAGCACAGTGCTTATCACTACTCTGCTAAATTGATTCGACTCATTGAAACCTTAGAGCAACATCCTGAACATGATGTGTTGTTAGTTCCCGTAACTGTACTTTGGGGACGTTCACCCGAATACGAAGACTCTTGGTTTAAAGCATTATTTGCCGATGCATGGTCTACGCCAAACAAGCTTAAACAAACCATTAATATTTCGCTCTATTCACGTGATAACTACATCGAGTTTCATAAAGCAATTTCCTTACGTCAGCTTATTGAACAAGCCACACAACAACAACCACACTTATCGCCTGCGCACTTTATTGAGCAACATCTGGAACACAATTTTAATCAACACAAAGAAGCGATTTTAGGCCCAGACTTATCTGACCGCCGTAATTTGATTCATGCGTTGATGAAAAGTGAAGCAGTACAACAAGCTATTCGTAAAGAAAGTATCGAACAAAAAGTCAGTATGTTTGAAGCAGAAAACCGTGCTAAAAGCTATTTAACTGAAATTGTATCGGACTTTTCTTATTCGACTTTGCGTTTTGCTGAACTGGCACTGACCAAGCTTTGGACACAGCTCTATGATGGCATTGAAGTGCATCACTTTGACACGGTACGCGAACTCGCCAAAGACTATGAAATCGTCTATACCCCTTGTCATCGTAGCCACATCGACTATTTGTTGCTGTCTTATGTGATTTTTAATCGTGGCTTGATGGTGCCGCATATTGCAGCAGGTATTAATTTAAATTTACCAATTGTGGGTCAATTAATGCGTGGTGCAGGTGCGTATTTTATTCGCCGTACTTTCAGCGGCAATGAATTATACACCTCGGTATTTAAAGAATATTTACACAGTTTATTGTCACGCAACACCCCACTCGAATACTTCATTGAAGGTGGACGCTCACGTACAGGTTTATTGTTACCGCCGAAAAAAGGCATGTTGTCGATGACCATTCAAAGCCATTTACGCGGAGCAACCAAACCAATTGCATTTATTCCAACGTATTTTGGTTATGAAAAACTGATTGAAGGCACATCTTATTTAAATGAATTAAACGGCAAACCGAAAGAAGCCGAATCTTTATGGGGTATTTTAAACTCTGCCCGTAAAATTGAAAAAGTCTTTGGTCAGGTCTATGTCAACTTTGGCGAACCTGTATTTTTAGATGATGTTTTAACTGCCAACCAAGCACGCGATGTAAAACTGAACATAAATGATGAACTACCGACCTCTGTGATTCACACGGTAGATCATACTGCGCATGCAATCTTGGAAAATATCAATAAAGCGGTGGTGATTAACCCAATCGCCCTCATCTCTCTGATTTTATTAAATGCCGATCAGCATGCATTGAAACAAGATGAGCTGCTCGCCCGAATTGAACAATATCGACGTTTGCTCAAACAATTGTGCTACGACCCACGTATGATTATTACGGGTTTAAATCCACAAGAAATTATTGAATATGCGCTAAAACTTAAACAAGTTGAGCGTTATAACCAAGATGGTGTAGAACAGATTCGAGTCGCAGAAAGCCAAAAAATCTTATTGAGCTATTTTAGCAATAATATTTTGCACTGCTTTATTTTGCCTGCGTGTGTAGCATTAATTGTGCAGCAGTTTAATGAACAAAATTTAGCATTATCATGCGCAGATTTAATGCAAAAACTGCAGGCGATTTATCCATATTTGAAGCAAGAGTTTTTCTTGGCATGGACGGTGCAAGAACTTTCTCAAGAAATCGAAAAAATTGTGGCGTACTTTATTCAGCAAAATTGGGTTACAGAAGCAAATCTGCAATTACAGCCGAACCCAGCTACACAGCATGAACTCTATGCCTTAGCTGAACTGGCAAAACCAAGTTTAAATAATTTCGTATTGATTCAAGGGCTTTTGCAGCGTTATAGCGCACACATCCCTTTAAATCTGAAAGTTTTGGAAAAAATGACCAAAACCGTATTACAACGCGCTGCAGATTCTGCACAATTTAAGTCTGCATATTATTTTGATAGTGCCACCTTAAAAAGTTTTATCAGCAGTTTAGATCAGCAAGCCTTGTTGCAACACAATGCTACGCAGATAAGCCTAGATGATACTTTTAGTGCAAAAATGTCGGAATACTTTGCTTGGTATAACCCAGAAATTCACGAATTGTTAGCTGCATCGAGTGAATTTAGTGAGAAAGAATTAAAAAGTTTTGAACAAGTGAAAAAATAGGTTTTATTGTAACTCAGCCACTTTTTTATCAATTTTTTGATTAGAATATCAGCCCATTATTTATGATTGGCTGATATCTTTTCTTAAATGATACTTGTTCTCATATATAAATAATGATTTATGTTATATAATTTATCTTCCACTCCCGCCTAATATATATTGGGTTAGCTGTAAATTAAGAGAATAAAACAATGAACGATGGTCTTGAAATCACATCAATGCGTGAATCTGCGGATACCGTTGTTGGAATTTTAAAATCTTTGGCGAATAGTGACCGTCTTTTAATTCTTTGTCATTTATCTCAACAAGAATTAAACGTATCGCAAATTGAAGAAATAACTCAAATTCATCAGCCTACTTTATCGCAACAATTAATGATGCTGCGTAAAAGTGATGTGGTGAATACCCGCCGTGATGGCAAGCAAATTTTTTATTCAATTAAAGATGAAAAAATGGTGCAGGTACTTAATACCCTCTATGCACTTTATTGCCCGCAGGTCTAAATGATAATGCCTGTATTATCAGGCATTACCATAAAACTTGAATACTCTCCTGCTATTTCAAAGACTTCTTAGCATTTTTTGTTCATAATATATCTAAATTTATGATTTAGATTTCAGTATGTCAGATTTCAATTCACGTTTGGCTCGTGTACTACCTGCTTGGCAATGGCTGCGAAAATACAATGCAGAAACATTGAAATCTGATCTGCTGTCTGCGTTTATTGTCATTGCCATGTTGGTACCTCAAGGAATGGCCTATGCCATGCTTGCAGGTTTGCCTCCTGTCATGGGTTTATACGCGAGCGTGATCCCCATGATTATGTACGCCTTGGTTGGTGGCAGCCCAACCTTGTCCATTGGCCCAGTCGCCATTATTTCTATGATGACCTTTGCGACGCTCAATCCTTTATTTGAAGTCGGCTCGGCAGCTTATATTCAAGCAGCCTGTTTACTTGCTGTGATGGTCGGCATTATTTCGCTACTTTTAGGGATTTTTCGCTTCGGTTTTTTAATTCAACTCATTAGCCATCCTGTTATTAAAAGCTTCATTATTGCCTCTGCATTAATGATTGCGATTGGACAGCTTAAATTTGTGTTAGACATCCCCCTTAAAGCCAATAACTTACCTGAGTTCTTATACAGCTTTTGGAAATATATGGGACAAACCCATTTTTATAGCGTGCTCTTGGGTGTTGCTGCCATTTTATTTCTAATTTATGCCCCTAAAATCATCAACAGTAATGCCATTCGTGAGCGTGTTCGAGGTAGCGGCTTTATCTTAAAAGCCTTGCCATTGGTATTGGTGATCGGTTCAATTGCTTTGGTTTATTCATTGCATTTGCAACAAATCGGCATTAAAACAGTCGGAGAAATTCCTTCAGGATTTCCGCCTATTCAATTCCCTGAATGGAATGCACAACTTGTTCTACAACTCCTTCCTGGCGCAGCCATGATTGCCATGATCAGTTTTGTGGAATCTCTGTCTATTGCGCAAGCCACCGCCTTACAACAACGTAGTCACTTAAATAGCAATCAGGAACTGATTGCACTCGGTTTAGCCAATTTTGGCGCAGGTGTTAGCTCCTCTTTTCCCGTCACAGGCAGTTTGTCGCGTACCGTGGTCAATGCCGATGCAGGTGCAAAAACACCCATGGCAGGTGTATTTACCTCCATCGTGATTGTTATTGTCAGTTTATACTTCACGGGATTTTTCCAAGACTTACCACTGGCTGTTTTGGCTGCAACCATTATTGTTTCAATTTGGAAACTGGTCGAGTTCCAATCTTTTAAAGAAACTTGGCGTTATTCCAAAGCCGATGGTCTAGCCATGTGGGTGACGTTCTTTGGCGTCATATTGATTGATATTTCGACAGGTTTAATTATTGGAATTGTATCTACCTTTATTCTAATGTTGTGGCGTATTAGCCGACCACATATTGCGGTGATCGGTTTACTTGAAGGCACACAACATTTTCGTAATATTCAGCGCCATCAAGTGCGTACCGCGCCACACGTACTTTCCATGCGAATTGACGAAAATCTAACCTTTTTAAATGCCAATACTTTAAAAGGCTTTTTTATTAATCAAGTCAGTCAAAACCCTCAGTTAAAGCATGTTGTGGTGAATTGTTCGAGTATTAGCAGTATTGATTTAAGTGCGCTCGAAATGCTGGAAGATTTAAATCTGGAACTTAAAAAATTGAATATCTGTCTGCATTTTTCTGAAATTAAAGGCCCAGTAATGGACAAATTACAACACTCAAAACTTTTGCAGCATTTAAATGGAAAAGTTTTTTTTTCACATTATTTAGCCATGCAAGAGCTTGCGCCTGAACTGACTTAAAGATCAAGAAATTGATCTTTAATTTTATCTTTAAAACTGGATGTTCAACACACATACTTTTTGATCAATGAGTACTTTTATCTTGCTGAAATTTAAACAGTTTAATAAATATCACTTTTAAAAATATAGACTTAATTTTTATATCAAAATTATTTTTAAGCACATGGATATTTCAGTATAAAATAGCCGCTTTTCTTTTACCTTATTTTCGTATGTTTTCAGCTTTTTTGCGTTTGAGTTTAGTCTCCCGAATTATGATTGCAATTGTACTCGGTGTGGCTGTTGCAATTTTATTTCCAGAATCTGCGCCTTATTTAAGCCTTTTGGGTGATTTATTTATTAAAGCCCTAAAGTCTGTTGCGCCAATTTTAGTGTTTATTTTGGTCATGGCATCCATTGCCAATTTTAAAATTGGAAGCAGCAATGCTTATATCAAACCGATTATGCTGATGTATGCGATTGGTATGTTCTTGGCTGCGCTCAGTGCGGTCATTGCAAGCTCACTTTTCCCAAGTACATTATTTTTAGGTGTTGCGACACAGGCAGATTTAACACCGCCGGGTAGTCTTGCTGAAATTTTGAAAAACCTTTTACTTAGTTTTGTTGCTAACCCTGTAGTTGCCATTGCCGAAGCCAACTTTATTGGTATTTTGGCTTGGGCTGTGGCTTTAGGGATTGCCTTCCGCCATGCTACAGAGTCCACCAAAGCATTGTTGAATGATGCAGCCAATGCAGTCAATCGCGTTATTCGCTTGGTGATTAACTTTGCACCTTTCGGTATTTTTGGCTTGGTTGCCGTGACATTTGCCGATGCAGGCTTGAGCACCTTAGCCAGTTATGCTCAATTATTGGCAGTCTTGTTAGGTACGATGTTCTTTGTCGCGTTAGTCATCAACCCAATCATGGTGGCATTTGTGACCCGCAGCAATCCTTATCCTTTAGTTTTTCAATGCTTACGCGAAAGCGGTATTACCGCATTCTTTACCCGTAGTTCTGCAGCCAATATCCCTGTCAATTTAGACTTAGCCAAGCGTTTAGGCGTACAGGAATCAACCGCGAGTGTTGCAATTCCGTTAGGTGCAGTAATTAACATGGCAGGCGCATCGGTCACCATTACCGTTTTGACCTTAGCTGCGGTAAATACTTTAGGAATTTCTGTCGATTTTAGCACCATGCTGATTTTATCTGTGGTTGCAACGGTGTCGGCATGTGGTGCTTCAGGCGTTGCTGGCGGGTCGTTACTGCTGATTCCTGTAGCGTGTGGCTTATTTGGTATTTCTTCAGATATTGCTATGCAAGTTGTTGCGATTGGTATGGTCATTAGCGTATTGCAAGATTCAACCGAAACTGCGCTTAACTCATCTACCGATGTGCTATTTACTACTGCGGTTGACCGTGGTTTGAGTTAAGATACAATGCGTTAGGAAACTTACGCAATCACTCATTATGCCTTTTCAAACTTTACCCCTTTGGGTGCAATTTGGTGCTTTTTTTCTAGCCGTCAATGCTGGAATTATTAACGTACTCGGATTGGTGACCGTATTGCACCAGTCCGTTTCGCACATGACTGGTAACGTTAGTATCTTGGCGATGGCGCTAATCGACTGGAAACCAGAAGCCATGATTTTCTTGTTTCTGGTGATTTTGTGCTACGTGATTGGCTCATTTTATAGCGGCGTCATTTTAGGAAATAGCAATTTTCGCTTAGGGCGTCGCTATGGTTTTCCCATGAGTTTGGTGGCTTTTTTTATTTTAATCTGCTGGGTATTATTGCCTTATTTCCCACGTTATGCCCTGCTTTGGGCGTCAGTTGCCATGGGCATACAAAATGCCATGATCAGCTACTATAAAGGCACCATCATCCGCACCACACATTTATCTGGGGTATTGACCGATTTAGGCTTAGCCCTCGGTTATCGAGTGCGGGGCTTACAAGTTGAAAAAAGACGTATTGTTTTACACCTACTGATTTTAATTGGTTTCTTTGTGGGTGGATTACTCGCTGCAGCCATTTATCCTACATTTAAACTGAATTCTTTTCTGGTACCTGCAGGACTCAGCCTAAGTTTGAGTTTGGTGTATTGGATTATTTATTTTCGCTATCGACATCTTCAACATTAAGTTTCGGAAATTATCATGGTTAAAAATGCACTACAGGCACAATTGCTCAAAGCGGGTTTAGTGGATAATAAAAAAGCAAAAAAACTGTCTAAACAAACCTTACACGAACAGCGCACAGGTGAAAGTAAAGATGCTGAAGTGAAAGCCAAAATTGCACAGGCACAGCAAGAAAAACTCGCCAAAGACCAAGCTATTGAGCAAGAAAAGAAAGCCGCTTTACAGGAAAAAGAACTGAAAGCAGCAATTATGCAAATGATTCAGCAGCATAAAATTCGTGATACCGATGGTGAAGTGGCTTATCAGTTTTTAGATGGCAAGATTAAAAAAGTGTATATCAATCAACAAATTTACAATGCACTCGTGGCAGGTAGTTTGGTGATTGCCAAAGAAAATGACAGTTATGCGTTCCTGCCTAAAGCTTTAGCTGAACGTATTAATAGCAAAATGGAAGGCTTTATTATTGTCAATAATGCCGAGAAAAATGAAGCCACGACAGATGAAGAAGATCCATACGCAGCCTATGTGATTCCAGATGATTTAATGTGGTAGATCACGCAAGTATTTATGCAAATATTTATGCTAGGTATCTATTCAAAGCCAGTATCTGTACTGGCTTTTTTATTATGACTGCAACTTGATTGAAAACTTTCAGTAAAAACAAATAATTGAAATGTAGCAAAAAGTTACTCAGCCTTCAAATTTAAACTTTAGTCGATACACTATCTAACAATTTCATACATCAATGAAGAATTAAGGTGAATTGCAGGCCAAAATTCTAAGTGCCGTGCAGACGAAAATCAGCAACCTTAAAGCGAGGACCTTTTGCAAGAATTTAATTTTATTCAAAATATTCAGGAATGGTATAACCAATACCCTTGGTTAGAAATGCTGACCTCACTCAGTATTGTGATTCTACTGGCAATTTTAGCCAACTTTATTGCCAAGCAAATTGTAGTGCGCGGGATTCGCAAACTGATTTCTAAAATGACCTTTGCCAATAGTGAAATTATTTCACAGCATAGTGTCATCCGACGTATTGCCAACATTGTCCCAGCTGTCGTGATTATGAACGGCATCACCACCGTACCGCATTTGTCAGATAAAGTAGAAAGCTTTGTGCAAATGGGGGCGCAAGCCTTTATATTCCTGACCATTGCATTGGCAATTTCTGAATTTTTAAATATTTTTAACCTGTTCTATCAACGCAACCCTAAGTCACGCAACAAGCCAATTAAGGGCTATTTGCAGTTAGTTAAACTCATTATTTATGTGGTCTGTGCCCTCATGATTTTAGGCACTTTCCTGAAAAAAGATGTGTTTACCTTACTCGCAGGTTTTGGTGCGATGGCTGCTGTTTTGATGTTGGTTTTCCAAAATACCATTTTATCTCTAGTGGCTTCGGTACAAATTTCTTCCTACGATATGGTACGGATTGGTGACTGGATTGAAATGCCTTCTTTAAATGCCGATGGTGATGTCATTGATATGTCATTACATACAGTCACCGTGCAAAACTGGGATAAAACCCTGACCACTATTCCAACCAATAAACTCATTACCGATACCTTTAAAAACTGGCGTGGCATGCAGGAAGCTGGTGCCCGACGTATTAAACGTGCCATTTTAATTGATCAAAGTTCTGTGCACTTTATGACTGAACATGAACAAAGCAAACTTAAAGAGTTTTTGTTATTGGATCAATATTTACATAGCAAAAATGAAGAAATTGAGCAGTTTAATCAGCAGTTAGCAAATCAATCACAATACAACCAACGCCGTTTAACCAATTTAGGGACTTTCCGCGCCTATGTTGAGTTTTATCTGAAACAGCATCCTGGCATTAATCAATCTCAGTCATTGATTATTCGTCAACTACAGCCAAGCAGTGAAGGTTTACCACTAGAAATTTATGCCTTTACCAAAACCACTGCATGGAAAGAATATGAAAGTATTCAATCCGATATTTTTGATCATTTGCTGGCAATTATTCCGGAGTTTGGCTTAAAAGTGTATCAAGCCCCATCGGGTTCAGATTTAAAGCAAATTGCTGCACCATTTAAAGCAAGTTCTGTCCAAAGTCTAAATCCTTTAGAAATTGACGAGGCATAATTATGGATTTATTGCTGAGCCATGTGTCGCAAAATGCTTGCATGGCTCAGTAGCCGTTTTTATTTTCAGCAAGACGATAAAATTTTCATTAAATTAAAATGCACTCGTACACTCGTATATGAATAAGAGAAAATAAAGTCTTATTTGTAAGAGCTTTGTTGAAACAAATATCTAACACTGTGTTTTAATTATATTTAAATTTCCTCAAACCTTTAAATCACAGCTTGCTCCAAATTTATGTAATAAGGTCATTGCCGGTTGAAAAAGTCTAATGATTCTAAGAATTCACCTAACTTTTCAACTCACTAAAATGTGTCGCTCTTGTTAATTGATTCTGGATTCGAAAAATGATCATCAATAATTCGTCTAATGAAAGATTGAAATTCACTACTTTTGTGCTTTAGCGCTCTAGATGATCAATACACGCGCTACAGGATGAGGGGTACGAGTTTATAAAAGATCTCTAATAGACCAAATAATGAAAAGTTTAAGGCAGGACGCGGTACAACGTCGCAAAACATTGTTCTGCTTTTTCATTACTACAGAAATTAATGGTGTGCGCATTTTTCCATTTTACAAAATATTGTGAAATGTCCCCTGTTTGGTCTTCCTGATATCCAGAACAATCCACTTCATTATTGTCATATTTAACTTGCAAAATTAAAGCCGGTAACGAATTTGCAGGGTCTTGTGAAGGTTGATAATCATATACACCTGCAGACCATTCTTGACCGCTTTTAATCACCACATCGCTATTACTTTTAAAGTTGTAATATTCAATACATTTACGATTATTTGGGATTTGCATGCCCCACAGTCCCACAATTTCTGGACGGGTCACCACACGAAATTTATTGGTCGTTTCTGCTGCTACTGGCGTTAACTTGGCTGAATCTATTGTTGTATTTTCATTCGCAATCGCGCAGACAGAACATAAGCTTAAAACTGTGGTTAGATATATTTTTTTCATACATTTATTTAAAGATATAAACCGTTTAGACAACTTAGCATATTTTTAATCCAAATCTGCAAGCATAAACATAAGACAACAATTTTATTTAACGAAAATGTGACTTAGTTTACATTTAATCGACTTTGTAGGTAATGGTTATTTGATATGATCGCCTTTCTGTTGTGAACGTCACACTCATTCAAGTTTTTTTCCTAATTATCAACCCATTGCAAAAGTGAGTTTAGTACTTGCAAAACTTTAGCATACCGCAAACTATATCTTCGACTCAAAAGCAAATATTTGCCTTTGGACTGCTAGCCGTTGTGGTATTTTTTTCTTGTTTATTGGGTATTTTTACTCGCCCACTTAGCTACTTTTCTTTTTTTTGGCCAAGCAACGCCCTCTTGTTGGGGCTACTCATTCGCTTTCCATCTTTAAAAAGTTTTGGTGGAATTTTGGGTGCTTTTTTTGGCTATATGGGCGCCGATTTGGTCACAGACAATACTTTCCTGATGACGCTAGGTTTAACGCTTTCCAACTTTGTAGCTGTTTTTAGTGGGTTGTTTTTCTTTAATTTTGCCCGCGCTAAACTTCCAGCGAGCAATAATAATGTGTCAGAGCTATATCCACATATTATTGCTGTAACTTTAGGCTGTTTCTTTGGGGCTTTATTTGCCATTCTTCTGCTGCCAAATTTGCCGCACACCTTTATGTTAAAAGAAAATCGTTGGATTGATTTTTTTACTTGGTGGTCTGGTGAAATTTTAAATGCGGTAATTGTCTTACCTTTAATTTTGGCTGCCCCAGGCTGGTCTAAATTCAAAAAACTTATAAATAATCAATATGCTAAAGAAACTCAAATTCAGGATATCTTGCCCTTTTTTGCATTACTGATCTCTATCGCCTGCACCCATATTTTTTATGGACCAGGTGCATTGTTGTATCCATTGGCTGCATTAATTTGGGCAGCTGCCAGCTATCAACTTTTTAATTTGGCACTGATTAATAGCTTGGTCTGTTTAACTCTGTATCACAGCGTCACAGGCTTGTTTATAGATCAAGTGAATTCGAGTTATTTAACCACCATTATTTCTATTCGTGTGGGTTTAATTATTTTAGGTCTTGCCACGTTAATTTTATGTGTGATTAGCCAAAACCGAAATCAGTTGTATAGAGAAGTATTGTATTTGGCAAATCATGACAGTTTAACCGAAACACTGAACCGCCGTAGTTTTACTCAGTTAAGTGAAAAAGCTTTAAAGCATAAAAACAATCATTCATTGTCTTTAATTATGTTAGATATCGACGATTTTAAAAAAATGAATGATCAATATGGGCATTATGTCGGTGACCGTGCTTTGCAACATCTCTCTAACATCGTTAAAAGCAATTTACGTGATCACGATTTATTTTGTCGCATTGGTGGTGAAGAGTTCATTATTTTGCTGAACAATAATAACTTAAATAAAACTCAACGCATTGCAGAACGTATTCGTATGTGTATTGAACATCAAGCGTTAAATTTAGAAAACCTTGAACCCATTCATTTTACAGTAAGCATGGGCGTGTCACATACACACTTACCCACCAATCTCCCTTTACAAGATTTAATTATTCAGGCAGATCAGGCTCTATATCAGGCAAAAATGCAAGGTCGTAATCGGGTCATTCTTGCTTCTTAAACAAAAATAGCATACAACATCAATTTGACAATACAGATTTTCAGGATTGAAATGAAACTTGCAGAATACCTCCAATATGATGCTTTAGGCTTGGCAGAGCTGGTTGCCAAAAAGGATGTTCAGGCCTCAGAATTATTAGATATTGCGTTACAACGTGCTGAACAAACCAATCCACAATTAAATGCCATTATTATTCCTATGCATGAACATGCACGGCAGCGCACACAAACAAAATTAACAGGCCCATTTGCAGGTGTGCCCTTTTTAGTCAAAGACTTATTTCAACAATATGCAGGCTATCCGACTTCATTTGGTTGTCAGGGTTTAAAACGTGCGCATCATCTTGCAGAACAAAATGCAGAAATTGTAAATCGTTGGGAAAATAGCGGAATCGTTACCTTTGGACGTACCAACACGCCTGAATTTGGGATTAAAGGGATAACCGAGCCAGATGCTTGGGGTGCATGTAAAAATCCATGGAATTTGAAACACAATAGTGGTGGTTCTTCTGGTGGTTCTGCGTCTGCAGTTGCGGCAGGTATTGTGCCGATTGCAGGGGCAAGTGATGGCGGTGGTTCAATTCGTATTCCTGCGTCTTACTGTGGTTTGTTTGGTTTAAAACCAAGTCGTGGACGCACCCCGTGGGGGCCACAACTCAGTGAAGCCATGCATGGTGCAGCGATGCAACATATTTTAAGTAAAAGTGTACGTGACAGTGCGGCAATGCTCGATGCAACTCATGGCGCAGATGGTCATTCACTTTTCAAAATTGAAGCTCCTGAACGCAGTTATTTAGATGCAATTCAGCAAGCGCCAAAAAAATTAAGAATCGCATATTCGACCCATTCTCCGATTGGTACAGCTGTTTCACAAGATGCCATCAATGCCATTCAAAAAACCGTACAGCTTTTAGAATCTTTAGGGCATGAAGTGGTTGAAGACCGTCCTGCTATTGATGGCATGCAATTGGCCAAAGATTTCATTACCACATGGTTTAGCCAATTTGCTTATTTAATTGCTGAAATTCAAACTCGCCTGCCAAATCATTCCGATAATTTTGAGCTAGACTCTTTGGCTTTGGCTGCCTTTGGCGCAAAAACCACGTCAGTAGATTACATTCGCAATTTGAATAATTGGGGGGTATATGTCGCACAAATGAATCAATTCTTTGAGCGTTATGATTTATACCTCATCCCTGCAACTGCCTCAGTTGCACCAAAAAATGGCGAAGTTAAAACTCCTGCATGGCAAAAACCAATTTTAAAAACACTATTACATGCAGGTAAAGCACATTGGTTAGCGCAAGGTAAATTGGTCGATCGCATTGTCAAAGAAAACCTAAAATGGGTGCCATTTACTCAACTTGCCAATATTACTGGGCTGCCTGCAATGTCTGTGCCATTGTATTGGAATAAAGATAACTTACCATTGGGTTCGCAATTTATTGCGCCTTTTGCACGTGAAGATGTGCTTTTACAACTGGCTGCACAACTTGAAACGGCTCAACCGTGGTGGCATCAATACGCTAAAATCCGTATTTAATGTAGCAATCAATTAGTAAGAAGCAAGCAAACTATACCCATCCAACTTTGCTTGCTTCTATTTTTGATAAAAGAACGGTATCACTGCAAAATCACCAATCTAGGCTTTGGTATCACTCGACATTGACTGCGATTCTAATTGCTTTGGCAATCCCCAAATAAAACACAGACCAACGAGTGTAGATAATCCTGCAAAAATAAAAATCCATTCGCCTGAAACAATATCCCAATAATGCCCTGCCAAAATACTCCCCAGTGCAACACCTAAACCCCACATGGTACTGTAAAGTGCTTGCCCACGACCTTGTTGCCCTGCAGAAAAGTTTTGAAAAATCACCCGCATGGCAATGATATGAAATAATCCAAAACTAAAGGCATGGATGCTTTGTGCAAAAAAATGTGCAAAAAATATGGATGGAAATAAACCAACTATCACCCAACGTAAGCCTGTTAAAATTAAACATACGGCAACCAGTGAACGCCAAGACCAACGCTTTAAAAACAAACTCGCATAGGCAAACATAATGATTTCAGCAACCACCCCGACAGACCACAATAAACCGATCTGACTTGTGCTAAATCCTGCCTGACTTAAAAAATTACTATAAAAACTATAAAATGGTGCATGCGAAAACAGTAAAATCAATTCAATTATAAAAAATGAATAGACTACTGGGCGCTTTAAAATAGGCAATAAGGGTTCAAGTTGTTTTTGTGCAATGGGTGCGGAGCTTGGTTCTTGAATACTGAATGACCATAGAAATGCCAGTAAAGAAATACTGAGTAGCAACATCGGTAACATGGAGATTGGTATAATTTCCAAAATAGCACCTATGCCAAAAACCCCGACAATAAAACCTATAGAGCCCCATTTACGCACTTTGCCATAGAGTTCCGCACGTTTCTCGCCCAACCAAAACAAAGTCACGCCTTCAAATTGTGCCAAAATTGCGTTTTGGAAAAAGCTAAAAATTAGCATGAGTAATGCAACAGACTGAAAGCTATTCGGAACAATAAAAATCAGTAACCAAATGCTGGCTTCCATCCAAGTTGCGATGCGTACCAAAAGCATCCGTTTGCCTGATTTATCTGCAATCCATCCCCAAATAAAAGGCGCGAAAAAGCGCGTTAAAATGGCAATGGAAGATAAAACACCAATTTCCTGATAATTAAAGCCTTGATCTTCTAAGTACAGGCTCCAAAAAGGCAAAAACGTCCCAACAATTGCATAGTAGAAAAAGTAGAATCCACCTAAACGTGTCGATATATTCAAGGCTTGCATCAATGTATATTTCCTTGATTTTTCAAACACATAAATAAGTGCATTTCTAACCTGATCTAAAATTTTAAGACAACCGATATATTAACACTGTAGTACTTTAATTTTGAGTGATTGGCTGATTAAAACGAAAAACCCTGAAAATCAGATCAAATTTTCAGGGTAATATTGAGAAAATTTCTTAAAATTGTTTAGCCGCAAGAAGCTTGTAGAATAATTTTAGTTTTCGGATCGACCACCACAGTGACTCGATTCATACGATAATCCATTGTTACAGGCTGACCTGGTGTAACCATTCTCACAATTTCAGCTCGGGTAAGCTCTTTAATTTGTGTTTCAGTCAAACCTGTTTTACCAACTAACTGCGCAGCAGATTCTGGGACACAATTTTGCATGGTCTGTGGCACCTGAGTTTGTTCATTGATAGGCTGATTACTACACGCAGCTAAAGTTGCCACACTTAAAACAGCCAAAACACTATATAACTTTTTCATGTTGATACTCGTTTTTAATTTCTTCAAACCAACTCAAAATAACATAACTGATTAAATATGCAGTAAATTTACTGAATAAAACTGTGATGATAGTTTTATTGATCAAAATAAATTAGATGTAAGTTTGGATTAAGTTTAATTCTCAATCACACTTAAACTCAGTTTCATCCAATCAATTGCCTGTTGGCGACGCTCTTCTAAAGCATTCCATAGCGTATCTTGCGATAATATAGAATATTCCCCTTCGCGGCAGCTAAGTTCAGGCGCATTTTCATAGTCCTCAAGCCATTGTTCACTTTGATAATAGGCCTGTAATTCTTGCCAGAGCTTTTCTGCAGCTTGCCATTTTTGCTGCGCTTCTCGCATCTGTCGATGTAAATCATGCCATTGCTCATATTGTTGCTGTAAAACCTGAGCATCGTACATTTTATTTTTACTCATAGCTGAAATTCAAAAATTAAGATGACATGAGCGTACAATAATTCAAGATCAAGGAATGTGAGTGTATGTAGGTTTTATTTAAAGAAACATATATTGCTATATTTTTTTGCATTAATTTTTAAAGAAGACAATTCCTGATTTATTTAGTCAACTTTAGCTTCATTACTTTCAGTAAAATTTAGTATAAAAGTGTAATTCCATCTTTTTATCAAAAGTTAAAGTCATTAGTATAAGTTTGCTTCAATTTTTTAGAAAAGGTACAAAAATGAAATATATTTTAGGGGCAACATTACTTGCATTCGGTTTAATGGGATGTAACTCAAATTTAAATAATGAAGTGAGCCAAGAAAAAGTACAAAGTAATGCACCTGCAGAAACACAAGTTATTTATTTTAATGGCCCACAAGATTTAACCATTGAATTAAAATCTTCAGATAATTTTGAAACTGCAGAAATGGTAGATAATTCAGACACAGTTTATCATTTAAAACGTGCTGTATCTGGTAGCGGTATTTTACTGAGCAATGATGATGGTGTATCTATTCACTTTAAAGGTGGTGAAGGAGTACTTGAGTTAGTCAAAGATCAGCCTATTAATATTACTGAATTTAAAAAATAGATTTTTTGCTGATTTTAGGAATACATAAGGACGAAAGTAATAATACTATTGGTAATTACATAGTCGAAGGCACCAAGCCATCAACTGGTAATCCCCCCTAAAAATAATTGAGTTTAAAAGTAGAAAATCGAATAACCTTGATTTAAGGAGATTTTCTATGAAAACATCTAAGTATTCAGACAGCTTGATCATGAGTATCTTGAAGCAAGCTGAAGCAGGAACACCCATACCGAACTTGTGCCGCGAACATGGTATGAGCTCTGCTACATTCTACAAGTGGAAGTCCAAATATGGCGGCATGGATCTTTCAATGATGACGCGGCTTAAAGAACTTGAGGCTGAAAATGCCCGTTTAAAACGCATGTATGCTGATGAGCGGCTAAAGTCAGACATCTTGCAAGATGCACTTTTAAAAAAGTTTTAAGGCCTGTTCAGCGAAAGTCACTTGCTCAGCAAGCTACTGAGCAATTTAAGATTTCAATCAGCATGGCCTGCTTAATTTTTAAAGTCAGTCAAACGTGTTATCGCTATAAAGCTCGTTTAGATGAAGAGAATCAACAGATTGCCGAATGGTTGATTCAATTAACCAATGATCATAAAACATGGGGCTTCAAGCTTTGTTTCCTGTATTTGCGTAATGTTAAAAAATACAAATGGAACCACAAACGTGTCTATCGCATTTATAAGGAGCTTGAGCTTAATTTAAGAATCAAGCCTAATAAGCGGATTAAACGAGAACAGCCTGAAACCCTTGCAGTACCGACAGCTAAGAATGAATCATGGTCAATGGACTTTATGTATGATCAACTCAGTGATGGACGTAGTTATCGAGTTCACAACGTGATTGATGACTATAATCGCGAGTCATTGGATATATTGATTGACTTTTCGTTGCCAGCAGAACGTGTGCTGAGAGGACTTGATCAGCTCATTGAATGGCGAGGTAAACCTAAACGCATTAGAACCGACAATGGCCCAGAGTATATAAGTGAGCTGATGGAAAAGTGGTGTGATCAGCATGGTATTGAGCATGTATTTACTCAACCAGGCAATCCACAGCAAAATGCATATGTTGAGCGATTTAATCGTACAGTACGTTATGAGTGTCTAAATCAATATTTATTTCGAGATCTGAGCGAGGTGCAGGACTATACAACTGACTGGCAGTACTTTTATAATCATGAACGACCTCATATGTCAGTAAATGGTTGTCCACCTATTTTTAAACAATAACAAGGGCTTTAGATTTTCTACCCATTAATTCAATTAAAAATGGGGGTATTACCAACTAAAGATAAAGTTATTAATGTTGAAACACAATATTATGAAAATCCAGGACATCATAACTTGAAAGATGGAAATATGCCTTATAACTCTACTAAAGCAATAATTCCTGACAATCATGTAAAATTATGGGAAAACAGTGTAAAAATTGATAGTGATCCAAAAAATAGATGGGCAATTGAAAATAAAGATGGGAAGGTCATTTATCATAGGTTTCAAGATGATGGTAATGGCAATTTCCATTGGAATGGTTCGACAAAAGGTATTACGTCCTCAGGAAAGGAACGAAATATCAAGATTTCTGATGTCCCTTCTGACTTGATAAAAATGGTAGATAGCAAATGAATAGAATTGGAAACGATCAAGTTTTTATAGAGTTTGATGGAAATTATCAGAATAGTAATTTCATCCCATTGCGTTTATGTATTGAGGGGGAGTATCTAGGAACTTTAGACTCTCCTACTTATGTGACTAGCTTTATAAATTCACTAAAAAACTTACTAAATGATAATTACTATTATAGCAATGTGATAAATGATGAAAATTGTAAAAAATTTTTCTATCCTAAAGGTTTATTATCTGAGAATTACAGAATCACTTTAGAAGAAACCTTTGATGATTTCAGTAAAAGGGCAGCAAGGAATAATAATACTATTTATTTTACTTGGTTTTTATATGAAGATCATTTTTTTGAATACAAAGATAACATTGTAAATAAGGTAATTTTTTCTAAATGTAAAAGTCTAGATTTACTCAATTTAATAGATGATTTTCTTGAAGTAATTAATTAAGGGGCTGTAGTCGATAAGGCTAAATACCCACCAAAATTAGGAGATGACAACAGCACTCAATGGTCTTTCAGCAGCGATTAGTACAGGGATGGTAACGGTTGCGAAGAAAGGTGGTGGTATTGTTATTGATACTGCTAAAAGTACTAAACGTATTTTAGAGCCTGTAAATTATTTTGTGTAAGTTCGATTTTTTAATCGATCATCGAACGTAATCGTAAATCAGTTCATCGCTAAATGATATAAGTAGCGCTGTTGTGCAATATTGGCATTTGAATACTTTTTATGAGGTTCATTCTTCTTGTAATTCTATTACTGAATAAACCCTAAGTGGCCGACTTGGAATAGGAATGAGTGGTAGGGAACGAATAGGAATAGGTGGTAGGTTTATGCAGGAATATGCACCTTATTTTGATCTTTATAATAAAGGTCACTTTTGTACATAAAAATAATGACTTATCTTAATAAATACTGCGCTAGTCTAAATTTTAGACAAAAAAAATCCCACATGGGAATGTGGGAAAACTAAGAAACTACAGCTATGTTTCGTTCATTTATTTTATCGTCATCTGACCGACAAACAGTGGCATAAAATTACTTTTTTAAGTCTATTTTTCACCTTTAACATATCCCATTGGATCCGCATCGAAGTATACGATTTACACCTAGATTATTATTTCCGATCTAACTCTACTAGACCCTGTCTTGCTTCTGTAATGATCAGCTGAATTTCTTCATTTTGCTTTCTCTTTTGTTCAAAATACACATAAATGCCTAGAGAAAATCCCACAGCTAAAATGATCAGCGTCATCATGATAATTGCATTATGATTCATTATATTTAGCCCCTTTAAACTTCCTCACTATTGTGAGATGCAAGGACTATACACAGCAATAACAAAAATGCTCAATTCCAATAAAGAAAATACACTGTTTTTTTTAATTTTATCTAAGAAAAACACTTTATTATTTAACAATATAATAAAAACCAAAATGTAACACGCATTCAAAAAATACGTTAAAATTCAATTATATTTTGTTCTATCTGTCATGATTATATTTTTAAGATATTTTAATTAATTTTCTCTCTATCTCAATTATCAGTCTGTTTAAATAAAAATTGATCTAAAAAACATAAGCTTATTTAAGCCATTACAGCCCGTTTGAAAAATGCTAATCTACAAAAACACCAACACAAATATGTGACGTAGTTAGCATTTTTAATCAATTCTTCAATTTTTTCTTGTGATGTGAAATACAATTTTTTGCATCCAGTGACTAAAAAAACACCAACTTCGATACGCTCCACTGATGCTCAATCATTCTGCTGTTATATTGAAGCTCTGACTAATCTAGATTGAAATGACTTTAAATCACCAAAACTCTGACAATGATGGTTTGATGTTCTTCATTTTCCTCAATCAACTGTAAACGCTTTTGTTCTTTACTCACCACTTTAAAGCGCAAGTTTTGATATTCAATAATGCTTGGAATTTGGTCAAAATATTGTGCATCAGCATCAATTTCATCCTCAAATAATGATGTACCAAGTTGATAGTCCAAACTTTTTAAAACGATATATTTCACCGTTGTTTTCATCACAGCATCCTTTTTATTACTTTTTGCTTTACTTTTATTTGTATCACCGTTCATGCCACGATTAAACCTATAATTGTAAATTTTGCTGTATTTATAGGCAGTTAAATCGTGAACATTCTTATTTTAGCATTTCACTTTTTGATGTTTTTTCGCACAAGTCGACAAAATTCAGTACACTTGAGCAACTTATTCTATTCACTTGCAGATTTATCATGCTCAAACAATGCTGTGCCATACTTGAACAACGCCAACAGACTGTGGCTTTTATTGAAAGTGCCAGCTCAGGTTACTTATGTAGTCAGTTTTCTATTTATAAAAATAGCGGTGCCAATATTTTACTTGGTGGATTAGTCAGTTACGACCCAAGCATTAAACGTGAGATTTTGCATGTGAATAGTGACTTAATTGCCACCTATACCGCTGAATCCGCAGAAGTCACACAAGCCATGGCAGTTCAAGGCAAAAAACTATTTCAACATGCTGATTTTATTGTGGCATGCACAGGGTTACTGAAACCAGGCGGCAGTGCCACACCAGAAAAACCTGTAGGGACATTTTTTATCGCCATTCATTATCAGCAGCAAACTTTTCAGTACAAATATTTTTTAGATGGCAATCCATTACAACGACTAGAACAGCTCACTCTGTTAGTCGCTCAAGACCTGATTGATCTAATGCAAGATACAAACACTTGTACTGCACCCTGAAGTAAACCTATCTTTTTAAGTCTCTATAAAAATTCTCATGACTGCCCAATTTTAAAAGATAGAGTGTCATGATTTCGTCATCACTCACAGAGTAAGCCAGTAGCACAAGCTGTTTGTCCATTTTAAATTTATAAACAAATACTCCTGCTAAATCCCCCACTTTAGCTTCTCCGATATCAGGATTATTCCAAACGGTTATTACGGCATTATCAACATCTTTTTTCTGCTGCTTGGTTAGTTTTTTCACTGTCCGTTCAAATAAGGGAGTTTGTTGTATATTCATTGAACTCAACCAAAGCTATATGGTGTTGTATTCCCTGCTTTGACATGCGCCATACTAAGCAACAAATCTGCTATATCTTGAAAAGTTAAATCGGGATTGTCTTGTGCGATTTTTCCAATTTTAGCCCAGTACTCAATTTGTTTAGTTGCACTTCTACTTTCAGCCATCCCGTAAATCTTTGCTGATTCAACAATATCGCTGTCGATTTTAACTGCTACATGTGACATTGCTTTTTCCTCATATTAGTTATGGAATAAATTTTAGCCAATCATGCAACCATTTACAACCTTAAGAAACAAAATACAACAACCTTCTTTTATGATCAAATATTTAAAAATGCGCTATCGTACGCCCGATCTTTTTTAATTCTCTAACGCTTCAATAATTACTCATTGTATTTTTGACTACCCTCATCCAAACCTCAAAAAAAATAAGGTTCCATTGCTTAACAATGAAACCTTATCTTCAGCCTAAACTGCTGCATCACATGATGTTCATGCACGGTACAGCTTTTTAGACAACCAATTAAGCAGCCGAACGCTCTGCAATTGGTAAAACTTTACGCAATTCTGGGCCTGTATAATCTGCACTTGGGCGGATAATACGGTTATCTGCACGCTGTTCCATCACGTGTGCTGCCCAACCTGTTACACGGCTCATCACAAAGATTGGTGTAAATAGTTTGGTCGCAATACCCATAAAGTGATACGCAGACGCATGGAAGAAGTCAGCATTACAGAATAATTTCTTCTCACGCCACATCACTTCTTCACAACGCACCGATACAGGATAAAGTACTGTATCACCTACATCTTGCGCTAAACGCTCAGACCAGATTTTGATGATGCCGTTACGTGGATCATTGTCTTTATAAATCGCATGACCAAAGCCCATGATCTTTTCTTTACGTTCCAACTTGCCTAGCATTTCACGTTCAGCTTCTTCTGGCGATGTCCAATTTTCAATCATTTCCATCGCTGCTTCATTCGCGCCACCGTGTAATGGGCCACGTAATGAACCAATCGCGCCTGTAATACATGAATGCATGTCAGACAAAGTTGATGCGCAAACACGTGCTGTAAATGTTGATGCGTTGAACTCATGCTCTGCATACAAAATTAATGACACATTCATGACTTGTTCATGCAATTCATTTGGTTTTTCACCACGTAATAAATGCAGGAATTGTGCGCCAATTGAATCATCATCCGTATTTTCTTCAATACGCACGCCATCGTGGCTATAACGATACCAGTAGCAAATAATAGCTGGCAAAGTCGCCAAGATGCGGTCTGCTACATCTTGTTGCTGTTCAAATGACTGTTCGGTTTCTAAGTTACCTAGCATTGAAACACCTGTACGCATCACATCCATTGGGTGTGAATCTGCAGGAATACGCTCAAGCACTTCTTTGAGTGCTTGAGGCAATGCACGTAAAGATTTCAATTTTGCTTTATAGGCAGCCAATTGCTCTGAAGTCGGCAATTCACCAAAGAAAATCAAGTATGCAACTTCTTCAAACTGACAGTTTTCTGCCAAGTCTTGCACATCATAACCACGGTAAGTTAAGCCTGCGCCACTTTTACCAACAGTTGAGAGTGAGGTTTTACCTGCCACTTGTCCACGCAATCCTGCGCCTGTGAGTACTTTTCCTTCAGCCATTTTTTTAATTCTCCTGTTTGAACAGCTTGTCTAATGTATTTTCAAAAGTATGATAATCAAGGAATTCGTATAATTCTTTACGTTGTTGCATTTTGTCTAAGACATTCACTTGCGTGCCATCTTTACGAATGGATTGCATCACTTCAAGTGCTGCTTTTTGCATAGCACGAGTTGGTGAAAGTGGATACAACACCATGCGAATGCCCTGCTCAGCCAATTCTTCAGTGGTGTAATAAGGGGTATCACCAAACTCGGTAATGTTTGCCAATACAGGTACACCTACGGCATCACATACAGTTTTATACATGGTAATATCAGTCATAGCTTCTGCAAAAATTGCATCTGCACCCGCTTCCACACATGCGCAAGCACGGTCAATAACCGCCTGTAAACCTTCTTTTTGCAAGGCATCAGTACGTGCCATGACTACAAAGTTTGAATCGGTTTTCGCATCAACAGCAGCTTTAATACGATCAACCATTTCTTGCTGGGTTACAATTTCTTTGTTTGGACGATGTCCACAACGCTTTTGTGCAACCTGATCTTCAATATGAACTGCAGCAGCACCCGCAGCAATCATTTGTTTAATACTGCGGGCAATATTGAATGCACCGCCCCAACCTGTGTCAATATCCACCAATAATGGTGTATCAACACGCTCAGTAATACGACGTACATCTTCCAAGACGTTGTCTAAACTGGTCATGCCCAAGTCAGGTAAACCGTAAGAATAGTTGGCAACACCTGCACCAGATAAATAAATGGCTTTATAGCCCACTTGTTTTGCCATCATGGCAGCATAAGCATTTACCGTGCCGATAATTTGTAATGGCTTTTCGACTTCCAAGGCTTGTCTGAATCTTAAGCCCGCAGATGTTTGTTCTGTCATCTTCCTTTCCGCTTTTCTTACTATATTTTCGAGATTCGAGTATATCGAGAATGCGAGATCACGCCATGGCTTTTTAGAATCTATACTCTAAAACTTTAGTCAAATAATTTTCAAATTTATTGCACAATAAATTTTCGTGATGTTGGTTATTCTTTATTTTTGATAAACACAGCTTTTTAGTACACTAAATAAGCAAAATTTAAACTATTTTCTAAAAATATGGCTTTTTCAGCTCAAATCATGCCATGTGCAAGTACACTTCGACACAGCACGCTGTACATATATTTGTTATAATGACAATCTCCCTTCTATTTAATTGATGATTTTTTACTCAATATGCACGAACTCGCCCATTTCGCTCCTTTAGGTAAAGATATACCACCAACCAAGCGTGGTCATGAGCGATGTGTAGCGTTATTAGTCAGTGCAACTGAGCTATTTTTAGAGCGTGGTTACGATGCCGTATCCTTAGATGATATTGTGCAACACGCAGGCGGTTCTAAAGCGTCGATCTATAAATACTTTGGCAATAAAGAAGGGTTATTCAAAGCTATTTGTGATTATCGCCGTGATAAATTTTTTCAGGATATTCACATTCCCTTTGAACAAATTGATTCAAATTTACGTGGTTATTTGATTCAAACCTTATTGAATTTTTATCATCATATTTTGGAACCAGAAAATGCAGCCTTTATGCGTCTGGTATTAGAGCAAAGTCAGCGCAATCCTGATATTGCCTTACACATACATGAGCGCGGCCCTTTGCATGTGCAACTTTGTATTACCAAAGTATTGGAACATGCCAGTCAGCAAGGTTTAATTTGCTGTGAACAGCCTATTTATTCTGCACAACTGTATTTCGGTATTTTAAGAAATTTTGAATGGCGTATCATCATGGGTATTCCAAAACAAGAAACAGAACAAGAAACAACCAATTATGTAAGTTATTGTGTAGATCGCTTTCTAGACGCTCATCAAAAAGCTTAGATTTTTTGCAATTTCTGCATCCTATAGTATATTAGCCGATTCCCTTTTTCACTTAACCAACCAACAACTAATTGTTGTTTTTTCTCATTCAGCAATTATTGTGGAGTAACGAATGGCTCTACGTCACTTTCTAACATTACGCGATTTATCGACTTTAGAACTGAATCAAATTTTGCAACGCGCCATTGAGCTCAAGCGTAAACAGCATAACAATGAAGTTTTCCAGCCTTTTCCTGGCAAAGTCATGGGTATGATTTTTGAAAAATCCAGCACCCGAACCCGTGTATCGTTTGAAGCTGGCATGAGTCAGTTTGGTGGTAGCGCAATCTTCTTATCATCACGTGACACGCAATTAGGTCGCGGTGAGCCAATTGAAGATTCTGCTCGCGTCATTTCAAGTATGCTTGATATTGTGATGATTCGTACCTTTGGTCACGACATTGTAGAACGCTTTGCTTCTTATTCTAAAGTTCCTGTGATCAATGCCTTAACTGACGATCATCACCCATGCCAACTCCTTGCAGACATGCAAACCTATGTTGAACACCGTGGTTCAATTGAAGGTAAAACTGTGGCGTGGATTGGTGATGGCAACAATATGTGTAACTCATATATTGAAGCAGCACACATGTGGGGCTTTAATTTAAAAATTGCGACACCGAAAGGTTATGAGCCAGAACAGCGCTTCCTGTCTGAATTTGCACACTGCGTAGAATTGGTCGATTCTGCTGAGGATGCAGCAGTGAATGCTGATCTGATTGTGACCGATGTTTGGGCAAGCATGGGACAGGAAGAAGAACAAAAAATTCGTGAAAAAGCGTTTGCAGACTATCAAGTGAATGAACGCCTGATGGATTTAGCACATCCTGATTGTTTATTTATGCACTGCTTACCTGCGCACCGTGGTGAAGAAATTTCTGAAAATATGCTCGATCACAAAAATGCTGTAGTGTGGGATGAAGCAGAAAATCGCTTACATGCTCAAAAAGCATTGGTTGAGTTTTTATTGAATGAAAATCTTAAAAAAGACTAAGCTTTAAAACCCGTCTTAAATATTCGCAAAACTTTGATGAGTTTTGTTACAAACAGCACCAAAAGGTGCTGTTTTTTTATTTGGCTCGCTATAATCTTGAGTTATGGTCTATTTTTCTAAAATTTCTAAAAGAGCCTAGATAAACAATATGATTGATAAAACACTTACCACAATTACGCTGTGCACTACTACACTGATCGCGAGTGCTTCACTCTATGCCAAAGCCAGTGAATTAGATCAATATTTAGTCCAACAAAAGATTCTAAGTGCAGATTATAAAATTCAAAATGTTGCTGCATTAAATGAAATTTTAGATGTCATTAGTGATGAAGATTCTCGTACTATGCCTTATCAGGTCGATCAAAATACAGTGATTGAACAAAGTACGGCGACAGACAAACAAATCAATATTCGTGGCATGATTATTTCACCTGACTTCACGCAGTTTGTAGAAAGTACGGGTTATAACACTGTCAAAAATATGATTAAACAAAACTTAATTCATAATTGTGAATCTATTTTTGAGCATCAGTTCCAACGGGTAAATCCCTATGTATTGAACTTAAAACTCAGTGCAGAAAAAACCCAGTTTAATGTGCAATTGGCAAATAGCGAGTGCCAATTTAAAGCAGACTGAACTGTATTTAAAACTAAAACAACCTCAGCTTTAAGATTTAATGCCTAAGGTTTAATGCGTAAACCCAAATATAACCTAACGTATTAAACCTTGCGGTTGTAAAATAATGATCAATGCGCCTAAAACTACTATCATTCCACCGAACATATCCCAACGTGTTAAATTGACTTGATCTACATACTTTAACCAAATCAAGGCTGTACAAATATAAATACCACCATAAGCCGCATAAATTCGCCCCGATGCCGCAGGATGTAGAGTCAATAACCACACAAAAGCCGCTAAGGCTAAAATTGTTGGCAGCCATAACCACTGTGATTTCCCCTGATTTAAAATCAAATAAGGAAAATAACAGCCTAATATTTCCATAACTGCCGTAACAAAAAACAAGAACGTTGTGCTGGCAATTTTAGTGATCTGAAAATCCATAAATCCTGTGTGGTCTCTCTTTTAGCAGTAACGATTCAAGTTCACGCATCTGCGAATTCATAAAAAATAACCCATGTTCAACATGGGTTATTTTCAAAATTCAAATAAGGATTGATTAGGCTGGTTCAGCCGTTTGATCTTCAAAGACTTCAAGTTTCAAACCGACTGCCTTACCGTTCTCTTTCTTCACAGAAACAGCCACATTACCGCCCTGTTCTGCAAGTTCACCAAACAGAATCATTTCTGCCAATGGCTTTTTCAAGTGTTCCTGAATCAGACGTTGCATTGGACGTGCGCCCATTAAGCGATCATATCCATGCTCAGCCATCCATTCACGCGCATCTTGATCAACCTCAAGAATGACTTTTTTATCATCCAACTGCGCTTGTAATTCAGTCAAGAATTTATCCACTACATTTTCAATTACTGTAGTAGGTAAAGCTTTAAATTGAATGACCCCATCCAAACGGTTACGGAACTCAGGTGAGAAGGCTTTTTTCATCGCTTCTTGGTTGTCATTACTGTTGTCTTGATCCATGAAACCAATGCTCACGCGGGAAATACTTTCCGCACCAATATTAGTGGTCAGAACCAAAATCACATTACGGAAGTCTGATTTACGACCATTATTATCGGTCAATGAACCATGATCCATAATTTGCAGCAATAGGTTAAATACATCAGGATGCGCTTTTTCAATTTCATCCAACAACAACACACAATGCGGATTTTTATGAATCGCATCGGTGAGTAAGCCACCCTGATCAAAACCGACATAGCCTGGAGGTGCACCAATTAAACGTGAAACGGCATGGCGCTCCATGTACTCAGACATATCAAAGCGAACCAATTCCACACCCAACAGTTTTGCCAACTGCTTGGTAACTTCGGTTTTACCAACGCCTGTCGGGCCAGCAAATACAAAACTACCCACTGGTTTGTCTGGTGTTTTTAAACCAGCACGTGACAGTTTAATTGCTGATGCTAACGCTTCAATAGCTTCATCTTGACCAAAGACCACACGTTTTAAATCACGCTCAAGATGTTCAAGTACAGTCTTGTCATCTTTCGATACGGTTTTAGGTGGAATACGTGCAATTTTAGAGACGATATCTTCAATGTTTTCTACTGTGATTAAAGTATCATCTTGCTCAGCTCTTAAACGGCGCTGCGCACCTGCTTCATCAATCACATCAATGGCTTTGTCTGGCAAGAAACGATCATTGATAAATTTGGCCGATAACTCTACCGCAGACACCAATGCTTTATCATCATATTTAACATGGTGAAATTCTTCAAATTTCGATTTTAAACCACGTAAAATATCAATCGTTTCTGAAATTGAAGGCTCATTCACATCAATTTTTTGGAAACGGCGTGAAAGTGCATGGTCTTTTTCAAATACCTGACGATATTCTTGGAATGTCGTCGAGCCAATGCAACGCAAAGTACCATTTGCCAACGCAGGTTTAATTAAATTTGATGCATCCATAGTGCTGCCCATGCTTGAGCCTGCACCAATAATCATGTGGATTTCGTCAATAAATAAAATGGCATCAGGTTTCTTTTTCAAGGCATTTAACAGTTGTTTTAAACGCTTTTCAAAGTCACCACGGTATTTTGTACCCGCTACCAACGCACCGATATCCAAACTATATACTTCGGCATTTTCGAGTGGTTTTGGCGCTTTACCATTCACAATCAGCCACGCCAGACCTTCGGCAATAGAGGTTTTACCCACGCCTGGATCACCCACCAACAATGGGTTGTTCTTACGACGACGGCATAGAATTTGTGCAGCACGCTCAATTTCTTTTTCACGCCCAATTAACGGATCGGTTTTACCCTTTTGCGCTTCAGTATTCAAATTTAGCGTGTAAAGCTCTAACGGGCCAGCATTGGCAGAGCTTGAACTTTCGCTATCTAATTCTTCAACCTCTTCTTCCGCTTGCGTTTCGTCTTTACGTGTACCGTGCGATAAGTATTGCGTTAAGGTCAAACGGTTAATTTGATGACGCTTGAGTAGATACACGGCAAATGAATCACGTTCAGAGTACATTGCCACTAAAATATCTGCGCCTTCAACCGTACGGTCACCACCGCTAGATTGCACATGGAAAATACCACGCTGCAAAATGCGGTCAAAACTTTCGGTCGGGTGCGGTGCCTGATCGTTATTTTCAGCAAGTTTAGGGGTATGTTGTTCTACATATTCTTCGAGTTCTTTACGCAGCACAATAACATCTGCACCACACGCCTTGAGTGCATTGACTGCCGAATCATTGTCTAATAAAGCCAATAATAAATGTTCAACCGTTAGAAACTCGTGTCTCTTTTGACGAGCCATGCTAACAGCCAAACGTAGTGATACTTCTAATTGACGACTGAGCATGTAACCCCCTTAATCTTTAGGCTCAATCTGACAAAGTAATGGATGACCTTGTGATCGAGCGTAATTATTGACTTGGTTCGCTTTCGTTTCCGCAATATCCCGCGGATAGACCCCTGCGACACCTTTTCCTTCATAGTGTACAGTTAGCATTACTTGAGTCGCTTGGTCAAGATTCATTGCAAAGTATTGTTGTAAAATTTCAATTACAAAGTCCATTGGGGTGTAATCATCGTTCATTAAAACGACAACATATAAAGGTGGGCGTTTTAATTGTGGCGGCGCAGTTTGTACCGCAATATCACCATCATCTTCATGTCCTGCATCATCCACACTTAAACGCGGGGTTAAATGCCAATCGACATAGCCAGATTGATGAAAAGTGGTTTTAATTTCATTTAAACAGATGGATCTTTTTTGGGTTCGCATAAGTTTTACATATCACACATTATTGAGCACTGGCTTCTGCTTGTGGAATTTCAGAAATAAAGGCAGAATCTGCCTCCACGGCTTTGCCTTTGCTCCAACTGAAGCGTTTAATCACAGGAGTTGCGCCATTTAAACGGACTTCAATAAAGTCTGGATTAAAGCCTTTAGGCATGCTCCAGCGCCCTGTTAAACGCTCATAATTATCAAAATTAAAATTGCTGTCTTCCATCGGAACAACCAGCACTTCTGTGCCTTGAATTAAACGCAGTTCTACCGTACCACTTGCACGTCGCTTGTTTGGACTCACTTGTACCAAATCGACCTGATATTCATAAGCATTGTCTGGTAATGGTTTCACCCCAAGATTTTGCACGGTCAGGCTTAAACCACCACGTTGACGCAAAACTTCACGATAAATCGCACTCATGCCTTCAGTACGTTGCTTATCTTCAGTTGCTTGAGTGAAAGCTTGATACAAATCATTGGAGTTACTGACCGCAACATCGCGTTCTTGAACCGCAGCATTTAAGCTCTTATTCAGACTTTCCAAACGCGTTTTTTGTTCTTGCACCACTTCAACCAGTTGTTCTGCATCGGCATCGTAACCAACCACAGTTAAGCCCTGACGATGCCCGACTGAATAGCCCAAAAAGCCACTACCTAAAATTAAAATGGCAGCACCAATTGCCAAAGGCGCATTGCTTTCAAGAAATGGCTTTTTTTCTGGCGGTGTAGATGAGGGTGTCATGCTTGAATTCGACTGTGACGTGGTTTCTGTATCGGTGTTATGCATCGTCATCTCTTGTTTTGATTCATTCAAAACACACATTTAAATCGAAATCTAAATGTGTGTGAAGTTGAAAAACGTGTTCTTATGGTAATAAACCAATCACCTCAAGTCCTGCATGTTCTGCAAAACCAAACATGAGGTTCATATTTTGTACTGCTTGCCCTGCTGCACCTTTCACCAAGTTATCTTGTGCCACCAAAAGTACTAATTTTTTCGGTTGTGGCTTATACAATGCGATACGCAACTGGTTAGCGCCACGTACTGAGCGTGTTTCTGGTGAACTGTTGGCTGGCATGACATCTACAAACTGTTCATTGGCATAAAACTGCTCATACAGGCTTTGTAAATCTGCTGCATCACCTGCATCAGTTAAATCTACATAAATGGTGCTGAGCATACCGCGAATCATAGGTACTAAATGCGGTACAAACACAATGTGATTAAACACATCTTTTTGACCCGAAATATTTTCCAATGCTTCTACAATTTCTGGATGATGACGATGCCCCGCAACGCCATAAGCCTTAAAGTTGTCGGCATTTTCAGAGTAAATCATGCCCAAACTGGCTTTACGCCCTGCACCAGATACACCCGATTTTGCATCAATAATAATACTTTCAGGTTTCACTAAAGCTTCAGCTTGTTTAAATAATGGCGCTAAACCAAGTTGCACTGTGGTTGGATAACACCCTGGGTTACCAATCACCTGTGCGTGTTTAATTTGTTCCCGGTTGAGTTCAGACAAGCCATAAACTGAATCTTTTAAAATGTCTGGGCAAGCATGTTGCATGCCATACCATTTTTCAAACTGTGCTAAATCTTGCAAACGGAAATCTGCTGCTAAATCGACTACTTTGGTATTGGCTGCAACAAGTTCCGCAGCATGTTGCATGGCAACGCCATGCGGTGTAGCAAAGAACACCACATCACACTGTTTTAATTCTTCGATGTTTAAATCTGAGTAGCATAGGTTTGTGTGCCCACGCAGGCTTGGGAACATATCATCTACACGGCGACCCGCTTCTGTACGTGAAGTCAGTACATTTACTTTTACATTTGGGTGTCGTAGCAAAAGACGCAATAATTCAACGCCTGTATAACCTGTACCACCGACAATACCAACTGAAATCACGTGCATTACCTCAATTCAAAAGCATGTTTAAGCTAACGCTATAGTATGACAGGAAGTTTTGGTTTTCTAAACTGTTTTACTAGGGTTTTGGGGCTTTTCTTTATTCTGTTGATTTTATAAAAGATGATTTGGATTGTAGTCAATACGTGCAACACCTTTGCATTGTAGTCTTATCATGTGGGTGTTGGCTTTTTTATTGATACCACCACCAAGGCAAAGACGTTGTTTTTAACTGCTTGCGATGCTGCAAATAGTGCGCATCATGCCGTTGTACTTCAACCCAAAATGCAGGACTATGATCAAAATGTCGTGTATGCGCCAACTCATGCACAGCAACATATCGCACAATTTGTTCAGGAAACAACACCAAGGCGCTATTGAGCATAATATGCTGTTGCGTACTGCAACTGCCCCAACGGGTTTTCGGTTGACGAATTGCGCACTGTTTAAATGGCAAAGCAATTTCATGACTGACTGTTTGCAAATATATCGGCAACATTTGTTTGGCATAAGCAATAACAAAGGCTTTTAAATATGCCGCAGGTTGGCGGTCACTAACCCATAGGCAATGCTGTTTTAAATCTAAAATAAAACTGTGTTTTTGTGTTTGATAATGAATATTTAAAGGCTTAGCCAAATTAAAAAGTGATAACTGATTTGGCAATTCACGCCGAACAAGTCCTTGCTGCGCCTGCTGTTTATGCCAAGTTTCAATCATCCACTGTTCAGATTGCTGCAAAAAATCCTGAATTTGTCGCTGAGTACAATATTTCGGTACAGTTAAGCGAATTTGATGCGGCTCGACACGCAAACGTAAACGTGTTGCTTTTGCATGTGGTGTGATTTGAATTTCAGGTAAGTCGGATAATGTCATTGTTGTTCTTTTATTAAATCCTCCCCGACCCTCCTTTAATAAAGGAGGGAGAAAAGCCCCCTATTAAAAACAAGGGGCTTGGGAGACGAATTAAACCGCAGTACGTTCTTCAATGCCGTTATTGGTCGCTACAATTGCAATATCAGCTTTATTGATGGCAAAAATACCATTGGTCACAACACCCGGAATATCATTCAAGGTTTTTTCTAATTCCAACGCATTTAAAATATTTAAATTATAAATATCTAAAATCACGTTACCGTTATCAGTCACCACACCTTCACGGTAAGCAGGATCGCCACCTAAAGCCACAATTTTGCGTGCTACCGCAGAACGAGCCATTGGAATCACCTCAATTGGCAATGGAAACTCACGTCCTAATTGCTCTACCCATTTTGAATCATCGACAATACAGATAAACTTACGTGCAATAGAAGCCACAATTTTTTCACGGGTCAACGCTGCGCCGCCGCCTTTAATCATGTGCATGTGACGGTCAATTTCATCTGCACCATCAACATAAGCATCTAAACTGCCCACAGAGTTCATATCGACCACTTCAATACCAAGTTTCTTTAAGCGCTCCGCAGTCGCTTCAGAACTTGCCACAGCTGCTTCTAATTGTAATTCAGGCAATAAATCAATCAGGAAATTCACTGTACTGCCTGTACCTACCCCCAAAATCCCGCCTTTAGGCAAATGTTTTAATGCTGCTTTGGCAGCCGCTTGCTTCTTTTCATCTTGGGTAGCATACAGACTCATGACTTCACTCAACTATTTTTGACATTTGTTGCCGATTTTACAGCGCAAATGTGCAGGGGTTTGTTACAATAACCCCCTATTTTAAACTGTTAGATGGAAGATTAACATGCTGTCTCGTTTGGTTCGACAAATTTTACAAGCAACGGTCTACGATGTTGCAATCGAAACCCCACTCGACGCAGCGCCACGAATTAGTGAAAAACTGAACAATAACATTCGCTTTAAACGTGAAGACTTACAACCCGTATTCTCTTTTAAATTGCGTGGTGCATATAACCGTATTAGCCAGTTACCCAAAGACCAACTTGAACGTGGTGTAATTACCGCCTCTGCAGGCAACCATGCGCAAGGTGTAGCATTGTCTGGGCAAAAACTGGGCATTCGCGCCATTATCGTTATGCCTAAAACCACGCCAGATATTAAAGTACAAGCGGTAAAACGCTTGGGTGGCGAAGTGGTATTACATGGTGACTCATTTGATGTTGCCAACAAATATGCAATTCAACGTGCCCAAGATGAAGGCATGACTTTTATTCCACCGTATGACGATGAATTGGTCATGGCAGGTCAAGGTACGATTGCCAATGAAATTTTGCGTCAATGGCGCGATGTCGAATATGTTTTCGTTGCTGTTGGTGGTGGCGGTTTAATTGCAGGTGTTGCAGCCTACTTGGGCGATGTCGCACCGCATGTCAAAGTCATTCCTGTAGAATATGATGAATCGGCTTGCTTAAAAGCGGCTTTTGAAGCCAATGAACGGGTTATTTTGCCGCAAGTGGGTTTATTTGCCGATGGTACTGCTGTCGCACAAATTGGTGAGAAACCGTTTGAAGTTTTACAACTACAAAAATCAGATCAATCAGGCCCAATTGTTGAGCGCGATGTAGTTTTGGTGAATACCGATGAAATCTGTGCGGCAATTAAAGACACCTTTGATGAAAACCGCAGTATTGTAGAACCTTCAGGTGCAATGGCTTTGGCAGGCATCAAAAAATATGTCGAGCAACACCAATTGCAAAATAAAAATATTGTGTCAATTGTCTGTGGCGCAAACATGAACTTTGACCGTTTACGCTATATTGCGGAACGTACTGAACTCGGTGAACATAAAGAAGCAATTTTTGCCGTGACCATTCCAGAAGAAAAAGGTGCGTTCCTTAACTTCTGCCGTGCGCTGCAAGGTCGTAATATCACCGAGTTTAACTACCGCGCCAGCGATGCTACTGCTGCGCAAGTCTTTGTCGGCATCAGCTTAAAATCAGGTGAAAAAGAACGCCACGACATTTATGAGTTACTCAAAACTCAATATGATGTTGATGATTTGTCGGATGATGAAGTAGCAAAACTACACATTCGTTATTTGGTCGGTGGTCATGCCGATATTGAAAATGAACGTCTATTCCGTGTGGAATTTCCAGAGCGTCCGGGTGCATTACTGACTTTCTTGGAGCGCTTAGGCCCAACCCATAACATCACCCTGTTCCATTACCGTAACCACGGTGCAGCGGAAGGTCGTGTATTGGTCGGTTTAGAAGCTTCGGATGCCAAACAGAACCCAGATGGTTTAATTGAAACTTTGGAAAAGATCACTTATCCATACCAAGAGATTACTAATAACTTGGGTTATCAGCGTTTCTTAAAATAACCGATCACACATCTCAATAAGTGCAAAAAACCGCTGATTTCAGCGGTTTTTTAGTCATATTGCTACAGTATAGAGCCCTAAAATATTTTAGAATATTGGAAGAATAATATAATTTTTCAGGATGATGCTATGGCACAATTTGCTGTCATTGGTTTAGGTAGCTTTGGTGCAACTGTGGCGACACAATTGGTCAAACTCAACCATGATGTCATTGGGATTGATAGCAATAAAAAGTTTGTAGAAAACATTGCCGATCAAATTACCCATGCGGTGATTGCCGATGCAACCGATGAACACGTTTTGGAAGAACTGAATATTCAAAATTGTGATGCAGTGGTGGTCGCCATTGGTGAAGATATTGAAGCCAGTATTTTGTGTGTCTTAAATTTAAAGAATTTGGGTATTTCTAAAATTTACGTTAAAGCCAAAAGTAAAGCGCATACCATGATTTTGACCCATTTGGGCGTAAGTAAAATTATTCACCCTGAAGAAGATATGGGCGTTCGCATCGCGCAATCGCTGAGTTATCCGATGGTGAGTCGTTATATGAGCCTAAACGACAACCACTATATTGTAAAAGTAAAAATTAAAGACAACTTGCATGGCACGCGCATTCATAGTCTGATGTCACATGCACCCGAAGTTAAACTTTTACTGTTTAAACGTGCCGAAACGATTTTCTATACGCTTGAATCCAATTTAATGCTACAAACAGATGATATTTTGGTGGTTGAAGGACAACTTGAACCATTAAAACGCTTATCTAAACAATTTAAGTCAGAATGAAAAAAACAGCGAAACAACCAATCAAAACTGTCAATTTAAGCCCACCCAGTCTTTTGGCACTGGGCTTTTTAAGCTTTATTAGCATTGGCACAATCTTGCTGAAACTGCCCATTTCCCATCATGGCGAGATGAGTTGGATTAATGCCTTATTTACTGCTACATCTGCAGTGACGATCACTGGATTGTCTGTAGTGAATATTGGCGATGCTTATACCGTATTTGGGCAAATGGTCATTATGTTGTTGTTACAATGTGGTGGCTTAGGTTTTATGACTTTTGCGATTTTAGCGGTTTTAAGTTTGTCATCCAAAATTGGTTTAAAACAACAAATCATGGCGCAAGACACCATTGGGCAAACCAACCTGTCTAAAGTGTCGATGACCATTAAAAGCGTGTTGCTCTACTCATTGTTTTTTGAAGGGATTGGCACGGTTATTTTAACCTTGGCATGGATGCAGGATTATCCATTTAGCGATGCATTTTTCTATGCGGCTTTCTATAGTGTTTCAGCCTTTAACAATGGTGGATTTTCATTATTTCCCAATAGCTTAATGAGTTTTGCAGATCAATACCTGATTACCTTAACTATTAGTATGCTGTATATCATTGGCGGTATTGGTTTTGTGGTACTCATGGATATTAAACGTGCCAAACGCTGGAAAAAACTCTCACCCAATAGCAAGCTGATTTTATCGACCATTGCTGGTTTAAACTTTGTGGCCTTTCTGCTGATTTGGGCTATTGAAGCCAGCAATCCGCATACCCTTGCTGCTATGAGCATTGGCGATCAAGCCCTCAATGCATGGTTTCACGCTACCGTTCCTCGCTCATCAGGCTTTAATAGTCTAGATGTCGCAAGTATGCAAAATAGCTCGACCTTGCTCACCATGCTTCTGATGTTTATTGGTGGTGGTTCGCTCAGTACCGCAGGCGGTATTAAAGTTGGCACATTTATTATTGTCATTTTAAGTGTGATCAGTTTTTTAAGACGTTCAGATGAGGTGCGTGTGTTTAATCATGCTGTACCTGAACGTACCACCTTTAAAGCTTTGGCGGTGATCAGCATCACAGGTATGTTAATTTGCCTCGGTTTGTTTAGCTTACTTGCCCTTGAACCGAAACTGAATTTTTTAGACCTGTTGTTTGAGGCTGTATCTGCAGCGTGCACGGTGGGTTTATCCCGTGGTGTTACAGGTGAATTACAACCTGCCAGCTTAATTATTTTAATGTTGTTGATGTTTGCAGGTCGTTTAGGGCCGCTGACTTTGGCTTATTTAATCGCCACACCACAAAAAAGCCGACTTAAACATCCAACCGCAGATATTCAAGTTGGATAAAAGCTGGATACGATCCGACTTCAAAAACAAACGCCAATCTTCAAGATTGGCGTTTTAAATTCAGTTAAAACCATTTTTAAATCAATGCTAGGTCATTAAAACCAATTCATTAATGAAACACCTAAACCCACATAGGTTGCACGGTGATTATAGTCAATCAAGCTTTCGCCATAACCATCAAACAATTGGAAGTGACCACGTAACTTACCACTAATCGGGAAAACCCAATCAAACTGTGCCGCACCGTGCGAGTCATCACCACCTTTTAGGCTATGACGTAACATCAAAGAAAAGTCATGCTCTTTCCAACGATAAAATGCCAACATGTCACCACGCCCGATATAGTTTTTAATATCTGGGTTGTTGTCATCAGCGCGGTCTTCTTCAATGCGATACCAAGGACGCAACATCAAAGCAAAATTGTCTTTTTCAAAACCAAGATTAAAAATCACCCGATTCCAGCTACGTGACAAAGGGTCTGAACGACCATTGGACTGGTGATTCAATGTCAGCCCCATCAAACGCCCATGTAAACCAAAAAGCTGATAATTGGTACGGAACATTAAACTGGCTTCAGGCTCATAATTGGTTTCACGAAATGGGCGTGACTCATCACCATTGTAAACTTGCCAGCGAGAAGACTGGGTATATCCTAACCAGACATCACCATTATTCCCTAGCAAGTTCTCAACCGCTTTGGTTTTTAAAGAAAGCTGAAATTTACTTTCCATTGAAGTAAGATTCTGCTCCTCACCCAATTGAACTGTGTTTTGCTTATTTAAACTTTGAGGACGTTCATTTTTATCACTGGTCCAAAAGCCGGGCATTAAATACACAGGCTGATAAGCACGTAAATTCCATGTACCCAACTTACTGTCTGCCGAAAGTTCCCAACGCTTATCCAGTAAAGATACATTCGGATCAAGCTTTGGTACATCAAAAGAAAATAAATTGCTTACGCTTACTGCAATTTTTTCTGTCACCGTTTCGGGTTCAGGCGCTAGTGCCTGAGCAGCTTGACGTTCGCTAATCAGCGCTGTTTTTTCTGCTTCAGGAATTTTAAACAGAGCATCGTAACACACCAAACGATCAGCATTTGACTCTAAAGCCACACAGGCTTCAGGTGTTGCAGGTGCAACTAAGCTAGCTGGGTCTTGTGCATAGGTTTTCGCCACAAACACAGTGCTGAGTGCGGCAACACTCAGCGACAGTCCTGTGCGTTCAAACAGTTTGAACGCGCTCATAAATCCCCCTAAGTTTTCGTTGTTATTTCACGTATCAGTTCACTTGTTTAATTTCAAAACCAAGTTCGAGCAATACTTCACGTTTTGACACAGGTGCGACTACGGCTTTAGATGCTTGCTGCTGACGCAAATATTGCTCCGCAACACGTTTTAAATCGTCTAAAGTCACCGCCAATAAACGCTCACGTAATACTGTGCGGAATGAGGGTGTACGCGCGTGCAATAATGCATAACATGCAGTAATCGCTTCACCTGCAGGCGAACCTGGTTTATCCATACTAGCAATTAAACCTAAAATCGCTTCTTCTAGTTGATGCGGCAATTGCTCTGCATTAAATAACCAATCAATACTCGCTTCAAAGTCTGCGAAAGTTTCTGCCAAGCGTGGATCACGATAACTGTAAAAACGGAATGAACATGCATTGCCATCGTAGCTTGCACCGCCACCGTAAGCACCGCCTTTTTCACGGATTGCGCTGTGTAAGAAACCATTGCGCAAATATGCAGCCAATACCATCAAAGGTGCAGCATCAGGATGCGACACTTCCACCGCAGGATACGCAGCCGCACAGAATTGCACATTGGCTTGAATCAACCATGCCTGATCTTGCGTTGAATGATCTACAGGAACTTGAGTTAAAGCAGCAGGATTTTCTGCAACAATAAGTTTATCCCAAACTTCTTGAACTTCTTCGACCAAACGATCGGATTGATGTTCTTCACATACTAACAAAAATTGCTTAGGTGCTTGCAGTAATTTATGGTGAATCAATTGCAATTCAGCAATCAATTTCTCGTATTCCGCTGCATCTTTTTCAATTTTAGCAACCAAGTCTGCCAACCAATTTAATGCGCCCAAACCTGTGTTGTTGTAATCGCGCTGTGCCAAAGCACTGTGATGACGTCCTGCAATTTGCATGGCATAACTATGCCCCGAACCCGACAAACGCGACTGCCAACGGGTTTTACGTTGTTGTAATAGCTCGATAATACGGTCTTTTTCATCAAAACGTAATTGCTCAAATGCCAGTTTCAGCAAGCGGATGGCTTCAAGATTATTCACCAAAGACTTAGTGGTTAAAGTGAGCCATGCACTGATCTGATTTTTGTCATCGACTTTAGAGCGTAAAGATGCGCCCATGCCCAAACCACCGCTGACTGCGGTTTGTAGCTGTTGTAATTCTAAATAGTCGTATTCACCTGCACCCACTTCGCCCATCAAAATAGACAGCAAATTAAAATATGGCGATTGAACAATTTCATCAGGAATTTGAATCAATACTTGCTGATAGTAAATTCCATTGGTTCCTGCATGATATAAATTTAAAGGATAATCAATGCGGTTACTGATAATTTCACGCAACTCACCCTGCACAATATGCAAAGCTGCAGGCACATCTTCCAAACCAACTTTTGGCAATAAATTCAAATCATCTGGCGTATCTTGACGGACTTTTAAAGCTTCCGTTTGCGCGACGATTTCTGCTTTTTGCTCATCTGTGAGTTGTGCGCCTATCTCAGCCAGACGTGCTTTTTCAAGTGCAGCATCTTTGGCCGATTTTTCTGCATCTGGAACCAAAGTCATTTGAACACGGTGCGGGTTATCAATTAAATGCGTCTGAATTAGCCGTGATAACCACATTGGATCTTTAAGTTCTTCTTTGACTTGCTCAATCGCAGTATCTACATCCCACACCTGAATTGGGTCATTGTGGTGAATTGCACTGCTTAAACCATTTAAAATCAAGCTCAACCCGTATGGCATACCATCGCCATTAATTTCACGCTGATGCAATTCAATTTGATGCAAAATTGCATCGACCAATGCCGTATCCACAGGCTGTGCAGCCACGTCTTGTAAAACTTTTAAAACGCCCGCCTGAAATTCTGCTGCATGTTCAGGGTTAGAACCTTGCACACCACAGAAGAAGGTCATTTCAAAGTTGGAATCATCCACGCCCATCAATGGCCCTGTAGATTGTGCATGCGCCCAAGTTTCCAAATAATGACGCAGTGGTGATGCAGAATTTTCAAGTAAAACACCTTCAACCAAACGCATACCTAAGCGTAATTTAATATCGCTTGCTTCAGGCAATAACCACGCCAAAACATGATAAGTTTTATCTTTCAGTTCTTCTGCATCGACTGCATAACTTTCAGTCACTGCCACTGGCGCAGCTAAACGACGCTCAGGCTTCGAATACAACGTTTCGCCCTGTTCAAATTTCGCCAAAGCCAACTGTTCAAACTGTTCTTGTAAATCGTATGCAGGCGTATTGCCAAAAGTCATAAATACCGCATTACTTGGGTGATAATGTGACTTATAAAAATCTACCAATTCTTGATAGGTTAAATCTGGAATATCTTTCGGGTCGCCACCTGAATTGTAGTGGTAAGTTGTTTCAGGGAATAAATGATAAGCCAATTGGTGATAAAGCTGATCGGATGGCGAACTCATCGCACCTTTCATTTCATTAAATACCACGCCTTTATAAACAGGCTCACCATTTTCCAACTCAATACGAATACCTTCCTGAGCAAAATCGAGAGGATTTAAATTGGCTGCAAAAGCCGCATCCATATATACCGCAAGCAGGTTTTGGAAATCTTTTTTGTTTTGTGTTGCAAATGGATAAGCTGTCCAATCTGCCGCGGTAAATGCGTTCATAAAAGTATTCAATGAACGACGAATCATTAAAAAGAACGGGTCACGGACAGGGAATTTTTCAGAACCACACAACGCAGTATGTTCTAAAATATGTGCCTCACCTTTGGAGTCCATCGGCTGAGTGCGAAATGCGACTAAAAATACATTTTCATCATGATCTGTCGCCAAATGATAATGCACCGCACCTGTAACTTTATGTTTATATTCAGACACTAAAATGTCTAAGGCTTCAACATGGTGTTGACGTACCAACTGAAACGCAGGATGTACAGTCTGGGAAATGGTTTCAGTGACATCTACAGTCATGTGATCTCCTAAAAATAAGCAAATAAAAAACTAAAGCCATTATAGCTTTAGTTCTTTAGATAATTCACGTTGAAAACCCGACTAAATTGATTGAAATTTGCAAAGTATCAACAAAATGCTGCCTACACTGCTTGTAGCAGAAGCAAAACTAGATCAGGTATTTAAAATAACTATAGTTTGGATGATTTTCGACATACACATAATTCTGTTTTTGATAAAAATGCGCTGCCGATTTGGTATCAGTGTTTAAACACAACGCCGAAAAATTAGCACGTGCTTTTTTCTCTAAATGTTGCAAGAGCTGTTTGCCTACGCCATGTTTACGATAATTTGGCAAAACATAAAAACGACGTACACGTCCAATACGACTTTCAATATCTTGCTCATTCCATTGCTGGTTTAAGCCACCACATGCAACCAATTGATCACCATCGTAAACAAACAATAAAAACTCACCAGGCTGATTAAAGCGGTTTTTACCACTTTCCCATTCTTCAATTAAACGATGGACAAAATCAAAGCCTTCTTGAGCAGCATGTTTGGCCAAAGTCTGAATTTGCGTTGGTAACTCTTGTGCTTCTTTAATTTCGATGTTCATCTAACCTTCCTGATAACTCTGCTAAACCCCTATTTTTCATCAATAACATTCATTCAGCTGAATTTTATTCATGAAACTACAGCAATCCTGAGCATTGGTGTAAACTTAGCGTTTTTAATTTTGACTGTGATTTAAAGACATGGCAACTGTTGACCTTTTTGCAATTGGTAATGCATTAATTGACCAAGAATTTCAAGTCTCGGATGACTTTCTCATTCAACATAGCTTGCAAAAAGGTACTATGCAATTAACCGATGGTGAAACACAAGCAAATTTATACAACAACTTAATTAAAACACAAAGACATAAAGGCCAAGCTTCGGGTGGTTCTGCCGCAAATACCACCGTTGCATTTAGTGCTTTAGGTGGTCAAGCCTTCTATGCCTGCCGTGTTGGTAACGATGAATTGGGTGATATTTACCTCAAAGGCTTAAATGAAGCAGGTATTCACACTACAACCAAATCGGTCAGTGAAGGCGTTACAGGGACTTGTATGGTACTTGTGAGTGATGACTCTGAACGTACCATGCACACTTACTTGGGCATTACCGCAGAACTTTCTGCTACACAAATTGATTTTGAGCCACTTAAAACAGCAAAATGGCTTTATATCGAAGGTTATTTATCTACTAGTGATACTGCACGTGCTGCGGTAAAACAAGCGCGTGAAATTGCCAAAGCCAATCAGGTTAAAATTGCACTGACTTTATCTGATCCTGCCATGGTGCAATATGCGCGTGAAGGTTTGGATGAATTACTAGATGATGGTGTGGATTTGATCTTCTGTAACCAGCAAGAAGCCATGATGTACACAGGAACGGAAACGGCTGAAGCGGCATTAGAACAACTAAAACAAAAAAGCAAATACATTGTCATTACATTGAGCGCACAAGGTGCCCTAATTTATGATGGCAACAACGCTTTTTCTGTACCAGGTCGTCAAGTCACTGCTGTTGATGCCAACGGTGCGGGTGATGCCTTTGCAGGTTCATTCCTGTATGCACTCAATGCAGGCTTAGGTTTCCAAACTGCAGCTCAACTTGCCATTCTGATTTCAAGTGAAGTGGTTTCTCAATTCGGCCCTCGTCTTGCGGTAGAAGATTACGCTAAACTTTTGCATAGCATTCAAAAGGAATCTGCATAATGAATAAAATTTGTATGATGGAAGACATTCCTGAGCGTGAAGCACGTGCCTACGAAACGCCAAATGGTGACACAATTTTTATCACCCAACGTGATGGCATGTATTACGCTTACCAAAACGTCTGCCCACACCTACAAGTGGAATTAGAATTTTTAGAAAACCAGTTCTTAGACCGCGACCAAGAATATATCGAATGCTCAACGCATGGTGCATTGTTTATGGTTGAAACAGGTGAATGTATTTCTGGCCCTTGTTTAGGTCAATCACTTGAAAAAGTCGAGATCAGCGTTCATTCAGATGGTGGGATTTACTTGATCAACGACTAACTTTTTTGCAACTTTCAGAAAGAAGCGAAAAGTTCCAAATCTTAGCTCTATACAAAACTAGATCATTTATCTATGCTCTCTAAGCAGAGCTAGATCAATGATCTGTGTCTAAATAGCATCACCTATAAATATTTCAACACGTGAGTTTAGCGCATGCATGAGTTTTTATCTGATTTGAACTTAATGCCCTTTCACCTCAGCCTAGTTGTTTTATTGCTACTCAGCACTGTCGAAACGATTGGTTATTACTTTAATTTTCGTCCAAGTCAGTTGCTCAAACGTGCATTTTCACAACGAATTACAGAATCGCCACTTTTAGATGTTAAATTTTCTAAAGTACTGATTTTTGTTTTTTTACTGATGAATTTCAGTGTTGCAGGATATTTTTTACAGTTTTTGATTTACTCACAACAACAACATTTCGTTCCTGCTTATTACATTATTATTCCAGCGTTTATTATTGCCATCTTTTTTACAGTCTTCATGATTCACTGTTTAGACCAAGTGATTAAGCCCAAATATAGCGTGCGCCAAGTCGATTTACTCGGACGTTTAGCCACAATTTCCAGTGGTAATGCCCGTCCTGGTTTTTCTGCACAAGCACGTGTACGTGATGAGTTTGGGCAACTGCATTATGTGCAGGTTGAACCTGAATTTGGTGAGCTTGAATTTCAAGCTCAAATTATTATTGTGCGCAAAAAAAGATCTCACTATCTTGCCAAAAAAATTTCGGCATCAAATAACCTATTTAGCAATCAATAAGTTATTTTTTAAGATTTAAAACCAATCTTGCTGACCTAAGAAAGTTAAAATTTTTCACTCAAACTCAACACAATCTGTTTGTTTATAAACGATACATTTCATGTGATCTGAACAATATTTACACAAAATCATTATGAAAAAATGCTGTTTACCCTAGACTAAGCCAAAGACAAAGCACCACTACATTGTAGGGAAATAAAAAAATATGCGGAATCGTCATTAAACTTTAACAAAAGAATGAGAATAATTATTAGCTGATAATATCTCTAATTTATTGCTATTTTTAGATTGATTTTTATTCATAGCAATTTAGTCTGATTTGCTTTTTTAAAATATAAGTATTTTAGTCAGATTTGGAATTATTAATTACAAGTGTTTCTGTCAAGTTTAAAAAATATTACTTTCCTCCATTTACTCTGCAACACCCAAAAACAAACTATTGATTTATAATAAGTTAACAATATATTTGCATTTTAACTGTGCCAGCTATTTTTTTTTGTATGTTTTTGTTTAATAATATAAAACACAGTTTAAAAAATAGGCTTATAAAAGTGAGCTTAGTTCCTAAAGATTTAAATAGAAAAGTAGTTCGTGAACTCACGATCATTTTAATAATTAAGGTCGTGCTGTTAATGGTCATCAAAAATATTTGGTTTGATGCCCCAACTATTCCTCAAAATTTTGATTCACAAGTTGCTGAGCGTATTGCTGGCAGTCCTTCCTCAATCAAGGAGACACGTTGATGATTTCTGAAAGCGTGGTCGATCTCTCGCGGTTCCAATTCGCAATGACCGCGATGTATCACTTTATTTTTGTTCCACTGACTTTAGGTCTGGCTTTTATTCTTGCCATTATGGAAACCACGTATGTGATTTCTGGTAAAGAAGTTTATAAAGACATGACCAAATTCTGGGGAAAACTCTTCGGTATTAACTTTGCCTTAGGGGTAACCACTGGTTTAACCATGGAGTTCCAGTTTGGTACAAACTGGGCGTATTACTCACACTACGTGGGTGATATCTTTGGTGCACCACTCGCAATTGAAGGTTTAATGGCCTTCTTCTTAGAATCGACCTTCATTGGTTTATTCTTCTTTGGATGGGATCGCCTCTCCAAAGTGCAGCACTTATGTGTAACGTGGCTGGTTGCGCTTGGTTCTAATATGTCCGCTCTCTGGATTTTAGTTGCCAACGGCTGGATGCAGAACCCAGTGGGTTCTACCTTTAACTACGAAACCATGCGTATGGAATTGGTTGACTTCGGGGCGTTAATTTTTAACCCTGTTGCGCAAGTTAAATTCGTACACACTGTTTCTGCAGGTTATGTAACCGGTGCTATTTTCGTTTTAGCAATTTCAAGTTATTACTTATTGAAAAAGCAAGACTTGCCATTTGCGCGTCGTTCATTCGCTATTGCAGCAATTTTCGGTTTAGCTTCTACTTTATCTGTAATTCTACTTGGTGATGAATCAGGTTATGAATTAGGTGATGTTCAAAAAACCAAACTCGCAGCAATTGAAGCAGAATGGGATACTCACCCTGCTCCTGCAGCGTTCACTTTATTTGGTATTCCAAACGAAGAAACGCAAACGACAGATTACGCAGTTAAAATTCCTTATGTAATGGGGATTATTGCAACGCGTTCTATCACCGAAGAAGTGACTGGTATTAAAGACCTGATCGCAAACCACGAAGTTCGTATTCGTAACGGTATGGTTGCTTATCAACAACTTGAGCAATTACGTGCGGGCGACCAATCTCCTGAACTTAAAGCTGCATTTGAGCAAACTCAAACCGATTTGGGTTATGGTTTATTGTTGAAAAAATACACGCCAAACGTAGTAGATGCGACTGACGAACAAATTAAAATGGCTGCTGCGGATACTATTCCACACGTACCAAGTTTGTTCTGGGCATTCCGTGCCATGGTAGCTTCTGGTTTCTTAATGCTGTTGTTATTCGCACTTGCAACTTTTGCAGTGGCTAAACGCAACGCAGAAAGTAAACCTTGGTTATTAAAATTTGCGTTATTCTCATTACCATTACCTTGGATTGCAGCGCAAACAGGTTGGTATGTAGCAGAAGTTGGTCGTCAACCATGGACAATTGGTGAAGTACTTCCAACACACTTGTCTGCATCTTCACTCAGCACTGGCGACGTATGGGGCTCAATCATTGCATTGGCAGCGTTCTATACCGTTTTGCTGATTATTGAAATGTACTTGATGATCAAATTCTCACGTCTAGGCCCAAGCTCGCTTCATACTGGTAAATACCACTTCGAGAAAATTGAAGCTGCGAAAAAAGCCAATGAGGAGGCTTAAGCATGATCGAATATGAATTACTCAAAATCATTTGGTGGGTGTTAGTGGGTGTATTACTCATTGGCTTTGCCCTCACCGATGGCTTCGACATGGGCTCAATGGCGATCATGCCATTTGTAGGTAAAAATGACGAAGAACGCCGTGCTGCAATCAACACGATTGCACCGCACTGGGATGGTAACCAGGTTTGGTTCATTACAGCGGGTGGCGCGTTATTTGCTGCTTGGCCAATGGTATATGCAACAGCATTCTCAGGCATGTATTGGGCACTACTCTTAGTTCTGTTTGCCCTATTCCTGCGCCCAGTTGGTTTTGACTACCGCTCAAAACTTGAAAACACCAAATGGCGTACATCTTGGGACTGGGGTTTGGCTGTAGGTGGTGCAGTTCCTGCATTAGTGTTCGGTGTTGCGTTTGGTAATATGTTCCTTGGCGTACCATTTACCCTAGACGAAACTGTACGTTCAACATATACAGGCAGCTTCTTTGCATTATTAAACCCATTCGCTTTAGTGTGTGGTTTAGTCAGCTTGTCTATGCTTTGCGCGCATGGTGGTGCATGGTTAATGCTGCGTACCGATGGTGACTTACGTGCACGCTCTGCAAAAGCAACGCAAATCATGGGTATTGTGTTCCTTGTGTGTTTCTTAGGTGCAGGCGCATGGTTATACTTCGGTGGTATCGAAGGTTATACCCTAGTAACTCCATACGACACGAATGGCGTAGCAAACCCATTGGCTAAAGAAGTTTTAACCAATGCAAACCCAGGCTGGATGAATAACTACTCAGCGTACCCTATTACCATGATTGCACCAATTATGGGCATCTTGGGCGGTATTTTGATTATTCTTGCAGCAGGTAAAAACAAAGCTGGTTTAAGTTTCACAGGTTCATCTTTAGCGGTGATCGGTGCGATTTTAACTGCAGGTTTTGCATTGTTCCCATTCTTAATGCCATCAAGCCTCAACCCAGTTGCAAGCTTGACCATGTGGGATGCGGTATCAAGTAAAAACACATTAACTGTAATGACTGTTGCAGCATGTATCTTCGTACCAATTATTTTGCTATACACCACTTGGTGTTACTACAAAATGTGGGGCGTTATCACCAACAAGCACATTAAAGAGAATTCACACAGCCTTTACTAAGGCTGTGTCTAAGGAGAATAAATTATGTGGTACTTTGCATGGATTCTCGGTATTCTGATGGCATGCTTTGCAGGTGTCTTGAGTGCCCTGTATATTGAATCTCATCAAGACCTTGACGAGGAATAATTAGATGACAGACACTGCAGTGAACGCTGAAACAACAGTTCAAAAACCGAACAAGATTGCGATGGTTATTTCATGTTTATTGGCATTCCCACTCGCAGCTGTACTGCTTCTTCATCCAGCAGCAATGCTGGATGCCAACGGTGAATATAGCCACCGTGCCATGATGTTTATTATGATTGGTATTTCAGGTGGCTTTGTACACGGTGTTGGTTTTATTCCACGCTTTTGGTTTTGGAAATGGTTATTTAGCCCATTTGTGGCTTGGCCATTGATGATTTGGGGTTATTACACTTGGTTTCTTTAATGAGGTGTAAATAAATTCCTTGAAAAGAGCGCAATATGCGCTCTTTTTTATTGGCTTAATATTTAGGAGCCGCAGATCATTCCTCTGCATCTTCACCATATAAAACAGCGTATAAAATTTTGAAACTTACAATCTAAAAGAAGAACTAAGCTCAAAACTCAGGCAGAAAAAAGCCAAACACTACGGTTTGGCTTTTTTCACAACATATTTTCGCACTTGGCAATGATTATGCACCTTGCTTAAAGCATATTGTTATTTCGGCTCAATGGGTGCAAACGGTGCAACCACATCGGCATTCTGCGCACGATGACGCATGAAATGATCCATCAATACAATCGCAAGCATAGCTTCTGCAATTGGCGTTGCACGCACACCTACGCAAGGATCATGGCGTCCTTTGGTCAGTACATCCGTATCTTCACGGTTTAAATTAATGGTTTTACCAGGTGTAGTAATACTGGCTGTTGGTTTTAAAGCAATCGCAACACGAATATCTTGACCACTAGAAATACCGCCTAAAATACCGCCTGCATGGTTCGCCAAAAAGCCGTCAGTGGTCAGTTCGTCACGGGTTTCATGCCCAAACTGCGCTGCCACTGCAAAACCATCTCCAATTTCAACGCCTTTCACAGCATTGATAGACATCATGGCATGGGCAATATCGGCATCTAAACGATCAAAAACAGGTTCCCCCCAACCCACAGGAACTTTTTCAGCCACAATTTCCAGTTTTGCACCACAGCTTGTACCCTGTTCACGCAAAGACGTTACCAAAGCTTCAAAACGTGGTACAGCATCGGCATCGCCACAGAAAAATGGATTGTTTGGTACTTCGTTCCAATCTAGCTTTTCAGCTTTTTCTGTACCAATTTGAGTGACGTGACCACGAATCACAATTCCAAATTTTTCGAACAGGTATTTTTTTGCAATTGCACCTGCTGCAACGCGCATTGCTGTTTCACGTGCGCTTGAACGTCCACCACCACGATAATCGCGGAAACCATACTTTTGCGTATAGGTATAATCTGCATGCCCAGGGCGGAAAGTCTGTGCAATATTACCGTAGTCTTTCGATTTTTGGTCAGTATTACGAATCAGTAAACCAATTGAAGTTCCAGTGGTTTTACCTTCAAAGACACCTGAAATAATTTCAACTTCATCGGGTTCTTTACGCTGTGTCGCAAACTTAGACGTACCCGGTTTACGGCGATCCAAATCTTTTTGTAAATCTTCTGCAGACAGTTCAATCCCCGGTGGCACGCCATCGACAATCGCCATCAGACCTACGCCATGAGATTCACCACAAGTCGTTACACGGAAAAGTTGCCCTATACTATTACCTGCCACGTCCAACGACTCCTTATGCTTGAACAGATTGAATAAATAAATCGCGATATTGACGGCATTGTGCTGCAGTCAATGCAAAAATACCTGAACCACCTTTTTGGAATTTTAACCAGTGCAAATCAACCGTGTTGAAATTCTGTTTCATCGCCCATTCAGAATTACCTACTTCAATCACAATCAGACCATCTTCAGTTAAGTAATCTGCCGCCTGCGCCAACATTTTACGGACTAAATCTAAGCCGTCTTGCCCTGCTGCCAATGCCAATTCTGGCTCATGATGGAATTCTTCAGGTAAATCTGCCATATCTTCCGCATCAACATACGGCGGGTTAGATACGATTAAATCATACTGATTTTCGGCTGGGATTTTGGCGAATAAATCAGACTCAAGCAACGCCACTTGGTATTGTTTGTTGTGATGTTCACAGTTAATTTGTGCGACTTCCAAAGCATCTTTTGAAATGTCAGTTGCATCGACTTCAGCATCTGGAAAAGCATAAGCCAAAGCAATCGCAATACAACCTGAACCCGTGCACATATCCAAAATACGTTGTGGGGTTTTAGGCGCAGCATTGGCTGGTAAATTGTTATCTGCTTCGCGCATTTGACCTTCTTCATCTAGGCAATATGGCGCAAAACGATTTTCAATTAGCTCGGCAATAGGTGAACGTGGAATTAGAACACGCTCATCGACATAAAATGGTTTTCCGAAGAAATACGCCAAGTTTAATAAGTAAGAAGTTGGTACTTTTTCATTGATACGACGTTCGAGCAAGCTTAAAAATTCAGCTGCTTCGCTCGGCAATAATTTTGCATCTAAAATTTCAGCGTCTGCATTCCAGTCTAAAGACAAAGTTTGTAACACCAATGCAGAACTTTCTGCAAAATAATCTTCTGTACCTTGACCTAAATGTGCATCGTATTGACGTAGTGCTGTAACCCCAAAGCGAATAAAATCACGAATGGTTGATAGGTTTTCAGCAGCTTCCTGCAAATGTTCAGGGCTAATTGTCGGTCGATCCACTTAAGGCGCTCCAAGGTCAAATTTTAAAACGCCTTATGATACCTTGTTTTGCTCGGTTTTATAATGTTTAAGCAGTTTCCAAGTAATTTATTTACTATGGTTTTACTTATTTGATTCCCTCAAACTGACCTTGATAATAATCAGCGCGCTCTGCTGTTTGCAGCAAAACACATTGTGCACGTTGTAATGCGGCAAAATCGCTTTGAGTCGATAAATAACAGCGTTGTTTTACACGGTTTTCCCAAAGTTGATGCTGTTGTTGAATATTACTGGCATTGCCTGCGCTGCGTTTTACATAGGCTTTATAGTGTTTTTTGAGTCGTTTGGTTTGTGCTTTTTGCTCAGTTTTAATACATTTTTGCGATTGGGAAATTTTGCCATAACTATTGTTCATACATTGCGTATAGCCTTGTGAAACGCCATTCGCCCAAACTTGAGCTGTACCCAAAGTCAGCATCCCCAATAGTGTAAATATCCAAACTTTCATATTTTCCCCTGAGCGCAGTCTGTTTTTAAAGCGCGGTAAATTTTCAATATTTTATAATTTTACAAAACCCAAATTGCTGCATTGATGCTACAAGATTCAGGTTAAAAAGCATATAGTCAATCCCCTGCTTTTTATGATTCAGTCTATGATAAATGCACAACAATCATTGAAAAATGTGACAATATCCCAATAATTGAATTACTCATTTTATAGATGAAACTTTCAGCCTTATGAGCTACAAACACAATAATTTGATGGCCATGCGCCAAAGCTATTGGAACGACAACCACTCCGAAGCAGTCTTGATTGAAAAACAATTTTTTCAGCAAATTTTGATTGAAAACGGCATTTTTGAAAATTCGTCATTAGATGATGCCAAATATCTATTTTTTAGTTTGCCCAGCGTGATTATTGTTAAGGGATATGCGCATGGTTTTTTACACGATTCTGTAAAATTGATGATTCTCAAATTTATCCAAGACAACAAAGCGCAATTGATGAAAAAAGCCGAAACCAAAGTGCAATATCGGATGTAAAAGTACTTTTAAGCCGTTTTTCATACTTTTTTCACGAGGAAACTCGTCGTTCAGCAAGTTGAACTTTTTTAATACGTTAAGACGCGCTAATATCCGTTACAATCTAATTTTCCTGCGTATTGCTGATTTAAGGATTGATTTTAATGTCAGATCAGAACGATAAGCTTAAACAACTCAAGACTTCCTCTATGGATCGACGCTTATCCATCGCAAAGGCATCTTTACTTGCAGGAACACGATGGGCAGCCTCGAATGCCACCTCTATGTTTTCAAGCGAAGAAGAAAAAGAACGTAAACGAAAAAAAGCCATGAAAGAACAAGCCGATTACTTGGTGGCTGAAATTGGCAAACTCAAAGGCTCTATCGTGAAGATTGGGCAAATGATGGCGCTGTACGGCGAACATTTTTTACCTGAAGAAATTACGCAAGCACTCAACACGCTGAATAACCAGACTGTCGCATTGGCATGGCCTGCGATTAAACAGCAATTACAGGCACAGTTAGGTGCCAAACTTGATGATCTCACCATTGATCATGAGCCATTAGGTACAGCCTCTTTGGCTCAAGTTCACCGCGCGACCCGCAAGTCGGATGGTTTGGAGTTGGTATTAAAAATCCAATATCCAGGCGTAGCAGATGCGATTGACTCAGACATGAGCCTATTTAGAAATATGCTCAAATTGACACGCATGGTGCCGCAAACCCGTGAATTTGATCAGTGGTTTGATGAAGTGCGTGAAATGATGCATCGTGAAGTCAACTATCAAATTGAAGCGGAAACGACACGTCGTTTTGCTGCCCGTTTAAAAGATGATCCGCGCTACATTGTGCCGCAAATTGTGGATGAATACTGTAGCGACCAAGTGCTGTGTATGACCTTTGAACGTGGCGTACCGATTAACAGCCCTGTCATGCTCTCATTACCTCAAGAACGCCGTAACCAATTAGGCGAAGCCTCTTTAGAAATTGCTGTGCGTGAAGTATTTGAATGGGGCGAAATGCAGACTGACCCGAACTTTGGCAACTACTTAGTTCGCTTAGGTAATGGTGAAGATATTCACGATAAAATTGTACTGCTCGACTTTGGTGCTATTCGTCAATTTGATCAACACTTGCTGACTGTGGCGCGTAATTTGATCAAGGCGGGTTATTACCACGACCCACAAATGATGGTGAATGCCATGACGGGTTATGAGTTTTTTGACAGCATCCCTGAAAGCATTAAACCTGACATGGCAAAAGTGTTTCTATTGGCAACCGAAGCCTTTAGTCACTTAGACAATAACCGCGATTTACCTGCAGGCGTGATGGATGAACAATCGCGCTATGACTGGAAAAAAAGTCAGCTGCATAGCCGTGTCATGCAACAAGCATCTAAATCGATGGCTTCGCGTTACTTTAGTGTGCCGCCTAAAGAATTTATGTTTATTAGCCGTAAATTTATTGGTGCCTACACCTTTATGACCGTGATTGATGCGAAAACCAATGTCCGCAAAATGATTCAAAAGTTTATTTAAGTCCCAACTTTTATTTCTTTGATCAAAGCTGTTATATAGACCTAAATGATTGTTGCCCACTCGATGCAATTGTCATTTAGGTCAATTTATTTTAAAAGCGTAGATTTCTATAAAATTAATAATCTATAAAAATCCACATATTAGTCCAGTTATAAGAAAATTTTTACCGTTTATCTTTGACAATTCTGCATGTCAGCAATGACATAGTTTTTTTATAGTCTGCATGTCAGCATAAAAAACAAGCATTCTCTGTGTAGGACAACACAATCATGAGTCAAATGATAAACAAAGCCCAAGGATTCGGCTTAGCGCTACTCACTAAAATGGCATCGAGTGATCTGCTCGATCAATTCAAATTACGCAAATGGGTTGAACAATCTCTATATCACTCAGCCAAAGCAGGTTTTAAAACCTTTGAAACCACTCAAAAAAATTTTAAAAGCACACAAAAATTACCGCAACAACGACTGACACGTCAATCCAAAGATTTATTTGATTTGTCATTGAGTGAAGAACAGCAAATGCTGGTCGATGCCATGCAGCAATTTGCTACAGAAGTGATCTATCCATTGGCACATCAGGCAGATCATGATGCGAAATTCCCACAAGTATTATGGCAATACAGCACAGATTTAGGTTTGAACACCTATGCTCTGCCCGAAGCTTTAGGCGGTGTTGCCACTGAACAAAATATTGTCAGCCATATTTTAATTGCCGAACAATTGGCACGTGGCGACTTTGGCTTAACCGCAGGATTACTTTCCACATTTGGCGTAATGAATGCCATAACTCGCTGGGGTTCAGAACAGGTTCAAAATCAGTATTTATCTGCGTTTTCCGAAACAGACGCGAACCATCCAACGCCACTTCAAGCCACTTTTGCGATTCAGGAAAATACTGCTGCGTTTAATCCGTATCAGCTAAAAACCAAAGCGACTTTGCAAAATGGACAGTACCTAATTACAGGTGAAAAAACGCTGGTGATTTTGGCCGAAACAGCAGATTTATTTTTGGTTAGTGCAGAGCTAAATGGTCAAGCCGATGTGTTCATTGTGCAACGTGATGCTTCTATTCAATTTAAAGCAGCGCCTGCAATGGGCTTAAAAGCCTGCGAAACGGCGACTTTAAAGTTTAATCAAACCCCTGCGGAGCGTTTAGGCACAGATGATTTCGATTACAGCGCATTTTTAGATTTAGGCAATCTCATGTGGTGCGCCATGGCAGTTGGTTGCTGTGAAGCAGTGAAAAGTTATTGTATTCGCTATGCCAATGAGCGCACTGCATTTGGCGAACCAATTTCACATCGTCAAAGTGTGGCTTTTATGATTGCAGATATGGCCATTGAAATTGAAGCCATGCGCATGCTGTTGCTGAATGCAGCGAGTCTTGCCGAATCGGGTAAAAACTTTCATCGAGAAGCATATTTAGCACGTCTGCTCTGTGCAGAAAAATCTATGCAAATTGCCACCAATGGCGTGCAAATTTTAGGTGGTCATGGCTTTACCAAAGAACATCCTGTAGAGCGTTGGTATCGTGATTTACGTGCGACTGCAATTATGCATTCAGGCTTGCATGCTTAATCTCACACCATCAATAAACGATAGCCAGCTAGAAAAATAAGGAATACATCCATGAATTTACAAAATCCAAAAAAATTCAAAATGTTGGTCGATCAGGCACATGAAGTTGCTTTAAATGTATTACGTCCCATTTCAAGGAAATATGATAAAGCCGAACACGCCTACCCGAAAGAATTAGACATGCTTGCCGCCTTAGTTGATGGTATGAACCAAGCGGGCGATGGCATGAATGCAGGTGCAGCAGTCAACAAACGTGGTGACACATCTACAGGTAACAAAAATGGCGTAAATATGTCTACCGCACTGAGTATTGTCGAAATGTGTTATGGCGATACAGGTTTATTACTCAGTATGCCACGCCAAGGTTTAGGTAATTCTGCGATTGCTGCGGTGGCCAATGAAGAACAATTACAACGCTTTAATGGTGTTTGGGCAGCCATGGCAATTACCGAACCCAACTGTGGTTCTGACTCTGCGGCTATTCGTACCACTGCCACCAAAGTAGACAATGAATATATTTTAAATGGTGAAAAGATTTTTGTGACCTCTGGTGACCGCGCCGATGCCGTTGTTATGTGGGCAACCTTAGACAAAAAACTGGGACGTGCTGCGATCAAATCCTTTGTTGTGACTAAGGGCACACCTGGCATGACCGTGGAACGCTTAGAATATAAATTAGGGATTAAAGCCTCGGACACAGCAACAATTCGATTTGAAAATTGCCGTGTTCCTGCGAGCAACCTTTTAGGCAATACAGAAATTGATGTTGCCAAAGGGTTTGCAGGTGTGATGGAAACCTTTGATAACACTCGCCCTTTGGTGGCAGCTATGGCCGTTGGTTGTGCCAAAGCCGCTTTAGAGCGGATTAAGGAAATTTTTAAAGACCAATTAGATGCAAATTATGCCACGCCCTATTTACAGTGTTCACATATCGCAGCACAGACTTATCGGATGGAAGCAGAATGGGAAGCCGCACGTTTATTGATGCTCAAAGCAGCATGGATGGCAGACAATAAACAGCCTAACTCACGCGAAGCTTCTATTTCCAAAGCCAAAGCTGGTCGCGTGTGTAATGAAATCACGCTCAGGTGTGTCGAGTTAGCTGCATCGGTGGGTTATAACGAAGATGAGTTATTGGAAAAATGGGCACGTGATTCGAAAATTTTAGATATTTTTGAAGGTACGCAACAGATTCAGCTATTGATTATTGCCCGTCGTGAATTAGGTAAAAGTTCGAGTGAGCTCAAGTGATTTTATGATTTAAGGCATATAGTAAAGTAAGATAAAAGACAGATTTTCATAGAAATATTGCTATAAATTTCTGTCTTTTTCTATATAAATTAATCTTCAGGTGAAAAAATTGCGATATATCTTGCTAAAACCTCATCCAAAACATCTGCGTGCGAGGATTCTAAAAACCGCGCGTGTCTAGCTTCAAAATCTAAAGCTCTAGATTGATCACAACGCACAATACCTGTAGTTTTCCCACCAATAAGCTCTACAGCGAAACCCATATTTCGTGCAAAGTTTCCACCAGAAGTAATAGGCAAAACAATCGGCATTTTAGTAATAAGATTAAATGACTTAGGTGAAATAACAAATACAGGTCGCTTACCTTGTTGTTCATGTCCAAGTGTTGGATCTAATGAAATCAAATAAATATCGCCTTGATTCATTAGATTTCTTCTCGCCCAACTGCTTTTACATCATGCCACGCATCTTGCTCTAATGCTAAAGCTTGATGCTCTTGCAGCAAGTCAGCCAATTTATAAGATGGCTTCGCTTTAGGTTCGACCACTAACTTACCATTCACAATGCTCAGAGAAACTTCCTTTCCCGCATCTAAACCTAAACTTTTTAATAATGTAGGCGGTACGGCAAGCATGACCGAACCACCTACTTTTCTCAAGTTTGTATGAATCATACCCACCTCAATATTATATAAATATATAACTTTATTATGCGCCAAAATGAGATGAAGTCAATTCATAGTAAGATGAGTGAAAATAGACATCTGGTATACATCTCAATCTTTCCTTTGAAAGATATATACAAAAGAAATATCAAAATGAATATTAAAAAATAATCTTAATAATTCAATCAATTATCCACCACACCAAATTTCTTAAAAATTCGTGCACGGCGTTTAGGCTGAATATTGGCTTTGTTTAAATTGCCTTGATAATGTTCAAATACACGTTTATCCATAATTTTAAACCACAAAGGTGGAATCATGGCAGGCAGCAACATGCTGGCATAACCGCTTGGTAATTCAGGCGCTTCATCAAAATGTCGCAAAGCCTGAAATGGTCGGGTTGGATAAGCATGATGATCGGAATGACGTTGTAATTGATACAAAAACAAATTGGTCACAATATTGTTATTATTCCAGCTGTGTTCAGGCATAGTGCGCTCATATTTGCCATGCGCATCTTTTTGTCTAAGCAAGCCATAATGTTCTATATAATTAATTATTTCAAACAGGCTAATGCCATAAAAAGCCTGTGTCGCCAAATACGGAATGATCCCAGTACCAAAACGCGCCAACAATGCAGCATGAAATGCCGCACTCATGCCCCAGCCTTGTAATAATTCATTGTCTTTCGACCAAAAACTTTTGCCTTTACGTTTTAAACGCTGAGTTTCAATTTGCAGTGCAGACTTAAACGAACCTTTTACCGTGCGGGGCCAAAACTCATAAAATGTTTCTCCCATACGTGAAGATGCAGGGTCTTCAGGTGTCGCAGCACGTTTATGATGCCCATACGGATGCTCAACCCGAAAATGGTTATATCCTGTTGGTGCTAAAGCCAAATGTGACAGTAAGTGATCTATTTTTGAAGATTTATGGCTGAGTTCATGCGCAGTATTGACAGCAATACCATTCACCATCCCCATGGAAATACCCAGAAAAATTTTATCGACTAACGAGGTTTGTGGCCGTCCAACCAAATAAGCTGCATAAATATTGGCGGCATATTGCAAAGGAATAAAACTTTTCACCAAACGCGAATAATACCGATCTTCCTCAAGTCGTTTCACATCTTCATTGCTTGGGTTATTGGCATCTTGACCAATTAAAGTATCAATTGTTGGAATAATCACATGCAATAATAAAGGGCCACCTAGAGCAAAAACTTTTTTCGCAGGCTTCGGAGCGAATTGATAACCCGCCAAAATCCCCATCCCCAATACAGGTAAAAATGGGCTGATCAACCATAAATAACGCTTTTTATCGAGTTGAGCCGCGCTTTTATAAGGAACATCCTGTTCCATCTCTTTAAGCAAATGAAGTGGTGCGTTCATCTTATTTTCTTCCTTCTACGCTGTTCTACCTATATATTTGAGGAAAGACACGAGAATGAACAGTTGCAGACGTCCAAAAAAGCTATGCAAAAGTCTTTGGCGCAAAAATGCGCTATATTGTCTTGAAATCACAGGTTTATTTTTTATAATGATTTATGCTTAAAATATGGATGCTTTAAGTAAAATTTTTGATGATATACATCTGCACCAATCAGAATATATCTATTTAAATCCTCAAGGAGATTGGTCATTTCAATATCGTGACCAAGGGGCAATGCTGGCTTATGTAGTACTACAAGGCTCGCTGCATATCCATTTATCTGCACAGACACACCTTCACATTGATGCAGGTGATATTGTCCTGATTCCATCGGGTTGCAGTCATTACGCAAGTGCAACTGCAGACACTCACTGGACAGAACACTTTGATATTTCGGATTTATTTCAAATTCAGTCACAGCAGTCAATAAATTTTGGCACGATAAATCACACACAAGCTGAAGACGCATTTATTTTGGTGATTCAATGCCACATGGACACCACCATGGCAAAACCGCTTTTAAGTGCCCTACCCGAATATCTGCATATTCCGCATATCATGTGCAGCACAGCGCCCGAGTGGTTACAAATTGGCTTGCAATTTTTAGCGGTGGAAAGTCATCAAATCCGACCGGGACGGGATAAAATATTAGATCACTTGGTCAGTATTTTACTGATTGAATGTGTGCGTGATTATATTTTTCAGCTTGATGACTCAAATAACTGGCTCGGCGCTTTGGCACATCCTGAACTTTCCAATGCGCCCGCAGCTATTCATGGTCAACCCGAAAAAGCATGGACGGTAGAAAGTTTGGCAGAACAATGTTGCATGTCACGTTCTAAATTTGCCAATTTGTTTAATCAGGTGATTGGTGAGCCGCCTTTGGCATACTTACAACAACATCGGCTACGCTTGGCATCGCATTATTTACAGCAAGGACAATTGTCGATTCAACAAATTGCCCATCGTGTCGGTTATTCTTCCGAAACCGCCTTTAGCCAAACTTTTAAAAAGCAATTCGAGCTAACACCTAGCCAGTATCGGCAGCAGTTTCAAAACAACAATGCAATCACGAAATGAACAGTTTAACGATCTAAAATCGCCAAAATTGCTTGTGCAGGGTCTTCGCTGTTATCGGACAATAATTGCTTATGCATAGTGATATGTTGCATCACTTGAATTTGTGCAGTTTCGATATAAATTAACTTTTCAATTTCTGCTGCCAAACGCTCTGGTGTTGCATCATCCTGAATTAATTCCTGAATCACCTTTTTACCTGCAATAATATTTGGCAATGAATAATAAGGAATTTTCACCAACAGTTTCGCAATCCAGTACGTAATGCGATTGAGCTTATAAAACGTAACCATTGGACGATGTAATAGCATCGCTTCTAACGTCGCCGTGCCTGAAGCCAGTGCAATCATATCGGACGCATTCATTACCTGACGACCAATTTTGGATTCTGTGCCACGATTTTCCATCAATTGCACTTTGTCTTGTAATGCACTCGGATAAGACTGCAGTAACGCTTCAATTTGTTGTTTACGTGCATCATTAATTGCAGGAATTAAAAACTTAAACTGCGGATATTTTTGCGTCAAAATATAAGCCGCATCTAAAACTAACGGCCCTAAACGCTCAATTTCACCACGTCGGCTACCAGGCAATAACGCAATATGTTGTTGCTGTTGGTCTAAACCCAATTCTTGTTTTGCTGCAGCAATTGGATTTTCCAACGGCAACTGACTCGCCAAAGGATGTCCGACAAAGGCTGCAGGCACATCCCATTTTTTAAAAAAGGCTTTTTCAAACGGAAATAAACACAGTACCAAATCTATACTGGCTTTAATGCCATGTACCCGACCTTGTCGCCATGCCCATACCGAAGGACTGACATATTGCACGGTTTTAATCGGCAAGTTTTTCTGTTTTAAACTTTTGGCAAGACGTAAATTAAAATCAGGCGCATCAACTCCGACAAAGACATCGACGGGATGTTGAGTCCACTTTTCGACCAAACCATCCCGTACTGCAAAGAGTTTTTTCAAATCTTTCAGCACTTCAACAATGCCCATTACCGATAAAATATCCATCGGATAATAACTTTTAAAACCTTCCGCAATCATTTGTGGGCCACCAATGCCTTCAAACTCTGCATCAATGCCTTGCTCACGAAAACGTCGCATGAGTTGTGCCCCTAAAGTATCACCCGATACTTCTCCCACAACGATACCTATTTTAAGTTTCCGATTTTGCAAGCGTTTTGTCCTCTAAATTTTAATGGATATGAATTTTCGCATTTTAGCATAGCCACTGTATTTTGTAAGAAACAGAAAGTAAGCCGTGGCTTGAATCTGCGATCTTTTGCACTGATTTTCCACATTGACTATATCTGTTTTAAGAATAAGTAAATCATTAATCAAGACAACAGCTTATTGCCAAAAGTCATAATATATTCACGATTTTTGACTTCGGCATATCTTCATGGTTGGTCCTTTAGAGTTTATTTTGGCAGGTGTATTGGTCGGCTTCTGCGTGGGTGTGACTGGCGTAGGTGGCGGTTCACTGATGACTCCCATTCTGATCAGCTTGTTTAAAATTGAACCGCATATCGCAATTGGAACAGACCTACTTTATGCCGCCATTTCAAAATTCTGCGGCTCATTGGTTCATGCCAAAAAAATGAATATTGTATGGCCCATTGTCATTTGGCTTGCGGTGGGCAGTATCCCTGCTTCATTTGCGACCCACTGGGTTTTAGAGAATTATTTAAGCCAATCTACCCATTACAAAATGGTACTGACCGTGGTACTGGGCTTTATGTTGACCTTAACTGGCATCTCAATTGTGTTTCGCAGTCAAATTGAAACGTTTTTTAATAAATACCATAAACAAGAATTGCCCGATATGACCCAAGACCTTGAAAAGGTCAAACTACAGGCTGCAGATAAGCGTGCCCTCATTGTAATTATGGGAGTTGTACTGGGTGTATTTGTCACACTTTCTTCAGTGGGTGCAGGTGCTTTTGGCATCATGGCATTGGTGCTGATGTTCCCGAATCTACCGATGATTCGTATTATCGGTTCAGATGTCGTGCATGCCGTCTTACTTACCCTAGTTGCAGGCTTAGGTCACATGAGTTCAGGCAATGTCGACTTTCACCTATTGGTTTGGTTGTTGGTTGGCTCGATTCCTGCAATTGTGGTGGGAACTTTAGTCAGTTCACGTTTACCTGAAAAAGTGATTCGTAAAGTTTTAGGTATTACCTTATTTATTATCGGGATTAACTTTATGGTCAATCCTGTGAAATCAAAACCTATCAGCACACCAGAAACTGCAACAGCAGTTTCTGAGGCACAAGCCAGCCAATAATGAATGCTTTATCTGACAGGATTTTGCTAAAACAGACCGTTTAATTTATCTACCCGATTCATCACTTATTTTTTAAAGAAGTATTCATCTTTTTATAACAAAATACAGTGAAATTCATGTTATATTCAGACTATTAAACAATCTTTTGTATGATCAAACCAGTGACGGCAATGAATACTTTACAGTCTAATCCTCTTACACAATCAGACATCGATGACGTGAATATTGAAAGTATTCAGCCACTCGTGACTCCTGCAGAATTAAAAACTGAGTTACCTTTGACTGAAAATGCTTATCAAACCGTTCTTCGTGGTCGTGAAACAATCCGCAATATTTTAGATGGTAAAGACAAGCGTCTATTTGTGGTGATTGGTCCATGTTCTATTCATGACCCTGCTGCTGCACATGAATATGCAGATCGTTTAAAAGTATTAAGCGAAAAAGTAAAAGATTCTCTTTATATTGTGATGCGTGTTTATTTTGAAAAACCACGTACTACAGTGGGCTGGAAAGGCTTAATTAACGATCCAGACATGAATGACTCTTTTAACATTGAAAAAGGCTTGCGTCTTGGTCGTAAACTTTTACTTGAGTTAAATGAAAAAGGTTTGCCATGTGCGACTGAAGCACTTGATCCAAACTCTCCGCAGTATTATCAAGATTTAATTTCTTGGTCTGCAATTGGTGCACGCACTACAGAAAGCCAAACGCACCGTGAAATGTCATCTGGTCTTTCTTCTCCAGTCGGCTTTAAAAATGGTACAGATGGCGGCTTAACAGTTGCTACCAATGCCATGCAGTCGGTAAAACACGGTCACAGCTTCTTGGGTCTTAATGATCAAGGTCAGGTTTCAGTAATTCGTACTAGCGGCAACCCGTATGCACACGTGGTTTTACGTGGTGGTAATGGCAAGCCTAACTACGATGCAGGCTCTGTTGCAGATGCTGAAAATGCATTAAACAAAGCCAAAGTCAGCACCAAAATCATGATTGACACCAGCCATGCTAACTCAAACAAAGACCCATTCTTACAGCCATTGGTATTAAAAAATATCACTGAGCAAATTTTAGATGGCAATAAGTCTATTGTTGGGATTATGGTCGAAAGTCACCTGAAAGGTGGTCGTCAAGATATTCCTGAAAACTTATGCGATTTAGAGTATGGTAAGTCTGTGACTGACGGTTGTATCGACTGGGATACCACTGAAAAAGCATTGCTTGAAATGCATGAAGCATTAAAAGACGTTTTAGTGAATCGTTAAGATTTAAAAACGCCATCTTCATGATGGCGTTTCTATTTGTAGCATAGGAAATTCTGCGCGCATGAATGACATTGAAACCCAACTTAGCCAAATTAAAAATTTCCAGTTCATTCATGAGCGTTTGTTTTCTTCAGGTCAGCCTACGGCTGAAGAATTAAAACAAATTAAAGAATATGGTATTGGCACTGTCATTAATTTGGCTGAAAGTGATGCGGAACACGCCCTTCCCCATGAAGACAAAATTTGTCTGGATGTTGGACTAAACTATATTCAACTGCCAATTTCATGGGAAACACCATCCTCTGATCAATGTTTATTATTGCTCGATTTGGTCAATCATTTATTAGAAAGCCAAATGGTGTGGGTACATTGCAGCAATAACAACCACGTCAGTAGTTTAATGTATTTGTATCGTCAATATTTTATGGATGTGGATATTGCAACGGCTCAAGACTTTTTACATGATATCTGGAAACCCAATGAAACTTGGACAGGCTTAATTCACGCCGTTTCTTTGCAATTACAAGGTCGTAAAGCCACGCAAGATTTACAACAAGCTTTAGAATCTGCTGAACTTTCTTAATTCAGCAGATTGTATAGATAAAATTCTAACGCGATTATTTTGTATGAGAAATCAATACAATCGCTGTTGCTAAAATACCTTCCTGACGCCCAGTAAAACCTAATTTTTCAGTGGTTGTCGCTTTGATACTGATTTGTGTGACCTCTACATCCAATACATCAGCGACACTTTGGCGCATTTCTAGCGTATGCGGTGCAAGTTTAGGACGTTCGCACGCCACAGTAATATCGGCGTTATTCAGTTTATAGCCACGGTCTAAAATGAGTTGATAAACCTGTTTAAGCAATACCCGACTATCTGCACCTTTATAATTTGGATCGGTATCTGGAAAATGCTGCCCAATATCCCCCAGCGCCAAAGCACCTAATAATGCATCGCATAGTGCATGCAGCACTACATCACCATCTGAGTGTGCTTTTAAACCTTGTGTATGAGGAATTTGAACACCTGCAAGCGTCACAAAATCTCCCGCTTCAAAGGCATGAACATCTAATCCTTGTCCAATACGAATCTGTGCAACCATGTTCAACTCCTGTAGAAATAAATCATTGAAATCTTGTATTCATACTTTCGATTTCGCTATATTAGACCTAGCGCAACATAGTGAAAGTATAAGCGATCATGCTGTTGAAATCTGAGATTCATCTTATCAAAAACTTAAGTACACTGCTGTTATTTGGCTGTTTATATTCATCTTTCTCTTATGCACAAGGGATTGATTGTAGATCTACACCCAATAAAAAGTTGGCGCAGGTGTGCACAGAAAATTTCTCAGAATTGCGTGAAAAATTAAGTGATCAACATTTAACAGCTTATTTGATGAGTGATGCGCCTATTCGCTTGTTAGCAGATACTCAGCAATTGTGGATCCAACGCTTACAGCAATGCAAAAGCTTAAATTGTTATACTCAGCAATTTGATTTTAGAATTGATCAACTGAATTTTTTCACTTCAATGAATCAAAGCATGACTCAACATTATTTAAAATATGAAAATGGTCAATTTGCTGCACAACCCGTACATTTACAAATTCATCAACTCAATAAAAACAGCATTAAAATTGAAGGTATTGCTTATCGCAATCCAAATAACCGCCTTGAAAGCCAAAGTATTGCCTTTTTAGCTTATACAACACCTGATCAAAAAAACAAAATCATCGACAATGAGCACGATTGCAGTTATGAGTTTAATTATTCTAAAGCAATCTTAAAAATTCAAACCAAACAAAAAGGTTGTGAACGCTTTGCGGGCATCTATCGTTTATACGATTAATGCTGAACAATAGATTGTATTAGACAGATTAAATGAGCAACCACAACACAATTGGCAAAGTTAATGCGGCGAATACGGTTTGCAAGCTAATAATTGAAGCCATTAAACGACTATCTCCCCCTAAAACTTGTGTAAGTACATAAGCTGCCGATGCAGTAGGTAAAGCAAAAAACAAGACTAAAATTTGCGACTCCAACACTGGAACATTTAAGCTCTGACAAATTAGCCAAGCCAAAGCAGGCATAAACAACAAACGCCCAAACACATTCAATGCCAATGCGAATACATTTCGTTGCAAGCCATTAAATTGTAATGCTGCGCCCACACACATTAATCCCAAAGGCAAACTGCATAACGCTATTTGACGAATAAAATGCGCTGCACCTTCCCACAAGCTCAAACCTGATAAATTAAATAGACCGCCAACAATACACCCTAAAATTAATGGATTTTTCATTAATGACCATAGGATTTGCTTTGCCTGTAAAGTCTTAGTATCGCTTAAAGCCAGCACAGATAAAACATTCACCAATGGAATGCAGAACACCAAAATAATCGCAAACAGCGCCATGCCCTGCACCTGAAACAATGCTGCGACCAAAGCCAAACCGATATACGTATTGAAACGTACCATGCTTTGCATATACACCCCAAAACGGACTGCGGGTGTTTTGAAATAGCCGCGCAAGGCATATAACAGACAACTTACTAAAGCCACAATAATCCCTACGACCGACAAAATCTGTGCGATTGATTTCGCTTCAATGTTTGCTGTAGCGAGGTTTAAAAACAACATGCTAGGAAACAAAATATAGTAATTTAACTTTTCTGCACCCTTCCAAAATGGCTCATCCAACATACGTGATTGCTTAAGCAGATAACCCATTGCAATTAAGGCAATCAAAGGGAAAAGTGCAATAAAAATTAAATGGGTCATGGGGTGCTCTGTGTTACTGTTATGCTGTTCTTTTTAAATTATTGCTTAATAAATAAAGTAAATTTATTGGATATTATAGAGATTTTTTTTGTGCTTATCCTGTTTTGCTTAGGCTATTTTAGAGCCACAAAATGTGAAAAAGATGATGATAGCAACTTGCACCCACATCACCTTTCACATGGATTCTGAATTAACGATGGGTATGAATAGACATCACAATCCCCATGCTCGCCAACATGGAAATGACTGCCGTTCCACCATAACTCATCAGCGGCAATGGATCACCCGTTACAGGTAAAATACCACTCACCATCCCTGAGTTTAGAAATACAAAGAAAAAGAAAGTAAGACCAACCGTGCCTGCATACAAACGCCCGAAATTATGGAAACAATTCATCCCAATCATCAAACAACGTAAAATAATCGCGGCAAACAAACTGAACAGTAAAAACACGCCAATAAAACCAAACTCTTCGGCATAGGTCGACATAATAAAGTCAGTATGATGTTCAGGCAGATAACCCAAATGCGATTGTGTTCCCTCTAAATAACCTTTACCTGTAAAACCGCCTGACCCAATGGCAATTTTGGATTGAATAATATTCCAGCCTGCCCCCAAGGCGTCCGACTCTGGGTCAAATAAGGTGAGTACCCTTTTCTTTTGGTATTCCTGCAAAAAGAACATCCAAAGCAACGGTGCTGCGAGCGCCAATGCAGTGATTGCTCCTAAGATTAATCGCCATGACATGCCACTTAAAAATAGCGCAAAGACACCGGGAATAATCAAACCAATGTTTAAATCGGGTTGCAATGCCACCAAGACAAAAGGAATCATCATAATCACTAAAGCGACAATGATATGGATCAATTTAGGCGGGAAAGCACGACGCGAAAAATACCACGCCATCATCAATGGCATGGCAAATTTCATAAATTCACTGGGTTGCATACTGCCAATACCCGGCAAGCTGATCCAGCGTTTTGCCCCCATACGGGTTTCACCAATGACCAAAACCAAAGCCAGCATGATGACTGCAAAGATATAAAAATATGGACTGGCAGCTTGATATACCTTAGGCGGAATTTGCGCCAAAATAATCATGGCGATAAAACCAATGCCAAAACTGGTTGCTTGACGCAGCACCATCCCCATATCTTGCGCGGTGGCACTATATACCACCATTAAACCCAGAATCGCATTTAAAATCAGAAAACACAGCAACCATGGATCTAAATGTAATTTAGTCCAGCGTGAGGAATCATTTTTAATGCTTCTACCATCACGTAATGAGTGACGTAAAAAACGATACTGCTGCGATGGATTCATGCGACTCAAAGGTATTTAAAATAGACAGGATGGACAATTATAGAAGCAAAGCGGCACAGAGTGAATCATTAAAGCTTAATCGTTGAAGATTCAAGTTTAACGCGGTGTTAATTACACTAGATTTTTATCATCCATGTTGTTGTGAGGCTAAAATTAAACGTGCCAGCTCTAAATCATCGGGATAGGTGATTTTAATATTATCCGAACGACCGTGCACAACATTTACAATTTGCCCTGCTGCTTCTAAAGCACTGGCCTCATCGGTAATCGTCAATTGCTGTTTTAATGCAGATTCAATGGCTGTTTTAAGCACATCAAGTTTAGCAATTTGCGGAGTTTGCGCTTGCCAAAGTTGGTCACGGCTTACCGTGGTTTCAATTTTTGTGCCTTGGCTTACCTTTTTTAAAGTATCACGCACTGGAATAGCCAAAATTGCACTTTGATCTGTTGCCAGTGCAGTCTGATACAACTGTTCAAGGCAAGCAGCTGTCACACAAGGACGCGCTGCATCATGCACCAAAACCCAGTCATCTGCATGGGCGATTTCAGATAAATAATGCAGTGCATTTAAGACTGAATCCACTCGCTCTGCACCACCTACGCAAAAATGTGCTTTTTCTTTTTGTGCCAAGTTTAGGTTTTGCGCTACATCATCTGCTTGACCAATCGCCAAAATATAACCCGCTAAAGGCAAGTGATTTAAACGTGCGATGCTGTGCGCTAAGACTGTTTGATCTTGAATATACTGATATTGTTTAAGTTCAGTTCTAGAAAAACGACTACCAGAACCCGCTGCGGGAATAACCGCCCAAAGTTTAGGGTGTCGGGGCGGTTGCTGCTGCAAGTTGTTGTGATTCATTGGTGCGTAAATCTACTGTGGAATTCGGTTGAATATAAATTGGTTTATATTGTGTGCTGATGGTGCTCATTTGCACAAAGGTTTCATGTGGCTTAATTAAGCCTAAATCTAAACGGGCATGCTCTTCAATGGCTTCTACCCCATTTTTTAAATCATAAACTTCTGCTGCAAGTACACGATTGCGCTCCTTCAGCTCTGTATTTAATTCTATTTGTTGTTGGATTTTTTCTGTCAGTGCAGCATGGTCACGATAACCACCTTCACCAAACCAGTGTAAATATTGCAACCCTGCGATCAAAAAGATCGCAAGGCCCAACAATGCTTTACTCGCTTTGGAGTCAAATACATTTAATAATGACATCTACTGATTTCGCTTAGTTCAAACCTTTGAACTCAGCTTTACCGCGATATGCAGCATTCGTCAATTCTTCAATACGAAGTAATTGGTTATATTTTGCTACACGGTCAGAACGGCACAGTGAACCAGTCTTGATTTGACCTGCTGCTGTACCTACTGCAAGATCCGCAATTGTAGAATCTTCAGTTTCACCTGAACGGTGTGAAATAACAGTTGTGTAACCATTGGCTTTCGCAAGGTAAATTGCATCAAGCGTTTCAGTCAAAGTACCAATTTGGTTGTACTTGATCAGGATTGAGTTACCTACTTTTTCATCGATACCGCGTTGTAAGATTTTCGGGTTAGTAACGAACAAGTCATCACCGACCAATTGAATCTTGTCACCTAAGATCGAAGTGAGGTAAGACCAACCTCCCCAATCAGACTCATCTAAACCATCTTCAATTGAGATAATTGGATATTGATTTACAAGACCAGCTAAATAGTCAGAGAATTGGTTGCTTGTGAATGCTTTGTTGCCTTCACCTGCAAGAATGTACTGACCATTTTTGTAGAATTCTGAAGATGCACAGTCAAGCGCCAACATGATGTCAGAACCCGCTTTGTAGCCAGTCTTCTCAATAGCTTCAAGAATAACTGTGATTGCTTCTTCGTTAGAACGTAAGTTTGGCGCAAAACCACCTTCATCACCCACTGCTGTGTTTAAACCTTTTTGATTCAATACAGATTTTAATGAGTGGAAAATTTCTGCACCAGCACGTAATGCTTCAGAGAATGAAGTAAAGCCCACTGGCTCAATCATGAACTCTTGAATATCAACGTTGTTGTCTGCGTGTGAACCACCATTTAAGATGTTCATCATTGGTACAGGCATGGTTAAAATGCTGTTGTTACGAAGGTCTGCGATGTATTGGAAAAGAGGAATTTTCTTTTCATCAGCAGCAGCGCGCGCAGCAGCCAAAGACACGGCTAAAGTTGCGTTAGCACCTAATTTTTCTTTGTTTTCAGTACCATCAAGCGCAATCATGGTGTTGTCGATGTCTTTTTGTTCAAACACAGACTTACCAAGTAAAGCATCACGAATTAAAGTATTGACGTTATTTACCGCAGTTTTAACGCCTTTACCCAAGTAACGTGCTTTATCGCCATCACGAAGTTCTAGAGCTTCACGAGAACCAGTTGAAGCACCTGATGGTGCACATGCACGGCCAACTACGCCAGATGCTAAGATTACGTCTGCTTCGATGGTTGGGTTACCACGAGAGTCCAAAATTTCACGTGCACGAATGTCAACGATTTGGCTCATGAACAATTCCTCAGTTGATTAATAACGTGATGCTTTAGGCATCAATGAGTCTATAATTTAATATGGATCTAATTTAGTGTGTATCTAGCTTTTGGAAACCTTTTACCAAGGTATCCAATTCTTTAAGCTGTGCCAAGAACGGCTCAAGTTGTGATAGACGCAATGCACATGGGCCATCACACTTTGCCTGCTCTGGTTCAGGATGTGCTTCTAGGAATAAACCTGCCAAGCCAGTTGCCATACCTGCACGTGCCAAGGTGGTAATTTGTGCACGACGACCACCTGCCGAATCTGCACGACCACCCGGAGTTTGCAAAGCATGGGTTACATCAAAGAACACAGGTACATTCATTTCTTTCATGATGTCAAAGCCCAGCATATCGACAACCAAGTTGTTGTAACCAAATGCTGAACCACGCTCACAAAGAATCAATTTGTCATTCCCTGCTTCTAAACACTTATGCAAAATATGACGCATTTCGTGCGGCGCAAGGAATTGTGCTTTTTTGATGTTGATAATGGCTTGAGTTTTTGCCATCGCTTCAACCAAATCGGTTTGGCGACTTAAAAACGCAGGAAGCTGAATAATATCTGCCACTTCTGCCACAGGCGCAGCCTGATACGGCTCATGCACATCGGTAATAATTGGCACATTAAAATGCTTTTTAATGTCAGCAAGCCATTCAATACCTTTTTCTAAACCGGGACCACGAAATGAGTTCAGGCTAGAACGGTTGGCTTTGTCAAAACTGGCTTTGAATACATACGGGATATTTAAGCGTGTGCAAATATCCACATAAGTTTCAGCAATTTCAAATGCAAGGTCTTTAGACTCAAGTACATTCATGCCGCCAAACAATACAAATGGCAAATGATTCGCCATTTGTATATCACCCAAACGTACAATTTCTTGTGGTTTTAATTGTGACATTTCAACTTCCTAGTTTATCCCTAAAGCCATCTTATTTGGTTTTTTGATGCTGTTGTTTTGCCGCACCGATAAAGCCAGCAAACAATGGATGTCCATCACGTGGCGAGCTGGTAAATTCTGGGTGGAATTGTACCGCAATAAACCAAGGATGTTGCGGAATTTCAACAGTTTCAACCAAGTGCTGAATTGGTGAATAACCCGAAATTTTAAGACCTGCTTCTTCAAGCACAGGAATATAACGGTTATTCATTTCATAGCGATGGCGATGGCGCTCTACAATTTCTGCAGAACCATACACTTCACGAGTTTTGGTACCTTCAACCAATTCAGATTTTTGTGCACCTAAACGCATAGTGCCGCCCAAGTCAGAATCGACAGAACGCTGTTGAACTTCGCCGCGCTCATCTAACCATTCAGTAATCAAACCAATAAGTGGCGACTTAGTCGAACGGTTAAACTCTGTTGAACTTGCATCGGCAATACCTGCCACATTACGTGCATATTCAATCACAGCCAATTGCATACCCAAACAGATTCCCAAGAATGGGACACCGTTTTCACGTGCATATTTGATGGCTTGCATTTTACCTTCGGTACCGCGCTCACCAAAGCCGCCCGGAACTAAAATTGCATCGGCATCTTTAAGTACAGTATTAACGTCTTGGCTTTCAAGGTCTTCTGCATTGACATAGTCAATTTCAACTTTGACGCGGTTTTGAATACCCGCATGCAATAATGCTTCGTTTACAGATTTATAGGCATCTGGCAGTTCAACATATTTACCCACCATCGCCACACGAACGCTGTATTCAGGGTTCAATAATGCATCAACTACGTTATCCCAATCAGATAAATCTGCTTCTGGAAGATCATTGAAGCCAAAACGCTCACAAATTAAATCATCAACGTCTTGTTCATAGAATGTACGCGGAATTTGGTAGATGGTTTTGGCATCTTTACATACCACAACCGCACGTGCTTCTACGTTGGTAAATAACGCAATTTTACGGGTAGTGTCAGCATCAACATCATGTTCAGTACGGCAGATGAGAATATCTGGCTGAATACCGATAGATAACAATTCTTTAACTGAGTGTTGAGTTGGCTTGGTTTTTAACTCTGCCGCAGATTTGATATATGGCAATAAAGTTAAGTGCATGAGCATAGTACGCTTATGCCCTAATTCCACCATCAATTGACGTACAGATTCCATGAATGGGAGAGATTCAATGTCGCCTACTGTACCGCCAATTTCTACGATTGCGACATCGTAGCCTTCGCCAGCGCGAAGTACACGTTCTTTAATATTATCGGTAATGTGTGGAATCACCTGAACAGTACCGCCCAAGTAATCACCACGGCGCTCTTTGTTTAGAACGTCTTGATACACGCGACCAGATGTAAAGTTATTTAACTTGGTCATTTTCGCACGACGCAAGAAACGTTCGTAATAACCCAAATCTAAGTCAGTTTCGGCACCATCCTCTGTGACAAAAACTTCACCATGTTGGAAAGGACTCATTGTCCCTGGATCGACATTAATGTATGGATCCATTTTGACCATGGTTACTTTTAAACCACGGGCTTCTAAAAGTGCAGCAACTGAAGCAGCTGAAATACCTTTACCTAGTGATGAAACTACACCACCAGTCACGAAAATAAAATGGGTCATTGGGTTTCTCGTACAATCGAGCCTAAATCGGCCTGCAATGTTGCGCAATTTTACTTTACTCTGCACCAATAAAGCAAAGTCATTCCGCATCAATTCATAGAACAATAAACAATTGGTTATTCTATCAGCATTTCCTATAAAAAATTAGAACTTCTTGAGAGGATTTTCATCTGTCATTTTATTGCTATAATACGTCCGTCTATCCGATCTTTTATTTTGTGCAATTATGAATAAGAAACTTTTAATTTGTGGTGCAATTGCAACGGCGTTGTTATTAACTGCATGTGTAAAAAAAGAACAGCCAAAGCAAGATGAGCAAGAACAAGTAGAGGTTCAAACTGAACAAACTACTGAAACTGCTCAATTTGAACCACTAGAACCTGTTGAAAACATTCAAGATGCTGAACCAGAAGCGCCTGCACAGGTAGAAGTGGAGCGCACTGAAACAGCGAACACCACAACTGAAATCCGTCGTGAAACACCTGCACAACCTGCTGCTGCACCTGCGCCTGCGCCGAAAGCGGCAGCTCCTGTAGCAGAAGATAAACCAACTCAAGCACGTCCAAGCAATAACACAGGTGCTCAATCTGAAGATGATGCTGTTGCCGCTGCGATTGCTGCTGCAACCCCAGCACTTGAGAACTAAGTGCTCACTTAAAACTAAGCTTTAAGTTAAAGTCAGTTTTAAGGTGTAAGTTCTTATCTTAGATTTGAATTGACGTTAAAAAACCCAGTCATTGTGTACTGGGTTTTTTATTCATTTGGATGAGTCTTCGCTGAGATAACTCGTGAATACATTTGCAATACAGCTACCTATTTCTATATAGGTTTGTGCGCTTCACTTTAACTTGCCTGCAGCAACTGCGATTGCACTTTAAAATAATTAGAAATTAAACGCGATGCCCAAGATTTAGTAAAACCGACACCTTCATAAAAACCACAATGACTGCCTTTACGGGTCGTCACTACCATAATATTTGGCATTTTCCGTATGGTTTCTTTATAAGGATCAAAGTTTTTGATGTGGCACACTGGGTCATCTTCTGCATTTAAAACCATAAGCGGAATTTTGACATTCTCAAACACATAAATTGGGTTAATGGCTTGTGTGTAGCTGTCATAATCTTCAAAACCCGCCAATTCAAAATACGCCTTTTCAAACTCTGCCAATGTAGTCGCACTTAACACTTGCGATAAAGATTTTACGTTTTGCCAAATGTCCTGATGGGGCTGAATAAAAAACTGGAATAATTTTTTGGTCATCACTTTACTGTAAAAAGGATGCACATGCTGAAAGCCTAGTTCAGTGTTATATCCTGGGCACAGTGCAAACGCGGCTTTAATTGGGGTTTGCTCGCCTTCTTCGCCCAAATAGCGCACCAATAATCCTGTCCCTGCGGAAGAACCAACAGCATATAATTCAGATTGTGGAAATTGTTGCTGAATAAACACTATTTGTTCACGCAAATCATGCGTCGAACCAAACAGATTCATTTGTGGTACAGGCATAGGTAAATTGCCATGCCCACGACGTAAACATAAGGCAATACGCCACTGTGTCTGCTGATGTAAATCGCGCACCAACTCACGCATACTTTCCAAAGAACCTGTAATGGTATGCATTAAAACAATTGTGGGAGTATCTGCAGGTAAGTCATAACCCACCCAAGCAACTGCGGTGATACCGCCATCTTGCATAGTGAGTTGATCAACCCGATCATACTGCTGACGAATGGTTTTCTTTTTAATTAAATCAAAATATAAAAGATGCGCATGTGTATTGGACAGCCACGGTGTTGGACGGTATTTTTCTTTGAGCTGTGGTAAATAATCCAATACCCGACGGATTTCTCCATGTGGATGATAATACAACGTCGGTAAATCTGCGCCTGTGACCTGATCTAAAACCGCTTGTGTAATTTTCGCTATTTTTTGTAATGTAGACATCATTTTACTCCCAAGCAATACATGCACTTTCAAGCATGCCAACCCGAAACCGATTTCTATAAAACAACTTCATTGCCATACACACGCGGTATTTTATTTTTCGGTTGGCATAAAGGCAGCCATACGTTGTCCCATTTGCACAGCCAATGCCTCTAAACCACTTTTCGGGCGAATCATCACTTCAAAGTCCACAATTTGTCCTTGTGTATTGAATTGAATCATATCAATTCCTTTAAGTTTTTTATCTCCCACATTGGCGGAAAATTCAAGTACAACATTGCAACCACCTTCAGTATAAAACTCACGGTGATAAGTAAAGTTTTCAAAGACCTGAATTACATTGGTCAAAATAAAAAATACCACTTGTTTACCCGCATAAGGTTGGTACGCTACAGGTGAACGAAACACCACATCATCTGCCAGCAATTCACTCAAAATAGACATATCATGGTTTTGCAGCATTGTATGCCAACGCTGTACCGCTAATTTTGTTGTTTCCAAAGTCATGTTAAGTTCCTTTTTTTTGTTTTGATATTTCATTTCTATGCAGAGTCCCTGAGTGAGACTGAAGCACTGCTGCACTGGGCAGAAGCGATTATTAACTCTCTCCCCAGCCCCCTCCCAAAGGAGAGGGAGAAGGAATTACATTAAATTTTCGCTGCCAATTCAGCACCCTGACGAATTGCACGTTTGGCATCTAACTCGCCTGCTTCTTTCGCCCCACCAATTAAATGCACATTTTTGCCTGCTGCCTGTAATTGCTCATACATGGCGGTGTAAGACTCTTGCCCTGCACAAATCACCACATGATCAACTTCGAGCACTGTACTTTGACCATTGACGGTGATGTGCAAGCCTTGATCATCAATCAGGTCATAACTTGCCCCTGCAATCATTTTAACGTCACGGTTTTTTAAACCTGTACGATGAATCCAGCCTGTTGTTTTACCCAAGCCAGCACCCACGGATGATGCTTTACGTTGCAATAAATAAATTTCACGTGGCGATTCTTCAACTTTTGCTGCTTTTAAACCACCGACATGCGCATAATTGGTATCAATTCCCCATTCATCGTAGAATTTTTCAGGATTTAGACTACCACTTTCACCTTCATGGCTTAAATATTCTGCAGTATCAAAACCAATACCACCAGCGCCAATAATCGCAACACGTTGACCTACAGGCTTACGCTCTTTTAATACCTCAATATAGCTCAGCACTTTAGGGTGATTAATACCTGCGATATCCAATTGACGCGGGGTTACACCTGTTGCCACAACCACATCATCGAAGTCAGCATTGAGCAATTGTTCAAAACTAGCCGTATGATTCAATACCAATTTAATATTCGGTTGCAGCTCAATTTGGCGTTTGAAATAGCGCAAAGTTTCGTAAAACTCTTCTTTACCAGGAATGGTTTTAGCAATATTAAACTGCCCACCAATTTGATTCGATGCTTCAAAAATCGTCACCTGATGCCCACGTTCTGCAGCATAGGTTGCAAAGCTCAAACCTGCAGGCCCTGCACCAATCACCGCAATTTTTTTAGTCTGTGTTGCTTCTTTAAAAATGAGTTCTGTTTCATGGCAAGCACGTGGATTGACCAAACATGAAGCAATCTTCATTGAGAAAATATGGTCTAAACAAGCTTGGTTACAACCAATACATGTGTTGATTTCATCACTGCGACCTTGCTCTGCTTTTTGCACAAAGAAAGCATCTGCCAACATTGGACGTGCCATCGATACCATATCGGCATGTCCTGCAGCCAAAACATGCTCAGCCATTTCAGGGGTGTTAATACGGTTTGAAGTGATCAGTGGCACTTTAACCAAACCTTTTAATTTCTCTGTCACCCATGTAAAAGCTGCGCGAGGGACTTTGGTAGCAATGGTTGGGATACGTGCTTCATGCCAGCCAATCCCTGTATTGATAATGGTTGCACCTGCTTTTTCAATCGCTTGTGCCAATTGCACCACTTCTTCAAAACTCGAACCGCCTTCGACTAAATCCAACATCGACAAGCGGTAAATAATAATAAAGTTTTCACCCACTTCTGCACGGGTACGTTTAACAATTTCAATTGGGAAACGAATACGGTTTTCATAACTGCCGCCCCATTCATCATCACGATGGTTGGTACGCGCAACAATAAACTCATTAATTAAATAGCCTTCCGAACCCATGATTTCGACACCATCATAGCCTGCGTATTGTGCCAATTTGGCACAATTCACAAAGTCGGCAATGGTTTGCTGTACTTCTGCCGATGTTAGTGCATGTGGTTTACTTGGGTTAATCGGTGCCTGAATTGCTGACGGTGCGACAATATCGGGCTGATAGGAATAACGTCCCGTATGTAAAATCTGTAAAGCAATTTTGCCGCCTGCATCATGCACAGCCTGAGTCACCACTTTATGTTTTTCTGCTTCTTGACGAGTATCAAGTTTATTGCCGCCCGCAAAGGTTAAGCCTGCATCATTCGGTGAAATACCACCTGTTACAATCAGCCCAACGCCACCTTTGGCACGCTCTGCATAAAAAGCCGCCATACGTTCGTATCCACCCGGTGCTTCTTCTAGTCCAACGTGCATTGAACCCATTAAGACCCGATTTTTTAAAGTGGTAAAGCCTAAATCTAAAGGCGCAAGTAAATGTGGATAGTCAGACATAGAATCTCCCTGCTGGCAAAAATGCTGGCTGTTTTATGCTTAATGCAACTTGTTGCATACTTTTATATTCTAGATTTAATTTTTATGCAACATGTTGCATAATTAAAGCTGAAAAAAATAAAGTTGCTCTGTTTATGTCGCTCGCTCACGTTTTATTGACCAGTTTAATTGAAAAACCCAGTAACGGTATTGAATTGGCACGCCGTTTTGACCGCTCTATGGGGTTTTTCTGGAATGCGACCCATCAACAAATTTATCGCGAACTAAATACAATGCTGAAAAAAGGTTGGATTTCAACCTTAGAAGATGAAGATTCTAGCAGTCGTAGCAAAACCTATCAGGTAGAAGCTTTGGGGCGGCATGAACTGGCAAACTGGATGGTCGAGCAAAGCCCGCCTGCACAATTACGCGAAGAACTTATGGTACGTTTACGTGCCGAAGCCCAACTTGGCGGCAACAGCGTCTTACCCGAACTAGAACGACATTTGCTGCTTCACAAAGCCAAGTTGCACACCTATCAACAGATTTTTGCCAAAGACTTTAGCCAAGCACCTGCGAACAACCGTACCCTGTATATTCATAAAATGATTTTGCAGCTAGGGATAGATCAGGAAATTGGCTGGATTGAATGGCTAGAAAATGTGATTCCTGAACTGAAAAAGTTTGATGCCGAAGCCTCATCTTAAAAGTATATTTTTAAGTAATAGCAACCACATCAATGTGAAATCAGGGTTGCTCACCATACAGAAATGATCAGGCTATGCTATAAAGAATAACGCATCTTTAATTACAACCATGCAAGGAAATGCTGATGCCTTTTTACCGCATGCCCGATGGCGAAGCTCTATTTGTACGTGAATTTGGTCAAGGTGAGCCTGTGGTTGTGCTTTCAGGTTTAGGCATGCACAGTTGGCAATGGTTGCCATTTCTGTATCAACATAAAAAGCAGTATCGTTTTATTATTCCAGACTGGCGTGGTTTTGGGGGTTCAAACCTGTGTGCCGTTCCAGAACTGGATGCTATTTCGAGCCATTGGCAAGATTTAAACAGTCTGCTTCAACAACAGAACCTGCAACAATTTAAACTGATTGGCTATTCCATGGGGGCAACCACTGCCATGCATGGCATGCAATATGGACAATTGGCTGCGCATTTAAGCAGTTATTTACAAATTGACCAAGCACCAAAAATTGGGGTAGATGAAAACTGGCCTTATGGCTTATTTGGCAATCAACATCAACAATTTAAACAGTTATTGATTCATCTGTCCGAGTTTTTACATGATCACGCGCAATATACTGATATTCAACAAATGGATGTGTTGCAGCGTAAAAACTTAGTCGAACTTTGGCTAGAATTTATAGAATTACAAGCCAGCAATAAAATCAGTCCGTTTTTATTTAAACTGGCCGTCAAACGTCCTGTTTTACAACGCTATATTTTACCTACACAGCGTTTAGATTATTTACGCTGGTATATCGACAATTATTTACACCATCAGGAAGATTATCGTGAGGCTTTAACTCAACTGGGTTGTCCGACAGTCTTTTTTACAGGCGCACAATCGACCTTGTATGCGGCAGAAGGACAACGTCAAGTGGTAGAAGCTATGCCGAATGCGAAACAAGTCATATTTCACCAATCTGGGCATACCCCTTTACTGACCGAACCGTTGAAATTTAATCAGGAAATTAGCCAATTTTTAAAACTAAACAGCTAAAGTAAAACGGTGGAAAATGTGGTTTGCAATATTTTCCACCGTAGCATCATTAGACCTAGATTTAGTTTAGATCTAGATTTAATTGGCAAAAGCCGCGATACCCGTTTGCGCACGACCTAAAATTAGCGCATGCACATCGTGCGTCCCTTCATAGGTATTCACGACTTCCAAATTGACCAAATGCCGCGCCACGCCATATTCATCACTGATACCATTCCCACCAAGCATATCGCGCGCCATACGAGCAATTTCTAAGGCCTTGCCACAGTTGTTGCGTTTAATCAGCGAAGTACCTTCGAGTGAAGCAATACCCTCATCTTTCATACGACCAAAACGTAAAGCAATTTGTAAACCCAGCGCGATTTCGGTTTGCATATCGGCAAGTTTCTTTTGAATGAGCTGATTGGTCGCCAAAGGACGTCCGAACTGAATCCGATCCATCGTATATTGATGCGCAGTATGCCAACAAAACTCAGCCGCACCCATAGCACCCCAAGCAATGCCATAACGTGCACTATTTAAACAAGTGAACGGCCCTTTTAAACCACGCACTTCAGGTAACATATTTTCTTCAGGCACAAAAACATTGTCCATGACAATTTCACCTGTGATTGAAGCGCGTAAACCAACCTTGCCTTGAATGATTGGTGCAGAAAGTCCATCCCAACCTTTTTCTAAAATAAAACCGCGAATATCACCCACTTGCCCATCTGCTGAAACTTCTTTTGCCCACACCACAAATACATCGGCAATTGGACTATTGGTAATCCACATTTTCGCACCGTGTAAACGATAACCGCCTGCAACTTTATGTGCTCTGCTGTTCATACTGCCAGGGTCGGAGCCAAAATCAGGTTCAGTCAGACCAAAACATCCGATCCATTCACCCGAAGCGAGTTTGGGTAAATATTTTTGTTTTTGTGCTTCACTGCCAAACTCATAAATTGGCACCATCACCAATGAACTTTGCACACTTGCCATTGAACGATAACCTGAATCGACCCGTTCAATTTCACGTGAAATTAGCCCATAACTCACATAATTTAAACCTGCACCGCCATATTGTTCAGGTATGGTTGAGCCTAACAAACCAAGCTCACCCATTTCACGGAAGATGCTGCGATCTACCGTTTCATGTCTAAACTGATCACGTACCCGCGGCAGTAATTTTTCCTGACAATAAGCATAGGCACTATCACGAATCATACGTTCGGTTTCAGTCAATTGCTGTTCAAGCAAAAAAGGATCTTTCCAATCAAATTTCACTTTTTCACTGTGAGTTGCAGGCGTGTGATTTGGCGATGGATTGTGTTGTGACATGGCATCCTCTGCACATTATTATAGGTTCTGGTTCATCAATATTTGATTTTGTAGCGTCATACTACTTTACTTTATGTTCTATCATTAAAATGAAATAACAAGCAATAAAAAGTGAACTTTGATTCAATTATTCAGCAAAGTTATAGACAGCACTAAACTTTCACATATTTAGATACTTAAAATTCTGAAAAAATGAGCTGTAGATTTGTGTTTCTATTTTCGGCACTTATACTCAAATCTAACCATCCATCAAGAGAATAAAACATGCGTAAATTAGTAGTTTTTTCGGGTGCAGGTATGAGCGCAGAAAGTGGAATCAACACCTTTAGAGATGGTGATGGCTTATGGGAAAAACATCGCGTGGAGGATGTCGCAAGTCCTGAAGCATGGGCAAGGAATCCTGAATTAGTCCAACGCTTTTATAATGAACGTCGTAAAAACATTCTTAATGCGCAGCCTAACTTGGCGCATCGCTTAATTGCTGAACTTGAAGATGATTTTGATGTACAAGTGATCACCCAAAATATTGATGATTTGCATGAACGTGCAGGCAGTTCAGAAGTTTTGCATTTACACGGCAATATTCGTTTAGCCAAAAGCTCAGGGCCTCATGCACAATACACGACAGAATTTTTTCCAATTGAAGGTGACTCGCTGAACTTGCAACAGGATCTTTGCCCACAAGGCTATCCTTTACGTCCGCATGTGGTCTGGTTTGGCGAAGCAGTTCCTGCCTATGAAGAAGCACTGGATTTGATTCAAGATGCCGATATTTTTATTGTGATTGGTACAAGTTTGGTGGTGTACCCTGTTGCTGGATTAGTACACGAAATTCCTGCAAATTGTCAGGCTTATTATATTGACCCAAAAGCCATGCAAGCCCAACTTCCTGCTCAATTTCAACGGATTTCCAAAACTGCCACTGAGGGCATGCAGCAATTGTTCGATCAATTACATCAAGTTTAAAGTAATTACAGTATCTAAATTTTTCCACTTGTAAGATGTCATCAACATGCTTAGGCTATTTTGACATCTTGCAGGATTGCATCATTTTCATAATAGTTTTAGGTATCTCTTTAAAACTTTGTTACCATCGCTCTTTCTCTGTGTTTGTGATGTTTACTGCATATGACCTCATCTTATCAGCAACAACTTGATGCAAAAGTTGCCCGTATTTCTGCCCAATTTGCCGAATATAACCCGCCTGCCTTGCAAGTATTTGCCTCACCAGAACACAACTACCGTATGCGGGCAGAGTTCCGAATTTGGCATATTGAAGATGATCTGTTTTATGCCATGTTTGAACGCAGTGAAGATAAGCAGAAAAAAGTTATTCGTGTAGATGAGTTTCCGATTGCAGACCGCAGCATTAACTTATTAATGCCAAAGCTGTTAGCCGCCCTGAAAGCCGATCCCGTATTATCGGCTCGTTTATTTGAAGTGCATTTTTTAGCGACTTTAAGTGGCGAAATGTTGGTTTCACTGCTTTATCACCGCAAACTTGAATCTGATTGGGAGCCTGCAGCCCAAGCTTTGAGCAAAGCATTAAACATTAAACTGATTGGACGCAGCCGTGGGCAAAAATTCGTGCTATCCGATGAGTATGTAGTTGAACAATTACAGGTTTTTGAGCGCACTTATACCTATAAGCAAATTGAAAGCAGCTTTACCCAGCCAAACGCGCAAGTTTGCCAAAAAATGCTGGAATGGGCATGTACGGTTGCCGAACATTCTGAGCAAGATTTATTAGAACTTTATTGTGGTAATGGTAACTTTACCCTGCCGCTATCGACTCGTTTCCGTCGTGTACTTGCCACAGAACTGGCTAAATCTTCGGTATATGCAGCGCAGTGGAATATTGAACAAAACCAGATTGAGAATATTCAAGTGGCACGCTTATCGGCTGAAGAGTTTACTCAAGCCTATAACGGTGAGCGTGAATTCCGCCGCTTGCAAGAAGCGAACATTGATCTTGCAAGTTATGATTTTGATACGGTCTTTGTCGATCCGCCACGCGCAGGAATTGATGATGCAACCTTAAAACTCCTACAGCGTTTTAAGCGTATTATTTATATTTCGTGCAACCCAGACACATTGCATGACAATTTAAAAACCTTGTGTCAAAACCATAAAGTGACGCAATTTGCACTGTTTGATCAATTCCCATACACCCATCATGTTGAGTCGGGTGTTTTACTGGAAAAGATTTAAACAATTTGTTGCATTATTCTTCAATATTTACAAGTTCTCCTTTTTAGCACTTGTAAATATTATGATGTAAATGAATCAGTTAAAGCATTACAAGCCCTTTAACTGTCATAATTTCGTTAAAAAAATGCAATATCATCGAAAATTCTGCAACTCGATTGCTGCTTTTATCACTTAGGTCGACTTGATTTATTTTTTATATTGGCTATATTTCGATCTATGTTAGGTTGTGAATGAAGGCTCTATGAGTTTTTGGCAAAAGTTGTTCTCTACAGAACAGCAAAACGAGCATAAAAATCAAATTGCTTGTGTTGAAAATGATTGCTCTTGCAAGACAAATGAACAACTTCTCGAAGCTTTAACCAAAGCCACAGATGAAGATGTCATTATCGGGATTAAGAAGGTTCTCGCTTCGCGAGGTTATAGCCGCAAAGAGTTGAATGAACTCCAGCATCTACCATTCCAGTAATGGAATATGATAAAAAAGGCATTTAGTTGAACTAAGTGCCTTTTTTAATGGCTGCATATATATTAGAACGATAAATTTTATAAATCGCGACACGTGCTTGAACTTGCACAAAAACGCTAATCTTTTCAAACGCAGTCAATCATATCTTCATAATCATGCGCTAATATTTCTACACATAATCATTACACCAATAAATTCGAATTATTCAAACAGAGAAAATGACAATGAAAAAAACTAGCCTTAGCTGTCTTGCCCTACTCAGCCTAAGTTTAACAGCCTGTAGCCCAATGCCGAAAGAATGTGCCGAAACTTGGGAGAAAATGGAAAGTTTTGCTAAAAACATGGGTATTTCAGATGAGCAACTTAAACAACAAAAAAAGCAATTTGAAAATGAAGTCAAACAAATGAAAAGCGAAGAAGCAGTCAAAATCTGCAGGATGCAAGGCACAGCCTTAGGTTTTATTGGACAATAAATTCAGCCAAGCCAAAACCAAATTCCAATGTTAGGGTTTACAGCCTTGATGATCTATATAAGCTAAAATTGGACCTAAATTGCGATGTGGATGAGTATGACGTTGTAATTGCGGAATATACGCTGTAGAAATCGAACCATCTAAATACAAGGCATTTGGCGTTTGCAGCTCATCTTTAAAAAAGGTGGCAAATTGATGAAAAGTTACGGGCGTCTTGCTAATCACAAAGTACAGGCTTTGGTCTTTTAACCCAACCCCATTTCTAATTTTATAAGAAGTACTGTCTGCCAAAAAACGTGAATTTAACTGGCGATTAATAACTAACATTGGGCCAGACTGTGTCGCATACTGCGCTTTGAACGCTTGATTGGCATATTGTTGGGTTGTTCCTAAAAACACCCGTTGATGATTCCACGCCAGTACACCATTGGGCTGAATTAAAAAATTCCCCCATCCCTGTTGCTGTCGGTTCAGCTTTTTAAGTTGTCGTCCTTGTTCCACATACAAACCCACAGGCGAATAATCTGGATGAAACATGCCTGCATTCATGGCAAATTGCATGTTTTCACAAGACTGTAGATTTTTTTGTAGTTGTGAAATTTGCAGATATGGTTTCCCTTGCCGATCTTTCAGATATAAGCCTAACTGTGACAACTGTGTCACTTCCACCACATCTGCATTGATTTTACTGTTGTTAACCGTCCATGCGCGAATTTCCGCTTGTGCAGTAGGCGTGCAGAATAAATAACAGAGCAATAAGCACTTCCACCGAGAACAAAACATTATCATCTCCATACCTGCTATGTTACAAATTGTGCATATAACTGAATGGGTTATCGCATATTTGCTTCAGACGCAGTACACTATAAAACCTGATTTCTTTTCTCTACTCATGTTACTTTATTGGTCAAGCGTACGATGCTCAAGCAGAAAACACGATTTCCTTTAGGGGCACATTTAATTGTGAAACACTTCGGCTATAGCCATCATGGTATCTATGCCGGGCGTGGTCGCGTGATTCACTATTCGGGTTTTGCACATCTTTTTAAAAAACACCCGATTGAAATGACCAGTATTGAAAAGTTTAGTCACGGCAAAAATATTATTGTGCAGTCGTATCATGCGCCCAAGTATAAAGGCCGCAAAGTGGTACGCCGTATGCGCTCCAGAATGCATGAAAACAATTATCATCTGATTATGAATAACTGTGAACATTTATGCACTTGGGCAATTACAGGTGTGGAAAGCAGCCCGCAAGTATTTAAGATGATGGATCGTTTAACCACCATTGGTTATGTCAGTTCATTGATGAGTTATATGAACAGTATGATGCTGACCCTGACCACCACTTGCTTTGCTTTAGTGCTCTATATTAAGAAGAAACTACGCGATAAAGCCAAAATGCAGTTACCGCAAATCCTGATGAAGCAGGAACAGCATAAAAACCGCTAATCGCAGTCATTTTAGCGACACTGTATATCTCACAAAATATTCTATAAACCTCAAATAGATAAAACCAAAAGCCCAACCTGAATTGATCAAGTTGGGCTTTCAAGTTGCAAGCTAAAACTTAAATAAGGTGTTACTTGCCAGGTTTGAAGCTGTCTTTTAAGTCTAAAATGCGGTTAAACACTGGTTTTTCCGCACTGTGATCATACTGATCTGCAACAAAATAACCTTCACGTTCAAATTGGAAACGATCTTCTGGTTGTGCTGTTGCCAATGCAGGTTCAACAATGGCTTGTACCACAGTCAACGATTCGGGGTTTAAATTCGCCAAGAAATCATCACCCACTTCTGGATCAGACTCAGTAAATAAGCGATCATATAAACGAACTTCTGCCGCAACGCCTTTACTTGCAGATACCCAGTGAATCACGCCTTTGACTTTACGACCTTCTGGGTTTTTGCCCAAAGTTTCAGGGTCAATTGAACATTTCAGCTCAATGACTTCGCCGTTAGCATCTTTAATCACTTCATCACACTTGATTACATAAGCATGGCGTAGACGCACCTCACCTTCTGGCACTAAACGCTTAAAACCTTTAGGCGGCACTTCTTCAAAGTCTTTACGGTCAATATAAATTTCAGAAGTCAGTGGAATACTACGCTCGCCCATATCTACATTTGGATGACGTGCATGGACTAAATCCAGTGCTTCAGGCAAATTGGTCAAAGTCACTTTAAGTGGATTCAACACCGCCATGCCACGTGCTGCAGTATTTTCCAATGACTGACGGATGCAATATTCAAGCATTGCAACATCCACAATACCATCCGACTTAGACACACCTACACGCTTACAGAAATCACGCAAACCTTCTGGTGTAAAGCCACGACGACGCATACCTACCACTGTTGGCATACGTGGGTCATCCCAACCATTCACAAAACCGCCTTCAACCAATTTACGCAATTTACGCTTAGATGTGATGGTGTAATCAATATTCAAACGGCTAGATTCATACTGACGCGGCACAGCCTCGGATTTCACCTTTTCCACCACCCAATCATAGAATGGACGATGGTCTTGGAATTCTAAAGTACATAGTGAATGAGTAATGCCTTCAATGGCATCTGATAATGGATGCGCATAATCATACATTGGGTACATTTTCCATTTATCGCCCGTTTGGTGATGCGATGAATGTAAAACACGATACAAAATCGGATCACGCATGTGTACGTTTGGTGAAGCCATATCAATTTTGGCACGGAGTACTGCCTGACCTTCGCCTAATTCACCATTGCGCATTTTTTCAAATAAAGCCAAGTTTTCTGCTACTGGCGTATCACGATATGGCGAATTTTTACCCGGCTCTACAAAAGAACCACGATTGAGCTTAATCTCATCAGGGGTTTGCAAATCGACATAAGCATCGCCTTGTTCGATCAGCTGAATTGCCCATGTATATAATTGATCGAAATAGCTTGATGCATAGCGTGGTTCGCCATTCCACTCAAAACCCAGCCATTTCACGTCATTGGCAATACCATCAACATATTCTTGTTCTTCTGCATCTGGGTTGGTGTCATCAAAACGTAAGTTACACACCCCTTGATATTCTTGTGCGATGCCAAAGTTCAAGCAAATTGCTTTCACGTGACCAATATGCAAATAACCATTCGGCTCAGGTGGAAAACGTGTCACCACCTGCTGAGTGCGACCCGCCGCAATATCATCGGTAATGACTTGACGTATAAAGTCTAAGCCCGGCTGTTGTTCTTGCTGCACAGCATCGACAGAGGCATTTGAACTTGGTGTCGGGGTGTTTGGCAGAGATGCAACAACATCATTTGGCTTCATAGCAATAAAATCACTTCTAAAATAAAATTGGATAAACTAGGTTACAGAAACTTCAGTAGTGAAGCATACATCACCCATTAGAACGCTTTTCCTTGTTTTTAACAAAGAAAATAACGTTTTTACTTGCCTTGTAGTTTACAGTTTGCTTATGCTTCTCTCAACCAAAAAACCCATGGCATTCGTGTCCATGTTTAGGAGATTACACAATGAGTTTTCCTCAAGTCGAATTAAACACCAATAAAGGTCGTATTGTTTTAGAATTGAACGCTGAAAAAGCACCAATTACAGTTGCTAACTTCTTAGAATACGTTCGTGATGGTTTTTATGACGGCGTAATTTTCCACCGTGTTATTGATGGTTTCATGATCCAAGGCGGTGGCATGGATGAAAACTTCAAAGAAAAAGCAACACGTGATGCGATTGAAAACGAAGCTGACAACGGCTTAAGCAACGATGTTGGTACAATTGCAATGGCACGTACCCAAGCACCTCACTCTGCTTCTGCACAGTTCTTCATTAACGTAAAAAATAACTCTTTCTTAAACCACACAGGCAAAACTGCACAAGGTTGGGGTTATGCCGTGTTTGGTAAAGTTGTTGAAGGTATGGACGTTGTAGATGCAATTAAAGGCGTGCGTACTGGCAACCGTGGTTATCACGCAGATGTTCCACTAGAAAATGTGGTGATTGAATCTGCAAAAATCATTGCTGAATAAGAATCTTACCCGACCTCGCTTACGCACATCATTTTAAAGTACTGCTTTAAAATTCGTTTAGGGAGGAGAAATCCCTCTTTTAAAAGAGGGATTTCGGGAGATTCCAAGGAATAATTCGTGACCTATCTGTTTATCGCAGATTTACACTTGTCACCAAATCACCCTCGACTTGTTCGGGGGTTTTTAGATTTGCTAGACGCTTATCAAAATAAAAACACCCAACTGTATATTTTAGGCGACTGGTTTAATGCATGGATTGGCGATGATTACACCGCAGCGTGGCTCGATGAAGTTGTTGCACGTTTAAAGCAATTTAGCCAAGCAGGTAATCAAATTTACTTTATTGTCGGCAATCGTGATTTCGCTTTGGGTCAGAAATTTTTAGATCAGTTTTCAGGACAACTCCTGCCCGATGTGTACACGCTGCATATTGGTTCTCAACAGGTACGTTTAGAACATGGCGATGCACTGTGTACCGATGATGTGTCCTATCAAAAATTCCGTAAAATCATTCGCAATCCCATCATTTTAGGGATTTTAAAGAAAACACCTTTGGCTTTTCGGCAAAAACTTGCACAAGGTTTCCGCAAAAAAAGTCAGCAAGCCAATCAAGTCAAAAGTTATGACGTCATGGACGTAAATGCAGATGCTGTGTCACAAGCCTTGCAGCATGCAGATGTGTTAATTCATGGGCATACGCATCGTCCAAATATTCACAATGAACACGGCAAACCTAGAATTGTATTAGGCGATTGGCGCGCAGATGCTGCACAAATTTTAGTAGTTGAACCAAATCAAGCCTTAGCAACTTGGCAACTGAGTCATTGGAACTATTAAGCGCAACATCTTTACATAAAAATAATAGATACAACACTAAAGGTACTTAGCTAAACATAGCTAACTAAAACCTCTTTAGCCAAAATCTCTTCAGCTAGCAGATTAATACCCACCTTCCGTTTTAATCACTTCGGCATCAGCTTTATATTTAGCCAACAACTCACGCAGCGAAGTCATCAACACACTGGTATCTACCCCAACTGCCACAAATTCTGTGCCTAAATCCAAATACTTTTGTGTCACTTCATGTTGGGTCGATAAAATCCCTGCTGCTTTGCCTGCTGCACGAATCCGTTGAATCGCATCGACCACAGCGGCTTGTACTTCTGGATGGTTCGGATTGCCTTCATAACCCATCGTGGCAGATAAATCCACCGCACCAATAAACACCCCATCAATCCCATCGACTTGTAAAATAGCATCCAGATTTTCTAAACCTGTGACCGATTCAATTTGAATGAGCAAACAAATATTTTCATGCGCTGTCGCGTAATAATTTGGAATACTGTTCCAGCGAGTTGCACGTGCTAAAGCTGCGCCTACGCCGCGAATACCTTCAGGTGGATAACGTACCGCTTTGACCATCAACTCAGCGTGTTCAACGCTTTCAACCATAGGAATCAGCAAAGTTTGTACGCCAATATCCAACAGTTGTTTAATGAGTTGCACACTGCCAATCGGCGGGCGCACCACCGCTTGAGAGGGATAAGCCGCAATACTTTGTAATTGTGACAAAGTGGTTCTTAAATCACTCGGTGCATGTTCCCCATCAATTAAAAGCCAGTCATAGCCTGCATTGGCAGCAATTTCAGTACCATACGCATCTGCTAAACCTACCCATAAGCCAATTTGCTGCTGAGTTTTTAATTTACGCTTAAAATAATTGATATATTCCATCCATACACCTTTGGGATGCACCATGCTCAAGTTTATATTTAACGCCTATTTGCTATAAACAACCAATAGTGAAAACGTCTTGCATGATTGAATTTAACACTAAGTTTAAAGATGTTTATGTCGTGCTCATCTCATCTTAACCGCATAAATAGCACATGGATTCATTCCGTTAGCATAGCGAGGCATGTTAAGCTTTTGGCGCACACCTGCCCCAAATATAGTCTTTAAATGGAGATGATTCATGGATTTGCTCAACGTTGCACAAACTCGTTATACGACCAAAGCCTATGATGCGAGTCGCACTATTCCTGCAGAACAATTTGAGCGTTTATTAGAAATTCTGCGTTTAGCACCATCTTCCATTAATATTCAGCCGTGGCATTTTTTTATTGCAGATCGCCCTGAAGCCAAACAACGTCTTGCTAAAGCTTTAGTTGGAAAGTACGCCTATAACGCCCCTAAAGTTTTAGATGCTTCGCATACCATTTTATTTTGCACCAAAGCTGACATTAGCGAATTACATTTAGAAAACCTGCTTAATCAGGATGCTGCTAGTGGACGCTTTAAAGATGAAGCCGCTAAACAAGGTCAGAAAGACAGCCGCACAGGTTATGTCGATTACTACCGCAATGAAAAAGGCGATATTCAGCGTTGGGCAGAAAATCAAACCTTTATTGCACTCGGACAAATGCTTTTGGCTGCAGGCATTGAAGGAATTGACGCAACGCCAATTGGTGGTTTTGATGAAGCAATTTTAACTCAAGAACTGCAACTAACTGAGCAAGGACTGATTCCTTCGGTTTTATTGTGTTTAGGCTATCGTAGTGAACAAGATTTTAATGCCAAACTGCCAAAATCACGCCTTGATAAACGTGAGATTTTCACGCAACTGTAAAACAAACATGCGATAACACTAGGGACAAAATTTGTCCCTATTTTTTGGTCTGAATTTTGCTTTATCTATATTTGCAATCTGTACTCAATCTCTATCAAAAATAAAAATGAGGTGTATGATGCTCAATTTAATGCCGCTAAAACTAGAATGCCGACGTTGTAAAAAACTGTATTTATATCAAGCCAAACCAAGCTATCCAACCCTGCGCTGCCCGATCTGCGATAGAACCACAATGCTGCATGGTCTTGCAGAAACTGCAGATTTATTGCGACATCCTTTTCGCTTTATGTTGAGTTATCTTAAACCGTCATGGCATAAGCGAGGCAAAGCACACTAAGCAATGCCAAGCCTAGCCCAATAGTGGTCGTGCTTTTCAGCTTTTCTTTAAAGAACAATACACCACTGATCACGCCAAATAGCACCACTAAAATATTCATCCCTGCAAATACCACTGCAGGGCTGTCTTTGAGCAGCATGTGAGCTTTGACATACAAGGCAATATTGGCAAAATTCAGTGCACCCAAAATTAAACCTGCACTGATATTTTGCATACTGCCCATGCTTTTATCGCGGATTAAGATATAAGCCATCGCCAAAACAAAAGCACATACAAACATCAAATTCAGTGCAACTGCAAATTGCAGTCCTAAACCTGTGGTGTATTTAAGCAAAACATCAATCAGTGCATAACCCAACCAAACACAGCTCAAATATAAGATGCCTTGTTGCGCTTTAGCAGACTGCACTGCAGCACGATGCGAATACAAAATGCATAAGACCGCGATAATCCCAAGCGCGATTCCCACAATTTTCAGTTGGCTAAAATTTTCCTGAAAAATAAAATAAGCGGCTGCTAAAGACAAAACCACTGACAAACGCTGTGCAATTTCAGTTTTTAAAATACCTGCGCTGTCCAACGATTTTGCTAATGCTAAAAAGACACTGGGCAACAACACACCCAAACTAATAATGAGCCACCACGGCGTATGTTGGATTGAGATCGTGCCCAAGTTGGGTTTAAACCAGTAAAAACACAACACACTGGCACTGACATAATTCCATGTAATCATCTGCATGGGGTTAAAACCCTGCGTTTTGCAGACTTTTAATAAAATAGAGACCAGTACACTACAAAAGGCTGCGGCTACAATCAGTTCCATGACACGCTCGAGGATTGTTTTTGTTCTTGATTGGAAGTTGTGGACTCATCAGTAAAAAGCCCACAAGGACTGTGGGCTTTCGAGTTCTTAATTAAATTAAGAATTATTTGTAACGTTCAACCATTTTCTCTAAAGAAATTGGGCGAATTTTGTCTGCATTACCTGCAGTACCAAATGCTTCATAACGGTCTATACAAATTTGTTTCATTGCATCTACAGTTTTTGCGAAGAATTTACGTGGGTCAAATTCGCTTGGTTGTTCTGCCATCATACGGCGCATTGCACCAGTAGAAGCTAAACGTAAATCTGTATCGATGTTGATTTTACGCACACCATGCTTAATTGCTTCAACCAATTGCTCAACAGGTACACCATAAGTTTCTTTGATGTCACCGCCGTATTGGTTAATCACCGCCAACCATTCTTGTGGTACAGAGCTAGAGCCGTGCATTACAAGGTGTGTATTTGGCAACGCAGCATGAATTTCTTTAATACGGTCAATTGCAAGAATATCGCCTGTAGGTGGACGAGTAAACTTGTATGCACCGTGCGAAGTACCAACAGCAATCGCTAAAGCATCCACATTAGTATCTGCAACGAAGCTACGTGCTTCTTCAACAGATGTTAACAATTGAGAGTGGTCAAGTACGCCTTCTGCGCCCACGCCATCTTCTTCACCTGCCATACCTGTTTCAAGACTACCTAAACAGCCAATCTCACCTTCAACCGATACACCACACGCATGCGCCATTTGCACAGTACGACGCGTCACTTCGACGTTGTATTCATACGACGTTGGTGTTTTACCATCTTCACCCAAAGAACCATCCATCATTACTGATGAAAAGCCTAGTTGGATCGAACGCTGACATACATCAGGACTTGTACCATGGTCTTGGTGCATAACCACTGGAATATGTGGCCACTCTTCAATTGCAGCCAAAATCAGGTGACGCAAGAATGGCGCACCTGCATATTTACGCGCACCTGCCGAAGCTTGAACAATTACAGGTGAATTGGTTGCATCTGCGGCTAACATAATTGCGCGCATTTGTTCTAAGTTGTTGACGTTAAACGCTGGAACGCCGTAAGCATGTTCACCGGCATGATCCAAGAGCTGGCGCAATGAAATAAGAGCCATAATATCCTCCCAAATAATGTTGGTTATTCTACCCTGTGATTTGTTTCAATTCAGCAACAAATCGCCTTTTTCAAAAAAAAGTCCCTGCAAAAGCAGGGACTTTTAAACAAATTACTACAATTTGTCGTTTTTCAGCACTTATTGCGCTTCAGAAGCAGCAACTTCTGTGTCTGCAGTTGCAACATCAGCAGGTGCATTTGCAACGTCTTCAGGAATATCAGTGTTGCCTTCATCCATGATTGGTTGGTCAATTGCGTCGATTGCAGCTTGTTGTTCTGGTGAAACTTGAGCGTTATCTACAACTGCAGAAGATGCATCAGTTTCAGTCGCAGGTGCGCTTTCTTTTTTGGCACAAGCAGTCAAGGCTAAAGATGCAGCAATTAAAGCAGCAAGTGTTAGTTTTTGAATCATCGTCATTTCCTACAGTTAGGGCACTCGTTATGATTTAGTTTATTGCACATTTATGACATTTTTATGACTAGATTGTGACGCAAATGAGAAAAGGCTGGCCGAAGCCAACCTTTTGCATATTTTTGAATTTCTAAATGAAAGATTTTTTAGCAATTAAGCACGTTCTAATAGCACTGCAACTGCAGGTAAGGTTTTACCTTCGACAAATTCAAGGAATGCACCACCACCTGTAGAGATATAACCGATTTTGTCTGCAACGTCATATTTGTCAATTGCAGCTAAAGTGTCACCACCACCTGCAATAGAGAAACCTGCAGATTCTGCAATTGCCAATGAAAGTGCTTTGGTGCCTTCACCAAATTGATCAACTTCAAATACACCCACTGGGCCATTCCAAAGAATTGTTTTTGAAGTTTTTAAAATTTCTGCAAATGCTTTTGCAGTTTCTGGACCTACATCTAAAATCATGTCGTTATCTGCAACATCTTCAACTTTTTTCACAGTTGCTTTCGCTGCTGCCAATGAACCCAAGAAATCTTCAAAATTAATTTCAGCGGCATCTGCAACTACAACATCGGTTGGCAGTGGTACAGAAACTTTTGCGGCAATTGCTTTGGCAGTGTCAATCAAATCATTTTCACATAATGATTTGCCCACGTTATAGCCTGCTGCAGCAAGGAAAGTATTGGCAATACCACCGCCTACAATTAATTGATCGCAAATATCAGACAATGAAGTCAATACATCTAACTTAGTCGATACTTTAGAACCTGCAACAATCGCCACCATTGGTTTTTCAGGTGTTTTTAAGGCACGACCCAAAGCATCTAATTCCGCAGCCAATAATGGGCCTGCTGCTGCCACTGGTGCTAAACGTGCAACGCCTTCAGTAGAGGCTTCTGCACGGTGCGCGGTACCAAATGCATCCATCACAAATACATCACACAATGCTGCATATTTAGCGGCAAGTTCTGGGTTGTTTTTCTTTTCACCGTGGTTAAAACGGCAGTTTTCCAATAAAACGACTTGACCAGGAGCAACGTCTACACCATCTAAATAGTCAGTGATCAGTTGAACATCTTGACCTAATGCTTGGGTTAAATACGCAGCTACAGGTGCTAAAGATTGTTCAGCTTTTGGCTCACCTTCAACAGGACGACCTAAGTGAGAATACACCATCACTGCTGCACCTTTGGCAACAGCAGCTTGAATCGTTGGCAATGCCGCACGTAAACGTGCATCGCTGGTGATCACACCATTTTTAACAGGTACGTTTAAATCTTCACGAATAAGGACACGCTTACCTGCTAAATCGAGGTCAGTCATACGCTGAAAGTTCATGTATAGCTCACTTTATTGATATCAAAACGCCACGATTTTAAATGATTATGCAGAAAAAGGTTAGCAACTTTTGTAGAATTGCTGTTTAAAGCAAAAGTTTTGATTATGATAGAGAAAAGCCACCATCTTTCTCGCACTTATGTCTATTCATCCTGATCCAAATATCAATCGTTTAAATGTTTTGGGCGAATCTCTCGCCAGTTGTTGCTTTGATCCTATTACTGGATATTTTCGTAACGGTTTTTGTCATACCGCCCCAACCGATTTAGGTCAGCACACCGTTTGTGCACAAATGACCTCTGATTTTTTAAATTTCTCGCAAAAAATTGGCAATGATTTAATCACGCCAGTACCAGAAGTTGGTTTTAACGGCTTACAACCGGGTGATTTCTGGTGTATTTGCGTCACCCGTTGGGTTGAAGCCTATCAGGCAGGTCAAGCACCACCAATTAAAATTCAAGCCTGTCATCAGTCAGTATTGTCTTATGTGCCTTTAGATATTTTGATGGATTATGCGGTGTGATGATCTGATGCAACATCCTGAAATTATTTTAGCGTCTGGCAGTCAAACTCGTCAGCAATTGATGAATCGTCTGCATTTGGCGTATAAGTCAATTTCACCTGATATTGATGAATCTGCACAGGGTGAATTGCATGCAGATAATTTGGCGCGACGCTTGGCTTTTGAAAAAGCACACTGTATTGCGCAGCAATATCCTGATGCAATTGTGATTGGTTCAGATCAAGTGGCATGGCGTGAACAGCAGCCAGATATTTTTATAGGTAAACCGCTCACTTCAGAAAAAGCTATACAACAATTACAAGCCAATTCAGGTCAAACGGTTTATTTCAGCACTGCGCTGAGTGTGCAGCAGCAATCTACAGGCTTTGAACAAACGGTTGTAGAACACTACACAGTTAAATTCCGCAGCTTAACTGACAATGAAATTGCACGATATGTTGCAAAGGAACAACCGCTACACTGTGCAGGTAGTTTTATGTGCGAAGGTTTAGGTATTAGTCTGTTTGAAGCCATGCAAGGCAATGACCAAACTACCTTGATGGGTCTGCCGATGATTCAGTTATGCCAGATTCTGCGTCAATTAAATATTTTGGTACCTTAAATTGCAAAATCAAACCAGAAAAGGCTTTAAAGATACAAAAATGAATTACGAAGAGTTCTTTCAAGAACTGGCTTTAGAGTTAAGGGCTTTAGCAAAAGCAAAAGACCTTTATGCCCCACAATTAGCTCCAAATTTTTCAATTTTCAACTATATTCAGTGTGATGAAATGATGTTAAGTCGCATTTTAGCTGACTTATTAAACCCACATGGTCATCATGCGCAAAAAGCTCTGTTTCTCAAATTTTTCATCCAACACCTTAATATCAAGTCTGATAACTATCAATTTGATTTAGAATATGCCGAAGTTAAGACTGAAGCTTTAACTATTACTAGCCAAACTAAAAGGCGCATGGATATCTATATAAGAATACCTTGTTTAAAGTCTAATAAAGTATTTGGAATTTGTATTGAAAATAAACCATTCGCAATGGATCAATTTAACCAACTAAAAGACTATTAAGCTGTCATTAAAAAGTAAACATGTATTCTTTTCCGAATTGGTTTGATACTCTCTCCACCCATTGCTCTATTTTATCAGCTGTCATGACTTGAAAATCTCGCCAATAATATTTCATCTGCTTCCATACCATCTCGATTCGATTTAACTCAGGGCTATAAGCTGGAATAAAATACAAATTCGTCGAAAAGTTACTTTTAAGTAGCTCTCTGTAATCAGCCATCTTTTTACTTCTATGAATCGAGGCATTATCAACAATAAGAACCAATGGAAGGTTATAAGTCTGTTTTACTTGTTGAGCTATTCCAGTTAAATAGGCATAAAACCAAGTGCTTGTAACTGACTCTTGTAAACAACTTGTCACCAGTTTCCCCGTTGAAAGCAAACACCCCATGACATTAACTCGTTTTAATCTTATTGCATCAACCGCATGAACATCACCTATCTTTGTCCACGCATAGCGGTTATCAGGTGTAGATGAAAACCCTGTTTCATCAACATAACCTAATATAATTTCACCACGTGCCGCTTGCTCTCGTAATTTTTCAATCTGCTGTGTTGCTTGTTCAAATGCAATCGGATCTCTTTTTTTTCAAGCTATGACGGGTACGCTTGAAGACCATACCTGAATCACGTAAAAACTTACGAATGGTTTCAACAGACACGGACACTTCGTATTCTTCATGTAGTTTGACTCGGATTTGTTCTGCATTGAGTGGACTTGTATTGACCCAATCTAGGATTTTCGCCTGATAGTCTGAGATCAATGTATTGGGCCGACCTGAGCGATGACCTTCTTTAATCGATTCAAACTCATACAATTCCCAACGTCGGCGTTGTAGCCTTATGGTTTCTGGGATACGTTCTTGTAGAGTGGCAACTTCCGCAACACTTTTACCTTCAGAAAGCCAGAGAATAGTTTGGGCACGTTGTCTTTCACGCCAATGTTTTGCATGCTTGGCCAGAAAAATGAGTCGTTCTCGCTGTTCTAAACTAAGTGGTACAGAAACAATTCGAGGCATGTGTGAACATCTGTTAACTAAAAAAACTTTTTCGCATGATTAGTTATTTTTGTCAACTTACCAAGAGCTTAATTTAGCGCATCCTGAACATTTATGGCACCTTGTTTACCTTACTCCTTATGGTTCAGATCCTAGTCCGATGAGTATTAGTTCAAAAGATTGGGAAAAATGGAAAAACCAGCAAAGTACTGCATTAGCTTATACCGATTTGAGTGATTGGCTTACACATACATCTAGCCTTAGCTTAAATCCTAAAGTTAAGAATTTCTTAGATGCTTTTCATGCATACATCAACAATAAATTTATAGGTTTAAATGACATGTCTGAACATGAAATTATTGAAAAAATAATTAATAAAAATGATGACTTCCACCTAATTTTTGAAAAAATTTATCGACATAGCGTACAAATAAAATATGAATTGAATAAAAAAATTGCGAAACTTAAAGAATACTTTCATGTAGACAATAAAAAAATTAAAGTTCTTATGAACGTATACGCAAAAAAAGACCCTTCTATGCTCTTATGTTGCTTATACTTTGACTTTAAAATTAAAGAATTAAAAGCATTCATTGATATTAATGCCTATCATCATGGATATGAAGTAACACTTGCTGAAAGAACTTATAATTTAAACCAAACAGTATTACTTCAAGAGATATTACATTTATTAGGCTATGAATCACTTCCCTTAACTTCAAATAACAGGGTTTTAGTTTTCTCTTATTCGAAAGATGTAGACCAACACCAAATTTACGAAGATGTAGACAAATTAATAAATGATTTAATCGAATATCACCTATCTACCATAAACTAAAGGCTTACTGTAACTCTTTCACTTGCACCAAGAAGCAACTCAAGGGACAATAGTCAAAATTTCTTTGTAGCTTTTACAATGTCGCAACCTTTAGATGTTTTGGGCGGAATTACCGCAGAACAATTCCTAAGTGAATATTGGCAAAAAAAACCACTTTTGGTACGCAATGCACTCCCAGAAATTGCCAACCTACTTGAACCTAGTGACGTGATGGAACTGGCTCTCGAAGAAGATGTGACTGCCCGTTTAATCAAACAAAAAGATCGTGATCCAAATCAATGGACTGTGAAATCATCACCGCTCATTAAGGCTGATTTTCAAAAAATGCCAAAGTTGTGGACGCTATTGGTACAAGCCGTTGATCATTACTCTTTTGATCTCGCTGAACTTTGGAAAAAATTTCCTTTTATTCCGCAATGGCGACGTGATGACATAATGGTGTCTTATGCCCCTAAAGGCGGCTCTGTAGGTCAGCATTTTGATTTCTACGATGTGTTTTTGCTACAAGGCTATGGATATCGTCGTTGGCAACTTGGGCAAATGTGTGATGCTGAAACTGAATTTGTCGCAGGACAACCGTTAAAATTATTGCCTGAAATGCAGGTCAATTTTGATGAAGTTCTTGCACCTGGCGATTTACTCTATGTGCCACCGGGTTTGGCACATTATGGCGTGGCGGAAGATGATTGTCTGACGTTCTCGTTCGGTTTCCGCATGCCGAATATTAGTGAAATGATGGATCGAGTGAGCGATAAATTCTCTGTCGATGAAATGTTACGCACGCCACTACAAGACCTTGTTCGTAAAAAAAGTACCCAAATTGGCGAAATGACTGCGACAGAATTGGATTATCTGAAAGCAGAATTGTGGGCGCGTTTACAAAACTCATCGGTGTTGGATGATGCGATTTTAAGCTTAATGTCTGAACCGAAATATCCTGAAAATATTCCTGAAGTAGATGAAATAGGTGTAGGCGATTTAGAAGATGCGCTAGATCAGGGTTATCAAATCATGTTGGAACCCGCCTCTCGCCTACTTTATGCAAATCAGCTAGATGAAGTTTTATTTTGGGCGAATGGTGAAGCGATTTGTGTCGCAGAAGCATCTATCCCTACGCTGCAAAAAATTGCCAATGGTGAACGCGTGCTGCTCGATGAAAACCTTTACGACGCAAATATTTTGGAAGATTTGGTACAACTGCTCAATGAATCCATTTTAATGTTGTTACCTGCTGAAGACGCTTAAAATATTCGTTTCAGCCCCCTCAAGATGATCAATTCATCTTGGGGAATTTAGATAAGCGGGATCTAAAGTTAAAACTGCCTGAATTAACGTATAGCCAGGTGTCGAATTTAATTTTAATTGCCCTCCAACCCGTTCTAAACGCATTTTCATACTGCGCATCCCAATACTCATGCCATGTTCAAGCACGCTATTGGCTTCAAAACCTACACCATCATCCTGAATTTTAAGTACCAATTGCTTAGGCGGTACAAATTGCATACTGACGGATACATGCTTGGCTTGGCTGTGTTTAATCACATTGGTTAAACTTTCTTCTAATACCCGCATCAAAGTTAAGCACTGTAACGAATTCGGCTCAATCACCCATTCATTTGGAAAATCCCACTTGGAATGAATATCCATTTCATCCATCAATTGACTAAAACGATGACGTACTGGCGCAACCCAAATTTTAGGATTTTCAGGCACTTTAGAACCAATGGAAGAACCACTATCAATAATTTGACGTAAATCATCACGCAGTAATTTCAGCATAGATAAGAACTGCTGATTACTCATGTTCTGTTCGCTTTGGTCGACCATAATCATGGAACGTACCAAAGATGCACCCAAACCATCATGCAAATCATGCGATAGATGAATCCGCTCTTGCAAACGCACATTTTCCAATTCTAAATAATGCTTTTCTGACATACTGCGTTTTAAATCATCACTGACTTCAAAAACTTTAAGCTCTAAATCTTGATTAAATTTCTCAATTTTTTGAATATTTCTTTTTAGGCGCATGCCTAAAATAATCGCAATAAATAAAGTAATTACTGGCGAGGTATACGGTGATAATGGCTGATATAAACTTGCCGTTGCCGCATTACTTAAACGAAATACATCTACACCCGCAAAAAAGCCAATCAAGGTTAAACAAAATAGCAGCAGATATACTTCTGTTTTTGGGGATTTATACGCTAAATACGCCAAATAAAAATAAACCACGACTAGTAAGCTGGCATAACTTAAAAAGACAATCCCAAATACCAGTTTGACATAATCTAAGGGTGTTAAAAACACACAAACGATTACCGCTAAACTCAGAATAAAAATACTTTCTTCCAATATTGGCAAGCGTTGATTGACAAACCTAATTAAATACAGACTAAAAGCTAAAACATAGAGGATAAAAAAGCTTAAATTGGCTTGAGATGCCACCAATACACTTGGGTATGGAAAGGTTTCTGTGGTTAAAAAATGAGAAATAAATAATAACCAGAACATGCAACTCAACGCGAACCAACCAAAACTCTGATCACGGCGTAAAAACAGCCAAATAACCAAACATAAAATGCCTAAAGTGGCAGATAAAATCGCATTAATTTCAAATAAAGTACGTTTATTCCATATACTTTGCTGGTGCTGTTCAATATTGTTATGCACATTATTAAAACTTATTTTTCCTATACCCGCATTTTGAAATGCATATCCATTTACATAGACCAATATTTGATTTTTACCTTGTTTTAAGCCTGAAATAGGTAAAATCCAGTAACGTGGCATATTCCAGTTTTTTGACAAAGGCTCTTCTAAATGTTGACTTGCCCAAAGTAAATCTTGATTCAGATAAACTGCCCCTGCACTATTTAAAAAATTCAGTGCAAAAACGATGGGTTGATTTAAACGATGATCACGCTCACAAAACCACTCCCACTCTATTTTGTACCACGCCCCACCATTATAATTTTTCCAGCGATCATCCCAAACGTCGGGCAGTTGAACATTTTCCCAACCCGTTTCAGGTTTTTTATTATGTGATGCTGTTTTGGCAGAGCTGATTGAAAGTACATGCACATTGCAGTACTGATTAATTGGGTACACCACTTGCTGCGCATAGCTTTGCCACGCACAGAACAATAACAACACGCCCAAACCACACTGCCAAAGCCTTTGAATCATAAAAGACCTAAAGTTCTAGCGGTACTGACAGCCTTAGTGCGTTTAGTGACCGACAACTTCCGATAGATATGTTTAATATGACTTTCAACGGTATAACGCGACACAAATAATTGCTCAGCAATTTCACGGTTACTTAAGCCCTGCGCCACCAGATTTAAAATTTCTAATTCACGATTGGTGAGCTGTTCATAATGTGAGTTGAATGCTTGAGCATCGGCGCGATCTGATAGATCTTCGGTCAGCACGGGTACTTTTTGATGTGAAATTTGCGATAAAATTTCACGGGCGATAAATGGGTCTATCGGTGCACCACCTCTTAAAATGCTGCGTATTGCGATAATAATTTCAGCATCATCACGTTCTTTAAGCACATAGCCTGTTGCACCTGCTTGAATTGCAGAAAATAAGCTGTCTTGGGTGCTCCATGCAGAAATCACCAAAATTAATGCGCTTGGATCTCTAAAATGTAATTGTTCGATTAGTTCTTTACCATTGCCATCGGGCAAGCCTAAATCGACTAAAGCTAAAGCAATCGGATGATCTTCTATACACGTCATTGCAGCTTTAAGATGACTCACGAAAAATAGCATGTCATCTTGATAGCCAATATCATGCAAAATTTTTCTAAGACGTGACTGAATAATAGGCTCATCTTCAACAATTAAAACCGGTACGGGTAATATCGCTTCCATTTCTGCCATCATTCATCCCCTTGATTATGTTTGTAAATATATCAATCGTTTTGATGTAAACACTATCCCTAGAATTAAGGAGTTTTTCAAATTTAGCTTATTTTATAAACATGAGCATAGCACTGAAACATGAAACTCGAGCATGAAATAAAAAATAAATGTGAAGTACTATTTTATTTTAGAAATCGCTTCACATTTTAATGAGCAGCGCAGCATAAATATGCTTTGATGCCGAGAACAGCATCAAAGCAAATGTAGAGCCGTATTTAAAAGATGGTTGATAAATTAATAATAAGTCTTAGAGCTATGTGCATGTAAAAATGCAGGAATCAGCCCTGTTAAAGCCGCACGAATATCCGCACGTTCATTGATTAATTGATGCGAGCCTTCTTCTAACATGAGTAAGGTTTGCAGGCGGAATTTACGCCGAATAAACTCAATGTTGTAGCGCCAATCTACGGTTTGATCTTGCGCCCCTTGTGCCAACCAAACAGGAATACGGCAAGCTGGACGTTCTTCCATCTCCAACATCCATTTAGACATGGCTAAAATCCAATCCATGCCCATCATTCTAGGTTGCAGCGGGTCTTTTAAACGCACAAAGCGTAAAAATTCAGGATTATGATTATTGCGTCGGAAATGTCGCGGCACTTCACGCTTAATCCGACGGATAATGCCCAAACCAACAGAGTTATGCCACCATGCCGATTTTGCAGGACGAATCAAAGGCGATAACAACAACACACGCTCTACAAATGGATTTTCACGGCGCTGAGCAAATTCCAACAAGTGATGCATCCAAATTGCACCACCTGTACTTTGCCCAATGCCCAACCACGGTTTTGGCAATTGATCGGCATTTTTTACATATTGATAAACCGCATGTAATACTTGCTGATAATGATCAAAATTTTTGATGTTGGCAGGATAACCATCACTCAATCCATGTCCGGGCAAATCATAAGTCAAAACACTAAAGCCCTGCTCTAATAATTCTTTGACGATAGGTTGATAAATCCCGCTATGTTCCAAATAGCCATGCAGTAGAAATACCGTGCCCTGCACCTGATCAAATTTGGTTTTGCTTAAATCGGGTTGAAAAATTTGCACATGCAATTTAAACAACGGCATTTGCACATAGCCTTGCCAATGTTCACAGTCCAACAAATGAAAACCATATAGCTGTCGATAGGCTTGTAACTCAACACTCGGTTCAAAACCACGATTCAAATTTAAAGGTTGTAGAATTTGTGGTGTGGTTTCCCTACTCGGCACTGGCAAATCTAATTGCTTCAACACGCTTGGGTTTAAAAATGGAATATCAGGCATTATGGCACCTCGCGACATGCGCTAGAACCAATCAAGACATCCCGAATGGCGGCAAGCATTTCATAATTGGCACGGCGGCTGTGATCATAGTTTTGTTCACTTGGACGCCATGCGGTCAGTTGAGTCGGCATTGGAGCTTCGACAGGAATCGTTTCAATTCCATTTAAAGCAAATAAACGGCGGGTGCGTGGCATGTGATAACGGTCTGTAATCAAAATCACTGTCGGCGCCCCCCCTTTTTTTTGTAATAATAAAGAACTAAAACGTGAATTTTCACAAGTATTCATGCTGCGATCTTCTAATAATTTTGCTTCGACATCATATTTTTTTAACCAACGCTGCATATAAGGTGCTTCTACACCACTCAGTACAATCGGCAATTGATATTGTTTTACCACCGCTAGGGTCGTTTCTAAACGTAAACGTGTGTAGTCATTGACCACAATATCTTTGCCATTATCATCTAAAGTTAAGCCACCACCTAAAACCACAATCGCATAAGGTTTAGAGTTTGCAGGTATTTTTGGAATATTTTGTTGCTGAATTAAAGCAATATCTTTAAAGATTTCTTCATCTACAGGCTCACTTTCGGTTTCGGCAATTTTATGAGTGCTTAAAAACTCCAAGTATTGTTCCATGAGTACCTGATTTTCATGACTATCCAAATTGAGCAAGGCTTTTACATTTTCGGATGGGTCTTCTACAACTGCTTCAGAAGCTGCATTAGACACCAACAATGGGACTTGCGGCAACTCTTGCTCAGATGCTAATTTTTTTTGCGTTTGTTCTTCTAAAATAAGCGCTTGTAAGGCTTTATAACGAGCCTGAATTAAAGTTAAATTTTTCGAATTTTCAGATTGAATCTCTTGCTCCATCAGCTTCAAATAAGCTTGTCGGGCAATCCATAAATCTGAACCGGGTTCCAAGCTGTCTTGATCACTAAAAGCCGCCATTTGCTGACTTTTTGCTGCCACTTGATTCACTTCTACAGGTACCAAAGTGTTCAGCGTTTTGACCACCAAAGTAGAATAAAAAGGTGAATAGATAAAAATCATGAACGCTGCAAACAATACAAATAGCACGGCAGCAATTTGTACCAATCTGAGCATCCAATGATTCTGTTTCATCTTCACTTAACCTACCGGTTGATGTGCACGAATCAAACCTGTTTCATCAAATAACACAGGTTCAGGTTCTAGTGAAATACCAAAACGACTCAAAACATCTTGCTGCACAGCACGATAGGTGTGTTGCACATCTGCCAAAGTGGCATCGGCATAATTGACTAAAACCAACGCTTGTTTATGAAACATACCCACCACACCCAGTTGTTTTCCCTTCCAGCCAGCTTGATCAATCAACCAGCCTGCTGCAATTTTAACTTGCGCATTCGGCTGTGGGTAATGGGGTAAATTTGGAAATTGTGCTGCAATTTGGTCAAATTGCTGAGTCGAAATCACAGGATTTTTAAAGAAACTACCTACATTTGGATATTCTGCAGGATTAGGCAGCTTACTTTGGCGAATTTGAATGACTTGTTGCTGCAGATTTTCAGCAGTTTGCTCATCGCCTACAGCAGCTTTTAAGTCGCCATAATTTAATTTTAACGCAGCCTGTTTTAACAGTTTAAAAGTCACATGGGTAATGATGTAACGGTTGGGATGATCTTTAAAAATACTGTGTCGATAGGCAAACTGACAATCTGCAGCAACAATTGAGCTGAATTGTTGGCATTCACGATCATAGACCTGCACAGATTCAATAAACTCACCGACTTCAACGCCATAAGCACCAATATTTTGCACAGGTGAAGCGCCGACCAAACCTGGAATTAAAGCCAGATTTTGCAGACCATATAACTTTTGTTCCGTACTCCACAACACAAACTCATGCCAGACTTGTCCTGCCCCAACTTTTAGGGTGACACTTGCATCATCTTCAGCGCATTTTTCGATGCCCTGAATATCCATGTGCATGACCAAGGCATGAATATGTTCAGGCAATAACATATTGCTACCACCCGATAAAATCAGCACATTTAATTGTTCTTTCTGGGCAAATGCCAAAGCATCCTGTACATCTTGAATATTTTCAATTTTGACATAATGCGACGCAGTTGCATCTAAATTTAACGTATTGAACGGTTTGAGTTGCATGTTGTAGTGAATGTGCATGACTTAAACCTTCAATTCAAATTGTTGTTGTAAAACTTTCACCCATGCGCGACTACTCGACTCGCATTGATCGAGCACCCGCTCAAAACCATCGGCTTCGCCATAATATGGATCGGGTAATTCTTGCTGCGTATAATGCGGATCGTGTTCGCTCATTAAGGCTATTTCAGCGCGCAAACTGCCCAGTTCAGCTTCAGCACGGCGCATTAAAGATTGAATATTGCTTAAGTTTTCAAAATCCATCGCCAAAATCAAATCAAACTCGACAAAGTCTTGTATACGTAACTGACGCGCGCGCAATGTAGATAAGTCATAACCACGTTTGAACGCATGTTTTTGGCTGCGTAAATCTGGGGCTTTGCCTGGATGATAATTACTGGTTCCAGCAGAATCTACCAACACATTGAGTTGTTGTTCATCACAAAAATGTCGAAGTACAATTTCTGCCGTTGGAGAGCGGCAAATATTTCCCAAACAAACACATAACACCTTATATGGCGTTTTGGATGACATAAACAACCTCAAAGCTACTTTATTTTTAAGAGTCTTATGTTAAGTTATTTATGATATGAATCCTATATCGCGACCCTACAATAATGTTGAATTAAGTATAAAAATTAGGAATAAAGACGATGCAGCATTTTCAATTTCAAACAGTTGGCAACATTATTTCTGGATTGGGTTCAATTTCTGAACTAAAAACGGTTTTAACCGAAAAAAATTATAAGCGTTTGTTATTGGTCACCGATGCTGGCATTTTACAACAACAATTACATCAACCTATTTTAGAAATTTTAAAGCAACTGCAACTGGACTATGCCATTTACTCGAATGTGCAAGCCGACCCCGCAGAACAGATTGTGTTAGAAGCAGTTGATTTTGCCAAACAGCAAAATATTGATGTTGTATTAGGTTTTGGTGGGGGTAGTGCGATGGATGTCGCCAAAATTATTGCCGTGCTGAGTCATCCTGCACAAACTCAACAACTGTCAGACTTGTACGGTGTCGGCAATGCGAAAGCACCACGTTTACCGCTCATTCTAGTTTCCACTACAGCAGGCACAGGTTCAGAAGTCACACCTATTTCCATTGTCACCACAGGTGCAACCAGTAAAACAGGCATTGTTTCTCCTATTTTATATGCCGATGTTGCCATTTTAGATGCCAATTTTACCCGTCATCTACCTGCACAGATTACCGCAGCCACAGGTATAGATGCGATGGTACATGCCATTGAAGCCTATACTTCTAAAATCAAAAAAAATGCGTATTCAGATTTTCTGGCAAAACATGCGCTGCGTTTACTTGATCAAAACTTAAAATTAGTGCTTGAAGATGGCAGCAATATGCAAGCACGGCAAAACATGCTGTTTGGTTCAATGCTGGCAGGACAAGCCTTTGCCAATGCTCCTGTGGCTGCGGTACATGCGCTTGCCTATCCTTTAGGCGGACATTTCCATATTTCACATGGGCATAGCAATGCATTGGTACTAACCGAAGTTTTAAAATTTAATGCGCCTGCAGCCAAACAGTATTATGCAGAACTGATGTGTTGGTTAGACCCACGCAGTAAAGGCTGCACAGATGGATTATGTGATTTGTTTATTGATCATTTACAAAATCATTTAGATCAAAGTGGCTTGGTGTTAAAACTCAATGCCCTAGGCATAGCAGAAAACATGCTGCCACAACTGGCAGAAGATGCGATGCTGCAAAGCCGTTTATTGCAAAACAACCCGAGAGCAATGCAAATGCAGGATGCGTTACAGATTTACCAAGCCATTTATGCCTAACATTTACGCTTAACGTTCTGTATTTAACTTTCTACATTTATTTGGGATGATTTCCACCCATTAAAGCATGACACCACGTCGATAAAAATATAGGTAAACTTGTGAAACCTGACACCAAAACCCGTGAGCAATACGCTTTTTTCTTTCCCATCCAAACTCGCTGGGCAGACAACGATATGTATGGACATGTCAATAATGTCACTTATTACAGCTATTTTGACAGCGCAGCCAATGCCCTACTGATGCAAAAAGCAGGCTTTGAACCCAAACGATCACCCTGTATTGGTTTAGTGGTCAATTCCACCTGTCATTTTTTGCAGGAATTGTCCTATCCTGAAATGATTGAAGTAGGTGTTGCTATTCAAAAAATTGGAAACTCATCCTTAATTTATGATTTGGCAATTTTTAAAAACAATCAAAATCTTGCCGCTGCACAAGGACAAGTGGTGCATGTATTTGTAGATCGAATTACACGCCAAAACTGCCCGATTCCTGACTCCATCCGCGAAGCATTACAGCCATATAAAAGCACAGATTCAGCTTGCGCTTAGCAAAAAATAAGGCTGGTTTGACCCAGCCTTAAAATTCTGCAAACAAAAGCTAACAACAGGTTATTTCAACTGAATGTTATGTAATTCGCCATCAAAGTTTTGCAAAATATCTTTCACAATCGGTTCTTGATGCAATAAATTTTCAGCCCGTTGATAAGCGCGTTGTTTGCGCTGTTGCTGCAAAATGTACGGTGTCGTGTCATCCACATTTTCATATTGCACTTTAAACAGAGTTTTACTCCACTGTTCTTTTAAAGCACTTTCTAAAGCATGTTGCAGTTGAGTCAATAACTGCTGATATTGCTCAGGAATATGAAAAACCGATTCAGCATTAATCTGCCCCGTCATTACGCCATGCTGCGCCAATTCTTGCACGGCAGGTGACAACTCGCTGTGTCTAAACCAATATTCCCACTTGTCTAAAGTCCACTCACCTTCTAAAACTTGCGGCTGTAAACGCAGAATATCCTGCGGCATTAATTGATCATCGGCATTAGATGCTATGGTTTGCTGCGGTTGTGCTGTCGCACTGGCAACATTCGGTTCGACTTCAGTCGCTGCTAAATCAAATAAAGCGGTTTCTGCATTACTTACATTTTGTGTAATTGACGGTGAAGCATTATTCGATTGTAGTGTAGATGAAACTAGCGATGTTTCGGCTGATGCAGCAAGATCACCTAACGGTGCAACGGCATCAAAACTTTCCAGTAAAAAATCATCATGACTTTGCACATCAGATGTAGTGCTTACCGATGAGGCATCTTCATCTAAACCAAACAATTGTGCATCTGCATTTGGATCAAACACGATAGATTCAGATTGCTTATCCTCAGCCTGTATTGCAGTTTCTTCATTCACTGCAGGTTCTGACATAGATTCTGGTGAAATCGCAGCTGTTGAGTGTAGCGCTTGCGGAGTCGGTTGTTGCGCTTGAATCGACTGTTGATCTTGATGTGTTAAAGCTTCAGGCTCATCCTCATCTAAAAAATCATCTGAAGAAGGTTCTGCAACACTGGTTTGTGTCGTGGTGTGATCTGAATAATCGTCATCCTCATAGTCAAATCCATCAAGATCAGGTGTTGCAACCGCATCTAATTCAGTTACATGCTGTTCCGCTTGTGCTGTATTTTGAGTTGCCACAGCTTGTGGAGTTTGCTCCATTTGAGCAACTGGCTGGGAAGCCGCTGTTTGTGCAGTATTTTGTGGCGCAGCAACCAACACTTCATTGGCTTGCAAAGGTCGAAATGCCAGTAAACGCAGTACACACATTTCAAAGCCTTGTTCTTGGGTTACGGCAATTTGTAAATCGGCGCGTCCTTTACAAGCAATTTGATAATACAACTGTAAATCTTGTGCAGAGATCAGACCCGCAAGCTGCTGAATTTTTTGATTAATTTCAGCACTGTATTTTAGGTTTAAATCTGGCAGATATTGCATGATTGCCAATTCATGCAGTGTCGAAATTAACTGATCCAACACCAAAGACACATCTAAAGCTTGCTGTCTAAATTGTAATAACAACTGACTCACACGCTGCTGTTGGTTTTGATGAATCGCTAAAATCAAATCATAGATAATGGTGCGATCAATCAAGCCCAGCATGTCTTTGACATCTTGATGATGAATTTCACCCTGACCATAAGCAATGGCTTGGTCTGTCAAAGACATCGCATCACGCAAAGAACCTTGCGCAGATTCAGCAATCTGCCAAATTGCATCTTGCTCTGCAACAATCTGTTCTTTGGCTAAAATATCCGTTAAATGACTGGTAATTTCATCGACCTGCAATGGACGCAAAGTAAATTGCAAACAGCGCGAAATCACAGTAATAGGGAGTTTTTGTGGGTCTGTGGTCGCAAACAGAAACTTCACATGCTCAGGCGGTTCTTCCAAAGTTTTTAGCAAAGCATTGAACGAATGCGTAGACAGCATGTGCACTTCGTCAATCAGATAAACCTTAAAACGTCCCTGAGTCGGTGCATAAGGTACGTTATCGAGCAACTCACGTGTGTCTTCAACCTTAGTACGTGACGCCGCATCAATTTCGATTAAATCAATAAAACGACCTTCATTGACCGCAGTACAGGTCGGACACACTTCACATGGGGTAGATGTCACGCCTGTTTCACAGTTCAGGCATTTGGCCAAAATACGCGCAATGGTAGTTTTACCTACACCACGTGTTCCCGTAAAAAGATAAGCATGGTGCAAACGCCCACGTTCCAAAGCACTGGTCAATGCCCGTGATACATGGTTTTGTCCCACCAATTCATTAAAATTACGAGGACGATATTTACGCGCAAGTACCTGATACATGAATGCTCCTTTTTACAGGTCTAAGCATACTGTTTTTTTGGCAAAGAGTGAACGTACAATCACGCCTAAAACCAGCCTTTACGCCCTTGCAATTGCCGATCTGCACAGCGAATGGCTTCCTGACTCAGTCCCCAAAGTCGATAATCACCAATTAAAGAACCTGCAGCAAAATTATGGGTATAGGCAAAACTGAGTTGACGGTCAGGATCACACCACGCGCCTGAACCATTAAAACCCATGTGTCCAAAACCGTGAGAGCGCTTACCCAAACTTAATACACGGTGATAGCCTAATCGCCAATGCATCGGGATAGGCATGACCCGATCACGCTGTACATATTGTACTTGGCTCAATTGCTGAAAAACTTCAGGCTGAATCAATTGCTGACCTTGCCATGATCCACCCTGCGCCAACATGGCATAAATACGTGCCAAACTTTGTGCAGTAAATACACCATTGGCAGCAGGAATCACGGCTTGTAAGCCTGTATCACTAAAAAAACTAAAATTTTTCATGCCTTTGGGAATCATGCCATCCTGAAAGTCTTGCGGATTTTGCCCACTCCATGCAATGACTTTATCGAATATTGATACAGGACGTTTGCTCGATTTAGCTTGGTTTTTAACTTTAGCTGTCTGTTTATTTGTAGATGATGCATCTGTTTGCGCTGATGTCACAGCAGTTTTAAATGGTCGTGCGACACGGGAAAGCTCAGACGCAGGCACACCAAAATACGCCCCATCCAAAGCCAAAGATTCAACCAAGTATTGCTGCATCAATTCAGCCAATTTTTGACCTGTAGCTTTTTCTAAAATCCCACCGACCAGCCAGCCAAAAGTTAAAGGTTGATACGCTGCCTCACTTGCTACATCAAAACGTGGCTTGGCTTGAGCCAACACATCCAGCATGTGCGACCAATCTGCCATTTCAGTCGCATCGGCAATGATATTACGGATGTCATATAAACCACTTTGATGACTCAGCACATGCCTTAAGGTCATCAATGCTTTGCCATTTTGGGCGAATTCAGGCCAGTATATATAAATGGGAGTATCGTAATCGACCAGTCCTTGACTGACCAAAATATGTGCCAGTGTCGCTAATACACCTTTGCCTGTGGAATAACATACAGATAAGGTATCGGCTTGCCAGTCTTCATCTGGCGACTTTTTGCCTGTGTAAATATCGACGACTTTCTGACCTTGAAAGTACACCGCTAAAGCAGCCCCGCCCTGTTGGCTACGTGCATTTTGCAAACGGCTAAATTGCATCGCTAAATCATGAAATTCAGGCGCAACCCATCCACGATAATTTTCAGTTTCAGCAAAAATATAATCCTTTAAATGTTGCATCGTCCTGTTTATCTCGTTTTTCTTGTTAATAAAAGTTTAGCGCAAATAAAAAGCCCAAATTTAAATAATCTGGGCTTTCGATCACTGAATTAAAGCGCGGTGACAACACCTGTCACATGCGGTTTTTGGTTTTTACTGTTACGAATTAAAAAATCTGTATTTTTAGCGTCCGTTGCAGTTAAAAACTCAACTTTAGATGGCAAATACATAGGTAACTTAAACCAGACATCGGCTTCATAGGCATCTGGCAAAGTCAAACTCGATAAGGCTTTGGCTTTGCTCCACATGCCGTGCGCAATCGCTTGTTTAAAGCCAAATGCTTTTGCAGTAATCGCGTGGATATGAATTAAGTTAAAATCGCCAGACGTTAAGGCATAACGGCGACCCGTATTTTCAGAAATATCCCATTCAGCTTGAACGGCATAGTTTGGCGCTTTGCTTTCTGCAGATTTTGCAGCTGCTTTAGTGGTGGTTTTTTGACGTGCTAAATACGTGGTTAAACCTTCAATCACCACCTCATTGCCTACTTTAACAGTGGTAATAAAATCAAACTGTACGCCTTTATCATGTGGTTGCAATTCACCAAATTTACACGACAAGGTCAGTTGTTCATTCAATCCAACTTTACGGCTTTGTTTGACTTGGTTGCGAATATGCACCAAGCCCAAAATTGCAAATGGAAATGCTTCTTGGGTCATCATGTGCATTTGCAGACTTTGTGACAATACAGCCAAATAAATTGCAGGAATATAGCCGTTATTTTTAAAACCTGTCACTGCATTATAGGCTTTTAAGTGCTTTTGATCGACCTTGAATGAATCCACCACATATTCAACTTGCGGCAGAACTTTTTCACCTTTTGGCTTTTTAAAAATTAAGCCCTGAATCACTTTTGGATAGGCTAAATAGGGTTTTGGAAGTTGACTAAAATGGCGAGTATTCATACTGAACCTTTGAGAAGTTTTTCTAATTTATTTAATGGAGTTCTTTCTCCCGCTGGGAGAAAGCTAGAGAGAAGGGTTAATAATCTATCCCCTTATCTCCCTCTCCTAAATCCCCTCACCAAGGGAGAGAACTTTGAAGGTGTTAAGCCCCTAACAAGCTTTGACCACAAACACGTACCACGTTACCATTAATACCTGTCGATGCCGATGAAGCAAAGTAAGCAATGGTTTCTGCAACGTCTACAGGTAAACCACCTTGACTCATAGAGTTCATACGACGACCTGCTTCACGAATGGCAAAAGGAATTGCAGCAGTCATTTGCGTTTCAATAAAGCCAGGTGCAACGGCATTAATCGTGATCCCGTTGTTTAAAACAGGTGCGGTAAATTTCACGACACCAATCACGCCAGCTTTAGATGCTGCATAGTTGGTTTGACCCAAGTTGCCTGCAATACCTGAAATTGAAGATACGCAAACGATACGACCATTGGCATTTAAACCATCATTTGCCAATAAGTAATCGTTCACACGCTCAATTGCAGACAAGTTGATGTTAATGACTAAATCCCAAAGCTCTGGTTTCATATTTGCCAAAGTTTTGTCACGGGTAATCCCCGCATTATGCACAATAATATCCAAACCACCTTGTGCAGCGGCAGCTGTTTTAATTTGCTCGCCTGCATCTGCAGCAGTAATGTCAATTGCTAGCGTTGAACCACCAATTTCAGCAGCAACACGGTCTAAATCTGCTTGTTGTTGTGGAACGTCTAGGCAAATAACGTGTGCACCATCACGTGCCAACACATGCGCAATCGCTTCACCAATACCACGGCTTGCACCTGTCACTACAGCAGTTTTACCTGCCAATGGTTTTGCCCAATCTACCTCTACAGTTGCAGCATTCGAGACACGGATCACCTGACCTGACACATAAGCTGAACGTGGTGAAATGGCAAAACGTAACGTAGATTCTAAGTTTGCTGCAGCACCTTGATCGACATAAATTAAGTTAGCCGCAATGCCTTTTTTAAATTCTTTGCCTACCGATTTTACAAAACCTTCCAAAGCGCGTTGTGCAATGGCTTTTTTTACACTGCCTGCAGTTTCTGGTGTAGTACCAATCACCACCACGCGACCAGAAGCCTGAATTTGACGTGCGATTGGGTTAAAGAAATCATAAAGCGCTTTTAATTGTTCTGAGTTTTCAATACCTGAAGCATCAAACACCACCACTTTAAATTTAGATTCTTTATCGCCCAAATTGAACGCACCTAAATTTAAACCTACTTTTGCCGCAGCTTGTTGCAATTCTGCATTGTTGCCTGCATAACTATTGGCATGTACATTGGCTAAAACCTGTGCAATTTCAGCAGATAAATCACTTGCAGGGGCTGCACCTAAAAGTACTGCACCTTTTACCACTGGTGTTGCAGACTCGAAACGCTCTAAAAAAGTTGGGGATGGTAAACCCAAATTTTTAATGACAAATTTACCAATAGGAGATTTTGCAAATGTTTGGTATTGATCAGTCATGATTATTATCTCTCATAAATTCATTTTTTGATGGATTACACGATATCTTTTAACATCAATATGATGCCAAATGCCCACATTTCAATAGCGTTACCCGTTTGTGCTAAATCATACTTGAGTTAATTATCAGATGTCTTGACCTGAATGCATTCTGCAATGTCATTGTAGTCAATTCAGCTGTCATACTATTGTGCTAATGTACGCATCAAGTAGACCCTTAACATGCTTGGAAAAGCCTTATGAGCAAAACAACTCAAGAAAATCCAGCAGTGGAAAATTCTGCAACGGATTCTGTGTCAAATACATCAACTGCTAAACGTACAAGCAAAAGTAGCAACACTGCAACCCGTTCCAACACGAGTACGACAAAAACTACACGTACCCGCACGACTAGCCGTGCTAAAACAACTGCTTCAACGCAAACAAAAGCACCATCTAATACCAATACCTCTGTTCAACAGGATAAAATTATGAGCCAAAACACTGTTCGCCGCGTTGCTATTATCGGTGGTAACCGTATTCCATTCGCACGTTCTAATGGCGCTTACTTTACTGCATCTAATACAGATATGTTTACAGCAGCATTAAATGGCTTGGTTGAACGCTTCAATTTACAAGGTCAGCGTTTGGGTGAAGTTGTTGCAGGTGCAGTGCTCAAACACAGCCGTGACTTTAACATGACTCGTGAGTGCGTACTCAATACTGCCCTTGCTCCTGAAACACCTGCTTACGATATACAACAAGCATGTGGTACTGGCTTGCAGGCTGCTTTTTTAGTTGCGAATAAAATTGCACTGGGTCAAATCGAGGTTGGTGTTGCAGGCGGTGTAGATACGACTTCTGACGCACCAATTGCCTTTGGTGATGGTTTACGTAAAGCTTTGCTTGAACTCAACATTGCAAAAACAGGTAAAGACCGCTTAAAAGCATTAACTAAAATCAACGTTAAAGACCTGATGGATGCGCCACGTAATGGCGAACCACGTACTGGTTTATCTATGGGCGACCACCAAGCAATTACAGCGCTTGAATGGGGCATTTCTCGTGAAGCGCAAGATGAACTCGCAGCATCTTCACATCAAAAAATGGCTGCTGCTTATGATGAAGGTTTCTTTGACGATCTCATCACACCATTCTTAGGTTTAGAGCGTGACAATAACTTACGTGCAGATTCAACTGTAGAAAAACTAGCGAAGTTAAAACCTGCTTTTGGTAAAGGTGATGCGCGTACCATGACTGCGGGTAACTCTACCCCACTTACCGATGGTGCATCATGTGTATTGCTTGCATCTGAAGAATGGGCAAAAGCCAACGGTCATGAAGTCTTAGCTTATTTGACTTTCCAAGAAACTGCAGCAGTTGATTTTGTAGGTAAAAAAGAAGGCTTATTGATGGCGCCTGCTTATGCAGTACCACGTATGCTTGAGCGTGCGGGCTTAACTTTACAAGACTTCGATTATTACGAAATTCACGAAGCGTTTGCATCTCAAGTATTGTCTACCTTAAAAGCATGGGAAGATCCAAACTTCTGTAAAGAACGTTTAGGTTTAGAAGCACCTCTAGGTTCAATTGATCGCAGCAAACTGAACGTTAAAGGTTCATCTTTAGCGGCAGGTCACCCATTTGCAGCAACAGGTGGTCGTATTATTGCAACTGCAGCCAAACTTCTGAATCAAAAAGGTTCTGGTCGTGTATTGGTGTCAATTTGTGCTGCAGGCGGTCAAGGTGTAACAGCAATTATTGAAAAATAATTCTGTCTTAACCTGAATTAGATTCAAATAAAAGCCACTTTGTAAGTGGCTTTTTCTATTGTGTGGCACCTACGGCAACGACACAAGTAGTCGCTTCTAGTTTATGTGCGGTATTGAGGCGCATAACCTAATTTAGCCTCAATATGGTCATAGCAATATTGGAAAATAAAGGTATAGACCAAAATGCTGAGCGTCATCACCAAATCAACTAAAATCGCCAGCCCGATCGACATTTGTAAGGCATAGGCCACCATTGGAATGGTCGCGAGCATCAGTCCACCTTCAAAACCTACGGCATGTAATACCCGTATTTTCAAGGTTCTATTGAGTTTGTGTTTGGCTTCAAACTTTTCAAAATAGTGATTGAAAAACATATTCCACAGCACCGATGTCACCGCCATCGCAATGCCTAGACCACCTGTCACTTGCATTGGCATTTCAAACACATAACTTAATGCCAAAGCAATGATGACCAATAAAATCACTTCATAACTCAGGGCATGTACCCATCTTCTTTTGGAAATCAACATCTGCTTACTCAAATACTTATCCTTCCCCGCTTATTTTATTTTCATTTAATTGACCAATCGAGTTAGAATCCATCAATAATATTGAAAAGTAAAACGAATGCTCAGCCATGAATATCAATCAAGATCAGCTGATTATTTTTATCACCGTCATGGAAACGGGTTCTTTTTCTGCAGCTGCACGCCAATTGGGCAAGGTGCCTTCGGCAATTAGTATGTCCATTGCTAATTTAGAAATTGATTTAGACCTAAAACTGTTTGAACGGATTGGGCGTGAACCTTTGCCTACCCCACAAGCGCAGAGTCTTTACGAAAAAAGCAAACAACTGCTCATAGAAATGAAGCAGTGGAAACAACATGCTTTTGCGCTCAGTTCTGGGCTGGAAGCACACTTAAATATTGTGGTGGTGTCTGAATTACTACACACTCGCTGGACAGATTATATTGTGTTACTAGAACAGCAATTTCCTGAATTGCAGATCAATATTTTCTCTGCGCCACAAGAAGATGCACTGCATTTACTCATGACTCAAGCAGCGGACTTGGCCTTTATGTTTGAACGCGAACAATTACAAAGCAGTGAACAATTTGTGGAATTAAAACGTGAAATTTTAGTGCCTGTCGCTGCCCGACATTCACCGCTGGCTGAATCTGATCAAGTCAGTTTTGAACAGATTTTACAAAATCGGCAAATTGTAGTGGCGAGCCGTGATCGGCAGATTAAACCCGAGTTGTTATTTTCTAAGCACTATTGGCGTACCGATAATCATCATTCTGCCTGCAGTATGATTAAGCAGGGTTTAGGCTGGGGTGTCTTGCCCTTGGAAATGCTGAATGAACATCCTGAACTACAACACGAATTAAAAATTTTACAGCTGCTAGATTTCACCCCAAAATTTGAATATTTTGTCGATTTGGTCTGGAGCCGAGAACATCAATTGGGCGCTGCTGCTCATTTTTTGATTAATCACGTCCGAAATCTGAGAAAAACTGGTAAATAATCCACAAACCCTCTTACTTGGTACTTGGGTTAAAAGCTGTTTGTGATATAACTGAATGTATAAGCAATAACCTAAGAACTAGATCTCGAATGACACAGACAGCCTTAAATCAACTAAAAAACTTAACCACCATTGTTGCAGATAGTAGTGACTTGGCTGCGATTGAAAAGTTTCGTCCTTTGGATGCGACCACCAACCCATCACTCATTACGGCGGCTGCAAATCAACCTGAGAATAAAGCGTTGATTGAAGCTGCATTTGAGCAAGCCAAAGCTGAAGGTTATACAAATGATCTATTGGTTGAGCGCAGCATTGATATTTTAACGGTCAAATTTGGTGTAGAAATTTTAAAGCTGATTGAAGGTCGTGTTTCGACTGAGGTGGATGCTTCTTTGTCTTATGACACTGATGCGACCATTGCCAAAGCCAAAGAACTTTTAGCACTGTACCAAGCTTATGGTGTTCATTCAGACCGCATTTTGATTAAGATTGCATCGACATGGGAAGGCATTCAAGCGGCGAAAGTGTTGGAAGCCGAAGGCATTCACACCAATTTAACCTTATTGTTTGGTTTACATCAGGCACATGCTTGTGCAGATGCCAAAGTGACGTTGATTTCACCATTTGTGGGTCGTATTTTAGATTGGTATAAAAAAGCTGAAAATGTCATGTACTACCCTATTGAAAAAGATCCGGGTGTACTTTCGGTGAAGAAAATTTATCAATTCTATAAACAGCATCAAGTACAAACTGAAATTATGGGCGCGAGTTTCCGTAGTATTGATCAGGTTTTGGCTTTAGCTGGTTGTGATTTATTGACCGTTGCACCAAATTTATTGGCAGAACTTGAAGCTGATGAACGAGAAGTCGCTGCAGCGTTATCGACCAATGGCATTCAAGTTCAAGCTGAACCACTGGCAGCAATTGAAAAGGAACAATTCAAAGCGCAACTTGAGGCAGATTTGATGGCGTTCCAATTGTTACAAGGCGGCATTGATGGCTTTATTAAAGCGCGTGAGCAACTTGCCACCCTATTACGCCAGTCTTTCGGCTTAGATGCAGAGATTAAAGCTTAAGCTTTAACCTATCCCAGTAAAATTCCAAAATTTTTACTAAGCCACAAAACCGATGTTGTTATACTGCAACATCGGTTTTTATTTAGGTGAGTTTGCGTGTTTGGTATTAGTGACCTCAGCACTTTTATAATTGGCACAACCTTAATTGTGCTCTTGCCTGGCCCAAACTCACTCTATGTCATGTCAGTGGCTTCACGCTTTGGGATACGCACAGGCTATGCAGCTGCTTTCGGTGTATTTACGGGTGATCTGATTTTAATTGTGTGCACCATTTTAGGGGCAGCCTCATTATTGCATGCTTTTCCATGGCTATTCACCTTATTAAAAGTAGTTGGTGCGCTCTACTTAGGCTATTTAGGTATTAAACTACTGATTGCAGCCTATAAAACATGGTTTCCACAAACCAGAACTTCGCACGCCAATCTTTCTACAACAGCAACGAGCAATACAACTGAACGGGTTCATCCCTACCGAACTGCTTTAATGATTAGCGTTATTAACCCAAAAGCAATTTTGTTTTATTTGTCTTTTTTTGTGCAATTCGTCAATCCTGATTACACCTACCCGATGCTGAGCTTTGCTGTTTTAGCCATCGTCCTACAAATCATTAGCATGGGTTATTTATCTATCTTGATTTTTTCAGGAGTCAAATTAGCCAGTTATTTCAATCAACGCTATAAAATTGCAGCCATTTGCGTTGCAAGCATTGGTATTTTGTTCTGCGGTTTTGGCTTTAGACTGGCAAGCTCAACGCTATAAAAAAAGTATAAAAAACACTTTTGACTATTTGTTCAAATGTGTATGATCTGTTCATAAATTATAGAAAATATGTCTAAGAAAGCATGCAAAAACTTTTAAATGACTTCTCTGTGCCTGCAGTATTTGCAGGTTTTATTACCTTCTTGGTCGGTATTAGTGTTTCCGCGGTTTTAGTCATTCAGGCAGCTCAAATTTTAGGCGCAAGTGCTGAGCAAATCAGCTCTTGGTTTTGCGCGTTGGGTTTAGGTATTGGTCTAAGCGGGCTGATTTTATCTTGGAAATTTAAATATCCTGTGGCGACCTCATGGTCTACCGCAGGCTTGGCACTGATTATCGCCACGGGCAGCGGTTATAGCTTACACGAAGCAATTGGCGCATTTTTGTTTTGTGGCGTACTCACAGCAGTGCTTGGCTTTTTGGGTATTTTTGAAAAGGTACTGACTTATATTCCACAAAGCTTAACCAGCGCCATGTTGGCAGGTGTGCTGCTTAAATTTGGGATTGCCCTATTTACCAGTCTGCAAGAAGCATGGGCATTTATTTTGTCTTTATTGGCAGCCTATGTATTGGCAAAACGATTTAGCCCGCGTTATAGCATTGTTTTAACTGTATTGATTGGGGTCGCACTATGCCCAATCTTCTTGCAATTTCAAATGCCGAGTGTGCAATGGAGTATTGCACAACCAGTTTGGATGCAACCTGAATTAAGTTGGTCTGCTATTTTAGGTTTAGCCCTGCCTTTGTTTGTCATTAATATGGCATCGCAATATTTACCCGGTCTTGCCATGATCAAAAGCTATGGTTTTAACCCAAATGTACGTCACTTAATTGGTTGGACAGGCACAGCACAAGCGATTTTCGCGCCATTTGGATGTTTTAGTGTCAATATCGCATCCATCAGTGCTGCGATTAGCTTAGATGATCAATCGCATCCCGATGCCAGTAAGCGCTATATTGCGGGAATTAGCTGCGGTTTGTTTTATATCTTGATGGGGATATTTGCGGCAACGCTTACCAGTTTGCTGATGGCATTCCCTGCTGTTTTTATTACAGCTTTGGCAGGAATTGCACTGCTTGGCACCATTGGACACAACATCGCCCTCGCTTTTCAGCAGGTTGCAGAACGTGAAGCTGCTTTATTGACTTTTTTATTTAGTGCTTCTGGGGTGCAGTTTTTTGGTATTGGTTCTGCATTTTGGGGACTGATTTTTGGTTGTGTGGTTTTGGCAGTTTTAAAGTTTAAACAGCAAAAGCTAAATAACTTAAGCAGTTAAAAAACACTTTTTCTGAAGCATCGTATTGATTTATTGTATGCGCGATACATTAGGGTCTGCTGTGCTTCGGATAAATTCTACTGTTTTAGCAAAAGTTTGCTGGCTTTCTTTTTGGTGCATAAAAAATTGATATTCGTGAATTAACCATGCTTTTGTATCTGGATAAAATGCTGTCGTCACAGGAATCTGCTGTTGCTGTAAAGCATGCAGCATCGGCATAGATTGAGTTTCTGTTAAAAAGTCTTTGTTACCACCACTGATAAATACCGCAGGATAGTTTGCCGTTAAATGTTGAATAGGCGAAATATTCTTCAGAAATTCACTGTCCTGTTTCCGATCTCCCGTGTAAGCCTGCACCAAATTATAAACACCCCACTCTACGATATTCATTTCATCTGGCGCAGTTTCAACAAACGCTTTTAGATCATAAATCCCGCAGTGCAAAATCAGCCCTTTAAGTTGTTTGTGCTGAATAGTCGGCTGTAAATTAGACTGCTGTGCAAATACAGGATTACTCAATAATGCGGCATAATGGCTCGCTAAATTCGCCCCTGCAGAATCGCCTGCTAAATATAATTGTTGTGGATTAAGCTGATATTTTTCTGCATGTTGCGTGATGTAATTTAAAGCCTGATCAATTTGTTGCAACTGAGTAGGATAAGTTGCATGCGGGGCAAATTGATATTGTACGGCAATTACATTAAAGCCCTGCGCGGCTAATAATTTAAAATAGCCACGTGCGTGGGCTTTTGAACCTGCAATCCAGCCACCACCATGAATCCAGACAATTGTCGGGCGTGCAGCTAAATCTTGCAATTGACTGTCTTGATACAAGTCAAAACTCAAATTGGGCTGCGTGGCATACACAATATCATGTTGCACTTGTATGTTTTTGGGTGCATAGCGATCCATGATTTTTTGCTGCAAGCCTGTGGTGAGATTAAATGCACCAGCAATGATTCGACTGTTCTGCTGCGTGGTTTGACAAGCACTTAACAATATAAAACACAGCAACATCCAAAATAATTTCAAACCACAATTCCCTCAAGATTCATAGGCACAATTCAAACCCAAGTTATTCAAAACATTTGGGGCTGTTTATTTTGAAAATTTAGCAGCTTATTTTATCGTATAGCCTTGCCGTTGAGTTGAGCAATTTCATCATCTTCAGCTTATCTTTTATTTCAGCAAATTTGGCGGGTAATTAAATGAATTATCAATCTTTTTTCAGATTTTAAATTGAACCTATATAGACTATATGCTATCAATAAAGTGTAAGGCGAATAATCATAATTTCTGGAGTTACCCGCATGTCGTACCAAAATATTTTAGTCCCTGTAGATGGTTCACAAATTTCTTTTTCAGCGGTCAAACATGCAGCTGAAATTGCCAAAGTATTTAACAGTAAACTCACCTTAATTAGCCTTGTTGCGGAAGACCCATTTACTGATTCTGACTTTTACTATAATTATTCATCTGCCATTATGAAAGAATACTTTGTGCAAGCGACAGCCAATGCACAAAAGGCATTAAAAGAAGCAGATGAAATTGCGAAAGCAGTGGGTGTAAATGCAGAAACTCGCGTGGTTGAGGGTTTGGTATCTGCTGAAGGTGTAATCAAAACTGCGAAAGACTTAAATGCCGATGTGATTGTGATGGGTTCACATGGTCGTAAAGGTTTCCAAAAATTATTATTGGGTAGCTTTGCCACAGACGTATTACGTCATACAGAATTACCTGTGCTTGTAGTTAAAGCTTAATCACTATTTTAAGCCATATTTTCATCATAAATTTTTAATAAGGATTTGCCATGACAACTTATAAACACTTACTTGTTCCAGTAGATGAGTCACCTATGTCTTATGCTGCAGCCGAACAAGCACTTTCATTGGCAAAAGATCTAAATTGCCCTGTTACTATTATGAGTGTAATTGCAGTTGATCCTTTTGTAGGCGTGGACTTCTACAAAGTTGCACCAGCAATTACCGATTATTTCATGCAGGCTGAACAAAATGCACAAAATCGTTTGGCTGAAATTCAGCAATCCTTTAGCCGTGAAGGTATTTCGGTAGATACCAAAATTATCCGCGGTGTTGCAGCCTCTGAAGGGATTGTACAAATTGCCAATGAAATTGGTGCTGACCTGATTATTATGGGTTCGCATGGCCGTACTGGAGTGAAAAAGATGATGCTCGGTAGCGTTGCCCAAAACGTACTGACTCAGTCTCCTGTTCCTGTTTTGATTGTTAAGGTTTAATTCATTACCAACTGTGCTCTGCCACAGTAAAAGATAAAATAAAAAAATCCCGTTCGCCAATGAACGGGATTTTTCTGGATAAAACTTTTAAAAGCTTTTCTAAATTACATATTATGCAATCCAGTTTAGCTAGGTTGAATATTCATTTCAGACCAAAACTTAATTAACCCGATGCGGTAAACGGAACATTTCATGCGTATCGGTATAAAAACTGCGACCATCTAAATTCAGTTCAATTTCCTGACCACATTCCAACAACACATGTTTTCCGACTTCGACCCATTTAAAACCATCACGGGTATTTTGCTTTTTCTTTGATGCCACCAAAGACACCATAATTTCGCGACCATTCACTGCTTTCGCAAGCATTGTTTGCATTTTTTTCAATATTTACACCAATTCATTTATAACTTACAAATCAAGCTCAAATTAAAATTTTGAGCATAGTTTTTAATACAACAACATTCATCACACTTAATTTGCAGTGCATAGAAAATAAATGCAGCACAGCATGATGATGAATAACTACGAGAGAATAGAGATATTTTTATTGTACAAGTTATATTATAACATAGATTTAAAGTCTTTGCAGCATGGACTACAAAGTTGTAAAGATAAACTTAATAAAACAAAAATTTCTTAATCAAACCTTAATCATTTTCGTGAGATAATCTACCCCAAACACAATGGATGGTGTTTGATCGCACAAGCCCACTTCGGTGGGTTTTCTTATTAGGCTAACTAAATAACGATAACAAACTTTATCTTTCTGACGTTTATCTTCTGATCTTTATCTACAAATTTCAAAAATAAAAACGAGTATGGATTTTTTAACCCATACTCTTTGTGAGCGACCACGCTATTCTATTAACGCATGGTCACAAATTCTTCTGCAGCAGTTGGATGAATTGCAACAGTATTGTCAAAATCCTGCTTGGTCGCACCCATTTTGACCGCGACTGCAAAACCTTGCAAAATTTCATCCATGCCATAACCAATACCATGCACGCCCACGACTTTCTGTTCATCACCAACGCAGACCAATTTCATTTTAGACGCTTGACGATGCTGAGTTACAGCTGTGTACATTGAGGTAAAAGAAGATTGGTAAACTTTAACCTGATCTTGCCCAAACTGTTCAATGGCTTGTGCTTCGCTTAATCCCACCGTACCAATAGGCGGATGACTAAAGACCACTGTGGCAACATTTTGATAATCTAAATATTCATTTGGTTTATTGTTGAATAAGCGCTCAGACAATTTACGTCCTGCGGCAACAGCAACGGGTGTCAGCTCAATTTTTCCAATAATATCGCCCACCGCATAAATACCCGCTTGGCTAGTATTTTGGAATTGATCTACACTGATATATCCTTTTTCATCAATCTGCACATTTGCAGCAGCCAAGTTCAATGCTTGTGTATTTGGTTTACGTCCAACTGCCCAAATCAGACAATCGACCTCATGCTGTGAACCATCTTCAAGGTGTAATAACAAAGACTGATCCGCTTGGCGAGTAACTTTCTTTGGAATGGCTTGCGTATGCACTTGGATATGTTCATCACGCATACATTCAAGTAATGTTTCACCTAAAAATTGATCTAAACTACGCAGCGGCAATTGTTTACGAATAAACAATCCAACTTCTGAACCCAACCCATTTAAAACACCTGCTAACTCTACGGCAATATAACCCGAACCGACAATTGCCGTGCGTTTTGGTAATTGTTGCAATTCAAAGAAACCGTTTGAATCAATTCCTAGCTCTGCCCCTTCAATATCTGGACGTGTTGGCTCAGTTCCTGTGGCTATTAAAATGTGATCTGCAGTGTATTGCTGCTGATTTACTTCAACTGTTTTTTCATTTACAAAACGAGCAAAGCCCTGAATCACATCAACATTGTTTTTAGCTAAACCTGATTGATACGATGCATGGATACGCTGAATATAAGCTTGACGATTTTGAATTAACGTATTCCAATCATGCGATTTTAATTCAGTATTAAAACCATAATCTGGGCCGTATTTTTGAATAGCATCGGCGATTTGCGCAGAATACCACATCACTTTTTTAGGCACACACCCCACATTGACACAAGTCCCGCCCAAATCTGCAACTTCAATTAATGCACATTTTTTACCATATTGCGCCGCGCGATTGGCCGAAGCAATACCACCACTTCCTGCCCCAATTACCAAATAGTCATAATGTTTAGCCATTTCATGCCTCAATTTTTCGTGATTTTTTAGATACTCATCTGCAGAAATTCAGCGCAGAAAAACATTCATTTTCATCAAAACTAACACATAAAACTGCATTTCCCAAGTCAGCCATATTGTCTAAATACACAAAATCGACACACTGTCATTCAATTGATTTCACTGCCAATAAAACTGACTATTCACTTAAATTTTACGCTTTTAAGGCTATAATATAAATTTGATTTTTTATCATTGGGGTCAATGTGAAGCAGTGGGTTTACGTTCTGATATGTAGCTTTATCACTTTCGGCTGTTCCCCATCCCAACCGTCAGATCAAGCCCCAAGCATGTTTGATGAACTCGATCTCATCAATACCAAAATGAATGAAATCTTGCTTCGCGATTTAGATAACTATTCTGCAGATGAGCGCAAACATATTATTTGTGAAGAATATACGCAGATTTACAAACATGAATATATGCCAATTGTACTTAAAATTCTAAACCTGAAGATCGGCAATATAACGAGAAAAAATTACTTGCTGAATTAAATGAAACTTACACCAACTATAAAAATGAATATCAAATTCGCTGTGACTAAGCTAGATTATTTTTAATGTATTCCAGCCACAAAAAAGCCATTTCAACGAATTGATGAAATGGCTTTTAGTTTTTTAACTTAAACCTCTAACATACTATTTAGGGTTTCAACCACGTTTTTAGATTTCACCACAGACTGCAAATTTAGCAACGCTGCTTGCACTTGGTTACGTTGTGGCTCTGCCAAAGTGTACCAACGCGACAACACCTGCAATAAACGCGAACCTACAATTGGGTTTTTCTCATCTAAATACTTGGCTAAGTCAATAAAATGCTGAACACCAAAACTCCATGTATTCACAGGGTTGCTATTTAAACCACCACTGACTGAACGAATACGGTTAGGTGTACCCAAATCATAATCAGGATGTGCAGTTAAAGCCTGAATGGTTTCAGCTGTCGCTTTTGGATGTGAAGCTTGAACCATAAACCATTGATCAAGTGCTAAAGCTTCATCTTTAAAACGTGTATAAAAATCTTCCAAAGCAGCTTTGGCTTGCGGTGCATCATTCCACACCAAGACACGCAATACCCCTAAACGCTCAGACATATTTCGAGTGGTATGGTATTGCTGCTGTGCCAGCTCAAACGCTTTGGCATCGCCCTGACGTGCCATTAACGCCAACATGATATTCTTTAAAGCACGTACACCCATTGCCTGAGAGAAATCTTGCTGCATGTCTGGATCAAGGCTTAAATAGGTTTCTTTGCAGAATGCACCAAGTTCGCGCGCCAATGTATCTAACAGCGCATTGCGTTGTTGCTGAATTTTTTCAGGTTGATAATTTTGATCAATACGGCTGCCCAAATAGCCTTCAGAAGGTACATCAAAAATACGTGATGCCAACAAAGGATCTTTTTCAATTAAAGCAGGTACTGTATTTTTCATGGCTTGCAAATAAGTATCTGCTGCATGTTCTTCCAATAAAATACGTTCCAATAGAGTCTGAGTCGCCTGCCACTGGTTAAAGCCATTGGTTTCGTGCTGCATTAAAAATGCCAATTCATCATTAGAATAGTTAAATTCTAAATTCACAGGTGCAGAAAAATTACGCAATAAAGAAACAACGGGATGCGCAGTTATACCGCTAAATTCAATACTTGCTTGTGCCTGATCAAACAAATACACACCATCTTTTACTGAGTTTTCAACCAAAGCTTCAGACTGCAAAATATATTGCTCGCCTGTTTCTGCATTGAACAATGCCAATGCAACAGGAATAGGCAATGCTTTTAAGTTTGGATATTTGGCATTGCTTTTCAGACTTTGTTTTAAATTTAAACGATAAACCTGCGCAGCCGCATCGTATTCGCCCTGCACTTCAAGCTTTGGTGTGCCTGGTTGATTGTACCAAGTCAGGAAATTAGATAAATCAACACCTGAACCTGCGCTTAAAGCATTGACCCAATCTTCAACCGTGACTGCTTGTCCATCATGACGACGGAAATATTCATCACTACCTTTACGGAATTTTTCTTTACCGAGTAAAGTCGACATCATGCGGTTAATTTCCGCACCTTTTTCATAGACTGTTGCGGTATAGAAGTTATTAATTTCTACAAAATGATCTGGACGTGGCGGGTGCGATAACGGGCCAGAATCTTCAGGGAATTGATGTGCTTTGAGTACCGCTACATCATCAATACGCTGTACTGCGGCAGACTGTAAATCTTCAGAGAAAGACTGGTCACGGAATACCGTTAAACCTTCTTTTAAACACAACTGGAACCAATCGCGGCAAGTAATACGGTTACCTGTCCAGTTATGAAAATATTCATGCGCAATCACGGACTGCACACGCATAATCGCAGCATCGGTGGTGTATTCTTCATCGGCTAATACACATGACGTATTGAAAATATTCAGACCTTTATTTTCCATTGCGCCCATATTGAAGGCACTGGTCGCCACAATCATATAATTATCTAAATCATACGGCAGACCATAGTGTTCTTCATCCCAACGCATCGAATGTTTTAACGCTTGCATAGCAATTTTGCATTTTGGAATGTCTTTTTCTTCTGCATAAATTTCCAGTGCAACATTACGCCCTTCAGATGTCACATAATGGTCTTTCATGACTGCCAAATCGCCAATCACACAAGCAAATAAATAGCTTGGCTTTTTGGTCGGGTCTTGCCAAATCGCATAATGACGACCTTCGCCTGCTTCACCTGTTTCTAACAAGTTGCCGTTTGCCAATAACACAGGATATTTTTTATCGGCTTCAACACGTGTGGTAAATACCGACAATACGTCTGGGCGGTCAGGATAGAAGGTAATTTTACGGAAACCTTCAGGCTCGTTTTGGGTAACAAATAAATCAGAACTTGCCTGATATAAGCCTTCAAGTTGCGTATTGCTTTCAGGATGAATGATCACGATGGTTTCTAACGTGACTTGATCAGGTGCATTTGCAATGCGAAGCTGCTCACTATCTAATTGATAGTCACTTTCCGATAATTCCGTGCCATTCAAAATAATAGATTTCAATTCTAAATCACGGCCCAATAACACCAAATCGCCTGCAGTCTGACGCTGCATTTTCAATGTTGCACCCACTTGGGTGTAATCTGCATAGACTTGAATATCTAGCTCTACAGCATCTACCAAGAATGAAGGTTTTTGATAGTCTTTTAAATAGATAGTTTGGCTGGCTTCAACCATAGGATTTGCTGCAATATTCATCTTGTCCTCATTCTTTGTGGCGATGCGCTTGTTTTTGTAAAGTTGCAATGATCATACGACAACTTTCAACATCTGTCTGCGCACAATCTATTTCAGTCTTATTCAACAATGCTGATTTATATGGGCGCTCAACCCAAGCTTTTCAATCCTATCTGGATTAATCCTGTACAAGTAACATAAAAGCAGACTGTTTAAATCAATACCTGTATTGCTATTACGCGTAAATTTAATATTTTGATATGCAACTTCACTTCAAATACGACCAACACAGGCTAATTTTGATGATGATCAAAAGCACAGAAGCTTCCACTTTTCAGTACACAAGCCATGTATAATGACATATCACGATTTACTTGAGCTTCTATTTCACAATGCTACAAATTCTGCAAAAACAATTAGATGAAAGCACATTATGCCCTTTGTGTCAGGCATCTATGTATTGGGTAGAAGCAGAACAATATGAGCAGGAATTAAATTTTCACCAATGTAGTCATTGTGAACATCGCATCTTTCAAAATAGCCAACAACAAAACTGTCATTGCGCAAGCTGTACCCAACAACGCAAAAAAATCATGGCGGAAACCCGCTTGCAAGAACAACAAAAATTCAAAAAACAGGATGCACCTGAACGCGAATTAAATCAGCTGCGTTTTATAGATAAATTATTTTTATTGAGTATTTTAGATCAGCATGCACAGGAACATATTCCACATGAAGAATTTATAGATTGGGAAAAAATCAAGTATTTAAATATTACCCCCAACTATTTTTTCCAGCACGGCATGATCAAACATTTGCTAAAAGAGCAAATATTAATTGCCAAAGATTTTGCGGAAAATGCGCAGCAATATTATATCAATGTCCGTTTAGATGGTTATTCTGAACCAAGCTTATTCAGCATTGCACAACAATTACGTTATTGGTTTTATGAAAATCTGAGTATGGGCACACCGTTCAAAACAGCAGATGAAGTCAAAGATGCGCTGTATTTATTGCTGTATCAAGAGATTGTGCAGTTTATGCAATTTTATTGTCGGACTTGGGGAATACAAATTGCGGGCAACCATAGTTTTCAGAGCTTTTGCTACCGACTTTTAGATGTCTTGGCGGTTGGGCAAATTTATTACTTGGTGCAAACTGCTTTGGAATTTTTATACCAACAAAAAGCACTCAAACCGCGTAATGAAAACTTTATTAATACCAATTTACTGAAAAAGACTGTGCAGCAATACCGAGAACGGTCAGTGGCTGAAAAATGGGAGACCTCTACCCTGCCACGCCCGCCTAATTTGCCTTTCAGCTATATGAGCGAAATTTTATTCTTCCGCTTTTTGGGTTATGACGAAAGGATTTTCTTTCAACCTGTGTGGCGTTCTTGGCGAAAAATTGAAGCACGACTTAAATTTTATTCACTTAAACGCTGTATGCACTGCGGATCGGATGAACTGACTGTCGATTATGACGCAGAAAATTATGTGTCCTTATTTTGTCGCAACTGCAAACATCAAGATCATTATTTCACTCAATAAAACTTTGGTGAAGATGATGGTTACACCCCATCACTGCCCAAATTCATCATCTACTGCAGTATAGAGTCAACAGGATACGTACAGAGGATTACAGTTTTTCGATGTGATAAGCACCTAATCCACTTTTCTGTTTAGTGCTAAATTGAGTGCCGTTTCAGATAAAGTTTTACCGTCTAATTTACAAATACACATAATGCCCCAACCATCAAAATAATCAGGCGCGTGCTGCAAAAAGAAATTGGAATGTACATCTTGCGGAATTCTCAAATGCATCAGTTGCTCAAAACTTCGTGCTGGAGAATGAGTTTCATGCACATATACGCCTTCACCGCGCTTTTGAATTTCAGGATACCGTGCCGCCATAAGCTGCAAAACTTCATGATATTCCTTAGGCATAGTTTTCCCGACTCTTGGGAAAAAACTTTTAGAACACGAAGCAAACAAAGAATAAATCTTCGGTTGATTAATGCTAATCACAAACCACAATGGAATAAATGGATTTTTTAAGCGTCGATTCAACATGGCTTTGACTGCACTTGGAATCGTCAAATTTTGTTTTTGATATTCAGACAAAAAACCCGCTCGTGAATTGACCACATGCATAGGCTGTTCATTATAATGAATCAAAATAAAAGGAATAACATTTTGCCCAACCACTTGATCTCGATCATGATATTGAATAACCGTGACTGCGATTGCATCGGGGTCATAAACAAAGGCTTTAAATTCTTCTAAACTCGAATTTGGAAAGATTTTTTGATCGAATTGATAAATTTTTTCAAAAAAATACGATTGCTGCTGCATTGAAAGCGCTTTAAAGTCAAAAACTGTTTCTATTAAATTCATAAAAACAACCCAGTTTCATATTTAAAGAGAGACGCAAAATTTTTTTAATTGGTCAATGCATTAATAATATGACACATTTTAATTACATAATTTTACAATCATTATAGTAAGTTATTAAAAAATATCCAATTTCATTAAAATTAAAACTAAGTAGTTCATTTCAATAAAGTTTTTACCAAAAATTATAATTAAAATTGAATACCAGCATTAATCCATTATATTTTGTGACGCAGTTTACATTATTTTATGACGAACGGTATTGATAGGCAAATTTATATTGTTTTAATAAGTTAAATCCTAATTTATTTCATAGCTTACGCCCCTATTTTTAAAATCAGCTAGGCAAGCTGAAATATCACAATCTATGCTGTTTTAAATGTCATTCATTATTAGATTGAAATTTTACACATAAAAATAAGGGCTGAATAATCAGCCCTTATTTGATCTTGCTTATCGCTCAACACTCGAACAAATCATAGATTTGCTCTTGCGTTTGCTTTTCCTAACTTAGGTCAACTGAGCAGCAGCAATTTTCTTGGTGTCTACATTCGCAGCAGCGTCTGTGTAGCTTTCCATCTGGTCAAAGTTCAAGTACTTGTAGATGTCAGCAGACATGCTGTCGATTTGAGAAGCGTACTGTTGGTATTCTTCTGGTGTTGGTAACTTACCAAGTACCGCTGCAACAGATGCAAGCTCAGCAGAAGCTAAGTAAACGTTTGCACCTTGACCTAAACGGTTCGGGAAGTTACGTGTAGAAGTAGATACTACAGTTGTGTTCGGTGCTACACGTGCTTGGTTACCCATACATAATGAACAACCTGGCATTTCTGTACGCGCACCCGCTTTACCATAAGTGTTGTAGAAGCCTTCTTCCATAAGTTGACGCTCGTCCATACGAGTTGGAGGCGCTAACCATAGACGAGTAGATAAAGAACCACCAGGAACTTTGTCTAATAACTTACCAGCAGCACGGAAGTGGCCGATGTTTGTCATACAAGAACCGATGAACACTTCATCAATTTTGTCACCTTGAACGTCAGAAAGAAGTTTTGCATCATCTGGATCGTTCGGGCAGCAAAGGATTGGTTCTTTGATGTCTGCAAGGTCAATTTCATACACTTTAGTGTATTCAGCGTCAGCATCAGCTTTAAGAAGTGATGGGTTCGCTAACCATTTTTCCATGTTCTCAACACGACGAGCCATAGTACGCGCATCGCCATAACCTTCAGAAATCATCCACTTAAGCATGGTGATGTTTGAACGAAGGTATTCAGCAACTTTCTCTTCAGAAAGTGTGATAGAACAACCTGCAGCTGAACGCTCAGCAGAAGCATCAGACAATTCAAATGCTTGTTCAACTGTTAAGTCAGTTTCCATTTCTGTTAAGTCGATTTCTAAGATACGACCAGAGAAGATGTTTTTCTTACCTTTCTTCTCTACAGTTAAGTCACCTTCTTTAATTGCGTAGTAAGGAATCGCATGTACAAGGTCACGTAAAGTGATACCAGGCTGCATTTTACCTTTGAACTTCACAAGTACAGACTCAGGCATGTCAAGTGGCATAACACCAGTTGCTGCAGCGAACGCTACAAGACCAGAACCCGCTGGGAAAGAAATACCAATTGGGAAACGAGTATGCGAGTCACCACCAGTACCTACTGTATCTGGAAGAAGCATACGGTTTAACCAAGAGTGGATAATACCATCACCTGGACGTAAAGAAACACCACCACGGTTCATGATGAAGTCAGGAAGCGTGTGTTGCATTTGAACGTCAACTGGTTTTGGATACGCAGCTGTGTGACAGAAAGATTGCATTACTAAGTCTGCAGAGAAACCTAAACAAGCTAAATCTTTTAATTCGTCACGTGTCATTGGACCTGTTGTATCTTGAGAACCAACAGTAGTCATCTTAGGTTCGCAGTAAGTACCTGGACGAACACCTTGACCTTCTGGAAGACCACAAGCGCGACCTACCATTTTTTGAGCTTGAGTGAAGCCTTTGCCTGTGTTTTCAGGTTGTACTGGAGTACGGAACAAAGTAGATGGTGCAAGACCTAAAGCTTCACGCGCTTTAGCTGTCAAACCACGACCAACGATCAAGTTAATACGACCGCCTGCACGTACTTCGTCTAGAAGCACTGGAGTTTTAAGTTCAGATTCAGCGATTTGTGCGCCGTCTTTGAACGCTGTTACTTTAGCAGCAGCATGGTCGATTTTAAGAGTGATTTCATCACCCATGTTCATATTAGAAACGTCGATTTCTACTGGTAAAGCACCCGCATCTTCCATTGTGTTAAAGAAGATTGGCGCAATTTTACCACCTAAGCAGTAGCCGCCATCTTTTTTGTTTGGAATGTGCGCGATTTCATCACCGAAGAACCAAAGTACAGAGTTAGTTGCAGACTTACGAGAAGAACCTGTACCAACAACGTCACCCACGTAAGCAACTTGGTTGCCTTTCGCGATAAGGTCTTTGATTTGGTTTAATGGACCAACTTCACCAGGAACTTCTGGGTTGATGCCATCACGTACGTTTTTCAACATTGCATTTGCGTGCAATGGAATGTCTGGACGACTCCATGCGTCTTGTGCAGGTGACAAGTCGTCAGTGTTGGTTTCGCCAGTAACTTTAAACACTGTAAGTTTGATTTCTTCAGGTACATCTTTACGGCTAGTGAACCATTCAGCATCAGCCCAAGATTGTAAAACTGCTTTCGCGTTTTCGTTACCTGCTTTTGCTTTGTCTGCTACGTCATGGAACGCATCAAATACAAGCAAAGTGTTTTTCAATGCTTCAGCTGCTAAGCCAGCCAATTCAGCATTGTCTAAAAGCTCTACTAAAGGTGCTACGTTATAACCACCAAGCATTGTACCTAGTAAGTAAACTGCGCGCTCTTTAGAAACGAGTGGAGAGGTTGCTTCACCTTTTGCTACAGCAGCTAAGAAAGCAGCTTTAACGTATGCCGCTTGGTCAACACCTGCAGGTACACGGTTTTCAATCAAATCAACCAAATAAGCTTCTTCGCCTGCTGGTGGATTTTTTAATAATTCAACTAATGCAGCTGTTTGCACATCATCAAGTGGCTTCGGTGGGACTCCGAGTGCGGCACGTTCTTCAACGTGTTGGCGGTAAGCTTCTAGCACGGTGTTATTCCTCTTTTTTAAAAAATTATTTGTGAATTCCTGCTTTTAAAGCATCACAAACAATATGGACTGCAAAATTTTACTAAACTTCCGGTTAAAAGTTAATGCAACTAGAGTGTTTCTTTGTGATGCCCATTATTTTATAACTAAATGATGCGCATATTGTTCAATTTACAGACAAAACACGACTTAATTTTAACTTTGTCTGTATGTACACTAACTTTTCGCCTAAAGTTTAACTCGTAAAAAAGGCAACACTCATGTTGCCTGTTCTAATGAATGAATGATATTCCACCTTAGTGTACTGTTGTGGCTTGAAGATAGTGCTGTAATTGTTCGCGACTACCTTCAAACTTGAGTTGAATTTCATCTTCATGCAGCATACAGTGTTCTGCACTGGTAAATGAAATTTGAACTTGATATATCTTTGCAGGTGCATCAATTTGCTGACGTAAATACACCCTATCACCTAAACTTAAAACATAATGACTACCGCCAATTACCGCGACACCTTGTTCATCTTCTAAGAGCAAATCTGCATTATGCAGGTAAGCAACCACTTCCATTATGCGCTCCTACTGTTTTTGTTATGTTTTTAATTATTCATGAAAAAGATAAGCTTTGCCAGTTTTAAGATTTAGAACTTGTCACAATTTATTTGTTATTTATTTTAGTTTTAGACGTTTTATTTACTTAGGCTATTTTTGATAAAAGATATAGAGGTACAAAACATATTTCAATTTTAATTCATAAAAAAACCGTTCTTTTAGAACGGCTTGTAATCAGGCATTTTATCATGCGGTGTCGCGATACATTTTTCAGTAAATTGCGTACGGACTTTTTCACGTGCCGCATCAACATCACCATTAATTTCTTCAAGTGGCAATGCATATACTTGCTCAATAATCTCTGAGATAAAATTACGGGTAATGTCATCTTCAATTTTATTGGCATGCTCAATCGCACGTTCTTTTTCAATCGCATTTTGACGATCTAGCATGATGGTACGCGCAGCATTGCCAACACTTCGGCAATAGCCTTGCCATTGTTCTTCAGGGGTTAAGGGTTTCTTTTCTGCACAACCCATTAATGCAAGCACTGCAGTCACCACCAAAATCTTTTTCATTGAAGCTCTCCTGTTGTGCTTATGATAATCAAAAGTTGACATAAATACGAAACTATCCATGCACAAGCTTAAAAAATGCGCTCTGATAGAACGCATTTTTAAGTGAGGTTGCCGTTAGAAGCGCCAGTTATAGAAAATATCCACTGCGCGTTCTAAAGCTTGGCTGGCTTCTAAGTACAGTCGCTTATTCATTTGATAACGCAAAGTCAATTTATTGACAGGTGTGAAAACCCCCACACCATAACGAATAAACAAGTCTGGGGTGATATAACCCGTCAAACTGACTTGGGTATCATCGCCTGTACCTTGGGCATCAAGTGCCAAACCACTTAAACCGAAGGTACGTCCAATTTGATTGGTCAAGGCACGTGTACCACCCAATCCCATACTAATACCTGCCGCTGCAATAGTATTGTTGACGTCTGACTTAAAGCTTTCGGTCTGACTTAAACCACTGGTACCTTCATTGATACGACCTGTGATCAAAGCATTTAATGCTTCTTGTTCAGATAAGCCTGCATCGTTATAGACCTGAATGTTCGGACTGCTGGCTGTGCCTGTAACTCTAAAGCCGACCATGCTGCCCTGTACATTTTTATTGGCATCCATATCTAAAGTTGGGTTAGAAATTGGGCCATTAAAACGCGCAATGGCACGGTTCAAATCCAGACTTTGTCCATAGGCTTCAATTTTCACACGCTGGCTGACCCCAATCGCACCATTGGCACGCATCGCAGTTTCTAAACCACGTTGAGATAAATACAAACGTCCAATCAGTGGAATACGGCTATTAAAACCTTGGAAAATGACCAGATCACCCAAATTCAATTCAAGATCGGCACGAATATCCCATGGACGAGCTGAACGTAATAATGCCAGTTGATCTTGTCCTTCATGTACCACACGCACATCCGAAGACACGTTAACCACAGGTGCAGACACTTCAGGCATAGAAATTAAAGCCCGAGGTACATCTACACGTCCTTTTAAACTCAGTTTTTTCTGGAAAGGTAAAACATCTAAGGATACATCTGGCGTAATCATTGCAGTAATTAGCGGTGCTTGACGAATTAATAAGTCTTTACCGTTTAAATTTAACTGAATACGCGGATCATTTTTCCAATCCACACTGCCCGTTAAACGCCCTACACCACCACCGCTGTTAAATGCGCCATTAATGCTGGCTTGATCTTGGCGGATAGAGGAATAGACCTGCACATTGGTCAGATTTACAGGTAACGAAATCATGCTGATCGCACCATCTTTCAGGCGCATTTCACCTGTGAGCAATGGTGAAGTTAAAGTCCCATTGATCTTGCCAGCAAAGGACAAAATGCCTGCCATTGAGCGCACATCGGCAATAAACGGTTTAAAGACTTTGAGTTGTACCTGATCAAAGGCAATTTCGCCGCGCATTGGCATATTTTTGGTGTAAGGATCAATCAGCACATTGGCATAACCCGTACCAATTTCAGGCGTTTTCACATCTATACGTAATTTCAAGCCTTCGGCAATACTTTTTGCGACCACTGCCACTTGTTCATAACGCAAGGTAGAGCCGATATCTTGTGGATCGTCCGCAGCAAGTCCAATGACGCCATCACGCGTGACCAAATGTGCATCAATTTTTGGCTTCTGTCCTTTTGCCCACGCCGCTTTGGCATACCCATTAACCTTGCCTGTAATCGCCAAACCTTCAGGCATAAATGCAGAAAAGTCATTTAAGTCTAAGTTTTGAGTCACAAATGATGCATTGGCTTTGGTTTTACTCACACGAATAGGTTGATCAAAACACAATTGGCTTTGCTGACTCATCCAACAATGCGCACCAACATACAACTCACTGGTTCTATGTTGATATATCACGGCCGCGTTTTGGCGCTGTGCCAAGTGGGTTCTTAAGGAGTCAAAATCTCCTTTCTGAATTTGTCCCATCCAATCATTTTGTGCATTTAAACCACCCGCCAATTGTATATAAAACTTACTCAGCTTATTTTCGGCTTCTAGTTTTAAAATATGTGCCTGACGTGTACCTGCTAAAGAAATCTGCCCTTGCTCGATGCCACGGTTGCCACTGCGTAAATTTTCCATGGATGCCGTCATCAGCGTTGGCGTATTTTCAGAGGTTGGCAATTCACCTTGTAGGCGCAATTTACGCACGCTGAAAATATTATTTACACTGAACTGATCAACAGCGAAATTGGCAGTGGCTTGTAAGCGTGGCTGCGACTGCACATTGATATAGCCATACGCACGTCCACGTAAACCTGAATAGATTTCGTATAAAGCAGGCGCATTGACTTTAATACGCAGATTTTGTGCATTCCCCGTTGCTTGTAACTGATTTTTGGCATAAGACAAAAATAGATTATTGGCTTCAAACTGTTGTGGTAAAAAGCCTTTTTGATTAGCATCAATCAACATGGCTAAATTCCCCGTACCACGTACAGGTTTATTATTGAGCATGCCTGCCAAATTCAGACGTTCAATGTTGATCCGTTTTTGAGTGTCTGACCAAATACCTTGAGTGCGAATATTGCCCGATAATTCACCACGTACACTGGACACAAAATAGTGCGGCTTAAAGCGAATTAAAGAAGCGTTTAAATTCCAGCTCACCCCCTGATTCAAATGCAGCAAACCATCCGCCACAATTTGCCCTGCAACACCATTATGGCGTAAGTCGCTAATTTTAATTAGTTCCGGCGTACCCGATAATTTTAGTTTTAAATGTCCTTCACTGCCTTGAATGGCACTGGCATTTAACCCACCATCATAATTCACGGCAAAACTTTTAAAGCCACCACCAGCTTTCACATCATGGAACAATAAAGCGATGGTGCTTTGCCCAGTTAAATGTACGTTTTCATTTTGATTGACCAAACGCCCTGTCAAATTAATATCTTTCAAATGAATAATTTGCTGATTCGGCAATGCAAAACCATTGGCTTTAAACTGCCCATTTAACACATTAACAGGTGCTGCGGTGCTGATACTTTGCGGATTAAAGTTTTTCGCAGCCAATACCGCATTCCATTTCAACTGACGTTTATCAGTTGGTAAATCAATGACGGCGCTGCCTGCCAAATGACTATCTGCAGTATCAAATTTAAAATTAGGAATATTTAAACGATTATTCTTTAAATTCAATTTGGCTTGGTACATGCCCGCAGGTAACATGGTTTTTTCATGTGTGCTGACTTTAGTCGCCACAAAAATATCTTGCTGACCTTCTACTAAGGCCATTTGCACATCACCCGATTCACTTTTTAACCAACCTACATAAGGTACTGCACGGTCAATATTATTCCAGCGCACATCCAATACCATTGGACTCGCCGTTTTACCTTGTATAGGATTTTGGTCTAGTTTTAAGTTCCATGTTTCAAATCTGTCAAAATCAACTTGTGCAGTTAAATGCGTACCTTTTTCCAAATGACCTTTAGAAGTCAAATTGGCATCTAAACTTGGCGGTAAAAAGTCTTTGACCACTTGAGGAATTATTGGATCTTTAGGATTAATTTTATCCAAACGCCCTGTTAAATCCCAACTCACTTTTTGATCCCAACTAACGACACCTGCCACATTAGCTGCACCTTGCATGAGTTGTGCATTTAAATTACTGATATTCAGTTGATGAACTAAATCGGTATACATCAAACCTGTATATTGACCTTTAGGAATGTTTTTACCACTCAAATCCGTATTGACATCAATATCTAAACGGTTAATGTCGCCTTTAAATTTGGCTGCGCCCGCTTGAGTAAAAAGTTCCTGCTCGGTCAAAATCGGCCAACGGTAGTCTTTAAATTGTAACTCACCAAACATGGGCACTTGTTTGCGCATAGGGTGCAACACTACCCATCCTGTCAGCAAGTCAGGCGTATTTGTTGCAATACCTGCCTGAACTGTATCGAGCGTGCCTTTGCCAACCACCTTAATATCGTGAATATTTAAGCTGTTATGTAAAGATGGAATATTTAAAACCCCCACCACATTAAGCGGATATTTACCCTCAAACTTCATATTGCCTGTGGCATTACGTACATTCAAATACTCCATATCCATCTTGGAGTCTTCAAATTTAAGCTCTGTACCCGACCATAAGGCATTGTTTAAATGAATATCGTAAAAATCGATCTGAGTTCCAGAAGCGGTTTGAATCAATAAATGATCGACATCGGCAGTGTCTAAACGCAAAACAAAGGGTAAACGGATTTCATTGAATTTGAATGGATCATCACTCGGTGGGCCTTTTGGATAAATCCGCAGATTACGCACATCGGCACGGTTAAGATGGATTTCTTTATCTAGTATGGCACGCCAACCAAGAATGACATCGGCACGGTCAATTTTGACATCAACAGGTTTTAAGCTGACGATGATATTGCGCAAAATAATCCCGCGCCATAAATTACCGCCTTCATATTCATATTGAATAATTTCTTGGCGCTGCAATACACTATCTAATAAGAACTTTGAGCCACGGTCTGTTGAGAACATCAACACCAAAGCGGACACCAATAACACCAGCATCAACAGCAGTGACAATAAAACGCTCCTGAGTATTCGACGCTTTTTTGGTGGCGTTACTGGAGTTTCTGGTTGCTGTTCAACTTCAGCCATAATGTTCTCTAAGTCTTAAATTTATAGTTGAGAGCCAATAAAGAAATGTAAACGGATTGGATGATTGTCATCTGAAATGCCAGAAGCTACATCTATCCGAATTGGACCAATCGGTGATGCCCAACGTACCCCTAAACCTACGCTATATTCGGTGTCGTTGCTAAAGTCTTTATCGTAAGCATTACCAAAATCACTAAATACAGCTGCGCGCCAACCCTCTTTAAATTGATAATTATATTCTAATGAACCCACTGCCAAAGCCTGACCACCAATTTTAAAGCCTTCGATTTGTGGTGATAAAGACTTGTAGTCAAAGCCACGTAAAGACTGGTCGCCACCGGTAAAATAACGCAAGTTATACGGCACTTTATTAAAATCTTCGGTGAAGATATAACCTAAGTCACTACGCCCGACAAACTGATGGTCGTCATTTTCACCCAATGAATATATAAAACGCCAACCTGCATTCAGAATGGCTAAATCTGCATCACTGAGCAGTGATTCACTTCCTAGTTCTACTTTATAAATTTGACGGAAACCCTTGCTTGGATTAACACGACGGTTGCTGTCAGTACGTGAAACTTCATAGCCAAGCAATAACGATTGTTGCTCGACGTCACCATTGGCAATAAACGCATCAGGTTTAGTTAAAAACACAGTGCCATCTTCGGTCAAGCGATCTAGTCGATAACGTAAACCAAAAGTATGTTGCCAACTGCCCATTGGTTTTTTAATCACACGGTCAACACCTGCAACCGCAGATTCAATCATCAAGCCGCCACCTTGTGCAACATCGTCACGTTCTTCACGCTCATAACCGCCAACCAACGCAACATAATCATTCAGTGGATGGTTATAAGGAATGTTATAGCGTCCATCAATAGCTTGACGAATTTGCGAAAGCTCCAAGTTAGCATCGAAAGAGTGACCACGTTTATTGACAATGGCACGGCGATATTGCCCACGCAAACGCACGCCTGTGTCAGTTCCAAAACCTGCACCGACTTCGGCACTATTTAAGCGGTCTGCATTTAAAGTCACAATCACAGGAATTTTTTTGTCGATACGTGCCTGTTGTTTTAAGCGTTCTTCTTCTGATTGTTTGTCTTCTTGCTGTGCTTGTAGCATGTGCAGCTTATCGTTGCTCGCACCTTCTTCTGTGCCTGCAAACTCAGCTTCATTCACCACAGATTGCGTCACTTCCTGAGATGACACCACCCGTTTTTGATCGACGACTGTGGCATCGTAAACAGAGAGTTTTTGTTGATCGACCAAAGCCTGAATATCAGGCGGTAATTCCAAAGGATACTCGACAGGATCAGGGCGAATTGTATCAACCAAGGTGTAGTTAAAATAACGCGAGTTGGTGAGGTTGTTGGCCAAACCATTCACACGCCAAAAAGTATAGTCAGCATTGTCCTGCCAAGTGACCATACTTTGCAGAATATCCATATCCAAAGGGAATTCTTGATTTGGATCGCTCATACGAAATTCAACATTTCCGAGTTTATAACGCTCGCCTGTTTCATAACGTAAATTGATATCGGCTGTATTTTGAGGTTGAGCGACTTTAACGTCATGCAAACGCCAGTAACTGTCAAAATAACCGTTATCTGAAGCGGCATCGGTAATTCGTTTTTTGGTTTGCTCATACAAACCATGATTAAACACATCATCTACTTCTTGATCAGGCAAGACACCAATAACCTGAAATTGTGCCTCGTATTGTCCTTCACCTGTAAATTCAATATTTTGCTGTTTAATCGCCACAGGTGGATTTGGCACAACCTGCACACGCACGCGGCTATCACTGAGTTTTTCAAACTTAAACTCGGCATTATAAAAACCCACCGCCTGCGCAGCCTGATTTGACAACGTACGCAGTTGCGGCAATGCCGATGGAAAATCTGCAAAAGATTCCTGGGTAAAACTGGAAAGTTTGGCCTTAATATTGGCACTTAAATGATCCACCGCTGTACGATAAGCATCGGGCGACACTTCTCCAATTGAGTTTTGTGTACCATTGGCGCCATTTGCGGTAATGACTACATCTGCACTAATACGCGGCACTTTGGCTGTGTTTAGCTCACGCGGTGGACGGACTTTATACAGTAAACGTCTGAAAAAACCGGGTTTATCGGCATTTTCGACCTGCGTCATCCAGCCCAATTCAGTCATTAAGGTATCGTTAGGATTGGCTTCCACTACAAAATTACTGTCTGCCTGAATATTGGTTATGAGCTGATCGACATTTACAGGCGCTTGATCAATTTGCAGTAGCTCCTGCTGTGTTGCGTCTTGAACCAACGTTTCTGGCACTTGACCATTGCGGTCTAGCATCGCTTCTTGTTTGGCTTGTTCTGCCACCTGAAAAATTTCATTGGCAAGCCCCTGATCTACAGGTGCAATGGGTAAATCTTCTAAGTCTTCAAATTCGATAGGCTGAAATTCAGCAAAAGATGCCCCTGCCTGTTGTTGCTGTTGCAGCATTTCTAGACTATTAAATTCAGGTGTTTGCGCTTGCTCTAAAGCTTCTTCTATTTTTTGTAGATCTTGGGCACTGTCTTTACCTTGTGCTGCTGCCAGTTGTTTAATTTCTTCAGCTAAATTTTGTGCTTCTTCTGTAGTTGGAGTCTGCAGTGATGTAGGATTTTCAGCGAGTTGGGTGTTGGAGTTAGATACCTTAAGACTTTCTGCAAAACTTGAGGATGCAACTAAACCTAAAAACAGACTTAGTCCGAGCTTTTTCGGCATATTCCAGCATAAAATTGCATGCATACTGGAACACAGTACTGATTTTTTAAAGTTTGTATTTACAAGCATAAAAAACTCTAAACTGATTTAATTTTTTGGATAAACCCCAATCAACCCACGTATAAACACTATTTGTTCGATTTTTTCATTAGTGAAATACTTGAAACATCATACATGATTTTCTGTACAATTATATCAAGTGGTCACATTTCTTAATAAAACTAAACGAAGTTAATCACGCATGAAAAAAAATGAACATTTGTTAAAGAGTCGTCGCTTTTTGCCGATGTTTCTCACTCAATTTTTTGGCGCACTCAATGATAATGTGTATAAACAAGCGCTGCTTTTGGTCTTTACCTATGGCTGGATTAGCCAACAATCTGCAAATGTCAGCACCCTGAACAATTTGGCAGCCCTGCTGTTTATTTTGCCCTATTTCATTTTTTCTGCCACCGCAGGACAATTGGCAGACAAGTATGAACGCGCTCAATTGGTACGTGCCATCAAACTGCTTGAAATTATCATCATGCTGATTGGTACCGTTGGTTTTATTTTAGGAAATTTGTGGCTGTTGCTGATGGCCTTGTTTTTAATGGGTGCACAATCGACCTTTTTTGGCCCAATCAAATATGCCATTTTGCCTGAAGTACTCAAACCGCATGAACTGATGTCAGGCAATGCAATTTTCCAGTCAGGTACATCCATTGCAATTTTATTGGGGATGATTTTAGGCGGTGCAGTGATTTCGGTATCTGCAGGCAATTTAGTCTGGATTAGCTTAACTGTGGTGATTATTGCACTAATTGGTTATGCTTCAAGTCGTTTTGTGCTGACGCAGCGCGTCACGGCACCCGACATTCAAATTGACTGGAATTTTTTCCGTACCAGTTTCCAGACTTTTAAATATGCCAAAAGCCTGCCGATGATTTTTCTAATATTATTGGGCAATTCTTGGTATTGGTTTTATGGGGCAACGTATTTAACCCAAATTCCACAGCTCACTCAACAAAACTTGCATGCTTCTGAAAATGTAGTGAGTTTATTACTGACACTCTTTTCTGTCGGTATTGGCGTAGGTTCTTTGCTCTGCCGTAAAATAGGCGGTACAGACGTTAATATTAAAATGGTGCCTATTGGCGCAGTCGGTTTAACCGTCTTTGCTTTTTATTTGGCAGGCGCATTGGCTTTTGTACCAGAAAAAACAGGTGCGCTATTGGGCTTAGCCGAAGTCTTTCAGCAAGACTGGAGTTATTATCATGTCATGTGCGCAGTCACTTTACTCGGCATTAGTGGCGGTTTTTACATTGTACCCTTATATGCCATGATGCAAGCCTATTCCCCTCGCTCGCACCGCGCACGTGTGGTCGCAGCCAACAATATTTTAAATGCGGTATTTATGGTGTCATCTGCCATTTTTTCGATTTTAATTTTAAGCATTTTAAAAATTGATTTAAAAATTTTATTTAGTATTACGGCTGTTTTAAGTGCTGTTTTCACCTTTTGGCTCTTGTTAAAGCTCAAGCCAATGTTAGATACTGCACAGGACTCTTTGGAGGATTAATTTCATGCGTCATTACACAGGCATCGACAAGTTTATTCATTCATTTGACCAAGCCTTGCGTAGTTTAGTACCTGGCACAACTTCGGCTCAACGTGAAAACCCAGGCAATACGGTTGAAACCAAATTGGCAGTGAGTGAAGCACGTCATGTTGCAGGCTTAATGCGAGTAAACCATAGTGGTGAAGTCTGTGCACAAGCCTTATATCACGGTCAGGCTTTAACTGCGAAATTGCCCAATGTACGTCGTGAAATGGAACAGGCTGCAATTGAAGAACAAGACCATTTGGCGTGGTGCGAAGACCGCTTAAAAGAGTTAGACAGTCACACCAGTTTGCTTAATCCTGTATGGTATGGCTTGTCTTTTGGGATGGGTGCAATTGCAGGTATTGCGGGCGATAAATACAGTTTGGGTTTTGTGGCAGAAACTGAACGTCAAGTCAGCTTGCATTTAGAACATCATATTAGCCAATTGCCTGAACAAGATGATCGTTCACGTAAAATTCTAGTCCAAATGAATGAAGATGAATTGCATCATCGCGATACGGCGCTCAAAGCAGGTGGTGTAGATTTGCCTGTACCTGTACGTTTGACCATGACTGCGATTTCCAAGCTCATGACCAAGACCAGTTATTATATTTAATGAATTGATAACACTTAAACGCTCACAATTGTGGGCGTTTTTTTATGTCATTGGAATAGAAAACATCTCGATTAAAACGATCAAAAAATAACAGAGAAAGAGCCGATCTTGAGTTATCCCAAGATTTATCCGCAGATTTTGTGGATATTTTTTAAGTGCAAAGCCGTATAAATACAGAAAAATATTGTTTTTGATGGTTTTTCATACAAATATATCAGAAAGATATGACACGGTGATGTTAACCGAAACGAGATCACAGATCACAGCCAAAATTTAAAGATGTGTAGTACGAATCTACCCCTTTTATTGGCTGATTTATTCTTCACAACTCACAATTGGGTAGTCATGCTCTGGATGCACAAAAGCCTCATCTTGCCAAATATCCCACATTGGAATTTTAACATCTAAAGCCAGTGGCAGTTTTTTCGGATTGAATTGCATTTGAGCTAAATTTTCACCCCACGCAATAATATCAATATCCAGCGGAATATCATGCGATGGACGCACACGCCCTGCTGCAACTTCCAATTCCTTAAGGATGACGTTTAGATGCTCAAAGCTTAAACGGCTTTTTAGCAAACAAGCAGAATTCCAATAGTCTGCACCAATTCCATCACGGCATGGAATCAGATAAATGTGCGAAAAATGCACTTCACCCAATGCAGCAATTTGCTGATAGGCATTTTTAAACTGACGCGGTGCTTCGCAGTTACTCGCCAGAGCGAGGGCAAAAATCGTTTCGGTGGCGTTCAAGACGAATTCCTACAGAATTGGCTTCTGGAATAATGGCAGGTTTGCGAATGGTGATGGTAATGGATTCAATGGCGGCAAAAGTCGTAAAAAGTGCATCCAATACCAATTGTGCGGCATGCTCAATCAATTTGGGCGCAGCCTGCTGAATCACTTGCGCTGAAATGCTGCAAATTTCTGCATAATTGAGCGTGTCTTGCAACTCATCTGAAGCTGCAGCTTGGCTTAAATTGGTGGCAATAATCAAATCCAACATAAGCGGTTGTTGAATCTGACGCTCCCATGCAAAACAGCCGACGACTGTTTCTACCTTTAAGCCTTCAATGATAATTGCATCCATGACCACACTCTATATTTCATTTTAAATCCTTCTATCTCTGTCTATTGAAAGGGATATTTGCCGTATTTTAAAGCCACACTGAACTCATAAAACAAAAGATCGGTGGCTTTAAAATATGCAACCAGAAGGCTTGATTCGCCCAATATGGATAATTAATGCTTTAACAACAAATTCGGATCAATACTTTGTACCATCTGCAGTCGTTGATCGGCATAAATATCGGTATAAGGTGCTAAAACGCGCATGAAACGGTCAAAGTACAACATTTGCTTGAACAGTAAAGCAAAGTCACGTGGGAAACGAATCCCATGACGCTCACCCACAGCAACCATATCAAGCATGATGTCATTTAAATCTGCAGGGTTAGAAGTCAGCAATTCTTGAGGATCAGCCAGCAATACGCCACTAAATAAACGCTCTAAATCTGCTGCCAAAACCTGAGTATCAATTTGCGTGTCAGTCATGCCCATTTTGAGCATATTTTCCGCCATAAGCGTGTAGTTGGTATTTTGTAGAGCATCCATAAAAGCCATACATGCAGTCCACACTTCAGGATTCAGCTGTCCAACAATACCAAAATCAATAAAGCCGACACGCCCATCTTCAAGCAACATCAGGTTGCCTGCGTGTAAATCGGCATGGAAACTGTTACACATCATCAAGCTACCAAACCATGTATTCATGGCAGTAATCAACACTTGCGATGGATCGTTAGATACTTGTTTCACCACGTCAAAATCGGTCAAAGGTACGCCATACAAACGCTGCATGGTCAATACGCGACGGGTGGAATATTGATGATAGACCTTAGGTGCAGTGGCTTTTGTATTTTGGGTTAAATTCAGATAATTAATAAAATCATCTAGGTTACGTGCTTCTTCAATAAAGTCGACTTCACGCACCATACGGGTTTTGATTTCTTCGACAATATCGGCCAATGACGCAAATTTGACTTTGGGCACAGCTTTTTCGAGCAGTTTAGTCGCCCAGTGCAAGACGTTTAAATCGGTATAGAGAATAGTTTCTACCCCCGGTTTTTGCACTTTAATCACCACATCTTCTCCACTTACCAATTTTGCAGCATGCACTTGTGCGATAGATGCTGAAGCTAAAGGCTTTTCATCTATTGAGGCAAATATTTCATCTAAATTGCGCCCTGCAAATTCAGATGCCAATACTTGCTGCACATAGCTAAACGGTAAAGTTGGAGTTTGGTCTAAACAACCTTGAAACTCTTCGACATATTCACGCGGGAACAATGACGGTGTACTGGCAATAAACTGCCCAAGTTTAATGTAGGTTGAACCTAAAGATTCAAATGTTTCGCGCATGAGTTTGGCATTACTTGGCTTTTCAGTGGCATATTTAATGCCTGCTTTGGCTGCCACTACGGCAGTTTCACCCATGCGAGCAACTGAACGTAAACCATCTAACCAGATATTATTTTTCATCATGTCTGAGTCATATTAAAGTAGTGAGAGTTTAACAAAAAATTGCCAAGTAAAAAGGCTATCTTGCCTGACAAACTGGACAGTTGTGGTCTTGATCAAACGACAATAAGCGTTGTTTCATGCTTAAACCATCCCAAAGTAATAGCTTTTGTTTCAGCGCGGTGTTGCCTAAACCCAAGTACAATAAGGCATGATGCGCTTGTAAACTGGCCATGACGTTGGGAGTGGTTGCCAATACGCCACTGTCAGCGCAGCGCAAACTTTCATTGGCATGTTGTTCTTTCGGGAACAGACATTCATAGCAAGCAGAATCACCTTCGACCATGAACATTTGCCCTTGAAAACCAATGGCAGAGGCACTGAGTAAAGGTACATTCAATTGTCGGCAATATTGATTGACCAAATATCGGGTACTGAAATTATCACAACCATCTAAAACTAGGTCTTGTTGGGCAACTAAAGTGCCTGCATTTTGCGCATCTAACAGCGTGGTTAAACAAACAATCTCGATATAAGGATTAATTTGCATTAATCTTTTTGCGAGAATTTCGGCCTTATAAAAGCCTAAATCTGTGGGGGTATAGGCGATTTGTCGTTGCAAATTACTGGTTTCAATCACATCGGCATCAATCAGGGTGATTTTACCTACGCCTGCACGTGCCAGTAATTCTGCGCTAAAACAGCCAATCCCGCCACAACCCACAATGAGTACATTGGCAAGTTTTAATTTTTCTTGTGCTTCAATATCCCAGCCATCCAATAAAATTTGTCGGCTATATAGATGCATTTCTGCATCGCTCAATTCCAACTGAGTATCGAATATGCTTTCCAAGAAAATGCCCTATTCTGCAAAACCAAAACGCCAAGTATAACGGGTATTCAAAGCAAACCGCCATGACGGCGGTTGAATTGTTGCGTATTTGAACAGATGGGAGATGTGCAGCGACTTGCTTAAAAATGCATTCGCATGCCTACGTTATAAGTGACACCATCGGCATCGCCAATATATTCATTATAATAGGCAATTCCACCATTCCAGTAACATGCTGTATTCCCGACTTTGTCTGAGGTTGTCCCATCTTTACAGGTGGTATTCGAGGTACTGTCATATAACCATTTATAACCTGCAGTGGCGTAAATCGAGAAATCAGGAACAAAGTTCAAACCGACTTCTACACCCACAGGTAAAGTGACAAAATTGACATCATTGGCAAGCAGCTTTGAACTTGCGCCGCTATAACCCAAACCTGCGTATGTATTTAGATAAAAACCATAATAGCTGATCAGGTTTAAATTCCCGCCCATATTAAATTCGTAATAATCCAAATCATATTCATTGTTTTTTAAGAATTCCAATCTGCCATAAAAACCTGAGCGATGTGGCGTGGTAGAAACACCTAAGGCAAAACCATCTAGTTCTACTGTATCGCCACTGTCAAAATCTGCTTCAAAATTGGCGTATTCGGCAAAGACTGCATAATTTTTTTGTGGCGTTTTTGCTGCTGGATAGCTGGAATAGGCTGTACTTTCAGCAGTTGGCGCTGGGTTCCAGTTTTGTGCATAACTGCCAGAGGCACACAACAGTAAAGCTGCGCCCATCCATATCGACTTCGTAAATATCCGCTTTGACGGCTGCGTGAAATTTAAATGAGCTGTTACCATGATGTTCTCCCCCAATATGTATTGCGCTGCCTACATGCTTTTATCGTAATCGAAGTACATGCAGCCTTGTTCATTGTGTCAGCATAAAGTTGAAAATATCACATCACCAATATGATGCACACATTTTCTATCGATTGAGTTCGTGCTTGCATAATCGGGTGGTTTAAATAAAGAATACAGATTTAAAAAAACGCCAATCTGTATGAATGGCGTTTTTCTTATGGCGCAATAATTAACAGGGCCTATTGGCTGAATTTAGCTCACTTTTTTAAAAGCATTTTGTTTTGCAATTTCTTGTTGCTTCAATAAATTACGCTGAATTTTTCCACTGGATGTTTTAGGCAAACTGCTGACAAATTCAATTTCTTTAGGATAGGCATGTTTCGATAAGCGTGAACGCACATACTGTTGCAGCTTTTCCTGCAATGCAGTGCTTGGTTGATATTGATTTTTTAACACCACAAAGGCTTTTACCACTTCTGTACGCTCTGGGTCTGGCTTACCAATTACTGCGGATTCAAGCACTTCCTCACATTCAAGCAAAGTACTTTCTACATCAAAAGGCCCGACACGATAACCCGAAGTTGTAATGACATCGTCTGCACGACCAATAAAATCAATCCCACCAAATTCATTTAAACGTACCGTATCACCCGTTAAATAATACTGTCCCACAAATGATTTACGGTCATCCCCATCGTAACCTTTGAACCACATTAAAGGCGATTGTGATTCATCCAGTGCAAGTGTGCCAATTTCGCCGTGAGCGACTTCCTGATGCTGTGCATTTAAAACCGCGAAACGATGTCCGGGAATAGCATAACCCGCAGAACCTACTTTTTTCTGATGTTCCAGTGCATGATGATTGGCAATCACCATCCCCAATTCGGTTTGTCCATATTGATCATAAATATTGACTTGTAAATCATGCTTAAACCAATGAATCACTTCTGGTGTGAGCGGCTCGCCTGCACTGCTAACCACACGCAGATGTCGTTGAATATCACCATCAAACTTTTCTTTAAAACCAAAGAACATTCTAAATGCGGTTGGTGAACCTGTTAAATTACTCACCTGATATTTACGGATAATTTCCAGTGCATGATCAACACTAAATGGACGTTCATCCATAATAATGCTATGCCCCAAACTCAGTGGCCCTGTAATACCGTAATACAAGCCATAAGCCCAACCAGGGTCGGCTAAATTCCAAAATGAATCTTCTGCTCTTAAATCGACTGCATGCTGCATATAACCTTTAAATGCCACAATGGCTTTTAAAGGCACAGGTACAGATTTAGCTAAACCCGTAGTGCCTGATGTAAACATCATCAGAAAATCATCTTGAAAACTGCGATACACGGTTTCAAAGTAAGTGTCTTGAGTGCTTAGAACTTGCCAAAAATCTGTATCATGGTTTTGAGCTTGATTTGCTGCGTCCACAGTTAAAATTTTCACATTAGACAAGGCATTTAGTTTTGGACGCTGCTCAGTATTGGTCACAATGAGCTGCGTCTTTGCAGTTTGAATACGGTGCTCAATCGCTTTAGATTCAAAGGCTGTAAATAAAGGCTGATACACTGCCCCAATGCGCCATGTGGCAAAAACCGTAATTAACAATTCAGGCGTACGCGGCAATAATCCTGCAATACAATCACCTGCTTTTAAGCCCAGTTGAGTAAAATAATTTGCCAATTTTCCAGATGCTTCTGCCAGTTGATCAAATGTCCACGATGCAGTTTGACCGTGTTTGCCTTCCCAAATTAAGGCAGTTTGTTGAGTACCCGTATAGCGTCCGCAACATTCTTCATAGGCATTAAGTGCCGTTGGCGTTCCTGCCAATTGGGTTTGAATCAGTTGCTCAATATCAAACTGTTGATATGCCTCTTGCAAAGTTTTCATTCTTTTAAGCTCCGTCTTAAACTGATGACACTGCAATTCATTTGCAGCAATATGCGTTATTGTTTTAACCGTTTTTACAAGTTAGGATTGAATCGCTCTTTAAAATTTAAATTAGGTTTGCTGTGTTGAAGTCGATCATGCAACGCAATCACGACATGATCTTCGCGTATTTTTCAATCAAGTTAGCTAAACATGATTTGAACATTTTCTCAATTTCCACATCCTGCAATAACCTTGCAAGCTTTGGACACCGACTAAAGTTTTAGATACTCAGCTTTAACGCTTAGTCACTTCACGTGCAATCACCAAACGCTGAATATCGGATGCACCTTCATAAATTTGGCTAACGCGCACATCGCGGTAAATACGTTCAACTGGGAAATCAGATACATAGCCATAGCCCCCATGTATTTGAATCGCATCTGAACACACACGCTCTGCCATGGTTGAAGCAAAAAGCTTGGCCATAGATGCTTCTTTTAAACACGGTAAGCCTGCATCTTTGAGGCTTGCGGCATGTAGAATAAGCTGTCGTGCAGCTTCAATCTGTGTTGCCATATCTGCCAAGCGAAACGCGACTGCCTGATGTTGCACAATTTCAACTCCAAAAGCTTTACGCTCATTGGCATAGTCCACGGCTGCATCTAAAGCTGCTCGCGCCATACCCACCGATTGCGCGGCAATACCAATACGCCCCGACTCTAAATTAGAGAGTGCAATTTTGTAGCCTTCACCTTCTTGCCCCAATAGGTTTTCTGCAGGAATACGGCAGTTTTCCAACACGATGGTGGCGGTATCGGAACAGTGCTGTCCCATTTTGTCTTCTAAACGTGCCACGATATAACCTGGTGTGTTCGTCGGGACTAAAAAGCAGGAAATGCCTTTTTTACCCGCAGTTTTGTCCGTTACAGCAAAAACTAAAGCAACATCTGCATATTTGCCTGTGGTGATAAACTGCTTGGTGCCATTTAAAACCCAATCCTCGCCATCTTTTTCAGCTTTACATTCAATCGCGCTGGCATCAGAGCCGACTTGTGGTTCAGTTAAACAAAAGCAGCCTAACCATTCGCCTGTTGCCAGTTTAGTTAAATATTTTTGTTTTTGCGCCTCTGTGCCGTAGCGTTGTGTAATTCCGCATGGCAATGAGTTTTGCACACTCACAATCGTTGAAATTGCACCATCACCCGCAGCAATTTCTTCTAAGGCTAAAACGAGAGATACATAATCTAAACCTGCACCGCCCCATTCTTCTGCAACGGTCATGCCCAAAGCACCTAGCTCACCCAGTTCTTTTAACTCCTTTGCAGGGAATTCAGCAGTTTTATCACGTGCCGCTGCAGTTGGTTTAAGCTTTTCCTGTGCATAACTGCGCAGCATATCCTGAATCATTTTTTGTTCATGGCTTAAAATCATGGTGACCCTCTGTGTATATGGTAGATGTTGTTTTTGTCAGGAATGCGCGCAACATCCTTGTGCTGTATTGCAACGGTTTTTTAGTATCCAGTTTTTCAATACTTGAATTTTTGCTTAGGCTATTTTATGGATATAGCATCGTCATAACTTATTTCGGTTGCATACGAATTGCGCCATCCAAACGAATCACTTCACCGTTTAAATAACCATTTTCAAAAATATGACCCACCAATTGCGCAAATTCTTCAGGCTTTGCCAAACGTGGTGGAAATGGCACCATTTGCCCTAAAGCATCTTGCACATGCTGTGGAAATGCTTTCAGCATCGGGGTTTCCATAATACCGGGGGCAATCGTCATCACCCGAATGGCTTCACGTGCCAATTCACGTGCCAAAGGCAGCGTCATCCCCACAATTGCACCTTTCGATGCAGAATACGCACTTTGTCCAATCTGCCCATCAAATGCTGCAACCGAAGCAGTATTCACAATCACACCACGCTCTTCTTCATCGGCGGCTAAGTCATATTTCGCCATCAGTTGTGCCGCAAAACGGATCATATTAAAACTGCCCGTGACATTAATATTCAGCACTTTTTGGAACATTGCCAAATCATGCAAACCATCACGTCCCAAGACTTTAGCAGACGGTGCAATGCCTGCACAATTCACCAAGCCATTTAACTGTCCGTATTTTTGCTCAATATGGTTAAAAAGCTGCTGTACTTGGTTTTCATCGGTCACGTCTACAGCTACGAAGTCTGCATTTTCGCCCAATTGCTGTTGAAGCTGCTGCCCAAGTTCTTGATTCATATCAACCAAAATAACTTTTGCACCTTGCGCAACTAAATGTTGTGCAGTCGCAGCGCCTAAACCCGATGCACCACCCGTGACCACACAGACTTTTCCTTGAATTTTCATTTTATTTTCCTTATAAATTTTCAGGTTGATACAACTTAAGAAACAGATTAATCACACTCAAGCTAGAGTACAATTTCCAAACCCTGCATCGACTATGATGTATTTGAACACTCAACTTGTAAATGGAATACCACGCCATCCCATGAATGCAACTCAGCTCACTTACAGCAAAGGTACAATTTCAATTGCTTTAGTCCATGAAGCTTTGCATACTGCACAGCAACGCGGTATGGATACGCATGCGATTTTGCAGACGGCGGGTATTCCTGCAGAGCTGTTACATTCCAACAAAGCGAGGGTGTCAATTCTGCAATATGGTCAATTGTGGATTGCACTGGCAGATGCCATGAACGATGAATTTTTTGGCATGGACAGCCATGCTATGCGTCGTGGCAGTTATCAACTCTTGTCTAAATGGGTGTACCAAGCAGAGCATTTAAAGGCCGCATTACAGGACATTTTAAATTTCTTTAATTTAATACTGGATGATTTTTCAGGTGAATTAAACGTAGATGGTGAATATGCAATCTTAACCATTCACGATAAAGATCAAGTGAAACCGATGTTTAGTTATGCCACTTATTTAATGCTGATTCATGGCTTGATGTGCTGGCTGACAGGACAACGTATCGCTATTTTAAACATGCAACTCAAATGTGCTGCCCCGCAGGATGATGCTGATTATCGTGTCCGTTTCTGTGATGAAATTGAATATGCGTGTACAGCGCATAAGATTTATTTTGAGGCAAAACATCTTGATTTAAAAATCAAGCAGGATAAAAAAAGTTGGAAACGCTTTTTAAAACAAACACCTTTTAACCTTTTGGTGCGTTATAAAAACCCACATGCGCTGAGTCATAAAATCCGTAAACAATTAATGCGATTGCCGCCGAGTGAGTGGTTAGAACTGAACGAATTAACCCAACATTTCAATATGTCTGAAGCGACGTTCCAACGGCGTTTAAAGCAGGAAGGCACCAGCTATCAGCAATTAAAAAATGAAATCCGTCGAGATACGGCAATTGAATTGTTGAGCAAAACCCAACAATCACTTCAGGAAATTAGCGATCAATTAAATTTCCATGATCCTAGCGCTTTTCATCGTGCCTTTAAAAAATGGACTGGGGTCAATCCTGGTGCATATCGACAATATACCGAAAGCTCATAATTGAAAGCTCATAATTGCGTGACTTATCACCTACTACTCAGCCACTATTTTGTGTATTTTACAAACAACTTAATTATAAAAGAAAACTCATCGCTGTGATTTCAAGGTTGAGCAGTGAACTGGACGTTCATCGGCACTGCATTGTCAAAGTATTAAATTTAGTTTACTTTTCAATCAATTTAAAGCATAAATTTTATGCAATTCGGCTGTCATACTCCCCCTGTAATATTAAATGTACGAGCATCTTTGGAGGTTTCCCCATGCTTAAGATGATGGATGTACTTGAACACAATCTAGTTCAAAATTTCTCTCACTCCCTCAACCAAGCTTCTGACCAATTAGATGAATTACTCAATCAAAGTATTCTAAATACCTCAGAAGAACAGTTACGCAATGTCATGTCTGCGTTTTTCAAACGTGAAGATGCACTTGAAGCAGCGCAAGCCCTAGATATTTGCCAAGAAGATTTACAATCTTTACAAGCAGGTTTAGCACTCAAAGATGAACACCTGTGCGATACCGCTAAAATTGTTGCACTATATTTAGCTTTAGAAACAGACAGTTTGGCACAAGTTGAAATTCCAGACTGTTTGCAAGATTACCCGATGTAAGCTAAAACTTTGAGCATTCAGTTGCTGAAAGTATTTAAAAAGTGATGTCTTCATGGCATCACTTTTTTATTGGCTGTTGCAATAATAAATAAGAAAAATTGACTTTAAGCCGCTTGCTGCTTTTTGAATCAAAAGCTAGCTATCATCTTGCCAAGCGTTGTTTGTCTATGAAACACTAAGGACAGCTTCAAGGATGCATCAAGATGATTATTCGCAATAAAAACAACAGTTTTACCCTACTGTTTGCATGGTATGGGACAATTTTACCCACGGTCTTACCTGCACTTGCAATTGTGGTCTTCCTTTCTACGGTCTTAGTGTATTTGTCTTCTCACCACTTTTTTCAAGTGCCGAGCGTACCAGCCATTGGCTTTACCATTTTCGGTATTATTTTGTCTATTTTCCTCAGTTTTAGAAATAACGCCAGTTATGAACGTTGGTGGGAAGGTCGAAAATTGTGGGGGACGTTAATTGCAACATCACGGCATATTTCACGTGACTCATACGTACTGCCAGATCAACAGCGTCGGGTCTTGATGTATCGGGTCATGTTGTTTAGTAATTTATTGCGTAACCGTTTACGCAATCAAAACCAACCTATCGATTTTTATCAAAACAAAGTCAACCTCACATCTGCAGATTATGAAGCATTATTTCCGCATATTAATGCCGCACAGTTTATTTTAGAAAGCATTCAAAAAGAGTTAGTCAGCGCACTGAAAACAGGTGAAATTTCCGATATTATTTATCAAGGCTTGAATCAACATATTGTTGAATTGGGTAATGTGCAAGCAGGTTGCGATCGAATTCTCAGCACACCCTTGCCTTTTTCTTATTCAGTCTTGTTGCACCGCACTGTGTATTGCTTCTGCTTTATTCTGCCTTTTAGTTTAGAAGCAAGTTTAGGAATCTGGACACCAATTTTGGTGGGTTTAATTGCCTATTTATTCTTAGGTTTAGATGCTCTCAGCGAACAACTTGAAGAACCTTTTGGCCTGCAAGACAATGATTTACCGCTCAACTCCATGGTGCGATTAATTGAACGGGAAATGCTGAGTTCACTTGGCGAAGAACTGCCACCTGCAATTTTGGCAGTGAAAGGCAACCTAAGCTGACATCAGTTGAGTTGAGGCTCATAAATTGGTCTTGCACTTAAACTTTGCTAATCATTCGTCTATGTTTGCAAGCTGATAAATAGATCTCACAAGATTTTTAACTGATATAACACATCAGCCAGCAAGCCATTGTGCTAAAGTCACCCGATCATTGCCTGCATAATCTTTGACTGTACGAATGTCAGAAAAACCGTGTTCTGCAAAAATCGCTTGCACTGCTAAAGCTTGGTCATAGCCATGCTCTAGTGCAATCCATCCATTTGCTTTCAGCCAGTGCTTACCCTGCGAAATAATCTGCAGAATATCTGCCAAACCCTGATCTGCTGCCACCAATGCACGTTCAGGCTCTGCTGCCAAAGCAGACATGTGTGCATCATTAGCATCTATATACGGCGGATTAGATACAATTAAATCAAAACGTGGCTCGGCTGCTGAACCCAATGCCTCAAACCATGCACCACGGGCAAATTGCACCTGATTTAAAGCATGCTTGCTTGCATTTTCTTGAGCAACTGCAAGCGTTGGCAGGTAAATATCGGTTGCGGTTACCTGCCAATCTGGACGTTCAGATGCTAAAGCCAAAGCAATCGCCCCTGTACCTGTGCCTAAATCGACAATTACAGCATCACGTTGTAATGACAAAGCCAACACAGTTTCGACCAAAACCTCGGTATCAGGACGTGGCACCAAAGTATCGTGCGTGACTTTTAAATCCAGTGTCCAAAATGGCTGTGAACCTGTGATATACGCCAAAGGCTCGCCTGCTGCTATACGTGCCAAAGCCTGCACATACATCTGCTCTTGCGCGGCACTCAATTCCTGATCTGCACGATATTTTAATTCAAGCGCACTGAGTCCTAAAAAATGCTCTAACAACCAAATATTTTCTTGACGCTCATAGCTATCGACTTCACCACGTAGCGCCAAGGCTTGCGCAATATTCATTAACCACCGTTTTGCTGAGCAAGCATCGCCAACTGATCTGCCTGATATTCACGATGCAGACTATCTAGTAGTTCAGTTAAATCACCTTCCATCACCGCATCCAACTTATATAAAGTCAGGTTAATACGATGATCTGTCATACGTCCTTGCGGATAGTTATAGGTACGAATACGCTCAGAACGGTCACCCGAACCCACCAAATCACGACGCATTTCTGAAGTTGCTGCATCTGCTGCAGCACGTTTGGCATTTTCCAAACGTGATGCCAACAACGCCATCGCTTTCGCTTTGTTTTTATGCTGTGAACGCTCTTCCTGACATTCCACCACAGTACCCGTCGGAATGTGGGTTATACGCACTGCAGAGTCGGTTTTGTTAACGTGCTGACCACCCGCACCCGAAGCACGATAGGTATCGATACGCAAATCGGCAGGGTTAATATCTACCGTGGTGTCTACATCTACTTCAGGTAAAATTGCCACAGTACACGCTGATGTATGCACACGACCTTGCGATTCAGTCGCAGGAACACGTTGCACACGATGCGCACCACTTTCAAACTTCAAACGGCCATACACGCCTTCGCCATTCACCAAGCAAATGACTTCTTTATATCCGCCGTGTTCACCTTCATTTTCAGATAAAATTTCGATTCTCCAGCCCTGACTTTCGGCATATTTGCTATACATGCGGAATAAGTCACCCGAGAAAATCGCGGCTTCATCGCCACCTGTCCCTGCGCGAATCTCCAAATAAGCCGAGTTGGCATCATTCGGGTCTTTTGGAATCATTAAAATATTTAAGTCAGCTTCAAGTTGCTGAATCAGCGCTTTATTGTCTTTAATTTCTTCTTGCGCCATTTCCTTAAAGTCAGGATCAGACAACATTGCTTCGGCTGTTTCAATATCGGCTTCGGCTTGTGTGTATTGTGACCACACTGCCGTAATTTCGTCTAAATCACTGTGTTCACGTGATAATTGACGAAAACGCTTGTTATCTGAAATCACTTCAACATCTGCCAACAAAGCAGTCAATTCTTCATGGCGGTCAGAAAGCTGATCTAATCGTAAACGTAACGATTCTTTCATTGTTTAAAAAATCTCAATGCAAAGGCTGTTACATGCAACACGCAGCACAGCGAAATAAAAAATTGCGCATAGTTTACCGATTCTACCACCCAAATAACATCATTATTAAGTCTGTACGATGTTTGAAATGCCTATCTGCAGATGTTCTAGCAGTATTTCTGCTTGATGATGCTGTGCATTGCGGTGAATGTACAACTCACCAAGTACCGCAATTAGCATCCGCATTTGGACATTTTTTTAGCAATTTTAATCAAACTCATACAAAGCCCACACCAAAGAACACCAATCTCGTCTGCACTCTCCACATTTTAAAAGCGGCGCTTTGTTAAATTGAGCCCATCAAAATTGATCATAAATAAGTCCTATAAATGGACATGGAGTTCAACATGAAACTTAATGCAATGTTAATGACAGCAGCTTTAGCCACAGCTTCAATGCTCAGTGCCAACGTTTATGCAGACAATACTACGCGCGTTGCCGCAGCCAGTGCTTTAGGCAGTGTTGCAGGTACAGCTATTGGTAAAAATATGGGTGGTACTACGGGTGCAACACTAGGCGCTGCCTTAGGCGGTGCTGGTGGTGCAGCAGTGGCGAGTGATAAGCGTCATCGTACTGAATCTGCAATTGGTGGTGCTTTGGGTGGTGGTGCGGGTTATACCGTAGGTAAAAATATGGGCGGTACCAATGGTGGTTATATTGGTTCAGCTTTAGGTGCAGCAGGTGGTGCAGCACTCGGCAATAAAATCTCGAAAGATAAAGAATATGACCGCTATCAAGAACGTAAATGGAAGAAAAAACGCAACCGTCGTTAATCTTGAACGATAGGCATAGAGCAGCAAAAAAGCATCAACACAGGTTTGATGCTTTTTTATAGGATTAATTTTTCTTCATATATCAGTTCAAAAAAACGACCATAATCAATATGAAGAAATTTAGCAGTGCAATTACAAAGTCTTTACCAAACTTTGCAGATTTACCTCATTGCCCTTCACGATCTTTGCCATCTGTTTCTATATCTTCATTACAAAACATATTAATCAATATTTGGAGCATCCGCATGAAACTTAATCGTATTTTATTGGGTAGCGTTATCGCAAGTTCTGCCTTGCTTATGAGTACTGCGCATGCAAACGATACACGTGTTGCCGTAAGTTCTGCCTTGGGTGGTGCTGTCGGAGCAGCAATTGGTCAACAAATGGGTGGACAAACAGGCGCGATGATTGGTTCAGCCATTGGTGGTGCGGGCGGTGCTGCAGCTTCTGCCAATAAACGTGACCGTAACGGTGCCATGATTGGTGCTGCCTTGGGCGGTGCAGGTGGATATAGCGTTGGTCGCAATATGGCAGGCAACAATGGTGGCTATGTCGGTGCAGGACTCGGCTCTGCAGGTGGTGCAGTATTAGGTCAAAAAGTTAGTGAAGACCGTCGTGATGATCGTTATGACCGCCGCTATGATAGCCGTGGCTATCGCTACAATGACTACCGTTATAATGACCGTTACCGCAAAGACAATGGCTTACATTTAGGTCACTATAAAAATGGTAAACGTCGTTAATTTCTCACGATACTTCTAACAATCAGCACCTTCGGGTGCTTTTTGTTTGCTGACTACTTGCTTGGATAAATGTTTTTTTATAAAGCGTGCTTTTTGGATGAATGTCGCGCGTTGTTAAATGGCAATATCTCATGACTCGCCCATATATCGAAAATTTTCGATATACAAAATCAGTGCAGCATCGTATGATAAAACTCTCTTTAATCAAGCTGGAATAAATGATGCGTTCCCTGCAAGACACAAAATTTGCCATTCTTGAACTCGCACCTGTACGTGATGATCAATCAGTACAGTTTTCACTGCATCATGCACTTGAATTAGCACGACACGCAGAACAACTCGGCTATGACCGTTTGTGGTTGGCGGAACATCATAATATGGATGGCATTGCCAGCTCAGCAACCGCAGTTCTTTTGGGTTATTTATTAGCAAATACGCAAAAAATTAAACTCGGTTCTGGCGGTATTATGCTCCCCAACCACGCACCGTTAGTGGTCGCTGAACAGTTTGGAACTTTAGCGACTTTATATCCTAACCGTATTGAACTCGGTTTAGGTCGCGCACCAGGCACAGATCAAGTGACCATGCGTGCGCTGCGTCGTGGGCGACAGGAAACTGAAGATCAATTTCCGCAAGATGTTTTAGAAATTTTGCATTACTTTAAAGATGCTGAACCACAACAACGTATTGTTGCTACGCCAGGACAAGGGACACACGTTCCTGTATGGTTGCTTGGTTCAAGTTTATTTAGCGCACAACTTGCTGCAAAATTAGGACTACCCTACTCATTTGCCTCACACTTCGCCCCGCGTATGCTTGCTCAAGCCATTCAGTTATATCGTGACAATTTTGAGCCTTCAGAATATTTAGAGCGGCCTTATGTGTCTATGGGTGTGCCAACAGTGGTTGCAGATACCGACCAAGAAGCAGAATTTTTGGCGACTAGTGCCTATCAGCGTGTTTTAGGTTTAATGCGTGGACAAAGCCTAAAACTCAAAGCTCCAGTTAAAAGCATGGATGGCTTGTGGTCGCCTGCAGAAAAAATGTCAGTCGATAGTTTTTATGCCATGGCGCAAATTGGCTCTAAGGCGACTGTCAAAGCAGGATTGGAAAACTTATTGGCAAAGTATGATGTCGATGAGTTTATTTTTACCTGTGACATCTATGACACAGAAAAACGCTTATACAACTTTGATTTGCTCATGCAAATGAAGTTAGATACTTAATTAGCTCCGACCTTGTAGTTCTATTGAGCTACAAGGTTTCATCAATTAAAAACATTTAAAATAAATAACTTAAATCCGTTTTCTTGTTCTCTTTCGCTTAAATCTCAGTAATCTCAGTTGAATTAATTTTCAATCTTTAGGAATGACTGGCTCGCCTGCACAAAAGACTTTACCAAACAGTACTGCCCCAACAAAATAGAGTAAATGTTCTAATTTATAAAATGAATATATCAAGAGATTCAGCATGGTCAGTCCTAAACACGACGTACATAGACACGCTTTTCAAAACTGCTTGGCAGATTTTCAAGAATTCCAAGGCGAATGCATTCCTGCAACTGAAATCAAACAGCATGACTTCACAGGTTTACGCGTTGCAGTTATTGGTGCAAATCAGGACAGCGTGGCACAACTCGATAGAATTTGTCAGCAAGCAACATCTGTTCAAGTCTTTCAAATTGCACCGCATTTTGTCCTGCCAAGTACAGAACGTGGCATCCATCGCCTAATTAGCCATCCTTTGGTGTTTAAAAATCGACGTTTGTTTAATAACCGCGTCAAAAATATTTTGGCTTTACGCTTTTTAGATGCTCAAGTCAAAGACACGTGGCTTAAACGTCAACTCACACCAAACATTGCAGATACACATCAACGCTATTTTAAATCTGATCATTATTATTCAGCTTTACAACGCGAAAATTGCCATTTGATTACTTGGCCAATTGTCAAAGTCTGTGCACATAGCGTGCATAGTATTGATGGACAAGAACATCCAATTGATACCATTATCACTACATTTTAAGTCACACTAAAAGCATTATCATTTAAATAAATAGTAGCTTGATTTTTATTCTATTTAAATCCAATAAAAAAGAGCCAAAATAAAATTTTGGCTCTTTTAATACATATAGTTTCATTAACCAATACGACGTTTTAAACCTGTCATTTGTAAAACACGTGTTGAAATTTCTTCAATCGACATTTCTGAAACATTTAAATATTTAATCCCTTCTGAAATATAAATACCTTCAATCGCACGCAATTCCATTTGGCATTGATTAAAACTTGCATAACGGCTATTGGCTTTACGTTCAGTACGAATTGCCACAAGGCGTTCAGCATCAATCATCAAGCCAAATAACTTATGTTTATGCGGCTTTAATACGGCTGGCAAACGGTTGTCATCGAGGTCTTCTTCAGTCAATGGATAGTTCGCCACACGAATCCCGAACTGTAAAGAAAGGTAGATGGAAGTTGGCGTTTTACCCGAACGCGACACCCCAATCAGAATCAGATCGGCCTTGTCGTAATGGCGTGTACGTGCGCCATCATCGTTATCTAAGGCAAAATGCACCGCATCAATACGTGCCTTGTAAGATTCAGAATCTGTTACGGCATGCGTCTGCCCGACCAAAGTGGTTGGTGGTGTTCCTAACTCTTCAGAAAGCTTACTAATTAAGCCTTCAAATACATCTAAATTAATTGCTTTGGCAGTGTTGATAATGTCACGCACATATTGGTCAACCAAGGTATCAAACACCAAAGGTAATTGACCATCAATTTGTGCTCGGGCATTAATCTCTGCCACCACATTCATAGCCGCTTCTTCAGACGTAATATAAGGATGAATATGAATATCAAAGTCCACATTTGGAAATTGCGCTAAGAGTGAATGTCCAAGGGTTTCAGCCGTAATTGCAGTTCCATCGGAAATAAAAAAAACACTCCGCTTAATTTGTTTACCATCTGACATTAAAATTCTCCTTAAACATTTGTCTTAGTGCTATATAATCTTTATAGTAAACCGATCTTACATGACTGTCGCTTAGTAAAACCAAATTGCTAAGTAGATTTATTATAATTTCATGACAAGATAGTGATTAATACTGCAAAAGTGGAGTAACAACTTTGGAAGCGCGCGTAATTGGTCTGGAAAAATTAGGGAAACACGATGTTGAGCTCGTGGGTGGGAAAAACTCATCTTTGGGCGAAATGATCAGCCACTTATCTAATGCTGGTGTATCGGTACCAGGTGGCTTTGCAACAACAGCTGCTGCTTATCGTGAATTTCTCGAGCAAAGTGGCCTAAACGCTAAAATTCAAGCAGAGCTAAAAACACTCAATGTAGATGACGTGAATGCGCTTGCTGAAACTGGTGCAAAAATTCGTCAATGGATTGTCGACACTCCGCTTACTGCATCACTAGAACAAGAAATCCGAGTTGCTTTTGAAGCACTCTCTAACGGCAACCCAAACATCGCGGTTGCCGTTCGTTCATCTGCAACTGCAGAAGATCTACCAGACGCATCTTTCGCAGGTCAGCAAGAAACATTCCTAAACATCCGTGGCATTGACAACGTATTAATTGCCATTAAAGAAGTTTTTGCATCTTTGTACAACGACCGCGCGATTTCTTACCGTGTACACCAAAACTTTGACCACGATGTCGTTGCTTTGTCTGCAGGCGTACAACGTATGGTACGTTCAGAAACTGGCGCTGCTGGTGTAATGTTTACCCTAGATACAGAATCTGGTTTCCGTGATGCTGTATTCATTACTGCTTCTTATGGTTTGGGTGAAATGGTGGTTCAGGGTGCAGTTAACCCAGATGAATTCTATATTTCTAAGCCTTTATTAAAAGCAGGCAAACACTCAGTTTTACGTCGTAACCTTGGCTCTAAACACCAAAAAATGATTTATGGTGAAGAAGGCGCGGCTGGTAAATCTGTAGTTGTGGTCGATGTTGAAAAACAAGATCGCCAACAGTTCTCTTTAAATGATCACGAACTACAAGAATTAGCGAAACAAGCGTTAATTATTGAAGAACATTATCAAGCGCCTATGGATATTGAATGGGCAAAAGATGGTGATGACGGTCAAATCTACATCGTTCAAGCACGTCCTGAAACTGTAAAAAGCCGTGAAAACGTCGGTACTATGGAACGCTACCTATTGAAACAAAAAGGTACGGTCATTTGTGAAGGTCGTTCAATTGGTCAGCGTATCGGTTCTGGTAGAGTCCGCGTTGTAACGTCTATTAAAGAAATGGACAAAGTTCAGGAAGGTGACGTTCTTGTTTCAGACATGACTGATCCAGACTGGGAACCAGTGATGAAACGTGCTGCTGCAATTGTCACTAACCGCGGTGGTCGTACTTGTCACGCTGCAATTATTGCCCGTGAATTAGGCGTACCTGCAATTGTAGGTTGTGGTAATGCAACTGAAGTTTTGACTGATGGTCAGGAAGTTACAGTTTCTTGCGCCGAAGGCGACACAGGTTTCATTTATGAAGGTGCTTTAGATTTTGAAGTTCAAAAGAACTCAATCGAATCTATGCCTAAACTTCCGTTCAAAATCATGATGAACGTTGGTAACCCAGACCGCGCATTTGACTTTGCTCAAATTCCAAACGAAGGGATTGGTCTTGCACGTTTAGAATTCATCATCAACCGTATGATTGGTGTGCATCCTAAAGCATTGCTTAATATTGACAGCTTACCACGTGAAACACGTGCAGCAGTTATGGCGCGTACTGCGGGCTATTCATCGCCAATCGAATTCTATGTAGAAAAATTGGTTGAAGGTATTTCTACCCTTGCTGCTGCATTCGCTGACAAACCAGTGATTGTGCGTATGTCTGACTTCAAATCAAACGAATACGCAAACTTAATTGGTGGTAAGTTATATGAGCCAGAAGAAGAAAACCCAATGTTGGGCTTCCGTGGTGCAAGTCGTTATGTGTCTGACAATTTCCGTGACTGCTTCGAGCTTGAATGTCGTGCCTTGAAAAAAGTACGTGACGAAATGGGCTTAACCAACGTACAAATTATGATTCCATTTGTACGTACCGTTGCTGAAGCAAAACGTGTGATCGAATTGCTTGCGCTGAATGGTTTAAAACGTGGTGAAAATGGTCTGAAAGTGATCATGATGTGTGAATTACCAACCAACGCATTGTTGGCTGAACAATTCCTTGAGCACTTCGATGGTTTCTCTATCGGCTCAAATGACTTAACTCAGTTAACACTTGGTTTAGACCGTGACTCAGGCATTGTTTCTCACCTGTTCGATGAACGTGACCCTGCAGTGAAAGCATTACTTTCTATGGCAATTCACGCATGCCGTAAAGCAGGTAAATATGTCGGTATCTGTGGTCAAGGCCCTTCAGATCACCCTGACCTTGCACGTTGGTTAATGGAACAAGGTATTGAATCTGTATCTTTAAACCCAGACTCAGTTTTAGACACTTGGTTCTTCCTTTCTGAAGAAAAAGCTCAACAAGCGTAGTAAAACGTGTTAAAAGAAAACCCATGCACCTGCGTGGGTTTTTTTTCAAATTCATTTTTTGAGATTTTATATTTATGCAAATTTACTTGGCACGAAATAATCAACAAGCTGGGCCATACACCTTAGAGCAGCTCAACCAAATGCTCGCCAGCCAACAAGTGTTGCTGACAGATTTGGCTTGGCACCAAGGCATGAGCGAATGGAAAGCTTTAGGTGAACTCACCCAAGGTAAACTTGTATATGAACCACAAGGCTACGTCAGCACACCACCTACCCCTGAACATTCACCTTTTCAAAATACAGATTACACGGCTACAAACACATCACGACCAAGCTCAGCATCATCAAATTCAAGAACACAGGCAACAAAAAATGAATTGGCGAGCATTAACCAACGTGCTTTAGCCAAAATTATAGACATGTTGTTATGGTTGCCTGCAGCAGCACTTCCCTCTTTTTTCTTAAATGCGGACCAGTTTGAACAATTGTCTGGTTTACAACAAAAAATGCAGGCAGCGACAACGTCTGATCAAGCCATGCAATTGCAAACTGAACTCTTTCAGCTCATTCCAATGCAAGCTTGGCAAGCGGTGGCAATTTATTTATTGATTATGCTGGGCATACAAGCCTTCCTGCTGGCTAAAACTGGACAAAGTATTGGCAAACGTCTGACTAAAATTAAGATTGTCGATGCTGAAACCGATGAAAAAGTCAGCCTAATGCGTGTGTTTACTATTCGCTCTATCATTTTCATTATTTTGAATATGATGTTTATGCCCTTCATCACAATTTTAGATTATGGCTTTGCATTTGGTGCAAAACGACAGGCTTTGCACGATAAACTCGCCAAAACCAAAGTCGTAAAGCAATAATTTGATTTTTATTTATTCAGGGATGATTGATCATCCCTTTTTTCTTATAATATTGATAAATATAAATAAATTAAAATTAACAAAAATAATTCCGAGTATAAAAATTGGTTTTTATTCCCTCCACTTAAAGCCGCTTTATGTGTAGCTTAGTTTGTCGATATCAGGCATAATGCCCTACAACGTAGCGGTGTCCGATGATTAAGAAGACTTTTTCATCTTTTTTGATGTCTTTTTAATCATGCGACACTTTAATCGCTATCCCATATTAAATTAGGGAATGGGACTCTTCACCGAGGTTGTAAAATGAGACAAACGATTTTAGCTGTATTGTCTTTATCTACGATGGCTGCACTCTTAACTGGGTGTGGCGGTGATTTAGTACTTCTGAACTCAAAAGGTCCAGTTGCAGCAGGTCAAAGTAACCTGATGATGACTGCGATTTACCTAATGCTATTGGTGGTTATTCCATCTGCAATTATGGCATTGTGGTTCGGTTGGAAATATCGCGCATCGAATAAAGACGCAGACTATCAACCAACATGGTCACACTCTACTGCAATTGAAATTGTAGTATGGGGTATACCTGTTATTATTATTTGTATTTTAGCTTGGTTAACTTGGTGGGGTTCCCACAAGTACGACCCTTACCGTCCGCTAGAATCCGAAAAAGCTCCTTTAACTGTTCAAGTTATTGCTGAACAATTTAAATGGATCTTCATCTACCCAGAACAGAACATTGCTACTGTTAACGAATTACGCTTCCCAGAGCAAACGCCTGTAAGCTTACGTTTAACATCTAACTTCACAATGAACTCGTTCTTTATCCCTGCATTATCTGGTCAGATTTATGCAATGGCGGGTATGCAAACTCACTTGAACGTTTTAGCAGACAACACGGGCGAATTCCGTGGTTTCTCATCTAACTACTCAGGTTATGGTTTCTCGCAAATGCGCTTTAAAGCTCACTCTGTAACTCAAGCTGATTTTGAGCAATGGGTAACAGCTGTTAAAGCAGGTCAAGGTACGACTATCAATCCTCAAGCTGTTCAAAAAACAGTTTTAGATCAAGCTGAATTTGCTTCTTTACGTGACGGTAACCGTTCACAGAAACAAATTGATGCAATGGTTCGTAACGCCAAAACTGAATTAGAGAAAAAACTTGCTGCAACGGCTTTAAAAGAAGGTCCATATAAGACTCAGCCACATCCTGTGACTTATTACTCTTCTGTTGAGCAAGGCTTGTTTGAATCAGTGATCAATAACTATATGAGTAACTACCATGGTGCTGACCATTCAGCTCCTGTAGTGGCTGGTGAAGCGCCTGCTTCTGAAACTCATGTAGCAGTTGAACATGCGACTGCTTCTCAAGGGGAATAAGACATGAGCTTATTAGGTAAGTTAGGTCCAGATGCAATTCCTTACGATCCAATCGTATTGGTAACTGTTGCAGCGATGATCTTAGGTGGTCTTGCAGCGATTGCTGGTATTACCTACTTCAAAAAATGGGGCTACTTGTGGAACGAATGGTTCACATCTGTAGACCATAAAAAAATTGGTATCATGTATATCTTTGTATCTGTAGTCATGTTACTTCGTGGCTTCGCAGATGCGATCATGATGCGTCTTCAACAGTTCCTTGCGAAAGGTGGTGGTGAAGGCTATTTACACCCAGAACACTATGACCAGATTTTCACCGCACACGGTGTGATCATGATCTTCTTCGTGGCAATGGGTCTTGTTGTTGGCTTAATGAACATCTCTGTACCATTACAGATTGGTGCTCGTGACGTAGCCTTCCCGTTATTAAACTCTTTAAGCTTCTGGTTATTCGCTGGTGCTGCAGGTTTAATGATGGTTTCACTTGCATTAGGTGAATTCGCTGCTACAGGTTGGATGGCTTATCCTCCTCTATCTGGTATCGAATACTCTCCAGGTGTTGGTGTTGACTACTATATTTGGGCACTTCAGGTTTCTGGTCTAGGTACGCTTCTTACTGGTGTTAACTTCTTCGTTACCATCATCAAAATGCGTGCGCCTGGCATGAAACTTATGGACATGCCTGTTTTCACTTGGACAACATTAGTTACTGCGGTACTTATCATTGCAACATTCCCAGTTTTAACTGCGACAATTGCAATGTTAACGCTTGACCGTTACTTCGGTTTCCACTTCTTTACGAACGACATGGGTGGTAGCCCAATGTTGTATGTAAACTTGATTTGGACATGGGGTCACCCAGAAGTTTATATCTTAGTATTACCAGCATTTGGTATTTACTCAGAAGTAACTGCGACTTTTGCTCGCAAAACATTGTTCGGTTACAAATCAATGGTGTACGCAACTGTTGCAATTGGTGTGTTATCACTTGTTGTATGGGTTCACCACTTCTTTACCATGGGTGCAGGTGCCAACGTTAACGCGTTCTTCGGTATCATGACCATGATTATTGCGATTCCTACTGGTGTGAAAATCTTCTCTTGGTTATTCACCATGTACAAGGGTCGTATTACCTACACTACCCCAATGCTTTGGACACTTGGCTTCCTTGTGACTTTTGGTATCGGTGGTTTAACAGGTGTATTAATGGCAGTTCCACCAGCGGACTTCCTTGTACACAACTCTTTATTCCTAATTGCTCACTTCCATAACGTAATTATTGGTGGTGTAGTATTCGCGATGTTCGCAGGTATCATTTACTACTGGCCAAAAATGTTTGGTTGGAGACTCAATGAAACTTGGGGTAAAGCAGCATTCTGGTTCTGGTTCTTCGGTTTCTACTTTGCATTCATGCCACTTTATATCCTTGGTTTCATGGGTATGACTCGTCGTTTGAATACATATGACAACCCAGAATGGGATCCATACTTGGCAATTGCGTTCTTCGGTTCTGTGTTAATTGCTATTGGTCTATTCTGCTTCGTTATGCAGATTGTGGTTGGCTTCCTACAACGCAACCAACGCTTAGACCTTACTGGAGATCCATGGGATGGCCGTACGCTTGAGTGGGCTACTTCTTCTCCAGCACCGTTCTATAACTTTGCTCACCTTCCAAAGATCAATGGTATTGATACTTTCTGGACTGACAAAGAAAATGGTGTTGCATACGCTCGTCCAACTAAGTATGAAGATGTCCATATGCCAACTAACCGTGCAGCTGGCTTCATAATTGCAATGTTTATTACAACTATGGGCTTCGCATTAATCTGGCATATTTGGTGGCTAGCAATCGTTACGTTCATTGCGGCAATCATCAGCTTCATCGTGAGTTCTTTCACGAAGAAAGTGGACTACTATGTTCCTGCTGCTGAAGTTGAGCGTATTGAAAACGAACGCTATGCGATCCTTGAAAAACACTTGAAGAAGGACTAAGACATGGCTGAAGTACTTCATCACGACAACCACGGACATGATGATCATCACCACGATGATACAGACATCACCGTCTTTGGTTTCTGGACCTACTTGATGAGTGACCTTGTAATTTTTGGTACACTTTTCATCGCGTTCGCTGTATTAAGTAGCCACGTTCCAGTAGGCACTCCAACAGCTAAAGATTTGTTTGGCGAGTCATTAGGCTTCGTTTTAACAGAAACTTTTGCCCTGTTGATTTCTTCTGTAACTTTCGGTTTTGCCGTTTTAGCTGCTTACAAGAAAGATGTTGCTAAAGTTCTAACTTGGTTAGGCGTGACTTGGGTTTTCGGTGCGATCTTTATTGGTATGGAACTTTATGAGTTCAACCATTTAGTTCACGCTGGACATGGTCCAAGTGCGAGTGCGTTCTTATCTGCGTTCTTTACTTTGGTTGGTACGCACGGTATTCACGTAACTTCAGGTTTAGTTTGGATGATCGTGTTAATGGTTCAAATCAAGAAATATGGTTTGACTATTCCGAACATGCGTCGTTTAGCTTGCCTAAGCTTGTTCTGGCACTTCCTTGACATCGTTTGGATCTGTGTATTCAGCGTAGTTTACTTGATGGGAGTTCTCTAATGAGTCACGATCACAACTCTGCTGGTGCATCACACGGTAACACTAAGCAATATACGATTGGCTTTATCCTTTCTGTTATCCTTACCATTATTCCTTTTGGTATGGTTATGGCAGGTGGTTTTGGCCGTGGTATTTTGATTACTGTTATTTCGATTACAGCAGTTGCTCAGATTCTTATTCAATTAATTTATTTCTTGCATATGAATTCTTCTTCAGAGCAACGTTGGAACGTGATTGCATTCGTGTATACCATTCTGACCATTGCCATCCTTTTGGTTGGTTCTGTATGGATCATGAACTACCTACACTACAACATGATGATCTAAACTGGTTGTCATGCTGAAAAAGTATTTATTCCTGACAAAGCCAGGAATTCTCTTTGGTAATTTTATTACCACTTTGGGTGGCTACTTTGTAGCTGCCCAAGGTTCTGTAGATTTCCTTCTCCTACTGCTTACTCTGCTTGGTACAACGCTTGTTGTCGCCTCAGGATGTGTGGTCAACAATATTATTGACCAAGACATCGACCAAAAAATGCAACGCACACAAAACCGTGCTTTAGTGAAAAAAACTGTTTCTGTTCCTATTGCGCTGATTTATTCAGTGGTATTGGGCATAATTGGTTTTAGCATTTTATGGTTTGGAGTTAACGCATACGCTTTTCTTTTTGCACTGATTGGTTTCGTGGTTTATGTCGGCTTTTACAGTCTATGGACCAAACGCACAACAATTCATCAAACCATTATTGGCAGTATTTCAGGCGCAAGCCCACCTGTCATTGGTTATACCGCTGTTGCAAATCAATTTGACTTAGCTGCACTACTTATCTTTTTAGGTTATGCACTTTGGCAAATGCCCCACTCTTGGGCGATTGCAATTTACCGTTTTGATGATTACAAAAATGCGGGGATTCCAATTTTGCCAGTTGCTCGTTCAATTTTACGAACGAAAATTGAATCACTAATTTATGTGGTGTTATTTACCGTTGCCATGAATGGACTGTTTGTATTTGGTTATGCAAACTGGCTATATCTGGTTATTTTGAATGCACTTTGTATTTATTGGTTCTATATTGGCGTCATTGGCTTCAAAGCAGAAAATGATCAATTATGGGCAAAACGCTTTTTCCTATTTTCGGTTATTTTAATTACTGTTGTGAGTTTATGTTTTAGCTTTACAGCAACCGCACCAAGCACGCAAATCATACTTTTTTAAAAGATAGAGTTTAGCTCTATCTTTTAATGGAGTGCCTACCCTCTCCACACTTCAATATTTAAATAATAACAATTTATCTGTCTTTGATTTATTCGTCCTTAATAATTTTCGAATTAAACACTCTAAAAGTTAGTGACATACAACTACAAAGTATAAAATTTAAATTCCAATCATAGATGCAAAATATTAGATTCCCTTTTTACCCAAGCCGATCTTTTCTTAGACCAAGCCTTGTATTTACTTGGTAAAAGCTCTAAAATTCACGCTTCGCAATTTTGCGACACAACTTCGGTTGTGACTCCTTGCTTCTGGCTCAATTTAGTCAGGGGCTGCATAAACCGTAAGGAGCTGACAATGCGTCACTACGAAATCGTACTTTTGGTACACCCAGACCAAAGCGATCAAGTTGTGGGTATGGTAGAACGTTACCTAACTCACATCAAAGAAGCTGAAGGTCAAATTCACCGTTTAGAAGATTGGGGCCGTCGTCAATTGGCTTACCCAATTAACAAAATTCACAAAGCGCACTACATTCTTATGAACGTTGAATGTGGTCAAACTACGCTTGACGAGTTAGAAGAATTGTTCCGTTATAACGACGCGATCCTTCGTAGCTTGATCATCCGTCGTGAAAACGCTATCACTGAAGAGTCATTATTGGCTAAGAGTGCTGAAGAAAAACGTGCGCGTAAAGCTCAACGTGAAGAAGCACAACACGCTAACCAAGACTCTGCTGAAGCTTAAGGAGAACATCAATGGCACGTTTTTACCGTCGTCGCAAGTTCTGCCGCTTTACAGCTGAGAACGTTACGTACATCGACTACAAAGATATCGATACACTAAAACAGTACATCACTGAAAATGGCAAGATTGTTCCTAGCCGTATTACAGGTACTAAAGCTCGTTACCAACGTCAATTAGCGCTTGCTATTAAACAAGCTCGCTACTTAGCGTTGATCCCTTACACTGACAATCATAAGTGAGGTTGAGCTGTGGATATTATCTTATTACAACGCATTAAGAACCTTGGTAAATTAGGCGATAAAGTTTCAGTTAAAGCTGGTTACGGCCGTAACTACTTGATCCCTCAAGGTAAAGCAGTTGCTGCAACTGAAGCAAACACTGCTGCATTTGAAGCTCGTCGTGCTGAACTTGAGAAGCAAGAAGCTGAAATTTTAGCTGCTGCTCAAGCACGTGCTGACCAATTGAACGAAGTTAACATCGTAATCACTGCTAAAGCTGGTGATGAAGGTAAACTTTTCGGTTCTATCGGTACTCGTGACATCGCTGACGCGTTAACGAATGCTGGTCTTGAAGTTGACCGTGCAGAAGTTCGTTTACCAAACGGTGCGCTTCGTCACACTGGTGAATTCAACATCGCAATCCAATTGCACCATGATGTTGTTGCTGAAGTTCTCGTTACTATCGTATCTGAGTAATTTTCTGCAAAAGAAAAGAGCATGCCTAATCGCATGCTCTTTTTTTGTCTTTAGAATATACAGTTAGTACAATTTTCCTAAATCGATCTATACGCTTTGACTTATCCTTCACCAAAATCTACTCGCTTTTTTTTCTAGAGGGCGTATCATCGGGAAGTGGAAAGAATATGAGTTTCAAGTTCTATCCCCCGTGCATTATTCAGCATTTACTGTTTTAAAAATCAGGGATTTATATGTCACAGGCGACTGCTAGCGCAAAGCAACATACTGCAAAGTCTGATCTAAAACCAAATGAGAACAGCCCGCTTAAAGAGTTTCGTACCCCACCGCATAACTTAGCCATCGAACAAGCTGTTTTGGCTGCGTTGATGACTGTAGCCGAATCTTTTGAACAAGTGGGTGATGTATTACAAGAATCTGATTTTTACGCGACACGCCACAAATATATTTTCCGCGCTATTGATTCTTTATCTAAAGAAAACTCACCTTATGATGCTGTTTTGGTGAATGACTGGCTGATTAAACAAAATTTACTCGAAGCTGCGGGCGGTGAAGAATATTTAATGCAGCTCATGGCAGACTCACCTTCTAGTTTTTATAACCTAGAAACCTATGCCACGAAAATTAAAGAATTCTCAACCCTCAGAAACATGATTAAAGTCAGTTCTGAAATTTTACAAAATGCCTATGACACCAAAGGGCGTAGTGTAAGTGAGATTTTAGATTTGGCTGAAACTAATATTTTCCAAATTGCCGAACAACACAATAACAATGCCAAAGCGCAAGGCCCAAAAGCCATTTCGAGTGTGGTTGCCGATGTATTCGACAAACTTGATGAACTTTCTAAAATGGAAGGTAACATCACAGGCTTAACCACAGGCTTTGTGGAGTTAGATAATAAAACTTCGGGCATGCAAGCAGGTGACTTGATTATTGTCGCTGCGCGTCCATCTATGGGTAAAACCACCTTTGCCATGAACTTGGTCGAAAGTGTTTTGTTTAACAATGATTTGCCTGCCCTTGTATACTCTATGGAAATGCCTGCAGACTCAATCGCAATGCGTTTAATTTCTGCATACGGCAAAGTGCATCAAGGGAATTTACGTTCAGGTAAACTCAGTGGCGATGAATGGTCAAAAGTCACAGGCACGATTTTACAACTGCAAGAAAAGCATTTGTATATTGATGACTCATCTGCCCTGCCGCCTACGGAAGTACGTGCACGTGCGCGACGCATTGCCAAACAACATGGCGGTAAAATTGGCTGTATCATGGTCGATTATTTGCAGTTAATGAAAGTCCCAGGCATGGGCGATAACCGTGTCGGCGAAATCTCAGAAATTTCACGTAGCTTAAAAGCCTTGGCCAAAGAGATGAACTGCCCTGTGATTGCTTTGTCACAGCTCAACCGCTCATTAGAGAACCGACCTAATAAACGCCCTGTGATGTCTGACTTGCGTGAATCTGGTGCAATTGAGCAAGATGCGGACTTAATCATGTTTATTTACCGCGACGAAGTTTACAATAAAGAATCTAAAGAAGCAGGCACTGCCGAAATTATTATTGGTAAACAGCGTAACGGCCCTATTGGTACGGTACGTCTTGCTTTTGAAGGACAATATACCCGTTTTAGTAATTTATCTCCTGAGTATTATGCTCAGTATGATGATGAAGAGTAATGCTTGCATTGCTCTTTTTATTAAAACCATGATTTAATCTGACTTATTAACTTTGCCCACCATAGTTTCCAGCTTGAGAGTAAATTCCAATCTTGGCTATTTTCTTCCATTTCAAATGATGGAAATGCTTTATTTAGTTGCTCGCATGTCGGATACTTTTGTTGCAGTTGCGCCAAATAATGTGTCTGATCATAGTCTATAAAACCATCTAAAATCCCAACCTCTGCTCTATCGCCTGTAGAACAATTTGATGTCTGCTTATTCCAAGCTAAAAATGGGGCAATCGGTTTAGATAAAACAAACTGGTCATTCTTACAGTTTAATGCTGCAAATAAAATTACTCGATATTGCTGGGGTTTAGCACCATCTGGTGCATAAGCTAAACCAATAATTAATTGGTTTTTAGCTGTACTTTTACCTGAAAATCCACTGTACCATTGGGTGGGCTTTTTATATTTAACTTCATCTAGTATTGAGCGAAAAATAAATTGACCTGAACTAAGTTGAAAGATGAAGTCTGAACTCCCCTGTACTGCCAGTGAACCTTGGTAACGGGCAATAAATACGTCATTGGGTGAATGTGGCATACAAGCCATAACTGACTGACAAAAAAATAAAGTACTCCATCCCAGATAACAAAATATTTTCATTATTTATTCAACATATCCAAGTTTAAAATGCATTGTTTAATCTCTCTTTGAGTTCATTTAAATTACGAACCCACTCTCCACAATCATCTGAATCTTGCCATAACTCGTACAGTTTAGAATTTCCTGAGTGAGAGCATCTAACACCATAATAGCTTTTAGAACGTATAGTTTTATATGAAAAATAAAGTCTGAAACTTTTACAAATTATTTGCAATCAATAACCTAATAGATTTTTCGATCTTAAATTAATTTATGATCAAAAACTTAAATGTTCATGTCTATTTGAGGTTGATAGGTCTACAATAGTGAATATTTTTAAATAGAACTATTTTTAGTATTTATTTATCACTCCACAGTGTATCTAACACAAATTACCAATTGTCATTCCCAAGGAGTATTTAGGGTGCGCCAAGCAACAGTTTATATTGACAGTCAGGCACTGCAATATAATTTAAACCGTGTCAAACAACTTGCCCCAACAGCAAAAATTGTTAGCATGGTCAAGGCCAATGCTTACGGACATGGTGTAAAAGACTGCTTAGCAGCTTTAAAATACAGCGATGCCTTTGGTGTCGCTTGCGTTGAAGAAGCCTTAGAAATTCGTGAATTGGGATATACGCAGCCCATCACCCTGATTGAAGGTGTTTTTTCTGCCGATGAAATGCAAAGTGTGTTGGCACACAAATTGGAATGTGTAGTGCATCATCAAGCACAGCTCGATTGGCTACTACAACATAAAGCTGATTATATCGCACAAGGCTTAAAAGTCTGGGTCAAACTCAACAGCGGCATGAATCGTTTAGGTTTTAAAATTCCTGAAATTATTGATGTGATTCACATGCTCAAAGCCGAAGGTTTTACCTGTGTGTTGACCATGCATTTTGCCAATGCCGATGGTGATCATGCTTTAAATGATCAACAAGTCGCGCAATTTTTGCATGTCAAAGACAATTGCAGCCCTATTCTTGCTTCTTGCTGTAACTCTGCTGCAATCTATCGTTATCCCGAATTGCATTTTGATTATGTACGCCCAGGCATTATGCTTTACGGTGCAACGCCTTTTGCCGCACATAATGTGCATACACTCGACTTAAAGCCTGTGATGACTTTAAGCGCAGAAGTGATCGCACTAAATGAAATTGATGCAGGCGAACACGTCGGCTACGGTTCAACCTTTACTGCAGAACAAGCCATGCAAATTGCGATTGTTTCAATTGGCTATGGCGATGGTTATCCACGTACATTTGTGCAGCCAAATTTTGTTGCGATTGGTACAAAATTAACGCCTGTACTTGGTCGTGTGTCTATGGATATGATTGCCATTGATGTCACAGGTTTAGACGTTGAATTAGGCACACAAGTTGAACTATGGGGCAAACACCGTTTGGTGGATGATGTTGCCACAGCCAATGGTACGATTGGTTATGAACTCCTCTGTCGTTTAAGCCCACGTCCGCAACGTAAAACAACTGCACTTTAAATATTCTTTATATAGCTTTGTTAAATGGCATGTAGCTAGATCGCTACATGCCATTTCATTTTAATATGTCTATCTAAGTGAATAATTCAACTTTAAATCCATCCTCAACATTACAACGCACTTCAAGCACAACAACTATTAATTGCACATATTAAAAAAATCTAAATCCAAATAATCTGCTCGCAGTATGTATTTTAACTGTCATATATCTACAACTTATAGCAAACCCTTATTTGCACCAGTTCTCTGAACTTTGCTGCGTCCTGCACGATGAATCAATAACTTCACTGTAGCTGCTTGTTCAAATCCTTATATGCTGCCGTTTCTTCCTCAAGATATTTCCAATATTTGTTTACTTTTGACTTTAAAGCATCATCAAACTGCAGTCTGTTTGCAATATAAAACGCTTAATTTCTAAACAAGAATAAAGAGGAAAAACTTCTTATTTTTTATAACCTTATTCTGCTTAGGAAAACAACATGTCTGAACAAAAAGTAGCTTTAGTGACGGGTGCATTAGGTGGTATTGGCAGTGAGATTTGCCGTCAACTGGTTACAGCAGGCTATAAAATTATCGCAACGGTTGTACCACGTGAAGAAGACCGCGAAAAACAATGGCTTCAAAGTGAAGGATTTCAAGACAGCGATGTACGCTTTGTCTTAACGGATTTAAATAACCACGAAGCGGTAACAGCAGCTATTCAAGAAGCAATTGCTGCTGAAGGTCGTGTCGATGTGCTGGTCAATAATGCAGGCATCACCCGTGATGCAACTTTTAAAAAGATGAGCTATGAACAGTGGTCACAAGTCATTGATACCAACTTAAAAACATTGTTCACAGTGACTCAGCCCGTGTTTAACAAAATGTTAGAACAAAAGTCGGGACGTATTGTCAATATCAGCTCAGTCAACGGTTTAAAAGGTCAATTTGGTCAAGCCAACTACTCTGCAACTAAGGCAGGCATCATCGGCTTTAGCAAAGCTTTGGCGCAAGAAGGCGCACGTTCAAATATCTGCGTGAACGTCGTTGCACCAGGTTATACCGCAACCCCGATGGTCACAGCCATGCGCGAAGAAGTAATTAAAAGCATTGAAGCACAAATTCCTCTGCAACGTCTTGCCGCCCCTACCGAAATTGCGGCAGCAGTTATGTATTTAGTGAGTGATCATGCTGCATACGTAACAGGCGAAACCTTATCAATCAACGGCGGCTTATACATGCACTAAGCGTGTAACACCTCATTTTAATCTACAAGTTTATTTACTGGAGTGACACCCATGCTATACGGCGACTTATTTTCAAACATGAATGCTCAATACAAAAACGTGTTTGAACCGTACACCAAATTCAACAGTATAGTTGCAAAAAATTTTGCTAACTTAACCAACCTACAATTAGAAGCAGCACGCAACTATGCCAACATTGGTTTAGCACAAATGTTTGCCAATAGCGAAGTGAAAGACATGCAAAGCATGGTGAACTGCACCACCAAGCAATTAGAAACTATAAACAAACTCAGTCAGCAAATGATTGAAGATGGCAAAAAATTAGCAACACTGACTTCAGAAGTCAAAGCAGAATTTGAAAAGTTAGTCAGCGATTCAATGCCAAATAATAAATAAACACTGCTCTGAAAACCATGCGTTATCAGGACGAATGTTACGGGGAAGTGTGAAAATTTCCCCGTTTTAGTTTCAGCCTTGCACTCAATTTGATTGCTAAAAGCCATGTGCTATGGAGCGATGAAATGAAACAGAACTCATTTCAATTCAAAGAAAATATATTACAATTTTTCTCTAGCCACGATGATATCTGGAAAAAACTACAAGAATTTTATTATGGGCAAAGCCCTATTAATGACGCCTTAACACAGCTCAACAAAGAAGATATGTCTATGTTCTTTGAAGCTTTGTCTAAAAATCCAGCACGCTTGATGGAAATGCAATGGAGCTGGTGGCAAGGTCAAATGCAAATCTACCAAAATGTGATGATGCGCAGTGTGGCAAAAGACATCGAACCATTCATTCAACCTGAAAGTGGTGATCGTCGTTTTAACAGCCCATTATGGCAAGAACAACCCAATTTTGACCTGTTATCGCAGTCTTATTTGCTGTTTAGCCAACTGGTACAAAATATGGTGGATGTCGTAGAAGGCATTCCAGACAAAGTGCGTTACCGCATTCACTTTTTTACCCGTCAAATGATTAATGCTTTATCACCAAGCAATTTTCTTTGGACTAACCCTGAAGTGATTCAGCAAACCATTACCGAACAAGGCGAAAACCTTGTCCGTGGTATGCAAATTTTCCATGATGATGTGGTCAATAGCGGAAAATATTTATCTATTCGCATAGTCAATAGTGACTCTTTTAGCTTGGGTAAAGATTTAGCCTATACACCAGGCGCAGTGGTCTTTGAAAATGAAATTTTCCAGTTGTTGCAATATGAAGCAACGACAGAAAATGTATATCAAACCCCGATTCTAATCGTGCCGCCATTTATTAATAAATATTATGTGCTGGATTTACGCGAACAAAACTCATTGGTGAACTGGTTACGTCAGCAAGGTCATACGGTCTTTTTAATGTCTTGGCGTAACCCAAATGCTGAACAAAAATAACTCACTTTCGCTGATCTGATCACCGCAGGTGCGGTTGAAGCTTTGCGTGTTATTGAAGAAATTACAGGAGAAAAAGAAGCCAACTGTATCGGCTATTGTATTGGTGGTACTTTACTTGCTGCAACGCAGGCTTATTACGTGGCAAAACGCCTGAAAAGTCATGTGAAATCTGCCACGTATATGGCAACCATTATCGACTTTGAAAACCCAGGCAGCTTAGGCGTATTTATTAATGAACCTGTGATTAATGGTTTAGAAACCTTAAATAATCAATTCGGTTATTTTGATGGTCGCCAATTGGCAGTTACGTTCAGTTTGTTACGTGAAAATACCCTGTACTGGAACTACTACATCGAGAACTATTTAAAAGGCAAAGAGCCTTCAGATTTCGATATTTTGTATTGGAACTGCGACGGCACCAATATTCCTGCCAAAATTCATAATTTCTTATTGCGTAATTTGTATTTGAATAATGAATTGATTTCACCAAACGCAGTGAAAGTAAACGGTGTTGGACTCAACCTTTCTCGTGTCAAAACACCAAGCTTCTTTATTGCAACGCAGGAAGATCATATCGCACTTTGGGATACAAGCTTCCGTGGTGCAGATTACTTAGGCGGTGAATCTACACTGGTACTTGGTGAATCTGGACACTTGGCAGGCATTGTGAATCCGCCAAGTCGTAATAAATACGGCTGCTATACCAACTCTGCCAAGTTTGAAAATACCAAGCAATGGCTAGATGGTGCAGAGTATCATCCTGAATCTTGGTGGCTACGCTGGCAGGCTTGGGTCACACCGTATGCAGGCGAACAAGTCCCTGCCCGCGCCTTAGGTAATGCGCAATATCCAATGATAGAAGCAGCACCAGGTCGCTATGTTTTGGTAAATTTATTTTAATCAGTCATATAACAACAGCAATGCACATGCTATATATCATGTGCATCCACAGAAACGTAAACATAAAATTTAAGGATATAAAATGAAAGATGTTGTCATTGTTGCTGCAAAACGTACTGCAATTGGTAGCTTTTTAGGTAGTCTCGCTTCTTTATCTGCACCACAATTGGGGCAAACAGCAATTCGTGCAGTCTTAGACAGTGCTAAAGTACAGCCTGAACAAGTCGATCAGGTGATTATGGGTAACGTACTCACTACAGGTGTAGGACAAAACCCTGCACGTCAAGCCGCAATTGCTGCAGGTATTCCTGTACAAGTGCCTGCATCAACGCTAAACGTGGTGTGTGGTTCGGGATTACGTGCCGTACATTTGGCTGCACAAGCGATTCAGTGTGATGAAGCAGAAATTGTAGTTGCTGGTGGTCAAGAATCAATGTCACAAAGCGCACATTATATGCAGTTGCGTAACGGTCAAAAAATGGGGAATGCCCAGTTGATCGACAGTATGGTGGCTGATGGTTTAACCGATGCTTATAACCAATATCACATGGGTATTACTGCAGAAAATATTGTAGAAAAGCTTGGTTTAAACCGTGAAGAACAAGACCAATTGGCACTGACTTCACAACAACGCGCGGCTGCAGCACAAGCGGCTGGTAAATTTAAAGATGAAATTGCAGCTGTAAGCATTCCACAGCGTAAAGGCGACCCAATTGTATTTGCTGAAGATGAATACATCAAAGCCAATACCACCCTTGAAAGCTTGAATAAATTGCGCCCTGCGTTCAAAAAAGATGGCAGCGTAACCGCAGGTAATGCTTCTGGTATCAACGATGGTGCAGCAGCAGTGTTAATGATGAGCGCAGACAAAGCTGCAGCATTAGGCCTACAACCTTTAGCACGTATTAAAGCCTATGCAATGTCGGGTATTGAGCCTGAAATTATGGGTCTTGGCCCTGTTGAAGCGGTTAAGAAAACCTTAAATAAAGCAGGCTGGAGCTTAGATCAGGTCGATTTAATTGAAGCCAACGAAGCCTTTGCCGCACAAGCACTAGGTGTTGCCAAAGAATTAGGCTTAGACCTAGATAAAGTAAACGTGAATGGTGGCGCAATTGCCCTCGGTCACCCGATTGGTGCTTCAGGTTGCCGTATCCTCGTGACGTTACTACACGAAATGCAACGCCGTGATGCGAAAAAAGGCATCGCAACGCTTTGCGTAGGCGGTGGTATGGGTGTTGCACTTGCGGTTGAACGCGACTAAGTAACCGAGCCGAAAGTACTGCACGAGTCAAAGCTATTGAATTTGATAGCTGTTCAAAGCCAGTAATAAGTTAAGACATAATGGGAGCTTCGGCTTCCACTATTTTTTTAACTACACAGAGCTTAAAATAATATTGTTGTCGATTAATTTGACATGACAAGTTCTGCTTAATCCACCGAAAGTAAGTGCTGAATATGATCACTAAAGTGATAAAAATGCATGGTATCGGGTTGCTGTTTCAGCTGTTGCCATGCGTCTACAAACGACGTCCAACCTAAATCTTTTAGGCATTGCACAATCATTTCCAATTGCGACAAAGTCTTTTCAGTCGATTGTTTTAACCGAATTTGTCGGTCTAATTGTTCAATTTTTTGCCCCAATTGGAAAAATAAATATATCTGCTGTGGTTCTGCATCTAATAGTGCTTCGCAGTCTTGTACCACATCACAAATATAACTCGCGTTATCGCACGCATTTTGAATACATTGCTGTAATTCAACATAAGTAGCTTTAGAAAACACCTGTGCCAAGTTTTGAATTTTTGTCCGTGTTTGCTCAAACTGCATCGCAAATGAAGCAGGCTGTTCTTCGTTTAAAATCAATTCATTTAAAGAAGCTGCATCAAATGCAGGCAAACAAAAGGCATGTGCATAAGTCAAAGCAGCATCATTTTGTTTAAATGGAAATTGCTGACATACATATTGAATACGGGTTAAATATCGGGCTAACCAAAAAATTTCTCGCGCATCGCTGCTAGATAAATTCACGGTTGTTTCATCCTCCTAACTCTAAGGTCTGTTGATAATTCATCGCGATAAAGCACCTCAATCGCCTTGCCCAATTAACCTACAGCACTCATCCACTCAGACCGCTTTTATTTACATAAACCTGTATCTACCATACAAAACAATGACAGGTTTTCACTTAAACACAACTATTCAATCTTGCTTTTCTAATTGATCCAATTATGGCTTGAGGTCATAGTTTCTGATTCACTTCTATTATTTGATTAACTTTGCCCGTCCAAATTTTGTGATATTTACTGCAAAATCTGCGGTTATATTTTGCCCTTTTTCAGTAAAAAACTTGCTAATCATTCCGAGTTTTCTTATTGTGTGGAAGAACAAGTTTTCATCCGTATGAATTGACCTAGTAAATATTGAATATGTCTATACAAGAAAAAGAAACATCGAATAGTTTATATCGCCAATGGCAAATTTTATCGCGCCTTTCTACAGGTAAATGGATGGGCACACGTGAATTACACGATGTCCTGCAACGTGAAGGTATCGACATTAGTTTGCGTACGATTCAACGTGACTTAAATCAAATTTCTCAGCGCTTTCCAATTGAAAGTAATGGTACCGTACCACAAGGTTGGCGCTGGCGTTCAGATGCACCGATTCAAAGTTTACCGCACATGACCAGCTCTCAAGCGGTAACGTTTATGATGGTCGAGGAACATTTAAAACATCTGCTGCCGCCAAGTTTGATTGAAGAAATGAACCCATGGTTTGATTTGGCACGACGCAGTCTATCGACCCAAAACAATGTCCGCCAATGGATTAATCGTGTGCGAATTGTGCCTGCAACACAACCTTTAATTCCACCAGTCGTAGACCGCAATGCACAACAGGCGATATATGAAGGCTTGCTCCAAGACAAACAACTAGAATGTATTTATCAATCACGCAGCAATTCAGGCGAAGAAAAAACTTATGTGCTGAATCCTTTGGCTTTGGTGCAAAAAGGTGCGGTGATTTATTTAATCTGTACTCGATTTGACAAAACCGACATTCAAACCTTTGCCCTGCATCGTTTTAAAGCAGCCAAAGTTTTAGATTCACGCGCCTTGCATCCTGTTAATTTTGATATTGATGCCTATATTGAATCTGGCGAATTAGGTTTTAGAGTCGATTTCAGTAAAGCTACTGAAAATATTCAGCTCAAACTTACCATGCAAAAAGCTGATGCCATATACTTCGATGAAAGCCAATTAAGCAAAGATCAAACTATGGAAACACTGGAAAATGGTAATGTGTTGGTGACTGCCACTGTGCCGTTTACCTCACAATTGGTTTGGTGGTTGCGTAGTTTTGGTAAAAAGCTAATTCAGATTGAACCTGTAGAAGTTGCCAATGCGGTGCATCAAACTCAGGAATAAAAAAGCCCCAAATATATTGGGGCAATCGCATTATCGTTCTTGTTCAAATCTAATTATTGTGATTGAAGTTAAAGTTAACATTGACTCGGCATCGTTCAGCGTGGGCATGCCAGTTCAGCTGTACTATAACGAATGCTTTTTAAAGTCATATTTTGCTCCTATCTATGTTGATAAGTGTCACTTTAAATGCTCCTGATCTAGCTGTGAAATCATAAGATATGCAGTCGAAATCAGATTTATTCTTATACGCAACTTCTTCTTTGCTTAGCATCTGATTTACTTTGGCGCATAAAAAAGCCCGCAATTTAAATTGTGGGCTTCTTCATCAATCCATCAAACCTTAAGCAGATTTACGTGACTGTGCATTTTTACGAATGGTGATCATCACCAATTGAACTGCGGCAGGTGTCACACCTGGAATACGACTGGCTTGTGCCAAAGTTTCAGGCAAAACATGCTTCAATTTTAGCGTGATTTCACGCGATAAACCTGACACTGCATCATAATCAAAATCGGCAGGGATTTTGGTTTCTTCCAAGCGTTTTAATTGTGCGACATCTTCATGCTGACGGTTGATATAACCTGCATATTTCACTGCAATTTCAATTTGATCGCCCACTTGTGCAGAAACGTCTGAACCCGTTAATTCTGCGATTTGCGCAAAACTGATATTTGGACGTTTTAACAGATCAATCGCAGAACATTCTTTGGATAAATCTGCACCTGTCATTTCAACAAATTTTTTACCCATTGGATTGTTTGGTGCAGCCCACAAATGTTGTAAACGCCCTGTTTCACGTTCTACTGCTTCCATTTTTTCACAGTAAGCTGCCCAACGAGTGTCATCCACCAAACCAAGCTCACGACCAATTGGCGTCAAACGCTGATCGGCATTATCTTCACGCAACATCAAACGGTATTCCGCACGTGAGGTAAACATGCGGTACGGTTCTTTGGTACCTAGCGTGATCAAATCATCAACCAATACACCAATATAAGCTTCGTCACGTTTTGGTGTCCATTGTTCCTGATCCCAAGCGCGACGTGCCGCATTCAAACCAGCTAACACACCTTGCGCACCCGCTTCTTCATAGCCAGTCGTACCATTAATTTGACCTGCAAAATACAAGTTATTAATGGCTTTGGTTTCCAAAGTGAATTTTAAGGCTTGTGGATTGAAGTAATCATATTCAATCGCATAACCTGGACGCAAAATATGCGCATTTTCCATACCACGAATTGAACGAACTAACTCGAACTGCACATCAAACGGTAAAGAGGTTGAAATCCCGTTTGGATACAATTCATGTGTATCTAAACCTTCAGGCTCCAAAAATACCTGATGCGAGTCTTTATCAGAAAAACGGTGAATTTTATCTTCAATCGATGGGCAGTAACGTGGGCCAACACCTTCAATCACACCTGTATACATCGGTGAACGATCTAAACCACCACGAATAATTTCGTGAGTACGTTCATTGGTATGGGTGATATAGCAGTTCACTTGTTCAGGGTGCATCGACACATCACCCATGAATGACATGGTTGGTGATGGGAAATCACCTGGCTGCGGAATCATGACCGAAAAATCGACTGAGCGTGCATCAATACGTGGTGGCGTACCTGTTTTTAAACGCCCTACAGGCAAATTTAATTCACGTAAACGTGCCGCCAAAGCAATTGATGGAGGATCGCCTGCACGACCACCGCTCGATTTTTCTAAACCGATGTGAATCACACCACCCAAGAATGTACCTGTGGTCAATACCACGGTTTTCGCATCAAAACGAATCCCCATTTGAGTGACTACACCTTTTACAGTATCGCCTTCTACAATCAGGTCATCGGCTGCTTGTTGGAAAATATCTAAATTGGCTTGGTTTTCTAAAGTGGCACGAATCGCAGCTTTAAAACGAACACGGTCTGCCTGCGCACGTGTTGCACGAACCGCAGCACCTTTACGCGAGTTTAAAATACGGAATTGAATCCCGCTTTTATCGGCAGCCAATGCCATTGCACCGCCTAAGGCATCAATCTCACGTACCAAATGCGACTTACCAATCCCGCCAATTGCAGGGTTACAGCTCATCTGCCCTAAAGTCTCAATGTTATGAGTTAAGAGTAAGGTTTGACGACCCATACGTGCTGCTGCAAGCGCCGCTTCGGTGCCTGCGTGACCGCCACCAATAACAATGACATCGTAAACTTTAGGATAGTGCATAATGGTCAATGAGAGATAAAAAATAAAGACGGAATATTATAGCAAAACTTGTGGCATAAGTTGACAGATTCAGTCGATTTTATTGGCTTAACCGCGCTACAAAATTAATATTTTGTAATCCAAATTTGCATTTTTACTGTACATAAAAACATTTAGACCTAAAAATTAACCAGATCACCGTTGTTTTAATTTGTCTATTTTTTATCCTAATAACACAGATATGAGAAACAAAGGGAAACATCATGAATAAGAAAATTTTGCTGTCCTCTATGCTTTGTGGCTTATTTTTCAGTCCATTTGCAGTGCAGGCAAATGATAAAGTAGAAACCGTCTATAACGCGCAAAAATTCCAGCAAGTCTGTAAAGGTAAAACTCAGGGCGCACCTGTAAGCTTTGCTTATCGTGGGATTATCTGGAATGGTACCTGTGAACCACAATTCTTTAGTTCATCTAAAGCAGTGCAATTACAAGGCAATGAGCCTGAATTATACCGTTCTTGTATGGCAGATGCGCAAAGCACCGTCATTACAGTCAATGGTACTGAGTTAAAAGGCAAATGTGCCTTAGGCTTTACGCCACCACGCCCTGCTGCAATGTGATCAATCACTTAATCTATATTTTCATGAACAGATCGGGTATTCATTCAAACTGAAAGCATGAAAATAACACCAAAGCAGTCATTTATAAGAAGTGACTGCTTTGTTTATTGCACAAGCTCAAAAAACAATTACACTGCAAAGAGAGGGAAAATTATACCCATAAGAAAAAAATAAAGGATGTGCTATGGATTCAGGCTTTTTTACCTTTTTTCTACCACTGACCTTGGCTGTGATGATGATGGGCTTAGGCTTACAACTCACGCCTAAAGACTTTATTCGGGTCAATCAATTTCCTAAAGTCATTTTTTTAACGCTTTTTTCACAATTGGTCATTTTGCCTGTTTTAGCATTTTCAATTTGTTTATTTTTAGAATTGCCACCGCTATTGGCAATTGGCTTAATGCTGCTTGCTGCCTCACCAGGGGGGCCTACTGCGAACTTATTTAGCTATGTCTATAAAGGTGACGTTGCCCTAAATATTACCCTAACCGCAATGAACTCTGTGATGGCAACCTTTACCCTGCCTTTTATTGTTAATTTGTCTTTTCTATATTTTATGACCGATCAACAACAAATTGGCATGCCTATTGAAAAAATGGCACAGGTTTTTTTACTGATTATTGTGCCTGTATGTGTAGGAATGGCGGTGCGTAATGCGATGCCACAAATTGCATTACAGTTGGGCAAACCTATGCGTTTGATGTCCATTTATTTCATTTTCGCTTTATTCTTTTATGCGCTTTTCCGCGAACGCGCCAATGTCTTTGACTATTTCAGTGCGATTGGTATCGCCACAGCGCTTTTTTGCTTTTTAAGTTTACTTATTGGTTATCTTGTGCCGTATTTGGCGGGTGTGCCTGATCAACAAGCACGCTCTTGTTGTTTTGAAATTGGCATTCATAACACTGCTGTTTCTTTAACCGTTGCGCTATCGGTTTTGCAAAGCACTGAAATTGCCATTCCTTCTGCGATTTACACCATTTTTATGTATATGTTCAGCTTTATTTTAGGGAGTATGTTAGCTAGACAATCTGCCAAACTTGCCCTTCAAAACAAACAGGAGCAGAGTTTAAACCACAATAAAAATACAATTTAAGATGTGAGTAATATTCAATTAACCACAGATTAAACAAATAGTTAGATATTAAATAGATCATTATAGATGTAAAAACAAAGGAGTGTTTATGGATTCAGGATTAATCACAATATTTTTGCCGCTGGCTTTGGCCGTGGTCATGGCTGGACTTGGCTTAGAACTCACTCCTAACGACTTTAAACGGGTGAGCAAACACCCCAAAGCAGTGTTTATTGCTTTATTTTGTCAATTGGTCGTCCTGACAGCAATTGCATTTTTTATTTGTAAACTGCTGAATTTACCACCATTGCTTGCAGTCGGACTCATGCTACTGGCAGCATCTCCTGGCGGGCCAACAGCCAACTTGTTTAGCTACTTATATAAGGGCGATATTGCCCTAAACATCACCCTTACTGCCGTCAATTCCGTGATTGCAGCATTTACCTTACCACTGATTGTCAACTTTGCCATTCAGCATTTTATGCAGGATGGGCAACAAGTTGGCTTACAATTTGCCAAAGTATTGCAGGTGTTTTTAATTATTATTATCCCTGTCACTTTAGGGATGTTAGTACGCCATTTTAGCCCTCAAACGGCAGACCGCTTAAACAAACCTGTGCGTATTTTTGCTGTGGTTTTTCTAATTGTGATTATTATTGGCGCAATTGCCAAAGAGCGAAACAACATCATGCTTTATTTGGCAGATGTAGGACTTGCCACTGCCCTGTTCTGTGCCTGCAGTTTATTGATTGGTTATTTTGTCCCGCGTTTCTTTGGCGTAAATAGCCAACAAGCCCGAGCCTGCGCCTTTGAAATTGGCATTCACAACAGTACCCTTGCAATGACTATCGCCCTAACCGTTATGTCAAGCTCAACCATTGCCATGCCTGCTGCGGTTTATTCTATTTTCATGTATATTTTTGCCGCAATTTTAGGCACATTACTAAATAAATTTGTGCCGACACCTGCATCGGAGCAATCTGCATCCTAAACAAGTCTCTCAATCATCCCCAATCCAGCAATTTGACTGTTTTGGGGATGATTGAGCGATGATGGTTCAAACAAATTCTTAACTTATATTTTTTAGAGTTATATTTTTGTCACATTATTCGACTATAAGCATAAAGCGAATTTGAAACTTCCAATCGTATAGAGTTTTCCCTTTCGCAATCCGAATAAAAAATAACAGCGTCTGCACCAGTTCAGTTACAATAGCGCTTTCGCATTAAATTTTAGGTTATCTCCGTGAAGTGGTTACAAATACATATTACTGTTGATCAAGCGCAAGTCGATTTTACTGAAACCCTGCTCAGTTCATTGGGTGCAGTCAGCGTAACCTTAGATGATGCGGAAAATCAGGACTTACTTGAGCCACTGCCAGGTGAAACACCACTTTGGAACAAAGTCATTGTGACAGGTATTTATGCACAAGACGAAGGTGAAGAAATTGATGTTGCAGCCTTAGAAACCTTTATTCGTGCGCAAATGCCAGATGCCCCTTTACGCAGTGAATTTTTGGAAGATCAGGTTTGGGAACGCTCATGGATGGATTACTACGAGCCAATCCAGATTGCAGAGAAATTCTGGATTATACCTGAATGGTTAGAACCACCTGAGGCAGATGCAGTCAATATTAAACTTGACCCAGGTTTGGCTTTTGGTACAGGTAACCATGCCAGTACGTTCCTGTGCCTGCAATGGTTAGGTAAAACCAATGTAAAAGATAAAGTCGTGATCGACTACGGTTGTGGTTCAGGTATTTTAGGAGTAGCGGCTTTGTTGCTCGGTGCAAAAAAAGTCTATGCGACTGATATTGACCCGCAAGCAGTTTTAGCGACCAAACAAAATGCAGAACTCAACGGTGTACTTAAAAACTTATATGTGGGACTTCCAGAAGAGTTCAATGAAACCATCGGTAATGAAAAAGCAGACATTTTAGTTGCCAATATTTTGGCAGGCCCATTGATGATGCTTGCGCCAGAGTTTGCAACTTTAATTAAATCTGAGGGCGAGTTCGCACTTGCAGGTGTAATTGAAGAGCAAGTTGCTGAAGTTTCTAGTGTTTATTCTGAATTTTTTGATATAGTACAAGTCGAAAAACGTGAAGAAAACTGGTGTCGAATTTCTGGGAAACGCCATCCCCACTAACTGTAATTTTTGAGTTATGAGTGACAAGCAAACCAAGTGCCCTGAATGCCAAACTGTTTATAAAGTATCCGTTGCGCAGCTGACCGTTGCGCAAGGGATGGTTTGTTGTCCTAAATGCGACAATACCTTTAATGCTCTTTCGCATTTGGTATTTGCCTTTCCTCAAAATAAAAACTCAGTCACATCACAATTACATCACATTCAAAACCGCAGTTTTATGCAGGCAACTGCTGAACTTGCGCAACCGCAACATATTTTAGATATTTTTCAGCGTAAAGTTGAACATTCCAATATTGATCTGAAAACCTATCTGAATAACCTCAATTATTTCAGTACTGAACCGATTGGCAACATTCCTGCCATGAAGTTGTCTGCGCCTGATCTTGAAAGTGAAAAAAAGCATGGCAATGGTTACTACTTACTTTGGGGAATTATTAATCTTTTATTGATTGGCTTGTTGATCTTCCAAATTTTGTGGTTTAACCCAAAGTTTTTAAACAGCAGCCCTGCACTGAATTCTGTGTTTACCCAAGTCTGTCAATTTTTTAACTGTAGCAGTTTAGAAGAACGCTATAGCTTAATTTCAGCAAATCGCGTGAAGGTTAAACGTGTAGATCGTATGAATACACAATTTACGGGTGAGCTGATCAATTACTATGATAAAAGCTTGGCTTTGCCTAATATCAAAGTCACTTTAAAAGAAAAACAACAAACATTATCGACTTACATCTATTCCCCACAGGAGTATTTGGTCGAAAGTCTTTCGAGCATTCAACGTATTCCTAAAAACAGTCCATTTAAGTTTGACATTTTAGTTCCAATATCACGAAACGACTTCGATGCCTATACTTTAGAAATTATCAAGCCTTAATTCACAAAAAAATAGTGAAAAAATAGCGAAAAAAATTAAAAAAATTGCAGTTTTCTTGCTCACTTTTTCTCATACAATGGTATCATACGCGCCACGAAAGCTTTGTGCTGCAAACTCCTCGCAAGATTCACAACAAATATAGATCTGTCTAATGCGCTTTATTTTTATATATCGCGTACAGAGTAGATTTTTTGTTTTGATTTTGGTCTGTAACAATTATTAATGTATTGTTACGCTTAAATTTCGACCAATGCCTAGAGTTGTGGCAAGCTAAATGTTCCAGTTTTAGAACTTCCCGTTTTAGGATCTAAAACGGAGTTCATTTAATTTATAGACCACATTGATATATCACTTTATCCCAGTGATATCTGATTTTCGGATTAATTCGCATGAATAGCAAATCTCCTATTTTTACTGCACAATCTGATGTTGCTTTACGTATTCACGTAGATCGCGCAGTTCGCCATTATTTTGCACAACTACAAGGTGAACAACCTTCACAAGTGTATGACATGGTGTTAGCAGAAATGGAGAAACCTCTTTTATCTGTTGTTCTTGAATACACTCGCGGTAACCAAACACGCGCTGCTGAAATTCTTGGACTAAACCGTGGTACTTTACGTAAAAAGTTAAAAGCTCACGGTTTAATGAGTGAATAAGTGATAAAATGCTTGCGACCTCCGCAGGCATTTTTTTTACCTGCATTTTGCTAGTTTGTTTTAATCTGTAATTGAAAACTGTGACGAAGATCATGACTATTAAACGCGCTTTAATCTCTGTTTCTGACAAAACAGGTATTGTTGAATTTGCACAAGACCTTGCTGCTCTTGGGGTAGAAATTTTATCTACTGGCGGTACTTATAAGTTGCTTAAAGACAACAATATTGCTGTCGTAGAAGTATCAGAGCATACTGGTTTCCCTGAAATGATGGATGGTCGTGTAAAAACGTTACACCCAAAAATTCATGGCGGTATCTTGGCTCGTCGTGGTCTAGACGAAGCAGTCATGGCAGAACACAATATTGATGCCATCGACTTGGTTGTTGTTAACCTTTATCCATTTGCTGCGACTGTTGCAAAACCAAATTGTTCACTTGCAGATGCGATTGAGAACATCGACATTGGTGGCCCTACTATGGTTCGCGCTGCAGCGAAAAACCATGCTTCTGTAGGTATTGTAGTAAATGCTTCTGACTATGCGACTGTTATTGCAGAAATGAAAAGCAACGGTGCATTGTCTTACGAAACTCGTTTTGATTTGGCAGTGAAAGCATTTGAACACACTGCACAATATGACGGCATGATCGCCTCTTACTTAGGTGCACGTGTAGGTAAAGAAGAAGGTACTGCTGACCAATTTGCACGTACATTCAATACACAATTGAACAAAGCGCAAGATTTACGTTACGGCGAAAACCCGCATCAATCTGCAGCGTTCTATGTAGACCCTGCTGCAACTGAAGCTTCTGTTTCTACAGCGAAACAGCTTCAAGGTAAAGAATTATCTTATAACAACATTGCAGATACTGATGCCGCACTTGAATGTGTGAAATCATTTGCAAAACCTGCTTGTGTGATCGTAAAACACGCGAACCCATGTGGTGTTGCTGTATCTTTAGACGGTATTCAAGCGGCTTATGACCTTGCTTATGCAACTGACCCTGAATCTGCATTTGGTGGCATCATTGCGTTTAACCGTGAGTTAGACGTTGCCACTGCACAAGCGATTGTAGACCGTCAATTCGTTGAAGTAATCATTGCGCCTAGCATTGCAGATGGCGTACTTGAAGTGACTGGCGCGAAGAAAAACGTACGTGTACTGGTATGTGGCGAACTTCCTGCGATTGATGCACGCGCTCCACAAATGGATTACAAACGTGTCAACGGCGGTTTATTGGTTCAAGACCAAGACTTGGGCATGATCACTAAAGATGACTTAAAAGTCGTGACCAAACGTGCGCCAACTGAACAAGAAATTGATGACATGATCTTTGCTTGGAAAGTTGCAAAATACGTGAAATCAAATGCAATTGTTTATGCGAAAAACCGTCAAACGATTGGTGTAGGTGCAGGTCAAATGAGCCGTGTAAACTCTGCACGTATTGCTGTGATCAAAGCTGAACATGCAGGTTTAGTGGTTGAAGGTGCTGTTATGGCATCTGATGCGTTCTTCCCATTCCGTGATGGTATTGATAACGCTGCTAAAGCGGGTATCAAATGCATCATTCAACCAGGTGGTTCAATGCGTGACGAAGAAACTATTGCAGCAGCAGATGAAGCTGGTATCGCAATGGTATTCACAGGTATGCGTCATTTCCGTCACTAATTTTTAGACGATCCTCCCTAGCCCTCCTTTATTTATAAAGGAGGGTTTTCTATATTATTGTAGAACGATGGGAGTTCCCCTTATACAAGGGGGATTAATTTTTAAGGATTTTAATAAATGAACATTTTAGTTTTAGGTAGTGGCGGTCGTGAACATGCATTGGCATGGAAAATCGCACAAGATGAAAAAGTTGCTAAAGTCTTTGTTGCACCAGGCAACGCAGGAACTGCAACTGAAAACAAATGCGAAAATGTGGCGTTAGACATTCAAAATAACCCTGCCATTATCGAATTTGCCAAAAATAATGCAGTCGATTTAATTATTGTTGGCCCTGAAGCGCCATTGGTGAATGGTGTAGTAGACGCTTGCCGTGAAGCAGGCTTAAAAATTTGGGGTCCAACCCAGTTTGCGGCACAGCTTGAAGGTTCAAAAGCCTTTGCTAAACACTTCCTAAAACGTCATAACATTCCAACTGCATTCTATGACGTATTCACTGAAGTAGATGCTGCCAAAGCTTATGTAGAACAAAATGGTGCGCCAATTGTCATCAAGGCGGACGGTCTTGCTGCAGGTAAAGGCGTGATCGTGGCGATGACCAATCAAGAAGCATTTGATGCAATTGATGACATGCTAGCAGGCAACAAATTTGGTGATGCAGGTTCACGTGTAGTCATTGAAGAATTCCTTGCAGGTGAAGAAGCTTCTTTCATTTGTATGATTGATGGCGACAACATCCTTCCTATGGCAACTTCACAAGACCACAAGCGTATTTTTGAAGGCGACCAAGGTCCAAATACTGGTGGTATGGGTGCATACTCTCCTGCCCCTGTCGTGACTGCAGACGTATTTGAAAAAACCATGAATGAAGTGATGCGTCCTACTGTTGAAGGTATGAAAAAAGACGGTCATGTTTATACAGGTTTCTTATACGCAGGCTTAATGATTGACGACAAAGGTCAACCAAAAGTGATCGAGTTTAACTGCCGTTTTGGTGACCCAGAAACACAACCAATTATGATGCGCTTAAAGTCATCTTTGGTAGATTTGGTTGAAGCAGGTATTGCTGGCAACTTACCTGCCGAAGCAGACTGGGATGAACGCAAAACTGTCGGGATTGTATTGGCGACTGCGGGTTACCCTGAAACTTCAGGCAAAGGTGATGTGATTTCTGGTTTAGAAACACAAATGGCAGATGCGAAAGTATTCCACGCAGGTACAGCAAGCAATGCCGATGGTGAGATTGTGACCAATGGTGGTCGTGTACTGTGTGTAACTGCGCTCGGTAATACCATTGGCGAAGCGCAAGCTAAAGCCCTTGAACTGTGCGAAAAAGTTACCTTTGATGGTGTGCAATATCGTAAAGATATTGGCTATCGTGCCATTGCTCGTGAAAATGCTTAAAATTTTTAGTTTAGCCTAAAAATTTAAGTCCATAAAAAAGCTCGTCACTGTACGAGCTTTTTGTTTATCAGGTTGTAACCCATGTACATTGTGATGATCTACGTTTATAAAATACTTTAGATCAATAAACATGCAAAAAATAAAAAGCTTCAAAGAATTTTTAATTTCAATATTCGTTGAGTTTACATTGCAAATACTTTTTATTTTTGCAGGATTAATATATTTGGCTTATGTTTTTATAGGGATAGGTTCATTGTTACTCTGTTTGCCTTATATATGGGCGATATATTATCGTTGGAAAAATCATTCATAACTTCTTTTATGTATTTACAGCCATGTTCTGATTCTTGTAACTAAGCCGATTTCATACCGACAATTTCATATCTCGTTTTTTACTATCGATTGCAGAATAAATTTTAAAGCACCTAAATATTTAAACACTTGTTCAAATCCTTAATCTTTACAGAATATATTTATTTATAAGAACTTATTTTGACTTATTCGCTTTCTGTTGTAAAAACAGTGATATGCATAACATACACAGCACTATATAGAATTATTTTTTATTGTTATGATGGTGCATCTTTTGAAAAAGTGAATTGCCCATCCATCTCAAAATTATTGATTGAGCTGTGGGCTGACTTTTTCAGTACTCAAACAATACCTACAACATATTTGAGAAACATACAAAATCATCATGCGATTCCATCCATCGTGCTGATTTGATTCTTCTCAATCATTGGCAACTTTAGGCACGGCTTAAACTTGCTCGGGATATATTCATGAAAAAGCTCCTTGGTCTTGTACTTGGTCTTTCAGTTGGCTTGGCTGGCTGTGGCAAACAAGAAGCGCCTGCGACTGACGCGGCACAAAAAGATTCTTCTGCTCTACACACTGTCACTATGGCATCGACTGGTTCAGATGCAGATATTTGGCGTTTTATTGCCGACTTACCTGAAACCAAAGCAGCAGGTATTCAACTTGAAGTGAAAAACTTCACCGATTACGTGTCAATGAACACGGCGGTAGCAAATAAAGAAATTGATCTTAACGCATTCCAATCTTATGCCTATATGGTGGCATTTAATGCCAACAATAAAGATCAAATTGCACCAGTAGCGACAACTTACTTAGAGCCAATGGGTATTTACTCAAGCAAAGTGAAAAAGTTGGATGAGTTCAAAACAGGTGCAACCATTGCTATTCCAAATGATGGTGCCAATGAATCACGTGCACTGTTATTACTTCAATCCGCTGGTTTGGTTAAACTGAAAGATGGTTTTGACAATGTTCAAGGCACGCCTGCAGACATCGTAGAAAATGCGAAGCAAATTCAAATCAAACCGATTCAAATGGCAACGGCTGTACGTGTAAAAGATGAAGTCGATGCAATTGTTTTGGGCAACACTCTTGCAATGGAAGGTGGTTTGAACGTACTTAAAGATTCAATTTATTACGAGCCAATTGACCAGAGCACAAAAATGAATGTCAACATTCTCGCGACTGCTGCAGATCGTCAAAATGACCCAATCTTGCAAAAAGTAGCTGCGTTGTATCATACCGAAGCGGTGAAGCAATATATTGATCAGCACTTTGGCGGAACAAAAGTTGCGGTAAATAAACCTGTCAGCTATTTCACTGAAGCAGCAAAATAGTAATATAATGCGTTAAACAAAACAGGCAAAGCGAACTTTGCCTGTTTTTTCATTTATGGACATTTCTTGACGATATGATTGAATTTAAAAACATTTCAAAGCACTATCAGCTCAAAGGTCAAACACTGCGTGCGTTGGATCAAATTAACCTACAAATTCCAACAGGCAGTATTTTTGGCATTATTGGCTATAGTGGTGCAGGTAAAAGTACGTTAATCCGCTTGATCAATTTGTTGGAGCGTCCAAATGCTGGGCAAGTCATCATTCATCAAAAAGATTTTACTGCACTCAATGCCCGCGAATTACGTCAAGAACGTGCCCATATTGGAATGATTTTTCAGCACTTCAATTTATTGCAGACCAAAACTGTGGCTGCCAATATTGAAATGCCGATGAAACTGTTAGGCTGGAACAAAGCCGAACGCGAAAAGCGTTTAAATGAATTACTTGAGTTTATTGATTTAAAACATAAAAAAGACGCCTACCCTGATGAACTTTCAGGCGGACAAAAACAACGTGTCGGTATTGCGCGTGCGCTAGCCAATCATCCTAAAATTTTACTCTGCGATGAAGCAACTTCAGCACTTGATCCACAAACCACCAAATCTGTGCTGGAATTACTGAAAAAAATTAACCGCGAACAAGGCATTACCATTGTAATGGTCACACATGAAATGGATGTGATTGAATCGGTTTGTGATTATGTGGCGGTGATGGAACAAGGCAAAGTCATTGAAACAGGTTCAACCCTAGAAATATTTAGTCAACCGCAACATCCGACCACCAAAAGCTTTATTCAAACCGTGTTGCAGCAGCAATTGCCTATCAATATTTTGAATAATCTGGAAAATCAAAATCAGCACAGCATTTATTGTCTGAAGTTTTTAGGTAAATCAGCTCAGGAAACCGTAATTCAAGCCGTCATTAAACAGTTTGATATCAGCCTGAATATTTTATTTGCCAATATGACCGAAATTGATGGCGCTGTGATTGGGCAAATGTTTATACAATTGCTCGGTGATGCAAGCGTCATTCAACAAGCACTTGAATTTCTGCAAGCCAATGGTGTTGAAGTTGAACAGTCAGGAGTACAAGCATGAGAGATTTAATTGTACAGTGGCTGACCTCAGTAACTGCGCCTTTCTGGAAAAGCTCTTTATCTATTGACCAGTTTGTTACAGCCTTACAAGAAACCTTTCACATGGTGTTCTTTGCCATGTTGTTTGGTTGTATCTGGGGCTTTATTCAGGGCATTACCCTTGTAGTGACTCGTCCGACAGGTATTTTGCCAAACCGTGTGATTTATCACGGGCTTAACCCGATTGTAAACGCACTGCGCTCCCTACCCTTTATTATTTTATTGATTGCGGTGATTCCGCTGACTAAATTGTTAGTGGGTACATCCATCGGAACTTGGGCAGCCATTGTTCCACTGACCATTTATGTCGGCCCGTATATTGGTCGTTTGGTAGAAACTTCACTGCTTGAAGTCAATGAAGGGATTGTCGAATCTGCACAGGCAATGGGTGCTACACCCTTACAGATTATCTTCAAATTTATTTTACCTGAAGCACGTAGCTCACTCATTTTGAACCTAACCACAGCCACCATTAGCTTAATTGGCGCAACTGCTATGGCAGGCGCAGTCGGTGCAGGCGGCATTGGTGACCTTGCTATTTCTTATGGTTATCAACGCTTTGATAGTAGTGTCGTGATGCTAACCGTGGTGGTCTTATTAATTTTAGTGCAATTGGTGCAAAGTTTAGGCGATTGGTTATCTAAACTCAGATAAATCTTTCATCTACACATCAGAAATAGATTCACCATTTAACTCCTTGCTACTCGTATGAGTGTGTAAGGGGTTAAAACCACACTCCTTCTCCATGCATACGTGATTCACGCCATATCAACATCCAAAAAACTGAAATTTTGATATACGGTCAAGATCATCGAAAACCGTAGGAAAAACTTTGCAGCATGTTTTGTCTTGAGCAGAGCATGCTAAACTAACCCGTGATTTTTTAAGGGACTGATTCATGCGCTTTGTTCATTTAGGTATACATACAGAATTTTCGATTACCGAGTCGATTGTACGCGTACCTGACTTGATTAAAGCTGCAGTCAATGAAGAAATGCCTGCTTTGGCATTGACCGATCTCTCTAACCTGCACGCTGCCGTAAAGTTTTATGGCAAATGTTTGGGGCAAGGCATCAAACCGATTTTAGGTTCAGTGCTGCGTTTAAATGATGCCGATCATCGTGTGACGCTATTGTCGATGAACAATCACGGCTGGCGCAATCTGACCGAACTGGTGTCGCGTGGCTATATTGAAGGTCAGCAACTCAATATCCCTTGCGTCAATAAAGCATGGATTTTAGAACAAGCCGATGATCTGATTCTGTTACTCGGCATTCAAAGTGATGTCGGCAAAATGCTGATCACGTCCAATCCACAAAAAGCCGAACCGTTGCTAGAAGAATGGATAGAAAAATTTGGTAATCGGGTCTATTTGGCGCTGACCCGTACAGATCGTCCCGATGAAGATGCTTTTATTGCCGAAGCGGTTAAATTAGCTAAAAAATATAATATTGGCGTGGTGGCACATAATGATGTGCACTTTGTCCGCCGTGAAGATTATGAAGCGCACGAAGCGCGAGTTTGTATTGCCGATGGTTATGTTTTAGGGGATAACCGTCGTCCTAAAACGTATAGTCCTGAGCAATATTTTAAAACTACTGCAGAAATGACGGAATTATTTTCCGACATTCCAAGTGCTATTGAAAACAGCTATCACATTGCCAAACGCTGTAACGTCACGCTGCAATTGGGTAAATATTTCCTTCCAGATTATCCAATTCCAGACGGACACACCATTGATACCTACTTCGCGCACCTATCCAAACAAGGTTTAGAAGAACGTCTAAATGTGCTCTATCCTGTCACACAGCGCGATGAAGACTGGGCAGAAATTCGCAAACCTTATGATGAACGAATTGAATACGAAATTAATATTATTAACTCGATGGGCTTCCCGGGTTACTTCCTCATCGTCATGGACTTTATTCAATGGTCTAAAAATAATGGCGTACCTGTTGGGCCGGGTCGTGGTTCAGGCGCAGGCTCATTGGTCGCTTATAGCTTAAAAATTACCGACTTAGACCCATTGCGTTATGAACTACTCTTTGAACGTTTCTTAAACCCAGAACGTGTATCCATGCCCGACTTTGACGTCGATTTCTGTATTGCAGGACGCGATAAAGTCATTGATTATGTGGCACGCACTTATGGACGTGATGCGGTATCACAAATTGCCACTTTCGGTACTATGGCCGCCAAAGGTGCGATTCGAGATGTCGCACGGGTTTTGGGCAAGTCTTATGGTTTGGCAGACCGTATTTCTAAACTGATTCCAACTAAACCTTTAGGGCTTAGTTTGAAAGAATCAATTGAAGCCGAACCACAGCTGAAAGATGTGGTGACCAATCCATCTAACCCAGACTATGACGATGCTTCAGAAATTTGGGAAATGGCTTTAAAACTTGAAGGCATTACCCGCAACACAGGCAAACACGCAGGTGGTGTGGTCATTGCACCAACCAAAATCACCGACTTTTCTGCGGTTATGTGCGATGCTGATGGAACCGCCCGTGTTGCACAATACGATAAAGACGATGTTGAATCGGCAGGTTTGGTCAAATTTGACTTCTTGGGTTTACGTAACCTGACGGTTATTGAAGATGCAGTACAAAATATCAATAAACGCATCCAAGCCGATACACCGCTAGATATTGCCCATATTCCATTGGACGATAAAGATGCCTATTTAGTCTTTGCCAATGCCAACACCACAGCGGTATTCCAGTTTGAATCCGTGGGCATGAAAAAGATGCTGAAAGAAGCACGCCCAAGCAAATTTGAGGAAATTATTGCCTTCGTGTCCTTGTATCGTCCTGGCCCGATGGATCTCATTCCAGACTTTATTCACCGTATGCACGGTGGCGAGTTTGAGTATCTGCATCCTTTGCTAGAAGGTGTGCTTGAACCAACCTACGGCATTATGGTTTATCAGGAACAGGTAATGCAGGCGGCACAGTATTGTGCAGGCTATACCCTCGGTGGTGCGGACTTACTACGTCGTGCTATGGGTAAGAAAAAACCTGAAGAAATGGTGAAACAGCGCCAAATCTTTATTGAAGGTGCTGCGAAAAAAGACATTGATGCCGCCACAGCCAACCATATTTTCGACTATATGGAAAAGTTCGCAGGCTACGGTTTTAACAAATCCCACGCGGCTGCTTATGCCCTCGTTGCCTATCAGACGGCATGGCTGAAAGCACATTACCCTGCCGAATTCTTGGCTGCGGTAATGTCGTCGGAAATGCAAAACACCGATAACGTGGTGTTCCTGATTGATGACTGTCGCCACAATGGTCTGGAAGTTTTACCACCTTCGGTAAATATGTCTTTGTATCATTTCCACGCCAGCGATGAACGCACCATTGTCTACGGACTTGGCGCAATTAAAGGCGTGGGCGAACAAGCCATGCAATCGGTGATTGATTCTCGCCAAAAAGAAGGCCCATACCGCGATTTATTTGACTTCTGTCATCGTATTGATTTGAAAAAAATCAACAAACGAACCCTTGAAGCCTTAATTCGTGCGGGTGCATTAGACTGTTTAGGCATCGAACGCTCAAGTTTAATGGCACAATTGCCAGAAGCGGTACAAGCGGCGGAACAAGCACGTTCCAACCGTGAAACAGGCATCATGGATTTATTTGGTGAAGTTGAAGAAGTACAACGTAAGCCTGCCAAACCTGTAAAACCATGGTCAGATGAAGTCCGACTTAAAGGTGAAAAAGACACACTTGGACTTTACCTCACTGGTCACCCGATTGATGTCTATCGCAATGAATTAAAAGCCTTTATTCCAAGTAAAATTAATGAACTGACGCCAACCCGTCGTGGCGTGACCACCGTCTTTGCAGGCTTGGTGGTGGATGTCGCCAACTTCCCAAATCGGATGGTGGTCACTTTAGATGATGGTACGGCACGTATTGAAGTATCTGCCAACCATGAGCGCTTCCAACGCTTTAAAGATATTGTACAAACTGAAAAAGTGGTGGTGATTGAAGGCGAAATTTACGAACGTGAAGGTTTTGACCGCCCAATGGGACGCTTAACCAAAGCGTTTAGCTTGAATGAAATTCGTCAAAAACGCGCCAATAGTATTCAAATTCACTTGCATGCAGAACATTTAAGCAAGACCTTGAGTCAAGACTTACAAAATATGTTGCTGCCTTATTGTAATGTGGATTTATGCACGCATATTCCTGTTTTATTGCACCTTGACTATGCTTATGCCACTGCAGAATTACATTTGGGCATTCAGTGGAAAATCGCACCCTTAGATGAAGCCTTGGTCAAATTGCGTGACTATTTTGGTAAAGAAAGCCTGCATATCGAATATCAAGTGAAATCCAAAGCCGCGAAAGCTGTCGATGTGGCGAAACCTGCATCGATTGCTCCACCACCTGCTGATATGAGCATGGATGATGCTATGGATTTATACCATACCGAAGTTGATCAATATTCTTAATTAAAAATTTAACCCATCTGGATTTGTTATGAGTCAAACCGACAATGCAGCTGTTGCCGCACACCTCTCCCACGTGCGTATTGTCATGGTGAATACCACCCTGCCTGCCAACATCGGTAGCGCCTTACGCGCCATGAAAACCATGGGGCTATGTAAATTGGTTTTGGTTGATCCAAAAACCTATCCGCATCCAGATATTGATACTTTGGCGGCAGGTGCAACCGATTTAATTGAACAGATTGAAGTGGTTGAACAGCTCGAAGATGCAATTGCCGACTGCCATTTGGTCTTTGGCACCAGTGCACGTAGTCGTACTATTCCTTGGCCACTCTTAGATGCACGCCCTGCGGCAGAAAAGTCGTTAAATGCTGTGGCACAGCATGGGCAAAATGTTGCCATTATTTTTGGACGTGAAGATCGTGGTTTAACCAATGAAGAGCTGGCTTTGGCGAATTATCACGTGACGATTCCTGTCAATGAAGAATATGGTGTGCTCAATGTTGCTCAAGCCATTCAAGTGATTTGCTATGAAATGCGTATGGCTGCCATCGATATTGTCGGAAAAATTGCCGATCCTGCAGCGACGATGCAAGTGACAGATTCTGAAGCGATGCAATGGGATGAACCTTTGGTCAACCATGAACAAATGCAACAGTTCTATCCACATTTAGAAAAAATGCTGGCAGAAATTGAATTTATGGATCCAAAAAATCCACGATTATTGCCTTTGCGCTTGCGTCGGCTTTTCGGACGTATACAATTAGATCGTATGGAATACCATTTACTTCGCGGTATTTTTAGCCGCGTACAAGCAATGAATAACGGTTCATGGAAAAAATCTACATCAACACAGGACGAGGATCAAACTAATGCTTAAACAGCTCAAAGAAGACATTCAAGCTGTCTTCGCGCGCGATCCTGCTGCTCGAAATACACTTGAAGTCTTAACCACTTATCCAGGAATTCACGCTTTAATTATGCATCGTGTGGCGCATGAATTATGGAACAAAGACTGCAAGGGGTCGGCACGTCTACTCTCGTCATTTAGCCGTTTTGCTACAGGAATTGAAATTCATCCCGGTGCAAAAATTGGTCGTCGCTTTTTTATTGACCATGGCATGGGCGTGGTGATTGGTGAAACTGCTGAAATTGGTGATGATGTCACCTTATATCATGGCGTGACTTTAGGCGGCACAACGTGGAATAAAGGCAAACGTCATCCAACTTTGGAAGATGGCGTAGTAGTCGGTGCAGGCGCGAAAATTCTAGGCCCATTCACCGTACATAAAAATGCCAAAGTTGGCTCTAATGCGGTTGTGACCAAAGAAGTACCTGAAGGCGCAACTGCTGTGGGTAACCCTGCGCGCTTTATTATGAAAAATAAACCTGCCGATGATCAGGAAGCACGTCGTCGTGATTATGCTGCCAGTATTGGTTTCCAACCTTATGCAGCAACGCAGGACCAATCTGACCCAGTATTGGACGGCATGCGAGTATTACTAGATCGCTTGGAACAAAATGAAAAACGTATGAATTTATTATGTCAGCGTCTCTCTTTACTTGACCCAAGCTTTAAAAACCCACAGCAAAATGAACAACCTTATAGTGCAGAAGAATTAAAAATAATTGAAGATGTTAGACGTGAGTGTGAAGCACAAAGTAAATAGGGCTGTTTATTTGATCAATCCTACATACTTAAAAAAACTTCGTATCACTGTGTAACTAAGCCCCCTCAATTGTATTGCATGTTCGGAACAGATTTCTTAGACTGACCGACATGCAATATTTTAATCCGACACAATCACCTCTCACTTTTAAAATAAATTGAACGGAAGAACACCATGACTCTTAAGCCTTTGGCACTCAGTATTCTAGCCGCAACGCTCGTTAGCGCCTGTGTTGCACCACCAAAACAAGAAGTAAAACCACCTATCGTATTTACCGAACCTGAATTAAGTGCACCATTCTATGCCTTAAATCCATTTAATTATGATGCCCCACCACCATTTGAAATTAACCTACAAAAAGCAGCAGCACAGCCTGTGACTAAAATGGTGGTTACTAACCCAAATGATCCAAGCAAAAGCATTACCTTAGATCAAAACAAATTGATTGTACCTACGGTCAATAACAATGCCCGTAGCTTGAAGTTTGCAGTTTTGGCAGGTGAAAACGAAATTGACATCACCGAAATTGATGACTTCTTACAATTGGTCGAAGGCAAAGCACGTCACTATCCACCACGTTTTAGCGAACGTCAGGAACGTCGTGGTTTCGAGGCAAAGCTCAAAGAATTGACTCAACAATTAGACACTTTGGCAGCCAATGAAAATGCCTCTTTTGATATTTTGATGCGTGCATTTAAAGCCAGTGTTATGGCACGTAATCTAGACTTAGGCTCTGTTTACACCACACGCTCACTTAACTATGCGCAGCGTATCTTAAAAATTAATCAGGAAGATGCCGAAGCGAATTTCTGGTTTGGTTTCGGTCTGTCTGAAGGTGGCGGTCATCGTGAAGCCATTCCTTATTTAGACAAAGCCATGAAAGCAGGTGTGCAGGAAGCTTATTTGTCTGCGGCAAACAATTATATTGCCATGGAACAAAAGAAAAATGCAGTACAAACTTTGAAAAACTATAAAATCAAATACCCGCAAGAAGCCGAAGTGGCTGACCGTTTGATTGCTGAAATTGAAAAGCAAGGTCGCTGGAATGTGTGGCAAGTGATCGCACCACGCACTTAATAAAAAATCGATACAAAAATACCTAAAAATAGACCGTTTCGACGGTCTATTTTGCTTTCTACGCAATTGAAAAAGCTTTAAAAAAACGTATGATGGAAAAAAATCTTAAAAATTAAGCCAGACTTTCCATGAATAAAATTGTGATTGCTGCATTGCTCAGTACAACACTGCTGTCTGGTTGTCAGGTGGTCAGTGTTAAAAATCAGGCGTTAAAAGTTAGTATTGCCAATGAACGTGATAGTATTTTATCGCGCAAAAAACTGAGTGAAGCCAGTTTAAATGTCTTGTCGATGACAGGACGTGAAGCCAATATTTGTGCCGAAAAACCTGAAGAATGTGTGAGTGCACTCAAGCAAATCCCACAAATTCAGGATGAACAACTGCTCTCAACCGCCAGTGAATTATATTTAGCGAAAGCGATTGAACTGGAAAATTCATCGTCCTGTAAAATCAGTATTCTGAACAGTAAAAGATCGGAAGAACAACAAAAAATTCATCAGGCCAATTATGAACAATGTTTAGATCAGCAATTGCACATGCTCGATCAAAGTATTCGTTATAGTTACGCCTACATGTTTAAAACCAAACGTGCGCCGCAAGACCGTCTTTTTGATAACAGACAAGTCCAAATTCGGGATTTTTATAATCAGGCGATTGCCAAATTGGTCAGCAGCTATGCGCTGCGCTATAAACACGATGAATTGCAACAACAAATTCGTGTTGGCAACAGCATTTATGACATTGATTTTGAGTACTACCCGCAGCTGAAACAACAAAAAATTCAGCAGTTGATGTCAACCTATAACCTGAACTTTTCGGGTTTGCGCTCGGTCACGCGCCGTGATGGTTTTGGGTCTGAATTTCTGGTGGTATTGCCTGAAAATCCAAACGATGATCTGAGCAAAAGCAAATATATTATTGATCCGCTAAAATATGATTATCCTGCAGGAAAAAATCCAAATATTCACCAAGCTCGCTATTTAGCCGCGACAATCACTGCAGAACCACATAGCGCCAATTCCATTGAAGATATTTTGAATCGGCCGCATTTTAAGCTCAAGGCTTATGATCCGTATAAATATGAATCTGCCCAAATTGCACAAAAGAACTACCCGCTTGCAGCTAACTTTTCTGCACCTTATGGCTTGTGGTTAGCGCAAAATAATTTAGGTAAATCGGCTTATTTATCCTTAATTGATCGTGAAGAACGACTCAGTATGCCGCATTTGTACTTACTTGAGCCGTATAATCCGAATAAAAAAGTCATTGTCCTCATTCATGGTTTGGCCAGTAGCCCCGAAGCGTGGATTCGCTTAACCAACGATATTATGGGCGATCCTGTATTGCGGGAAAACTTTCAAGTCTGGCAAGTGTTTTACTCGACCAATATGCCAATTTTAGAAAGCCGTTTCCAAATTTATGCCTTGCTTCAACAAGGCTTTAAACAGGTCAGTCCTTCTGCTGCAGCCAAAAAAGATGCTGTAGTAATTGGACACAGCATGGGTGGTATTTTGGCACGTTTGTTGGTCAGCGATACTGATTTAACTCAACCTGCCATGCAAATGCTTAAAAACCGACGTCTGGAACGCTTTAAATCTGATCCTTTGTTGCAAGCACGTTTGCGCCTTAAACCCATCACCAATTTTAACCGTGCAATATTCTTGGCTGCACCGCATAAAGGTACAGAGTTTGCAGACCGCTGGTTCACCCTTGCAGCACGTAAAGTCATTCGCTTACCGACTGCATTTTTAAGCGCGTTTGCGGATACCTTGCAGCAACATGAAGTCGATTTAAAAAATCTAACCAAAGAAATTGGGCATGGCGTCATTCAAAATGGACCGAGTGATTTAAGTAAAAATTCCAAATTTACGGAATTAACTGAAGATATTTTGCCTGTCAAAGGATTTAAATATCACAGTATTATTGGCAATAATACCGACAGCACTGAGCATCTGTTAATGAATGACGATGTGGTGCATTACAACAGTGCCCACTTAGATGGCGCTGTTTCAGAAAAAATTATTAAAGGCGGACATTCCATTCAGGAAACGCCAGAAGCTGTATTGGAACTGCGACGTATTCTTAGATTACATTTGCAAGATTTAGGCTTGTATAAACCGTAATCCGTCACGGCAAATAAAAAACCGAAGTCTAAGTGGCTTCGGTTTTTTTATCTATCATGCTATTTTTTAGCAGCATTATAGCGGTGCTTGTCCCCAATAGGCTTTGGTCAATAAAGCCTCTAATTCGGCATAGTCATATTCACGTGGATTATAATATGGACTATCACAGATAATACGTGCCACTTGGGCAGGTGCTGTTTCGGGTAATCCTAAATCTTTAAGTGCCATTGGAATATTCAATTTTTGGTTAAGCTGATAAATCGCCAAGCCTAACTGTTCCCGATCTGACACATTTAAAGCCGCTGCCAGTTGATTCATTGCAGCAATATCTGCATGTCGGTTGTAATGCACTGAATACGCCAACACAATGGCGTGGGTTTGCGCATGTGGTAACTGATAGCGTCCGCCCAAGCTATGGCAAATTTTATGATGAATTGCCATACCCACCGAACCCAAACACACACCTGCCAACCATGCGCCATATAAAGCATGTTCACGTGCCTGCATATTATGAGGCGCTTGCACAATTTCAGGTAAAGCCTGTGCCAGTTGAGTAATCGCCTCTAGCGCCATTAAACTTACAATGGGATTTTTATCCTGTGCATATAATGCCGCAACTGCATGTGCCATCGCATTCATACCCGAACATACCGAAATTTCAGTGGGTAAGTTGAGTGTCAATTCAGGATCATAAATCACTACTTTAGGCAAAACTTGAGCTGCTTTGCCTGTGGTTTTCAGCTGGTTTTCGGTGATGCCATACACCGCAGTCATTTCACTACCTGCATAAGTGGTCGGAATTGCAATAATCGGTAAATGGGTTTCTAAAGCAATTGCTTTGGCTAAACCAATCGCAGAGCACCGCCGAGTGCCAAACAGCAATCGACCTTTAAACGCTGCACATCTTGAATGGCTTGATCGGCAACTTCTTTTGGCACATGCATCACCGCATGAGGATAGACCGCTACAGCCATGTCTTGGATTAGTGCCAATAAACGCTCGCCTGCGGCTTTTTGCCCTGCAGTGGCAATAGTTAAAATACGCCTATAGGTATAAGATCGTAAAATCTCTTGAATTTTTTGCAGATGACCTACGCCAAAATGAACATTGATTGGCAATACCTGATAATGGAATGCTTACATGTTATTAAACTTAAATATTGTCTTTAGATTTTAATAGCATTTAACTATGACTAGGCTGCTGAACAGCCCAATTCTGCAACGCTGCTTTGCAAATATTCAAATAAAACTCAAAACCAACTGTTTTGCTGTAAACACAAAAACCCATGATCGCATGGGCTTTTGGATCATTAAAATTAAATGCGATGAATCATCTATCAATTTTAATGTAAAGAAAACTTATACTTTTGTGCTTAGTCTATTTCTTTTAGGCACACTGCAGACAAAATTGGAATACCAAAACATGGAAGCAACAATAAAATCCAGTATTCCACGACGGTAGCTTCACCACTGATCATATTGATGAATAATCCACCAATGATTAATACCGCTGCAATTAAACCCAGAAAAATTCCAAAAAATCTTGCAGGCATTTGACGTCCCCTGAACAATCGAACAAAAGTGTTAGATCTAGTATATACCTTATAGTTGAATAAGATATGACTTTTTGATCAATTGATGACTTAAATTTTATTAGGATTTAAACACCTGATTTAAAATGTTTTTATAGAAAATCACAACGATATTCGATCAGACACATTTCCTAACAATAATAAAATCTTATTAAATATATAATATTATATTATATAAACTCAAAATAAATGAGTGTGGATGAATGAAAACACCAGATCAACTAATCACTGAAGCCAAAAGTGAAATTACAGAAATTAGCGTGCAAGAATTGCATGAAAAATATTTGCAACATCCCGATATTATTTTGATTGATGTACGAGAACCTGAAGAACATCAGGCTTGTGCAATAGACCGTGCAGTGAATTTTCCACGCGGCATGTTAGAAATGAAAATTGCACAACACCCTGTAGTAAACCACTATTGCGATGTTGAACGTGCTCTTACCAATCTGGCTGAACGAGATATTTACTTACTTTGTGGTACTGGTGCGCGTTCTGCACTTGCCACTCAAGCCTTACAAAGAATGGGTTTCGAGAAAGTCTATTCAATGCAAGGTGGTATGCAAGCTTGGCTGGAAGCAGGTTTTCCGACAGTTTCTTTTACAAGATGATACTAGGGTCTGTTGAATGCTTAAATAACGCTCAATATTAGGTTAAATATTAATTAAAACTTCGTGTAATACTTCAATATTTATCATTGTCATTTTTGTTATAGTATTACATGAATAAATTGAATAAAAGATTGATACAGTGTTTATGATGTGGGGCAGATTGCTAGGATTATTTGCAATCTTGTTACAAGTCGCTGTGTTCCTACAGCCTTTATTGCCAGAGAAACAACATTTTTCCTCTGTCTGTGAAACTATTGCCCAAGCATTATTTTTAGAACGCACCGCACCCCATTCTTCGTATTCATCTACACACCATGAAACTGCGACTCATGTTGCATTCGGACTTGAAAGTTCACACGAACATGCATCATCTGAAGATGCGGCGCATACAGATCATGAATGTGAATACTGTCTAGTTTATAGTTTTGCACTACCATTATTTGAAAACAAAATCAGACCAATTTTAGTCCGAACGCAAATTCGGATTTTGTCTTTTAAAACATCGTTTACACCAACACTATTTCAAACTGAGCCGCTTTTTATTCTACCACAAGGTCGTGCTCCGCCTCGTTTTGACTTTTGAATTTTCTTATCATTTCTTACAGTGTTGCCATCTTTGCTTCACTCTAAAGTGTAAATTTTGCAGTATCAAATTTATGCAGCTGTAGGACAATACTTATTTTAATAACTCATTGACTTGTTTATTCGACCCTAAGGAGGAGATAACTATGCATCTGCTTCAACACAGTCATAATCATGTGAATCATACTGTAGAGCAAACGGCTTGTTTGGATTTAGCACAACAGATCATTAAAGTTCGACAAAAAATGAATATTTCACAAACTGAACTTGCGGCAAAATTGTGTATCTCTGCCCGAACTTTAGAAAGTTGGGAACGTGGTGTCCGTCAACCGTCGAGTTCTGCTCAAGCATTGATTCGATTATTTATTAAATCGCCACAATTTGTGTTAGAAAACTTGGCATAAAGCACTTTATAATTATGAATTAAAGCAATGTAAATCAATAAAGAAGCTCCCAAGGGAGCTTCTTTGGTCAAAGGAGTTGAAGCATCATTTTGATATACATATAGAATGAATACCCTTGCTGTTTCATAGCTATATATTCAAAAATAGAATAAAGATATGAATTTATATTCAAATACAAGAATACAACTTTTCAATATACTGCCGCATATATTGTTTTTACTCGATCTATATTCTCATGAAATATCTATCTTCTTTTATCTCAATTGCTGTTATCGCACCTTTGTTTTCAACATCTGCTTTTGCAACAACAGGATATTTCATGCATGCATATAGTGTGAAATCTCAAGGAAACGCAGGCACAGCCATTGCCAATTTTCAGGACAGTCTGACTATTGCAAGCAACCCAGCGGGTTTGAGCTGGTTAGATAAGCGTGTTGATGCAGGTTTAACTATTTTCTCTCCAGATCGTGAGTCTGAAATTACAGGAAATGGTTATGGAGCAAATGGTCAGTATGATGGCAATAGCCGTAAATACTTTGTAATTCCAGATGTAGGTTATGTTCACCCAGTGAATGAACAAGTCACTGCGGGTATTGCGGTTTATGGCAATGGTGGCATGAATACCAATTATAAAAATAATCCTTATGCAGTTTATGATAATACAGGAAGCGCAGGTATTTCATTAACCCAAGCCTTTATTTCACCTGCTTTATCTTGGAAATATGCAGAAAATCAATCTATAGCCTTGGCTGCAAATATTTTATATCAACGTTTTAGTGCACAAGGTTTTGCTGGTGATGTCTTTGGTGGTGCTTCGTCAAACGGTGCGGCAATTAGCGATCGTGGCAATGACGATTCATACGGCGTAGGTGCACGTATTGGCTGGTCGGCAAAACCAAATGATAAACTGACCCTTGGTGCAAGCTATTCATCTAAAATTAATGCCAGCCGCTTTAAGAAATATGAAGGTTTATTTGCCAAACAAGGTGATTTTGACGTACCTGAAAGCTATGGTGTAGGTTTAAATTATCAACTTACCCCTGCTTTATCAGTCGCGACAGATTACTTACGCATTAATTATTCAGATGTAGATTCTGTTGGCAATAAACTGGATCAATTATTCGCAAACAATAAATTTGGCACAACACAAGGTCCTGGTTTTGGATGGGATGACATCAATGTCTATAAAATTTCAGCGACTTATCAAGCCTCAGAAAAACTGACTTTACGTGCGGGTTATAGCTATAACGATCAGCCTGTTAAAAATGATCAAACCTTCCTAAATATTTTGGCACCAGGTGTGGTACAAGAGCATTTAAGTGTTGGTGCAACTTGGCAACTCGATGATCAACAAAATGTAAGTGTGGCTTATACACACGCACTCAAAGAAACAGTGCAAGGTAACAACTCTATCCCCGCTGATTTTGGTGGTGGCGAAGCCAATTTAAGCATGAGCCAAAATATTTTGGGCGTGTCATATAGTTTGAATTTTTAAATTCTACATAGCTTGAGTTTGAATAATAGCTTGCCATGATCTGAAAAGATGATGGCTTTTTTTACTTTGATTGTGATGAAGTTTTTCCAAAGTACGGCTTTTAGCTAGAAATAAGACCATGCAAAGCATAATGTTACAACATGCACTACTTTCTAAATGAATCCATAGAAAACAATCAAATTTCGATGCTTTTTATAACGATGAATTACACGAAAAACTCAGTAAAATTCAGCCAAATGACACAATAATTTTCACTTTTAACTTCGCAAATCATACATTTTCAACAGCTAAGCTCTTTGAGCTATGCGATATCATTTTTGAAACTGTCGGTTTAGATTTTATGGGCGATATTTTTTATGGCTGTGTGCTCACTAACACACCAGATCAATTGAATATTATCCATTTAAAAGCTTAAACCGCTCGATGTTCGACTCGTTAGAGAGCGAGCAACAATGACATGCAGGTTCACTAATTTGACTAAGATGGCGTAAAATAAGCTAGTCACATACTTACACTTAAATTACGCTTCAAATTAAAGGACTTCAACTGCATGAACATGACAGAAATCATGGCTGATCTATCTTCACACACTCCAATGATGCAGCAATACTTACGGGTGAAGATGGAACATCCACATTCTTTAATGTTCTATCGCATGGGCGATTTCTACGAATTATTTTTTGATGATGCACACAAAGCCGCCAAACTCTTAGGCATTACCCTCACCCATCGAGGTAAAACCAGCGGCAAACCTATCCCAATGGCAGGCGTACCGTATCATGCTGCCGAAGGTTATCTCGCTCGCTTGGTTAAAAAAGGCGAAACCGTGGTAATTTGTGAGCAAATTGGCGAGGTAACAGGCAAAGGTCCTGTAGAGCGTGGAGTGGTACGGATTATCACCCCTGGTACGCTCACCGATGATGCCCTGCTCAACAGTCATCAATCTTCCAACTTGGTCTCTTTATGCTTACAGCAAAACCAAATTGGTATCGCGTTGCTGGATTTAAGTGCAGGGATTTTTAAAGTTCAGCAAATGGATTATTTGCCTGAACAACTCGCGATTGAACTTTCTCGTTTAATGCCAAGCGAAATTGTGGTCGATGAAGATATTGTCGATCCGAATATTATTGAACAGGTTAAAAAGCAACTTGACTGCCCTGTGACCAAACGCCCAAATGTCGATTTCAACCTAAACAATGCGCAAAAAACGCTTTGTGATCAGTTTGCTGTATCGACACTTTCAGGTTTTGGTATTGATCATTTGCCCTTAGCCAAAGCAGCAGCGGCAGCGTTAATACACTACGCCAAAGAAACCCAAAAAACGGCTTTACCACATATTCGCAGTATTCAATTAGAACAAAGCAGCAATTTTATTGCGCTTGATCCTGTGACCCGACGTAATTTGGAATTGGTTGAACCATTATTTGAACACGGCACTTCTTTATTCCAACTGATTAACGATTGCCAAACTGCCATGGGTAGCCGTTTACTGAGTCGTACCTTGATGCAACCTTTGCGTGACACGGCATTGTTAGATGCAAGACTGGATGCAATTCAAGCCTTAATACAAGGTTACCATGAGTCGCCTGTGCGTTTGGTACTGAAAGAAATTAGTGATATTGAACGTGTGCTGAGTCGTGTCGCACTCGGTAGCGCACGCCCACGTGATTTGGTACAACTACGTCAGGCCTGTGCGCAAATTCCCTATTTGCGTCATGCCTTACAGCCCATTGTTTCTGCACAACAATCCGCACTCATTCAAAACCTGAATGAAGAACTGGGCGATTTTCATGGACTGCATCAACGGCTGATGCAGGCAATTGTAGAAAACCCACCTGTACTATTGCGTGATGGCAATGTCATTGCAGAGGGTTTTGACAGTGAACTCGATGAACTACGCAAAATCCGTGATCATGCGGGGCAATTCCTGATTGATTTAGAAGTCAAAGAGCGCCAAGAAAGCGGTATCCCAACGTTAAAAATTGGCTACAACCGTGTCAGTGGTTACTACATTGAACTCACTCGCGCCCAAGCCGAGCAAGCACCTGAACACTATATCCGTCGTCAAACTTTAAAAAATGCAGAACGCTACATCACCCCAGAGCTAAAAAGTTTTGAAGATAAAGTCCTGTCTAGCGAGTCCCGTGCTTTAGCCCGTGAAAAGATGCTATTTGAAATGCTATTGGATGAATTACGCCAAGACATTGCTCAATTACAAATGATGAGCAGCGCGATTGCACAAATTGATCTATTGGCAAACTTTGCCCATCAAGCACGTTTACGCAATTGGGCACGCCCTGAATATAGCCCTGAAATTGGAATTAAAATTACTGCAGGACGTCATCCTGTTGTTGAGGCCTTGAGTAAAACCGCCTTTACACCGAATGATACTTTACTCGACTACAATCATCGTTTGGCAATTATTACTGGCCCGAATATGGGCGGTAAATCAACGTATATGCGTCAAACCTCACTCATTGCCCTACTTGGCTATTGTGGTAGTTATGTGCCTGCCCAAACAGCCGTATTAGGTCCTATTGATCGCGTGTTTACCCGTATTGGTTCTGCCGATGATTTATCGACAGGTAAATCGACCTTTATGGTCGAAATGACTGAGACTTCACAAATTTTACACCATGCAACCTCACAGTCTTTGGTGCTGATGGATGAAGTTGGTCGCGGAACCAGTACCTACGATGGCTTATCTTTGGCATGGGCATGTGTGTTGGATTTAAGCAAACGCATCAAATGTTTATGCCTATTTGCAACGCATTATTTTGAATTGACCGAATTAAGCAAAGAATCTGGGGTGGATAACTACCACGTAACCGCCAAAGAAATGAATGGCAACCTGATTCTCTTGCACAAAGTTCAACAAGGTCCTGCAAGCCAAAGTCACGGTTTGCAAGTGGCAAAATTGGCAGGCATTCCAGCCAATGTGATTAAAGAAGCGCAAAACCGTTTAAGAATTTTAGAAAAACAGCAGCACAAAAATGTCAATTTAGCCGTTCTAGATGACCTATTTGCACCAGCAACAAGCTCAGCTGAACCAGAAGTGATTGAACGTGTAATAGAGGTAGAAAAACCATCACCTGCGCTAGACTTATTGCGCAGTATAGATGTAGATAATTTGACTCCACGTCAAGCATTAGATCAGTTATATGCTTTAAAAGAGCAACTGAATAGCTAATTTAAACCGCTAAGATTTTTAGAAAAAATTAACAAACTAAAGACTCTCAATTGAGAGTCTTTTTCATTTATAAGTTTTTTTGATGGTTTTACCCACTTTTTATCAAATTTAGTAGCACTATCTATATCAAATATCAGTAAAAGCAATTGTTAGTTACAGTGTTTTTTGCCTAAAATAGACTATTCTGAATTAGAACCATATTTTTAGGTAGCTGTCGCCATGACATTTGTTGTCACTGAAAACTGTATTAAATGTAAATACCAAGATTGTGTTGAAGTTTGTCCTGTTGACTGCTTCTACGAAGGTCCAAACTTCCTTGTCATTAATCCAGACGAATGTATTGACTGTGCATTGTGTGAACCTGAATGTCCTGCAAATGCAATTTTCTCTGAAGATGAATTACCAGAAGGTCAAGAAGTCTTTATTGAGCTAAATGCAGAGCTTTCACAAACTTGGCCAAACATTACACAAATTGGCGATCAACCTGCTGACCGTGAAGAATGGAATGGCAAGCCAGACAAATTACAATACTTAGAAAAGTAAGTTTGTCCTGTTTTTAAAAAGATCAGCCTGTGCTGATCTTTTTTTATACCTAAAACACACATTTGATTGCAATATTTTCAAATTTTAACCCGTATTTTCGATTAGAATACGGACACTTTAAATAAATATCTGATTTGCCTAATGAAGCAATTTTTCAAGGCGCTGTTTTCGTTCAGCATTGTTCCCATGCTTTTGGTGGCTTGTAGCTCAACCCCAGACAGAACAACAACGATCACCACGCCCGATGGAAAACGAATTTTCATTCCTCAAGAAAAAATTACCTACGAACGACAGGCAGCACCCAAAATTGTGCCCTACGCCTACAATGCTTGGGTGGCCGTAAGTGACAATTTACGTCAAGTCCGTGAGTATGAACGCTTCTTAGAACAAAATGGGGTGGGCAATATTATCCCAAGTTTTGAATTAATGCGTACTGCGCGAGATTGGCAGCGTTGTGGACGTTCGCAATTTATGATTCCAAGTCGTGAATTGTGGCAAAATCAGGTGCCTACCTTGCGTGTATTTAAATATTTGGTCGCCTCTAAAGTCTTAACTGATTTTGAAGTCACTTCTGTCTATCGAGATTTACCACTGAATCAATGTGCAGGTGGTGCGAACTCATCGCGTCACTTATTTAACTCAGCCATTGATTTTAGAATTGGGCCACAATTCCCGAATGCCGAAGACTATGCCTATATTGAAAGTACCAAATACAGACTGTGTCAGTTCTGGCAGCAATATGGTCAAAGTTTAAACATGGGCTTAGGCTTATACGCTTCAGGACAAATTCATATTGATACACAAGGTTATCGAACTTGGGGGCCAGATTTAAGCCGCCATTCATCTATGTGTAATTTCTAATTCAGTGTTGTTTAGAATTAAATCCTAAAGAGGTCAAATTGACCTCTTTTTTTATTGCGAAATAGATTATCACCTGCTCCATTCCGCGAATAAATTGCACTCTGAGCAGAAAAGTTTACAATGCACACATCGCAACAAAGGTGAGCACGCTATGCAACAAATGTGGACGGATATCGATCACTATATCGAATCACATTTAATTCCCGAAGACCCAGTTTTGACGCAAACTTTAGAAAATACCGATGCCAAAGGTTTTCCAGATCACCTTGCAGTTGCGGCAAATCAGGGCATGTTGCTACAAATGCTCATTCAAATGAATCAATGCAAACGTGTGTTGGAATTGGGCACATTCGCAGCTTATAGCACAATGTGGCTAGCACGTGCGCTGCCTGAAGATGGTTATATACTCACGATTGAAGGACGTGATACCCATGCAGCTTTGGGACAGGAAAATATTGACCGCGCTCAATTAAAACAAAAGGTTGAATTAAAAGTTGGTCGTGCTGCAGAAATTCTAAAAGCTCTGCCAGAAGATACTGAAGCTTTTGATTTTATTTTTATTGATGCCGACAAACAAAGCTATCCTGAATATTTGGAACTGAGTCTTAAACTTTCACGCTCAGGTACAATTATCTTTTTAGACAATGTAATTCGTGCAGGGGAAATTTTAAATCCTGACAATCACAAACCAAGCATTGAAGGGATTCGTGACATGTTCAAAGCCATGCAAAATCATTCGCGAATTTTATCGTGCACAGCATTACAAACTGTAGGCAGCAAAGGACATGATGGCTTTGCTTTAGCGATTGTAAAGTAAAGTCCACACAAGGTTAAAAAACAACCTAAAGCAATTTTACATTATATATTATAATGTTACATATACTGTCCATACAGTTATCCACAAATTATGCGGATAACCATGGACAGTCAGCAAGCATTTACATCAGTTCAACTAAACAATCTTTTGAAATGATCTTTTTTGAATCATTTACGATTTTTACTTTGCCACCAACAAAGGAACAGTTGAGTTACGGAAAATATTGGTGGTAATGCTTCCCAAGAAAAATTGATGAATTTTACTGTGGCTAAATGCCCCTAGTACAATCAACTGGATACCATGTTCACGTTGATAATCTAAAATATTTTCAGCTACATCACCATAACGATATTCAACCACCACATCTAAACCCGCTGCTGTTAAAAAATCTGCAGGTTCATTTAAAACTTCAGGATGATCGCCCACATAAAGCAAATGACATTGCAGTAATTTAAGCAAATCACTTTGTGCAATTCGCTTCATCATTTTGATGCAAGTTGGGGAATATTCATAAGCAAAAATAAAGCGGGTTGGTGCTTTAAAATGCTCTCCCACAGTCATCACGGTACAATTTGCACCACGAATAAAGTTTTCGACATTACTCCCTAAAGCCTTATTGCGTTCAGCAGATTTTTCGCCCACGCGTCCAATCACCACAATATCGTCTTCATTCAACACACTGAAGCTTTGTTCTAGAAAATCGCCTTTTTCTTGAATTTGAGTAGGTACAATTTCATATTTTTCCTGAATCATATTGGAAATGTGCTGCAATAAATTGTTGCTATAGTCGAGTGCTAATTCACTTTGTTTTTGTTCCAACTCAGCTAATTCTTTGAGTAACATCGCATTACTTTCAAAACCAATCACGCCACTAATTTCCCCCAAATGATAACTGGCGGGGTAATAATCCAAAACTTGTAATAACACCAATTCACGTTGAGTTTGTGTTGCAATCCACGCAGCAGCTTCAGCAAGCGCATTAATACAAGGCGAAGAATCAATACAAGCAATTACACGTTTCATTATTGCCTCTCTTACTGCCTTTTGCAGGCTATTTTTTAGTTGTTATTTTTAACTTAACACAACTCGTGTTGCAGGGACATGAAAAAATGTAATGAAGTTTAAAGATTTAGCCTTGCTGCATCGTATTTACTCACGATAACGAATCAATTTGGCAGGGTTTCCTACCACAATTTCCCGCTCCTGAACATCTTTGGTGACCATGCTATTCATACCAACGACTGCATGTGCCGCAATCTTCACCCCATCTTTAACACCAACATGCGCACCTAACCAAACATCCTTACCAACTTCAATGCCCTGTGAACGCACCGCTTGCTGATAAATGGGCTGATCCAAAGCCATGCCATGATCAAATGCATATAAATGACAATATGCTGCGATACGCACCTGATCATGAAGCTTAATTCCAACTCTGCCACCATCTAAAATACAGTGGTGATTAATCGCGACTTCATTGCCAATTTCTAAAGGGCCATGCAAAGTACAATCGGCTGCAATAAAGGTATTATCGCCAATACTGATTTTACGTCCTGGTTCTGCAAAAATATGTGCCAATGGTGAAATAAAACAGTTTTTGCCAATCTCTACCGTTTCCATTGCCATTAAATAAGCTTGATATTCCTGCTGCCAAGCTTCTGCCCAAGCACGATGTTTAGGTTTTAATGACCAATATAACCACGGCATGTAGTTTAAACGGTGTTTATGCTGCTCACGGTACTTCGATAATGGATCAGGTGAATTTGCTTCAGTCATCTTGATCATCCTCAAGGATTTTGAGTTGTTCACGCCCACGGCTAATATCTTGTAATTTTAGTTTTAAAGGGTCTATTTGATCGACTTGCATGAATGCCTTTACCAACACGCCTTCGGCGGTGTAGTCTTCGCTGTACTCAATCTGCTGACTATTTAGCTCGTATTGTAAAATTGCCCACTCATTAAAATGACAGGAAAATTGCACGGTCTTTTTTTCAATCAGTTCTATTTTTTCTGCTAGAGCCAAACATTGCCCTGCACATCCCCCATAGGCACGTACCAAGCCGCCTGTGCCCAATTTAATGCCGCCGTACCAACGATTCACCAACACCAAAACATTAGTCAACTCATTGCCTTCAATCGTGGCTAAAATAGGACGTCCTGCCGTACCTGAAGGTTCGCCATCATCATTAAAACGTAATTGATGCCCGATTTTCCATGCCCAACATTGATGTGTGGTAGATGAATCACGCTGCTGTTCCAAAAAAGTTTTTACCGCTTGCTCATTATCTACAGGCACAGCAATTGCCTGAAATCGACTTTTTTTAATTTCTTCTTCAAAAGTGATGGGCGCAGCAATGGTAAATGGCATAACACTCCAGATCAATCAACCAGTTAAATAAAAACTTGATAATTATAACGTGTTTAGCGCTCTAACGTATTTAGAGTTATAGCTTATTTGGACTGATAACCACCATGAAAAAACCTTCTATCCTCAAAGGTATAGAAGGTTAAATAATGTTTACACGACTTTCTGTTCTACAACTTATGCAGTAAGCATACGAAAACCAATAACGATTAGAACATTCAAGCTTTAAACAAAAAAGTCTTCACCCAAATAAACTTCACGCACAATTTCATTTTCCAGAATTTCTTGCGGTGTACCCTCTGCAATGACTGAACCTTCGCTAACAATATAAGCACGTTCACAAATGGCTAAAGTATCACGGACGTTATGGTCGGTAATTAATACGCCAATGTCACGATCTTTTAAGGTACGAATGATATCTTTAATATCACCGACAGAAATAGGATCGACCCCTGCAAAAGGCTCATCTAACAACATAAATTTAGGGTCTGCTGCCAAAGCACGGGCAATTTCTGCACGACGGCGTTCGCCACCCGACACACTCATCCCTAATGAATCTTTAATATGCGTGATTTTAAAATCTGCCAGCAATTCTAATAAACGCTGCTGACGTTGCTGTTTATTTAAATCTTTGCGGGTTTCTAAAATAGCCATAATATTTTCAGCGATGGTCAGCTTTCTGAAAATAGAGGCTTCTTGCGGTAAATAACCAATCCCCTTACGCGCACGTTCATGCATGGCAAGGTCAGATAAATCCAGTTGATCTAAATGGATTTCGCCTTTATCCATACGCACCAAACCCACAACCATGTAGAAACTGGTGGTTTTACCCGCACCGTTCGGCCCAAGTAACCCGACAATTTCACCACTTTTCATTTCAAATGAAACGTCTTTAACCACCCAGCGCTTATTATAGTTTTTGGCTAAATGCTTAATACACAAAGTCTGCTGACCGTGCTGGACGCTGTCCTGTGCTGCGCTCGTTTGATCCATTAATCACGCGCTCCCGGGAATGATTTTGAACTTGATGGTGGAATCACAATTTTTACACGACCCGCTTCAGAACCAGTTTTGTTCGGTGTACCAATCGCTTCAACATCGCCTTTGTTCATACTATAACGCAAGGTATTACCACGAATACTGGCTCCATCTTGCTCTAAAAGTGCGCCACCCGTTAAGGTGATAATGCCTGTTTCAGCATTGTAAACAATCTTTTGCGCCTGACCTTTGGCAAGCCCTTTGGCTGGATCAGTCTTTTGCTGGAATTGCGCAGGTCTGCCCGTTGCCGTAATGACACTAATTTCTTTTTTGCTGTTCAGATTAGCAACAATCGAATCTGCCTGCAGTTTCATGGTGCCCTGTTCAATCACCACATTGCCTGTATAAGTGGTGACGCCAGTACGTTCACTAAAGGTCGCACGGTCTGCCAATAAAGTAATAGGCTGACTGCGGTCTGACGGAATTGCCCATGCACCTGCCGATGAAAGCACCGCCAAGCCCACAAGTGCTGCTTGTTTTATCAACGCTTTAGGAGCTGTAAGCTTAGATTTATGGTTCATACTTTCCTCGAATATTAAAAAATTCGTATTGCCCGTCATTTAAATTGGCTTTTAAGCCCTGACTGATAAAATCAGCCTGTGGAGATTGTACAGTCACTTGTTTTTCGGTACTGATTTCACGTGTTTTAGGAAACACATTCAACTCGACTGTTTCAAGCGTCAGTTTGCCTTGAGCGAGTAACTTGGTTGCTAGCACTTGATCTGACAACACAACCTTTTCATTGTCATTAAAACCTTGTGCCTGTTTAGCAAAAAAAGTGGCATCCACCGCGCCCGCTTTATACATAGAGGCATTCAAATTTTCCAGCTTAGAGGTTTTTTGCTGCATGTCTTGCTCTAAACGGTCAATTTGCGCACGCACATATAAATTGCCCTGCTCATCTGTTTGGGTCAGATGAATTTGCTCTGCACTATAAGTCATAGAGCGAGCAGCGTCAGTTTCCAGTTTTTTGCCTTTACCGCTGTAATAGTAATAACCACCACTTACAGCTGCAATTGCAATCGCAGTAACGTATAAAACTTTAGTATCCATAAGTGGGGCTGTAACTCAAACCTTTGAATGTATGACTTAATTAATGAGGGATGCTGAGATATTTTTCAAGTAAGCTTTGGTACACACCTTTGGCGGTTAAAATCATATCGCAGATTTCACGTACCGCACCGCGCCCACCCATGGCCTGTGTGACTAAATCGGCACGACGACGCACTTCAATATGTCCATTTGGCACTGTGACTTTCATCCCTGCAATCGAAAACGCTGAAAGATCAGGCCAGTCATCGCCCATATAGAGACAATCTGCAGGTGATAAACCTAACTTGGCACAGGCTTCCTGCAATGCAGTGCCTTTATCTTCACGTCCTTGGTAGACCAAATCTACACCTAAATCGGACATGCGTTTTTCGACAATATTACTTTTACGACCCGTGATGATAATGACTTTAACACCTGCTTGTTGCACCAGTTTCATACCTAAACCATCACGAATATCGAATGATTTAATTTCATCACCGCTGTTGGTTAAGGTGACAAAACCATCACTTAGAATTCCATCGACATCTAAAACCAAAGCTTCAATATGACGCGCTTGCTCTAATAAAATATAAGATGCCATTGTTTAGTTTACCCCTGCTTGAATCAAGTCATGCATACTGATCACACCAATGACTTTATTGGCATCATCCACCACCACAAACTGATTGATTTTACGGTCACGTAATTGTTCTAAAGCTTCAACTGCACGTGCTTCTTGTGAAATCGTTGCAGGATGTTGAGTCATCACTTGCCCAACTTGTAAATTCACATCAAAGCCCTGTTGTTTATCAATTAAACGTCGTAAATCACCATCGGTGAAAATGCCTAACAAGACGTCATTTTCATCGACAATTGTGGTTAAACCTTGACGTTTGTTTGAAATTTCGTATAACACTTTGTTCATTGGTGTATCTGGTGCAACTTTAGGTAATTCTGTACCGGTATGCATCAAATGTTTCACATGCAATAACAGGCGCTTACCCAAAGCGCCTGCAGGATGTGAACGAGCAAAATCATCGGCAGTAAAACCACGTGCATCAAGTAACGCTACAGCCAATGCATCACCTAATGCCAAGGTTGCAGTCGTACTTGAGGTTGGTGCTAAACCAAGTGGACAAGCTTCCTGAATATTGCCTAATGTTAAAGCGACATCAGCATTTTGTGGCATCGGCCCGCGATCATCACCGCTAATTGTGATTAGAGGAACTTCCAGATGTTTGATGAGTGGCATCAACATCATAATTTCATCACTTTTGCCGGAGTTGGAAATGGCAATTAAAACATCACCCCGTACCAACATTCCCAAATCACCATGCCCTGCTTCACCCGGGTGCATAAAGAAAGACGGCGTGCCTGTAGAGGCAAACGTCGCAGCCATTTTACGACCAATATGACCTGATTTTCCCATACCTGTGACCACAACACGCCCTTTGCAATGCAACATGATTTCGCAGGCACGGCTAAAACGCTGATCAATTTGCGTCGCCAAGACTTGTAATGCTTGTTCTTCTATTCTTAAAGTGTCTAAGGCTACAGATTGGAAATCAATGGTATTTGACATGTTTGGCATTCAACGTTCAACTTAAATTGAGTATTTTCTACACCTCAATAAAAGCGATTTATTGAAGCACATTTAATTTTCGCAATTTTAGCATATCTATGCAATTCTACACTTTGATTCTGCGTGTGTTTTTTGTTTTAACGCATTTTTGTATGCTGTTTTAATTAACTCGCTTTTTGACTCGAGTTTCAAATGAAAAACAATCATATTTGAGCTTAGGCTATTTATTTTATTGATTCAAAGTTGCAGATAAAGCTAAAGATAGAACTAGCTCAGAAGCATATTTCAACGAAAATGCTCTAAAAATTATGGATCAAACCCATCTATAAAGCTGACTGCAAGCAAGCTGTAACAAACAGCCATAAAAAAACGCTTATCTTTCGATAAGCGTTTTTTAAAATTTTGGAGCGGGAAACGAGACTCGAACTCGCGACCCCAACCTTGGCAAGGTTGTGCTCTACCAACTGAGCTATTCCCGCAATATGGAAGTGAATTATAGAGAATTTCATACAACTGTCAACTCTCTATGCTCCCAAGTGCTCAATTAATCAGCACGACGCCATACTGTACCTTGACGGGTATCTTCCAAGACCACACCTTGATCGAGCAAAGACTGACGAATTTCATCAGCACGGGCGAAATCTTTGGCTTTTTTGGCATCCTGACGTTGCTGAATGAAGTCTGCAATGGCTTGTTCAGATAAACCTAAAGCGTCCTGACCAATATCAGATTTCAGGAATTCATCGACATCATACTGCACCAAACCTAAAATATTGGTCAAATGACGCAAAGTCGAATAGTACACCGCCGCCTGATCTGCCTGCTGCTCTTTTACTGAACGGTTCAGCTCTTTATTGACTTCAAACAGAACTGCAATTGCTTCGGCTGTATTAAAGTCGTCTCGCATTGCGGCATTAAAACGTTCCACCAAAGCCTCATCTAACTGCTCAACTGTTTGCGTACCGTACGCTTGTTGATAAGCTTTAAATGAGTGATAGAAACGTGATAATGCGGTTTTGGCTTCTTTGAGTGCTACATCGGAGAAGTTTACAGGGCTACGATAATGCGATGACACAATAAAGTAGCGGATCACTTCAGGATGGAATTTTTCCATCACATCACGAATGGTGAAGAAGTTACCCAATGACTTCGACATTTTTTCGCCATCGACATTAATAAAGCCAACGTGCATCCAGTAATTTACATACTGCTCACCTGTTGATGCTTCAGACTGGGCAATTTCATTTTCATGGTGTGGGAACATTAAGTCTGAACCACCACCATGAATATCAAAATGATTACCTAAGCAGCAAGTCGACATCGCAGAACATTCAATGTGCCAACCCGGACGTCCATTGCCCCACGGCGAAGCCCAAGATGGTTCATTTTCTTTGGCATGTTTCCACAAAACAAAGTCAAATGGATGCTTTTTGTCGACTTCAACATCAACACGCTCAGACGCGCCCGCCTGCATGTCTTCTAGCTTGCGACCTGAAAGACGGCCATATTTGTCAAATTTTTCAACCTGAAAATAAACATCGCCATTACTTGCAGGATAAGCTGTGCCTTTATTGACCAAATTACCAATCATATTTTGCATTTGATCAATATATTCAGTGGCACGTGGTGCAGCATCAGGTTCAACACAGCCTAAGTTTGCCGCATCTTCATTCATGGCTTGAATAAAACGATCTGTTAAAGCTTGAATGCTCTCGCCATTTTCATTGGCACGTTTAATAATTTTGTCGTCAATGTCGGTAATGTTGCGGACATATTTCACATTCCAACCTTGACTGCGCAAAAAGCGAATGATGTAGTCAAATGCAACCATAACCCGCGCATGCCCGATATGACAGTAATCATAAACCGTCATGCCACAGACATACATGTCGATATGTCCTTCTTTACGCGGAACAAATTCAACTTTTTTTCGTTGCTCTGAGTTATATAGAACAAATGGTTGCATAGGTTTTCAAAATAGGTCTATTAAAAGATGCTCCATCTTAACCTAAGCATTATTTTTCATAAAGTTTTTCGATGTTTTTATTCTGTATGTGTCTGTGTGAAGAGAATATCGCGGATGATCCAAGCCTTCTCCCGAAGGAGAAGGAACTTTTTAATACCTGTACTTAGGCGTTTGCTGATCTTATACGGTTTGGCAAAGCTTATGCAGCATCACGTTTTTGTACCAAAATCGCGCCAACTGAATAGCCTGCGCCAAATGAACACAAGACACCATATTCACCGTTTTCGACTTCGTGTGCAGTACGGTGTAAAGCGATAATTACCCCTGCCGAAGAAGTATTGGCAAACTCATCTAAAATAATAGGTACTAAACCTGGTTGTGCTGCTTCTTTACCAACCACCAATTTCAAAATGAGTTCGTTCATGCTGGCATTGGCTTGGTGCAACCAGAAACGCTTCACCTCGGTTGGCGCAATCTGATTCTTTTCTAATTGCGCAGTAATCATTTTGGCAACTAAGGGGCAAACTTCTTTAAAGACTTTACGACCATCTTGATGGAAGCGTTTATCGTCAATATCTGCATTTTCACTTAAGTTTAAAAAACCGAAATTATTACGGATATTATTCGAGAACTGAGTAAACAGGTTCATGTCCAAAATTTCGAAACCTGCTTTGGTTTCAGTGTCTTCCAAAATTGAAGCGGTTGCTACATCACCAAAAATAAAGTGGCAGTCACGTGAACGGAAATCGTTATGACCTGAGGTAATTTCGACATTCACCAACAGTACGCGGCGCGCACCTGCTTTAATCGCATCATGCGCTTGCTTAATGCCGAAAGTCGCAGCAGAACATGCCACGTTCATGTCATAGGCATAACCTTGAATACCAAGCGCAGTTTGAATTTCAATCGCCACCGCAGGATAAGCACGCTGCAAGTTTGAGCAAGACAAAATCACCACATCAATATCTTCTGCGGTCACGCCTGCATTTTGCATGGCTTGTTTTGCAGCAATTACACCCCATTCTGCTTGTAGCGAAATTTCATCATCCCCGCGTTCACGCAAATTTGGACGTAAACGGTTAATGTCCAGAATACCTGTTTTTTCTGACACGTAACGGCGTTTTACCCCAGAGGCTTTTTCGATAAAGTCAGCACTTGAGCCACGACGTTCTTCAAGCTCACCTGCTGCAATTTTGTCAGCATTGAGCTGATTATACTGTTCCACATAAGCATTTAAACTTTCGACCAACTCTTCATTGGTAATAACATCTTCTGGGTGATAAAGACCAGTACCTATAATGCGAATGCCCATGTAAAACTCCTTCTAGAAATTACTAATATCTTAACTGATTCCGAGCTTTTCCCATACTTTTTGCAGCCGAGTTGCAGAAATTGGCATTTTGGTTTTCATGGGTTGAGAGAACAGCGATATGCGTAATTCTTCCACCATAAAGTACAATTCCTTGAGTCGGGCATCTTGTTTGTGTTTAAACAATTTGTCCATCCAAGGGTCAATTTGGGCGATGGCAGCATCGTCTCTTTGCAAGTTATTGGGTAAGCGGTCTAAACGTAATAACAACGCTTTCAAATAGCGCGGATATTCGCTCCACACCTCTACAGGCTTGCTATACACAAAGTCTGCCAGATGCATTAAGTCCAGCTGATCTTCTATATCATCCATATTTTTAGCAAAAACTGCTTCATCAAGCATAAGAAGCTGACGGCGGATGTCTTGCCATGCAATATAAATTTCATTAAAGATACGCAGCGTGGTTTGACCATGACTGAGGAAAGTCTTTTTTACCTCAAGCTGCAACTTTTGAAACTCTTCCAAGTTGACTGGTAAGTCACCAATAATGCTTTGCAATGTTGCATAGATCAACATTTGCTCAAGTTGAGCTTTATCACCCAAAGGCGAATACGCCAAAGCCAAGGGTTTATCAATTTGTTTTTTCAATTGGCGTGATAAATCACCCAATTGCACATATAGCAAACGAATCACGCCTTCACGGTGCTGACGAATCGCCTCACTCTGATCATTAAAGGTTTGAATCACCACACCCGATTCATCTTTTGGTAAAAGCTCTGCAAATGTTTTGCTTGGTACCAACGCCTGATATTGCTTAACCACTACGCCCGTAACTTTTTGCGAAGCTTCAAATACAAATCGTTCAGGAAAAGTTTGAAATTCTCCGTGCACCTGCTTTACAGGACTATGCGTTTCGGTATGGCAACGCGCTTTTAATTCAGATAAATCACGACCTTGCTCAATCACCCGCCCTTTTTCATCTAGCACTTTAATGAACGGCAATAAATACGCATCTACCCGCTCAAAGCTAAAGTCTTTTTCGGTGATGTGTTCAGCACGTAATTGAAATGCCAAAAAGCTAAAAATGTGCTCGCGTAAATTTACCGCATCAACACGTTGTAGCAACTTTCGAGCTGTGTCTGGAATAGGCACCAAATGACGACGCTTATCTTTAGGCAAAGTCTTGAGCAAGGCTTCAATTAAATTTTCACGCCAACCCAGAACACCCCACGACCAGATATTTTCATCGACCTGTGCCAACGCTTGCACTGGAATTTTAACGGTTGCGCCATCTTCATCATGGCTGGGGTCAAAACGGTAACTGGCCGCCAAGCGCAGCTCACCATTACGCAAATAGTCAGGAAATTGCTGCGTGGTCGGACGATCATTCAGCCAAAGTGCATCATCTTCCACAAATAAATAACGTGGATTTTGCGGCTCTACTGTGGCACGCCAATCTTCAAAGGAACGACGGCTTGCAACTTCTGCAGGTACTTTGGCGGCATAAAATTGATAAATAGTTTCTTCATCAACAACTAAATCACGACGACGTAATTTATCTTCAACCCGTTCCACTTCTTCCAGTTTAAGCAGGTTGTGTTTTAAAAATGGTGGGGTAATGCCCAAGTTGCCTGTGGTTAAAGCATCACGTAAGAATATTTCATGGGCGGCTTCCTGATCGACCTTTTCGTAATTGACAGGACGTTTCGGCTCGATAATTAGACCAAACAGCGAAATCTGATCATAGGCATTCACCACGCCTGCTTTTTTAGACCAATGTGGTTCAAAATAGTGATGCTTCAGCAAATCACGTGCAGCCAATAAAATCCATTCAGGTTCAATTTTTGCCAAGGTGCGTAGATACACTTGCGAAGTTTCTACCATCTCAAATGCCATGACCCACGGTGTATTGGTTTTATGCAAAGTCGATGCAGGGAAAATTCGTGCTTTTTGTTGGCGTACTGCCATAAACACATTGCGCTCATCGGTTTTATTGGCAATAAAAGAAAGCAACCCTGTTAATAACGCCCGATGCAGATTTTCATAACTGGCTTTTTTCTCATTAAACGACAGTTTTAAGCCACGCGCCAAATCCACCAATTGTTCATGAGTTTTCTTCCATTCACGTAAACGCAACCAACTTAAAAAATGCTGACGGGCAAAAGTACGACGTTTGTTTTCACTCATGCCATCACGGTTTTCGTGTAAAGTTTCCCACAATTTTAAATAGAATAAAAAGTCAGAATCTGCTTCACGGAACAGTGCATGTTTTTGATCGGCTTGCATTTGTTTGTCTGCAGGACGTTCACGCGGGTCTTGTACCGCCAATGCCGCTACAATAATCAGGACTTCATTTAACACCCCAAAATGCGCACCGCCTAAAATCATACGTGCCAGTCTTGGATCAATCGGCATTTTTGCCATTTGCTGACCAATTTTGGTTAAGCTGCTGCCTTGAAGCTCGCCTTTATTAGCGGTGGATTTAGTGGAATTATTCGGATGATTGTCTCCCTTTTGCGTCGCAGAGCTGCTCATTCCGTCTAAAAGAGGGGCTTTACCCTTCTCAATCATCGCACCCAGTTCAATCAACAGCTTACGACCATCATTGACTAAACGATGATCTGGCGGCTCAATAAAATCAAAATCTTCGAGCGTACCCAAGCCCAAACTTTGCATTTGTAAAATGACCGATGCCAAGTTGGTGCGTTTAATTTCAGGTTCAGTAAACTCTGGGCGACTTAAAAAATCTTCTTCTGAATACAGGCGAATACAAACGCCTGGTGCAATACGACCACAACGTCCTTTACGCTGATTCGCTGCTGCCTGAGATACTGCTTCAATCGGTAAACGCTGCACCCGTGAGCGATAGTTATAACGTGAAATACGTGCAAAACCGCTATCAATCACATAGCGGATATTGGGTACAGTGAGTGCGGTTTCAGCGACGTTGGTGGCAATAATAATGCGACGACCACCACCTGAAGGATTAAAGATTTTTTGTTGTTCCGCCAAAGCCAAACGCGCATACAACGGTAAAATTTCAGTATGACGCGGTCCATGCTTATGCAAGGTTTCTTGCAGCTCCCGAATTTCCTGTTCAGTACTGGCAAAAATTAGAATATCGGCATGTTCAGGATGACCTTTTTCCTGTGCATCGGCAAAGCATTCTTCTACCGCTTGCACCACTGCGCGTGGCAAGTTTTCTTCAAAGTCATCAAACTCATCATCATCACTACCACCAATGCTTAATTCAGAAATTGGACGATAACGTACTTCGACAGGATAGCTTCGACCTTCGACCTCAAAAATAGGTGCGCCGTTAAAATAGTTACTAAAACGCTGCACATCTAAAGTTGCAGAAGTGATGATGACTTTTAAATCAGGGCGACGTGGCAAAAGTTGCTTTAAATAGCCCATAATGAAGTCAATATTTAAAGAACGCTCATGCGCTTCATCTATAATAATGGTGTCGTATTTATTTAAATAACGATCATTGGCAAGCTCTGCTAACAAAATACCATCGGTCATTAAACGGACAATTGAATCTTGCGAACCCTGTTCATTAAAACGAACTTTAAAGCTGATGGACTCACCTAACTTTTCACCAACTTCTTCGGCAATACGCTGCGATACACTACGCGCAGCAAGACGTCGTGGCTGAGTATGACCAATTAACCCCGTTAAACCACGACCTGCCAACATTGCAATTTGTGGTAACTGTGTAGTTTTCCCTGAACCTGTTTCACCCGCCACAATAATGACCTGATGTTGCTGAATTGCAGTAATCAACTGTTCGGCAGATTGAGTCACAGGTAAATCTTGATTCAACTTAATGTTGGGAATGCGCTGTGCACGCTCCAACACTTTTAAATTAGATTTTTCAAATAATTCCTGATATTGCTTTGGATTGGCATCTTTGCCTTTTCGTAGTCGATTTAAACGATGACGATCACGCGCCAAAACGAGGTGGTCTACATTTAAATGACTCTGCACAGAATACGCTTCCTAACCAAAACACAAACGCGTATTTTACGCTGTAATGCCTTTAAGCGAAAGAACAGTGATTTAGAATGCGTATTTAAAAAGTTTTAAATCCCCCCTTGAATTTCAAAATAGCATCCCTATATAGATGTATGTTCACCAATTGCTTGAAATGGGTTGTATTTGAACCTGAAAAATAGGTTGTCATGCAATCATCATCATTTTGAGGCCTAATAAAGACTCAATAATACTGTGATGAAAGTGTACGCTTTTTACATACTCATTTGTTTTTCCGATGCTAGTAATGTAAAAATACCATTTCAGCAATAAAACAAAATTAGATACTCTATTGCCAACGAAATACAAACCTTAATCATGGAGACAATGATGAGCTTAATTAATACTGAAGTTAAACCATTTAAAGCAAATGCATACCACAACGGTCAATTCATTGAAGTAACTGAAGCTGATCTTAAAGGCAAATGGTCTGTAGTATTCTTCTACCCTGCTGACTTCACTTTCGTTTGCCCAACTGAGCTTGGTGACCTTGCAGACAACTACGCAGAATTCCAAAAATTAGGCGTTGAAATCTATGCAGTTTCTACTGACACTCACTTCACGCACAAAGCTTGGCACGATTCTTCAGAAGAAATCAAAAAAATCCAATACGTAATGGTTGGCGACCCAACTTGGACGCTTTCTAAAAACTTCGAAGTATTAATCGAATCTGCTGGTCTTGCTGACCGTGGTACTTTCGTAATTGATCCAGAAGGTAAAATCCAAATCATCGAAATCAATGCTGGCGGTATTGGCCGTGATGCTCAAGAACTTCTTCGTAAAGTTAAAGCAGCTCAATACGTTCACGCTCACCCAGGTGAAGTATGCCCAGCTAAATGGAAAGAAGGTGATGCAACTTTAGCCCCATCTATCGACCTAGTAGGTAAAATCTAAGTTTTAGATTAAACCACTCAAAAAAACCACGCATATTTTGCGTGGTTTTTTTTAATCAGAACATCACCCTTTTCTACCTTATTTATTCATATTTCATCTCTAGAATAGAAAATGTAAAAACATTACAACACTACAATCGAATCTGTACCGGTAACAGTTGTGAGATTTATTTTTGAGGGCTGTTCTATGAAAAAATTATTTTTACTTTCAACATTAATAGCATTTTCAGTGCCAGCTTTAGCTGATTTCAACTGTAATGGCAGCATTAAAAATCGAACAATTGATGATAATGTCAAAGTGCATAAACAATGTGTTCTTGATCATGTGACTATTAAGGGCAACCTAATGTTGCATTCCAACTCACATACGGCAATTAAAAATAGTACGATTGATGGCAATTTAGAATCTAAAGGAAACTTTAGTCAGGTTAATGCACATGCCAACCGCATTGATGGCAATATCCAACTCGAAGATGGGCGTAACATCCAACTCACGTCAAACCGTGTAAATGGCAATATTCAACTTAAAGATAATTCAGGCTCAATCGTTGTAAAAAATAACCGCGTGAATGGCAATTTAGAATGTGAAGATAACCGCGTAAAACCGACTGGCGGCACAAACCGTGTTTCTGGTGACAAAGAAGATCAATGTCGTCATCTATAAAATCTAGTCTTTCAATCATTTTATTTAAATGAATGACTATTCATGTGCAAAGCATAAACACCACATCCTAAATGTGGTGTTTTATTTCGCTTCATAATAGTTTTGTCGTTTTTGGCACGTTTAGGTTGCGCAAAAAACTTATATTCAAAAGTTACAATTCTGTAATACTTTTTAGCAAGCACTTCACTTATGTTCAAAATAAGCAGATTTATTCTGTGAAAAATAATATAAAAAATAAAGGAGTTGCTTATGGGTAAAACACTTGCCGTGACATCCTGGACATACAGTGCATCTTCACGTTATTTAAAAATATTTTACGAAAATGGCTCTGGGGATTTATTCCATCCTGTACCACAATTTATTTATGACAACTTATTAAGACGCAGTGATAAAGCAGCTTTTGTGAGTAAATATTTAGCATACGATTTAAGCTTTAACCGTATTTCCATTCAATAATTGATTTTATTAAACTTTGAGCATCCACATAACGATCCAATCTAAAAATAGATTGGATCGTTTTAAATAGGTAAATAACTTCAAATATTAATACACTTCTTGAATCAATTTAAAGCGTTCCTGTTCACGGTCATCATCCAAAGTAATACTCTCCGTGAACATATCAAGCGGTCTGGCCCAAATAGAATAATCGCCATATAAGCATTGATAAACCACCAATTTCTCTTGGGTTTCACTGTGTGTAGCCACATGCAGCACTTGATACAATTGCCCTTTATAATGTTGATAAATCCCTTTTTTAAGCATTTTACAATCCCAATCTTACAGAATGGCATTACTGTACAATAAAAACTGTAACCATTCTTAAGATTTCACCTTATCAGAAAAAATGAATCGCATCGGCATATTTTTCTCTAATTTATCGTTCTAATCTACACAACAAAAAAATATCTAAACCCATTACATTATTTGAACAATTTTAAGCTTCAAATTGATTGTTTTTTGGTTATATTCGCATTATCCCATCTTAAGTGGATGTAAAAAAAGGAAACATGATAATGAATAAACTTCTTATTGCTTTAGGTCTTGCTGCCACTGTAGCACTTGTAGGTTGTGCAAAAGAAAAAGCACCAGAAACAGGGGCAACTACGGGTGAACACTTAGAAAACGCTGCGGCTCAAGCTGCACATGATGCCAAAGATGCAACACATGAAGCTGCTACTGCTACAGCAACTGCGGTAGATAACGCAGCGCAAGCAACTGAAAATGCTGCACACAATGTTGCAACAGCAACAGAAAACGCAGCTGATGCGACTGTACAAGCTGCTAAAGATGCAACTGCTGCGACTGCAGGTGCGGTTGAACAAGGTGCTGCAAATGTGAAAGAAAAAGCACAACAATAATTTGATTGTATAAAACAAAAACTCCTGAGCAAGTTCTCAGGAGTTTTTTATTCAGCACGATTTAATTAGGGTCTGTTGACAATTCGTCTATGTTTGCGACATGAGAGATATATCTCGCAAGGTTTTTTAGCTGATATAAGGCATGGGACAGGAAATTTACTCATTCTAAATGACTGGCACATAACGTAATAGCAGCAAAAAATATGCTTGTACCCTTGCGCAGCAAACAAAGCAGTGCTTTGTTTTTGCTCATGTGGCTAAAACTTTCACAGATTGCGTTATAAAACTTGAAAATAAACCCGTTATTCCCTGCGTTTCATGCCTAATCTGCTCAGTTTTAGCCTACAGCGCAAGCCATTTATGAAATATCAACAGACCCTAGTAAACCTAAATCCTGCCGCAACTATAACGCCGCTTTTAAATTACAACCATAGCCCATGGTCTGTTGTACTTGGCGGTAACTGGTGTAACGATTCAAAATAAAATCATAATAAGATTCTGCATTGACAAAATTTTCAACCAAATTTTCCTGCTCTGCACGCGGTAATTTTACATCTTTGAGAAAATCTAGATTGTAATGTCCTAAACGATATAACTCAGCAAAATGACCATTCATCATATCGCAATAAGCAATTTTAGTCGGCTTTAAAGCAGTACTGGCGACTAAATGCTGATTTAAAGTTTGTAAGTTATTTACATCTAAAGGGAATTGATGTGCAAATGCGATATTTTCGACTTGTTTAAATTGTTTGAAGTCTTGCGCCAATTTGACATTTAAAGCATCTATACGCTGTTGTAATGCAGTCGCATCCTGAACCTGATATTGCTTTGGATCAATTTTTACTTGAGTTTGCTGTGGATTGCTACACGCACTTAATCCACACACCACAAGCAAACCACCATAAACGAAAGGCTTCATTAATTTACTCATCAATTCATACATCAGGCTTATTATGCCTGAAAGCATCTGCAAATTTAATGATATCGCTCATCTTAATATTTCATAAAGAAATGACGGATATGATTTGCCAATCTACCTAGAGTTGGGCAAAGTAGATAAAAACATGGAGTAAATAATATGACCTTATTAGAACAACTGAATATAAAGCATCCTATTTTTCTTGCTCCAATGGCTGGCGTTTCTACTCCCGAACTTGCAGCCGAGGTTTCTAATCAAGGTGGTTTTGGCTCACTCGGTTTAGGTGCAAACACGGTAGATGCTGCACGTGAGCAAATTTTACGCACTCAAGAACTGACTGATTTTCCATTTCAGGTCAATTTCTTTTGCCATGAATCAAGTCCACTAAATGAAGTCGCTGCACAAGCGTGGATTGCACATTTTCAGCCAATCTTTGAACGCTATGGCGCAACTGCACCGAGTCAACTAAATTGTATTTATCCAAGTTTTAAAGACCATGATGGATATTTAGATCTTGTACTAGAAACTAAACCACAAGCCGTCAGTTTTCACTTCGGGATTCCGCATGCGCATCAAATTCAGGCTTTAAAAGATGCAGGAATCATTACTATGGTTTCAGCAACCAACTTAGCCGAAGCTCAAGCCATTGAAGCAGCGGGAATTGATGTCATTATCGCCCAAGGCATTGAGGCAGGTGGACATCGGGGTATCTTTAACCAAACTTTTGATAGTGCAATTAAAACCAGCGATTTAGTACAACTGATTCGTGAACATTGTACCCTGCCAGTGGTTGCCGCAGGTGGCATTATGAATGGTCAGCAAGCACAGTTAATGCTGAAATTGGGCGCTTCTGCGGTACAGCTGGGTACAGCCTTTGTGCAATGTAAAAGTTCCAATGCCAATCCAGCTTATCGACAAGCTTTATTTCAGCAAAACATTACTCAAATTACCGACAGCATCTCTGGACGTCCTGCCCGTGGTTTAATTAATCATTGGCATACACAGGTAGATACACCAAATCGTTTAACTGTGCCCACCTATCCATATACGTATGATCTTGCAAAACAGTTGCATGCAGCAGCCGTCACACAAGGTGAGCAAGGTTATGCGCCATTCTGGGCAGGCAGTAATGTTAGCCAAATTCGTGAATTAGAAGCTGCAGATTTAATTAATCAGTTGGTTTTAGAAATGATTCACGCACGCTAAATATAGGTACAGAAAACTCAACCGTGTATCACGGTTGAGTTTTAATTTTTTACTTTGTATCTAATAAGTTCACCGCTTCAACCTGCACATCACTCATGATTTCACCATGCGCAAGTAGCTGATTAAAGTAATCTTCCACTACTTTATATTGCTCTGCCGTACTTTCTACTTGATACATACTTTGACGAAATTCATTACTTGAACGTAAACCTTTGGTGTACCAAGCAATATGTTTACGTGAAATGCGACAACCTGAATATTCACCATAAAATTCATACAGCTCAGCTAAATGTCCTAATAGGACTTTTTGAACTTCTGCAATACTCGGTGCGGCAAGCAGCTCCCCCGTTGCTAAATAATGTGCAATTTCCCGAAAAATCCACGGACGCCCCTGTGCTGCACGTCCAATCATAATCGCATCTGCGCCTGTATAGTCCAAGACATATTTGGCCTTTTCAGGGCTATCTATATCACCATTGGCAATCACAGGTATCTGCAACATACTTTTCACGTCTTTAATGAGTGAGTAACGTGCATGATTTAAATACATATCTTCACGGGTACGACCATGCAAAGCTAAAGCGGCAATACCAGCTTGTTCCGCACGCTTTGCCACACGTAAGATATTTTCCTGACCATTTAAAAAACCCAAACGGGTTTTAAGGGTTACAGGTACATCAACTGCAGCAACGACAGTATCTAAAATACGTGCCACCAAATCTTCATCTTGCAACAAGGCAGAACCTGCTAACTTATTACAGACTTTTTTGGCAGGACAGCCCATATTGATATCAACAATTTGTGCACCATTGGCGACTTGATAACGTGCGGCTTCGGCCAAATCATGCGGGTCTGAACCTGCAATTTGTGCAGAAATTGGTGCAAGTTCCCCATCAAAGTTGGCACGATACAAACTCTTTTTACTCATGCGCAAAGTTTTGTCAGATGTCATCATTTCACTGACCGCATGCCCAGCACCAAAGTATTTGCACAGTGAGCGAAATGGCCGATCTGTAACACCCGCCATTGGGGCAACGATCAAATTATTTGACAGTTGATAGGGACCAATATACATATATATTCTTAACTTTAACGATTGGCATAGTATACTGCATCTGCCCTTTGGGCTCATCCATTAGGAACGAGTTTTCCCTATCTATGAAAGACACTGTATTCACTTCTTTGATGAAACCCTTCAGCTTGCTTGCTTTATCATTAAGCTTGGCTGCCTGTGGAGATAGCGCATGGTGGTCTAAGGACAATGAGCCAACCCTTGAAGCAGAACAAATCCGCAAACTCATTCCGAATAGGGTCAGTGAGCGTAGTGCTTGGGCAAAAGATATTTACGATATTTCAGAGCAATTGGGCATCCCACAAACCAAAGAAAATATGTGCACCATCATTGCCGTGGTGGATCAGGAATCGAACTTTGTAGCCGACCCTCAAGTCTATGGTCTGGGTGAAAAAGCAGTTAAAGAAGTGCAAGACCGTTTGGATGAGAAATTTAAAGATAAACTGGGCGAAGCCATTGGTGGTACGGTTGCAGGCTATTTTCAGGATGTACTGAAAAACCACCCAAGCCCTGAAGATAACTATTTAAGCCAAATGCGTCGTGTGAAAACCGAACGTGAACTGGATGAATTGTATCGTGAAATTTTTGACTATATGGCCAAACATTATCACGTGTCTGCGCTAACAGGTGCTGCCAAACTGTTTGGACAAAATATTGGCGAAAAACTTAATCCAATTACTACTTTAGGCTCGATGCAAGTACATATTAGCTATGCCAAAGAGCATAAACGCCAAAGCGGTAACATCGCAGAGTTACGCAGCGATCTATACACTCAATATGGCGGATTATATTACGGGATTCATCGTTTAATGATGTACCCTGCCGACTATGATCAACCGCTATACCGTTTTGCTGACTATAACTCGGGCATGTATTCGAGCCGCAATGCTGCATTCCAAAGTATGCTGAATGATTTAACCGAAGCTGAACTCGATTTAGATGGTGATTTACTTCTTTACGCTAAAGATGGCGGTGTGCGTAATGCAAAGAGTGAATCAGAACGTGAATTAATTGCTGTTTTTGCCAAACATAATATTTTGGTTACACCACGACAAATTCGTGCAGACTTAAAAAAAGAAAAAGAAAAGAAATTTGAAGACACTGCAACCTATTTAGCGGTTACAAAACTTTATAAAGCACAAACGGGCAAAGAGCCATTTTATGCCATGATGCCGCAAGTGGTCATTTCAGGGCCTAAACTGAGTCGAGATTACAACACCAATTGGTTTGCTACGCGAGTCAATGGACGTTATAAAACATGCATGCAAAAAGCCAAAAATATAAAAATTTAGCCTTATTTGATTTTGATGGAACCCTGTGCAGCAAAGACAGTTTTACGGAGTTCATTTTCTATGCGTTATCTAAACGACACATTATCAAACAAGGTTTAAAAACCTTACCGTGGATTCAGGCCTTTTATTTAAAAGTCTATCCTGCACATGCCATGCGCCCTAAATTGTTTAATGCCATGTTTAAAGATGCAAGTACAACTGAAATATTAGCACTTGCACAACGCTATGCAGCAGATTTAATGCATGATCTAAACCCACAACTGTTACAGCAATTAAAACAACATCAATTCAATGGTGATGATGTGGTGGTGGTTTCTGCGAGTGTGGATATTTATTTGCAGTATATTTGTCAGCAATTAAATGTTGGTTTGATTTGTACCGAAACAGAAATTGAAAATCAGCAATTTACAGGACGATACTCTACAGCTGATTGTAGTCGGGAACAAAAGCAAATTCGGATTTTAGAACAATATGATTTAGAAAATTATGCTGCTATTTATGCGTATGGTAATAGTGATGAAGATGATGCCATGCTGAGTTTAGCGACTTATTCTTATATGGTGGGTAGTGATCATTCATTGCCAGAAATTGTAACTTATAAAAAACTGGCTTGATTTTGATGAATGATATAATAAAACCACAATTTGAATTGTGGGTTTTTTAAGTTACATGTAGCGGATGCCGCCTATGGTGATTACTTTTTTATACCCAGAATAGAAAATAAAAATAGAGTTTTCTCTTAATAAAATAGCTGATGATTCTGCATAAAAATAACGACTACAACACCTAAAGCAATAAAAAAGGTGACACTTTACAGCATCACCTCTAATTCAAAATAGAAGTATAGTTTTAAACCAAGATCAATCACTTAATCTATTCGTACTAAACAACTCATTTGTAAGTCACTTATTTCTTAAATGGAAAAGCATATTTCACAATACGTTTAAGCACACTGCCGTACTGTTTAACTAAGCTCGCATTGTTGTAGTTCAAGCCATACTTTTCACACACAGCTTGTACTTTTGGAGCCATTTTACGATAGCGACGTGCAGGAATATCTGGATATAAATGGTGTTCAATTTGATGGCTTAAATGTCCTGTCAAAATGTGGAATGCTTCAGAACCTGTAAGATTCGATGAACCACGAATTTGACGCATATACCAGTGACCACGGCTTTCGTTTTGCATCACAGACTTTGGAAATACTTCTACATCCTTCGTAAAGTGACCGCAGAAAATAATGCTGAATGTCCAAATATTACGAATACCATTCGCAACCAAGTTCCCTGTAAACACTGGTAAAGCCGAAGGGCCTGCAATCAATGGAAAGAACACATAATCTTTAAACAATTGTTTTCCAATTTTCTTCTGCATAGGTTGCCATTCTTTTTTGGCTTGGGCTTTGCTTTTACGGCCATTCAAAATTTTACCAATTTCTAAATTCTGAATGGCAACACCCCATTGGAACAGTAAGCAGAAAGGAATACTGTATAAAGGTTGCAATAAATAGCCTGATCTCCAGCGCTGTTCTGGGAACAAACGCACCAAACCATAGCCAATATCATCATCCATACCTTTAATATTGGTATAAGTATGGTGTTTAAAGTTATGGGTTTGACGCCAGTTGTCTGAAGTGCCCACAGTATCCCATTCATAGCTTGTACCATTAAATTTAGGATCATTCATCCAGTCGTATTGACCGTGCATGACATTATGACCTAATTCCATGTTTTCCATAATTTTGGCAAAGCCTAACAAGCCTGTACCCAAAACCCATGCTGGCGGGAACCATCCTGCGAACAATAAGGCACGACCTGCCATTGAGCTATAACGAATGGTTGAATAAACACGGCGGATGTATTTAGCATCTTTTTCGCCAATATCATCCAAAACTTCTTGTTTAATGGCGTCTAATTCACGTGCAAGCTCATCTAATTCAAATTGAGTGAGTTCACGGTTTTTAGGATTGCGGAAATATTCTATTTTTACTGGCATATTCATAATCGGAACTCGCTTATAAATCAATAATTAAATCGGTTTGTGCTGAATTGACGCAGATTTTCAATTGGTTATTCGGTTCGCTGTTTTGAACACCATCGACCAAGTTTTTAGTTGAACCTTCAGCCTTGTTGCATACGCATTTATGGCAAATTCCCATACGACAGCCGTATTTAGGTTTAATATTTTGCTGTTCCAGACTTTCTAAAATGGACTTGCCTTTTGGAATAGTGACAATCTTTTTCGATTGAGTCAGTGTAACTTGTACCAAACCAACATCGTCACTTAACACAGGGGTCATGCTAAAAGCTTCTGTTTTCAGCAAAGCAGCTTGTGCAAATAATTGTTCAGCTTGCGTGGTAAAACCCGATGGGCCACATGCAAACACTGCACTTTGCTCGATTTGTGCCAAGTCTTGTAAATGTTCTGCATTTAAACGGCTGTGCGCCACACTCGGCTCTTGAGTATAAAACACTTGAAATTTAAAGTTTGGATATTGTTGTGCCCATGCTTCAAACTGTGCTTTAAATGCTGCGTCTGCAAAGGTTTTTACCCAATACATTAAAGTTACTGGAGTGCTACCAAGACGACCTGATTTCGCCATGTCTTGTAGCAAACTATACATTGGTGTGATACCACTACCCGCTACCAATAGAATTAAAGGCTGGGCTTGTGCAGGCAGTTGCATATCACCATAAGGCGCACCAAATTCCAAAGTATCACCAACTTTGGCTTGCTCAACCAGCCATGTGCTGACTTTGCCCTGATCAACTTTTTTTACCGTCAATAAAACGTGTTGTGCATCAAGCTGAGTCAAACTATAGGTTCGCTCATAGCGTACGCCTTGAATTGTCACATAAACAGGATGATGCTGCCCTGCTGCGCCAATTTGGAATTTTTTATTGAATTGCAAAGTAAAGCTCACTACACCTTGTGCAGCGGTATCTTTTTTTACAATTTTGCCGAGTGACTGATTCACCGACCATAATGGATTAATTTTTTGCAACCAGAAATTGGCGGCATAAGGGTCTAGTACTGCAGTTGCAATACTGGTTAAGGGAGATTTTCTTTTTTCAGTTAGCTGCATGATTCAGCACCACCCGATGAAATTTTAATTATTATACACATGTATATATATTTGTATATACACCTGTATTGTTTCTAATCATTTCACAAGTACTGGCGCAACCGCTATAATGCCTCTAAGCTTATAAATTATTGAAAATATGACTCAGCCTGCCATGAAAACAAACCATGATGTGACTTTTCCAGAATCTGAAACGGTTCATGAGCCTCTTGTCGTGCGTACGGTTGGGCGTAAAGCTACCATTACCAAACAAGAATTATTTCAGGCAGCATTAAATTTAATTGGCCCACAAAAAAGTATCGCATCTTTAAGTTTACGTGAAGTTGCACGTGAAGCAGGCATCGCACCAAACAGTTTTTATCGTCATTTTAAAGATATTGATGAACTCGCGATTGAACTGATTGATCGTGCAGGTGTGGTGTTGCGTCAAATTCTGCATGAAGCACGTTTAAAAGCATCTAAACAAAACAGTATTATTCGCAGCTCGGTTGAAGTATTTATTGAACAATTAGATACCGATGAAGGCAATTTAAGTCTGCTATTACGTGAAGGTTATACGGGTTCAACCTCTTATAAGCTAGCTGTTGAGCGCCAATTGAATTATTTCCAGCAAGAATTGCAGGATGATTTAATTCGTTTAGAACGTTTAAATAACAGCAAGTTAGCGCATCCCGATATTGTCGCAAAAGCCATTACCCAGTTGGTGTTTAATATGGGCGCTAAAGTCATTGATATGCCTGCGACTGAACGTAAAGAAACCGCTGAACAAACCATGACCATGATTCGCATGATTTTAGAAGGTGCACGACATTTGGATGATGCCAAAATTCGTTAACATAACACAGGATAAATCGGGCGATTTTCCTGAATCAGGTCACGCCCGTTTGAGCATTTAATTGCTAGACTTCGCTGTTAAGCGTGTTGTTTTTGAATTAATTGCTGCACATGTGTTGCCGTGGTTTCAGGATTTTCCAAAGGAAACATGTGTCCTCCCTCGACCACACTAAACTCAATTCCATAAGTTTTTTGCATGCCTTGCGGTAAACCTTGCAAATAAAATGGGCTATGCCTTGCTGTAATTAAATGCACAGGTACATCTGGGGCTTTGCGTGGTGTGCGCCACCACCATGCAGGTACGGTTCTAAAAATTTCAGCTTCTACCCGTTTTGGAATTGTTAAAGTCACACCACCTCTTTATGCATCGACTTGTATGCCGCTGGCAAAATAATCTTCAAAACATTGTGCATCAAATTTTTTAAATAAACGGTTATGCCGCAAAGCTTGATAGGCTTCTGCATGGCTAGCCCAATGATCTCGACGCTTCATGGTCACGGCGGCAGGTGTGAGTTGATCTACATATTTCAGTTTAAATTTTTGTAAAATTTCAAATAATGCCGACTTCGATCCAATCACAAAAGGTGGATCCATAATAATCAATTGAGAAAATAAATCTGGACGCTGATAGGCACACATCAGGGTTAATAATGAACCAAAAGAATGCCCTAAACCAATCACTTGTTGCTTTGGAAACTGCTGCTCAATGTCCTGAATCACTTGATGAATCAAATAGGTCCACTTATAGGTCACAGGAAATTCTGCTTGCATACCAATCAGTGGAATTGCCTTTAAATGATAATCTGCTTCAAAACATTGAAAAAACTTTTGATAACTGGCAGAAGGAATACCATTGGCATGGGTAAAATGAATTGCAGCTTTAGTCATTTAAAATACGCTTAAAAGAAGAATATCGGGTCTGTGACTTGATCTATGCGTACGCGCTTACAGATTCAACACTTGGCACATCAATCATAGATAAAAGATCAACAGCCTTTAAACTACGCATACCACTGGGTTTTGCAAATGACCGGAATGCTGAAAAAGATGAATTATGAGTCATTTTAATGACACATAAGCACTGGTTGCTACTTTGTTTAAGTCCGTGATGTGAAAAATCTCGCACAAAATTTTTATTGCGATATTAAAAAAGCACCCGCTAAACTGCTCCGTAAAAATGAGGCGCAATGCCCAACTTAAAACGTGCAATTTAGAAGATGCCAAATATTTAAAAAAGTGATTGATTAAAACCGACTCAATACAAATACACCGTCTAGACACCTGTATTGAATGCACTCTTTATGGCTTTACCACCACCATCACCTGAATTGCTTCAGGCGTGACCGACAAACCATCTAATAATGCAACACCTTCTTTTTGCAATTTCTGTAAACGTGTAATTTCATCTTCACGAATACTTGGGTTAAATTGCTTCAAATAGCTTAAACGGTCAATTTCATATTGCCATTTTTTGCTATATACATCTTTAGCTTGTTGCTTAAATTCAGGCAATGCAGCTTTAGCCAACTCCAAAGCCTGTGTATAACGCGCTTCAATCGCGTCACGGCGTGCTTTCACCACTTGACGACAACTGTTGCCATCTAAATGATGTAAATAAGGTTTTAAAATTTCAGGGGCAATTTTTTGCGATAAATCCTGCCCTTTTTCGCTCAATAAGACACGAATGAGTTGCTGTGGCAAGCTTGATGGCAAATTCAGGGCTTTAGGTGCAATGACATCCACTTTGAACCAGACTTCGAGCAACACAGAACCTTGTGGCAAAGCGGCAGATTTTAATACCGCAACGTTGGTGCTACCAAAACCTTGTGTATTGATCATTTCCATCACGCTTTCTGTGAATGGATGCTCTAGGGTCAAATACTGTGCATCTTCACGAATTTGCGCCTGATCCCGATAGAACGTCGCGGTCATGCCTTCTTCGTCTAAGGTCAAACCTTGCACTTGCATTTGATCAGTTGGTTTAATAATCACCGTGCCATTGCTTTGTTCATCGAAGTCAATATTGGTCGATGCCATAAAGCGCTTCATAAACATAGGCAACGTGGTATTGTCGTCGTAATCTTCTAAAGCTTGTACAATTTCCTGCGCCACCACAGGACGGCAAGAGTTGTATTCCAACAAACGATCTCGACCCGCTTGAAGTTCTGCTTCCAAAGCTTCACGCTGCACACTGACTGCTTCCAGTAAATCTTCAAACTGTTGTCCTAAATCTGCAAGTAAGCAGTGTTTTAAATCGACAATAAAGTTTTCCTGCAAGGTTTGTGCAGTGGGTGAAATATTGCTGAAAATATTGAGTGCTTCGTTATACCAACGGAACATACGCTCTTGCGCAGTCCCCACCAAATACGGCACATGAATTTGAATACGGTTTTCTTGACCAATACGGTCTAAACGACCGATACGTTGTTCTAACACGTCGGGATTGGCAGGTAAGTCAAACAAAATCAGGTCTGATGCAAACTGGAAGTTACGCCCTTCTGAACCAATTTCGGAACACAATAAAATTTGTGCACCATAAGAATCTTCTGCGAAATATGCTGCCGCTTGGTCACGTTCTAACAAGCTCATGCCTTCATGGAACATTGCAGTACGAATACCTGCATGTAGGCGCAGCGCATTTTCAAGGGCTTCTACCACAGGGCCGCTACGCGCAATTAAAAGCACTTTTTTATGTTTTAAGTCGCTACGCAAACGCTCCATTAACCACATTACACGCGGGTCAGTTTCCATCCAACTGCCATCGAGCTGTGCTTCTTCTGGCCACATTTGTTCACGTAATTTACCATCTTTAGACCAGTTTTCTGGTGCAGGTAACGGCGCAGGCTGACAATCACGGCCTGGGAAACCTTGAATTGCTTCACGGGTATTACGGAACAAAATACGTCCTGTACCATGACGGTCTAATAATTCGTGGATAGCACGGAAACGCTGTTCAGGGTTATCTTCTATGCGATGTCCCAACAAGCCTTCCAGTGCAGCCAAATGGCTTTCTTCCAATGCTGCATCTGACATTAGGACTTCGGCAATTTTTGCCGTATGTTGATATTGTGCTTCTTCATCCAAGAAACGGTCGAGCGAGCTAAAACGTTGCGGATCGAGTAAACGTAAACGCGCAAAATGGCTTTCTACACCCAGTTGCTCAGGCGTTGCAGTGAGCAATAACACCCCTGCGGTTTGTTCGGCTAATTCTTCGACCAGATCATAACGGTCATTACCACCTTCTTCTTCGCTCCACATTAAGTGATGCGCTTCATCGACCACCAGCAAATCAAAACCTGCTTCTAGGGCTTGTTCGCGTAAATCATCGTGGTCAATCATTAAATCGACTGAAGCAATGATGCATTGTTCGGTCAAGAATGGATTCAGGTCAGGATCGTGTTCTTTAATAGATGCCGTACGGGTTAAATCAAACAAAGAGAATTGCAGATTGAAACGGCGACGCATTTCAATCATCCACTGATATTGCAGAGAATCTGGCACCAAAATCAGGATACGTTCTGCACGCCCTGTTTTGAGTTGCTGATGGATAATCAAACCTGCTTCAATGGTTTTACCCAAACCAACTTCATCTGCTAACAGTACGCGTGGTGCAAAACGCTTACCCACTTCATGTGCAATATAAAGCTGATGCGGAATTAAACCGACACGTGAACCGACCAAGCCTCGTAATGGACTGCTTTGCATATTGGCTTGCATCAACATCGCTTCAATACGCAGGTCGTACCATTCTTTATAATCAATTTGGCTGGCAAGCAAGCGGTCTAAAGGTTTAGACAGTTGAATACTGGCCCCTATACGGGTTTCATTCAGTGATTTATGTTCTTCTGTGCCATCTTGCAAACGACGCACCACGTTATAACGCAATACGCCATGGCGGTCTTCGACCGATTCAACCGTCCACGCATTGCCTTCTTGGTCTTGAACTTCATCATTTACATTAAAAATGATACGCGATAAAGGTGCGTTATTGCGTGCATAGACACGGGTTTCATCACTTTTAGGGAATAAAATGCTGACCGATCGCTCATCTACATCAATCAGAACACCAAGTCCTAATTCCGTTTCTGTGTCTGATAACCAACGTTGACCAATAGCAAACTGCTGCAATTTTTCCACCTTTATTTAGAAGTTAGGACGTATAAATTTTTGCGCAAAACCTGCTGAGTATTTGAGCAAAAATTCAGGGCGTATAGCAATATATTTTGACATAAAGCGCACTAAAAAGAGAGCCTAAAGCACAGGCTTTGCGTAATCTTTTTCGCTTAAAATGGGACTGGGCAAGTAAACTGTACACGTTGCTCAGTTTGTGGATGCAGAAAACTTAATTCTGCTGCATGTAAACACAAACGAGGCATGAGTTGTTGCTGTTCGGGCGTGGCATACAAAGTATCACCAATAATTGGATGACCTAAATATTGCATGTGTACTCGCAGTTGATGCGAACGACCTGTGATAGGCGTCAGTTGCACACGAGTCACAATTTGCCCCTGCAATTCAAATTGCTCCAATGCACGCCAATGCGTTAACGCAGGTTTGTTATGGGTTGCATCGGCAATGTGTAATGGAGGATGTGCAGGATCATAGACCACAGGCACATCTACAGTGCCTTCACCTTGCAGTTGCCCTGCCACCAATGCCTGATAGGTTTTATCGGTTTGGCGTTCTTGAAACTGACGCGAAATTTGTTTTTGCGCCCATTTCGTGAGTGCAAATACCAAAATACCCGAAGTATCACGATCTAAGCGATGAATCAGCAAAGTGCGCGGCTCAATTTTAACTAGACGACTCATCACACAATCTTGCAAATCTGCTGTTTTACCTGGAACGGTGAGTATGCCAGCGGGTTTATGTATCACCATAAACTCATCGTCACGATGAATCAGGTGTTCGCTTAGAAAATTACTCAATTTCAATTCCGGGCCGATCGTGAAAACAAGGCGGCAATAATAAAAAGCCTGACACAGAATTACAATGCAAAATACATCAATTCCCGATGAATTTTCCGATTTACATTCCTGAATCAGACAATCTGCTGAATTTTAAATCAGCCTGCTTTTAGAAATGTGGGTTTTATAGCATGCAGGAGGCTTTGTTGCATAAATATTTTTTAAGATACTGTTTTAAAGGTTTTTAAAATTTGGATAGAAAAATACAATGAAATCATAGTGCAAGATAGTTGCACAACAAAGCCGTTCTGAAGCTATATCTTTGATGGCGGGAGCAAATGAAGTAATAGGATTCATATTTAGTTTGACCAGGCTATTTTAGTGTTTAACAAGACGCTGATCTAAGCCTTTGATATTAAATTGAAGAGTATGTCTTCAATTTAACCTAAAGCATAGATATTTTGGAGATATCTATGCCTTTTAGGACAGTGTTAAGCAGAGGTCAAATTACGCCTTCATTTCCGCAAATGTTTCTTTTGCAGCTTGAATGGTGTAGGCAATATCTTCATCACTATGCGCAGATGAAATAAAGCCTGCTTCAAAAGCAGATGGCGCCAAGTTCACACCACGTTGCAACATTCCGTGGAAGAATTTACGGAAAGCATCGACATCGCAATTCAGCATAGAATCAAAACTGGTGATGTCATCTTGGTCAGTAAAATACAAACCAAACATAGCACCGACTTGTTGCGTCTTGAACGGGATACCTGCTTCATCTGCCGCAGCTTGTAAGCCTGCCAACAATTTTTCCAGTTGCGCAGTTAAATTTTCATAAAAACCTTCGGCACGTAAATGTTTAAACATTTCAATGCCCGCACGCATCGCCAACGGGTTACCAGACAAAGTACCTGCTTGATACACCTTACCTAATGGCGCAATACATTCCATGATTTCGCGTTTACCACCAAATGCACCTACTGGTAAGCCAGCACCAATAATTTTACCGAGTGTGGTCAAGTCTGGTTTAACATTATAATGCGCCTGAGCACCGCCTAAGCCAACACGGAAACCTGTCATTACTTCATCAATAATAAAGACTGAGCCGCGTTCATCGCAGACATCACGAATTGCTTGCAGGAAACCATCAATTGGTTTAACCAAGTTCATGTTGCCCGCAACTGGCTCAACAATCACCCCTGCAATTTCAGCACCAAACTTTGTAAAACATTCTTTTAAGGTGGTGATATCGTTATACGGTAAAGTCAGCGTATGTTTAGCAAAATCGGCAGGAACACCCGCAGAAGTCGCTTCACCTTCACCACTGGTTAAAAGTCCAGAGCCTGCTTTGACCAACAGCGAATCTGAGTGTCCATGATAGCAACCTTCAAATTTGACGATTTTGTCACGACCTGTATAACCACGCGCCAAACGAATTGCGGTCATGGTGGCTTCTGTACCTGAGTTGGTCATGCGAACCAACTCAATTGAAGGCATAATTTCGCAAATAATATCGGCCAAAGTCGTTTCATGCACCGTTGGCGCACCAAAACTCAAACCATCTTCAGCTGCAGCTTGCACCGCCTGAATAATAGCAGGATGGGCATGACCTAAAATCATTGGTCCCCAAGAACCTACATAGTCGACATAGCGTTTGCCATCGACATCGTACAAATAAGCACCTTTGGCTTTTTCAATAAATACAGGGGTTCCGCCTACCCCGTTAAATGCGCGTACAGGTGAATTGACCCCACCTGGAATATGCTTATTGGCTTGTTTAAACAATTGTTCTTGCTTTGGAGATAAGCTCATGGAGGCACTCAACTCAAAAAATAAAATAAAAAATTAGCTGTCTGCTTTAAGTGTCTGCTTTGAAAAGTGCAGACCAATCATAAACACGCTGTGCAACAGTATGCATCGGACGTCTTAATATATCACTAATCACTGCACATAAATCGGCACCTGCTTCAATGACAGGCTGACTGTTTTCAACAGTTAAACCACCAATCGCGCAAATTGGCACATTGAGTTGTTGCTTCGCCAGTGTGAGCGTGTCTAATGTAAGTGTACTTGCCTCAGGTTTAGTTTCAGTTGCATAGACTGCACCAAAAGCCACGTAGTTTGCACCATCGGCAATGGCTTGCTCTGCCAATTCAATCGAGTTATTACAACTGCGACCAATCAATACATCTTGTGGTAAACGTGCAACCGCTTCAACAATAGAGCCATCTTCTTGACCCAAATGTACGCCAACACCATATTTCACTGCAGTTTCAAGATCATCATTAATCACAAATGGCACTTTGTATTGATCACACATCGATTTCATATATTCAATTTCGTATGCCTGCTGAGCTTGAGGCACATTTTTACGGCGATATTGCAACACCGCGACTTCATAAGTTGCCATCGCCCCTTCTAATTTTGCCAAAAGCAGTTCGATAGGATCATCATTGGTAATCAAATATAAACCGCGCATAATCTCAGCCACAAATAATACAAGGTCTGTATTATTACACATTCAGGCGGCATGCGTCAGAACCTCAGGCTCAACAAGTTTTTTTATATAGGCTCTATAAGCTTCTATTTTGTTTGGGTTTTATTGAGTCAAAAACTTAAAAATACCAAATTCTAGTGATAGCGCTAAAAGATAGATTTAGCTTTAATTGAACTGCGCAAAACAAGAACTGCAACCAGTTCAATAAGATATGGATTTTAAAATCCATACGGGTGACTACAGCGAATAACGACATATTTAGGTCGCCCATTTAGACACATGATCATTTGTGCCAGAGCGCATGTGGGGATGCGACAAATGATCATGTGTCTATATTTTTTCATGCCGCTCTATCAGTAACCTGCTTGCTCTATATCCTTGCTTAAAGATGAATGATTTCTGATTTAACACCATTCTGAATATAATTTTTCACATAAAAAAAGCCTAGAGAAAGGTCACTCTAGGCTTGGAAAGTCACAAACTTTTATCAATAAATTTGATGACACATTATTAGAATATTCACTCTATCATTTCAACAAAAAATTAATTTTATTTGTACATTTTTTATGAAAATAATCACATATCGTCTAGTTTTTGCCTAAACGGTATAACTAAGCGCTCAATTCAACTTGGAATTTTATCTTTAGCACGATCTTGCAAACTTAAATGACCACGCAAAACATCGGCAAACATCCGCCAGTCTGAAATAAAACTATACACAGGCTGTTTAAAACTGGCAGGTTTATTTTTTTCAAAAACAAAGTGCCCGACCCATGCACAAGCATAGCCTGCCAGCAAACCATAGAGTACATATTTGGCTTTTTTATGGCGTATGGCTTTACTCACACAATATAAACCGATACTACTGCCAACAACGTGCAAACGACGGCTCATAATGTTGCGGTGTTCAGTTAAATAAAAGCGATAAAATGTTGAATAATCCTGAATTGGCAATTCAAACTTGGGATCTGGTGTCGGCTCAAATTCGGGGTTTAATGCTGCGTTCATGTTCATCATCCTGATGTTTATAGGTTTGAATTATTTTTGCTACGCTCAACGACACTTTAAACTAAGCCAAAAAAAAACCAAACTCAAGGGTCTGTTGACACTTCGTCTATGTTTGCGACAACGCATATTTTTCAGCTGATATAAGGCATGAGACAGGAAATTTAGTCGTTCTAAATAACTGACTCATAACGCAATAGCAGCAAAAAATATGCTTGTCCTGAAAGGCTGTGGCTAAAACTTTCTCAGATTGCGTTATGAAACTTGGCAATAGTCTCGCTATACCCTACGTTTCATGCCTGATCTGCTCAGTTTTAGCCTACAGCGCAAGCCATTTAGGAAATGCCAACAGACCCTAAAAAAGCCAAGGTCAAGCCTTACTTCTTGGCATATTTTGGTTACAATCAAACGCACTTTTGCAAAACCTTCGTTCTGCAATTTTCACACATTCATAATACCAATTTGCTTGCCGCTGCTTTGGCGCAACATACTTTACGTTCAGGATATTTTTCATGGTCGAAGTTGAATTAAAATTTCAAATTCCAGTCGCACGTCGTACTGCACTACTCAAAACTTTAGACCCGAAAAAATCGACTCAAATTCCATTAAAAGCACGCTATTTTGATACATCTACGCACAGCTTGGCGCATCATGGCATGGCGTTAAGACTGCGTTTAGAAGGTGAGCAATGGGTACAAACTTTAAAAGCGGCAGGTCAAAGTCATTTTCATAGTTTTGAACATAACCATCCACTTGCGCCAACTGAAAATCCAGATACTCCACCACAACTTGATCTGCAAATTTATCAAAGTATTCCCGAAGCACAACAATTGCTAAATCAAGCTTTGGGACAAAATTGGGATCAGTTGCAACTACAATTTGAAACCGATATTCAACGTACCTCACGACTAATGACCGTTGAAGATACTGACATTGAAATCAGTTTAGATGTTGGTCACATTCGTTGTGCAGATGCTGAAGTTGAAGTACATGAAGTTGAGTTTGAACTGAAACAAGGTTCAATTCAGCAATTGCTGGCTTTTAGTTTTGAATGGGTGAAAAAATTTCATTTATGGCTGGATGTGCGCAATAAAGCAGAAATTGGACATTTGCTTTCTGTGCAGCAAAAAGTCAGCCCTGCGGCTCAGAGCAAAGAATTTCAATTCAGTAAAAAAGACCATGCCGACCAAAATTTACGCCTGTTAATTGCACAACAATTACAGCATTTATTGCCCAATATTGCCGCAATTTCTGCTCAAGTTGCCGAACAAAGTCATATTGATCAGGCGCAGTTCGCTTTGCAACATTTACAACTAACACTATCCTTATTTAAAGATTGGTCGAAGCATTTAGGCGATAAATGGGCAATGCAAATTGCAGCATTTAAACAACATTTTGATCACCTGCAGCATTTGGAACACATGCAAGCCACACTCGGCGCATTTTTACAGAACCCGACGACTGCAGAGAACCTAAAAAAAGATACCTTGTACGCCCAAGAAAAATTGGTCAATTTAGTCCGTTCAACGCAAAATGTGCATCACTATTTAGAATTATTGATGTTTAGTTTAGCCGCGAGCGATCACTCAGGTTTAGACTTAAAAACTGCCGCACAAAACACGTTGCAACAGCAATATAAGCAGTTGCATGAACAATTACAGCACAGTGATATTCACGATTTTGAAAGTTTAGATCAACTGGCTTTGCGTATTCAGGAACTAAAATTTAGCTTCCCCATTTTGACGCATATTTATGATGTCAAAAATTTGCAGAAATATAGTAAAGCTTTGAATGATGCACAGCTTGCAGCACAGGAATATCAAGTGTTGGCATCTTCTGCAGCATACATTCAACAAACTGAATTGGAAGCGAGCGACTGGTTTGTTTTAGGTTGGCTCACTGCAAAACAGGAAGTGTATGCACAGCGTTTATTGGAAGCGACAGAACAATTTATGGTGAGCCGTAAATTCTTAAAATAAGTATCCTTAACATCCTCAAAGCACACGCTAAAAATACTGCAATACAACGGCAGCCTTGTGAATATTCATTCGGCTGCTTTGTGTTAAAAACTGAATACAAATTATTTTATTTTTCAAGCTTTTGTTCACAGTTCTCCCCTTGTTCATTTATAGATTTACACTATAGTAAAGAGAACTTATCTTGTTTCATCGAGGGCATTCCCGATGTGTGAAATAGAATTAAAATTTCAAATTCCACACAACTATCGTGCGGCATTTGAAAAAGCATTTAAAAAGAACAAACTGGTTCAACAACAACGCTTATGGGCTAAATATTATGATAGTCCTGAACAGCACTTAGCCAAGCAACGCATTGCCCTGCGTCAGCGTTTAGAGGGAGATATTTGGCGACAAACTTTAAAAGCGCCTAGTCCACAACATTATGAACGCTTTGAGCTTGAACATGAGTTAGGACATGATGCGCCTGAATTGTGTGATTTGGCATGTTATGAAAATCATAAACAAGCTCGGAAGATTTTAAAAAAGGCTTTGGATGGTTCAAAAGTCAATTTAACTCTGCAGTTTGAAACGATGTTTTACGCTACAGTCAATTGGCACATTATAAAAACAGCCAAATTGAAGTTGCTTTTGATTTAGGTGAAATCCGACAAGGTAAAAATTCGATTGAAATTTACGAAGTTGAGTTTGAACTGAAACAAGGTGAAATTGCAGATTTAATTGCCTATATTCAGCCGTGGATTAAAAAATATCATTTATGGCTCGACACACGTAGTAAATCGCAGCGTGGCAATATGCTGTATAACAATGAAACCATGATTCCTGTACAGCAGCAAAGTGCTTTACAATTGCAACACCCCGAAAATATGCATGAGTTGTTGACACAAATTACTCAGAATTGTTTGGCACACTTGCTACCCAATGCAGCTGCGATTGCCAGTCAAGATTATGCCAGTGGGCATGTGCATCAAGCGCGTGTTGCCATTCGACGTTTACGCAGTGCCTTAAAAATTTTTGCTGAATATGATGCGTTGGCAAATAACAATTGGGAAAGTCAATTGGCGACACTTTTTCAGCAGTTAGGTTCGACCCGCGATCAAGATGCTTTGCGCGAAAGTCTGATTCCGCAACTTGAAAATGCAGGCTCACCTATTACCGAACTACCACCTGCAGCATCTGAAAACATTGCGATTGATGCAATTTTCCGCTCACCGACCACAACCTTATTACTGTTACAACTTATGAGTTTTGCACATTCGGCTGCGATTGCAGATGCAGAATCAAAACCATTCAAAAAAGTATTACGTAAACGCTTGCAGAAAATGCATCAACAAATTTGTGATGATACAGGTCATTTCCAAACCTTAGATGTGGACTCTAAACACCGCACACGTAAGCGTGTGAAACGCTTACGCTATACCGTGGAGTTTGTGAGCAGTTTATTTGCAGAAGATGATGTCAAAACATATTTAAAAACTCTAAAACCATTACAGGAAACTTTAGGACATTTTAATGATTTGATGGTGGCACAAGGTTTATTCGAAAGCCATACCCAAGCGGAACCGAAAACATGGTTTGTATTGGGTTGGATTGCGTCGGAAGAACGTCATATTTCCATACAGATTGAACAGGATTTACAGCAGTTTGCTGAAAGTCAGCCTTTTTGGTCGTAGTTGAAGTTTGATCATCAATCAATGATCACATTTAAGCTCAACAGGGATTCATTTCATGTTGAGCTTATTTTTTATATCTTAGATTAGTATTTAATCTGCAAATTCCAAACTTTCTAAAAGATTAACGATATTTACCAAATACTTTCCATGTTTGGTTATCTGCCAAAGGGTCTTGATAACTGTCACTGCGCTGCTTACGTGGCTTATCTCGGGCATCGACCAGTTCAAAATGTGGTTCGACACTTAACACAATACCATTCACATAAAAACGGGTGCGCGTGTAGTCACTTTGCCCATGCTGAAACACATAAGTACGCAAATCAATAAACTCACGATGTGCCACCAGTGCTGCACTGTCATCGCTGTCTAACCAACGCTGCATAACCTGAATTTCCTGCGGTTCAAATTGCCCACATTTTTCAATCAGGCTGGCAATCCCTCGAAAAGTTTTCGATTCTTTGGCGCGGGTTTTATTCACTCGAATCCGATCGACATGAAAATAAAATAAAGGCAAGTTCAAATGACTGGGCAAATGCACCGCATCAATGACTTCATCTTGCATAAAAGGTTGAAATAAATCCTGCGCGCGTTCAATCAACCCTGTCCATTGCTTATAGTATTCTGCTACTTCTGCACGTGTACCATAGTAAATCGGCAAGCCTTCAACATGGGCAAGTTGCACGGGTGGCCAAATATTTTGACGTAATAAAGCAATGTCGCTTTTTAAACTTTGTACCGCAATCGCATCTTGCATCAACCACTCCAATTTTGCTTAGGCTATTTTTAGCTTAAGGCAAAGGTTTTGTTTCTGCAAGGCTTTGCCTATAATGAAACATTCAGATTTTTAGCTTAGGAAAAATTCATGGTTCAAAAGATTGAAGCAACCGATGTAACCGAAGAAGAAGCATTAAATGCGGCTTTTTTTGAACGTGCCGATGAATTTATTAAACAGGCCAATGGCTTCTGTCATTTTGAAAAAGGCTCCACAGTAAAACCTGCCGAAATTCGTGGTCAGGTGAGTGCTGCCATGTTATTTGCTACTGCACGTTTTAATACTTGGGTGGCAGCCAATAATTTTAAAGATGGCAATGAAATGCGCGATGCCAAAGACCAAGTTATGTCATATATCTTGCAGCAATTTCAAATGATGCTTGAAGATAACTATGATGAATATTGCGAACAGTTTGAAAACTATTTGCGCTTCCGTCACAACGAAGAATTTCATACCCATAAACATGATCACGACCACTCGCACGATCATTAATTTTGCATATAAACAAAGCCCTACGGGGCTTTTTTATTGCGGCTAATTTTCAAACTTGTAGATTTCGATAAATAACCCTTCCCTTTTGTAACATGATGGCTTTGAATAGTGAAATAATAGCGTCATAAAAACAGGATCATTATGCAGAATCTAGGATTTGCACTCATTGATGCACATATTCATCAGTGGGATCCGTATAACACGCCACACAGCGCACGACTTGCTGTTAAGCTTTTGGGCAAGCATCCCAATTTGCTAGATAAAACCATCCGCCTGATAAAACCGAAAACACTCATTGAAACTTTGGGACGCACCGAGCACGTCACATCGCCCTATTTACCTGAGCATTATGCCCGCGACTTAGGTTTTTATACGGCTGAAAAAGTTGTGCATATTGAAGCCAATTGGCACAACCATAAAGGCAAAGGTGTAGTTGGTGAAACCGAATTTATAGAAAGTCTGGATTTTAAAAATAATGGTTTGGCTTTGGGCGCGATTGTCGCCACTGCAGACCCGCGCGATTCTAATTTTAAGAAAATTCTAAAATTACATCACAAAGCCTCTCCAAACTTCCGTGGAATTCGTAAAATGGCAGCCGTGCATGAAGATCACGGGATTTTCTCTTGGGCAGACGAACCACATTTATATCGGAACAAAAAGTTTCTAAAAGGTTTTGAAGCTTTAGCGCAATATAATTTAAGTTTTGATGCATGGACGTATTCGACCCAATTGGGCGATGTCTTGGCGCTGGCTAAACAATTTCCAGAAACTTCTATTGTACTTGACCATTTGGGCACACCTGCAGGGCTGTTCGGGCAAGTTGGCACACATACAGGCGTGACCAAAACAGCACGGGAAAACATTCTGTTTCGTTGGCAAGAAGATATTGCCGAGTTGGCACACTGTCCAAATGTTTACAGCAAAATTTCAGGGTTATTTATGCCTGTTTTAGGACATCAATTTCACTTGCAAAAACGTGAAGCCTCAAAACAGGAAATTATAGATTTAACTGCACCACTGATTCAGCATGCCTTACAAAGCTTTGGAATATATCGGTTGATGTTTGCTTCCAATTTTCCAATGGATCGAGTGAGCACGTCTTTGGTCAATTTAATTGATGCGACTAGTGATATTGTTGCGGCCTATCATCCAAATGCTTTGCAGCAAGTGTTTCATCATAATGCCAAACAGTTTTATCGTTTATAAAGCTTTAGCCAATTGAGCATAGATAGCAAACTTGAAGACAAAAAACGCATCGAAATGGATGCGTTTTTTGTATCTGCTCAAAATTAAATTGAATCTTTATTTAGACTGCGGCTTTAACGGCAGCACCTCAACATTGGCTTGACCATATTGATCGGCGGCTACTTCAAGCAAATGTTCTAAGCGTAAATATTTCTGAATCACAGCATCTACATCGGCTTTGCTGAGTTTTGCTAACGCTTGATCACGTCGCTCACGGTAACGTAAATCACGACCTTGTTCTAATTGCGGTACCAACATACGGTGGATACTGCGTTCATCTTCTAAGGCAGTCACACGTTTTTTCAAAATATCGGCTTTTGCAGCTTCAACTTCTTGCAAGCTGACACCATCACGGCGCAATTCCTGCAACACTTTATGCACCGCCTGTGACACTTGAGCCGACTTGCCTGCACTGTATCGCGCAGAAATACTGAGCGCACCCGATTGTTCAAATTCACTTAAACTCAAACCACTACTAAAACCATAAACCAATGCATTTTTTTCACGTAATTCTTGCGCCAAACGTGAAGACAATTGCGATTCGCCCAAAATATAACTCAGCACCATCATGGCAGGTGTGTCAGGATGATTTACGCCCAAAGGCAAGGTCAATAAACTTTGATAACTGCCAAATTCGCGCTGTTCTGCCAATACATGCAACTTTTTCGCAGGATATGCCGTATAGGCTGAATCTAAGCGTTGATACACTTCCGTATTACGCGATTGCCCCAAACGCTGAACTAAAGTTTTTTTGATTTGTTTCGGATCAAACTCACCTGTAATGGCAATCTGTGCATGATTCATGGCAAAAAATTGACGATATAACTGCTGCACCTGCGCTTGGGTTGCAGCTTGTAGTTGTTGCTTCGCAAATTCAGGCTCGAAGTGATAACGTAAATCGCCCTGCGGGTAAATTTCAATTAAACGCGCCATAGTCAAAGCTGCCACAGTTTCAGGCTCGGTATAAGGTCGCTCTAAACTGGATAAACTTTGAGAACGAATTAAATCAAACTGACTTTGCTCAAAACTTGGGTTTTGCATGACATCTAAAACAAAATTAAAAAATGCGTTAAACTTTTCTTTTTTCGCCACAATTTGAATATGAATTGCGTTGCCATCGGCTTGGGCAAAAGCAGAACCCCCTGCAGCAATCGATTGATCGGCAATGTCTTGCAAACTATGCTCTTGAGATGCACGCAGCAGCAAATACGCGGTTAAATCCAGAATTTCGCCCTGCTTAAATAAAGATTGTGCCGTACCAAAATTCACCGAAATGGTCGCATAGGTTTTATCATCACGCGTTGAAGTTGGAAATAATGCATATTTGGCACCATTTTTTAAGCTGCCACGCTGAATCTTTTTTTCATTTTTAATCAAAGCTTGTTTAGATTTTTGCACATAGTCTGTCACTTCTTGCTGATAACTTTTCACATCTTTCAAAGGTGTAACAGGTGTATCTTGCTGATCTAAAGTTTTTGCTGTATTTAGATTATTTTTTGCTGTGAGTGCCTGTTTTTGATCTTCAGGTGTGGGCTGAATATCGCCAATGACCCGATGCTGTGCAGTGAAGAACTGTTTTAAACGCTGATTTAGTTCATCTGCATTTAACTGTTGAATATTGTTTAAATCACGCCAATATTGTGTCCAATCACCCTGATAAGCCACAGCATAATCACTCAAGCGACCACCCAAAGCCACCGCATCATTCATCACACTGTCTGCCTGATTTTGAATCAGGTTTTTGACGCGTTGTAACTCAGCATCATCAAAGTTTTTTGCCTGTTCGATGCTTTGATTCAAGCCAGTTTGTACTTGCTTGGCATCGTGATTGGGTGCATACAAAGCCCCCATCAACACCAAATTAAAATCTTGATCTAACCATGTGCTGGACTGCACCATGGTACTTTTGCCTGTTTCTACCAGTGCTTGATACAAATGCCCACTCGGTTGCAATGTATGTAAATATGGTGACAGCACCAAAGCGGTTTTGATCTTTTCGTCATTGCCATTTAAATACAGATTAAACTTGGCCAGTTGACTGCCCTTTTGTACCACAAAATTTCGTTGCTGAATTTTGTTGCTGTCTAATCGTGGCACTTGTACTTGTTTGGGAATTTGTCGTGCTGCAATTGGACTAAAATGTTGATCAATTTGTTTTAACACCGCTGCCTGATCAAACTTGCCTGTCATCACTAAAATGGCATTATTCGGCGCGTACCATGTGCGATAAAATTGATTTAACTCCTGCATTTTAATGGATTGCAGTTCATTTAAATCGCCAATGGGTAAGCGTCCGAAATACTGATTGCCATAGGCCGATTTCCACACCTGATCTAACAAGACTGAAAACGGTTGATCCATACGCACTTCGCGTTCACGCTTTACAATCGCAATTTCGGCAGGCACATATTTTTCCTGCATGACCAATTTATCCATGCGTTCCGCTTCAAGATAAATCATCTCATTGACGGCGCGAGTTTCAGGACGAATGATGTTGGTGTATTTAGTGGAGTAATAGTCGGTGCTGGCATTGTGCATTAAACTATATTGATCTAAACGGCGCTGAAACTCCTCGGCAGGTACGTTTTCTGTACCTTTAAATGCCAAATGTTCCAACAAGTGTGCCAAACCACCTTTGCCTTGTGGATCATTCAATGAACCCGTTAAATACACCATATTCATAAAGACTTTATTTTCTTTCTGATTGGGTGCCAAAATGACTTTTAAGCCATTATCAAGTTGATATTCTTGTATTTCTTGCTTAGATTTTACTAAAACTGGCTGCGCGAAAATCACGCCATTAAATGCCAGTACACATAAAGATAAAGTGAGGGTTTTAAAACGTAGCAACTTCTTTTTCCCGATTGATTTCATTCTATTTTTGATTTGCCATCGAAAATGGCAATTTTCAACTTGAGCTTAACAGCATACCAAGCTGCGATTAAATCAACCGTAAAAATTTGCAAAATATATGATTTAAACCAAGCAAAACTTGCAAACTACTCTCATCTCAGCTTTTTTCCAATAAAGAAAGATGAAAACTTAATATGACAAAAATAAAGCAATGATCGATCGTAAATTTGACTATGCATTTGATCATTTTTAAAGGATGAAAGAAATCTAATGCAGGACATAGTTTAAATCATGATTTCGCCCTGCAAATATAGCTGTGCATAACCTGAAATTTCGATACGACCATTAGGCAACATCTTGCAATACAGTATGCCACCTCGGGCAGAAGCCTGATATGCCACAAGTTCGGTTTGCTGCAATTTTTCTGCCCAAAGTGGTGCAATTGCAGTATGAATTGAGCCTGTAACAGGGTCTTCTGCAATGCCCATAGCGGGTGCGAAATAACGCGACACACAGTCATACTGTGCATTTTTAGAAGCAGTAATCGCAACATCATCACTCGACTGCGCCGTAATGGCTGTGCGCAATTGTCCCAATTGTTTTAATAATTCAAGATTAGGCTGTTCATCTAGCACATCTTGTACCGATTCATATTCCACAATATAGGCTTGAGCATTGATATAGACGTTTTTAAACGGTTTAGTTAACGCTTGACGCAAAATGTCGGGATAATCTGTAACTTGCTGTGCAGCACGAATCGGGAAATTCATGCAAATTTTGCCATCTTGCTGTTGCTGAACTGTAAAAATCCCCAAATTTTTCACATGAAATTGAATTGTCTTTGCCTCGGTATAATCCTTAAATAAAACAAAGCTGCTGGCAAGTGTAGCATGTCCACAAAAATCGACTTCTGTTGTGGGTGTAAACCAGCGAATTTCAAAGTTTTCCGCATCTATCATTTTGACAAAAGCGGTTTCAGACAGATTATTTTCCAATGCGATATTTTGCATTAAATCATCGGCTAACCATGTTTTACTAACAAGTACGGCAGCAGGATTGCCTTTAAATAATTCATGGCTAAAAGCATCGACTTGGTAAATTTTCATTAATGAACTCATGATCCTAAAAATATATACACTTATTTCATCTTAAGTTCTTTTCACTATAAGTGCCTAGCCAATTTCTGTACTTTCAATCTGCCAAGCGGGTTGATTTTGGACTAATTCGGCATAAAGCGAGCAGTAGTATCAGGGAAGTATGTTATTGGCTGTGATGCCAAGTTTGTAAAAGCTGTCTTCTTTAGCCCAACATTGGGCTTTTTTAGCGCTTAGCTTTCTAGTTTTTAATCGTTGTGATACTGCTGCTCATTTTGGCAAGCACACCAAAAAAATATTTATCAATAAGCAATACTTTCCCCCATTCTTATCGCATAATAGAGCCATCTCAAACGCACTGTATTTGCGATTTAATTGGAAATCGCCCGTTTTTCCTTTTAAATACTCTCAATTTTCCCAATTTATTGAATTTAAAGAAGCATTTCTTATGAAAATCGTCATCTTAAATAAACCATATGACGTTCTCTCTCAATTCCGTGAAGATGAAAAACATCTCACCATGTCGGCTTTTGTTGATGATCCAGACTTACGTTTAGCTGGTCGTTTAGATATGGATTCGGAAGGCTTGGTGTTCTTGACTGATCATGGCGGCTTGAATCAGTTTATTACCAATCCAGCCAATAAAAAATACAAAACCTATTTGGTTCAAGTCGATGGTGATGTCACTGAAGATGCCTTGGCACAATTGCGTAAAGGCGTGGAACTGAAAGATGGCATGACTTTGCCTGCGCAAGCGTATAAAGTCGATGAGCCTGAATGGTTGTGGGAGCGTGATCCTCCTGTACGTTTCCGTGCTTCTGTACCTACTTCGTGGATTGAAATTTCAATTTGTGAAGGTCGCAACCGCCAAGTGCGTCGTATGACGGCTGCGGTTGGTTTTCCAACTTTGCGTTTAATCCGCACCAAAATTGGTTCAATTGACTTGGTACAATTGGGTTTACAACCCGGTGAAACTAAAGAAATCGAACCGTTGTTGTATCCTGATTTTAAAGATGTGCCTGCTGCTGAACCGTATCGCTCGCGTTCGTATGTGAAAAAACCTGGTGGTACGGGTGGCAAGCCAATCCATCAAAAGAAAAATAAAGATGGCACTACCAAGAAAAAATCAGGTACGCCACGTATTTGGCAAATGGAAGAAAGTGAGAAACCTCGTCGTAAGACCAATGGTACTACACGCCCTAATACCAAAAGCCGTGGACGTCGGGCACGTTAATGAGTTGGTGAGTCAAAACTCAACTTGTTCAAAATACAAAAATGGATGCCGAAACATCCATTTTTTTTAGCTGAATTTTAAATTAAACTTTAAATCAACCTTTCAACCACTGCTCTACTTTTGCCTGATCTGTAACATTTAATACCACTTCTGGCAATTCAATCTGCGCAGCATTTAGCTCAAAAGTCATCAACTCATCACGGCGGAAAGCATGAACAGTATAAATTGCATCCTGTTTGGCATATCGCTCAAGGGATTTTACCGTAGCTTTTAAACCATCAATCGCAATAATCACATCATGCGCAGAAAGTCCCGCTTTTGCCGCTGAACCCTGACGATGTGCAGTTTGTACCAATACCCCTTCAGGTTTATCTGCCAATTTCAAACCAAATGGCAAAGACTTATCCTGTTTTAGCTGATAATCAATCCCGAACTCAGGCAATAACTGATCGAGCGGCAATTCATCAGTCGTGTTGATTAAATGGTGGATTTGCTCCGACCAATCATCCCCAGTTAATTCTTTGCATAAATCAAAGATGGTGCGCTCATGCACTTGAATGCCCTGTTGCGCATTAGCGTACAATTTCTGCATTAAGGTATCTAAGCTTGAACCACGTAAACGCAAGCCCAAATCTAAACATAAAGCCACCAAACAGCCTTTGTTATAGTAGCTGGTTCCTGCATTGTTCGAGTTTTCATCTTGACGATAGAACTTGACCCAAGCATCAAAACTGGATTCTGCCACCGTTTGAATCGCACGACCCGGGTTTTGCAAATAACGATTAATTTGTGCTTTGAGCAGCTCCAAATAAGACGCCTGATCAATCACACCGCTGCGTAGCAATAACAGATCATCGTAATAAGACGTAAAGCCTTCAAAAATCCATAACAGTGACGTATAACCTTCCTGATTCAGGTCATAATTCACAAAATTTTCAGGACGAATGAATTTCACCAACCAACTGTGAAAATACTCATGGCTGCACAGACCTAAAAAGCGCTGATAATCTTTAGAGGGTTGTTCAGGCTCGTTAGCTTTCGGCAAATCATCACGCGGTGTAATTAAACTGGTACTGTTTGGATGTTCTAAGCCACCATAGCTATTGCCTGTTACCATGGTCATAAAGGTATAGTTTGCAAATGGCGCAGAACCAAACATAGCAATTTGCGTGGCACAGATTTTTTCAATATCTTGCTGCATACGTGCAGCATTCATTGCATGTTTACCCGAAACCACAAATTCATGTGGAATATCTGCTGCGGTAAAACTAAAACGAGTTTGTTCTGCCAATTCAAACGGTGCATCAATCAGTTCGGCATAGTTTTTGGCTTTTAAGGTATAACGCCCTTTTACCAAACTTTTTGCTGCCAAACCTGTCGCAAGCTGAAAATGCTTCAGCTCGTCTGGTAAAAATAATTCAACTTCAATAGCTTTATCTTCTTGCCCATCTAAGCCCAAACAGGCACAGGCAGGATTGACGTATAAACGGGTTTGATCGACATAAGCGCCACGCACTGACAAATCATAAGCGTAGACATCATATTCCACCGTAATCAATTCATGATCGGTGTTAAATAAGCGCCATTTATTCTTTTCAAATTTCTGAATTTTGAGGATACGCCCCGCTTCATCATAAGCACGTACCGACTCAAGATGTTTGGAAAATTCACGAATTAAATAGCTGCCTGGAATCCAAGTGGGTAGAGATAAAACCTGAGTAGGATTAGCCAAAAAACGCACGGTGACATGCATAAGATGCTGACGATAATCGTCAAATTCGATTTGATAATGCAACATAATGGGCAATACAAAATGTATAAATAAGAACTTGGCCACAAGCTTAACATTTTTTTAGCATTTGATGCGTCAAGACGAGATTTGTCTGCATTTATGGGTAGCCATCTGAGCAAAAAAGGCATAGCATTCCCTAGTCAATTGTTATTGTTTTTGCTGCTTAAAACCATTGTGACACCAATGGATTGGTGTAAATAAGGAACTTCTTTGAAACGTGTTATCTATCTGATTGCGGCGCTCTGCTGGCTCTGCAGCGCAATCACGCATGCCGCATTATTGAATATTCAAGCTGAAAGTGTCGAAGCCGAAGCATGGGCAATTTTAGACCCACAATCTGGGCAAGTGATTGCAGAACACAATAGTCACGTACAACGTGCACCTGCTTCACTCACTAAAATGATGGTGGCTTATATTGTGCTGAAAGATATTCAGGCAGGTAAATTAGACCGACATGAAATTTTGACCGCAACACCTGTGGTAGAACAAGTGATGTGGGATGAATCACAAATGTATCTAAAAGCAGGTGAGCAGATTTCGGTAGATCAATTATTGGCAGGCTTAATTATTATGTCTGCTAACGATGCTGCACTCACTTTAGGTGAACGTGTTGCAGGTGGTGTGCCGCAGTTTATTGCCCGAATGAATCAGGAAGCGCAAGCTTTGGGTATGCAAGACACACATTTTCAGAATCCGTCTGGTGTGACTATGCCTAGTCATTATTCTTCTGCGGCAGATATGGCACGTTTAGCACAAGCGATAGTGACTGAAACACCCGATTATTTGGCTTATTCAAAACAAACTAGTTTTACCTACAATCAGCACTTTCACCGTGCGACCAATATATTATTAAAACAAGACCCAAGTGTAGATGGGTTAAAAACAGGCTTCACCAAAGCTGCAGGCTACAACCTTGCCTTAACTGCAAACCGCCCAACATTGGATAGTGCTGCACCTGAGCGTCGTTTAGTGGTGGTGGTGATGGGAACCAAGAGTGCGCAAAAACGTGCTGAAGTGGCACATCAATTATTAAATTTAGCTTATAGCTATACCCGTAATGAAGTCGCGATTAAACCCAAACAAATGATTGCAGAATTGCCTGTGGTGAAATCGACCTTACGCATGTTTAAGATTGAAAGCAGTCAGCCAAAGTTTGTAACGACATCACTGTATGAACAGCCACATGCAATTAACTTGGCGCAGTTTGATCAAAGCACTCAACGTCTACAACTTACGAATGCACAGGGCGAATTAGAAACACTTGAACCTGCACAGCGTACACAAACGCATGTCAATATTGAATTGTCTGAAAAGTTACTGACTGCGCCATTGGCACAGGTTATGAAACTGGCAACCGTACACGTTTATCAAAATAATCAATTGATTAACAGCTTTGCAATTGAAGAACAGGTCAACATTGTTGAAGCCAATATTTTTGAAAGAATCATGATGTGGTTTGGCAGTTTGTTTAATTTCTTTAGCCATCAACCTGTAGAAGATGAGAAAACTTCACTCGGTTAGAAGCCGATGATCCTCAAGAATTAAATATCACCAAGATGGGCAATGTCCCATCTTTTTTATTGTCATCTACACATCATACAAAGGGCTTAAAATGAGCCTGCAATAAAATCTGCAAATTTATAGGTATGACGCACAAATTTGCATTGAAATTATAAAAATTGCCCCGATTAACTAAAAAATGTCATAAAAAACTCGGAAAAGTGAAGAATTTGCAGAAATGTCTATAACAAATTCCACGTTTCACTTTATGATGTACCCTTAAAAAATTGAATGGATCAATAACATGACTGCTATTGCAAATGACCTCGTGGTTTCTTTCCACTACACATTGACTAACGCAGAGGGTGAAACTCTCGACAAATCTCAAGGTGAACCACTTGCCTATTTGCATGGTGCAGGTAATATCATCCCTGGTTTAGAAAAAGCGTTAGAAGGTAAAACAGTAGGTGAAAAATTTACTGTAAACGTACCTGCAGCTGAAGGTTATGGCGAATACAACCCAGACTTAGTACAAGAAGTTCCTGCACAAATGTTCCAAGGTGTAGACAACATCCAAGCAGGCATGCAATTCCAAGCGCAAACTGATGATGGCGTTCAAATCGTAACTGTAAAAGCAGTTGAAGGCGACAACGTAATTGTTGATGCAAACTTCCCACTTGCTGGTCAAGATTTAACGTTTGAAGTTGAAATCATTGAAATCCGTGAAGCTTCTCAAGAAGAATTAGATCACGGTCACGTACACGGTGCGGGTGGTCATCACCACTAAGATCAGTATTGATCGAAGCAAAAGGCAAAGTATTTTTACTTTGCCTTTTTTGTTTGTCATTCTAAAATTCAGGATAAGCACATGACTGAAAGATCCTTTCAGGCAGACTATTGCGGAAAGATCATTATAGGAAAAATCAACACAGCACATTGTTGTTTTATTGGTCAAATAAATCCTTCACATTTAAGACAATTTTACCCAGTCATGCTTATAATGAAGTCACCTTTCTAGCGCTCACATCAAGCATTCTTCCCATGCAAAACTATAATTTAGTTTGGTTCCGACAAGATTTAAGAATTTCAGATCACACCGCACTTTGGCATGCTAGCCAAGTAGGAGCTTGTATTGGCGTAGTGATTCTTTCGCCTCAGCAATATCGTTTACATCACGATGCGCCCATTAAAATTGACTTTTACTTGCGTCAATTAAATGCACTAAAAGACGAACTCGCACAACTCAATATCCCACTGATTGTTCAAATTACACCATCTTGGGCTGACATTGCACAAACACTGCTCCAACTATGCCAAACATTAAAAGACTCACATCCGATTCAAAATATTTATGCCAATATTGAATTAGGAGTGAATGAGCTAAAACGTGATCTTGAAGTTCAACAAACCTTGAACCAACACGGTCAGGATTTGGTTTTGTACCATGACCGCACGCTTTTTCCTGTGGGTACGGTGCGCAATCAGAGCATGAAACCGTATCAGGTATTCAGCGCATTTAAAAAGTATGCCTATCAACAGTTGAATGTCAGTATTCCGCGTTGCTTTCCTCTGCCGCAACCACAACTACCCATCCAACTTCCTAAACAATATCTCTCTACAGTGCCAAGTTTAGAACACTTAGGTTTCGACCCGCTTCCAACGGCACAACAAAACTTATGGGCAGTCACGGAACAACATGCACATCACTTGTTGGATGATTTTACACGTGAAAAAATGCACGATTATCAGCAACAGCGTGATTTTCCTGCGTTGTCTGGTACCAGCCAATTATCTGCGTATTTAAACTGTGGCATTCTCTCCATTCGGCAATGTCTGGCTGCGGTTTTTGCTCATTCACAAGGGCATTTTCATCTCGAAAATGTAGGACAACAAACTTGGTTAGATGAATTACTTTGGCGTGAGTTTTATCAACATATTTTGTTTGATTATTCCAAAGTTTCCAAGCACCGTCCTTTTAAAGATCAGACCACACAAGTGGCGTGGCGCAATGATTCTGCTGGTTTAGCAGCATGGCAGCAAGGAAAAACAGGCATCCCCATTGTGGATGCAGGTATGCAGCAACTTTTACAAAAGGGCTGGATGCATAATCGAGTCAGAATGATTTGCGCGATGTTTCTGTGTAAAAACTTATTGATTGACTGGCGCTTGGGCGAACAGTGGTTTATGCAACATTTAATTGATGGTGATTTGGCTGCCAATAACGGTGGCTGGCAATGGTGTGCCTCAACTGGTACAGATGCAGTGCCCTATTTTCGGATTTTCAACCCAGTAAGCCAATCACAAAAGTTTGACCCCAATGGTGATTATATTCGCACATGGCTACCTGAGCTGGCACATTTAGATGCCAAAAACATTCATGAACCGTATGTGAAAAATCCAAACCTAAAACTGGATTATCCTCATCCAATTGTAGATTTAAAGCTCAGCCGTTTACGTGCCATTGAAGCCTTTAAACAGCTTTAAGAGTACAAACAGGAGATTGGTCAGTCTCGCCCCCATCTGCCATAGGTTAGCATGATGGGAGATTCAACGATTAAACCGACAGTTAGGCGGCTTGCTCGTCACGTTTAAAGACCAATTCGCCTTTTAAAGAACTGTCTGCATCGAAATAATAACCTTCACTATTGAATGCTTTTAAGTCTTCTGCGCGTTCTAATTTATTCTCGATGATAAAACGTGCCATCAAACCACGGGCTTTTTTGGCATAAAAACTGATGACTTTATATTTACCATTTTTCTGATCTAAAAATACAGGTTTAATAATTTCAGCCTGAATTTTTGCTTCCTGCACCGACTTATAATATTCATCGGAAGCTAGATTCACCAATAATGCCGACTGGTTATGTTTTAAATCTTGGTTAATTAAATTGGTGATGATATCGCCCCAGAAACGATACAAATTTTCACCGCGCGCATTATGCAACTTAGTGCCCATTTCCAAACGATACGGCATCATTAAATCCAATGGACGCAATAAGCCATATAAGCCAGAAAGCATACGCAGGTGTTGTTGAGCAAACTCAATATCTGCAGCAGACAAACTATAAGCATCTAAGCCTGTGTACACATCACCTTTAAAAGCAAACATGGCCTGACGCGCATTGGCAAGATCAAATTCTGCTTGCCAGTCACGAAAACGCTCGACATTTAAAGTGGCAATTTTTTCACTCACACTCATTAAACTGGCAATTTCTGTAGCAGAAAGTTTACGTGCTACATCAATTAACTCTTGTGAATGTTGAAGTAATCTAGGTTGAGTATATTCATCGCTTGGTAATGCAGTTTCATAATCTAAAGTCTTGGCTGGAGAAATTAAAGCGAGCATAAACCACCTAAATAAAAAATACTGCGCTCACTATAGCAGCAGCTTTCAACAAACTCCAATGCGTGTTTTTGTTTAACCCTATCGGAAAAACACGTTGCGTTGTATTGCTAGAAGATGATCTCTTAGATCAATCCAACGTGGAGGCTGAGGTGCTTTTATTTCAGTGTCTGCTTTAAAAAAACATTGATTCACTCTGATCAGTTGAGCTTATTTTTTTTATAGTACTTGCAACATTTCTCTAGGCAATAAAAAACCCACTTAACTCTCCCAAATTAAGCGGGTTAAATAAAAATTATTTTGTTGTATTGTTCTTGCTGCTTAATATACGGTTGCGATGTGTCATTTAGATGACATTTCAATTAAAAAATGAATAGGATCTGTTGACATTTGCTGTATAAAAAAATAGCGAGATAGTAAAATTCAATCGCCAAACCAAATTCACTACTCGCTATACCTCGTACAATGTTGAATGATCAACACTGGTCTAAGTTAAAAGCTATTCTCGCAATTTTAATATTTATCTCAAATCAAATTTGAGAAATTTTTTTGAGGCAATCCTATATCGTATTAGAACAGGATGCCCTTCGAGAGATTTACCCGAGGTTTTTGGTAATCCAAACTCAATTTTTAAAAAGTAAAATCGCTGGTCTAATAAAGATAAGATAATGAAAATATTTAAAATATTCTCAGAGAACGCTGATCGTGAATGGATATTTATTGATGCTACTCATGTTAGAGCACACCAACATTCAGCAGAAATCCCTAATCAGGATATTTCAAAAAGTGTTGGGGGTAATAGTTCTAAAATTCACTTAGCTATTGACTCTCACGGTAACCCGATCGAATTTATTATTTCAGATGGAACCACCCATGATGTCAAAGTTGCCCCTATTTTAGTCGAACAATTAGATTTAACTGACACTGAAATAGTCTGTATGGATAAAGGCTATGATTCTGAAATATTAAGAGAGCAGATTAAAAATTAAAGTGCTAAAGCGAATATACCGAAGAAATCAAACACGAAATCAAGTAATGATCATATGGACTGGTATTTATATAAAATCAGACACTTAGTTGAGAATGCTTTTTGCCGTTTGTAGCAATTCCGAGGAATTGCTACACGGTTTGATAAACTAAAGCGAAACTTTCGAAGCGCAGTTGCCTTAGCTTGTATTTATCTGTGGCTGCCTTTATGAAATGTCAACAGACCCTATTTTTAATTTAAAAATCAAGTATAAATTTTAAACATCCAACGTCTTTGCAGCTTGGTTTAACCTTTCCATTCAAACTCACTAAAAGATTGGTCTTCTTTCAGAGTATTTTCTACCGCTTGCGCCAATTGATTTAATAAACTTTGCTCGGTAATTCGTTCTAGCCAGTCTTGTTCCTCATTTGGGTATGAAGTAATTTCACAAACAAGATGCCCATCTTCACCACGGCTTTGACAGTTTACTGCCAAAGGCAGCGCATGTTGATCTACACTTACAGCGACTTGTGCACCACTCTGCGGCAACGTTTGAAAGCCATAATGAGATAAGTTTTGTGAAAGTAAATTCGCCACATAATTCTGTGCCAGAGTGCAATCTTGTAACTCTTGTTTATTTTCACAATTCGCCATAAATTTTAATTTGCGCATGCTCGAACCCAAAGGCTTTTTTCTTGTATGGGTTTAGCATAAGCAATAAAACGCAAACAGCCAAGCAAAAGCTTGGCTGTTTCAGCATAAAGTCTAGGCTTTGCGACTCTTCATCGCAGCCCCTATCGTTTTGGCTTATTCTGTCACTTGAATATTCAGACCTGCCACACCTGCAAGCTCAGTAAAGGTAGGGAAACTTGTTGCTACTGTTTCTGTACCTACAATTTTAATTTCACCAGAAGTACGCAAGCCTGCCATAGAGAAACTCATGGCGATACGATGGTCATGATGTGATTCAATCTCGCCGCCTGTAAATATCGCTGACCAGTCGCCTGCTTTGCCTTTACCCTGAATGATGATGCCATCGTCAGTTGGTGTGCAGTCAATGCCCATGGTTTTTAAACCATCTGCCATCACTTGAATACGGTCTGATTCTTTTACGCGCAATTCTGCAGCACCTGTCAGTACAGTTTGACCTTCAGCACAAGCTGCAGCAATGAACAATGCAGGAAATTCATCAATTGCCAATGGCACTTGATCTTCAGGAACATGAATCCCTTTTAAAGTACGTGAACCACGAATACGAATATCTGCAATTGGTTCACCGCCTGCAATACGTTCATTTTCCACGCTCAGGTCTGCACCCATTTGTTTCAGAATTTCAATCACACCTGTACGGGTTGGGTTAATGCCCACCGCTTCTAAGGTTACATCTGAATTTTCTGTAATGGCTGCACCCACCATGAAGAATGCCGCAGATGAAATATCAGAAGGTACTTGAATATCTGTACCCACCAATTTACCGCCGCCTTGCAATGAAATACGGTTACCTTCAGTTTTCACTTCATAACCAAATGCTCGTAACATACGTTCGGTATGGTCACGCGTTGGTTCAGGCTCAGTCACTGAAGTTTCACCTTCTGCCCAAAGCCCTGCCAATAAAATACCAGATTTCACCTGTGCAGATGCCATTGGCAAATCATAGTGAATACCTTTCAGCGCTTGCGCACCTGTAATCGATACTGGCGGTGTGCCACGTTCACCCGTCGTTTGAATTTGTGCACCCATTTCACGCAATGGTTTAGCAATACGTTCCATTGGACGCTTGGTCAGTGACGCATCACCTGTCATAACAGAATCAAACTGCTGTGCAGACAACATGCCTGCCAACAAACGCATAGATGTGCCTGAGTTACCCATATAAATTGGGCCTGCAGGTGCTTTTAAACCTTGCATACCTACGCCATAAATGGTGACCTCACCATTTTTAGGGCCTTCAATGCTCACACCCATATCACGAAATGCTTGCAAAGTCGCCAATGCATCTTCACCTTCAAGGAAACCTGTCACATGCGTAGTGCCTTCGGCAATTGCACCAAACATAATTGAACGATGTGACACAGATTTGTCACCCGGTACGGTAAATTTACCTTGGAAAGTCTTAGCACCTGGCAAAATCGTAAATTGTTGTGTCACGTTATTGTTCTCCATAAAAGGTTTCTTGGCGAGCATATGATTAAAATGCTGTCGTGCCGCTTGTGCATGTCCAAGCAAGCCCATTAAAGCATGCGAGTCTTCTTGTTCAATCAGTTGGCGAATAATCGCGAGTTGACTTTCAAAGCCATCCACCGCTTTTAACAATGCAGTTTTATTGGCCAAGAAAATGTCATGCCACATTTGTGGATCGCTGGCAGCAATACGTGAGAAGTCACGAAAGCCACCTGCAGCATAGCGGAAAATGTCTAAATTATCTTCCCGATTTGCCAATTGTTCGACCAAATTAAAGGCCATTAAATGTGGAAGATGACTGGTATACGCCAATACCTCATCATGTTTTTCCACATCCATGCAAATTACTTCGGCTTTGGCGCTTTCCCACATTTGAATCAGTTTATTGACTGCCCACGGCGCACTGCTTGGCAATGGTGTCAAAATGACTTTGTGATTGGCAAATAAATCAACCTTGCCTGCATGCACGCCTGTATGCTCTGCCCCAGCAATTGGATGCCCGGGTACAAAACCTGCAGGTAAATGTTCTCCAAAAACCGCTTTGGCTGCAGCCACGACACTGCCTTTGGTGCTGCCTACATCGGTCAGAATTACATTATCTGCCAAATGTGGCTGAATTAATCGCAAGACTTTTTCTGTAGCTTGCACAGGTAGCGCCAACACCACTAAATCTGCGCCTTGTACCGCATCTACAGGATTGTTAAAGCCTTGTTCAATTAATCCTAATTCCAAAGCATCTTGCAGCGTTTTTTCAGAACGGGTCGATGCCACAATATGCCGACTTAAGTTTTCTGCCAGCATTACACGTGCCAAACTCGAGCCTATTAGCCCGAGTCCGATAAATGCAACTTTTTCAAACAATGGTTGCGCCATGTTTTATGCCTTCGCTTCCTTGCCCAATACTTTGGCTAATGCACGCAGGAACTTGGCATTTTCTGCTTCTGTGCCAATTGAAACACGTAAATGGGTCGTAATACCCACAGGACGTACAATTACACCTTCTTTCAATAAGGCATTAAAAGTTTGACCCGGATCGGCTTCTACATCTACCAAAATAAAGTTAGCACGTGAAGGCACATAATTCAGACCCAATGCTTTAAAGCCTGCTTCCAATTGCGCCATGCCTGCTTTGTTGGTAATACGTGATTTTTCGATAAAATCTTCGTCTTTTAATGCCGCAACCGCAGCCACCATTGCCAAGTGATTGACGTTAAATGGTTGACGAATACGGTTTAAATAATCGGTCACTTCTGCAGAAGCTAAAGCAAAACCAACGCGCAGCGCCGCCAAACCATAGCACTTAGATAAAGTACGGCTCACGATTAAGTTTGGATATTGCTCAAGGAATTTAAGGCTATTGAAGTTCTCTGGAAAATATTCCACATAGGCTTCATCTAATACCACAATCACCCGTGCAGGAACTTTTTGCATAAAGGCTTCAAATTCAGCCTCTTCAAACCATGTGCCTGTTGGGTTATTTGGGTTGGCAATAAAGATTAACTTGGTGTTGTCTTGAATTGCTGCCGCCATAGCATCCAAGTCATGTGAAAAACCTTTGGCAGGCACTTCAATCGCTTGAGCATTAATCGCTTGCGTCACCAAAGCATATACTGCAAAGGCGTGTTGGCTATACAACACTGAATCTTGATCTGAAACGAATGCGCGAGCAAACATTTCTAGCAAATCGTTTGAACCATTGCCCAAAGTAATACGGTCATGCGCAAAGCCAAATTGTTTTTGAATTTGGTCTTTTAAAATAAAACCACCACCATCTGGATAGCGACCAATTTCAGCAATTTCTGCTGCAACGGCTTCTTTGACTTTGTCTGAACAGCCCAATGGGTTTTCATTTGAAGCAAGTTTGACGATATCTGTAATCCCCAACTCACGCTCAAGTTCACTGATTGGTTTACCTGGTTGATAAGGCTTTAACTTCGAGATGCCTTCATTGGCTGGGACAAACGACATTTTACACTTCCAGTTGACTAGGTGGTGAATGTGGCGCGCATGACAAACATGCACACCACTGAATTAAATACGATTACAACACGGCAGCAGGATAAGAACCCAAGACACGAATTTCTTTCACCAATGGACGGATTTCTTCAATCGCTGCACGGACATTGTCTTGCTCGACATGCCCTTCTAGGTCAATGAAGAATACATAGGCCCATTTTTCAGGCAAGGCAGGACGTGTTTCAATACTGGTCAAGCTAATATTATGCTTCGCAAATGGCGCAAGAATCTCAAGCAACGCCCCTGCGCGGTCATGTGCAGACACCAACAATGAAGTTTTGTCATTGCCACTAGGTGGAACTTTCTCACGACCAATCACCAAGAAACGTGTGGTATTTTCTGGGTTATCTTCAATATTGCTATGTAAAATTTCAAGTTCGTAAATATTGGCCGCAATTTCAGAAGCAATTGCAGCAGAATGCCATTCATTACGAATACGGCGTGCTGCTTCTGCATTGGAGCTGAGTGCTACACGCTCTACACCCGGATAATGTACATCTAACCATTTACGGCATTGTGCCAAAGTTTGCTGATGCGCATAAATTTGTTTAATGCTGTCTTTACGAGTGTTTTCTGACACAAGGAATTGGTGATGAATACGCAATTCCACTTCACCAATCACATTTAATGGCGATGATTTAAAGCAATCTAAAGTATGGTTCACCACACCTTCAGATGAGTTTTCGACAGGTACTAAACCATAGTGTGCACTGCCTGCTTCCACTTCACGGAAAACTTCATCAATAGTAGGCAAAGGACGCACAATCGCATCTTGACCAAAATGTTTAAGTACTGCGGAATGCGTATAAGTACCAATTGGCCCTAAAAACGCAATACTTTGTGGCGCTTCAAGTGCCAAACATGCCGACATAATTTCACGGAATAAACGTGCCATGGTCACATCAGACAACGGCCCTTCGTTGCGTTCCATAACATTACGTAAAACTTGCGCTTCACGTTCAGGACGGTAAAACAACGGGCTCTCTTCTGCTGCAAATTTTGCTTTCGCCACCGCTTCAGCAAGTCGTGCTCGACGGTTAATCAGCTGCTGAATCTGTTGATCTACAGAGTCAATATCTTCACGGATTTTAGCGAGATCAAGAGAAGTCGTTGTGTTCTGATCGTCTTGGATCATTGTTATGTCGCCCTTCATAAACATTTTGCAAATAGTATAACAATAGTTAGCTTTCAAATGTTGCGCAATACAACTTTCAGTGTTTCAGATTTAAAAACATACAGTTGATCAAAGCATCACCAATCTATACATTTAAGCCGCAACTTTGCACAACGTACCGCTTAAAACTGGGCAACTATGCTTTTCTTTTTTGCATCTCTAATTCTAAGCGGTGTAATTTTATTTTTAAGTGTAATTATCAATCAGCTCATTGCTTTTAAGTCTGATCAAATTCATAAAAAAAGAGCCAGCACTGGGCTGACTCTGGAGATGATCCTTGATCTTTATTCAATTGGGCTTTTAGGCATTGTTTTAACGCCCCAATAAACCACGCGCGACAATTTCTTTCATAATTTCATTGGTTCCACCGTAAATTCGCTGGATTCGCGCATCGACAAAGAAACGAGAAATCGGGTATTCCGTCATATAGCCATAACCGCCAAACAGTTGCAGCAATTGATCGGCAATTTTCATTTGCATATCTGTCGCAAAGCTTTTTAAAGCGGCTGCAGTTTCGACGTCCAGTTTGCCCTGCATATACAATTCGACGTTTTGATTATAAAAAGCAGCGGTTGCCAATTCATCAATTTTAGCCTGTGCCAAAACAAAACGGGTATTCTGGAACTGACCAATGGCTTGTCCAAACGCCTGACGCTCTTGCACATATTGTGTGGTCACATCAATTGAACCTCGAATAGCACCCAATGCAGTAGCTGCAATCGCAGTACGTTCACGTGGCAATTCTTGCATTAAATAGGCAAAACCATGCCCTGCCTGTCCTAACAATTGATTTTTCGGCACTTTGACATTGTCAAAGAATAGCTCTGACGTGTCTTGTGAATGCAAACCAATTTTTTCCAAATTGGTGCCTTTTTTAAAGCCTTCTAAATGAGTATCGACCAACATGAGCGACACGCCTTTGGCACGTGCTTGCGGATCTGTTTTTACTGCCAAAACCACTAAGTCTGCATGCTGACCGTTAGAAATAAAGGTTTTAGAACCATTCAGTACATAATGATCATCTTGCAAAATGGCGTTGGTACGCATGGCTTGTAAGTCTGAACCCGCACCTGGCTCGGTCATGCCAATTGCACCAACCACTTCACCCGACACCATTTTAGGCAGCCAGTATTGTTTTTGTTCTTCTGTACCAATATGCAAAATGTACGGCGCAGCGATTTCAGAGTGACAGGAAATACCTGTAGAGAGTGCGCTATAACCTGCACGTGCCGACTCTTCGACCAACATTAGGGAATAATGCGTTGGAACACCATAGCCGCCATATTCTTCAGGCACATCAATACATAAAAAGCCATTTTCACCTAACAGATTCCACACGCTGCGCGGCATGATGCCCTCACGTTCCCACGCAGCATAATGCGGTGCAATATGCTCCTGCATAAAACGTCGAAAGTTATCTCTAAATAATTCTAAATCAGCATCATAAGCCAGCATATCCAATCCTTTATTTTTCAATTGTTGTTTTCAATAGTATCCATGCTATGCATTTTTATACAGGCTGTCATGTGTTATCCCTACAGATTGTCTTACTTTACAGTCAAACTTTAGTCGTCATTTCAGATATGCAATGAAACTTGTGGCAGCTCGTACAAGCTGAAGCTGTGAATAGTGCTGCAAACTGTTGCCGAAGTTTATACACTAGTATACTAACTAAAGATGTGTGTGAACTCGCTTATGCCAAATACAAACCCCAATAAAAGAAATATTTATAAAGATGCAGAACATCCATTCGCACAATTTATTCGAATTATTGGCAAAGGCAAAACAGGCGCACGTTCACTGACCTATGACGAGGCCTATCAAGCTTTTTCTATGATTTTGCGCAATGAAGTGTTGGATGTGCAATTGGGTGCTTTTTTAATGTTGCTGCGTGTGAAGGAAGAATCTGTAGAGGAGTTGGCAGGTTTTGTACAAGCTACCCGTGATCAACTGCAATTTAAACCGCTTCAGGTCGATTTAGACTGGTCATCTTATGCAGGTAAACGCAGACATTATCCGTGGTTTTTATTGGCAGCGCTGACTTTAGCAAAACATGGCTATAAAGTGGTGATGCATGGTGCTTCTGGGCATACCATCAACCGTTTATATACCGAACAAGCACTGCAATATTTAGATTATCCAATTTGCCAAAATGACCTAGACGTTGAGCAACAATTAGCGCAGCGTAATTTTGCTTATTTACCTTTAGATGTTATTTCACCGATTTTGAGTGAGTTGATTAATTTACGCAATGTGATGGGTTTACGTTCTCCTATTCATACCCTTGCCCGTTTAATCAATCCTTTTAATGCCAAAGCCACCATGCAGGCGATTTTTCACCCTGCCTATCGCAGTTCACATCAACAAGCCGCATTTCAGCTGGGTTATCAAAACAGTGCAGTGATTAAAGGCGAAGGTGGCGAGTTTGAACGCAACCCCGATGCCAAAACTTTAATTTGTGGCATCAAAAATGGCGCTTTATATGAACACGAACTGCCTAAACTGACCGATAACCGCAGCCCTATAGAAGAAGAACTGGATTTGGCAGTATTTAAAGCCGTCTGGCTAGATCAGCAAACTCATGAGTATGGTGAAGTCGCCATTACCGAAACCATAGGTATCGCTTTATATACCATGGGCGTTTGTGATGATTATGCTGTAGCGATGCAAAACGCACAGCAGCTTTGGCAAAATCGTCACAACTAAAACGTCATTGAAAATACAAAAAAAGACACCCATCTCAGGTGTCTTTTTTATCTTTCAATTTTTCTGAAAGCTTTCTTACATCATTTAAACAAAACGAATCGGTTTAAATTCTTCATGCTTGTGATGATCGTCATCACACTGCTCGCCTTCTTCTTTAGTGCCACGGTCAATATAGCCACTACGCTCAGTTTCAGGCAGGTTTTTCATTTCCCACGCATACACTGCTTGCATACAAATTTGACGTTGCTCTTGGGTCAGCGCAACACCATTAGGCCACTTGCCAATTTCAATTGCCGTTTTTAAACGTCCAACAATTTCAGGATCGAGTACGGCAAGCATTTGTTCAATATTCATCATTCATCCTGCTGTTGCATTGATTCAAAATCTTGATTCCACCCTAACTTGGTTCGACAAGCCATATAGAAGTCATAACCTGGTGGATGTAATAAATTTAATTTATAAGGATGTTTGCGGATATGCAAACTATCTCCGACATTTAATGAAACACTATGTTGACCGTCAGCACTAACCATCGGCAACACACGGTTTTCACGAATATTGATTTTAATTTCGCTGTGTCCACCCACCACAATTGGGCGTGAAGACAAGGTATGTGGATGCATAGGCACCAATGCAATTGCATCCATGCTCGGATGTACAATTGGGCCACCACCCGACAAAGCATAAGCCGTTGAACCTGTTGGGGTCGAAACGATTAAACCATCACTGTGCTGACGATAGACATATTGCCCATCAATATTCAGTTCAAAGTCAATCATGTGAACCGACTTACCCGAATGTAGCACCACATCATTTAAGGCAATCGCTTCATAAATGATTTCACCTTTAGAGCGCACTTCCATTTCCAATAAAAAACGACGGTCTGACTGAAAATGTCCTTGCAAAACCTGATCGAGTTTAAAGATTACTTCTGTCGGTTTAATATCGGTTAAAAAGCCTAAACGCCCACGGTTCACACCAATTACAGGGGTATTGTATTTAACCAAAGCGCGCGCTGCGTGCAGCAATGAACCATCCCCCCCCACCACAATCACCAAATCGACCACTTCGCCTAATAAAGCACGGCTGACTGTTTGGGTGTTGTTATAAGGTACAAGTTGAGCAGTGTCAGAATCAAAAACGGGATGCAAACCCAATCCTAAAATATGGTCGTGAATCAGACATAATGTTTCTACGACAGAATATTTGTCTGGACGGCCAATCAGTCCAATGTTCCGAAAGTTCTTATGTGAAATTTGCACCTGCGATATCGCTCCGCTACGATTCGACGCCTATCATAGCACTAACCTAGTTGATTTAAAAAAACTTTAAAACTACATTTCTGCTCAATTTTATGACGATATTTTCCCTTCAGTCACAGATTAATTATTGCAAATTCAGTAAAAGCTTCGCATGATTAGCAAAATTTATCAGGATCTTATCGCGATTTATGAAGTCTGAGCGTGGCATAGGCATAATTGCATTACTATTTTGCATCATCGTTATTGGTGGATTTATTGCATTTAGTATCTACTTGATTCGTCTGGATAATATTGTCAGAGACAAATTTGAAGGACAGCGTTGGGATATTCCAGCCAAGGTTTTTGCACGCCCGTTAGAAGTGTATAGCAATGCACCTGTCAGCCAGACCGACTTTACTCAAGAACTGAAACTGCTTGGCTATAAAAATACAGATAATTATGCTAAATCAGGCAGTTATGTCAGCGATGGTAATACTTTATTTGTGCATACCCGTGGTTTTGACTTTGGAGACAGTGTCGAACCTGAACAGGTTTTAAAAGTCAGTTTTGCCAACAATCAAATTAGTGAAGTGAGCGCCACCAAACCATCTAATACAGGTATTGCACGTTTAGAACCGATGTTGATTGGCGGAATTTATCCACAGCACAATGAAGATCGTGTGCTGATTAAACTGAATAAAGTACCTAAACCGCTGATTGAAGCCCTTATTGCCACTGAAGATCGTAATTTCTATCAACACCACGGCGTTTCAATTCGTGGTACTGCGCGTGCTATTGTCAGCAACGTCACGGGTGGCAAACGTCAGGGCGGTTCTACCCTTACACAGCAATTGGTGAAAAACTTTTATTTAAGTCCTGAGCGCACTTTAAAACGTAAGGCCAATGAAGCACTCATGGCTATGCTGATTGAGTTGCATTACAGCAAAGATGAAATTTTAGAAGCCTATTTAAATGAAGTGAATTTAGGTCAAAACGGTAACTATTCTATTAATGGTTATGGTCTGGCTTCACAGTTTTATTTTGGTATGCCGTTGCGTGAGCTAAACATTTCACAGCAAGCCTTTTTGGTGGGTTTGGTACAAGGCCCATCATTATATAATCCTTGGCGTAACCCAGAAGCTGCCAAAAAGCGCCGTGACATTGTGCTAAACAATATGTTGGTGATGGGTTATTTAAACCAAGAACAATATGAAAAAGAAACTGCGCGTCCCTTAAATGTCATTACAAAACCGACCATTGGCCCTGCCCGTTTCCCTGACTTTTTAGATATTGTCCGCCGTCAATTACGTACTGAATATCAAGAAGGAGATTTGACCAATCAGGGTTTGCGTATCTTCACGACGCTTGATCCGATTGCACAAACCAACGTACAAAATGCTTTTAAAGCATCGGTTGAGCGTTTAAGTAAAGCCAATCCAAAGCGTTTAAAAGATTTACAAGGCGCGGTGCTGATTTCTCATCCTGAAAATGGCGAGTTAGTGGCAGCGGTAGGTTCTACGCAAGATTTTACGGGTTTTAACCGTGCCTTGGACGCCAAACGTCAAGTTGGCTCACTGCTCAAACCGATTATTTATTTAAGTGCAATTGAGTCTGGTCGTTATAATTGGGCAAGTCCTGTAGAAGACAGTCAGATCAGCATCCCAATTGATGGTAAATCTTGGACACCACGTAATTACAGTGGCAGCGACCATGGGATTGTGTCTATGTCACAAGCCTTATCGCAGTCTTATAACCTGTCTGCAGTTCGTTTGGGTCAGGAGTTTGGACTATCCACCTTCCGTAATCACCTCATTAAATTTGGTGTACCAAGTGATGCGATTCCGCAATATCCATCTATTTTCTTGGGTGCGGTAGATTTATCACCAATGCAAGTGATGGACATTTACGGTAACTTTGCCACAGGTGGTTTTAAATATCCGACCAAAGCGATTCGCACCGTAGTCGATGCCAATGGACGTTTACTGGATCGTTATGGTTTAACCGTACAACAAACCATTGATCCTTCTGCCGCCTATATTTTGAATTATGGCTTACAGCAAGTGATGAGTTCTGGTACAGGTCGTTCAGCTTACAATAGCTTATCGACAGATTTAAAATTGGCAGGTAAATCAGGTACAACCAATGATACTCGTGATTCATGGTTTGCGGGCTATTCAGGCAATTATTTAGCCGTTGTATGGCTTGGTTTGGATGATAACAAAGTCACAGGCTTAACAGGCTCGTCTGGTGCTTTGCCTGTCTGGAGTAATGTGATGCAGCAATTGCGTCAAAAACCTGTCAACTTACGTCAGACCGAACAAATTCAATGGCATTGGATTGACCGCAGTTCTGGGCATTTATCTGCACAAGGCTGTGAAGGTGCGATGTATATTCCAGTGAATCGTAATAATGTACCGCGTCAGGCAACCGCATGTGGTTTTTCACACTATCAAGTTGAACCCGTTTACCAACCCGATACTGAAACTCAGCAAACAGCTCCTGAAACCAGTGACAGTATCGAAAATTATATCCGTGAAACTGAACCCGTAACAGATGACAATACCGATGGTCGTGTCATCTCAAGTGGCAGTTATATCAATTAAACTTGAGGATATCGGTCAGTTACGCTTATGAAATTATCACGTTTAAGACAAGTTTTTTTCACCACATTCGCTATGGGTGCGATGGCAACGATTGTAGCTTGCCAGAGTTTACCTGAACCGCCTGCTCCTCAGCCTGTGCCTGAAAAACCTAAAACTGTGACGACACCAGAAGGTGTGGTGATTCGTCCTTATGAACGTGAAGAAATTAAGCGTCAATCGTTGCAAGTGGTGGTGCCACAACAAACCGTGCAACAAAAATTAGAGGATGGTCGTAGTTTGCCTGCTTTTCAAAAGTTGATGCAGCAAACCCAGACCGCTTATAAACAAGGTCAATTCAATCAGGCCGAAACAGCAGCTTTGCAAGCGCAGCGACTTGCCCCGCAAGCGGCTGAAACCTATTTATATTTGGCTTTAATTGCCAACCAAAAGAAGCAACCCGCTAATGCAGAAGCCTTGGCACGTCGTGGTTTAAGCTATGCACAAAGCGATGCCATGAAACGTCAATTATGGCTAGTCATTCAAAAAGCAGCACAGCAACAAAATAATGCCAAAAGCCTTGCGCAAGCCCAACAAGCTTTGAAAGATTTGTAAGGACGATAATTTAATAAACTAAAAATCGCTGAGTGTGATTACATCAGCGATTTTTTTATTTGCGCAAACTAGAAAAAATCAAATAAAACGTACACCTGCAATGCCATAGGCATGATGCTGCTCTGCGGTAGTTAAATCATCTTGAGTTAAGCCACCCAAAGCAAAAACAGGAATATCGACAAATTCAGCGATCTGCTGGAATTTTTCCCATCCTAAAGGTGTGGCATCATGATGCGTGGTGGTTACTAAAACAGGACTGAGTAAAATTGCTTCACAACCAATTTGCTGTGCATGTTGTGCCGAAACAATGTCATGACATGCTGCAATATAACGCTGCCCAACTTTTAAATCGCCCTTTTGTAATTGCATCAGTTGCGATTGTTTTAAATGAATTGCTGCAATGGCGTGTTGCTGAATCGTATTTAATTGCTTCCACAATTCCAAATTGACAATCACTTGCCCCAGTTGCTCAATGCAATATTCTGACAATTCGACCTTGCATGCAGCATTGGGTTCAACCCGCCAATACAGCAGTTTTTGCTTAGGCAAATTTGCTAAATGTTTTAAATCTTCACTGACTTTAATTGCCTGTTGCCACACTAGTCGTTGCACAATTGCACGATTGGCTTGTGGAAAATTCAGCTCTAAAAGTTGCGGACGGCTAAACCATGTCCAAGGCACTTGAATATCTTTTAATAAAGCTGCGGGTACAGCAGCCTGAAAAATATGCAGATTGACAATCACATCATCATATTCATGGCAAATAATATCAAAGGCATGCCAATGCTGTATGCCAATACCAACTTCTTCAAACACTTCACGGCGGCAAGCATCTACAGGAGTTTCGCCTGCTTCCACTTTCCCACCTGGAAATTCGTGTTTATTGCCCTGATGTTGTTTGGCTTCGCGCCAACCCACCAACACTTTGTTTTGATGAAATAACAGCGCAATTGCCACATGAATATTTGGCTTGGACATGAACCCGATTCCTTTTTTGCAATGTACGTTTTACTGCAAATTGTAGACTTTTATAAAATTAAAAATAATCCGTTGACAGGTTTACATGATAATGATTATCATTATCATTATCATTATCATTATCATTATCATTTAAAACTATTCTTACACACCACGGAGTAACTCAAAATGAACGCCCCATTTAACTTATTTTCACGTCATTCAGACACTCAGCATGCCCTACCTATGTTACATTCAAATAACTTGTTCGCGCTAGGACGCGAAATTCGTATTTTGCATGCAGGCGAAGAATATCGTTTACGCTTAACCCGTAACAATCGTCTTATTCTCACAAAATAATTAAAATAATCAACACAATAATAAACGTGGAAACAGCAGTATGAATCAGCGCATACTGCTTTTAAGTTCTGACTTGTTTAATTTTAACTTGCTTCCTAAAACCAATCATATTTACAACTGGGCTTTAGGCAACAAAATACGCACTTTTAAACCACCTTGTTCAGCACGTGAAAATTCAATTTTTCCTGCATGCAACTCTATAATTTTCTTACAAATCGACAGTCCTAAACCAGAACCTTGAGTTTTACTGCCTAAAGCACGGTAAAAGCGTTCGCCCAAACGTGCCAAAACGTCATCAGTCACTGCATGACCATTGTCGGCGATGCAAATTTCCTGCATCAATTCATGCGGTTTCGCTTCAATCCAAATACGTCCTTGAGGTGCTGCATAACGCACTGCGTTGTCAATCAAGTTGCGCAGGCAGCTAAATAGCAATTCAGGATTGCCTTGCACTTGTATCGGTTGAATATCTGACTGAATCTGAATGGCTTTTTCCTGAATAAACGGCGTCAGACTTTGTAAAACTTCCTGCACCAAGTCTGCTATAGATACCGCACTTTTATTTAACGATGCCGCATCTGTCGGGTCTAAACGTGCCAATAACAGCAAATTTTCCAATACTTGTGTACCACGACTGACATCACGCTGAATTTGCTCTAAATCTTGTGCCAACTCAGGTTGTTGTTGGTATTTACGTTTTAGCACCTGCAAACGCAATTGAATGGCAGATAAAGGAGAGCGTAATTCATGCGAAGCATCTGCTGTAAATCGCTGTTCTGCAATTAAAGACTGCTCTACTCGCCCCAACAATTTATTCAATTGCTGCAGCATGGGTTGCAGTTCTTTCAATTCAGGTTGTGTGGGGATAATTGGCGTCAAATCATGTTGATTTTTTTCTGCAATTTGTTGGGAGAGTTGCTGAATCCGCTTAAATTGACGACCAATCATAAAATGCACAATGGCCCATTGCAGCAACCACAACAGCAATAAAATAGCGGCATAACCTAAACTGGTTGCAGCAATTTCCTTGAAGCGATATTTAAGCGGCTGCGCGACAATCACATGCAAGCCATCTTCCTCTGCCACATAGCTGCGCCAAATTTGTCCATCTTGCCAGTGAAATGAAAAACCATGCTCAGATACCACGGCAAGCTGAGACAAGTGAAGCTGAGAAATGTCATGTTCATCTTCAGAGGTAGTCAAAATCAGATCATCTAATCCCAATTGATAGGCAATATGAAATTGCTCACTCAACTCATCGACCTGATTGCCTGCATGGTCACGCAAGTCTGCTCGCAGCAACATATCGGCTATTTCATCCATAATGTCATCATGCACGCGCATGGTCTGATAACTGGCAACCGCCAATAATAAAATCAGGGCGAGTCCACCCGCCAAGACCGAACTTAAAACGGAGCTTTTAACCAGTTTGGACTGTAAAGAAATGACCTGTTTAGACATGCGGAGATCAAACTGAATTAGTTATCTTGCTGCATACGATAGCCTAAACCTCGGATGGTTTTAATGCGGCTACTGCCAATTTTTTTGCGTAATTGATAAATAAATACTTCAATCGCATTACTTTCAATTTCATCGCCCCATGCATATAAAGACTCTTCGAGCTGTTCACGAGTCACCACATGCTGCGGGTTTTGCATCAGTTTATGTAAAATCTGGAATTCCTTGGCCGTTAAATTGACCTGTTGATCATCCACTTTCACTTGTTTGCTTTGCGTATCTAAAACCAAGTTGGCAAATTCAAGCTGCTGTGTCGGATGACTTTGCGCACTGCGTAACTGACTGCGTACCCGCGCCGATAGTTCTTCAAGGCTAAACGGTTTGACCAAATAATCATTGGCACCTAAATCAAGTCCCTGTACCCGATCTTGAATACTATCGCGCGCAGTAATAAAAATAACAGGTGTGTCCTGTTGCTGCTGTCGTAAAGCGTGCAGAATTTCATCACCGCTATTTTTAGGCAACCCACGGTCTAACAACACACAATCATAATGATGCTGCTGAATCGCTAAAATGGCATGATCACCACGTTCAACCCAATCGACATTATAACCATCCATTTCCAGCCAAGTTTTTATACTTTCTGCTTGCGATACATCGTCTTCAGCCAAGAGTAAGCGCATATCTTCCTCTGTTATTTATGCTTCAAAATTTTATGATTTCAAAATACTTTACATGATAAAACCACATACACCTTACAGCGTATGTGGTTTTTGAGTGAAATCAGTTTTGTGTAGCAACTAATGCTGTTTTACACAGCGTAGATTTAGAAACGAACTTGATCCACATCTATTTCAATACGTTTTGTAGGCTTGTGATCAATATCCACTTCACCAATTAAGGTAACAGGCGTTTTGGCAGAAACTGCTTTGCCATTCCATAAGTCATCATCAATATCGACCGTAATAGTGCCTGTGTTATCACGGAACTGATATTTTTCATCACCAATAGATTTCACCACATAACCTTTTAACTGCACTTTGCTGTCATCTTTCAGGCTTAAAGCTTGTTTTACAGTTACATTTTGATGTAGTGCTTGGGTGTTAATGCTGTCGTTTGCCATGGTGATTGAAGCCATTGCCATTAAACCTGCCATCAACATTGCTTTCATTGTAAATTTCATTGCTTCACCTTTTTGTGTTGCTCATTTCGTTATGGTGATTAAAACAAAGCAAGATGAGCTGAATCTTAAGATTTCCATTTTTTAAAATTCATCGTAAAAAGTTTGAATCTGCTAATTTAATGGCACGACTCGCAACACTTCCTCTAAAGTGGTCATGCCTTCTAAAACTTTGCGTGCGCCTGCAATACGCAACGGTTCAATGCCCTCTTTTTTAGCTTGCTGACGTAATTCATTTAAATTGGCATTGGCACTGATGAGCTGTTTGGTGTCTAAACTTAAAGGCATAAACTCATAAATTCCGACCCGACCTTTATAGCCCGTTTGACGACATTCATCGCATCCGACAGGTTTAAACACTTGTGCAGGCATTTCCATAATGTAGTCAAAGGTCAAATGTTCCCAGTCTTTTTCATTTATTGAGCCTTCCTGCTTACAATGCGGACATAGCTTACGCACCAAACGCTGTGCCAAAACGCCTAAAATTGTGGCAGCAGTCAAAAATGGCTGCACGCCCAAATCATGCAAACGAGTCAAACTTGACGGCGCATCATTAGTATGCAGTGTCGATAAAACTAAATGCCCCGTCAGTGCCGCTTGAATCGCCATATTTGCGGTATCCTGATCTCGAATTTCTCCGACCATAATAATGTCAGGGTCTTGACGCATTAAGGCACGCACACCATCGGCAAAACCTAAATCAATTGCAGTATTCACCTGCATTTGGTTAAAACTCGGTTCTAACATTTCAATCGGGTCTTCAATGGTGCAGACATTGACTTCATCGGTAGCCAATTGCTTTAGCGATGAATACAGCGTGGTGGTTTTACCCGAACCTGTAGGGCCTGTAACCAAAATAATGCCGTGACTATGTGCAGTCAGGGCATGCCATTCATTCAACAAACGACTATCAAAACCCAATTGCTGAAAACTGCGTACCAATACTTCTGGGTCAAAAATACGCATCACCAGTTTTTCGCCAAACGCCGTTGGTAAGGTCGATAAACGCAGTTCAGTTTCTTGTCCTTTTGGAGTTCGGGTTTTTAAACGTCCATCTTGCGGTTTACGTTTTTCGGCTACATTCATACGCCCTAAAATTTTAATCCGTGAGATGACTGCGGTAAGCGTATTGGCAGGCATGTTATAGATGGTGTGCAACACGCCATCAATACGAAAACGTACTTTGCCTGTGTCTTTACGTGGTTCGAGGTGAATATCACTTGCGCCTTGTTCAAAGGCAAATTGCAGCACCCAATCCACCAACTTCACAATATGTTGATCATTGGCATCTGGGTTTTGGGTATCGCCCAATTGCAATAAAGCCTCGACCCCTTTATTTTCACGGTCATGTGCAGAAGATTTTTGTGATGAGTGTACTGCGCGACTCACTTGGTAATATTCGATCAAATAACGCTGTAATTGATCTGGGCTGAGTAAAACTCGCTGAATTTTTTTGGGCAATAAACTATGTTCTAAGTTGGCAACCCATTCTTTTTTATAAGGTTGATCTGTCGCAATTAACACCGCATCTGCAGTCACTTCCACCGCTAAAATACGGTTACGCAGTGCAAATTCCTGCGACATCACAGCTGTTAAAGCAGCAACATCGGCTTTTAACGGATCAATAATATAGAATGGCAAGCCTGATTTATCAGCCAGCCATTGGCATAAACGGTTTAAAGTTAAAGTGGTTTGGGGATGACTTTGATCGACCAAATTAAAGTTGGCAATCCATTGTAACGGATGCCATTTTAATTGATCACGTTGACGATGCGTGGTTTGTACCAAAGCCTGATCACGTTCGGTAATTTTACCATCTTTGACTAATTGTTCTAAGCACCAAGTACTGTCTATTTCAAAATTAAAATTCATTGTTATATGCCCCAAAATCTGGGTTTACTATAGCAGAGTTTGCTTTCAGGGCTGAATGACTTCTTTAATACAGTAATCTTGTATGGTTCGATTAAGCCATAATTTTAGAGTGAAAATAGATTCATAAATGGCGATAAACACAATTCAAATATATGATGTTTAAAATAACACCTTGTATTTGGAATGTTGCTGTGGATTTTCTGACTCCTCCATCTTTGGTTACAACCAATTTTCCCGAACTGCTCACCATGTTTGCAGCAGCACTTGGCTGTGGCTTACTGATTGGATTAGAGCGTGAACGCAGTAAAAAAAATGGACAACATCACCGTTTTGCAGGCGTACGTACCTTTGGAATTTGCGCATTATTAGGTGCCATTTGCTTCTTATTGGGCACGAGCATTGCCATTGTGGGTGCGTTGATTGTTGGGGGAATTGGCTTATATTCCCTCAAAAATCAAACGGAAGATGACCCCGGCGCTACCACCGAACTTGCCTTCGTGATGACCTATTTTATTGGTGCATTGTGTTTATGGAATATTCCATTGGCAGCAGGTTTATCGGTTATTTTGACAGGTTTACTCATGACCAAGCACACCATGCATGGCATTGTCAGTCAGTGGATTACCGAAGCTGAACTACGTGATGGCTTGTTTTTACTGGCTTTGGTGTTAATTGCCTTGCCACTGACGCCTAATACTGCACTATGGGGCAATGTGCTTAATCCTTATGTGATTTTAAAATTATTGATTTTAATTCTAAGTGTGCAGGCTTTGGCGCATATCGCCAAGCGTTTACTCTCAAGCAGCAACGCCCTCATATTATCTGCAATTGCTTCAGGTTTTGTATCAAGCACCGCAACCATTGCCAGTTTAGGCATGGAAGTACGCGCAGGTCGTGGCGACGCACGTGCCAATGCAGGTGCAGCGCTGATGTCTTGCGTGGCAACTTTAGCGCAAATGTTGATTATTGTGGCGGGTGTCAATCTGGCGTGGTTTAAGCTGTTAATTATGCCCAGTCTGGCAGGCATTGGCATTTTAATTTTGGTCGGCGTATGCTTGCTTAAAAAGCATAAAAATACGACAACAGCAAAACCTGAAGCCGACACCCGTATGTTTAGCCTTAAAGAAGCCGCTATTATTGTGGCGACCTTAACCGCAATTCAAGCCATGGTCTACGGCTTAGAGCAAATGCTTGGCGACGCAGGCTTAATCATTGGTACCTTACTCGCCTCTTTATTTGAGGTGCATGCCGCAATTGCAACCGTGGTGATGCAAGGTCCACCCAGTCAGCAAATGTTGCTGTACGCCTTAATTTTAGGTCTTGTTGCTCATGCAATTTCTAAATGTATCAATGCCGCACTCATTGGCGGCTTACGTTTTGCACTTTATTTCGCACCTACCCAAATTTTGCACATGCTGGCGTTGGTGGCTATTTTATATATGATGGTTTAATCGACAGCGATTAAAACAATTTTTAGGATGTGTACTGCGTGCTGATCGACACGGAAACTGACATCAAAATCTGCAAAATTCATGGTGTAAATTCGTTCAGCATCATCCTGATATGCAGGTCGTGGATCTAAAGACAAGACCTGTTCCAATTCCTGCGCAATCTGTGGCTGTAATACGCCAGATTCGAGCAACTGATTTTTTTGCGCTTCGGCTGTGTCCATCCATAGCACTGTTTTTCTTATGGGTTCATCTTGCGCATAACCACTTTGTGCATCAGGCACAGCATCTGAATATTGAATATAAGGTTTAATATCCAAAATAGGCGTGCCATGCAACAAATCTGCTCCTGTCACATAAACTCGCAGTGACTTACCCACTTTTTTGACCTGTTTAAATTGCACTACAGATAAACCAATGGGTGCAGGTCGATACATGCTGCGCGTCGCAAACACACCTATTTTTTGATTACCACCCAAACGTGGCGGACGCACTTGTGCACGAAAACAGGGGTTTTGCTGTTTCTGTACGGTTGGATGAGCATCGGTTTGGTTTTTATTGTCGTGAAATTGCCAGATTAACCATAAGTGACTAAACGCTTCGATCCCTTGAAATGCCAACACATCGTTATAAGGCGCTTGCATTTCAATATACGATTCGACCTGTACCAGATTTGGTTGACGAGGAATACCAAATTTTTCTCGGTAGGGAGAGTGCATAAATCCGATTATTGGCATTTTTAGATCAGTCTTCATCACTTTTTCTGATAAGCTCAATTAAATATATTCAGTTTATAGAGAATGATTTTAGATTAGAATAGCAAGCTGTTCTAATTTGATAATTTATTGAGACCTTTAATGGCTGCTTTCAACGTCGAAAAGATTACTCACGTACACCACTGGAATGACACTTTATTCAGTTTTAAAACGACTCGCGATACCGCACTACGTTTTAAAAACGGTCAATTTGTGATGATTGGTCTGGAAGTAAATGGCAAGCCTTTAATGCGCGCTTACTCGATTGCCAGTGCTAACTATGAAGAAGAGCTAGAATTCTTCTCAATTAAAGTACCTGATGGCCCTTTAACGTCTATTTTACAAAAAGTAAAAGTGGGCGATGAATTGCTGGTTTCTAAAAAACCTACAGGCACTTTGGTACTGGATGATTTAAATCCTGGTAAAAACCTATACTTACTTTCTTCAGGTACAGGTCTAGCTCCATTTTTGGCAACCATCCGCGACCCTGAAACTTATGAACGCTTTGAAAAAGTGATTGTGGTTCACGGTACACGTTTCATTTCTGAATTGGCTTATCAAGATTTAATTCTAAATGAATTACCAAATCACGAGTTTTTCCAAGAACTTGGTATTCGTGAAAAACTGGTATATTACCCAACCGTTACACGTGAAGAATATCCAAACCAAGGACGTGTGACCACGGCAATTGAATCGGGTGAAATCTTTGAAAAAATTGGTTTACCACGTTTTAACCCTGAAACTGACCGTGCCATGTTATGTGGTAGCCCTGCATTCTTAAAAGATGTTGCAGCATTACTTGACCAACATGGTTTAAAAGAATCACCACGTATGGGTGAATTGGGCGATTACGTGATTGAACGTGCTTTCGTTGAAAAATAAAAGCTGTTGAATCTAAAAAAACCGAGCTAAATAGCTCGGTTTTTTGTCATTAGCATCAATTAACGTACACTGCGACCTTCTTGGTTAGCACGTCCTTCACAGTGTGCACCACCACCAATTACAAACCCACGCTCTGCCTGACATGAACCAATCATACGACCACTCGAATCATAAGTTGTCACTTTTGAAGCACAACCTGTCATCAAAATAGCCGCTGTTAATGCGATTAAACTAGAAATTTTCATTGTATTACCCCTCTAAAAAATTAGTCTTGTTGCAGTGAAATCTGCGAATTATTTGGTATGGTTGGCAATAAACCCGTGCGCTCATCTACTTTAGAATAGTTAATGCCTTGTATGTTGGCACCACCATAACACACAGCTTTAGCCCCCAAAATAAAGCCCTGTGTAGCGACACATGAACCAATCACTTGCCCTGCAGTATCATAAGTCACTACTTTAGAACTACAGCCAGCCAAAGCAATCAGACTTGCTATAGAAAATAATTTAATTAGTTTCATTTAACCCTCAATTTAAAAAAAATTAAATATTATTCATCGTGTAAATTATTTTTAAATACATCAATTTATTTTTAATTTTAGTTATATATTATTTTTTGTAAATAGCAATTTGGAATAACTTATCGTTATTTTTACTTCAAATTTTAAAATTATTGCGACTACAAAAAATTAAAAGCACTCCATCTAAATCACTCAAATCAGATGGAGTGCTTTTTACGTTTATTCTTTATTCTGGTACATTTATTCTTCGTTCAGCCAAAGCTTGCTGAATCACATGATACCCCGCTGTTAAGCCCAAACTCGCCATAATCACGGCTACCACAAGATCTGGAATCAAACTACCCGTACCAAATACACCCACTGCCGCCAAAATAACTGCGAAATTACCAATCGCATCATTACGGCTACATAACCACACCGATTTCATATTCGAATCACCATCTCGAAATGCATATAAAATCAATGCAGTAACCACATTGGCTAATAAGGCGATGATCCCAATAATACCCATGGTTATGGCTTCAGGTGGAATACCCTGTATATAGGCATAGATAACCTTGCCCATCACCACCACACCAAACAAGGCCATCGTGATGCCTTTGACCAAAGCCACAGTAGCACGCCAATACAAACTTGCACTTAACACCGCAAGTGAAATCCCGTAATTGACAGCATCTCCAAAGAAATCCAGTGAATCTGCCCATAGGGATGATGAATGGGCATAGGCACCACCTATCAACTCGATAAAAAACATGCTGAGATTGATCACCAATGCAATCCATAACGCGGTTCTAAATTTACTATTCGGTTTGATTGGCGCAGGTTCATGACTACACGTACATGCCATAGACACACCTTCTTTCAAAATGAAACTGTTTCGATTATGCTCATTTAAAACTATAGACTTAGTCCAAGGTCAAGTATGGCACAATATTTAATTCATGAATTAGCTAAAAAAGTTGGAGTCAGCACAGATACAATTCGTTTTTATGAAAAGAAACACTTACTCACCCCAAGCTTTCGTGCCGAAAATAATTATCGCTATTACAATGATGAGGCACTCAAGCGTTTGATTTTTATTAAGCGTTGTCGTGCTTTAGATATGAACTTAAAAGAAATTGAAGCTTTGATTGAATTAGAAAAACAGCCAAAGCAAAACTGCTGCGCCGTGAATGAATTGATTGATGAACATTTAAGGCATGTAGAAGATAAAATTGCCGAGTTGCAGCATTTTCAGCTACAACTTCAGCAACTTAGACAAGCCTGCATCACACAAACAACTATTGATGATTGTCAGATTTTAAAACGGCTCGAAGCCGAATAATCACTCTCTCAGCCTTTTCTCATGCGGTTTTGCTTATCTAAAATTGAATTATCAAGACTTCTGATTAACACGTTGCGACAACTGCTCGGCAGTTTCCACACGTTCAGAATAACGATCTACCAAATATGCTGCTTGCCCGCGAGTCAGCAAAGTAAATTTATATAACTCTTCCATCACATCGACAATACGGTCGTAATAGCTAGACGCTTTCATGCGGCCATCTTCCTCAAACTCTAAAAAGGCTTTAGGAATAGAAGACTGATTGGGAATGGTGATCATCCGCATCCAACGTCCTAAAATACGCAATTGATTGACGCTGTTAAATGACTGCGACCCGCCACACACTTGCATTAAAGCAAGCGTTTTACCTTGTGTGGCACGAATTGCACCTGCAGCAAGTGGAATCCAATCAATTTGTGCTTTAAAAATTGAGCTCATCGAACCATGACGTTCTGGGCTACACCAAACCATACCTTCTGCCCACGCCAACAATTCATGCAGCTCTTGAACTTTGGGATGTGAAGCATCGCCATCTTCAGGTAAAGGCAAACCTTTGGGATGGAAAATTTTTACCTCAGCGCCAAAGTGCTCCAAAATTCTGCCCGCTTCCTGTACCGCCAAACGACTATAAGAACGCTCACGGTTTGAACCGTACATCAATAAAATACGTGGCGGATGGTTCAACGGCTTTGCCTGCACCTGTTCAAAACTTGGTGTAGGCAATAAATCTAAATCAATATTGGGTAATACCATGCTGCATACTCTTAAAACTAAAATGGGCAACGCATGCCCATGTTTTTATCTTAAACCTCAAAATGAAGAAAATTACTTTGAACTGACAATCGACTCATTTTGATAAAACTTTTTACGCAGCCATAAAGACACACTCACCAAAGCAATCAACACAGGCACTTCAACCAAAGGGCCAATAATCGTGGTAAATGCAACGGGAGAAGCCAAGCCAAACATTGCAATGGCAACAGCAAGTGCTAATTCAAAATTATTCCCTGCTGCGGTAAAGGAAATGGCGGTCGTCCGTGGATAATCATTGCCCATCCATTTGCTCATAAAGAAGCTAATAAAGAACATGGCAACGAAGTAAATAATCAATGGAATGGAAATGCGTAAAACATCCATCGGCAAGCTCAGTACTTCTGCGCCTTTTAGTGCGAACATCGCCACAATGGTAAATAGCAATGCCAACAGACTAAATGGGCTAATTTTGGGTAAAAAAGACGTTTGATACCAATCTAAGCCTTTGCTTTTCACTAAAATCAAGCGTGTTAAAAAGCCCATCAAAAAAGGAATACCCAAATAGATTAAAACAGCTTGGGTGATTGTCCAAAAACCAACATCAATCACTTGTCCTGCCACGCCAAAATACGGCGGCAAGAAACTCAGAAACAGCCATGCATAAGTACTAAAGAATACAATCTGAAAAATACTGTTAAACGCAACTAATGCAGCCACGTATTGGTTATCACCACAAGCCAAGTTGTTCCAGACCAAGACCATCGCGATACAGCGTGCCAGACCAATTAAAATCAAACCTGTCATATATTCAGGATAGTTTTGCAAGAAAATAATCGCCAAAGCGAACATCAAACACGGAGCAATCAACCAGTTTTGTACCAAAGACAACAACAAGGTTCGGCGGTCTTTAAACACTTCTGGCAAAGCTGCGTAATCGACTTTTGCCAATGGTGGATACATCATCAAAATCAAACCAATCGCAATGGGAAGATTGACTGTTCCCACACTCATTTGATCTAAGCTTGCCGATACTGCAGGAAATACCACGCCAATCGCAACACCTAGCCCCATGGCAATAAAAATCCATAAGGTCAGATTACGATCTAAAAAAGAAAGTTTGGACTGTGCCATGTGCTTACTCGCAATGTGTTGCAATTGTAGGGTTGATGTGCTTCATCGGGCTGACATCTTGCTGCGCGATAATATTTAAAACAGCAAACGCCCATTCGGGTAAATCTGGGTTCAAACGGTAATACACCCACTGCCCCTGACGTTGATCTAGCAAAATAGATAAATTCCGTAACAACGCCAAATGACGTGATATTTTCGGTTGATTTAACTGCAATTGTTCTGTCAATTCGCATACACAAATATTGTGTTGAGCCATCACCAATTTCAGAATGTCCAGTCGGGTTGGGTCTGACAAACATTTAAAAAAATCAGTTTGATTCATTTTTTATCTGCACTTCAATATTAACTATTGCGAATATACGCATATCCATATATAAATGCAATATTGAATTTTTATCGGACTAAAACGGGTCACTACACATGAGCAACAGCATCAAAATTTTTCATAACCCTGCCTGTGGAACGTCACGCAATACTTTAGAATTAATTCGTAATACAGGACAAGAACCTGAAATTATTGAATATTTAAAAACCCCACCTACACAAGCTGAACTTACTAGCATGATTCAACAAGCAGGTTTAAGCGTGCGCGATGCAATCCGCAAAAATGTAGAACCATACGAACAGTTGCAACTTGAAGGTAGTTCACACAGCGATGCGGAATTAATTGCATTGATGGTCGAGCATCCGATTTTAATTAATCGTCCATTTGTCGTGACCGAGTTAGGTGTGAAATTGTGCCGCCCTTCTGAACTGGTCTTAGACTTGCTCACTCAACCACAACTAAAAAGCTTCAGCAAAGAAGATGGTGAGGTGGTCATTGATGAACATGGGCAACGAGTACGTTAACACGCTTTTATCCATCAGAAATTGATTATAGGCAATGAGTCAAATTGGTATGAAAGTCCCTTCTCTTAGATTCTGTATGGCTCAGGATGAGGAACTTTCTATATCAAGATCATTTACAACAGATGCTCTCCATGTGATGGATAAAACATGCTTTCTAATTTCAGATCAAAACGACCTTGCAAAACCACTGATTGAATTTTTATCTCCCTTCCCAAGCAGCACGAGTTTTCTTCTGAATCCCGAGCTATTTACTAGGTTGAATCCTAAATTTAGATTCATACAATAAAGCCATATTTCTGCTATTGCTTTTTGATCATGACCATTTCCCACGTCACCGAACTTCTCTCTCCTGCTGGTTCTTTAAAAAACATGCGCTATGCCTTTGCTTATGGTGCAGATGCAGTCTATGCAGGTCAGCCGCGTTATAGTTTGCGCGTGCGTAATAACGAATTTGATCATGACAATTTGGCAATTGGTATTCAAGAAGCGCATGAATTAGGCAAAAAGTTTTATGTGGTGGTGAACATCCAGCCGCATAACAGCAAACTCAAAAACTTTATTCGTGACCTAGAGCCAGTGGTTGCTATGCAACCCGATGCACTGATCATGTCTGACCCTGGTCTGATTATGATGGTGCGTGAAAACTTCCCCGATATGCCTGTACATTTATCGGTACAAGCCAATGCAGTGAACTGGGCAACGGTGAAATTCTGGCAAAATATGGGTTTAACCCGTGTCATTCTTTCGCGTGAATTGTCGATTGATGAAATTGAAGAAATTAAAAACAACGTGCCTGGCATGGAAATTGAAGTATTTGTGCATGGTGCGCTGTGCATGGCCTATTCAGGTCGTTGCATGCTTTCAGGCTATATGAATAAACGTGATGCCAACCAAGGCGCATGTACCAATGCCTGCCGTTGGGAATATAAAATTCACGATGCAAAAGAAGATGAAACAGGTGACGTAATTCCTGTCAAAAATCTTTCTGAAACTGCCGATGCAGATGAACAACACATGCAGGCACAGCATCAATTTAACGAGCCTGTGTTATTACAACGTAATGACGAAGATATGTTTGCTGCCGAAGAAGATGAACACGGCACTTATTTTATGAATTCTAAAGATTTACGCGCAGTGCAGCACGTTGACCGTTTAACTAAAATGGGCATCCATTCACTAAAAATTGAAGGTCGCACCAAATCTTATTTCTACTGCGCACGTACTGCACAAATTTACCGTAAAGCGATTGATGATGCGCTTGCAGGCAAACCATTTGACCCTGCATTAATGACTCAATTAGAAGGTCTAGCTAACCGTGGTTATACCGAAGGTTTCTTGCGTCGTCATGTGCACAGCGAATACCAAAACTACGAAACAGGTTCATCAAGTTTTGATCATCAGCAATTTTGTGGTGAAGTCTTAGAACGCAATGGTGACTACATTAAAATTGATGTAAAAAACCGTTTTGTAGTGGGCGATTCTTTAGAATTGATGACGCCACAAGGCAATATCTATTTCACTTTAACTGAAATTAAAGATAAAAAAGGCAATCTGATTGAAGATGCCAAAGGTTCAGGGCATATTGTAGAAATCCCTATACCTGCAGATGTCGATATGCGTTATGCCCTGCTGATTCGCAACTTACCAAATTCGACTGCAGATATTTCTGCCTCATCGTTGGCTTATCAAGCCAACTAAGTGGCAATAAACTAAGCGAGTATTGCGATGGCACTCCTGATTACCGACCAATGCATCAATTGCGATATGTGCTTACCCGAATGCCCGAATGAAGCAATTTATGAGGGTGAAAAGGTGTATGAAATTGATGTGGCGCGTTGCACAGAATGTGTTGGGTTTTATGACTATCAAACCTGCGTTTCAGTCTGCCCAATTGAATGTATTATTCCGCATCCTGAGCATGTCGAAACCAAAGAGCAGCTACAGGAAAAGTTTAATCAGTTGAATTTATTTGGACAAAATAATAAGGCTAATTAGACTGAAATGAATCTAACTGCTGTAAATCAAACTGGATGTTAAAAATAAAAAAAGAACTGAGTTGTTAGCCGACTCAGTTCTTAAAACCAAAAATAGAATAAATAAACTTTTAATACTGTGCGATAACGCACTTTACTGAACATAGCGCCTGAGTATTGGGGAACTCAGGCGCTATCTTTTTAGCGAATACAATTTAAGGATGGTTAATCCGCGTATTCAGATGTATTCGTTCAGACTTATTGACCTGAACGGATGATGTAATCAAATGCTGAAAGTGATGCTTTCGCGCCTTCACCTGTTGCAATGATGATTTGCTTGTACGGTACAGTTGTACAGTCACCTGCCGCAAATACACCTTTTACATTGGTTTCATTGCGCTCATTTATCACAATCTCACCACGATTCGTCAGCTCTACTTTTGACTCTTTTAAGAAGTCCGTATTTGGTAATAAACCAATTTGTACGAAAATTCCTGCAAGTTCAACAGTATGCTCAACATCTGTCGCACGGTCTTTATATTTCAATGCAGTCACTTGTGCGCCATCACCAATCACCTCAGTCGATAATGCATTGGTAATTACAGTAGTATTTGGCAAGCTGTTCAATTTGTTTTGCAAGACTTGGTCTGCACGTAATTTAGTATCAAACTCTACCAAAGTCACATGCTCTACAATCCCTGCAAGGTCAATCGCTGCTTCTACACCTGAGTTACCACCACCAATCACTGCAACACGTTTGCCTTTAAACAACGGGCCATCACAGTGTGGGCAGTATGCCACGCCGCGGGTACGGTATTCTGCTTCACCAGGTACATTCATCTCTCTCCAACGTGCACCTGTAGACAAGATCACCGTTTTCGATTCAAGTGTTGCGCCATTTTCCAAAGTCACTTCGACCAAACCATTGGCAGTTTCATCAGCACCTTTAATGGCAGATACTTTTTGTAGATTCATAATATCGACATCGTATTCACGCACATGCGCTTCCATTTCTGCCGCAAACTTTGGACCTTGTGTTTTTTGGATAGAAGTGAAGTTTTCAATATCCATGGTATCCATCACCTGACCGCCCATACGCTCAGCCACAATACCTGTACGAATACCTTTACGTGCTGCATAGATTGCAGATGTATTCCCTGCAGGGCCGCCACCAATTACCAAGACATCAAACGCCTCTTTGGCATTCAGTTTCGCTGCATCTTTGCTCGCAGAATCTGTATCTAATTTCGCTACAATTTCTTCCAAAGTCATACGACCTTGACCAATGTGGTTGCCATCTTGGAATACCATCGGCACAGCCATAATTTTGCGCTGCTCAACTTCTTCTTGGAAGAATGCACCATCAATCATGGTTGCTGTTGTGCCAGGGTTGTAAATCGCAATGAGGTTCAAAGCTTGTACTACATCTGGACAGTTGTGGCAGCTCAACGATACAAACACATCAAAGTGAGATGAAAGATTCAATTCTTTGATTTGCGTTAATACTTCATCCGATACTTTTGGTGCATAACCAGAAGTTTGCAATAAAGCCAAAATTAATGAAGTGAACTCGTGCCCCATTGGTAAACCTGCGAAGAATACGCGCGGTTGCTCACCTACTTTTGCAATCCCAAAACTTGGTGCACGTGCGTTGTTACCGTCAAAACGTGCAGTAACTTGTGGCGAAAGTGCTGCAATTTCTTCAACCAATTCTTTAATTTTGGCAGATTTATCAGAACCATCTAAAGTCGCGACAAGCTCGATTGGGCTTTCAAGACGTTCTAATAAAGTTTTAAGTTGTGTAGAAGTATTTTGGTCTAACATGGCTAACGTCTCCAAGGGAGTAAATTTATTTGTTGATGTCATCTTACGAAAAATAGTTACATAGGGGAAACGGTTTATTTTTATATTTATGATCGTTTTTTTAAATGATAGTGAGTTTCAAGCTTACTATTTCATTTAAAATACCTAAAGCTATTCAATTTAGACATTAACATAAAAACTGAATGTCTGCCTTAAGCAATTGAGCCTAATCATTTTTTATTCAAGTTGTTGTTGAATCCGCAGAATACGCTGCTGTAAATGTCGCGATAAAAACCAGAGTACCGCAGACAGTATTAACATAAGCGCCATAACCGCGAGATTCATATAATAAACCAGCGTATTTAATTGCTGTGCTTGCTGCACTTGCTTATGTACGCTTTGCGCCATAGGCGTTAAAGCTTTGCCATAAACTTGCTGCTGCATCGTCCATAATTGTTCAGGTTTAAATCCATAATGTAAAAATTGCGGATCTTGCTGCTCTGCTTTGACCAAGGTCAACACTTGCGGAATGGCTGCATCTTTATCTGCGGGATGATGCATCAATGCCGTTTGCGCCAACAAATAGGCTTTAACAGGCGCTGCCATTTCTGCATTTTGTAAATAACGCGCCAATTCACTTTCTTGAATGTGCTTTTCATAATGCACAATTTTGGCATATACCTGCTGCGTATCATCTTGTCGGTCATGCTGAACATAACTCAATGCCGACCAAAGTAAAATAAAACTCAGCAACCAAGCTACAAATTTCAAGACAAAGGACTGAAAGCGAATATAAAAAAAACGAATTTTCTTGAGTAGATGAACTAGAACGAATGCACCAATAAATGACACCGACAGTTTTAAAATCAACCAACCCAACCAGTTCAACAAACTGAAAAAATAATCAGGTTGCTGCCCTAAATTTGCCAAAGTCGCATCGACACTTGCAGGCATGTGTAATTGCTGAACTTCAGTGCTTAAACCAAAGAAGCTATAAATCACATCTTGCTGAATAAAAAAGCCAATTGCCGATATAAGCACCACCGTCATAGACAGCACAGCCAAAAAACTGAGCTTTTTTTGACGCTGCTGTAATGCCACAACACCTGTTTTTAGCTGCTGTGGCTGAATGGCATATTCATCAAGTGGGGGCAAATCCGACTCCTTATCAGGTAAATTTCAGATTAAATGAAGTCATTGTCAAAATGCATTTATTGACCAGACTGTTGACTTGAACCAATCACCAATTGATTCAGATTCTCCTGTAAGGCTCGCAAACGCGTAGTCGCTTCTGCACGTTTTTGCATGCCTTCTTTTTGTACCTGGATCACATCGTTCACTGTTTTAATGAGGGTATTTTGTACGTGTTCAAGGGTTTCAATATCAATCACCGAACGCTGATTGGCTTTGGCAGTATCAACCGAGTTTTGATGCAATAAATCTGCATTACGGCGCAGCAATTCATTGGTGGCATCATCAATACTGTTGGCCAGTTGCACACTGTTTTTCTGCTCATTTAAAGAAATCGCCAAACTAATCTGGTTTTTCCACGCAGGTAAGGTAATGTTTTTAATCGCATAAAATTTATCGACCAACATTAAATTATTGGACTGGATAATCCGAATCATCGGCAAAGTTTGCATGGCAGATTGTTGCAACACCTGCAAATCACTCACCCGCTTTTCTAAATTATTAGCAAGATGATTGAGATCATAAATTTTTTGAGTCGTGGTCTGATCCTGCGGCTGCGCGGAAAATTCAGAAATTTGCTGCTGAATTTCCTGCTGTTTTAACTTACCTGCTGCAATATAAATCCCCAATTGTTTATATTCATCTTGCACACCATGAAACATTTTATCCAGTGTATCTACACGGTTTTTTAAACCATTTTGTGAGCTTTCAATTTCTGTGACCAGACTATCAATTTGCGCTTTGGTGCTGTTAAAGTTTTGATCAAAACTTTGTTTAGCGCCTTTTAACTTATTGAATAAACCACCCAAAAAGCCACTGCTTTTGTTTGGATTTAAAATACTGTTGGTATTTAACTGCTGTGCAACCTGCACCACCTGATTCAGCTTTTGCCCTGTGACATCCAAATCCTTATTTTGCACCAAACCTAAAAGCTCATCGGTATAACTTGACGTTTTAGTGGCGATATTTTTGCCATATTCTGCAACCGAATGATGGCTAAGATCGCTTAATTCTTTACGCGCAGCCAGCACCTCCTGAAAGTCATCAGGCTGTAAGCCAATTTCCTGCAAATTGAGTTGCTGAAATTGTTGCTGAGTCTGTTCATCACTCACTTGCACAGCGACGTTGCGTTGTTCAGAAGTTGTCATATTTCGCCTCTATCTAATCAAAACCATGCCTTATGATTGCGCAGGTTTTTCTAAGGATTTTCTTAATGTCTTAATTAAATGCTCACGACTTTGATCCAGCTTTTCTAGCTGACTGTGTGAGCCACTTTGCTGACTTTGTTTGACATGATATTGCCATGCAGGAATGAGTACCTGCTGCGCTTCTTTAAAGCGATCTAACAAACTAAAAGAGAGTTGCTGTGAAAGTTGCATTTGAGTAATCGCAATATCATTACTACTTTGCAAAGTCTTTAAACTATAAATTTTCTTGGCCAGTCGTTCGCTAAAATTATCCAAAGGATGCTGATTGCGCACAAATCGTGGATATTCCACTAAAAACTCATCGGCAGCTTGAATGTATTTCGCCATTTGCTCACGCAAACCAACCAACTGCTGAAAACGTGATTGTGATTTCTGAATTTCGATTTGCAGCTTTTGGCTTAAACGATCTGCTTGTCCTAATAAATGATCTAGGTTTTTATAATATTGCACTTGCCCCGCGCCATATTCCAAATCTATGCCTAGCCACTTTTGTAGTGCATTAAACTTACGTTGCTTTAACACTTTTTTAGATTTGCCAAGCGCCTGAATCAACTGCTCAATGGTCACACTCAATTGCTGAGTTAAATGTGGATCCACCCCATCCAATAAAACTGACTGCGCTTGAATCACCTGATCTGCATAATGATTTAGACGATATTGATCATTCAACAACGGAACTAAATCATTGCGTTGAATCGCCAAAAGCTCTGCACGATCCACCGTAATCTCTTGCAAAGGCAGTAACACTTCAAACTGAGCCATAGACCATCACAACCCTCTTTACATGATTTTATAGTACGTGTTTTTCGGCTAAGGTCATGTAATATTTTGCAATTTTTTATTTCGATCTGCTTAAATGCTTTTTTATAGATTCGCATAACATCAGTCACAAGATGCCTGATTCAAAACACCAGTGCATAAAAAAGCCATGATCAACATGGCTTTCAATGTTCCTAACGCAGGATGATAAACAGATTATAAATAATCACCTTCACGCTCTGGCTGATACAAAATCTTCTCAATTTTGACTTTCATCATATGACCATCGGGCTGTGGCCATTCAATTTCCTGACCTTCAGCTAAACCTAAAATGGCAGTCCCGACAGGTGCAACCACATTCACCTGCCCTTTCTCACCTTTAAAGTCATGCGGATAAACCAAGGTAATTTCAGTCGGTTCTTTTGCAGGTGCAATGGTAATCAATGCGCGGGCATTCATGCTCACCACATTATTCGGTACATCTTGTGGCGCAACCACTTCAGCACGTGCCAATTCATCTTCTAGATGTTGCATCGTTGGCGTCAATTTAGGTTGATGCTCAAGCATCGTTTCCAAACGGTGCAAATCTTGTTCTGAAATAATAATCTTTGGTCTAATCATTTACTTTTATTCCTGTCATTCCGACAATACTGTCATCATCAGCTTGCCTACAATCATATTCAATACGCTTAAGTTATAACAGAAATTCAGCTTATTGAACGAAAAATCAATTTTTTACATCCATAAAAAAAGCCCCCTTGAGGGGCTTTTCTCAAGGCTGTGCTTATTTTGCGTAAACTGGGAATTTCGCGCAAACAGCTTCAACTTTTGCTTTTACAGTATTAATTACAGCTTCGTCACCTTTGCTGTCAAGAATGTCTGCAATCCAACCTGCAAGATCACGTACTTCTGCTTCACCAAAACCACGTGTAGTTACCGCTGGAGTACCGATACGGATACCAGAAGTTACAAATGGAGAACGTGGATCGTTCGGTACAGAGTTTTTGTTTACAGTAATGTGCGCAGCACCTAACCATGCATCTGCATCTTTACCTGTAATATCTTGCTTGATTAAAGAAAGCAAGAACAAGTGGTTTTTCGTACCACCAGATACTACATCATAACCACGTTCAATAAGAACTTCAGCCATCGCTTGCGCATTTTTAACAACTTGTTGTTGATACGCTTTGTATTCAGGCGCCATTGCTTCTTTAAAACAAATTGCTTTTGCTGCAACTGCGTGTACCAATGGACCACCTTGGTTACCAGGGAACACAGCAGATTGTAATTTTTTCTCGATCTCTTCGTTTGCTTTCGCAAGAATTAGACCAGAACGTGGACCACGCAATGTTTTGTGTGTAGTAGTAGTCGTTACGTCAGCAATTTGCACAGGGTTCGGATATACACCAGCAGCCACTAGACCTGCTACGTGTGCCATATCTACAAATAAATAAGCACCAACTTTGTCTGCGATGTCGCGGAAACGCTGCCAATCTACAATTTGGCTATACGCAGAGAAACCCGCAACAATCATGCGTGGTTTGTGTTCAAGCGCTAAACGCTCAACTTCTTCGTAATCAATTTCGCCAGTTTCTGGGTTTAAACCATATTGGATAGCGTTATATGTTTTACCTGAGAAGCTTACTTTTGCACCATGAGTCAAGTGACCACCATGTGCCAAGCTCATACCTAACACAGTGTCGCCTGGGTTAAGTAAAGCTAAGTAAACTGCAGAGTTTGCTTGTGAACCAGCGTGTGGTTGAACGTTAGCATAATCTGCACCAAAGAGTTCTTTAGCACGGTCAATCGCCAATTGTTCAATAATATCTACGTATTCGCAACCGCCGTAGTAGCGTTTGCCTGGGTAGCCTTCTGCATATTTATTGGTAAGTTTTGAACCTTGAGCTTCCATTACTGCAGGTGAGCAGTAGTTTTCAGAAGCAATTAACTCAATATGAGCTTCTTGGCGCGCATCTTCATTGGTGATCGCTTGAGCTAATTCTGGATCAAATTCGGCAATAGAAATATTGGCAAACATTAGCGAGGTCCTATTAATTTAGGGCTTTTAAGCCGTGCTAAGATTGGCGCGTATTGTAGCATAAAGTTTGTGAACTGAGAGAATGAACTTTGCTCAGTTTTACATAAAAATAGCTCATGTTTCAGATAAAACATGAGCTATATCAGGTCAAATCAATCTTTATCGTAATTCAACAACTTACTGAATAGGCATTAAAGATTGTACATCTTTAATAATCTCATCCATATTATCCACATACACCGAACCATGATCCCATTTTTGCTCTACAGGTAAATCCTGATCAGTGACGTAATGAATTTTAGTTCCCATCCCTTGAGCTGACTGAACCAAGTAATCCGTGACTTGTTTCGGTACAGTTGGGTCAGCCGTTCCTTGATAAATAAATATAGGCGTACTGATTTTCACTTTTAATGGCTGTGAACCATTGGTTAAGAAATCTTTAACTTCAGGGATGGTCGTCATGAAATTCGGTTGAGTACGTGGATAACCATCCAATTTTCCATAAGTCTGTGCGTGCTCTCGCATTGGCTGAAGCATACTCCCACCTAATGCCTCATAACAGATTGACTCTGCCTGAGCAGCAAGTTGATCTGTTGGTGACACAAATATTTCAGAATATTTCAAGGTTGGAGCAGTATTTCTTAGCCCCGCAGCAATTAGAGCAGTAAACGTATCTAATGGTACAAGTGTCTGTACTTTCTTTATTACATCTGGCTCCTGAGCTGCTTTTTGTTCACCACCCGCCAATACCAACGCTAAATTTGATGCAGGTGCGATAGCTATGGCACCCTTATAATTTAACTGCGCACGCGATGCATACTGCGCTGCACCTAAAGCCGCATGTCCACCCTGTGAATGTCCAACTACACTCCAGCGCGTTTCTGCAGTATTACCCAAAAGCTTGCTTGCAGCGACAACAGCATCTGTAATCGAATAAGCTGCACTTTTTAAATTTAAGAATGGGTGTAATTCTTTACCGCTCGGCTCACCTAAACCTTCGTAATCTGGTGCAACAACGGCATAACCTGCCGCCAATAGTTTAGCAATGAAGTATTCATTTCCTTTTAAACCTTGACGGCTCGGTGCACACGCATCTGCCACGCCTGTTGTGCCATGTGCCCATACTACAAGTGGCCATCCGCCCGCAGGTTTAACTGTTTGAGGGGTAAAAACAAGTGCAGTTGCCTGAGTTTCCTGTCCATTTACACCTAACATTTTATAAGTCATCAATGTTTTAGAGGCACTTACTGTATCTAAAACATTATTCGCATTTGTACCTTGATCTAAATAAGACTCTGTTTTTACAATAGGGGCACTAAAATTATATTTCGGAACCTCATCATCAATAACCCCCACATTCGTATCGTCATGATCATCATTACAGGCGGTTAAAAACAAACTGCTGCTGACCAAAGCCACACTTAACCATATTTTTTTCATTTGTTTACCCTTATCTTCATATTCTTATTGATTGCATCCTTCGCAATCTTTATTTGTACGCTTCTTTACCGTATTAGGCAAGATTTGGATAATTAATATGCAAGTGTATTTTATTTAAAATTAAATACTTACGTTAAAAATCAGTAAATTGATCACATATACAGTTGTCTATTAAATTTCAATTCAATTTGTCATACGCAGCGGCTAATGTTAGATTGCATTTTTATTGAATGACGCAAGCGAATCAGGACATGCAGGCTATTATTCTCGACACAGAAACCCATACTTTAAATGGACAACCCATTGAGATTGCCTACGCCCCCATTCAAATTCAAGATGGCAAAATCAGTCTAGATAAAAGTAAAATTTTCGATCAGTTGTATCAAGTTGATGAGCCTATTTCATTCGCAGCGATGGCGGTGCATCATATTTTAGAATCGGATTTAATTGATCAACCGCATTACAGCAGTTTTGAATTACCTGCCGAAACCACCTATATCATTGGGCATAATATTGATTACGATATTCGCGCTTTAGAAAAATGTGGTGTGGATACTTCTAAAATTAAAGCCATTTGCACTTTGGCACTTGCACGTCGCGTATGGCCAAACGCCGAAGCACACAATATTTCAGCTTTAATTTATATGATTACCAAAGGCAGCGAAAAAGCGCGTGACATGATTAAAAAAGCGCATCGTGCCGATATGGATATTATTTTAACGGCCAATATTTTGATGCACGAAGTTCATCAATTACAAATTCAAAGTATTGAAGAACTCTACACTGCCTCAGAAGAAGCACGTATTCCACAAATTATCAATTTTGGTAAACATCGTGGTACGGCAATTGCTGACCTTCCTGCCGATTATGTGCAATGGTTATTAAGACAAGAAGATTTAGATCCTTACTTACGCAAGGCGCTCGAAAATACCAGTATTTTGACTTTATAAATGTTTCAAGTGAATCTTATTGCATTTACCTGTCATAAATTATTCATATTATTGTAATTTTCAAAGTCTATGCTTTGCCTTAATTTATTGGGGAAATAAATTAAGGCTCATGTTTAATTATCAAAAAACTCAACTCGGTCTAGATGCATTACAACAGCGCACACGTGATTTAAATGCACGTCAACGTCGTTTATTGGTACTGATTGGTACTGAAGATTTTGATTTACTCGGAGATCAGTTCAAGCAACGTCTTGCACCACCTGAATTGATTGAACAGCTATTAGATATGCACCTGATTGCCCCTGCTGCGCTTGAGCAAGACACTTTGCAACACCAAGAGCAAACGGCTAACATTCTGCTGCAACAAGAGCAAGAGGCATCATCTACCACTTTACACACAGAAATTCATAGCCAACTTGCAAGCAGCACCCCGCAAGCGCATGCTGAAAGTTTGGCAGAACCAATCCACACCCAACATCTTCAAGTAAATTCAGTTCCTGCATATTTAGAAGCACGTGTTGCAGCTGCCATCAATACAGAACAGCCCGCTGAACAACCTGAACCCCAAGCAGAAATACAGCCTGAAATTACCGCTTTGAGTTTTGAAGATGTAAAATTTCTCATGATGGATACTTTGCAGCGTCATTGTGGATTAATGGCAAAACAACTGATTCAGCGAATTTTACAAGCTCAGGATATTCGCAGCTTAAAACTCTGCCAAATGCAATGGATTACCTCTTTGCAAGAAACTCGTTTACCACCGAAAGCACTCAATCAGATTTTGCAGCAAATCAACCACTCTCTGCAAAAGCTTAATCCGACTTAAAGCTTAGATTTTTTTACTTAGTTTTAAGTCTTTTTAACAATTAAAACCATGCTCAGGGACATATGGATTAATTTATTTTTATTACTTTTCAACACCTTAAAAACACATATAAACCTTAGATCCATTATTCCTATAAAAGCTAAGACTTTAGCGGCATAGCCCCGACTGATAAAAATCAGCGATATAGTATTTTCTAGAATTGTTGAGGCACAGGGTTATGATGAATTATGCATTTTTTTTAGCGTTTGATGCTTATGACAATCCAATGCAACTCAGTAAAGTTGGCAATTGGGTGATTACCTTTTTAAGCCCAAAAGATCAGGAAAGCCAAATACAGTTAGCGATTACCAATGTGTTGCCGCGTCAAATTTCAGCACATTTACAACCGCGACGCATAGTGATTCAACAAAGTACAGATGCCCAGCTCTGGCAAATCTTGCAAATTGAATGTTTTGATAGTCAAACCAATCAAGAGTTGAGTTTTCAACCCGATGATGACATTGGGCAAGCGGTCATTCAAAAAATTATTCAAGAGTTTGATAAATACGATGTAAATATCCAACTTGTAGAAGATCAGACGGTTTAAAGCGATATGTTTTACACTTAATGAGCACTTTATTTACGTGTGCTTTAAAAATCCTGCGCACAAAAAAGCTCATCGAAATGAGCTTTTCTAAAAATAAAGTAGTCTCACAAATATTTACTCCAACACACGGAAAATACTATCAGACTCGCGGCTTTCAAACAAAAGTTCGATGCTTGGTAAAATCACTTCACCTTCCACAATAATGTGTTCAATTTTGTGAAATAGTGCCAAACCCGCTGCCAATGAAGTTTCTGGGATATTACGTAGCAATGCTTTTGCTTCGTAAATATGGCTAAACTGGTCTTTAACTTTAATATCGATGATTTGCGTCATTGTTGTTCCCTTTTTCTTGACGGAAATTTTTTATACCATAGCTTATAAATTTTTTAAAAAAGTGAGTTGTTAGATTGTTTGACAATGTAGTATTTTTTTAAACTAAATTTAAATTATCTAATAAATTCAAACACATATTTTTTAAAATTTTATTTACAACTTACAAAACCACAGTAAATTTGCTTGTTTTTCATTCTAGCACAGAAAAAACTCGCATTGCTGCGAGTTTTTTTATGTTGGAAGGCTAGTGCTGATTTTATTGTTTGAACAAGAGTTACAAACTCAACGAGCTGTCATTGATCCGTCCAACTGCATCGTAGCGTCTATTACATTGAATGACCTACTGTAGTTTTAATATAGTGAAACTTATTTTTTGCTGCAATAGCCCACTACATTTCAATACATTCACACAGCAAAATTTCAATTGATTTAATTTTCAGTTACGGCATAATTTTATGCGGTTAAAAGCTCCAGCTTTGCGATTAGCTTCTGCATAACTTGGCGATACTTTCAAATAATAAGAAGTCGACGATTATTCAATTAACTCAATTTCATAATCAACATCTTGCAGCATATCTTTATTGTATAGCTTTACCATTGCTGTTGCTTCAGCATAATCGTAGAACAAACCTTCTGCGACGGCTTTACTGCGAAATTCCGTGGTACCAATTTCATTATCATGCGGAACAAAATATAAGTTTTCTGGAATGAGTTTAACGATATAGCCCACGAAGCTGCCCTCAGATTTTTCAGTTTTAAAATATGTGAGTTTTATATGCTGAAAAACGTGATCAGGCTATGGCAAATAAGATCGAATGTTTATCTTAATTTTTTATATACTTTTCAACTATTTTTTATATTACAGTTCAATGCTTATATACTAATTTGGTGCGCTCAGCGCGCACCAGAAACCATCAGTAGGCTATTGATAGTATTTAACTTTTCATACTTAAAGATTTTATTTACCGTATTAAATACCGTAAAAACTCTAATCAGATGTATGACATCAAATGCCTAATGATTTTATTTCCCACATCCATGATTTAGATCTATCTCATTATTCTATCATATTCAATCTCTCATCTATAATACGCTATATCATTACGTTTTTAGATGCTCCGTTTTTCATGTATCATTAATTAATTAAGATTCAGGGTTCAGGGCATGTTTGAAAGTATTGATGATTTAAAGAAAAAATTAGATCAGCATCGTCCTCTTGCTCCTGCAATTGTAAAAAATTTACAAGAAGATCTTATTATCCGCTGGACCTATCATTCCAATGCAATTGAAGGTAATACCCTCACCCTGCTAGAAACAAAAGTAGTACTCGAAGGTATTACTGTGGGTGGAAAGGCATTAAGAGAACACTTCGAAGCGATCAACCATAGAAATGCAATTTACTATGTTGAAGATATCATTCGGAAAGAGGAGCCTTTTTCTGAATGGCAAATTCGTAATATCCATCAGCTTATCTTAAAGAATATTGATGATGATAATGCTGGACGTTATCGTCAGCAAAATGTCCTGATATCAGGTGCTACGTCTACCCCGCCTGATTACACGTTATTAAATGACAAGATGGCTCAATTAGTAGACTGGTATAATAGTGAAGCACATAAGCTACATCCAATTGAACGTGCAGCCAAAGTACATGCAGATTTTGTAGGCATACATCCATTTATTGATGGGAATGGTCGTACATCGCGTCTCTTGATGAATCTTGAACTCTTAAAAGCAGGCTATCCACCTTGTGTGATTACAGTAGAAAATCGTTTGGCTTACTATGAAGCATTAGATCAATGGATGGCTTATGGAAAAACTGAGAATTTTATTCAGCTGGTTACAGATGCTGTATTGGAAGGCTTTAAGCCCTATCAAGTAGTCTTAGGAATATAAAAAACCCTTATCTCATCGTCTTAAGACGATGAGATAAGGGATATATTAGATTGTTATTTACTACTTTCTGATACTGCAAACTGAATTTCTACCCGTCTATTTCTTCCATCTGATGGATCAATACCATATAGAGGACGAGAGTCACCATAACCCGCAACGATAACCCGATTTGCATCTTTAGAATCCAAATTTGAAATGATTAATTTTCTAGCTTCTCTTGCTCTAGCCGCAGATAACGTAAAGTTGTCATCATAAACCGTACATTTTTCCTTAAAGTCAAGAACAGGCTGCTTTACAACTGAATTATCAGTATGTCCCTCAACAAAAACAGAGGCATTCGGATTTTCCTTTAAAAAACTAACGATACGTTGATCGAGGCTTTTGAATGTTTTAGCTGCCGATGGTGTGATACAAGCACTGCCTACATTAAAAATATTTTCTTTTAATGTGATTTTTCCATCAGCGATGTCAAAGGAAATTAAATTACTCGCTCCTGTTTCATCTACAGAATTCTTTAGATCCGTTAACATCTCACTAATTCTTTTCTGCTGGGCAGCCCCCCCCTGCTCTAACTCTTGCTTATGCTTTAATTCTGCGTAGGTTTTTTGTAGAACTGACATGACAAGCAGCAACATTACGACAGCCATTACACCAGCCATAAGATCTGAAATGGATACCCACTCACTTGGCTTATCCTTCATTCACTTAATCCTTCCAACCCAGTAGTGCCTGTGAAATAGCAGAATTTACATTAGCACTCTTAATCTTTTCATTTTTCTTTTGAGAACTATTTTGCTTCAAATTCTGAGACTCCATCCTTTCCAATGTTTCCTTTTGTAAAACAATACCATTTGCTAAATTTTCTAGTGTAGGCTTCAAACAATTAAGAGCATCGAGATTTTGAGACAAATCATTAAATACGTTCCCCACTGTTTGTGTAAGATCCTCGCTACTTAGTTTGATTTGTTTACCCAGACCAATCACTTGACGATTACTTTCTGAAACAGCTTTTAAGCCACCTGTAATATCTCCAGACAACTTATTAACCAAACCTGTCATCTCTTCAATATATTCATTTAATGTATTCGTGCTCTGAGTAAATACTTTTTGTGCTTTTGTCTGCAATTCCATGGATTGACCAATCGTAGCAGTAACTTCATTCATCGTTTTATCAACACTTGTAGATAAACTAGTTACCGCATTAGAAATATCATGAGTTGCTTCACCTAAACCTTTGGACATTTCAGACATATTTTTCTTGAAGCTTGTACTCATATCACCAATAGACGATTTGAGATTATCTGACATTTTTGTCATATTTTGGCTAAAGCTAGTATTCATATTAGAAATGGTAGAGTTCAAGTCTTTTTTCATCAAAGAAATGACTTCTTCCATATTCTGTCTAAAGCTATCAATAACGGTTTGTAGTTGGCTCGCTGACGTTCCCATTGTCGATGCGGCTTGAGACATTCCTTCAGCAGCCTTTCCTAGTCTAACAACTGTTTCTTCATTCTTATGAATGAAGTCAACCATAGCATCACGCGTCTGAACACTCTGAGCTACATTATCTTGGAGCAATTGTGCAGTTTCTTTATGTTGCTCTCCAACTAATTCGATTAGGCTCACTGATTGTTGCGCTAAAACATCAAACTTCCTTTCCAACAATGTAGACTGTTTGTTTAAAGTTTCAATTTGCCCAGAATGATTTTGAGTAAGCAATAAAAGATGATCTTTACTATTTTGCTCAAATGATAATAAAAATTTCCCTGTTTGTTCTAGATGAGAAGCATGATTTTGCTGTGTGTTCTCAACTAACCCTTCTATAAGTCTAGATTGTGAAGTTAAAGAACGTACATTTTCTTCATTACTTAAATGTAGCTGTTTTAACTGTTCATCATGACTAAGTTGAATGGCTTTAATCGTATCTTGAGTATGCTGAGTTAATTGCTTGAGTTGTTCTTGATTAGTAGATTGATTTTTCGCAACAGTTTGTTCAAATTGCATAGCTATACTTTGCATACAATCAATCAGCTTATTATTATTGTTACGGTCCTCTTGTAATTTTTGATCACGAACAATATCGAGCTCACTTTTCACTTTTTCAATTGACCAACGTAAGCGACGTTCTTCATAACCATTATTAGATAAAATGACTTTTAAAAGAATAAAAGCAAGTAATCCCCAAGTAGATGTTTTAAATTTAGTCCCTAATCCCTCAAGCATTTGCATAAGGTTCGCCATTGATGCATCCATATTACTCAATGCATTAGCGCCCGTGAGAATTGAAGATGCTTTATCTAAGGCAAGCCCTAAACCTAAAAATGTACCCAACAAACCAATAATCAGAATCATGCCAGGCATAATATCTGCCAATTTTTCAGATGGTGTTGCAACAGCTTCGCTAATTTCCATAACGGAGCCATGTTCGGCATCTAGTTTTTTTGACTGATTATTTTTGTTGCCACCATACCAATTATGCTCCCAATTCTCAGGCTTTGCTGTTTGATACACTCTAAAAATTGTGAAGAAGAAAAGACCCCAAATAACAAAAAAGAAAATACTAGGTAAAGCATCTAATTTAAATGGAGACAAATGAAAAGGAAGTAAAAAACTCAAAATTTCCATAAATTAGACCTCTGCCTCAACTAACTCTTGAGTTCGTTTTTTACTGTCTTCTGCGAAAATATTCGCATAGTCAGTAATAAGGCTTTGCTCATCCCCTGTTAGCTCGTTCCATTGTTTACCATGCTGGGCACACTCAACTAGTAGACGTCCAACAGTTGCAACGTCATCTACAATATAGTCACGACCTTCTTCTTCAAATTGTTCAGCAGTTTTCTCTAAAACTTGAAGGAAACCTTCTGCAGCGTGAACATAACTTTGCATTGCACGGTTTTCTTCTGCTTGTTGAGTTAGTTGGTGAGAGGTATTTTTTGCATCATTTTTCAAATCAACCAATTGTGCTTCTTCATCAGAAGTGAGTGATTCAATTTGCATTTTCACTTCCAGTTCTTTTATTTGACGTTTTAAAGTCGCTGACTCTTTATTCATCTGTTTCCATTTTGCTTCCATATTTTGTAACTTAGTTTCCCAAGCACAAATTAATTCTTCAAATACAAATGGAACTAGTGACTTACCACTGAAACGACGTTTAATAATTCTATCTAGTTTCTCTGCATCAGCATCGCTAAGATTTGGATTCTCTGCGAGCAGATCAGCACCTATACGTAAGAGGAATGAATCATCTGCGGTAATTTCATCTAAATTACGAGCAGTATTTAGTGTTTTTTCCGCAGCTCTTAATAATTTTTGGGTTGCACGTAAACGTAGATAATGTGAGAAATCTTTCACTGTATCTTTTTCTAAGATTTCTTGGATATGGGTTTGTACTAAAACATAATCATTAATCACAGCTGCAAAACGAATAGACTGACGTTGTTCCTCAGTTTTCATCGCATCCATAGCTTCTTGCAAGTCTTGCTGACGCTGTTCAGCTTCCTTCACATCTTTAGGCGTCATGTACATATCACGGAAATGCTTTGCCGCATTTGAAGCCCAAATAATCGCTTGCTCAACCTTTTTTAAAATAGGGCTATTTTCCAATGCCAATAATGCTTGGATACCCTTTTCTACTGCTTTTGCAACTGCTCCAGCCCATGGAAATGGAAGTAAAGCGATACCTTTGGAAATATACGGCGCTATTTTTTCGACCCATGGTTTGGCCATTTTCCAAACATCTTTTACCTTGCCAACAAAGTTTTCAGCTTCATCTGCCATCCAATCAACAGCTTTTCTAGCTGCACTTTTTGCTGTATCCCATACTGCACTTGCTGCAGATGATATTCCTCTACCTACAGATGAAACTGCTGAACCAACACTTCTCGCAGCTGAAGAAATCGCTGACCCAACTGAACTCCAAAAACCCATTTCTACCCCCTACTTATTTACTTACGCCCAACAATGATTTTGCAGTACTTATTTCTTTAGCACTTAATTTTGTTTCACTATTCGCAACTTCAACTTTGGCTTGTTTAATACGATGAATAACTTCTTGAAGTTGCTCTAATTTAACTTTTGGATCTTCTTGATTTTTTTCAGCTTCTAATAAAGCTTTAGGTAGAACTAATCTCATACAAGTACGTATTTCTCGCCCAGAGAATCCATCAGATAAGTCTGATGCAGTTTGTATAAATTCGTCTTTAGGCTCTAATAACGGTATTTGATCTACCAACATTTTTGCCCAAAGTTTTTTACGCGCTTCTAAATCTGGCAAATCAAAATGGATGTGATGACTAATACGGCTTCTAAAAGCCTCATCGTAATTTTTAGCAAAGTTAGTCGCAAAAATAGCAATCCCATTAAAACGTTCTAATTCAATCAATAAAGTAGAACGCATTGCATTGACTTCATTATCAATACCTTGGGTAACAGAAGATAAGCGTTTACCTAACAAAGTATCAGCTTCATCAAAAAATAGGACTGCATCTTGTTCTGTAGCCACTTTAAATACAGCCTGAATATTTTTTGAAGTCTCCCCCATGAATTTACTTTCTAATTCAGCTATACCTAGTTTAATAATAGGCTTTCCTAAACTTCCTGCAAAAGCTTCTGCTGTGAGAGTTTTTCCAGTACCGGGAGCACCATAGAAATTTAGAATAACGCTACGTCCCTGTTTATCTACACTACCGAAATTCCAGTCTTCATATATTGTTTTATGAAATTTTAACTTAGCCAACCCTTCATCTAATTGAACACGAGTTGCTATCGATAAAATCACATCATTATCTAGAGTGACGATTGGCTGTACTATCTGAAAAACAGAATTAAGAGTCTCTTCTTTTTCAGAAGGATGTTCAACAATGCTATTTTCCTCACGTTCTGTTTGAAATTTTTGTAACCGTTCTCTAGCTTTTTCCAAACTCACGATATTGTCTTCAATATTTGATATTTGTTTTCCATTTCCAACATTAAAAATTTCTTTAATCATATTTTTCATTACTAATGCCAACTTTAATTTTTAAAAACTCACTAATCCATGTCTTAACATTCATCATCTTTATGTGACTGTATTAACACAGCTCCCCTTTTTTCTCATGCTAGAGATAAGTATTTTTTTAAATCTTTTTCTAGCTCTTCTTGCAATCCATCTGGATTGACAATTTTTAAATGTGGAATCCAAAATCGTATTAACGGCAATAACTGCATGTCATGATTAATTTTAGAAGAAACCAGCAATCCACCATCATTTAACTCTTTTACTATTTGCTGCTCAGGCAATATAGATCGCTGCTTAAAGTAAAATGCGACCTGACTATCAATAGATAAAATGATTTCCTGCTTATCCTGTCCAAACCAGATACTGTCATCATTTTCCACAAGTTTTACAATATTTGGGTCAGGGACAAATTGAGAATCTTCATGTGGAGATTGCATGAGCTGAATATGTGAAATGCGATAAGTACGCAATTGATTTTTTCTGACTGCTGCTAAATACCAACTACCATGATGATGAATCAATCGATAAGGTTGAACTAGTCTAGGTTCTCCTTTGTATACAAAACTGATTTGTCGCTGCTCTTGAATTGCTTTTCCTAGAACTTTGAATAATTCTTTAAACTGACTCACATCTTCAAAAGAGTAACCCTTAGCACTATAAATTTGATGTGCTCGACTATCTAAAAGTTCACGCAAAAAGGATATATCCAATGACGGATACAAATGATTAATCCCTGAAAGCTGAGCAAAATTACGGATATCTTTTGGGGCAATTTTTCCTAAGTAGTTTAAATCTAAATAATATTTTTTACTTTCAATATCCTGCAGCAAAGGCAAATAAGTATTAAGACGGTCAAAATCTCTCGAAATAGTACGTGTACTTACCCCAAACTCTGATGCAAGTTCTTTTATACTTAACTGATACCCCATATTTAACTTTGTTAAAATATTGGCTAATCTGTCGGCTAAACGCTCATGAATAGAATCATCACGTTTCATAAATTTTCTCTAATTATTTAAAAACATATACCAAACGTTTAAAGTTCCGATATGCTAGAAATATAACACATTAAACACACAAAAAATTACACTAAATCACAAAAAGTATTAATGTAATTTCAATTTAAAGAATATTTAGCCTTTCTAAATAACGTTCGAGGTGTAACATTGCTAAATAGAACTTTTTTAATTCAGCCCACTTTATTTTCCCAAGTATTAATGCTCTAAAAATACGCGTTAAAGCTTTCTTCTTATGATTATTCGTAAATGAACCAGGGCTTATCGTCATGCTAATGTCCTTTCAATTTTCCTTTTAAATTTAAACTTTTGATCAAAATGACTATTCAATGGAATAAAGTGAAGATAAGGCATAAAAATGACAGGACATGTCACAAGTCGTAAAAATTATTTTATTTCTTAAATTTCCAATTTTTCTTGGGTAAACTACTACAATAGAGATGGTGGCAGTTGAACTAAAAATTTAAACCTTTAATTTAAAAAATTTAAATCTATATAAGCTGTCATCAAAAAGTAAACATGTATTCTTTTCCGAATTGGTTTGATACTCTCTCCACCCATTGCTCTATTTTATCAGCTGTCATGACTTGAAAATCTCGCCAATAATATTTCATCTGCTTCCATACCATCTCGATTCGATTTAACTCAGGGCTATAAGCTGGAATAAAATACAAATTCGTCGAAAAGTTACTTTTAAGTAGCTCTCTGTAATCAGCCATCTTTTTACTTCTATGAATCGAGGCATTATCAACAATAAGAACCAATGGAAGGTTATAAGTCTGTTTTACTTGTTGAGCTATTCCAGTTAAATAGGCATAAAACCAAGTGCTTGTAACTGACTCTTGTAAACAACTTGTCACCAGTTTCCCCGTTGAAAGCAAACACCCCATGACATTAACTCGTTTTAATCTTATTGCATCAACCGCATGAACATCACCTATCTTTGTCCACGCATAGCGGTTATCAGGTGTAGATGAAAACCCTGTTTCATCAACATAACCTAATATAATTTCACCACGTGCCGCTTGCTCTCGTAATTTTTCAATCTGCTGTGTTGCTTGTTCAAATGCAATCGGATCTCTTTTTTTTCAAGCTATGACGGGTACGCTTGAAGACCATACCTGAATCACGTAAAAACTTACGAATGGTTTCAACAGACACGGACACTTCGTATTCTTCATGTAGTTTGACTCGGATTTGTTCTGCATTGAGTGGACTTGTATTGACCCAATCTAGGATTTTCGCCTGATAGTCTGAGATCAATGTATTGGGCCGACCTGAGCGATGACCTTCTTTAATCGATTCAAACTCATACAATTCCCAACGTCGGCGTTGTAGCCTTATGGTTTCTGGGATACGTTCTTGTAGAGTGGCAACTTCCGCAACACTTTTACCTTCAGAAAGCCAGAGAATAGTTTGGGCACGTTGTCTTTCACGCCAATGTTTTGCATGCTTGGCCAGAAAAATGAGTCGTTCTCGCTGTTCTAAACTAAGTGGTACAGAAACAATTCGAGGCATGTGTGAACATCTGTTAACTAAAAAAACTTTTTCGCATGATTAGTTATTTTTGTCAACTTAGTGATTTTTATAAAACCAAATTTTTACCCAAGTTTCTACACAGCCAAACAGTGTAGAAACTTGGGTACTAGGAATATTTTTTATATTTTTTCTAATATCTTTTTAAACATCTGCCCAAGATACGCTGTACCATTACCCACCATAAATAAGACATTCTTTTCAGCAAACTCTTCTTCAGAAAGAGAGTTATTCAGAATATCTTTCATTGGGGTAATAGACAAAATAAAGCTATTCAAAATCAAGTCAGAATGATCGAGTTTTGCTTCAATACTTTTTATCTCTTTATAGAACTCAATTTTGGCATCATCGTGATTCATGTTTCGGATGCCTTTAGGATCAACTAAAGTTAAATACTGTTGCCCTGTTTCCTTATTAACTAGCTGAACCGTACCGGGTTTGTCGGAGACTTTTTTATTTAAGTTAGGCCACCTGACCTAACGGGTTAATCTTATCATAGTACATTGCTTCAAACTCAAAAGGTGATACATAACCCAGTGCACTGTGTACACGCTCTTTATTGAACCAATCTACCCAGTTTAGTGTCGCAAGTTGTACATCCGCTAAACCTTGCCAATCCGCTTTTAAATATTCAATCACCTCTGTTTTGTATAAGCCATTCACCGTTTCAGCCAAAGCATTATCGTATGAATCACCGGTCGTACCGACTGATGCTCGTAAATTTGCTGCTTCTAAACGATTGGTATAACGAATGGAAAGATATTGCACGCCTCTGTCACTATGATGAATCACGTTCTTTGGCATGCCTCGGTAATCCCCCCTAAAAATAATTGAGTTTAAAAGTAGAAAATCGAATAACCTTGATTTAAGGAGATTTTCTATGAAAACATCTAAGTATTCAGACAGCTTGATCATGAGTATCTTGAAGCAAGCTGAAGCAGGAACACCCATACCGAACTTGTGCCGCGAACATGGTATGAGCTCTGCTACATTCTACAAGTGGAAGTCCAAATATGGCGGCATGGATCTTTCAATGATGACGCGGCTTAAAGAACTTGAGGCTGAAAATGCCCGTTTAAAACGCATGTATGCTGATGAGCGGCTAAAGTCAGACATCTTGCAAGATGCACTTTTAAAAAAGTTTTAAGGCCTGTTCAGCGAAAGTCACTTGCTCAGCAAGCTACTGAGCAATTTAAGATTTCAATCAGCATGGCCTGCTTAATTTTTAAAGTCAGTCAAACGTGTTATCGCTATAAAGCTCGTTTAGATGAAGAGAATCAACAGATTGCCGAATGGTTGATTCAATTAACCAATGATCATAAAACATGGGGCTTCAAGCTTTGTTTCCTGTATTTGCGTAATGTTAAAAAATACAAATGGAACCACAAACGTGTCTATCGCATTTATAAGGAGCTTGAGCTTAATTTAAGAATCAAGCCTAATAAGCGGATTAAACGAGAACAGCCTGAAACCCTTGCAGTACCGACAGCTAAGAATGAATCATGGTCAATGGACTTTATGTATGATCAACTCAGTGATGGACGTAGTTATCGAGTTCACAACGTGATTGATGACTATAATCGCGAGTCATTGGATATATTGATTGACTTTTCGTTGCCAGCAGAACGTGTGCTGAGAGGACTTGATCAGCTCATTGAATGGCGAGGTAAACCTAAACGCATTAGAACCGACAATGGCCCAGAGTATATAAGTGAGCTGATGGAAAAGTGGTGTGATCAGCATGGTATTGAGCATGTATTTACTCAACCAGGCAATCCACAGCAAAATGCATATGTTGAGCGATTTAATCGTACAGTACGTTATGAGTGTCTAAATCAATATTTATTTCGAGATCTGAGCGAGGTGCAGGACTATACAACTGACTGGCAGTACTTTTATAATCATGAACGACCTCATATGTCAGTAAATGGTTGTCCACCTATTTTTAAACAATAACAAGGGCTTTAGATTTTCTACCCATTAATTCAATTAAAAATGGGGGTATTACCCCTCGATCATGCAATGCTTGCTCCAGTGCATCGAGCACCATATCTGTATTCATACGTGTTGATACTTTCCATCCAACAATTGCTCGCGAGAACACATCAATAATAAAGGCGGTATAGACCCAGCCTGAATGAGTTTGAATATACGTGAAGTCAGCGACCTGAGAAGCACTGCTTCGCAAGGGTCAGGATGATCTGCATTAAAATTGCGTTTTACTAAGTCATCTGCTCGTTTTTGATCATCTCGGCTACGGGTGGTTTGTTTATTCTTACCACGCCAAACACCTTGTATACCTAGCTTCTGCATCAATCGAGCAACTGTACAACGTGCGATAACATAACCTTCACGTTTCAATTGTTGCCAGACCTTACGCACACCATATCGACCTAAACTTTCTTTCCAAATACGTTTGATTTGCTCTGCATGATGTAAATCATGCAGAGCACGTTTCGCTCGATGTTCTGGGTTATCAACGAGATCTAAAGCCCGATAATAGGTCGAAGCTGCAATCGGTAAAATTCTACAAATCGCTTCAACACCATATCGATCTTTATTGTTCTGGATAAAATCCACCATTATTTGTGTGGGCGGTCGAGCTCCGCCTGGGCGAAAAAAGCGGCTGCTTTACGTAGAATTTCATTGGCACGTTTTAATTCTTTAATTTCACGTTCCATTTGCTTCATTTTTTCTTGGTCAGATATCTGTTGTACTTTGGCAGGATTTAGTTGATCCATATGCTTTAAATACCAAACACGCAATGTTTCAGGAGTACAACCAATCTTAGGTGCAATAGCTGTGATTGCAGCCCAAGTAGAAGGATAATCTTTTTCAGATTCAATCAATAATTGAACCGCTCTTTCTCTGATTTCAGGGGTATATTTTGGTTTTGTCATTGGAACATTCTCTCAAGAAAGTTGGTCTCCGACAAACCCGGTACGGTTCAATATTCTTTAATAGTTGTCCTAGCTTTTGCTCATCAGTAATAGCCGCTCGATGCTTAGTTTTACCCACCTTCAAAATACCGCTAATTTGGTCAGCAACGTTAAATTGACATAAACCCAAAGCAATCGCATACCGAAACACCTGAGATGCTTTGCTTCTCATGCGCTTTGCAGAATCTGTCTTACCTTGCCTTTCGTATATACGACACACTTCTAAAATTTGCGATGGTGTAATACTGTCTATCGGATAATCTCCAATTGCAGCATACAACTTATCCCAAACAAATTGATTCCTTCGCTGAGTGCTAGGCTCCAACTCTTCTGTTTTACGATATTCATTTGCGATTAGCTTAAAAGTATTTTTTTTATGCGTTATTTCAGCTTCTCGTTTTTTCTGCATGGCAGGATCAATATTCTGAACAAGCTGTTCTCTGAACTCGCCTCGTTTTGCACGTGCTGATGCTAATGTACAGCTTGGATAAACACCAATTGCGATAGTAGCTCTTTTCTTTGTAATTGGGCGAACATAATCAAAGCGCCAATATGCCCCACCTTTTGTATCTAATAACAGATAAAGGCCGCCACCATCTGAAAGCTTAATATTTTTTTCAGATGATTTCTTTTGCATTGATATTGCTGATTTAATTTTTGAGTCAGTAAGACTAACAACGAGTTTAGGCATCTTTTTACGGTATATTTTTGCAAGAAACGGGATATACCGTAAAAAATACCGTAAAACTTTACGGTATCCTAAAACGCCTTCGGACATTATCGGACAATAGAAGTACGTAAGCTATTTATTTTTAATGATTTTCGTATTTCTTCGGATGAGGTAAAACAGTGAAATGGTGCGCTCAGCGTGCATATAATATAATTCTTATATTGTTGATTTATATTAAATAATAAACTAATAAAAGTATGTGTAACGCAAACTGTAACGCATAAATAAAAATCAATCCCCATTTCCGTTTCTTTGTGCGTGATTCGTATGCTCATAAAAAAGGTAGGTTATCCACACAATTAATTTAATGTATTCTAAAACAGCAAACCCCAACACGCTCAATTGCGTAGGGTTTGCGCCAAAACCCCCAAGTGAGAGCTTTCTTTAATTATCCTGAGCTGCATACTTCAAGTTGTCTGCTACCCGATTAGTCCAGCCTTTGCCGTGTGTTTTGAATGTGCTCAGGCTGGTGTAAAACTTCAAACGCTCTGCGGTTAAACTTAAAATTACATCGTTCAAGTCATGCGAATTCACAGCTGCTAAAGTTTGTGGCCCAATGATACCGTCCGCAGGCACACCAACTGCTTGCTGTAATTCCTTAATCGCTCGACTTTTCCCTGCATTAATCGCAAAGTCCCAAAGCTGAAATACGATTGCCGAGTGCATGCCATCTGCCCCAAGCTTGTCCCACCAATCTTTTTTATAAATCGCTTTAGCCTGCGCCAGTGTGAGATTTTTAATATCAAGATTAGGGTATGTATTTGCAGCTAAGCCAAACTTAGTGCCTTTTAAGGTGCCTACACCGACACGCCCGCCAGTCCAGTTGCCTGGATCACGACGATCTGTACTGTAACCACCTTCATGCCCGATTAATCGCTTAAATGCTTCATCAAAAGTAATCGAATCAACTGGAAGATTTGCGAAGCCTAAAACGGTTGGTTCAGGATGTAATTCGGGTTGATATTTTTTTTTGCCGAATAATGCTAGTGCAGGCAAAACTACAGTTAAAAGCATGGCGTGATACTGCGGTGCTATCAACTGAGTGTTCACACCTTCTTGAATTAGCACAGGCAACACACCCAAAATAAATGCCCCCCAAGCTGGAAGTTTTACAGACAAATATTGCCACGCGCTTTCTTGAATAAATTTCATTGTTTTTTATCCTCTCGCTGACTTTGAACAATGGCTACATCTTGTTTAAGTTGGTTAATAGAAGTTACAGCCCAGCTGCCGCCTGAAATTGCGATGCTAATAACAATCCCCAAGCCCCATTTGAGCATTCCAATTGCACCCTGCGCTTTGTGATTGTCTTGCTCTAGCACTTCAACTTTAATGCGCTGCTGCTCTAGTGCTTGGTGATAACTTTTGTTAATCGCATTTGCTTCAATCAATTGTTCGGATACGCGTTGCAGCCGATCCGACACCTCATTTAATTTTTTCCAAAGTGATGCACTTGGCTCATTCACTTGCGCTCCCCTTAAATTTTGGTAATAAAAAACCCTGATCTAATTAAAGATCAGGGTCGGTGGCGATTTGCTGGGTATTAAATCTTATCAACACTCAGCAAGTAATAACCACTGTCCCATGAGCCTGTGCCAGCACCAGTTGACAAGATAATGTTCCCATCACCATCGAAGAAAGCACGACAACCAAACGTGATTTCATTTAAAGTGCTTTCAAACACTTCACGATGACCGAAGCCGTTGTAAGTCGCCCAGATTCGACAATATTTCCCAGATGCAGAATGGAAAGTTAAAACTGGATCAGACTTCTTGTTACGTACCATTGCCATAACAAAACCATCTGTTAATGTTTGGCTTTGGAAGAATTGCCAACTCTCATCAAAATCATTTCGACTCTCCCAATTGTAGGATGGCTCTAACGCTAAAGTATTTTGGTTGAGAATACCGTTGCGGTGTGCAATATACATAAACTCACGTGCAGCATCGTGACCGAGCAGCAATCCGTGTTCAATCGGAAAAATGGCGGTGTGTTGCTGACGCATATTGTGGTAATTGATGTTTGTATGCCATTGCCAATCATTTAATTTCACAACATTCCAAGTCAATCCTGTTGCTTGTGCGTAAACAGGGATTTGAGTCGGAACAACTGGTGTTGCTGCTGCAAGCCACGTTTTAACTTCATCAATAGACACAGAGAATAAACCAGCCGTACTATCACCATTCGTCATATAAATACGATCTGCATAAGCATCATATTTAATACAATGAATATGCGTCATGTTTTTATCATGTGTACTATCAAAATACTTCCAGTTTGTATCGGAAATCGGCTGTGCAGTATCTTTCAGCTCGTTCAGGTTCAAACATGTGTACCACGTGTCGCCATTATCAGCAGAAACCCAGACACGACTTGACACACCACGACCATTGCCACCACTTGTCGCTTGGTTATACCAATATTCGGATGTTCCCGCCCCGTATTCAGTAGCAAAAATCAAACCTTTAGCATAAGTAAAAGACCAATCACCTAGTGGGCAGCCGTTTGCTGAGCGTACAACCGAACCTGAGTCTGTATATGAATCGTGAGAGTACATAAAGCATCGCTGTGGCTCTTGACCAACTTTCATCTTCCATAGTGAGTATGCCTGACTACCATTGGCTTGACTTTCCAGCATATCAAAGAGAATAGAATCATCATCAAGCACTTCAATGACAGTACGACCTTGCTGCTGTGCTACGCCTTTTGACCATGCTGTTGGATGCATAGATGGATTTGTCAAAATTGTTTTAACACCATCAACTTCAACATAGATTTCCCGTGCGACACCATTGTAGTAGTAGTGCTTCCGATCTTTATAGAAAACCAACTGCCCACCAGAGCTACCCTTCTTGATCGAACTTGCTGAGTAGGTATCTGCAAGAGATAGGTTTGTACCATCAATGACTTGTAAATCATTTAGTAAAGTGCCACTCTTTCTGAATAAATACTTCTGCGCTGTATAAACCCCGTCTGGCATGGTTTTATCAAGCAGTACATCTTGAACAGTTTTAAAGTCACGCTTCGGTGCGTATTTAAAATCACCAATGACGTTAAGCGTTGCTGTAGAAAGGTTTGCAGCTAATGTTGCCATGTGCAAATATTCAGCACCCACTGGCAGTGCAACATCTACTGATGTGATAACTTCATCGCCACTGTACTTTGTACCATCCACATTTTTAAGTGCATAACCGCCCTCGATTAAGCGACCTGAAGCATCACCAAATACAATATTTGCATTCTTGTCGAATCCACCAGTTGCTTTGATAGATGTAGTACCTGCGGGAATCTTGATACCCATATTCATGCGTCGATAGCCTGCGGTTTCCGACCAATAGCCACGATAATCGCAGTAACCAGCCGATGGAAAATCATATTGGTCAAGCAAACGAATCTCAGAAACATTTGCTTCTTTGAATACCGACTTATTTGCATCAAGTGGTAGGATCGACCAAGTAGCACGACCTGTAAAATGCTGATTCAAGTGGTCAGCATCAATCACAAGCGCCAAGCCGTATGGCAAGCTTTTATGATCTACACCCGCTAGTGCCCAAGGAGACACGTTCAAAACACCGACAAATTCAGCATGTGTATATGTTTTTCTGAAAGTTACAGTTGTCTTTGCAATTTCATCATAAACAATGAATTGAATCTGCACCACCGTTGCTGTTTTCTGAATTTGCGAAAAGCGAATAACTTTATTTGTTAAATCACCCTTTGCTTCAAGAAACTTTACTGCACGTGCAAATGCGAAAGCACTACCAACACCCGCAGCATCACTAATATTGCCCTGACAGTAAGGCATATCGACATATTCAAGTGCAGACGTGAGTAGTAAGCCATCTTTCTTGCTTGAAGCTGTCAACAAGTATGCAACATTGTCAGCAAATCGCTTTGTGTCAATGACAAGCTCGTACTTTTCGGGTGAGGCGTTGTTATAGATTTTGATAAAACCATTTGAGTCAATATTGTATGGCCCACCAAAACCAGTTAACAATAAGTCACTAGCTGTATCACCGTCATTCAAATTGTTTGTAAGTTTAATTTGAATATTGATACTACATGTGCCCGCTGCCTCATTTTTCACGATGTAGAAAAGTGGCATGCAAGCATACAGGTAACTTTTGACTTTGCTGCCCATTAGCGCAATGCTCACAATGGCTTCATCAAGAAGATTGACGTATGAATTATTACGGTTTTGTTTTTCAGCACCGTCCTCTGTCACATAAGGTTTAAAATCAGGATGCAACTTAACCAATGTCTTAGTGGTGAGTTTTTTAATCCAACGAGCATCTACACCTGGGCTTTGTGCTTCTGTGCCATTTGCGACTTCGCCAGATGGTAACTCCCATATCATTCCATCGCGATTGACTTGAGCAGGCCCTGTGTAATTTTGGCCAACAACATAATCCTTAATTCCTTGATCTGCGTATGTTTTGGCTTGTGTTAATGGATCATAAGCACTCTTTGTTAGTGTTGTACCGTTCCATTGGTATGTGCCGTTGTTTGCGCCATCGTTGGTGACTTCAATGGCAGTGTTCGCAGTCAAATTAACCTGATCTGCTTGTGCTAAAGCAAGAGTTGTGTAGGCTTTTCTGCCACCAACATAGGCTGCAAACGTAGTATCTACTTCAGCCTTTGTGTATGTGTTTGATTGAGGTGCTTTTAGTGATAAAGCATTATCTACTTCGATTTTTGTATAAGTCGTGGCTTGTGGTGCTTTGGTTGAGAGTTGTTCATCTACATAGGTTTGACTAGCTTTTGATTCAATATCTTCACGACTAACAGCTAAATTATCCAAAATTTCTTCAATATGGGTTTGAATGCTCTTGCCATCACGTGCGAAAACCACACCTGCAATCACACCTTGGAAAACATTAGGATTGGTGGCTGAGTACAGTGTATCGGCATAGCCTTTTAGTGCGTCAAATAATTGCTGCTCGCGTACCTGTGCAAGTTCATCGTAGTTAAAATCGTGCGTACGACGCCATTCGATTTCTTCTTTGATACGAGCAAGGATTTTTGCATCTACAATATTTGCTTCCTGTAGCACGTGCCAAATTTTGTCAAAATCCCAATTGACAGATTCAGGACGAAATGAATTGTCGTAAGTTTTATAATTGGTTGTGCGATCTAGTTTTGTGTCGCGGCATAGCGTAATCATACTGCCATCTGCAGGCGCAGCACCAAATATAACAGCACCATTGACTACACTATATGAGCCAACCGCAGTCACTTCGTTATTCACCAAAACAAGCAAGTCTGCTGGATCATGCAAATCAAAAGGAATTGCAAACTGTGTGGTGGTGCCATTTGCAACATATACAATAATCGGCGTTTGTTCTTGGACAGCCATAAAGCCCCCTAATTCTCAAAGTCTAAAGTGGCTTCAACCACGCCACCGTTTGTTCTCCAATTAGGGCTTTCATTCGCTTCATTTTGTCTGTGTATTTTGCCGATGCGTTCTGGCGAATCAGTGACTGCACCCGCCAAAGAGTCTAAATCATCATCGTCTTGATCACTTGCAGCTGGGTTAAACATACGCATATTTTTGTATTGTCTTGAGCTGTTCTCACCTTCTTCTGGTGTATCAATGACAGACGTATGCACCCAAAGCAAGCCTGACATTAAAGGCCCCTCAATAGCTTCAAGGATGCGCTTATTTTTATTGCCTGAGTTATGTACTTCTTTTACGCCACAACGGATACGACGTGCTTTTAAAGCACCTTTCAAAGATGCAGGTGCAAAATTACCAATGCCGTTAGTTTCAATTGTCATGCTTGGCACATGAAATTCAGAGATCAAATCGCAAAGCTGCCATACCTGACCACCAACAATATTGCCATGCTGATCATGTGTGACCACATCACCAGTCAATGCTACCGATCTATGCCAATACTTATTGCCAAAATCATCATGCAGCACCAATGCCACCGATGAAATATCAGATTTAAGTTTTCCGCTTGACGGGTCCCAGCGCATTGTAATACCAACAATTTGACGCTCTCCAAGCATCATAATGTATTGGCCATTAGCGCGTTTTAACTCAGGCTCACAATCATAAGGAATCATCTTGTCAGGGTCTAAACGTACATCACCAACTGGCTTGGCGTGTAGCTGATACTGTGAATCCCACTCGTTAATCGTGCGGCATTCTTTACGGCGTTCTTCCATGACTTTTGGAGTAAACCGTTCAGGCCACAATGCTTCACTGTAAACATCAATCAGGTAGTGAGATTCATCAAAAGTAATGTGGTAGATAACACCCTTTTTCTGAACCTGATAATCCTCACCTTCTTTTAATAATTTTGAGCTGCTGCCAATGCCACTAAAAACATAAATCGGTTTGTAATCAACAATGCACTCAATGACTTGCTCAAAACGCTTCTCATTTTGGAACATTTTAAGAATTAGGCATTTAGCACCAAGTTTTTGAATCAGGGTATAAAGCGAATCATGGGTGTGTGGTGTACCAACAAATAGCTTTTGTCCACCAGGAATAAGAATGTGCGTCTGCTCAGAAAGACGATAACGCAGTTTTTCACGTGCTTCAGGTGTGCCGATGTTGCTTGGTACTTCTACGTCATCATTTTGAATTTCATTTGCACGTGAACCTGTGACGTTAGATAAAATACCGCGTGCATGGATGGAACCGTGACGCACATCAGTTGAACCTGATACCCACCATTTTTGTGTTTCGCCACGCGCCTTTTTAACTTTGAGTAAGTTGCATAAAGGATGACGCTCTAATACCTGCTCGGTACCACGACTGACTTTATAAGCATCGGGGTCAGTAGCACCTTGGTGTAAAATTAAATGCTCAGGGTTGCCGAATAATCTCCAAGCATTGTAAATATCAAGAATGGTAGACTTGCCGTGACCACGTGGCATCATTAAAAGCCCAAGTGTGCCGTAGTCCTCTAAAAAATCGCAGACGTCTAAATGGAAATCAGGCACTATCCAGTTTAGCGTTTCAGCGTAAACCAGATAGAAAGCTGCAAAGCTTATCTTCACTGTTAGCTCGGACGTTCAGGCTTCTGTCTGCGCTCCTCTAATCGCTTGGTCACATCCTCTAAAATCTTCATGGCTTGCTGTTCTGGTGTAATAGAGCGCTCATCGGTATTACCGCGCGTCAATTCCTCGTCATTCAGAATACGCTTAATTTTTTCCATGCAAGACAAGGCTTCTTTGGCTCCCTTGTATAGCCAAACTTTGTCGCCACGACCTTGTTTATCAAAAATATCTTGACCGTATGCTTCCGTCATCAAGTCTACGGTATCTTCTGCAGACATTTCTAAACACAGTTTTAATTTTTCCCGTGTTTCTGCTTTTAAGTGACCTTGCTTTTTTTCATCTGACATAAAAAATCCCCCGCATATAAGCCATATATACGGGGGATAAAATTGTGGTTTGTTGGGTAAGTTACTTTAAATACTATGGATTATTAATAATTTGAAATGTATGCTCATCAAGCAATTATGCAATCAACTATAACCAAGGTACTTTACAATGAAAAAATTGATTATTGCAGCAGTTCTAGCACTGCCAACAACTATGACTTTTGCAGGCCCATGTGACCACAGCTGGCAATCTGCTAAAGACGGCTCATCTTGTGGAGATCGTGCTGCTGATCGTCGCCCAGGTGGCCGTTAATCCAAAACAAATAAGGCTGCAAATGCAGCCTTATTTTTATGATCGTTTCTTTCTACCTATAAAAGCTAAGATTGGCCAAAGAACAATTGCTAAAGCCAGAGCACCCATAAAATAAAAAGTTAAAATCTTATTTACTATGTAATTCTGATCACCACTCATTAAGAAAACTATGGCAATAGGTGCAGCAAATAAAGAATAAATATAAATATTCACTACCTTTCCCCATAGTTTTTTTATCACTCTACCAGCCTCTCAAAATCTGGTGCTTGAATATCACCCCAGTCATCACCCATCCAGCGGGTACGATCATGCTCACGTTCCGCTTTACGCAATAACTTTTCACGGTAGCCAGGTGCAATCATATCCTGCATTTCATCAAAAATCATGCGATTAGTTGCGGCCTTGGTGTACCAAAGGTTTTGCGCTGGAATCTTACCCTTTACCAAGCGGAATGCTTCATTGGCTGCATTGGTGTCTTTATCTTCGTAATATTGGGTAAAGTTACCAACGGTTAAACCGAGCACAGCTTTAGCATCCGAACCGAATGGGCCAACCATGAAGTCTGTAGCACTGCGCCCCGATGTGTCTGTACCAGCAACAAGAATGTCGCCAAGGATAGACAAGCCACCGCCTTGAATGGCTGAGCGTGTAAGAAAGTTCATTGTCTTTTGTGGGTCGTCACTATCCCACATAGTTTGCGGGTCATTACCGTTAGCAAGTTCTTTAAGCTGAACCACCAAAGCACCAAGCAGCGTCGTCATGGCAAATAGCGAAACGCCATAAGCCGCTTTACCCTTTACACCGTCCTGTGCCATTGCACGCGAACCATGACGCATTAAAAACGCTGCAGGGAAAGACTTAAATTGCAGCATGGATTTCATAATCTCACCCATGCCTGTGCCTTTTTTCTGTCCTGCGCTCATCCATGTACGTTCACGCAAGCCAGCTTCTACAACCGCCATGCCTTGCTCATCCAGTAAATGCGCTTGGAATTGACTTGCAACTTCGTCACGTACTTTTTGCGGGTCACCAAAGGCTTTTAACTTATCGTCTGGAATTTGGTAGATAGAACGTGCCGACATCAACTGATTACCCTTACGATCTACAACTGGATCAGCTAAACGCATGACTTCCCAAGCACGTTCAGACAGCCCTGTTTTCTCCATCAACTCACGATCTGTAGCATCTAAATCAGCCCAAGCCTTGCTACGGCTTAAACGTCCGTACTTTTCCATGAGCATTTTAGAGAAGCCAACTTTTGAGGCTGCAGTGAGCGCATTCAGCCCTGAAACGCGCATGACTTGGGATGCAATACCACTGGATACACGCGCTAATTTCTGTGACTTTCCATGCACAGAAGTCAATCCATCATCTGACCAACGCGCAATACTGCCCAGCATTTCCTCAGTGGCTAAACCTAAGCTGTGCGCCAACTCCCGATCTTCTTTGTTTTTCGGATTAAGCTGCGTGAGCAATTCACCAAAGGTTTTGCGGAAAGCAATGCCATGCACTGATGCAGTTTTGGCAATCATGGCTTGGTCTGTGATGGATGATAATGTGGTGCCACCCAACATAGATGCCACGTTCATTGATCGGTATGCAAGACCAAGATTGGCTAACACTTCTGATTGCGGTGTATTCTGACCAGTAAACTCATCAAACATGGTCTGTGCGCGTTTGCGTGATTTGGCTGTGGTGTCTGCATCCAATCCCTTTTGCCAGTCCTTTTGTTCTGCTGCATCCATCAAAATACGCATGGCATTTTTAGGGCTACTACCCAAGTTTTCAACCAGTGCAATATCTTTAGACAAGCCGTTAATATGCGCTTCCACCAAGTCTACAAACGGCATACCGCCAAATTCAGCCTGATATTCCATCCATGATTCAGCATCCTTGAAATGCAGCACGCGGCTTTCACTGTGGCGTGATGTGACTTTTGAATTACCGCCAAAAGATTGACGACCAATTTCAGTTTTATTGGCACCATTACTGCTTAGTGTGTCGTATGAGTATTCGAGTAATTCACGGATTTCTTGCTGTGAATAAAATGTGCCATCCTCATGCACATATTTTGAAGTATCAATTAAGCCTTCTGCTTTCTGTACCCACGCTTGTTTGCCAGCTAATACAATCTTTTCTAGGCTATGCGTCTGCGGCAATCCCCAATCATCCAACTTGCCAATATCACCACCTGAGCGATTAAAGCGTTCGCGCATGTTTTCAAAGACTTCTCCCATTTTGTCGCTAATCTGCTTAGCTAATGGGTCGCCTGTGCTGTCATTGAATCGTTCACGGACAATTTTTTGAACCAAATCAGCATCGGTGAATACACCTAAACCGCCTTTAATGTTGGTGTAAAAGTCCACCAGTTCACCACGGCAAATGGATGCAATCGCACGCGCTTTAGAATCAATAGACTGGATGCCTGACATATCGCCATGCGGTGCCACCATACGGTCTACAACTTCACTAGCCGATAATGTTGGATGATCTAGTAAGGCAAGGTTTTTGTTTTGGGTGAGAATATCTTGCGCAGCAATCTTATGCTTTCGTTTTAACTGCGCCTGAATATCTTGCGCCACAAACTCGCCTGCTTTGGTGAGCTTGTCTGCATCGGATAAATTGCGCCAGTTCAGAATATCCTGCTTTGCTAAGGACTTCATTGCGTCTTTGATGCGCTGTTCAATTTGCTGTGCTTCTTGTTGATTTAATGATGCTTTGCCGAGTGCTTTGGCTACAGCCTGTTTGCATTGTTCTTTCATTGATTATTCTCCAAACTGTAAAGCACAGCTAATGGCTGTTTGTGCTGCAAGTGTATCTTGCTCTGCTTGTTTTGCTTCGGCTTCCAATTCATCCAGACGTTCACGCAAGGTCATGGTGATTTCTTCCATTTCCCCATCTGGTCGCATACGGCTCACCGAAATCTCCTGATCAGGGTTTTGCAAAATAACATCTAATGCCGCCTGTTCTTCTGGGCTATCCCCAAATAACGAACCTTGCCGTGGGTCGCCCATGCCCTCGATCCGATCAATCTCAGACTGAATATTGTCTGAAATGGCTTTAGCACTACGTTTATTGCTATCAAATACATTTAAAAATGCCTTGGCACCATCACTTAAGCCGTCATCGATGAGCTGATTTTGATTTAAATAATCAGGTACGTTTTGACCATTGGCTTTCAAATCACTGAGCTTTTGCGCTGCTTGTGCTAAATCATCGGCTAAGGTGTTGCTATGCCGTCCACCTTGCTTCACTAAGTCATTCAGCTGTGCTAATTGCGGTGCAGCACGCAACAATGCATTCAGTACCGTTTTGCTGTCATCGTCCAAGTTTTCAGATAATCGGGCAATTAAGCCTGAGTCGTTATATGCACGCTGGGCAATGGCTGATTCAATGCGACGTTTACCATCTTGTGACAAGCGCCCATCACCAGTAATGACAGAAGCCTGTTCAGACTTCGGTAGTTGGCTAACAAAGCTACGCACAAAATCCATGCTTTGCTCAAGATTGATATTGCCATCTGCATTGAGTTTGATTAGTGATGTATCGGGCAAACGGTCTGCATCGGTTTTGGCACGCTCAGTTGCACTGAATTGCGCCACATCGGTTTGATTGGCTAGTTGCGTGAATTGCACACGGTCAGTATCAGTTAAGCGTGTACGCACTAAAACTGGACGATCTATGCCTGAAATATCCATGCCGCGTGATGCTGCAAAGTCAGCCACAAATTGTTGATAGGCATCTGCTCTGCCGCTTTCGTATGCTTTGCCTATGGCTAGAGTACGTCCGTTGCCTGATTCCACCACGTTATCCATACCCACAATAGGCGCACCATCGGAAAGCTTAGGCGACTCACCCAGCCATTCAGGACGCAAGTCATTGGCCATGTTTTCAATCTGCTGGCGTGATGCTTCGCGGGTACGATCACGTGGCTGTAGTTCTGCTGGATAAAGCGGATTCACACCATACGCAAGGTCGTTGGATGCAATCAGTTCGCCAAGTGATTTAACTTCAAAAGCAACATCATACGATGAACCATCTAAACCCATTACCGTACTTGTACCACCGCCACCATAACGCGCGCTTAAAGTGTTCCATTTTTGCTGCCACTTTTGAATCGCTTGCCCTGCGGTTAGACCAGACATGCCGTTATTTTTCACAATATCGTTGGCATTTTTAGGGTCGTACTTGCGCACAATATCAATGAGCGGTGTATTTGGGTCGGCTTTTAAGACATTGACTGCACCAGCTGGCCCAAGCAAATGCCCTAAATAATGCTCATGTGGTTGCAGATCACGTCCAATCTGTTTTTTGATGTACTTTTCTGCATTCTGCATGTGCTTAAAACCCATGCGAATTTGTTCATCAATATTATTTCGATCACCACCGCCTTGCTGCTTCCAAGTCTTATCTAAAACTTGGAATAAACCATGTGCTGTAGATGTTGGATTCTTGGCTGTATGGTCAAAAGTACCCGCTGTTTCAATGTGTGCAATGGTCAAAGCCACCGATGGATTAATGCCTGCCTGCTGCGCTTTATGTGCAATGGTTTTGGCATTGGTTGGTAAAGCCATGGTGCTGTAGTTGACTGGCTTCTGCTTTTCTTCACCCTCAACGGCACGGTTAATTTTAACTGGCCGACCCGCTTTTATTGACTCGGTTGCTTCGCGCATATTCACCAAATGGTTATTATGCTGAATTGGATTAGATGGTGTGACTGGAATTGCTGCATCGTCAAATTCTATTTCATTTAGCACCAATGCGGCTTGCTGCTGAGTAGTACGTGCTTCAATCTGTTCAGGTGTGGCATCTGCATTTAAATAACGGCTTGCCCCACGTGCTCCACCAAAAAATAGGGTGTTCAGAAAAATATCTGTAGTGACTGATTCGGCTGTGACTTCGTATTTTTTGGCCTGCTTTTCATATCCTGCAGAATCTAAAATTGCACCACTTACAGCCTGCCCACCTTGCGATAATGCTGTTGCACCGCCAACCGATAGCAACCCGTCTTTAATGATGCCACCTGTACCTTTAAAACCGTAGCTTGCAGGCAGCCACACAGATGCACCAGCAATAACACCATCTGTTACAGCAACTTTGGCGGCTGTGGCTTCATCCACGCCTTGTCGTGTCAAATCGCCATAAACATAATCAGTCTCAGACAATCCTGTTGCAGCAATTGCACCTGGTACACCACCAATCGCACTACCTGTTACCGCACGTGTCGCATAGTCACCAAGACTAAAACCAATATTCCCGACTAAGCCTGTGTTTTCCTTATCTTCTAAGGCTTCAATACCACCATAAACCAAGTCATCACGCTTTTTATTTTGGCGTTCCTTGTATGCAGAATATGGCTCTAAAAATTCATCGGTGTGCACATCTTGAAAGGTGTAGGCAAGGCGGTCAGACAATGCATCAATTGGTGCGGCAATCGTATCAGCAACCTTGGCAAAGCCTGCACCTGCACCGCGAAATGGTGAAGATGCAGCACCATCAAATAAACCTACTTCTTTTTTCTGTGTCGGCTTGCCTGTAATGCCCTGCTTGTTTAGCTCATCAACTTGGCGCTGTTCTTCGCCTGAAAACTCAGATAACCAGTTACTCATTACTTGGTCGCTCCATCAATATTGATTCGCCACACAACGCCACCAACTTGCAGCGGATTACCACGTTCATTGATTAGGTCGTATTGAATTTCACCTTTAGGTGAGCGACGATCTGAACGGCGCAAGCGCAAAGATTCAAGATCAGATACAGATAAGCCTGTTTGATTGGCAATTTGTGCATAGCCTTTGGCTAGATGCCCCTCAAACAAAGTGTCATCCATGCCATACGGCTTAGACACTTTCCAGTCTTTAATCTTTCCACCCACCGTGTTTTTAAAATTGCCTTGGACGTACACGCCACCAGTGGACATGCTTAACGCAGAATCCATTATTTCTTTGCTAAAATCATCTTTGTCTTTATGCTGATAACTGTTGCGCTCAGTTAGGTGCGCATAGATAGACTTGAACGCTGCAAAACTCATATTTGCTGTGTTGCCTGATGCAGAGTTTCCAACATATTCGCTAAACTTTTGTTTTAGGATGTCATCCTTTGGGATAATCAATTGCTTGTTTTTAAGCACCTGTGTGCCGCTAATAATTGCAGTTGCAACATCCTCGCCTTGGGTGGACTTATAATTATTCATACGTGCCACGCCTGCCATGATGTACGACAAGTCACCACCGCCAAGCTGCCCTAAAGTTGCGCCCCAAATTGCATTGCCACTTTGAACGCCTTTAGATTCTGAAATTAAGCCACCAATAAAATTCAGCTTGTCATTCACCGACATGGCATCAAAAGCCTTTTTCGCGTCTGGTAAATCTTCCTGTGAAATAGGTGCAAGCTTGATATTGTTATCTTTCAGCGCCAATTGGCTTGTAGCGTTATCTACAATCTTTTGTGCTGCACCTTTAGGGTTGGTTTTAAATTCTGCAGGCTCAATTGTATTGACCTGAATCCCTGCCTCAGCCACCAACTGATTTGGGTTGTTTTGTCCTGTTTTAAGCTTTTCAGCATAGATAGATTCATACACGCCTAAAATCTTTTCTTCTGTTGCTGGGTCTGCTGACTTGCTGTTTTTGGCTTTGGCTTTCTGCTCATTGATCAGTTTCAATTGCTCACTTGTGCTGAGTTTACTAAAACGCCCAAAGTTCAAAGACTGCTGCTTGTAAAACTGATATTCACCCTCATGTTCTGTGCCTTTGACAGACTCACCCACGTTATTTACATAGTCATCATCTAATGCACGGCCAGTCATGACTTGAGTTTTAAAATCGTTAAATAGTTTACCTGCGACCTGTACCCGCTTATTTTCCTGCACTTCGGCTTGTTTATTCAGCGCATCAATGCGGCTTAATGCCATGTTCTTTTTTTGCTGTGCTGTTGGGCCATCAATATAGCCATACTTGCCGTTGTCTAAATCAGATACCAGTGTCTGTAGATCGGCTATATTATTACCCTCAACCGCTGCAGAAATACGCCCATCAATATCTAAAACATCACGTGTGGTTTCATAGTTGTATAAACGTGCCTGCTTATCTGCTTCGGGCAAGTTCAAACCTGCAAGGCTTGTTTCAAGATATTCACGGCCTTGTTTGCGCTCATAACGTGTCGCAATATCGGTTATACGATCAGCAAGCACCACGCCTTTTTGAACGTCTGCACGTAGTTGCAATGGTAAAAAGCCTGGTGTCTGTTTGGTTGAATTAGCATCCCAATAGTTTTTAAGGTTTTGACGTGCATGCATCGGCATATCATTTTCAAGCTGCTTATAGCGCTCGTCTGACCATTTTTTAAAAGTCTGACTGGCTGCATCTGCAGTCATAACACCGTTAGACACATCGTTTTTAAGCAAGGTGACTTGTTCTGACATTTCAGTAGTCATTACATCATCAAGCTTAACTTTAGCCTCTTGCTCATCTAAAGCATTGTGATACAGCTCAAGGCGTTTAGCTGATACTTCGGCTTCCTGTTGTTTTTGATCACGTGCTTCAAATGCGCCACCAATGGCGTTACCAATACTTGCCAAGCCTGTCATTGGTGTATGTTGTTGCAAAGATGGACGTGATACTTCACGCCCCTGTGAACGAGGAATTAGCATTATTTCCACCCCGCTGCTTTAGCACCTGCACTAATAAAACTACTGGCTGCCTGCATACCGTAATTGTTGCGCTGCATCTTGCCTGCACGTCTAATATTTCGGGCATTGTTTTCTGCATCTGAAATAGCAATTGCAGCGTTATATTCAGCATCCCCCATGTGTTCATCCTGAATCATGGCTGCCGCACCAACATCAACATCCAAACCATTTTCGGCAGCTGCTGCGCGTGCGCTAGATGCATTCGCCTTGCCCTGTCGTTTAAGTTTTTCCGCTTCTACACGAGCAACTGAGCGAACTGTTTTAGCATTCCCTTTGGCCTCTGCGTTCGACTGCACAGCATTCATCATGCCTTGAGCGCCACTAAAAATGTCACCAATAATATTTCCACCACCGCACATGATTAAATCTCCTTTTCCAAGACATAACCGACTAATTCAAAACCTAACTTTTCGTAAAACTTTACTGTACGGTTGGCTTGAATCCCTGTGATAGTGCCAATTTGAATACGGTCTGCTTTGTAAGTTTCAGCCCATTGTTTAAATGTTTTGATTAAATCGGTTGCCGCACCTGTACCACGGTATTCGGGTAACACATAAACGCCTTGCTCAAATGCCAACTTATGCCCTGTGCGCCAATCAATGCTGATTGCACCAATCAATGTGCCGACTGGATTGGCGTATTCATCACAAACCAAAAAAATCGAGTTCAGCTTTTCAATCAGTTCTGCAAAAAATTCACGCGCCAATGCTTCACTAAAACCTTGTTTTTCAAACCGTGGGGACTCTTTAGTAAGACGCTTGCCAAAATCAACAAGCGTATCCAAATCTTGAAGTGTTGCTGTTCTTACAAGCATCTTTATCTCTCATTAATTGATACCAACATGGATACACTCTGCACATGAAAAGGCAGCGGTTTGTTGTGTGTTATTTTTAAATCAAGTTGATGCAATGGATGCCAGCCACTTAATGTTTCTTCGACATAGCCTGTAAATGGTTTATTTTGGAATGCGTTCTGGTCGTTGCGCTTATGCTGCAGCTCATAATCATTCACAAAACCACCAATGGAATCTTTCAGCCACACCACAGCACTATGTACCGTAGCTTTATGAAACATCATGGTTGCAGGTGCATCGCTAAAGTCAGGTGGTAATAGCTCGATGCTTGTTTCAAACGGTTGGCCATAAAAATAATTGGCTTCGATTGGTGCAAAATCTTCTGAATAGAAACATCCATCAAAGTTACTCCAACTACTCATTGGATTAATAAGTTTGCTTGCTAATGCTGGCGGCGTTGTGGTACCTGCGAAAATCTCAAACTCGCAATCACTTCGGGCATCTTCTAGCATTTCTTCTAAAAACAGACTGCCGTTCCGATCTGTCAGCATAAAACATAGGTCGGCACCTGTTGCTGTTGGCAATGCACAAACTGAAATCACATTGCAGCCAAAATCGTGCATTGCCCAAGCATTCATTTCTTGGTCACGATTGAGTGTAATGCTTGCCATCTTTCCATCACCAAGTACCATCCACACAACACTGTTTGGGGTTTGCTGATAAGTAATTTCTTTAATACCACCGTGCTGTTCTGCAATATGCGGGGCAACTGCTGATAGTTCAGGCGACACCAAACCGTCTACTTCAAAGCGATATGACAAAGCACGCAAGCGCTCACCGCCACGTTGCACAAATAGCATTTCACTTCCAACCATGCAGGGTCGTACATCTTTTTGCACACCATAAGATGTATGTTGATCAATTTGTGCAGATGCAGGCGTTAATGCACCTGTTGAGCTAATTAAAAACTCTGAGCCACCAGTGAACGCAACCACACCACCACGCTGTGCCAAGTGCAAAATGTTGTCTGACTGCGCAGATGATGAAGCTATTGAAAATGCATCTGCATCATCGGTTGATTCTAGGAAATCACCATCATTTCCAATTGAACTGAACCACATCTGGTTAGGACTATTTTTTGTGTTGGCAAAAACTAAACGCTGTTTAAAAAATACAACTGAGCGCGGGTAACCTGTGGCTGCCGAAAATGCCAATGAATTAAGCGTCCATGACTTAGCAATCGCCTGAACAGTAGAGCTAAGTTTCACCAAAACCTCACCCACCGCCACCGCAGGTGAAGTAATGGATGTAATTTTTACTTGCCCGCTATTAATAGCTACAACCGCACCAACGTGCTCAGAAGTAAATACAGATGCATCACCAGCCGTTACAGACTCCCAATCTGGATTGCTGACCGTTGGTGCCGAGTTGGTATTGTCTACAACAGCACGCCATGTTTGCCCTGAATAAATAACACGCTCACCAATGATGTAGCTTTCTGCTGACGTCCATGCTGGGAATGCAGCTGCAGTCAAGTTAATAACTTTGCCAACGTCTGTACCACTAGGTGTTAATGCCACGTTTGGTGATGTGCCAATTTCATCGTTCGGCTGTACTGAGAAAACAAACGGCGTAAATTGCCACGTATCAAAGTTCGCGCTAGTAATAAACCGATGTACTGGCACATCACCTTGAACGAAATACATGCGGTATCGGGTATGCGCAAACTGAATTTCACGGACTTTTTGCGCAGTGTTATATGGCGTTTCAGTTTCCCAAACAATTGACTTGGTTCGTGGGTTGTAAACCTTGAGTGTGCCAATACCTAAAATCAAAAGATACGGACTTTCTGAGTTGGCAATAAATGGAATCAAGCGCAATGCACCAGTGAACAATCCACGAAAGCGCGTACCTGGTCTTTTTTTTGCACCACCTTCCACCAAAGGCAAAGCATTTAAAAGTTTCTTAGCGCCATTGGCATATTGCTGCACATCGGTACGTGTCCACAGCAATGGCGATAATTCACCGCTGCTTAGGTTGTTTTTTAAAATCCATTGTTTCATTAGTAGCGACTCCCGATATAACGTGAATCTGAATACACAATGTCATCACTTGGGCGTTCCTGCGCATTGATTGCACGTGCTCGCTTAATCAATCGCTCATATTCAGCCAACGCGGTTTGCCCTGCTGCATCACTTCCTGTATTCGGCTTGCATAACTTAGATGCCAATTTAAGTGACATCGCCTCAACCAGCATTGAATCCCATGTATCTTCGTTGTCGTTGTCAAAGATATATTCAAGATTGATCTGCTCTGTGTCTGCCAAGATGTAGCGGCTTTCCACTTCATAACGCTCAATGTTGGCGCTAATAATGCGGATAAAATCACGCGGCAATGGAAAGGCATGTGAGTAGCCGAATGCTGGATATGTGGATACTGGCGCAAGAATCACACGCTTCTTGGCACTGCTCCAAGGATGGTCACGCAAAATAGATTTACGGATTTGATCGTAAATACTGCGGCAGCGTTCAGCGATTGCCGTGTTCTCGTCAAAGCTTGTAATACTGCGGTCACCAATTAAATTTAAGGCATGGTTGCAGATAGATACTTTTGTTGTGGTCATAAAAAAGCCCTCAAGTTTTTATGATCTTGAAAGCTTTTAAGGTTTGGTTTGTTGAGTATCAGTCGAGCGATTTCAAACAATCACGACACTCTTTGCAGTTGTAACAACCGACCTCTATAGCACCATGAAAACCAAATAAACATTTTAAGAATTGCAGCATTTTTACTGCTCCAAAAAAACCTAGCACCCCATGCCCAAGATGCTAGGTCAAGCCCTTAACGAAGGAAGTCGATTTGTACTAACTTCTGCTCATTGGCACGCGCTGCACCGTAAGACGAGATGCCACCAATTTGCTTCACGTTTGACTTATCTGCACGGACAGCGATATCAAAGTTAGAAATTGTGTTACGACCGTAATGCGTTCCACCTTTTGCCACTGCAAAGGTACGACCTTCTGTAGCACCACCCGCACCATCAGCAAGTTCTTCATACGGTAGCCAAATAAAGCCACCCCATTTTTTAGCTACATCACCATCTTGAATTTGCTGAATGGTGTCGCGATCCCACTTTGTTAGCGCTTCATCTACAAGAATCTGCTCAAGAATTTCTGAGTTATAGATCATGTATAACGGCAAATTGTCGCATTGGTTTTTGCGGAACAATGCACGTGCTTTTGCAATTTTGGCTTTGTTCATTGGTGCTGCAGATGCAGCAATAATTTGACCAGCTGGCAATGCTGTTGCTGTATAGGTTTCGCCATCGGTGGTTTTACGCTGAACCGATGCACCAAGTGACTTGTAAATAATACGATCACGCTGACGATGCTCTGCTGCCAAACATGCTTGCATATAGCTTGATGTTGGGTTGGCAGAAAGTTTAGGCTCATCACGTGGGTCAATTGGTACAAACAAGCCATAATCTTCCATGACCGCCAAACGTGTACCCGCCTCTGGTACTGACCACTTAGTGTCAGCAAAGCGAGTTGTCATTTTCTCCATTTCAACTGTACCCAAATCATTTACAGTGAAAGATGAGCCATTAATTTGACCACGGTCGTTGACCAATGCCTGTAGAACTGACTGCGTTTGTTGGCATTGAATTTCAAATGCCGTGTGGAATTCACGCTTAAAAGCAGCGGTAATCATCCCATTGTTAGTTGCGAAGTCTTGTGACATCTCTTACCCCTTATTTATTCTGGTGTACTTTTTGAAAACCAATCTCGTACCCGAGCTGCGGTTGCAGCATGTTCAGGATGATTAGCATTGCTATACGCTTCCGATTTCATTAATTGTTCAATTGATTCAAAACCACTTTGCTGTGTGTTTTGTGGTGGTAAATCTTCTTGAATCTGCTTGCCAATTGCTGCAGCAAGCTTAATCACGGCTGTTGGTGAATCTAAATCTGCAGGTTTAAAACCAAGTGCTTCAATCGCCTGCTGTGCCAAATTGACGTTGGCTTGATATTCAGCACCCCATTCCTGTTGCAATGCTTCTAAATTAACTTGCTGAAATTCATCCCAAATTTTGACAACTTCACTGGCTTGTTCATTAGTTAAACCTGCAGAATGAAAACGATCTAAAACCGCACCGTTTTCGGTTTTAAATGCATCTACATCAAAACCATCAATGTTGAACTCATAATCACCAGCCGATGCAGGAACATTTGGAACAACCGCAGGCGTAGTTTCTTGATTGCCCTGATCTGCAGGCGTGTTGTTTTGATCTGCAGCTGGCGCAGGTTGATTGTTATCGGTTGGCGCTGGCGTATTGTTTGCCGTGTCGTCTACTGCAGGCGTATTAGTTTGCTCAGTCATTGTATTGCTCCATGTGTGCTAGTTCTAAGTGTTCGCTGTACTTGCTGTCGTTAGCGGTATTAATGCGGTTAATAATGAAGTCCACGACTTCTGAACGCCCAATGCGTCGACATGTTTCACGTTCATCATCGGTATAAATACCGCGTTTAAAACGCATAGTGAGTTCTTCTAAAATGCGCTGGCCGTTTGGCTCCATATCAAAATGAATGCGGTAGGTTTCAGACGTCGGCTTACGGTGTGAGCGCCATTTCACGTGATGACCAAAACCAAGTTCTTCTTCATTTTCAGCCAACATGTTTTTAAATGACGCATGCAGACTGCCAATTTCATGACGTAATTTTTCAGATTCTTTCTCTAAAGCACGTATCTTCGTCAATCTGACAGATGCATAGGTATGAAAACGATCTCGTTGAGCGCAACATGCTTCAAGCTTTTCATGCACTGCATAAACAGCCACACATGCAATCAATAAAAGAATTGCCAAAATTGCGATAATTAAAATCACTGCATCACCTCACTGGCCATTTGAGTTTCTAGACCCTTGCCCATGCCCTGCGCTACTGCACCTGTCATTTGCTGTGCCATAACTGCCTGTTGTTCTTGTTCCGCTTGTTGCTGCTGTGCTTGAGCTTTCTGCTCACGATATTCACTCAACTGTTCTTCTGTGCGAATAATTGAAGTTGGTACACCCAAACGCTGTGCCAATACTTGCGGAATTGCATCTACATTGATGTTGTCCAGTGCATTCGGGTCCATTTCGGCAATTGGTGCCATGGAAGCCATAAAGCGCTCAATAGCGCCCACGTCCTCAAGCTGCTGAGTACGTGCCAAAGGTGAGATAAATTTGAATGATGTGTTGCGCCCCTGCAGTTCTTCGGGAGCTTCACCCAAAATACCTGAACGATAAGCTAGACCAAAAGAACGCTCCAACAATGGAATAAGCATTTCAGCCTGAGCACGACCATATAGCGGTCCGATCTGCTGACGAATCATGTCAAGACGCATGTAGGTTTCTGCGGCTGTCATCGGTTGGTTATATGGCGAGTCCATACCATCCGCCATTAACTTGCGCTTGATTGAATCCTGTAAACGTCCCAGTAGCGCATCTGCAACTTGAAAGCCACGCCCTGAGTCTAGGCGTTTCATTGAATCCACGCTGTTTGCAGTAGCAATCTTGCCACCACCAATACGCACAGTACGTGGGTTTAGAACACCATCATCTTCGGCAATCCAAAAGCCGAGCACATCAATTTCAGCACTGCGCAATGTGTCCCGCATCAAAGCATTGGCAGACTTTGCCTCAGGCAAAGCCGTAGACATCAAGCCGATACCATAAACACTGCCTGGAATCTTTCTAAACCGTGGTACTGCACAAGGAAATTCGTTATAGCCTGATTCTTTAAGAATGACTTTTGATTCAAGTTCAATGTGATATGAAGCAAACGGCATGTGTTTAGGCAACAAAACCTTGTTGATGTCTGGTGCTTTAACATCCCGCGGCTCAATCACACGAACGATTTTAAAAGCTTGATCAGGTGTCTTTTCATAAGCATCTAAAACACGCTGACTTACTTTGTGTTTGCCGTAATTTGAGACAAGCTGTGCTGCGGTTTGGCTGTACTCGCGATAAATCGTATCGACAATGTTGTCAGGCCGTGTAGATGCAATAAAGCATTCACCAATCGGCCACGACTCAAACACATAGCCACCGCCTTTTTTGCGGTCGATATCTTCATAGATGACTGACCAGCCTGCTACAACAAAGTCCACCATCTGATCAAAGTTTTCACTGTCGAAGTTTGCACCGTGAATATTACGGAAAATGAACTGACAGACTTGCTCTAACCAGTGTTCGCCCTCGGTTAATACCGCAGGATCGTCTACACCATCAGGCACAGCCTTAAACCATTGCGCATTTGCAGGTGTTGTACCTGCAATAAGTGTGGCCACAATTTTTAAAACTGCTTCGGCTGCAGTAGAGTCCAGCAAATCCGCACGCTGTTTTTCACGTGTCGAGCTAAGATCAGTACCGCCGCTAAAACACTGCTGCCGCTCTGGTGCACCGTATTTGTAGCATTCCGTCCAGTGCGCTTCGAACTTTGCCCGTTCTGTCCGAAGCTCACTAAGACGTTTGCAAATTCGATTCGCTAGATCATTCATGCATTAGCCGCCTAAAGTTGTTTTTTTATCTTCACTTGATGACAGTACTTCAGATAAGCGTTTCTTTTTACGCACCGCCTGAGCTGCGTTGTCATCTTTAGTTTGCTGGGCTTCTGGTGATGATGCTTCCGCATTTTTCTGATCAACACGACCAAGCATTTCTGAAATACCATTTCCAAAAATACTTCCAGCACCTTTTTTGAATAGCTTTCCGAGCGAACCACCACCGCACATATCAACCCCCTAATGTATTTTTCTTTTCATCAGTCACTGCAGACGAAAGAACATCTGACGCTTTGCGTTTTTTACGCTGTGCTTTAGCGTTATTCTCTGCCCGTTGTGCTTCATTCTTTGCTTGCTGTGCTGCTGCCTCGGCATCAAAACCCTTTGCAGCTGCTTTGGTATCAGTCAAGCCAATTGCATCGGTTACCGTGCTGATTGCCTTTCCTACAAATCCACCACACATGGCTAAATCTCCTTGTGTTCTAGCCCATTCTTGCCTTGCACCCAGCGCTTCTGTTTAGGCGCTTCAATACCACCCGCTTTCAGCAATTGATCGAGTTTCTTTTCAATGCGTTTTTGGTTTTCAAGAATCTGATCTAGCTGTTCCGCACGTTCAGCAACAGCATCAAATTGTTCAATGGGAATCACTGCACCTGCAGATGCATCATTTAGAATTTCTTCCAATGCCTGATCTGCTTGTTCTTGTGTTGTTGGCTCAGGTTCTTTTGCACCTGGTGTTCGAGTTGCGCGACGTGTAGACATAAAAAAGCCCTATTCAATGGTTGTCGAATAGGGTCAATTTGGATGGTAATGTGTGGCGGTTTGTTGGGTGTTACAGATATAAATCTGAATCATCATCCTTGTTCTGAATTTTTGTTAATTGTTTCTTTGTTTCGTGTAGCTCTACGCTTAAATCAGATATTTGCTTTTCAAGCCTATCAATCTTCTTTCTGTACTCCCCTCTAATATCTGAAAAGTTTTTACTGCTACTTTCCTGCAAAATATTTATACGGCCATTTAAGTTTTTCTGCACAACTGAAATATGCCAAAACAAAAATGTAATCATGATGCCAGCGATAAAAATCATAAGCCCTCTTAAAATTAAAATATATGGTGATAATACTACCTAAACTTATTAAAAAAATTACTATTCTTCGGCCCGACATACTGAATCCATCCCCAGCCATCGCGCCAAAAATACCAATCGTTATTGACGTTCTTCCACGGCGTGCCGTCTTTTTCGATGTGGGTGTAGTCAGGTGGCATTTACTTCACCAGTAGTGGCACTTGCTGAAAGTCGCAGCGTGTAGATGTTTCATGTCTATCATGGTACTTACGCTGTCTTTCGCAAATAGCTTGAGTGGCGTATTGCAATTGGTATGAAGATGCACCAGCTCCACGATCATAGTAATCAACGAAATTGACTGTAAGCACCCATACCGTAATAAACTTAATCACCCTTTAATCTCCCGATCCAACTCACTAATCACTTGGTCACACAAACCGCCATCTTCAAAAATATCTAACTGCCCCACGGTATATTTATACGTTTGCCACTCACCTTCACGCGGTTCACGCTCAATACCTGTTTCGGTTTTCCATAGCATCACAAATGCCTCTCCATTTTCGTAATTAGGTTTGCCACCACGTGCCCATTCAGACACGGTACTGGCGTTTGCAACTGGCAAAACAAACGCAATCTTTTCGTGTGTCCAGCCGAGTTTGCAAAGGTCTAAAATCATGCGATTGAAGTCTGGTCGTTTATATCCACGCATCGCCACACGAAATTCTTTAACCTTCTTTTTTAATTGAAGATTTTGAAAACGCGCGCGCGCGCGAGGGTCAGTGCTTGAACTTACTAAATCCACCAGACTTTCCATTGCTAAATCTCCAGCACTTTAATTTTTATCAATCCACCTTTGACCACATCACCACGTCTAACAATCAGCTCATCAAACTGCTCATCGTCCACACACAGCCCACACTTCACTAAACTGTCGATTGTCGCTTTTAGGTAGTTGTCGATGTCACGACGCACACGATTTGGAAAATGGAACGTCACATCAAGTTTTAAGCGTGCTGCTGTGTTGATTCGTGGTACCAACATGCTGACCACATCATGAAAATCACGTGCTTTGTCGCTCAAATAGCGGCGCTTTCCTGACGCTACCCAGTAATGATTTACGCTCGGTGGAATCGTCGCTATTTCACAATCCAAAATTGTTTTTTCTTGATGTGTTGTATTTTGCGCTGTAATCTCTTGTATTGCGTTTTGCTGTGCGTCATGTACCTTTGCATCATTTTTGGTTTTAAATTGCGCTGTGGCGAAATCCTTGCGTAATTTATGCCTATTCAAATGAACTTCTAGCTGATTTTCAGACCAACGTAGATTACTCATTAAAACTCCGTTCAAATTCTTCAGCCGCCTGCTCATCTTCCATGGCTTGATGCAATGCGTCCCATTGAGCTTGTAGTTCAGCCTCATCCTCGTTGTGACGAATTGAGCCGTTTAACTTGTCGCGTAATGTTTTTAAATCATTCATGCTGCTACCCCCAAGCCATTACCGAGAGTCACTAATTGAACGCACTTAAACTTTCTTAAACACTCCTGATTTCTGAATGCTGAAAAACAAGTCACAACATAAGGCTGCTTTATAATCTTGAAGCCAGGTCCCGCGATTTCATGGAGATACGCATCCATTAGTTTGTTCACACCCTCCCACCGAGTCTTTATTCCCTTATCCATCACATAGATTGGATCCTCTCCATTTTCAACATCAGCACCACCTAAGAATTGGCTGTATGTCATGCGTTCTGGTATCGCTATCTCGTAGTCCAATTTGATAGCAGTGCCATCTGGATGCTTTGCATGAATCTCGCAGGCAATATGAAAACTTTGCTGTTCATCAATGAGGTTTTTACGCATTGCGATAACTAGATCACCCTTTGTAAATTTCAATAAGCGCCCAATTTCAGGTGCATCATTTTCGGTTTTTCCATTCATGAGTTGCCACAATTCAAGCATTCTGTTTTCTTCTTGTGCCTCACCAATCAACTGAAATTTACGCACTGGATTAATCGCGGGTTTATTCGGGTTATATTTCTTATTGCGCTTTTTCACAGTCTAATCTCCCCAGTTTTCACCTTTTTCGCCTTTAACGCCCACGCATGGCACTTCTTGCAACGACACCCCATATTTGTGTACTGGGTATTTGTGCCGTGCCTTGCCTCGTATTGTTTTTGCTCAACCTGTTTGATCTGCCCGCCACGCGCTAAATACTTCTCCATTTCGGTTTCAAGTTCTTCGCGTAAATTACGCTTGGCAACCAACTGTGCATGCGTGATGTCTTTGCCAATTTGAACAGCTTGGATACGTTGGTTTAGCATTTCGTTCACACCCCACCCCCTGCTTGCTCTAACTCAATAAAACGCACCGCATTCGGCAATGGTTTTTGCTCAGCCTGCAAAGCAGCTTTGTATTTTTCAAAATCATCAAACGGGTCAGGCCAATAATCAGAATCAGCTTTCATTTCCAAGTCGTGTTCAGCATGCTCAAACTTGTTTGCTTTCTTAACCTCACCACGAATTGCAATTTGTGCTTGAACAAACGCCTCTTTTGGCGACATTCCCTGCTGACGCAATCGGTCTGCCATCACCAAGATAAGTTTTTGTTCATCATTCAAGCCCGCCTTTTGCGCAGAAGTTTTTTCCTCAGCGATTTGCTTCGTTCCGATCTGCAAAGGTGCTTTATAGAACTCCTGTGATTTGCCGCTAACCTGTGCCTTGAGTAGATTGGCGTTATAAACACCCTTGAATTGGCTTTGTGCCTCACGCATCTGACCCATCGTGATCAAGTGCTCCACTTGCTCCAGTGCGTATTTCGCCAGTGTGGTGATCTTGTTCTTGTTGCGGTCTTTGGTGTATTCACATGCACGCGCCCACGCCTCATCAACTGACCACCACGAACCAGATACACATAACGCTCTGAATTGCGCGATAGATGGGCAATAAGCCTGTGTGCTTAGCTGTGCTAATCCGAAGTGGAATTGAGCCTCTGACACGCCAACCATTGCGCCTGTGATGATAGTTTCGACCTGCTCAGGTGATACGTTGCCCATCTGGTGAGTAAACAGGTTTCCATGAATGACGCGCATGGTGTCAATAAGCTGCTGTGCTTGCTGTGGGCCAAAAAAGAAATTAGTCATGCTGCACCTCGATCACATCAATGATGTTGTTCGGCTGCTGCTGATTTCGTTTTGCGTAGTAATTAGCCCATGCGTCATCACGTTGCTGTTTTGCAGATTGTGGTTTTTCAGGATGTTGTGATTGTTTTGGTTTTTTATAGTTGCGCTTCACCCACTTCACAAAGTTGGAATACATTTGGTTTTCCGACACCAAACCAGCTTTGATCTTTGGTTCGTAGTGAGCATTGATTTCAACAAGCCAGTGATTAACCTCATCTTGGCTCATTGCTTTTTCACCCGCTCTTTGCAGCCATGCATTGAGTGAACTCAGATTTGGAATCCAAAGATTCAGAACATCATCCACTGACGATTTTTTTTGCTCGCTCTCTAATGGATATATTTCTTTAAAGTTTTCTTTAAGGTTTTCTTTATTAGGGGACGGTTTTTTAGTGCTAGTCTGGGACGGTTTTTTAGTGCTAGTCTGGGACGGATTTTTAGTGCTGGTGCTATTCTTTAGTCCTGGTGCTAAATTTTCGTACTGGTTTGGGGTTATTTTAAAGTTGTTTACAACACCTGTTTTTCTGGTGATCTCCACAATCTTGACTTGCTCTAACTCACGAATAGCAGAGCGAAGAGTCTCTTTGCGCTTAATACCAGTAAACTCCATAAAGGCAGATTCCGAAATTTGAGCACTTGGCTTGTGATAACCATAAGTACAGCGCACAATTACATCTAAGCACTTGTACGCATTGCCACTGATCTGCCCCATAACATCATCAAATATGACGTTAGGTTTCTTGGTATATGACACACTTTCGCTCCATATAGGCTTTGATGCCCCAATGAGTTCTGTTATATTTATCTGTGTATTCATTCGTTACCTCGCGTGAATGCAACAAAAGCCTGACCTCGCTCGTCAGGCTTTTTCTTCTTCTAGATGATCTGAATTCCCTTCAAATCCCTCTACAAAACTAATCTCGGATGAGATATCCCGCACCAAAGCTGCTAATCCCAAGCGCTCAAAAGATTTCGCCTGTACATTAAGAACATGCCACTCACCAACGATTTCTTTTTCAAGAAGAAACGCTAGGTATTGGGCAAGATCTTTACCCTTGATCATGGCGAGTGTTTTAGCTCGCTCATGAATCTCTGGAGACAAACGAACATGCGTGGATTTCTTTTCAAGACTCATAAAAACACCTCTTTAGGCGGGAATTTTCTCACTTACTTCCCGGTGTGGAATTTCTGGCTTCTTTCTTAGGAGCTTTAACGCTGATTCGTCTGGGACTGTTTCACCCCATTGACTTACAGCCTGTTTGGTAATTCCGATTTCTTGGGCGATTCGAACTTTGGTTTTGAAAATTGCAAGAGCATCGGAAGTTTTCATAACGATATGCATGACATAACTCCGTAAAGTACGCTTTTGAATAGTAAAGCACACTTTACCAACTATATGCAAGCACACTTTACTTTCAAAAAGTTAAGCTAGCTTTACTTAGAGCGAGGGCAATCGGATGGCTAATCTTCAGGATCGAATGGCTTTGGCGCGGCAGCATTACGAAAGCGCTTTCGGTAAGAAATTAAAAAACACCGAAATGGCTGAATATTGCAAAGTGAGCAAAGCCAGTATTGGTCAATGGTTTAATGGTCCCACCAAAAATTTGGAAGGTGCCAACCTTTCAAGAGCCGCAGAATTTTTAGGCGTAAATCACAAATGGCTTGCTGGTGGTAATGCACCTATGCTGACTGCTAATCCTTCTAAGCTTTCTATAACAATTAAATCAAATAGTATTGATGCACCAGTGCTGAGCATGGATCAAACACAGAAATGGCGTGAATATATTAATGGTCAGATTACCCCTGAAGAATATATTGCTACTAACTATGAGGGTTTAGATAGGGAATCTGTCTTTATAGTTAAAGTAGTAGATCAGAGCATGTCGCCTATCTTTGAGGTTGGGGATAGATTGATTATTGATCCTTATAAATTACCCAGCCCAGGCGGCTACGTGTTAGCCCTCTGTGAAGGAAATACTGTGGTTTTTAGGAGATATCGAGTAACAGGATATGATGATGATGGTGAGGCACAATTTGAGCTCATACCTCACAACAATGATTTTCCTGTTCTAGATTCTCAAAAACATGACATTAAAGTTCTAGGTGTAGTTGTTAGATTTACCAGGGAGTTATAAGGGGGCCGAATGCTTAAAAAATTTTGGAACTATGGAACTTACAAACCAGTTCAAAGGATTGGCTTATTAATTATATTACTTGGGTTGATCCTATCTTTCGCATATTCAGTAAAAGTTAATTACTGGTTTTATGAGGGAGTCAAATACTACTTTTTCACTGTATTTGAGCGACCACCCGAATTTAAATACGATGGGTTTTATGCATCCTATCCTTATCTCATAGCCTTAGGTGTTTTAATGACGTGGTTTTATCCAATTTTCATGAGAATTTTTATTTTTATAGGGAGTTGGATTTATAAAAACAAATAACCCAAATGCCCGCCTTGAGCGGGTTTTTTATTGCCTATAGAAAATAAAAGTAAAGTTTGCTTGAAAATAATAAGTAAAGCACTCTTTACAACTTGCAATTAGTAAAGTATGCTTTACCTCGTAAACAACAAAAAGCCCGCAGACGGTCAAATCAGGCGGGCTCGAATACAACGAGGTCATTATGGCAAAACTTCAAAAATCATTCAAGGCTGCGTTATTCGCACTACTTGTTGGCTCAGGGATGTTCGCAGCGTATGCGGTACAGCCTGCCAAAGAGCAACCTACTGAGCATTTTTATAGCAGCTCATACCAAATGCAAAACAGCTTCTGCGCTGATGAATATTGCACGGCACGTATCAAGGCTGATGATGCTGACGTTTATGTTGAATACAAACTTGATGACGCATCTGTTGCAGAAATGGAAGTTATCAACGTGATTCGCTTCAACGAGTCAGTAAACGCTGAAATAGATCGCTACGAAATTCAAAAAATTAATGCTGCGATTGTAGGGGGTGTTTGATGAGTATCTTCACTCCGAAAGTAGCACCTCCAGCTGGCACAACACATCACGCTTTAGTGAATGGTGAAGCGCTTGAGTATTACCGCAAAGACTCGAATCAAAAATTTGATGGTGGTCAGTGGGTTGACTTGGATTCTAAATACTTCCCGACATGGGTTGCACCTATCAACCAAATGCCAACACAAATAACTCGTGGCTTTGTGCGTTCTGAAATTTACCCACGTAAAAGCGTTTGTGGCGCATATCAAGGGGACTAAATATGAATACTGCAGTTAATTTACAAAGTGCTGAAAACGCTCGCCAAGCATGGCTTGAGTCTCGTCGTTTAGGCATTGGTGGTTCAGATGTGGCGGCAATCCTTGGTTTGAGCAAATATAAATCACCTTATCAATTGTGGCTTGATAAAACTTCACGGTCTGAACTTGAAGATTCTCAATCCGAGGCTGCTTACTGGGGCAACACTTTAGAAGACATTGTTGCCAAAGAGTATGCCAAACGAAATGGCGTTAAGGTGCAGCGTGTTAATGCAACGATCGCTCACCCTGAACAAGACTGGATGCGTGCCAATATCGACCGTGCAATCATTAATCCTGAAATTGCAGGTAATGTGCGCATTAAAAATGGAAAGCTAACCACAGACCGAATCCTTGAGTGCAAGACTGCAAACCAATACTTGGCAAAACTTTGGGGCGATGAGCAAACTGAATCGGTACCTGATTATTACCTGACTCAATGCCAGTGGTACATGGGTATTACAGGTGCATCACTTTGCGGTTTAGGTGTGCTGATCGGTGGTCAAAAGTTCCGTACCTACCAAATTGCTTTCGACCCTGAATTGTTTGAAATGCTTATCGAGCAATGTTCTGAGTTTTGGCACGAGCATGTACTGGCAGACGTGCCACCAGCGCCAACCACATTTGATGATGTCTTGCATCGTTGGGCAAAACACAATCCTGATCAGGCGCTGCAAGCAGATGACGACCTTGCCCAGCTAGTAGCTGAGTATAAGGACCTAAACGCCACGATCAAAGAAGCAAGTGGCGAACTTGATGCATTAAAGCTGCAGATCTGCACACACATGCAAGACGCAGAAATGATTATTGCTGAAGAAAAGCGTTTGGCCACATTCAAATATCAGGAACGCAACACGCTGGACAGCAAGTCTCTGAAAGCAGCCCATCCAGACATCTACGAACAATTTGTAAAGACTTCAAGCACTCGCGTGCTGCGGATTGGTTGAGGTGGGTATGAGTCAAATCACAGTGGAAAAACTTTCCGCTAGGTTCACTAAACACGATGAGGAGGTACAGGTAGATCTTTTTCGGGATGTGGAAACCGAGAAGATAGATGTGATTTACGGCCTGCATATCAATGATGGCCGTGAAATTTACCTGTATGAAGAAGAAATCGAACTTGCACACCAAATGCTGCAAAAACTTAAAGAATTAAACTCAAAGGATTAAAACCATGAACTCAATTGTTAAAGCTCCAGCGAACCAAGCTGTTAATTTCTTAACGCCAAATAACTTGCAAGAAGCAATGCAGATTGCTGACCTTTTAGCGGGTTCTGACATTGTTCCAAAGGATTATCAGCGCAAGCCAGGCAACATTCTTGTTGCCATGCAATGGGGTGCTGAAATCGGATTGCAGCCACTTCAAGCAATGCAAAACATTGCGGTGATTAATGGTCGCCCTTCTATCTGGGGTGATGCAATGCTTGCTTTGGTGCGCAGCTCAGGCTTACTCGACTTCATCCGTGAAGAACTTTCAGAAGATGGTACTAAGGCAATTTGCACAGTAAAACGTAAAGGCGAAGAGCCAACCGTTTCTGAGTTCAGCATGGAAGATGCCAAAAAAGCTGGCTTGTCAGGTAAGCAAGGACCTTGGACGCAGTATCCAAAGCGCATGATGAAGTTACGCGCACGCTCTTATGCTTTGCGTGATGTCTTCCCTGACGTGCTCAAAGGTATGGCAATTGCTGAGGAAGAAAAGGACAAGGAAATTGATATTACCCCTGCTGCTGTTACAGCAGAAACAAGCACAGCGAAAGCCAATAGTGGTTCGTCAGCATTAAAAGCACGCATGGCTAAGAAGCAGGCGGTTGAGTCTGTTGCTACCGAAATTGACTTAACACCGTATTACCAGCGCATTGATAACTCAACATCACTTGATGATTTGAAACAGGTCGGTGCTGATATTGCAGCACTTAATTTGGGTGAGCCTGCCAAATCTGAAATTGGTGAGGCATACAAAGCCAAACATAAAGAGCTTAAAGAAGCTCAAATGCTCCCTGCTGAATCTGTGACCGCTGTGATTGATGAAATTAACAATGTAAGCGACCTGGATGCGTTGAATACAGTCATGGCGACCCGTTTTGAACCATTTACAGCGAAAATGACTGAACAGCAAATTGCTCAAATTAATTCAGCGTATGAAGCTCAAGAAGCAGCTCTAACACCATGAGTTTTTCATATTCAACCATCACCCGAACACTAACAGTGTTCGGGACCAAGATGACACACATATTTAACAACGTGAGTTTAGGTGAAATTGACAGCCTAATTCTGAACGCAAAATTCAAAGAAGCGAACTGGAGAGAATAATGAATTCAGCTGCTGATATGAGACGCTTTCATGAGCAAACGGCTCTAGAAAAAGCAAAAGACAAGGTAATTGATGCTTTAAAGAATGATCCGCTTGGCTTGTCTGCAAACCAATTAATGACTGTTTGCCGCCTTAGTATTAAGACCGTGAAAAACATCCTAGCAACGATCGATGTGCAAGAAGAGCATGGAGTTTATTTTCTGTCAGGTGTGACTAGAGCAGAAATTTCAACTGAGCCACAAGCAGAACAAGTCGCAACTGTGGTACGGGGAAAGGTTCATGATGCAATTTTGCAGTACTTACATGACTTTCCTGCAGGTTTAACAAAGCCTGAATTGATGGCTGCTTTGCAACTGAATGACAAGCAATTCACCAATGGCATTTATAAGCTGAAAAATGAGGGTGAAATAATCCGCACTGGTAAATTCGGCAGCTACAAATATCAATTAAAAACTAATGGTCAAGAAATGAATACTGAAGTTATTGCGGCACCAACTGCTGAAGAAAATGTGATTCAAGTGCAGCCTACTTTAGCGACACCAGCTCAGGATCCACAGCCTAGTGAGCCTGATGCCATCGCTTTACTAAAAGACCAAATCAAAACAGTGGTCACAACCAAAAACCACTTAACAATTACGGAAGATCAGCTGTACGTCCTATTGTCTGACTTATTTGGTTTAAACACAGTCAATTTCTGTATTGATGGTGGTCGTCTTGTTGGTGTGAATCTTAGTGAGGAAGTGGTGGCGTGATGGATATTCAAAGAAAATGTTTTGAGGAATCAAACAATGTAAATCCAGATTGGTCTTTTAAGTTTGATGAAGAATTGCAGCAGTATATTGCGCTAGATAGCGAAATGGAATTGCAAGTAGACGAGTTTAACGAGCTTTGGGATGCGTTCCGTGCTGGATGGCAAGCAGCCAAAGCCCAATCCGAAAAAGCTCTACTCGAACAATTTGAAATCAACAATAAACTTGTTGAGCAAATGGAAAACATGGTCACTTATGAGCGCTTGCAAGAGCTTATTGCAATTGGGGTTAAGGCGGCACTGGAGTCACAGGAGCCAGCCAATGACTGAATACTGCTTCATGTGTAAAAAGTTCACGGTTCGCTGTGGTGTGTTTTGTAGTAAATGTGGGTTTAAGTGAGGTGTGAGGATGGAAAACGCCTTATATGGTGAAGAAGATCGCCTTTTAAAGACAAGTGAAGTCACCAAAATGGTCGGTATGACGCGTGCATCTATCATCAAGATGATTGAATCTCAGCAATTTCCAGAGCCTGACTGGGTAAGTGAAAGCGGATACAAGCACTGGTGGAAGTCGACTATTTATGCTCACTTCAATAAAAAACAAGCCCTCGTATCATGAGGGCTTTTTTTCGTCATATCTAATATTTTTCGATGATTCAAATTGCAGTTTTAATTCATCACAATAATCTGACCATCGCTGCATCATCACTTTTCTTTTGTCTAAATGCTTTGTTCGGTTGTATGCCCTGCCGTGCATATCACGGACTTGGTGCGCAAGCTGCTGCTCAATCAGCTCCAATGGAAATTCCAAGACTTCATCAAGCAATGTGCGTGCAATCGCTCGGAAGCCATGACCTGTCATTTCCTCTTTTCCGTATCCCATGCGACGTAATGCCATATTAATTGACATATTGGAAATAGGGCGGTTTTTATCAGAACGTGATGGGAATACATAAATTGAATTGTTTGTGAAGTTATATGCTTCTTTTAAAATCGCTACAGCTTGAGTTGATAGCGGCACAATATGGCTCAAACCTGTTTTTGCAGAAGTCTTGGATGGCGTGTAAGACCATGTAGCATTATCAAAATCTATATCAGCCCACTTAGCAGCTCTTAATTCTCCAATGCGTACAAAAACCAAAGGTGCCAGCTGTAACGCAAACTTTACGTGTACAAGTTGCGATTCATAGTTATCAATATCAAAAAGCAATCGTGCGAAGTCAAACGGATCAGTTAATGCTGAATAGTGTTGTTTTTCTCTTTGTGTAATGGTGCCAGATAGGTCTTGAGCAATATCTCGCTGACACAAACCCATTTTTACGGCAAAACGAAATACCTGCGATGCTTTTGATCTAATTCTCATGGCGGATTCAATGAATCCCTTGTTTTCATCTTTTTCGATAACTTTAGCCAAGTCACGTGGCGTGATATCAGCAATAGGCAAATTACCAATGTCTCGATAAAGTTTTTCAAAGATGCGCTCATTGCGTATCACAGTAGCCTCAGCCAATCGCTGTTTGCTTTTATATAACTCAGCTACCGCTTTAAAAGTATTTTGCTGTTTAAGTCTTTCTTTTTCTTCTACGCCCTGTCTCTCTACTTGTGGGTCCTTACCTTCTGCCAATAATGCCCTAAATTGTTCACGATAATCGCGTGCTTTTGCCAAAGTAATCTCAGGGTAATAACCAATGGACATGGTATTTCTTTTTTTTGTGACTGGCCGTGTGTAGTCGAATCGCCACATTACCGACCCATTTTTGCGAATTAGAAGATTTAATCCCGCACCATCTGACAGCCTTACATCAGTATTTAAGCCGTTGGGATTGTTAAGTTTTAATTCACGTAAAAAGGATTTGATCTTACTGTCTGTAAGCGAAATTACTTGCTTTGGCATGTTTTTGCGTTACACCGATGAGTACAAAGTTGGTGTGTAACGCATCCTGTAATGCATCAATGCGTTACAACTTTAAAAAGGTTTATACAACTTTATACAGGTTTTATTTGTTATGTCTATTATATTCAATAGGTTTATACGAGTTTATACAAGTTTAAACAAAGTATCTGGTGCGCTCAGCGGGACTCGAACCCACGCCACAGGCTTCGGAGACCTGTACTCTATCCAGTTGAGCTATGAGCGCGCGCTGCACATCATAACAAAAAATTGCTGAAGGTAAAGCAACTATATATAAGTTACGTATTTTTATGCTTATGCTTTAAACAATGTTCCAAACTTGCAACATAGAATTCCATCTAACTTACTTGGTTTATTGGCGCAGATCGCTCACAATAGTGGCTCTATTCCTCAAGTGAGAATTTCATGACTGATGCATTGACGTTAAGGGACGTGTCAAAGACCTATCGAAATGGTTTCCAAGCACTGAAAGGAATTAATTTGACCGTTCCTGAAGGCGAGTTTTATGCCCTACTTGGACCCAATGGTGCAGGTAAATCTACAACCATTAGCATCATCAGTTCTCTCACCAAAAAAACGGCAGGTACAGTAGAAATTTTTGGGCACAATTTGGATACACATCCATCTCAAGCCAAGCAATGCTTAGGGGTTGTGCCGCAAGAATTTAACTTCGGTCAGTTTGAAAAGACGTTTGATATTTTGGTCACACAAGCAGGCTATTACGGTATTCCTAAAAAAGTTGCCGAACAACGTGCCGAAGAATATTTAGAAAAACTGGGTTTGTGGGATAAACGTGCCACTCAAGCGCGTATGCTGTCTGGCGGTATGAAGCGTCGTTTAATGATTGCACGTGCCATGATGCACGAACCGAAACTACTTATTTTGGATGAACCCACTGCAGGTGTAGATATTGAGCTGCGCCGTTCAATGTGGGATTTCTTGACAGAAATGAATGATAAAGGCACTTCAATCATTCTCACCACCCACTATTTAGAAGAAGCGGAAATGTTGTGTCGTCGTATCGCGATTATTGATCGTGGTGTGATTAAAGAAGACACTTCAATGAAAAACTTCTTAAACCAGTTAAGTGAAGAATCTTTTATTTTTGATTTAGCTGAACCGATTCAACCCATTCATTTAGATATTATTGGTGTACGTTTCAACCTAATTGATGCAGTGACCCTAGAAGTCACCATGGATAAAGCTCATACCTTAAATGATTTATTCCAACTTTTAGAAGCGCAAGGCATTCGCGTGCGCAGTATGCGCAATAAGTCCAACCGTCTAGAAGAGTTATTTGTCAAAATGGTCGAAAAGAATTTAGATGGAGCTGCGCAATGAATTTTACCCAACTACGGATTGCACTCTATACCTTAGTGCATAAAGAAGTTCGTCGTTTTATGCGCATATGGCCTCAAACCTTGCTCCCGCCAGCCATCACCATGAGTTTGTACTTTGTGATTTTTGGTAATTTGGTCGGTTCGCGTATTGGTGAAATGGGCGGCTTTAGCTATATGCAATTTATTGTGCCCGGCTTAATTATGATGGCAGTCATTACCAACAGCTATGCCAACGTATCTTCAAGTTTTTTTAGTGCAAAATTCCAGAAAAGCATTGAAGAACTAATCATGAGCCCTGTACCTTTGCATGCCATTTTATGGGGCTATGTTTTGGGTGGTGTTAGTCGTGGCGTATTGGTCGGTATTATTGTCACCACCATGAGTCTATTCTTTACCGACCTTTATATTACCAATTGGTTTGTTACCATTTATACCGTATTAATTACGTCCTTTTTATTTTCATTAGGCGGTTTTATTAATGCTGTTTATGCCAAATCATTTGATGATATTTCTATTATTCCAACTTTTGTACTGACTCCACTGACTTATTTAGGTGGTGTATTCTATGCCATTAGTGCCTTAAGCCCTTTTTGGCAAAATCTCTCTTTAATTAACCCTGTAGTGTATATGGTTAATGCTTTCCGTTACGGCATTTTAGGACATAGTGATGTCAACGTGACGATTTCATTATCTGTGATTACACTATGCTGCGCAGTGCTTTATGGTATTGCCTATCATTTACTTTCTCGTGGTTCAGGAATGCGTGAATAATGAGTGTTGAACAATCTCTCCTTGGTAAAGACACCAATTATCCTACAGAATATCAACCCGATATTTTATTCCCTATTTCACGTGTTGATTCACGCGAAAAATATGCAGATGTCGAGGGAATTCAACTCGGGCAAGACTGGTGGCACGTTTTTGAAATTTCGTGGTTGAATGCCGCAGGCATTCCGCAAGTTGCGATTGGTCGGATTACACTACCTGCTTCATCACCTAACCTGATCGAATCAAAATCATTAAAGCTCTACTTTAATAGTATGAACTTTACTCGCTTTCAGTCTGAAGCCAATTTCATTGAAACTGTTGAGCATGATTTAACGGCTGCAGCACAAGCACCTGTTACGCTAACTTTATTTAAGGTTGATGATTTGGCAATTAGCCAACCTGAGGGCATTTGCATTGATCAGCTCACGCCTGAGCGTTTAGAACAGCATCCAGACCCAAATTTATTGCAATTCGATTTAGAACAAGCGGAAGATGTAGAGGTACAACTTTACTCGCATTTATTACGCAGCAATTGTCCAGTCACAGGACAACCTGACTGGGGCACGGTTTTTATCCGTTATCAAGGCAAAAAACCTTGTTATCGCAGTATTTTGGCTTATATTATTTCTTATCGTCAGCATAATGGTTTCCATGAACAATGTGTGGAACAGATGTTTGCAGACATCTGGCAAAAATTCGCACCAGAAAAACTGATGGTATATGCAACCTATACACGTCGTGGTGGTTTAGACATTAACCCTTGCCGTGTATCGGACTTAACATGGATGCCTCGCCCTATTCGTTTAGCGCGACAATAACAACATTGAGGTTGAACAATGCCATTTTTTGGATTCATTCCATCTGCAGAATTATTAAATACGATTGAAACTGCACAACAGAAAAAAAATTCAAGTGAGCCGCTGTACCCACTGCGCGACAAAACCGCATTAATGATTAATGAAGAAATCATTGATGCCATTTTAACCGAGTTGGTACGTCGTTTTCCTGCCAGCGATAAACGCGACACTGCCGAAAAACTTGCGGGCTATGTCAAATCAACAGTCGCTGTATTGTTAAAGCAACTACTAGGTAAATCTCCGAATGATGTGGTGAAACAATCCATTGAATTTTCAGAACGAAGTTTATTTCAGGACACAGTCGGCACTCATCGTGTAGGTCTGAATTTAGATGCAGGACTGGTCACTAACCTTAAAAACAGTTATGCGGAAATTAAATCGGGCGCAGATATAAATAAAGCTGCTTTTGGTGAACTGTATAAACAGTTTGCAGAAGCGACGGTACGCCACTTTATGAGCGACTTTAACAAAACCCTCGATTTGGGCATGATTAAGCGTAAAGCAGCAGATATTGGCGCAGCAGCGGTAATTAAAGCTGTCCATATTGCGGTGGATAAAATCATTCCAAATTTAACCAAAGAGGAACTCTTGGTTTTAGCGGAATATCACGACACCTTATTCCATCATTAATATCAGTGGGTTTAACTCATAATGCGTTTTAAGCCCTTTTGTTGCATGTTAAGTGCAAAATGCCTGATTTTGATCAGGCATTTTTATATGCAATGCAATATCAGGATATGTCTGCAACTTTTGCACAATCAAGAATAACTTTTTGCACCTAGATTGAATTTTGTTACAAATCCTGCGCGCTTTTTACACATTCTTTGTCTATTTTTGTATAAGTTTTTGCAAACCAGTCACGCATGAATGCTATCTTAGCCGCTTACTTCGCTTTCGCAGTTTGGCCCCAATAGCGGCTTATTCTTCATATATAAGTAGCAACTTATTTACTGCATATAAATAAGTTGTGTAAATCATCAATTTGGAATTTTCCTCAATATGTTCAAACTTGATTTTTATAACAAACTAAAACGTCTTTCTTTACTCATTGGTGCATTTTCTATCACCAGTTTTTGTCAGGCCAATGATTTCCAAAATCATCCGTCTTATGCCAGTTTTAAACAAAAAACCATGCAGACCTATGGCTTGAGTGCAGCACAAGTCGATTGGGCGATGGAAGGCTCTAAAAACTTACCCAATATCATCAACATCATGAACCGCCCAGGCGAAAGTAAGCCTTGGTACGACTATAAAACCAATTTCCTTGCAGAAAGCACTATTCAGCGCGGTGTGCGCTTTAAACAACAATATGCGGACACGCTCAATCGTGCTGAACAGCAATTTGGTGTACCGCAATCCATTATTTTAGGGATTCTGGGTGTAGAAACAGGTTTTGGAAGCAATAAGGGCTCTTTTGTAACCCGTGATGCCCTTGCCACCTTAGGCTTTGGTTATGAACGTCGCGCGGAATACTTTAAAGATGAACTCGCGGCACTGATCGCATGGTCATATAAAGATGGTGTGCCAACTTCTTCAATTGTTGGTTCTTATGCAGGTGCTGTTGGTTATCCGCAGTTTATGCCTAGCAATATTCCAAAATTTGGGGTCGATTATGACGGCAACGGACATATTGATCTACGCAACTCGGCAGTCGATGCCATTGGCTCCATTGCAAACTACTTGGCACAACATGGCTGGCAGCGCAATCAACCCATTGCATTTGCTGCACGATATACAGGCAACAATCCTGACAGTGTCATTGCCAAAGATTTGACCCTGCCAACACCTTATGGGGTTTTAAAATCGCAAGGCGTGATGCCAATGAATCCAATTGTGCAAATAGATGACCTCGACTTGGTCAATGTCATTCAATTACAAGAAAATTATGGTCATATCTACTATATAACCTATCCAAATTTTCAGGTGATTACGACTTATAACCGTAGCCGTATGTATGCGACTGCATTGTGGTTATTGGGCACTGAAATTGCGAGTCGCTAAACAAAAATTTAAATATAAAACAAAAAAGTCAAGAAATATTTTTGACAATTTGATCACAGAACAAACTTTTTACACATTGTGTTACAATATTGGTTATTTTTTAATCAAATAGAGTTAGTTTTTGGTACTTTTTGTCATTATTTTCGTATAAAGACTAGACACCTTTAGTAAGGGATGAATATTATCCACTTCGTCAAATGTAGTCGAAAAAGTGAAATTACAGACAGGATTACCGCTATTTCAATCAGTTAAGAGCGAAATAAGTTAAAAATTCTGTCTTCAGGAGTTCAAACCATGCATAGTTCACTTAAATACTTACTTGCACTTTCTGCAGCTGTTGCCCTAAGTCAGTCGCAAGCTGAAATGGTGCAATCATCATTCAACAATGATAATGAGTCATCTAGCCTAGCTGCGCGTGTACTCAACAAAGAAGCACAAAGTTTTAATTCACATTTCTCAAATTTGAATAGCCTTTCAATCACCGAACGTTCAGGCGACCAAATCCGTCGTCAAACGATTGCAGCGAAAATTGAAATTCCTGCTGAAGAGCCTTCAGTGATTGAAAAGTTAAATACAGTGGCATCGAACACTGTACGTAAATTTAGCCAAACAGGTATGGCATCTTGGTACGGTCGTCAATTCCACGGTCGTAAAACTGCAAGCGGTGAAACGTTCGACATGAACGCAATGACTGCTGCACACCGTAGCCTGCCGCTAAACTGCTATATTCGCGTAACCAATAAAAACAATGGTAAGAGCGTTGTAGTTAAAGTAAATGACCGTGGTCCATTCCATGGCAACCGTGTACTCGATCTTTCTTATGGCGCTGCAAAACAATTGGGCATCACCAATGCAGGTACTGCCAAAGTAAGCATTGAGCGTATTGACGGTCCAAACTCTTAAGATTCGCTTACACGACTTCACATTTGACTTGAAAGCCACAGCAATGTGGCTTTTTTAATGCCTGTAAGATTTACAGTCATCCCATGCATGTCTGCACAAAGATGATCCACACAAATTTTGTTGCCACTTCATTTTGAAAATATGAATACTGTTTTGACCGCCTCACTGTTCTCAGTTATATTTTAGACAGTCAAACAATAACAACGGATGATCGGTCTACAGGAGTAGCACATGAAGACAGTAAGCGAGTGGCTAGATGAATACAGCGAGAGCCATCAAAATAAAACCAATAAATTAATTCACTGGGTGTGCGTACCTACGATCTTTTTTTCGATTGTCGGCATCTTGGCGCATTTCAGCGCTTTACTAACAACATTACTTCTGGTGCTCAGTTTTATTTTTTATGCACGTTTAGACTTGGTTCTTGCAGTTGCAATGGCAGCATTAATGCTGGTAATGGCATGGCTGATTTATGTTTTGCCTGTTGGAATGGGTTTTTATATCGCAATTTTTGTTTTGGCGTGGATTGGGCAGTTTTATGGTCACAAAGTTGAAGGGAAAAAGCCTTCATTCTTCAAAGACCTCCAATTCCTTCTCATTGGCCCAATTTGGTGCATGGATGCCTATTTAGGTAAAATCCTACCCTCTTGGAAAACACGTCGTAAAAACAGCATTATGAGCATTTAAACGCTATATCCTATTTTCGTTATCGGAAGAACCGTTATTGATAGGTTCTTCCTTGATGTTTTAACCATCCGCCCACGTGTTTATTTGCTGGATCATGATGCGTCCAGTGAATCACCCCACCCTTATCTGAGTATTCATATTCACCAAAAAACTCAACAGTATCACCTTTTGCAATATTGGTAATTCGTGGTGCAAGATCAATATTATGTGCAACCAATACAGTTTGCCCATTATTCAGTTTTAAAATAAATTTTTGATGACGTGAGCCTTCGTTGTCATCCGCTAACACTGCAATGACCTGCCCACTCGCACGGACTTGTAAATCGCTCTGTTTGCGCTCAAACGCACGTTCAATCAGCTGAACACCCTGAGCATCATCTTGCAGCGCATCTCGCTGTACGTCTAACTGCTCTTTTTCAGTTTGCGATGTGCGAGCAGTACTTGTAGATGGTGCATTTGATGTTTCAGACTGAAACTGCTGTAAATCTATGCCAAAAAATGCAGCAATTAGCACTACAATAATTGCGCCGATGCTTAAATTCTTTTTATTTGCCATATAACCTTCTTGTTCTGATTCCACCCTATACGATTAAGTCAATTATTCGTAACATACTGATTTAAAATTAATATCTTTAATCTTCATCTCAATATTTATGCCACGATTGCATATTGCCAAAATCTATATTCACAAAAAAGCCCCAAAATAAATTGGGGCTTTCCTTACAAAATATTTTACCTTAAGTAAAAATTATTTTGCAGCAGCTTGAGCAGCAGCAACTTCTTCAGCGAAGCTCATTTCTGCTTTTTTCTCAATACCTTCGCCTACTTCGAAACGAACGAATTGAGCAACAGTTGTACCAGTTGCTTTTAATACTTCAGCAACTTTCTTCTCGTTGTCAATTACGTACATTTGACGATCAAGCGCAACTTCGTTCAAGTATTTTTCAACTGAACCAGTTACCATCTTCTCTACGATGTTTGCAGGCTTACCAGATTCAACTGCTTTCGCTTCTGCAATTTCTTTCTCTTTAGCGATAAGATCAGCAGGAACTTGTTCAGCAGTAACAGCAACTGGGTTGAATGCAGCAACGTGCATTGCAATACCTTTACCAGTCGCAGCATCACCTGTGTAAGAAACAACAACACCGATTTTTAAACCGTGCTTGTACACAGCAAGGTTTTCACCTTCAACGATTTGTGCACGACGAACTTGGATGTTTTCACCAATTTTTTGAACAAGTGCAACACGTGTTTCTTCAACAGTTGCGCCATCTTCAAGTTTAAGTTCAGCAATTTTAGCAGCATCAGTTTCGTTTGCAGCAAGAGCAGCAGCAGCAACTTTCGCAGAGAAACCAGCAAAGTTTTCGTCTTTTGCAACGAAGTCAGTTTGACAGTTTACTTCTAAAAGAATCGCTTTGTTGCCTTCTTGAACGATTGTGATTGCACCGTCAGCAGCAATGTTACCTGCTTTTTTAGCAGCTTTTGCTTGACCAGATTTACGAAGGTTGTCAATCGCTAATTCGATGTCACCGCCCGCTTCTGTTAATGCTTTTTTACATTCCATCATTGCTAGACCAGTACGATCACGCAATTCTTTAACCATGCTTGCTGTAACTGCAGTCATGTTTATCTCCTAAAATCGGTAGAAAATGAATTCTTTTTTTAACAGAAACGGCCCAGAGGGTGTCTCTTGGGCCGTCTGCATACATGACGCTTACTTTGCCACCATCACATGTCGCAAAAATGACAAGCTTACGTCAAAACGCATTAAGCCTCAGAAGCAGGAGCTTCTTCGCCTTTTGCTTGAGCATTGGCTTGAGTTTGAGCGTATTCTTTACCAGCAATGATCGCATCAGCCATTGAAGAAGCGTAAAGTGTTACTGCACGGATCGCATCGTCGTTACCCGGAATAACGTAGTCTACGTTGTCTGGGTTAGAGTTTGTATCTACGATACCGATTACAGGAATACCTAAGTTTTTAGCTTCTTTAATTGCAATTGCTTCGTGATCAACGTCAATTACGAATAATGCGTCAGGTAAACCACCCATGTTTTTCACACCGCCTAAAGCGCGCTCAAGTTTTTCCATTTCACGGCTACGCTCTAAAGCTTCACGTTTAGTAAGCTTAGCAAAAGTACCGTCAGTAGACTGAACTTGAAGATCTTTTAAACGGCTGATAGATTGGCGAAGTGTTTTCCAGTTCGTCAACATACCACCTAACCAACGGTGATCTACATACGGTTGACCAGCGCGTTGAGCTTGTTCACGGATGATTGCAGAAGCAGCACGTTTTGTACCAACGAACAAAACTTTGTTCTTTTTGCTAGCCAATTGGTTTGCAAAGTTCAAAGCATCATTTAACGCAGGAACAGTGTGTTCAAGGTTGATGATGTGAATTTTGTTACGCGCACCAAAGATGTATTGACGCATCTTTGGGTTCCAGAAACGTGTTTGGTGACCAAAGTGTGCGCCAGCTTGAAGAAGGTCGCGCATGCTTACGTTGTAATCTGCCATTTTCTTTACCTTAAATGTTTGGGTTAGGCCTCCATATATCCGCATTCTCCACCCCAAAGGGCACCCAGAGTAATGTGACGATATATGTGCGGATTTTTAATTTCCCTTTTACCAAGCTCTTTGAAACATATTCATAAAAAGCATTTGATAAAATGGGCGGCTATTTATACCATAGTCACACACAAATTTCCAAAAGTTTTTAAAGATCATGAACACAACTTATCAAGCACCTCGTCGACTCATCAAAACCGCAGAAGATATTGAAAAAATGCGCGTGGCAGGACGACTGGCGGCAGAAGTTTTGGAGATGATCAAAGCACACGTTAAACCAGGCGTTACTACGCTCGAACTGGATACGATTTGCCATGACTATATTGTCAATCAACAACAAGCTATTCCTGCCTGCTTAGGTTATGGTGCTGCTCCGGGTCGTCCAGCATTCCAACACACCATTTGCACATCGGTTAACCATGTGGTTTGTCACGGTATTCCGTCAGAAAGTAAAGTGCTGAAGAAAGGCGATATTTTAAATATTGATGTCACAGTCATTAAAGATGGTTTCCACGGCGATACCAATATGATGTATATCGTGGGTGGTGAAACTTCCATTTTAGCCAATCGTTTATGCAAAGTTGCCCAAGAAGCGATGTATCGCGGTATGGCAACCGTTAAACCCGGTTCAACCATTGGTGATATTGGTCATGCGATTCAAAAATATGTTGAATCTGAACGCTTTAGTGTCGTGCGTGAATATTGCGGTCATGGTATTGGGACGACCTTCCACGATGAGCCACAAGTATTGCACTATGGTCAAGCCAACACAGGCATGATTTTAGAAGAAGGTATGACTTTTACCATTGAACCAATGGTCAATGCAGGCGTATGGCAAACCAAATTACTTGGCGATAAATGGACAGTGGTGACCAAAGACCACAAATTATCGGCACAGTTTGAACACACCATTTTGGTCACCAAAGATGGCTTGGAAGTGCTGACTGCCCGCCCTGATGAAGATTTATCACGCTTTACTGCATAACGTGTTTGCAGCCAAAATCTGTCATTGGCTAAAAATTTAACCCGTATGTCAAAAAGATCAGTTCCGACTGGTCTTTTTTATTAATTTCAACGCATACAATTTCTATAAAATCTTTTTATTTCAAACCAATAGAACTTTAAAGCCATCCAATAAAACAAGCATTTTCACGTATTCAACAGTTTTGGATTTAACAAAACACCTGCACACTTTTCCAGTTATTCACAAAAGTTTAAAAAAATATCTTGTAAAAACAACAGTTTTATTTTTCCAGTCCATTTCATAATGCCTTGCATAACAATGCCGTAAATAACAACAAGCAAAATTGGACATGGAGTTCCACAATGAAAAAAACACTATGCTGTTTGGCACTGAGTAGTTTGCCAGTCATCAGTTATGCCAACTCACCTTATTTTAGTTTAAAAGATGGTGATGGTTTTAAACGCTTTTCTGTCTCGGTGGGAGCATTGCACGTTATGCCGCAAGGCAAAGCACAACCTTTTCGGGTCAATACAGCCATTCACAACGGCTACACAGCCGATGTCGGTGAGGTTCAATCTCAAACTGTAAGAGATAATTTACGTGACGGTTTTGAGCCACCCGTATTATTAAGCGGAGCATTAAATTTACTGCCTACCGTACCTGCCAACATGAGTGGACAAGCCACAATTTCAGGTTTGGAGCAATGGGATAATCCCGGCACAGGTTTAGAAGCAGATGATGTCACCACACTGGGTATTATCAGCAACTATTTCTTTACCGATAATATTTCCTTTGAAGTTAAAGGCGGTATTCCACCTAAAGTTGATTTGCAAGGCAAAGGGAAAATTTATGCTCCCTTCTCCGCAATTGCACGTCCATTAGGCGGTGCGTTGGGTGAGCTAGAATTACAAAATGATATTCTCATTACCGATTTAGCAGCACATGGCCCTGCTGCTTCTGCCCGTGCTTGGACACCTGCATTTGAGTTTCAATACCATTTTGGCAAAACAGGTGTAAATAAATTCCGTCCTTATGTCGGTGTCGGGTTAATGTATGCTTATTTTAATGAATTAGAAATTAACCCACGCACTGAACAAGATCTGATTGCCGCAGGTCACATGATTGCCAATATTAAAGAAGGAAAAGCGGGCGCATCTTTAGAAGGCACACCAAGTGCAGCCAATCCTAAAGTTGAATTAGATGCCACCGATGCCTTTGCGCCCGTTGCCACTGTCGGTTTTACCTACGACTTTAATGAAAAATGGTTTGCGGTCGGTTCTGTATCTTATGCACATCTTAAAAACGAAACCACCATTACTGTGACCGATGCTAAACACGGCGAACTCATTCACTCCAAAGCCGATATTGAAGTGAATCCGATCATTGCATATGCAGGTTTTGGGATGCGCTTTTAAGCTCTAATTTTACTTTTCCACTTTCAACTAAATTTAAGACGGCTACGGTCGTCTTATTTTTTCTTACACTATTTAATTAAAGCAATCGCTTCTATCTTGATAACTCAATTTTATCATTTGATGAATTTTATTTTATCGCGCTCTTGAGCTGAATCGATTACCATAACAAGCTGTTAGCCATACGTGGATGCCTTATGTCGAATGCTCAATTTTCCAAACCTCTAATTTATATGTTAATTGGAAGCGCCATTATTTTGGCATTATCGCTTGGGGTTCGGCATGCATTTGGTTTGTATTTGGTGCCTATGAGCCATGAATTTGGCTGGGGACATAATGTCTTTAGTTTAGCCATTGCCATGCAAAACCTGATTTGGGGTGCAGTCCAACCCATCACAGGTGCTTTTGCAGACAAATACGGCAGTAAAATTGTAGTTGCAGTTGGTGGTGCACTGTATGCACTCGGCTTATTGCTCATGGCCGTCAGCTCGACTGGGTTATTGCTAAATTTAAGTGTGGGTTTAATTTTAGGATTGGCTCTTTCTGCGACATCATTCCCAGTATTACTTTCTGCAGTGGGTCGTGCAGCTCCACCAGAAAAGCGTAGCCTTGCAATGGGTATTGCCAGTGCTGCAGGCTCGTTTGGGCAATTTATTATGTTGCCATCGACCTTATTGTTATTACAAAATGTGGGCTGGTCGGGCGCATTAATTGTCAGTGCAATTTTAATTGCCTGGATTGTTCCTTTGGCATGGATGCTCAAAGCACCCATGTATCAAAACCCTAATGCAAGTTCAGTCAGCCAACCCGCTTTAGGCTTTAAGCAGGTTTTGGTGATTGCCAAAAATCATAAACCCTTTTGGTTTTTAGCTTTGGGCTTTTTTGTCTGTGGCTTTCAAGTGGTTTTTATTGGGATTCACTTACCTAGCTACTTAATTGATCATGGCTTTAATGCAACCACAGGCACAGTTTTTCTAGCACTCGTGGGCTTATTTAATATTGTAGGCACCTATACGGCGGGTTGGTTAGGCGGTCGCTATTCCAAACCGCATTTGCTAATGTGGCTTTACGGACTACGCGGCATTGCCATTATCGCCTTTTTAATCCTGCCTTTAAGCATCTGGACAATTTATGCATTCGGGATCATTATGGGTTTATTGTGGTTATCTACAGTGCCTTTGACCAATGGTATTGTGGCAAATATGTTTGGGATTAAGTACCTGACCATGCTCAGCGGCATTGTGTTTTTCACACACCAAGTCGGCTCATTTTTTGGTGGATGGCTTGGCGGTTTAAATCACGATCTGACAGGTAACTATAATGCAATCTGGATTGTTTCTATTGCTTTAAGTGCGTTTGCGGTCTTGGTCCATTTTTGGGTAGATGAGGAGCACGTCATTCATGATTAATTCTTTATTGAATTTTAAAGTATTGCTCACACTTGCCATCACTGCCCTTTTTGGCTTATCGATCTTTTTATGGATGCAAACGCCACAACTATTCGAATATTTTAATCAGGCGTTTTGTGCGCATTAAAACCCAATCTCTAAAATATTAAGTCTATTTTGCTATTCAAAATTCCGCTTTAGACATGGAGCGTCTTATGCAGATTCAATTGCATCGTGGAAGACTGATTGACCATATTCATCTTGTGGTGAGTGACCTTGAAGCAAGTCGAGCATTTTATACCGCCATCTTGGCAGTGTTGGATATTCCAGTTATGGGAACAGCCAAGGATCACTTTTGGGCAGATGAACTTTTTATCTCCTCAGTAAAAAGTCCTGCCGCACAAGGCATACTCACTGGGCGTCATCATCTCGCCTTTCAAGCTAAAAATCGTGAAATGGTCAATGCTTTCTATCTTGCAGCATTGGCACATGGCGGCAAGTGCAATGGCAAACCTGATGAACGTGCTTATCATCCTGGTTATTATGCAGCTTATGTACTTGATCCTGATGGTAACAATATTGAAGCTGTCTTTCATGGCGAAACGCCACGCAGTGCGGCATCAGTCATAATTGATATTTAACGCTCAATGTTCCACAAATCAACTTTCCCTCAATGCATAAATTTCCTTACAGCAAGTCAATAAAAAAATACCCCACAAGAATGATCTTATGGGGTGTTTTAAATTTTCTATTTTACAGTCAGCAGAATCACTTAAAACAAACGATTCATCCCATTCAAGGTCGCCACACGATACGCTTCCGCCATGGTTGGATAGTTGAATGTGGTTTCCACAAAATACTTAATGGTATTGTTCGGGCTGTTCATCACCGCCTGACCAATGTGGATAATTTCTGCCGCATTATTACCAAAGCAATGCACACCCAATACTTCTAAAGTGTCACGGTGGAATAAAATCTTCAATTCACCCACTGTATCACCCGTAATTTGCGCACGCGCTAAATGACGGAAAGATGCCTGACCAACTTCATAAGGAATTTTTTCTTCCGTCAATTCCTGCTCAGTTTTACCAATCGAAGAAATTTCTGGAATGGTATAAATACCTGTTGGAATATCGGTCACAGGCGCAACATTTTCTTCGCCGCTCATATTTGCACCCGCGCAACGACCTTGGTCATAGGCAGCAGATGCCAACGAAGGCCAACCAATCACATCGCCCGCAGCATAAATATTCTCTACTTCGGTTTGATATTGATCATTCACCGTTAATTGACCACGGCTGTTTGGTTTAAGTTCTACGTTTTCTAAACCTAAACCATCAGTATTACCTGAACGTCCGTTACACCACAAAATCGCATCGGCTTTGATTTTCTTGCCACTTTGCAAATATAAAACCACGTGATCATCAAAAGTTTCTAAATGATCAATTTGCTCATTGTGGCGAATCAGCACCCCTTGCGCACGCAAGTGATATGACAAGGCATCTGAAATTTCATCATCCAAATAGCTGAGCAATTTGTGCTGAGTATTAATCAAATCAACTTTATGATCTAAACCAATGAAGATGGATGCATATTCACAACCAATCACACCCGCGCCATAAATAATAATTTTTTGAATCGAGAAATCCAAATCCAAAATTTTGTCTGAATCAAATACACGTGGATGGTTGAAATCCAACATTTCTGGACGATATGGACGGCTACCTGTCGCTATCACAATTTGCTGACACATAATGGTTTCTTTAATGCCATCTGCACCAAATACCAAGACCGTATTTTTATCTTGGATATAAGCACGACCATGATAAATCGCAATTTCATTACGGTCATAAAAGCGAGAGTGCGTTTCAACTTGCTGCTGAATAACTTTATGCGCACTTTGCAACACTTGCTTCATGGTGAACTGACGCCAATCGCCCATTTTTTTAAACATTGGGTCACGGCGATAACGGATAATATTCGACACTGTCTGACGCAATGCTTTACTTGGAATGGTACCCACATGGGTACAGTTACCGCCAAGCTGCTCACGAACATCTACAATCGCAACACGCTTACCTGATTTGGCAAGTTTCATTGCCGCGCCTTCACCCGCAGGGCCTGAACCGAGAACAACCGCATCGTACTTCACGAAAGTTCCACTAACGACCTCTTTTTTACGTGGCATTCAACGCTCCTTTTCTTTAAATCTGTCTTTTCAATGGGCTATATTATGACGTAAATCTTTTGAATTTTCTGTATTTACTGTGCATATATTACGTGATAACCACATTTTTTATATGAATATCGTTTTTACCCAATTTAAGCACAATTTCGTTATAATAACCGTCTTATGATGAAGTTAAGGTGACATTTTACTTTTGCACTTAGATTCGGTTTAATCAGACTCTATTTCACGTAAAATCTAGCCTACACTAAATCTCTCCCCTTTCAAAAACAGTGGAAAAGTTGAATATGTCTGCAAACCGTAAACCAGAACAGGGTGTCAAACTTCGTGGTGCTGAAAAAGTCGCACGTATTCCTGTAAAAGTTGTTCCTACGGTTGAAACGCCTCGTAAACCTGACTGGATTCGGGTCAAAATGACGGCACCAGAAGAAGTTCAACGTATTAAAACCACTTTGCGTCAGCAAAAATTGCACACCGTTTGTGAAGAAGCCGCTTGTCCAAACCTTCCAGAATGCTTTGGTGGTGGTACAGCAACCTTTATGATCATGGGTGATATTTGTACCCGTCGCTGCCCGTTCTGTGATGTTGCGCATGGTCGTCCAAATGCACTAGATCCTGAAGAACCTCGTCACATGGCAGAAACCATTGCCAACTTAGGCTTAAAATATGCCGTGATCACCTCTGTAGACCGTGATGACTTGTTAGATGGTGGTGCACAACATTTTGTCGATTGTATTAAAGAAGCCCGCTCTTTAAGCCCAAATACGTTGTTAGAAATTTTGGTGCCAGACTTCCGTGGTCGTATGGATATTGCACTACGCATTATGACCGAATGTCCGCCAGATGTTTTTAACCACAACATTGAAACTGTGCCACGCTTATATAAAGCCATGCGTCCGGGTTCAGACTATCAGCACTCTTTGAACTTGCTGAAAATGTTTAAAGAATATTGCCCAGATATTCCAACCAAATGCGGTTTGATGGTAGGTATTGGAGAATCTGAAGAAGAAGTTATTGCACTGTTAGATGATCTTAAAGCGCACGATGTAGATTATGTGACCATTGGTCAATATTTACAGCCATCTAAAGAACATGCGCCAATTGACCGCTTTGTAACACCTGAAGAATTTGAGCGTTATACAGCGCATGGTCAAAAGTTAGGTTTTAAAAATATTTGGGCTGCGCCAATGGTACGTTCAAGTTATTTTGCAGACCGTCAATATTATGGTGAACCTGTACCAACAGTACGTCGTAAAGCCGACCCTGCTAAAAAAATTAGCGTGCAAACCATTGAAGCTTAACACTCGCTTATTTCAAAATTTGCGATAAAGCTAAAACAGCCCCGACTTTATGTTCGGGGTTTTTTATACCTTGTGGATATATTAAAAATAGATAGATGTGAATATTTTTTGATGGTCTACGACCAAGTGCGCATGGTGTCATCGCCATAAATTGTTAATCTATGCACTTAATCTATACACCGAGCTCAAACAATAAAACAGGGATAGTAAAATGTCACAACAAGACTATGACAATGGCTTAAAAGTTCGCACTGAAGTCATGGGCGAAAGCTTTGTAAAACGCGCACAGGACAACACTGTACCATTTACCCAACCTTTGCAGGACTGGATTAATGAACATGCATGGGGTTCAACTTGGCAACGTGAAGGTGTGTTACCACGCAAATATCGTTCCTTAATTACTATCGCCTTTTTAACTGCTTTAAAAAGCCCGACAGAGCTTAAAGGACATATTCGTGGTGCGCTAAATAACGGGGCAAGTGTCGAAGAAATTCAGGAAGTCTTGTTACACAGCTTGCCTTATTGTGGCGCACCTGCAACTCAGGAAGCTTTTCGCGCAGCGTTGGAAGTTTTGGCAGAACATACTGCAAATACTTAAACGCAATCTAAATCAAAAAATATAAACGCTCGACATTTCACTAAAACTATTTGGTGAAATGTCGGTAGAGTTGAGTTTTAAATCCAATACACATTAAAGCTATAAAAGAACTCATTTAACTCAAAGCGCACCTGATAACCCAAATCAGTCAGCTGTGCCGATAAATTTCGAATATCTTCTAAAGGTAAATGTTTTGGCAGCACAGTAAAAACTGCGGTATTGCCCTGCTTGGCATTCTCTTCGATTAAAGACGCCAAACGCTGCTTATATAATTCAATATCTAGCTTGGCATGATCTGAATAAACTTTTGCTTGTTCAGCAGTTAAAAAATTTGCCATCTTATTGTTCTCATTATGACCATGTTTAACATTCAGCATATTGAAACTTGACGATATGGCTCAAGTGATTTTTTGTTATTGTCTGCATAAACGCATGATCAATTAACCCTAATTTTTTAAAAAAATCACACCGAAGATGGCTTTTTCCCAGCAGACCTTTTAGGCTATCGCACAATCTTATGTTGTAATTTTGCTGGATGACATTATGTCAGAATCTGTTTCAATCTCCCCTGCGCTAATGAACCGCGCCATTGCAGGACAAGCCGATGCCCAATTTGAAATGGCGGTGCTGTATATGCAAAGCGATTTTAATGAAGATATTGAACTTGCCGAACAATGGGCGCTCAAAGCTGCCGCAAACGGACATATCGAAGCCATGTATTGGCTTGGTGAAGGCTATACCGTATATGCCAAAGATGTTCTAGAAGATGACCCTGAAGATGCCAAACAACATTTTGAAGATGCTTTTGTCTGGCTCAAAAAAGCCAGTGATGCACAACACCCTGCCGCTATTTTAGAGTTGGCAGGCTACTACCGTCGTGGTGATGTGGTTGAACAAGATGTCGCTCGCTCTGTGGCATTGGTACAGCAAGCAGCAGAATTGGGCGAAGTACAAGCCATGCGTGACCTTGCTTTTATTTATGCAAATGCTTTGGGTGTAGATGCTGACGAAAATAAAGCTGAATATTGGACACAAAAAGCAGACGCAGCGGAGTAATCCCTTTGTCTAGCCAATCAATTGATGGGCTAGACAATTTTTTGCATGACTCGAATCGTCATTGAATAAAGCTTAGACTTTGAATAACACTTAGACTTCGACCACAATTACTTGTCTGCAAATGCCCTCTTGCTGACGCTGTTGTTCAAACACAGCCGCAGGCATCGGCTCAAAACTGTCAAAGAAACAAATTTCAGCATCATCAATTGAATATAGCAATGAGTGATTGCCCACGCCTTCTAAAGTGTCGTAATAGACAATTATAAATTTATTTTCATCAAATGCGTGCTGAATTTGCTGATAGCCGATTGCCGCCAATACAGGCAATTTAAGCTGTTTAGCTTCGGCATAACTTAACTTTTCTGCATCTTGTAAATCTGGGTCAGGGTCAGTATAAAACTGCACATTAAAGCCAAACTTTTTCAGTCCAACAGCCAAGCCAATTGTGGTTGTGCCCTGCTCTGGCGTATAACCACACACTTCAATCAATTGTTGAATATCGGCATCAATTCCTAAGTGTCGTAGCAACATCCACACTGCGTAAATCCCGCCGTTGGCTTCTAAATTTGCCAACTCTTGAGGAAGCTCTAAAGCCATCATTCAATCTCAAAAATATGTTTGTAGTGATAATAAACAAAACATGATTGGAACTGAATCAATTTCCAAGTACAATATCGCGCTAGTCGAGGGATGCTGCGACGTTTTACAGGCACGAAACGTAAAATCGCCAGGCTCGACCAGCATAGCAATGCGTTTGCTATGCAAGAAACGGCATCCGCGAACTGAATGATCAATTGTTTTTTATAAGGAGATCGTGATGAACGCGGTTAATGCTTCATTTACAGATTATAAAGTTGCCGATATCACACTAGCTGATTTTGGTCGTAAAGAAATCAAACTTGCAGAAGCAGAAATGCCAGCCCTTATGGGTTTGCGTAAGCGCTACTCAGCTGCAAAACCTCTTGCAGGCGCGAAAATTCTCGGCTGTATCCACATGACCATTCAAACTGCTGTTTTAATTGAAACGCTAGTTGAATTGGGCGCAGAAGTTCGTTGGACTTCTTGTAACATCTTCTCTACTCAAGACCACGCTGCTGCAGCAATTGCTGCTTCAGGTGTGCCTGTTTTTGCTTGGAAAGGCGAAACTGAAGAAGAATATGTATGGTGTCTTGAACAACAAATTAATGTAAATGGCACACCATGGGATGCCAACATGATTTTGGACGATGGCGGTGACTTAACTGCACTTGTTCACGAAAAATATCCTGCATTATTAGAGCGCATTCACGGCATTACTGAAGAAACCACTACGGGCGTACAACGTCTAATTGAAATGTGGAAAGATGGTTCTTTAAAAGTGCCTGCAATTAACGTCAACGACTCTGTGACTAAATCTAAAAACGACAATAAATACGGTTGCCGTCACTCACTCAACGATGCGATTAAACGTGGTACAGACATGTTATTGTCTGGTCGTCGTGCATTGGTTATTGGTTATGGTGATGTAGGTAAAGGTTCTGCACAATCTTTACGTCAAGAAGGCATGATTGTTCGTGTTTCTGAAATTGACCCAATTTGTGCAATGCAAGCATGTATGGATGGTTACGAAGTTGTATCTCCGTACAAGAATGGCGTACAAACAGGCAATAAAGCAGACGTGAACCTAGAGCTTTTAGAAAATACTGACTTGATTGTGACTACAACAGGTAACTATCACGTGTGTGACGCAGCAATGCTAGATACACTTAAAGCAGGCGCTGTTGTATGCAACATTGGTCACTTCGATACTGAAATCGACACCAACTACTTACGTGGTTATAAGTGGGTTGAAGTGAAGCCACAAGTACACCAAGTGTATCGTTCAGAAAACGAAAACGATTATTTAATCTTGCTTTCTGAAGGTCGTTTAGTGAACTTGGGTAACGCAACAGGTCACCCATCACGTATTATGGATGGTTCATTTGCTAACCAAGTATTGGCACAAATGCACTTATTTGCAGAGAAATTTGCCGATCTTCCTGCCGATCAAAAACAAGCGGCAATTCGTGTTGAAATCTTACCGAAAAAACTAGACGAAGAAGTTGCTGCTGCAATGGTTGCTGGTTTTGGTGGTGTATTAACACAATTGACTCAAGTACAAGCGGACTACTTAGGTGTAGCTGTTGAAGGTCCGTTTAAATCGGATGCTTATAAATACTAAGTTTTTAATCCTTCTCCCTAACCCTCTCTCATAGGGAGAGGGAATGATTCATTGTTTAATGAATGTATTCGAGGGTAAGTCCTCTCCTGAGCAAGTTTAAAGCACTGCTTTTAAACCCAGCGCAAGAGAGGATTTAGGAGAGGTGAAAAAATATAAATAAGTATTTATAGCAAGGATTTAATCATGACCAAACAAGTTCCTATTTCATTTGAATTTTTCCCATCTAAAACCGATGTAGGTGCAGAAAAACTCAAAGTTGTGCATCAAGAATTACAACTTTTAAATCCAGAGTTTTTTTCTATCACTTATGGTGCAGGTGGTTCTACTCGTGAACGTACTTTATCGACCATTAGCGACTTCAATGGCAAAGGCACACCTGTAGCGCCGCACCTGTCTTGTATTGGTGATGACAAAGCGCGTATTGCTGAATTGCTTGATATTTATAAAGCACAAGGCATTGACCGCATTGTGGCTTTGCGTGGTGATTTACCTTCAGGTCAAGTTGGTTTAGGCGAATTGCCGTATGCGTCTGACTTGGTGCGTTTTATTCGTGAACATTCAGGTGATCATTTTCACATTGAAGTTGCGGCTTATCCTGAAATGCATCCACAAGCAGACCACTTTGATCAAGACATTAAAAACTTTGTCACCAAAGTAAATGCTGGTGCCAATGCTGCCATCACCCAGTTCTTTTTTAATCCAGATGCGTACTTTTACTTTGTAGAACGTATTCAAAAGCAAGGTGTGAATATTCCTGTTGCGCCTGGCATTATGCCGATTACCAATGCCAGCAATTTAATTCGCTTTGCAGATGGTACAGGTGCAGAAATTCCACGCTGGATTCGTAAGCAATTAGCAACCTATGGTGATGACACAGCTTCAATCAAAGCCTTTGGTCATGAAGTGATTATTAAACTGTGCGAACGCCTGATTGCAGGTGGTGCACCAAGTTTGCATTTTTACACCATGAACAACACCGAACCGACTCGTCAATTAGTGACAGATCTTGGTTTGGCTTAAGCTGTATTTTTCATATTTATTGACTTGAACGAGTAATCCCTATGCCCCGTTTTTATATTGAGGCTGAATTAGCAGTAGATACGCAAGTTGAACTGACTGAAACAGTATTTCATCACTGGGTGAAAGTACTACGCGCACAAGTCGGTGAAACCGCCACCTTGTTCAATGGGCAAGGTGGTGAATATGAAGTGGAACTGGTTGAAGTTACCAAAAAAACAGCGCAAGTGCAGATTAAAAGTTTTAATCCAGACAATCGCATCCCAAGCTTTAGCGCCTTATTAGGACAAGTAATGAGCAAAGGCGATCGTATGGATTATGCGATTCAAAAAGCGGTAGAGCTTGGCGTGACTAACATTCAGTTGCTCACCTCTGAACGCTGTGAAATGCGCTTAAAATATGACCGCGATCAAAAAAAATTAGATCATTGGCAAGGCATTGCCATTGCAGCCTGTGAACAATGTGGCATGAATATCGTACCGAAAATTTTAGCCCCACTACGTTTAGAGGACTGGCTGAATAGTGACCTTCCTACCACCAAATTAGTGTTAGCACCGAATAAAGATCAAGTAGATGTGCTAAACAATGTCAGTAAAGATTTGGCTTTATTAATTGGGCCTGAAGGTGGTTTAAGCGAAACAGAAATTAGCGCTGCCAATGCGGTTGGCTTTCAAAACTGGTGTATTGGTACTCGGGTATTACGCACTGAAACCGCACCTGTGGTTGCTTTAGCTCTCTTAAATTATCGCTTGGCCGAGTAATTTATCCGTTTTTACAGAAATCGATTGCCAATAACATTGCAATTTATAAAGTACAGGATTAATCTCGAACAATATATTAAAAAATTTGCATAAAATTTAAACACAAAACAGCAATATTTTATGCATGAAAGTGATGTTATTTAAAAATATAAATGATGGAATCATTTAACTAGATTTTGGGGAAGTATGTCAGACGCTCAAGATGAATTGTTGCAGCAATACTTAGATGCTGCGCAAATCACCAATACCATTCGGCTTATTCGATTCTTTTTGGTCAGCATCCTGATTGTTTGCCTGTATGTGTTTTTTATTTATCAAATTTCTTTCTCACATTCATCACCTTACTTCAATATCTGGTTTATTCTCACTGAACTGACCATTGGTTCGTGTTTACTGCTCACAGCAATTCACTTTAAAGTGGGACAATATCAACTCCAACAAGCACATCGTTGGTTAAAATTGGTGTGTTTCTTGATCGGAACAGCAATCGCGGTTGGGGTAAGTTTACTGTATTACTTTTTACCTCAGCAAAACCCTGAACTGAGCAACTATGAAGCGATTATTTTAGCGACCTTATTAATTATTGTGAGTCAAACCTTTGCCCTCACCTTTTTAACGCAGCGCTTGAGTTATTTTTGCTGGGTATTCATTCCAGTGATCACACCCTATATTGCCGCACAGTTTTTAGTTCACTCCGAAACTTCCGCTTTCTTTTTTCTCGCGACAAATTTTGCCTTAATTACCTTACTGATTTGTGCCAATACTTCAATGCACATGCATCGTCGTTTATCGAGCGTCTATTTTAAGAACGACCAACTCAAAAAAGCCGCAGAGCAACAAGTCGGCTGGACAGATCAACTCCGCCAACAATTGCAAGTGGAAATGAACAAATCTAAAGATATTGAATTACAACTGCAATTTAACAATCAAATGCTGGAACAAAAAATTAGAGAACGTACCTTTGACTTAGAACAAACCCATCTACACTTAATCAATCAACAACATAGTTTAATTTTGGCACATGAAGCCGCAGGTATTAAAGCGTGGGACTGGAATATCCGAGAAAGAAGCATTGTCTTTGGCACTGGCTCACAGCAAACTCGTTTAAAAAATTCCAAAAAGCATCTGAATAAATTACAGCAATTAATTCACCGTGATGATATTGCACACCTTCATCAAACCATGAAAGAGCATTTACGTGGTCAGACAGAACGCTATCAAGCCACTTATCGCATTCAACATAATTCAGGTCAATGGTATTGGGTGCAAGATATTGGGCGGGTAATTGAGCGTGATCCTGTCACCAATAAACCTTTACGCATGGTCGGGGTTCGCCGTGACATTCACCAAGAACGGATTGCACAAGAACGCTTAAAACTCACTGCTAGCGTACTTGAACAAGCAGCTGAAGGTATTTTTATTTTAGATGAAAACCTGCGCTATATTGAAAGCAATCCATTCTATGCACAAATGAGTGGATTTCAACGTGACCATATTATAGGTAAATATCTGTTTGATTTAGTCAAATCCAACAAAGCAAATCCACGCATGACACAAGAGGAAATTGTTCAACAATTACTCAGCAAGGGTGAATATCATACTGAAAGGAATATAAAATTCCGCTCAGGAAAAGAATTAGAAGTTCGTATGCATATCAATGCAGTCAAAGATGAGCAAAACCGTATTATTAATTATATTGGAATTGTGTCTGATTTAACCGAACATAAACTACAAGAACAGCGTTTATCCTATTTAGAAAATTATGATGCGCTGACCGATCTCCCCAATCGTTTTTATTATAATTATCAACTACATCAATATCTTATTTCACAGCAAGATTCATTGCAGCAATTGGCGGTCATTCGACTCAATATTGACCGTTTCAGACCTTTAAACGAATATTTAAGCAATAATGGTGGCGATGAATTACTCCGCCAAGTGGCGCAGCGTTTACGTATCACCAATGCCGAAGCGCTGTTTGTTGCACACTTAAATGGCGATGATTTTGCAATTGTTTATGAAATTTCTCATATTCGCCCTTCAATCGAAGAGCACTGTGAACGTATCACCAAAGCCTTTAATTTGCCGTTTAATGTACAGGGACAAGAACATATTATTACCCTATCGATGGGGGTTTCCCTCTATCCTGAACATGGACGCCAGTTGGATTATCTAAATAATTGTGCTGAACAAGCCTTGTCTGAGGCTAAGCGTTTAGGTGGCAATACCATTAAATATTACACTTTAGACAACACCAAACTGCTAGAGCAGGATGTACATTTAGAGCGTGACTTACGCCAAGCCATTAAAAATGATGAATTAATTGTATATTATCAACCTAAAATTGATTTCCATAATTATCAGGTGATCGGGTTTGAAGCATTGGTGCGCTGGCAGCATCCAACCAAAGGCATTATTCCACCCAACCTATTTATTCCTATTGCAGAACAAACCAGTTTAATTTCCGATATTGGTCGGGTTGTAATTCAACAAACTGCCAAGCAAATTCGTGAATGGAATCTGTTAGGTTTTGATCATATCCAAGTATCGGTTAATGTAGTTGCACAACAACTGCAACGTGGTCAATTGCTGCAAGATTTAGATGATGCGATTAATACCTATCAAATTTCAGGTGCAAGCTTAGAATTAGAAATTACCGAATCCTCTTTAGTGGAAAACTCCACAACCGTGAAGTCTTTATTAGATGAAATTAAACAACGTGATATTCATATCGCCTTAGATGATTTTGGTACAGGCTATTCTTCACTTTCTTACTTAACAGACTTCCCAATTGACAGTTTAAAAATAGACCGTAGCTTTGTTTCTAAAATTGGAAATACCAAACAAGAAGCCATTGTTAGTGCCATGATTGCTATGGGCAAAGCCATGGGCATGAGCGTGGTGGCTGAGGGGATTGAAACTGAGCAACAACTGCAATATTTGCAGAATTTAAATTGTGATATTGCTCAGGGATATTTATTCTCTAGGCCTTTGCCTGAAAGTGAAGCGACCCAATTTCTAAAAGCCAATTTAGTATCGCGCGCTTATCGCTCCTTAATCTGAAACTAGACCCAAAAGCTCTAAGTTTGTTCTAAAAATAAACAGTGACGTCTGTGCTAAGGGGGCAAGTAATGGTATATTCGATAAGATTCATAAAAAAACCACCAGCATCGCTGGCCAACTTGTCACACACGAGATTCAGATGGACGATCAATCATTAAAACAGCAGGCACTTTACTATCACGAATTTCCAACACCAGGAAAAATCAGCGTTACTCCAAGTAAGCAGCTGGTCAACCAACGTGACTTAGCGCTCGCTTACTCACCAGGTGTCGCAGCACCATGTTTAGAGATTGAACGTGATCCTTCAACAGCTGCACTTTATACCGCTCGCGGTAACTTGGTTGCTGTCGTTAGTAACGGTACAGCAGTATTAGGTTTAGGTAATATCGGTCCTTTGGCGTCTAAACCTGTGATGGAAGGTAAAGGCGTACTCTTTAAAAAGTTTGCTGGTGTCGATGTATTTGACATCGAAATTGCTGAAAATGATCCAGACAAAATTGTAGATATTGTTGCAGCATTAGAACCAACTTTTGGTGGTATCAACCTTGAAGACATCAAGGCGCCAGAATGTTTCTACATTGAGCAAAAACTTCGTGAACGCATGAATATTCCTGTGTTCCACGATGACCAACACGGTACGTCAATCATTGTAGGTTCTGCCCTACTCAATGCCTTGTTACTTAACGGCAAGAAAATTGAAGAAATCAAAATCGTTGCTTCAGGTGCAGGTGCAGCCGCACTGTCTTGTTTAGACCTGTTATGTGCATTGGGCGCGAAAAAAGAAAATATCATTGTTGCGGATTCGCGTGGTCTAATCACCACCAAACGTGAAGGTTTGGATGACTCGAAAAAACGCTATATGCAAGACATTGAAGGAACGCAACTTGCTGATGTAATTAGCGGTGCGGATATGTTCCTTGGTCTTTCTGCAGCGGGTATCTTGACCAAAGCTATGGTCAAAGAAATGGCTGAAAATCCAATTATCTTTGCTTTGGCTAACCCAGACCCAGAAATCTTGCCTGAACATGCGCATGAAGTACGTCCAGATGTGATTATGGCAACAGGTCGTTCGGATTATCCGAACCAAGTTAACAACGCACTTTGCTTCCCGTATATTTTCCGTGGTGCATTAGATGTTGGCGCAACTACCATCAACGAAGAAATGAAAATTGCTTGTGTACACGCAATTGCACGCATGGCACACATTGAAGCAGATGCAGCAACTTATGGTGAAAAATCTGCATCATTTGGTCGTGACTATTTAATTCCACGCCCACTTGATCAGCGTTTAATTCTTGAAATTGCACCTGCAGTTGCTCAGGCAGCAATGGATTCAGGTGTAGCAAGTCGTCCAATTCAAGACTTCTCTGCATACCGTCAGCGTTTGTCTGAGTTTGTATATAACTCGGCATTTATGATGAAGCCTATTTTTGCTCAAGCAAAAACTGATCCTAAACGTATTGCTTATGCAGAAGGTGAAGACTTACGCGTCCTTCGCGCAGTACAAATTGCAGTGGATGAAGGCTTGGCTAAACCAATCCTTGTAGGTCGTACCTCAGTAATTGAAGCGAACATCAAAAAGTTAGGTTTACGTCTTGAACATGGCGTGAATATGGAAATAGTAGACCAGGAAAACAACCCTAACTACGAAAAATTTGCAGATGATTACTACACCATCATGCAGCGTAAAGGCGTTACACCTGAATACGCGCAGCGTGAAGCACGTCGTCGCTCTACCCTCATTGCAGCAATGTTAGTGAAGCATGGTTTAGCCGATGGTATGTTATGTGGTACTTATTCAAGCTACGACATTCACCTTGATTTCGTAAAAAATGTGATTGGTCTAAAAGAAGGTCGTACTAACTTCTTTACCCTTAACGCATTGATGCTTGAAGATCGCAACTTGTTCATTGCCGACACTTATGTCAACACAAACCCAACTGCTGAACAGTTGGCTGAAATGACACTTTTAGCGGCTGAAGAAGTACGCCGTTTTGGTATGACACCACGCGTTGCTCTACTTTCTCACTCAAGTTTTGGTTCTGACCAACAAGACTCTAGCGCACAAAAAATGCGTAAAGTCTTTGAAATCTTGAGTGAGATTGCACCTGAGCTTGAAGTTGAAGGTGAAATGCACGGTGATGCAGCATTAGACGAAAATATCCGTCATTTTGCTTTCCCGAACTCACGCTTCAAAGGTTCTGCAAACTTGTTGATTATGCCGAACTTAGATGCTGCCAATATTTCATTTAACTTGTTGAAATCGACTTCAGGTAACAATGTTACGATTGGCCCTATCTTGTTAGGTGCAGCAAAACCTGTACATATTTTGACTCCGACTGCAACGACACGTCGTGTTGTGAATATGACTGCCCTCACTGTTGCTGAAATTCAACAAACAGCACAAGTTAAAGCATAAACCTATATTTCTGAGTGACTGACTCAGAATTATAGACTTGAGAAAACCTCTATTCTGTAGCATGATTGCTTGAAGAATAGAGGTTTTTTCATGCAAGTTTATTTAGTAGGCGGTGCAGTTCGAGATCACTTACTCGGGCATCCCTATCACGAAAAAGATTATGTTGTCGTTGGCGCAACGCCCGAACAACTTTTGGCTCAAGGTTTTCAACCTGTGGGCAAAGATTTCCCTGTTTTTCTTCATCCTGAAACCAAAGATGAATATGCACTTGCTCGTACAGAGCGCAAATCTGGACATGGTTATCACGGTTTTGAATTTCATACCGACCCAAGCGTGACTCTAGAAGAAGATTTAATCCGCCGTGACTTAACCATTAACGCCATGGCAATGGATAGCGATGGCAATGTTTATGACCCTTACGGTGGACAGCAAGATTTGTGCAATAAAGTGCTGCGCCATGTATCCAATGCATTTGTAGAAGACCCGTTACGAGTACTGCGCATTGCCCGTTTTGCGGCACGTTATCATGCTTTAGGCTTTGTGGTTGCCCCTGAAACCTTGTTATTAATGCAAGAATTGGCAGAATCTGGTGAGTTACACGCGCTGACACCTGAACGCGTGTGGAAAGAAACTTCACGCGCCTTAATGGAAGCACGTGCCGATGTTTATTTTGAAACGTTGCGTGCCTGTGGTGCTTTAAAAGTTTTATTTCCTGAATTAGATGCTTTATTCGGTATTCCACAGCGTCCTGAATATCACCCTGAAATTGACAGTGGTGTGCACACCATGATGTCACTACAACAAGCCTGTCGTGCCAATTACTCACTCGATGTACGCTTTGCAGTGTTATTGCATGATTTAGGCAAGGCCTTGACCCCTGCCGATGAATTACCACGGCACATTATGCATGAAGAACGTGGGATTCGACCTGTAACGGAAGTGTGTGAACGCCTGCGCGTACCGACCAATACCAAACAACTTGCACTTGCTGTATGTAAAGAGCATTTAAAATGCCACCAAGCATTGAGCTTAAAGCCTGGCACGTTATGGCGCTTATTACAGCGTTTGGATGTCTTGCGTCGTCCTGAGCGTGTAGAAGCCTTTGTACAAGCCTGTGAATGTGACTCTCGTGGGCGTTTAGGTTTGGAAGATCGTGACTATCCGCAAGCGAGCTATATTTTGGAAGCGATTCAAGTGGTACGCAGCATTAAGGCGCAAGACTTACCTGCCGATGTCCAAGGCCCCGATATTGGTGAAATGCTGATTGAACGACGCATTAAAGCGATTGAGCAATTAAAGGCACGTCACTTGGCTGCTACTGCTTAGGCTATTTAAGTCTATAGAACGTCATTACATGCGCTCTTTGATCTATCATTCTTAACCTATTTAAGTCAGCCTAAATTTCTGATCGAAAAGCCGTAATCTTCTAAAATATAGAAGCTACGGCTTTTTAGCTCAAATAAATCCTTCTTGAAATAAGAAACTGTCTTTTGCTTTTAGGCAAGCTGCGCAGGAAAGCTAATCACTTGCTCTAAACGCATCTGCTCAGTTGCAATCATCAATAAGCGATCTATGCCCAAGGCGATACCTGAACATTCAGGCATGTTCGGCAACGCAGCCAATAAATATTCATCAATTGGCATCACATGTAAACCAAGTTGTGCGCGTTCTGCATTATCGGCTTCAAAACGAGAACGCAGCACAGTAGCATCAATCAATTCATCATAGGCATTGGCAAGCTCTAAACCTTCGATATATAGCTCAAAACGGGCTGCGACCAATTCCCCATCATCATCTGTTCTGGTTTTAGCCAAAGATGCTAATTCAGGTGGAAAATCGGTTAAAAATACAGGAGCATCAAAGCCCAAACTTGGTTCTACAAAATGTGAAAACAATAGGTCGATGTAGCCTAGACGGTCATCACCCAAATCCAGATGCGAACCCACACGATGACAGCAGTCTTTCAATTGTTGCAGACTTGCCTGTAAAGGATTTAAATCCAAACGATCCATAAATGCGTGTTTATAACTCAACACTGTTGGACGTACTTCGCCAAAGCGTTGTTTTAACGTCAGATTAAGTAAATCTGTCACCTCAAACATAAGCTCTTTCAGGCTAAATTCGGGACGATACCATTCCAACATGGTAAATTCGCTGTTGTGTTTACGTCCATGCTCATCATCACGAAAGACTTTGCAAATTTGATAAATAGCACCACTACCACTGGCCAATAAACGCTTCATGGCAAATTCAGGTGAGGTCTGTAAATAGTGCGTATGCAATTTGCCCTGCACATGGCGCTGTGCTTGCACTGAAGCCAAATGCACATCTGTCACTCCTGCCTGTGACAAAATTGGCGTTTCAACTTCAAGTACTTCACGTTCCGCAAAAAAATGGCGTATTTGTGCATACAATTGTGCACGTGCGCGCATGCTGTTTAAGTCGCAAGTTGGTTGATATTGGAGATTTGAACTCATGCTTGCGGGCCTCCGTGTGCTGCCCATTCACGACGCAGAGGATAGGTTTTTCTTAAATGATCAAAAGCCTGCTGCTCAACTTTGCCCGCTTTGACACAGGCACGTAAATTGGCATCATCCTGTGCAATATCATAAATTTGACTTAAATGTGCATGCAGACTATTTTTCAAATCTTGGGTTTTGAAATATTGCGCGCAGCTTGGCAATTGAGTTTCAAATTGTTTTGTGGCATCTAAACCAAAATTTTCACAAAAAGCCTGATAAATCATTTGTGTGCCGCGTGCCTTGCCTTCTAGGCTATACCCTGCAATATGCGGGGTTGCCAAAGCAAGCAAATCTAATAATTCTGCAGAGATTTCAGGTTCATATTCAAAAACATCTAATACCACTAAACGCTGAGTATGTTGAATATCCTGCATTAAAGCCGCTTCTTCTACCACTGGCCCACGCGCTGAATTAATCAGAATGGCTTGAGGCTTCATACATGCCAAACGCGCTGCATTAATTAAATGATGAGTAGGATGTTCACCAGTTTCTGTTAATGGCACATGAATGGAAATTGCATCTGCCTGTTGTAATAGTGCATCTAAGTCACATTGCTGCACATTGGGCAACTGCACAAATGGATCGTATGCGATGACATCCCAACCTAATAATTGTGCCATTTTGACCAAGCGCGAGCCGACATTGCCCAGTCCAATAATGCCAAGTTTAAAGTTTTGATTGGCATGTAGTAATTCAGGCTCGAGATGAAGCAATGCGGTAATCACATACTCACTCACCGCCTGCGCATTACAACCTGCCGCATTTGACCATGCAATGCCCTGCTGCTCGATGGCTGGGATATCAAGGTGGTCTGTGCCAATGGTCGCGCTGCCAATAAATTGAAGCGCGGTCTGTTGAATCAATGCTGCATTCACTTGGGTGACGGAACGAACTAGCAGCGCATCAGCATCTTGCACATCTTGATGCGTTAGACGGCGTCCAGCCTTGTGCTCTATTTCTGCCAAATCTGCAAAGAAATAATCGGTATATGCCAGATTTTCATCTGCAATGATTTTCATAACGCCATCCCATGTGTGTTTGCTTGTTTATGATAGCTTGAGTTGTCTAGGATGACTATGATTGTTGAGATTAATGCAGAATTGTTGAACAGCAAGCCGACGATTCATTTAGGTGGAAACATGCACGTCTATATAAAAGTTGCATATTCACAGCAAAAAAATCAGCCACCCGAAGGTGGCTGACTGCTATAGATTAAGCGAGTTAAATCTTAACCAATAAATTTACGCGCATTGCGGAACATACGTAACCATGCACCATCTTCAGTCCATTCTTCAGGTTTCCAAGAATGTTGAAGCGCACGGAAATTACGTTCAGGGTGCGGCATCATAATTGTTGCACGACCATCTTTTGAAGTTACGCCTGAAATACCTTCTGGCGAACCATTCGGGTTCATTGGATAATGTTGAGTCGCATTTCCGTGGCTATCGACATAACGTAAAATCACTTGGTTGCCTGCGTTCAAGGCTGCCAAATTAGCTTCTGGTGCAACGACGCAACCTTCACCATGTGCCACTGCGATTGGTAAAATCGAGCCTTCCATATCTTGCAATAATACAGAGTTTGATTTTTCCACACGGACGTTAACGCTACGCGCTTCAAACACTTCTGAAGTATTGCGATGGAAACGTGGCCACGCTTCTGCACCTGGAATGAGTGGTGCTAATTGTGACAACATTTGACAACCGTTACAGATACCCAGTGAGAACGTTTCTTGACGGTTAAAGAATTTCTCAAACTGGTCGCGTAATTTCGGGTTGAACAAGACTGACTTCGCCCAGCCACCGCCAGCACCTAATACGTCACCGTAAGAGAAACCACCACACGCCACTAAGCCTTCAAAGTCGTCTAAATCGACACGCCCTGCAAGCAAGTCACTCATGTGTACGTCAACGGTGTTAAAGCCGACTTTGTCAAATGCTGCCGCCATTTCTACATGACCGTTTACGCCTTGTTCACGTAAAATCACCATGTTAGGACGACGTGTGTTGATGTATGGCGCTTCAACTGGCTCATTTAAGTCAAATGTCGGTTGAGCAATTAAGCCTTTGTGGTTTTTGTCTGTGATCAAAGCAAATTCTTGATCAGCAGTTTCTGAGTTGTCACGTAAACGCTGGATTTGGTGTGATACTTCACTCCAAGCCGCTTGCAAATCGGCACGTTCAAGCACCAAGCCATTTACAGCAAGTTGGTCTGTGCTATTAACTGTACCGGCTACCGAAATCGCATCTTTCAAAGTAGATGCAGCAACTTCAGCAGCTAAGTTAGCCCAGTCTGCTTTAGAGATTTGTAGTACTGCACCAATTTCTTCAGCAAACAATGCCGCAACAGATTGATCTTCTAACGCCACACCTAAACGTGAAGCGAACATCATTTCTGTTACAGTTGCCAATAAACCACCATCACCAATGTCGTGATAAGCTTGAATCAAGCCACGGTTATTCCAGTCTTGTACCAAAGCAAAGAATGCTTTGAATTCGTCAAAGTTATCGACATCTGGTGTTACTGAACCAATAGCTTTATACACTTGCGCTAAAATTGAACCGCCTAAACGGAACTGACCTTTAGACAAGTCAATACGTACCAATACTGAATCGGTATTTTTCAATTCAGGGGTTAGTGTTTTACGTACATCGGTCACTGGTGCAAATGCAGTAATTACACCTGACATTGGTGAAGTTACAGATTTATCAACACCTTCGTCATTCCAAGTGGTACGCATAGACAATGAGTCTTTACCTACTGGAATTGCAATTCCTAGCGCAGGACACATTTCCATACCAATGGCTTTTACACCTTCAAACAAAGCTTGGTCTTCGCCTTTTTGACCTGCTGCTGCCATCCAGTTTGCAGATAATTTAATGTCGCTGATCTGGTCAATTTTGGCTGACATGATATTGGAAATAGATTCTGCCACTGCCAAACGCGCAGATGCTGCAGGGTTTAATAAAGCTACAGGTGGACGTTCACCCATCGCCATTGCTTCACCTGTAAAGCCTTGCAAGCTGGTAGTGGTTACTGCTGCATCTGCAACAGGCACCTGCCATGGGCCAACCAACTGATCACGTGCAACCATACCTGTAATTGAACGGTCACCAATCGTGATTAGGAATGATTTGGACGCAACAGTTGGATTCTTGATGACACGGTAAATCGCATCTTTCAGATCAGTAACTTGAGCTGCATCAAAATCATCACCTTGACGCTCAATGCTTTCATAAGAACGGCTCATGCGTGGCGTACCACCTAACAAGACCTGCATTGGCATATCTACAGCTTTGTTATTGAACAGTGGATCTTCAACCGTTAAATGACGCGCTTCTGTCGCTTCACCCAATACTGCAAACGGACAACGCTCACGCGCACAGATTGATTCAAATAATTCTAAAGAACTTGGACGGATGGCCAATACATAACGCTCTTGCGCTTCGTTTGACCAAATTTCCATTGGTGACATGCCTGGTTCTAAAGATGGAATCTTACGCAAATCAAGTACAGCACCTAGTTCGTGATCATTCACCAACTCAGGCATTGCGTTCGAAATACCACCTGCACCCACGTCATGCACTGATACGATTGGGTTAGCATCTTCCAAACGCCAGCATGTATCAATCACTTCTTGGCAACGGCGTTCCATTTCTGGGTTTTCACGTTGTACTGAAGCGAAGTCAAGATTTTCACCCATGGTTCCGCTATCTACAGAAGATGCAGCGCCACCGCCTAAACCGATCAACATCGCAGGGCCGCCTAAAACGATTAATAAATCGCCTGGCTGAATTGGGTCTTTTTCGACATGGTCTGGACGAATGTTGCCGTAACCACCTGCAATCATGATTGGTTTATGGAAGCCTTTTACTTCACCATTCACGTTTTGCTCGAAAGTACGGAAGTAACCATTTAACGCAGGACGACCAAATTCGTTGTTAAACGCTGCACCGCCCAATGGGCCTTCAATCATAATTTGTAATGGCGATGCCATACGTGAAGGCTTGCCATAGTTTTCTTCCCAAGGCTGTTCAAAACCAGGAATATTTAAATTCGATACTGTAAAGCCTGTTAAACCTGCTTTTGGTTTACCACCACGACCTGTCGCGCCTTCATCACGGATTTCACCACCCGAACCTGTCGCAGCACCTGCAAATGGTGCAATTGCAGTTGGGTGGTTGTGTGTTTCCACTTTCATAAGAATGTGGGCAGCTTGGCTCTTATATTTATAAACGTAGTGACCTGTTGCAGCATCTTTTTTCGGATAGAAACGCTGCGTATCAAAACCAACAATCACCGAAGCGTTGTCTTTGTAAGCCGACAATACGTCTGTTGGTGATTCTTTATAAGTATTTTTGATCATTTGGAACAATGATAATGGCTGTACTTCGCCATCAATTGTCCATTCAGAACCAAAGATTTTGTGACGGCAGTGCTCAGAGTTGGCTTGTGCAAACATCATCAATTCGATGTCATGCGGATTACGGCCTAACTTGATAAATGCTTCAGTTAAATAGTCAATTTCTTCATCAGATAAGGCAAAACCAAACTCACTGTTGGCTTTTACCAATGCCGCTTTGCCTTCACCCAAAATATCAATGCTATTTAAAGGCTTTGGTTCAGTTTCAACAAATAACGCTGCTGCATCATCAATGTGGTTAAACACACTTTCGGTCATGCGGTCATGCAATACTTGTTTTGCTTCATTTGAAACGTCTGCAATACCTTTTAAGGTAAACAAAACACCGCGTTCTAGGCGGTGTACAGGCGTATTACAGTTGGCAAAAATATCGGTTGCTTTTGATGACCAAGGAGAAATTGTGCCCACACGTGGTGTCACTAAAATTTGAACTTCATCACTTGCAGCTTGGCGTAATTCAAAAGATGCACCATCGTTTAAAAGCTGTAAAGCAGATTGCTGTTGTTGCTCGTCGAGCGCTTGGTCAAATAAATAAACCCATTGGCTATCGAAAGATTGAACAGAACTCATTGACGCTAAACGGTTTAAGAGTTGAGTTTTCTTAAAAGATGAATGTGCAGGTGCACCGGCAACGATAAACATGCTGATTTTGGCTCCACGGGCTGATCTTTTGGACCATGCCACAATGTGACTTGAAGAGAGCGCATATTCTACTGTGAAATGCCATAATCAGCTAGATGGAAAATGGTTTTCTTGGCGCGTTTCGGCAGTAAAACTTCCGAATGTTGATTTAAAGCCTCTATTTCAGATCAATGTATTCAAGATTCGTGCTTTAAATTGCACAAAGCACTCTCACTGTGGAAATTACTGAATGATTGATGCTGTTTTTATTTTCTATGCCATCTGTTTACACACAGATGCTCTAAAGATCAGGACATGACGCTCAACTTCCGCCTTGCTCAATATCAACTAATCAAAGCACCTCAAATTCAATACGTCGATTTTTCTTACGTCCTTGTGGCGTTGTATTGTCTGCGACAGGCTGATTAGAACCTTGACCTTCGGTGCTTAAATGCGTTATCGCAATACCTTTATCGATCAAATAATTTTTTACCGCGCCTGCACGTGATTGGCTTAACACTATATTTTTATGCGCATCGCCCGAACTGTCTGTATGTCCAACAATTTTCACTTTTTGGGTGCCAACTTGCTTCAATGCCACAGCCATTTCATCCAGAATTTTTTGCCCTACGTCAGTCAAAATTGCACTGCCCGATTCAAACTCAACAATCCTGTTTTTGAGCGCAGCATCCAGCATTTTTTGTTCATACTGACTCTCCGAAAGCTGTGTGTTCAAACGATAAGGCTGCTGTACCAAAGCCTGAAAATTTGCTGTCGTGGCTTGAATTTGATGAGCAGCATTCACTTTTCCTTTCAAATCAACTTGAGTCCCTTTCACACGTAACTGCCCTTGAGAAATCTTTTTTAACTCTGCTGTAATCATACGAGTGACTGAATCATCCCAACCATTCGGTGCAGCAACTGCACGGACTTGAATTTTATCTAACACCTGCGATTCACCATACACAGCTTGCATTTTCGCCAAAATGGCTTGTTTACTTGCTTCGTTTGGCACCACACCTTCTATAACAATGGGCGCTGCATAGATCAAATGACTTTGGACTAAAAAACACAAGCCAATAAGTAGACTTACGCGAATACGTTTTTGATTATTTTTCATATTTATTTATCTAAAAAAGTTTGCCTAAACAGCTTCAAGGCTTGGTTAAGATTTAACTGCCGCTGACAAAGTAATTGTTCCAATGTTGCAAGACCTGCATTTTGTTCTAAATAAGCATCAATCCAAGTGGCTTGAATTAAAGAAACCCAATGTTCACCCTGCATATTTTGAATAAATAGATCGCGCAGCGTCATGACATCAGCCCCCTGAAAATCAATGATCAAAATGGGTGCCTCAAAATGTAGTATCCCCAGCAAAGTTTCAGTATGATGCGCGCCTAAAAACCGCCCGATCATGCCCATCCAAAATGCTGCGATTTCAAAGCAATATCGCGGATGATTCAGCGGTAAAATCATCACTTTGTTTAAACGACGAGTGCCATTTTTGAGGACGGGTTGCAGTAAAAGTCCCAACCCAATCATACTCTGAGCCAAGTCATTGACACTGATTTTCATTAATTGTGCCAATGAATGCGTGCTGTGTTTTTCATAAAAGTCTTGGTATTCTTCTGCACTCAAAAGTTGAACCCTATTCGGCAATTGATTCAACAGTTCAAATGACATATTGGGATCACGGATATTGCTTAAGACCTGATTGCGTTGCAATAAATCAGTCCAAATAGCTTTGTAAAAAAACGGCACAAATAATAACTTTTGACTCGGCTGTTCGACCTCAAACAACTGCCCCAGTAGCATTGGAAATGCCCGCCCCGAGCTATCTTGGCTCGCCTTTAAATTAACAGCTAAAAACATTGGTTCTGCTGGATGGGCAATCAAAAAATCTAAAGCAGGCAAAGTTGCATAACGCTGTTTAAAATCTGCGCTCTGCATGGCATGTTCCAGTGCATTACTAATCCACTGATCGAGCTGCTGAATGAGTTCCGATTGCCCTTTAGACTTTATAAAATCACCACGGGCAGGTATTTTTCCATAATATAAAGGTACGGTTTTTACTGCTTGCATACCCACCACGCCTTTTGCCAAGTGTTATTTCTCTTGATCATTGCGGAACGCCTCCCACTTGTGCAGACATTGTAGTTTTAGACTGCGTAGCCGCTGTTTGTGCGGGACTCATTGCTGTCGTTTGTGCAGCAACCACAAGAAGTGCTTTGGTCGTGGTGACTTGATCGACCAACTGCAACCCCACATAACCACGACTTGAACCAATATTGCCCGAGCTATGTCCGCTAATGAGTCGGAAATTCACTTTTAAAGATAAAGATGGTTCCGTTTTACTGACCCAAGTCATTTCAAAGTGACCGTTTTGCTCTTTGCGCTGTGCAGCATCAATTAAACGGTTAATGCCATATTCGCCCGGTGCTTCAAAAATAGTATGCGACTGACCGTTTAAATCGACTGCACTAATACGCACGCCGGGAATTGCGCCTGGATTGGGCCACACAAAGTTGACCCATTGTTGAATTCCATTTTCAAACTGCATTCGCTGACCATCAATATCGATGCTATACGATAAAAATTGTGGGTGCTGTAATGGATAAAATTGGAAATTGGATTGATTTGAAACAGCAGATGTTGCAGGCTGATCTAAACGTCCTGTTGCCATACCATGAATTGGCGCAACATATTGCGGAAATGCCATCACAAACTGAGGATTTAAATTTAAGCCTAAATCTTTCCATGTTTTTGAAGTTAAGACATAACCACGACGAATCAACAACGGATCTAAAGTGTCTTTGACAAAGCCAGCAATACTTCCTGTTTCACCAAAAATTTGTCCCATTTCCTGACTGGTTGCCTGTAAAGTCCCCCCTGAATGAAATGGATATTTCTGACCTAAATGTGTTGCAAACGGTTGATAGGCTTGAATACGCCATAATTTATTAATTTCATCTTGTGTCGGTACAATTAAACTTGCAAAAGATTGAGTTAGCGGTGTCATCAACAGTTTTTGTAATAATTGTTGGTCAGCCTCTTTTAAACCCACCATCATTTTTTCATCGACATATTTTTGCGTTGTATTAAAGACCGAGTTTTGATCATGGATGGTTTGTTTGAACAATGCCATTGCACTTGGTCCAATTTCCCCTGCCGTTTGAAGATCATTTAACTTGCTGCGCACCTGTGCAAGGTTGTTCATATACACATCAAACAGAGATTGATCCTGTAAATCGTCACGTTTACGCAGCAGTTGATAAAACATTTGGTATTCTTGAGAAATCGCACCTTGTGCTTTTAGAGCTGCCTGCGCTGCAGCTTTGTCATTAGATTGACGCAGCACTTTGTCTTTAAACCACGCCATAAATCCTTGTTCAGGCACAGCAAGTTCAGCTTGCACAATTGGATTATCCCAATTGGTTTCCACTGCAATACGTTGCAATAACTTGCGAATTGGCGAGTTTTGCGGCTCTCCCAACAGATCAAGCTGTTTCACTTGCTGATTGAACTGATCTGTTTTTGCATAATGGATGCCATTTAGAAATTTCTTCCATTCACTCACATATTCTTGCTGATACAAGCTCAGCAATTGTTTACGGATTTGTTCAGGACTTCCTGAAAAAGTTAGATCATCCGACTGATGACTATTGAGCACCCAATCTTTGCTGTCCGTTGGCTGATTGGCTACCTGATCAATGGCTTGTTCGACATATTCATTCCACGCCTGCTGCGTAAAAATACCAGGCAAAGCATGACTGCCTAAAACAATGCGACTGTGTTGCTCCCCCACAATTTGACTGACCGTAAGTGCAGGAAAACGTACTGCTGCACGCATTTTTATTTCGTTATATACCCGATCTCGTGCAGGCATTCCCTGAATGACCGACAACAGCACTTGACGAGTTTGATCGACCATTTGTGCATCGCTTTCCAGTACAGGAAAATCGTCCTGATGAGCGAGTGTCATGGCATAAGACAGGATTTTTTCTGCCTGCTGAATCATGTCCGTACGTGGCATTTCTCCACGATGGGCATCCAACCAAGTGCGCCAAAAACGTGAAATCTGATCACTTAAATGACTGCTCTCCCGATATTCAGGATTCGTCAGCATTAAATAAGCCTTTAACGCATTATAAGCATCTTGCGGATTTTGCACGGAAGGCTCTAAATATGGTTGAGTTTTCGCAACTTGCTGCGTTTTTGCATGTATATGATGCGCTTTGAGTGTTGCCGCATCTTGTTGGACACGCTGTAAGTATTGCGCGATATTTTGCTGGGTTGGCAACAATACAATCTGCTGAACGCCTTTTAGATATTCAACTTTGAGCTGTTCGCGTAACTTCTTGCCCTGATATAAGCCAAAACTGAACTTAAGTGGACGTTGTTCGGAAAACCCATCCAACTGTTGCAGACGTGCTTGTAAAATTAATAAGCTTTCGAGTTGTGTGGATAAAACCTGTCCAAAAGTTTTTTCCAGTCGTATAACTTGATCTAAGTCTGCCTGAACATCGGCAATGAGTTGTTGGTTATGACGATATGACCACACCCAAACACTGAGCAACAATCCAACACCAAGTAATGCAGCAGTAAACGCCATATATCGCTGACGTTTTTTCGCAGGATTAATATGTTGTTTCACCAAATGTTGATCACGCAAAATCACATTGGAAAACAAACCTTGTAAAAAATAACCATGATTTGGGGCAATCGAACTTTTTTCTTCGTCCTGAAAAGGGCTTGCAAGCTGCTGCAGTTGAAATTCTTGTGCAATACTTTCTGTCATCGGGCTTTCGATGCTGCATTCCTGTAAAGCACTGGTAAAATAAAAACCTCGAAAAACAGGTTGGAATTGATACGGATTATCTTCAAATAAAGTACCAATAAAACTTTTTAATGCTGGCTTTAAGGTTTTAAATTCCATCGGGTGAGAGTTATCGTTTGAAGGATAAAAAAGAATAGGGATTCAGCCACAGGTTGAAACTTAATACGAGATCAAAGGGGTCAGTTTTAAATTGCCGTTGACAGAGTTCTTGAAAGGCTGGCAGGGCTATCTAGTCTGTGATGATTACAGTGGTTATAAAGCACGCTTCAAATCAGGCCAGGTCATTGAGGTGGGCTGCATGGCCCATGCACGTCGTAAATTCCATGAACTGCATGTGACCGGGAAAAGTCAGGTCGCTGAACAGGCATTAGTGCTGATTCAGAAACTGTATGCCATAGAAGCAGAACTCAGGAAAAAGACGGATGGTACAGCGGAAGACCGCCGCGAATACCGACAACAGCATAGCCAACCGGTGATGCAACAACTATATGAATGGCTCAACCAACATCATCTGACGGTGCCATCGAGTTCTCCCACCGCCAAGGCCATCAATTACACTCTGAAGCGTTGGCCAGCCTTAAGCCGCTATCTGGATGATGGCAATCTACCGATATGCAACAATTGGGTAGAGAATCAGATGCGTCCCTGGGCGTTGGGGCGCAAGAACTGGCTGTTTGCAGGTTCGCTGCGCAGTGGTCAGCGAGCGGCGAATATCATGACTTTAATCCAGTCAGCAAAGCTGAATGGCTTGGATCCGTATGCCTATTTAAGTGATGTGCTGAAAAGGCTGCCGACACATAAAGTGACCCAAATTGAAGAATTGCTGCCGCACCGCTGGAAACCTGAATCGAATTAAAAAAAGCTATGGGGTTCAGCGGATGCTTACTGTACTGAAAAGGCTGCCGACGCATAAAGCGACCCAAATAGAAGAATTACTGCCACATCGCTGGAAATCCAACTCAAATTAAAAAATAGGCATGGGGTTCAGCGGACGCTTACATTTAATTTTTCTAGCCCGTTGAAAAGCATTACAATTGATCGCCATTTGTTCAATATTTGAAGGAAGTACTTGTAATAACTGTTGAAAATGAATCATGATACGCCACGGTAGTTGTGTTTTGTGTTAGCGCATTAATAAATACAACCACCTTTTTTATTTTTCAAGCGATAATTATAATATATTTCAACAATTTAAGCCTTAAGTTGGCGCGTATGCCATCATGGGTCTTATGCACCTTGTTCTTCATATCATAAAATTTTTCATCGGTGCCATAGAGATCAATAGCTACATACTTCAAAAGCCCTTCCCAATTAAAAGAGTTATTTAAATATCGAAGACTTAGACCAGTACCCACAAATAAAACTGGGTGATTCTTGTAACTACTAACAAACTCAAAAATGTCCATAACTTAACTTCTAAATTGTTGTTCTGAAGATAAGCACATCTTATATATTAGAAACAATTCAAGCAATTTGATAATTAGTATTTCAAAATTAAATATTTTTTGCTTACTACAGGCTTACGTTGCATAACCCTAGAAACAACAAAGCCCTGAATATGTCAGGGCTAAGTCATTGATATTTGGCGGAAGCGGTGAGATTCGAACTCACGGAGGACTCGCGCCCTCGTCGGTTTTCAAGACCGGTGCATTAAACCGCTCTGCCACGCTTCCATGTGGGCCATGATACGAAGCTTTTGATTTGATGACAAGTAAAAAATACCACTCAAGCACTCAAGTGAATATTGTTTCACCAAATCAGCGCTAAAGTTCATCAAAACAACAGCATAGCCACCTCACTTTTTAAAGTTTAGCAGCCAATTCAGCCCCTTCACGAATCGCACGTTTTGCATCTAACTCTGCAGCAAGCTTTGCACCACCAATAATATGATAGTTAGCCAAAGTATTTTCATCTGCCGCAGGCATTAAATCTTTAACCGACTCCTGCCCTGCACAGACTACAATGCTATCTACACGTAACAATTGGTCTTGACCTGCCATTTCAATCCACAAGCCTTCATTGCTGATGGCTTTATATTGCACACCACGTAGCATACGCACCGCATGTTTTTTCAACTGTGCACGATGTACCCATCCTGAAGTTTTACCCAAACCTGCACCTAAAGCTGTCGTCTTACGTTGCAATAAATAAATTTCACGGACTGGGGGATGAACTTCTGGAGCAAGCATACCACCTTCAGTCACATAGTTAGGATTCGGATCGACTCCCCACTCACGCTGCCAATCTGCCAAAGGCTGCGGTTGTGGCTGATGTTCAGGTTTCAGTAAAAACTCCGACACATCAAAACCGATACCGCCTGCACCAATCACAGCGACTTTTTGTCCAACAGGTGCACCACGTAATACTTCTGCATAAGACAATACTTGCGGTGCATCGCTGCCTTCAATTTTTAAAGCACGTGGTACTACACCTGTTGCAATGACCACTTCATCAAAACCTTCACGTTCGAGTTGCTCGCGGTTGACTTTGGTATTTAAACGCAAATCGACCCCAGTTTTTTCAATTTGCACTTTAAAGTAGCGAATGGTTTCGTGAAATTCTTCTTTGCCCGGCACGACTTTTGCCAAGTTGAATTGACCGCCCACTTCGTTGCTGGCTTCAAATAAAGTCACATGGTGCCCACGACTAGCAGCAACTGTAGCAGCAGACATTCCCGCAACACCACCACCGACAACTGCAATACGCTTCGGTTGCTTGGTTTTTTCATAGACCAATTCAGTTTCATAGGCTGCACGCGGATTGACCAAACAAGTCGCACGCTGATTTTTAAAGGTATGATCTAAACACGCTTGGTTACAGGCAATACAGGTGTTAATTTCATTGACACGATTGGTCGCAGTTTTATTGACCCAAAACGCATCTGCCAACAATGGTCGTGCCATTTGAATCATATCAGCTTTACCCGCTGCCAATATTTCTTCTGCAGTATCAGGCATATTAATACGGTTGGATGCAATTACAGGAATCTCAACGTGTTTTTTCACTTCTGCGGTGTAATCAACAAAAGCTGCGCGTGGCACAGAAGTCACGATGGTTGGAATGCGCGCTTCATGCCAGCCAATCCCTGTATTGAGCAAGTTCACACCCGCATGCTCTAAGGCTTTGGCAACGGTAATCACTTCGTGCATGGTATTGCCATCGTGGACTAAATCCAGCATCGACAAGCGGAAGCAGATAATAAATTTTTCACCCACTTCGGCGCGAATGGCTTTGACTACTTCTAAAGCAAAACGCATACGGTTTTCAATCGTACCGCCCCATTGGTCTTCACGCTGATTCACATGACGGCTTAAAAACTGATTCAGTAAATAGCCTTCCGAACCCATAATTTCGACACCATCGTAGCCTGCCATTTTGGCTAAACTAGCTGTTTTCGCATAATCTTCAATGGTATTTAAAATTTGTCTTTCACTCATTTTACGTGGTTTAAATGGTGAAATTGGAGATTTAATCGGACTTGCAGACACCACAAATGGTTGATAACCATAGCGTCCTGAATGCAGAATTTGCATTAAAATTTTCGCACCATGCTTATGTACGGCATGTGTCACTAATCGATGTGGTGCAACATCGCCCAATGTATTCATAGTACCGCCCGCAGGCAATAACCAGCCTTGACGGTTAGGTGAAATACCACCTGTAATAATTAAACCCACGCCACCTTTGGCACGTTCGCCAAAATAAGCAGCCAGTTTTGGATAATTATAAAAACGATCTTCCAAACCCGTGTGCATTGAACCCATCACGACACGGTTTTTAATGGTGGTAAATCCTAAATGTAATGGTTTTAGAATATTTGCATAGCGAGTTGTCATGATGAGTCCTTATATAATGAGCTTTGCAACTTGTTGCATGAATACTTTAACCGATTTTTATAAACTGTTTATGACTCTAAAGTTCGACTGTGTGGCGCAAACGTCAATTTATAGGGTCTGTTGACACTTCTTCTATGTTTGCGACGTGAGAGATATATCTCGCAAAGTTTTTTAGCTGATATAAGGCATGAGGCAGGAAATTTAGTCATTCTAAATGACTGACTCATAACGCAATAGCAGCAAAAAATATGCTTGTCCCCTTGCGCAGCAAACAAAGCAGTGCTTTGTTCTTGCTCATGTGGCTAAAACTTTCTCAGATTGCGTTATGAAACTTGGCAATAGACCCTAACTATTCTTGATATAAACTTGATATAAAACCGCCCAAAAGTAAAAGTGATTTTATTCTGCACCATCCCAATTGCAGGTTTTGATCTTCAACATCTATACCAAGTTTGCCATTTCTAAATGAAAATTTAAGCCTGAACCTGATTTTTTTATCAAATGCGCTTTTTTAACGAAAACAAGCATTTTAAAGAGTGCTATAATTTGCAGTTTAGAATTCTCCTTGGCCACCAAATGTGGTGCCTATTTTAAAAAAGTTAGGACTAGCAATGACTGATAATGCAACTATCTTGCAGAATGTACCAGTAGGCAAAAAAGTCGGTATCGCCTTTTCTGGTGGTCTAGATACTTCAGCTGCTTTATTGTGGATGAAGCAAAAAGGCGCTGAACCATATGCGTATACCGCAAACTTGGGTCAGCCAGATGAAGATGACTATGATGCCATTCCAAAGAAAGCCGAAGAATACGGTGCGGTAAAAGCAGTCTTGGTTGACTGCCGTATGCAGTTGGCTTTGGAAGGTATTGCTGCCATTCAATGTGGTGCATTCCATATCAGCACAGGCGGTATACCTTACTTTAACACCACCCCGCTTGGTCGTGCAGTAACAGGTACAATGCTAGTGACTGCCATGAAAGAAGATGACGTAAACATCTGGGGTGATGGTTCAACCTATAAAGGTAACGATATTGAGCGTTTCTATCGTTATGGTTTATTGACTAATCCTGCGCTTAAAATTTATAAGCCGTGGTTAGACCAAACCTTTATTGATGAATTAGGCGGTCGTGCGGAAATGTCACAATTCCTTATCGACAATGGTTTTGACTATAAAATGTCAAAAGAAAAAGCTTATTCAACTGACTCAAACATGCTAGGTGCAACACACGAAGCGAAAGACCTTGAGTACCTAGATGCTGGCATCAAAATCGTTGATCCAATCATGGGCGTGGCGTTCTGGAAAGATGACGTTGAAGTTAAAGCCGAAGAAGTGTCGGTTACCTTTGAAGAAGGTATGCCAGTTGCATTAAACGGTCAGCGTTTTGAAAACCCTGTTGAGTTGATTCTTGAAGCGAACCGTATTGGTGGTCGTCATGGTTTGGGGATGTCTGACCAAATCGAAAACCGTATTATTGAAGCAAAATCTCGCGGTATTTATGAAGCACCAGGCATGGCGTTATTGCACATTGCTTATGAGCGTTTGGTTACGGGTATTCACAACGAAGATACGATTGAACAATACCGCATTAACGGTTTACGTTTAGGTCGTTTATTGTATCAAGGTCGTTGGTTCGATTCTCAAGCGTTAATGTTACGTGAAACTGCGCAGCGTTGGGTGGCTAAAGCAATTACTGGTACAGTGACTTTAGAATTACGTCGTGGTAATGACTATACCATTATGAACACTGAATCTCCGAACCTCACTTATGAAGCTGAGCGTTTAACTATGGAGAAAGGTGATTCAATGTTTACGCCAATGGATCGTATTGGTCAGTTAACTATGCGTAACCTAGACATTACCGATACACGCGCTAAATTGGGTCTTTATACCAATTCTGGCTTATTGTCGATTGGTTCAGGTTCTGCAGTGCCACAATTGAAAGACAAAAACAAATAATCACTTGGTGATGATTTTGTGAAATCGAAAGCCGCTCAAATTGAGCGGCTTTTTTATGTTTGTTTAAACATGAGGACTAAACAATTCATACTAAATGAAAGCTGCAATAGAAAAATTTACAGCACTTCTTCCACCTGCAAAGTGTGGTAATAAATTTGATTACGTCCCAACTGTTTCGCACGGTACAAGGCTTGGTCTGCACGTTGTAAGAAATCGCTTTTAAAAATGTCCGCCTCACCTTTATAGACGGTAAAGCCCAAACTGATGGTGACATTACTGTCAACCAAAGATTGACTATGTGGAATCGCTAAACGCTCAACCGCTTTAAAAATATTGGAAGCCACAGCATACGCACCATGCGCATCGGTTTCTGGCAATAACACCACAAATTCTTCACCACCATAACGCGCAACAAAATCCATGTGACGAATTGAGTCTTTAATGGATTTGGCAATCGCTGAAATGACTTCATCTCCCTTTTGATGCCCATAATGATCGTTATATTTTTTAAAAAAATCGACATCGATAAAGAGTAAAGACAATGGCACTTCATCATGCCGTGCCTGTTCGAAATAGCTGTCCAGCATTTCATCAAAAGTACGTCTATTGGATACTTTAGTCAGCGCGTCATGCTGACTTAAATGCAACAATTCTTCAGCATGAATACGGTTAATTTTTTCACTAAGTCGGGCTTGGTGCATGACCAAAAAAATCATCCGCTCACGGGTACACAGCATTTTACTGATTAAAAAACCCACTACCGTACTGCCAACCAACACCCGCCCCATCACCATCACATCAATTGGAATATACAAGGTTAATAGCATAATCATGGCAACCACAGCCGCCATTAACCCAGTCAGCAGCATGTGAAACGGCTTCACCCCCGTCAGTACAAAACCCATAATATAAATCATGCTGATGATCATCATGGCTTGGTGTCTAAACACTTCGGTATGCACCGTCATGGTCAGCCAGGTCATCGACACAATGGCCCAAAAAATCATAGCCATGGCGGCATAGGCATAATACGGGCGCAAAATTTTATAATGGGCAAAAAAGAACAGGGTCAGTAAGCAAAACGCGCCATTGACCAAGCCTAGTAAAGAGTGGATAAAATCGTGTTTAAAAAAATTACGATCAATAATCCAATAATCCCCAGTAATCATCAGCACGGTGATAATAAAGTAGATGAGTACGCCCGACCAAAAATATTGGTTAATGTTGTGCCGAGCTTGTTCAAGATGCTGTTGCCAAAACTCAACTTCCAGTTGTTTCGGAAAAACCTGCCCCGCACGTTTACGTTGACGTTTAATCAACTCTTCATTTTTTTCTTTGTCGTACTGTAGCTTGGCTAACTTATATTTGTATTCCATGGATGCTTTAAATTCCATTTAATCACGATTGTTGCACAGCAAAACTGTAACAACCTGAATATAATTTTTTTAGTGGTTTAAAAATAACACAATGTCGAAACAATTAATTCAGGCATTTCTATTTTTTATGGCTTTCGACGTTACCATTTTAACATTTATAGATTATCATCTGTTTTATTTTTCAGACTGGCAGCGCCTTGAATACGATTACTCTTATCCAGCCAGATGACTGGCATGCTCATTTACGTGATGGTTTAGCACTACAACGTACTGTTCCCGATCTTGCCAAGCAATTTTCACGCGCAATTTGTATGCCTAACCTTGTTCCACCAGTAAAAACGGTAGAAGAAGCGGAAGCGTATCGTGAACGCATCATGGCACACGTCCCTGAAGGTGTAAATTTTGATCCGCGTATGGTGTTGTATTTTACCGATCAAACCTCTCCCGAAGAAGTCAAGAAAATTAAAGCCTCTGCGCATGTGAATGCCATTAAACTTTACCCTGCTGGCGCGACCACCAATTCAGACAATGGGGTGAGCGACATTCGTAAAGTATATGCGGTGATTGAGCAACTTGAAGAACAACAAGTGCCATTATTACTGCACGGCGAAGTCACGCACAATCATGTCGATATTTTTGACCGTGAAAAACGTTTCTTAGATGAAGTGCTTTCACCATTATTACAACAATTTCCAAACTTAAAATTGGTGCTTGAACACATTACGACCTCTGAAGCAGCGCAATTTGTTTTAGAACAAGGCCGTAATGTCGCAGCAACCATTACCCCACAACATTTATTATTTAACCGTAATGATATGTTAGTAGGTGGCGTAAAACCGCATTTCTATTGTTTGCCTATTTTAAAGCGTCAAACCCATCAACAAACCTTATTAGAAGTCGCAACTAGCGGAAATCCTAAATTTTTCTTAGGGACAGATAGCGCACCGCACTCAAAAAATGCCAAAGAAAATGCATGTGGCTGTGCAGGCTGCTATAGTGCGCCTACGGCAATTGAGCTTTATGCACAAGCTTTTGATCAAGTTGGACGTATTGACCGCTTAGAAGGCTTTGCAAGCTTCTTTGGTGCAGATTTTTATGGTTTGCCGCGTAATACCAACACCATTACTTTGGTGAAAGAAGAGCAAATCATTCCAACCAGTTTAGACTACTTGGATGGTGAACAAATTATTCCGTTATATGCGGGTAAAACCATTCAATGGAGAAAAGTGTGACAGATACAACTTTGCCCGTGATGGGGCAACGTTTTCGTGGTTTTTTGCCTGTGGTGGTCGATGTGGAAACCGCAGGCTTTAATGCCCAAACCGATGCTTTGTTGGAAATTGCTGCCATTCCAATTATTTATGATGCGGATGGCAAATTTGTACCAGGTGAAGCGTATCATGCGCATATCAACCCGTTTGAAGGGGCAAATTTAGACCGTCGTTCGTTGGACTTTATTGGGATTGATCCTTTCAACCCTATGCGTATGGCTATGGCTGAAGATGAAAAAACCGCATTAAAACGGATTTTCAAATCAGTCAATGAAGTGCGTCGCCAACAGAATTGTACCCATGCCATTTTGGTCGGTCACAATGCGCATTTCGATTTAGGCTTTGTACAAGCAGCCATTGCCCGCACAGGCACGAAAAACCAAAACCCATTCCACAGCTTTTCAGTGTTTGATACAGTGACTTTAAGTGCGGTGATGTTTGGTCAAACGGTGCTGGCAAAATCATGCATTCAGGCAGGTATTGAGTTTGATGGCAAAGAAGCTCATTCAGCTTTATACGATACGCAAAAAACTGCAGAGCTGTTTTGTTTTATTCTAAATAAACTTGCGCCGCACATGGTAGAGAACTTACTCAACACAGATCAATAATACGATTTGTACTCGAACATTGAGATGTTTACAGGATGACAGACTGCGTTTGTCGTCCTGTTTTCTTTTTAGTGTTGTGGTTTTGATTCGTGCTTTTCAACCACAAGACTGAGCATCAAAATGATTTTTACTGCGAATCAGCTTTTATGCATGCAGTCTTTTGAGCTGGCTTTGGTTATAATGGCAATATTCCAATTTGTGTTATTGATTCTGCCATGTTGAAAAAAATTGTCTTGGTTTTGGTCATTCTCGCGCCTTCTGCGTTGTATCTTTATATTGTGAATCGTGAGCCTGCTCAACCTAAACCAAGCACTCAACCCGCAGCCACACAAACAACAACCACTGAAAAGCAATATCAAACCCCTGATAATTAAAATGATGCACCGTATTCAAATTTACATGCACTGATTTATTTTTAAAGATGTATTATTTTTTAAGCAAATAACAAATAGTGCGGCAGTTTTTTTAGATTCAGGTTTGACACTGTCGCTAAAAATTCATAATATACGCATCACCTCGCAACGTCCCTATCGTCTAGAGGCCTAGGACATCGCCCTTTCACGGCGGTAACCGGGGTTCGAATCCCCGTAGGGACGCCATTTATCGTGCTATACGATCATTTCTAATCCAAATTTATTATTTCAAGATTGCAGATTTGTAGTTTTTCTCTACAATACTTCGCTTCATTTCATTTTTTCTCCTATCACTTATGCCGTCATCGAATCATCAAAATGATGCTGTGCATCAAGGCAATACTATGCCTTTAAAACGTGCGATGAGCACTCGACATTTGGTTATGATTTCACTGGGCGGTGCTATTGGCACAGGTCTATTTTTAGGCTCAGGTGAAGTCATTGCACAAACAGGCCCCGTTGGCGCCATCATCGCTTATATTTTTGGTGGTTTAATTGCCTATATGGTGATGCTGTGTTTGGGCGAGCTTGCCGTACACATGCCTGTTTCAGGTTCATTTGGGGCATACGCCAAACAATATATTGGACCTGGCACGGGCTATACCATCACTTGGTTATATTGGCTCACGTGGTCGGTCACTTTAGGCACAGAATTTACCGCCGCTGCGTTGCTAATGCAGGAATGGTTCCCGCATATTTCCATGTGGATTTGGACACTGATTTTTGGTGGCGTTGTATTTGGTTTGAATATGATTTCCACGCGCTTGTTTGCAGAATCTGAGTTTTGGCTATCTTTGGTCAAAGTCGTGACTGTCATTGCCTTTATCGTTTTGGGTTTAATGGCAATTTTAGGTGCTGTGTCTTATCAAGGTTATACCTCTGCACCTTTATTTAGCAATTTAACCGCACAAGGTTGGTTTCCTGAAGGGCTATTCCCTATTTTTGCAACCATGTTAATTGTTAATTTCGCCTTTTCAGGTACAGAGTTGATTGGTGTTGCAGCAGGTGAAACCAAAGACCCTGCCAAAAACGTGCCTAAAGCAATCAATACCGCAATTTTCCGTCTGTTGATTTTCTTTGTAGGTACCATTGTGGTGATTAGTGCCTTGCTACCACATCAGGCTGCAGGTTTGGCTGCAGAAGGTGTAAGCAGCAGTCCTTTTGTAACGGTGTTTAATCAGATTGGTATTCCTTATGCGGAAGATATTATTCGTTTTGTGATTATCACAGCGTTACTCTCTGCAGCGAACTCAGGTTTATTTGCAGCTTCACGAATGATGTGGTCGCTCTCACACCAAAAGCAATTACCACAGATTTTTTCTAAGGTGAATGCGCGTGGTATTCCTTATATTGCAGTCATGGTCACCATGCTCGGTGCAATGCCAGGTTTATTGTCTGAACAATTTGCGCCTGAAACCATCTTTAAAAACCTCTTGGGTGTGGCTGCATTTACCATGGTCGTGGTCTGGATGAGCATTTGTTTAAGCCAGTTTAACTTCCGTCGCCAATGGTATAAACAAGGTAAAACCGTGCAGGACTTAGGTTTTGCTGCACCGCTATTTCCAATAGTGCCTATTTTAGGTTTTGTGTTCTGTTTTATTACTTGCTTAAGTATGGTGTTTGACCCTGAAATGCTGGCAGGTTTTATTGGCTGTATGATTTTTATTGTGTTGTGCTATCTCAGTTATTACATGATTTATCACAAAAAATCATAATGCTTTTTTAGCGATGATGTAAAACAATAGGGGCGATCTTCGGATTGCCTTGTTTTTTGAGTTGTGTTGATTAGCAATGAATACTGCAAAATACAAAGAAAATCATGCTGCTCTAATAAATGTGTCCATTTAAAAATAACTTGAAAAGCATGATTTTTACCGCTTCAAACGTATCACGACAGCAGAATAGTTTTAATTTTATTCAGTTGAACATTTTTTTCAGAATTATTGCAGAAAAGCGTTTGACACCCCCCCTTATACGCCCTATTATACGCCCACCTCTGAAACGTCCCTATCGTCTAGAGGCCTAGGACATCGCCCTTTCACGGCGGTAACCGGGGTTCGAATCCCCGTAGGGACGCCAATTTCAGAAGTAGATATTTTTTTAAGTCCCTATCGTCTAGAGGCCTAGGACATCGCCCTTTCACGGCGGTAACCGGGGTTCGAATCCCCGTAGGGACGCCAATATTCTCAACAACTGCATTGGTTGTTACATGGTTTAAAAATATAAACTTCTATTTGTCCCTATCGTCTAGAGGCCTAGGACATCGCCCTTTCACGGCGGTAACCGGGGTTCGAATCCCCGTAGGGACGCCAATATTCTCAACAACTGCATTGGTTGTTACATGGTTTAAAAATATAAACTTCTATTTGTCCCTATCGTCTAGAGGCCTAGGACATCGCCCTTTCACGGCGGTAACCGGGGTTCGAATCCCCGTAGGGACGCCATATTCGAGATGTTTACATCTCAACAAAAAGCCCAATCAATATGACTTGGGCTTTTTGCTATCTAACGCATTAGTTTTATATTTCAATCTGTGCGGACTGATTCAAAAACCATAGTTTAAGCTTTGAATCCGTCCACTGAGGTTTGAAAAATACGAATCAAGCTGATTTACGTGAGTTGACCTGTCCTTTAATCACCGCAGTTAAATTGCCTTTTAAATATTTGAAAAAGACTTTTAAAGGCGAGAGTTTCGGGTTTGGACGCTTGCCTTGTGCAATTGCTTTGAACTGCGCGGCATACCAAATAATTTCCATAATTGCCATTTTATCAATCATCGGGATACCAGTTTTAATTTTATCGACCCCGTAACGTACATCTTGACCCGCCAACAAACGGTTGGCTAAATCGGTTTCTACCGCAAATGGTCGGGCGATCCCAATAAAGTCACATGCACCACTGTCCAAAGCAGCATTCATGGCAACTACCGTTCTAAAACCACCTGTCACCATTAAGTGGCATTTCACCTGACTGCGAATCAATTCCGCAAAAGATAAAAAATAGGCTTCACGGGCAATGGTACTTGGTTTACGTTTATCAGCTTTAGAGCCTGCCATCGCGGGTGCTTCATAAGTACCACCTGAAATTTCAATCATATCTATACCTGCTTCATCCATGGCTTTAAACACGCTAATCACTTCTTCTTCAGTGATGCCGCCACGTTGAAAATCTGCAGAGTTTAGTTTGACTGATACAATAAAATTGTCTGAGGTCGCTGCACGTACCGCTTGATAAATTTGCACCAAAAAGCGCATACGGTTTTCAATATTGCCGCCCCATTGGTCTTGGCGTTTATTGGTCAGTGGCGATAAAAACTGGCTGATCAAATAGCCATGCGCACCATGCAGTTGAATCCCTTCAAAGCCCGCTTGCTCACAAATCTGTGCAGCTTTGGCAAAACGCTGAATAATATCGAGGATTTCATCTTCATGTAGTTCACGTGGTGTACCAAAACTCAAAGCTAAACTTGGACTAAAAGGCACAGCCGAAGGTGCAACCGTTTCTTTATTCAAACCTTTCGGACATTGCCGCCCAGGATGTGACAACTGTACCAATTGCACCATGCCATAACGTTTACCAACTTCTGCCCACTGTTTGAGCTTTTCTATATCTCGGTCTGATTCAATTCCCACAACACCCGGTTCATTTTTGGCACGTAAATCGACCATTACGTTGCCAGTGATGGCACAGCCCAAACCACCTTTTGCCCATGCTTCATATAGACCTAAATGCAGGCTATTCGGCTGCCCTGCCGTGTTGGCAAGCGCCTCACTCATCGCGCCTTTAATGATGCGATTTTTAAACATGGTATTACGAATCTGAATTGTTTCGGCAAGATGGCTCATACACTGTTCCGTATTGTGTTTTATTGGTCTTTTTTACTCTAAAGATTTTTCGGAACAGGTCAATGCCATTTTGACAAATCTTATTGTCAAAATGGTAAAACAAGTCAGCCAGCCGAAATAGCTGTTTAAAAATATTGAAGGTTTAATACTCACTGGCAGCAATCAATTGACGGGTATATTCTGTTTGCGGATGGCTAAATAACTGTACAGTATCTTGAAATTCCATGACTTTCGCTTGATGCAGCACCAACACTTTTTGACACAGTGCTTTCACCACTTGCAAATCGTGGCTAATAAACAAATAGCTCATCTGTTCTTGCTGCTGCAAACGGCGTAACAGCTGCACGACAGCACGTTGCGTGGTACGGTCTAAGGCAGAAGTCGGCTCATCCATAATTAACAGTTTAGGACGCAGCACCAACGCGCGTGCTAATGCAATCCGTTGACGTTGCCCACCCGACAATTCATGCGGATAGCGTTGTTTAAAACTCACAGGCAATTCCACTTTGCTTAGAGCTTCATCAATGCGCTGGATGATTTCAGGCTTGGACAATTGTTGCAATGCCAAACCCTCACCAATGGTTTGCTCCACATTTAAACGTGGATTTAAGCTGCTAAACGGGTCTTGAAATACAATTTGAAACTGCTGACGTAAGGGACGCAATTGGCGTTCATTCAGTTGATTCAGATCTTGCCCAAGTAGTTCAATTTTTCCCTCACTTTCAATCAATCGTGCAATTGCAAGTGCCAATGAACTTTTACCCGAACCACTTTCACCGACAATACCAATAGATTGACCTTGCGGAAGTTGCAAGCTTAACGGCTCAACCGCAACCACATAATCTTTAACCCGATTCAGCAAGCCTTGTTTAATCGGGAATTTCACAGCAACCTGCTCCAACTCCAAAATGGTCGGCAACTCATCAACCTGCAAAGCTTCACCAAAATCATGATTCAACAAGTTTTGGGTATAGGCTTGCTGCGGTCTATTAAAAATATCTGCCACACTGCCCTGTTCTTCGACCCGCCCCTGATTCATTACAATTACCCGATCTGCATAGTGTTTGACTAAATTCAAATCGTGGCTGATCAAAATCATGGCCATATTACGACGCACTTGCAGGCTTTTTAATAAATCCAAAATCTGCGCCTGCAAAGTCACATCTAAAGCCGTAGTTGGTTCATCAGCAATTAAAATATCGGGATCGAGTGCCAAAGCCATAGCAATCATCACTCGCTGCCGCTGCCCACCCGACAATTCATGCGGATAACGCTTTAATTTCTCCTCTGGCTGCGGAATACCGACATCTTTAAGTAATTCCAATACTCGCGCACGTGCTTTTTCCTTGCTCCAACCACGCAACCATAAACTTTCACCTATAATCTTTTCTACCCGATGCAACGGATTTAAAGCCGTCATCGGTTCCTGAAAAATCATGGCAATGCTTTGACCACGAACTTGTCGCAGTTGTTCTGGCTTGAGATGCAGTAAATCTTGTTCTGCGAATATAGCTTGGCCTTGCACCTGTAAATGTGGCGGCAGCAAGCCCAGTAAAGCCAAACTGCTAATGGATTTTCCAGAGCCACTTTCGCCCACTAAAGCGATGGTTTCACCAGCATGCAATTCAAAATTTAAATCATGCAGTAACACCTGTTGCTGATGCTGAATATTTAGCTGACTAACTTTGAGCAACACTGAATTTGAAAGTTCAGCCGACTGATTAACGTCTTGGGTCAAATGCATCACGTGTTGCCTCCCCAATATAAATTAATAAGGATAGAACGATGGCTAAAGTAAAAAAGCCTGACAATGCCAACCACGGTGCATTTAAATTATTTTTACCTTGTAATAACAGCTCGCCCAAAGATGCCGCATCGGGCGGTAAGCCATAACCTAAAAAATCGAGTGCAGTTAAAGCAGTGATATTGGCTGTGAGCATAAACGGTAACTGCGACAAACTCGAACTCATGGCATTGGGTAAAATATGCCGAAACATAATGGTACGATCGGTAACCCCCAAACTCCGCGCTGCACGCACATAATCAAAATTTCGAGCACGTAAAAATTCTGCACGCACCAAGCCAACCAAACTGGTCCAACCAAACAGCAGCATAATCACAAATAACCAGTACACACTTGGAGTAAACATACTGACTAAGATCATCACCATGAACAGCATTGGCAGACCGCCCCAGACCTCTAAAACACGCTGCCCAATCAGATCAATCCAGCCTCCATAGTAGCCCTGAATCGCCCCAACCATAATGCCCAAAACTGCCGATGCAAAAGTCAGTGCAAACCCAAACAGCAGTGACACCCGCAAACCATATAGAATGCGTGCCAAAACATCACGACCTTGATCATCTGTGCCTAGCCAGTTTTGTGCGGTTAGTGGCGATGGTACAGGCACAGCCAAATCCAAATTCGGCGTTTGGTAAGAAAATTCTATCAGCGGCCAAAGCGCCCAACCTTTATTAGTAATTAACTGTTGCACCACGGGGTCTTTATAATCCGCTTCGGTTTCAAACACACCACCAAAAGTCGTTTCAGGATAGGCCTTAAACACAGGCATATATAAAGACTGCTCGTATTTGACCAATAACGGCTTATCGTTGGCGATTAACTCTGCGGCCAAGGACAATACAAAAATGACAATAAAGACGATAAAACAGCCAAAACCCAGTTTATTTTGCTTAAAACGTTGCAAACGTGCGCGCGTAATTGGTGACATTATTTTGTCCCCCGCGATTCAAAGTTAATTCGAGGGTCAATCACCTGATACAGCACATCACTGATTAATCTTAAAATTAAACCCAAAAGGGTAAAAATAAACAAGGTACCAAAAATAACAGGATAATCACGCTGCACAATTGCTTCAAAGCCAAGCAAACCTAATCCATCCAAATTAAAAATAATTTCGATAAACAGATTGCCCACAAAGAAAATCCCCACCAAAGCTTCAGGTAAGCCTGCAATCACAATTAGCATGGCATTACGAAACACATGCCCATACAACACACGTGACTCGGTTAAGCCTTTGGAGCGAGCTGCCAGTACATATTGTTTATTTAACTCTTCCATAAAAGAGTATTTGGTCAGATACGTCAGCCCTGCAAACCCACCGATCACCATTGCCAGTAAGGGCAAGGTCATGTGCCAGAAATAATCGGTAATTTTTCCCCACAAACTCAGCTGAGTAAAATTTTCAGAAACCAAGCCTTGTAATGGGAACCACTGGAAATACGAACCACCTGCAAAAAATACAATCAGCAAAATCGCAAATGCAAACGCAGGAATGGCATAGCCAATCGCCAACAAAATAGAAGTCGATTTATCAAACAACAAACCATGCTGACGGGCTTTTTTAATACCCAATGGAATAGAAATTAAATAAATCAGCAAGGTGCTCCATAAACCTAAAGATAGCGATACGGGCAATTTTTCCCATAACAATTGGGTCACAGGTTTGTCTTTAAAAAAACTGGTGCCAAAATCAAGCTGCACATAGCTCGTGAGCATTTTCCAAAAACGTTCATGTGCGGGTTTATCAAATCCATATTGTGCTTCGATTTTTGCGACCATTTCATCACTTAAACCTTTAGCACCTTGATAATTGCTATTGGATGTTGCAGCAGTTTCACCGCCTGTCGTCCCCATGCCCTGAAAAGCTTCGGCTTGCTGAATTGCTTGTTCGACTGGCCCGCCTGGTGCAATTTGAATCACCACAAAGTTAATCAATAAAATGAAAAACAGGGTTGGAATAATCAGGAGCAATCTTTTGAGTATGTATGTGCCCATGTGCTTACCTTTTGGCAATGTTCTGGTTTATCGCAAACACTGTCATGCTTGAGTTTTAAAATCGTTATTTTTGACGTAAATAATGCGCAACTTTCTTGGCTTGTGCCGCATCGCTCCACCAATAATCAATTCCTGCCGATAATTTAGGTTTGGTAGCGGGCTGACGATACATATTCCAATAGGCATACCAGTTTTCACCTTTGCCATAGGTTGGAATTTGATAATACCCTGCGCGCAATAAACGATCCAAAACTTTGGTACGCACAATCAATTGTTCACGATTAGGTGCACGAATCAACTGTTGTACCACTTCATCAATCACTGGGTTTTTAATGCCTGCATAATTGTAGTTTCCTGGTTGATCTGCGGCAGCACTACTCCAAAGCTGTGCCTGTTCATTGCCCGGACTTAAAGATTGCGGCATGACACTGGTGGTCATATCAAAATCGGCACGACGCATGCGTTCAATATATTGCGGCACATCGACATGCCGAATATTTACCGTAATGCCCAGACGTTTCATATTGCGCACAAAAGGCATGAGTGTGCGTTGCAAACCATCCTGATGGATTAAAAATTCAATTTGAATGGCTTTGCCTTTGGCATCTATCAATTTACCTTGCTGAAAACGATAACCCGCTTTCAAAAGCAATTCACGGGCTTTAAGCAAGCCGTTACGGTTAAAGCCACTGGCATCAGTCACAGGATACTGCCAATTTTGCAATACGCCTTGGCGTTGAATAGGATGCAGCTTGGCCAAATAGGGTTTTAAAACAGCCAATTCTGCGGCTGAAGGTGTGCCTTTGGCTTCTAATTCACTGTTAGAAAAATAACTTTGCAAACGGCGATATTGCCCATAAAACAAGGCTTTGTTTTGCCATTCAAAATCATAAGCGTAGGTTAAAGCCTGCCTAAAACGAATATCCTGAAACGCATGTCTGCGGGTATTAAAAACAAAACTTTGGGTCGGAATTGGGTTTTGGTGCTGAAATTTATGCTTGACCACCATGCCCGCATTCACAGCAGGAAAACGATATTCAGTGACCCATTTTCGTGCGGTATATTCTTCATGCAACGTGTATTGCCCCGACTTAAACCCTTCGAAGGCAATATCCAGATTGCGATAATAAACATACTTCAGGCGGTCAAAATTATAGCGCCCTTTATTTACGGGTAAATCTTTGCCCCAATAATTTGGATTACGCTTATAAGTAATGCTGCGCCCTGCATCAATCCGCTCAATAAGATACGGCCCTGAACCTAAAATCGGTTCTAGTGTGATGCGGGTAAAGTCACGCTTTTGCCAGTCTTTTTTAGAATAGATTGGCATTTGCGACAAAATCAGCGGCATTTCTGCATTGTTAGTGGATTTAAAACTGACTTTAACCTGATGCTTAGACAAGACCGCGGTTTTATCTAAATCGGATAAATACATTTGCAAACCTGGATTAGACTTGGTCTGAAAAGCATCAAAACTGAATTTCACATCATCTGCTGTAACTGGGCTGCCATCACTAAATTTAGCTTTAGGATTTAAATGAAAAATGACAAATGCAGTTTGCTTGGGGTCATAGCTGACTTTTTCTGCCAATAAGGGATACATCACCCCCGGCTCATCTAAAGAACTGCTCATGAGTGAATCGAATATAAAACTCACCCCATCGGTTGAGCTGCCCTTGCCATTCATGTCATTTAAATTATCAAAAGTGCCATTACTGGCACGAATTAAATCGCCACCTTTGGGCGCTTGCGGGTTGGCATAAGGCATAGCCGAGCGCCCCACATACTGAGGCTGGCTATGTACGGCAATATAGGGCGTGGTTTGTAACGCAGCCCATCCAAACTGCGGCAAGACCACACAACCTAAAATACAGCCCAGATATTGATGTGTCTTTTTTATGGCAAATGACATGCACACAGCTCCTTGTGCAGTATTCCTGAGGATGCCGTCAAAACATGACATCCTCAGGATTAAACTTTACAGATTCGGGACTTTAATCACATCGCCAATACGCAATTGAGTATTTGGCTGCATATCATTTAAATCTGCCAATGCTTTGGTGTCGATGCCATAACGACTGGATAAGCCAATCAGCGTATCCCCACGTTTCACTTTATATTCAGTTACGGTTTTGGGAACTTGAATATTTTGTCCAATGCGTAAACCTGAACGTGGCGTTAAGTTATTTAAACTCGCCAATTCTGCAACCGACACACCCACACGGCTGGCAATCGAATTTAAAGACTCACCACTTTTAACGGTATAAGTTTCGGTGGCTTTACTACTGCTGCTTTTCGCAGCACTTACGACCTCTGTTTTTACTTCATTTTTTGCAGCGCTGGCATCGACTTTTAAGCGTTGTCCAATGCGGACATTGGCAGTACGTGAAAGATCATTCAGCTCTGCCAAATAATTCAATTGCAATTTATATTGGCGCGCAATACTGCTTAAAGTTTCCCCTGCTTTGACCACGTGAATATCATTGGTGGTTTCAGCCACCGCTTCAACTTGGGCTTTTTTCTCAGGAACATCCCCCGTGAGTTTAAGAATTTGTCCTGCTCTTAAACCACTGTTACGGCTTAGATTGTTTAAGTCTGCAATATAGTCTTGGCTGAGATTATATTTTGTCGAAATCGCCGATAAGGTATCGCCACGTTGTACCGTATAACGCTCAGGCACATTGACACCTGCAGGCACTTTGAGGGTTTGACCAATGCGCACACCGCTTTGCGTGCTTATATTATTTAAACTGGCGAGCTCTGCCAAAGAAATTTTGGCTTGGTTGGCAATGCTCGATAAAGTATCACCACGCTGTACTTGGTAGTTTTCAGTCGGATAGTTTGGCTCTGCTGCTTTTGTTTCTGACTTACTGGCTTCAGCTTTGCTCGCTTCCGTTTTTTGTGCAGTCACTTCATTTACAGGCACATTAATGCGTTGCCCAACCAATAAGCTACTGTTCGCGTTTAAACCTGGAGTTAAATCAGCCAATTCCTGATTTGACAAGGCATAACGGTCTGCAATCAGTTTTAAGTATTCGCCACGCTTCACTACGTAAGTTTTGGTTGCGATTTTTGCAGCCTGTTCTGCGGCTTTTTTGTCGGCTTCTGCTTTGGCTTTAGATGCAGCCGTTTCTTTTAAACTTAGACGCTGCCCTACAAATAAGCCACTGGTGGTGCTTAAGTTATTAAAATCTGCCAATTGTTTTACAGTTAAACCAAACTGACTGGCGACACCTGTTAAGGTATCATTGGCTTGCACCACGTATTGCTCAGGCATGGTTTTTGGCTTAGCAGGCTCTGCCTGTACTTGTGGCTTGGCGTCGTATAAATAAATACTGGTGCCCACATACAAAGTTGCATCTGGAGCAATTTGGTTCCACTTGGCAATATCACGCCAGTTCAAGCCATTTTTCATGGCAATACTGGCCAAGGTGTCCCCCGCTAACACGGTGTACGTGGTACGTTTGCCTTTTGGTGGTACGACCACCACTTCAGACTCCGTACGCACATAATTCTTACCTTGGTTACGCTTTGCTTCTTCTGAATCTAGGCGCGTATTTTCTGCCACACTTTTCGGGTAAGCAAAACCTTTGGTTAATTCTTTACCTTGCTGCTCTGCAACAGACAGACTGGTCTGAATAGCGGTCAGCTTAATTTTTCCATCGTATGGATCAACAATTTCAGTGCCTTGAGGCGCAATTTGTTTTAACTCAGCCACAAGTTGTTCTTGTTCTGCTTTAGAAGCCACAGGCTGCAACACTTCTTCTACAGTTTTATTGCTACCTTCTGCCTGCACTGCTGCAAGAATTTGCTCACGCTCAGTATTGGAAATTGGTGGTTCAATCCGCACAGGCTGAATATTGGCAGCAGGTGTAACAGCAACAGGAATACGCGGCGCACTTGGAATATCGCTACCCGCAGCAAATGCTGCCAAAGCGTCCGAACCTTGTGGCGTACGTGACAAACGTGTAGGCGTAGTCGTTGCTGGTTTTGAAACACTGGCTGTAGTCGATGCTGTGCTTGGTGTAGTGGTAGTTGTGACTGCCGTAGAGGCAGCAGGCTTGCCTGTAGTCGTTCTGGTTGTTGTACTGGTCGTTAACGCAGGTGGCTCAGATTTAGATGGTGTAATGGTCACACCAGAAGATGAAAACGATGGTGTGTTGCTGCTATTGCTTGCCCATAAACCGCCACCACCTTGTAGTTTTTTCAATCGTGCATCGACTGTTGGGCTTAAATCTGCAGGAATCAAAATACGCATTGGACTTTGGGTGTCAATCCGATCCCCACGATGTCCAGGGTTAAGCGAATACAGTTCGGCACGGCTGAGACCGGTAATATTGGCCACATCATTTAAATTCACCGCGCCTACATTAATTTCACGGAAGTGTGGACGGTTGGCAATTGGGGGTAAAGACACGCCATAAGCATGCGGGCTTTTAATAATTTGTGCTACCGCCAAGAAACGCGGCACATAGTTCATGGTTTCTTGCGGCAGTTTTAAAGACCAATAATCGGTTGGTAAACCTGCAGCTTTATTGCGGTTAATGGCTTGTTGAATACGACCCGGGCCTGCGTTATAAGCCGCCAATGCCAATTCCCAAGAACCAAACTGATTATACAAACTGCCCAAAAACTCATAGGCAGCACGAGTCGACTCCACGACATCTCGGCGACCATCGTACATCGAAGTTTGTTTTAAGCCGTAAATACGCCCTGTACTTGGAATGAACTGCCATAAACCTGCGGCAGCTGCGCTACTGGTTGCTGCAGGGTCATAGGAACTTTCAATCACAGGTAACAACGCCAATTCAGTTGGCATACCACGACGTTCAGCTTCTTTAACCGTGTGATACAAATAACGTGACGCACGCGCACTTAAACGATCCAAATACGGTTGACGTGAAATAAACCAGCCTCGCTGCGCTTCAATACGTGGGTTCCAATGGTTTAAATCCATTTTGAAACCAACGGTCATACGCTTCCAGACATCACCGTGTTTTAAAATTAATAAACGGTCACCTTCTACCGCGCGCATATCGGTTGCAGAGAGTAAATCTTCCAGACCATCTAAAGTACTGGCATCTAAATAACCCGAACCGACCTGACTTGAAGTGAGTGGCTTGCTCGCACCCTGCGTCGAGCTACAGCCCGTCATCAAGCCAAGGGCAGCCAATGCTGAACCTAAAACTGTAATTTTTAAAAATGAAGGTAAAGTCGGCTGCCACATGCGCGTGGTTGGTTTATACATAAAAAAATCCAAACAACTCGTATATAAATTATTTTTTAGACTTGCCATTGTAGTAGAGCTAGACAACGACACAAGGCATTAATTTAGCGCGTTTCGTCTATAAATGTTACAAGAAATTAAAAAATAGACAGGATTTACACGTCTAAACCGAATTTGCGATATACAATAGCTTTTCATTTTGATTTATTTTGCACAACCTGCGGATCTGATTTATGTCTCAAACAATCACTTTATATGTTGATGGTGCTTGTCGTGGTAATCCTGGCTTGGGTGGCTGGGGTGCGTATATTGTTACCGAACAAGAAGAACATAAATTATATGGTGGCGAAGCTCAAACCACCAATAACCGTATGGAATTGACTGCAGCGATTGAAGGCATTTTATTTTGCCCAATGGATGCCAAGCTGATTATTTGGACTGACTCCAATTACGTCAAACAAGGCATTACCGAGTGGATTCACGGCTGGAAAAAGAAAAACTGGAAAGATGTCAAAAACCCTGACCTTTGGCAAAAATTAGATGCGGTCTGTCAAGGTCGTGAAATTGAATGGCACTGGATTAAAGGTCACGCAGGACATGCAGGTAATGAAATGGCAGATCAACTCGCCAATGTGGGTGCAGATCAAGTCAGCAAAATGTTAAAAACCGCAGACTCAAACCCAACCCTCAATGCAACCTTAATCACATCGGCAGTAGACATAGCAGAACATGATAAAAAAAAAGCGGAATCTGACTGGTTGCTCGATGACCCGTTTGGTTTTGATTTAATGGGCGATGATGCCGAGGTTGAAACAGAAGATATGCAAAATACGCTTCAGGAAGCTCATCAGGCAACCGACACGGAACTCGAAATCAGCGCATCTGTTCATGTCATTGAAGCAGAAACCAACGTGCCTGCAACTGAATCAACCATTACAGATGAAACTGAAACAGAAAAAACCAATCCATCAGCTCGCGTTGACGCAGTGAACACAACTCAATTGCATCCGCATATTGTGGTCACCCCTGCCACAATGGAGCTACACGGCCCGCGCCAACTGATTCTGGATACCGAAACCACAGGTTTTTACTATCAAGATGGTGACCGAATTATTGAAGTCGGTGCGCTGGAAATGATTAACCGTAAACTCACGGGCAGTTCCATCCACATTTATATTCAGCCTGAAAAACTGGTCGGTGAATCAGAAAACATTCACGGTATTTCAGATGAGTTCTTAAAAGACAAACCCAAGTTTGCCGAAATTGCCGATGTGCTGTATCAATATCTTAAAGGTGCAGAAATTATTGCGCACAACGCCACCTTCGATATGAACTTCTTAGATATGGAGTTCAGTCGTGCGGGGTTGGGCAATTTGTCCGAAGTATGCGAAGTGACCGACTCACTGCTCATGGCAAAAAGTAAGCATCCTGGGCAAAAAAACTCACTCGATGCGCTCGTCAGACGCTATGAAATTCCTGCGCGTGACCGTACGTTCCACGGCGCATTACTAGATGCTGAAATTCTAGCCGATGTTTACTTGGCAATGACTGGCGGACAAGTCGCCTTTGATATGGATGCTCTGTCTGCAAGCGAAGAACAGCAACGTCAAAGTGATCGTTTAAGCATTGATATTGATCTTGCTGTGATTCTGCCATCAGAAGAAGAATTGGCTGCACATGAGAATTGGGTCAAACAATTTGAAGAAAAACACGGTAAACCTTGCTTTTTTGCCAAATAAAATCTACGAGTTTTGTAATTTTATGTATTTAAAGATTTGCCAGTTCAGTTATAGTTAAAGCAAATAGGACTTTGTGTATTTTGCAAAGAACCAACAAACAGATAAAACACTAGGAAAGGTGCAGATCCATGTCTTACCAAACCTCTATACATTTTGATCCAACTGCCTTACTGATAATAAAAAATGAGGTTGATAATTCTATCAAACTGGTTGAATCCGCAGTAAGCACCTTAGCAGAAGATCAAACTTTGCCTTTTGGGATTGATGATGCACTGAATCAGTTTGAACAGTGTGCTCAGGTTTTAGCCTTAATTGATATGGAAAGCTTGGCAAAAATTGCGCAATACTCAGCAGAGCTGATGCGTAAAATTATGGGGAATCCAAGCAATATCAACACGCTGGAAGTCATTGCACTTAGCGAAGGCACCACCATGCTCAAGCGTTATATTGAGTTTATTTGCCTACGTGAAGTTAAAATTCCACAATTCCTACTCGACACTTTAAACCGTTTAGAATTGGCATTGGGTAAACCATTGACTCAGGAAGGTCAGCATATTGAAACTTTATTGGACTGCATCACTCCAAGTTTCCAATTGCCGCAAGTGCCTTCTTTAGAAAAGTCGGCTTATGTGCATCGCTTATATAAACTGTCATTACATAAGCTGCTCAAGCAAGAAGAATCTGCCATGGATCTTCAAGCGATTAAACTGGTAGGAACGTATTTGGCAGGTTTGGCAGAACAACATCCGAGTCAGCAATATTGGGGCTTAGTACACGTTGCCTTTAACCATATTGATAACTTGTTGTTGAATGAGCCACGTTTGCGTACTTTTATTAGTATTGAGCACAATATGCGTCAATACTTTGCTACGCCAGAAAGCTTTACCGCCAGCTTGTCTGATCTTGCGAATGTGTTGAGCCTGTGTATTAGTCAAGAAGATGAAATTTCTCAACATATTCGCAGTCAAATGAATATTGGTGAAGACTTACTCACCGACATGCAGCTCCAAGTATTCAGCCGTCATTTATATGGTCCAGATTTTGACACCATGCATACAATTAGCGATTTGGTCACCACAGAAATGACACAAATTCGCAATGATATTGAATACAACTATCAAAACATGAGTCCTGAAAAAACGCTGGAATTACAAGGCAAATTAACAGAGTTAGCAAACTTGTTTAAAGTCTTGAACTTAAATGAAGCGCATTTGGACTTACAACGCCAAGCTGAATCATTAAGCCGTCCTGAATTACTCAAAGATGAAAACTTTGCCCAGCAATTAATGAACGTGATTTTATCGGCCATGAACTCAATCGGTGTGCTTGAACGTCACCACACCTCTAGCCGTTTGCAGTTACGTGTGAATAACATGAACATTTCGCTAGATCGTTTAGATGAAGCACACGAAGCCTTGCTGACTGAAACCAAGTTACTGATTGACTTAATCACGCAAACACTGACACAGCACCTACAAACTCAAAGTGTTGCAGATTTAGAGCATACTTCAGCGCAAATTCGTGAAGTTGCAGGGGCAATGTTGTTCTTGAATGCTGAAAGTGGTCAAAAAGCACTGAAAGTATCTGCAGATTTTGTGCATGCACAAGTCGAAGCAGGACAAAACTTAACTGCTGAACAAGTCAACAATATCTTAGATACGCTTGCCAGTGCAGACATGCTGATTGACAATTTAAAGAACAAACAACCTGTTCTACAAAGCATGTTTAAGGTAGCATTGGACAGTAGTGAAAAATTGAAAACTGTAGCCTAATGACTGAACTCTCACTTGCATATATTTTTCAGCAACAACAACTTTTGGTCGATGAAAACTTCCAATTACCACGTGTGGAAAAGTTGGCAAGTGATTTAAGTTTTAGCTCGGGTGATCAAGTGATTGCCCGAGATCTGCTTGAAGATGAATCCATTCCTGAAGGCTTTCAACTGGTGCCTATCCGACAACTTTTACAAGTCTGGAACACCCAACAGTTTGAACAAGCCAGCCGTGCTATTCAGTTACTCGAATGGCGTCGCAACCACAAATTCTGCAGCCATTGCGGTCATAAAACCGAAGTCCATGCGACTCAATATGCCATGGTCTGCCCAGCTTGTGGCTATCACCAATATCCGCGCGTAAATCCATGTGTCATTACCGTGATTACTCGTGGTGAAGATGAAGTCTTATTGGCGCGTAATGCACGCAATAAACTGCCCATTTACGGTTTAATCGCAGGCTTTGTTGAAGTGGGTGAAACACTCGAAGAAGCAGTACGTCGTGAAACTTTTGAAGAAGTTGGCGTACAACTTAAAAATATTCAGTATCTTGCCAGCCAGCCGTGGCCTTTTCCAAGTAACTTAATGATCGCCTTTAAAGCTGAATATGCAGGCGGTGAAATTCAGTTACAGGAAGAAGAAATTCGTGATGCACAGTTCTTTAAGTTTGATCAACTGCCTGATATTCCATTTAAAGGCAGTATCGCCCATGCCATGATTATGCATGTGACCCAAGGCACGCCTGTGGCAGATGACACCAAAGCTTGGCTATAAGTCTAATTCGCAATCTTGCATTTAAAAAACCGTTGCACCCCATAAGCTGCAACGGTTTTTTTAATTACCATTTTCCACAGAAGATCAATCAACATCACGCATCTTTAAGTGCCTGATCTAAAGCACGCATAATTTGGCGTTTGGTCGCAAAGAAACGACTAAACAAACTCGACACCGATGCCATAACACTGACATGCCCTGTTTTTGGAATGACAATAATTTCACTATGATTGCCATATTTCTTTAATACGTGGTCGAAGTCTGTGGCATTACTTGCCCCCACAATTTGATCTTTTTCTGCCACCAATAAATAGTGTTTGACTGAATTCGGCTCCACAAAATAATACGGCATCACATCCTGATACGGCACCTCTTGATCAAAGGCATCGGCACATAGCGGATCATCCTTATAATCAAAATGATAAGGCCCTGCCAAACCAATAATCGCACGAATGTGATCTTTACAGCTTAAAGCATAGGGCTGGGGATGGTACAACAAGGACATCACATTAAATGCCCCAGCCGAATGTCCCATCAATACCACCTGTGCCGTAGAAATACCCAGTTTGTGTTGCTGCTGAGTCAAGTAATTCAGTGCAAGAGTTAAATCATCAATATAGGTGGGAAAAATATGCTGTGGCGCGAGTTGATAGTTCATCACCGCAACATCAAAGCCTTCTTTTGCAAAAGCTTCGCCCACAAAACGATAATCCTGCTTATCGCCACGTGACCATGCCCCACCATGCACAAACACCATGAGTGGACGCTGCGGGCGTGGTGTTATGGTGCGGTACAAATCCAAACGATGCCGTGCGCGTAAACCATAAGCAATATTGCTTTGAACGGTATAACCCTGACGTGGCGTTAAACGGTTCAGCGCATAGCTGCCCAAATCATACAGGCGAAATTCTTCATAAATACGTTTCGCCTGTTCTAAAGTTTTATTCAGTTGTTTAAACCAGTGTTCCACATTATTGAACATGTGTCGGTTCAACCTGATCTGGGTCAATCGCGACTGGCGTTTGTGTTTCTGGAGCAACCATTGGGCTGACAAAGTTCGCATTGTTGCTCGGTTGTAGCTCAATATTATCAATCAGGGTAATAATTTTAGTGACATTGCCCACTTGTTGTAGCACTTGGTTTAAATCCTGCAATTCTGCATTGTTTAAACGTCCCATCACATACAACACACCATCTTCGGTATGAATACGCACTTTGCTGTCTGACACCACAGGTGCTTTCATAATCAAACCACGGGTATTTGCAGTAACCGTGGTGTCCTGCATAATGGTGCTATAGCTGATTTGATTACCCACTGTAATATAATTGTGGATGGTTTTTACATCACTCATGGCACGCACATTGTCTTCTGCCAACTGTTTTAAATGCGCGTCAGGCACTTGCCCTGTCAACAACACATTGCCATGAAAACTTTCTATATTGACACGTGATTGTTTAAAACGTGAATCCAGTTTATATAAATTAATTTTTGCAGTACGTTCAATAGAGTTATCTATAAACACTTGCCCAAGTGAGCGTGCACCACTTTCTGTACCCACTGGCGCAGTGCCTGTGCCACTTGAAATAAAACTTGCACAACCCGATAAACTTGCTACACACAGCAAGGTCACTGCAATACGCTTGAACACTCAGCAAGACTCCTATTATTTTCTTTCAATTCTGGCTTGTGCTGTGCATTTCATCCTTAGATTTGCACGATCAACAATACACCGACTGATGCTTTTGCTTTAAATTTCACTCAAAGATTAATCAAGTCTGCATCAAAAGTAAAAGCATTTTCAATCCATTGCAAATCATACGGGAATTTGGAAAAGTCTTGCTGTACTGTTTTTGCAAATTGCTGAGAAAAATCAAAGCAAATCACATCAAAACGACAATAATATTCTGAATAGTGTGGATATTCTGTTAAAAACTGCATGGCGGTTTTCATAATTTTACGCTGCTTAGATGCAGACACCACTTCGTAGGCTTTGCCATAGCCAGTTTGCGAACGCGCTTTAACTTCTACAAAAATCAGTTGTTCTGCTTGAATAAAAATACCATCTATTTCACCAAAAACACTGTGATAATTCTGCTCCAGCATACGCCAACCGTGTTGATGTAAATATTGCCAAGCCGTCTGCTCTGCCCATGTGCCAATGCTTTGCTGCAGTGTTTTTTGATTCATGCTATATCCGATTTTTTTTATTTTGTTATGGTGCGCAATCGTAGTATTCGCTGAAGTGCGATGACGCGAGTTTCACACGCCAGACTGCAATTCAGGTAGAATAAGCGCTTGGTCTGTAACTTGTATCAGACGCAAGCCAATACTGCTGTTGTTTCGTGTTCCATCATTTTTATTTTAGTTTGCTATTTCCCACGGAGAAAACTCAATGAGTGCCCAGTTATTTGTTGTTGCTACCCCAATTGGTCACTTAGATGATATGAGCTACCGTTCAATTGATGTGCTCAAATCGGTCAGCCTAATTGCCGCTGAAGATACCCGCACCTCTGCACAATTAATGAAACATTTTAATATTTCAACTCCGCTTACAGCCTGCCATGAACACAACGAAAGCAACAAGATTGATATTTTAGTCCAAAAATTACTCAATGGCGAAGATATTGCGCTCATTAGCGATGCAGGTACACCACTGATTAGCGACCCAGGTTTTAAACTGGTTCGTGCAGCACAAGCCAATGGTATTCGTGTGATTCCTGTGCCGGGTGCATGTGCAGCCATTGCAGCGCTCAGTGCGGTTGGCTTACCAAGTGATCGCTTTAGTTTTCAGGGATTTCTCGCTTCTAAACAGTCACAGCGATTACAACAACTTGAAAAGCTAAAAGATGAAACCCAAACCCTGATTTTTTATGAAGCACCACATCGAATTTTAGATTCAGTCAAAGATATGGCTGCCGTGTTTGGTGCAGATCGCCCTGTTGGCTTTGCCCGTGAAATCACCAAAACCTTTGAAACAATTAAAAAAATGACTTTAGGTGAATTGGCTGAATTTATCGCAGCAGATCATCATCAACAAAAAGGTGAAATTGTATTGGTGGTGGGGGGAGCGAGCGAAGAAAAAGACATGGAACAAGAAAAATTAGATCAATTATTGCAGCGTTTGTTGCAAGATTTATCGGTAAAAGCAGCATCACAATTGGCGGCTGATCTAACAGGGATTAAAAAGAAAATTGCCTATCAACGTGCGTTGGAATTAAGCCAAGCAGCTGAATAAGCCGATTGAGCAATAACAGTGATGACGATCATCGCGCATAAAAAAAAGCATCACCCTTTATACAAGGTGATGCTTTTTTATGTTGAAGGTATAAGCATTAGAGCAGCCTGCATAGTAAGCATCCCGCCCTAACTCACTCAACAGTTCAACGAATAAATTCAATCAACAAGTTCAGCAAGCACGTTCAACAGATTAGTCGCGCGCAGACTCATCTGGTGGCACTTCGGTAATTTTTCCGCCACGCGCCAAGAATGCAGCCACTTCATCTTCCAATGCCAGACGCTGTTTTAGTTTGGCAGTTACAGTGAGAGTTTCTGCTTCTGCAAGATCACCATCTACAGCACCTTCTTCTGATTCTGCTGCACCTTTTTCAGCCGCTTTCGCTTCATCTTCGTCTACAGTTGAATCTTCTACATCATCGTAATCGTTCATGTCCGTCATCTTAATCTCCCCACAAATGACTTCAATTTAGTCCAAGTGAAAACTGGTTATGAATTACGATGAAATTTAGCAATCTCTTGGCCTTTCGCATAGAGTCTAGATTAAAAAAAACGTATCTTTTTTAACCAAATTCGTAATCAGGTATGTATGACCGTACAAAAAACGACTGTTTTGCTTTAAACCGCGTAGCGTGTGTCTTTAAGCAGGCTTAATCCACTGGCTTGTGACATAAAGGCATCTTTTAACGCAGGCAGCTGCTCCACCTGTTTTAAACCAAAGTTACGTGCCCACATCACAGGGAATAAAGTGGTGGTTTCCATCCAGCCAATCGCAGACATACTATGCATCATGGCATCATTTTGTCCTTTACGACGATGCTCGTAACGCTTTAAAGTTTGCTCATGCGCCCAAACACCACGTTTGAAATCATGCAACAACACATCGCACAGTACGGCTGCATCCAGACAACCAATATTCACGCCCTGCCCTGCAAGCGGATGAATTACATGCGCGGCATCACCAATAAGTGCCAAACCATCTTGCACATAACGCTGCGCTGCACGTGCTTTCAGTGGGAAAATAGCACGTGGGGTTGCCTCTAAGACTTCCCCAAGCATGTGATGACTTTCACGAGTCAAAAGTTGGGTAAAGTCGTCATCATTCAGTTTGGCATATTCTTCGGCATAGTCATCAGGCAAAGTCCAAACAATCGACTGCCAATGCCCTTCCTGCTCGGCGTGTAAACTTGCCATCGGTAAATAGGCCAAAGGACCAGTTTCTAAGAAAATTTGACGTGCAACATGCTGATGCGGCTGCGCAGTACGAATTGCACAGGTTAGACCTGCCTGACGATAATCCAACACATCAAAATCAATAAAGGCTTGTTCGCGCACAAAGGAGTTAGCACCATCTGCGCCAATGACTAGCTTAGTCTGTAATTGTGTACCATCGGCCAAATAAATGTGCCAAACGCCAACACCACGCTCTAAACGGGTCACTTTGACTTGCGTTCGATAATCTTGCACTTGTTGCAACATTTGCTGCTGAATCGCTAGATTTAAAATGCTTGGCTCGACCATTGAACCCAGAGCCTGCTCAATAGCGGGTGTACGTTCGTTACTTGACCCAAAGTTAATTTCGCCATAGCCATTTTTATTCCAAACCTGCATGCCGCTATACGGCATATGTCGCGCCAGTTTAGACCAGACATTGACTGTTTTTAACAGGTGGATGGTGGCCTGACTTAAAGCCAATACACGCGGATTGGCAACTGCAAGGGTTTTCTCTGCATCTAAAATAGGTGCGGCATCTAAAACTGTAGCCTGCACACCCCCTTGTGCCAATAAAAGTGCAGTTAAGCCTCCCACCAAGCCGCCACCAATAATGACGACATCTAACACTTGCGTTTGTTGATTTGCTGTGATCATGCTTTTAACCCCATGGCATAATTGGCGACCAAAGGTTTAATGCCTGGAATGGTATCAAACGCGACTAAGCCTGTATTACGCATAAATTTCAGGATTGGGTTTTGATTGCTAAATCCACGTACCACGCTGTCACAGAATTTAATGACTCGCTGTTGATCTTTCAAACGCGATTGTTCATAGTCACGCAGCATTGCAGCATCGCCTAAATCTGCTGACTGTGCCGCCTGTTCGGTGAGATAACGCAATAATACGTAAGCATCTCGCATACACAAGTTAAAGCCCTGCCCTGCGACTGGGTGAATGGTATGCGCTGCATTACCCATCAGTACAACGCGACCAACCGCCTGTTTTTCTGCCAGAACTTGTGACAATGGAAAACTAAAACGACGTCCTGTTTTTTCAAACTTCCCTGCACGATCACCATAGGCTTGTTGCAAGGCATTTAAAAAGTGTTGATCATTTTCATCGCCCATCCATTCATGTTCTGTCCCTTTTGGCACAGGCCACACCACGGAACGGCGATATTCACCTGGCAGGGGCAGCAACGCCAAAGGCCCTAAGTGACTAAAACGCTCAAAACCCACATGCGCATGCGGCTTGGAGGTTTGCACTGTGGTCACAATCGCTACTTGGTCATAATCATGTTCCGATGCACCAATGCCCAAGGCTTTACGGCAGAAAGAATCACGACCATCGGCAGCAATCAGTAGTTTGGCAGCAAGCTGTAATTGTTCCTGACCACGTACGGCTTCAATATAGGCAAAATCTGTATCTTGTTTAAGACTGGTGACCTGCACACCATCAATCAATTCAATCAAAGGTTGTTTACGCACTTCGGTCAGTAACACCCGACCTAACCATGCATTTTCAATCACCTGACCAAAGCTTTCGACTTTTTCTTGTTCGGCCAATAAACGTGCCTTGCCAAAACTACCTTGTTCGGTAATTTGAACTTCTAAAATAGGCGTAGCATGTTCTTGCAAGGCATCCCATAAACCTAGCTCTTGGTAAATTTGTACGCTGCGACGCGACAAGGCACTGTTACGTGCATCAAAACTGGAATGATACGGCGCAAGGTTAGCATCATCATAATTGGGGTATTGAATCGCTTCTAGCAACTTTACTGCAATGTTTGACTTAGCCAACATCAAGGCTAAGCTTAGCCCGACCATACCACCGCCTACAATGATCACTTCTTGTTGCATGCCTTGATCCTTTTTATGAGGTATTCGACTTCAAAAGATTCAATCGAAATACGTATAATCTGTAATGGATTTTATCTTACCGCAAAGTCATTTATTTTTATAATGAATTAGTGTTGAAGCTATGGAAGATGATTAGACTTCTTGCAAATGTCCAATTCAAACTATAATTATTAGTCCCTCATCTTCTTGCTCCGAGCCATGTATGACACAAGAGAAGATAAATTCAATACTTAGTATTATTGATGGCTGATGATTGATTTTAGAATAAGCTCAACGATAAAAATGATCTCACATAATGGTTATTATACAAACTATCTTTGTAATGCATATTGCATTACAATATTTCCATACATTCAATAACTGAGAGAAGTGATGGCTACTGTTAATTTCAGGGTCGATGAAGCCCTTAAAGAAAAATCTTATTCAATCCTTAAAGAACAAGGTATCTCACCTACCGATTTCTTTACCAATATTCTTGAATATGTGGCAACGACTGGAAAGCTTCCAGTACACAAAGCGTTGCTTTCAGAAGAAGATGCTGAACTATTGGCACTTGTCCGTAAACGCATGAATGATCCTAAAGAGATGTTCGAGGAAGTCACATTAGATGACTTATAATCTTTTACGTCACAAGGACTTCACTGCAGAATGGGAAAAGCTTCCGAGTGCTATCCGCGACCAATTCAAGAAAAAATTAGCCAAAGTCATTGAGCAGCCACATATTCCAAAGAACATGCTTAAAGGTGATCTTGCTGGCTGCTATAAAATCAAATTATTAAAAGCGGGTGTCCGACTTATTTATCAGGTCAAAGATGATCAGGTCGTTATTTTGCTCATTACCGTTGGAAAGCGTGCTGATAACATTGTTTATGATGAAGCAAAAAAGCGGATCAAAGACTAAAAATTATTTACATACTCAAAATTTACACGCGCTTTCTAATAAAAAAGCTGATCACTTGACCAGCTTTGATTAGACCCAATTAAGCAGATTTAGCTTTTGCCATCAATGCTTCAATCTCTTCTACGGTTTTCACCACTTTTGAAGTCAGATTCAATGGCCCGTTCGCAGTCGCAACAATATCATCTTCAATACGGATACCTATACCACGCCATTTAGCATCTACCGTTTCATCATCGGGTGCAATGTATAGACCCGGTTCAACGGTCACCACCATACCTTCTTCATAAACACGCCAGTCTTCACCGTGTTTATAGCTGCCGACATCATGCACATCCATGCCCAACCAATGCCCTGTACCGTGCATATAAAACTGGCGATAACTTTCCGAAGCAATAATTTCTTCTAAATTGCCCTGCATAATGCCTAGATCAAGCAAACCTTGCACCAAAATACGCACCGCAACATGGTGTGGTTCTTTATAGGAGTTACCAATTTGTACAGCTTCAATTGCTGCAATTTGCGCATCCAATACAATGTTATACAGTGCTTTTTGTTCTGGACTGAATTGACCATTCACGGGAAAAGTACGGGTAATATCTGAGGCATAGCACTGATATTCACAGGCTGCATCAATCAGGACTAAATCGCCATCTTTAAGCACTTTGTCATTTTCGACATAATGCAAAATGCAGGCATTTTCACCACCACCGACAATACTGTTATAGGCAGGTACGCAGCCATTTTTACCAAAAATATAATTCAGTTCAGCTTCTAGCTCATATTCCATCATGCCTGCTTTTACTGTTTGCATGGCACGAGTATGTGCTTCTGCACTAATATTTGAAGCAATTTGCATCAGTTCCAATTCAGACTCAGTTTTATGCAAACGCATTTCATCCAGCAAACGATCTAACTGAACAATTTTGGCAGGTGCAGTATTGCCTTGACGATGTTGTGCATCAGCTTGTTGGTTCCATGCCGCAACACGTACATCAAATTCAGTCTGATGCCCCAAGCGATAGTACAACGTGTCTTTATTGACAATTTTGGCGATGATTTCTGCATCTAATTGCGCAATTGCAAAAGACTCATCTGCCTCAAACAGCTCAATTGCACCTTCTAAACCTGCGCGATAACCATTCCAGATTTCCATTTCACGGTTACGTTCACGGCAGAACAACGTGTAGGTATAACCTTCATCAATTGATTCATAGGTTTCAATCACCGCAACTGCTTCAGGTTCAGCAAAACCTGTTAAATAGAAAAAACTGCTGTCGGCACGATATTTATAATCTGCATCACGATTACGCATTGCCACAGGACTGGTTGCAATAATTGCGACACTATTGGGCCCCATCAGTTCTGCAAGTTGATCACGACGTTCTTTAAATTCGACTTGAGTCAGTTTTTTCATAAATACGGTCTACATATATAAAATGATGAAAATATGATTGTTGTAATGACTTAAAGCACCTTACACCGACTTAACTTAGGCACACAACGCCCGATTAACTCGGACGGTGTGGCGTAAACATTTCAACAACAGCACTTGCGTTTTGTGTTGTTTGTACGGTTTGTTGACGCGACTTAGCATGTAAGTTTTGCAATAAAGAGCTTTCTTCTACAGGCACTTTTTTACGTCCTACAGATAAACTCACAGGAATCAAACGTACAAATTCATATAATTCCTGATAGCTTTCTTCGCCTTCTTCATCATTGTCTGAATCTTCAAATTCAACCGCAGCGACATCTTGTAAATGCTCAATCAGTTCGATTTCATCTGAACGAATATGCCCAGAAGCTAAACCAAACCCAAGCACGACGCCTGCACACCAATCCGCCAAAGCTTGCACACGTTCTTGTAAAAGATGTTCATCATCTGGCAACAACGGCAAATAATCCAACTCATCTTCAGACAAGGCATGTGCGACATCTTCTGATTCATCGGTTAAAAGTGAGAGTGCGGCTGGCTCTAATTCTGGCACATTTAAAGTTTCTAAAATCTGCTGCCATTCGGTTTCGGTTGGTGCATTTGTCACACAAACTATACCTGTCAGCAAGCCATGTAACTCACTTGGGCTTGAAATTTCTTCAATGTTAGAAAAATTGCGGAACCATTCCGACCAACCTGAAATATCGTCTTGCATTCGTTTATCCAATCTCTATACTTCGTATATATTACCTTTGTTTGCAATACTGTGCGACCACGATATGTTAGAAGAATTACAGCGTCTACAAGCGTATATTGGTGTTTTAAAAACACGAATTAATCATTATGAAAGTGAAAATGCCGCCCTCAGCACAGCCAAGCAAACTGCTGAGGAACAGCATCATGCTCAAATTGTTCAAAGAAACGGCATCATTACTGCCAAGCAAGATGAAATTGAGAATCTGACTGAGCAATTAAGCAGCACTCAGGCGCAATTTCAGCAGTTAAACCAAGATGCGACAGCACTGGCAGACCGTTACAGTCGTTTGGAAAAAAGCTGTACTGATTTGAAAAACCGCTTTCAGGAAATTTTGGCTGAGCGCAATGAATTACGCATTCTGAAAGAAAAAATGCTGAATGATCAGCGTATGAATCAGCATGAAATTCAGACACTCAAACAAGAACGTGAAAGATTGTTACAAAAAAATGAGCATGCCAAAGCCAAAGTTGAAGCTATTATTCAGCGTCTTGCAATTTTAGGTACAGCTCAAGATCATCATGCGCAAGAAATTCAACAACTTGCCCACCCTGCCGAAGTGAGCGAGGAAGGTTAATATGTCAGTTCAAATTCCAATTGATTTACGTGTTTTAGGACATAGTTTCCGTTTAGCCACAACTGAAGAAAAAAGAGAAGATTTAGAGCGTGCGGCACAATTATTGAATGAACGCTATGATGAGTTTCGTCGTAAAGCGCCCAATATGGAACCGAGCAAACTGATTATTGTGGTGGCTTTAGAGTTGATGCAAGAGGTTCTTTCTATGAATAAATCTTTGCAGCATTATGAGCATTGTGAGCGTTTACTCAGCACCATTTTGCAAGAAGTTGAAGCCCTTACTTAAGTGTCGTTTTTTTGACTTAAGTTTGCATAAAGGCTATGCAAACAAGCTCTATCTTTACAGTTAATTCGTGAACATGAGTTGCCAAGCAACTGAGATGGGTTATACTAATTCTAACTCTGAGGTGTTCGCCAGCGAGTCTATATCCCTGCCGATACTTTAATCTTAGGATTGTGTTCTGCATATTTAGAGCGTATGCCCATCTCGTATGGGAAACCCAGCAAGTATGCGTCGCGTCCGCCTTGAACTTTTTCGGGTTCAGGGTAACGACATGCAGCGGCATCTTCGGAGCTATTTATTTTTAAATATCTAAAAATAAAATGTCTAAAAAATATAAAATCGTTTAGAAAAATGTATCAGCAGAAACCTTAAACCGCTCAGACAGCGCTTTAATATGACGAATATTCAACTGGCGTTTGCCGCTTAAAATCTCCGAAATCACAGATTGAGTTGCAACCTCTGCCAAGTCAGATTGACCTAATCCATGTTGCGCCATCAAAAAAGCTAAAGCAGCACGACCATCTCCATGAGGAATAGGCAGGTGTTCATTTTCATAAACAGAAACCAAGTCACCGAGTTGATGAATCAGCCCCATTAAAGGATGCGTTTCATCATCACCAACAATATCTAAAAGCTCATCTAAAGCCTCGACAAGTGCATGAAAATCTTTTTCATTTTCTGGTTTACTCAGCAAAGGAGCAACGTAGTGCCAGTGATCTACAGCCTGTTTAATCATTGCGTTCATACTAATCCTCCTTCCAATGACCTTTGTCATATTCTTTATGGGATAACACATGACGAATATACACACGCTTTGCCTGATACATCACAACAGCAATAAGTCGAATCTTATTCCCACCAATATCGAATACATGAAACTTTCCAACTTTATCAACTGCTGGAAATAACTGCTTCATTTCGGCAAAGTCTTTCGGATCATTTGCCTTAATAATTCGATACCAACCATCGAGTGCTGTTTCAGCCTGTGGCCACTTGTGCATTGCCTCTATAATTCTAGCGTGGGTGATCACATGCATAATATTTTATCGCATTTTGCTATAAATCAAGTATAAACTGATTATCGCATATTGCAATATTTTATAGCGAATTAAACAAACTCAGTTTCACCAACTTGATGATAGTGACGATTAAAATAAACCAACGCCTGATCTTGTTGATTTTTTTGAATGGCAACTATTGGGCAAATAAAAATAGTATGCGTCCCCACTTCTTGAATTTGCGAAATTTCACAATCAAAGCTGACCAATGCATTTTTTAATATAGGAGCGCCCGTTTCCAAAGCAGCCCATTCAGCCTGCTTAAAACGCTCATCGGAACTCAATTTTGATGAGGCAAATGCATTGGAAAGATGTTCTTGTTCTGCATTTAGCACATTCACACACAGCACTTTATTCTCTAAAAAACTGAGATGTGAACGCGATGATTTATTCATACACACCAATAATGTTGGCGGTGTATCTGTCACGCTACATACCGCAGATGCAGTAAAACCATGACGTCCTGCATCTCCCATTGTCGTCACTACATTGACTGCACTTGATAAGAAAGACATTGCATTTTTGAAGTCTGTTGCTTTAACCATCACCGTATTCCAACACTCAACTTTTTTAGAAAGTTCAAAGGATGCTTTTTGCCTGAAAAAGCATCCCTGATTCACTTAACTTAAATTCACTTGGCTTGAATTCACTTCGCCTGATCGAACGCTTAACTAGATAATTCTTGGCGAATAATCTTCGTACCAGCAGCCAAAGCCTGTAACTTGCCTCGTGCAACCTGACGACTCAATGGTGCCATTCCACAGTTAGTCGATGGGTACAACTTGTCAGCATCGACAAATTGCAATGCTTTGCGCAATGTATCTGCAACTTCATCGGCTGTTTCAATCGTATTCGTTGCGACATCAATCGCACCCACCATCACCTTTTTACCACGGATAAGTTCAAGCAAATCCATCGGAACACGTGAGTTGTGACATTCCAGTGAGATAATATCCAAATTAGACTGCTGTAGTTTTGGGAAAACTGCTTCGTATTGACGCCATTCTGAGCCGAGTGTTTTTTTCCAATCGGTATTGGCTTTAATGCCATAGCCATAGCAAATATGCACGGCTGTTTCACATTTCAAACCTTCTAACGCGCGCTCTAATGTTGCCACGCCCCAGTCATTCACCTCATCAAAAAACACATTAAACGCAGGTTCATCAAACTGGATGATATCCACGCCTGCTGCTTCAAGTTCACGCGCTTCCTGATTCAGGATTTTGGCAAATTCCCACGCCAGTTTTTCACGGCTCTTGTAGTGCGCATCGTATAAAGTATCAATCATGGTCATAGGACCAGGCAGCGCCCATTTGATGGGTTGATCTGTCAGTGAACGCAGGAATTTGGCATCTTCAACAAAGACTGGTTTTTGCCTAGAAACTGCACCCACCACAGAAGGGACACTGGCATCATAACGATCACGAATTTTGACTGTTTCACGTTTTTCAAAATCGACACCTTCAAGGTGTTCAATAAAGGTGGTGACAAAATGCTGACGGGTTTGCTCCCCATCACTCACAATATCAATCTCTGCTTGCTGTTGTTCATGCAGTGATAGACGTAGCGCATCTTGTTTTGCGTCCAGTAATTCTTGCCCTGTTAATTTCCAAGCTGACCAAAGCTTTTCAGGTTCTGCGAGCCACGAAGGTTTAGGTAAACTGCCAGCCGTTGAGGTCGGTAATAAAATAGCCATTTTGAATCTTCTATCTGTATTTTAAGTTAAGCAACACGTTCTTGATTGGCAGCATGTAGCGGCACGAACTTGGCAGCCCATTGTTCAAGAATATCTTGATAAGGCTTGATAAAGTTTTCTTCAGTCCATTTGCCCTGCTTGACTGCCAACTGACCTCGCTCAACACGGTCATATACAACTTGGGTTAATGAATAATCCTGATAATTCAAACTTGGCTGATAGACCTCGCCTGCAGGTGAGTTGGTGTTATAAATTTCAGGACGATAAATTTTCTGGAAACTTTCCATAGTACTGATGGCACTGATCAACTCAAAATCTGTGTAATCATGCAGTAAATCGCCAGAAAAATAGAACGCAAGCGGTGCATTGCTATTTTCAGGTTTGAAGTAACGCACGGTTAAACCCATTTTTTCAAAATAGTCATCGGTTCTTGAATATTCATCATTTTTATATTCTGTACCTAAGACAGGATGCACATTGGTCGTACGATAATAAGTTTTTGTGGTTGATACGCTCAGGCAAATCACAGGTTGTTTTTGAAACTCAGCTTGGAACACTGCTGAACTGACCAAATGCTGATAAAGCTTGCCATGTAAATCACCAAAACTTTCAGGCTTTTCATTTACTTTGCAGCCTAATGCTGGCAAGACCACACTAAAATCATAATCACGAACATACGATGAAAAACTGTTGCCAATCATGCCTTCAATACGTTCATTTGTTTGATGATCTGTGATCGTACTTTTTAGCATTTCAATGAATGGAAAAGTTTTGCCATTTCCTTCAATATCAATTTCTGCAGAAATAATGTCGATTTCAAGCGAATAACGATCACCTTTTGGGTTATCGCAAGATGCCAGCGAGTTAAAACGATTATTGATCATCGCTAAAGTTCTGCGTAAATTTTCCTGACGGCTTTCACCACGCGCCAAATTTGCAAAATTGGTGGTTAAACGCGTGTTGTTAGCAGGTTCATAGTTTTCGTCAAAACGAATACGTTTAATTGAACAGGTGAATGGCTTTGTCATGATGATCTACTACCCAAATTTAAAAAGTTAAAATTTCTGAATGAGGGTATTTATACTGGAACGACAAAGTGAATAAAAATGATTTAACCTCAGTCCAAAGTGAATTTTATTCACCTTAATTTAAAATATGCAGCAAAACATCTAAAAATGATGGTTTTTCTGTTATCCCTTAAATTTAAAAATTAAAATAAATATTTCAATAACAACAAGTTAAAACCAAAAAATATTTTTATTCCGATAAATATTGAAGAGTATATTTTAGAGGACAGCACATAGTTCATTCAGTAGATTTCAGCCCTGAATGAATGAAACTCAGCTTGAAGTTAGAAAATCTCAGCTTCTGATTGGCTTGGTTTAGCATCTTCGTGATCAAAATGTATTCAGTTGGTCACATCAAAAAACAACGAGAAAAAAATCGGCAGGCAAAAAAATAGGTCAATTCGTCAGTTGACCAATTGACCTTACGATAAGCTCACTCGGAGCTTCTTAGATGATGCAGTTTTATTGAACTTGTGCAGGAAAATCATCTTCTGCCAATGCAGCGGTAATTTGATCTACTGTTGCAGTGCTTTCCACAGTCACAATTTTAGTCGCTAAATCGACTTCAACTTTTGCAGCAGGATCAACATCTTGAATGGTTGCCGTGACACCACGTGCACAACCGCCACAAGTCATATTTTCAATCAATAGTTTCATTGCGAACTCCACACTTCTGCCTTTGTTGAACTGTAGTTTAAAGCTTACTATGCTGGCAAGGTCAAGCCTATTTTGGGCTAAAATTTACTTGACCTTACCATCGTGTCAATCTATATGCTAAACACATCCTCCAAATTATAGAGACGACCATGGACGCAAAACACCCAAATGCCTCTCCCTATCAGGAAACTTTGTCTATAGAAGGCATGACCTGTGCCTCATGTGTCGGGCGTGTCGAAAAAGCCTTAAAAAAAGTCGATGGTGTAGAAAAAGCTGAAGTGAATCTTGCAACAGAAAAAGCACTGATTCATGCATCGCAACCTTTAGACCGTGCACTGCTCATTAAGGCAGTGCAACGTGCAGGTTTTGATGTAGCTGCCATTCAACCAATCGAACTGTCTATTGATGGCATGACTTGTGCTTCGTGTGTAACACGTGTCGAAAAAGCCTTAAAGAAAGTGCCTGGTGTAGAACAAGCCAATGTCAATTTGGCGACTGAACATGCATGGATTCAGCCGAATGCCACTGTTTCTAGCCAAGACCTGATTCGAGCGATTCAAAAAGCAGGTTATGACGCCAAACTGCTGCAACACGACTCTAACGAACAACACGATAAAAAGAATCTGGAACAGCAACAACTGAAACGTGATTTAGTAATTTCACTGATTTTAGCCTTGCCTGTGTTTATTCTGGAAATGGGATCACACATGATTCCTGCCTTTCACATGTGGGTGATGCACAATATTGGGCAACAACAAAGTTGGTTGATTCAATTTGCTTTAACCACATTGGTGCTGCTGTTACCAGGACGTCGTTTTTATCAAAAAGGGATTCCAGCGCTGTTACATTTTGCGCCTGATATGAACTCTTTGGTGGCGGTAGGAACTTTGGCTGCATACAGTTTTTCATTGGTGGCAACGTTTATGCCGCAGCTTTTACCCGAAGGCACAGTGCATGTTTATTATGAAGCTGCGGCAGTGATTGTCAGTTTGATTTTGCTGGGTCGTTATTTTGAAGCCAAAGCCAAAGGTCGCACCTCGCAAGCCATTCAGCATTTAATTGGCATGCAAGCTAAAACTGCACGTATTCATCGGGATGGTCAAATCATTGAAGTGCCAGTGGCGGAAGTCAGCTCCAATACCATTGTCGAAATCCGCCCAGGTGAGCGCATTCCTGTAGATGGTGAAGTGATCGAAGGTCATAGTTATATAGATGAGTCAATGATTACAGGTGAGCCTGTTCCTGTAGCCAAACAAATAGGCAATCAAGTCGTAGGTGGCACCATCAACCAAAATGGCACACTAAATATTCGTGCCACTGCCATTGGTGAAGCTTCGGTGTTGGCGCAAATTATTCGCATGGTCGAGCAGGCGCAAGGGTCTAAATTACCCATTCAAGCCTTGGTGGATAAAGTAACCATGTGGTTTGTACCTGCCGTGATGTTATTGGCTGCACTTACTTTTATTGTGTGGTTTATTTTTGGCCCAGAACCTGCCCTGACCTTTGGTTTGGTCAATGCAGTCGCTGTTCTAATTATTGCCTGCCCATGTGCGATGGGTTTAGCCACACCGACTTCAATTATGGTGGGAACAGGTCGTGGCGCTGAAATGGGCGTGCTGTTTCGTAAAGGCGAAGCTTTGCAGCTTTTGCAAGATGTTAAAGTGGTCGCGGTGGATAAAACAGGAACGCTCACCGAAGGCAAACCGATATTAACCGATTTTCATGTGCAATCGGGTTTTGATGCAGATCAGGTCTTTGTACTTTTAGCATCGGTAGAAGCGAAATCTGAGCATCCCATTGCATTGGCGATTGTGCAAGCTGCAACAGAAAAGCAAGTCAGTTTACTGCCTGTTACCGAATTTGACAGCATCACAGGTTCAGGTATTGAAGCACTGGTGAATGGTCAACGTATTCAGATTGGTGCAGACCGTTATATGCAACAAATTGGGCTAGATGTTAGCGCTTTTAATGCAGAAGCTGCACGTTTAGGACAAGAAGGCAAAACACCAATTTATATGGCGATTGATCAACAACTGGCAGCCATTGTTGCCGTTGCAGACCCAATTAAAGACACGACTTTTGCTGCTATTGCAGCGTTGCATCAACTGGGTTTAAAAGTGGCGATGATTACGGGAGATAACCGACATACGGCTCAGGCAATTGCTGCACGTTTACAGATTGATCATGTGGTGGCCGAGGTTTTACCTGAAGGCAAGGTCGATGTTGTACGTGAATTACAACAGCAATTTGGACGTGTGGCTTTTGTGGGTGATGGTATTAATGATGCCCCTGCTTTGGCACAAGCCGATGTTGGAATTGCGATTGGTACAGGTACAGATGTTGCGATTGAAGCAGCCGAAGTTGTATTGATGTCGGGCAATTTACAAGGTGTGCCCAATGCAATTGCTTTGAGTAAAGCCACTATCCGCAATATTCGTCAAAATCTGTTTTGGGCATTTATTTATAATATTGCCTTGATTCCAATTGCTGCAGGCGTGCTATACCCGTTTGCAGGTATTTTGCTCTCGCCTATTTTTGCTGCGGGCGCGATGGCATTATCTTCAGTGTTTGTATTGGGTAATGCGCTCCGTTTAAAATATTTCCAAGCAGCACAGATTTAAATGCAACATACAAAAGGGTTTAGAAGATTGCTCTACGCCCTTTTTATGAGAGAAGTCACATGAATATTGGTCAAGCCTCTAAGCTATCGGATATTTCCAGCAAAATGATTCGTTATTATGAGCAAATTGGTTTACTGGATACCGCCAAACGCTCTGCTTCGGGTTATCGGATTTATTCTGAGCAAGATTTAAAAACTTTGTCTTTTATTAAGCATGCACGGGATTTGGGGTTTTCTTCTGAGCAAATGAAAGAATTGCTAGGTTTATGGAAAAATGCTGACCGACAAAGTGCAGAAGTGAAGCAACTCACGCTTAAACATATTGAAACCTTAAAACAGAAGATTACGCAATTACAGGAAATGGCGAACTGGTTGCAAAGCTCTGCAGATCATTGCTCTGGCGATGAACAGGCAGATTGTGTGATTTTGAAAGATATTGAATTGGGGAAGTGATTTGGAATTAAGCTTCCCCCATTCAAACAAGACCTGACAGTTATCCACTTGTTAGAAACCATTGTTGTATCTGTCAGCTTAAATTTAACTTAGGAAATCTACATCCCTATCTTTTTAATACATAGCATAAAAAAACTCACACTTTGGGGAAGTGTGGGGGGAAACTTGGAATATCTGTTACTTTATGGGAGCGTATTATATATAAACACAATTTGAATTAGTGAGCATTCTATATAATTTACGAGATAAATTTAACACTTTTTAAGAATCTCTCCGATAAACTGCACAACAATCAAGTTTTAGCACTATTCATTACGCATATTTTAGCGCGGTAATTCATATCCTTTTTCATTAATTAAACGAACCGCAGCATCACAGACTTCTGCATCATAAATTGTACCGTGTCCACGTATGACTTCTGCAAGTGCGACATCTACCCCTAATGCGAGGAGAAATAAATGACTTTAAATCAAATACGTCTGGCGATACTAAGTCACGAGATAATTTAGGCATACTTTACCCTGCACCCAACCGATGAATGGTTTTTAGACTGACTTCGCTCACTACAGGTACCACAATATTCTGAAAAGACATCACGATATTTCCTATTTACTTGCAAGCCTGATTGAATCAATCTCTTTTATCATCTTACAAGCTATTGATCATTTTTTAAGGCATTTAAAGGTTGAAATTTAAGGAAATTTTATAAAAAACTCCAAGCTCAAACTCAAAAACCACATTACGACTTCATCTATTTTGTGAAATACCTCTCATTTTTAAACGATAAATTTTTTAGAATGATTTATGCTATATCACACATCAATAAACGAAAATTGAATAACAAGAGAGTTTGATCTATGCCACATTCTTACCACCTCGAAAAACACTATATTGAACGGTCTGGATGGTTACGTGCTGCAGTATTGGGTGCGAACGATGGGATCATTTCTGTGACCAGTTTGGTCGCAGGAATGGCAGCAAGTGGTGCAAGTACCGAAACCTTATGGATTACTTGTTTGGCGGGTTGGATTTCTGGTGCGATTTCAATGGCAGCAGGTGAATATGTATCGGTCAAATCTCAAGAGGACATTGAGCACGCCGACTTAGCCATGGAAAAACACGAATTAAAACATAACCCTGAACTTGAACTCAAAGAGCTCACACGCATTTATATACATCGTGGCTTAGAACCTCAGTTAGCAGCGCAGGTCGCCGAACAATTGACCGCACACGATGCCCTCGAAGCACATGCACGCGATGAAATTGGCATTAATGAACAAACTGCCGCACAACCTATTCAAGCAGCCCTTGCATCTGCCGTTGCCTTTTCTTTAGGTGCGATGTTGCCTATGTTATCAATTTGGCTTCTTCCTACACATGCGCTGAATTGGGGTATCGTTGTCGTAGGTGTTTTAGCTTTGGGCGTATTAGGTGCAATTTCTGGTTATTTATCTGGCGCTGCAATGTATAAAAGTACCCTACGAATTATGCTTTGGGGCATTGCAGCAATGCTCGTGACAAGCTGGATTGGGTCACTGTTTAATGTCTAAACACATATTGAACTAAAACTTTATTCGATACTATTTACTCTTTGCCAAACTGATAGGAGCTTCCCATTATGAATCAAGAGCAGGCTTGGCAAAACACATTGCGCATTGCGGTGTATTTACTGTTATTTATTATTCTTTTTGGTTGGCTACTTAAAGTTGCACAAAGTTTTTTGCTCCCTGTACTGATGTCCATTATTTCGGTTTATATCTTGGCAACTTTAACCGATTGGCTTGGGAACTTTCCAGTACTCAAACATAGTCCTGAATGGATGCGCCGCTTAATGGTGCTGATTGGATTCATTATCTCGATGTTTGCATTTAGCCATATTTTAATTATTACTGGCGAGCAAATTTTGATTTCTGCACCCAATTATCAAGCCAATTTGGAAAAAATGCTGCAATCTTTTTCTTCGCGATTTAGTTGGGCGCAAGGTCTTGATTTAAGCGTACTTCGCGAGCTTATTTTTGAACGTATCAGCGTGCAAAGTTTTATTAGTTATATGATTGGCGCAGTGAGCTCCTTTACCAGTATTGTAGTACTCATCATTGTCTATGCAATGTTTCTCATCGCAGAAAAAGGGCGCTTTTCATCTCGGCTCAGTCTAGCATTCCCCAGCCAAGGTGCAAAGCGCACCAAATATTTAATTATGAATATTAATAAAAAGATTGGTGACTATCTTGCGGTGAAGACACTCATTAATATTATTCTTGCAACTATTTCTGTCATTATTTTATGGTTATTTGGAGTCGAGCATGCCATCTTCTGGGCGCTGATCATTGGAATTCTTAACTATATTCCTTATATCGGGTCTTTGTTAGGCGTAGTCTTTCCTGTGACTTTAACCTTGGTACAATTTGGCTCGATTCAAATGACTTTAGCCGTTGCAGTTCTTTTAACCATGGCGCAAATGTATGTTGGCAACGTACTCGAACCCAAAATGATTGGTAAAGAAATCAACCTTTCTCCTTTTGTGGTGTTGATTTCACTCTCACTTTGGTCATCGCTATGGGGGATTTCAGGCGCTATTCTTGCTGTACCTTTAACCTCGGTATTTGTGATTATTTTTGCTGAATTTGAAAGCACGCGTCCTTTTACATTATTGTTAATGGATGATGTTGAGCAAGATACAGATCAAGCGTAAATTTTGACTTGTAATCCATGCGGCAAACGCTGGCTAAAACTTAATTGATAACCATACTTTTCGAGCAATAACTTAACCAAAGATAAGCCCAAACCATGACCTTGCTGCTGCGCCGACTTACGCCAAAAACGCTGAGTCAATAAAGCAAGGTCATCATTACCCAGCCCCTGCCCTTCATCACAAATCCATAGTGCATTATCCTGATAATAAATGTGTATCGGTTGCTCAGTTTGAGCATGAACATAAGCATTTTCGATTAGATTTTTTAAAATAATGGCTAAAGTCGCATGTGGCAAAGCCAACTGCCCCAAATGCGCCCAATCAATATCAAGCCGCACCGCCAAGTTTGGATAGCCTAGTGAAAGTTCCTCAACAACGGTTTTTAAGGTCGGTGCAACGGGGATTGCTACAACAGTTTTATTCGGCTGCTGATTTTCAGTTTGACTCAGTAATAAAAGCTGCTCCAACAACGTTTCGTAGCGCAAAATACTCTGCTCTGCTTGCCTTAAGCTCGCACGTACTTTTTCTTGCTCTACTTGAGGCTGTTGCAACATTAATTGGCTGAGTTGTACAGTAAGCGTCCGCTGAACCCCATGCCTATTTTTTAATTTGAGTTGGATTTCCAGCGATGTGGCGTAATTCTTCTATTTGGGTCGCTTTATGCGTCGGCAGCCTTTTCAGCACATCACTTAAATAGGCATACGGATCCAAGCCATTCAGCTTTGCTGACTGGATTAAAGTCATGATATTCGCCGCTCGCTGGCCGCTGCGCAGCGAGCCAGCAAACAGCCAGTTCTTGCGCCCTAAGGCCCAAGGTCGCATTTGATTCTCTACCCAATTATTGCAAATCGGTAGATTGCCATCATCCAAATAGCGGATTAAAGCTGGCCAACGCTTCAGAGTGTAATTGATGGCCTTGGCGGTGGGAGAACTCGATGGCACTGTCAGATGATGTTGGTTGAGCCATTCATATAGTTGTTGCATCACTGGTTGACTATGCTGTTGTCGGTATTCGCGGCGATGTTCTGCTGTACCATCGGTCTTTTTCCTGAGTTCTGCTTCTATCGCATACAGTTTCTGAATCAGCACTAAGGCCTGTTCAGCGACCTGACTTTTCCCAGTTACATGCAGTTCATGGAATTTACGACGTGCATGGGCCATGCAGCCCACCTCAATGACCTGGCCTGATTTAAAGCGTGCTTTATAACCACTGTAATCATCACAGACCAGATGACCCTGCCAGCCTTTCAAGAACTCTTCAGCATGCTGGCCTGAACGACTATCCTGAAAGTCATAGATCACCGCCTGAACTGGATTGTACTGTGTGGTGGCATAGGCCCAGACATAACCTTTCTTCGGTTTTTTATCATTCTCACCCATCCGCATGATGGTGACCGGTGTTTCATCTGCATGCAGCACCTGCTGTTGTAGTACCACCTCTTTTAAGGCATTGGCCAGAGGCTCCAGTTCTACACCGCAGCGACCTATCCAGTCAGATAACGTTGATCTGGATAAATCAATACCCGCCCGCTGATAGATCAGACGTTGACGGTACAGCGGCAAATGATCGGCATACTTCGATACCAGCACATGGCTGAGCAATTCAGGTGAAGCAATGCCTTTATCAATCACATAGGCGGGCATCGCTTGCTGAGTCAGAGTGTCACACTGATCACAGACCCATTTACCACGCACATGCTGTTCCTTATAGAACTGTGCCGGTCTGAAATGCAGTTTTTCACTGACATCTTCGCCGATACGACGGAGTTGGCAGCCACAAGCACATTGGGTTGATGCAGGTTCATGCTCAATACGGATGGTGTGTAGATGATCTGGCAGTGGTCGACGTTTAGGTTTATTGGTTTTGGCTTTGTGTGTCACTGCATCGGTTTTATCTGCATTTAGCCGTTCCAGTTCTAGATCAACCGCGGCAATATCTTCTTCAACCGCTTCATCCCACAGGTGGATTTGTTTTGCAGTGAGATGTTCGTTTTTACTGCCGAATTTATGCTGTTTAAACAGCGCCAGTTCATGCTCGTATTTTTGATTGAGAATAGAAAGATGCTGAACTTTAGAATCTAATTGCTGATTGGTGACTTCAAGATGTTGAACTTTGGCATCTAATTGTTGATTGGTGACTTCAAGATGTTGAACTCTGGCATCTAATTGCTGGTTTGATTGTGCTAGAGACTGATGCTGCATCGCCAACTGTCTGGTGAATTCCAGCAGTTGTTCATGGGTCAGTTGGCTTAAGTCAGGCAGCGTATTCATGACCGCAGTATGCCTGAGGTCATGAAGAGAATGAAATAGAACGTTTGGAGGATGGCAGAATGGTCGAGCTTGGTTTAGAGCATATTCACCACTTGCTGCAATCCAATTCTCTGCCAAGGCAAACCTTGGATTAATGCCTGTAACTGTTCCGGGCTGAGGGCCACGGTTTCACCTTGGTGAACTTGAGCCCAGTGAAATTTACCCTGTTCCAAACGCCGGGCACACAGCCAGATGCCCAGTCCATCATGTACCAACACTTTCATACGATGACCACGTTTATTACAGAACAGGTAGGCGCAATGCGGTTTGATTGAGCCAAAGGCTTTCATAATCTGCGCCATGACCGTATCCATCCCTGCTCGCATATCCAGAGGTTGGGTGGAGAGCCAGATTTCATCAATGCGGATCATGTTACAAGTACCTTGAGTAATTCTGCTAAAGCAGATATTTTCGATACTTGCCATTTCAAGCCAATTTCTGCTTTTGAGTGGGGTAAAGTAATTTGAACTTTTAACATGTCAGTAGGAGTAGGATCTAATGGTGCAGAGCAAGATAAGGCAATAAATGCAGGTTTATTCGGTAGTGGTGAGCGATCACTCCCTGGCTTAGCATCAATTAAGCGAATCCATTTGGATACAAGATTTGTATTCAATCCATGTTGCAAAGCGACTGAAGCAATTGAAACGTCCGGTGCTTTACAAGCCTGAACGATCTGCTGTTTAAATTCAGCACTGTATGTTCTTCGTTTTTTCGCAAGAGATGCGATGGATGTCTGATTATTTGTAGTCATAAATTTAAGTCCCCACTTGTTTCTAAGTGGGGACTAAATTAAGGCTTATAGGATGAATTCAGAAGGTGTGTTCAGCGGACGCTTACCAACATTTGGCAAAATTCAAAGGTGAATATATCGAATTGTCGAATCGTGAATGGGCAATTTTAATGGCTTTGGTCAGCCACCCTAATAAAATTTTCTCTAAAAGTAATTTAGAAGATAAATTATATGATTTTGACAGTGAAGTCAGCAGCAACACCATTGAAGTCTATATTCACCATTTACGCGCCAAACTTGGCAAGGACTTTATTCGTACCATTCGTGGTTTGGGCTACCGTTTAGGGCAAATTTAATGCAATCCTACTCTTTGCAAAAACGTCTGATTGTTTATGTTTCTATCTTTAGTGTCATGTTGGGCTGCGTTTTGGTATTTGCAGCGTATCGAATTGCCCTAGAAGAAATGAATGAAATTTTAGATGCACAAATGCAAAGTTTGGCAGAACGCATTGCAGCGAACCACCCAGAACCTACGCGAAGCCAAATCAATTTAAATCAAAAATATAGTGAAGAAGACTTATTTGTCGATATTTGGGCATATGCTGATGCAACACCACAATTACACCCTCAAGATGTATTACTACTACAGCCTGTAGAAAAACCGGGTTTTTATAGTCATCAAACTCAATCTGAATTGTGGCGTACTTATATTTTGCCGCAGGAAAATCTGCAAATTCAAATTAGCCAGCAAAACTCTGTGCGCCAATATTTAGCTTTAGAATTAGCGGCAAATATGTTTATTCCCTATGCAATATTTTTACCCTTTGCCCTTTTGGCTTTGGGTTGGCTGATTCGTCATAATTTTCAACCACTAAATAACTTTAAAAGCGAATTGGCACGTCGTAAAGCGCAGGATCTCAGCCCGATTCACATGTTGGATTATCCTGTCGAGCTTGCACCCACGATTCAGGAAATGAATCAGTTATTTACGCGAATTTCTGCCGCACAGCAGGAACAGCGCCAGTTCGTTGCCGATGCTGCACATGAATTACGTACCCCACTCACTGCACTCAATTTACAAGTACAAATTTTATTGCAGCAATTTCCACATAGTGATGCCCTCAATAATTTAAGCCAAGGGGTTTTGCGTTTACAGCATTTAGTCAATCAGTTATTAAGCTTAGCCAAGCAAGATGCCTCAGATAGTCTAATTGAAAACGATCAAACCCTATCTTTAAATCAAATGACCATTGCCTGTGTGGAACAGCTCATTCAATTGGCATTGCAAAAAGATATTGATTTAGGTGTCGAACAACGCCAAGAGTTGAATATTCATGGACAAAGTTCTGCTTTACATTCCATTATTTATAATTTAATTGATAATGCGATTAAATATACCCCCAAACAAGGCGTGATTAATGTGACTATTTTTCAGCAAGAACAACATGCAATTTTGCAAATTGAAGACAGTGGTGCAGGCATTGACCCCGCACTATTCAATCAAATTCGACAGCGTTTTTACCGTATTCATAACCATGCGGAAATTGGTAGTGGTTTAGGTTTATCTATTGTAGATAAAGCCACCCAACGCTTAGGTGCAAGTTTAGAGTTTTCTAAAAGTGCCAGTTTAGGTGGTTTATGTGTGCAGGTTAAATTTCCGATGCGTTAAGATCGGGTTTTAAGTTAGATTTTGAGTGTGCAATTTATGCGCCAAGAATGCATAGGCAACCACATTCAAACACCAAGTAATCCAGCCTGTCCAAAGATTATGACTAAAAAAATGTGCCCCGCGCATCATTTGCGCCCAGCCCATCCCCATGCCTAAAATACATGCTGCAATTAAGAAAAAATAAGCACGTTTAGGTTGAGCAACCCGATAAACAAAATATCCTACCAATAAAGCAAAACCACTTGAGGCATGCCCACCAGGAAAACAATGCCCTGCCGTTGCACTTAAATCCCACCAAACGCCATGCGCTGTGGCAATGCTCATATCCCACGGGCAAGCATGTGCCGACTGCGATTTAAGTATTGCAATCACACTGGTTGAAATCACCGCCATCCAAAAGAAATAGCCAAACTCCCAACGACGAGCACGTAATTTTTGAAATCTGAAAGACAGCAACCAAGCCAGCAAATAGCTCAGATATACTGCAATCAGGATATATTTGACATACCGATGATTTAATACAGCCAATGCCCAGTCTTGTCGAAGTGGAAATTCTGCATGAGCATCCACAAAGGGTTGAATGAGGTATAAATCTAGCCTGCCTGCAACGCTAAAGAAATTGAGCAATATCAGCAAACTCAGAAGGCGTAAAATTGCTTGAAGAAGTAAAAATTTTGAATGCTGATGCCGCATGAGGAATACTCAACTCACTATCTATTTTAAAGTCTGTTTTATGCTTGTTTTTTAAGGAATTAAGCAGAAATCAGGCATGCACCCCAAGTCAATGCGATAATTGCCAAAGCAACAAATTGCGCTGCACTGCCCATATCTTTGGCATTTTTAGACAAGGGATGTTGCTCAATTGAAACACGATCGACCACAGCTTCAATGGCTGAATTAATCCGTTCGACAATGATGGCAAGTAAACACACCACTATCATGATCACTTGTTCGACACGACTAACAGGCATGAAAAAACTGAGTGGAATCAGCAGTGAATTAATCAGAATGATTTGCCGAAATGCCGCTTCATTTTGAAAGGCGGCTTTAAACCCTGCCAAAGAATAGCTTGTGGCATTCAAAATCCTTTGTAAACCAGAAGTGCCTTTGTAAGGAGAGCGTGGAAGCATAGTGAATCTGATTTGAAATAAATCCGATGTTAAGTCACTTAGCTTAAAATTGGCTTAAATATAACCTTTTGAGACTATTAAATTAAATCTGTGTAATATGTAACATTATGAATGCCTATTGAATAATAAGACTCCATCTAAAGTAAGCTGTAAATACCATCAATTTCTTATTGTTGAATCTAAGGTTGTATCAATTGCTCGGCTTCAACTTGCTTAATATCAAAATCAGGACTTTCTTTGGCTTGAATAATTTGCACAGGAATAAAGCGCACTTGAACCACACTTGGTTTTCCACGTGGGTCTTGTGCTAATTTTTGATTCAATGCAGAAATCTGTTGAGGTTTTGGCGCTATATCTCCACGCAAGACTACGCGAATTAAAGTCATCTCTTTACGCCGATCAAACTGCACCGTATCAATCAAATTATTATGTTGATTAAATTGACTTTCAATCAAGCTTTCTACCTGATGTTCATACATCTGTTTATTTAACATCATCATAAAGTTAAAGCTTAAATAGATACCCAGCGCAAAAAGTACTAAAAGACTCACGATATTTCTTTTAATAAATTCAATTACTGTGCTATTTACTTCTTCATCTGAACCGCGTCTAAAACCTGCTGCCCATAACACCAGTGAAGAACTAATTTGAATAGCAACAATATTGGTCAGTGCCAACAGCAGAGCATTTGCTGCATGTTTCCATTCCAGATGCGCAATTAATATGCCACTTGCAACCAGCGGCGGTACCAAAGCAGTCGCAACTGCAACGCCAACAACAGCCACAGACAGACGTGGTGAAACGGCTGCAAATGCCCCTGCTGCACCACCCGCAAGTGCAATCATTAAATCCATAATGGTAGGCTGAGTTCTAGACAGAATTTCATGGGTGATAGGTAAGTTAATATTGATAAGACCTAAAATGATGCCAATACTGACAATCATCGACACACCTAAAACTAAGGTTTTAAATGCTGTTTTAAAAAACAACCATCGATTATCAATAAATGCTAAAGCCATACCTGAAATAGGGCCTAGCATCATCGCAACCAGCATTGCACCAATCACCACTGCGGCTGAATTTGACAATAAACCATAGCCCGCAATAATCGCTGCCAAAGCATTCATTATAAAAAAGGTTTTGCTTGGTAAGGCATCCGCTTGAATGTTCAACCGTACTTGTTTATGATCAATTTTTTTAGAATTTTCGCGCTCCGCCTGTTTGTATTTCAGCTTTTCTTTCAAAAGTTCATATTTTTCTTGTTCAGGACTGTCTTCAACCACTATCGTTGGATCTTGATCTTTTTCCAAAGCATACCTCCGTGTCAGCTAAAGAAGAATCTTTCCAAATCCTCATACGGCCGTAGACTTTGTGCAATTACGCCCATCATGTTTAGCTTCATACAATTTATTATCTGCAAGTTTCAGTACATCAGAAACATCTTCTGCATCTCGAGGCCAAAAAGCGATGCCAACAGAGATGGTGATTTGACCCATCTGATTAATCGTAGTTTCCTGCATGGTTTTTCTAAGCCGCTCTGCAGCTTTATACACCACATTTGCATCTGCAGTCGTCATTAAAACTAGAAATTCTTCACCGCCACTACGACAGCAAACATCCTGTTCCCTAAAATTAGTTAGCATTATTTGCGCGAGCGTTTTAAGTACCACATCACCTTGATCATGCCCATACTGATCATTAATTTGCTTAAAAAAATCTATATCAATGGCTAATACTGCAAATTCGGTACGAGTCTCTAGCAGTTCATTTAAAAATAATTGCATACCACGACGGTTATATAAACCTGTTAATGGGTCCGTATTGACACGATGTTTTAACTCCGCAATCCGATCACTAAAGGTTTCCGAACTCATTAATAATGAGGTTCTAAACTTTAAAACCTCGAAATACCACGGATCAACTTCTTTAATTTTATTTTCAATGTCCGCATGATTGAGCATACTTGCCATACGTGCCAAGCGGTTCAAAGGTGAAGAAATAAAGCTTGAGATATACCAAATCAATAAAAAAATAAAAAAGTAAAAAATGAAGATTCCAATCGATACTTTAAAAATCAGCGTATTAGCTTGTGCAAGTAAATCATCTGTGGGCTGCTGAGAAACTACAATCCAATTTACACTTGGAATATGTGCAAAACCCGCCAAATTATCTATACCTAAACTATTCTTTAAACGAATTGATCCCTTTGTATTCTTATTAATATAATCCAAACCTGTATTATTGATAATTTTTTCACCAATTCGCTTTTTATCTGGATGAAAAATAATACGATTATGTTGATCAATCACATACATATAACTTTTTTTATAATCATACTGAGTATTGAGCATGGTATTAATCAAGTTCTGCTCCTGTAAATAAATCGTACCACTGATTAAGCCTAAATATTGATGTGTTTTATTATAAATAGGTTGTGACATCATGACGATTAAATTATTACTTATAGACCAATAGGGAGATGAAATATAAGTTTTCTTTTTTTCAATAGATCCATCAATACCAATGGTACTATAAGCCTGATTAAAATTAAGTTTTAATGTATTAGGTGCATAAGCTAAAATATGTTTATTCTGCTCTACCAATAAAACACTATTAAAATTATTCGATTGATTTTTTAAGCGTTTTACTTCTTCTTTTCTAACTTGTGTATTATAAAATTTTTTTTCTAATAAACGTGCACTATAATCCAACTCTTGCAGCATATCTGAAAAATGTTGATTGGCACTGGTGGCAATTTTTTCTGCATATTTTTCATTGATCGAAAGTGAATTTTGAATTAATTGTTGTTTAATTACATAATTTAAAATAAAAATACTTACGACAAATAAGCCTGATACACTTAAAATTGTGGAAATTAAAATAAGTTTACGCAGATCCAATCCAAGTCGTAGTAAAAAATGTTTCAACAGTTCCTACCCCAAAAATTCAAAAACTGTGACAATTGCCAACTTTAACACATAATTTTACAACTCAATCACATAATTTTAAAGCAATATAGTTGAATTTTTGATGTTCAATTCAACAAATTGGATAATTCGCTTGTTGCTGACCACAAACTAAATCAGAAATATATCCTCTAAATACAATTTCTACCACACACTTCCTAAGAATGCACCGACTAATAACAAATAAAGACAACTTGAATTTTTTCGTTCTTATTTTTTGCTGAAAACCTTGTCTATTCGATAAATTTTTAGGGTCAATTACTCATAAAATTACAAAAAATAAATATTTATTCCATGCTTTAAATTTATCCTATCCACCTAATAAATAAATTGTTTTCTCTTATGTTTAAGACACTTTTCACTATAAGCAGTTGCTCACTTTTAACAGCATGTATTGTAGTTGACGGAACAGCATCGGGGCAGATTCCCAATATCGTCATTCAACCTCAAATTCCAGCAAGTACACCTGTAGAACGTCCTGCACAACAAACCATTTATATGCCAACACCTATGCCTTATCCTGCACAAACATGGCAACAAAAAGTCAAAATTAAAACCTATGATGGTCGCTGCGTAGATTTTAGTCGCAGTAATCAACGTTCCATTCAGACTTCACATTGTCATGATGGTACCAATCAGCATTTTATTTTCCATCCTGATCAAAGCATTACCGTGCAAGGTAAATGTCTAGATGTAGCAGGAAAACAGAAACATGATGGTGCTGAAGTAATTGCTTATACCTGTAATGGACAAAGTAACCAAAAATGGTATCTCGATGGTCAGCGTATTCGTAGTGCAGATACAGGCAAATGTTTAGATATTTATAATGGAAAAATGAAAATGTATAGCTGCAATCAAAATCGTGGGCAGAAATTTAGTTTTATTGCCTTATAAAAAAGAATCACTAATTCCCTCAGCCTAGCCTGCTCTTTTGAAGATGAGGGAATTAGCGAATGATAATTTAAAAAATTATAAAAATTTTACTTTAAATACGATTAATTAAGGATGCTGACTAAACAAATCAAAAATCACTTTTCTTAACCACTGATGACTGGTTTGGTGATGACAAGACGTATGCCAATATTGTCGTACAGGATAGGTTGGAAAATTCAAAGGCGCACTCACTACTTGTAAATTCCCGCGTGCCAATAACACCTCACTTAAATAATAAGGCACTGTCGCAATCATATCGGTTTCTTGCACAATTAAACCGACCCCTAAATAACTTGGGATACTCATTAGAATATTACGTCTTAAACCACGATTGCTTAATTCATTTTCAATATGGTAGTGACCTATACTGGTATCTACATCGACATGCGATTCACGAATATAAGCTTCAACATCTAAACTTTTTTCACAAATACGTGGATGATCTTTACGACTAATCACCACATAATATTGTAAAAATAATTGCTGCTGATAAAAACCCTGCTCTAACTCAGGTAAAAAACCAATCGCAAAATCAATTTCACCATTTGCCATTTGATAACTGGTTTCACGGGTAATAGGACGAATTTTAATCCGCACTGAAGGTGCATATTTTTTTAAAAACTTGGTCAGTTTTGGCAATAAAACCAAATGCGAAACATCGGTCATTGCCAAGGTAAATAATTGATCGGAATGTGTCGGATCAAAATTGACTTTAAAATTATTGACCGTTTCAATTTTATTAATAATTTCACTAATCGGTGAAAAAATCTGTTTCGCCAACTCTGTAGGCAACATTTCATTGCCAACCCTTAAAAATAATGGGTCATTAAAATGCTGACGAATTTTATTTAAACAGTTACTAACCGCAGGCTGACTCATGCCCAATGCATCTGCTGCTGCAGACACATTTTTTAATTTATATACATAGTAAAAAATCTGTAGCAGTTTGCTATCTAACTTAAACATATCCATCTTTCCTTAGAATCAGTTTCACTGCTCAGTTTTCATCCTTATTTAACGCCAAGCTTTTAATTTAGAGCTATGCCCAATGCCCACATTAAAACAATTGGTCGGATCCAATTTTTGATAATGCTGCTTTAAGGCAGGCTTCGCCACATATAAATGCCCAACATTATGCTCTGCAGGATACTCTGCCCCACGTGCATCAAGCAATGACCACATTTGATGTTCCATCGCCAACGGGTCTACGCCTTTTTTAATAATATAGTCCTGATGAAAGACATGACATAAAAAATGACCATAATACAACTTATGTATAATCGCCTGCTCCAACTCTTCGGGCAAGGTTTCAACCCATTGCTGATCATTACGTCTTAACGCAATATCTAAAGCAACAATGTCTTCCACTTCATTTCGATGTGTATCACGATAACGAATTGCAGCACCTGCCACTGCAAAGCGATGCAGAAAAGCCTTGCGGCCTTCATCTTCATTACATAGAAAAAAACTGCCGGAATTGCGCGTGATAAAATAATCCATTAAAAACTGCTGTACTGCCGCAACATCTTGCTGCTCAATGCGCAAAATTAAATGATGTTCATACAAATCACGAAATTGGTTCATGCGTTCTGGTAAATGATTTGGCAGTAGTTTCGTGAACATTTGCAAAACTTTATCCGACAATCCACGCATGCCCCAACGGGTTAGAAAACCATCAACTTTATCTTTCATGGCAAAAGCTGCAGGTACTTTACTGGTGCCAAACTTCTCGATAAACAAGAAGCTGTCTTTGCCATATTCTGCACCAATGTCATAGGCATCTCGATGAATATACTCGCCAGCAATCGGTACACGCGGCAAATCACGTAATAAAAAACGGCGAATCGCGGTTAAATCATCCTGCTGATTGCTGCCGATATAAAACACCTGACTCGGAATTTTCTCAAATGTATCCAAACGCACTGCAAACACACAGACTTTACCTGCCGAACCCGAAGCTTCAAACAAACGGCTCGGGTCGGCATTAAACCGTGCAGGCGTATCGGCATCGACTTGGGCAACATCATGCACGTAACGCTGATCTGAAGCACAACAATGTTCCGAATATTCAATATCTTCAGGGCGATATTGTTGTTGCTCAAGTTTGGTTAAAATTTCTTCTGGCGAGTTCCCTAAATTCACCCCCAAATGATTGATGAGTTGCAACTCGCCCAGTGCATCGACTTGTGCATATAAGGCCAACTCAGTATAGGCAGGACCACGTCTGACCAATGCACCACCTGAATTATTACATACCCCGCCCAACACTGAAGCGCCAATACAAGATGAACCAATGACTGAGTGTGGCTCACGCTGATGCGGCGCCAATTGCTGTTCCAAAGCATCCAATGTTGCACCAGGCAAGCAAATCACTTGCTTGGCATCGTTGATGAGCTGAATACCTTTTAAACGTTGGGTGTTGATCAAAATTACAGGACGATCATAGTCATCACCAAAAGGGGTAGAACCACCCGTGAGTCCAGTATTGGCGGCTTGCATAATAATAATGCAATCTGCTGCCACAGCCACTTGTAACACTTGCCACTGCTGCAATAAAGAACCTGGCGTGACCACCGCAAAAACCTGTCCTTCGCCAAAACGTCGCCCTTGACGATATAAACGAGTATCTGATTCATGGGTCAATACATGCGCTTTTCCCACAATATCGACCAAGTTTTTGAGGGTTGCTGCAGCATCAAATTGTGTTGCAGAAGAAATTGTCTGTGGCATAGTGTACAAGTCCTGAAACAAGGTGAAAAATACAATTAAGCGATTCAGCCAAATGCATCGGTTGATGGATTGATCGCTCCTGTTGGCAATTTAGCCTTTCAGTTCACGCTCAAGTTGTACCAAGCAATCTGAGTTAATCGCTTGAATGTTTTTAGCACCCGTTAAGGTCATTGCGACTCGCATTTCTTTATCAATCAATTCGAGTAAATTACTCACACCCGCCCCACCTGCAGCGCCTAGTGCATAAATAAAGGCACGTCCGAGCATACAAGTATCCGCACCCATCGCCAACATGCGCACCACGTCTAGGCCATTACGAATACCTGAATCCACTAGAATTTTTAGTTCCCCTTTCACTGCATCGGCAATTGGCGGTAAAGCACGTGCAGTTGAAAGTACACCATCTAACTGACGACCACCGTGATTGGACACCACAATTCCATCAGCGCCAAAACGCACAGCATCTTTAGCATCTTCTGGGTCTAAAATGCCTTTAATGACCATTGGGCCATCCCAGAATTCACGAATCCACTCCAAGTCTTTCCATGAAATAGATGGGTCAAAGTTATTGCCTAACCAGCCAATATAATCTTCAAGTCCTGTTGGTTTGCCTAAGTATTTAGAGATATTGCCCAAGTCATGCGGACGACCTAGTAAGCCAACATCCCATGCCCAGTTTGGATGCATCACTGCCTGCATATAGCGGCGCATAGCAGCATTTGGACCACTCATGCCCGAATGTGCATCACGATAACGTGCGCCAGGCACAGGCATATCTACCGTAAAGACTAAGGTTGAACAGCCTGCTGCTTTGGCACGTTCCAAGGCATTGCGCATAAAACCACGGTCACGTAATACATATAATTGAAACCACATTGGGCGTGAAATGGCAGGCACCACTTCTTCAATTGGGCACACCGACACGGTAGATAAAGTAAACGGAATACCTTTTTTGTCAGCTGCAACTGCAGCCTGCACTTCACCACGGCGCGCATACATGCCCGTTAAACCCACAGGTGCCAAAGCCACAGGCATTGACAAGGTTTCATTAAATAAGGTGGTTTCTAAACTCAAAGCCGACATGTCATTCAAAACACGTTGGCGCAAGGCAATCTGTGAAAGGTCTTCCACATTTCTTTTCAGCGTTTGTTCCGCGTACGCACCTCCATCAATATAGTGAAATAAAAATGGCGGTAAACGGCGTTTGGCTGCTTCGCGGTAATCATTCGCAGAAGAAATAATCATGGCGCTATCCTGTTTAATCGACTCGCACGCTGACGACGCGCATCTTCCTCGTCTATCATGCGTACTTGTTGAACTACAAATTCAATATGTCCACACACTGCCGAACGGGCAGCTTCTGGATCCTGGCGTTCAATTGCATCCATCACTTGAAAGTGTTGATCGTGCAACTGATCGAAACGGTGGGCTTCGGTATAGACTTTGCGTCTGCCCAAAACTACGTTGTATTGCAACAAATCAAATAAGCCGCGCATCATTTGAATGAGCACCAAATTGTGCGATGCTTCGGCAATTGCCAAATGAAACTTGGCATCGGCAATTGCTGCCTGACCGTCATCACCTAAAATTTGAAAATGGGCGATTTGCTCATAACAGGCACGGATGTTTTTCAAATCCTCAGCAGTTGCCCGCTGTGCGGCATACCATGCCGTACCACCTTCAAGCACCATTCGTGCTTCCTGCACATCAAAACGATAAGCAGGATCTTCATCAATCAGGTTACTTAAAGGCTGCACAATTTGATATTGCGACCAATTGGTAGGCAGTTGTTGCAAAAAAGTACCCGCTCCAACTTTGCTGACCAGCATGCCCTGACTGGTCAATTGCTGAATAGCCTCACGCAAAGAGGAACGGGAAACCCCGAGTTGTTCACATAACTTTCTTTCGGCAGGCAATCGGTCTCCGACTTGCATCTGATTTTTTTCAACCAGTGTGCGCAGGTCTTGAACAACTTTGTCGGAAACTTTCATGCGGCTATCCTCTTGTGCATGTGGTTATGGAATCATCCATGGGAACACATAAGCTTGTAGAGTGATAATAATACCGATCATTACGGTGAACGTGATACTGTGTTTCACGGTAAAGCGGAATAAATCCGATTCTTTACCGACTAAACCAACAGCCGCACAGGCAATTGCAATAGATTGCGGTGAAATCATTTTGCCTGTTACCCCACCACTGGTATTGGCAGCAACCAACAGAACTTCTGGTACACCAATTTGCTGTGCGGTTGTGGCTTGCAAGGCAGCAAACAAGGCGTTGGCTGAAGTATCTGAACCTGTCAAGAACACCCCAATCCAGCCTAAAAATGGCGAGAAGAATGTGAAAGCATTGCCTGTGTGTGACAAAGCCAGTGCCAAAGTCGCAGACATACCTGAATAATTGGCAATAAATGCAAACGCCAACACCATCCCAATAGAATAAATTGGTGTTTTTAGCTCGTTGATGGTTTCAGCAAAAGTTTTAACAGCTTCACGCGGTTTCATTTTTAAATAAATGATGGTGATGATGGCCGCAATCATAATCGCAGTCCCAGTTGCGCTAAGCCAATCGAACTTAAAGATCGCATCATAGTCTTTAACATCAGCGACCACAGGCGGCATCTTTTGCACCAGTTGGTGTAAAAATGGCACTTTGATGGAAATTACCCAGTCGTGCATTGCGCCATCTTTGGCAAATAAATCTTTAAACGGCTTGATGCTCCAAATAGTGACCATCACCGTTAACACTGCAAAAGGTGACCATGCTTTAACAATCTGCCCGATGCTGTATTTTTGCTGTTGTTCTGCAACTAAGTTGGCATCCACTTTGGTGTCTGCATCGCTAAAACGGAAAATGTGTTTTGGCTGCCAGAATTTAAATAAGACCGTTAAACTAATCAAAGAGGCAATTGCGGCTGTAATGTCAGGTAACTCAGGTCCAACAAAGTTAGAGGTCAAGTATTGTGCAATCGCAAAAGCACCACCACCCACCAACACTGCAGGCCAAGTTTCTTTCACACCGCGCCAGCCATCCATAATTGCCATAATCCAGAACAGCACAATAGGCACCATAAATGGCAACTGACGCCCAACCATCTGGCTAATTTCCATGGTTTCTACACCCGAAACCTGACCCGCCACAATAATTGGAATCCCCATTGCGCCAAACGCAACAGGTGCGGTGTTCACAATCAAACATAAACCCGCAGCGTATAAAGGTTTAAAACCCAAACCCACCAACAAAGCAGCAGTAATTGCCACTGGCGCCCCAAAGCCCGCTGCACCTTCTAAAAATGTGCCAAACGCGAAGCCCACTAGTAGCATCTGGAGACGCTGATCTTCTGTAATTGACAGAATAGATGAGCGAATAATGTTAAACTGCCCTGTTTTTACAGAGATTTTATATAAAAATAATGCGCCAATAATAATCCATGCGATTGGCCATAAACCGTAGAAAAAGCCATAGATCAATGAAGCAAAAGCCATTGGTGCAGGCATGCCATAGGCAAATAACGACACTAATAACGCCAAAATAACCGTAATTGTTCCCGCAACACTTCCTTTTAAGCGAAATACAGCCAATGCCAGAAAGAAAAAGATAATCGGGATTAATGCAATAAGACTCGAAATCCAAATATTTGCCATTGGATCGTAGATCTGTTGCCAATGTTGAAGCATTGTCATCTCCTTGAAATGCTCACTCAAACGTAAACATAGGTCTAAGCATATAGATAAAATTCTAATTTTGGTCTGACCAATATTAAGATAAAAATCAAAATACTCTTAACATTTGCAACAAATAATAGTTTTATACAAATAAATGTCAATATTGGTTGGATTGTTTATTCATATGGTCATACCAATTTAAATAAAGATGATCTTTGTTCGCAGCATAAAAAATACGGTGAAGAAAAATTTAAACTTTGTTTTTTCTGTAGTTTTTAAGAGGAAGGAAAAACCAAATTTATTCGGCACAGCCTTATCCAACTTTCGTCTAATACAGTAAAATACGTGTGCTTTCTTCTAAGATGAATTGAACGCTTGATCAAAGGAATCATGGATAAATTCAGCTCAAGTGGCCGCTATTCGGCTTAAAAACATGTGGATTAAAAGAATTTTTTAGACAAAAAAATAACGCCATTATTGACTGCAACAATGGCGTCATCGTGTATTTATAACAGCAACTCACACCTTACTGTGGCTTAACCTGTCACCACGTTCAGGCGCTTTAAACGCGAAATATGCAAATCAATTTGCCCTGCAATTTCAGGTAAAATTTGCTTTAAAAACTGGCTATAGTTCATTGCATCTTCTGCTCTTAATACGCCTGCTTGTACCAATTGTTCCTGCTGTAGCAACATACTTTGTACACGGTTTAAATCAGGCTTTTGCCCTTGGCTTAAACCTGTACTAATTTGCTTAAAGCCTAAATACAACTGATCACGTTGCTGGATTAATTGCTGCATTTCAACTGCAGATACCGCAGCACGCTCTAGCATAGCGTTTGTTTCCAGTACATTTTCAGATTCATCTGAATATAGACTTTGCGTTGTTTCTATCTCTGTGGAAGCCGTGTTCGGTTTCACCCACACTGTTTCCGAAACAGTCTTATTCGGTGGTTGAAATACATACACCACGGTAAACAACACCGCGACCGCCAAAACAAAAAAGCCAATACCGAGCCATCGAGTCCCATTCATGTGCATGCTCCATAAGCAAACCATCCTAAAATGCGCTCAATTCAAATATCGTCTTGAGCGCCTTAGCATGCTTTGCCTGTTATGATCGGCCTAAAAATTACGGCGTCGACCAATCGCTTGGTGCATAACCCAAACGCACTCGCTGTGGGTGATTCCCCACTGGCACACTGCGGACTTTTTCTCCCGTAGCAAAGTCAATCACCGTTACCACATCGGTTTCACTTTCTGAAATCACACAGCTTTTTCCATCTGGGCTACGGGTTGCCCAATATGGTTTACCTGCAGGAATCAGTTTGCCTGCTTTTAAACTCTGACGGTCTACAATGGTCGCGTAATCATCCATCGTGCCTGCCACACAGAGTTTTTCGCCATCTGCGCTGATGGATAAACCATGATGACGTGAATCATTTACCCATTTGCTGCGGTCTTTTGGAATTGTACTGCTGCCCGGTAATTGTCCAATACGCGTGACTTTATCGGTTTTTAAGTCGTATTCCACCAAACCATTAAAAAATGAAACCTGCGCATAAAGTTTGCTTTCATCTTTACTTAGCACCATAGGACGCACTGAGTTGGATAAATCTTTACGTCCAAAGGCATCTAACGCAGGTCGGAAATCAATTTTTTTCAGAACTTTATAATTGTTGGCATCGGCAATGGTAATAAAGCGCTTACCTTTGGTAAAATCTTGCCACTGTGCATCCATCGAAGTTTCTACGTTACCAATCGCAGAGTTTAAGATTTTCGTTCCACCTGCAAAGTAAATATTTTCGTGCGGCTTATCCCCTGTTGCAAAACGCCCCAATTCTTTACCTGTATGAATATCTAAAACATGCACCACATTACCTGACGATGCCGACACAGCAACACGTTGTCCATCTGGTGAAACCGCCATGTGGTCTGCGCGGAAACCTTCGACTGGCGTACGCCAATTAATTTTGCCCGTTTTAATGTTGATGGATACCACATCGGCAAAACTTGGACGTGAAGCCACAATCGACTGTCCATCTGGCGTGGAATACATATCATCCACCAACTGGTCATTGCCCTCACCTGCAGTTTGTTGAATGTAAGTGTAGGCAATCAATTTCACTGGATTTAAATGAATTTCTAATAAACGCTCTTTGCGGTCAGGAATCATATTGACCACACCCACTTTGCTAAAGTCTTGTGAAGGGTGAATCACCGTCACTGTGCCATCCCAGTTATTGCCGACAAAAAAGACTTGTTGGGTATTCGGTGGCTGCGGTAAATAGGTCGAATCTGCATAACTTTGTGCGCTGACACAACTTCCTAAAGCCAGCACGCCTTGAAGTAGATGTTTAAACACCTTGTTGGAATAATTCATGTTCTTGTTCTCCCTGAACAGCAAAATGAAAGTGTTGTTTTTGTTTTGGCTTGTGTTTTTACATATTTGTTGTTTTTAACTGAAGCCTGCCTAATCCATCTTGAAGCGATCTTGAAGATTGTTGGCGTGGCATTGATTGGGCAATAGCATAAGAGTTTTTGTAATTTTGCGTCTAGGGTTCGAGCTAGACTATCCGATAGCAGGTCAATTTTCAGATAAACAGAAATACAGCATCACATCCTGTTAAAATGCCAAGTATGATAAAAGCTTGTTTTTGTCGATGAAATGACAGTAATCCCATACCCATTCAAGCATTTAAACTCAAGAATATAAGGATGTGCCGAGATGCAGTTGTTGGAACTTAAAACCTTGCGTAAACAGCTTCGACAACAGCGCAGAGCGGTCACGCGCACCCAACAGCAACACGCACAGCAAGCTGTTTTGCAGCGGCTAATACGACTGCCAAAATTTCAGTACGCAAAAAAAGTGGGTATGTATTTACATGCTTTTGGTGAAATTCATACACACCGCATCATTGAATATTGCTTCGCGCATAGCAAACAAGTGTATTTGCCCATGATTTGCAATATGAATCAACACTTGGTGTGGGTACAAATCACCCCACAACAATATCGTCAGCGTCGCTTTGCCCATCATCGTTTGGGGATGCAAGAACCAAGAACAAGTCGCGGAAAACACATCTCCCATTTAGATTTAGTCTTGATGCCCTTATTGGCTTGCGATACGCATGGCACCCGCATTGGAATGGGCGGTGGTTATTATGACCGCACTTTAGCCTCTGCCCCGCAGCATCCTTATCGCTTAGGGATTGCACATGATTTTCAGCTAATTCATACACGCTTGCCACGTGAAAATTGGGATCAACCTGTAGATGCCTTACTAACTCCACAACATTTTTTACAGTTTAAACGCACCTTGAAACGCTAAATTGATCATTTTGACTGAATAGATCAATTTAAAATCACATATTTAGCTACTTTTTAAACAATTTGTGTTGACCTACCCTTGTATTTTAAAAAATACCCATCACTATTAAAAACATGGCAACACCGTTGTCACTCATTAGGAGTGCCCATGTCTGAAATTATTATGAATCAAGAAACCTTAGAGCCTCAGGTTCCAAGTGTATTACCGCTTTTAGCGCTACGTGATGTGGTGGTTTATCCACACATGCAAATCGCGCTATTTGTAGGTCGTGAAAAATCGATCAATGCAGTTGATGTGGCTCGTAACAGTGACAATCTAGTATTTGTAGTTGCGCAAAAAGATTCGCTTACAGAAGAAATTGATCACGACAATTTATATCAATACGGTACTGTCGCGAAGATTGTGCAAGTTGTGAATCACGAAAATGATGAAAACTGTATCAAAGTTCTGATTGAAGGCTTATACCGCGCCAAACTCGAAAAAATTATTGATGAAGACGCGTATTTGACTGCAGAACACAGCTTGAGCCCAATGACTGTTGCGATGGATGAAAATACCCAAGCAACACGTTTGCAAGAATTACGTGCCTTATTTGCGCAATATGCAGAAGCAAAATTACGCAATGCACGTGAACTGATTGCTGCTGCCAATAAAATTGAAGATTTATTGCAGTTGTTGTTCTTTGTTGCAACCCGTGTGCCATTGAATATTGATGTCAAACAAAAATTCCTTGAGCACGATGAGTTTGAAGCTCACTTGACCGAGTTAATGACTTATTTATTGCAACAGTCTGAAGAACAGCAGATTGAGCAAACCTTGCATGACTCTGTTAAACGCCAGATGGAAAAAAATCAGCGTGAATACTTCTTGAATGAGAAGATGAAAGTCATTCAACGCGAACTGTCCGATATGAACGGCGGTGCGGAAGATGATGTCGCTGAAATTGAAAAACGTCTGGCCGAAGCAGACTTGCCAGAACATGTCCGCAAAAAAGCAGAAGCTGAGTTCCGTAAGCTAAAAGCCATGCAACCTGCATCTAGCGAAGCGGCTGTGGTACGTAACTATCTGGAAGTAATTTTAGATACGCCATGGAACAAAGCCAGCAAAGTCAGCATTAACTTGGCGAAAGCACAAGAAATTTTAGATGCCGACCATTACGGTTTAGATGAAGTCAAAGACCGTATTGTGGAATACCTTGCTGTACAGTCGCGCGTGAAAAAACTCAAAGGTCCAATTCTGTGCTTAGTCGGTCCTCCGGGTGTAGGTAAAACCTCACTGGGTGAATCGGTTGCAAAAGCCACTGGACGTGAGTTCGTGCGCATGGCGCTAGGCGGCGTACGTGATGAAGCGGAAATTCGCGGTCACCGCCGTACCTATATTGGTGCGATGCCGGGTAAAATTGTGCAGTCATTGACTAAAGTTGGTGTGAAGAACCCACTGTTCTTGCTCGATGAAATTGACAAAATGGCACAGGATTACCGTGGCGACCCTGCATCTGCTTTGTTAGAAGTACTTGATCCATCACAAAACAACAAGTTTAATGATCACTATTTAGATCTAGACTTAGACTTGTCTGAAGTGATGTTCATTTGTACTGCCAACAGCATGAATATTCCAGAAGCTCTGTTAGATCGTATGGAAGTAATTCGTCTACCGGGTTATACCGAAGATGAAAAAGTGAATATTGCAGAACGCTATCTTGTCCCTAAAGCCATCAAAAATAATGGCTTGCGTGCTAAAGAATTGACGGTTCATGAAGAAGCGATTCGTGACATTGTGCAGCGCTATACACGTGAAGCAGGTGTGCGTAGTCTGGAACGTGAAGTGTCAAAAATTGCCCGTAAGGTGGTGAAAGAAGCAGTCAGCAAAAAAGCCAAAAACCTACAGGTAGATGTGACTTCACAAAACTTGCCTGACTACCTTGGTCCACACAAATTTGACTATGGTATGGCAGAAGAAGAAGCCGAAGTGGGTCGTGTAAATGGCTTGGCTTGGACTTCAGTGGGTGGTGAATTACTCACCATTGAAGTGGCAACCATGAAAGGCAAAGGTAATTTCATCACCACAGGTTCATTGGGTGATGTGATGCAAGAGTCAATCAAAGCCGCGATGACCGTTGTGCGTACCCGTGCCGACAGTTTAGGCATTGAAGCCAATGTATTTGCCGAAACCGATGTACACGTACACTTGCCAGAAGGTGCAACACCTAAAGATGGTCCATCTGCAGGTTTGGCATTGACTACGGCATTGGTATCTGCATTTACAGATATTCCAATTCGTCCTGATATTGCCATGACAGGCGAAACCAGCTTACGTGGTCGTGCAATGCGCATTGGTGGCTTGAAAGAGAAACTTCTTGCGGCACATCGTGGTGGTATCAAACTGGTATTTATCCCACAGGAAAACGTGCGTGACTTGTCTGAAATTCCAGACAATGTCAAAGAAGGTTTGGAAATCAAGGCTGTGAAAAGCATTGATGAAATCTTGCCTTTGGCACTGACCAGTATGCCTAAGCCTTTAACCAAGGCACCGATTGTGAAGCCAGTAGCAGCAGGCAAAGCCGCACGTCATTAAGCAAGTTACTCTGCTTTAAGCATAGAACATCTCAAAAGAGCACTTCGGTGCTCTTTTGTTGTATTTATATTCTGGATTTAAAATAATTGAATAATTTTTTAATTATTTTTAAAATGGATAGTCTGTTTTTAATTCAATTTCCTTGAAAAATAGGCAAACCATCCACATATATAAATTTAAGATACATCGCGCTGTATGTTTCTTGTTTGGTCTATTTAGACCGATAAATTGATCAGACGCTTTTGATTGAAGCGTGCTTTATGGTCTGGTCATCCATATCTCCAGGTGGATGACCTTTTAACCGCAGTCCTATTTCAATTCAGGGCTGCGTTTTTTATGCGCTGCGATCAATCATCAAGGTGATAAAATCTGTGCAACCAAGCCATTCACGACATGTGCCATTTTTTCAAAATTTACTGTTTTTAAAGTATCACCTGTGGTGTGGCGAAGTGAGCTGCGATAACTGCCCGTATCGGTAATTAAAATAGCTGGAATATCATATTTCCAATAATTTAAATGATCTGAAAAATCTATACCCTTGATGAAAGTCGGTGCCACCACGCGCTCACATTGCAACTGGTTCAAACGCTGCATCGTATTGCAATAGCTTGCACTCATTTCACGTGACTGCATATTACTCAATGCCACAATAAAATTGCCATGACTTGGGTAAATCCACTTTAAACCGATTGGGTAATTTTGCACCAAATTTTTATCGTAATAACCAATCATATCCAGCACATACACCGCACGGATTTTTTCCTTTTCAGCCTGCACAGATTTGGCATGTACAAAACTGCCCATCGACTCAGTTTTAAAAAATGGTGGTTCTGCCAAGGTATAAAATACAAATTCTACATTTTGACTAAGTTTATTCTTTTCCTGCGCCAAAATTCGTGCTGTTTCGATTACACCTGCCACGCCAGAAGCGTTGTCATTTGCCCCCTGCTGCTGCCCATAAACATCGTAATGCGCACCAAAAATCGTTTTTTGCGCAGCACCGATATTCAATTTGCACACCACATTGCGGTAGCTTTGCTGATTGACCACATAATTTTGAAATTGACACGGAATTCCAAATACTCGCATTTGTTCCCGAATCCATGCCGAAACCCGATTCAGTTCAATCACATTTTTATAATGACGATACTGTTCGGAATTACCCAAACCCTGCTGCCCAATCACTTGCTGCATATAGACTTGCAAATTGTTTGGTTCTGCCCATTGAGCCTCAGGCACAGCAAATGTAGCAGTGGTCATCAATCCCATACCCGCGCCCAATATCCATGAATATAACTGCTGACTTTGAAACGCGCGCATGCTGATAATTCCAAGACAAAAAAGACCAATAAGATTGCTGAGTATTAAAGCAACAGCCTGTTGGCAAATTCAATTGCAAATTGTGTCGTTACACAGCGCTTGTGTTGAATCATGGTTATAATGCGAGATTCTGATTGATCGCTACATGAACTCGCCTATGAAAATTCGCATTCTGACCATTGGACAAAAAATGCCTGCTTGGGTGCTGACTGGTTTTGAAGATTATTTCAAACGGATTCAGCCTTTTGTGCAGACTCAAATTGTCGAACTGCCAATGGCGAAACGTGGCAAAAATGATTCTGAGGCCGATATTCTAAAATATCGCCAAATTGAAGGTGATAGCATTTTAAATGCCATGAAAAACAATGAGCTGTTAATTGCCTTGGAAGTGGGCGGCAAAGAGTTCAGCACCGAAAAACTTGCAGAAACCATGAAAGGCTGGATGCTAGAAGGCAATGATGTCGTGCTTGCGATTGGTGGACCAGATGGTCACTCTGAAGCAGTACGTAAAGCAGCAGCATGGCATTGGTCATTATCCAAACTAACTTTGCCACACCCTTTAGTTCGCGTGATGCTGATTGAGCAGCTATACCGTGCTATGAGCATCAACCACAACCATCCTTATCATCGTGCAGGTTAAATCAACTTATTCAATTTGTACGTTGAGTTATCAAAATATCTTCAACTCAAACGACGTTGCAAAGCTGCAACATAGCGTTGAACAAAAGTACATTTCGCTATACACACTTTTTTGCGATGCTGTAGAACAGCAGGCTTTAGGGATCTAGGCATGAACTTACAGACATTACCCGGTTTATTTATCTCGCATGGTTCGCCCATGTTGGCACTCAATCCTGAACAGGTCGGGCCCGCGCTTAGCCGTTTAAGTGAAAATTTGCCAACACCGCAAGCCATTGTGGTGATGTCGGCGCATTGGGAAAGTAATGCACTGGAGGTCAACACAGGTATTCGCCCTGAAACATGGCATGACTTCCGTGGTTTTCCTGAAGCCTTGTACGCCCTGCGCTACCCTGCACCTGGCTTACCTGAACTGGCAGAAGATATTTTGCAGCGTTTGGCTGATGCGGGCTTTGCTGCCCATGCCAACAGCACACGCCCGCATGATCATGGCGTATGGATGCCATTACTACACATGTATCCCGATGCCAATATTCCAGTGATTACCATTTCTTTGCCCATGAATATGAGCGCCGAACAGATTTATCACATTGGGCAAAGTTTAGCGCCATTACGTGAACAGCAAATTTTACTGATTGGCTCAGGCAGTATCACCCATAACTTACGTGAATTATCATGGAATACACCCAATGCGGCTGTGCCTGAATGGGCATCTAGTTTCCGTAATCGTGTGGTGCAGCATTTAAGTCATCGCAATTATGATGCAGTACTAGATTGGCAACAATTGCCACATGTAGCACGTAATCACCCAACCCTAGAACACTTTGCACCGCTGTTTTTTGCAATGGGTACGGGAGATCGATTTAACATTGTACATAGCAGCTTTAGCATGGGTTCACTCGGTATGGATATTTATCGTTTTGACTAACCGATAGCTCCGCTTATTTAAAATCTGACTTTTTAATTTGGATACATTTTGTTAGCAAAAGCTACGATTTGTATCCATATTTTTTGTTAATCTCTTGATTATAATCACGTTGAAACTTTAGCACATAGAATATAAACCAATGAAATTCAGTATTTTTGCGCTTGCCCTGCTCCCTTTGGCTTTAACTGCATGTCAATCTTCACATCTTCCTGCCACTTCAGGAGATCCGGCTATTTCTACTTTATCCACCACATTAAAAACGCCTACACAAATTTTGCCCGCTTATACCTGGGAACTTGATCGTGGGCTGCAACGCCCGATTGTTCTGAGCTTTGATCAACGAGGCAGACTAAGTGTAGCTTCTGGCTGTAATGGCCTTGGCACGAGCTGGACTGTTAAAGATAATACCCTGAGTACGGGTGACATGATGGGCACCATGATGGCATGTGATGCACCATTAATGGAACAGGAACGTTTTATCAGCCAGCTTCTGCAAAAGCGTAATATTCCGTTTAGTCTGGATCTAAATGATGCCAATCAGCCAAAACTGAGTATTACTGCAGCTGATGGTCAAAAATATGTCTTTACCGGAAAAATGACACCGGAAACCAAATACCAAGGTCAGGCAGAAACCATTTTCCTGGAAGTTTCGTCACAGACTAAAGCCTGTACGGGTGTAGCTCAGCAAACCTGCTTACAGGTGAAAGAAATCAAATATGATGAAAAAGGCTTAAAGACTCAGGTCGATAAAGACTGGACTTTATTTTACGATCAGATCGAAGGTTTTCAGCATTCATCGAATGAGCGTCAGATTATTCGGGTAAAACGTTATGAAATTAAAAATCCGGCAGCTGACCAGTCTAAATATGCCTATGTATTCGACATGACCGTAGAGCGTGAAGCAGTCAAAGGCACTCTATAACGATAAAATCGCAATATAAAAAAACCGAGGCATTCACCTCGGTTTTTTTCAAGCTTAAACTCAGTCAGACTTAGAATACGCCTTGAGAAAGCATTGCATCAGCAACTTTTACGAAGCCAGCGATGTTTGCGCCGTCTACATAGTTCACGGTACCGTCTTCTTTCGTACCGAATTTTACGCAGTTGCGGTGAATTTCTTTCATGATTGCGTGTAAGCGCTCATCAACTTCTTCGAAAGTCCAGCCTAAACGCAATGCGTTTTGAGACATTTCCAGACCAGAAGTTGCTACACCACCGGCGTTAGATGCTTTACCTGGCGCATAAAGAATTTTCGCTTCAACGAATTTCTCAACCGCTTCAAGTGTAGAAGGCATGTTCGCACCTTCAGCAACACAGATTACGCCGTTTGCAAGAAGCGCTGCTGCATCATTCGCATCAAGTTCGTTTTGAGTCGCACATGGAAGCGCGATATCACATTTAATACCCCAAGGACGTTGACCTTCAAGGTATTCAAAACCGTGCTTAGACGCAAATTCAGAAATACGACCACGTTTTACGTTTTTAAGTTCCATCACTTCAGCAAGTAATTCTGGCGTGAAACCTTCTTTCACGTACACAGTACCATTCGAGTCAGAAAGTGAAACTACTTTCGCACCCAAGTACATTGCTTTGTCTGCAGCAAATTGTGCAACGTTGCCTGAACCAGAAATCGCAACGACTTTATCTTTAAAGCAATCGCCACGAGTCTTGAGCATTTCCTCAGCGAAATACACAGTACCGTAACCTGTAGCTTCTGGACGCGCCAAAGAACCACCGAAAGACAAGCCTTTACCTGTGAATACACATGAAGTGTCATTGCTGAGCTTCTTCATCATACCCGCCATGTAACCCACTTCACGACCGCCTACACCAATATCACCCGCAGGAATATCCGTGTTAGAACCTAAATGACGATATAACTCGATCATTAAGGCTTGGCAGAAACGCATAATTTCGCCTTCAGACTTACCTTTAGGGTCAAAGTCTGAACCACCTTTACCACCGCCCATTGGCAATGTGGTCAAAGCATTTTTAAAGGTTTGTTCAAAACCTAAGAATTTTAAAATTGAAAGGTTCACTGATGGGTGGAAACGCATACCACCTTTAAATGGACCAATTGCTGAGTTGTACTGTACACGGAATGCACGGTTTACGTGGGTTTGACCTTGGTCATCTACCCAAGAAACGCGGAACTGAATTGCACGCTCAGGCTCAACCAAACGCTCAAGCAAACCATGTGCTGCATATTGAGGGTTCTTTTCAATGAACGGCCAAAGGCTGGTCATTACTTCTTCTACAGCTTGTAGAAACTCTGGTTGATGTGCATCACGTGTTTTAACGTAATCTAGGAATTCGTTAAGGCTGTTGTATTTCAACGCTTAATCCTCAGCAGAAAATGGATCAAAATTGGTCAAAATTTCAATCAATGATATATTTTGGCGCAAAATATTAAATATCTTTTGTTAACAATCTACAATAGTTTTTTTCAAAAAACTTTAAAACATTTGTATTTTCATAAATTTAACTTATTTTTTAGCGTGTTAAGCCCATAAGTTAATGTAACAAATTAATTCATAGTTTTGAGCATTTTTGCCCAAAAAGCTAGCAATTGTTGTTCTTAATTTGCGCACAAGCCTAAAAGCAAAAATCGTGCTAAAATCATCGACCTAGAATTTCCCCCTAGCCTTATCTTCCGTTTTTCTGCTGCTGTTTAAAGTGGCATTGGTTTGTCCATGAATTCGCAAATTGCTCTGATTCAAAATATTGATGCGCTACTCCCTCAAACTCAATGTGGCTTATGTGGTCACCGTGATGGCTGTTTACCCTACGCCAAAGCGATTGCAGAAGGCGAAGCGGCCAATAAATGCGTACCCGGTGGACAACCTGTTGCAGATGCACTAGCAAACTTACTGCAACGCCCTGTATTGACCGCAGAAGCCAGTGTTTGGCCTGTGCAGGCAGATGGACGCCCACAGCGTATGAAAGCGCTAATTCGTGAAGATGAGTGCATTGGTTGTACCAAATGTATTAATGCCTGCCCTGTCGATGCCATTTTAGGCTCAGGCAAACTCATGCACAGCATTTTGACTGATTTATGTACTGGCTGTGAATTGTGTATCCCACCTTGCCCTGTCGATTGCATTGACTTGGTAGAAGATACACAACCCCTGCTTTCTGATAGCGCACGAGTGGCAGAACAAAATGATTTACGCCAACGCTACTACGCCCACATACAACGTGAAGAACAACGTCGTCTGCACCGTAAAGGCCCTGTGGTACGTGCAGAAATTGATACCGAACTGTTTGCTCAATTTTCTGCACAAGCCGATGCTGCTGTGCCTGTGATTGAATTGCCTGTGCAAAAAAATGAACAGATTTCCACTGCCGATGCACAAACCACCATCGAACTGGCAAAATTACGCACACAAATTAAAAAACTCGAAAAACAACTCAGTGTGCGTGACGATGAGAAAAAACGGCTATTACTAACCAATTTACAACAACAGTTACGTGAATTAGGAGCATAAACATGCCCGAAAGAAATACACGTCTGACCAATAAAGCGGTCAAAACAACGGCTGCCAAAAGCACCACGCTCAAAGAAAAGCCGTCTAAAAATATGACCAAAAAGCAAATTCAGACTTTTTTTGAGCGCTTACGTGACCAACGTCCAAATCCGACCACTGAACTGAATTTTTCCAATCCATTTGAATTGCTGATAGCGGTGACCTTATCTGCACAAGCGACCGATGTCAGCGTCAATAAAGCCACCGACAAACTGTTTCCTGTTGCCAATACTCCCGAAGCGATTTATGCCTTAGGTGTGGAAGGTTTAAAAGAATATATTAAAACCATCGGGCTGTATAATTCCAAAGCAGAAAATGTCATTAAAACCTGCAAAATTCTCATCGAAAAACACGGCAGCATCGTGCCTGATAATCGTGCCGATTTAGAAGCCTTGCCCGGCGTGGGACGCAAAACTGCCAATGTGGTGTTAAATACCGCATTTGGACAGCCAACCATGGCGGTCGATACGCATATTTTCCGCTTAGGTAACCGCACAGGTTTAGCTGTAGGTAAAAATGTTTTAGAAGTCGAACACCGTTTGATTAAAGTCATTCCTAAAGAATTTTTAATTGACTCGCATCACTGGCTAATTTTACATGGCCGTTATTGTTGTATTGCGCGTAAGCCTAAATGCGCTGAATGTGTGGTGTCAGATGTGTGTAACTGGCCTGATCGCTTTGAATTTGGTGCACATCGTCATACTACGCTGCATGAAATTCATCACGCGCCCATATCTAAGTAAGTGCTTCGGTAGACTTTTGCAAAGTGATCTAAACTTATTGATGACAAGCTAGATCATCAAAGCAATGTGGATCATCCAAAATCGTGTGGATAACTGTGCAATCTATGCACAAGATTGTACAGAGATGAACTTGTTTCTTCATGGTTGGTATTTTCACCGTTACCTAATCTTTTTGCCTCTGTAACTGCTTGAGATTTTATAAAAATTACAATACCTAAAGTAATAATACCAACCACAAGAATTATTATTAGAATTTTATTCTTTTTCATAAGGTTTTATAAAAACTGCCCAAATTTAAAATTGCAATCTTTTGCAGATGTGTGATGGTTTATTTATCCTGAGAATCTTCAGACTGACGTTGTTGCTCTTGCTGTTGTTTAAGTTTCGGATGCAATTGATAGTGCTTGCCTGATTTTTTTTCAGCCGAATTCTGAGCTTGTGTGTTGCGCAACAACTTATAGCTCACAAAAACAAGAAAGCCTAAAACGGCAATACTTGCCAATAACATGATGATCACAGCAGCATGTTGCAAAGCACTCTCCCAAACTGAAACAAATAAAAAGAGCCCTAATATGAATCAGGACTCTTTTAAAGTCAAAACAAGCAGCCTGTTTAAACGATTTTATTTTCTTTTAAACAGACTTGGTCTAAGACCTAGACTTATTTTGCTTGGTCTAAAATAGCAAACAAATCTGCTTGAACTTCTTCAATTGGACGAAGACCATTCAATTTGTTATAGCTTGGTGCATTTTCACCAGAAGCAGCACGACCTTGATAGAAGCCAACCAATTGCTCAGTTTCTGAGTGATACGCTTTTAAACGCTTACGAATGGTTTCTTCTTGGTCATCTGGACGTTGAACCAAATCTTCGCCAGTTTCGTCATCTTTACCTTCCACTTTTGGTGGATTGTAAACAAGGTGATAAATACGACCAGATGCAGGGTGCTGACGACGACCAGACAAACGTTGTACGATTTCTTCGTCTGCAACATCAATTTCAATCACGTGGTCGATATTGATGCCTTCGCTTTCCAAGGCTTCAGCTTGTGGAATAGTGCGAGGGAAACCATCAAAAATACAACCATTCACGCAATCTGGCTGCGCAATACGCTCTTTCACTAAGCCAATGATCAGTTCATCAGATACCAAACCGCCACCGTCCATGACGCTTTTGGCTTGTAGACCTAATTCAGTACCTTCACGAATTGCAGCACGGAGCATATCACCGGTTGAAATTTGTGGGATATTGTAGCGCTTACAGATCAACTGAGCTTGTGTACCTTTACCTGCTCCAGGTGGTCCGAGTAAGATAATGCGCATAAAAAAACATCCTCATTTTAACAATGTATTTGACACTCGTTGCATATCAGAGCCATCGCCCTTTACGCAGCCAGCATCCTCTTATAAGAAAGCGACAAACAAATGTATTAAACCAGCAATAAAACCAGTTACACCACCCAAGACAATTAAAATCCACTCATCTTCCTGAAAGGCAGGACGCAAGAGATTCTGGAATTCTTTTGGCGTCAGTTCACGAATACGATCTCTGAACATTTGATAAATTTTCTGTGCACGGCTCGCATTAAAGGCAGGGTCGCATACAGGCACCATCGTAATTTCAATCGAACGATCAATCAAGTCAGTCTTGAGTTTGGCATACTCTTTTGGCCCCAAAGACAACTGTAAAGAGGTACGAACCAATGGTGTTTCCATAATTTCGTTGATGTGGCGTTTGACAATACGGCGGGTTTTGTCTTTTTTACTGCCATACATCATTTCAGTCATAATCGATTTTAACGTAATCAGATCTTCTGTGACTACCGTTGCAAACACATCCGAGACTTCTTCTTGGCGTTTCATGAACGCACCCTGAATATTATAAGTCCCAATGCGTGGAATCACTGGCTTAATCCATGGAAATTGACGATTTTCAGTCAATTTAAAGAACTGCGGATATTTCACGTAATGTGGTTCGACTGGGTTAAATACCATCCAAATCGCAATCCAGTTGGTCAAGAAGCCCCAAATTGCCGCCCAAAATGGAACCGTCCAGTGCCATGGTACAAGAAACCAAACAATCATTTGGAAAATACCAAAGAACATCCCAATCAATGCACTGATATGCCAAATAAAGTTAATTTCTTTTTGACCGACTTTTAGGAACATACGCACCATTAAGCGGCGATCACCTTCCATTTGGCTGACCACCATTTCACGCATATCCACCAAGGATTCAACATTCAAGGTCAGTTCAGTCACCAATTCACGCAGCACACCTGGCAATTGTTTATGCGCCTGTGCGTAAATACGGCGTTTAATCGAATACGGTAGGTTTTCCCAAAGCACAGCATTGCGGTCTAACATGACCTCATCAATTAAGTGCTCAAGTTCAAAACCCACTTGCTCACCAATAATACGCGCCATATCGTCAGGGTCCATAGCATTGAGAAACTCACGCAATGAACCTAATTTTGACAATGTGTTATCGGTAATGATGCCTGAAATACGCCCTGCTTTACGCGGTACAATCCCCTGCCATCCCACAGGAATAGGCCCAAGGTGAAAGCCCCAAAAGCTAATTGGATAGAACACCATTTTTAGTGCCATCCACACGTGCGCCCAAGTCACAAAAGCAGTCACAGGAATAATACTGAGCACGGCCCAAAAATCTGGACGATTCAAAAAGGTTTGCCACAACTGATTGACGTACTCAAGCATGCATTTTTTCCATATTTAGTTCTAATTACAAGATTCTAAAGTAGTTAAAAGTCACTATTCTGACTACAAACCCATACTGAGCGTATAGGAAAATTGTAGTCTAGGCTCAGTTTCCGCAATCACTCGCCCTTGTCGATCTTCCAATTTTTCACCTGCGCCAATGCCAACACTAAAGCTACTGATGCGTTCAGGGCTCAGTAATACATAAGCCAGATCAATGCCTGCACCTAAACGCGCTTTTTCTTCACCATCCACCCATTTAGATTCTAGGTGTCCTGCGTAAGCGCCAATATAATAACCATTTTTGTCTTTACCTGTGAGGTGGTATGGGTAACGAAAACCTGTTTGCCCACCGACTTCATGGTCACCATTTAAAAAAGCCCCCGCTTTTAGATAGGCAATGCCATAAGGATTGACCCATTCACCATTCAAATGCAGTAATTTTTGGGTAATACCCGCCCCTACATTCCAGGTTTTTGCGCTATCTGCGCTAATTTTTGCTTCAGGTAAAAAAGTAGTGTTCCCAGCAAAGCTAAAACTTGAAAAGGCAAGTAATGCCACGAAAGAATAGACTTTTGTCATTATTGTCACCAGTGTCCATTTGTTTTAATTTTAAAAACAGTCCTGTTTTCGTGTTTTGACTCTAGCAGAATTGTCAGGATTCTTATATACAGCAAATTACAATTTTGATGTCGCTAAAGTCAAAAATTAAGATTGCGCCCATCTTCTAGGTTAAATCGGGCAATTCAGTCAAACATGGTTACTCAAAATTGCCAATAGATGCGTTAGAATAGTCCAAATTCGTTCTCCCTCATTTTTGTTAAGCCAATTTTTGTATGAAACAACACTATCCGTTAAAAAATGCTCAGCAAGAGAAGCGTATTTTTCGCAATCGCATCTTTTTTTCGGTGGGTGTTGTGGTTTTTTTCTTGCTGCTGTTGGTGGCTCGTTATGCCTTTTTACAAATTAGCGGCTACGATGAATTTGCGACTGCATCAGATAAAAACCGAATTCGGCTACAACCACTCGCACCTGCACGTGGTTATATTTATGACCGCAATGGTGTGTTATTGGCAGATAACTACCCTGTGTTCTCAGCCACTTTAAGCCGTGCAGATGTTGAAGATATTGACGATACCATTGCGCGACTGACACCTGTTTTACAACTGACAGAAGAAGATATCGATCGCTTTAAAAGTCGGATTAAAACTTCACGTAAAACTGAACGTGTATCGATCAAGCTGAATTTAAATGAATCGGATATTGCCCGTTTTAGTGAAGTTAAATTTCAGTTCCCTGGGGTCAATATTGAAACCCAGATGACACGTTACTATCCGCATGGTGACTTATTTGCGCACGTGATTGGTTATGTCGGGCGCATTAACGACAAAGAACTGAAAGAAATTGACAAAGATGCTTATGCAGGCACCAACTTGATTGGCAAAATTGGGGTGGAGAAATCGTATGAGCACTTGCTACATGGCGTACCCGGCAACGAATCTGTAGAAGCCGATGCACATGGTAATGTGCTGCGCAATTTAGGACGTAAAGACCCTGTACGTGGCAATGATTTGTTTTTGTCATTGGATTATGGCTTGCAAGTGGTCGCCTCTGAACAACTGGCAGAACGCCGTGGTGCAATTGTGGCACTTGACCCACGTACAGGTGAAATTTTAGCTTTAGTCTCCAGTCCGAGTTTTAACCCTAACTTATTTGTCACAGGTATTAGCCATACCGACTACTCTGCCTTACGCGATAATTTAGATCAACCACTCTATAACCGTGCAGTACAAGGTGTTTATCCACCGGGTTCTACCATTAAGCCGATGTTTGGTTTAGGCGGTATTCATTATGGCTATGTCGACTGGAAAACCGCCATTCAGGATTATGGTTATTTCACTTTACCAGGCGACAGCCACCGTTTCCGTGACCATAAAAAAACTGGTCATGGCATTGTCGATATGCACAAAGCTCAAGTCGTGTCGTGTGATACCTACTTCTATGTATTGTCGTATCGCATGGGCATTGAAAAAATGAACGACTGGATGCGTCAATTTGGCTTTAGTGAAAAAACTGGGGTCGATTTACCAAGTGAAAGCACAGGACTCTACCCAAACCCAGACTGGAAAATGCGTACGCGCAAAGCCAAATGGATGAAAGGTGAAACAATTTCCGTCAGTATTGGTCAGGGTGCATTTACCTCGACACCATTGCAATTAGCAATGGCCACCGCCATCACCGCCAACAAAGGATTTAAAGTCACACCGCACGTGTTACGTGAAAGTCGTGGCGCGAAACCATTTAAAGTTCACAATGGTACCAACGGAAAAATTGACTTTAACGGCACAGAAGAAGACTGGATTAAAATGCGTGATGCCATGGTTGATGTGATTCAATCAGGTACAGGTAAAGGGATTAAAGGCGGCTTGCAATATTCAGTTGCAGGTAAAACAGGTACAGCACAGGTTAAAAGTATTGCGCAAGGTAAACGCTATAACGAAGCCTTATTGAGCGACCGTCAGCTTGACCACGGTTTATTTGTTGGCTTCGCTCCTGCCGAAAACCCTGAAATCGCAATTGCCATCATTCTAGAAAATGGTCGCGGTGGTTCTGCAGCAACGGCTTTGGCGCGTCCAATTTTAGACTATTGGTTACTGAATAAAAATAAAAAGCCAATTCGTCCATCTGCCGCACAAGTGAGTGGTGGCTTAATGACTGCAGGTTTAAAACCAAGTGAATTGCCAAGTGGTGAAGTCCCTTCATCTACTGCACCAAATACGAATAACGTGAATAATCCGAATACAGCAACCAATCACCCTGCGCTCAACCCAAATCCTTCGCAAACTACTCCGAGTTCAGCTCCAACCAATCCACCTGCAACTGCGCCAACAGCAGTTGTACCCACTAACCCAATTGAGAGCGACTAAGCCATGAAAAATCAACTACGCATTATTGGTGGAGAATGGAAACGTCGTCAGTTGGCTTTTGCTTCAATTGAGGGATTACGCCCTACGCCCGACCGAGTGCGCGAAACCTTATTCAACTGGCTAATGTGGGATGTGCAAAACGCCAAAGTGTTAGACCTCTGTTCAGGTTCGGGCGCTTTAGCTTTTGAAGCCCTGTCTCGCGGTGCGGCACACGTGGTCATGATTGAGCCAAACCGTACACAAGCACAGTTTTTACAGCAAAATTTAGAATTATTACGCGTCAATAAAAGCAAAGCACAATTAAAAGTTTCTACCGCACAACATGCTTTGGCGACACTAAAAGATCAGTTTGATTTGGTATTTTTAGACCCGCCTTATAGTTTAGATTTATGGGAAGAATTGGCAGGGTTGGCTGATCCACTCATTGCGGCACAAGGTCTGATTTATGTTGAAGCAGATCGTGATTTAAACCTGTTAAAATTACCGCAGACTTGGCAAAAAGTTAAAGAGAGCAAAGCGGGAACTGTACGTGCGGGCTTATACCAAAAGATTGTTGTTTAAATTTTCTCCTTAAAAGATACGCGGTAATTTTATGACTATCGACACTTTTCAAGAGTCATCTATTAGTGTAATATTATAACATTACATATTGTGGTGTTTATCTTCATGAAAGTTCGTTCATCTTTAAAAAGTGCAAAATCGCGTGCCGATTGTCAAATTGTGAAACGTCGTGGCAAATTATTTGTGATTTGCAAATCCAATCCACGTTTTAAAGCAAGACAGGGATAATCCCCTGTCTTTTAGTTTTGATAGATTATTACACTGAAATAGTGTGCTTATTCTGAATAGTAACGTGTATCGACACTAAAACTTTCAGGAAATTTTGCTTGAACCTGCGCATAAAATGCCATGATTTCAGCCATATCTTTTTCAAAATCACCGGTTGGATGCACAATTTTTCCCACACCCGTTTTCTTTTTTGCGTAATCCATATACGCCAAAGCAATTGGCACACCTGCATTTAACGCAACATGATAAAAACCTGTTTTCCATTGTTCTTGACGCGCACGTGTGGCTTCAGGCGTCACCAACATCACCAATTTAGGATGGTTTTTAAATAAGTCCGTCATGAGCTGAACCATACTAGGTCGTGCTTCGCCTGGTGCTTTCGGACGACGGTCTATACCAATACCTCCCATCGCACGGACAAATGGCCCAAACGGCAATTTCATATAGCTGTCTTTAATGGTCAAGCGAACATTAACGCCCAAAGCTTTAAGCCCTAAGCGTGCATATAAGGCATCCCAATTACTGGTATGCGGTGCAGCAATCATCACATATTGGTCTAATTCCAACGGACAATGATTGTCGATTTCCCAACCCATTAAATTTAAGCTTCGCTCAGCTAACTTTTCAAACACAACCGCATACCCCAAATAAAGTGTGCGAATTTTAGCAAGCATCGACAAATACAAAAGTCTAAAACGACGAATAAATAAACAAATACTTTATAAATGTATAAAAATTTCCTGCACTCATCTTATTTTTGTCATTCCATGCAAAATCATACTGTTTTTGCGCTTATTCATTGCTAGATTCAAGCAAGTTTAAAATGGTAAATATATAAATTTACGCACAGTTTGCTGAGTTTTTTACGGTCTAATCCGATGTAATCCTTGAAGTGAAACTTAAAACTTTAAAACATCGGGCTTGTTATGATTTGCTACAAATCTTCATTAAAAATAAGACAAATTGGCTTTTCAGATACAAGGTGAAAGTTTAAGGTGGCAGCAAGACAAGTTTGAAGTTTAGAACATTTATGCTGAATCGTTATCCGATTGCACTCAGTACACTTAGCTTATTTTTAGTAGCTTGCGGATCAACTGATCCAAGCAGGGAATATCAATCCGCTTTGCCTTCTGAGCCACAAATTACGCCCAAAACTGAAGTTCAAAATTCAGCAACTTCATGGACAGGACAAACTACAGGTAACTTTAGAGCCTTATTGCCTTGTGACAACTGTGAACAGCATGTGATTCATTTACGCCTGAATGATGATCAAACCTTTCAACTCAGCGACATTAAACGCTCGAAACAGCGCCAGCGCGAAAACCAAGTGGCGGGAACGATTCAAGCTGCTCAGGGCAACAATCAGCAAGACAAACAGAACCAACACCCATCGCAAAACACGGCAAATGAATGGTTGCTCAATACAGAAAATGGGCAAGCCTATGCACGTATTCAACTCACAGCTCACGGTCTTCAATTCAGCTTATACAATCAGAAAAAGACACAAAATCAACAGAAAAATGAAACTCAGGTTTTCTTACATCCTGTAGAAAATATGCAAGTCAGTAATGCCCTGAAGCATGTCGATATTCAGGCTGAACACGTACAAAATGTTGAGGTCAAAGAATTAAACGACCCTGTGATGGCACACGATTATTTTCTGGCAATTCACAATCAATCTGATCAAGCATTACAATTACATGCCAATGACTTGGTTTTGGTCGATCAGCAATATCAGGAATATGCTGCTGTAGTCGATCCGCAATTTTTAGAACCGATTCCTACACAACAAAAACAATGGATTAAGGTGTCTTTCCATTACCCTGCTTCTGTACAGGCAGATGTGATCAAAATTAAATAGGTTACAGCTGCTGAATTTTCATAAATAAAGAAACTTCACTTTAAAGTTATTTCTTAAAAAGTGTTTCAGAATTCTTTGATTTTTCTACAGCCATAAAAAAACCCTGCATCAGCAGGGTTTTCTTTTAAACCATCAAGCGATTACGCGTTGAATTGGTTCATTGTGTTTTTCGCATCGTCACCCGCTTTAAGCGCGTTGTCACCAGCGAAGATTTCTTTGTGGTCGTCACCGATGTCAGAACCAGCCATTGCTTGGTGTTTCACACAAGCGATACCACCGCGGATTTCTTTACGTTGTACGCCAGCAACATAAGCCAACATACCTTCAGAACCGAAGTAACCTTGAGCAAGCTCGTGAGTAGAAAGAGCAGCTGTGTGGTAAGTAGGCAGAGTGATCAAGTGGTGGAACACGCCTGCTTCACGAGAAGCGTCTGCTTGGAATGTACGTACTTTTTCGTCAGCTTCAGCAGCCAATTCAGAATCGTCGTACTCAGCGCTCATTAATTTAGCGCGGTCGTATGCAGATACGTCTTTACCTTCAGCAACCCAACGGTCGTACGCTTGTTGACGGAAGTTCAGTGTCCAGTTGAATGATGGAGAGTTGTTGTAAACAAGTTTCGCATTTGGCACAACTTCACGTACACGGTTAACCATGTGAGCGATTTCTTCTACGTTTGGAGTCGCAGTTTCGATCCAAAGAAGGTCAGCACCGTTTTGTAAGCTAGTTACACAGTCAAGTACAACGCGGTCAATTTGAGTGCCTTCACGGAACTGGTACAAGCCAGAAGCTAAACGCTTAGGACGGTGTAATTTACCATCACGCTTGATTAGGATTTCGTCTTCTTTCGCTTCAGAGATGTCAATTTCTTGAGTGTCTAAGTAGCTGATGTATTGAGAAGCGATGTCGCCTGGCTCTTTAACTACTGGGATTTTTTGAGTTAAGTCAGCGCCTTCAGAGTCAGTACGTGCAACGATGATACCGTCGTCAAGACCCATTTCTAAGAACGCATAACGTAACGCGTGGATTTTAGCGATGAAGTCTTCGTGTGGAACAGTTACTTTACCAGCTTGGTGACCACATTGTTTCGCGTCAGAAACTTGGTTTTCGATTTGAAGTGCACATGCACCCGCTTCGATCATTTTCTTAGCTAATAAGTAAGTTGCTTCTTCGTTACCGAAACCAGCGTCGATGTCCGCAATGATTGGCACAACGTGAGTTTCAAAGTTGTCGATTTGAGCAGTGATTTCAGCAGCTTTAGCAGTATCACCAGCGTCTTGTGCTTTTTTAAGTGCGCGGAACAAATCGTTTAATTCTTTTGCGTCAGCTTGACGTAAGAATGTGTAGATTTCTTCGATCAATGCAGGAACAGAAGTTTTTTCGTGCATAGATTGGTCAGGAAGTGGACCGAATTCTGAACGAAGTGCAGCAACCATCCAACCAGAAAGGTAGATATAACGGCGTTCAGTAGTACCGAAGTATTTTTTGTTCGCAATCATTTTTTGTTGCGCAACAAAACCGTGCCAGCAACCTAAAGATTGAGTGTATTTGCTTGAATCAGCATCATAAGCAGCCATATCACGACGCATAATCGCAGCTGTATATTTAGCAATATCTAAACCAGTTTTGAAACGGTTTTGCATTTGCATACGCGCAGCATCTTCAGGACTGATGTCTGCCCAAGTGTTGCCGAATTTTGCTTTTAATTCGCGGATTGCATCAATCGCTGTTTGGTATGTAGTCATGATATTGTACCCTGTAATATTATTTAGGATTTATCAATCGAAGGCTAAATCGCGCTTATGCTTGATTGCTCAGATTTAGAGCACTTCGTTACGATGAATACAGAGTAGAGTGACTGAATGAATTAATCCAATATTCTCGTGTAATTCTCGGTATTTTTTAAAAAAATGTATAGATCAAAGTCTTAATTCACAAAAACAATAAAAACACAACCTATTGATTTTAGAAACCTTATTTAGAAAATCAATCAAATATCTTTGCTTACAAATTCATCTCTGTGCCGATATTTTCTGCATTAGACTTAAGTCTTGCATTTCATAAAAAATGCTTGCATTGGCGATTTCTGCCATTTTTTAGCAAAATTTTGCTGCTTTTCAGCGCAATGTAAGTGCATAAGTTTCATACAAAATAGAATCTGCTATCAGTTCTGCCAATGCTTTTAAGTGTTTTTGCATTTAAGATTAAAAAGTATAGATGCAGTACTAGGCAACCTACATTTCTTTAGGAAATAATGATGGGGCTGGCTGTTTTTATTCAGATTTTTTGCTGTTTATCTCGTCGATTTTTTCATCATAATTTATACACAAGCCTTACGGCTTATGGCATAATTCCAATAATTTAGTGATTTTATTTTCGGTATTTATTTTATGAATCTGGAGCGGGTTGATCTTAATCTATTAATTTATCTTGACGTCTTACTTCGTGAAAAAAATGTAACCCGTGCTGCAGAACAATTGGGCGTTACCCAACCTGCGATGAGTAACATTTTACGTCGTTTGCGCAATTTATTTAATGATCCCCTGCTAATTCGTTCTTCTGAAGGCATGACGCCAACTGAACGTGCCTTAGAATTACAACCGCGTATCCGCGATGCCTTATCTGACCTTTCTATGATTTTGGAGCCGCGTACTGAGTTCCGCCCTTATACTTCAAATCGTGTATTTCGGATTATGACCTCCGATTACGCAGAAGCCACATTAGTCCCACGCTTGGTTAAAGCTTTACGCTCTGAAGCACCTAATGTGGTATTAGACTTTTTAACCCCGAGTGATGTGTCTTATCGCGACATGGAACAAGGTAAAGTCGATTTGGCGATTAACCGTTTTAATGAAATTCCACAAAGTTTCCATCAGGTTTTAGTTTGGCGTGATAGTTTTTCTTGCCTGCTCAATCACAAACACCCTGCTGCCAATAACCTGAATTTAAAAAGCTACTTAGATGCACAACATATTTGGGTTTCTAAAACAGGTATGGGCGTTGGTTTTGGTGTGAATCCAGAGAAACAAGCGGGACTGGGTTGGATTGATCAAGCTTTAGAGCGTATTGGACAAAAACGTAAAATTTCGGTGTTTACCCGTCATTATCAAATGCCTGCACTACTCGCGTCTAATGTAGATTTAGTCGCAACCTTACCTACACGTATTGCGCGCTTACAAGCCAAAAGCCAAAGCTTACTGATTAAAGACCCACCATTTTATATTCCAGAATTTGAATTAAAGATGGCATGGTGTCCGTTGTTACATCATCACCCTGCACACCGTTGGTTACGCCAATTGATTTTATATGTAGCGCGCCAAATGATTGAAGAAGAAAACCGTGAGTTTTTACTGAATAACTCTCAATTTTCAGCCTATTAATTAAAAATTCACTGAACTTATTGGCACAAACGCTTATACTCAGATGAGGAATATTTCGATATTCCTCATTGTTTAATCATGATTTAATAAAGATTCAAATTGTTATATTTAAAATAATATAATCCACAGGTGGATTCGTGAGCCTCTTCCAGAATATTGTTATTATCCTCATCCTCATTGTCGGAGCTGGTTTTTTATCGCTGACTGAAATTGCGTTGGCTGGTGCACGTAAAGTTAAACTGAAAATTCTAGCCGAATCAGGCGATGAACGTGCCCAAAAAGTTTTAGACCTACAAGAAAACTCAGCTGATTTTTTTGCTGCCTCACAAATTGGCTTAAACGCAGTTGCCATTTTAGGTGGTATTTTAGGTGAAGGCGCATTCCGTCCTTATTTTTACAACTTAGTTGTTCGCTTCTATCAAGGACCATGGGCTGAAACGCTTAGTTTTGCCTTGTCATTTACCTTAGTGACTTCGCTGTTTATTTTATTTGCCGACCTAATGCCTAAGCGTTTGGCAATGATCGCCCCTGAAAAAATTGCGGTATCGGTGATTAATCCGATTCAAATTTTTATTCGGATATGCAAGCCTTTGGCATGGATGATTAATGCGATTGCCAACGTGCTGTTCCGTTTATTTAAAGTAAATACCACGCGCGAAGACAATATTACATTTGATGATATTTCTGCAGTCATGGATGCAGGCGCTCAAGCAGGTGTTTTACAAAAGCAGGAACATCACTTTATTGAAAACGTGTTTGAACTTGAAGAACGTAACGTGCCTTCGAGTATGACTACACGTGAAAATGTGGTGTTTTTTACCCTAAAGGAATCTGAAGCCAGTATTCGTCAAAAACTTGCAGAATATCCTTATTCCAAATTTTTGGTCTGTAGCGAAAATATTGATGATGTTATTGGCTATGTCGATGCCAAAGATATTCTGGTCAGAATCCTCAATAATCAATCTTTACTGCAACTGAATGAAAGCACCATCCGCAATGTATTGACCATTCCAGATACACTCACGCTGTCTGAAGTCTTAGATCGTTTCCGCTCGACCAAAGAAAAATTTGCCGTGGTGATTAATGAATATGCTTTGGTTGTGGGCGTGATTACCCTGTCTGATATTATGATTACTGTGATGGGCGATTGGGTAACACCTATTGAAGAAGATCAGCAAATCATTAAACGTGATAACAATTCTTGGCTGATTGATGGCAGTACACCAATTGAAGACATTAAACACGCGCTGCAAATTGATGAAATGCCAGATGATGAAAATTATGAAACCATTGCAGGTTTTATGATGTATAAGCTACGTAAAATCCCGCGTCCTGCCGACTCTGTACTTTTTGATGGTTATAAATTTGAAGTGGTCGACGTCGATCATTTTAAAATTGACCAACTTTTAGTGACACGAATTGTAGAAACGCAGGAAATACAAAACAACACTGAAGCAGATGGATAGTGAGATTCCTTGTATTCGTTCAGCCTGATTGCATCTACATTTTCTCGCATTCACAAAAAAGCACCACATCAAAATGAAGTGGTGCTTTTTTAAATCTGAACTGATACTTCTGAAATTTAGCTGAATATCTATTTAATATTTGCTGATCAATTCATCTAATACCGCTTGATAGTGAATCGCAATATCTTCAGCTAGAATTTTATAGACATTGTCGAATTGCACCATCGGCCAGCCCTCTTTCCAGAAAGGAAAAATGTTGTGCAAATCATGCGTCACCACAGCATCTTCACGCACAATCGCTTGTGCAACCTGAGCCAATACTTGTGCAGTTTCTGTGCCATCAATGGCTAAATAATCAATGCCACGTGCTTTTAAAATACGTACACGGTCTTTTTTATAACGGATTTTTTTCATTTGCGCTTCGTTTAACTGCAAAGCCAAACTTACTGCTTCTACAAATTTGCTTTCGAATGACTGATTCAATGCCACCAACGCTGCTTTATGCGCTTCCTGACGACCTGCTTTCCCACCATTACGGATAATTTCTTTTGCCTCTGTGTCTAGCTCATCACTTTTCATAGACTGCAAAATGTCGAGTATTTCGATATCACTTAATGATTCAGGAGATTGGTCAATCATGTACTGCCCTTGGACAAAAAATAGCAAAACGCTATTTTCGCACAATTTAGCTAAAAGCTCGACACATTCCGAAGCAATTGTTCACACAAGGCAGTGCTGCACCTATTACAGTGCAGCAGTTTAAAATTGATCTTTCAGCTTTGATCGTCCTTGTTTATTTTAAATTTCTTATTGTTCCCTTAGTTTTTCTCCTGAATTTTACCGTCTATTTAAAACCCGTTATTTCAAATGAATAATCCAATAAATAACAGGTTTAACTTTTCAACTCACTTGTACTTTTTAGTAAAAAATAATTAACAGGTTGCTCTTTACACTTAATACAAGTTTTCGCGTTTATCATGATCGAGGCGGTCAATATAGCGTTCTAAATGTAGCATCGCATGATACATTTTATTTAAGTTCCGAACATTGATTTGCTGACGAACAATATTTTTGTGTAACCGTTTTAATGCACGTAGACTGTGTTTTGGCGTATATGCAGATAAAATTTTCATAAGCCTGCTCTCTCTATCAAATTATTTTACATGAACCATTTTGTTATCTTGAGAATGAATTCAATGAATATAAAGATAAGCTCTATTATTGACAGGGTGTGTCCTACACCTCCTTAATATTTGACTATTTGGAAAAATTTTATTGTGTTAAATTGTAGTTTAAAGGAATATTTATGTAATTATGATTAAAATAATTGCTAAAAAAGATTCAAAAAATCTTTGTTAAAATCTTCTATAAAAATATGCATAAAAAACTGACACTCGGTCAGTTTTTTATGCGGGCTGATTTTAAATTTTGAGTCTTTAAATCACTTCCACCACTACTTTGCCCACATGCTCACCTGTATCCATTTCGGCATGTGCTTGTTGAATTTGATCAAACTGGAAAGTTTTATAAATCATTGGCAGACATTCGCCTTTTGCTAACAATGGCCAAACAATCTCTTGCAAGCCTTTGGTAATTTCAGCTTTTTCTGCAGTATTGCGGGCGCGCATGGTCGAACCCGTAATGGTAAGACGCTTCATCATAATTTGACCAAGTTTTACTTCTTTGGCTTTTGCACCACCTAAGAATGCGATATACACCAAGCGACCATCACGACGTAATAAGTTTAAATTACGTTCCAAATACGGCGCACCAACAATATCTAAAATGACATCGACCCCAGCATTGTCTGTCGCTGCATTAATCACTTGTTCAAAATCTTGTGTCTTGTAATTAATTGCTGTGGTGAGATGTGAAATTGCTTGTACTTTTTCATCTGAACCTACGGTTGCAAAGGTTTTTAAACCTAAGGCATTGCACAGCATTAAAGCAGTTGTACCAATACCACTGGTTCCACCATGAATCAGCGCCGTTTCACCTGCTTTGGCTTTACCCATTTGGAATACATTGGCCCACACAGTAAAAAATGTTTCAGGTATCGCAGCGGCTTGTACAAAACTGACACCTGTTGGAATTGTCAAAGTCTGGCTTTCTGGTACAACACAATATTCTGCATAACCACCACCATTGGTTAAGCCACACACTGCATCACCAACTTTAAATTGGCTAACATCTGCACCCACAGCAACTACTTCACCTGCTACTTCTAAACCTGGCACTGGCGTCACGCCTTTAGGCATAGGATACAGACCCTGACGCTGTAAAATATCAGGACGATTCAAACCAAAAGCATGTACTTTGACCAAAACCTCATTGGCTTGTGGCTCAGGTATTGCAACCGTTTCATAGGCTAATTTTTCTGGGCCACCTGGTTCTGTAATAATAATCTGCTGCATTGTGTTTTGTGTCATGGCAAATCCCTGATTGTTTGATGCTGATATGAATTCTGACTATTTGAACATAAAACAGCAAAGCATTAAAACCCAGATTAACTTAGGTATAATTCTCATGCCGTGGTGTTTCATGCGTGATTAAATTTTTATTTATGATTAAAGAGTATGTGATGTCAGAAATTGTGGAATACAACGAAAATAATTACCGTGAGTTTGAATATGAAACAGGCGTTGCGGTGATTCGTTTTTATGCGACGTGGTGTACGCCTTGTGTTCAAAATGCACCATTTTTTGAGCAGCTTGCCCAACTTTTTGATGCTTCGGTAAAGTTTGGCAAAGTGAATGTCGATCAATCTCCAATTTTAACTTTGCGTTATCAAGTCTTTGGTTTACCGACCACTCTGATTTTTAAAGATGGGCAAATTGTTGAACGACTGTCGAGCAATGTTTCTATCGCACAACTCCAACAAAAAATTCAAAGTTATCTTTAACTCATGTAGAGTCGCTACAACATATTAAGTCTGAATGAGCACCTGATCTCGTCCTGCATGTTTGGCTCGATACAAATGTGCATCTGCGGCTTTCATAAAATCATCCACGTGCGTATATGCTTGTGCGCGGGTCATCCACGCTACACCAATACTTAAAGTCACATATTGTTTATAGTCTTCTCGTGCCACATGCTCAAAAGCTGCATCACGCACAGCCTGCAAGACCTTTTGCATGAGTGGTGCAATCGCAGGTTGCGGAATATCGTGCAGTAAAATGGCAAATTCTTCACCCCCATAACGTGCCACAAACGCATTTTTAGGCAAAGTATCTTGTAAAACTTTAACTAGGTTTTGCAGAATTTGATCGCCTTTTAAGTGCCCATAATGATCATTGTATTTTTTAAAATAATCGACATCGAGCATCGCAAAGACCAAAATATGTCGCTTATTTTGCAAGGTTTCAAAATACAAACGCTGAATTTCTTCATTTAATGCACGGCGATTATATGCCCCTGTTAATGCATCGGTTTTAATCTGTATTTCCAGTTTTTCATTCAAAAGACTGAGTTGTTCAGTGCGTTCCTGCACTTTTAAATCTAACGAGCTGTTTAAATGAATCAGTTTTTGGTTCAAGCGTTCAATGCGTAAGTTATGGTAGGCATAATTTCGTGCCTGCTGAAACATGATGAGCAATGCATAAACACTGGTCGAAATAAAAGATAAATGAATGGAATTGACCAAATTCAGCATTAATAAAAAATCATGAATAAATGTGCCACACAGAATAATTACTGCCCAAAAATTGATTCTAGAATAATGCTCTCCTGAATGCAGGGTTTGATAAAATCCATAAGCAAAATTTGCCAAAATCAGCACAAAGAAAAAAGAACTATAAAATGCCAACTGCTGAAAAATAGTGGGTTCTGCCCACAGCGTCACCCCAATATTAAAGCTCAATAACAGCATTGCCGCGCTATATACCCAACGATGCAAATAGCGCGAACTGAGCAAAAACATATAACTCAGGAAAAATAAAATCGCTAAAAAACTAAATAAATATTCGAGTCTTATTCCCCAAGACCAACTTAAATTCAGGAAAGTGGTATAGGCATAGGGTGCAGAAAATAAATTGTGTAATGCCAGAAAAACAATAAAAATGCCGAAAATAAAAATACGCTTGGTCTTTCCACCATTTGCAAGACTAAATGCCGAAAACATCAAGGTAAACAAACCAATACCAAGTACTGCCCCACAAATCATGGCAATACTCATCATCAAACGCTGATACTGTTGATTGATGGTGCGACTTAAACCAATTTTCATTGGATTTTTTAAACCACCTTGCAAGCTCTGAAAGCTAGACGCTTGAATGGTCAGGGTAAAATATTCACTTTCAGGAACAAAATATGCAATTCGTGGGGCATTTTCGGTTTGGTGACTACTCGCATCTGCACCGACTGTGCCAACACGCACCAGTGGATCGCCATTTAAAAATACCCGATAGGCGCCATATTGGTTGGGAATCCAAATCGCAATACGTCTGCCTAGAAATTCTTTTGGAATTTGAAAGTGCCCAATAAAAGTGCCGTAAGTATTGGCATTGCCCATTAAATCTTCAAATGAAGCAGGCAATTCAACGGTATTCGATGCCAGTACCGCACTGGGTTCTTGAATCAATTGTTGCGGATAAAACAACCATCGCCCAGTCAAAATACTCGATTGATCTTCAGTAAATTGAACAGAATTGAGCAGTTGTTGATGTAGATAGTAAGATTCAGGTGCAGACTCATACTGCGCCAACACACGCGGTGGTGTGAGTACACTGCACAGTAAAATTAAGAAGAGAAATGCACACTTGTGCCACATCCGAGTGAAATTCAAAAACGCAAACGTCCTATTATGCTTATTTTTTAATCTAATCGTTCTTGCACTAAATTTGAAGTAAAAAATTAAGTCATTCATGCTAGACCTTACTGGCATCGGATGAATGACTTAAATTCTAGCGGTTGGGCTAAATTGTGAGGTGTTTATTGATCGCGTGTTTTCACATCATACAATTCAATTTCAAAAATCAAATTAGAATTGGCAGGAATGATATTACCCATTTTGCGCTCACCATAAGCCAAATGTGCAGGCACAATCAGTTTGCGTTTACCGCCCACTTTCATCCCCATGATGCCTTGATCCCAGCCTTTAATTACGCGACCTGTACCAATCACGGTTTCAAAATAGTTGCCACGGTCTAAGGATGAATCAAACTTGGTGCCATCTTCCAACCAGCCTGTGTAATGCGTAGTAATTAAAGCGCCTTTAACCGCTTCTTTACCTTCACCCACCACCAAATCAATAATTTCTAATTCCGCACTCATGTTCATCTCCAAATATTTACACTTCGATGTTTAAGATAATTTCCAGCTCGTGCAAGTGTTATTGCAACTGTGTCCACTCAATCTGAGCCTGTGCCTGATCGCCAATCAATGTCCATTCGCCATCCATTACATTCAACTGCAATTGCATGGTACGCTCGCATAACGCTTGAATGGCTTCGGTACTCGCTGGCGATAGTTGCCACACTTCAACATTATTTAAAGTTTTGATTTTACTGTTACGTTTGTACCACTCATCTACCGATGAACCATAAGCAATAATCGCAACTTGCTTACAACGCGAACTGGCTTTTTTGACTTTGTCTTCATCTGGGCAACCAACTTCAATCCACTTAATTAACTGCCCTGTTAAGTCTTTTTCCCACAAAGCAGGCTCATCGGTTTCAAACAAATCTTTGGTAAATTCCAAAGCTTCATCTGCATAACGTGCGAATGCCAAAATACGCACCATCAAACGCTCAATAGTTTCAGAAGGATGCAATGCCATGGTGAGCTGATAGTCACCGTATTGATGCACATCCATATTGGCAATGTTCAAATCTGCCTTATAAATTGTCGCTTTCAGCGCCATTGTCTATTCCTAAAACCATGTTCAAATTTGCCGCTAAGCATAATGGATTTTCTGGGATTTTGCTTTATCGTTTGCCCGATAACGTATAGATTTCAGTCTAGAACCGCAGCAGCATCGACCCGATACGCCAATAGTTCAGCCTCAAATTTTTCCCAATCACGCTCGCTTTGATAAATAATTTCCAACCGATTGTCTATGCCTTCATCGGTAGATTGATAATTAAATTGCTGCGGATTGAAGTTGAAACTTTTCCAACCCTGATTGGTATAAAAAATTCCTTTAATACGCAGCCAATCTTGCTGTTCACAGAGTAAATCTAATAAGGGATAAAAGTCGAATTGCCAACGTTTAGGCAATTTCCAACCTGCGACTGCATATCCTTGTGCAGTTTCGACATAGTGATATGGCAATTGTTTGATTTCTGCAGACTCTTGCAGATTTGTAGAGCTGACCTTCTGTTGCAATTTTAGCAACGGCTGAATTTTACGCTGTGTACCGACATACGGTATATCCATTTCGGTCAAAGCCAGATGACCCTGTTCTGCTTTCAACCATTTTTGCGCGTAGGCTTGATATTCCTGTTGTAGTTGTATGAGGGCTTGCTCATCTGCCGCCTGCATTTGGTCTGCATGTGACACCACAATAATTTGTGCAGCTTTGAGCTGATCGGCATACAGGTTTTGCTGCGTCCACGCCTGATCATGCAAACGCGAACCATCTACTACCGTCACCAAGGCGCGCATCGATAAATGCGTATGCCAATGTGGTTCGGTCAGTTGTTCCAAGAGTTGCGCAGGATGCCCCAAACCTGTCGGCTCGATGAATAAACGGTCAGGCTTCGCTTCGGACAATAAACGCGACAAAGCAATTTGCATAGGCAATTGGCTGCTACAACATAAGCAACCGCCCAATAATTCTTTGACTTGATAACCCTGTTGCTGAGGTAAGAGTTGTTGATCGACCCCGATTTGTCCAAATTCATTCATCAGCACCGCCCAAACTTCATGTTCTGGTTTTTGGCTGAGTAACTGTTTCAATAAGGTGGTTTTTCCTGCACCGAGAAAACCAGAAATAATATGCGTCGGGACTGCTTTTTGTGGTGCAATTAATTTCAAAATAAGCTCACTTTATTGAATTTCAAACAACTCAAGCATGCTAAGCAAGTTTAGCGATTAGTTCAATCTGAATCTAAACACACTGAAATTTATTCATTTCAGCACATCTATCACCATCATGATTTGAAAAATTCGCTTACATTTATTACGTGATGATCTGCAACTTATTTGGGGAAATACACGAGTTTTAGCCGCTTGATGTTATGTTTTATTGCCAACCACGCAATTTTATTGCGGAAAACACAGCCATTTTGATTGGATTTGACTGCATATTTAAAACAAAAATTACCAAACTACGACCTATTCATCATCATTGTGCGGTTCAAGTAACCGCCATTGTTTTGCTTTGTTGCAAGCATTGATCCCATAGCTTTGGCTCTTTAGCATGAGTTCCTGTTCAGCCCGTTCAAATCAGGTGATGACTGACTTGAACACTTTAGCCGCAATAAGTTTTTTTACTTAATGCTTGTGCTGAGCACTCCCTACTACTCATGAAAAACTTTAAATAAGGATGCCAAACCATGAAATTGACACAAATTTTACTCGCTTCAACTTTTGCTTTTGCCACTGCAACTACTTTTGCTGCAAAGGCTGAATCGACAGCAACAGAACAGGAAAAAGTGGTTGTTTCAACGCAGGAAACTGTGGCTGGACCTGCTTCAGAACAAGCTGCTGCACAACCTGCATCTGAAGCTAGCACTGAAACACCAGCAGCATCGACCCAACAACCTTAAAAAAACCGATACATTTTAAAATGTAAATCGAATACAAAAACTGAGTTTTCCGCCACTCTCTCGGTTTACTCAGTTTTTGTTTATCTACAAAGCCAATCAATATTGCCTTGGACAAAATTAAAAAATAGGCACAAAAAACCTGTCTACAATTGCAAACAGGTTTTCAGCTAAATTTGATGAAAATTTAGTTTTGTTCAGTTTTCTTATAAATGCTGCAAGATGGATGATGATTTTCTTGCAAACGTGCTACTTTACGCTGCTCTGCTGCTTCAAAACGGCAACGCTTCCAGTCATTGTCTAATTTCAACGCAGGGATTTGTTTTGGTTTACCATTTTCATCGACAGCAACCATAGTGAAGTAACAGCTGTTGGTATGGCGCACTGTACGCTTTTGAATATTTTGTGCTTCTACACGAATCCCAATTTCCATTGAAGTACGACCGACATGGTTCACACTAGCAAGGAAAGTCACCAATTCACCCACATGAATCGGCTCTTTAAAGTTCACTTTATCAACCGAAAGGGTCACCACATAACTACCCGAATAGCGGCTTGCACATGCATACGCCACTTGGTCTAATAGTTTTAAAATTGTTCCACCATGTACATTCCCTGAGAAATTTGCCATGTCGGGTGTCATTAACACGGTCATGGTTAATTCTGACTGGTCATCTAACACTGGGGCAATTTGATCTAATGGTGACATCGCGTTCTCTAGACTCTTTTAAAGACAGTAAGATATGAGCCTATTATTATATCGCGTTTATAAAAGTTTGAATGTTCATTTCGGCAACAACTGCATCATTATTATTTATATTGTTTATGGTAACATTTATTTAAAATTATAAGACTAAAGACTAAGACTCCCAAGCTGTTATTTTTTAATCCATTTCTGATTTTTTAGAATATTTGTTCAAATTGAATATTACGTGAATCCCCCTGATTCAAGTGTTCAAAAAACAATCTAAAATCTTTTATTCAATGGATTATTCAAGCAAATTTCGGCGAATTTACACCAAAAAAGTTCAATTTCCCCGTAAATTTTCAAACTTCGCTGCGACATTTAAGCCAAGCGCAGCATTTCCTGCGACACATTGCTATAAGTCAAAGTTTGTTCGGTACTCAGTGCAGCTTCAATCACATAAGAACCATCTGGATTAATCATCGTCACTGTAAAAATAACTTGCTCCATAGTAGCAAGTTTCACCTGCTGTCCAATTTCAAAGCCGTGCATGAAGTATCCCCTCGATTTTTTATAAAGTTTTAAAGTCCTGAAGCACAAAAGTTAGGCTGTCTTGGAAGCATGTTCAATTGGTAAACTGCTTAAAAAACGAATTCAGTAAATGCTACATAGAATAAATGGAAACGGTGCGAAAGAACACGCTAAAAAATTGATTTTAAGTCTAAATACCTCATCTCAGTATTTAGATATCTTTATGGTATCTTTATTTTTAAACTATAATATCAAATACTTACAAAGAATAAATCTAAGCAATCTAACATTAAAGTTATTTTTATCAAGCACCTAATTAGACTTAAGTTAAATCTGTTGATTTCATTGAATTGACCTAAATGAAGGATCTGGACAGCTATTTAAACTGTCCATAAAGCCCAAAAGTATTACTCACTTTATAGTCTACAATTCTATGCCCATGCGCATAATGATGCTGTTGATAGACCTGATCAATTTTATTTAATTGCGCTGCAGTTGCTTCTACGCCTGCCAACATGGTCGCTTCGCGCCCTTTCACATCAAAAATATGGGCTTTTTCACGTAAATCGGGTTGAATGACCACATCTGCCAGTTTCAATTCTTCATTGGCCAAATGCTTTTGCATAATATTAATATTTTGGTTAAACAATCCCCACACATTACTGGTTTCAGTATGAATAGGCTGCGCCAAAATATTCACGGCAATCACAATATCTGCCCCTAAATCGCGTGCAACCTTGACAGGTACAGGGCTCACTAAACCACCATCGACATATTCATGTTCTGCAATTTTAGTAGGTACAAACATACTTGGGATAGACACTGACGCACGCACCGCTTGACCCGTATTGCCATAATTAAATACAACTTTTTTGCCTTCTTTTAATTCAGTCGCCACCACGTACATCGGGATTTTAAATTGCTCCAAACGGAGTTGATCGACTTGTGCATTGACATAATTTTCAACTTTTTTACCATCAAAAAAGCCTTTTAAATCCAAAGTCACATCCCGCACATCATTGGCTTTCATATTCATGGCAATTTCACGTAATTGCTGTGCATTTTTACCACTGGCATAAATTGAACCGACAATGCTGCCTGCGCTGCTGCCCACAATAAAATCAGGATGAATACCGTACTGCTCAAGTACTTCAATCACCCCAATATGTGCATAACCACGTGCGCCACCACTGCCCAAAACCAAGGCGACAACTGGACGTTTTTTTTGTTGTTTTAACTGACGAAAATCAATTTGATTCAGGCGCGACTCTGCTTCAACCACGGGCTGCGACTCACGCAAAGTTTGAGTCGAAAATTGCTGCTGCGATGGCACCACCTGACATCCCACCATCAGTAATGCTGTAAGAGATACATACCCAATTTTCATAATGACCTTCTTGAATCCATAGGTTTCAGTCGATATTTCACCATCAATCGTGTCAAGGTTGATCAGCCTACTTGATACAGCAACCCTCTTAACGTCAACAGTTATGCTCTCTGTTTTTACCTTGCATGAGCGCCCATAGTCTATCTATTATTTTAACCGATCCTTGTAGTAATTCGTTAAACTGTCACGTCTAGCGACTACAGTGGCGCACAAGTCGAATCTGTCTAAAATTATATGCCAACACCTTCTTATTCCTTATTATTCTGGATTTTTCTGCAATTAGGCTGTCTGTCTTTTGGTGGGCCTGCAGCGCATTTGGTGTTTTTCCATCAGCGTTTTGTGCAACAACTGAAATGGCTAGATGAGTCCCAGTATTCACAAATTGTCGCACTTGCACAACTCTTACCTGGCCCAACTAGTAGTCAGGTGGGGTTAGCGATTGGTTATTTGCAAAAAGGCTATTGGGGTGCAGTCCTAGCTTGGTTGGGTTTCACCCTACCTTCAGCGTTGTTTATGGCTTTGGTTGCAGTTTTGGGACATCAATATTTAGATGTACTGTCGTCAAATAGCTTTCACAGTATTCAACTGATCGTATTGGCCGTGGTGGCTTGGGCATTTTGGCAAATGTTGCGTAGTTTTTGTAAAACGGTTTGGCAATATGCCTTAATGTTTGCTTCTGCCCTATTTATTTATCTGGTGCCATTGAGCTTCAATCAAGTTTTAGTGATTCTGATTGCAGCTTGTTTTGGCATTTGGATGGCGAAACGCGCAGCACCAACTGCTGCACAATCATCCACCAATACAACGGCGACAGATACGCATTTTACTGCGGCACATTTACTCAAACATCGTCGTTATGCTGTATTTTGGGCGGTACTATTTGTTGCACCCTTTATTGTGCTGTCAGGTCTAAACTGGCTACAACCTCATTTACTCTATGCAGCTAATTTAAGTTTCTATCAAGCCGCATCTTTGGTCTTTGGCGGTGGGCATGTCATTTTGCCTTTATTGCATCAAGATTTTGTTAGCACAGGCTTAGTCAGTGCAGAACAGTTCGATTTGGGTTATGCCATGGCGCAATTGGTGCCTGGTCCACTGTTCAGCTTTGCAACATATTTGGGCAGTTTGATTCCAATGACAGAATCTATGCTGCTGAATGCGACTTTAGCCACGTTGGCGATTTTTATACCATGGCGAATTCAAACATGAGGTGCGACAGTTTCAAAAGCCTTATGATAATCAACAAGCTGAGCAAATTTCTCTAATGGTGTAAGCCAATCTAACGCTTTTCTAGGGCGAGTATTCAGTGACATGGCAACTTGATTTAAATAATGCTGATCTGCCTGGTTTAAATCAATCCCTTTAGGTAAATACTGCCTAATTAAACCATTCATATTTTCGCATGTGCCTTTCTGCCATGGCGAATGTGGGTCACAGAAATATACATCTATGCCTAAATCTTCTTCGAGAATTTTATGTTCTGACATCTCACGTCCACGGTCATAGGTCAATGTTTTACGCAGTTCTGCGGGTAAATATTTCAGAGCTTCAGTTAAAGCCTTGCGCACTGATTCTGCCTTTGCATCAGGTAATGTTGCCAAGATACAGAGCCGTGTATTTCGTTCAATAAGTGTTGCTATCGAACTTTTATTGTCTTTACCTTTAATTAAATCGGCTTCCCAATGACCCGGTATTTTTCTTTCTTGAACTTCGGCTGGGCGCTCATGAATAGTTTTAATATCCTGTAATATAGAATCTTTTTTAGGTTCACCGTTAGCTTTTCGCTTTTTATTTTCATGACGCAGACAGGATAGTAAGTCTTTTTTCAGCTCACCCTTTGGTAATGCTCGTATAGTTGAATAAATCGTTGTATGGCTTACATTCATTGTTTGATCCAAATCAGGAAATCTCTTTAAACGCTTTGCTATTTGCTGAGGAGACCATAAACAACGGATCGCTTCAACAATAAATTTCCAGAGGATTGAATCGATTTTGAGTTTTCTATGACCACGTCTACGTCTAGCGAAGGTGTTATCAGAAGCATATTGAGCTTGATAAACGTCATTGATGCTATTTCTTTTAAGTTCACGATAGATCGTACTAGGATGTCTTTTAATAAGTTCAGCAAATTTTCTGGGTGAAAAGCCTTCTTTTCTTGACTCAAGCATTAATGCAGTACGATCTTCAAAGTTAAGATGATGGTATGACAATTTTATATACTCCATAAACCCTTTAAATTAATTAGGTGGTTTATGTCGCACTTCAAGTTTTACTCTGCCCATCTTTCTTTTTGGTATTTGCCACCTTGCCTTATTGGTCTTGGTTGATGCAGCAAGCCTATATTCGTCATGCGGTTACAGGGATTAATGCAGCGGTAGTCGGTTTGCTGCTGTATATGGTGCTCGAAATGGCACAGCGTCATATTTTGAGTATTGCTGATCTGCTGTTTATTGTTTTGGTGATTGGATTATTAAAATCCAAACTACCTATTTGGCTCAGTTTAATTGGTAGTTTTCTGGTCTATACAGCATTTTTGCATTTCATGGCTTAAATTAAAAATGCTACAGATCAAATAAAAATGCCAGTTCAATTGAACTGGCATTTTTTGTGGATGACTGAATCAAGCCTGAATGCTTTGGAGCTTAGCCACCAAAGAATTTTAGAATAGATTGAATCACCGCAACGTTAATTAAATCGACAAAGAATGCACCACACAGCGGCACAATCAAGAACGCTTTATAAGATGGACCATACATATTGGTAATGGCCTGCATATTGGCGACTGCTGTTGGCGTTGCCCCCATCCCAAAACCACAGTGTCCTGCTGCCAACACGGCTGCATCGTAGTTTTTCCCCATAAGACGGAAGGTCACAAAAGCTGCATATAACGCCATTGTGAGTGCTTGCGCACCTAAAATCACCATCAACGGACCTGCCAAATCGGCCAATTGCCATAGTTTGAGTGACAACAACGCCATCGCCAAATATAACGATAAAGATGCATTCCCAAACACATCAATCGCACGGTCAAAAATATTAACTTTAAAAATACTTTCTAAGACATTACGCAGAACCACACCGCCCGCCAATGCCCAAACGAAAGTTGGTAATTCAAACATCGTGCCTTTGGCAGCGCCTGTCATAAATTCGGCAAATGCCAAACACGCTGCAAATAAACCTAAAGTAGTAATTGCATTATCTGCTGTAATTAAACGTACCTGATGCGGATATTCAAATGGAATAAACTCATTGGAATCTTGATCCGCAGGCGTATTGTCACGTTTTTCAATTTGTTCGTCGGTACGTGGCACTGCCAATTGATGACGGTTGATTAAGGTTTTGGCTAAAGGGCCACCAATCAAACCACCAATGATCAAACCAAAGGTTGCACTGGCCATACCTAATGCCAACGCCCCTTGAATACCATACTGGGTTTCAAAAATTTCGCCCCACGCACCCGCAGTACCATGACCACCCGTTAAGGTAACTGAACCTGCAATTAAACCAATTAGTGGATCAATACCTAATAATGTTGCAAGACTAATGCCGACAAAGTTTTGCACCACAATAAATGTGGAAATTGCTATCAAGAAAATAATTAAACCGATTCCGCCCTGACGCAATTTTGTGAAGTTCGCGCTTAAACCAATCGAGGCGAAGAAAATAAGCATAAAGCTGGTTTGCAATGCGCTACTGGTGGTAATGCTATAACCCCAAAATTGATTCACCAACAATGAAACAATAGCGGCAACCAAACCACCTGCAACAGGTTCAGGAATATTATAGCGTTTTAAAAAATCAATTTTATTGACTAAAAGTCGCCCTAAGAGCAGGACGATGACCGCAGCAATCAGCGTATAAAACGCATTAAAAGTAAATTCCATGGCAATATCCATATAGTGATTGCAGATTATTTTTAATATGATGAAGAACTGTCTATGCAAACCAAAGCATTTGCATCACTATGACTCTAAATCAACTAAAAAATGCCGCAATACAAAGTATGTAAACAGTATCGTATTTGACCGAAGTTTAAGAGGTATGCATTTCGCTCAGCCAACCCATCCTTTGGTTTCACTCAAGCGTTATCATCTGCGTTTGCCTAGAACAGAAGAAAAGAAAGACAAAAGACAGCAATTTCACTTTCGGGGTGACTTCGAGTGCAAACAACTGAATCGGCTTAACACTGAGAGGTAATCTCATATAAGCTCCAAAATATCTGAGGTGGATAAATACCTTCCGTTAAAGATAATCAACCACTTGATAAAAAACAGCAAGATTAAAGGTCGATCATTATGCATTTTTTTTGACAAAAAGCTGCTATTTTCTGCGGTTTTTTCTAAAAATTTTAATGATTGTGTTCAGCTATAAGAGAAAGTTACAACATTCCTTTAAACTAGATAAAATTTAAGTTATTGAGTGGATAACATAAATTTTCAAAATAAAAAAACAGAGCTTAAATTAAGCTCTGTTTTGGATTGTGCTCAAAAGGAGTGACTTAGAAGCTATAGCGCGCCATAAAGCCTACACGGTCATCACTGAATTTTTCGCCAGCAAATGTTTCACGCTCACCGTTGATATACTCAATACCTAAATCGACTGGTTTTACAGGTGAATAGATAAAGTTAATCCACGCTTGTTGTACTTTCTCGTTAGCATTAGCATTAGCATTAGTATTAGGTACTGCAGGTACTGCAGCTGCTGCACGCGCATAGTCTGTACCATCATCGGCAAATAAAGCACCGTAGGCTAAAGTTGAACGTAGTTTAGGTGAGAAATTATAGGTTGCACCCACTTGTACAGCAACTGCTTCGTTTTGTTCAATACTATTACCTACAACTGAATATGCTGTATTACTGCCATATAGATGGTTGCTGTTGCCTTTCATATATGCAACATCAGCAGATACTTTAAGCGGCTCTGCAACTTGGTAATTCGCACCTACAGCTGCACCCCAACCTGTTTTGTCATCATTTGCTGCATCTGATTTATAGTGTTCAACCAATGCACGCGCAGAAGCCAAACCTTTACCATCAGCAAAACCTTGAGTCACTTTTGCTGTTAAAACAGGTAAACGATAGCTCAAATCGCCAGTTTCGGTCGCCTTACTATTACCTTCTTCAGCAGAAACAAATAACTGAGTTGCTGGCGCTAATTTTTGGCTATAACGTACTTGTGGCACACGTGCAGAACCACCTGATCCACCAATGTTCGTGCTAAAGTCAATCATTTCTGGCGCATGTACTGAAGCAAAGCTTGAAGTCGTTTGACCAAATAACCAGTCATTGAAAGTTAGATAAGCATGACGGATACGTAAGTTTTCTGACTTAGAATTGTCCGAACTTGCAAAATCAACTTCAACTTTACCGCCCACTTTGTTATCACCAACAGGTGTATTAAAGTCTAAACCTAAGCGGGTGACTTTTGCGGTAGCACGTAATTTGTCACTTGCTTCTTCTTTACTTGTATGTGCTGAGTTAAAGTCATTATCCGCACCTTTAATAATATAGTTTGCATCACCACGGATCGAACCATAAATAGAAATATCTGCACCAGATTTAGACTTTAAACTGCTTAATGCACTTACAGGTGCAGCAGGCTTCGCCTGTTGTACTTGGGCAATTTGATTTTGCTGCTGTTGTTGTACTTGCTGTTGTTGCTGAATTAATGATTTTAACGCTTCAACTTCTTGACGAAGTTCTTGAATTTGTTGTTGCTCAGTTTTTGCTGCGTGTGCAGTACCTACCATTAAAGTTGTAACAGCAATAGCTAAACCTTTGATCATAAATTGACCGTTGAGTAATTGACTCATTTATCTCTCCAAAATAAAACAACGCTGCATCCGTGCATGATGATTTTGTTCGTCATCTATCGATTTCACATCGAATTATAAAAATGGCTTAAAAATCAAAACACTTTTGCCAAATAGTCCAAGACACCCAAATATTTAAAATATTACAATTTGTGTCATTTATTACAGGCTTCAATCTATCAAGTTATGACGTTTATTAAAATCAGTTTTCCCGAATAAGAAATCATAATTAATCATAATTATAGATTTAAACAATTAAACCATATAAAATTCAATACTTTAAATAGGTGGATTATTCAAGTATTTACACCACCATTAGACTATTGTATATATTTCAGTTCTGTCTAAAAGCCCGATTTTTGCGAAAAAAATCACCATTTGAAAAAGTATTAACCTCAATTCAGTCTGATTGAGGTTGCAAAATATGAAAAACGGCAAACATCCCAAACCCAATAAATAGCAGCATTAATACAGCCATATTCAGCAAAGCACTACCTGTTAAAAAATTGAGTAACACCCCACCAATCAAGCCACAAAAGAATTGCACACTACCCATGACCGCACTGGCTGTTCCTGCACGTGCGCCTTGTTTTGCCATTGCCAGTGCCATGGCATTCGGGCCTGTAAAACCAATCCCAGACACGGCAAGAAATAAACCGATCATCACCAATGCCAAAGGTGCATACCCCAAACTACCTGCAAGCAGTAGAATGACCGCACCACTCAGTTGAATCATGCTGCCCAATTTTAAGCGTTGTAACACACCCAATTTGCCACTGATTTTTTTATTCAAAGCCGAAAACAGCATAATACCAATCGCATTGGCACCAAACACATAAGCAAAAGCTGTTTCACTCAAGCCATATTGATCCATCATGACTGCACTTGAACCGCTGATATAGCAAAACAATGCCCCACCAGTCAGACAGCCTGCTAACATTGGAAAACGAAAATCACGATCTTTTAAAATTGCGAAATATAAGGTCAGGACTTGCTGAAAATTCAAATTTAAACGGCGTTCTTTGGCCAAAGTTTCTTTAAAAAAGAAGTGCACACATAAACAGCAAATAATTCCAACACAGGTCAGCACCACAAAAATAGCTTGCCAATTCATCCATCTAAGTACCCATGCCCCCAGCGTAGGTGCAATAATGGGCGCAATGGTCATCACAATCATCATGCTCGAAAAAGCTTGAGCGGATGTTTGCAAATCTAAGCGATCACGAATAGCTGCTCGTGCAATTACCACACCTACACAGCCACCCAAAGCCTGCAAAATACGTGCAGCAATCAGTCCCCATTCATTTTGTGCAAACACGCACAACATACTGGCGAGTGAAAACAGTGCTAAGCCAAAATATAAAGGCGGCTTACGCCCAATCCGATCACTCAGCGGCCCATAAATCAGTTGCCCCAAAGCCAAACCTAAAAAGTAGGCTGGTAAACTGTTTGCAACCATTTGGGTCGATACGCCAAACTCGCTTGCCATAACGGGCAAGGCAGGCAAATACATATCAATCGATAAAGGCCCAAGCGAAGTCAATAACGCCAACAATAAAATCCACGCAGTCGAATATTGCCGCATGTTGGGTTGTTGCGCAGATGGTGGCGTACTGCTTGAACTTGGCAGCGTTTTCGATATGCTCATATTTTATGATGAAATGACAGATGTACAGACAAGCTTACACGCTCCATAGTATGATTTGTTGTGATCAAAGATGAATTTTCACATATTAGGTACTCTAAACATCTCATCTACAGTTACAATGTACGCAAACCTTCATCTTGCAGCATAAATCTCTGTTTAGACAGAAAAGTTTACTTAAAGGAATGATGTTGAAACCTTGGCTGATAAAGCTCAAACAAGCGACCTATAACACCACATTTATGTATAACATCCGCATGCTCATTGCATTTGCGGGAACTGCTTTTGTTCCCTATTTTATGGGGATGCAGCTTGCCACTATTCCTTTAACTTTAGGTGTGCTTGCCGCAGGTTTGAGTGATATTGATGACCGTTTTTCGGTGCGTATTGTCAATCAGCTCTATACTTATATTGGTTTCTTTGTTACCGCCACATCAATTCAGTTTTTATTTCCGCATCCTATTTTATTTGCTACAGGCTTAATCCTGTCGTGTATTGTCTTAATTTTGCTCGGTTCGCTCGGACGACGTTATGCCACCATTTCTTATGGCTGTTTGGTAGTATCGGTCTATTCCATGCTTGGCGTCAACCTATTTGATGACTGGTACATGCAGCCGCTGCTTTTGGTTTCGGGCGCAATTTGGTACGGCTTAATTTCGACCATCAGCTTTTTACTGTTCCCTGTTCGTGCCTTACAAGACAAACTTTCACTCAGTTATTCTTCTTTGGGTGATTTTTTATTTGCCAAATCAAATCTATTTGATGTGGATATGACTGCACCGAGTTATCAACAAAGTATCATTGATTTATCACTTGAAAATGGCAAATTAATTGCGATTTTTAACGACTTAAAAACCGCTTTACTGACCCGTTTAAAAGGTGACCGCGGGCAAAAAGATACCCGACGTAGCTTACAGTATTACTTTGTCGCACAAGACATTCACGAACGTGCCGACTCTGCACATATTGATTATCAAAAACTGGCGAAAATATTTCAGCACAGCGATATTTTATTTCGCTTCCAACGCATTTTGTCGATTCAGGGCAAAGCCTGTAAAGATTTAAGCGAAAGCATTTTGCACCGTAAACCTTATGTGCATAACAAGCGTTTTAAACATGCTTTTGAAAATCTTAAACAGTCTTTAGAAAAACTGCGCAGTGAACAGCAATATGACCAAGTCTGGATTAATGCATTGTTTGCCCTATACCAAAACCTGAAATCTATTGATGCTCAATTGCGTAACCTTGAAACCGAACGCAATATTAAACTGGATAAATCAAAACATATTGAACAACAACTGAAAGATGACGACTTAAAAAGTTGGGATGATATTGTCATTCGGATTAAGCAGCATTTAACCCCCGAATCGGTTTTGTTCCGCCACGCCATTCGTTTGTCGATTGTGCTGTTGATTGGCTATATTTTTGTGCAAGTCACCAATATTCAATATGGCTACTGGATTTTACTGACCGCCCTGTTTGTGATGCAGCCCAACTTTAACACCACCAAACGACGTTTACGTTTGCGTATTATTGGGACGTTGGCAGGGATTGTAGTCGGCTACACCATTTTATATTTTGTACCATCTGTAGAAGGACAATTACTGGTTTTAGTGATTAGTGGCATGTTGTTCTTTGAATTGCGCAGTAAACAATATGCACAAGCCACTGCCTTTATGACCATTTTGGCGCTGATGAATTTTAACCTAGAAGGTTTGGGCTATGCCGCAGCTGTGCCACGTATGGTCGATACCTTAATTGGTTGTGCGCTAGCATGGTTTGGCGTGAGTTTTATCTTCCCCGATTGGAAATTCCGCCGTCTATCACGCACGATTCGCCGCTCACTCACCGCGCAATGTGGCTATTTGGCAGAAGTGATTGAACAATATAAAAATGGACGCAACAACGGTTTGAATTATCGTGTCGTGCGCCGTGCTGCTCATAATACCGATGCAGAAGTTGCTTCACTGATTTCAACACTCGCCACCGAACCTGATTTTGACCCCAATCAAAAAGCTCAAGCCTTTGAGTTCTTGTGTCTAAATCACACCTTTATTAGCTATATTGCTGCACTTGGTGCGCATCGTGACAAAATTGACGATCAGGAAGTCTTGCAACTGCTCGATCAAGCAATGGACGATATTCAAGGTGCTTTACTGAAAGATGAAACGCCAGATTTAAGCGCACAAAACATGCTGCAAACCATTCGTCAGCGTTTAAGCCAAAACAAAGAAGAAGATCAAAAATCATTGATTATTTTGCAGCAATTATCTTTGATGATGAGTATCTTGCAGCAATTAAGTCGCTTAAAACAAAGTTTAAGCCACGAACATGATCAAGATGCAACTGAACTGGCGTCTTTATAAACAATCCTGCAAACGGTCAGTGCCTACTTATTCGCCCTAAGCTGCACAAGTATTCACCGACCTTAGCATGATTTTGCGACAATATACTCACTGCATGACAGCAATTAATGCTAAACTTTTTATAGTTTTAAATTTGTTAGTTTCACTATGACCGCGAAAAGTTTATACGCCTATACCCTACAGCCTGTGATCTACGAAGTTTCTGAAGAAGAACAACGTCACGCACAACTGGTAATTTGGCGCAGTACCAATAAAATTGGCATGAAAGCATGGATTATTATGGGTGTGATTGTTGCCCTTTCCATTTTAGGCATTCTGCTATTAAAAAATTATTCGACAATTTTCTGCTGGGTTGCCATTGTCTGTGTGGTGCTCTACCTGCTCGTGCGTAAATACGGCTTGGAATGGTACGTTAAGCGAAAAATGAATGAATTTCCTGTTCAAGAAATTAAAGGGATTCGTTTAGGCGTACAGCCGCACGGTATCGTGATGCGTCAGCAAATGGGCGCTCAAGAAGGCGTGGGTGCAATTGGCTGGAAAGATGTGTATGAATGGTACAATACCCCTGAGTTTATCTTGATGAACTTCAAAGTAAAAGGTCAGCAAGGTGCTTATATTCTGCCTAAGCGTATGGACAGCAAGAACTTTTCGTTCAACACCATTCGCAAGCATTTGACTGAAGCTGCAGGCGAAGCCAAGCAAATCTAAATATCCCTATTTAAAAATAAACCTCTATCCCCTGTGATGGAGGTTTTTTTTGCTTAAAATTAAAACAATGAACGATAATGAGAATAAATAGCATTTGCATTAACTTCATCTCTGCATTATTCTGCATCACAATTCATACTCAACAACCAACGCTTATGCTGAAGAAAGCCTTTTTCCAAATTCACTGGTTCCTTGGTATTACTGCAGGACTGATCTTGTCACTCATGGGCGTGACAGGTGCGATTTATTCCTACGAACAAGAAATTCTAAAATGGATGAATCCGAACAGTTATCAGGTACAAGTTGAGCAGAAAGCCAAACTAAGCCCTGCAGAAATTTATCAACATTTTCAGCGTACCCAACCTGACTATAAAATTAATAGCATCACCGTTGCAAAAGACCCGGCTGCATCTTCAACCATCAATATTGCGAAAGAAGGTGCAAAACGTGGACAAAATATCCTGATTAATCCTTACTCGGCAGCAGTGTTGCCTGAAATTCGGGGACGTGAATTTTTCCAGTTTATTCAGCAATTACACCGCAACTTAACCGTAGGGCCTATTGGTAAACAAATTACAGCCGCATGTACCCTCATGTTGTTGTTCTTTGTGTTAAGTGGCATTTACCTACGCTGGCCGAAACGCCATTCATTTAAACAATGGTTTGCGCTCAAACCTCAATTAAAAGGACGTAATTTTATTTGGGACTTACATGCCGTAGTGGGCACGTGGGTCGTGATTTTCTATCTAGTTTTGGCATGCACAGGACTGTATTGGTCGTATGAGTGGTGGCGCAATGGCATGTTTAAAGTCATGGGTGTGGAAAGACCACAAGCGCAATTGCAAGCAGATGGACGCAACAAACCTGTAAATTCAAATGCTCAAGCACTTCATCAGGCTGCGCAAACACAAACTGTAGGACGCCGCGCAAACACTACAAAACCAGCCAAGCAGAATACGCTGGATCAGGCACAAATCAATCTGGCATTGACGAAGGCATGGCAACATTTCCCGCAGCAATTGGGGCAGGATTATTCCAGTATCACTTTTAATGTGCCTAAACACGCCAATAGTGAAATTGAAATTAACTTTGTCGATGTCATTCCACAACATGAACGTGCCCGCAATAGGGCAACTTTTGATTATCAACAAGCACGTATTACTCAACTTGAATTATATGTAGACAAACGGCTTAATGAAAAAATCATGAGCAGTATGCTGCCTGTGCATCGCGGTAGTTTCTTTGGGCCTGTTTATCAATTTTTGGCAATGCTTTCTGCATTGATGATGCCGCTGTTTTTCGTCACAGGTTGGATGCTGTATTTAAAACGTCGTAAACAAAAGCGTTTGACTCTTGCTGCACGTCAAAACCAGACTCAATTTCAGATCGACCCAAATGCTGCACACTGGCTCATTGTCTATGCCAGCCAAACAGGTACTGCCGAACAATTGGCATGGCGCACCGCTACTAGTCTGCAAGAAGCACATCAGCCTGTCACAGTCAAAGCCCTGCAACATCTCAGCCTTGAAGATCTTAAAAACACCACCCAACTGTTATGTATTGCTAGCACTTATGGCACAGGTGATGCACCCGATTTGACCTCAAGTTTTGTGAAAAAAATCCTACCGCAAACCTGTGACCTGAGTCATTTGCGTTATGCAGTACTGGCTTTAGGTTCACGTGAATATGCAGATCATTACTGCCGTTTTGGACATACGATTGCTGCATGGTTGCAACGTAATCAAGCACATGCCTTGTTCAATACCATTGAAGTAAATAATGCCAATCCTGCAGACATACAGCGTTGGAATCAGGCTTTGGTACAGGTCACACAACTTGACTTACCAAGTATGCATATCGAAAAAACTTTTGATACATGGACCTTACAGCAACGTGACTTGCTAAATCCCAACAGTTTAGGCGCACCCGCCTTCAATATTGAACTGTTAGCACAACATGATGTGCATTGGTCTGCAGGTGATATTGCAGAAATTCAGCCTGAAAACAGCACTGCACGGATTCACGCCTTTTTAAAACAGCATCAACTCGATGCCAATACAATTCTTGCTGATGGTCAGCAAACCTTAGTACAGGCTTTGGCAGATAAAGACCTCACCGCGCCAATTCAGACATTTAAAACTGCGGATGAATTATTGGCACAACTTTCACCCTTGCCTAGTCGTGAATATTCAATTGCCAGTATTCCTTCACAACAGGTTTTAAGACTTGTGGTGCGTCAAAAATTCGATGCTCAAGGCGAGCTTGGCTTAGGTTCAGGTTGGTTAACTGCACATGCTGCACTTGGGCAAAATATCGCATTACGCATTCGCAATAATCCATCTTTCCATTTAATTGATGATGACCGCCCAATTATTTGTATTGGCAACGGTACAGGGCTTGCAGGATTAATGAGCTTATTGCATGCACGTACCCGCCTGAATTACACCCAAAACTGGTTGTTTTTTGGTGAACGTCAGCAAGCGCACGATTACTTTTATCAGCACACCATCGAGGCTTGGCAAAGCACAGGTATGCTACAACGCCTTGATTTGGCCTTTTCCCGTGATCAAGCCGAAAAAGTCTATGTACACCATAAGTTACGCGAACAGGCTGAAGAATTAAAACGCTGGATTGAACAAAATGCCGTGATTTATGTCTGCGGTAGCATTCAAGGCATGGCCAGTGATGTCGACCAAGCCTTAAAAGATATTTTGGGTGAGACTCAACTGGAACAATTACGTCAGCAAGGACGTTATCGCCGAGATGTGTATTAGGATTTGTTGACACTTTTTAAATGGCTTGCGCTGTAGCTCTATAGCTAAAACTTGGCAATTCACCCAAGTTTTATCCATAGCCTCAGCCGAAACATAATTCAGTTGAGGCAAAATTTTTCAGCAGCTTCGGCTATACTGTTTGTACAGCATCACAGTACAATAAAATTATGCAAGGCATGCAAGCAAGTCACGTACAAACACAATTTAGTCTATTTAAAAGAATATTGAGTAGCCTAATTGGATTAATTTTAGTATTGGATGGTGCCTATCTCATCAGCTTAAAGAAAATTCATTTCGGCACCGTTTTACCTGTTTTAATAGGCATGATGCTGCTGTGTTATGCCATTTTCTATACTTGGATTCAAAGCTACTTAAAACAACATACACGCTTAGATTGGCTGTGGAAATTCGGTTGGGGCGTATTTTGGCTGTGGTGCATCAGCCTGCTGATCTTTTTTACTTATATTCATTTCAGTACACAGCAGCAAAATACTGTAACCAACAATGCTAAAGTGGTGATTGTACTCGGCAGTGGCATTGAAAATGGACAACCATCGCCCACGCTCGCCAAACGACTGGATACTGCAGCCGCGTATGCCTTAGCGCATCCTCAAAGTTATTTCATTGTTAGTGGTGGCCCTGCATTTGCGGAACAACTCACTGAAGCACAGGTGATGTCTAATTATTTGCAACAACGTTATGCAATTGCAGCATCACACATTATCTTGGAAACCCAAAGCACCAGTACGGCACTTAATTTGAAAAACAGTCAGCCCTTGCTGCATACATTAGGCACAGATAAAACCCAACCGATTATAATTGTCACCAGCGACTTTCACACACCACGTGCAGCAGCCATTGCCAAACGACAAGGATACACACAGTTCAGCATGCTCAGTGCAACGACACCACTCTATACCCGCTATAACGCATGGTTACGCGAGTATTTTGCTTATATCAGTGGTTGGCTGCTGAATGAGTATTAAAAATAAAATCTAGCAAGCAGATCGCTTAATTCAAACGTATCGAGCGTGGTAAAGGAATTTGCATATCTTTAAAAAATTCAGGTTTTTGCATATACACCTGATACAAATAATTTTTTAGATCAAGCAATAACTTTTCAGGGGCAACCAATACATTCTGCCCTTCTGGGCTTAGATTCATCGAAATATTGGTGGCTTCCTGACGTAAAAATGGAATCACTTTTTCAATAAAATCTTTCAGTGAAATTTCTTCGACTTGATAATTGGCCCAATTGTCTTTAATTAACAGTTTTGCCAGACTTTTATTTTGCCACATTGCAAAAGCACGTTGCCCTGTAGGCGTGGCACAGAGCGCCCAGCCATCTTCATACAATGCAAAAACATGCCCCTGAGACACAATGGTCTCAATAAATTGCTTGTAAATATCTTGTGCATTATAAGTTTGCGTTGCTTGCTTAGATGCAGCTTTACGTTGATAAGGATTTCGCATAAGTCACGGATATTAGTATTATTATTAAATAAAAATTTTAGGCGAATTTATTGCAATACGCAAGTAATATAAGATAAATGAGGATGAAAGGATATGGTGGGCGCTGACGGGATCGAACCGCCGACATTCTGCTTGTAAGGCAGACGCTCTACCAACTGAGCTAAGCGCCCTGAAGATTAAAAAATAACATCGTTATTTTTTATGATGCAAGACAAGCAAAGAACGTCGTCTTGAACTTTGAAATACATTTTTCACATCAGGGAATGAAAAATGGCGCAGCGGACGGGGCTCGAACCCGCGACCCCCGGCGTGACAGGCCGGTATTCTAACCAACTGAACTACCGCTGCAACGGTAATTGCGTAAGCAATTAAGGTCTTTTTTGTATGTATGACAAGCATAAATACTAAAATATGGTGGGCGCTGACGGGATCGAACCGCCGACATTCTGCTTGTAAGGCAGACGCTCTACCAACTGAGCTAAGCGCCCTGATAAGATCAAAACAATATTTTGTTCTGATTTTGCAAAACTGTCAAACTTTGCATCATTTCAGTTTAAGTCTATCAGGCAAACTAAACTTTTCTTTTGAATGGCGCAGCGGACGGGGCTCGAACCCGCGACCCCCGGCGTGACAGGCCGGTATTCTAACCAACTGAACTACCGCTGCATCGCAAAAGAATCTGGTGGGCGCTGACGGGATCGAACCGCCGACATTCTGCTTGTAAGGCAGACGCTCTACCAACTGAGCTAAGCGCCCTCAAAAGCAATTTATGTAAATGGCGCAGCGGACGGGGCTCGAACCCGCGACCCCCGGCGTGACAGGCCGGTATTCTAACCAACTGAACTACCGCTGCACTTACACAAAGTCACTATTGTGGTACAAACAATGGTTAAAGAATCTTAAGTGGCGCAGCGGACGGGGCTCGAACCCGCGACCCCCGGCGTGACAGGCCGGTATTCTAACCAACTGAACTACCGCTGCACGTAAGAATCTATAACGTAAAGGCTTGGTGGGCGCTGACGGGATCGAACCGCCGACATTCTGCTTGTAAGGCAGACGCTCTACCAACTGAGCTAAGCGCCCTTAACGTCTTTATCGTTTGTGAGGTGCATTATAGAGAATCTTTACCGCCTGTCAAACGCTTTTCGGCTTGTTTTCAGTTTTTTGTGACTGAGTGATTAAAAAATAGGTGATCCGCTATAAAAACAAACAAATTCTGCAAGTTATTTTAGTTTTCAAGCAAAATTAATGTGCTTTTCAACTTGTTAGCTCTGCAATCTATCTGCTCAATATGTTGGTTTTTTATGTTGTGATAGATACAACTTTATTCAATTAACTCGCACCATCAACGCACCATCAACCAAGCAACCCTAAGCTATTTAAATCTAGCTTGTGTTCAGAAATATAAACCAAGGCTTTTTCTGGAATCAGTTCAAACAATTCTAAAATATCGTGGTTACGCATCCGAATACAGCCATGCGATGCAGGAATGCCCATCGGTTCTGTGTCTGGTGTGCCATGTATATAAATATAACGCTGAAAAGTATCGCAGCCGATGCCTTGATTAAAACCTTCTTGCAAACCACTGAGCCATAAAATGCGGCTCAAAATCCAGTCTCGTTCAGGAAATTGTTCAGCTAAATCTAAATTGTAAATTTCCCCTGTCGGTTGACGTGCAATGAACACTGCATTTTCAGGTTCATTTTCACCAAACTTTAAAGCGACTTCATGCCAGCCACGTGGTGTTTTACCACTATTTTCAGTTTCACCAATGCCATTCACACCACTCGAGATGACGTAGAGTTTCTGATGCTTCGGCAAATATAAAGTTTGCTCGGCTAAATCAATCAAAATATCTGCTTGTGTGTATAAAAAAGACATTGCGCTACCCTATTCTTCTTCTTTCGTGGGCGGCTGTGGTTCAGGACGTAACCACAACCAAATACACACCACCAACATGGTGGTATTGGTAAAAATTTTGACCGCAACGGGCGCAGTTGTGAACAGCATGATCACGGCACTAATACTCATCATGATCGTTGCAAACCATTTGGCTTTACGCGGTACAGTACCATTGGCGCGCCAATCTCTGAGTGTACTGCCATATTTAGGATGATTCAGTAACCAGTTGTCCATTTGCGGCCAACCGCGTGACGATGCCCAAGCTGCTAAAATCAAAAAAACTGTAGTAGGCATACCCGGCAACAATGCACCAATAAAGCCAAGGATGACAAAGATCACCACTAAACTTCGCCATAACAAGCTTTGCATACCACTGTCCTAAACTACGAATTGCGGTAGTATAAAGCGTTTTTTAATTTTCCGTTGTAATTCTGCATTTTTCAGCATGGATTCATAATGATTGAGTTGTATCAACCCGAACTTCTGCCCGAAGTATGGCTGACCTACAAAACCCCACTCATCCGTCAGTTGGCTTTTAGTGTGGCAAGTCCGAATATTTTATGTGCTGTGCCTGAGCAATTGCCCATTCAACATGCTTTTGAATTCCATTCAGATACTTTTTGGCAGCAGCATTATCACGCTTATCAATCACGTTTAGCCTATTTAGATTCACATCCAGAAGCAGTGTACGACTTTTTAAATCAACTGAAAAGCACCCGTTTAGGCTTACGCTTTGAAATGCTGATGTGGTTTTGGCTGCGTGATCGTGATTATCATCCCTTCGAATTATTGGGACACAGTATTCAAATTATTGATGGCGCTAAAACTGTGGGTGAACTGGATTTTTTACTGCACAACCATGACACACAGCAGGTTGAACATTGGGAAGTCGCATTAAAATACTATTTAGCCGAAGCGGATTGCTCTTTGGCACACTGGTATGGTTTAAACCGCTCCGATACTTTGGCGCGTAAACTGAATCATTTTAGTCAAAAGCAATTTCAATTTAAGCAAGCCTTGGATGTGCCGATTCAACGCCGTTTTGCTGTACTCAAAGGACAATTGTATTTCGCCATACATCACTTGGCACAATCATCTACAACACTTACGCCACACTGGATTAATCGCGCTCGTCGTTTAGGTCTTTGGGGGAGTGATATTCCTGCCCAAGCAGAACGGTTTTATCGCCTACAACGTCATGAATGGATTTGTCAAAATGCTCAAGCCAGTAGCCTACCGAATCAATGGTGGGGAGATGGCTTGTATTATCGGGCGGCACATTCACAATTTTATATGTATCGTGCTGCACCGCTGATTAGCTATCCCCCTTTAACACGCTGAATAACTGTTTCAACATTTTATTACGTAAGCACCATAAAAGTTGCCTATTTATTATTCTGTTTATTTCCTAAGCTAAAAAACACATCAAAATAATCTATCTAGAGCATATTGGAGATGATCATGAAAAAAATTCTAGTGACTTCACTGCTATTAACCTTTGTTTTAACGGGTTGTAATACAATTAAAGGCGTGGGCGAAGACGTATCTTCTGCAGGTCATGCGGTGAGTAACACTGCTGAAAAAACCCAACAAGAAATTCGCAAATAATTCTGAGTATTTCACGAATATCTTCACAAAAACCACAAAAAACCTTGTTCTCGGACAAGGTTTTTTCACGCTAAAATTTCACTTTTGTTGCATTATTCCCCTATTATTAGCACTTACTCTTGATAAACGTCTGAAACTCTCATGACCTCTTCTGCTACTCTGGATTTAAGCCTTCAGCTTTTACGCCAACCGTCTGTCACTCCTGTCGATCACAACTGTCAAAACCTCATGGCAGAACGCTTAGAAAAAATTGGATTTAAGATTGAATCTATGCGTTTTGACGATGTAGATAACCTCTGGGCGCGTAAAGGTACAGAAGCACCTGTCTTTTGCTTTGCAGGTCATACAGATGTTGTACCGACAGGCAATTTAGACGCATGGAATACCGATCCATTTGTACCTGAAATTCGTGATGGCAAACTTTATGGTCGTGGCAGTGCCGACATGAAAACAGCATTGGCAGCCATGGTCGTTGCCTCTGAACGCTTTGTCGCCAAACATCCTGACCACAAAGGCTCAATTGCCTTTTTAATCACCTCAGATGAAGAAGGCCCCTCTATTAACGGCACCGTAAAAGTTGTAGAAACGTTGGAAGCACGTCATGAAAAAATGACTTGGTGTTTGGTGGGTGAACCTTCAAGTACCCATAAATTAGGCGATATTATTAAAAATGGGCGTCGCGGTTCGCTTAATGGTGTCTTAACGGTAAAGGGTAAACAAGGTCATGTGGCTTATCCACACTTGGCAATTAACCCGATTCATACCGCGTCTAAAGCGATTTCGGAACTTTGTGAAACGGTGTGGGATCATGGCAATGAATACTTCCCTGCCACCTCATTTCAAATTTCAAATATTCAAGCAGGAACAGGCGCGACCAATGTTGTCCCTGGCAATATGACGGTGACCTTTAACTTCCGTTATTCGACTGAAGTGACTGCAGATGAACTAAAAGCTCGCGTCTTGGAAATTTTAGATCGCCATCAAGTGGATTATGAAATCGAGTGGACGCTTTCAGGTTTGCCATTTTTAACCCCTGTAGGTGAATTGGTTAATGCTGCACGTCAAGCCATTCGCAATGTCACAGGTGTTGAAACAGAATTATCGACCAGTGGCGGTACATCTGATGGTCGCTTTATTGCGCCAACAGGTGCGCAAGTGTTGGAATTAGGCGTACTCAATGCCACCATTCACCAAATTAACGAGCATGTTGATGTGGCTGATTTAGAGCCATTGGCAGAAATTTATGAACAGATTTTGGAAGGGTTATTGACTTAAACCCTATAAGATTAGTTGCATGAAGCAGAAAAGGAACTCCATTTTGAGTTCCTTTTCTATTTTACAACGGAGAAAAATTGCGTTTAAGCCGTCAAGTTTTCTTGAATGTATTGTAAATTTGGTACATGAAAGACCTGCTCACCCATACGGACATATTGGAATACCGCAGGATCAGTCGTGGTTTGTTGGTCATCATCCACTACTTCAGAAATACGCAAGCGCAGTGTTTTAGGCATTTCATTGCACATCAAAGCAAAACGCTGCTCCATTTCATCACCTTCAATGACCAGTGCCACGCCCATTTTTTTCTCTGGGTCATTGACTGCATAAACAGGCAATTGCGATTCGTGCCATTCCACAGTTTTAACTTGAGTGGCGTTATCCAGCGCTGACAACACAATATTTTGAGGTATCAGCATCGGTTGTTTACCATGACATTCAACAATATAAGCATCAATAAAACCGGTAGATACGGTAATTAAATGTTGCAGCTCTTGCTGACTGATTTGCCCGAGTAAATTTGGACTATTCGTCTGACTCATCGTTTACCCCTGACTAACTGCTAATAATTGTTCAATATTGGCAAGCAATTCTGCCTCTTGGAACGGTTTACCCATGTAGTGCGTCACACCCAAGCTAAACGCTCGTTCGCGGTGTTTTTCACCTGTACGTGACGTAATCATGATGATCGGCAGATTGCTATGCATGTCGTGGTGGCGTACAAGGTTAGTCACCTCAAAACCATCCATACGTGGCATTTCAATATCCAGTAACATCAAGTCAGGTTTGACGTTTTCAAGCTGCTCCATGGCATCGACACCATCTTTGGCAGTCACGATATCATAACCTTGACGCTCAAGCAGACGTGAAGTTACTTTACGTACGGTGACTGAGTCATCCACGATCATAATTAAGCGGCGCGTATCACGACGTTGGCTATCACGTTGATCGCTGGCTTGTTTGGTACGTTGCGTTGCAAGAATTTGACGGGCAATGTTCTGACCATCCAAAATCAAACAAACTTGACCATCACCCAAAATGGTTGCGCCTGCAATTGCACCAATACTTGAGAACTGTTGTCCAATTGGTTTCACAACAATTTGACCACGCGAACCAATCAATTGATCGACTAGTAAAGCAATGGTTTGACCTGTGCTGCCTTTAATTAACAGAACAGGTAGTGAATGACCCACATGGCTTAAACGCGGTAATGGCTGATTGCCAACGAACTCAGATAAGTAACGTAACTTGTAGTTCTGGTTGTCAATTTGGAAGAAATCTTCATTGCTGTTGAAGTAAGATTCCAAAGTGGTTGGTGCAATACGTACAATACGGTCAATTTGCGCCAACGGTACAGCAAATTGTTGATCACCAACTTTAACCATTAAGGCATCGGATACCGCAACCGTCGTTGGTACACGAATACTAAAGGTTGTGCCTTGACCTAATGTTGAATCTACAGAAACGTGACCGCCGAGCGCCTTAATCTCACTTTGCACCACGTCTAAACCAACGCCACGACCTGAAATTTGTGTAACCGATTGTGCTGTTGTAAAGCCTGGGTGGAAAATGTATTGCAGAATTTCGTTTTTATCTAAATTCTGATCGGCTTTGATTAAACCTAAGCTCAATGCTTTTTCTTTAATCTTGGCATCATCAATACCCTTACCATCATCCACAAAAGTCACCACAACATCTGTGCCTTGACGGGTAATGTTCAGTTCAATTTTACCAACTTCAGGTTTATTGGCTGCAGCACGTTGTGCAGGGTCTTCAATCCCATGGTCGACCGCGTTGCGCAGCATGTGTTCAAACGGTGTCACCAAACGCTCTAGAATGGTACGGTCTAATTCACCTTCAGTGTTATAAACCACCAGTTCTGTCGGACGGTTTAAGGTCGATGAAGTCTGACGCACAATACGTTGTAAACGTGGCAATAAACGTGAGAATGGTACAAGGCGTGTACGCATCAAGCTTTCTTGAATTTCAGCCTGAATACGTGATTGTTGTAATAACAAACCTTCGGCATCACGAATTTTTTCAGCCAAGGTGCTCTTAAAGTCCACCAAGTCCGATGCAGATTCCGCCAGAGATTTAGACAACTGATTCAACGATGAATATTGGTCCATCTCTAATGGGTCAAAGTCTGCATAACGTGAGTTTTCAGAACCATGCTTGGCAATAATTTGCGATTCCAGCTCGCCTTCCATTCGGCGTAACTGATCGGCAAGACGTTTAATCGCCAATTCCATCTCATTCAACGTACCGCCTAGTTGCCCAAGCTCCATTTCAATACGTGAACGGTTAATCGAGTTCTCGCCTGACAAGTCAATCATCTTCTCGACTAAATCGGCAGAGATACGAATCATCTCATTGCTATTATCCAGCTGTGTGGTTTCGCCCCACTCACCCGACATTGCAGGTGGCTCTGTACCATCACCCTGAACAAACTCATAACTACGGCTTGGCGATAACAAGTCGGTATGCGTTAAACGCTCGGGCAATTGCGCAGATACATCTACAAACTGCATCGCCGACAAGCTAGATTTTAAGCTGTCATAATTGCTGTAATCTGCTTTGAAGATTGCATCACGCAACCACGCCAACGTGGTTTGCAATAAAGCATCATAAACATTTGAGTTAAATTGATGCACAGCAAACTGTTCAAAGGCACTTTCAAGTTGATAGGCGATTTGCGCAACAGACTCAATTTCAGCCATACGTGCACCGCCTTTTAAGCTGTGCGCCGCACGTTGTAATTGAAGCAAGATACTTCGGTCACTACGCTGTTCAAACCATTGTTTCAAGCGCTGATCTGCAGCATCCAAAATTTCTTCCGCTTCTTCCCTGAAAGTCTCAACCACAATTGAATGTAATTGCTCATCTTCAGATTCAGCACTTGCTTCAAGACTTACAGTTTCTGTGATCGGCTCAAATGCCGCAGCAGCAGCGTCTTCAAAATGTGCATCATCAGCAATAACTGCGTCATCTTCAGCTAAATCTGCAGTTGTATCTTGCAACGCTTCTACCGCCAACTCAGGCTGTGCATCAACCTCTTCTACTGCCTCAATAGTCTGTTCAGGCTGCGCTGCGGTTGTCGCACTTGCAACTGACACATCTGCATCGCCTTGTGCCAAGCTAACAATGTTGCCTAAAATTGCAATCGACTCTGGCGCAGCATAGTCCACACGCTCATCACGAATGGTCTGAATACGGTCTGCAATATCATCTTGCACCAAACGAATAATTTGAATTAACGCAGGTGAAACAACAATTTGGTTGTTAATGATACGCTCGTAAATCGACTCAAGGTTGTGTGCAATTAAACCAATATGCGTCGCAGAAATCATATTTGCACCACCTTTTAAAGTGTGCAAATAACGCATTAAGTTGTTTAAAGCCGAAGTATCGCTGGCGTCTTTTGACCAAGTATTGACATCTTCATCCATACCCACCAAAAGCTCTTCTGCTTCTTCCAAGAAGATATCCAGCAAGTCAGGATCGAAGTCTTTGTTGGCATCATCGGCATGCATGTTTTGTTGATCTGATGCAATACGTTGTGACAATTGCGCCAAATTCACTGTGCCCGAATTTTCGCTAGCAACTGCAGCAGGCACCGCTTCAGGTTCTGCAACAACTGTTGTTTCTACAGCATTGTCGCTCACTGATGTTTCAGCATCTTCAAGTGCAATTGCATCAATGTCTTGCTGCACAAATGCAGTTAAGTCATTTAAGGTTTTCTGAATGTCTTCTGTAACCGTAACACGCTGTCCCGCAGCCAAGGTATCGAATAAATGAATAAACTCTTGGTGTGCCTGTGCAAATAACTCATAACCATATTCAGAGTTAAGCAGAATTGGTTTGGCTAAAACACTGTCGTAAGCAGCTTTAAGTTCTTCAGTAAATTGATGAATACCCACAGACGCACGGTTATCGGTATGCTCTACCAACAATTGCGCTTGTGCGCTGAGTTCTTCTAAATAGCTTGGGAATTGCGCTTGCGCCAATTTATCAAATTCAAATTCGGCATCAAGTAAACGATCAATATTCAGTTCGATTAGCTTCGATACTAAACCTTGAGGATTAGAGTCTTCTGTATCGCTGGTGCTAAAGCCGTAGCTATCCCATGCTTTATTAAAAGTTGCATAGATTACATCTAAACCATCACAGTGACCTTGACGAAGTACATGCAGATAATCCCGGACAAATTCTGCATATTGCACCAACAGCGCAGTTTCTTTTGATGTAGATTCAATTTCATCTTGTACAAACGCTTTAAACAAGTTTTCAACTTTAGAACTGGCTTGAAAAACTTGATCAATTTGCGCCATAGACGAACTGCCGCGCAGTGTATGTAATGCACGGATTAAGCCATTATAGTCTTGTGAGTAAATCTGATCTTGTGCCAAGAACTGATCAATGGTCGCTAAATGCTCTTCAGCTTCTTCTACAAAAATAGCCAGAGTTTCAGCCAATAGACTCGCATCAGCAGCCTCTTCTTGTGCAACTTCTGTCTGCGGCATTTCTTCAGCAGTCATTACATCTTCAGATGATTCAACTGCTGCGACAGCTGCTGTTTCAACTGCAGCATCCGTCAATTCTAGTCCTGTCGGCATATCAGTGGCAGTCAGTTGATCTGCTAAAACCAGCAACTCTTCCAATGCAGGTTCAGGACTTTGGTTTTGCTGTAATTGTTGTCCTAAAAGCACCAATGGGCGTAAATCAAGATCAATTAAACCGACTTGCTTAAAAATTGGATAAAGCTTGTATTGATAAATATTTAAAACAGTTTTTGCGTATTTTTGAATATCAGTATTGAGTGTTACCGCACCCGAAAGCACACGGTTTAAAGTATCTTCAACCGTCCATGCCAACTCGCCCGCAGACTTCGCACCCACCATGCGACCCGAGCCTTTTAAAGTGTGAAAGTGACGACGAATAGTTACTAAAGTTTCTTGATCTGTTGGGTTCGCAAACCAAGTTGTAAATAATGGATTTAATTCTTCGAAGATTTCTTCAATTTCTTCGACAAAAATTTCAAGAATTTCCGCATCTTGCTCAAGATAACTATCTTCAGGAAGCGTCATTGTTTCGACTAAATTTTTTAATATTTCTTTCATAGCTAAGGCTTCTTACGTTTTCAGCACCAAAAGGCACTTCAACTTAATTGTAACCATCCTGAATGCCCCTAACCCAAAAGTTAAGTTCATCTTTGCGATGCTTTATCTCTGAATGATGGTGTACCCATAACAGTGTATAGGTACACCTTTCCCCAAGCTGGAATCCCGCTTATTCAGGTAGTTTAAAGTCAGTTACAGATTCACGTAATGATTCTGCCATGTTGGCCAACTCAGATACCGAACGTGCAGTATCGAAAGTTGCACTGGTCGTTTGCGAGGTAATTTCCTGTACAACGTTCATCGTGGTTGCAATGTGACCTGCAGAAGCAGACTGAAGTTTTGCAGCATCCGAAATGTTAGAAATCAATTTCGCAAGGTTGGTCGATACCGTTTGAATTTCATCCAGTGCAACACCCGCATCCTTAGATAAGTTCGCACCACGTACAACTTCCGATGTGGTTTGTTCCATCGAAATTACGGCTTCGTTGGTATCGGTCTGAATGGTTTTAACCAGTGTTTCAATCTGTTTGGTTGCAGATGCTGAACGTTCCGCTAGACGCTGTACCTCGTCGGCTACGACTGCGAAACCACGACCTGCTTCACCCGCCATAGACGCCTGAATTGCTGCGTTTAATGCCAAGATGTTAGTTTGGTCGGCAATATCGTTAATCAAGGCAACGATGTTACCAATCTCTTGTGAAGATTCACCCAAACGCTTAATACGTTTAGAGGTTTCTTGAATCTGCTCACGAATGATATCCATACCTTCAATTGAACGGTTTACAACGTCTGCACCATTCGATGCAATATGTACTGAACGTTCTGCTACCGCTGCTGATTCTTCAGCGTTGGCAGATACTTGGTCAATCGACATTGCCATTTCGTTAATTGCGGCAGATGCACCTGCAATTTCTTGCGCCTGATGCTCAGATGCTTCAGCAAGCTGGTTGGTAATGTTCTGTGTGGTTGCCGTATATTGTGCAACTTCGTGCGATGTTTCGTGAATACGCGATACAAGGTCACGTAATTGGTCAATTGCGAAGTTAATCGAGTCGGCAATTGCACCCGTGAAGTCTTCCGATACTGTTGCGTATGAACGTAAGTCACCATCTGCAAGGTCGGCAATCTCATCGAGTAAACGTAAAATCGCGTTCTGGTTACGGTCATATTCATCTTGTAGACGAACCACGCGAGTTTTATCGGCTTCACCACGTAAGTTCAAGAGTTTGAATACACAGAATAAGAACGCAAGTAATGCTGCAATTAAGCCAATTGCAGGAATTGCAATAGACCAACCTGAACCGCTAGACAATTTATTTAAATTGGTTAAAAGCTTATCTGACTGATCAAAAATAGAAGATGATGCCTGACGTACTTTTACAATTTGTGTTGAGTTATTTAAAACTGTTGCAGCAGCAGATTTCAATACATCTTCATATTCTGCTTGAATACCTTCTAATGAACTACGTAAATCTTCTTGAGTAATACGTTGTACACCAAGTTCCGCACTACCATTTAACTGTGCTGCCAAGTAAGCACCAAACGTTTCGGTATCAGCACTAAAGTCATCTGCAGATTCACGTGAACTGTCTGTACCTGTTAATACAGAACTGATTGAACGTAAAATACGTTCTGCAATGAATACTTGGTTCTTTGCAATAACCACCTGGCTACTTGGCATGTCTTGACGTGCCATTTGGTCAACCATCAAGTTATATTCAGCCTGAATACCCGGAATGGTTTCACCAATTGCAATGTTGGTGTCATAGAGTTGGTTAATGATTTTTTGTTGCGAAGCAATCAAATCAATATTTTCAGAAACCGATTTCCACTGTGTTTCCACTTCACGCAGTGTATCTGTGCTGGCATGAATATCCTTCACTGTTTCTAAGTGAGCAGCAAAGGCTTTTTGTGAATCTGTTAAGTTTTTAATAGATTCAGGCGTACCTGATGCAGTCGCTTCGGTTGCTTGACGTGAAATGGTTTGTGACAACAGACGTAAATCACCCAAACTACGGGTAAAATCGTTATTACGCGGCACGCTATAAAAAAGGTATAACAACAGGAAAAGCGATAAGATGATACAAAAAGCTGCGCCTAAAATAAGTGGCTTAGATTTTTCTGTTTCGCCAAATACACTCGCAAACTCTTCTGTTCGCGCCTGTAATTTTGCAAAAAAACCTGGACCACTTGCTTTACGGACGGTTTCTTCGCCTGAATTTTTCTTTTTAAGTTTAAAGCCCATGCAGCTTCTCCCCGATTGACGCCTTCATTTTTTAGGTGCGCGACAGTTAATTTATAAATTTTATAGATGCGTTCATGTATTTTGGGTTTTGCAATAAACGACTAAATAAGAAAACATGCCATTGTTGGTTATGTTGGTGAAAATACCCCTGACAATATTTTTGTAAATTACTATCTAAATCATTGTGTTTAGAAAAGAAACTTTTCTTATTAAAGTGCTGTATACCCAAAACTTGATCTACAACTAAACCGACATAATGGTCATTATGACTAATACACATTACTTTTTGAGTAGGTGAATATTGGCTGCTTTGCCCAGAAACATAATGTGCCAAATCTGAAACTGAAAGTAATCTTCCGCGAATATTCGCTAGACCTACTACCCAAGGTTGGGTATTTGGTACGGGCGTATATTTCGGTGGATAAATAACCTCAGAAACTTCTCCTAATGGAGCAACGAAATATTGCCCCATCATCTCAAAAGCAATGCCTGACCAGCGGTTTACCTCATTTTCGGTACTAACGTAGTTTTTGTTTCCACGTTTAGATAACCGAAGTAATTCAATAAAACCATTTGCAGCCATAGCTTATCCTGCATTAAGGTGTTGATTAATCACATCAATTAATTGTTTTTCGTCAACAGGCTTAGTTAAATAATCGCTCGCACCTTGGCGTTTCCCCCAAACACGATCGGTTGCCTGATCTTTGGTACTCACAATTACAATTGGAATGTGTTTAGTGGTATCACCACGCGAAATTTGACGTGTTGCCTGAAAGCCATTCACGCCTGGCATAACCACATCCATTAATACTAAATCTGGTAATTCAGCTTGCGCCATGGTCACGCCATCTGCACCGTTCGCTGCTTCAATGACTTCAAAACCATGCTTGGTCAAGATTTCTCTGAAGCGGAATGTTTCTGTAGGTGAATCATCTACAATAAGAATACGAGCCATTATTTTCCCCAATAAATCTAACTAACTAATAATTATGCTGTCACGTGGTTACGAATGGCGTTTAATAATTCATCTTTACTAAATGGTTTAGTCAGATACTCATCAGAACCTACTACACGTCCTTTGGCTTGGTCAAATAAACCATCTTTACTTGATAGCATAATGACAGGAATGTTTTGGTAGTTTTGCGAGTTTTTAATTAAGGCACACGTTTGGTAACCATCTAGGCGTGGCATCATAATATCTACGAATACGATATCTGGATTTGATTCGGCAATTTTGGATAAAGCTTCAAATCCATCAACTGCGGTAACCACTTCACAACCTTCACGCTGTAGAAGTGTTTCAGCTGTACGGCGAATGGTTTTTGAATCATCAATCACCATGACTTTTAGATTTTGGAATTTATCGTCCATTCAATGACCCTTCCCATTTTTGTTTGTACAAGCAACTGAGTAGAAAAATTTTACACATTGATCGTATTTTTAACATATCTTTACTTGTAGTTTCAATGAACATATTTAGTGTAAAGCTACACTTTTACATCATTATCACCAAACCGCTCACACTTTCGTGTGACCATTGATATTTTTTTATCGGTTGTATTTTTTTAATTCCTAATTTTGATCTAATATAACACTATTATTACGTGTAATTTAAGTAATTTAGTCAACTTTATTGTGGGGGACAACGTGAGCACTTTTTTTGCAAAATCACTCGCTGTAAAATTAAAACAAAATAAGCAGTCACTCAAATTGGGCATGCTTGCGTTACTGCTATTGCCCTCTGCCCCACTCATGGCTGACAGCCAGAACAAAGCGGTGTGGTATCGCTATTATGATCAACATGGCGTTGCAAATATTAGTAGTAATGTGACACCTAATCATATTCGTCATGGTTATGAAGCATTAGACCGTAACATGCAAGTAATTCAGCGCGCACGTCCATACAACACCGAAACGGATATTAAAAAAGCCCCACAACGTGCTGCTCAAGCGTATCAAATGGAATCTGATCAGCGTTTGAAAAACGCCTATACCAATAGTCAAACTGCAATCACCAAACGTAATAACGCTTTAGCGCATATTAAAAAGCAAATTATTTTCCAACAAGAACAACTCAAACAGTTGCAAAACGACCGTATTACTTTTAAACGTCAAGAAATGGAATATTTACGCAAGGTCAAACCTGTGCCTGCACAACTAAAAACCAATTTGGACAATAACTTAAAAAACATCGAGCTTAAAAAAGATATGATTCAATCTTTACAAACAAGCTATCGAAATACACAAGCAGAATACGACAGAATTATTACTCGCTTAAAAGCACTTGAATAGTTGATTTGAATTACCTTGTCATTTTGGCAATCAATAAGGACAAATATGCATGCACATTGCACAGCGTATCGCAGTTAGGTTTAATCGGCAGCATTTACCCATTTTTCGTATCGGTGCAATCGGTTTATGTATTTTGCTGAGTGCCTGCCAAAAAACAGAAACTGAAAATAAAACAACAGTATCAGAAAAAATTGAACTCATTCAGCAAGATTTAGTGACACCACAACAAGGCAGCGCAATCAGTAAAACTGCCTTTACAGGCACAGTGCGTGCTGTGAATCAAAGCAGTATTCAAGCACAGGTGACTGCCACAGCAACCTCAGTCTATGTCAAAGTGGGAGATAGCGTACAACGTGGTCAAACCTTGCTACGCTTAAATAATCAGGATAATGCTGCGCGTTTAGCACAAGCTCGCGCCAATTTAGCTGCAACGCAAGCGCAAGCCAACCAAGCCCGCAACATGATGCAACGAAAAAAACGTTTGCTCGATCAGGGTTTTATTTCACAAGTGGAATATGAGCAAAGTCAGTTAGATTATCGTGCGCAAATGGAAAATGTACGCGCCCAACAAGCCAATGTCGATATTGCACTAAAAGCCGATCAAGATGGCACGATTACCAGTCCAATTCATGGTGTCATTACCCAACGTCAAGTTGAGCCTGGGCAAACTGTGGCTGCAGGACAAACCTTATTTGAAGTCGTCGATCCGAACCAATTAGAAATTCAAGCGAAATTACCAAGCGACTTACAAGCCGCACTCAAAATTGGTCAAAAAATTGAATATCAACTCCAAGGGCAAGCAAACACATTTAATGCACAAATTAGCCGCGTTTCCCCAGTGGCAGATTTAGCCAGTCGTCAAATTGAGTTTTTTGCAACCCCGCTTGAGCGTCTTCCCTCTTTAAGTATTGGGGCATTTGTGGATGGTTATATTTTAGCGAACACGACAATTTCAGGGCAAATCATCCCACTCAATACCATTCACGATATCCAAAACAAACCTTATGTTTGGGTGATTCGAGATCAAAAAATTGCCCGCGTGGATATCACAGTTTTAGAACAGCGCTATAGTGACAATACTGCTGTGATTCAAGGCTTACAGAGCAGTGATCTAGTCAGTCGAGTGGTGTTCAACCCCGATCAAATTCAGCAGCAGGTGATCATTCAAAATAACCCTCAATAAATTGAATTTCATCTCAATGCAGTAGTGCAGATGTCCAATAAATAAAAAATCAGGATCGTTGTTATGTGGTTTACCCGAGTTAGCGTCAAGTATCCCGTTTTTACCATCATGATGATGTTTTGTCTAATGGTGCTTGGCTTGGCTTCATGGCAACGTATGGGCGTGGAAGAATTTCCTGACGTCGATTTTCCGTTTGTAGTGGTTTATACCAGTTATCCGGGTGCATCACCTGAAACAGTTGAATCTGAAATCACCAAGAAAATGGAAGATCAGATCAACACCATTTCTGGACTCAAACAACTGGTTTCACAATCCAGTGAAGGGTTATCTACTATTATTGCCGAGTTTAATTTAGATGTTCCTTCGGCAGTGGCGGCACAAGATGTACGCGATAAAATTTCGTCTGTCAGTGCAGGCTTTCGAGATGAAATTCAAGACCCTGTGGTGGAGCGCTACGACCCAACTGCCAATGCAGTCATGTCGATTGTGTTTGAATCCTCACAAATGTCTTTGCGTGATTTAAGTTCCTATTTAGATCAACAAGTTGTACCGCAACTGCGCACTGTGTCTGGTGTCGGAACTGTTAATTTATTGGGTGATGCACAGCGACAAATTCGGATTGAGGTAGATCCACAAAAGTTAATGAGTTTTGGCTTAGGTGTAGATCAGGTCATCAACACGCTCAAAGCTGAAAATATTGAAGTACCTGGCGGCACACTCAAACAAGCCAATAGTGAATTGGTGGTCGAAATCCAATCCAAAGTCATTCATCCTCTGGCTTTTGGCGATTTAATTATTGCCAATAAAAATGGTGCGCCAATCTTTTTAAAACAAGTTGCCACAATTCAAGACAGTCAGGCAGAGCTGGAAACCAGTGCATTTTTAAATGGGCAAACTGCGGTTGCTGTCGATATCTTGCGTAGTTCAGACTCTAATGTCATTGAAGTGGTAGATAACACTTATAAAACCTTAGAACGTATTCAAACCCAACTGCCTGCTGGCATGACTGCAAAAGTCGTGGTGGATTCTTCTAAAGGGATTCGTGGCAGTATCCGTGATGTAGCACGTACCATTATTGAAGGTGCGATTCTGGCAGTCCTGATTGTACTGTTGTTTCTTGGTTCATTCCGTTCTACCGCTATTACAGGATTGACCCTGCCAATCGCCCTACTCGGCACACTCACCTTTATTTGGGCATTTGGCTTTACCATCAACATGATGACCTTACTGGCACTCTCGCTCAGTATTGGCTTATTGATTGATGATGCAATTGTGGTTCGTGAAAATATTGTGCGTCATGCAGATATGGGTAAAGACCATGTCACGGCTGCTTTGGATGGTACTAAAGAAATTGGCTTAGCAGTTTTAGCAACCACCTTAACCATTGTGGCGGTATTTTTACCTGTGGCATTTATGGGCGGCATTATCGGACGCTTTTTTTATCAATTTGGTGTCACCGTCAGTACTGCCGTGCTGATTTCCATGTTTGTCAGTTTTACGCTGGATCCAATGCTTTCTGCACACTGGGCAGAAAAAGCAAATCCGAATAAAAAACCTGGACGGTTAAAACGCTTCTTAAACTGGATTTCTAACAAACTCGACAATTTAAGCCATCATTATGAAAAACTTTTAAAATTAGCACTACGATTTCGCGTTATTACCTTATTGATTGCAGTGGGCTCATTATTTGCAGCACTCGGATTATCCAAACTGATTGGTACGGAGTTTGTACCTGTACCCGACAAAGGTGAGATTCGGATTAAATTTGAAACACCTGTGGATGCCTCACTTGAATATTCACAAGCAAAATTAAAACAAGTAGATCAAATCATCCGTCAACACCCTGAAGTTCGCGCGACTTACGGAGCCATTAACAGCGTGACAGATCGCGGGAAAAATCATGTTAACTTGCGTGTAACTGTCAGCCCGCGTAATGAACGTCAACAAACGCTGACCGAACTCAATAACGAATTTCGCCAGCGTCTACAAAGTATTGCAGGCATCACCATTACCTCTGTCGCATCTGCCGATGAAACGGTTTCTGGTGGGCAAAAACCTGTGATGGTGTCTATTAAAGGCCCTGATTTAGCAGAATTACAAAAAATCTCTGACCGCTTTATGACCGAAATTGCTCAGGTGAATGGTATTGTCGATTTAGAAAGCTCGCTAAAAGCTCCTAAACCTACATTAGCTGTTCATATTAACCGTGTCCTTGCCAGCGATTTAGGGCTATCGGTAAATCAAATTGCCAATATTATCCGCCCACTGATTGCGGGGGATGATGTCACCACTTGGCAAGATGAACGTGGCGAAACCTACGATGTCAATGTTCGCCTTACAGAAAACCATCGTAGCTTGCCGAGCGATGTGCAAAATATGTATTTAACTTCACAAAAAACCGATGCCAATGGACAAAATATTTTAGTGCCTCTAGCAAGTGTGGCGAAGTTTGAAGAAAGTTTAGGTGCAGCGCAAATCAACCGCCGTGATTTGGCCCGTGAAGTTTTGGTCGAAGCTAACACTGCTGGACGTCCTGCAGGGGACATTGGTGCCGACATTCAAAAAATTCAGGATAACTTTAAATTACCCGCAGGTTATAGCTTCGACACTCAAGGCGCCAATGCTGACATGGCTGAATCTGCAGGTTATGCACTGACTGCAATTACCCTGTCTATTGTGTTTATTTATATTGTTTTAGGTTCGCAATTCAACAGTTTCATTCACCCCGCAGCAATTATGGCTTCCCTACCTTTATCGTTGATTGGAGTATTCTTGGCACTGTTTATTTTTAACTCGACCATGAACCTGTTTTCTATTATCGGTATTATTATGCTGATGGGATTGGTCACCAAAAATGCGATTTTACTGATTGATTTTATTAAAAAATCCATGGATCAGGGCGAGTCACGTTATGATGCAATTATTGCTGCAGGGAAAACCCGTTTACGCCCTATTTTAATGACCACCAGTGCAATGGTGATGGGGATGGTGCCACTCGCACTTGGCTTGGGTGAAGGCGGCGAACAAAGTGCGCCTATGGCACATGCAGTCATTGGCGGTGTAATTACATCCACCCTACTCACCTTGGTGGTCGTACCTGTCATTTTCACTTACTTAGATGATTTTAAGAATTTTATGTTACGCCAAACGCGTAAACTGATTTCTTAAAATCTCACGCAAAGTCACACAATCGTTCGGGCTAAATTTTAACGCAAGTTTAGCCCGATTTTTATTGTATAATCTGGCTTTGAAAAAAATCCATTTAACGCTTCACTTTTTAGGACAGTTTCCATGCGCGCGAGTCGCTTTTTATTTGCTACGTTAAGAGAAACCCCAAACGATGCCGAGGTGATTTCTCACCAGCTGATGTTACGTGCGGGTATGATTCGTAAATTGGCTTCAGGTTTATATACTTGGCTGCCAATGGGTGTGCGTGTGCTAAATAAAGTTGAAGCCATTGTTCGTGAAGAAATGAATCGCGCAGGTGCTTTAGAAACTTTTATGCCTGTCACTCAGCCTGCCTCACTTTGGGAAGAATCAGGGCGTTATGTGCAATACGGTCCTGAATTACTACGCTTTAAAGATCGCCACGACAATCCTTTTGTACTTGGCCCAACACATGAAGAAGTCATTACCGATTTGGCGCGTAATGAATTAAAAAGCTATAAGCAATTGCCAATCAACTTCTATCAAATTCAAACTAAATTCCGTGACGAAATTCGCCCACGTTTTGGGGTAATGCGTTCACGCGAATTTATTATGAAAGATGCTTATTCTTTCCATACCGATCAAGCTTCTTTACAAGAAACCTATGATGTGATGTACGACACCTACTGCCGTATTTTCTCGCGCTTAGGTTTAGACTTCCGCCCAGTACAGGCAGATACAGGTTCTATTGGTGGTTCAGGTTCACATGAATTCCACGTTCTAGCTTCAAGTGGTGAAGATGATATCGCCTTCTCTACCGAATCTGATTATGCAGCCAATATTGAAATGGCTGAAGCTATTTTGGTGGGTGAACGTGCTGCGGCAACGCAAGAACTCAAAATTGTGGATACACCAAACCAAAAAACCATTGCGGAAGTTTCTGCATTTTTAGGCACAAATAGTAACCAATCAGTCAAAGCGCTCTTGGTTCAAGGTGTTGCAGATGAAACAGGTCAAGTGCCTGTGATTGCATTATTCCTGCGCGGTGACCATGAACTCAACGAAATTAAAGCAGAAAAGCATCCACAGATTGCAGCACCACTTACTTTTGCAACCGATGCACAAATTGCAGCGTTAGGTTTAACTGCTGGCTTTGTTGGTCCACAAGGTTTGGTTGAAAAAGGCATAACTGTGATTGTAGACCGTGCTGCATCAGTACTGTCTGACTTCGTTGCAGGTGCAAACCAAGTTGATCAACACGCAACAGGTGTGAACTGGGAACGCGATGCACAATATACTGAAGTTTACGATTTACGTAACGTCGTTGAGGGCGATCCATCTCCAGATGGCAAAGGAACTCTACAAATTAAACGCGGTATTGAAGTCGGTCATATCTTCCAACTCGGTACTAAATACTCTGAAGCGCTGGGCTGCAAAGTATTAGGTGAAGATGGCAAACCGTTTACTGTTACCATGGGATGCTATGGGATTGGAGTCACACGTGTCGTTGCCTCTGCCATTGAACAAAATTTTGATGATAAAGGGATTATTTGGCCTGCAGCCATCGCACCATTTGAAATTGCGATTGTACCAATGAACGCACATAAATCACCTCGCACATTAGAAGCAGCAGAAGCACTTTATGCTGAACTTCAAGCTGCGGGTTATGATGTATTACTGGATGATCGTAATGAACGTCCTGGGGTGAAATTCTCTGACCTTGAGCTTACAGGTATTCCGCACCGTATTGTGATTGGTGAGAAAGGTTTAGATGCAGGTACTTTTGAATATAAAGGTCGTCGTGATGCTGAATCTAGCAACCTAACGAAAGAAGAATTACTCATCAAAATTGCCAAATAAGATTGAAGACTGAGTATAAAAAATCCCGCACAAGTTGCGGGATTTTTTTCATTTGGGATTAGCAGAATTTCATACCACCATAACAGTTAGGGGTAACATTTTGGTTTTGTAAAACCTGATTATTAAGTGTTAATCTGGCTGGTTGACCCGTGTAATATCCTGTGTAACTACCAACATCGATATTCATTTTACGCTCGATTGGTGTACCAGCCAATGAACCTAATGCTTCTAACAAACTTACATCTACATTATGCTTATCTTGCATTAACTCAGAAGTTAATGCTTTTGCGACCTGTGGTAGTACTGCAGAAACATCTACCAAATCCGCAGTTGCCAAATAACCTAATTGCACTGGTTCCTTAAACGACATCCACCAACCTTGTTGTGCAATATCTTTTTCATCTGCACCCATCCACTGCACTGGCTTGCTTTGTAAAGATAAATATCCACCTGTTCCTGTCAGAGGAATATTGTGAATCATATTTAGGGCTTGGACAAAAGTAATATCCATATTCAAATTTTCTAATGTAGAACCCTTACTCATTTTAAAGAATGAGTGATCACCAACAGAACCAAACAATAAAGGAGGAAATGTGACATATAACTGGTCTTTTGAAAAGTCAGGTGTTCCATTTACATCACCAGTATATGTCCCAGACTCTGTTGCCGCTAGCGGAATAGAAGCTAATGTTGAACGGATACCCGTAACTATAGCGGACTCCATACGCTGACCAGTCACTACTGTTTCAGGCATCGTAAAATCAGCTCGCATCGATGGAACGGTAATCCCAGTATGTCCTTCTGCGCCAGGTTTACTTGTATAGACACGATCCTGCCCCAACGCAGTCAGTATCCCACTAATTTTTTGGTCAGAGGCATTACCAAATTTAGCTTCTTTAGTAAATGAATGCCCTTGCGTTTGTGCCATTTTCATATAACCACTGAAACTTTTAATCCCGTCATTTGGGTTTTGCACGTTATCTGTACCCAAAGTCAGTAGACCTAAAATTTCTTCTGCACCTAAGCGAAAACCAACCACTTCACGTGTTGACGCACTATTTCCACTAATCGCAAATTCAATAAATGGATTGGTAATTTGTGCACTGGTACCCGCACGTTCACCATTAAACTTTGGGTTACCTGTTGAATCATAGGATTCATTCAAACCACTTAACGAAATATTAGAAATATCAATATCACATCCCGCTTTACCACCAATCGCGTTATTTACACCGCCACAACCTAATTGTAGCGTTTTAATGTTGGCATTAAGCTCCATGAGTGCATCAACACTTAGTTTATAAAAATTTAACCCTTGCGATTGATCTGTCGCAGTCATCAGGTTCAAAAGTGCCTGACCTTGTACATGAGATAACTGATCATCATTTAAAGCCTGCATCGCTTGAGCAGAATTGAATGAAAAAGCTGTACTTAAAATAGATGCAACTAAAATTGTTTTTTTCATTTTATTTCTATCCTTTAGCGTGGCGTAATGCCCAATGTGCTGCGCATGGTTCCACCTGTAAGTGCGACAGATGCGATTTTCTGCATATTGCCATTGGTAGACATTGCAAAGTTTGTTTTAAAGGGTTGAGCAATATCATTTTTATAATTAAATTTCACTTGATTGTCTAAAGTGACCGTATCTGCACTGACGACGACTTTTCCTTTGACACCTAAATGACCTTCCATACGATTCAAGTTAATAGAAGACGTTTGAACAGTTTCATTATTCACTTGATCTTCATTAATCAAACTAAAATAACTACCTAAATTCTTCGGATCAGCCTGTTCTGTGCTATCTAGACTTCTAAACTTAAAGTTCGCATCAAAAGACAAAAAGTTTGAGTTCGGATTAGTATCGGTAGGATCCATTCCAGGAATCACCAACAACTCACCATTGCCATCTAATTTAAAAGCGATTGTGGTCAACACATCATCTTTCTTAGAGAAATTATCATAAGGTATAAAGCTACCGCATTTAGTTGATCCTGTGACGCAGTTGTATTTCGAACCTGGTAATTGTCCAATCGCTAACTCTGCTTTTGCTGCAACTAATAAATGATCTGCACGAATATAAATCCCTTCATCTTCATAACCAATCACACCGTCGGACTGAATTAATGCATCAATATTTCTTAAACCAGCATAATAGTTGACAGCTTCACCAGCATGCAGGCTGTCTTGCCCGTCAATTAAGATAATAGAAGTGGTACTTGGTAAGCCTGTTTTTGAATCAATGCCATAACCTTCGGTAGAAACAATAGCGTTATAACCAATTCCAGTTTTGTTCGTTCCATCATAAGGTGACAGATATTGTTTACCCGACAAGGCCACATTGGCATTTAAATTATAAATTGGAATCCCAATACCCCAAGAACCACCATCTCCTGTCAATTCATTTAAAGAGTTGTCAGAAATAATTCTAGCTTTGGCTGCAATAGACTGAAAGTCCATACCACGAACAGCGATCAGTGAGAACTGGTCACCTTCAAGCTTACTCGATAGCAACTGGTTTAAAATAGGACTGGTTGCACCAATGGTATTTTTAATATTTTCATTGACTAAAAAATTGAGGTTTTTCGCTTGTACGGTATTAATATAAATATCGCCAAAATCGATAGAGGCATTTTTATTGTGTAAATTACCTTGTGCATCACGTGTGGTTAGCGGTCTTAAATTCGAAAACTCAACCGCATAACTGCCTTTTCCTGTGTGCCCAATTTCTAAGGTTGTTGGTAATTGCCCTGCAGCCAAGCCTGCCGTATTTTGATTGGTAAAATCAGCAGATAAGCCCAAATGCAAACCACCTTGCCCCACCACAGTATCGTAGCCTGTAACTGCGGTATTTTTAGTTTCAATTACACCATTGACCTTATTCGAAACGTCAAAATTGGCAACATTTTTTTGATGCCCATTAAAAAACAATTTCGCATTGCTTACCGCACCTGATGCACCAAAGCGAATTAAATTTTTATCATCATAACGCAAGTCAATATTGACCCCAGGGTTAGTTGCATTTTGTCGGCTACTAGCAACATCACTCAGGTCTTTCACTCGTCCAAGATTCACAAAATGGTCGGTGGTGCCATTTTTAGTGGTAAAGACCAATCCCTCATCGGCATCAATGTACATATAGCCGTCAGTCGCAAAATTAAAGTTAAAATCATGCATAGATAATTCATGCTTACCTAAACCATGACTAATTTTGGCATTCTGTAACTGGAAGTTTAAATGTGCCGTTTCATTTTGATTGAATAAACCTGCTTTGGTTTCTAATAAAACTTTTAAAGGTGATTTAGTTTCTAAGCCGAACTGACCCAAGCTTTGTGTTTCTTTAGTACAACTATTTCCGACACAGTTTTTTTTGACCAAGTTTAAATCTGCAGTCGATTGAAAAGCATCAATACTCGCATCGATACGCACACCTGCGCCAACATCAGTTTTCCCCACATCTAAAGCAAGCTTACTGATAATAGGCTGGTTATTCTGTCCTTTAATTTCTACATTATGTAAGCCTAAACCCTGTTGAGTTCCAGCCACTAAATCAGGATCATACCAATTGACTTGATTAATCGTGGCTTTAGACATTTCATGGGTGATTACAATACCATCTTGCCCACTTACATCAGACAAATGCTGGTCTGCAATCAGCTCTAAAGCATACACTTGTTGCGCACAAAGTACGCTCAATGTTAATAAATTCAACTGCATTATTTTTTTCATTGTTATTTCCCTATACTGTACTTAATCCTATATTCAACAACGACTTGCTGCTGAACCTGTACAGTTGTAGCTAAATATTTTCACATTGCCAGACATGTGCATATTGCCGTGAATATTTAAGCCCATAAATCCTTTTTCAGCGCCCTGATCAAACAAAGGTACATCTTGCTGAACTAAGTTATAACTACCATCTTGTTGATAATTTCTTCCTTGAAATTTGGTATATACCTCTGAATTTGCATAACCTTCATTTGCTCCCTGCCCTGTACCTGTTTCGATCGCCATGGTTGCAAAACCCAAATTTCTTATTTTTAATGGCTTATCATCATAAAACTTAAGCTGCATTGCCGTTTGTGGGTCATTTTTATGATTAATAATAGTCGTGCCATCTAAAGAAAATTTATCTATTTGTATGGTGCCCTGAATTTGTTTAAATACCAGCCATTTTTTATTGCCGTTATTATCTTCATGGTTATTGGGTGCAATGGCTAAACGACAAAGCACATTATTGTCAGCACAATTTTTACTATAGCGATAATAAACTTCTGTAGGTTTAGTCCCACCATTAAATTTAGAAATATTGCTGAGTTCTAAATTTTCGGCATATTCATGGTTTAACGATAACGTCCAACTGAGGTCTGCTCCACCTTGACCAGTAGCCTGCGTTAATTCATGATTTTCCAGTGCAATTAAATTGGCATGGGTCAAAGGACTACACATCAATGCAATACAAGACAGTTTTTTCAACATGATGATTCTCCTTTTATAGACCTGTTGTTTTAAATTTAAGGTGCTGAATCAGCACACCATCTATTGCAACTGAACCTAGATTCTTAGCAGTACCATCTACACCCTTAAATACAACACCTGTGGCATCCGTATGATCTTTGGCACGCAACATATTATTTGGCAAGCGTTCTACAGTACCAATTGCAATACTACTATGCGTCGCATTACGTCCTTGATACATCGCAGCACTGTCATTGACATTGGCTTTTAGCGGTGTGCCACAACTCACCACATTACAGGTAGAACCTGTAAATGCTGTAGAACCTAAATACCCACCCTTTCCATCTTCATAATTTTGATAAATTTTATTGTAAATTTCAGGAACATTCGGAATACGTGTTACTTCTAGCACAATATTATTGCCCTCAGAACCAACCACAAAAGGCTGATACATATTCCCTAAAACTAAATTGATATTCGGACTGTATAAATACAAACCCTCTGTATCATGAAAAACTGGTGCCAATGAACCATCTATTGCTGGTGTGACCGCCGTTCCATCCAAAGTATCTGATTTCGCTGCTGTACTAATGCGGATCCCTTTACTGTCTAAGTTTGAATCTGTGAAACTTAAATTCGCAGGATTATCATTGGTATTTAAACGCAATACACTTGCCATACCCAAGGTTTGATGATGATTTGGGTTATCCGAGTCTAAAGTCTGAAATATTCGGGTCTGTGAACCATTTAGACTTAAACCATTGGCAACAAACTGAGTACGTAAACGGTGCTCTTTATCTAAACCAGATTTTGGCGCCCCAGTGCTTGGATCCACCTCTGCACTTGAGTTCAACTGACGTGAAAAAATATCAGTCCAAAAGCCCAGTTTAATATTATTATCACTTTCAGTTGGCGTAGTAGTTGCGAGTGGTGCCTCTAGTGCTAAATAACCAACATCTTTTTCTACATTTTTAAATTGTTTAACTTTTTCTGTGCCTGCACGGAATAACCATGGGTTATCTGCTGAACCCCAGTTAAAGCCTTGATTGCTATAACGACTGCTTAATGAGTTATCACTTTTAGATAAGGCTAAACCATAAATAAAGACATCTGCTTTGGTTCTTAATGATTGCACAGGAGAACCCGATGCAGCAATTGCCGCTGCCTGTTCAGCCGATTGTATAATTTGAGCATAAATTTCTGCCACAGCAGACTTGGCTGTATCTTCTGCAAGTTGACTCGCATTATATTTAGCCCGAATATCAGCCGATGCTGTTTCTTTGGTTATTTCAGCCTGTATTAATGTGTCTACTTGTGAGCCAACTTGGTCTGCTCGAGTAAAGTTGCCAAGCCCTTTATAAAAATCAGAATTCAATAAATCATTATTAGCTTCTGCCGACCGACTCCCATATAAAAGATCAAGCATTTCATAAGTGTTTGTAATAGCATATTCTTTTGCTTTCTTTTCATACTTTAAAACGCCAGTTGGATCCTCGCTAACTGGTCGTGTGGTATATGCAGTAGTTCCATCTTTTTTTAAACTCTTTCCAATCCCCGAAGTCCCATCCCTATAGTCTGCAAGACGTTGATTGTAATAATACTTGAGTGTCTCATTATTAAAAAAACCTTCACGAACATCAAATGTAAATGTTTCTTTTTTCGCGTCAACATCAGCTTCAATATTTTTAGTATATTCTTGATACAAAGTTGAATATTGATTTGTATAGGTTTGTTCATAAGTTGAACGGTAAGTTTCGTTATATTTATGCTCAGCCTTACCTTTTAAAACACTTTGATTATAAGTATTGTTATAAACCGTATGGTATGCACTTTCTGCCAACTGCACATAATTCTCCCCCGTCGGGATAATACGAATAAAGCCCGTATCATATTGACTAGGGTTTTCTAACCCACGTGCATAGCTCGACCCTGTAGATAGATTATTCGGTTGCTGAAACACCATTTTGAAGTCATCAAGGACTAAAGCAACCCCTTCGCCTGTGGTATTTGACAAAGAGTCATCGGAGAGTGCTTGTAAAGCATAACTCGGGTTCGTCAAAAATAAGCCTATCGCAGTGGCTAAGCAACGCTTACGAAAAGGGAAAGTAATTGCGTGTTCAGTCATCTCGACCTTCCTTTTATCTGATGCTCCGCATCTTTCTTTTATTTATCTATAGCTTGGCTATTTATTTGAGTGTTTTTATCCTTAAAAACGTGATTATGCCAAACCATTCTCATATTTAATTATGCTGAATATTTATGCAAATGCAAAACAAACTGGCTAAACAGCACAGCTTTCCGATGAATGAAAAAAAGCGAGCACATTGGCTCGCTTGTTCAACAGAAAAATTGTGATGGGTTAATCACTTATGCTTTAGGCAAGGTCACGCCTGTCTGCCCTTGATATTTACCACCACGGTCTTTGTACGAGGTTTCACAAACTTCATCTGATTCAAAGAACAACATTTGTGCCACACCTTCGCCTGCATAAATACGCGCAGGTAAGTTCGTGGTATTAGAAAACTCTAAAGTTACATGACCTTCCCACTCTGGTTCGAGTGGCGTGACATTCACAATAATACCGCAACGCGCATAGGTCGATTTACCTAAGCATACTGTCAATACATTGCGTGGAATACGGAAATATTCAACGGTACGCGCCAAGGCAAACGAGTTTGGCGGAATGATGCACACATCTGATTCAATATCGATAAAACTTTTTTCATCAAAGTTTTTTGGATCGACAATTGCTGAGTGAACATTGGTAAAGACTTTAAATTCACGTGCACAACGTACGTCATAACCATAGCTAGAAACACCATAAGAAATGAGTTTTTCGCCATTTTCATCAAAACGAACTTGGTTTTCTGCATACGGTTCAATCATGCCGTGTTTTTCGCTCATTTCGCGAATCCAACGATCAGACTTAATTGCCATTTATTTTCTATCCAAAATATGAATGTTTAACTGTGCTGTACTTTAACTGAAATCTAAGTTAATGAAAACCAGCCGTTTCCCTCACATCGCTTTTTTAAGTGCAATGATTAGGGGCTGTTGACAATTCGTCTATGTTTGCGACATGAGAGATATATCTCGCAAGGTTTTTTAGCTGATATAAGGCATGGGACAGGAAATTTAGTCATTCTAAATGACTGGCACATAACGCAATAGCAGCAAAAAATATGCTTGTCCCCTTGCGCAGCAAACAAAGCAATGCTTTGTTCTCGCTCATGTGGCTAAAACTTTCTCAGATTGCGTTATGAAACTTGGCAATAGACCCACTATTCCCTGCGTTTCATGCCTGATCTGCTCAGTTTTAGCCTACAGCGCAAGCCATTTATGAAATGTCAACAGACCCTATTTCCAGTAGATACAACTTTTAGATACAACGTTGGCTTTATAGACTCAACAAAGCCGAATAACTTAAAGGAATTGAAAAGCTCAGCAACACAATAGAAGCTGTTTTTTGTAGATTGTACTGATTGAGCCAGCTAATTTTATTTTTAGCGAGCACCGAACCAATAAATGTCCAGAAAAAAGCAATCGGCACGATTAAACATAAAAATGCCAACATGTGTGCCACATAATAGTCTGCTTTTACCCATGCAATCGTTGGGAAAATTGCAGAGGCGAACAACAATGCTTTAGGATTCAGTAAAGTCGCTAAAAATAGCTCACTCGCACGGATCGTAGGTTGATTAAAGCTTTGCTCGACTTTAGCCGTGCGCCATAATTTAATCGCCAAGAAAATAATATAGCTTGCACTGAATAATTTTAGAATGGTGGGCAACAACGGGAGATGAGTAGACACCGTACCAATTAAGGCGCCCCAAAGTGTAATAGAAATCAAATAACCCAATGCTTCTGCTGGAATTAATCGGAAAGATTTGCGGATACCAACCTGAATACCTGATGATGCAAGCAAGGTATTGGTTGGCCCTGGTGTCAATAAAATTGTGATCACCAAACCGATAAAAAACCATGAAATCATGCATTGACCTCACTACTGAATGAGCGCAGATTAAAATAGTTCATTGCAATTGGCAAAAAGTATTTTGTAAGACAAATTCTTGATCAGTTTAACATTTTAAATTTATTATTTTATTCAATCACTTATATAAAAAATATTTTTTAATTAAATGGTAACTTATAAGTCATTTTATCTTAACATTTTTAAGGTATTTAGAGATTAAACACCATTAAATCAGATGCTTGTGTATTTTTTAATCAAAAAAATAGCTCACCGAAGTGAGCCAAATTTTCAAAATATTGTGACTTAGCTTTTAAAGATGAATCAGTCAAAATTTAAAGAATGATAACTTAATGACTGCAACTGCAATCATTCCAAGCTGAGATCCCTCACTAGAAAATACGATTCTGATCTTTTTCAGCTTTAGGCAGTTTTTTTGCAATTTGCTGAGCAATCGCAATGTAACTATCGGCAGCATCATCGCCTGCAATCACTGACGGCGTACCTGCATCGACATTTTCACGAATACTGACATTCAATGGTAAACGCCCAAGTAACGGAATGTCATATTGTTCTGCCAGTTTATCGCCACCACCTTGACCAAAAATTTGTTCTTCGTAGCCGCAGTTTGAGCAGATATGCGTCGACATATTCTCAATTACGCCCATGACAGGGATTTGCACACGATTAAATAGTTCGATGCCTTTGACAGCATCCATTAAGGCAACATTTTGTGGTGTAGTCACAATCACCGCTCCCGTTACAGGAATACGCTGTGCAAGTGTCAATTGAATATCCCCCGTTCCTGGTGGCATATCAATCATCAACACATCTAAATCTGGCCATAAAGTTTGATTAAAGAGCTGCATTAATGCACCTGTGGCTTTTGGTCCACGCCACGCTACAGGTGTATTGTGGTCACCTGTTAAATGTCCGATGGATAACACAGGCATCCCAAAAGCATCCAATGGTACAAATTGCTCAGCTTCAATCATTGGAGTTTTGCCAGCATTGCCGAGCATGGTCGGAATACTTGGACCATAAATATCGGCATCCAATACGCCAACTTTTAAGCCGAGCTTTTGCAAAGCTAAAGCCAAATTTACTGTAGTGGTAGATTTTCCAACCCCGCCTTTGCCTGAAGATACCAAAATTACGTTTTGAATACGCGGATGTTTCGGCACATCACGTTGGTGTGGCGCAGCTTTTTGAATCGGTGGATTATTCGGATCGGCTTCTTGCATTGAACTTTGGCCCGCAGCATCGACCACCGGTGGTAAATGAGATGTTGCAGTCTGTGTGGTCGATGTTGCGCAGCTTTCATCTTCAGCATGTTGATGCCCACAACTTTCTTTTTTCTGTCCAGATTTCTGCTGAATCACATGCATATTCAGTTCTTTAATGCCGCATTTTTCTAAAGCATCTGCCAGTTCATCATGAATTTGTTGTAAATGTTGTTTTTCTTCAGGATAAGTATTGATGGTGATTTGCAGAATATCACCTTGCACATTCACTTGAGAAATACGATCTTTTAAAGCATGTTCAGATTCAGGCAATATATAACTTTGTAGCACGTGCTGAATAGCTTCCTCATTCACCGTATGCAAAGGTGAAAAAACTGATTTAAGTGAAGAAAGCCAAGACATAGATTTACTCCAAAGTTTGGAAATACCGCGATTTTGATAGTGTAACGATAATTCAGTATAAGGTTAAGTCGTGCTATCACTGAAATACTTAATTCTGAGTATATTGCTTGGTTTTTGACATGATTTATCTTCAAATGCAGACCAAGAGCTTGTTTCGATATTGTATTTAGCCTTCTAAGCGGATTTGAAAAGAATTCCTGGAATCCCTTGTGCATCTATGTGCTATCTAAGGTAAAATTGCCCGAATTGCATCGTCCCTATTTGAGAGAGTTATATCCGTGCGTCAAATTTTAGTCACTAACGCCCTACCATACGCCAATGGTCCGATCCATATGGGTCACTTACTCGGTTATATCCAGGCAGATATCTGGGTTCGCGCCATGCGTGCAATGGGACATGACGTGACTTATGTCTGTGCGGATGATGCGCATGGTACAGCAATCATGCTGCGTGCCGAAGCCAACGGGATTAGCCCTGAACAGCAAATTGCCAATGTGCAACAAGAACACATTCGCGATTTTGACGGTTTTGGTGTGCATTTTGATCATTATGATTCAACGCATAGCGACACCAACCGCGCACGTGCCAGCGAAATTTATGTCAAAAACCGTGATGCAGGCAATATTGCTGTGCGTCCTGTTACGCAATTATTTGATCCTGAAAAAGGCATGTTTTTGTCTGATCGTTTCATTAAAGGCACGTGCCCGAAATGTAAAGCGGAAGATCAATACGGCGATTCTTGCGAAGTTTGCGGCACAACCTATAACGCGACTGAGCTGATTAATCCAAAATCGACTTTGAGCGGTGCAACGCCAGTAGAAAAATCATCAGATCATTACTTCTTTAAATTGCCTAATTTTGGCGAATATTTGCAAAAATGGACGCGCGATGAAGGTCGTTTGCCAGTTTCGATCGCCAACAAATTAGATGAATGGTTTGAAAATGGCTTGAATGACTGGGATATTTCACGTGACGCGCCATATTTTGGTTTTGAAATTCCAGATGCACCAAATAAATATTTTTATGTCTGGGTTGATGCACCAATTGGTTATATGTCGAGTTTTGAAAACTACGTAAAAACCAAACGCCCTGACCTAAATTTTGACGATTATTGGAAAAAAGATTCAGACAAAGAAGTCTATCACTTCATTGGTAAAGACATCGTCTATTTCCACGCTTTATTCTGGCCTGCGATGTTAGATGGTGCGGGTTATCGCACACCTACAGGTTTATTTGTAAATGGTTTCTTAACTGTAAATGGTCAAAAAATGTCGAAATCTCGCGGCACATTCATTAAAGCAGAAACATATTTACAGCATTTAAACCCTGAATATTTACGCTATTACTTTGCCTCAAAACTGTCTGACAAAGTTGAAGACTCAGACTTAAATCTGGATGATTTTGTGCAGAAAGTAAACTCTGACCTTGTAGGTAAAGTGGTGAATATTGCCAGCCGTTGTGCCAAATTCATCAACACCAAATTTGATAACAAATTAAGTGCGAGCTGTGCAGAACCTGAGTTAGTACAAAGCTTTATTGCTGCAGGTGACTCGATTGCCAAAGCATACGAAGAGCGTGAATTCTCTGCGGCAATTCGTGAAATTATGGCGCTTGCTGACCGCGCCAACCAATATATTGATGAGAAAAAGCCTTGGGCTTTAGCCAAAATTGAAGGCGAAGAACAGCAAGTTCATGACGTATGTTCTGTAGGGATTAACCTATTCCGTCAATTGGCGATTTATCTTGCGCCTGTACTGCCAACCTTGGCTGAACAGGTTCAAGCTTTCTTGCAGTTAGATACTTTCGATTTCGCTTCTCGTGAAACAATTCTGATCGGTCATGAGATTGCATTGTTCCAACCATTGATGCAACGTGTTGATCCGAAAGCTGTAGCAGCCATGGTGGATGCATCTAAAGATTCTTTAGCCGCCCCTGCTGAAGCACCAAAAGCGGAAAAGAAAAAAGAAAAAGCCAAAGAGAAAAAAGCAGAACCAAAAGTCGGTGAAGCGGAAATTATCACGATTGATGACTTTGTCAAAATTGATTTACGTGTTGCAGAAGTTTTAGAGGCTGCAACCGTTGAAGGTTCTGATAAGCTGCTTCAATTGACTTTAAACGTAGGTGAAGCTGAGCCACGTAACGTGTTTAGCGGTATTCGTGAATTTTATCAACCTGAAGACTTAAAAGGCAAACTCGTGGTAATGGTTGCAAACCTTGCACCACGTAAAATGCGTTTTGGTATTTCTAACGGTATGGTACTTGCAGCGGGTAATGGTGACGGCGTTTGGGTGATTTCACCTGAATCTGGTGCTAAAGCAGGCGATAAAGTTTCTTAAGATTTTAGACACTTATAAAAAGCCCTGCTATATTCAAGTAGGGCTTTTTTATAAAAAATTCAAAATGAAACTGGAACTACAAAAAATTAACGAAACGATAAATGCTATTTCCAACTATATTGATCAAGATGAATGGTCTGATGCTCTACTAGGTTGTGAAGTAACATTAAATGCGTTGGATAAATATGATAAAAACAGTATTGTATTAAAGTTGTACTTTAATTTAGCAGGCCACTTTATTGATGTTGGAACATATTTAAAAAATATAGATGCAATTTCAAAAGGAATAAAAATTTTAGAGCAAAACTCTGAATATTTTGAAGAAAATTTTAATATAAATTTTTTTTATAATTTAGCTAATGGAAAGCTTTCTCTTGCAAATGACTGCGGTCATTCAAATGAAAGAGTAAATTTCAAAAATATAGAATTATTTAATGAGGTAAAAAATCTATATTGGAAGACATTTAAATTAATCGATAAGAAACAACACTATGAGTTATATCAACAAAATTTAATTAATCTTGCTAATGTTCTAAAACAACAATTTCGATTTTCTGAAGCGCTACAGCTTTATAATTTAGTAATAAATCAAAATACAATTTTTCCTCAAGCTTGGCTCAACAGAAGCTCGTGTTTAGAAAAAATTGATGAACTATTAAATCATAGAACTAATAAGATGATCATTGAAATTATCAAAGGTTATGATTTTGCTTGTGAATCCCAATTAGTACCTATTGATTGGAAACCTTTCTACTTACATAAAAGTAGATTCTTAAACAACCAACTAAACTCTGAAAATATAGATCAAGATGAAATAGAAACTCAAAAAGAATATTCCTCAATGAGCCATTTTAGACAATGGTGTATAGTAGAATCTTTAACTTTAAATATTCATGGCATGTATTGCTCATGTATTGCAAATGAAAGAGATAATTTAACTCTATTTCAAAATATAATTTCATCGACTAATATTCTTCAATATGAACAATACTTAAATAGATTAAAAGCTGAGTTTTCGTTGATGAGATTGATGCTATATGAATCTAAATTCTCTGATAGCTCTAGCCATGATTTTGAAAGTGGTTATTCTGAACTAAATGATAGAGAAATTATTAATATTAGGACAGAAAAACTTAGAGCTTGTTTCAGACTGTGTTTTTCAATCTTGGATAAGTTGGCAATCTTTTTATGTCAGTATTTTTCTCTTAAAACTAGACCTAATACAGCTTTCAATAATTTTTGGTATGACAACAAAAAAATTTTAGAAGAAAAAGAAAATTTTGCTTTAATCGCAATTAACAGTCTTATCTGTGATTTAAATGAAAAAAATGGGCAATTTGGCTTCTATAAAACTTGGAGAAATTCGCTTGAGCATCATATTTTGTTCTTAGTCCCTGATAACTTTGAACTATCGAACGATTCAACTCACACTTATGTAAAAATTAGTGAATTTGAAAGTAGTTTGCTTAATTTAATTCAGCTTACAAGATCAGCTATATTTTCAAGTGTATTCGCAATTGTTGAGGATCTACGTCAAAAAATACCAGATGATAAAGATACTTCTATTGAAATAACAATTCACAAAAAAGAGTTTAACGGTTTTCCATAGCATGTTAAAAAGTAGACCATTCAATAAATTTTGAGAATATTTATAAATGAAAAAAACAGTCCTACTCCTTTCCATCTCATTCTTGAGCAGCGTTCCTTTACTCGCCCATGCAGAAACTAGCAAAACCCTACCAGTCATTGAACAACAAAAACAAGTCTCTGGCTATTACCAATACCAAGCAGATGATGTACAAATCACAGCCCTGCTCGATGGTACAAACTTTATGTCACCAAGCTTGTTTAAAGACATTCCACAACAAGAAGTTCACGAGATTTTAAAGAAATACTATGCAGATCAAGAGAAAGGCGTACAAACCTCCGTCAATGCCTTCCTCGTTAATACAGGAAAATCTCTAGTATTAGTGGATAGCGGTGCAGCGAGTTGTTTTGGTGCTCATTTAGGTTCAGTTTTAACGAACCTAAAAGCATCAGGCTATCAACCTGAACAAGTCGATACCATTCTACTCACACATCTACATCCCGATCATGTCTGTGGAATCAGTAAAGATGGCGTTGCCAATTTCCCTAATGCGACAGTCTATGTATCTGATGATGAAGCAAAATATTGGTTAGATCCGAAACAAGCAACAAAACTACCGAAAGAAAAACAAGCCAATTACTCAGGTACGGTTGAGAAAATTAAAAAAGCGATTGCGCCTTACCAATCCAAACAACGCTTTAAAACCTATAAACTCGGAGATGACATTCAGGGCTTTAAAGTCATTAATACGGCAGGACATACACCAGGGCATTTTAGCTATGAGCTAAAAACCAAAGATGAAAACGTGGTGTTTATTGGAGATATCGTACATTCACATACTGTGCAATTTGATAAACCTGAAACGGCAATTGAATACGACATAGACCCGAAAAAAGCGGTTCAAACACGTTTAAAGCAATTTGCAAATTTTGCTCAAAATGGACAAACCATTGCCGCTCCACATTTACCGTTCCCCGGCATTGGACATATTTACTCTGCGGATGAAAAAAGCTATCAATGGATTCCTGTACATTTTAAAGATTAAGCTGAACAAGCTGATTCTAGGCAATAAAAAGCGACCTTCTCTGTCGCTTTTTTCTGCTGCATCATTTCATCCCAAAAATTAATTTTAAGCCCAATACTGTCATTACCGCCCCTGCTGCACGGTCAAAAATAGCCTTAAACTTAATATAAGCCTGACGCGGTTTTTCTGCAGACAAAGCCACTGCAACCAATGAACACCAACCTGCATCAATAAAAAAACACAGAATTGGCAGCACCACATAAAAATAGTTCGGAATTTCTTTAGGCAACAAAGCCGTAAAAATACTCGCCAAGACAATTGCAATTTTAGGGTTAGATAACTGCGTAATTAAACCTGTAGTAAACGCACGGCGAAGCGACATTTGCTGCCCATCCGCAAGATTGGTTTGAATAGGCGCTTTGGCATGCTTCACAATTTTATAAGCCAAAAACAACAAATATAAACCACCACAAATTTTAAGCAGAAAATATGCTGAAGGCACTGCCAATAAAATAGCCTGCAACCCCATTACCGCCAATAAACCAAAAATTGCGGCACCCGTACCCGTGCCTAAAGCCGTAAATAAACCATGCTTACGTGAAATGGCTATGGAATTTTTTGTCACATAAATAAAGGTAGGCCCAGGACTCATTGCACCTAGCATTAATGCTGCCGCAATTGAACCTAATATAAGCAAGGATTCCAAAACCAACACCCGACACAACAAAATCGATTCTATTATTTTACAATTTTTACTGCATGGTTGTACTATTTGATCAAATTATTTCTTGGCAATTTTCCTACTGGATGTCGTAACCAATTGATAGTCATGTTCATGTACAGGCATGCCCACCATAATCATGCCGCGCGTTTCTATTTTTTGTGAGTTTTGAGTTTGTGTCTTTTGCACACTTGCGGCATCACATCCACATAAACCCACAACCACACCAAGCAAAAATACAGAACACCATTGATGAGAAAAGAATGACATGATTTTTCTCCTGTTCTTCTATTTATATTTATAGTTCGAGCATAACATTCATTCAGCACGTAAATTCATTGTGTTTAATAAAGTGCCATTTATAATTATGTGTCTAATCCTATTGCTGATCTGTATGTTCGATACCATCGCTCAAGAAATTCCATTACAACGTATTGATTTTTATGGTCGTGAACTGTGGATTAAACGCCTCGATTTAGTGCATCCCTATATTTCGGGCAATAAGTTTTACAAACTAAAATATAATTTTTTAGCTGCCCAAGCGCAGGGTTATCAACACGTTCTGACTTTTGGCGGCGCATATTCAAATCATATTGCTGCAACCGCTTTTGCCGCTCAATTGTTTGGTTGGAAAAGTACCACAATCATCCGTGGTGAAGAGTTGGCACAACGCCCTTTGAACTCAACTTTGGCTTTAGCCCATGAGATGGGCATGCAATTTCAATTTGTTTCACGTGAAATGTATCGTCAGAAAAGCAGTCCCGAGTTTTTACAGGATTTGCAGCATGAATATCCCGATGCTTATATTCTTCCTGAAGGTGGTACTAACGCATTGGCAATTCAGGGCTGTCAGGAAATTTTAAGTGCCGATGATTTGCATCAGTTTGATCTGATTTGTTGTGCCGTTGGCACAGGTGGCACGCTTACAGGTTTGATTGAAGCGAGTCATCCACATCAACAGATTTTGGGTTTTTCTGCATTAAAGGGAGATTTTTTAACGCAGGATGTTAAACAACTGACCATGAAAAGAAATTGGCAAATCACTGATGAGTTTTGCTGTGGCGGTTATGCCAAAACCACACCTGAATTACTGACGTTTATTCGCGCCTTTGAAGATCAATATCAAATTCCCCTAGAACAGGTCTATACCGGAAAAATGCTATGGGGATTGTCAAAAATGCTACAAAGAAATGAATTGAATCATAAAAAGCGTATTTTGGTGATTCATACAGGTGGTTTACAAGGCAGGCGTATTGCACCTGCCTGATTCAACAGGCTTTTTTGCACAAAGATTTGAAAGGCAAAGCGCCCCGAATTCAGCCAAATTTAAGGCGTAACTTGGGTAAGTGTTCGACCTAATAGCGTAAATCTGTTGAGGACTGCTACAGGTACGAACATTTCATTGACTTGACAATTAAAGCGACTTGCGCTGAGTTTATCTCCTGATCATTTGATGCAATGCATCTTAGTTTCAACCCAACTTCAAGGATTTAATTAGAAAGTATTTGATGGCTGCGTCGAAGTTTGTTTGTTTTCGTCGCTTTTGCCTTTTGATTGTGCAGACTAATGCCTAGTTCTGGATCCAACCAAATGGCAATATTTCCTCGATTGATGCGCTCAGTTATATGAAGACAAATGGGTGGTACGATAAAGTTTAATTGTAGGCTTATTCATTTTAAAATTATATTGTAGGACAAGTCTTAACAGATAGGTTAATGCAACACACACGAAGTGAGTGCAACACAACGATGGTCTATTTGATGATAAATTCCTCATGTTTTATTAAAAAAGATAAACATCTCAACCACAATTCAATTGCAAAAAAGCGGCAACGACAAACGATAGAGTCTATAATAATGCGCTTTCTCATTTCTCTCGGTGCAACATGGCAACTGCAAATCAATATGATGTTTTGGTATTAGGTGCGGGCGCATCGGGGCTGATGACTGCTTACATGGCAGCACAACGTGGTCGTAAAGTATTGGTGCTAGAAAAAGCCAATAAAGTGGGCAAAAAAATTCTGATGTCGGGTGGTGGTAAATGTAACTTTACCAACTTAGAAGTCGAGCCAAACCATTATATTTCACATAATCCACACTTTGTCATTTCTGCACTCACCCGTTATACCAATTGGGATTTTATTGGTTTAGTCTGCGAATACGGCATTGAATATGAAGAACGCAAACACGGACAATTATTCACTTTAAACGGCGCTAAAGAAATTTTAGCCATGCTCTTAGCCGAATGTGAAAAAACCAAATTGGTCGATATTCAAACCAATTGTGAAGTCAAAGCCGTGAATGCGGTAGATGATCAAGGTTTCCAAATTGCAACGACTTTAGGGTATTTCCAAGCAAGCGCTGTGGTTGTAGCCACAGGTGGTTTATCTATTCCAACTTTAGGTGGCTCTGGAATTGGCTATGAAATTGCTAAACAGTTTGGTCATCGTGTTTACCCGACCCGTGCAGGTTTAGTGCCTTTTACCTTCTCAGACAGCTTTAAAGAAGTCACTACACGTTTAAGCGGTAATGCGGTGGATGCGACTTTATCAAATTCATTAAATAGTTTTACCGAAGCATTGCTATTTACCCATCGTGGTTTGAGTGGGCCAAGCGCCTTACAGCTTTCTAATTATTGGGATGTCGGACAAAGTTTTAAAATTAACTTTTTGCCATACTTAGAACTCTATGACTTTTTTAAAAACAAAAAGCAAAGCAGTCCTAAAGTTTTACTACGCACCTTGCTCAGCGAACATTTGCCAAAAAGTGTAGTGGCTGAATTGCAGCAACTGATCTGGCCTACGCTCTCTGAAACGGCAATTGGCAATATCAGTGATGAAAAACTAGAACAGATTGCAGCACGTTTAAATGCCTTTGAAGTCAAACCATCGGGCACAGAAGGTTATCGTACTGCCGAAGTCACTTTAGGCGGAGTCGATACCCAAGAAGTTTCCTCTAAAACCATGGAAAGTAAAAAACAAAAAGGCTTGTATTTTGTCGGAGAAGTCTTAGATGTAACAGGACATTTGGGCGGCTATAATTTCCAATGGGCGTGGTCATCTGCACATGCGGCATCGGAGTATGTTTAAGTTTGCTTTTAGATGAAACATGCAAACAAATGAATGTGATAAAAATGATTCTAGTCTAAACAGAATAATATTGATCTTGCCGATCAAATTGCAAAATGACAAAAGCCAGTTTTTTCTAAACTGGCTTTTTCTTTAACACCGTCACGTACTATAAAGACTTAGCAATACGTGAATCCTGTTATTTTATTCTAAATAATCGGTACGAAATAATACCAATTTTGGCGTATTTGCCAAACGTGATTCAGTTTGCTGCATTTTAAGCACAGCATTTTGTTGATGCATAGGTAACGAATTTGCCACTTGAACTTTTAAACTGATACGTAATTTGTTTAGCATATTGATTTCTCTCATTATTGTCATCCTTGCGCGAATTTTAAGACTCAAATATTTCAGCTTGGTTAAAACCCAAGTTTTTTATTTTTCCCTTAAACCCTCATCAAGCTTTCCAAGTTATTGATCTGATTTATCCAAATCAGTCTTTGGCTCATTCCTGCCAAAGTTGATTAATTTTTAACATAATTTAAGAGCTTAGTCTATCCTCCTTTGGGTGATTTTTATCAACATTTTCAGTTGATTTTGCCGTTGCTTCTGGTTTAGCAAAGACAAACTTATAAGCGGCAACAAAAAAACCGATGGTGATGCCAGCAATCACTATTGGGGCAAAAAACTTATTGGGTACTGATTTGGACATTAGTCTTTCCTCTTTTTTAATAAATACCGAAAAGAAATCGACCAATACGGTGATTGGCCGATTATCTTAGCGATTCAAATCAAAATTTGAATAGGTTATTTCGGGTCATTTTTTGGATGTTCATCGACATCTGGTTCAGCCTCACCTGTCGAACCAAATGGGTTGTTGACTGGTGGATGTTCAGGATCAACCTTTAAGGTATCTGGCACTGCATGATCAGTTGCCGCTTCAGGTGTTGTAGTCACATCACTTACAGACGCTTGCGGCTGCTCAGATACAATAGGTGTCATCACACTTGATGCTGACGTTGCCGTTTCTGTCTTGTGCAAAGGATTCGGTTGATTTGCCTCACGTTTAGCTTTATCAATCAAATCAGTTAACACACGCTCTGCAGGTTGACGACCACCTAAACCAAAGGCAAGTGCGAAAGCCACTGCAACAGAACCGAGAGTTAAACCAAAGGCCAAGTTCACAATCGAGTCGGCAATACCCATCGCGCGTAAGCCCATGGCTACCACCAAACCCATAATTAAAATACGGACTAAGTTTGCCAACCAACGTGAGCTGTTATATTCACCGCGCTGTACCACTTTGGCGACCAAATTCGCGAGCCAGAAACCCACCACCAAAATGACAGCACCCAACAGGATATCTGCACCAAACTGGATAAACATGGCAATCAAGCCGCTGACTTGATCAAAGCCCAAACGGTTCGCCGCTTCAGATACCGCAAATAGCATGGTAAAGAATACGATCAGATAACCAACCACACATGAAATTTTAGTTGTACCTAAAAAGCGCTGTAAGTCGAGTTTGGCAGGAATACCATCGACTCCTGTGCCTGCAACCACTTCCACCACAATATTGGCTACAAAACGCGACACCACATAAGCCAAAATAAGAATCAGACCTGCCGCAATAATATGCGGGATCGCATTCATAATTTCATACAGCATGGCAGTCGCAGGCTGTGAAATGGCTTCAATGCCAAGTGCCTCAAAACCAATAATCAAGGCGGTGATGATCACCAAGGCGAAAACAAACGAACCGAGTAATTTAGGTAAATTTGAATTTTTAAAAATGCCAACTTTTTCAGCATGCTGTTGAATATTCAGGCTGCCTAATAAACCTTCGACAATGCCACGAACAATTTTTGCCAGAATGTATCCGACAAAAACAATCACGCCTGCAATGAAGATGTTCGGTAAATACAGCACAACTTCATTCACCATGTTTTGCACAGGGAACAACAGACCGTTTAAGCCTAAAATTGACAGCACAATTGGCAAGAACAGCAATAAAATCAGCCAATAAACAATTTCACTGATATTTTGACTTAAGCCACTCACACCCACATCGGCACTGAGTTTTTCATCCAACTGGGTACGTGCCAACAGTTTTTGCATCCCCACTTTGACCAGATTTGCCAAAATCCACCCAATAAAAGCAACGGCTACAGCAGCCAGTAAAGAAGGAATAAACAGTAAGAACTGCTGAATCATATTACTGAATGGCCCACTGACACTGGTCAGATTCAACACATTCAGCGCACCAATGACCGCAATAATTAAAATCACCCAAAACACGACCCGCGACACAATCACTTCAATATTTGAACGATGCCCCGTTGCATTTGATAATTTTTGATCGGTACCTAATTTTTGTAGAACCTTTTTAATTCCACCCGCAACCAATAATGCAATCACCCACCCGACAAGTAAAATTGCGACTGCAGCTAAAATGGGTTGAAATTGCTCCCAATAATACATGGCATCAAAACCTCTGCCATGTAGGTTCCCATTAAAATAATCATTCATCTTGTTTAATCCTCATGGTGATTAGCTTCATTTTTAGGTTTGCACCACGGCGCAAAACTGCTTTTTATCGATTCAAATTATTGAGTAAAGCTCTATTCACCATAGAATTTGCATATTTTTTATTCAACCTTAGGATGCAGAATCGCAACAATTCTACAAAGGAGGGACAATAAACCTTGCGAAAATCCACAAAAAAGCCCTGCATCTAGGCAAGGCTGAATTTGTAAATATGAATTTTTGACGCTTAGGCTAAGCTACCGATCTGTTGCTGTTGCAGTATTACTGTCCTCTGCACGTGCTTCATCTCCAGCTGTGCCCGTTGTCGTGCTATTTGGCGTTGCTTGTTGTACGGTTGGATTAGGATGTCCAGGAGGTGCTTCGCTCGGACTCGGATTGCGATCCGCCATCATGTAAATCAGCAATGCCAATAAAAAGATTCCCACCAGTAGAAGCATATAGACTGGAATACGTTTTTTTCGCTTAATGTCTTCAGCTGAGTTTACATGAGGTGGTTTATTGAAATCATGTGGCATGTTCCCCTCACTTATGTATTTATCTGATGAATTTTTATACTAACAAGCTCCTCACGCTTATTGTGTGACAATACATAGCAAGATGGTGAAAAGATGTAATATACCTCAAGTACCACCTATGTTGCCCAATATCGACAAAGCTGCCTCTCACGGGGAAATGCGCTATAATCACGTACCGTTTTTTTGTGTACTTTGAACTTTATGGCGTATCGTCAACAAAGTGTATCGCTTGATCTTGACACTGACGTCACTCATCAATGTGCCTTGCACTATACCCGTGATGGGCATCTCATTGGTATTATTGAATTTAGCAAGCCCAGCTATCTGCTCAAATGGGGCGATTTGGAATATTTCCGTCGTCGTACCGAAGAATTTTCGGTCATGCCATTTCCAGATTGTGTGAATGCCATGATCATTGATATTCGCAACATTGCTGCATTTCTGGATAATGAAGTGCCAATTTTACCGTGGCGCTTACTTGAAGAAGAATGTCCTGTGCGTTTGGTGGTTCCTCAAGAGCGCTTAGAGCATTATGCAGGTTTTTTTGAACCGACTTGGCTAAGTAGCGATGTCGATAGCGCGATTCAGGAAATCCGCGAATATATGGATATGTTTGTGCACTAATTTCTTTGAAGAGTCACTTTCAAGCATTGCGTTCAAAAGTTGCTTTCAAAATTGAATCGCACCAAGCAAAAACCTCATCTGCAGCGTTGTAGATGAGGTTTTTATATGAATGGTGAAGATCACCTCAACAACCAATTTTTAGCGAATTGTGAAAATACATTTATTTTCAAAACTCGATTTAGGCAGCCACAAAACCTGCTTAAAACGCACCTGATCTATGCCAAAACTGCGCATTTTCTTAGATGTATAACGCCAACCGACACAGTCTTGATACTTCTCATATTCAGGAGTCTGCCCTGCAATGGTTGAGCTTTGCTGAACTTTAATTTTCTGAAAAAAAGCGGTTTCCTTTGCACGGATTGGGCCAATATATTCATTATACATTTGTTCCATTTCGGCACTTTCAAATTGCATTTTTTGCAAACTGCCACCATGCCAACCCAACTGACTACGCAAGTTTAAATATTTTACTTTGCCCGCAGGAAATACATAATTGGCACAAGAAGAAAAGCAATACTGTCCAACTTCAACATTCAGTTGATGGCCAAAGACCAAATTACCCAAATCAATACCTAAGCTGATCTCGCCACCACGACTGTTGATTTTTAAGGTATCAATTTTGTCTGACTGTTTAAGTAATTCCGCTGCACGTGTGTTGGCTTCAGGGCTAAGTGGCCCATCATAAATGAGTACGTGATCTTGCACAGCAACCTGAGTTTCCACCGTTTCAGCCTGTACGGTTTGTGCGACTATAAACATCAGCCCTGCGCTGGCTATATATTTGAACAGTTGATATTTGAATAGTTGCATCACATCCTCACCAATAATTTTCAACTGCAATATTGCCTTCCCCACGGCGGTTCATGCTTAAACCACGCGCTTTTAAGGCTTCTTTGGTGTCATCGACCATGGCAGGGTTACCGCATAACATCACATGGCTGGTTTCAGGGTTGAGTACACTACCCGCAGCCTGTTCAAGTTCACCATTTGCAATTAATATAGGCAAACGATCATGCAAATCAGCTTGAGGATCGCGAGTGATAATTGGGATAAATTTAAAGCCTGTATGCCCTTCGCCAAAAGTTTCGGCAATCTCGTGAATTTTATCGACATAAGCCAATTCAGCTTCGGTACGCACGCTATAAACCAAATAAATATGTTGATATTTTGTCCATGTTTCAAAATCTTGCAGCATGGATAAAAACGGTGCAAGACCTGTACCTGTGGCCAGTAACCATAAATCGTGTGGGGCAGGCAATTGATAACGCGCCAAGGTCAAAAAACCATAAGGGATTTTTTCCAAGTACAGCTCATCCCCCACTTGAAGGTGCTGCAAGTTAGAAGTAAACGCACCATCTGGCACGACAATTGAGAAAAACTCTAAAGTTTCATCAAAGGGTGATGACACCACCGAATAAGCACGTACCACCAATTCATCGCCCACTTTTAACCCGATACGTGCAAACTGCCCTGCAGTAAATTTAAAATGCGCGGGTCGGGTCATAATGAAGCTAAACAAGGTGTTGGTCCAACGATGAACCGAAAGCACTTTTTCTAAAGTAAATTTTTCAATTGACATGATTTGAGCGTGGCATGAAAGACTGTGCTCATGTTAGCATGTTGGGGTAATTTATGAATATTTTTAAATGTTAAGGCTTGATTCATGCGCATGACTTTACGCCAGTTGGCGGTTTTTGTAGCAGTTGCCCAAGAAGGGACAGTAACCAAAGCCAGTGATGCCGTTAAGCTCACCCAAAGTGCTGCAAGTATGGCCTTAGCAGATTTGGAGGATGGCTTAGGCGCTCCACTGTTTGACCGTTTGGGTAAGCGCCTACAGCTGAACGATTTAGGTCGTTTTTTATTGCCACAAGCCTTAGAAATTTTGGGTCGTTGTGAAGCATTTGAGCAAGCCGCTAAAGGCGAGCTACAAAGTATTGATTTGCGTTTAGGTGCAACTCTTACCATTAGTGACTATTTGATGCCTGATTTAATGGCAGACTTTTTGCAAATTCAGCCGCAGGCGCATTTACAGTTACAAGTGGGCAATACCCGCCAAATGATTGAAGCTGTAAATCAGTTTCAGCTAGATTTAGCACTGATTGAAGGTTCTTGTCACTTACCCCAACTCCAATGTATTCATTGGCGTGATGATGAACTTGCAGTGTGCTGTGCGCCAAGTCATCCTCTAGCGCAGTTAAACCGTGCTTTAAGCATTGCAGATTTTGAAGATGCCGAGTGGATTTTACGTGAAGAAGGTTCAGGTACCCGTGAAGTGTTTGACAATGCAATTTTAAAAGACCTGCCTGATGCCAATATTCGTTTAACTTTGGGTCATAACGAAGCGATTTTAAAAATTGTCGCAGGTGGGATTGGTATGTCGTGTATTTCACGATTGGCGATTGAACCTTTACTAGAAAAAGGTCAATTGGTAATTTTGGATACACCTTTCTGGCAACTGACGCGCCCGTTATTCATGTTGGTGCATCGTCAGAAATACCAAGGGCCTGGTTTAAGGGCATTTATGAAATTTTGCGACGCGAAATAGTTTATAAAAGAGTACCGATGATGGTACTCTTTTTTTAGCGATTAAACTGACTCTCACATGGTATGCCGTCACCATCACCGTCCATTTTAGTATTTGGACAATTTCGTATAAAGAATAACGCTTCTTCGTAAGACGTCATTTGACTACAGTGCTCACGCCCATCACAAGTAAAGTTCTGTTCGACAACTGGAACTTCTACTGCTTTTTGTACTGATAAAGCTTCAGGCTGGCTATTTTGCCAAGCTTGGTACTTATTAAATACTGCATAAGCCAAGCCGAATATAATCAATATACCCATATAAGTCACAAAATTGGATGAGTTATTTTCAGACTTCTGCTGTCTTTTTTGAATCTGCTTTGTCGTATGAATTGCCCTTGATTGAGGCGTATGCCTTTCGACTGCAACCTTAATATCTAGACGGACAATATTATCTGCTTTGAACTTGCCATTTTCTTCTACTTTACGAAATTTTAGATTTTCTCCCACTTTTAGTGGAATATTTTTATTGGGAAAATCTTTAATATGAAAAAATAAATCTTTAGGCTCTCCTTCTATTTGAATAAAACCAAAGCCTCGTTCTTCGTTATAAGTTTTTATTTTCCCTTCTAAAAACATAAATTACTCTTTTCACGTTAATTTTTGATTATTGTACAAAAAAAGAGGCGAAAATGCCTCTTTTCTGTGCATGAAAACATTTAAAACTAACGCTTTAAGTTTGATAACAATGCAGACGTAATCGACGTATTCGCAGCAACCGCTTTGGCTTTTTTTGCTTTTTTGGATTTATCTTCTACAGGTTCAATATTAATGGCTTTATAACGATCACCATTTTGAACCACATTAAATTTAACGCGATCATTGCGCTTTGGCTCGCCTTCAGCCGCAGGAAAATCCGAGATATGGAAAAACACTTCACCTTCAGGTGCGGCAATAAATCCATAGCCTTTTTCGGCATTATATTGTTTGATTTTCCCTTGATATTGTTCAGATTTCATGGCTTAACCTTTTACGAGCTGCACTTTATATGAGTATATAAAAAAGAGGCAGTTAATGCCTCTTTTTCACCGACATTCGGCTTAATCTTTTTGCACTGAACCAAAAATTTTATCGCCTGCATCACCCAAGCCAGGCACAATATAACCATCTTGGTTTAAACCTTCATCTACCGATGCAGTAAAGATCACCACATCTGGATGCGCGGCTTCTACACGTTGAATGCCTTCTGGCGCTGCAACCAAAACCATCACACGAATGTCTTTACAACCACTGGCTTTGAGCAAATCAATCGCTGCCACTAAAGATGAACCTGTGGCAAGCATAGGGTCAATAATCATCGCAATACGGTTTTGTACATCTGGTACTAATTTTTTGTAGTACGTACGCGCTTCTAAAGTTTCTTCATCACGTTCCAAGCCAAGTACAGACACTTTGGCACTTGGAATCAAGTTTAAGAAACCATCTAACATGCCAATACCTGCACGTAAAATAGGCACAACCGTAATTTTTTTACCCGCAATACGGTCTACAGTGACTGCACCATTCCAACCCGCAATTTCGTGCTCGACCATAGGCAAATCTTTGGTCGCTTCATAAGTCAGCAACATGGTGACTTCTTGTGCCAATTCACGGAAGTTTTTGGTGCTGATATCAGCACGACGTAATAGCCCTAATTTATGACGAATAAGCGGATGTCGGATTTCATGAATAGCCACGGGAGAACACCTAAAAGGAAAGAAAAGCAAATATCATTTTATTATATGCTGTTTTTATTGTGTATATAAACCAAAAAGCCCTCAATTTATGAAGGCTTTTTGACTGAAAGTTAAACTTCTTTCAAATTATTGCTGTGACAGCATGAAATGGATTGGTGACAAAATTTCAGCTTCAAGTGCAATTTTGATAATTGGGTCTGGATAAACACCAATCACCAATACCGCTAAAGCTGCAGCCAATACCATAATACCGCCCACTTTTTGACCCCAATGATCAACAGCGTCCATTTTTGGTTCATCTGGCGGTGTCATATACATCACCACCATAACGCGCAAGTAGTAGTACAAACCAATACCTGAACCTACGATGATCATCGCAGCTAAGAACCAGTGCTGAGTCGTGACCGCAGCCATCACTACCAAGAACTTACCAATGAAGCCTGCAGTGAGTGGAATACCCGCAAGAGAAAGCATCATTACGGTTAAGACAGCAGTCAATACTGGACGACGCCAGAACAAACCACGGTAGTCAGCCAAGCTTTCTGCTTCAGCTACGTTGTTATACGGGCTAGACATTAATGCGACTGCACCAAACGCACCAATAGTGGTTAAGACATAAGTAATCACATAAACGCTGACATTGCCCAAACTTGCATAGGTCATGCTGATTAAACCAATCAACAAATAACCAAAGTGCGCAATAGATGAGTAAGCCAAAATACGCTTCAAGTTAACTTGACGTACAGCTAGGAAGTTACCCACCAAAATTGAAAGCACAGCAATAATGGTCATGATGGTTACAATTGAGTCGATCAGGATTGCACCTGAACCCAAAATGTAACGTACAAACAAACCAATGGTTGCTACTTTTGCTGCAGTCGCAAGAAAGGTTGCGATTGGTGCAGGCGCACCGTCATAAACGTCTGGCGTCCATTTGTGGAATGGTGCCAACGACAATTTAAATGCAACAGCAAAGACAATTAAGCCTAGACCTAAAACTACCAATGGCTGTTGGATATTTTGCATTAATGCTTGTACAGAGTCATAGAAAGACAATGAACCAGTGTATGCATAAATGTACGCCATACCCATGAGCAACATTGCAGATGCGGTTGCAGACAAGACTAAGTACTTCACGCCTGCTTCTAAAGATTTAGAACGTTGGTGAGTGTATGCCAATAAGCCATAAACAGGAATTGACATTAACTCAAGGCTAATGAAGAACGACGCATAGTGCGAGCTTGACACCATCAACATAGCGCCCGCCACTGAACACAACATTAAGATGTAGAGTTCTTCGCGGTTGTCTTTATACGTTTCAATATACGCATGTGACAAAGTAGAACATGCTAATGCAGCGATCAGAATCACCAGTTGATATAACAAGGTGAACGGATCAATCATAAACATGCCCATCACGCTGGCAGGAGCAAAATTCCCGCCAAACATCATGAGTAAAAGGTAAGCAGCAGCGAGGTTCAAGCCCACCACTGATGCTGTAGCAATTAAGTTATGGTTACGCTTAATTGCAGTAAGGATCATCACGATAATCGCAGTTAAAGCCACGATCATCACAGGAGCTAAAGGCATAAGCTCAGAAAATGACATTGTGAAGTTCATGGCTTATTGGATCTCCACATTTTCGAGTTGAGCTGTTACTTCTTGCGTAACTTCAACTACTTCTTGAACTGGGATGTAGCTATTTGCTAACCACGCCATACTTGAATTTGAAATATCAAGGAAGGTTTGTGGATACAGACCAAGCCATACTAGACCCAGCGCACAAATTGAAAGAATCACAACTTCACGTGCATTTAAATCTTTTAACGGATTTGCATAGTGCTGTTTTTGCTCTTCATTTGGTACACCAAACAAAGCTTTGTGAATCAGGATTAAACCGTAAACACCTGCAAAAACTAAGCTGATTGCCGCAATAATTGTGAAGGCTGGGAACTGTTCAAATGAACCCATCAAAATCAGGAATTCACCAATAAAGTTACCTAAACCAGGAATACCGACTAACGCAGCCACAAAGAACATCAGGAAGAATGAAAGGTATTGGAATTGACCACGAATACCGCCCATTAAACGCATGTCACGTGTGTGTACACGCTCGTAAATTTGACCACACATAATGAACAATGCAGCAGATGACAAGCCATGTGCCAACATCATGATCATTAAGCCTTGGTAAGTCAGGATATTACCTGCATAAATTGCAAGTAATACGAAGCCCATGTGCGAAATTGAGGTATAGGCAAGTAAACGCTTCATATCGGTTTGCTGGAAAGCACACCACGCGCCGTAGAACACACCAATTAAACCCAAAATAATGGCGATGTCTGCAAACTGAGCAGAAGCCGCTGGGAAGAATGGAATCACGAAACGTAATAAACCGTATGCCGCAGTTTTAATCAAAATACCTGCAAGGTCGACAGAACCCGCTGTAGGCGCTTGTGCGTGTGCATCTGGTAACCAACCGTGTAATGGGAAAACTGGAAGTTTTACCGCAAAACCGATGAATAAACAGATCATGAAGGCATAAGCGACTGCTGGTAATTGTGCGTCAAGTGTATTCGCTACAGCCAATAAATAGTTGTAGTTGAATGAAATTGTACCTGACATCATGTATCCGTAGATCACTAGACCTAAGATACCAATCAACATGATTAAACCAGCAACTTGCGTATAGATAAAGAATTTGGTTGCAGCGTAAACACGTGAACGACCGTTTGAACCTTTATGACCCCATAACGCAATCAGGAAGTAGATTGGTACAAGCATCATCTCCCAGAAGAAGAAGAACAGGAACAAGTCAATCGCAAGGAATACACCAATTACCCCACCCAAAGACCATAAAAGGTTAAGGTGGAAGAAACCGACGTTCTTTTGAATCTCACCAAATGAACAGCCTACCGCTAAAATACCCAGTAATGCGGTTAAACCCACCATGAGTAAAGATAAGCCATCCACCGCTAAGTGAATGTTGATGCCTAGGGTTTGAATCCAAGGCAACATAAATTCAGCCGACCAAGTTGGAACTTGAGCGCCTAATTCATAGTTATAGCTAGCACCTTGCCACAATGCGACAGTTAAGCCCAAAGTAACGAGCATGCCCACTAAAGCAATGTAACGCGGTAATTTATCGTCGAGTTTATCGACCAACCAGCAAATAAAACCTGCAATGAACGGAACAAGGATCAGCGCGGGTAGAATTAAATTGTTTGGAGTATCCATCTTATTTCCCCACGACCTGAATCACGATCAAGATCATTAGTAAGACCACCACACCAAGTGCCATACTCGATGCGTACTCACGTAATGAACCAGTTTGACGTGAACTTGTGAAGCTATGACCACCTTTCACCAGTGCAGGCAGTACTAACCACATACCATCCACTGGATCACGACCTAATAGTTTGGCAATCAGCAAGTATGGTTTTACAAATACGATGTCATACAACGCATCGAAACCAAGTGCATTACGGCAAATATTGGCAAGACCCGCACCCAATGAAGTTTGCGCGAAACCTTTTACAGCGTTGTAAGCAAAGGCAAATAACACCACGCCTACAGCTAAACCAGCCAAAGCCACGCCAATTGCAACATACTCTGCACCATGTGCACCTGCTTCTAATGCTTCAGGAATCACAAATGCTGGGATTTTTGCAGCATCAAGAATGCTCATCACTGGCGCTTTTAATACAATCGCTAAACCAGTTGAAAGTACTGCAAGCACTGCCAATGGGAACCAGTAAGTTGCGCCTTTGATTTCGTGATACGGTGTGTTTTCTTTACCAAAGAATACAACCCAAATTAAGCGGAATGTATAAATTGACGTTAAGAATGCACCTGCTACACCCACCCAATATAAGGTGTTATATAGCGGAATACCTGCGATATGACTTTGCGTCCAAACTGCTGCCAAAATAGCGTCTTTTGAGAAGAAACCAATGGTCAAGAATGGAATCGCTGCCAATGCACCGCCACCAATTGCGAAACATGCAAATAGGAATTTGTTCTTGTAGAACAAGCCACCCATTTTGAAAATGTTTTGTTCGTGATGGTAAGCCAAAATCACCGCACCAGAAGACAAGAATAATAATGCCTTGAAGAATGCGTGAGTTAACATGTGGAATAGACCCGCTTGGTATGCTTCTGCACCAACTGCCATAAACATATAACCCAGCTGACTCATAGTTGAGTAAGCCAAAATACGTTTGATGTCGGTTTGAACCAATGCTGCAAAACCAGCAACTAGCAAGGTCACAGCACCTGTAATTGAAATGAATAACATCACTTCAGGTGCAAGTTCAAATACGCTGAACATACGGCAGCATAAGTAAACACCCGCAGTTACCATGGTTGCAGCGTGGATTAATGCAGATACAGGTGTAGGACCTGCCATCGCATCGGCTAACCAAGTTTGCAACGGAATTTGTGCAGATTTACCCGCAGCACCCAAGAACAACATTAACGCTGTCCAAATGGTGATCGACGAGCTTTGAGTCATTACATTGGCTGCATTTTCTACGATGTATTGTGTGTTCAACGTACCAAATTGTTGATACAACAAGAACAACGCGATCAGTAGGAAAACGTCACCCACACGTGTTACGGTAAATGCTTTGATTGCTGCAAAACCGTTTGCAGGGTTTTGGTAGTAATAACCAATCAGCAAGTAAGAGCACAAACCTACACCTTCCCAACCTAGGAACAATAACGCCAAGTTATCGCCAAGTACCAACAACAACATGCTCGCAACGAACAAGTTGAAGTAAGAGAAGAAACGTGCAAAGTCTTCTTCACCACGCATATACCATGATGCAAAGATGTGAATTAAGAAACCCACGCCTGTAATCATGCCCAGCATGAGCAAAGATAAACCGTCTAAGTGCAAGCTAAACGCAGGTGCAAAACCACCCACATTGAACCAAGTCCATAAATGTTGAGTCGTTGCAACCGAACCGTTGTTCACAAAGTCCATGCCTGCAATTAGCGCAAATAATGCAGACAGACCCACTGAACCTACGCCAATAATCGCAGCAACTTTTTCAGGTAAGTTGTTACGCCCTGCCGCTAAAAGGATAAAACCAATGAGCGGAAACAATACTGTTAGATATAAATAACTCATCCGCGCATCTCACTAGCAGCATCCACATCCAAATGATGGAAGCGATGATAGAACTGAAGGACGATCGCAAGACCGATACACGCCTCTGCCGCAGCAAGTGTCAAGATCAAGATAAACATGATCTGACCATCTGGTTGTACCCATGCACTACCAGCCAAGACAAACGCCAATGCCGCAGCGTTCATCATGATTTCAAGGCCCATTAAAATAAATAGTAGGTTGCGTCGCACCATCACACCATAAAAACCGAGTGCAAAAAGAATGGTCGCGACAATCAAACCATGTTCTAAAGGGATGTTGCCCATTATTCTTTTTCCTCTTCTGCACTTGGTTCACGTTTACCGATGTGGAAGCCTGCAACCAAAGCTGCAAGTAATAACATTGCGGCAACTTCAACCAACAATAAGTACTGAGTAAAGAGTGCTTGACCCACTGCTTTTGGACCCACCATTTCGGTGCCCATAAGCGCGCTTGGTGCAGTGTAGTCTGAGCTTAATGACCACACTAAAACCAAACCAATTAGGAAGCTCATCAAAGCTGGGTATGCCCAAGTTGATGAAGTCAACCATTTACGCTCTTGCTCAACAGTTTGCTGACCAAGGTTGAGCATCATCACCACGAATACGAACAAGACCATGATCGCACCCGCATAAACAATGATTTCCAAGGCGCCAGCAAATGGTGCACCCACGATCATGAACATGCCTGCAACCGCAAGTAATGACACGATCAAGCTTAATAAAGCATGTACTGGGTTCGCGTTAGTCACTACACGAACCGTAGAAACAATGGCCACGAGTGCCATCAAGTAAAACGGCCACATCATGGTAATAGACTCCGTACATCAATAGGTGCGCTTTCACGTTGCGCTTGACCTTTGTCTTTACCTGTAACAGCCATACCCGTTACACGGTAGAAGTTGTAGTCAGGATATTTACCAGGACCTGAAATGAGTAAGTGTTCTTTCTCATACACCAAGTCTTGACGCACATATTCACCTAACTCAAAGTCAGGTGTTAACTGAATTGCAGTCGTTGGACATGCTTCTTCACACATACCGCAGAAAATACAGCGTGAGAAGTTGATACGGAAAAACTCTGGGTACCAACGACCATCTTCCTGTTCTGCTTTTTGCAGTGAAATACAACCAACTGGACAGGCAACTGCACAGAGGTTACATGCTACACAACGCTCTTCGCCATCTGGATCGCGTGTTAACACAATACGACCACGGAAGCGTGGAGGTACAATTTCTTCGGCTGGCACTTCCGGATACAAAATGGTGTCACGTTTACGTGTCACGTGTGAGAAAACCATCCACAGTGAACGTACAATTGACCCAAACCCAGCTAGAAACTTAAACATATTGTTCTCCCTGCTGTCTTAGGCCGAATGATTCATAAGAATCACAGCACCAGTTACCAAAAGGTTAACAAGCGCCAATGGCAAGCAAATTTTCCAACCAAAGTTCATCACTTGGTCATAACGTGGACGCATTAAAGAACCACGAGCCAAGACAAACATCATCACAAAGAATGCTGTTTTGATAATGAACCAGAAAGCTGCTGGAATGAATGGAATTTCAAGGTTAAACGGCGCTAGCCATCCACCGAAGAATAGAGTCACGATAAGCGCAGAGATCAGTACCACGTTGACATATTCTGCAACGAAGAACATCCCCCACTTCATACCGCCATATTCGACGTGATAACCTTCAGCCAATTCTTGTTCTGCTTCTGGTTGGTCAAATGGGTGACGGTGAGTTACCGCAACGCCTGCAACCACGAAAATCAAGAAACCTAAGAATTGTGGAATCACAAACCAAACATCACGTTGCGCTTCAACAATTTCACGCATGTTGAATGAGCCTGCAATAGCAACCACACCCATGAGTGAAATACCCAAGAACACTTCATAAGAAATGGTTTGAGCGGCTGAACGTAAACCACCAAGCAATGCGTATTTGTTGTTTGATGACCAACCACCAAATAACACCGCATACACTGCGATACCTGCCATTGCCATAAAGAACAACAGGCCAATGCTCATGTCTGCCACACCTAAATAAGGTGATACAGGAATAACCATGAACGACAGTACCGCAGTTGCCATTGCAACTGCTGGTGCCATACGGAACGTAAGTTTGTCGGCAAATTTTGGTGTCCAGTCTTCTTTGAACATGATTTTCAGCATGTCGGCAACAATCTGGAACATACCGCCTGGACCTACACGGTTCGGACCATAACGGTCTTGCCATAAGCCCAGTAAACGACGCTCAATAAAAGACATGAGTGCAGCAATCAATACCACAACCAGTAAGATGACAATCGCTTGAATGACTGAATAGGCAATTGGCCAGTTCTCAGCCCACAGCGGCGTCTGACGGATTAATTCTTGTTGCATGAATTACACTCCTACCGCGACTGAAACAGGCTCTGCAAGAGATACCGTTGGTGCAAGACCAATTGGGTAGCCAATATAACCTGTAGGTAAATATTCAATCACTTGTACTGGCAACACGATAGATGTTTCGCCTGCTTGTACAGTAATTGTTTGACCATCTTGTAGATTCAAACGCTGCGCATCCTGCGTACCTACAGCAAATACTGCTTCAGGAATACGTGATTCCATTGCAGGAGTTTTCACCGTAAATTCCCCCGATGCAAAAATGTGATGCATTGGAATTAAACGGAAGCTGTCTGGATTTGCAAGTACTGGTGCAGGTGCAACATAGCTACGTGCAGGACGTTTCGCCAAACGGTCGAATAAACGAATACCTGCGTCACCACCTTTTAAGTGACCACCCACGTTGTCTTGGAATTTGTTCCAAGCTTGTGGCGAGTTCCAACCTGCAGACCAAGCAAATGGTACAAGTGCCGCTGGCGTTTGATTACCCACATAACCTTCCATAGAGAATGTTAATGCTGAATCTACATCGACAGGTTGTTTTGGTTCGTGAATGGATAACGGTGCACGCATAGCGGTACGACCTGAGTAACGACGTGGTTCACGCGCAACTTTTAAGCCATGTACACGGAAACCTGCATCTGGTGCAACATCTTGAATTGCTTCAAGTGCTGGAACATTCTTCACTACAGATTCAATCACGTCATCTAAAACAGTCCAAGCAATTGCTTTGCCTTTTAAGCCTGTTTCAAGTGCGTGTAACCAGCGCCAAGATTCTTTAATCGCCAATTCAGGTTTGTAGTAGCTTGGGTCATAAACTTGGAAGAAGCGTTGTGCACGACCTTCCTGACTCACCACCGTACCATCACCTTCCGCGAAGCTTGCTGCAGAAAGTACGATATTGGCTTTTTGCACAGTTGCGGTTTCAGCATGATCTAGCACGATGACATCTTGTGCTTTCGCTAAAGCTGCATCGACTTGTACTGCAGGTAAACGACGATATAAGTCATTTTCAACCACAATCACAGCATCGTAATCTTGCGCAAATGCTTGCTCTAAGCTTTGACCACCAAAAATAGCCAAGCCCATTGAGTTCACTTCTGGCACAGTTAAGCTTAAACCTGCGTTTTCACCCAAGTTTTGTGCCACTTGTGCAGCCGCTTCCATAATGGCAGCGTCTAGTAAGCTTGTACCTGAAATCACCAATGGTTTTTTCGCAGCTTTTAACGTGTCAGCAATGGTTTGTGCAAATGCTTTCGCATCGTCATCTAAACCTGTGATCACGTCACCTGCAACCGCAGCAGCAATGGCAAAACCTAAACGTGCGATATCATTTGGAGAAGCAACCACTTCACCTGTTGCGACATCAGCTAAACGAGTTTGCGTTGCAGCCAAAATGTAAATTGGTGATTTTGCATCTTGCGCAATACGTTGCACAGGTTCAGCCAACCAATCTGGCGTACGACGCTCTGCCGCCATTTCTTTGGCTTTGTTTTTCGCCGCTTGACGAACAGACAACGCCATACGTGGTGCAGTTTGGGTTAAATCTTCACCCAAAATTAACACAGCATCGTAGTCTTCAATTTCACGCATACCCGGGTTGTAAATCCCTTCGGTTTGCATGATTGAAGCTGCAAGTTCAACCAAGTTTTGCTCTTTTTGCGATAAACCTGTTGAGTAGTTGTCTTGGCCAACCAACTCACGCAAAGCAAAGTTTGATTCAAGCGATGCACGCGGTGAACCAATACCCAAAACTTTTTTGCCTTGAACTTTGGCAATAATCGTATCAAGTGCAGCATCTACAGAAACGGTTTCTACGCTCGCACCGTTACGGAACTGAGGCTGACGTGGACGATCTTCACGGTTCACATAACCTGTACCGAATCGACCTTTATCGCATAGGAAGTATTGGTTGACTTCACCGTTAAAGCGGTTTTCTACACGACGCAATTCGCCATAACGCTCACCCGGAGAGATGTTACAACCTGAAGAACAGCCTTGGCATACGCTAGGCGCATACTGCATGTCCCACTTACGGTTATAACGCGCAGAGTGAGTTTTGTCGGTGAATACACCTGTTGGACAGACTTCAGTCAAGTTACCTGAGAATTCAGATTCCAAAGTACCCGATTCAGGACGACCAAAGTAAACACGCGATGCGTTGGCATAGACACCAAAGTCTGTACCGCCTGCATAGTCTTTGTAGTAACGCACGCAACGATAACACGCGATACAACGGTTCATTTCATGCGCGATGAACGAACCAAGCTCTTGGTTATAGTGAGTACGTTTAGTAAAGCGGTAACGACGACGATCGTGCTGTGTCATTACAGTCATATCTTGTAAATGACAGTGACCACCTTCTTCACAGACTGGACAGTCGTGTGGGTGGTTGGTCATCAAGAACTCTACAATTGAAGCACGGAACTCAGTTGCTTCCTTGTCTTCAATCGAGATATAGGTATTGTCAGCAGCAGGTGTCATACATGACATCACCAAGCGACCACGAGTATCTTCAGGGTTCGCATATTGGGTCACGGCACATTGACGGCAAGAACCGACAGAACCTAAGGATGGATGCCAACAAAAGTACGGAATGTCGATCCCAAGGCTCAAACATGCTTGCAGCAAGTTTTCCGAGCCATTGACTTCGTACGATTTTCCATCGACATGAATTGTAGCCATAGTCGAATTCCTTAAGCTTGTTCTACGTTGCTAGCTTGAGCAGCAGGACGGCTATTTGCCACTTTTGCTTCAAACTCGCCACGGAAATATTTGAGTGCGCCCATTAATGGCTCCATCGCACCTGGTGCGTGAGCACAGAAGGTCTTACCAATCCACAATTTTTTGGTGAGTTCTTGAAGATGTTGAATGTCTTCTTCTTTCCCTTCGCCATTTTCAATTGCTTTGAGTGCTTTTACAGCCCACGGTAAACCATCACGACATGGGGTACAGAAACCACATGATTCGCGCGCAAAGAATTCTTCTAAGTTACGGGTTGCAGAAACCATACACTGGGTTTCATCGACCACCATAAGCAAACACGTACCTAAACGTGAACCTGCCTTCATGATGCTTTCTGCATCCATTGGCAAGTCAATGTGTTCTGCTGCCAAGAAGTCGGTAGATGCACCACCCGGTAACCATGCTTTTAGCTTCAAGCCATCACGCATGCCACCCGCATAGTCTTCAATTACTTCACGTGCAGTCGTACCAAATGGAAGCTCCCATAGACCTGGGAATTTCACCTTACCAGAAGCACCGTAAATTTTTGTGCCAGGGTCTTTCGATTTACCTGCAGATAAACCGATATACCACTCTGCACCACGCAACATGATTGCAGGTAAGTTGTTATAGGTTTCTACGTTGTTGACAATCGTTGGACGACCCCATGCCCCTGCAACTTGCGGGAATGGTGGTTTAGTACGTGGGTTAGCACGACGACCTTCAAGCGAGTTAATCAATGCGGTTTCTTCACCACAGATATAACGGCCTGCGCCCGTGTGCACGTATAGTTCAAAGCCCCAGTTAGTACCTAAAATGTTTTCGCCCAAATAACCTTTGGCACGAATTTGCTCAATCGCTTCATTTAAGTACTGTGCAGCTTCGATGTATTCGCCACGGATAAAGATATAGCCGTGGGTTGCTTCAAGCGTGTACGCAGCAATCAGCATACCTTCAATCAGTTGGTGTGGAAGTTTTTCCATCAACAAACGGTCTTTGAAAGTACCCGGTTCCATCTCATCGGCATTACAAATCAGGTAACGTGGACCTGAATTGTCGTTTGGCGCCATCAGTGACCATTTGATCCCTGCTGGGAAGCCTGCACCACCACGACCTTTTACTGTCGCAGCTTTAATGACTTCAAGCACATCTTTAGGCGGCATAGAAATCGCTTTCTTAAAGCCTGCATAACCTTCTAGTGCTTCGTAATCATCTGCATTACGCACGTGCTCTTGCTTGCTTAAACGCCAAGTTAATGGATGCGTTTCTGGGTTACCGTCACCATAAATTGGTCTTGGTTCGGTATTCATACATACTTCTCCAATAACTGTTGCACCGATGTCACCTCAACTAAACCGTGAGTATCTTCATCAATCATCAAGGTTGGGCCCTTATCGCAATTTCCTAAACAGCAAATTGGCAATAACGTGAAACGACCATCTGCAGTCGTTTGACCAAACTGAATGCCTAATTCACGCTGGAATGCTTCTGCAAGTGTTTCTGCACCCATCAAAAAGCATGCAATCGAGTCACACAATAAAATCACGTGACGACCTACAGGCTGGCGATAAATACGGTTATAGAATGTTGCAACACCTTCTAAATCAGCAACGCTGATGGTTAGAAGCTGTGCAATCGCATTTAACTGCGCATCATCTACCCAGCCATTACGGCGCTGTACACACTTCAAGGCATCTAAAGATGCTGCACGTGGGTACGGATAATGACCAATGTGATGTTCAATTTCATGGATTTCTTCCGCAGTCAAAATCCCTTCAACATTCACACGTGGCTTTTTATCAGTCAAAATCATCATAATGCGTTTACCCCTTAGCGATCCACGTCTGCCATTACGACGTCAATGGTCGCTAAATAAATGATTAAGTCAGATACCAGACTGCCGTTAATCACAGAAGGCATTTGCTGTAAATGCGTGAAAGTTGGTGTACGAATACGGGTACGGTAACTCATCGTTGACTTATCTGAAGTCAAGTAGTAATTCGATGCACCTTTCACCACTTCTGCCATTACAGATGCTTCACCAGCAGGCATTACAGGACCCCAAGACACGCTTAAGAAGTGCGTAATCAGGGTTTCAATATCTTGTAATGTCTTGTCTTTTGGTGGTGGAACAGCCAATGGATGGTCTGCTTTATATGGACCAGATGGCATGTTATCTAGACATTGTTTGATGATTTTCAATGACTCTTCGATTTCACGGAAGTGAACCAGTACACGAGCGTAAGCATCGCCTTCGTACTCTACAGGTACTTCGAAGTCATAGTTTTCATAACCACTGTATGGACGGTATTTACGCACGTCAAAGTCGATACCTGTTGCACGTAAACCAGTACCTGTCACACCCCAAGCCAAGGCAGATTTCGCATCATACTGCGCTACACCTTGCGTACGACCCATGAATACCGAGTTGCGTAATGCCGCAGTGTAGTATTCGTTCATACGTTTTGGCATCCACTCTAAGATTTCACGAATCAGGTGTTGCCAGTTGTTTGGTAAGTCGTGTGCGGTACCACCGATACGGAACCATGCTGGATGCATACGGTAACCCGTAATAGCTTCAATCGCATCGTAGATTTTTTGACGGTCTGCGAACATATAGAATACAGGGGTCATACCGCCCGCATCCTGAATTGCAGTACCAATGAACAATAAGTGGTTATTGATACGGAACAATTCCGACATCATGACACGGATACATTGTGCGCGGTCTGGCACAGTAATGCCTGCCAGTTGTTCCACACCCATGACATACGGCATGTTTTGCGCACAACCACCCAAGTAGTCCACACGGTCTGTATAAGGAATGAATGAATGCCAAGTTTGACGCTCAGCCATCTTTTCCACACCACGGTGGTGATAGCCGATATCTGGCACACAGTCTTTCACTTCTTCACCATCCAACTGCAAAATTACACGGAACGCACCGTGCGCAGATGGGTGGTTAGGACCCAAGTTCAGGAACATGAAGTCTTCGTCTTTATTACCGCGCTTTAAGCCCCAATCTTCAGGCACAAAGCGAAGGTGTTCTTGCTCGAAGTCTTGTTTGGCTTGGTTCTGCATATACGGTGTATATTCCGTTGCACGTGCAGAATACTCTTTGCGTAACGGATGACCTTCCCAATATGTTGGCAACAAGATACGACGAAGCATTGGATGCCCTTCGAAGTTGATACCAAACATATCGTAAGCTTCACGCTCGTACCAGTTGGCATTTGGCCAAATGTTGGTTGCTGTTGGAATATTGAGATCACTCTCATTCAACGCAACTTTAATACGAATGTCCGTGTTACGCTCTAGCGATAACAAGTGATAGAACACAGTAAAGTCAGACGCAGGTAGACCATCGCGGTGAGTACGCAAACGCTCATCTACCGCAGACAAGTCGAACAACATCACGTATGGACGTGACACTGTACGCAAGAACATTAAAACTTCTTGTACACGTGCGCGCTCAACCCAGACTGTTGGAAAATCTTCAAAAGTCGTTTGCACATAGAAGTTCTCACCAAATTTGGTTTTGAGCTCTTCTACAATTGCAAATGCTGGGCGTGAATCAACTGCTGTTGATTCTGGCATAGCAATGTCAGTTTCAGCCATTGGCTTGGCTTCCTATTTAATACAAATTCAGTCAACCTAAACGACAACTACACCCGTCGGGTGCATCAATATTTGTACGTTTAAATTATTTAATTTCATCCATAGAGCGTAAGTTTTTCACCGCAATACGCTGCGCATTCTTACGGTCACGTTCTGGCATCATCTTCGGCTTATATACTGGCTTAAGATCATCACCAATCACCGCAGACAACGGACGACGCTCTAATTGAATTTGGTCTTGTAATAACATCAATGCTTGGATTAATGCTTCAGGACGTGGTGGGCAACCCGGAATGTACACATCCACAGGAATGATTTTATCCACACCTTGCACAACTGAATAAATGTCGTACATACCACCTGAGTTTGCACATGCGCCCATTGAGATTACCCACTTAGGCTCAAGCATTTGCTCGTACAAACGTTGAATTACAGGTGCCATTTTCACAAAACACGTACCTGCAACAATCATCAAGTCTGCCTGACGCGGTGAAGCACGAATAACTTCTGCACCAAAACGTGACAAGTCATGCACACCTGTTAAGGTAGTTGCATACTCTACGTAGCAGCACGATGTACCAAAGTTAAACGGCCAAACTGAGTTCTTACGTCCCCAGTTTACTGCTGTATGTGCCAAGTCCTCTAAACGAGTCATGAACACATTTTTATTCACTTCTTCTTCAAGCGGATCGGTTACGATCTGACGCTCTTGAAGTGGATATTGATCAGCATCGGGATTCGCACGGGTTAAGGTATATTTCATCCCGAGTTACTCCTTGTCAGATGAGGTAGTCGCAGATTTTTTTACACGACCAGAGGATTGAGCTGGAATTTGACCGGTAGGGTCCGTTACCAATTCTTCAATTGAGTTAAAGCGTGTGATTTCTGCAAGATCCATATTTGGCGAACCAATTTTAGGTTTAATCCCTGCTGCTTTACGCTTATCAGATGGAGCCCAGTTCAGCGCACCAGTTGATAATTCATAAATTAAGCCAACGAGTAAAACTAAAATAAATACAGCAGCCGTTGCAAAGCCCACCCAACCTACTTCACGAACAGAAGCTGCCCATGCGTATAGATAAAGTGCTTCTAAGTCGAAAACAACGAAGAAAATTGCAACCAAATAGAACTTTGCAGATAAGCGGATACGTGCTCCACCAGCACCTACAACACCCGACTCAAACTGCTCTTGCTTCGCACGCCCCCATGATTTACCCCCAAGGAGTAAAGGAACGGTCAGCATAAAGACGCATAAAAATGTAACGCCGATCACGAAGGCAATAATTGCCCATTCGTATGGAGTAATGGCACTCATGCGGGGATAACTCCTGGCAGGCCTATTTATTAACAAAGAATGTATGTATTGGCCTTCAAATACACCAAACACAAAATTAATCACGCCAATTGTACCTGATTTATGATTTCACTTGCTAGTTCATAAGTCTTAGTCTTTCGGATGATTTTTTATTCAAATACTTGATATTTTAGAATTCCACTACTCCGTAGGGCTCTTAATCGCTTTAACAAATAGATAAGTCAGTTGTGATTATTTTTTCCAAAACACCAATTGAGCGGTTCGTTGCAAAGTTTTTAAATTTATAGAGAGATCATCGCAACTTCAGGTTTCAGCTTAGTTTAAGCCGCACAAAATTTTGTGTAGTTTTTGCAACTTAGCCCCTGAGTTTCTTTAATTTTTCACCCAGAGTGTGCTATTCCTAGTAAGCATTAAAAATTTGAATAATAAGGAGTAAACACATGAGCTTAGACTATACCCACAAACCAAATTACTTTATGTTTGCGCAATTATTTATTCGTCATTTGCAAAATTATTTTGAAAAACATCCTGACGCACAAAATGCAATTTTTGACCTGCGTGATATTTACGAGTTATTTCGCCAAGACAAAGCATCTGCCACCATTAATTTAGACGGCATTATGAATATTGCAGATGAATACCGCCTTGAAACCTTACAAGGCGATCAAAAATTAATTAGCCGTTATGCGATTGATCCACAAAATAATTCTTTGTTGGTAGATTTTAACCGCGAGGCTTTAGACAGCTTAAAACAAAGCAAAGCAATTTTACCACCTGATGCAACGCTACAAGAATAAAGCCGTATAGAATCTGCATTAAAGTGTGTCGCTTAAAACAGCTAACACTTTCATAAAGCACAAAAAAGCGAGCATCTGCTCGCTTTTGAGTATTGAGAGCCACAAGCCCTCCATCTAGAATAATTTAGCTTTTACGTGACAATAAAAACTCGGAAATTTGCTGTAACTCTAAGACGGTATCAGTTTTAAAATATGCCAACGCAGCAAAGGCTTGATCGTGCAATTCTTGTGCATAAGCTTGTGCTTTTTCCAAGCCCATGAGTGCAGGATAGGTCGATTTTTCAACTTGTTCATCTTTCCCTGCAGTTTTACCTAGTACTTCAGTATCCGAAATAATATCTAAAATATCGTCTTGTACCTGAAAGGCTAAACCAATCGCCTGCGCATATTCACGCAATTGCGGAATCGCTTTATCTCGTCCATCAAACACGGTCACAGCGGCCATCATCACCGCTGCAGAAATTAACGCCCCTGTTTTATTACGGTGGATATTTTCCAAAGTCGCCTGATCTACCTGTTTACCTTCAGACTGCAAGTCTAAAACCTGACCACAGACCATTTTTGAAGAAGCGGTGGCTAAAATTTGCATCTGTTTGAGCACAATGCCTTGATCTACTGCAACAGCCTGATCAAACAAACGACTGCCTAAAATTTCAAATGCCATCGACTGTAAAATGTCGCCTGCCAACAATGCTGTATCTTCACCATACGCTGCATGGCACGTCGGTTGCCCACGACGCAACAAGTCATTGTCCATACACGGCAAGTCATCATGTGCCAATGAATAGCAATGAATCAGCTCAATCGCAACTGCAGCACGGCGTACCGCAGCAGAGTTTTGATTCGGTCTTAATGCTGCGGTGGCATAACACAAGGCAGGGCGAACACGTTTTCCACCCAACATGACGGCATGATGCACGGCAGACTTTAACGGTTCTGGCAATGCAAAAGCCTCTAAAGCGGTAAGCAAGTCTTGCTGAATACGTTGTTGGGCTGCGGTTAATGCATGCGCCTGTAAATCGTGAAGTGATGACACATTCGCCTCGAGTGGTTGGTTCATGTCTAATAAGCAGTAAGCTGCCTGTGTTGCAGCATTGTACCTGTAATTCAAAGTTTTTTAAGCCTTAACTGAACTGATATAACATTTCAGCCATAAGAAAGCCCCTATCGAAATAGAGGCTGTATTTAGTTAACTAGAATCTATGACACTTCGTCTATCCTATCCTTCACTGCGCCTTGCACTGCAAACAAAACTTATTCTAATGTTTCCGCAGGTACACGCACCCAACCTTCCATTAATACACGTGCACTACGGCTCATCAGGGCTTTTTTCACTTGCCATTGTCCATTTTCGTGTAAGGCTTGCGCACCCACACGAAGCGTACCTGATGGATGTCCAAAGCGCACTGCTTCACGCTCTCCCCCGCCCGCAGCCAAGTTGACCAATGTTCCCGGAATGGCTGCAGCTGTACCAATCGCGACTGCTGCTGTACCCATCATGGCATGGTGTAATTTACCCATCGACAATGCACGTACCAATAAATCGGTATCTTCAGCCTGAATTTGTTTACCACTTGAAGATACATAACTTTTTGGCGCAGAAACAAAGGCAATTTTTGGCGTATGCTGGCGTTTTTCAGCTTCAGCAATTTCCTGAATCAAACCCATTTGTTTAGCACCATAAGCGCGAATGGTTTCAAAACGTGCCAAAGCTTGTGCATCACCATTGATTGCATCTTGCAGTTCTGTGCCTATATAACCAATTTCTTCTGCATTTAGGAAAATTGTTGGAATACCCGCATTAATAAAGGTCGCTTGGAATGTTCCTATATCTGGCACATGCAAAGTATCCACCACATTTCCAGTTGGGAACATTGCCCCACCTTCTTCGCCATCATCGGCAGGGTCTAAGAATTCAATTTGTACTTCTGCGGCAGGAAAAGTCACGCCATCCAACTCAAAATCACCCGTTTCCTGCACCTGACCATGCGCCATAGGCACATGCGCAATAATGGTTTTTTCAATATTTTTTTGCCAGATACGTACAGTACAAATGCCATTTTCTGGAATTTTACTGGCATCGACCAAGCCATTGCTGATCGCAAATGCACCGACTGCAGCTGTTAAGTTACCGCAGTTGCCACTCCAATCGACAAATGGCTGATCAATCGAAACTTGCCCAAACAAATAATCGACATCGTGATCGGGTTGAGTGCTTTTGGCTAAAATTACGGTTTTACTGGTACTTGAGCTTGCACCGCCCATTCCATCAATTTGCTTGGCATAAGGGTCTGGACTGCCAATCACACGCAATAAAATTTGATCTCGAATTTTGCCTGGCAGCTGCGCTGCTGCAGGTAAATCATCAAGTTTAAAAAATACACCTTTACTGGTACCGCCACGCATATATGTTGCTGGAATTTTAACTTGTGGTGCAAAACGCATGAATTTTATTCCCTTGTTTTTTGATTGTTATGGCCATATAAAAAGACCCTTTTGCATCATAACGGTTTTTATTCAAAAGGTATCGCGGTCTTGACTTAAGTATAAAAAAACAACATTTGGTAAATTTCACCCTAACCAGTCATCTTGATTTATAAGGCAAAAATAAAATTAATATATTGATTCACTTATCTTTTATACAAATAAAAACCATAAAATATTTTAATATTTATTATAAATTTATTTCATTATTGCCTAGCTACTAGGCTAATGAAATTTGATCTATTACAATCTTGTCACTTTTTCCTTGTCGGGCTGAATACTTTGAACAACGAGTCTTCACAACTTCAGCGTGGCTTAAAGAACCGCCATATTCAATTGATTGCCATGGGTGGCGCAATTGGTACAGGCTTATTCTTAGGTTCCGCGCAGGTCATCCAATCTGCTGGCCCTTCTATTATTTTGGGTTACGCCATTGGTGGTCTTATTGCATTTTTAATTATGCGCCAATTGGGGGAAATGATTGTTCATGAGCCCGTTGCAGGATCATTCAGTCACTTTGCCTATAAATATGCAGGTAAATTCCCCGGCTTTTTAGCAGGTTGGAACTATTGGATTTTGTATATTTTGGTGGCAATGGCAGAACTCACCGCAGTTGCCAAATACATTAACTATTGGTGGCCGCATATTCCTGCTTGGACATCGGCACTGTTCTTTTTCATTGTGATTACCATTATTAACTTGGGCAATGTAAAGTTCTACGGTGAATCAGAGTTCTGGCTAGCAATCATTAAAGTCGCTGCTGTGGTTTCGATGATTGTGTTTGGTTTATATCTCTTACTTTCTGCAGATGCCAATTCAACCGCATCATTCAGCAACCTTTGGGCGCATGGGGGGTTCTTCCCGAATGGCTTTGAAGGTTTGTTCTTTATGCTGGCATTCCTCATGTTTGCCTTTGGCGGCATTGAGTTGATTGGTATGGCAGCCGCAGAAGCGCAAGATCCTGAAAAAACCATTCCTAAAGCCATTAACCAAGTGGTGTTCCGTATTCTAATTTTCTATATCGGTTCACTCACCATTCTATTGTCTTTAGTGCCTTGGAATCAGTTAGATTTAGGTGGTTTAGATAAAAGTCCATTCGTGATGATTTTTAGTCAAATGGGCATTGAATGGGCAGCGCACTTACTGAATTTCGTGATTTTGACTGCGGCACTTTCTGTGTATAACAGTGGGATGTATGCCAACAGCCGTATGCTGTTTGGTTTAGCCAAACAAGGTAACGCACCAAAAATTTTCCTAAAAGTGAATAAACAAGGTGTGCCAATTCCAGCAGTATTATTCTCTGCGGTATTAATTTTCGGCTGTGTATTGTTGAACTACTTTGTACCTGAAGAAGCTTTAAGCCACCTCATGTATATTGTTGTGGGTGCATTGGTTTTAAACTGGGCGATGATCAGTTTGACTCACCTTAAATTTACCAGCACACTGAAAAAATTAGCGATTCCAACTAAGTTCCCTGCGCTATGGTCACCATTTAGCAACTATTTGGTTTTAGCGTTTATTGCAGTGGTACTTTATATTATGTGGACTCAAGGCTTTAAAGAATCAGTCATTATGATTCCTGTATGGGTGGTCTTGATGTACATTTTATTTAGAGTGCTTAATGCGAAAAAACCTTAATTTGCATAGTACGCATAGTACAGATTTCTAAAAATTGAAAAGTTATTGCTTCGGCAGTAACTTTTTGCTTTTAAGCCCCCCCTTTTAATAACCCATAAATAAAGTGCTGCACTTAAAATAATTTAAATTCCAACCCATTCTTTTCAGTTGATATTTCAACTTTTTGTAGCAAAAACTACATCATTTACATTCTAAATGATAAAAAGACTCTACATGAGAAGAGTTCTTAGTTATCATTTGAGCACAAAATTTGTCGTGTGAATAAACTATGAATGCGTACGCTGCTCAACCTGCCAATGTCTTGACGATCCAACAGCTCAGTAAAAAGTTTGGTTCGCGTTTTGCAGTGCAACAAGCAACATGGTCAGCGATGAGTGGACAAATTGTGTGTTTATTAGGTCATTCAGGCTGCGGCAAAACCACAATGCTACGTCTGATTGCAGGCTTGGAAACACCAAGCAGCGGCACAATCCAACTGGAACAAAATACCTTGTGGAGTGAACATGCACAGATTCCTGCAGAAGCTCGCCATATTGGTTTAGTCTTTCAAGATTACGCACTTTTTCCGCATTTAAGTGTGTTAGACAATGTTATCTTTGGCTTAAAGAAATTTCCCAAAGCGCAGCGGGAAACTATTGCCAAACAAGCTTTAGCGCATGTTTCCATGTTGCATCATCAAGACAGCTATCCATATACACTTTCAGGCGGCGAACAACAACGCGTTGCCTTAGCACGTGCCTTAGCACCAGAACCACAAGTCTTGTTAATGGATGAACCTTTTTCAAATTTGGATCATCGCCTGCGTGATCAAATTCGTCAAAACACCATTCAACTGCTCAAGCAAACTGAAACGACTACGGTTATCGTGACACATGACCCAGAAGAAGCACTGCAAATTGCCGATCAAATTATTTTGATGCACCAAGGGCAAATTATTCAAATTGGTTCACCGAAACAACTTTATTTACAGCCGAAAACGTTGTTTGCTGCACGATATTTTTCTTCGTTGAATGAAATTCCAACGCGCATCAAGCAGCAAGAAATTCATACCGTATTTGGCAAGATTGATTTACCAGAACATGCAAACACTCAAGATTCACTGGTCTGCTGCTTCCGCCCGCATCAATTGCGTGTCAGCCAAACACCAAGTGAAAATGCGTTGCCCGCAAGCGTTGTGTCATCAAGTTTTATGGGACATGCGCAACAACTGCGTCTAAAACTACGCGATCACGATCTCACTCTTTTGGCGCAAGTCAGTCATCTTCAAGATATTCAGCCCGCTGAACAAGTCTATGTTTCTGTCAATTTAAACAGCTGTTATTTCTTGGCGTCTGATGAACAATCACCCACTGCTTCATCTTCTACTCAAGCTGCTGTTCAGGTTTAAATTTTTAATTAGGAATACTGCATGAAACCACTGTCTAATTTATCATTGCTTGTTACAGGTTTACTTGCATTTGGTGCAAGTGTCGCACAAGCAGCGGAAGTCAATTTATACACCACGCGCGAACCTGTGCTGATTCAAACCTTATTAACCGAATTTACCCAAAAAACTGGGGTAAAAGTCAATACGGTTTTTATTAAAGATGGTTTATTGGAACGTGTAAAAGCAGAAGGTCGTCTTTCTCCTGCCGATGTGATGCTGACTGTAGATTTTGGCAATTTGGTTGATTTAGTAGAAAGTGGTTTAACCCAGCGCGTAAGTTCTAAAACCTTAAATAGCGCAATTCCTGCCAATTTACGAGCTGCCAATGGTCATTGGTATGCTTTGTCGATGCGTGCACGTGCAGTCTACGCCTCTAAAGACCGTACACCGCTTAATGCGATTACTTATGAAGATTTAGCCAATCCAAAATGGAAAAATAAAATCTGTATTCGTTCAGGCAACCATCCATATAACACTGCTTTAATTGCAGCGTATATTGCCCATCATGGTGAAAAACAAGCCGAAACTTGGTTGCGTGGCGTGAAAGCCAATTTAGCACGCCCAGCAAGTGGTGGTGACCGAGATGTGGCGCGTGATATTTTAGGTAAAATTTGTGATATTGGCGTTGCCAACACCTATTATGTCGGCACGATGCGTACAGGTGACGCGGAACAAAAACGCTGGGGCAATGCGATTAATGTTGTGTTACCACGCTTTAAAAATGGTGGAACGCATGTCAACGTATCGGGTGCAGTGGTTTCTAAACATGCACCAAACCGTAAAGAAGCCGTACAGTTGCTCGAGTTTCTAGCTTCTGATCACGCGCAAGCCATTTACGCACAAAACGGCTTTGAATACCCAGTCAAACCTGGGGTAAAAATTGACCCTATTATTGCCAGCTTCGGTAAACTCAATATCGACTCGATTCGCTTAAGCGATATTGCACGTCACCGTAAAGCCGCCAACTTATTGGTCGATAAAGTCCAGTTTAACCGCTAAAATTTCCTGCTTTTGTCTTACAGTGCAGCGCTTTGCACTGTAAGATGCTCTGCTGCTCCCTCCCCCTTATTTAGTACCTCTATCGCAATGCTTAAAAATAAATTTAATTTTTTATTTTCGCTCAGTGGGTTATTGACGCTACTCGCCTGTTTACCTGTGCTCGCTTTAATTTGGACAGCATTACAAGGTGATAGCGAAATTTGGGGGCATCTGCTGCGTTATGTAATTCCACACACGTTGGCAGAAACAGGGATTTTATTGTTGGGTGTGGGTATTCTCACCATCCTGATTGGTACAGGCAGCGCATGGATTGTAACAGCATATCAATTCCGAGGTCGTGCATTTTTAGATTGGGCCTTACTGCTGCCTTTAGCCGTACCAACTTATATTATTGCGTATAGTTATATCGACATTTTGCACCCCATTGGCCCTGTGCAAAGTATCCTGCGGGATGGGTTTAATTTAGAATTACAACAGTTTTGGTTTCCTAATATTCGTACCGTTTGGGGCGGCATCTTCTTGCTTAGCTTTGTGCTGTATCCGTATGTGTATTTAAGCACCCGTGCAATGTTTCTGATGCAATCGGCCAGTTTAATTGAGGTTGCACGTACATTAGGATTAAAACCCGATCAAGTGTTTTTACGTGTTGCAATTCCACTGGCACGTCCTGCAATTGCTGTGGGTACTAGTCTGGTTTTAATGGAAACCATTAATGATATTGGTGCAACAGAATTTTTGGGCATTAAAACCTTAACTTTGTCGATTTATTCAACCTGGACCAATCAGTCCGATTTAGCCAGTGCTGCACAAATTGCCATTTTCATGTTGATGATTATTACCTTATTGGTGTTAGTAGAGCGTTTAGGACGACGTAAACAGCGCTATATGAACTCGGCTCAACGCAGCCGTTTAATGCCTGCACAATCGGTCAAAGGGCTTAAAGCGCTTGTGTTACTAGGCGTGGGCTTAATTCCTGTTTGTATTGGCTTTTTAATTCCAACCAGTCATTTATTGGTCGAATCCTATAAACGCATTCAATATGCAGGCTTTTCAGATTTCCTATTACAAGCCTCAATCAACACACTAATCCTTGCCAGTCTTGCCACCATCGTCACCATTTTGATTGGTTTCTTTATTGTCAGTGCGGCACGTTTTAGCAAACACAACTGGTTTAGCCGTATTGCCAGTTTAGGTTATGCCATTCCAGGAACTGTTTTAGCCATTGGTCTCATGCTAGCTTTGGGCAAAATTGATCGTGCCATTGCAGATTTTTTAGAATTTAAGTTAGGGATACACACAGGTTTATTATTTCTCGGTACTAGTTTTACCCTTATTTATGCTTATGCTGTGCGTTTTTTAGCTATTTCGGTGGGCGGCATTGAGTCAGGCTATAACCGTATTCATGGTGTTTTTGATGATGCTGCACGCAATTTAGGGCAAAACAACTTTGCACTGTTGTGGCGTGTACACCTGCCATTATTACGCCCTGCTATTATTTCTGCAGCTTTATTAATTTTTGTAGATTGCATGAAAGAGCTACCTGCCACTTTGTTGCTCCGTCCCTTAAATATGGAAACACTCGCTACTCAGCTATATGCAGAAGCCTCTAGGGGCACTTATGAAGATGGTGCCGTAGCAGCTTTATTAATTGTATTGGTTGGGCTGATTCCTGTCATTCTTTTGGCAAAGCTTGGAAAAACCACACGTTAATGCACCCCATTTTGTTGCAAGATATGCCTTACAACAAAATGAAATTCGATAAAAAGTATTTTTTTTAACCAATTAAAAACATTTAAACAAGAGATTGATTTTTAAATTTTATTATTTAATTTCAATCACTAACAAGCCAAAAACCCACACCAATTAGAACAAATACTCTATTCAGCGTGTTTTTTATACTGATTAGTTTTTTCTAGAGCATTTACTCTTATTTTAATTGTGATATTTTTGTCACATGGAGTAACAAATGGTCTCGGTTTGCACAAGTCGAAATCATCCTAAATGAAAGCTTAAAGCATCAACAAAAACTGTCATAAAAGACTTTATAGCCCAAGGGAAATGTATAATGAAACTAAAAGCACTTAGCACAGCAATGATTTTAGCAACTGTACCAATGACAGGTGCTTTTGCTGCAGGTATGGATCGTTCTGGTCAATCCATCGCTGCGTTTTTACAACCGGGTAACTACTTTGAAGCAGGTATTTCTGTTTTAGATCCTAGTGTTTCTGGAAAAGTAAGTAACTCATGGGTTCCTGGTGGTGCTGCAGCCGCATTAGCTCCTGCATACCAAAATACTAGTTTAAGCGACATGGGTGACGACTATTATTTCCCTAGCGCAGCTCTTAAATTACAACTAACAGATAACGTATCTTTCGGTTTGATTTATGACCAACCATTTGGTGCAGAGGCTACTTACTCAACTGCTGACTTTGCTCATCCATTAGGTGGCGGTGTATTTCACAATGGTACTGAAAGTACCAAAGTAGAAGTTAAAACCCAAAACTTAACAATGTTATTTGGTTTCCAACCAACTGAAAATTTTAATATTTATGGTGGCCCGGTTTACCAAACTGCGAAAGGTGATGTTCAATTACGTGGTTTAGCATACGGAAGCACAACCGCTTTGGGTGCTTACAATGCAGATATGAAGGAAGATTCTGCTGTAGGTTGGTTAGCTGGTTTAGCATATCAAATTCCAGAAATTGCATTAAAAGCATCTGTAACTTATCGCTCTGAAATCGATCATGAATTAGCAACCAATGAGCGTGGTCAAAGTAATATTTTAGCTCTTGCTGGACAAATGCCTATTTATGATGTTGATAGCACTACTAAACTTTCAACACCACAATCTGTAAACTTAGATTTCCAAACAGGCGTTATGGCAAATACAGTTGCATTTGCAAATTTACGCTGGGTAAACTGGAAAGAGTTTTCTATCCGTCCTGAACAATTTGGTAAAGTTTCTGAAACGCTAGGTAGTGCTGGAGCTGCACCAAACAATCCTAATGGATTTGATATCGTTGGTTACACAGATGACCAAATTTCTGCAACTGTCGGTGTTGGTCGCAAACTGAATGACAAATGGGCAGGTAATGTCTCTGTGGGTTGGGACTCTGGTGCTGGTAACCCTGTATCCACCCTTGGTCCAACTGAAGGTTATTGGAACGTAGGTCTTGGTGTTCAATATTCACCTGCGGACAACTACTTTATCGCAGGTGGTGTAAAATACTTCATGCTCGGCGATGCTAAAGCACAAGTAGCATCTGATTTTGGCTCAAGCTCTTTTGTCGCAGAATTTGAAGACAACGATGCATGGGCATACGGTTTAAAAATCGGTTATCGTTTCTAATTCCAATATTTTTCAAAGAAGCCACCCTTCGGGGTGGCTTTTTTTTTAACTAAAACTCCCAGTTTTTATACGAGTGTTAACCAAATGTTCAAATTTAAAACAATCAAACTTATACTTACCGGAACATCCATCCAAAATATTATTCAATAAAATTCAATTATTTAAAATTAATTAATAGTACATTTACTCTAATCAAGTACAATTTATAACTTATTCAGTTCATTTATTCTACGAAGTTGAGCATTTACTCTTTTTTTAAATATGTTACTTTTCCTGCACTTTTTGTTACATAAAGCATCAGGGAACGACCATGAAGCTCAATAAAATCTATTCAAGTATTTTACTTAGCACTCTCCCACTTACACCTGCGCTTGCTGCTGGTTTAGACCGTTCTGGTCAATCTATTGCTGCATTTTTACAACCGGGTAATTATGCAGAAGCAGGTATTTCAATTTTAGATCCAACAGTTAAAGGAAAAGATCTTATAAAAAATAACGTCAGCGATATGGCTGAAGACTATTACTTCCCTTCCGCTGCAATTAAAGTACAAGCGACTGAACAAATTTCTTTAGGTCTTTTATATGACCAGCCATTTGGTGCAGATGCGATGTATAGCCTAGAACAGAGCATGTTTACTAATGGAATTGAAGGCACAAAAGTTGAAGTTGAAACACACAATCTTACCGCTTTAATTGGTTACCAACCTACAGAAAACTGGAATTTCTACGCTGGACCAGTTTGGCAGACAGTAGAAGCAGATATTAATTTACGTGGTCAAGCGTATGGTAATACTGGTTACAACATTGAGGTTAAAAAGGAAGAAGCTTGGGGTTGGCTTGCTGGTTTTGCTTATCAAATTCCAGAAATTGCATTAAAGACTGCTGTTACCTATCGTTCTGAAATTAAGCACAATGCTAACTCAGTAGAAACATCGGATATAAAAATTCCTGCGGGTTACCTCCCCCACTTACCAAATGGAATTGAAGAAACACGCTTAGAAAAACTAAATGCAACAACACCACAATCTGTAAATATAGATTTTCAAACAGGTATTGCAGCTAATACTTTAGTTTTTGCCAATATTCGCTGGGTACATTGGGATCAATTTGCTGTTAAACCCTCACTATTAGGGGATTTATCCATTATCCAAAAACCTACAGCACAGCGCCAAAACCTCATCGACTATTCAGATGATCAATGGTCTGCAACCGTAGGCGTGGGTCGCAAGTTTAATAGTCATTGGTCTGGTTCTGCTTCTGTAGGTTATGACTCTGGTGCGGGTAACCCTGTCACCACTTTAGGTCCAACAGAAGGTTATTGGAGTGTTGGCTTAGGTGGTCAATATAGCCCAGCAGAAAACTATTTTATTCAAGCTGGCGTAAAATATTTTTGGTTGGGTGATGCCACTGCACGTACGGGTACAACAGACGTTGGTGAATTTGAAGACAACTATGCTTTGGGTTATGGTCTAAAATTCGGCTACCGCTTCTAAATCAATGCACTGTTAAAACCGCATAAATAACAAAGGGCATCAAATGATGCCCTTTGTTGTACTCAGCTTCAGATTAAGCTGGAATATCACGTACCGAAGCACCACGAATTGCTTCTTTTAATGCTTCATAACCATTAATTGCAGGGAATTGTGGGAATTCTGCAATCACATTTTCAGGTGCATCAAATAAGAAACCATGATCCGCTTCACCTAGCATCGTGGTGTCGTTATATGAATCACCTGCAGCAATTACACGGAAATTTAAACCGTGTAAGGCTTTAACAGCCTGACGTTTTTGATCAGGTTGACGCAATTTATAAGCGGTAATCATGCCATTTTCATCTGATTCTAACTTGTGGCAGAAAATTGTTGGCCAACCCAATTGCTTCATCAACGGATGTGCAAATTCATAGAACGTATCTGAAAGAATAATCAATTGGAAGTGTGTGCTCACCCACTCTACAAACTCTTTCGCGCCGGGGAATGGCCCCATGTCTGCAATCACGGCCTGAATATCATTTAAGCCCAAGCCATGCTGCTTTAAAATATTTAAACGCTGAGTCATCAACACATCGTAGTCTGGAATATCACGTGTAGTTGCTTCTAGTTCTTTAATTCCAGTTTTTTTAGCAAAGTTAATCCAAATTTCTGGAACTAACACACCTTCAAGATCAAGACATACGATTTCCATGGGTTCTCCCAAAATACCTGTAAAAGTTTTTCCCTATCATAGCCGAAGATTTGGTATTTGCCTTGTTCTTTTTTAAATCTATTTCATTCATAAGCATTTATTTTTTAGTGATAAGACCTTTTTAGGAATTCCATTAAAATAATTCGCTCAAGAACAAAGATTAGCCCTCAAGCCGACTGTAGGAAGATTTATGCGCACCATTCCCACCATAGACATTGTTGATGCACTCGCGACTGAATATGCCGATAAATCACCGAGTGACATTTTAAAACTTGCCTTAAGTCAGCAAGGCGAAGTCGCGATTTCATTTTCAGGTGCGGAGGATGTAGTGCTGATTGATATGGCATCCAATTTAGGTGTGCCATTTCGTGTATTTAGTTTAGATACAGGACGTTTGCATCCTGAAACCTATCAATTTTTAGAAACTGTACGCAAATATTATAATATTGAGATCGAAATTTGCTTTCCTGAAACTGAAGCAGTGCAACAATTGGTTCAAGAAAAAGGCTTATTTAGCTTTTTTGAAGATGGGCATCAAGAATGTTGTGGGATTCGTAAAGTTCAACCTTTACGTAAAAAACTGGCAACACTAGATGGCTGGATTACAGGTCAACGTAAAGACCAAAGTCCAGGTACACGCCAAGATATTCCTGTCGTACAAGCAGATGCAGGATTTTCAGGCCCTAACAAGCAATTAATCAAATACAATCCACTGGCAAACTGGTCAAGTAGTGACGTGTGGAATTACATTCGCATGATGGAAATTCCATACAATCGTTTGCATGAAAAAGGTTTTATTTCAATTGGCTGTGAACCTTGCACCCGCCCTGTTCTTCCGAACCAACATGAACGCGAAGGGCGTTGGTGGTGGGAAGAAGCAACACACAAAGAATGCGGTCTACATGCTGGAAATTTAAAATAACACATCTATTACTACAATAAAAATCACAGTTTTACTGTGATTTTTATTGACTTGCGATGGCGCAAAAATCACTATATTTGTTTGATAAAAAAGATATACTGAATTAAATCTTATATAACTCTAAAAACCTTGTTCAGATAAGAACAAGCGTAGAAATTGCAGTGAGGCAATCCACAATATGCGTCCATTACACCCTATTGATTTTATTTTCCTATCACTCGAAAAACGTCAACAGCCCATGCATGTGGGTGGATTATTCTTATTCCAAATTCCAGAACATGCACCAGCCACTTTTATTCAAGACTTGGTTGCCGATATTCGCAATTCAAAGTCGATGCCTATTGCACCATTTAACAATAAGCTCAATGGTCTGTTTTGGGATGAAGATGAAGAGTTCGATCTCGATCATCACTTCCGTCATATTGCCTTGCCAAAGCCAGGCCGTATTCGTGAATTATTAACTTATATTTCACAAGAACACAGCTCGTTGATTGATCGCGCCAAACCACTCTGGACTTGCCATATTATTGAAGGTATTGAAGATAATCGTTTTGCGATGTTCTTTAAAATTCATCATGCCATGGTAGATGGTATTGCTGGCATGCGTTTGGTGGAAAAATCCCTTTCGCACGACGAAAATGCAAAAAGAATTGTACCACCTTGGTGTGTAGAAGGCCCACGTGCTAAACGCCTGAAAGAACCGAAAGTCAGCCGTTTAAAGAAAATTTTTGGTGGAGTTAAAGGTCAGTTTGAAGCAACCCCTCGCGCAGTTTATGAAGTATCACAAACTGTTGCCAAAGATATGGGACGTAACCCCGATTATGTTTCTAGCTTCCAAGCACCAAGCACCATCTTAAACCAACGTGTGAGCGCCTCACGTCGTTTTGCCGCTCAATCTTTTGAGTTTGCACGTTTGCACCGTATTGCTAAAGCTTTGGGTGTAACTATTAATGATGTGGTGCTGGCAATTTGCTCAGGCGCATTGCGTGAGTACTTACTCAGCCAATATGCATTACCTAAAAAACCTCTTATTGCAATGGTGCCTGCCTCTATTCGTGATGACGATTCTGAAGTATCCAATCGAATCACCATGATTTTAGCCAACTTAGGTACGCACAAAGAAGATCCGCTTGAGCGTTTAAAAATTGTGCGCCGCAGTGTACAAAATGCCAAGCAGCGTTTTAAGCGCATGAATGCCAATCAAATTATGAACTATAGTGCTTTTGTTTACGGCGCTGCTGGTTTAAATATTTTGTCAGGCATTATGCCAAAACGTCAGGCCTTTAACTTGGTTATTTCCAATGTACCTGGCCCACGTGAACCTTTGTATTGGAATGGTGCAAAGCTAGATGCACTATACCCTGCTTCAATCGTGTTAGATGGACAAGCTTTAAACATTACCATGACCAGCTATTTAGACAAATTAGAAGTTGGTTTAACTGCTTGTCGTCATGCCTTACCGAAAATGCAAAACTTATTGCAACACTTGGAAGATGAAATTCAGCGTTTTGAACAGATTATTGATGCGCCTGAAGGGGTCAATAAAATCGTGGATTGATACGTCAATCCATCAGAAAAATAATTCAATAGAATCAATTAAGGGGCAATTGCTGCCCCTTATTTTTGAATAGTACGACACTGTTTTAATAATTGCTGACAAACCGCGCTAACCATTGCGGTGGTAATTTGAGTTTCTTTACCTTGCTCATCCACAATATAACCGTTATGTGTCACTTTACGATCTAATACTTTTAAACTCTTTTGAATCACAACTTTACTCATACCCATGACATACCTCATTTGCTAAACCGAGGGAGATGTTCGGCTTTGGCTACTCTGTATGCTTAGTATTGAGAATTCACTCAAAAAAGTAAAATTTCAGATGTAACAACTGTTTAGCGATATCCTGTTACAATTTCAGCTCAGAATGATATCGTATTGCTCTTGCGTATATAAATTTTCCACCTGAAATTTAATCACACGGCTGACAAAGTGCTCTAAATCCGCCACTGCTGGCGCTTCGGCAGTTAACAATCGGTCAATCACCGATGGGTGTGCAACGACAGTAAAGCCACGTTGTGATTCAAATGCGCGTGCATATCTTAAAATTTCTCGAAAAATTTCGTAACACACTGACTCTGCTGTTTTGACATATCCCCGCCCCTGACAAGTTGGACAGGCTTCACAAAGTAAATGTTCTAATGATTCACGGGTGCGTTTACGGGTCATCTCGACCAAGCCCAGTTCAGACACTTGGGTAATTTTGGTCTTGGCATGATCTCGCTCAAGCATACGCTCAAACTGACTCAAGACTTCATCACGATGCTGTACTTCTTGCATATCAATGAAGTCGATAATGATGATGCCACCCAAATTACGCAAACGTAACTGGCGGGCAATGACCTGTGTGGCTTCCATATTGGTTTTAAAAACAGTGTCTTCTAAAGTCCGACCACCGACATAAGAACCCGTATTCACATCAATGGTGGTCATGGCTTCGGTCTGATCAATCATCAGATAACCGCCTGACTTTAATGCCACACGGGTTTGCAATGCTTTTTGAATATCTTCTTCGACATTGTATAAATCGAATAGTGGGCGCTCGCCTGGGTAATGAATCAGGCGATTGTGCATATTGGGCACAAACTCATCCACAAATTCTTTTAATTTGGCGTGAATTTCACGTGAATCGACATAAATTTTGGCGGTGTTATCATTCGCCAAATCACGAATTACGCGTTGCGGTAACGGCAACTCTTCAAAAATCAAAGAAGGCACAGCAATGCTTTTTTGTTTACGCTGAATGTATTCCCACAATTTTGCCAAGTAACACATATCTTGCACTAAGGCCGCTTCATCGACGCCTTCGGCTGCTGTGCGTACAATCACTGAGCCTGGTAATTTATGCTCAGCCTGAATGGTTTCAATGATCCCGCGTAGACGCTCACGTTCTTCACTCGATTCAATGCGTTGTGATACGCCAATATGACTGCCATACGGCATTAGAACCAAATAACGCGAAGGAATGGAAAGATCAGTGCTCAGTCGTGCGCCTTTAGTACCGAGCATATCTTTCATCACTTGCACGGTTAGAATTTGCCCAGGCTGCAATAATTCAAAGACATTCGGTGTAGGTTGGCTGCGCGGCCAAATCATGTCATTGATATGCAAAAAAGCAGTACGCGATAAACCAATATCGACAAAAGCGGCTTGCATACCTGGCAGCACGCGCACCACTTTGCCTTTATAAATATTGCCCACCAAACCACGCTTGGCTGTACGCTCAACGAATAGTTCATTGACCGTGCCGTTTTGAATTAACGCCACCCGACACTCCATCGGTGTGACGTTAATCAACAACTCGTCAGACATAATAAAACTCAAAACATTATAAAAATTTTTGTGCAGCAGTTAATTTAGTGCCTTAACTGTCTGTAATAACTGTACGGTTTCATAGAGTGGCAGGCCGACAACATTGCTATAACTGCCCTCAATACGCGGAATATAACGTGCTGCGATGCCCTGAATCGCATAAGCACCCGCTTTTCCAATCGGCTCACCTGTTGCCCAGTAGCTTTCCATATCATCTAGGCTAAGCGATTGAAATTCAACCTGTGTACGTACCACTATACTGGATTTTTTCTGTTTTGTACGCACACAAACCCCTGAAAAAACATCATGTTTTCGACCAGAAAGTTGTGACCAAATGGCAAAGGCATGTGCTTTGGATTCTGGCTTGCCCAAAATCTGCCCATCTACGCCTAGACTGGTATCGGCAGCAATCACAATAGCATCAGGAAATAGCCGTAAAACCGCATCGGCTTTGGCACATGCCAACCGCTCAACATACGCGGCAACATCTTCGCCCGCTAAAATAGATTCATCGATGTCTGGACTGTAAATTTCAAATTCCAGCCCAAGCTGTTGCAGGAGTTCCCGACGGCGCGGTGAACTTGAGGCAAGAATTAAATGCGCCATTTTCGCAAGAAATAATACAGCACAGGCCAGAGCAAAATACTACTCAGCAAAGGTTGCCAATGACGGGCAAATGGGAACTGAATCCCACCCATGACTTGCATCACCCAAATCAGGGCGAGGTGAGCCAAAATTGCTATTACACTAATGACCCATAAATTCGCAAACGTCATAATACGGCGCTCACGAGTCAGGAAACGCGCCACAAAAGTAATCACCACAAAACTCAAGGCATTCATGCCCAAAGGTGCATCGAGGAGCAAGTCTGCAAACAAGCCTGTACCAAAGGCAAACCAAATACCACACCAAGTTGGTTGCCCAAGCACCCAAAACAAGGTCACCATCAACATAAACAATGGTCGCCAACCCGAGCCTGTATAAGACAGCGGATACACCATGAGTACAGATGCAGCAATTACAGAAAAAATAATCGGAAATAGTGGATCTTTATTCTTGTTTTGTCCGAGTCGGGTTTGTCCAATTTTAGCGATTGGCATTTGGCTGCTCCTTCGCTAAAGATTCTGAGAACAGCACCACCACATGATGACCACCCGCCAATTGTGCTGCAGGCATCACATCAATTTGTGCAAACTCACCAGAATTATGTCGGCTGATTTTGGCAATGCTTCCAACCAAATATCCTGCAGGGAAATGCTCGCCCAAGCCTGAGCTATAGACATTCTCTCCAACCTGAATATTGGCACTGGTCGGTACATATTCCATTTTCAAACGCCCTAAATCGCCCGTACCCGACACAATGGCTCGCATGCCTGTATGTTCCAAACGCACTGAAAGTGAGTGTTCTTTGTCAGAAAGCAACATGACACGGCTACTGTGTGGATACACAGCAATGATCTGCCCCATAATGCCTTTATCATCCAAAACGGTTTGCCCGACTTTGAGCTGATTTTGTGAACCACGGTTAATCACAATAATATGGCGCAAAGGATCGGCATCGGTACCAATTACTTCAGCAATTTCCATGCGTCCATCAATGATTAGAGGGGTATCGAGTAGACCACGCAGGCGGGTATTTTCTGCAGAGAGTTCAGATAACTTTTGCAAACGGACTTGAGCCTGTAATAGCTCTGCCTGCATCGCGGTATTTTCACGACGCAATTGAGCCTCAGACTTACTTTGTTGACTTAGCCATTCTCGCGACAATACAGGATAGCTTGCAAGGGCATAAATTGGGTTATATGCCGCATACAAAACATCACGTGCGGGTTGAATTACATGCGGTACACGCCAGTTAAAAAACAGGATGACCAAACAAGTAATGACCGCAATTATAAAAGAGCGAAAAGATGGCGGTTGTCTGGAAAACAGATTTGTTTGCACCGCCGAATCCTATGTATTAGCCAACAAATAACATATCGTGGTTTGGATTATCAAAGAATTCCAAGACCTTGCCACCACCACGGGTAACGCAAGTTAATGGTTCTTCTGCGACTACCACAGGCAAGCCAGTTTCTTGTGCCAAAAGCTTGTCTAGGTTACGCAATAACGCACCGCCACCGGTGAGCACAATTCCACGCTCTGCAATATCGGAAGAAAGTTCTGGTGGAGTTTGTTCCAGTGCAGATTTTACTGCCGATACAATGCTTTGTAACGGATCAGAAATGGCTTGGGTAATTTCATCAGAAGTTACAGTAATGGCACGTGGCACACCTTCTGCCAAGTTACGACCACGCACTTCAATTTCCAGTGGTTTAGCACCTTCATCTGGCAATGCCATGCCAACTTCTTTCTTAATGGTTTCTGCTGTGGTTTCACCAATCACACAACCATGTGCCTTGCGCACGTAGTTAATGATTTGCTCATCAAACACATCGCCACCAATACGCAATGAATCTGAATAAACACAACCTTGTAATGAAATAATCGCGATTTCTGTCGTGCCACCACCAACATCTACCACCATTGAGCCACAAGCTTGCTCGACAGGCATACCTGCACCAATTGCTGCTGCCATTGGCTCTTCAATTAAACGTACATCACGTGCGCCCGCATTAAACACGGCTTCACGAATGGCACGGCGCTCTACCAAAGTAGATTTGCATGGTACACACACCACTACACGCGGTGCAGGTGGGAATAAACGTTTTTCATGCACTTTGCCAATAAATTGGTTCAGCATGGTTTCAGTCACTTCAAAATCAGCGATAACACCATCTTTCATTGGGCGAATTGCAGAAATGTTTGCAGGGGTACGACCCAACATTTGTTTGGCATCAAGACCGACTGCGGCAACAATTTTCTGTGAACCGCTGTGACGAATTGCCACAACTGTCGGTTCATTTAATATAATGCCTCGTCCTGGCGCATAAATAAGTGTATTTGCTGTACCTAAATCAATGGCTAGGTCTGGCGAAAACAAGCCAATTAGTCGTTTTAGAATCACGGAGTCGTTCTCGATTAAACTTTATGTGGACGCAAGTTGGCAACTTTAACTAAATGTGGTGCGTTGAACAAGTCAATCGCTTATTATAACGCACGATATTTTGAAATTTTTTATTAATACTGATTTTAGGTGATGTTATGTCTACCTCGGATGCTCAGCATTCTGCAGATTTAAATGCACAAACAGTTTCAGCAATTGCCCATCTTGCTCGTCTTAAACTCAATGATACGCAATCTGCTGAGTATGCTCAAAGTCTAAATAAAATTTTAGGCATGATGGAAAGCTTAAAAGGCATAAATACCGATGACGTTGAGCCTTTAAAAAGCCCATTTGACCACCCTCAACCATTACGTGAAGACGTCGTAACCGAACAGAATCATCGTGAGCAATATCAAGCTGTTGCCCCTGCAGTTCAGGATGGCTTGTACCTTGTTCCACGTGTGATTGAATAATTTATTCGGCTGTTACATTTTGACTTCATAAAAAGGTAAAAGAATTTTTCTCATGACAGATTTACATCGCTTATCGATTCGTGAAATCTCTGAGGGTTTAGCGGCAGCCAAATTCTCCTCTCGCGAACTAACAGAACATTATTTAAAACGTATTGCCAAAATTGATCCGCAAGTGCGCTCTTATGTCACCGTGACCAATGACGTAGCATTGGCACAGGCAGATGCAGCCGATGCATTACGTCAGGCAGATCAAGCGACAGCACTGACAGGTATTCCTGTTGCACATAAAGATATTTTTTGTACCCAAGGCATTAAAACCTCTGCGGGTTCAAAAATGCTGGACAATTTTATCTCACCTTATGATGCAACTGTGGTGGCACAAGGTAAAAACGCAGGTTTGGTCACTTTAGGTAAAGTGAACATGGACGAATTCGCAATGGGTTCAACCTCTGAAAGTTCGTTCTATGGCGCGACCAAAAACCCATGGGCACTTGACCATGTACCGGGTGGTTCGTCAGGTGGTTCTGCTGCTGTCGTGGCGGCTGACCTTGCACCATTTGCTACAGGTACAGATACAGGTGGTTCAATCCGTCAGCCTGCGTCTTTCTGTGGTTTGACTGGTCTCAAACCAACTTACGGACGTGTTTCACGTTACGGCATCATCGCTTATGCATCATCTTTAGATCAGGCAGGTCCAATGGCACGCTCTGCAGAAGACTGCGCATATTTAATGAATGTAATGGCAGGTCATGACGCCAAAGACTCAACCTCTATGGATAAAGCGGTTGAAGATTATGTGGCGAACCTGAATGCAACAACGCTCAAAGGCTTACGCATTGGTATTCCGAAACAATACTTCAATGTGGCTGGTTTAGATGCTGCGGTGAAAGCACGTGTTGAAGAATCACTAAAAAAATTAGAAGAATTGGGCGCAGTATTGGTTGAGATTGATCTCAACATGACTGAAAGCTACGTGCCAACTTACTATCTGATTGCCCCTGCAGAAGCATCATCTAACCTTTCTCGTTACGATGGTGTGCGTTATGGCTACCGTGCAGAAAATCCTCAAGATATTTTAGACCTCTACAAACGCTCGCGTTCTGAAGGTTTTGGTGCAGAAGTGCAACGTCGTATCTTGATTGGTACGTATGCTCTTTCTGCAGGTTATTACGATGCTTACTACGTGAAAGCACAAAAAGTCCGTCGTTTAATTCAGCAAGACTTCTTAAAAGCCTTTGAACAGGTCGATGTGATTGCAGCACCAACTGCACCAACAACTGCCTACAAAATTGGCGCGTCTTTAGACCCTGTTGAAATGTATTTGGGTGATATTTACACCATCGCGGTGAACTTAGCGGGCTTACCTGCAATTAGTGCGCCTGTTGGTTTTGACCAAGATCACTTGCCTGTAGGTTTACAATTGATTGGCAATTACTGGTCTGAATCACAACTGTTATCTGTGGTACATCAGTATCAACAAGCGACCGATTGGCATACTCAACGCGCTGCAATTGCTGAGGAGAACGCATAATGGCGAAGAATACTGCTAAACCAAAATCAAACCTGATTGATGGTTGGGAAGTCGTGATTGGTATTGAGATTCATACTCAGCTTGCAACCAATTCTAAAATTTTCTCAGGTTCATCAACCGAATTTGGTCAAGACCCAAATACGCAAGCCAGCCTTGTTGATTTAGCTATGCCGGGCGTCTTGCCTGTGCTGAATAAAGAAGTGGTGGATTTGGCAATCCGTTTTGGTTTGGGTATTGATGCCTACATCGACCAAGCGTCTGTGTTTGCGCGTAAAAACTACTTCTACCCTGACTCGCCTAAAGGCTACCAAATTAGCCAGATGGACAACCCCATTGTCGGTTTGGGTCATATCGACATCCAACTTGAAGATGGCACGACCAAACGCATTGGCGTAACCCGTGCACACCTTGAAGAAGATGCGGGTAAGTCGATTCATGATCAATTTGAAGGCATGTCAGGTATTGACCTCAACCGTGCAGGTACGCCTTTGCTTGAAATTGTATCTGAACCCGATATGCGTTCGGTTGAAGAAGCCGTAGCTTATATTAAAGCGATTCATACACTGGTTCGTTGGTTAGGTATTTCTGACGGCAACATGGCTGAAGGTTCGTTCCGTGCGGACTGTAACGTGTCGTTACGTCGTCCGGGTCAACCCTTCGGTACACGTTGTGAACTTAAAAACCTGAACTCATTCCGCTTTATTGAACAAGCGATCAATGTTGAAATTGAACGTCAAATGGAAATCTTGGAATGGGATGGTACGATTGACCAAGAAACACGTTTGTTTGACCCTGTGAAGATGGAAACGCGTTCAATGCGTTCGAAGGAAGAAGCCAACGATTACCGTTACTTCCCTGATCCAGACTTGTTGCCTGTGATTATTCCTGATGCGCAAATTGAAGCCATTAAAGCGACTATGCCTGAGCTTCCTGCTGCACGTCGTGCACGTTTCGTGGCGGACTTTGGTGTAACTGAGTACGATGCTCACGTGCTCACATTGACTCGTGAAATGTCAGAATTTTACGAAGCTGTGGTTGCTGCGGCTGGTGGCGCGGCACACGGTAAAATTGCAGCAAACTGGGTAATGGGCGAATTCTCAGGTGCTTTAAATAAAGCAGGCTTAGACCTTGCTGACTCTCCTGTATCTGCGGAAAAACTTGGCGGTATGATCGCGCGTATTGTGGACAACACGATTAACGGTAAGATCGCGAAGCAAGTATTCGGCTTTATGTGGGACGAACGCAAATCTGCGGATGAAATTATTGCTGAAAAAGGCTTGAAACAGGAAACTGATACGGGCGCAATTGAAGCGATTATTAAAGAAGTTCTTGCTGCGAACGAGAAGATGGTTGAAGAGTATAAATCTGGTAAAGAGAAAGCTTTCAACGGTCTTGTTGGTCAAGTGATGAAAGCAGCGAAAGGTAAAGCCAACCCTGCGCAAGTGAATGAGTTGATGAAGAAATTGATTGGTTAAACTGATCTTTCTTTAATAAAAAACCCGCTTTGAAAGCGGGTTTTTTATCATTTTTTAGTTTTTTTCTTCAATTTTTTCTTTTTTCTTCGTTTTTCTTTTTCATGCTTTTGCTGTATTGCCTTAAAAACATCTTTATTAAGTTTAATTTTTTTTGGCACTATTGCAGCCCATTCAGGTGATCGATTCTTTTCTTTAAGAACGTCCTTTAATGTTTTTACAACTAACTCTGATTTTAAAATCATATTATCATGATCTATTGAGCTAGGATCAAAGCTAAAACCCTCAGGCATTTCGAGAATATTCGTAAGATAGAATTTACCAACTTTTCGGTATCTTTCTAAAAAATTATCTAAGTTAATACTACTTTTTGGGGTCATTAAATTTACACGTGAAATAGCCATGAAAAGCTTTTCATCATTTTTTAAATCCATACCTTCAGATAAATCTTCCAAATAACTAAAATTAGGTCCAATCATCACTTTGTAATGAGCAATATTTTCTTTATCTACCTCAGTTACGATTGATACTCGTAGTTTTTCGTCAATATCGTTCTCACCTATTCGATTACGAATAGCATCAAAGATCAATTTACCATTTTCAGGATATTCAAACCCAACACCTAAAATAGGAATATCATTTTCATCTATTGGGTTATATGCAAAAGCTGTACCTTTCCACTTAGCTTTATTCCATAAATCCTCATCTATTAACCCCGAAACGAATAATGTCTTACGAGATTTTTCTTCAAGTGGCTTCAAATCAGAAGATACAGGGCTATCTTGTCCCAATTTAGGTCTTAAGCTTTCTGACTTACCAGCTAATCTATTAATTAGCTTATTTTTTTGCTTCTCATTAGAAATATTGTAATAAGTATATGGCTTTAATGGATCTAAAATATATTGCACTTGATCTGTATCAAAGAAAATTGGTATATATTTTGTATTGTTGTTTACGTTCTCATAAATATTTTGAATAATCTGCGTGGTTTCCCATTTAGCACCTAACCCTTTAGCATCGTTACTAGAATCTTTACTTCACGCATAATAGATAGGAGAAGCTACTACTAATACAAAATCTGCTTCATCAATTTGTTTGAGCATCCATTTAGCCCATCCTTGTGGTGGAGCTTCTTCATATTGATCGATTTCAGAATCAATTCCTTTAGCACGTAACTCGTTAGAAAATTGCAGAACCTGATCACTAAGTTTTTCACTTTCATGAGCATAACTTATAAAAACTTTAGGAATTTTTTCCATATAATTCAACTTAAAACTTTTTATATTTTAATTATATAGTATCACTCATCAATAGATCACACCAAAAACAACATGACCATCAAAAAAGTATCCTCTATAGCCAAACTCGAAGACTTAGGACGCATCAAACTCTCCAAGTCCTTTTTTATGCGTGACTTTATGTATAGCGAAATCGCCAATTGGTACGGTGTACCCAACTTCCCCGATCATCCTAAAAAAGCCATCTACACAGGTACACTACTGTGCGAGCAACTGCTCGAACCACTCCAAGAAAAATTTGGACGAATTGCGATTCGCTCGGCGTATCGCTCACCAAGCGTGAACCAACTCGGAAATAAAAAAGGACATAACTGCGCAAGTAATGAGAAAAACTTTGCCAGTCACATTTGGGACTATCCCGATGCAAAAGGTTATGGGGCAACGGCGTGTATTGTCATTCCATCATTTTTAGCACTGTATGAAAAAGATCAAGTCAATTGGCAACAACTCGCCTATTGGATTCATAATAATTTGAATTACAACCATCTACAATTTTTCCCAAAACTTTGTGCATTTAATATTGGCTGGCATGAACAACCTGCACGAGAAATTTATAGCTATATTCAGCCTAAAGGCTATTTATTACGTGGTAAGGCGATGAATAAAGAATTTGAGCAGTTTTATCCTGATCTTATTTAGTTTTCTCTTTTAAATTACCCTCCCCCTTGCGCAGCAGTACTGCTCATCCAAGTGGGAGAAGGAGCTTCCATTACCAATTAAATGCCATCGAAAATTTAATATTGGATATTGAAAATGTCTTTAAAACAAGCACTAGTGATAAACTGCACTGTGGTGCAAGGGAGAGATAAATATTTAAATTTTAAAATGAAGAGCAGATCAGAAATTATGCGCTCCTCACTTCATGCCTCTCAACATATTCTTAGCCCCTGCATGATTATAATTTTTGGCTAAATTCTGCAAAATGCGCTTGGCTTGCACTTCTGCGTTTGGAAAACGACTGCGATAACTCGACACACTGGTTAAACAACGTGCCACCAACATGCCAGATTCTGTATAAATACGCGTACCCTCTGCGCCCTGTAACTTGCCATAGTTATAAGCACGTTGCGCATTATTACAGGCATTAATTTGATTACGCCCACTGTTTAAATCACGACGTGCTGCAACATATAAACGTGTCTGTTGCTGTTGTGGTGTCTCAACCACGCGTGGTGGAGCTGTTTTTACTGGCGCAACTACAGGCTCTTTTTTCTCTTCAGGTTTTTCTTTCATTTCAGCAACTTTGGTTGCATTTGTTGTTTTTGGATTACTTGGAGCTGCTTTAGGTGCAGCCTTTGCAGGTGTAGAAACCGCGCGGTAAAAACGTCGTGCTTCATCTTCAGACATTATTTTAGTAACCAAACTCACCACTCGCGCTTCACCACGCTGTTCCAACTGTCGCTCCGCCACTGGCTCAATCGATACAATCCAACTTTCGCCCTGATTACCTACACAACGGTATGCCCCAATCCCTTGCTTTACATCTCGATACGTATTGAGTAATTTTTTAGACCACGCATTTTTGACTAAACTCATTGAGCTTTTATAGGCCAGCGTTAAGCGTCCATTTTGTGACTGACAATAGCTGCCCATATATTTACGTGGAATCATAGATTCAGCAGGCTGATCTTTGCGCTGTGGCCCCCAATAATAGACATATTCTTTAGCAGCACCACTGGGCTGATTTAAGTTTTTTTGAACAATCAGTTCTTGTGCAGATGCAAAATGCTTCACCGAATTTGGGCTAAATTGATCAACTGTTGCACAACCAAATAATAGGCTGCCAATTCCCCCAATCAAGAGTAATTTTTTGCAGGTCACGTCTCAATTCTCAATTGTTTTTATATCAATGAAAATATATGAATTGGGGCAAAATAACAAATACAACACCTTGATTTTATAGTTAATTAATCATAATTTTATTTGAATCAAGTTTGATATTTTTATAAAACAATCCAATTCATCACAGTTTTTTATGATTTTGAACACTAGCACCAGTATTATTTTTATACAACTGTTCAGATCAATTTATATTTGGCAGTCACCACTCTAAACATGCGAACGCGACATCCACAACACTTATGAATGTCGCCATCAAAACTATTGATCCAAGGTCGATTCAAATGCTTTTAAACGCTTATGAATAGACAAGAGCTCAATAATGGTTGGCCAAGATGCAATCAGATACTGAAAAGATTCACGGACTTTGCCAAATACGTTGGCAATTTGCATCATCAAACCCAATGTAATAGCCCCTGCGGCAATACTTGGGAACAACACAAATAAACCATAAATATTGTCCAATTGCATGTACCAAATGCGTACCAAGTTAAAATAGGCATAGTGGAAATATAAACGGAAATAGTTCAAACGCACTTTGCTAAACAGTTCTTTTAAACTCAGCGGATCAGCACGTTCAGCGTGATCTTCACCATAAACCAATTCTTTACGATAAGCCGCCTCAACTTTTTGGTTATTAAATTCCAGACCTGGTAACTTCGCACCCACCACAATTAACACCACTGTACCAAATACTGCCCAACCCACTGCAGCCCAAACTAAGGCATACGAAATTTCCCCCACTATAGGCAGGGCTTTGACATGCACAGACAAACTAAACAGCACAGGTAAAAATGCCAACAAAGTCATTAGGGCTTCGACTAAATTTACCCCTAAAGTTTCCATGGTTCTGGCAAAGCGCATGGTATCTTCTTGAATACGCTGTGAAGCCCCTTCAATATGTCTGAGTTTTTCCCAATGTGCGGTGTAATAATTATTCATTGCCGTACGCCAACGAAAAACATAGTGACTAACAAAAAATAAATTCAAAACCATTAAGGTCACTGCCACCATGGCGATGTATAAAAAGGTCAGCACACCTGCATAGAGTTCATTGACATCTCCACCGCCACTACTGAGCATTTTTTGAATCAGGTCATAAAATGGGTTGTACCAGGCATTCACCACAACATTGACTTGTACCCCAAACCAAATATTAAACAGGATGAATGCCGATCCCCATACCGACCAGCGCTGCCATGGGTGATTTGCTTTAAGTTTCCAGAAAATGGCAAACAGCGTCGTTGCCACAAAAAACCACAGATAAAACCATAAAAATGCAGGTGACCAAAAACGGCTGACATCGATGGGTAATGTTGCTTCGGCATAGCCTTGCGGGAAGCCAATCCAACTACCCCATGCGCTACCGCCCGAGTACCATAAAGCCAGATTGATCGCGAACCAAACAAGCAATGAAATAAAAAACCACTTTGGATTTGGAAAAAATGACTTAAACATGCAGACAAAAAGCCTTTATTTTTTAAATTGGAATGTAAAACCCAGTGCCTTCACCACTTAAAAAAGCGTGAATGGATACTTTAACTTTTATACTTTATACGCTGTTTTTTCAGCAATAATTTTATTTTTATACTGAAAACTGTAAATTTCATCAATCGGCTATATTTTACTGCGCTGTTCATTTGCCATTCATCTAAGAAATTACATCAAATTTCAATTTCTTATATTTTTAAAATGTCAAATTATGAAGTATTGGGCAAATTTATTGCGATTTTTTGACCAACAATTCAAGTACAAAATATTTAAACCCGACACAAATTTACGATTTTGTGTAGATTATTCATCAATTTACTATATAATACAGTTGATTAAAAATAACTCATTTAGGGTGCGGTATGGAATCTCCAACAGAAAACATTGCTATTGAGCTACTTGAACCTATTGTTCTACGTAAAGAAAACTGCGCACCAATTGAATTCGAGCAAGGTACAATTTTAAAAGTTTTATTGGTTAATCCTAACTCCTACTTGGTTACCGTAGACGACGAATTTAACTTTACTGTCTCTTTAGAAGATGAAAATAAGGTGTGGCGTAAACTTTAATTACTGAGTCGCCACAAACTTTAATGATTGAATGTACGCAAAGCACATTCAATCATTAGATAAAGCTTGATAAATACGCTACTGCTTTCATGGCTTATAAAAACTAAACTTTCATTACACCTATCAATCACAGCATCCTTTTAATTTTTCAGAAGTCCACTTCGGGTATGGCTCTCTGAAAATGTTGCCTAAGATTCAGTTTTCAATCCTCTGTATATCATTGTAGATTTTGCAACAATCTCATCAAAATCACCTTTATATTGGGCAAAATGAGATAAAAATTAGCTTTAAATTTTCATCTTATTTTCTCTATAAAAATCAATAAAATATACCAATTGATCAAACCAAAACAACAACAGCAATGACTTTAAATTCACTTTTACAACTAAGCAAAACCAAAATTAATCAAAAATTATGATAAGATCATGCTTCTTGTAAAACACATTTTTTTATAAAGATGAGTTGCTTAAGCAATTTTTACTGTCTTTAGTGTGTTTTATTTTTTCTATTTTTTTAATTCACATCCTATTTTGACAAGATCTACTTGATCTCTAAATTTAGGATTGTATTTGCTTATTTTTATAATGCGGATATTTAAAATCCTGAATTGTGTCACTCAAAATTGGAGAAGTAATTAAGAACTCAAAAACTAATGGAGATAGCAATGGATCGAATTGCAATTATTGGCGCTGGCCCAAGCGGCATGGCCCAATTAAGAGCGTTTCAGTCAGCAAAGGCCAAAGGTCTACAAGTTCCTGAAATTGTATGTTTCGAAAAACAAAATGATTGGGGTGGACTCTGGAACTATACTTGGCGCACAGGTATAGATGAACATGGCGAACCTGTCCACGGCAGTATGTACCGTTATTTATGGTCAAATGGCCCTAAAGAAGCGCTAGAATTTGCCGATTATACTTTTGATGAACACTTCAAAAAACCAATCGCGTCTTATCCGCCACGCGCAGTGTTGTGGGATTATATTCAAGGTCGTGCAGAAAAAGCACAGGTGAAAGACTTAGTCCGCTTTAATACCGCCGTTCAGCATATTCATTATGATGATGCGACGCAAAAATTTACGGTTGATGTCGAAGATTACGCACAGCAACGTCATTATTCAGAACAGTTTGATTATGTTGTGGTGGCCTCTGGGCACTTTTCTACCCCGCGTGTCCCTGTTTATGAAGGCTTTGATCAATTCCATGGTCGTATTTTACACGCGCATGATTTCCGTGATGCACTGGAATTTAAAGGTAAATCAGTGCTGTTGGTGGGCAGCAGCTACTCTGCCGAAGACATTGGTTCGCAATGTTATAAATACGGCGCCAAACAAATTTACAGTTGCTATCGCAGTAAAGCCATGGGCTTTAAGTGGCCCAAAAACTGGTCTGAAAAACCACAATTACTGCGTGTAGATGAAAATACTGCTTATTTTGGTGATGGAACATCGGCCAAAATTGATGCCATTATTTTATGTACGGGCTATTTACACCACTTCCCGTTTATTGAAGATGGCTTGCGCCTCAGAACGCATAACTGCCTTTATCCACTAGGTTTATATCAAGGTGTGGTTTGGGAAAAGAATCCACGTTTGTTCTATTTGGGTATGCAAGATCAATGGTACACCTTCAATATGTTCGATGCGCAGGCATGGTTTGTCCGCGATGTGATTTTGGGCAAAATTGCGTTGCCAAGCATAGACGAAATGCAAAGCCATACCCAAACCTTGCATGAAAAAGAACAACGCTTAATGAGCGATGAACAATCTGCACGTTTTCAAGGGGATTACATCAAACGCCTGATTGCGCAGACCGACTATCCATCTTTCAATATTGATGCAGTACACGATATTTTCATGCAATGGAAAAAGCATAAAAAAGAAAATATTATGGGCTTTAGAGATAAAGTTTATCGCTCAGTGATGACAGGAAAAATGGCTAAACCGCATCACACACCATGGCTTTATGCACTAGATGATTCTTTGGAAAGTTATCTAGAAGATGAAGCTCAACGTGAGGCAATGTAAGGCGTAATCTAAAAGATCAAAGTAACGAAAAAACAGCTACAAGCCTCAAAAGTTTTGCTGATGAGGCTTGTGGTTTAAAGATTTATTTCAACTTAGCGTTATTTTAGAAATAGCGCTGATTATAAGTCTGACTTAGCACGTTTTAAGGCTTGTTGCCAACGCGCTAAATGTTCTGCACGCTCTGCTTCATTCATTTGGGGTTCAAATACCCGATCTAACTGCCAAGATGCTGAAATTTCAGATAAGTCAGAAAATACACCCGCCTTTAAACCTGCCATAGCTGCTGCTCCCCAAGCGGTTGATTCCAACATTTTAGGACGTAACACAGGCACATTTAAAATATCGGCTTGGAATTGCATCAACATATCATTTTGACTAGCACCACCATCGACTCGAAGCTCTTTCAGTGGATGATCTAAATCGGATTGCATCGCAGTGAGTACATCCGACACCTGAAATGCAATGGATTCCAAGGCAGCACGGGCAATATGTGCCTTGTTGGTGCCACGTGACATTCCACATAAAAGCGCTCGCGCTTCACTGTCCCAATGTGGCGCACCAAGCCCTGTAAATGCAGGAACTAGCACTACACCATCGCTAGAAGTTACACTATTGGCAAGTTGTTCCACATCGCTGCTTTTTTGGATAATACCCAAACCATCGCGCAGCCATTGCACCACCGCGCCTGCCATAAAAACACTGCCTTCAAGGGCAAAATGGGTTTGATTTTGACATTGCCACGCCAAAGTGGTAAGTAACTTATTTTGGCTAAATTGCACCTGATTGCCTGTATTAAACAACATAAAACAGCCTGTACCATAGGTGTTTTTTGCTGTTCCAACTTCAAAGCACGATTGCCCAAACAACGCCGCCTGCTGATCGCCTAAAATACCTGTAATTGGGATATTCGCGCCCAATAAACCCGTTGCGGTATCTGCAATATAGCTGTCGGATGCAATAATTTTGGGTAAGACCGATGCGGGAATTTGAAATAATTCCAGTAATTCTTCATCCCAAGTTTGGCGATGTAAATTCATCAACATCGTTCTTGAAGCATTACTCGCTTCAATGACATGCTCTGCGCCTTGGGTCAAATTCCAGATTAACCAACTGTCGATGGTGCCAAAGGCCACATGCCCCTGCTGTGCCAATGCTTTTAATCCATCGACATGCTCAAGCAGCCACACCAGTTTGCCTGCACTAAAATACGGATCTATACGCAGACCTGTTTTTTCCTGAATCAATTGCATCTGATTATTTTGAATCAAGTGATGACACCAATCAGCCGCACGACGATCTTGCCAAATTATTGCAGGCGCTAATGGTTTGCCTGTGCATTTATCCCACACCACTGTGGTTTCACGTTGATTGGTCACACCAATTGCGCGAATGTCTTTAGCCAAAATACCTGCAGTCGCCAGAGCCTGTTGCACCACAGCAATTTGATTTGACCAGATTTCTTGAGCATCTTGCTCCACCCAACCTGAATGTGGGGTCTGAATATGGGTTTCTCGTTGTGCCGTTGCCTGAACTTGTCCGTGTTCATTGAAGATGATAGCGCGACTAGAGGTTGTGCCTTGATCGAGTGCTAGTAAATAACTCATATTTTTTATTGTGTTTGACTTGAAAAATAAAATATTAGCGCAATTATGTAAATAAGCGCATCGAAATGTGTAATTGTGCAGAAAATACATCGTAATTTTTGCCAGCTATGCTATGATTGCGCTGTGATATGGGGATGTTATTGGCTTCGACGCTGATGATGAAGCTCATAGATGCATGCCGAGAGCGCATTTTCTCTCGTAAATCAAATTTGCATTAAAATAGTCGCAAACGACGAATCTTACGCTCTAGCTGCCTAAGGGCCGCTTGTCCGCTTCACTGAATACTTGTGGTCAGTGAACCCGACTGAAGCGCACGCACACAAGTCCGTATAGAGTTGAGCCTCGGGACTTTATACCAAACTTAGAGGATCGCACTTTAAACCCTGTTCGTCGGGTCTTAGAGTGTTAAAACAATAGACGATATCTAAGCATGTAGTATTCTCGAGTGTAGTGTTGGCGGACGCGGGTTCAACTCCCGCCATCTCCACCAAATTCTTAAATTCATATGAAGTTACATAACTAAATATGACTAAAAAAGCCTTAAACATCAGTGTTTAAGGCTTTTTCTATGGGTTTTGCGTCCAATGCTATCCAGAACAAATTGACCCAAATTTGAATAAATTGGGTCAAAATTGGGTCAATTTGACCCACAACTTTTGAGCATCGTTTACCACGAGTAAACACACTCTAAATGCAACTGTCATCAATCTGTAATATGACTTGCTTCTTCCTCATGTGATAATTCAACTTTATTTTTGAGGGTTTGGGAATGTCAGAGAACATCAGCTTAGATTATTTAAATGGACTCATCCGTACTGCTGAGAAAAAAAGATAAAAAAATTGATAAGATTTTATTGGGCTATAAGGCTTATTATTTTTTCATGTCAGATAGTGAGTTCCATAAGGCAGTGACTAGCTCTGCACTCTCGCCAAGCAAACGCAAATATAAAGACCATAAAATTAAAGTGACCCAAGACGACTATCAAATTGAGGTAAAACTTCACGAAAAATGATCAGGATTGCTTTCTATTAAGCGATCTAGGTTCAAATTCACTTTTAGGATTTAAGCCTTTTTATTGGGTGGTTTATTCATCTCCAAACATTTTTCGCTTTCACTCCCCAAACCGAATAACTCCCCCGCACAACAACAAAATAGATTATATTATCCTTAATTGATAAAAAATTATGCGGAGTACACATGCAGGTATTTCCCTTAGGAAAGCGAACGATTTCCGTGATTGTGGTCATTGTAGCTCTGGTTTTATTGTTAATTTACGTGGTCTTACGCACAGGCCCATTTGCCCCTGTCAACGTCACCCTCACGCAAGTCAAATATCAATCCATTCAACCTAGCCTGTTTGGCGTAGCAACCGTTGAAGCGCGTTATAATTATAAAATTGGCCCAACTGCAGCAGGTCGCTTAAAAAACTTAAAAGTAGATATTGGCGATAACGTACAAGCAGAACAACTGTTAGGCGAAATGGATCCTGTCGATCTAGAAGATCGTTTATTGGCTCAACGTGCGATAATCCAAAAAATTACCGCTCAGCAACAAGACACTCAAATCCGTCAAAATTTTGCGCAGCAACAAGTCAATCGTTATCAACAACTAGCTAAAATCAATGCCACCAGCCAAGAATCTTTAGCCATTAAACAACAAGAGCTCGATTTGGCAACGGCGGCACTCAGCGCGATGCAACAAGAACTCAATAAAGCACGTGCAGACCTGAATACCTTACAAGCACAGCGTGATAATTTAAATTTAGTGGCCACAGCTGCAGGTGTCGTCACTGCACGTTATGCAGAACCGGGTTCAACGGTGGTAGCAGGTCAAACCGTACTAGAAATTGTCGATCCTAACTCCATTTGGATGAATGCCCGTTTCGATCAATCCAGTGCGATTGGTTTAGCTGCTGACTTACCAGCTCAAATTCATTTACGTTCACGGCAAAATAATGCTTTGGCAGGTCATGTGTTATGGGTAGAACCCCGTGCCGATGCCATTACCGAAGAAATTTTAGCTAAAGTGGTTTTTAATCAACCTCCAACGCCTCTTCCGCCTTTGGGTGAGTTAGCAGAAGTCACCATCAGCCTCGCACCATTGGCACGCAGTTTAACCATTCCCAATGCGGCAGTTCACCGTATCGATAACCAAGTGGGGGTGTGGAAAGTTGCAGCAGAAAAACCACAATTTGTTGAAGTTCAATTGGGACGTTCAAATTTAGCGGGCGATGTGCAAGTGCTCGCAGGCTTATCTGAAAATGATCAAGTGGTACTGTATAGCGAAAAACCACTGCATGCCAAAAACCGTTTACGGGTTGTGAAGCAACTTGCAGGAGCAGCTAAATGATTAGTCTAGCAGGTCGTGATATTTTCCATTCATGGGGTAAATTTGTATTTACTGGCTTTGGACTCGGCTTGCTGATTGGTGTGACCTTAATTATGGCTGGTGTGTATCGCGGCATGGTAGATGATGCCAAAGCCCTGCTGAATAACAGTGGTGCTGACCTATGGGTTGTACAGCAAGATACGCTTGGTCCTTATGCAGAACCTTCAAGTGTACGTGATGATTTATATCGTAGTGTGATGAATATGCCTGGGGTGGCGCATGCTTCAAATATTACTTATTTGACCATGCAAGTGCATCATCAAGACAAAGATATTCGCTCGATGGTGGTCGGGATTCAAACAGGTGAACATGCTTGGAATAACTTGGGTTGGCCACCACACTTGTTGGCAGGACGTCAATTGACTCGTGGACACTATGAAGCTGTAGCCGACATTAGTACGGGATTAAAGTTGGGTGATCGTATTAAAATCCGTCGTAACACCTTTACCGTGGTGGGTTTAACCCGACGTATGGTGTCTTCGGGTGGTGATCCGATGATTTTTATTCCGCTGAAAGATGCACAACAAGCGCAATTCCAAAAGGACAATGCTGCCATTTTACAAGACCGTAGACGAACTGCAGAAAACCCGATTTATAATCGCCCTGCTTATCCTGACTTGCTTGAAAGCGTACTCAATGCACAAAGCAGCAACCGTTATGTGAATGCTATTTTAGTCCGTTTAAATGCAGGTGCTTCAGCTGAAGAAACAGCAGCACATATTCAGCGTTGGCAACAACTAACAGTCTATACCCGCCCGCAGATGGAACACATTTTAATCAGCAAAATGATTGCCACATCCGCCAAACAAATTGCCATGTTTTTGGTGATTTTGGCCTTGGTCAGCGCCGCGATTGTGGCATTTATTATTTATACCCTGACTATGGACAAAATTCGTGAAATTGCGGTCTTAAAATTAATTGGCACACGCAATCGCACAATCGCTTGGATGATCTTGCAACAAGCACTCGCGCTTGGATTAATTGGGTTTGCTGTTGGTAAAATCAGTTCAACCTTTGCCGCACCATATTTCCCGAAATATGTCTTATTGGTTCCGCAAGATTCTATTTTTGGATTTATTGCGGCGATGCTGATTTGCATGTTAGCCAGTTTGGTTGCAATTCGGATGGCACTGCGCATTGACCCTGCCGAAGCAATTGGGGGATAACATGACACACGGCATTTTAATTGAAGGTTTAAAAAAGCGTTTTGGACAAGGTGACAATGCCTTTTATGCCTTAAAAGATGTCAAAATGCAGGTTGCACCCGGTGAAGTGGTTGGGCTGATTGGCCCCTCAGGTTCGGGTAAAAGCACCTTGCTCAAATGTTTAGGTGCCGTGATTGATCCTACCGAAGGACGCATGACTTTGGGCGATGAGGTGGTTTTTGATCAACGTTGGTTAGTCAAAGACTTAAGTGCCTTACGCCGCGATAAAATTGGTTTTATGTTCCAAACCCCGTACTTAATTCCTTTTTTAAATGTTTTGGATAATGTAGCGCTGCTGCCGATGTTAGCAGGCGTAGCCAATGACATTGCCCGCGCCCGCGCATTGGAAATTTTAACGGCGCTCGATGTGCAGCATCGGGTACATGCCATGCCTGGGCAATTGTCTGGTGGTGAACAACAGCGTGTCGCCATTGCACGTGGCTTGATTAATCAACCGCCTGTGATTTTAGCCGATGAACCCACTGCACCATTGGATAGTGTACGTGCGATGACCGTGATTCGCTTATTACACGAAATGGCAGAAAAATTTCAAACTGCAATTATTGTAGTCACACATGACGATAAAATCATCCCTACCTTTAAACGCTTGTACCACATTCGAGATGGTGTGACTTATGAAGAACAAGGAGAAGGACGTCCTTTTAAGTAGGCTCTAAAGTTTTCAGCGCTGGAAACTGATGTTTTAGCTCAATATAAAAACCGCGCTTAAATCATTCAAACGCGGTTTTTTAAATATTCACAGGTCAGTAAACTGAACCCATCGGCATCTTATTCAGCCAACATTTTACTCAGTATTCATAGCCATTGTTGATAGACCATTGCTGCAATTTGCCATAATAGATTTCATCACTGAACAGCAGGTCTGCTTTAGAGGCAGCATTACTTTCTTCGGTTGGGCAGAAACCATCATCACAATCGGCATCGACAACCCAGCAACCACGCACAAATAATACTTTATTGCCTTCTTGCTCCAGTTGTTTCTGAACGCGATCAATCGCTTCATGTAAGTCATCTGCGCCTAAATATGCGGTCAAATACGCATAAGAGCCTGTTTCATCGGATGCTTTACGGAACTCTACACCCACACAAAATAAATGTTTTTTCATTCTTGGCTCCTTGTCATCTTATACAGCTAAACTAATCTTTAATTTGGTCTAGGTCTAGTGCTTTTTCTTACACTTAACAATACGTTACCTATTCACAATACTGCAGTTCAAAGTAAAAACATAGTATCCAAATATTAGACTTAAGCCATAATCGCTGTATAAATGAGGTAGAACGCAACACCAATGACTGTTGTAGCAAATACCTTTTGTACAGTATTGCTATTCATGCGATGTACCAAAGTACGTCCAAGTAACATCCCGACAATACACGCCAGAACAAAGGTGATGGTGACTGCCATTGGGTACTGAAAGCCATCTAAAACGTGTGCTGAAATACTCACGCCACCAATCAGGAAAATAATCATCAAAGAGGTTGCGACGATACTGCGCATATCCAAATCGGTAAATTTACGCAATAACGGCACAATAATAAAACCACCGCCCACACCCAACAAACCCGTCAGCAAGCCTGCAATTACACCAACACCACCAAGCAAAGACGCCGTTTTAACATTCCAAATTAAGCGTCCTGTGTTTTGGTTTACCTTACACGGTGGATTAATTTGGTCGTTGACTTTATTAAAGAAAATACGATACGCCACAATAAACATGACCAGACTGAACGCCAGTGTTAACCAAATGGGCGGGACAATACCTGCCAAATGCACCCCGTAACGTGCAGATGGAATACTGATTAAGGCAATCCACAATGCAGCACGATAACGCACAATACGTTTGAACAAGCCTTCAACTGTGCCAACCAAAGCTGCCAAAGTGACTGCCAATAAACCCACGGGTGCAGCCTGCGCCACAGTCCAGCCTTGGCTTGCCATAAGAGCAGGAACGGCAAGAATACCGCCCCCTGCCCCTGTCAAACCCAGCAAAGTACCAATCGCCAAGCCTTCTAGGATTAACATCCACATGCGTATTTTCCCCTATTCCATCACTGTGTTGTGCTGTGCAAGCATTACTTGCCGCAAACTTTATTGGCAGGCAAAGCCACATCAATATGTTTTGGATAAGGCAGTTTTAAATTCTGCATGAGGGTAATAAATTCCGCTTTGGTGCGCCCTTGTCCTAAACGCGAGTTATTGCGTTTTTCCTGCCCAACGGTAGAAGACACACGCCCTTTGTAGTCATGCCCTGGGTACACCAAAGTGTCATCAGGTAAGCTAAAAATTTGTAGATGAATGCTGTCATATAAAGTCGCTGGGTTGCCTTCCTGAAAGTCAGTACGACCACAACCATCAATTAACAACGCATCGCCAGTGAATACCATGCCATTGACCACATAGCTGGTACAGGCGTTGGTATGACCCGGGGTATAACGTGCTTCAATCAACAATTCACCCACACGAATGGCGCTGCCATCGGTAATGAAAATATCGCCACACACCACACCTGAATTACGATGTAATACAGTTTTACAACCAAAACGTGTTCTGAGTTCGTTGGCAGCAGTAATATGGTCAGCGTGTACGTGCGTATCTAAGCTATACACCAATTGCAAATCATGCTGTTCTAGAAAAGCAGCATATTGCTCAACCTCTGAAATTACAGGGTCAATCAGCACCGCTTCACGGGTTTGTTCAGATGCCAATAAGTAAGTATAGGTCGAGCTGTCAGCTTCAAAAAATTGATGAAAGATCATGAGATAGATACTGAGTTTTATATTTTGTTATTCTTAATTTTGCAAATATAGTGCCAACTTAATCTCTTTTAAATATATTAATAAAATACAATATATTAAGAGATATTGTTTAATTTAGATCATCCTCCATGTTTCACATCTGTTGCATTTTGTGTTTCAATTGAATCAATAATGAAACAAAAGATGAAACATCATGAATGCGATACATGACTTTGAACAACAAGCCAGTCTTGAAAGCTTTTTGTTTCATTTACAACAACTTTGTCCAGACAGTTTGCTCTATGTTTATGACGACATTGCTCAAACATGGATTTATGAATATGCACAAGATGCTTCTGTTTCTGCAGCTACGGGTAAAACATTAAAAAACCAATTATTGAAATTAAAACTACAATCACAATCAGCATCACAACCACAGACAGGTCTGCTGCAACTCCCGAATAGTGCTAAGGCATGGCACTACCACAGCTTAAATATTCGTGTCCATACAGCCGATTTCACAGGATGTTTATTCTTTCTGCAGCCTAGCGTTGCAACAGTGTCATCACAAACACTCACCCCATCTGCCCAAGCACAAAATAGTTTGGCGGAGTTTTTCCATAGTGATTCGCCACAAATGCAGCATATGTATTCCATTATTGAACGGGTAGCGATTACTGAGTTTCCTGTTTTGGTGCGTGGTGAATCTGGTAGTGGTAAAGAGTTGGTGGCGCAAGCAGTACATGCACGCAGCCAACGGCATGCACAAGTCTTTATTGCGATTAACTGCGCGGCTTTAAATGCCAATATTTTAGAAAGTGAATTGTTTGGGCATGTGAAAGGTGCATTTACAGGGGCAATTCGTGAGCATAAAGGTGTGTTTGAACGTGCTGCAGGTGGTACTTTATTTTTAGATGAAATTGCAGAAATTCCACTGGAACTGCAAGCCAAATTATTGCGAGTATTAGAAACGGGCGAATTCACCCCTTTGGGCGGTGAAAAAGCGATTAAATCGAATGTCAGAATTATTACCGCAACCCATCGCGCTTTACGTGAAGAAGCGCGTTTAGGCAGATTTCGCCAAGATTTACTTTATCGTTTACGGGTGATTCCAATTTTTGTGCCACCACTACGTGAACGTAAACAAGATATCCCTAAAATTGCAGCATTTATTTTGCAACAACAAGCCCAGTTTCAGGTCACGCCACATTTGACCGAGCAAGCACTGAAGGTATTAATCAATTACGACTGGCCGGGCAACGTGCGTGAATTAAAGAATACCTTGCTGTATGCATTGACCATGTCAGCAGGTAAAACGGAAATTGATCAACACGATTTACCCGATGAAATTGTGCATGCTAGTTTGAAACTCGCCACAGCTACCCCAACGCCACAACCTATTGAGCTGCCCATCAAAACCAACAATAAAGTAGATAAAGACACACTGCAGGATTTACTGGAAAAATATCAGGGGCAAACTGAATTGGTGGCACAAGCCTTGGGCATTAGCCGAACCACCTTATGGCGTTATCGAAAAAAATATCATTTATGAGGCGGAAGTTTGCTGAATAAAGGACGCTTTGCTTTGATCTGCATATTCATAAATGGTGTCTAAATCTTTTTGAATGGCAGCTGCGACTCGGCTAGGCATCAACTGATTCAGTTTGACAAAGACTTTTTCAGGATAACCGACCTGATAGGATTGACGGTCTGTTTGTAAAAATTGATACAGTTCTTGTGCCACAAATTCAGGTGAATCCACTTTTGTACCCATTTTGATATTCATTTCAATCACATCGGGATTGTTCATACTGGTATTGGTCGCGCGTGGGGAGAAATATCTAAAACGAATGGCAGTCTGACAATACTCTCGCGCCAACGCTTCAGTTGCACCACGCAAGGCAAACTTACTGGCGCAATAACTCACATAGCCAGGATAGCCGATGCTGCCAAAAGTCGAGCCAATATTGATGATCTGACTCGGCTGACTGTCCGACATATATGGAATCACATCCTGAATCAGTTGCAGCGGATAAGCCACATTGACCAACATCATTTGCTCAATGGTATCCTGTGATTGCTGCGCAAACAGACGAAAATCATTCATGCCTGCATTGTTAATATAGTAATGAATCGGCTGTTTTAATGCGGCAAGTGCCTGAATAAAATCATGACGACTGCTGGCATCAATTAAATCACAACGCAGACTGTGTAATTGCAACTGAGGATACTGCTGCGCCAGACTTTGCTCTAGTTGTTGCAAGGTGTCTTGCTTACGCCCAACCAAAATTAAGTTTAAGCCTTTTTCAGCAAAATGATGCGCAATCGCATGACCAATCCCGCCTGTTGCCCCGAAAATCACCGCAGTTAAATTTGACATAAAAGATACTCTCAATTTTAAGATATTCGATACAACTCAATTATAAAAATGCAGGATTCAGTCCCAAGCCCATACAAATATAGAGTTTACGATCTTCTAATGGCACCAATATTTCACGTCTGCCATGCATAAAGCGTTTGTTATCAATCAGGACCACATCACCATCTTGCCAGTCAATTTCAGAGGTTTCACGCTCACAACGCTCGGCCAGCTCTTCCAATAATTCCGTTTGGATTTCAGTACCATCAGCAAAGTAAAAATGCGGTGTTTCATAGTTATAAGATGGCCCCAGCAAGGTGTTGGCAAAGGCTGGAACAGCTTTTAAATTGTCATGGCGAATCATGGGCATGCTTAAATCATAAAGTACGCCCTGATCATGTGCAGGCTGAATTCGTTGCCCAGGAATCATCTCAATAAAACGTGCCAATTCCTGTAATCCAACCTGCTCGACCTCTGCAATATTAAATGCAGTTGCTACATACTTTTGCCATGTATGTTTAGGTAAATAACGGCGAATAATCATCGGCTCTGAAAATTTCTGTTTGAGCGTTTCAGGCAGTTTTTTCCAGACTGCATGCCCATCACATAAGGTGGTTTGAGAACCACGTGAAGCACTTTTTTCACTAAAAAATGCAATGATGTCGGGTGGCATAGGTGTTGAACCATTTTCAATATGTAGCCCCATAGCTTGAGTTCCTGCATCTACCTTTTGAGATTGACGAGTCACATTTTCCCGCGCAGGGTCATAGGTCAGCGTTTGGCAAATATTCGTCATTAAGCCACTAAATGTGTTTACATCCATCTCTTCATTTCTAAGCAGCACCCAACCCTGTTCGACCAATTGTGCTTTGATCTGCTGATGGGAACTGCTCAACTGTTTTTGTGCAATATTCATGTGATTTCTCTCTATCTCTATTGATGACTGACAGGTTGATGTCTATCTGTGAAACATCTCCAAGATCAGCCATTAAATACGTTGTAGGATGTGCCAAAGCTGTCTGATACTGTTGCTGAATGACTGCTCTACGCAATTTTCCGTTATCGGTTAACATCTGATTATTTAAAGAAAAAGGTTGTTCAGCACGGCACCAGTGTTTAATTTGGGCATAATCAGGCATACGGGTATTGGCACGATAAATCGCGGCTGCCAATTGCGCATCTGAACGATGTTCCTCGGCATAAATCACTGCAGATAATGACGGCTGCGCTTCACCAAACACGGCAATCTGTTGAATTTCAGGCTCACTCAAACTGTTCGATTCAACCCATTCTGGTGAAATATTGCGCCCAAAACTGCTGACAATAATTTGCTTGATACGCCCCGTGATATATAAATAGCCATCTTCATCAAAATAACCTGCATCGCCTGTGTGAATATCGGCTGATACCGCATCCTGCTCACGCCCAAGTTCATGCATATATCCCAACATGGCATTGCCCTTGACCACCACTTCTTGATTGGCAGCAATTTCGACTTGAACATGCGGTAATACGCGGCCAACACTGCCAATTCTGCGAGCTTCAGGCAGGTTTAAACTCACGACCGATGCACATTCAGACAGACCATAACCTTCATAAACAGGTAAATTGAATTGCTGACACTGCTTGAGTAAATCTGCAGACACCTTGCCACCACCCACGGCAATAAACTTCAAAGTGCGCAAGCCCAAATCGCCGTGTTGATGGATATATTCCACAATCGCTTTGAGCATTTGTGGCAATAAAATCACGCTTTCAATATGATATTGCTGCACGGCATCGACAAAGCGTGAAACATCAAACTCATGGTTGGACAGCAAACCAAACTGACTGACTTCAGCCACCACCACTGCACGCCCCATGTGAAAAGGCACATACACGCCTGCGATATTTTCAAGCAATGTTGCAAATGGAATTAGACACAAATGCCGCCCAAGCTGGCTGCTTTGCAATGCCTGACTTAAAGAGTACGTAATTGAATTAATGGTGGCTTCTGCCAAACACACACCTTTGGGAGTACCCGTACTGCCCGAGGTATAAGTAATTTTTGTAGGCTGCTCAGCAGAATTTGGGGATAAATGCGGTTGTGCTGTTTCAACGCTTAGACGAAACAACTGCCCTTGATATAAATCTGATGGTGGCAAAACCTGTGCCTGAACTGCATCAATCATCTCCAACAAAGCTTCTGGAATAGCAGTATTTCCAATAGCCGAGTTAACATTGGACGGAGTATCGCTTTGTGCAGTATCCGTCAAAATACACAGCAACTCCGCTTGGCTGTCTTGCAGTAAATGTTGCACTTGTGCAGCAGTAAAAAATAAAGGCACAGGAATGACTGTCATTGCAGCTTTACGTGCGGCTAAATCGACCACAATCCAATCGGCCTGATTCACACCCCACAACGCCAAACGCTGTACTTGATAAGTTGCCAATTCTGCACTGAGCAACTCAACCCGTTGCTGTAATGTGGCATAACTCAGTGTGGTTTGTGCCGTCACAATTGCTTCACGCTCAGGGTCTGTTTGGGCATAGTGATTCAGGTTTTCAAATAACTCATTCATCTTTCAATTTCCGCCTTTCTGCATGACCTTAGGCATAAAAACAATATTGCTGTTGCGTGACCGCCAACGCTGCTGCAACGTCAATCGCCAGTACATAAGGCTTCTGTTGGTAATAACTGCCCCATTGATGCTGTGCATCGCCCAAGGCTTCGGGGTTGGCTTTTTCTAGTACCTGAAAATGCAAACCCATTTGCTGTAACACATAGCGCACTGCTGCTGTTCCTGTGCAAACTGCCCACGACACATTGTTCTGCGATAAGTGAAAGACCAAAAAAGCCACCATCAATTTGGCTTTGCTCATGTCTTGCGCTGCCAAGTTGCCAATTTCAACAATCTGCGCGCGCGTTACAGGCACTTGGCTCAATTGGGTTAAAATGGTTTCAATGGGTGCATCTAAATACTGTTCCAAAAAGGCTTGGTTCGCGCCCAATGGTTGCATGCCAATCACCACTTGCATGTCGTGGTTTACATAGCCTGCAAACAAGGTATCTGAAAAAGTATTTATGGATGCCTGATGGACTTTTTGGTATTTATCTCGAATAAAATGCTCTAATGCCAAGCGTTGTTCGCTAGCATCTCGGGTCACAGTTGTCACATTTAAATGTTGTGCTGTTGTGTGTGCTTGAATCACCGAGGCATAGCTGTGTAATACATCTAAATGTGGCTGTTCTAGGTTCAACTGTTTTGGGTTCGTTTGTGGTTTATACGGCTGCGCTACAGATGCATACCCGCTGAATTGTTTTTTATTTTTTTGCTGATGAAAATTCGCATCCAGAAAATGCGTTTGACTGGATGATTGAGCATCAAAATTAAATTTGATCATGTGCATCACATTGGATAGAAAATAACTCAATGCTCAAGATAGAAATCTAAACTTAAAGAAAACTTAAGTCGCTACAAACTGTCACAATTCATAAAGTTGTTTATGCACACAAAAAAGGAGCTGATCACTCAACTCCTTATATGTCTAAAACAATAAACTAATCAAAATAAACAGTCATCCAATTAGGCAAAACACAATTGTTCGCGCCCTACCTTAGATTTTAATAGGCATAAGACGCAATTGCCGTTGCAATTGGTTTATCTTCATCATTGACCATCGTCATGCGCATGGTGCAGCCTTTACGCCCTAAACGTAAAGTTTCCGCACGGGCAATAAAATACTTACCGCGTCCCGGTGCTAAGTAATCCACCCGCATATCTACGGTAGCCAAACGGGTGACTTTTTTTATGGTATCGGGCAAGTCGTCAGGTTCAGTTCTTTTATATAACTCACCCATCGCCACAATACCGCCCACACTGTCCAAAATGGTTGCAGCAACACCACCATGTAAAATTTGGAAAGCCACGTTGCCCACCATATACGGTTGCATCTCAATATAGGCTTCAATTTGACCATCGACCACACGCATGCTCATGCCATTGTGTTGAAAAAATGGCGATCCATTAAATGCATTGACCAATTGTCTTAGCACGACATCAATATCGACTTTCGCGCCTAAATGTATATTCCCAGTCCAATTTTTCTCTGCATTACTCATAACGTGCCCAAAAGTCCAAACAACTCAATTTACCAACAATAAAAACAGCCAATGTATGCCCAAATGAAATTTAAGGGGCTACAATAGTCGTCTAGTTTAATACTGATCAGTGAGATTTTTATGACCTATACGTTCAATCGTCCTGCATTTCCTGCCACTCGTATGCGTCGTATCCGTAAAAATGATCAATTACGCGCCATGGTTCGCGAAACTCACTTAACCACAGATCACTTGATTTATCCTGTATTTGTTTTACCGGGACAAAATCAAACCCAAGATATTCCAAGCATGCCCAATATTCAGCGTTTATCGGCAGACTTATTACTCAAAAAAGCCGAGCGTTTAATGCAGCTGGGTGTGTCTAAACTGGCATTGTTTCCAGTCACGCCACAAGAAGATAAAAGCCTGACCGCAGAAGCAGCATGGCGTGAAGATGGCTTGGTGCAAAACACGCTACGCCTGCTGAAAAAAGAATTACCAGAGATGGTACTTATTACCGATGGCGCACTCGACCCGTACACTACTCATGGTCAAGATGGCATTATTGATGACACAGGCTATGTACTGAATGATGAAACCGTTGAATGTCTAATTAAACAGGCTTTAAGCCATGCCGAAGCGGGTGCAGATGTGGTTGCGCCAAGTGACATGATGGATGGCCGTATTGGTGCGATTCGTCAGGCGTTGGAAAGCAACGGGCACATCTATACCTCTATCATGGCTTATTCAGCCAAATACGCCTCTAGCTTTTACGGCCCATTCCGTGATGCAGTCGGTTCTGCCAGCAACCTCAAAGGCGGCAACAAATACAATTATCAAATGGATATTGGCAACCGCGCCGAAGCCTTGCATGAAATTGCACTGGATATTCAAGAAGGTGCAGACATGGTGATTGTAAAACCAGGTATGCCTTATTTAGACATCGTACGTGAAGTGAAAGATAACTTTGGTGTGCCAACCTTTGTCTATCAAGTGAGTGGTGAATACGCCATGCTTGCTGCCGCGATTCAAAATGGCTGGTTGTCGGACAGTGTGATTATTGAATCGCTAATGAGTTGCCGCCGTGCAGGTGCAGATGGTATTTGGACATATTTTGCCGAAGAAGCAGCACTCAAACTTAAAGATATGGCATAAACAGGCGACTTTCATGCACATCGCAATCATTGGTGCAGGCATCAGCGGTTTGTTGTCTGCACTCGAACTGGTAGAGCAGGGCTGCTCTATCAGTATTTTTGATCAACAACAGGCAGCTCAAGCCGCGTCATGGGCGGGCGGTGGGATTCTTTCTCCCATGTATCCGTGGCGCTATCCTCAAGCGGTTAATGACTTAGCCAAATTTGCCAAACCACAATACCTCGCATGGAATGAAAAACTCAAACCAATTACTGGCATTGATTTTGAAATCCATGAAACAGGCATGCTAATTTTTGATGAAGATGATTTTGAGATTGGCCTAAATTATGCTACGCAGCATAATGAGCCAATGCAGCAGTGTGACTATTTAAATCAGGAACAACTTGAACAAGTTAACCCGCACATTGCTGCAAAATTTAAACACGCCTTGTATTTTTCGCAATTGGCCAATGTGCGTAATCCACGCTTATTGCAATCTTTGACCCAATACTTAAAGCAGCATCCCAAAGTACAGTTTTTGGAGCATTGCCCTATCCAGCAATTTCAGTTGCAGGGCGATCATGCACAAGCCATTCAAAGTGCAGATGGTCAGTTGCACCATGCAGATCATATCGTGCTTGCGACAGGTGCATGGTCACAGCACTGGGCGGCACAACTGGGTTTAGAGATTCCTGTACAGCCTGTACAAGGGCAAATTGTGTTATTTAAAACCCCTGCACAATGGTTGCCAAGCATGTGCATGAACAAGGTGATGTACTTGATTCCACGTCAAGATGGGCATGTGCTATGCGGTTCCAGTATGCGTCACGTTGGTTTTGACACCACACCAAACCCGCAAACCCAACAAGATATTTTAACGGCTTGTTTTGAAATGGTGCCTGAATTGGCACAGTTCCCCATTGTGAAACAATGGGCGGGTTTACGTCCAGGCTCGCCTACAGGTGTGCCGTATATCGGCAAAGTACCAAACCTGAATAATGTATGGATGAATTTCGGACACTTCCGTAATGGCTTATGTATGGGCACTGCTTCAGCGCAGTTATTAAGACAGCTCATGCTTGGGCAAGAAACGATTGTTGATCCTGCCGCTTATGATCCAAAGCAGTTACAGCCCACCTCAATCTGTGCATAACACTCAGCAGCATCCTCTGTTTAAGTAGAGGATCATGCACCCAGACAAGCCGCTAGCGCCTGTTCAAGTTTTGGATATTGAAAGCAATAGCCTGCTTGTTCTAACGCTTGTGGTTTAACATATTGCCCATTCAGCACCAATTGCGATTGCTCGCCCAATAACCAACGCAAGACAAAAGCAGGTAACACCAAAAATGGACGACGTTTTAAAAGCCGAGCTGCGGTTTCGGCAAAGTCTTGCTGACTGGTTTTTTCAGGTGCAACCACATTCAAAATTTTGGCGTCTACAGGTTGCGTCATTAACCAGTGAGTGGCCTGTAAAACATCTTGTATATGCACCCATGCAACAGGCTGCCGTCCATGCCCAATCCGCCCGACGGCATTTAAACGAATTGGTAATAACATTTGCGGTAAAATGCCACCACCGCGCCCAAACACCACGCCCAAGCGCATAATTTTAGTATTTTGCTGGCTGAAGCTTAACGCAGCCTGTTCCCATTGCTGGCACAACTGCGACATAAAAATATCTTGTGCTGCACTGTGTTCGGTACATACTGCTGACCATTGTTCCTGCGGGTCAATTCCGTAATACCCCACTGCCGAGCCTGAAATAATACACTTGGGGAAAATACGGCGCTTTTCAAGATATTGATATAAGTGCAGTGTGGTCTGAACTCGACTATCAAGCAATTTTTGTTTGCGTGCTGCTGTCCATCTGCCCTGTCCAATACTTTCTCCCGCCAAATTAATCACATAATCAATTTGGTCGGTGTCGAGTTCATCTAACTGCTGAATCCAGCGTAATTGTGGATGTTTGGATACTCGATTGGGCTGTCGGGTTAGCCCCACCACCCGATAATCCTGTTGCAATAAAAACGGCAACAATTGTGAACCAATAAAACCACTTGCCCCTGTTACCAGTACCAAAGGTTTATGCATCTTTCAATCTCAGCATGATGAAAAATATAGTTTTAGCTATACGTGATTTAGACTGAATGTTCAAGTCTAAGCAAATCATCATCACATAACTGATCATGTATATTTGAAGAAAATCAGATATTAACAACTTCTTTTATCAGCCAAACATTTTAACTGCCATACGCTGTGCCTGTTTACCATAAAACCAATAGGTCAGCAGATACAATGGAATTGCGATCAACAAGAACATGATCACCACCACACTCATAAATTCTGGCTGTTGCAAATACTGTAAAAAATCTTGCCAAATGCTTGGGTTTTGGCGAGAAAATATCGCCAAACCTAATAATAAAAACGCCAAGTTATAGCCCCAAAAAATCAGGCTAAATCCTAAAGTAAATGTCTTGCGTTCCTTGTCATTCGGCGCACGGCGTTGTTGTTTTAAAAACTTATACAGCACTAAAATCATGGCAACCAAATAAGGCACCGCAGTTAAAATCCCGCCTACACCCGCAGGTAATAATGCAGCCAATACGCCACAAATACAGGTCATCACAAAGCAATACAAGAAAAACCAGATAAAATAACGGCTTAGCGATACCATAAAGATGACTCAGACAAAAGATTCAGCCTAGTATAAAAAAAATTGATTTTTTTTTCATGAAATTGTCAACCGAATACAAAAGCCTGACGTTATATAGGCTACAAGGTCACAACAACCGTTAATGTGTATGGCATCCACAATATTTTCGGTGACCTGACTAAAGCAATAAATCGCATACAGTCATGCTTTGAACAGCAGCCAAAGCTTTACTGTATCGCAAGTTTTTCTTTGACCGACGATTTCATCATCACTCGAATCGTCGGTCTTTATTTTTTAAGGTCTTTTTTTAGCCTTTCTAACATCAGTATTTTAACTCTCTATATTTTTCTATACAGATCACGACAGATTTTACTTTCCCTTCTCTTTAAAATCTCTGCGACCTAAATTGTCGCTTTAAAAGCAGAAAACTGGTTTTTTGCCGCAGTGTTGCGCTCAGTTATGTTAAGTTATCCCATAATTCAACATCAAGATTGGAACACGCATGGCTGTTCATTTTTTACATACGTCTGATTGGCATTTGGGGCAATTTTTCCATCACCATGAACGTGAATATGAACATACTGAATTTTTAAATTGGCTCTTAACTCAAATTAAAAGCAAACAGCCGAATGCCCTGCTCATAGCAGGCGATATTTTTGATGTGGTCAATCCTGCTTCGAGCGCTCAGAAACAACTCTATCAATTCCTTACCGATGCGCATGTGCTTGCTCCACACATGCAAACCTTAATGATTGCAGGCAATCATGACTCTGGGTATCGCATTGAGCAAGTTGAACCCTTTTTAGACCGCTTCAACGCCAAAGCTGTGGGCGTGATTGGTAAAACAGCCGAGCAAAAATTAGATTTAGATAAACTCCTAGTGCCTATTTATGACTCTGCGCAAAATATTGTGGCATGGTGTCTGACCCTGCCCTATTTACGCAGTGCAGAAATTACAGGTTTAAATGAACATAGCAGTGACAATCAATCTGCGGTTGCTTACTTACATCAACAACTGATTGCAGAAGCCAAAGCCCGTAAACAACCCGATCAAGCCCTGATTTTAATGTCACATGCACACATGCAAGGTGGCGAAACTTCCGACTCAGAACGCCCAATTGTAGTGGGGAATGAAGAAGCCTTATCGACTGCGCTGTTTGATGAGGTGATTGACTATGTCGCACTCGGACACTTACACAAACCGCAACAGGTCGGACAGCCACACATTCGCTATAGCGGCTCACCCATCCCTTTATCATTTAGCGAGCTGAATTATAAACACCAAGTCCTTGAAGTTAGGATTGATCCATTACAGGCAGATGCACAGCGTTTCCAATATGAAAGCTTGCTTATTCCACGTACGGTAGAGCTGCTTCGGATTCGCTGTGAACTTTCTGAATTAATCACCGAACTGAATAAATTGCCAAAAGATGAAATTGCAGAAGTTTGCGCACGGCATTTTTTAGAAATTGAATATATCAGCGATGCCCCGCCACCCATTGATTTACGCCAACAAATTGAACAAGCACTGCCTGCCAACCGCTATCGTTTACTGCGCATTGCACGACGCTTTCAAAACTGTGAAAACTCGAACGTGCAACAATCAAAAATTGATTTAGAGCCGCCTACGCCTGAAAAATTATTTTTAGATTTATGGGAAAAAATGGGCTATCAACCTGACCCAGAAGTGAGCCAAGATTTTTTACAGCTTTTGGCCGAAGCCCAACAAGAACTTGATCAGAATAAAGCTTAAGGATTTGCCATGAAAATTTTACGTTTAAGTTTAAATAATTTGGCATCTTTGGCAGGCACGCATGTCATCAATTTTGAAGATGAGCCACTGGCACAGGCAGGTTTAATTGCAATTACGGGCAAAACTGGTGCAGGCAAATCGACTTTGCTGGATGCCATGTGTTTGGCACTTTATGACGAAATTCCACGTTTGAGAGGTGCAACAGGCAGCCTGACCGATACCGCAGGCAAAGAAATTTCCTTAAAAGATTCTAAACATATTTTACGTCGTGGTACGACTTCTGGCTTTGCAGAACTTGAATTTATCGCGCTTGATCAAAAACGCTATTCGGCACGTTGGCAAATTCGCCGTGCGCACAATAAAGTGGATGGGAACTTAAAAGTTGAACGTGCCATCACCTGCCTAGATGAGCAACGGGTTTTAAATCAAAGAATTTCTGAAGCTACGCCAATTGTAGAGCAGTTGATTGGCCTTAGTTTTGAGCAATTCACACGCGCAGTATTATTGGCACAATCGGAAGTTGGGGCATTTTTAAAAGCCAAAGACCATGAACGGGCAGATTTACTTGAATATTTAACCAATTCGCAAATTTTTACCGAAGTCAGCAAACGTGCAGCCGTTAAATTTAGTGAAATTAAACAAAAGCGAACAGATCTTGAAAATGTCATGGGGCATGTGGTGCTCCTCAGCGATGAAGCACTAAAAGACTTAGAAACCCAACAACATGACCTAAGTCAACAATTAGCTTTGCTGACCCAAACCGAAAAACTGTATGAAAATGATGTGAAATGGCACAAAGATTGCCATGAACTCTATGCCAGCACCCAAGCTAAAAAAGAAATATATGATGTTCAAGTCGATGCCGATCTTAAACTCGCCTCTCAAAAACAATTGCTCAAACATTTAGATGAATTTCAAACCATCCGCGAGCAATTTGTCTTGCGTCAGCAAGCAGATACCGAGCTAAAAAATCTGAATCAGCAGCTTTTGAAATTTGAACCAAACTTGCAACAAGCGGAATACGCACAACAGCAAGCGATTAGTCAGCAACAGCAAGCGGAAAAAGACCTTCAGGCATGGCAGCAGCATGTTGAACAATTGAAACCACAACTTGAAATTGCGGCACAGTTACAACATGAAATTTCTAGCAAACTTCAACAATATACCGCTTTGGATGCTGCACAAAAATTATTTGCAGAGCAGCAAATTCAGCCTGTGCAAAATAATTTGAAGCAACTGACGACTCAACTTGCAACCGAGCAACAACAACAGCAACATTTACAACAGCAATTCAAACAGACTGCGGCATGGGCAAATTTTGATGATAATTTAGCCCTTACGTTGCAACGTCTGCAAGATTATTTGCAGCTTGAACAGCAACTACGTCAGCAAAACCCTACGCTGTTCCAATCTGCATTAGATACTTTAATTGAGCAACAACAACATACACAGCAACAACTGTTGGTTTGGGAAAAACAATATCAACATCCTGAACAACTTGAGCAGCAACTCACGGCAGAGCAACAGCAATTACAACATGCTTTAAAGAGTGTGCATGTTTTAGAGCGCTTGCAACAGGCACTTGAACAATGGCAACAACAGACCACCCTATTTGAGCAGTTACAACAGCGTCAGCAAGAAACTTTAAGTCTGCAACAGCAGACACAGACTCAAATTCAAACCCAACAGCAGCAAGTGCAAATTACTGAACAAGCCTTGCAACAATTACAGCAGATCTTTGAACAGCAGCGTTTATTGCAGCATCAAAGTGTGCAGGATTTACGTGCCCAATTAAAACCGAATGAAGCCTGTATGGTCTGCGGCAGCCATGAACATCCGTTTATTCAGCATGAAAATTTACTCAGTGACGCTTTAAACCAATTGCAGGATCAGCAATTGCAGCAGGCCAAAACTGAATTTGAGCATGCGCAAAAACAGCTACAACAATTGGAGCGTGCTCGCAGTCAATACGATGCAACTTATCATCAACAACAACAACGCAGTCTTGAACTGCAACAGCAACTTGAACAACAACAGACATTGGTGCAACAGCTTGCAACATCCTTATCTTTAGATTTGGATGCAGCGCTGCCTGTTGCAAAGCAAATTGAACACGTACAGCAACATTGGGCAACAACACATCAATCCACTCAACACTTGCAGCAGAGTATTCAACAAACAAACGATACCCTGAAACAATGGCGCAATGCTGCACAGCAGGCAGAACAACTCAAATATGCTATTCAACAACGCCAAGACCTCGCTCAGCGTTTACAGCCTATTTTGTCGCTTTTAGATGCAGAACAAAGACACGCTTGGCTCAATCAACCGATTGAATACTATCAAAATGCCTTACAACAGTTAGAGCAACGTCATCACTTGCAGCAGCAGCAAGTTCAACTGAGCAAAACGATTGAACAACTGACTCAACAACAGCAGCAAGTGCAAGAAAAGTTGCTATTTTTACAACAGCAACATGCAGAGAAAACCCTACAACTGCAGCAGATTAAAACTGCAGGAAGTGAGCTGCGTGATCAAATTAAGCAGCTTACAAGAACTCATGCGGGATGTGAATATCAGACCTATCAAGAATGGCAGCAGGCTTTAGATCAGCAACAACAGCAACTCAATCTTGCACTTAGCACACAACGAACTGTACTTAATCAAGCAGAACAGGTGTTAAAAGACTTACAACTGCAAAAACATGGTTTGGATAGTAGAATTCAACAGCGCATGCAGCAACACACTGAATGTCAGCAACACATTGCAACGTGGCAAGCGACACACACGCATTTTCAAGCCAGCATCATTGATAAATGTTTACAGATTTCTTATGCCGAACATCAGCAAATACGCAACATGCTGCAGCAACAACAAAACAGTTTGGAGAGTGCTAAAACGGCTTGGCAAACATTGGAAGAGCAATATCAAAAACACTTAAAGCAACAGCCACAACTGAGTTTTGACGAGGTCACCACGCAACTGGCAGCGCTGCAAACAGACAAAGCCAAACAACAGCAAAACTATAATGAGATTGAGGCACAGCTACGCCTGAATAGCACCAATCAAGGGATTTTTGCTACCTATCAAACTCAAATTGAAAATATCAAAGCTGAAGAATATCGTTGGGGACGTATTTACGATTTAATTGGGCATAAAGAAGGGACAAAATTTAAGAAAATTGCCCAAGAACATCACTTGGATATTTTGGTGGAATACGCCAATCAGCAATTGCTACCACTGAGTTCGCGTTATCAATTGCATCGTATTCCAGACAGTTTGGGGTTAGCGATTATTGATTTAGACATGAACAGTGAAATTCGCCCTGTTCTGTCTTTATCGGGTGGCGAAACCTTTTTGGTTTCTTTAGCTTTGGCACTGGCAATTGCCAATATGGCATCTGGCTCAATGAAACTGGAATCGCTATTTATTGATGAAGGCTTTGGCACTCTCGACCCGACTTCCTTGCACATGGTGATGAATGCCTTAGACCATCTGCAAAGTCAGGGACGTAAAGTGGTGCTGATTTCGCATATTCAGGAAATGCACGAACGAATTCCTGTGCAAATTCAAGTCAAACCAGTGGGTGCAGGGGCAAGTGAAATCAATGTGGTGGGTTAAAGCCAATACTGCCTAAAATCTGAAGATTATTTGTCGATTGAAGAATTATTGAGATGACTGTGAGATTTCAGATTTTAGGCTTCCATGAAGTTGTATTGAATTTATTTTAAAATCACACACACTTTAAGTACTTAATTTTATGGATATAAAAACGATTATTCTCTTTGCTGTATTGCCCAGTTTAAGTATTATTTTTCTCACATGGTTAATACGTTTCCCTAAACCTTGGGTTTTTAAAGCGGTTTTAATTTTTGAAATCATTCTCACCGTCTGCACTTTAGTCATTGAGTTGGATGCAAGAAAAACACCTGGAAATAGCGGTTGGACCATCATTTTCACAGGCTTCTTTCAGTTCTGTTTTTTGCTATTTTTACTGATTGCCCGTATTCGAATCTGGATAGAAAATAAATCTTGAATGTCTACTTCACCTATTTACTGGACGGGAGTGGCGCTTTCTAAAAATAGTGAAGGTTATTAAAAATAATCTACACAAGCCAAAACTTTGACAGCTTTACAGCATACATAACTAAAAAAGCCTCGACATCCTGTCGAGGCTTTCTAGATTCAGTTTTTGGTATAACTCCTGTCGTACCAAGCACTTCCGTGTTGTTCTATTTCTTATTCTTCTTATTTAGGAAACTCCCTGATTCCCGATAAGTTCATATTAAGAAAATCCAACCTTCAGCACTAGCCGCAAAATTCCGCATTTCATGTCAGCCAAAACGTACAAGATAATGTTTGCAAAATCTTGGCAGATTCTTTGTTCATCTAGCAATTAAGCCTTGGAATAGTCACGTGCGCCAAACAATGCTGTACCAATCCGTACCATAGTTGAACCTGCTGCAATTGCGGCATTTAAATCGCCCGACATCCCCATACTCAAAGTATCCCAATCTTCAGGTTGTGCATGTTGTGCTTTCACTGCATCAAACAATTGTTTGGCATCTTGAAAAGCTTGAGGATGATCAGGTGCAGGAATCACCATCAAACCGCGTAGTTTTAAATGCGGTAATTGGCTGATCTGTCGGACTAATTCTGCAACTTCGCTCGGCTGACAACCATCCTTCGTGTCTTGCGCATCAATATTTACTTGTAAACAAATATTCAGGGACACTTGTTGAGCATCGCGCTGATTCGATAAACGCTCGGCAATAATCAAACGATCTACCCCATGCACCCATGCAAATTTTTCTGCCAAATGTTTGGTTTTATTGCGCTGCACATGCCCAATAAAGTGCCATTCAATTTCTAAATCACTCAGGGCCTGCATTTTATCCAAAGCTTCTTGCAAATAATTTTCGCCAAAAGCGCGCTGCCCTGTCACATACATTTCACGCAAGGCTTCACTCGGATGAGTCTTAGATACTGCCAACAATTGCACCGTATTTGGCTCGCGCTGTGCCAACTGGCATGCCTGTTGAATTTGTTGCAAAACCTGAGTGCGCATAAGCTGCAGATTATTCATTGATGCATTTCTCATTTCATTCATCTTTTTTTACCTTGTCCAGCAACTAACAGTTGGTTAAGCTGATGGAAAGCCGTATTATTCTATCAAAATAATTAAGATTTAATTGATCTCGGGGACTTTCATGGATATTACAGAATTATTGGCGTTCTCCGCTAAAAACGGCGCTTCGGATTTACACTTATCTGCGGGCATGCCACCACTGATTCGTGTGGATGGTGAAATTCGTCGAATTAACTTACCAGCATTAGAACATAAAGAAGTACACAAATTAGTGTACGACATTATGAATGATAAACAACGTCGTGATTATGAAGAAAATCTAGAAACGGACTTTTCTTTTGAAGTCCCAGGCGTGGCTCGTTTCCGTGTGAACGCATTTAACCAAAACCGTGGTGCAGGTGCAGTATTCCGTACCATTCCTTCTAAAGTTTTGACCCTTGAAGATTTAGGCATGGGACAAATCTTTAAAGATATTTGTGAATATCCACGTGGTTTGGTATTGGTGACAGGCCCAACAGGTTCAGGTAAATCAACCACACTTGCCGCGATGATTGACTTTATTAATGACAATCGCTACGACCATATTCTGACCGTCGAAGACCCAATCGAATTTGTACACCAATCTAAAAAATGTTTGGTTAACCAACGAGAAGTACACCGTGATACGCATGGCTTTAACGAAGCATTACGTTCGGCACTGCGTGAAGACCCTGACATTATTCTAGTTGGTGAGATGCGTGACTTAGAAACCATTCGTTTGGCACTGACTGCTGCTGAAACGGGTCACTTGGTATTTGGTACGCTACACACCACCTCTGCAGCAAAAACCATTGACCGTGTGATTGACGTATTCCCTGCCGAAGAAAAAGACATGGTACGTGCCATGTTGTCTGAATCTTTACAAGCCGTCATTTCACAATCCCTGCTCAAGAAAAATGGTGGTGGTCGTGTAGCTGCGCATGAAATCATGATTGGTATTCCTGCAGTGCGTAACCTGATTCGTGAAAACAAAGTAGCTCAAATGTACTCGGCAATTCAGACTGGTGCCAACTACGGTATGACCACCCTTGACCAGAGTTTGAAAAACTTGGTATCGCGCGGTGTGATTAGCCCACAAACGGCTCGTACGGTTGCAAAACAGCCTGAATCATTCTTATAAGTTTAAAATTCGAGATACGCGATGGACTTTAATGATTTACTGAATTTAATGATTCAGCAAAAAGCGTCTGACTTGTTTATTACAGCCGATGTTGAACCTTCCATGAAAATTCATGGACAAATTGTGCCTGTAGCCAAAAGTAAACTTACAGGTGAAATTGTCGGTCAGCTGCTTAACTCAATTATGAGTGAAAAACAGCGCAAGGAATTTGCCGAAACCCGTGAATGTAACTTTGCGATTACCAACCGTGAAAAAACAGCACGTTTCCGTGTCAGCGCATTCCAACAACGTGATGAGCCGGGCATGGTACTCCGTCGGATTGAAACCAAAATCCCGACCATGGATGACTTGAAACTGCCACCTATTCTCAAAGATTTGGCGATGACCAAACGTGGCATCATCATTTTTGTAGGTGCGACAGGTACAGGTAAATCGACCTCTTTAGCGTCTATTATTGGTTACCGCAACCAAAATTCCAAAGGTCATATCATTACCATTGAAGACCCGATTGAATTTGTGCATGAACATGCAGGCTGTATTATTACCCAGCGTGAAGTCGGGATTGATACCGACTCCTTTGAAATCGCATTAAAAAATACCTTGCGTCAAGCGCCTGATGTAATTCTGATTGGTGAGATTCGTTCCCGCGAAACCATGGATTATGCAATTGCCTTTGCCGAAACAGGTCACTTGGTATTTGCCACCCTACACGCCAACAACGCTAACCAAGCAATTGACCGTATTATTCACTTCTTTGAAGCAGACCGTCATAACCAGTTGTTCATGGATTTGTCGCTAAACCTGAAAGCAATTGTGGCACAGCAGTTAATTCCAACCATTGATGGCAACTCACGTCGTGCTGCGATTGAAATTTTAATTAACTCACCACTGATTGCAGATTTAATCCGTAAAGGTGATGTGCACGAAATTAAAGACCTGATGAAGCGTTCACGTGAGTTGGGTATGCAAACCTTTGACCAAGCGTTATACGATCTTTATAAAGCCAAACAAATTAGCTACAAAGATGCACTTAAACACGCCGACTCGCCAAACGATTTGCGTCTACAAATCAAACTTGCAGAAGAAGGTGGCGAGCGCTTGTTACATGCAACTTCGAATATTACCTTCGATGGGCAATAACATCACAACAACGCTTAAACACAAACAAAATAGGCTTCCATACGGAAGCCTATTTTTTATGCTTACAGCAAATTATTTCTTGCGTAAGGCTTCACGACATTCTGGCGCATCACAATAACCATATAAATTCAGCGAGTGCCCTGTGAGCTCAAAACCAAATTTCTCTGCCACATCATGCTGTTCTTTTTCAATGGTATCGTTAATAAATTCAACCACTTTGCTACAGTTCAAGCAAACCAAGTGGTCGTGGTGATCTTCCTGCATAATTTCAAACACAGAATGATTGTTCTCAAAATTATGACGCTCAATAATGCCTGCAGCTTCAAACTGTGTTAACACACGATACACAGTTGCTAAACCCACATCTTCACCCTGATCGAGTAAAGTTTTGTAGATATCTTCTGCACTTAAATGATGTTGTTTTGAATTTTCTAATAATTCTAAGATTTTAATTCGTGGAAGGGTAACTTTAAGTCCAGCTTTGCGTAATTCTTGATTTGAAATAGGCATGAAAAAAGGTCTCTCAACAAAATTAAAGTTGGAATATGCAACAAAGTTAAGATGCAGTATGATCTAACACTGGATCAAGATCAAATGCATCATAATTAATTTGGGATAGTGTAGCAAAATGCAAAAAATCATGTTGACGTTATTGGTCACTTCACTGCTCGCAGGCTGTTCGACCTTGGGCGTTTATAAAGTCGATATTCCACAGGGTACACCTTTAACCCAAGCTCAAGCGTCTAAAGTCCAAGTCGGTATGAGTCATCAACAAGTCCGCTTTTTGCTGGGCAGTCCTACCATCGCCGACCCGATGAATCCATTACGTTGGGACTACATTTACAACTATATCCCAGGAACTTATGCTAAAAAAGCCAAGATCCCTGCCGCGCATGGTCAGCATTTGAAAATCTTTTTCAATCAAAATGGTATTGTAGAAAAAGTTGAAGGATTGGAAACGATTCCAGAATCTCAACCAGGCCTACCAGGATCGAAAGAAGCGATTCTCAACGCGCCACCACTATAGCCGCTTTAGAATAAAAAGAAACCCCTCACTGAAATTCATCTGAGGGGTTTTTTAAATCATTGCAATTGTCTCAAGCGATTGCTTTTGGCATAACGCCCTACAGGGTTCTTTGCGGCACGTTTACGACGAATATCTTTCGGGTTAATGGTCAAAGCACGATAAATCTCAACCCTATCACCTGCTTGTAATACATGCTGCGGCTCAACCCGTACACCAAAAATACCCAGCATCAACGGTTCAGGTAAAGTCGTTGCTGTCACAAGTCCACTCTGCTGAATTGCATCCAGTACAGTCATGCCCTGCTGAAATGCGACAGCCACATGCCATTGTTGTTCGGGTGTGGCATACGCCACCCAAACCTGCGCCATTTGACTCATGCGATCCACTGTCCAATTAACGCCACCATCGCCACTACGATAGATACAGGTAACACCACACGTACCGCAATACGCCAAATGTTATAAAAGGCTTCACTGCTAAAGTTCATGGCTTTACGCAAATGGCTGATTTTCATAATCCAGCCTGCAAAAATTGCGTAAATCAAACAAATAACTAAGCCCCAAAGCAATAAGGCAAAATTAAATACAGGACCAATGGCAGGAATTGCCCAAACCAAAGTTGCTGCAATCAATACAATCCACTGAATCGCAACCGCCATTTGACGTTGTGCCAATTGTTCACGTGCCAATTGCAATAGAACCGCTGCTGCTGCAACAGTTGCCACCACCAAAGCCAACGCTGGAATTTGTGCTTGCACGGCAAAGAATGCAAAAGCAACGACTGCCAATAGCTGTGCAATCCAAATTGGCAATACCGTTGAGGTTGCTGCAGATTGTTGCTGTACTTGCGGCAAACTGGTTTGCCAGTACAAGCCCATGCCTAAACCACTGGCCACCAAAGCCAAAACGGTTGCACTGCCCCATTCGCTAAACTCAATTGAGGTGACTTGCCATGCAGGGAGTTCTGAACCCATCACCATCGATAAAACCAAAGCCGCCACAACAGCAACAGCGGTACATAGCAATAAAATTTGACGCGGCACTAATGACAATGCCAGTGCGAAAATAGCCACAATCACAAACAAGACATGACTAGCCAAGTCTGCAGCGGCATATTGATTTAAAATTTGCGCAGCATTAGACAACAAACCGCCTGCTAAAAATGGAATGAACACCACTGCAAGCCAGCCCACCAAACGCCATTTTTGAGAAGCATCGGCATCACGGGTTAAACTTAAAAGTGCTTGTAATGCTGTCGTTTTTGAGCGTTTGGCTAAGGCAATTTCCAAATAAGTAATCGGTAATGCCAAAATCAGCATAGTTGCTAGCCACAACAACCAAAAGTCGAGCTGACGCTCAACCTGAATACCTGTCATTGGTGCGAGTGTGGCAATAATAATGAATGATAAACCAAATGCCATCAGCGGCGATAACCATCGTGACATAGCATTGTCCTGCATGACGCTGTCCTAATAAAAATCTACGGCTATTTTGCCTTTGTCATCAAGGAAAAGCAAAACCTCAAAAAAGAAAAAGCAAACTATCGTTAGATAGCTTGCTGCGCAAATTTATAATTTTTATTCTTTCATTTTTATGGCTTCAGACTTATGAGAAGAAACGAGCGAACCAGCCTTTACCTTTCTTCTTCTCATTTTCCTTAATAATACCCATCATATTCTCTTTCACTGCACCGACATAATCGGCGTCATCGTGTTGAATATGATTAATTAACCATTTTGATAAAACTTCATGCAATTCGCCTTCAATGGATTGTCCCATTTCAAAACGATCACGATAAAACTCAATTTTTTTAATGAATAAATCATGTACACGTTTATGTGGTACGCGGTATTTATAACCCGCTTCTTCTTGTAATGATTCTTCAAACGTAAAATGCGACTGGGTGTAATCAATAATATTATCTAAAATCTGCTTTACACGTGCTCGATCTGTACCATCGCTAATTTCAACAATTTCATTAATATAATCGAGGATACGTTTATGCTGATCGTCAATCACATCGATACCAGTGTTGTATTCTGGAACCCATTTCATCTTCATACGACCACCTTACAGAAATAAATGATTAATCACATTGCGGAATGGTAGCCGTATTTCCCATAAATAAAAATGAAGCGAATTGGTAGGGATTGGTTTAAATCGCACAAAAACAACACAAGACATTGATTTAAATAAATTTTAACAAAAATACCCGACTAAAAGAATCAATTATTAATTAACCCGAATTACGGATAAGAAAAGCCCTTGAAAAAAAGGTAGTTAGAGCCATTTAGAAAGTTACGACACAACCCAAAGGCTCTAACTACCATGTACGATTTTACAGAAATTTTTTGTATTGTTGATGATTTTTTCAAAAAATTTGAACCCATCTATTGGCAATTTCTCAAGCAAGAAAACAAACGTCAACGTATCAGACAAGCAACGCTATCTTTATCAGAAATTGTGGCTATCTCCATCTACTATAAAACATCTCAAGTACATAATTTTAAGATGTTTTTTAACTTGCTTTGTCAGTTTGAAAGCAAACTCTTTAAAGACTTGCCTTGTTATAAAAACCTGATTACCCTCATCAATCAGCACCAACTTGCTATTCATGCTTTGCTTTATGCGTTGAGCCAAAAAGATGAAAGTTCATATTTATGGATTGATTCAACACCTTTACCTGTTTGTAAAAATAAAAGAATCCCTAAAGGTCATCATGCTTTAGATGAGATTGCTTCTCGTGGTAAAAGTACGATGGGCTGGTTTTATGGTTGCAAATTACACTTGCTGATGAATCAAGAGGGTGAAATTGTAAATTCAGATTTATCAAACGGACATATTGCTGATCTTAAAAAAGTTGAGGATTTAGTGAATGGCTTATCAGCAACGGTCTATGGTGATAGAGGCTACATTAGCCAACCATTGAAAGAAACACTTAAAGAGCAAGGCATTGATTTAATTACTTATCCAAGAAAAAATATGAGAGTGACCTTATTGCCATTTTCTGATGAATTTCATCTACGACAACGTAAAAGAATTGAAACATTGATAGGATTATTGAAAGAAAAATATCACTTAGTTACGAGTAAACATCGTTCGATTGCTGGTTTTTTAGCAAGCGTATTTTCTTCACTATGTGCGTATCAACTTTGCCAAAAGAATAAGCCTAAAATTCATGTGATTAAATCTTTGGCTTATCCGTAACTGGGGTTAATTAACCAATTTATACATTTTCATTCTTGATTTAATTGAATTATACAATAATAAAATGAATATTTTTCAACCACACATACCCGTATAAATTAGTATTGATCCGCTTTGGTGATCCGTCTTAATTCAGGATTTAAACGCTCACGTTCCAAACGCGCAATATGTGTCATTTGGGTTTTAATTGGGCGTCCATGTTGAAATAAAATCATTTCACCTGGCTGAAATGCTGTCCATGTTTCATTTTGAGTCAAGGGTTCAGTGGTAATCACTGCCACACAATCCTCTGCTGTGGTGACTTGGCTAAAATCAACCTCAACATCTAAATCAATTAATTGTGCAGGCTGAAATGGATAAGCACGCACCAACCAATGTAATTTGGTCACCGCATAACTAAATAATGCCTGACCATTGGACAAACAAAAATTAAAAGTGCCATGTTCTGCAATTTTAGGAGAAATTTCGGCTAACAAGTCAAAAATTTGCGTCAGGCTCGGTTCATCATAACCAAAATGATTTACCAATTGATCTAACAAATAACAAAATGCACGTTCACTGTCGGTATTGCCCACAGGGGTAAAACGACCTGATAAACGTGGATGAAAGTCATGTAAATCACCATTATGGGCAAAAATCCACTGGCGTCCCCACAACTCACGACTAAACGGATGTGAATTTTCTAAATTAATTTTGCCTTGTGTCGCTTTACGAATATGGGCAATCACATTACGCGATTTGATGGGATAGTTACGGATCAATTCTGCAATGGGTGACTCCACTGCAGACTGGTTATCGACAAATAAACGGCAAGCTTTATCTTCAAAAAAAGCAATGCCAAAGCCATCAGAATGATCTGAGGTGATTCCTGCGCGCTGCGAAAATCCCCGAAATGAAAAGGTAATATCGGTAGGTGTCGCACAATTCATTCCAAGCAACTGACACATAAGGCCTTATCTTTATACAAATAATGAAATTATCTGATTATTGTGCATCAGCCATGTGGATAATTCAAATCTGAAAAATATAAATAGATTTCTACAGTACCACTTCATAGATATGCAGTGCTGTAGAAATCTCTGCTTAATTATTCTAGTTAAGATGCTTTCACTTTCTTTTGGCGAATAAAATGTTTCGCCATTTGTTTCACATCTAACAAAACAAAATAATCTAGACAGTTAAACTCACGGTCATAAAATGCTTGCTCAGACAGCTTAGCATTCATTTTCAGATAAACATCAAACAGTTTAGGTATTCGTTCATCTTGGCTAAAGCTATGACTTGGACAACTTGGCTCAAACGGCTGCTGTGACTGAATATCGCAGCGTTGATTTTCTGCCAATTGTTGAATCGCTTGATGGGTATGATACGCGCGTGCTTCATTACCTTCCAAACGAATACTGACACAGCCAATCATGTGTTTGGCACGCATTTCCCATAACACTTTAGGCACTAAATTCAGCCATAAAATAGAGAGTGTTTTGCCTGAACGATAACGTGGATGCACACAAGTACGCCCCATTTCGACAATATTCGAGAGATGCCCTAACTCATCTATAATTTTAAACTCGTGCGCACTATAACTGTTGGCTAGCTCATGCCCTTGCCAAAGTTTTAAACGAGTATAAGCAACAATTTCACCCGTAGATTTATCTCTGAGTACGGCGTGTTCACAGCCAAAATCGTACAAGTCCTGATCTAAAGCCGATTCAAATTCAATGCCAAATTGCTTGGAAAATTGCTGTGCACGAAAGCGCTGTACTTCTTGTAGTTGCTTTAAATTTTCAACCCATTCAAACGCATATTGCGTAGCTTTGCTGTTTTTTTTCTGTGCTTTACCCACTTTAACCATAGGAAAGCTAAACTGCTGACGATACTGATTTAATTTTTGTAGCATCATAGATACCTCATGTTTTCTCCTACACTAGGACAGCAGCATGACACTATGATGACCGCGATTTTAGCGACTACAATTTTAAGATTGCAGGATAGGTGCAAAGCAATTTCAAGGATGCTGAATCAACAAAATTTCAGTTTCTTGCCGTAAATTTGACATAAAAAAGAGCTTCAATTGTGAAGCTCTTTTAGGGATCATCTTATAGAGTTTTATTTACGCGTTTGGACACGGTTGGTAATTAATGTTCCCACACCATGATCAGTAAAGATTTCCAATAAAGTAGCATGTGGCACACGACCATCTACAATATGTGCACTGATTACACCGCCTTTAACTGCATCCAATGCACAACCCACTTTTGGAATCATGCCACCGTAAATCACGCCTGTATCAATTAAACGATCTACTTCCTGCGTAGTCAAACCAGTTAACAGGTTTTTATTTTCGTCTAATACACCCGTAATATTGGTCAGCAAAATTAACTTTTCCGCACCCAATGCTTCGGCAACTTTACCTGCGACTAAATCGGCATTAATGTTATAGGTATTGCCTGCATCATCGACACCTAAAGGTGCAATCACTGGAATAAAGTCGCTGCTGGTAAACATTTCCAACACGTCGGTTTTGACACCCACCACTTCACCCACCAAACCAAGGTCAATTTGTTGTACTTCGCCTGTTTCAGTAGTTTTTTGCATCAATAATTTTTGTGCGCGAATCAAGTTACCATCTTTACCCGTCAAACCAATGGCACGACCGCCATGTTGGTTAATCAGATTGACGATAGATTTGTTGACGCTACCACCCAAGACCATTTCTACGACTTCCATAGTCGTAGGATCGGTGACACGCATGCCATCAATACGGTCAGACTCACGTCCCAATTGCTTGAGCATAGAATCCACTTGTGGGCCACCGCCATGCACCACAATCGGGTTTAAGCCTACAGTCTTTAACAACACGATATCACGAGCAAAAGAACTTTCCAGCTCAGGATCGGTCATGGCATTGCCGCCATATTTCACAACAAGGGTCTTGCCCGCAAAACGTTGAATATACGGCAAAGCTTCAGTCAAAATTTGCGCTTTGTCGATACCAGTCTGTTGATGTGGCATTCGCCTCTCCTTATTGAGCATCTAAAATGTCTTGGGCGATTTCAGGGTATCGCTCACTTAACATGGAAACAAATGTATCGCGAATATCATTCAGTCGTGATGGATTATCGGCATCAAAACGCACCGTAAAATATTCGCCTGTATTGGATGCTCGAATAATGCCAAATCCATCTTCAAAATCAAGTCTTACACCATCTATTTTACTTAATTCTGCACCACTGCGATGGCTAGAACTTTCAACATCATTTAAAACCGCACTCGGTTCAATATTCCGTGTGCTGATATACGTGTCTTCAGTGCAGCAACGCTCAGGGTATTTCTGCATCAATGCCGAAAGGCTGCTGTAATTACTGTGGCTTAAATATTCCAACACGCGCAGCGCTGCGTAAATACCATCGTCATAGCCAAAACCACGTCCATCATTGAATACATAATGTCCTGCGTATTCGCCACCGAACACAGCCTTGCCTTGCGACTGCGCCAAATAACGCCGCAAGAAGGTACTGCCCGTGCGAATCATCACCGCTTCGCCACCCAAATCACGCACGGTATTGCGCACCATAGTGGAGCATTTTACATCAAACACCACTTGATGCTGAGGATGAGTTTTTAAACACATTTCTGCAAATAAAGACAGCAAACGATCTGCTGAAAGCACATTGGCATGTTCATCCAAGAGGACGACACGATCACCATCGCCATCTAAAGCAATGCCAATGTCCGCCTGATGTTCACGCACCGCAGCTTTTAAATGTTGTAAGTGTTTTTCTTGTGATGGATCGGGTGCATGTTCTGGAAAGTGACCATTGGCTTCGCAGCGTAAAGCAATCACCTCACAGCCCATTTTTTGCAAAACCAAAGCAGCGCAATGACCTGCCGAACCATACATCCCATCTAAAACCACTTTAAAAGTGCCCGCCAGTTGAATATCGTTCAACATTGCCTGCTGATATTGCTGACACGCATCTTCAATAAATTCATGTGAAATGTTGGTGGCGTGTTGTGAGGCGATGGATGGTGCTGCATCGGTATTTAAATAATATGGCGCTGCATCGTGTGCCACGTGTTGAATCATTTCAGGGGTTGGCGGTTCGCCCTGCACAATCCATTTAATGCCGTTGTCTGATTTTGGATTATGACTGGCCGTAAGCATAATGCCATTGCCTGCCGTGTGTCGTGCCATAAAATACAACATCGGGCTAGAACAACAACCCACCATCGTCACTTGAAATTGATGGGCAAGAAAGACTTGGCGCATAATTTCAGCATAAGCGGGGCTATTTAAACGCGCATCATAACCAATACTAATTTGAGTTTGCTTTTCTTGTTGATATTGTTGCACCAATCCTTGTGCAATGGCGTGTACCAATTTCGCGGTCAGCACAGTTTCTTTGCCACGAATGTCATAAGCGCGAAAAATATGCTGAGGAAAAAGTGTTTGTGGATTGTTCATAGGCTTACAACTACAAAGATGAGCCAACATAAAGTGAATAAATCTTGGCTCGAGATATTTTGAAAATTCTAATTAGATTTTTTAATAGATGTGCAATGGTCTCATCAGAGCTAGTGATTTACTTGTCATTATTAGTACATCTTTCGTTACTTTTCAAGAATTGTTGGTAAAGTTTCAGATAAAACTTTACCAAACGATATAGGCTGAAACCTAAGTAACTTAGTTTTTGCCCGTATGCCCAAAACCACCTGCACCACGTTCGGTGGCAACAAATTCATCTACTTGTTCAAACTTGGCCTGTACCACAGGAACCAAAACGTATTGCGCTAAACGCTCACCAGGTTCTAAGCTAAATGCTGTTTGGCTACGGTTCCACACCGAAACCATCAATTCACCCTGATAATCTGAATCAATCAAACCCACCAAGTTCCCCAACACGATGCCATGTTTGTGACCCAAGCCTGAACGCGGCAAAATCATGCCTGCAAAACCTGTATCTTGAATATAAATCGCTAAACCTGTTTTGACCAATACTGTTTGACCCGGCTCAATCACGGTGCTGCTGTCTACACAAGCACGTAAGTCCAACCCTGCCGAACCTGCGGTTGCATAAGTTGGCATTGGCCATTCTGTGCCTAAACGTGAATCTAAGACTTTAACTTGAACTTTCATGAAGTTTATCCTGTTTTTAAATTTTCAATTTTCTTTCGATTTTCGATGTGCCATTTGATGCTGTACTTGCATCAATGCCCTAAGTATTTTCAAAAAATTAGCGCTTGATTAAGGCACGTAAATTTTCTAAATAATGCTGTGCCTGTAATTTCGGATCGACATCACCGGCTAACTTTTTCTTACGTCCGAGCCATTCCAATTCATCTTGTGGTAATTCATCCAAAAAACGACTTGGGGTCATTTGTTTCATTTGCCCGCCCGCTTTGCGCTGCTCTGCCAAAGTAATGGTTAAGCCCTGACGTGCACGAGTAATCCCCACGTACATCAAACGGCGTTCTTCCTCGACAGTATCTGCCACAATTGAGTTTTTATGCGGTAAAAGCTCTTCTTCCAAACCAATCAAATACACGTACGGAAATTCCAAGCCTTTGGACGCATGCAGGGTGAGTAAATTGACTTTATCAGTGTCTTCTTCTTCCTGTTGCTGTTCGAGCATATCGAGCAGCACCATTTTACGAATCACGCTTTCAATATTCTTTTCATCGACATCTTCAGCACGGTTAATCAAACTTTGGATGCTGCTATATAGAACTTCGATATTATCTAGCTTGGTTTTTTCCTGCGCAGGGGTAGCTGCTTGCTCTTTAATGTAGTCGATATAACCTGCTTCGAGCATCATTTGACGGATGATTGGCACAGGTTCATCATCTTCCAATAAGTTACGCGTAAAATTGCTAATAAAATCTGAAAACTCTGCCAACTGCGTCGTGGCTTTTTTCGGAATTGCCATGGTTAGGCGCTGATCACCTGCAGCAGCCAATAATGACAAATGGTTTTCCTGTGCAAACAGCCCTAGTTTTTCCAAAGTCACAGGACCAATCGCGCGTTTAGGCGTGTTAATAATGCGTAAGAATGCGCTGTCATCTTCAGGGTTAATAATCAGACGCAAATAACTCATGATGTCTTTGATTTCAGCACGTGCGAAGAATGACTGCCCCCCCGAAAGCTTGTAAGGAATTTGCATTTGACGTAATTGGGTTTCCAGAATACGTGCCTGAAAGTTCCCTCGGTACAAAATTGCATAATCTTTCCAGCTTTTACCATTCATCAGTTTATGCGTGAGTAAGTCTTTAACCACGCGTTCTGATTCATCATCATCATTGCGGCATGTAATTACCCGAATCACTTCACCATGACCTTTATCTGACCACAGTTTTTTGTCAAAAATATGTGGATTATTGCCAATGACGGTGTTGGCCGCTTTTAAAATGCGACTGGTCGAGCGATAGTTTTGCTCAAGTTTAATCACTTTTAAATTCGGGAAATCATCTTTCAGCAAGGCCATATTTTCAGGCTTCGCACCGCGCCAAGCGTAAATCGATTGGTCGTCGTCACCTACCGCAGTGAACTGCCCCATTACGCCCACAAGTAATTTCACCAAGATATATTGTGCGGTGTTGGTGTCCTGATACTCATCGACCAATAAATAACGAACACGGTTTTGCCACTTGTCACGCACTTCGGCATTTTCTTGCAAAAGTCGTGTCGGCATTACAATTAAATCATCAAAATCTACCGCGTTATAGGCACGTAAATTACGTTCATAAAGTTGATATAAATGTGCAAACTGGATGTCTTCTGGCGTTTCGCAGGTGGTATGCGCCTGCTCTGGTGCAATCAGATCATTTTTCCAGTCTGAAATCATCTTCATGGCTTTGGCAATCAATTCTTTGCTTTCTGCACCCGACAAATTATCGCGGTGCATTAAATCCATCAGAATACGTTTGCAGTCATCGGCATCTAAAATAGAGAAGTTGGCTTTTAACGGCGTGTGTTTTAATTCATGACGTAATAAATTCAGACCAAAGGTGTGGAAAGTCGAAACCGATAATCCTTTAGCTTCTTCACGTGACAACAATTTGGTCACACGCTCTTTCATTTCTCGTGCTGCTTTGTTGGTAAAAGTCATCGCTGTAATACGATGCGCAGGAATCCCGCAATGCTTAACCAAATAGGCAATTTTTCGGGTAATCACCGAAGTTTTGCCTGAACCTGCACCTGCAAGCACTAACAAGGGTCCTTGAGTGTATTTCATCGCTTCAAGTTGCTTGTCGTTTAACTGACTTGCCAGTGTCATAGTATTTCCTCTATTTCGGTTCGAGCTCGATTATAGTCATCTCCGCCAAAGATGACTAATCTAAAATGCTACTTTAGACGTCATTGTCTATTTGCTGAGTAGACCCTAGAAATTGCTTGCATAAAAAAACCGCCCGAAGGCGGTTCTTTACAATCTATACAATGCCAGATTATTGGATTGCATAAATGCTGATTTCTACACGACGGTTTTGCTCACGACCTTCTGCAGTAGCATTCGATGCGATTGGGTTTGCAGCACCGTGACCTTGTGCATTAATACGTGAAGTTGATACACCACGGCTAGCCAAGTAGTTTGCAACCGATTGTGCACGTGCTTGTGACAATGGAATGTTGATTGCGTCGTTACCAGTGCTGTCAGTAAAACCTGTTACCAAAATACCGCTCTTGTTATCTTGGGTTAGCGTTTGCGCTACTTTGTCCAAGGTAGAATAGAAGTTTGGTTTGATGTTTGATTTGTTAGTATCAAACGTGATGTTACCCGGCATGATCAAGCCAACAGAACCATCGGCATTACGGTTTACTTCTACGCCTGTACCAGCCATTTGTTGACGAAGTTGTTTTTCTTTATTGTCAAGATAAACACCCGCAGCAGCACCAACTACAGCACCAATTGCTGCAGCACGGTTGTTTTGTGCACTTGTATTTGCGTTACTTTTAGAGACCCCATAACCTGCAGCAGCACCAATTACTGTGCCTAACGCAGTTTTGTCATATTCCATACCACCAAGGTTGTTACCAGTCGTTTGACAACCAGTTAAAACCATTGCCCCTACGACTGCTGCCGAAATTGCTAATGCACGCATGGCATGCCTCCTTACTTTGTGTTTTGTTGTATGATGCAAATATTGAATGAAAAAATAGACTTAGACCATTGATTTTTTGTTAATAAAAAAACTTTTGCTTACAAATCTTCATGATCGTGTACAAATCTTGGTATAACTTCATCACAATTTCTACACACTTTCACTTCAACACTTTTTTATTTTAAAAACAACATTTATATTGAGTCTATAAATCAATATGTGACGCATTGGACGATTTTTCTTCAGGACCGATTTTTATGTCATCGCAAGCTAAAAAACACCCTTTATTAAAAAAAATCACAAAAGGACTCACCGTGGGTACAGTCATTACTGGCAGTACATTTTTTCACGGTCCACCTGTGTTGGCGCTGGGCTTGACCAAACTGTTAAAGCAGTCACGTAAGGTCGATGAAACCAATATTCAAATTACCAACAGTTGGCTCAGTGTAAACAACTGGCTGATTGATCATGTATTACCCAATACCCAATGGGATATCAGCATTGATGAAGATTTGCAACTGAGCATGCAAGGTCGTTATCTCATGACCTGTAACCATCAAAGTTGGGTCGATACCACAGTAAATCAGTATTTTGGCTTAACCCGTATGCCATTGACCCGCTTTTTTACCAAGTGGGAACTGATCTTTATTCCCTTTGTAGGACAAGCCTTTAAAATTTTAGGCTTCCCAATGATGAAGCGTCACAGCAAAGCACAAATTGCCAAAAAACCTGAGCTGAAAGACCACGATATGGAAGAAGCGCGTAAAGCCTGCCAACAGTTATTAAGTCAGCCCTTTACCCTGCTGAATTATTTAGAAGGCACACGCTTTACCCAAGAAAAACATGATCAACAACAATCGCCTTATCAACATTTATTAAAGCCAAAAGCTGGTGGTTTAGCTTTGGCATTGAATATTTTGGGTGATCAAATTGATGCCTTGGTAGATATGACCATTGTGTACCCAGATGGCGTGCCGGGCTATAGCGAGTTTTGGTTAGGTGAGGTGCCGCGCATTGCGGTGAATTTACGCAAAATTAATATTCCAGATTGGGTGTTGGGCGGCAATTACGAAGATGATGCTGAATATCGTGAGCGTTTTCAGCAATGGGTGCATGAACTGTGGCTGGAAAAAGATCAATTGATTGAAAGCATGCAACAAAAACTTGCAGCTCCGACTGCATAACCATTCAGGTACGCCATGAAAAAGTCTGAAGAACCTGTCATCAAATCCTCTTTTCATCCCCTGCGTAAAGATTCATGGGGATGGAAAATTGCCTTGGCTTATGACTTGTTTTTGATGGGTTTAATCATCTTTAACTTGTTCTGTTTAAGTGCCAATGCCATTTTAATGAGTGATTTTGGCGAATGGTTGTTCGATTTTATTTGTCTACCTGAAATTTTACAGTTTTATCGAATAGAATTGCGCCCTTGGGTGGTGATTACCGAAGGCTGGTTTACCACGTTTTTAATTGTAGAGTTGGGCGTGCGTTGGGGTATTGCAATTATTTTCAAACATCATCAGCGTTGGTGGTTTTTCCCGTTTATTCACTGGTATGAAATTCTTGCAATTATTCCGCAATTGCGTTTTTTACGTTTATTACGTGCCATCGCGATTGGTTACAACCTGCATAGCCATGGCTATAAAGTCATTCCAGACAGTTGGTATAAACGCGGCAACTTTTACTACAACTTGCTAATGGAAGAACTGAGTAGCCGTGTGGTGCTCACAGTACTTAATGGTGTGCAACGTGAATTGACCACCAGTACCACTCACAAACAATTTATTGATGATTTGGTCGAGCATCATCGTCAATTACTCGCGATTGCCCTAGCCGATATTTTGCAGGAATCCTTAGGCAAAGAATTACAAATGCAGCGTCACATGATTGCGAAAAATGTCGGGTTGGTGGTGAATCAAGCCATTGAAGATACGCCTGAACTGACGCAATTGCTGCGCCTGATTCCATTGGTCGGTGGACGTATTGAACAGCAAATTCAAAGTATCGGACAACGATTGGGCGAAAATATCACCCAAGGTTTAATTGAACCTTTTGCACAGCAGCATCAACAAGTACAAAATCCAACTTATCAAATGATTGCTGAAAAAATTAGTCAGATTGAGATTGAACATAATCAGCATATTGATAAATTAGTGGAATCAGCGATATTTGAAAGTTTAGAAGCAATTCGCAAACAAGTAAAAGTTAAACAATGGCAACAAATTTTAAATGAAGGACAACAACACGATATTTCATAAAGGTCTTTCGATAATTTTAGCTAAAACAATGTGAAATATTTTTAGTAACTGAACTAGAGAATTCACCCAATTTGTTCTAGGATTTGCTCTATTTATAAGATGACTTCAACAACCAGCAAAGTTAGAAGTGTTAAGGAATTATTATGGCTGACATACGGATAAAAGGCAGATTGGTCAATGCGATTCGCATTAGCTTAGACACCAATGATCATGATGCGATCCGCCAGCAACTAAGCCCAATGTTGCAAAAATCATTTCCACCAGGGGTTTTGGTGGTCATTGAAAGTTCAGTCGAACAAGAATTGATTGCGCTAATTCAATTGCTAATTAGCCTAGAAGCACAGCCAATTGCTGTGACTGAAGGCATTATGGCAGATCAGGCACGTGCTATTCAGTTCCCTGTCATCCCGCAAGACCGTCCATTGCAGGAAGTGAAAGCCACCAAAGAACAAGTGGTTGAAGTAAAACCTGAACCTGCGGCAGAACAGCAACAGACGGAAAATCAAGTTGCTGAAACTACACCTGCTGTAGCGCATATTACGTCTTATCACGATGAAATTTTGCGTACAGGTCAATGCTTGGTACAACATCAGGGCGACATTATTTTAACCGCAGGCATCAACAGCGGTTCTGAAGTGATTGCTTCAGGAAATATACATATTTATGGTAGTGTACGTGGTAGAGTCATTGCCGGCGCGGGCGGGAATATTGCGGCACGAATTTTCTGTCATTCCCTAGAAGCAGAATTGGTATCTATTGCAGGCACGTATTGCGTGGCGGACGATATTCCTCAGCATGTGACTAAAAAACCTGTGCATATTTACTTAAATGATAACCAAGAGCTTGTATTTGAAGCTCTACAATTTTAATGTATAAATAATCACCAAAAATCCCCGAAAAAATATAGGGGAATTTAAACCATAACAGGAGTGGATTCGGTGGCGAAAATTGTTGTCGTAACATCAGGCAAAGGTGGCGTAGGTAAAACCACTACAAGTGCATCTTTTGCAACAGGTTTAGCCCTACGTGGTCACAAAACTGTTGTTATCGATTTTGACGTGGGTTTACGTAACCTTGACTTAATTATGGGTTGTGAACGTCGCGTTGTTTATGATTTTGTGAATGTATTAAATAATGAAGCGCGTTTACAACAAGCATTAATTCGCGATAAAGATATCGAAAACCTTTATATTCTTCCAGCTTCACAAACCCGTGATAAAGATGCCCTCACCGATGAAGGTGTGGCACGTATTATGGATGAGTTGGCACAAGAGTTTGATTACATTATTTGCGACTCACCTGCAGGGATTGAGCGCGGTGCCATTCTTGCAATGTACCATGCCGATGAAGCGATTATTGTGACTAACCCTGAAATTTCTTCAGTACGTGACTCTGACCGTATTATTGGTATGCTTGACAGCAAAACCAAAAAAGTAGAACAAAATGAAGGTCGTGTGCGTAAGCACTTGTGTATTACACGTTACAACCCAGAACGTGCCGATAAACAAGAAATGCTGACCATTGACGACATTTCTAAAGATATTTTACGTGTACCAACTTTAGGCGTGATTCCTGAATGTAAGAGCGTACTTCAAGCATCTAACGAAGGTAAACCTGTCATTCTGTATAGCGATGCTGCTGCAGGTCAGGCGTATGATGACTTAGTTGCACGTTTCTTGGGTGAAGAACGTCCGTTTCGTCATATTGAAACAAAACCGAAAGGTTGGTTAGCACGATTATTTGGAGCGTAGACATGGCAGGATTTTGGAGCAAATTATTTAGCGGTGAAGACAAGCCATCTAGCGCACAAACAGCAAAAGATCGCTTAAAAGTGATTGTTGCTTCTGAACAAGGTCTAGGTAAACGCTTAAGCCAAGACAAAATTGATCAGATGAAAAAAGAAATCATGCAAGTGGTAAATCGCTACGTGCGTGGTGTCGATGAACAACATATTCAAATGTCTGTGCGTTCAGAAGCCAATATTGAAATGTTGGAAATGAATATCAATTTGCCTGAAGAGCGATAATCTGAATACTGATTAGTCAAGCAAATTGAATCAGGGCAAAATAACACTAGTTATTTTGCCCTATTTTTTTCAAAAGAATATAAAGGAGATTGCCATGGCATTATCTCAACCTGCGACCTTTAACGAAGCATGGTCGGATGAACGTGTATTTGCCTATTTGAATCAACTTCCACCTGCAGGTGTGAATGCAGATTTTCACGTACTCTATCACGCATTTAAACACATGCGTCCAAGTGACTATGAACGTCTATTGACACAATTTGTTGCCGATGGTCGCGATGTCAATGCCACTAATCCTGAAGGTCAGCGTATTCACGATGTGATTGCTGAATTTCCACGTCAAAAAGATGGTTTTTTAGCAGTTTTAGCCAAGTTTGCTTAAACTGTTTAAACACAATCTCTGGCTAAATTCAGCCAAAAAGATTGAGTGTAAAAAGAAAAAATCCCGCAATTGAATTGCGGGATTTTTTTATAGCACTACTTGATTCAAAATCAAACAGAAAGTGAAAGCTTTACACTAAAATTTCACGTTTCCCATTTGCTCCTTGCTCGCTCACAATGCCTTGCTCTTGCATCTGATCGACAATACGTGCCGCACGGTTATAGCCCAAGCTAAATTTGCGCTGTAAAGATGAGGTCGACACTTTACGTGTTTCCAAAACAAATGCTACACACTGATCATACAACACATCACGGTCTGGACTGCCTTCACCATCTTCAAAACCACGTGAAGATGGTTCTTCATCAAATGGCGTCAAGATTTCATCGACATAGTCAGGATCGCCACGCTCACGCCACGCATCACAAATACGGTTGACTTCATCATCCGAAATAAATGCGCCATGCACACGTTCTGGCTCAATTTTACCCGGCCCTAAAAATAGCATATCACCATGACCAAGCAGGTCTTCTGCACCGCCCGCATCCAAGATAGTACGTGAGTCAATTTTCGAGTTCACACGCAAAGCTACACGGGTTGGAATGTTGGCTTTAATTAGACCTGTGATCACATCCACCGATGGACGCTGAGTTGCTAAGAGTAAGTGAATCCCTGCTGCACGTGATTTTTGTGCCAAACGGGTAATCATTTCTTCCGCTTTCTTGCCCACTTGCATGATCATGTCGGCAAACTCATCTGCCACAATCACAATAGATGGCAATGGTGTTAAACGCGGTGCACGTTCTTGCGTTGCTGAATCTCCCGGCTTCCAAGTTGGATCAATTAAATCTTCACCATTGGCAATAGATTCTTCAACCTTACGGTTATAGTCGCTTAATTTACGAATTTTCAGGAAAGACATTAGCTTATAACGACGTTCCATTTCATTGACACACCAATTTAAAGCGCTGACGGCATCTTTCATATCAGTCACTACAGGCGTCAATAAGTGTGGAATATCGTTATAGTTGGCGAGTTCCAATTGTTTCGGGTCAATCAAAATTAAGCGTAATTGATCAGGCTTGTATTTCAGCAACATCGACAAAATCATCGAGTTCACTGCCACTGATTTACCTGAACCCGTTGTCCCTGCTACGAGCATGTGTGGTGCTTTGCCCAATTCAGTAATCACAGGATTGCCTGAAATGTCTTTCCCCATCGCCATAGATAAAATGCCGTTTGGATCTTCAAAAGCAGGCGTTTGTAATAACTCAATCAAACGTACCATTTCACGTGAACTATTCGGTACTTCAATGCCAATATACGGTTTGCCTGGAATCACTTCGACCACACGTACCGATGCCATCGACATTGAACGCGCCAAGTCACGAGAAATATTGGTTACTTTTGAAGCTTTGACCCCAGGTGCCAAATCCAGCTCAAAACGGGTCACGACAGGACCAGGCTGTGCTTCAACCACTTTGGCTTTGACATTAAATTCCTGTAATTTAATTTCCAGCAATTCCGACAAGCGCGATAATTGTTCTGCGGTGAAGTTCACTTTTTTGTTTGGATCGACTTTATCGAGCAAGTCCAAACCCGGTAATGGCGATAAATCACGACGTTTTTCTGCAACCTGCATGGCGCGTGACATCGGACGACCATGTGCATCGGTCAGCGGCGCATCAAAATCAAAGTCATCTTCGTCTAGTGGTTTGCCTGCGGTTTCCTGCCAAGCTTCGATAAATGCTTCTTTGGATAACGCCACTTTTTCTGCTTGTTCAGCCTGTGTAGCAGTCGCTGCGTTTGCCATCACTGCGGCAGTGGCTGCCGTCTGAATAGGTGCCTGAACAAAAGCAGAACTTTGTGCATAGCTACTGGTACTACGCGCTACAGGCGCTTGATCTTGAAATGCATCTTGCTGTAACTCATCACCCAAAAGATCATCCACCAACAAGTCATCTAAACTGTCTAAATCATGCTGCAAATGGCGCTCTTGGCGTACAGCATGATTTTGCGTATTCGAAGCACTTGACGATGGCGGGTTAAAATCTGACTCAAATCTGCTGAGATCATCGTTAAAATTGTGAGCCGTAGGATTCGAGTGCGGATGCACTGTTTCTTGCTGGGTCACAGACTCATCTAAAGTATCCATTGCCTCGCTGTTTTGGAATGGGCTGTGTAAATCACTTGCAGCTTTGCCTTGCGGAACTGCTGCGAGCAATTCATCAAAAATTTGATCATCATCCCAATCTAACGAAGATTTTGCAGTGGCTTGAGATGCCGTAGATGCAGGACGCACTTCATCAAAAGGATTCGATTGTAGATGTGGCTCTGGTTCTTCAGAAGCACGTAATAATGCATGAATGTCTTGGTTATGCTGACTGTCGGTATTTTCTTGTAAAGCACGCCACACTTCGCCTGTCGCAACAATACGCTGGCTGTCTTGTTCTAAGCGATGCGCCTTTTCGATGGTTTTTTCTAACTCAACATCATCAATTTCATCTTGCACCAATAGCTGTTGCTGCGCCTGTTGCTCTTCTTCTTCACGTTGCTGCATGTGATTAAACATACGCTCTGCCGCAGGATGTGGTGCAGTTGTTTCAGCTTCTTTCGCCTGTGCAACCACGGGTTCACTTGCTGCTTCTAAATCAGTTGATGCCACTTCAACAGCAACCACAGGTGCAGCAGCGACAACGGTCTTTTTCACCTGTGGTGTAGAACGGTCAAAGTCAGATTCTGCTTCAGGTACATTGCGATAGAACAAATCTTGCAGATAAGCAGGTGTAGCTTTTAAAGTTGCCCACGTTCTGTTCCACTTCACCCCAAATGCGAGGGTAAATAAGAAAATCCAAAAGACGACTAAAAAAAGTGTTGCTCCATAAATGGTTAAAATTTGCGATAAACTTTTCCCAAGTTCAAAACCAATGATGCCGCCTGAGGCATTGTCTAACGTATCGGCAGGTACTTGCCAAAATAAATACAGCAAACTTGCTGTTGCCAATAAAATGAAGAATTGTGCAGCATAACGAAATGGTCGGTTTAAAAAACTACGTGGCCACCAGACTTGTAAGGCTTCAATAAAAAAATAAGCAGGAAGAAGCAGACTCGCCCAACCTAAAAAGCCAAACAGTAAATCGGCAATCCACGCACCTGCGATTCCACTCGCATTTGAAACCTGTTGGGTGTCACTGGAAATGTGCATCCAACCTGGGTCAAATGGAGTATAGGTCACCGTTGCAAGGAACAGATATATTCCAAAAGAGACCAAAAATAATGTCGCTATTAAGCGATGTGCATAAGCACCCGACACCGCAGTCATATATTGTCCTGTCGCCAATTCTTCATCAATGTTTTTTGTTTGTTCGATGGTCTTAAAAAGCCACCTGATTCGGAGCGTCTGTATTTCATTTAGCTGTGTCATTTAAGTTGCATTTCACGATGCAAGCTTCACCACACAGCAAGCTATAAATTATAACAGACCTTCTATTATGCATGTGTTGCCTAGAAAAAGATGCAAGATTATTGAAGTGTGTTGTTAACTTTTTCTATATAGCTCAAATCGATTTACATGATCAGTAATATCAACTTTAATCACACAGCAAACTCATCCTGTTTCACGTATAATTCCATAAATTTCTAAATAAAAAAAGGATGCTGTGCATGAGCGCTCGTCACTCACGTTTAATTATTTTAGGTTCAGGCCCTGCAGGTTATAGTGCTGCAGTATATGCTGCACGTGCCAACTTAAAACCGACTTTAATTGCAGGCTTACAATTGGGTGGTCAACTCACCACAACTACGGAAGTTGATAACTGGCCAGGTGATCCTGAAGGTTTAACAGGCCCAGCGTTAATGGAACGTATGCAAGCTCATGCGGAACGCTTTGGCACAGAAATCGTGTATGACCATATCAATGAAGTAAACCTGAATGTGCGCCCATTTGTACTGAAAGGTGATATGGAAGAATTTACCTGTGATGCTTTAATCATTTGCACAGGTGCGACTGCACAATATTTAGGTTTAGAATCTGAAGCAGCATTTATGGGTCAAGGCGTAAGTGCTTGTGCTACCTGTGATGGTTTCTTCTACAAAAACCAAAAAGTGATGGTCGTTGGTGGTGGTAACACGGCTGTTGAAGAAGCATTATACCTGTCTAACATTGCATCACACGTGACATTGGTGCATCGTCGTGATTCACTTCGCTCTGAAAAAATCTTGCAAGATCATTTATTTGCCAAAGAAAAAGAAGGCAAAATCAGTATTCTTTGGAATAACCAAGTTGATGAAGTCTTGGGCGACAACACAGGCGTAACTTCAGTACGTTTAAAATCAACCACTGATGGCTCTACTCAAATTGTTGATGTGTCTGGCTTATTCATTGCGATTGGTCACAAACCGAATACAGGCATGTTCGAAGGTCAATTGAACTTGCGTGATGGTTATATCCAAGTACAAAGCGGCACTTCAGGCAATGCGACTCAAACTTCTGTGGCTGGCGTATTTGCTGCAGGTGATGTGGCCGATTCAATTTATCGCCAAGCGATTACTTCTGCAGGTTCAGGTTGTATGGCAGCTTTGGATGCAGAAAAATATTTAGATGCACTTGGTGAATAATTTAGTGACCAAGTTTAAAGACCGCTCTCCTTGAGCGGTTTTTTTATCACGGCATTTTTAGGTATGATGAAATCAAGTTCATCGTAAAACTTCATACGGCAATTGATATGCACACGCTCCCGGCTTCACAATTCATTTTCCCCGATCCCATTGAAGTCGATCCTGAGGGTGAAGGCTTGATTTGTGTAGGTGCAGACCTCTCCCCTTCTACGCTCTATGAAGCCTATACACATGGCTTATTTCCATGGTTTTCAGAAGGTGATCCTATTTGCTGGTGGAGTCCTGAACCGCGTTGTGTGATTATTCCGCAATATTATCAGCCCAGTAAATCTTTAATCCGTAACATGAGAAAAATGGATTATCGCATTACTGTCAATCACGCCTTTGAACAGGTGATTCGCAATTGTGCCTTGCCCCGTAGCTACGCCAATGAAACTTGGATTTCTGAAGAGATCATTCAAGGGTATTGTCAGCTTTTTGCAGCAGGTTATGGCTACAGTGTCGAAGTTTGGGAGCAAGATCTTTTGGTCGGCGGTTTGTATGGGGGCAGCATTGGCAAGGGCTGTTTTGGCGAGTCCATGTTTAGCCATCGCACTGATGTATCTAAAATGGCATTTTATAGTTTGATGCTGCTCGGACAAGAACAACAATTGCCTTGGATTGACTGTCAATTGGTCAATGATCATTTAATTAGTCTGGGCGCATGTACACTTTCTCGCCAAGACTATCTTAAATCGTTACAAGATGTTGTAAAACAGCCTGCAATCAATTGGAAAAAATATCAGGACAGTGTATTTTCAAGTAAAACAATAGCGCAGTATGCGCGCCTATTTGAATGACAATAACAGAGAGGGATCTTGAAAATGAATTCATATCACCCAAAATCCCTGCTAAATGATTTGCAGTATTACATTACTCCGCCGCATGATTGCAGCTATTTACCCGAAAAATCTGCGCGGATGGTTTTTTTAGACCCTGCACATAAAATTGATGTGCTGACTTTGTCTGAACTCTCTCGGGTCGGTTTTCGTCGCAGTGGCGATTTTGTCTATCGTCCTGAATGCCATTTGTGCCGCCAATGCCTTTCTTCACGTATTCCTGTCGCTGAATTTAAAATGAACAGCACGCAAAAGAAAGCTTGGAAACGCAATCACGATTTACAGATCAAAATCACCAAGCCACAAGATGCAGGTGATTTGCATTATGCGCTGTATGAACGCTATATCAATGAACGACATGCCGATGGCGATATGTTCCCTGCCAGCCGTGACCAATTTGAAAAATTCCTAATCCACAGTTGTACCAGCAGCTTCTTTTTAGAGGTTTGGCAAGATGATCGCTTAATTGCAGTATCGACCTGTGATTATTTAGATGATGGTATTTCTGCGGTCTATACCTTTTTTGACCCAGACGAAAGTCGTCGCTCACTCGGAACATTTGCGGTATTAAAACAAATTGAACAGGCACAGCATTTGGGACTGCAATATGTTTACTTAGGTTATTGGGTACCACATTCCAATAAAATGAACTATAAATCGCAATATGTGCCCCTTGAGCTACTGCTTGATGGTCAATGGCGACGCATTAACCGCAGCCTAAATACCGATGAGGTGCAGCAATTGGGAAACTCCTTAATGACCACGCTGCCCTTAGGCTGGAATAACTCCATCATCAAATAAAAATGTAATGATGCAATACTGATTTTTGCATCGATCAGATTCACTTAAACAAACTGGCAAAATCATCGCTACAAGATTTCACCATAATAATGGCATGCTCCCGTGTGCCATCCGTTTTAGGATAATAATTTTTACGTAAATCAATTTGATGAAAACCTGACTTTTCATACAGGGCTATCGCAGCTAAATTACTTTCGCGTACTTCTAAAAAAATCTGCACAGGTTGGTTTTTCAAACCTGCAATAGAATGTTCTAGCAGTTGATAACCTAAACCTTTGCCTTGCTGACTTGGATGCACCGCCATCAACAACAAATTTGCTTCATCCAACACAGGTTGCAAAATACAAAAACCCACCACTCTCCCTGCATGTTCAATCACGGTACTGTGATAACTCTCTACCGCTTCGGCAAATTGTTTGGCACTCCACGGATGACTTTGTACCAAATTTTCAATCGCAACCACATCGGCGACATCATGGGCTTGCATTAAACGAATCATAAGAAATGATCTTGTGCTGTTCTAAGATGTAGGCATTATAGATTTCACGACAAAAAAATCGAGCAAAAAAAAAGGCAACTTACGTTGCCTGACCAAAAGGAAAAGTTTAAAAGCCTAATTTAGCTTTCCAAGTATTTAATAATGTTGTGGTATCAAAATCGTTAGGATGAAAATTCGGTTTGAAATAGAACAACATTTCTTTGCCCATGCCTGTAATAATCCCTTTAGATGGACTATAGGCATAACGATAAATCATGCGTAAATTTTCCAAATTCAACTGCTTGTCTTGTTTTAGTAAACGCCACAAAAAATAGTTTTGTACAAAAAATAAAGTCAGCATCGAAATAACCAAAGAACTTGTACGTAGTGCATAGGCTTTCAGACCTTTGCCAAACACACCTTCAAATACATCATACGCAACAGCTTTATGTTCGTTTTCTTCAATCGCATGCCACAACCACATAGTTTTCATGGTGTCATCGGTCATCAATTCTTGAATATGTGAATTGGTCAATAATTGTGAGGCAATCGTAGCTGTGAAATGTTCTAGCGCAGTGGTCGCAGTTAAATCTACCATTTTCTGTGTAATGCCAATCGGTTTAGCCAACTTTGCCATAAATTTGCGTGTAGTTTGAATCACAGTATCTGTATAACAATCCAAAGTATCAACATCATGCCCAAATTTCTGTGCAGAGGCATTAAAACCGACATGCTCATGCGTGTGCATGGCTTCTTGTCCAATAAATGCACTGATTTCTTTCTGTAAATCTGCATTGTCTTTCAGCATTGGGTGATAACGCACAGCACGCACACTGTCTATAAAGAACTTCTCACCTGCGGGAAATAACGCAGATAATGCAGTCATAAAATGCGTTAGACCTGCATTACCATTCATCCAATATTCAGGTACAGCATCAAAGTTGAAATTCATTCGACGGACAGGAAAACTCGCCCCTGCACGTTCACTAATACTCACTTTAGCATTCATGTTGCTCACTCCTGAGGTTACAACAATGAAGTCATTCATTTCCTGTAACCCGCTATATTTTTTATTTTTCGGTATGAGTTCATATTACGGTTTTCTGTGCGGTATTTAAGTGCAGTTAAGGACAGTGAGTTGTCAGTTCAGGACATGAGGAATAAAAAATAATGATAAGTGAAATTATTTTTACGACGCAAGAGTAAAAAATAGACAATGAAATTATTTTTACGACGCAAGAGTAAAAAAATAGACGATGATTTTTTATGACGTAAGAGCAAGAATAATTAGACAGCAAAATTATTTTTATGATGTAAGAGAAAAAAAGCAACTAAACCGCAGCAAAAGAATGTTCATAAAATGGTTTTAGATTGATTCAAGGTTTAAAGAACAGCTATTTCATCCATCAATACAGTAGGACAAGCTTTCATCCATCTGGAAACTAGCACACAAAATACAGCCATAAAAAAAGCGCCCCAAATGGAGCGCTTTTTCACACTATAAAGTGATTATGCTGTTACTTTAGCAACAACACCAGCACCTACAGTACGACCACCTTCACGGATCGCAAAACGTAGACCTGGGTCCATTGCGATTGGGTGGATTAATTCTACTGACATTTCAACGTTGTCACCTGGCATTACCATTTCAACGCCTTCTTTCAACTGGATTGCACCAGTTACGTCAGTTGTACGGAAATAGAATTGTGGACGGTAACCGTTAAGGAATGGAGTGTGACGACCACCCTCTTCTTTAGAAAGTACGTATACTTCCGCATCGAATTTAGTGTGTGGCTTGATTGTACCTGGCTTAGCAAGTACTTGACCACGTTGTACGTCTTCACGCTTAGTACCACGTAAAAGAACACCACAGTTCTCGCCCGCACGACCTTCGTCAAGAAGTTTACGGAACATTTCTACGCCAGTTACAGTTGTTTTAACTGTGTCTTTGATACCAACGATTTCAACTTCTTCGCCTACTTTCACGATACCAGTTTCTACACGGCCAGTTACTACTGTACCACGACCAGAAATAGAGAATACGTCTTCGATTGGCATTAAGAATGCTTGATCGATTGCACGTACTGGCTCTGGGATGTAAGTATCAAGCGCTTCAACAAGAGCAACTACAGCATCTTCGCCATATTGACCTGATTCACCGTTAAGTGCAGCAAGTGCTGAACCACGGATTACTGGAGTGTCGTCGCCTGGGAAGTCGTAAGTAGAAAGAAGTTCACGAACTTCCATTTCAACTAATTCAATTAACTCTTCGTCGTCTACGATATCGCATTTGTTTAAGAATACGATGATGTAAGGTACACCTACCTGACGAGAAAGAAGGATGTGTTCACGAGTTTGTGGCATTGGACCATCAGTCGCTGAACAAACAAGGATCGCACCGTCCATCTGAGCAGCACCAGTGATCATGTTTTTAACATAGTCGGCGTGGCCTGGGCAGTCTACGTGCGCGTAGTGACGAGTTGGAGAATCGTATTCTACGTGAGAAGTATTAATTGTAATACCACGTGCTTTTTCTTCTGGTGCAGAGTCGATAGCAGCGTAATCTTTCGCTTCACCACCAAACTTACGTGCACATACTGTAGCAATCGCAGCTGTTAAAGTTGTTTTACCATGGTCAACGTGACCGATTGTGCCCACGTTAACGTGTGGCTTATTACGTTCGAACTTAGCCTTAGCCATGAGATCTTCCTTTTTAAAACAACTCATGGAGGATCACTCCATGAGCATTAGGTTTTTTAACTATGAATTAGTTTGCGCTTATAGTAATCGAAAGATTACTCGTCGTCACCTTTTTTACCACCAGACTGGAATTTAGCAATGATGCCATCTGCCACGTTACGTGGAGTTTCAGCATATTTAGCAAATTCCATAGAGTAAGTCGCACGACCTTGAGACATAGAACGCATGTGTGTTGCGTAACCAAACATCTCTGCAAGTGGAACTTCTGCACGAATTGCTTTAGTACCACCAGGTAAGTCGTCCATACCTTGAACCATACCACGACGACGGTTTAAGTCACCCATGATATCGCCCATGTAGTCTTCTGGAGTTTCTACTTCAACTTTCATGATTGGCTCAAGAAGAACAGGATCTGCTTTCATGAAACCGTCACGGAATGCGTAAGAACCCGCCATTTTGAACGATAATTCGTCAGAGTCGACATCGTGGTAAGAACCGTCGAATAATGTCGCTTTAATGCCTACAACTGGGTAACCAGCCAAGACACCATTCTTCATACGTTCTTGGATACCTTTGTCTACTGCACCGAAGAACTCTTTAGGTACTACACCACCTACAACTTCTTCAGCGAATTCGTAGTCTTTACCAGCTTCAGGATCAAGCGGCTCTAAACGTACGAATACGTGACCGAATTTACCTTTACCACCAGTTTGACGTACGAATTTACCTTCTTGCTCAATCGTCTTTTTGATCGTTTCGCGGTATGCAACCATTGGTTTACCAATGTTCGCTTCTACGTTGAATTCACGCTTCATACGGTCAACGATGATGTCAAGGTGAAGCTCGCCCATACCCGCAATGATCGTTTGACCAGATTCTTCGTCTGTACGAACGCGGAATGATGGATCTTCTTTCGCCAAGCGACCTAAAGCAACTGACATTTTTTCTTGGTCAGCTTTAGTTTTAGGTTCAACAGCCAATGCAATTACTGGCTCTGGGAATTCCATACGCTCTAGTGTAATTACGTGGTTTTCGTCACATAATGTATCACCAGTGGTTGTATCTTTAAGACCTACACACGCTGCGATGTCACCTGCACGAATTTCTTCGATGTCGTGACGGTCATTTGCGTGCATCTGTACGATACGACCAATACGCTCACGCTTCATTTTCACTGGGTTATAAACCGGGCTACCCGCTTTAAGAACACCAGAGTAAACACGTACGAACGTTAAGTTACCAACGAATTTGTCGTTCATGATTTTGAACGCTAACGCTGCGAAAGGAGCTTCGTCAGACGCTTCACGAGAACCTTCAGTTTCGTCTTTGTCGTCTAAGATACCTTTGATCGCTTCAACGTCAGTTGGTGCAGGTAAGAATTCAATTACTGCGTCCAACATACGTTGAACACCTTTGTTTTTGAACGCCGAACCACACATTGCAGGTTGAATTTCACCCGCTAATGTACGTTGACGTAAACCAGCAACGATTTCTTCTTTAGAAAGTTCGCCATTTTCTAGGTACTTGTCCATGAGTTCTTCTGATGCTTCTGCAGCAGCTTCAACCATGTTCGTACGCCATTCTTCAGCAGTTGCTTGAAGGTCAGCTGGAATCTCACCATATTCAAATTTCATACCTTGTGAAGCTTCATCCCAGATGATTGACTTCATTTCGATTAAGTCAACAACACCTGTGAATGTGTCTTCTGCGCCCACTGGAACAACGATAGGCACTGGGTTTGCACCCAAGCGAGTTTTCATTTGTTCAACAACGCGGAAGAAGTTTGCACCTGTACGATCCATTTTGTTCACGAACGCTAAACGAGGTACTTTATATTTGTTTGCTTGACGCCATACAGTTTCAGACTGAGGTTGTACACCACCTACAGCACAGTAAACCATACATGCACCGTCAAGAACACGCATAGAACGCTCAACTTCAATTGTGAAGTCAACGTGTCCTGGGGTGTCAATTACGTTAATACGGTGTTGGTCAAACTGGTTACCCATACCTTTCCAGAAGCATGTTACAGCTGCTGAGGTAATAGTAATACCACGTTCTTGCTCTTGTTCCATCCAGTCAGTTGTTGCTGAACCTTCGTGAGTTTCACCAAGTTTGTGACTTTCACCTGTATAGAACAAAATACGTTCTGAAGTTGTTGTTTTACCCGCATCGATGTGCGCAGAGATACCAATGTTACGGTAACGAGAAATTGGGGTTTGACGTGCCATGATTTCTAGCATTCCTAAATTTTGTTGTTTAAAACAGGACGCTTTAAGCTGCCTAGCAACTTAAAGCGATTTGATGACAATTCAGTGACAACCGATTCATCACCCTCCTGATTAGGGCCTGTTTTATCCGCTTAGAAACGGTAGTGAGAGAAGGCTTTGTTGGCTTCAGCCATACGGTGCACATCTTCACGTTTTTTGATCGCCGCGCCTTTACCTTCAGATGCATCAAGCAACTCGCCAGCAAGACGTAACGCCATAGTTTTTTCAGAACGCTTAGCAGCAGCATCTACCAACCAACGCATCGCTAAAGCAGTACGACGGGATGGGCGTACTTCCATAGGAACTTGATAAGTAGCACCACCAACACGGCGTGCTTTTACTTCGACCATTGGACGAACTTTTTCAAGCGTAGCTTCAAAAAATTCAACTGGGTCTACTTTAGATTTTTCTTGAACGCGGTCTAAAGCACCGTAAACGATACTTTCAGCAATAGATTTTTTACCATCTTGCATTACGTGGTTCATGAATTTAGCGATTGTTTGGCTGCTGAATTTAGGATCCGGAAGGATTTCACGAGCAGCGACTACGCGACGTCTTGGCATTTTAAACTACCTATAAATATGACACTTCAGGGTGATCCAGCCGTAGCACAAAGTGTCGTGTGCATTTCGCTGGCCTTACTACACGTCGCTTGAATTTCACAAAATTAAATGCAGAAATCAGACAAGCGAGACGATAAAGGATTGCAGTTCTACGAACTAAGGGCTTAATCTTTAAAAGATTATTTCTTAGGACGTTTAGCACCGTATTTAGAACGTGACTGGTTACGATCTTTCACACCAGCACAGTCTAAAGAACCACGAACGGTATGGTAACGTACACCTGGTAAGTCTTTAACACGACCACCACGGATAAGAACAACACTGTGCTCTTGTAGGTTGTGACCTTCACCACCGATGTAGCTAGAAACTTCAAAACCTGAAGTTAAGCGAACACGGCAAACTTTACGCATTGCTGAGTTAGGTTTTTTAGGTGTAGTTGTGTAAACACGTGTACAAACACCACGACGTTGTGGACAAGCCTTCAACGCAGGAACTTTTGATTTTTCAACCAAAGTCGTACGACCCTTACGGATCAACTGATTTGTTGTTGCCATGTGGCAATTCTCCCGTTAATAAAAAGCCCCAAAAACATACTACTTTTTGAGGGCATGCAATTGTAAGCGAAGATAGAAAAATGGTCAATATTTCATAGGCAGTTAAAATACCAACCAAATTTCTACTTATCACTTGTTTTTATTCAGCTTTTGGCTTGCGAGTACTTGTACGAGTTCTCGGCTTTTTTGTAACCTGCTTTGCAGTTTCTGTACTTGATGTTACTGGATTTTCCGAAACAGTTTCAGCCACTTGGGTTGAATCTTCCACTGGCTCTAAAGCATCTTCCAGCCTATATTCATCAATTTCTTCTGCAGGTACAGCAGGTTTTTGCGGTGCAACTTCAGCATGTGGCTCTAGCATTTGATCTGCCAATTCTTCTAAACCTTGCTGAATATTTTCATCGAGCTGTGCTGCAGTTGTTTCCACTTTGTTCGATTTTTTCTGCACTTTTACCGTTCTGATACTTTCATGGTCTGATACGGTTTGCAGCAAAGCATCTGACGGCGCAGATTCTGCTCTCTCTTGCCCCTCTACTAATGCATCTTGCTCTGCATGTTTGGCTTCATTGCCCTTCAACTGCTCTAAGAGTTTAGGCGCAGCCTGTGCCAGCAATTCCAACGATTTTTCATACGCATGAATGGCAGATAAATTGCTGTCTTTATGCTGAATTAAATAGCTACGGGCATTGGAAAATACTTGCTGTGCCTTGTGATGCACATCTTCCACTAATTTCCAGCTATATACCGCACTCACCGATGCGGTTGCTACAGGCGTGAGTTTATTCAACATGGAAAACTTAGGTACATGATTCAACCACGGCCATTTGACTTGACCTTGCTCATTTAAGAAGTATTTCTTTAATACCTCATAATCATTGCTTGAACCGAGCATATTTTGTAATTGATGCACATCATGAGTTTGCAGCATATTAGATAAGGTTTTTAGCCCCATCAACACTGCTTGCTTTTCTGCAATGACGCCTAAATCAATTTGTTTAAAAATAAACTGAACAATTTCTTGCTCAGTGTCTTTATTCAGTTCAAAACCGTAGGCACGCCCAACCTGATAAATGGTACGTAAAGACATCACAATAGATGCAGGCACATCAATGGTTGAACCGATTACTCCTGTTGCACCTGTCAATGCGCCTTGCAGTGATGCAATCCATTTATTTTGTTCTGCAAGTGCCTGACTAATTCGTTTAGAACGATCTACATCTTGAGTCAATTCTTCTAAATCGCGCACACCTGCTTGATCAAGCACATCATCAACAGAGCTAATATTGGAGGTAAAACTATTCAGCTGATCAAATAAATAATCTGAAATTTTGTCGGAAAAATCGGGCGACACAAAACTCGCTACCTGATTGACGCGATTATAGTGACGTCCTAAAAGCTGACGTGAAACTTGTGGCACATGCTGTCTGAGCATGTGTTGAGGATTGTCATACTGACGCGCTTGAAAAGCACTAAAACTACGTGCCTGACCTTCAATAATTTGCCCTGATTTTGCACTGTGCTCATCCTTCGCTACAGTACCCGGTGCAACTTGCTGCAATACATGGATGCCTGTACTGCTGAGCTTTTTAGCCACCCCAATCGCATTCGAGAAGAATCCGCTTGATTGTTTATTCTTGGAATCTGACATTCTTACTCCTCATTTTTAATTTCTATGATTTATGGGTAGATACTAGGTGTAGTCTAAGTTTATCTCAATATGATTGTGTATCTTTTGGTTGGCTTCCTGCATCTCATTTACCGCTTCGCTGCGGTTTGATCTTCCCTGCAAAGTGGCATCATATTTGCCATAAGAATTCAAAATTCTTTCTGCTATTATGAACGCAATTGTAAGACATGAGTCATACCGTATCAGCGATTGCTTGGCAGTCACGGTGTTCGGCTCAACATTATCACCATAAAAGGGATCTGTAGATGAAACGTGTTGTAATCACCGGCATGGGCATTAACTCGTGCATTGGTAATACTTTAGAAGCTGTGACTCATTCTTTACAAAACGGTATTTCTGGGACACGTTCCAACCCAACTTATGCTGAACTTAATTTCAAAAGCCACGTAAGTGCAGCAGCAGAACAAAACTTTAACCACATTGACCGTAAATTAAAACGCTTTATGGGCGTGTGTGCGATGTACGCTTACAACGCTGCAGTAGATGCCATTGAACATGCGGGCTTAAAGCAAGAAGATTTAGCAGGCAACCCACGTTACGGTATCGCGGGTGGTTCAGGCGGTAACTCAACTGCATCTGTTGCAGAAATGATTGAGCTACTTGAAGAAAAAGGCGCACGTAAAATTGGCCCGTTCTTCGTACCACGTAACATGTCGAACACCATTACGGCAAACTTGGGTGTTGCGTTCAAATTACAAGGTATCGCGCACTCAATTACCAGTGCATGCGCAACTTCTGCCGATGCAATTGGTTATGCCTACAACCTAATTCAATTGGGTAAACAAGATTTAATGCTTGCAGGTGGCGGTGAAGAAGATCACTGGTCACAAAGCTTATTGTTTGATGCGATGGGTGCTTTGTGTTCTAAATACAACGACACACCAGAAACAGCATCTCGTCCGTACTCTGCAGACCGTGATGGTTTCGTCATTGCAGGTGGTGGTGGTTTCGTGGTTCTTGAATCACTTGAACACGCACAAGCACGTGGTGCAAATATTTTAGCTGAAGTGGTTGCGTATGCTGCAAACTCTGACGGTGCAGACATGGTTGCACCAAGCGGTGAAGGTGCAACACGTTGTATCTTGATGGCTTTAGACGAAGCGAAACAACACGGTGTAGACGCAATTGACTATGTGAACACACATGGTACTTCTACTCCAGCAGGCGACGTGACTGAATTGAAAGCCATGGAACGTGCGTTTGGTGAAGGTAAAGTGCCTGCTCTTAGCTCAACGAAGTCAATGACTGGTCACAGCTTGGGTGCTGCAGGCGTTCAAGAAGCAATTTATTCTGTCTTGATGATGCAAAACGACTTCATTGCACCAAACATCAACGTCACTGAACTTGATGAAGGCGCGAAAGCATTTGATATCGTACTTGAAAAACGCGACACAAAATTGAATACTGTGATGAGTAACAGTTTTGGTTTTGGCGGTGTAAATGCCTGCCTTATTTTCAAGAAGTGGGATGAATAATCTCCTATAGGATAGTCGATGGATGCACCTTCTGATGCTTTTTTATGGGTAAAAGCATTACATATTATTGCCGTGGTTTGCTGGTTCGCTGCATTGTTCTACTTACCACGTTTATATGTTTACCATGCCATGAGTGAAGATACACTGAGCCATCAGCGTTTTGAAATCATGGAGCGCAAGTTGTACCGAGGGATTATGTGGCCGTCTATGATTGCCACCCTCATCACGGCACACTTTTTGGTAGATTGGGGCGATGCGACCCGCAATTACCACGATGCGTTATGGTTTTACCTGAAAGTAGCATTGGTCGGTTTATTGGTGATTTACCATTTGGTTTGTGGCTATTACCGCCAAAAACTGATTGGCAATGCGCATTATAAATCACACAAGTTCTGGCGATTCTTCAATGAAATGCCGACTGTGCTGCTATTAGCGATTGTAATTTTAGTCGTGGTAAAACCACAGTTCTAAAATTTGAAACGCCAAGTATCCTGACATCTCAACCTGATTCGGTTGTAAAAAAACCTCAGTGCAAAGAACTGAGGTTTTTTTATGGGTGACAACTAAAAACAGCACTTATGCTTTAATTCAACGTATTTGTGAGTAAGGCTGAAAGCCCAATGCCGCTGCTTGTTTCTGCTGAGATTGAGGAATCGTGACAATAGCAATTTTTCCATCTGCACCACCACAGACCTGTGCATACATCCGCCCATCTGAACCTACACTGGCCCGCTTCACCTGAATCTGTGCTTGCTGTAAACGCTGAACAATTTCCGTAAGGGTTAAACCTGAATCTGGCTCACACTGTCGATGTTGCAATGATGTGTACATTTCGACCTGCGCAGTAGGTGTTGTGGATGTAGCAGCATGATTGGCACATGCAGTCATCAGTATTGAAACCGCTACTACTGCAATAGATTGACTAAATATCTTCATCACATACCCTCTTTCAATATTAAAATTAAATATTCAAATTAAATATTGAAGCACGATCTTTGCAATAACACTGCGCTAGAAATGCAAACAGATGTAAGCATCTCGCTCATCCAGATAACTGTTCAAGCACCGACAAAATTTGCACAAAACACTGAATTCTATGTTTTGGTGCAGCCAAGTCTAACTCCTGAGCCGAACCATAGCCGTATTCGACTGCAACACAATCGACTCCATTGGCTCGTGCACCTAAAATATCGTGTTCACGATCTCCAATCATTAAACATTGTTCAGGTTGCAATTGTTCTTGCTGCAAAATATAGGCAATTAAATCCGCTTTATTGGTACGCTCACCATTTAGTTCGCTACCGTAGGGATATTCAAAATATTGCAATAAATCGAAGTAATCTAAAATTTGGCGTGCATAAATTTCAGGTTTGGCTGTTGCTAAAAACAGTCGATAGCCTTGCTGTTTTAAATCTGCCAATGTTGCAGCAACATCTTCAAAGACATGATTTTCAAATAAGCCTGTTGCAGCAAAACGCTCTCGATAGCCTGCTAAGGCTTGCTCTGCCAATACGTCATGCACATCTACATGAAGTAATTTTGCCAAAGAGGCTTTTAAGGGCGGCCCGATAATCCAATCAATATTTTCCGTATCTGCAATAGGATGTCCAACCTTAGCCAAACCATAACGCGCAGAAGCGGTAATGCCCTCTTTCGGGTCGGTCAGCGTGCCATCTAAATCAATTAAAAGGTTCTTTATCACAATGTCAGCCTATGTGCCTAAATGACTATCGAGTGTTACTCCAAAGTTGCCTATACTAACGTAAATAGAAGCAATTAAGGATATGTGTGTGCGACCAACAGTACTATGTTTTTCTGGTTTAGACCCTTCGGGTGGCGCTGGTTTACAGGCTGATATTGAAGCCGTTGGCAATAGCGGTGCACATGCAGCGATTGCCTGCACAGCACTGACCATTCAAAACTCTCAGCAAGTATTTGGCTTTAAAGCAACGTCTAAAGAATTGTTATTGGCGCAAGCCAATGCGGTGGTGAATGATTTGCCCATTAAAGTTGTAAAGTCGGGCATGTTGGGCACCACTGACAATATTGCAGCGCTGGCAGATTTTTTACGTGCACATCCTGATTATTTATATGTGCTTGACCCTGTTTTGGTTGCCAATAGTGGTGGTTCTTTAGGTAATCAAGCGACTTTGGTTCAGGCATTTGTCGAGTTGATTCCACTGGCGACTTTAATCACGCCAAATACTGTGGAATTACGTGCCTTAACGGGTGAAGATGATTTAGAACGCGCAACAGCTAAATTATTTGCAATGGGCGCGCAGGCCGTTTTGGTCAAAGGTGGGCATGAAGATACCCCTGATCATATTCGTAATGCACTGTATATTAACAATGAAATGGTTTCAGAAACCCGCTGTCCACGGCTTGAAGGTGAATATCACGGTTCAGGCTGTTCATTGGCGAGCTTTATTGCAGGGCGCTTGGCAATGGGAGATCAACTGAAACAAGCGGTACAACATGCTGAAACTTGGTTGTTTGGTGTGCTTAAATATGCGGAAACGCCTGTACCGAACGGACAGAAAATTCCGAAAAGGTTTTAGTGCTTATCGTTCAACTCCTTCAAACCCTGATCACCTTGTATCAGGGTTTTTCATTGCAACTTTTTAACGTTCGTGCCGTTGTTTCAAATTTTCGACATGTTGACGATTGGTTTTCCAAGACTTATCAAGTAGTTCTTTTTCAATTCTCAGCTGAATACGTTTCAGTTTCATCGGTGAAATGACTTCATGCCGAAAACCTTTGACATACTCAACCCATGCACTGCCTTTAAAAACATTGTTGGGCAAAGAGGTCTTAAACTCACAGTCTGGCATAAATACAATCACAGAATGCAGATATTCAGGCTCGACAATATCGCTCAATACTGATTCCAAAACTTTTATATGCTTATAGTTCTGATAGACAGGATTTTGAAACTTGTAGGTCTTTTTATAAATTTTTTGTGTCCATACTTTTTGGCGTTCTCCACCAAAAATCCAGCCTTTATAGTTTTTTGTTTCAATCACAAAAACCCCAAAAGGACTCAATAAAATATGATCTATTTGAGTTGTTCCTGCGAACTCATCAGGCAAAGTTACATCATTCAACAAGATATAACGTTCATCTAAATACAACTTCACATGCGTACTTACTGCGAGTTCCCCCACCTTTCCCTTTAGAAAAGGTTTGAAAATTTTGATCAGCCCTACACCTGCAACAAGCAGAATAAGCCACCAAAACTGCAACAATAATGTTTTTAACATTTCCCCTGCTCTATTTTATTTTGATCAAAATTGTTGTTGAATCTCAGTCATTTAAACTTTTGAAGTTGAAGATTCTAACTTTAACAAAATCGCTTTATTATCCAACCCGCCTGCAAAGCCCACCAATTTTCCACTTGCACCCACCACCCGATGACACGGTGCAATAATCGAAATTGGATTTTTGCCATTTGCCGCCCCTACGGCACGCATCGCATTCTCACTACCAACTTGTTCGGCAATTTGCTTATAACTACGAGTTTCCCCAAAAGGAATGCTTAATAACGCCTGCCAGACTTTCTTCTGAAATTCAGTGCCTTCAAAATCAAGAGGCACATCAAATTGCTGACGCTGACCTGCAAAATACTCTTGGAGTTGCTGCTGAGTTTTGAGCAAAATTGGATGATCATCTTGTCGAACTAAACTGGCTAAACGTACCCGTTTATGATCTTCGTTATCCCACATTACCGCAACCAATGCGTGATCGTGAGCCACCAATTTAAGCACGCCTACAGGAGTGTCCATTTCAGTAAATGCCAATTGCATTATTTTTCTCCTCAAGCAGGTTGGGTATCAGGTCATCCTGTTTTTAACTCAAACCGATCTGTTATTGAGCACACACTAAAAGACTGCATTCCAAGTTAGCTGGATGAAATTTTCATAAGCACCAAACCTGAAATAATCAGAACTGCAGCCAACATACGCATAGCACTGGCAGGTTCGCCTAAAACAAAAATACCGACTAAAAATGAACCGACTGCGCCTATACCTGTCCAAATCGTATAAGCCGTGCCTAATGGCAAAGTACGCATGGCATAGGCCAAAAGCGCAAAACTTAAAATCATAAAAAAGAGAGTCACGATACTGGGCGTTAATTTACTAAAGCCGTCAGACAACTTCATGGAGTATGCCCAAACCACTTCAAAAATACCCGCCAATATCAACATCATCCAGGCCATAACGCCCTCCTTCAATAGCATGAAATCAGGCCGTCCTGAAGATTTTTCTTGTCGAGTGTTCAGTCACTTTGACTATTTCTAAAAACCCAAACAAGGGAGGTCGTTCCTCCTGTTGCAATTTAAGCCACCGCGCAGCGATGATCCGTCTATTTTAAACTTAAAATTTTGCGCGCACCATTCAATACAAACATGGCCACAACTAAGCCAATAATCAGGTCTGGATAATTCGACCCTGTCAGCATCACCAAACCGCCCGCGATAATCACACCTAAATTCACAATCACATCATTGGCGGAAAAAATATAACTGGCTTGCATGTGGGTTCCACCATCTTTATGCCCTGAAATTAGCCATAAACAGGTGACGTTTGCCAGCAATGCCACAGCACCAATGACCATCATCAACATGGATTCAGGCTCACTGCCTAAGAAGAAACGGCGCAGGACATCAAAGATAACCAGTGCAGCCAAACCCAGTTGTACCCAACCAGACAAATGTGCAGCTTTGAGCTGTTTCTTGGCGGATTGACCCACGACAAATAAAGCCAAACCATACACGGCGGCATCGGCAAACATATCTAAGGAGTCAGCAATTAACCCAGTCGAAGATGCAATTAAACCTGCAATTAATTCCACCAAAAACATAGCGGCATTAATACCAAGCAAGGCATATAGCACTTTTTGTTGTGCAGCGCTGTTAGATACAGGCAGTTCAGTTTGTGTATTGGCTTCAGTCTGTTGCAACACAGCACCCAAACCCAATGCTTCTAATTTATGGGTAATTTCTGTGGCAGATTGGTTGCTGTGATAAACCTTTAAAAGTCGTGCAGGTGAATCAAAAGACAAGGCTGCAATATCATTATGATCTGCCAAAGCAATCCGCACCATTTGTTCTTCTGCGCCACAATCCATTTTAGGAATATGGTATGCACTCACCCACGGACTCAAAAGTTCCGAATCCAAAATTGTTGCTTTATCTGCCTTGGCAGTCGTTGCAGATGTACAGCTATTTTGATCAGCACAGCTTTTTTCTGTATCGCAAGACGAACCACAGCCTGTATCGCCACATGACTTGGAGTGTGTAGGCGCAGTTGCACAAGGCTGGTTTACATTTTTTTGCGTATCACAACCACAGCCAGTATTGTTTAGATTTTGGTTTTCTAAGTTTTTATCTTGATTCGATTGAGGATCTTGAGTTGATGAAGACATACGCCACACCCAAAAATACAATAGGCTCAGTATAAACCAAGCCTATGTATTTAGGGACAATCTATTCTATTTAGAAGCAGCAACGATCCATTGACTTAATCATTGATAAATACCCCTAATCATTAAAACCTGAAACGCAAGCCTATCGCATATAAGCCGCTCTGCTCGGAATCGGTTGCAGACTGCCAATCAGTGTGTTGATCACCTTTCGTATACTCATAACCTGCACTGATATACGGCATGATGTTCTTGCTGATTTCATAACGCATTTCCACACCCACAGCTGCGCGGTTGAGTCCTGTTTTTTTCGCATATTTGGCATCATCCTGCAGAATAACATCTACATCTAAATAAGGCTGTGCGATCAATTTCTGAGTCAATAACAGATCCCGTGTGGTTTCCAAACTCAAAGCCGCATATTGATCCTCACCCAAATAAAAATAAGCATCGGTTTCAAAAAAATATGGAGCTAAACCATGTAAGCCAAACACAGCGTCAAACTTATCTTCTCGGTCTGTTTGATGCTCTTGCTGATTCACTTCGTGTCGATAACGCACACCTGCTTGCACATCCCAAAAATCTGAAATCATACGACTGTATAACAACTTGGCATCATATTCAGTCGCTTGTGACTCTTGCTTATCGCTATGAATTTTCACAAACAACTTGTTTTCATCAGTTCCGATACGAGTTTGTAATTTAGATTTGAGTACTCCCTCGGCATGATCATTCACTTGCCATTGCGTATCTAAAGTGCTCACCGCGTACACCTGCGCACCATGTTCTTTACGATGATCGTGTGACTGCGACTCTTGCACGGACGAATCGGATTGATGCGATTGATGCGATTGATGCGATTGATGCGATTGATGCGATTGATGCGATTGATGCGATTGATGCGATTGATGCGATTGATGCGATTGATGCGATTGAGTATCAGCCTGAGCTGCAATTGTTGCAATCTCTGCTGAACTGGCATGTGCACTATGCACCTCTGTCGCTGCTAGCCCAACTGTACTGATGCAGCAGACAGAAATACTTAAAACTGTTTTCGCAAAAAGATTAATGTTGTGCATGTGCTGCTCCTTTTTGCGCTGTCGCTGAAGGGGTTTGAGTGGCTTGAATTGCTGTGGTTGAAAGCGGTTCATTTTCACTCACCTGCGCTACAATCAATTTATTCATCATTCCCGCGCTCATGTGATAGAGCAAATGACAATGTATTGCCCATTCACCTAATTCATCTGCAGTAAGCAGTGCAGTTACAGTTTGACCTGGCGGCACAATTAAGGTGTGTTTATTCGGCATTTCTGCTGCCGTTTGACCATTTTCCAACTGCATAAACATGCCATGTAAATGCATTGGATGTGCCATCATGCTGTCATTGATAAATTTAATCCGAATACGCTCACCATATTTCACCTTGAGTGGTGTGGCATCACTAAATTTCTTACCGTTGATTGTCCAGATATAACGCTCCATCGTACCGCCTAAACGCACGACCAATTCACTGCTTGGTTCACGTGTATCTGCTTGTGGCTGCAGCGATTTCAAATCTTCATAGTGCAAGGCTTTATGCCCCGCGGGTGTAGAAGCATTTGCCCATCCATATACCACCGCATTTTTGTGTTCTGTTGAAGGCATGCCATGTTGTGTATGCGTATTTTCAGACATTGTTGCATGGTTCATCTTGGAATGATCCATTTCCGACATTACCGCATGATTCATCTTGGAATGATCCATTTCTGACATCGCTACATGGTTCATCTTGGAATGATCCATTTCCGACATCGCTGCATGATTCATCTTGGAATGATCCATCTCCGACATTGCTGCATGGTTCATCTTGGAATGATCCATTTCCGACATCGCTGCATGGTTCATCTTGGAATGATCCATATCCGACATCGCTGCATGGTTCATTTTGGAATGATCCATTTCAGACATCGCTGCATGATTCATTTTTGAGTGATCCATTTCAGACATCGTTGCATGGTTCATCTTGGAATGATCATCGCCTGAATGCTCTGTAGCATGCCCCATATCTTGCATGGTGAGTAAAGCACGCGGGCGCGCTGCAGGGAGCTGTAGATTTGATGTTGCAGAATGAAGTTCACTCTGCAAGCTACCCACAGCAAAACCTGAGCGGTCTATTGATTCCGCTTCAATTTGATAATGCGCTGCTTGAGGTTCAACAATCACATCGTAGGTTTCTGCAGTGCCGATACGAAATTCATCCACAGTAACAGGTTTGACTGGCTGACCATCGGCACTGACCACTGTCATTTTTAAGTTTGGAATCCGCACATCATAAAACGACATGGCAGAGGCATTGATAAAACGTAAACGCACTTTTTCATTTGGCTTAAATACACCTGTCCAGTTCTGTTCAGGTGTCTTGCCATTCATTAAAAAAGTATAGCCTGTGACATCGGAAAGGTCGGTTTTCAGCATGCGCATCTGATTCCACATTTTGCGGTCTGACCATGTGGCTTTTAGCCCATCACGCTGTACTTGACGCCAAACATCACCTAAGGTTTCACGCTGATTTTGATAAAACTCGGCTGAAATTTTTAAATCTTTCTGAATTTGATTGCTAGATTTTTCATGAAAATCTGACAGCATCACCACATAATCACGATCTGTGTATTCATGTGCGTTTACGGCTGGCTTGGCTTTAGGATGAATCACCAAAGAGCCGTATAGACCATCTTGTTCCTGACCTTTGGAATGTGCGTGATACCAATAGGTACCACTTTGACGTACTTTAAATTGATAAACAAAATGTCCTTGTGGCTTAATCCCTTGAAAACCATTAAATCCAGGCACACCATCCATCAAACCGGGCAACAATAAACCATGCCAGTGAATAGATGAGTCCTGATTTTTTAATTGATTATTAACGTGAATTACCGCCTCATCGCCTTCTTCAAATTCGAGTGCAGGCGCGGGAAATTGTCCATTGACTGTAATACGTTGAACAGGTTTTCCCGTGATATTGACCGTTTGTTCTGCAATGGTCAGGTGATATTCCTTGACCGCAGCAAATGCAGAACTCGAACACAATGCACAGACTGTTAAAAACAGCGCAGGCTGATAAAATTTAGACATGACTTAATCCTTAAAATAAAACGTAAAAGTGTTTTGAATTCAGGATTAAGCTTTGGGTGGACGTAAAATTTGCTGCCAATGCCCAAGTAAATGTTGAGCTTGATAAGCAGGCAACAGAATATTGACAGATGAAAGTGCTACAGGTTGAATCAGTTCAGGGACTTGCACATTCAACACACTGTTTAAGCTTTGACAATGCAACTGCGCACAGTCCTGACAATTCATCTTTGCAGTAGAAAAATCAGCCGAGCCATAACAATCTGCCGCATTTAAATCGGTATCCGTTGCGGATGTGTGCTGACTGAGATGATGGTTGGCCTTGGCATCATGCCCAGATATATGCTGCTTGGTTTCAGGATGCGTTTGTAAAGCTGTGGTATGACAATCTGGTAAAGATGTCATTTCACTCACTGCGGTTGCAGAATGTCGAATCTCAGACCCTGCTGCCTGATTTGACATCATCCAATCATGTGCAGGTTTTACCGCAGCACTAACAATACCACTCCACCCTATGACAAATGCCATCAGGACAACAAACCACATTTGTTTGTAGGGTTGAGTCAGCACTAAATAAATTCCTGAGTATGAAAGATGCAGACCTGAACTTGCACAAGAATTGAACATTTTTGCCAAGTACAATCCACAATCTGCAATGCACTCAATATAATTCATGCCCCACTTATACACAATATCTTCTGCATTGAAAAACAGAGTGAATCCGTGCGATTTAAAAGCCAACTAAAACAATCAAGTTATATATTAAGCAACTTATTTTTATAATTAACTGAGTAAATACTCAATAAATTCAGTGTATTTAAAATAAACAAAAAGGATTCGACTGAATCCTTTTTATACTTATTTTGTATAAGTCATAAACAATTGATGTACAAATGTTTATAAATTAATCGGCTTATCCATAGTGTTATCAACATAGATATCCATACGGTTATCTACAAAGTTATCCACAGCATAAGCACTTGTGATTGTAGAAATTTATACTTCGACTGCGCCAACTTTTGCCAATTCAGCACGCATTTCATCAATCACCGTTTTATAGTCTGGCTTGCCAAAAATTGCTGAGCCTGCAACAAACATATCTGCGCCCGCTTCTGCAATTTCACGAATATTGGCAGGTCCCACACCCCCATCGACTTCTAAACGGATATCACGACCTGAAGCATCAATGATTTGACGTGCCTGACGTAATTTCTCTAAAGTCATTGGAATGAATTTTTGCCCACCAAAACCAGGGTTCACACTCATGAGTAAAATCTGATCAACTTTATCAAGTACATAATCTAAATAATGCAGCGGTGTAGCAGGGTTAAAGACCAAACCCGCTTTTGCCCCACCCGATTTAATCAGTTGCAATGAACGGTCAATATGCTCTGAAGCTTCAGGATGGAACGTGATAATGTCTGCGCCCGCTTCTAGAAAATCACCAATCATGCGGTCTACAGGTTTTACCATTAAGTGCACATCAATTGGTGCAGTAATACCATAGTTTTTCAATGCCTTACATACACCTGCACCGAAAGTTAAATTCGGTACATAGTGATTATCCATCACATCAAAATGCACCACATCGGCACCCGCCTGAAGTACATTTTCCACTTCTTCGCCTAGACGAGCAAAATCTGCAGATAAGATAGACGGCGCAATTAAATAAGGCTTGGACATGGGAGAACCTAGCTAAATATTGGGATTGTGGCGCATTATAGCAAAGACTGCTTGGTGTGGTGGATTCTGTTACGATTGGATCATTCAGTTCGATGATTCAGGTCGATCAGCCAATTTGATAGTTCTATCTCCGCAACGCTCTGTTGCAGCACTCCACTGTTCTTTCAGTCTGGCTTTGTTATAGTAAAGGTCTTTACTCATTTGAACAAAATGCTGGTTTCAACAGATGATGAACAGTTCTGCCCATATTCAAACAACGCAAGCAAGCCGTATTGCCAAGCGTCTACTCAACCACTGGAAACATAAATTTGACGTTGCAGAAAGCGCAACCCAATACCAAATTATGATGCCAAGTGCCACAATTCTACTTATACCCCAAACACATGAGCTTGTAGTTGAAATTCAGGTAAAAAATACTGAAACAGATTTAAGTTACCTCGAACAAGTCGTGCTTGATCATTTAAGTCGTATGGGACAAACAGAATTGAGCGCGATTTGGCAACGGTACTAACTGTTTCATGTTAAGGCGCTAAACGCTGCGTTTGTTCAAAATCCTTAACCGCTTGAATACGTTTTTGTGTTGCAGGATGGCTTTGTAAAAAATCCAAAGGGCTTTTGGCGGTGTCTTCACCTGCATCTTCTGCCAAACGCTCCAAAAAATGTGCAAAATGAATGGTTGGAATGCCCTGAGCGTGCATCGTATTTAAAGCATAATGATCTGCTTCAGATTCAAAATTACGTGAATAATTTGCCCCTACGAGCGCAACAGGCAAGGTCGAAACTAAATCTGTACCATCTCCTGTAATCGCGAGCAAAATAATACTAAACCCTAAGCTCGATAAAGCCTGTTGCAAGCTGTGTCGTTCTACCAAATGTCCTTGCTCATGTGCCAACACGCCAATGATTTCCTGATCATTCTGTGCCAATTCCACCAATTCATCGGTCAAAATAATGGTGTTATTCGGAATTGCCAAAGCATTGGCGCCTAAGCCATGACCTTGTCGAAACAACACTTTGGCAGGTGTCTCTCCTGCAATGAGCTGTCGATAATCTGTCAAAATTTTCTGCTGACGCGCTGCAGGCAATTGGCTTGGCGCTGTCATGTCTAAGATATAACGCTCTGCTTCATCACCAATTTGCTTTAAGGTATTCGCAGGCAATTGAAAGGCAACATATTTGGATGCACTTGGGATGCCCCATTGCACTGTGGCAAATACCAGCAACAACACAAAAACCAGACTAAATACAATCAGACTTGGCGTACGTTCCAATTTCCAAATAGAATGCTGCACCTGTTTATTTCGCAGTTGAAACCATTCAGGCAAGGCTTGGGAAAATTCAATACGTGCATCGTCTTTAAGTTCAATGACAGGTTGAATTTTACCCAGTGCGCCCACCAACATCATGTCTTGATAATGATAGTGTCGTTGTTGCTGTAAATTTTCACCGTAGCGGATGAGTACCGACTGAGCATCTACAGGAGAGATTTTGGCAGCCCATGGTTTAGACACTACACCATCATAAAACACTACATCCACGACCTGTGCCGCCATATTCCTCTCCTAGTTTACAGCGATACATCAATATCAAAAATATCACTGATTTCTTCTGCAAGTGCGCTATATTCAGCCTGCAGTTTATTGATCATCAAATCTGGATCATTTTTTAAATGTAGACTCAAAGACTCAACCTGATAACGATATAAACGAATGGCTGCCCATGGGGTCATTAAACCCAAACTCAGAACTTTCACAATCCAATTGGTCACCACAATCCAAGTATAGTGCCACTGTCCGCAATCGGTCTGAAATTCACTACGACTGATACTGGTATTGTTCCATGTGGTGATAAAAATTCGCGCCGACATTAGTGGCCAAATTAAAAATATCCCCAACAGATAAACCGCTAAAAATAACCAAACCAACTGCGCAGGATTACGACTCAACTGTCCTGCCAAAGCCAACATTATCCCGACAGCAAGCAAAATGCCAAAGAACAAAAAAATAGGCATATACATTGCGCGCATATATGCTGGCCAGTCTGCTTTTAGTTTAAATTTAAGCTGTCCTGCATATAAATGGTCTAGGCAATAACGCTTATACATCCACACCAACACAGGAAAAAATAAGCCCAAAGTAAACAAATTAATTACGATACATTTTAGAAATACCCAATAGGCTTCTTTGTTACTGCCTGAAAAATAAAAACGGGCATTGCCAAATTTACTATTTCGCGCCTTAAAACGAATGGTTGCTCGAATCAACCACGGCACAGCCAAATATAAAGCCACCACGCCAATGACCATTGCTTTGACTGAATAATTGGAAATCACCGAGATCGCAACATAAATTCCAATAGCAATTAAACGTCCCAATAAAATTTTATGTGGGATGCCCGTGAAATCAAAACGACGTTTGATTAATTCGGTATTGCCATAAAAGTAGCGCAAACGACGTACTTTTGCCCACGGTGCATACAGCCCAAAGGTCACGATCATCAACAAAATATTGACAATCCAAATACCAAAATACTCTGAGGCGCTACCATGAAACTGAAAATGATGAATCCGTCCAAGTAATGGATTCCGTGCGGGTGGCGTTGTCGGTTCCACTGGAAAAAACGGGGAAGATGGCGTTGCTTGTTGTGGTGAATCCCATTCTGAATTGTGCATGTGATGCCTTATTTATTTTATTGTGCGGTCGTTATTTTACCCAGACACTCAAACCCAAATGAGCAATGTTTCCAAATGGTAAAAAAGCAAGTGTTCACCATTCTAATAAAAAGTGAACAACTTGCCTAGAAAAGTTTAAAAATCAATGCGTAAAATTGAGTACTTGGCTTAGTCCGCTTGCAATTGTACCGCATGGAATTGCAAATGCTGATCTATAAAGCTTTGAATGAAATAATAGCCATGATCATAGCCTGCATGTTCCCGCAAACTCAATTTTTGCCCAACCGCATCGCAAGCTTGCTGAAATAATGCAGGATTGAGCTGACTATAAAATTGATCTTTCAATCCCTGATCAATCAAAATTTCACTGAACAATGCACCTTTGACCTGCACCAAAGCAGTCGCATCGTGCTGTAACCATACTTGCTGATCTGTACCTAAATAATTAGAAAATGCTTTTTCACCCCACGGGCATTGGCTTGGCGCACAAATCGGAGCAAAAGCAGACACGGATTTAAATTTTTCAGGATATTTAAACGCGAGGGTCAATGCACCATGACCGCCCATACTGTGCCCCATGATGCCAACGTGCTGTGCCTGAATTGGGAACTGTTGCAGCACCAATTGATAAAGCTCATCGGTGACAAAAGTTTCCATTTGATAATGTGCCGCCCACGGTGCTTGTGTCGCATTGATATAGAAACCTGCACCCTGTCCAATATCCCAATGGTCGCCTTTGGCAACAGCTTCGCCACGCGGTGAAGTATCTGGACTAATCAAAATCAGTCCCAATTGCGCTGCCATGTGCTGCGCATGTGCTTTAATCGCAAAGGTTTCTTCGTTACAGGTTAAACCTGCCAAATAAAATACCGCAGGACAAGCCTGCCCCGCCAAAGCTTGTTCTGGTAAAAAAATGCCAAACTGAGTTTCAGTCTGTAAAGCATTGGAATGAAAACGATAAATTCGTTGCTCACCCTCAAAACAGCGGTTGTTCTGAATTAACTCCATCACCCTCTCCTCTTTGGCTTATTGAACAGATTGTGCACTCAATTGAATTTCAGCCGATGTTGCAACACTTTTTTGAGGAAACAAACGCTGCTCTAATTGTGGCAACATCAATTCCATATTTTTACCCATCGCCCATTGTGGCTCTGAAGGTTTAAAACCTTGCGCTTGCTCCCATTTCGCCACAGTCACTTTGGCTTCATTAAAAGCATTAGCAAAAGAGTTTTGTTCACGCATAGCCTGATCAAAAAAGGCACGACCAAAATAAGTATAATCAGCTTCGTTTGAACAACCAAACGACTCACGATCTGCTGCCGATGCAGTAATCACCAAGGTATTATCATCTTGCAAGGCGGATACAAAGCCACCTGAATAACAGGCTGAAATGACGATCACACGCCAACGAATACCCGATTTATCCAAAGTATCGCGTAACCATTTCGGATCGACCTGATTTAAGTCAAGTGGTGCATTTTCAATTTCAAAATGATCTTTTAAACCGTGTGAGGTCATATATAAAAACAGCACATCACTTTCACGGTTCATGCGTTGTCCAATACGGCGCAGCGCTAATTCAATACTAGTTTGTGAAGCAATTGGAATTACATTGCGGGTCATTGGGTTATTAATTAACACCATCGAACGCCCAAAAGTACCAAAACGAGTATCAAACTGTTCACGAATCCGTTCTATTTCAGACATAAATACGTCTTGATAACTCGCCCCTGCAACCCCTAAAAAGTACCAATGCGATTGAGCAAATTCCCCATATTGAATACTGTCTAAAGCTTTATTGAGTACACGACTTTGTGCATAAAAAGCTTCTTCGCTTAGACTTGGTGGAACTTCTTCTACCTTCCAAATGGGCTGACTTATCACTGACATTTGCCAAACCACCAAAGTGAATAAGGTCGCTAAAACAATCAGCGCACGTTCCCACCACGGCCAATGCAGCTCACGTGAAAACACCCACACTACTGCCAAACTTTGCCAAACAAACAGCACCATAAAAATGGTAGGTAAATAGTCATATAACACATACGGCAAGACATCCATCATGCCCATGTATTGAATCAAGCTTTGCAATAAAGCAACGTGAGTATCTAATACCAACCACAACAAAGCAGGTACTAACAATAAACGCGGGTTATTGACACGCTGAGAAAGAATGATTCCGACAATTAAGGCAATAAAGGGCCACAAGGCATAACTGACCAAACCTTGTGGGTTAAATTCACCCACTTCTCCCGCGACCAACCAACTGAATAAGGTATTGGCAAGACCACCTAAAATCCCCCAAAAAATCAGTTGTAAGATAGAAGGACGAATAATTTGCAAAGAGCGTCGCGAACCCAAAAATAACCAAACGCCTGCGGCTTGGTTGCTTTTAAAATCGTGCCAAAAATTAATGGAGGGTTTGAAGTCAATCATAGGATTCTGTTAATCGCAGCTCGCGTTTCCACACTCCAAGTTTATGCTTGTCGTCGTAATTATCAATTGTCAATTTTAACTATATAACAAATCTTTGCGCATTATAGAAGCATTGAACGCCTTGCCACTGCTTTAGTGGTAGAAATCTACCCATTGTTCAAATTTGCTTGGAAATAGGCATCAAATCGGCAAGCATCACCCTGCCATTGATGTGTGGTTTCCTGCCCCGCCAAAAATACAGCCAAACGTGGGCGCTTCACCACAACACGTTTGGCAATTTGCTGTGCCAAACCCAGTAAATGATCACCTAAATCCATTTCGCCATCTTCAGGTAACAGCAAATGTAATAACTGCATTTGTTTTTTGACTTGTGCCTGCTTTTTCTGCGCCTGTTGATGTTGATCTCGCTGCGGAAACATCGGGTCTAAATACACCACATCAACCACTTTGCCCTGCGCTGCGCAGTTGCGTAAATAATCTGCTGAATCTGTAAAAACCAACTGGATACGGGCAACAACACTTGCTAAAAAAGGATCATCTGCGGCTTGGCGTTTAGCATCCTCCAACAAAGTAAAAAGAATAGGATGACGCTCCAACAACGTGACCTGAGCACCCAAGTGTGCCATGAGTAAGCTGTCGTGTCCTAATCCTGCCGTAGCATCAATTAGGCTTGGTTTTTCCGACAAATTACAGGCACGAGCAATCATTTCCGATTTTAAAGAGGCACGTTTCAATCGCCCAACTTCAGCTTTCCAATCGGGTTGCATTTTCATGCCATTGGCACACAACCACAACCCTTCAGCATCTACACACAATGCCAATTCAGGGTTCAAACGCAAAAAACGCGCATTGAGTTTTTCTACTGTTTCAATGCACGTTTGCACGCCTCTAGACAAAAGCACAGCAGAATAATGCTGTGCTTGAGTGAGCCACTCGGCTTCGGTGTATAAGCGAAGTTCGCTTACCATAGTTTCCAGCCTGTGAATGCGAACAATAAAATGATTAAACCTGAAGCAATACGATACCAAGCAAAAATCATAAAATCACGTTTCGCCACATAAGCCACCAATGCACGGATCAGCAAAAGTGCGGAAACAAAAGAGACGATGATCCCGAAGCTGAGTACGGTCCAATCTTCAGTAGTTTGGAATACATCATAGCTTTGATATAAGTCGAGCAAGCCTGCGCCAATAATGACAGGAATTCCCAAAAAGAAGGAAAACTCAGTTGCTGCTTTTCGCGATACACCCAAGAACATCGCACCAATGATGGTTGCACCTGAACGCGAAGTCCCCGGAATCAGCGACAATACCTGAATTAGACCAATCCAAATCGCATCTCGATAAGTTAGGTCTTCAACCTCATGGGCACGTACTTGCGGTGGATGTTTTTCAATCCACATAATGATAAAGCCACCAATAATCAAACCTATCGCCACGGCAACATCATTAAAGAGTAATTCTTTTACAGTCTGCCCAAAGATCAATCCAATCAAAATAATTGGAATAGATGCCATGATCAGACCAAAGCCCAAGCGACGACCTTTTTCTTCGCCTGTAAACATACCTGTGGCTGCGCCCCATAGACGTGCCCAATACTCATATATGACCGCTGCAATTGCCCCCATTTGAATGGCAATTACAAATACATCACTTTTTTCTTTGGTCCAAAAGTCCATTAACTCTGCAGCTAGAATCAAATGTCCTGTGCTAGAAATGGGTAGAAATTCGGTAATCCCTTCTACAATACCCATAATTGCTGCTTTGAGCAGCAGTAAAAGATCCATAAATAACCCTAATTATGCCTTGCCTTGTTCTGGAATTTTTTTCCAAGCATTGTCACGTAAATAAACAGGCAATGCTTGTTCTGCGCTGACCCATTGCTGTTGCTGTGCACAGACGCGTGCAATAGTAGCAATATCTTGTGCGCTTGCACTTAAGCCTTTGTATTGTATTTGTTCTTGATCAATTAGACCTGCACCAGAACCAACCAATTGAAAGCGTACCACCTGTGCAGCATCGCTATAATTCAATAATTGTTCCTGATCAACCGCCTGCATAATTCCCTGTGCGTTTAACTCGTAACTAGCGATATACACTTCATTCATGCGTGCATCCAACACAGCAGTAACTGCAGTTAATCCTTCAAGACGATAAGCCGTTTGCGCCAATGCCTGCAAAGTCGATACAGGAATTACAGGCACATCATGTGACCACGCCAAAGCTTGCGTCACTGCCGCATTAATTCGCACACCGCTAAAAGAACCCGGACCACGGCTAAAGGCAATTGCAGTTAGCTCGGCCGTACTGATTTGAGTTTCAGCAAAGCCTTGCTCAATCATCGGTAAGATGGTTTGCGTTTGTGCTTTTGCTCGCGCATCTAATTGAAAAAAGAGTTCCTGTGTTTCATCTACAATCGAAACGGAACACTGCTCATTGGCAGTTTCCAATGCCAGCAATTTCATGCACAACCTTCAAGAATTAAATATCAAAAATTGGCGTTATGATACTCCACTCCTGAAATTCAAGCGAGGTTTTACACGTACCAGATTGCAATTCCTGCGTATAAAACTCTAAGTCATTACAGCTAAAAAATGCGTTTGACTAAACGATGCAAATTCTATTTTAGAGTGTTGCAGGCTCTAGGTTTACAAAATGCTGAAAATGTTCAGCATAGTGCAGCGCACTCATTTTTAAACGTGCTTCTGCAGACTCATCCAAAGTCTTAACCACTTTACCGGGAGAACCCATCACCACAGAATTATCGGGAATCACTTTCCCTTCAGGAATTAAAGCATTGGCACCAATAATACAGTTTTTACCAATCACCGCATGATTCAGCACCACTGCATTAATACCAATCAGGGTGTTATCGCCCACGGTACAACCATGTAACATCGCCAGATGTCCAATAGTCACATAATCACCAATCTGCATTTCAATACCTGCATCGGTGTGCAAAACAGCATTTTCCTGAACATTACTAAAATTACCCAATTTGATTTTACTGTTATCGGCACGTACCACAGCCCCAAACCAAATACTAACTTTCTGTCCCAACTCAACCTGACCAATGACCGTGGCATTATCCGCCACCCAACCATCCCACGGTTGCTGCATTGCTTTCGGGGCATATCCTTTAAATTTATACAACATGGTTCCTTCCTATCTTCACATCAAAATTTTTCTATTTCTTAAATGTTGGTGAATTTAACAAAAACGGCCATTCTTTACGATAATCCAAACCATATTCAAATAAAGACACCAACATCCGCGCTGTTAAGCCCCAAACCACTTCATCTTCAACCTGCATACTCGGAAAATATAATTTTTGTTGTGCAAAGCTCACTTCATACGGCGTTGGTGGCGCTTCCATTAAATGCTGCAAAGAGGCAAAAAAGATCCGATCAATTTCTGAAGGTTGTGGAATTAATTCTACTTTTGGAGGAATCAGCCCCACCACAGGCTTAACCAACATTCCATTACGGGCTTTTTGCATTGGCAAGTCACCAATCAACTGCACTTCAAATGGATTTAATGCGGTTTCTTCCTGCGCTTCACGCAATGCCACCACAATATTACTGGTATCTTGCGGATCGCGTTTGCCACCAGGGAAAGACACCTCACCCGCGTGATTATTGAGTAAGGTAGAACGGCGGGTTAGCAATACCTTTGGATCAGACTCGTCGGTAATGGCAATCAATACCGCTGCATGCGCTTCCATGAACGTTTTAGAAAAGCGCAAACGTTGCTGTAATAGATGCGTGAGCGAATGATCAATCATGCCTTATAATTCTCCTTGTCTAAGTTTTCATCATAGCTGAAATAGGTGGGCAATAGATAGAGAGGATGCCAAAGTTGAAATTTTCAGTTATTCTGAGAACTCCCTTCAACAATGACGATCACTATGAACTTTTGTGGAAATTGTGGACAAAAAACAACAACGAAAATTCCGCTTGGCGATCAGCAATTACGTCAAGTGTGTAGCGCATGTGGCAATATTCACTATGTCAATCCAAAAGTCATTTGTGGTGCATTGGTTGTTTGGGAAAATAAAGTATTGTTGTGTCGTCGTGCAATTGAACCACGCTATGGTTTGTGGACTTTACCCGCAGGCTATATGGAAATGTTTGAAACCATGGAGCAAGGTTCTGCCCGTGAAACCCGCGAAGAAGCCGAAGCGGAAATTGAAATCGAACAACTTTATTGCATGTATAACATTCCACGGATTGGGCAAATTTATGTGCTGTTCAAAGCTCAATTGTTGAATGGTCAATTTGGTGCAGGTGAAGAAACCATCGAATCACGCTTGTTTAGTGAAGATGAAATTCCGTGGTCTGAATTGGCTTTCCCAAGTGTAGAACGTACTTTACAACACTACTTTGCAGATCGAAAGAACAATCATTTCACCACACATTTAGAAACCTTAGGTTCTCGTACCGATCATACGGGTTAAAAACCCCACATGATGTTCATTTGAATCAAGCTAAAATTCGAATAATAAATAGCCCACTCTAAAGTGGGCTATTTTCATCACTATGTCACCTAAAATTAATGCTAAATACGCACTTTATTTGGGTTATAACACTCAGCAACATCTAGACTTACAGCTCCACCTTGGGCTTTCACCAAAGCTTTATCTGCATCGGTTGCTAAAGTTGGGTTCTGAGCCACATAAGTTGCTAGTTGCGCATGATAAATATTGCTCCACTTCACTGCTGAGCCATTAAAATCAGACAAAGTAATACGTGTAGAGTTGGCAGCAACTAAATTGCCTATATTAGCGCGTGCACCACCCACCACTTGGCCATTCCCACCTTCAACCGCTTCAATTTTGGTATTCAAACCAATGACTGCGCCATCAAGTTTATTAAATTTTGGATTGGCTAAAATCATACGCAAAGTGACTGCTTTATTGTCAATATCGGTTGCACCTAACACACCAATACGGTATTGCTGCACACCATTTGTATCAACATATTCAGCAGCAGACTGACTAATTGAAGCACATTGACCAGACATATCGGTTGCTGTGGCATTTGGTGCTATATCTGTACGAATATTGCCATCCTCATCTAAAACAATACCTAATTTGATGGTATCTGTCGTCGTTCCACCATCAAAATTAAAGGTCAAGGTTGCATAAATTGGGAAAATATAGCGACTGCCTAAAGGTACATTTTTCTGAGTTTTAAAAACACGATTATCCAAAAAGTTCACAGAAAAGAATTTATAGGCATCAAAAGATCCTTTGAACTGATCGGTGCCTATGGTTTGTTGCCATTGACCATAATCTGCAGGATTTGCTGTTGTAGATTTTGTCAATAATTTATAAAAACCTTCCGTACCCGCAATTAAATAATCATTAAATACCTTACCTTGGATTATTTTAAAATCATCAGACGCATTTTCATTCACACTAAAATGGAATGGCCCCTGAATACGTTTATTCAATGGGTTAACCCATGTGGTTTGTGCTGATGCCACCATTCGCTCAGGACGAACTTTACGAATCAATTCACCACTCACCGTTAAAATTGGGTTGGTGGTGTTTGCAGACACTGTACCTTTCCATTGCATACCATAACCGAAGGTATATCCAGAACGGTCTGTGATCAGTTGATACTGCCCAATGAGGTGTTTCAAATCTGCGACCGTAGATTTACAGTCTGCCAAATTACAGCCATATAAACCTTGTGGCAATTGTGAATCTTCTTTGGCTAAAATTGGATAGTTGGCTTGATAAGATGCCGAGTTATTCATATAAACCAAGGTGTTTAATGCTTGATAAGCATCATCTTGAGACACCTGTGACACATCTACCCATGGGCGTAAAATACTGGCATAAGCCCCTGAACGATAATCCCCAACGTCAACGGACTCAGCAATACTTGCCAATTGTTCTTTTTTAAGGGGCGTAATTGTTAAAGGCTGAATATCACCAGCAATCGTTCCTCCACCCTCAACAGAAAGTGCTTGTAGCAAACGTACAATTGCAGTCGCGACCTGTATTGTTTCGTCGCTATTACTCAAACTCGTTGCTTGGCGTCCTGTTAATCCACGTGCCATATCAAGCACACTTAAACGTGGATAACCCGCACCTGCAGTACTGACCATTCCAATATCAGACAATGACACTGTTCCTAAGTCTATATATTGATTGGTCTTTTCCTGAATAAAGAAGTGGACTTTATCTCCTTCACTACATTTACCTGTTGCCGCATTACTTTTCGGCTCAATCATAGTGATGTAGGTTTTACTGGTATCACTGCTACAGGTAAAATTCAAACCATCCACAGGATAATCCAATGCAAATTCCACACAGTTTTTTGCTGTACTGGCACAACTTCCATTGATATACGGCACAGCATTCGGCTCTGGATTAATATTGGCACTTTCTCCACCACAGCCACTCAATGCCGCCATCAATGCTGTCGTTGCAAAAGGTAAAATATGTCTTGTTTTCATCCTGAATTCTCTTATTGTTGTTAGCGTATCGCAATAAGTTTTAATTGCCCTTGGTTACTGAGCGCGCGATGTTCCATATCCACTGCAGAAGCCAATGGCGTTAATAATACATAGTGGCTATTTTTTGGAAGTTGCAGCATACCTTCTATTACCTCGTGTCGTAAGACATTGCCTGCAGTATCCTGATTTCTAAAACCACCTGCACCTTCAATCACACAGCCTTTTTGATCCAGAAAAACCACAAACGGCCAATAAAAGGTCGGTTGATTTTGCTTCATGGCATAAGAGTTGATTTGAATATTTTGAATATTGCCTTCTAACTTCACCAATTCATAATCAAATTTTTCGGTTAAGGGAGCTCTAGGCCACAAATTTAAATCTTGTTGTGCTTTTAAGGTTTTAGCTTTATTTTTTTTGCTTTCAGCAAAACATTGCTGCCCCAAACCCTCAATTGCTTCAGCTTGATTAACACGATAATAGTCTGCAGCCAAAACAATAGCGTGAGGCTCAGCAACCGATTGCTTTTTAAATAATTTATTGAGAACGGAACGGCTTACACCACGTTCACGTTCGACCACTTGCATACGAGCACCACCGCCATTTTTTGTGTCAATTATGCCTTCTGGCATACTATAAAAGCGTTTTTTTCCTTCTAAATTAAACTCCTGATCTTCCAAATACTCACTTTTAACATACTGTTCTCCCGCCATCTCCATAAAACCCGTTTGTTGGGCAGATGCATGCGATGCTTGATCTGGTGTTTTTTTAGAAACAGACACTGTGGATGGATCAATCGCAAATTGCTGAGGAAGCTGTTGTAAATCCTCTAGTACAGATGGTTTTACCGCGACTTTGTTGATCGCTGCTTCTTTTGCCAATCCTGTTTGATGAACAGATTCCGCACTGGAAATATCTTGCTGCACTGCATTTGGCTCAGTGTGTGATGCACGCAATGATGAGTTCTCTTTGCTTTGACTAGCCTGATTTTGTGACATAGCGGATTGTTCTGAGATATTCGGCTTAGACAAATTCAGTTGCTTGCTCGCCTGAACAGAAATATTTTTAGATACCTGAACGGATGTTTGAGCAGTTATCTGCTGTACTTGATGCACCTTGTCTTGCTTAAACTGGTCTTGTTGTTGGTTTTCTTGTAGTTGCTTTTGTTGGACTTGCTTTTGCTGTTGTGCGGTTTCCAACGCCTGTATCGTTTGCTTTTTTTCTGCAGCATTACGCTGCACCACAATTGGACGACCATCTGGTCCAATAATGGTGTAAAACTGATTCGCGTAACACACCGATCCCATACTGAAAATCAGTGTGAGTATCGACTTTGAAAATAAAGTCCGTTTTATTTTCCGTACTGAACTTACCATCGTGTTCTATAACTCAATCCAAGAATTGTAATTTTTGTATCCGTTTTCACATTCAAACCCGCATAAGGGTTTAACAGCAGGTTATTCACACCTTCCTTATTGGCTAAGCTACTGGTATTGGCTGGAATTTTATCCTTACTTTGTAAAAAGCCGATGGATAAATCAAGGTCTGTATCTGCATCAAAACGATATCCCACACCCAGACCGAATAAACGTGCATTATTAATTGGTACCATAGTGTTACGTTTATTGTCAGGAATCGCACTACCACGTGGTTCATAACCCGCACGCAGTTTTAAACGGTCTGTGGCTGAATATTCGATGCCAACACCCCAGTTCCACGGTGACTTAAACTCTAATGGCAAAGCTAAACTGTCATCAGACACATGCTCCGAAAGCAATTTTGCAATTTTTAATGCCGAGATTTGACGGTCAAACTCGAATTTGAATTTATCCCATGCTTTATAGTCAGTCCAGCCCACATCAAAATTGACTTGTAAATCAGGCATGACTTTATATTTTATCCCCGCTTGAAAGTGCGCAGGATATTCAAAATCCATAGAAACCAAACCAGACTCACTGGCTGGAATATAACTTGGGAAACCTAAAATTGCCGCTAAAATCTGACCTGTTGGTGAAGACATCAAACCATTAATTAACTCACGCGGTGCTTTCGAGTTATCAATATGATATTTGCCCTTTAAGCGCATTTTAGCTGCACTCTGATACACCATACCAAAGCTAAAATCTTCTGTCGGTTCCCACAAAATACCCAAGTTATAACTCGGGCTTAAACTTTGCTCAACCGCCAGTTGCATTTGCCCAAAACGGGAAAATGGATTCATGCCTTCTTCGGCATTACAAATCCCGAGCAACAAAATATCGGTGATGATATTGGCGTTTTCTTTAAATGGCGTACAGACCACTTCATCCACCATACGTAACATCCCGATCAGTTCATTCGGGAAGCGTAAATCGGTATTCATGGCGATGGCTTGGTAAGACATCCCTATTGACGCACCGACTGACAATTCATCATTGACTTGATAGGCGATAGATGGAGAAAGATAGGTGATACGTTCTAAGGCAACCTGTTGTCCCATAAAGTTACCAGGGTTACCATTTTCGGCACCAAAGCCTGCAATCAGCGGTGCATATAATGCGGTGGCAAAGGTTACTTTGGAACCAGGTGGATTATAGGCAATACCGTTGGTTGGCGCTGCCAGTGGCATACCCTTACCTAAATCGACAAATTTTTTCAGAATCGGGACATACAACGTTGGATATTCGACATCGGCTTGTACTGTACCTTTAAAATCGGTACAAAAATCGGCCAAAATTTCTGGCCCATCGTTACACACCACAGGGTCATCAGAATAACCAAATACGTCATAACCTGCTGGAACAGAAAGCTCACGCTGTACATCAAAATGTGCCAACACCCCTTGCACATCTGTTTGCAAACCTTCAATCTTGGTCAGTGCAGCAGGGTTAAAGTGAATCGCACTAATACCAGGAGGATCTGCAGTGACCGCATTCCCCATAGTCAAAGAACGAATATCGACAGATAAGTTTTGTCCAAGCTGCGCAAAAGCAGCCCCTGAACAGCCCGACAGTATAATTGCAGTCACTAACGGGCGAAGTCGTATCATTTTCATGCGACTAGCCTCTTAGCGAATTTTTTTACCGAAACCGAGAATATCCAGTGGGAATGACAAACCAAGTGATACGTCTGGCGCGTCTTCGGTCAGACCGATTCCTACCGTACCATTCACAATGGTTTCAGGTGAAACGCGAACGCCTAATGAAATAGCCAAAGTCGAACTGGTCTGGTCTGCAGGTGAATAGCTTTCACCCGTATGATAAGTAAACTCCGAACCTGTATTAAAGCTTTGCTGATAGGACATGGTCATCGACACATCGTAGTTAAACGAATAAGCAAAACCAAAAGCAAAACCACCACTAATACCTGGCTCAAACTCTTCAATAATACGGCTACCGCGAATTTGATTGAGACCGCTTTCTTTAAAACCATAGTTGGCTGAAGCAGAAGCAAACAATACAACTGGGTCAATATACTTACGCGTACTTGCACCGATGCCTGCAGAGTAGTAACCCTTACCTGTTGATAAATCTTTAACAGGATTAATCTCGTAAGGACTATCCCCCGTTTTGGTCGATAAATTTGCGAATAAAATTAAAGGTAAACGCCCCGCTTTTAATGGGAATGGCTCCCAACGTGCACCTAAAGAAATATCCCCCAAGCCTGCTGCCGTGGCATCTTTTAACAAGTCTGACTTTGCAACCAATGGTACAGAAGCAGATAAAGTTAAATTGTCACGCAAACCATATTGTGCGGTGAAGGTGTTAGTTAATGCGTGGGACGCATTTTCTTGCACACGAAGCTGATACAACTGACCTTGAGCCATTTCAAGGTCGAGCTGCGTATCACGATGATAGGTATAATCAATATCATAATAAGATGAAATTTCACCTTGTCTCATAAGGGAATATTGACGCTCATTCGAGGTAAACACTTCCTCTAAATTCGCCTCTTTGGTTGCGTCGCCCTCTTGCTGTTGCAAAGCAGATGATGCTGCTTGTGCACCATTTGCAGCGACAACCGCACTATTTGTTTCAGCACTTGTATCTGCAGTGGATGCTGCTGTATCTGATACTTCTGCCTGTTCAGTTGTGGTTTCATATTCCCCTAATTGCGGCTCCTCTGCGGCATAAGCCACCCCAAATACCATTTGAATACTGAGTGCCAATAAGGTTTTATTCATCCATTTACGATCCATGATTTACCCCTTCCATTTTTATTTTTGTATTTCGTGAACAACTAATTACTTGTTTTTATAGTAGAGTCTTAAAAAACGATGCTCGTACTGTCCATAATTATCAGAATCTTTATTTACATTACGTTCTAGTCGTATCGTCGATGCTTTATCAGCTATTTTTTCCATCGCAAATTGTGGATATTGAATATCAACAAAGGCATAACGATTCACTGTTGCATCTTCCACATGACGTAAATCTTTTTCATGTAATGCCAACATATTTTGTCGATGCTGAGGTGCTACATTAATTAAGAACAGGGTGTTATTTTCCCAAACGTCCTTAAATCGTTCTTCATCAAAACTAATATTGCCCAAAGCTGGGTCAGCCACATAAACCCGCCCATTTTTATAGGCTTTATACACCACAAAATGTTTAAAACCTGCATAGGAAATCGGCACAATTGCAGGCTGTCCTTGTTTAACTAAATCCGAAAACTCCCCGCGATATCCACCACTTTCCATGCCCAAAGCTGCGACAAAGCGCTTCATATCCAATAGCGAAAAACTACGACGTTCAATAATTCGGTCGTATTCTCCATAACGCAGCAAGCCACTCATGGTTTGTTGCTCGTTTAATTGTGTTCCTACATAACCATTCAGCAAGGTTGTTAAAGCTGCAGAACCACAACTGTAGTCATAGGCTTGGCGCACAATTCCGCGAAATTGATCTTCTAAAGCAGGTTTAATTTGCACAGGCTCTCTGTGCATACGGGTAAAGGAATTATTTCTAGAATCCAAAGTTTCTGTGTAACGCACAGTTTCAGGATGCTGTTCTTTTAAATCAAAGGCTTGTGTGGCAGCGTAATAGATCAATGCCGAGCCTAAAGCGATCTCTAACATATATTTTTACTTTTTAGTTCTCGGCAATACCTGCCTAATATTTTTATTTTTAGAGCTTTCACTCTACTTCCTTGTATTTAGAAAGATACTCGTTTTAAAGAAAAAAAAAAGGTCTTTCTATATTTTTTTGCGAACTCATGAGTTTATTTGTAAAAAAAAGCGCGTGAATTCACGCGCTTTTTCAGTTTTTAAATTAGTGACCTGAAATGGTGATAACAGCACCCTTAGTGTAGCTACCCTGAGAAGTACTGTAGTAAGTTTGAAGTCCTTGAACTTCCATATCACCAATAGAAGCAGCAGTACGACTACCTAAATGAATACCTTTAATATATTGGTCTTTGGCACCAGTGTCATTGCTTACAATGCGAATATGCGCCGCCTTACCAAGAGTAGTACCACCGCCAACATAAGCATCATTAAATACTTGGATATCTTGATTTAGGGTCAAATCTTTACTATCTGCATCTGCAATTTTAATGCTTTCAATAAAGATTTCACCCGCCTCTTTTGTTGTAATCGCTGTAGTACCTACAGCACCAACAGCTTTCTCTTTGGTTGAATTGTCTAAAATGCCCAAGTTCTTAATTTCTAAACCGCCGACCATCGTCGTATTCAACTTAACCATTGCGCCTTGTGGGGCAGCACCCAATTGGATATTGGCATCCATTTTACCTGTTTTGATTTCTAAACCAGATAAAATTGCGTTGTAGTTGGAATCACTATGGCCACGACGAATATTGGTTGCATTAGGGTCAATTGTATTTGATGCAGATACGCCAATTTCACCAATCTTGATATCTAAGCCAGATACTTGAGCTGCAACGTTAATAAATGCTCCACCTGCAGCAGTAGAACCTGCATCTGTATCAATGACCAAGTCTGCTAAGTTACGCGAAGTTAATAAGTAAGCACCATTATCATCATAGTTTGCACCAATCACGATACCATGTGTTTTGTTAGCGTTACCATCAACACCATTGCCTTTGATAACAATTGCACCAGCATTACCAGTCCCACCAAAACCAGCATCACCAGCAGCACCTTTTGCAGCCAAACCATCATTATCATGGATTAAAAGTTTTTCGATTTCGATTTTAGAAATACCAATCCCGATGCTTAAACCATCTTGACCAGTAGTTGCGCTTAATGCAGTATCGTCCATTGCCTGCATTGCCATTGCATTTGTCGTTAACGCAATTGATGATACCAAAGCAAGTTTAGTAAATTTTTTCATCTTGTTACTCTCCCGAGAGTATTATTTTTTTGGTTTTACCACTCAGTGCTAGTAATTGTTTTTTTATTTGATGAGGACAACACTAACACACATTCCTTGAGTAGCCGGTTTGCACATACAAAGGTATATCTGAGTTATTTTTTGTTCAACTGCTGTTGGTCGCAATCCACATCTTACCGACAAACGGTTATTTGCTTTTTATCTGCTGCAATCATGTAAAATAGCCTTTTAAAATCTCTCAGCTGTTTACGCTTTATGTCCTATCCTACTCATTTTAAAAAATTATTCTGTGAACCTGAATATGAGGCTGCAAGAATTTTGCAAGCTTTGGCAGCACTTTCACATTGTATTTATTTGCAAAATAATGGAAAGGCACGTATTGCTTTTTTGGCTGAACGCTATTGTGTGCAGCAAAACCATCAACATTTTTACTTTCAAAAAACGGCATTGGATCAATATGAATTAAGTCCAACTCAATTAGATTTAACAGCTCATCTCGGTGCTTTAGAAGATGCTGACACCGCCCCATTTTGCAGTGTAATGGGGTTTGTTTCGTATGATGCAGCAGCACAGCAACACATCAATATGCAGTCTCGTCCCCAGCCAAGTATTTTTTTAGGTCAATTTAAAAGCTATTTACAGCAAGAAACTGATGGCTGGTATTTTTATAGTTCAGACGATGCTGCTACTCAAATCTTTGATTTTATTTTAAATTTATATACTCAATCAACCATAATTGAACAGTTCCAATTAAGCCAAAAGTGTCAAGCCCGCTGGAATTTCACAGATTACCAACGCGCCTTTCAACATGTTCAAGACTATATAGTGGCAGGAGATTGTTATCAAATTAATCTTACGCAAGAGTTTAGCGCTGAGGCTCAAGGTCAACTTTTAGAGACTGCAGCTCAGTTTTGGCAACTGACCAATGCACCTTATGCAGGTTATTTACGTATTGGTGATTTTGAAATTTTAAGTTGTTCGCCCGAACTCTTTATCGATTTTGAGGAAAATCGAAAAATTACCACAAAACCCATTAAGGGCACGATGCCACGTTATGGCGATCCTGAATTAGACCGACAATCGAAACAACAATTAAGTGAATCTAAAAAAGATCAGGCTGAAAATGTGATGATTGTGGATTTATTACGTAATGATTTAAGTGTTTATGCCGAAACTGGCAGCGTCAAAACGCCAAAGTTATTCAATATTGAGTCTTTTAACCAAGTGCATCACATGGTCAGTGAAGTGACCGCAACACTAAAAGCCGAGATGAATCCTTTTGATGTGTTGATGTCTGCCTTGCCAGGTGGGTCAATTACAGGCGCACCGAAAATTCGTGCCATGCAAATTATAGATGAACTCGAAGGTGCAGCACGTGGCGCCTATTGCGGCTCTATGGGTTATTTTGATGCCGATGGAACGGGTTCTTGGAATATTCTGATCCGTTCTATTCAAAAATATCAGCAAAATGTTTCATTATGGGCTGGCGGTGGAGTCACGATTGCATCTGTTTGTGAAGCAGAATATCAAGAGTGTTTTGACAAGGTTTCAGCAATATTGGACTTATTGAACTGCTGGTACAAACCTGCGCAATAGCAGTAAACAAAAAAGCGAGTGAATTCGAAACCTCACTCGCTGCTATTTATATTTTAACAATTAAGCCAAAATATCCTGTTTTAAAGTATCGACCAAGCGTTGATTTTGCTCATCTGTACCAATAGTAATGCGCAAATATTGATTGATGCGTGGTTTATTAAAATAACGCACAATAATACCGCGTTCACGTAATGCTGCAGCTAATTCACCCGCATCCTGTTGAGGATGTGATGCGAAAATAAAGTTGGCGTGTGATGGCAATATCTTAAAGCCCAAGCTCGTTAAATCCGTCACCAATTTCTCACGGCTAGCAATAACTTTTTGGCATTGGGCTTCAAAATACGCCTGATCTTGAAAAGATGCCACCGCTGCTGCAATCGCAAAACGATCCATTGGATAAGAGTTAAAACTATTTTTTACGGCTTCCAATGCGGCAATTAAATGTGGTTGTGCAATCGCAAAACCAACACGTAAACCTGCCAAAGAACGTGATTTAGAGGTGGTTTGACACACCACTAGATTCTCGTACTTTTCCACCAATTTCACTGCAGACTCTGCACCAAAATCGACATAAGCCTCATCAATCACGACCACTGAATTTGGATTGGCCTGTAAAATTTCTTCAATAGCGCTTAAACCTAAAGCAATACTGGTCGGTGCATTCGGATTGGTGATGATAATGCCACCATTGGCTTGCTTATAGTCATCAACTACAATTTCAAAATCATCATTTAAAGGCAAAATTTTAGTTTTTACCCCAAAAAATTGACTATATACAGGGTAAAAACTATAGGTGATATCCGGATACAGTAACGGCTGTTCCTGAACAAAAAAAGCCTTAAAAATATGTGCAAGGACTTCATCTGAACCATTGCCAACAAAGACATTTCCAACAGCTACATTTTGCTGTTTCGCAATGGCTTGCTTAAGCTCAGACGCATCTGGATCTGGATATAAACGCAGTGCATCTGCCGAGTTTTCTAAAACCTTTTGCACCGCTTCCACCACTTTAGGCGAAGGTGGATACGGGTTTTCATTGGTATTCAATTTTAATAAATTTTGAATTTTTGGCTGCTCACCCGGTACATAAGGCTCTAGCTCACGTACTTCAGGGCTCCAAAAACGCATTTGTTCTGCTGTGATATTCATTTTGTATTCTCTTTAAACCCTCTCCTAACCTCTCCCAAAGGGAGAGGAATTTTCATTACTAAAGACACAAAATTTGTGTGGTTTAAATTCCCCTCTCTTTATTAGGAGAGGGTCAGGGAGAGGTTGTAATGCTATTTATGATTGATAACGATAACGTGCTGATCGTGCATGCGCATCCAGATTTTCCTGCTTCGCTAAAATATCAGCGGTTTTCGCCAAACTTTTCACGCCCTCAGCTGAACACATAATCAGACTTGAGCGTTTTTGGAAATCGTAAACACCCAATGGCGATGAAAAACGTGCTGTACCCGACGTTGGTAATACGTGGTTTGGCCCTGCACAATAATCACCAATAGCTTCTGGTGTATAGCGCCCCATAAAGATCGCACCCGCATGACGAATTTCTTCTGCCATCACTTGTGGATCATCCATACACAACTCCAAGTGTTCGGGCGCAACTTGGTTGATCAATTCAATCGCCTCTTGACGATCTTTGACTAAGATCAATGCACCACGATTTGCAATAGAAGTGCGGGCAATTTCAGCTTTAGGCAAATTCGCCAAGTGCTGTTCAATCGCTTGTTCAACCTGATTCAGCAATTGCGCATCTGGTGTAATAAAAATAGATTGTGCAACCGTGTCGTGCTCGGCTTGGGAAAGTAAATCCATCGCCAACCATTCAGGATTATTTTCACCTTCGGCATAAACCAAAATTTCGGATGGCCCTGCAATCATATCAATGCCGACCTGACCAAACACAGCACGTTTTGCAGCTGCCACAAAGCGATTACCCGGCCCCGTAATTTTATCTACCGATGGGATGGTTTCTGTACCATAAGCCAATGCAGCAACAGCTTGCGCTCCGCCAATGGTAAATACACGAGTCACCCCTGCTAAATATGCAGCCGCCAAAACCAATGGATTGAGTTCACCATTCGGTGCAGGTACCACCATAATAATTTCAGGTACACCAGCAACATGCGCAGGCACAGCATTCATGAGCACAGAAGATGGATAAGATGCCAAACCACCTGGTACATAAATACCAACACGGTCTAATGGCGTAACTTTTTGCCCAAGCGTGTTGCCCAAAGCATCAACATAAGTCCAACCATCCTGCTTTTGCGCTTGGTGAAATTCACGAATACGTGCAGCAGCCAATTCCAAAGCTTCACGAACTTCGTTATCTAAAGCATCAAATGCGGCTTTCAGTTGCTCCTGACTTAACTCAAGTTCTGAAAATTGATGCGCTGGATGTCGATCGAACTGTTGAGTGAGTTTAAGAACCTGCGCATCGCCATGCTGACGCACATCAGCAATAATTTGATCTACAGTTTTTAAAAGTTCAGGATCACTGACAGTTTCAAAAGCCAACAAGTCTGCAAAGGCCTGTTTAAAGCTTTGATCTTGAGTCGATAAACGTCGCATCAATTTACCCACAAGGTTTGATAGAAAAGTTTAGTTTACCTTGTTTCTAGGGCTTTGTGGGAGTCTATACATGGCGAAAGCAGTATGTTTTGATGGAAATTCACGTTCGAAATCATTCAAGAACAGAATCATGCACGAACATAAAAAAACCGCCATTGAATGACGGTTTTTTGAGAGGGCAGGATGATGGATACAAAGTTAAGTAGATTGTTTTGCCAACTCGCGTTCTACCACTGCTTTTTCAAGTTGTGCCAAAATTGGATTGAGCAAATCTTGCTTGCGCTTAAAACTGGCTTTATTGACAATTAAACGTGAAGATACTTTACAGATTTCTTCTAGCGGCTCTAAACCGTTGGCACGTAAAGTATTACCTGTATCAACCACATCGACTATGTAATCACCCAAACCGACCAATGGTGCTAATTCCATTGAGCCATAGAGTTTAATGACATCAACCTGCTCGCCTAAGCTGGCATAGTATTGACGGGTCAAATTCACATATTTAGTGGCAATTTTTAAACGACCTTTGGGACGCTGCATACCAACTTTGCCCGCAGTCATCAATTTACAATTGGCAATTTTCAGATCCAGCGGCTCATATACATTTTGAGCGCCATGCTCCATCAGCACGTCTTTACCCGCAACCCCAATATCTGCTGCACCATTTTCAACATAAGTTGGTACATCAGAAGCACGTAAAATTAAAATACGCACTTGTTTATGTGTGGTTGGAAAAATCAACTTACGTGATTTATCTGGATCTTCCAGTAAATTAATTCCCGCAGTTTCCAATAAAGGCAAAGTTTCTTTTAAAATTCGCCCCTTACTTAATGCCAAAGTTAAACCATGATCAAAATTGCCCATGACGTCAAAATTTGGATCATCGTTTCTCATGTCATTCATCAATTTACTCGCTTAATTTGGGCGCCTAAACCTTGTAACTTTTGTTCTACATTTTCATAACCGCGATCAATATGATAAATACGGTCAATCAATGTTTCGCCTTCTGCCGCCAATGCTGCTAACACCAACGAGAATGAGGCACGTAAATCGGTTGCCATAACAGGTGCAGCAGAAAGTTTTTCTACTCCTGTCACCACCGCATCATTGCCTTCTACCTGAATATTGGCACCCATACGTGACAACTCAGGGACATGCATAAAACGGTTTTCAAAAATAGTTTCCGAAATGGTAGCAAAACCGCGTCCAATCGCATTCACCGCCATTAACTGTGCTTGCATGTCTGTTGGAAATTCAGGATGTGGTAAAGTTCTGAAACTCACGGCTTTAGGGCGCCTGCCCATCATGTCCAGTTCAATCCAGTCATCGCCACGTGTGACTTCCGCACCCATTTCTTCAAACTTATCTAACACAGATTCTAGCAAGGCAGGATCGGTATGTGTGGTTCTGATTTTACCGCCCGTAATTGCAGCTGCAGCCAAATAAGAACCTGTTTCGATACGGTCAGCAACTACTGAATACTCACAACCATGCAAGTGTTCAACACCTGTAACCACTAAAGTATCGGTGTCTAAACCTTCAATTTTAGCGCCCATTTTGATGAGCATTTGCGCAAGGTCGGTAATTTCAGGTTCACGTGCAGCATTACGAATAGTAGTAACACCATCTGCCAATACCGCAGCCATGAGAATGTTTTCTGTACCGCCAACAGTGACCATATCAAAGACCACTTCGCCACCTTTAAGGCGACCATTGACTTTGGCATTTACATAACCATTTTCGACTTCAATTTCTGCACCTAACGCTTCGAGTGCTTTAAGATGTTGATCGACAGGACGTGAACCAATTGCACAACCACCTGGCAAAGATACTTTTGCACTACCATAGCGCGCGACCAATGGGCCAAGCACCAAAATAGAAGCACGCATGGTTTTTACCAATTCATAAGGTGCAAATTTGTTGTCCAACGTTGATGTATCTGCAATGACTGTATCGCCTTCATAAGACATTTTAATGCCCAAGCCTGCGATCAACTTCACTAAGGTATTTACATCTTTTAAATTTGGAACATTTTTCAATGTAATTGGCGTTTCTGCAAGAATCATTGCAGCAAGAAGTGGCAAGGCTGCATTTTTTGCACCAGAAATACGCACTTCACCTTCGAGCTTATTACCGCCCTGAATTAAAAATTTATCCATTAAATTATTAAGCTCCAAATAAGCTTGCTTTACGCCATTCTTCTTGTGTCATTGCACGAATTGTAACCGCATGAACTTCACCGCTGGCAATATAGCTATTCAATGGTGCATACACTGCTTGTTGACGAGCAACAGGACGCTTACCTTCAAACTGATTATCTACAATACGAAGATCAAACTTGCCGCCTTGCCCACTTACAGCAACTTCAGCCTCTGGAAAAGCAGCTTTTAAAATTTCAGTGAGCTGTTCACTATTCATCACAAAGACCTCTTATAGGACCAACGGTGTAAAAACCTGTCATTTTACTATAAATAGAAAAAATAATTCATTAATCCTATACATTATCGCAATAAAAAAAGAGGTTTATCCAAAACCTCTTTTTAAATCACATTTTAACTAGATGGCTAAAGGCTGATAATCCAGCTGCATCTTCCGATGTTTTTCTAACTGACGTTTTAATTTTTCTGTCATCATCTTAATTGAAGTATACATATCATCTGCACTAGCCTGCGCAAAAAGCTCCGTTCCAGGTAAACGAATAATCGCTTCTGCAATATGATTGGCGCTACCTTTTTTAGAATGTTTATCGATTTGATGATCTTTACTTAATTTCACCTGCATACTATTGACCTGATCCAGATGTTTGGTCATTTGTGCAAATTTAAGTCGAATATTTTCTTCAATTGCAGGGGTGATAGCTAAGTGATGTCCACGAATTGTTATTTGCATAATTCTATCCCTCACCTTCATTAGGATTAGGAAGGCATAGTTCACATGATTGATTGCCAAATAACAGATCACTGTAGCGGTCACTTTAAATCATGTCTAACTATTCCTTCAAAAAAGATTCATTATTTGGTCATAATGAATCCTTAGAATAGACCAATTTTAAAAATTAGATCAAGACTTTTCGTTCAGAAGATGACGGAATATTTAATGACTCACGATATTTCGCAACTGTTCGGCGTGCTACATCAATTCCCTCTTCCTTAAGAAGGTTTGCAATTGTGTTGTCTGACAAAGGTTTACGTGGATTTTCCTCTGCAATTAATTTTTTTATCTTGGCGCGAATCGCAGTTGAGGATGCTTCTCCACCTGAACTTGTTCCAACATGACTTGAAAAGAAATATTTCAATTCAAATAAACCACGTGGAGTTAACATATATTTATTGGTGGTCACCCGTGAAACTGTAGATTCATGCAACTCCACCTCATCGGCAACATCACGCAAAATCAACGGTTTCATTCCTTCAGCACCAATTTCTAAAAATTCACGTTGATGTTGCACAATGCAGGTTGCGACTTTTAATAAAGTTTTATGACGCTCATCGACACTTTTAATAAAGTTTTTTGCATCCAACATTTGATTGCGCAAATATTGATTGTCTTCGCTTTGATCTGCACGTTTAATCATATTGGCATAAAATGAATTGATTCTAAGCTTCGGTACAACATCAGGATTCAGCTGCACCTGCCAATGGTCCTGCTTTTTACTGACCACTACATCTGGAATTTGATAATCTGACTCCTGATCTTCAAATGCTGTACCAGGATGCGCTTTCAAGGTTTTTAATAAAGCCACTGCATGCTGTAGCTGATCTGCGCTTAAACCCGTTTGCTTAATTAACTTGGCTAAATCATTCGAAATTAATAACTCATAATGCTGCAAGAGTTGCAGTGCTTCCTGCCGATAAGGCACATCTGTAGCCAAACTTTCAAGCTGAATAGATAAACATTCCGCCAAATTACGCGAACCAATACCAATCGGCTCTAAACGCTGAATATGTTTCAAAACGACCAAAACTTCATCGTCTTCAACTTCATCTTCGTATTCCATGGAGATCAATAAATGTTGCACAGATGTAGTGATTTCAGATATTTCACAATCCAAGAAACCATTGTCATCCAAAGCATCGACAATACAGTAGGCAATGAGCTGCTCGACTTGAGAAAAATGCAACAGATTGATTTGTTGCATCATGTGCTCTTTTAAACCTAAATGTCCCTGACGATTATCCTCGCGCTCTTCATATTCCGCTGCTCCCAAACTCGTGGGTAAATGAGTGTACACATCATCCCAGTCTGTATCGACAGGCAAGTCATTCGGTAGATGATCTGCATTTAATTCTTTAGTCAAATCCTTTTGATCATGCTCTTGCTCTTCTAAGGTGGATAAACTTTCGACACTACTTTGTTCTTCGACTTTTTCTAATAAGGGATTACTGTCCAACTGAATTTGAACTTCTTGTTCAAGTTCCAAGCTCGAAAGTTGAAGCAAACGAATGGCTTGTTGTAACTGCGGTGTCAGTGACAAGGAGTTTGCAACTTTTAATCCAACCGATAACTTCATTTTCACCCACTCTTTTAAATTTATGTTTTTCAACAACTTAATATATAAGTTTTTGATAAGCAATTTCTATGCCGTTTTATTAGGTATAGCACAGATTTATCAAAAGACATAAAGATTTTAATCAGAAGTTCTGTTCAGATTTCTTTCTACTTTTCTTTCCTACATAAAAAAACACCCCCAACGCTAGTTGAGGGTGTTTGAATAATGAGCTGGCGATGACTTACTCTCACATGGGTAACCCCACACTACCATCAGCGCGAAGAGGTTTCACTTCTGAGTTCGGGAAGGGATCAGGTGGTTCACTCTTGCTATGGTCGCCAGCACAACTGTTTACGGAGACTTGCATTGGTCTTACTCACGATAGTGATGCACTGCGTTTTCCGAATCTGTAACAGATTGGGCTGTATTGGGTCTGAATTTTATTGTTTAGCGTTAACTAAATCAAGATCAGTCTGAATTGACTGATTGGATTTGAATCGATTGAGCATACAACCCCAACTGTTTGGGTGTTGTATAGTCAAGCCTCACGAGCAATTAGTATTGGTCAGCTTCACATATCGCTATGCTTCCACATCCAACCTATCAACGTCGTAGTCTTCAACGGCTCTTTAGGAGGCATAAAGCCTCGGGGAAATCTTATCTTGAGGTAGGCTTCCCGCTTAGATGCTTTCAGCGGTTATCCCTTCCGAACATAGCTACCCGGCGATGCGACTGGCGTCACAACCGGTACACCAGAGGTTCGTCCACTCTGGTCCTCTCGTACTAGGAGCAGATCCTCTCAAATTTCCAGCGCCCACGGTAGATAGGGACCGAACTGTCTCACGACGTTCTAAACCCAGCTCGCGTACCTCTTTAAATGGCGAACAGCCATACCCTTGGGACCTGCTTCAGCCCCAGGATGAGATGAGCCGACATCGAGGTGCCAAACACCGCCGTCGATATGAACTCTTGGGCGGTATCAGCCTGTTATCCCCAGAGTACCTTTTATCCGTTGAGCGATGGCCCTTCCATACAGAACCACCGGATCACTAAGACCTACTTTCGTACCTGCTCGACTTGTGGGTCTCGCAGTTAAGCGCGCTTTTGCCTTTATACTCTACGCGTGATTTCCGACCACGCTGAGCGCACCTTCGTACTCCTCCGTTACTCTTTAGGAGGAGACCGCCCCAGTCAAACTACCCACCAGACATGGTCCTCGTCCCGGATAACGGGACAGAGTTAGAACCTCAACATTACCAGGGTGGTATTTCAAGGACGGCTCCACTCGGACTAGCGTCCAAGTTTCAAAGCCTCCCACCTATCCTACACAAGTAAGGTCAAAGTTCAATGTCAAGCTGCAGTAAAGGTTCACGGGGTCTTTCCGTCTAGCCGCGGGTACACCGCATCTTCACGGCGAATTCGATTTCACTGAGCCTCTGCTGGAGACAGCGCCGCCATCATTATGCCATTCGTGCAGGTCGGAACTTACCCGACAAGGAATTTCGCTACCTTAGGACCGTTATAGTTACGGCCGCCGTTTACTGGGGCTTCGATCAAGAGCTTCGCTTACGCTAACCCCATCAATTAACCTTCCAGCACCGGGCAGGCATCACACCCTATACGTCCACTTTCGTGTTTGCAGAGTGCTATGTTTTTAATAAACAGTTGCAGCGGCCTGGTTTCTGAGGCTGTCGACAGCTCAAGGAGCGAGTCCTATCACCATCAACAGCGTACCTTCTCCCGAAGTTACGGTACCATTTTGCCTAGTTCCTTCAGCAGAGTTCTCTCAAGCGCTTTGGTCTACTCGACCTGACCACCTGTGTCGGTTTCGGGTACGATTCCAGTGTAACTGAAGCTTAGAGACTTTTCCTGGAAGCAGGGTATCAGCCACTTCACTGTACAAGTACAGCTTGCTATCAGATCTCAGCATAGAGCACCCCGGATTTGCCTAAGATGCATGCCTACTTCCTTTCACCTGGACTACCAACGCCAGGCTGACTTAACCTTCTCCGTCCTCTCATCGCATTACACTGAAGTATTGGAATATTAACCAATTTCCCATCGACTACGCCTCTCGGCCTCGCCTTAGGGGTCGACTCACCCAGCCCCGATTAACGTTGGACTGGAACCCTTGGTCTTTCAGCGAACGGGTTTTTCACCCGTTTTGTCGTTACTCACGTCAGCATTCGCACTTCTGATACCTCCAGCAGACTTCTCAATCCACCTTCTTCGGCTTACAGAACGCTCCCCTACCACGTATACAATGTATACATCCGCAGCTTCGGCACATAGTTTTAGCCCCGTTACATCTTCCGCGCAGGCCGACTCGACTAGTGAGCTATTACGCTTTCTTTAAAGGGTGGCTGCTTCTAAGCCAACCTCCTAGCTGTCTATGCCTTCCCACATCGTTTCCCACTTAACTATGATTTTGGGGCCTTAGCTGGCGGTCTGGATTGTTTTCCTCTTGACTACGGACGTTAGCACCCGCAGTCTGTCTCCCGGATAGTACTCATTGGTATTCGGAGTTTGCATCGGTTTGGTAAGTCGGGATGACCCCCTAGCCGAAACAGTGCTCTACCCCCAATGGTATTCGTCCGAGGCGCTACCTAAATAGCTTTCGGGGAGAACCAGCTATCACCGAGTTTGATTAGCCTTTCACCCCTATCCACAAGTCATCCCCTGGCTTTTCAACGACAGTGGGTTCGGTCCTCCAGTTAGTGTTACCCAACCTTCAACCTGCTCATGGATAGATCACCCGGTTTCGGGTCTATACCCAGCAACTATACGCCCTATTAAGACTCGATTTCTCTACGGCTCCCCTATTCGGTTAACCTTGCTACTGAATATAAGTCGCTGACCCATTATACAAAAGGTACGCAGTCACCACACGAAGTGGCTCCCACTGCTTGTATGCATGCGGTTTCAGGATCTATTTCACTCCCCTCACAGGGGTTCTTTTCGCCTTTCCCTCACGGTACTGGTTCACTATCGGTCAGTCAGGAGTATTTAGCCTTGGAGGATGGTCCCCCCATATTCAGACAAGGTTTCACGTGCCTCGCCCTACTCGTCATCATTATGTGTGCCCTTTCGTGTACAGGACTATCACCCACTATGGTTGCACTTCCCAGAGCATTCCACTAAAACACACATAACTTAATGGGCTTTTCCCCTTTCGCTCGCCGCTACTGAGGGAATCTCAATTGATTTCTTTTCCTACGGGTACTGAGATGTTTCACTTCCCCGCGTTCGCTTCGTATGACTATGTATTCATCATACGATACCTACCTTAAGGTAGGTGGGTTTCCCCATTCAGAAATCTCCGGATCAAAGGATATTTGCCGCCTCCCCGGAGCTTTTCGCAGGCTATCACGTCTTTCATCGCCTCTGACTGCCAAGGCATCCACCACATGCACTTAATTACTTGACTATACAACCCCAAACAGTCGTTAATCCCTACAAGTAGGATTAAGACAATTAAATAAATATAAAATATTTATTTAATTCACAGTTTGATGTCTTGTGCACTTAAGCACTGTACAGCTTCAATTAGATTCATATACCAAAACGCTTGATTCAGTTAATTTGCTAGTTCTCATTTCAATTCGTAATTAAACCGTAACACCGAAGTATTACTGTCAATCTTGAATTAAATGAGTTGAACAATTTATTTCAGACTCAATTTTTGCCAATCTGTTAATGAATTAATGCGTCTTCGTCAGACCGCACTAAATACTGTGATATTTAAATCACAGAACTTAATAAACCATCAAATCTAATCATTCGATCTTTTATTAAGTTCTGCAATCTTTAGCTTAAAGCTCCAGTATATGTGTGCCTGCGCACAGCATAGCTGTTTGCTTAAATTTTAAGGAAAAACAGTGCTTTTCTGATCTTAAAATTTGGTGGAGACTAGGAGAGTCGAACTCCTGACCTCCTGCGTGCAAAGCAGGCGCTCTACCAACTAAGCTAAGTCCCCAGCTTATCATCTGTGATTCGATGTATCGTAAACTGTGTTAAGGCGAATGCTTAACTCGAGCATAGCTCTCGTCTTGCGCTCGGGCGAAACATGTTTCGCTGCCCCTCGCTCATGGTGGGTCTGACAAGACTTGAACTTGTGACCCCACGCTTATCAAGCGTGTGCTCTAACCAACTGAGCTACAGACCCTGAGAAAATCAAAGCATCGCTTTGTATTTTTCGCAAGACAAACGCAGTGCGTAGTATCTGCTACTCAATCCAATTCGAAAACCTCGAATTATCTTTTAAGACACATCGTCATGAAGAACAACTTGTTGTGGATTCTTACCAATCGTCAATCTTTCGTTAAGGAGGTGATCCAGCCGCAGGTTCCCCTACGGCTACCTTGTTACGACTTCACCCCAGTCATCGGCCACACCGTGGTAAGCGTCCTCCTTGCGGTTAGACTACCTACTTCTGGTGCAACAAACTCCCATGGTGTGACGGGCGGTGTGTACAAGGCCCGGGAACGTATTCACCGCGGCATTCTGATCCGCGATTACTAGCGATTCCGACTTCACGCAGTCGAGTTGCAGACTGCGATCCGGACTACGATCGGCTTTTTGAGATTAGCATCCTCTCGCGAGGTAGCAACCCTTTGTACCGACCATTGTAGCACGTGTGTAGCCCTGGCCGTAAGGGCCATGATGACTTGACGTCGTCCCCGCCTTCCTCCAGTTTGTCACTGGCAGTATCCTTAAAGTTCCCATCCGAAATGCTGGCAAGTAAGGAAAAGGGTTGCGCTCGTTGCGGGACTTAACCCAACATCTCACGACACGAGCTGACGACAGCCATGCAGCACCTGTATGTAGATTCCCGAAGGCACCAATCCATCTCTGGAAAGTTTCTACTATGTCAAGGCCAGGTAAGGTTCTTCGCGTTGCATCGAATTAAACCACATGCTCCACCGCTTGTGCGGGCCCCCGTCAATTCATTTGAGTTTTAGTCTTGCGACCGTACTCCCCAGGCGGTCTACTTATCGCGTTAGCTGCGCCACTAAAGGATCAAATCCCCCAACGGCTAGTAGACATCGTTTACGGCATGGACTACCAGGGTATCTAATCCTGTTTGCTCCCCATGCTTTCGCACCTCAGTGTCAGTATTAGGCCAGATGGCTGCCTTCGCCATCGGTATTCCTCCAGATCTCTACGCATTTCACCGCTACACCTGGAATTCTACCATCCTCTCCCATACTCTAGCTAACCAGTATCGAATGCAATTCCCAAGTTAAGCTCGGGGATTTCACATTTGACTTAATTAACCACCTACGCGCGCTTTACGCCCAGTAAATCCGATTAACGCTCGCACCCTCTGTATTACCGCGGCTGCTGGCACAGAGTTAGCGGTGCTTATTCTGTGGGTAACGTCCACTTAGCCCAGGTATTAACCAGGTAAGCCTCCTCCCCACTTAAAGTGCTTTACAACCAAAAGGCCTTCTTCACACACGCGGCATGGCTGGATCAGGGTTCCCCCCATTGTCCAATATTCCCCACTGCTGCCTCCCGTAGGAGTCTGGGCCGTGTCTCAGTCCCAGTGTGGCGGATCATCCTCTCAGACCCGCTACAGATCGTCGCCTTGGTAGGCCTTTACCCCACCAACTAGCTAATCCGACTTAGGCTCATCTATTAGCGCAAGGTCATAAAGAGCCCCTGCTTTCTCCCGTAGGACGTATGCGGTATTAGCATCCCTTTCGGAATGTTGTCCCCCACTAATAGGCAGATTCCTAAGCATTACTCACCCGTCCGCCGCTAGCTCAGTTACCGAAGCAACCTCGCCCGCTCGACTTGCATGTGTTAAGCCTGCCGCCAGCGTTCAATCTGAGCCATGATCAAACTCTTCAGTTAAAATCATTTTGAAGTTTTAATCTAAACTTCCAAATCTGGCTCATCAATTTTCTGACTTAAATTTCGCTCAAATAAACTTCGAGTAATTTAAACCAATCAATCAATGAAATATGTTCGATCGATCAATCAGTAAAAATCCACACAAGTTGTTCTTCATAATCTCTTAATGATCTTCTCGATGCTTCGTCAGCATCAAGCTAGGTCGGCTATATTACGCTTTATTTCTAAAGTGTCAACTGGTAATTTAAATTATTTTAAACTTTCTTTCTAAAACCCAACTCAATCATTCCTAACCAAGTCATTGTTTTATCAGAAGTTTTAATCTTCATCACCGCCGATGGATGTGCATTATAGGGCAAATATTTTACCTTGCAAGACTTTTTTCAAAGGAAATATATCGGGTGTTTATTTTTTGTTCATTTTTGCTTTTTCTACACACATTTTGAGCAAATTTGCTTTAATACATCGTTTCAATTAACTGTTACTATATACCCATCGGCGATATAACAGCTTTTGCTTACTCAGATTTAAGCGCTAGGATTCTTTATGTATCAACAAAAATATCTTTGGGTGTGCCTTGTTTCTTTAGGATTCATCACCTCAACACATGCGACAACGCCTTCTACTGAAGAAGTTGCTCAAGAAGAAACTACTGAAGTTATTGCGGCAGACTCATCTTCTGAAACTAAAAGTAGTCGTTTGAATGCGCTTAAAGAATTAAAAAATGTAAAAGCCAAAGATTTAAAAGTGAATGCAAATGCTGCACAACCCGATGAAGTCAAAGACCCACTGCAACCTTTAAACCGTCAGATTTATGCATTCAACGATATGTTAGATCGTAATATCGCGCGTCCACTTGCGGTTCAATATACAAAGAAAGTCCCTGGTGAAGTGCGCGGTTCATATCGTCAATTTCGTAAAAACTTGGGTGAACCATGGAATGCGGTTAACCAATTGATTCAAGGCCGCCCTTTACGTGCCGCAAAAACTTTAGGTCGTTTTAGTTTAAATACGATTACTACTTTAGGCATGGCTGACCCTGCACGTCGTTTAGGTTTAGACACGGAAGAAGAAAATTTTGGTACAACCTTGGGCTACTACGGTGTCCCTTCAGGGCCTTATGTCATGCTACCAATTTACGGCCCAAGTACTTTCCGTGATGGTTTTGGCACACTTGTAGATGGTCAGGCGCGTCCACAAAAATACATTTTAGATGGCAATGACCGTTTATATTGGTCGGAGCAAGTTATGCGCGGCCTAGATACACGCTCGCAACTCTTGGATGTAGAACAAGTATTACAGGGCGATAAATATGCCGCGATTCGGGATATTTACTTGCAACGTAAAAACTTTGAAATTGCGGAAAAGAAAGGACTCGATGCCGACAGTATTTCGTTTGTAGATGATGAAACCGAAGAACTTTTTGATGATCAAGAAGAAATAAACCTGCCTGAAGAAAGCAAAGAATAATTTGTAAAACATTTTACTCAAGGTGAGTTTTTACTTTCCTTGAGTATTCAGGCATTGTTATAGTAACGCTTTGTTTAGGTTCAGGGTCAACACAAAACTCTATGTATTTCATTCAACCCACACGTGATATTCCATATCTAGAACAGGTGCTCGACACACTTCCTAGTGTGCAAATGATTCACATAGATGACATCAGCTTGTATGACCCAACCATTATTGCAATTGCCGATGTGCAAGATTATTTAACACATCAATGGAATTTACCCACGATTGTATTGGCCTTTGAAGATGAAGGCACAGCATTGGTGCAAGCATGGGAACAAGGCGCTTTAGCAGGTTGGTTGTGGAGTCGTTTACCAGAAAATCCACCACAAGCCTTACGCAAAATAGACGCACAATATAAACGCAATCAAGACAGCCGCGACTTACCTTCAGCTGCTGAACTACAAAAAAAATTACTGCCCAATCCTATCGAACTGTGCAACTACCGTGTAGATACGTTATTTAAGCCTTCGGCTTATTTGTCAGGCGATTGGTTTGATTACTGGAAAATCAGTGATAAAGAAATCATGTTCTATTTAGCCGATGTCTCTGGGCATGGTGTAACTAGTAGTTTACTAACGTCTTGGATGGCTGCATTTCATGGTCGCTCCAAAACACCACGCGAACTGATTAAGAAGCTGAATGGCATGTTGGTTCAAGAAAATATTGAAAAGCATATCACCATGATTAGTGGGATTTTAAATATTGAAACCCACGAACTGCGTTGGTCGAGTGCGGGGCATTATCCACCTGCCATTATTATCGAACCCAATCAAGCACCTAAAATTTTAAATACCAGTAGTTTTCCTTTGGGACTGACTGAAGATTTAGAAGTTGAGGAATTTGAGTGCGTATTAAATAAACAGGCGCGGTTTATTATCTGCTCCGATGGTGCGTTAGAACCTTATAGTGGTGGTTTGAATGAACAGTTTGAACAATTGGTCTTTCACTTGCAAAATCAATCATTCCAAGCCCCCGATCATGTAGCAGATGATATTGCGATCTTGAGTTTGTGTCGAACAAAATAACCAATAAATCAGCCAGTTAACTTCTCAACCCAAGATATACGACTGTAAGCCACTTGAGTCTATATAGTCGCTATGGGATAATTATCTAATCCTTCTCTGCAAATGGCATTTATATGTCAACAGGTCATGTTGAATATGCAAGTTTGAATGGAACGCATATCTTTAAGCTTTTTGGCGAAGTGCGTGCCCAATCTTGTATTAGTCTAGACAAACTACTCAGTAAAATTGAACAGCAATCTAATGTGGTGGGTGCAATTGTAGATTTAACCCAAACTACATTTATTGACAGTACAGTTTTAGGTGTATTGGCCAAGCTAGGCTTAAAACTGAAACAAATCCATAACATTCAAGCAGTTATGCTATCTACTAATCCAGACATTACTACGCTCGCCAATAGCATGGGCTTAGGACAGGTGTTTGTGATTTTAAATTACTGTGGTGACCCAACTGTCTGCACGCGTGAGCTGGTAGAAGAACACGTCACGCATAGCAATATGCTCACTACGGTATTAGATGCCCATAAAACCCTCATGAAGCTGAATGAAAACAACCAAAATATGTTCGAACCTTTGGTGAAACAGCTACAAAAAGAACAAGATAATCTCGATCAATGTGCTGAGCAAAATCAGCAGAACGCTTGATCTTCACTCAGGAATGCTTTGATGACTTTACTTTCTGTTGCTCAAATGAACTCACAAAATGATATTGAGGAAAACTTCAAAATCATTGAAACATTGATTCAACAAAGTAAAGCCGATGGTGCAGAACTGATCGTTTTTCCAGAAAACTTTGTTTGCTTTGCAGCAGGCAAACAATGCGAAACCGCGGCACAGTTTGAAAGTATTCAACAGCGTTTGGAACAGCTTGCACATCAATATCAAATCTGGATTGTGGCGGGTACATTGCCCTGCCCATATCGCCCTGATGGTTCAACAATTGCAGATGGTCGTGTGCGTACGGTCAGTTTATGTATTAGCCCAGAAAAAACTGAAGCACGTTATGACAAAATTCATTTGTTTGATGTGCAAGTTGGTGACTCTGTTGGTGGTTATCAGGAATCTAAGTTTTTTGAACCCGGCTCTGAAGTCGTTGTGGCGAAAACACCGTTTGGCAACATTGGCTTAATGGTGTGTTATGACTTGCGCTTTCCTGAATTGGCCTTAACTTTACGTGCGCAAGGCGCCAATATTTTAACTGCGCCATCGGCTTTTACTTACACCACAGGTCAAATGCATTGGCAATTGCTCTTGCAGGCGCGTGGCATGGACAGTCAATGTCAGGTTTTAGGTGCAGCCCAACAAGGTTGGCATGGTGAAAAACGTCAGACTTGGGGACATTCAGGCGCTGCCAATTCACGCGGACAGTTATTGTCAATGGTGCAAGACGAAGGTACGCAACTGATTACAGTGCCCTTTGATTTAGATGAACAAAGCAAAATTCGAGAGTCGATGCCGTTAATGCAGCATCGTCGTTTATTGCAATTTTAAAATTGAATTTCAATAAAAAGGGTTGATCAACAATATAGTGATCAACTCTTTGTATTTCTTATCTTAACCTTACTTTTTAGCTATTCAGCCGCTTCATTGGTCACGCGCAGCACTTCTTCCAAAGTGGTTTTACCTGCCAATACCTTACGCAATCCATCTTCACGAATCGAACTTGATTGCTGTCGTGCATAATCTTCCAGTTCATATTCCGCGGCATTGCCATGAATCAAACGGCGCATTGCTTCATCCACAGGGACAATTTCATAAATTGCAGTCCGCCCAGTAAAACCTGTATGTGAGCAATGTTCACAGCCTTTCGGTTGCGGAAGTTTTAAATCGCTTGCATCGGTCACACTTTTAAAGAGTTCTTGTTCAAAGTCATCTGCAGCATGCCATGTGGCGCAGTGCGAACATAAGGTGCGCACTAAACGCTGCGCGATCACCCCAATTAATGAACTTGACAGCAAGAACGGCTCGATGCCCATATCTTTTAAACGGGTGACTGCACCAATGGCCGTATTGGTATGTAGGGTAGACAGTACCAAGTGACCAGTTAAGGAAGCCTGCACTGCAATTTCGGCGGTTTCTAAGTCACGAATCTCCCCCACCATCACCACATCTGGGTCTTGGCGCAGCATGGCTTTTAAAGCACGAGCGAAGGTCATATCCACTTTGGTATTGACCTGTGTTTGCCCAATCCCTTCAAGTTGATATTCAATCGGGTCTTCTGCAGTCAAAATATTTTTAGAACCGTCATTCAGGTCTGACAAAGCTGAATATAAGGTCGTAGTTTTACCCGAACCTGTCGGCCCTGTAACCAAAATAATCCCGTGTGGTCGATGTACCAGTTGCTTTAAGCGCTCATAATCATTTTGCATCAGCCCCAAGTGCGTCATGTTTAAACGACCTGCTTGCTTATCCAGCAAACGCATTACCACCCGCTCACCATGCGAAGATGGCAGCGTTGACACACGTACATCGACCTCACGACCTGCTAGTCTGAGCGAAATACGACCATCTTGAGGGATACGTTTTTCGGCAATATCCAGTTTTGCCATGACTTTAATACGTGACACCAATAAAGGCGCAAGTTCACGGCGCGGTTGCACGATTTCACGCAACTGACCATCGACCCGCAAACGGACTGACAGTTTTTTCTCAAAAGATTCGATATGAATATCCGATGCGCCAACCCGAATCGCTTCAGACAGTAAAGCATTGATTAAACGTACAATCGGTGCATCATCTTCCTGATCCATCAGGTCTTCTGCTTCAGGAACTGAATCTGCCAAACTAAGCAAGTCAGGGTGATCTTCCAATCCCGCAGCGACTTGCTGCGACTCGCCTGTATCACCTGCAAAACTGCTGCTTAATAATTGGTGAAATTCCTGATCGCTACAAAGTTGATGCTGTGCAGGATGCCCCAAAAAACGACGCGCCTCCTGAATGGCAAGCATCGGCGTATTTTCACGACGTACAATAAAGGCATGATCGCCCTCATAACGAATTAACACCCCATGGCGTTTGGCAAAGCTATACGGTATTTGTAATTGTTTCAGTACTTGCATCAGCGATTATAATAATGATGAAAAAATTTAATTTGAGTGTACTCTAAGCATATGACAGCGTGAAGTCTGTTTTCGCTGATTTATCAAGAAAGGGATAGGCCATTGTCACAAAATCATGAGATTTCAGAAACTGATTCGGCTAAATTAAAATGGTGGGGTGACTATGAGTTTGAGCTCAATCGTCCTAAAACGTGGCAATTTGGCTCACTCTTAGTACGTTTGACCCGTGGTATGCAAGAATGGCGTTTGGAATATTATCGCCCGCAGGTTCAATACGATTATGAACAGCAATGGCATAACATTGATGATCCTGAATTTGCCTTTCCACAACCTGTGAAAATTGAACGCTATATGTTCAAATCTACACAAAGTAAATTACAGCTCATGCCTCGTTTGGCAGACCGTTCAGTGGTGATTAAACCTGTCGATCCAATTTATATTCCTGCGGGGCAACGCGGCACCTTGTATATCAGCACACCGTTGTGGATGTCTGCCTTTGTCGATGGTCAACGTGAACCCATTTTTGATTTGCCGATTATTCGCCCGAAAGATACTTGGTTTGGCCCCAATCATCGTACAGGTGAAATTTGCTATGCCACAGCAGTCGATGGCCGTACCGAATTACATCAATTAAAACCACGTGCATTTCGTGCCGTCACGCCGATTGAATTTCACAACACCAGCAATCAACAATTGCGTTTTGACCGAATGAATGTGCCTGTGCCTGCGCTGCCTTTATTTTTCAGCGAAAGTACAGGTCGTTTATGGACTTCACAAATTAAAGTGATGCATGAAGGTTTAGACCGCCCGCCACGAATTCGGATTGAAAATCGCACCCCGCCACATGCAGGTGAAGTGACCTATTTGCAACCACCGCGTGAAACGGCAGGTGCTTTATTTAATATGTTTGATTCATTTTTCTAAGAGGATGTTATGGCAGATTCCAATATTTCCAAAGAAATCACCAACAGCCTCAAAGGAATTTTTACCAGTATCAATACAGATCGTCTGACCGAAATTTTGGTCGCAATTGTATTGTCTTTGATTGGTTTCTTAATTGCACGTTTTGTTTCCAATACTTTTGTACGCACTATTGGCGCACGTTTTAATGCGCATCAACGCTTAGTTTGGCGACGCGGGATTTTTTACTTTATTTTCCTGCTGTTTGTGATGGCGAGCCTGAAAGAAGCAGGCTTTAAACTCAGCGTGTTTTTAGGTGCAGCGGGTATTTTAACCGTGGCTTTGGGTTTTGCCTCACAAACCTCGGCATCCAATTTAATTAGTGGTATGTTCCTGATTGGCGAAGGTTCTTTTGAAGTGGGCGATACCATTCAAATCACCCTGATTCGCGGACACACCATTGAAGGTGAAGTGATCTCAATTGACTTACTTTCAGTTAAATTGCTGACCCAAGACAATATTTATGTGCGTTTACCCAATGAACAATTGATTCGTGCACCCGTGCATAACTTGTCCAAGTTTCCAATCCGACGTGTGCCCATTACCCTCGCGATTAATTTTCACGAAGATATTATTAAAGTGCGTGAAGTGTTGCTCAGTGTCGCCAATCAATATCCGCTCGTGCTGTCTGACCCTAAACCCGCGGTGACAGTTACAGCTTTCCGTGAATCTTCAATTGAATTGTTGTTTGCGGTGTGGTGTCAGCAAGAAAACTTTTTAAAGGTACGTGATGAAATGCAGGAACGTATCCGTAATGGTTTCCTAGACAACCAAATCGAAATTCCTGTACCCAAAATGGGTTTTGTTGATCATCCTTTATCGCGCCCTTTAAATAATGAAGAACTTGATCAATATGCCAATGCCCAAGCACTGAAACGAGAACCTGACTTAAAGTAATCGTTTCAGTCTTCGACACTTTGCCTCTAACTAAACTTGAGGATCTGCTCAAGCTTTGGAAGACGGCGAAGTGTTGTTTTTTGCGAGATCTGGCTCAGGAATTGGGGCGATATATGCAATCAGTAGCATACCTAAACCTGCAGCAAAGAATGACAGCACGCGCATTAAAGTTCCAATATTAGATAAATCTAAAAGCACCAATTTTAAGGTCACAATCACCAAAATACTGCTGCCTAAAATCCACAAGGCACGTAATTGTTTCAGACTGGCAATCCACATGGCGATACAAGCCAAACTCACCCAAAGCAAGGTCAAACTGAGCTGCACAGTGGCATCTTGCCAAACAGCAATTTGGTTGATTGGCGTTCCCAAATACAGATGTAAGGCACGTAATAGCACATAACTACTTAGCCACAGTAAACTCAAGACCATAATTACCGCTGCCAGGCCTTGGTCTAAATGGGTTTTGCGTTGCAGATTCAACATCCACAAAATAGCCACCAACATGGCTATACTGACCAAATCAAATGGATTCAAAATAGGCAGTACATAGCCGTAAAATGCGTGTTCAGTCAACAGTTGTGAACATAGCATCCACATCAACATGAAGATTAAATTGCTACGCGCATACCAAAATTTGCGCCAATCTGAATCCGGTTGTTGCCACCAACACCACGCCGCAAAGAGCAATGGTAAAATCACCACGCTGCTATACGGATGCTGTGGTAACAGCGTTAAACTCGCCATCGCCAAAATGGGTAACAGTCCTAAACTCAGCCATTCTTTGTCGCTGCGGACAGTCCATAAAGGACGCAACCACAACACACTGAGCACGCCTGCAAACAAGGCAAATAGCAGACGTTCAGTACCCGAAACCCAATGCACCGCTCCATCATAGCTACGGCTGAATAATAAACCTGCTGCAGTGAGCGAAACTGGCGTTAGACCTAACCATTTGGGCAATAGCCATGACCATGTCGCTTGACGAGAAAGTAGTACTTCGTTGATAAGTAAATAAATGACCACCACCGCCAAAAGCGTCTGTACGGTTGCAAGTTCTCCATCAAAGTAATCTAAACCTAACCATAGCCATAAACTGGTTGCAGACAACATCATTAAACACAGTACGCTCGTGGTTGCTGTGCTCAGTTGTTGTCTGAAAGCTGCACGGCTGTTGGAAAACACCACAACCGTGGCATAACTTAGGCTCAGTACCCAATAAATACTGCGCTCGAAATAAGGCAACTCTACTAAATAATACAGCCCAGATAAGCCCGCTACGGCAAACAAACCTAGTGCCAAATAACGGCTAATTTTAGAATATTGAATAAAGGCAAAAATAAACACAGCCACGCCTTGTAATGCCCAACCAATGACACTCCATTGTTCAGGCAGTAAAATAGGTGGAATCAACACACTAAAAATCAGCATCAAACTGAAATAACTTTGTGCAATAAATTGTGTCTGCCGATGCTGTTTGATCAGCCAATACAAACCTGCAAAAACCACCGCAAATAACAAACTAAAGGCTGCCTGCTCTGCTGTTTCTTCAAAATACATCAGATATAAACAGGCATAACCGACAATGGGTGCGCCAAAAATCAAGGCAAGGTCTAAAATAGGTTTCAGCTGAAACGTGGCGACATCTTCCTGTGCCAAAAGCTGACTAAAGCGAAAACCCAACCAAATAAAAATAGCCGCATGCGCCAAAACTAAAAGCGTTAGCACCTGCCGTTCAAAGATATAACCATGATAAAAGGCATAGCTGCCACCCACCACAACCGTCATTAAAAACGCAATTTGATTTAAATATTTCCACGGACGTAAACTACTTAAAATGGCAACCGAAATATTAATCAGCAAATAATAGGCAATAAATTCAATGGCTGTTGCATTACGAACAGGTAAAGTAAACGGTGCGAAATACGCAATCAGCATTGCCATGAGGGCAAGTTCGACTGATTGTTGTTTTAAACTCAGCCAGAGCGTGAGCAACATCACCACAATAAAACACAGACTGGCGATAGCTAAATTTGGAATGACCAAATTGTAATAGGCAAAAAATAAGGTCAGACACAGCCCAGCCAACCCCAAACCTTGCACACCCAAAGCAAAGCTGCGATTTTTGTTGCGTAACAGATAACCGAATACTGTCACTGCTGCACTCACGCCAGCAACGAACAAAAGTTTCACTGCCAAACTAAATTGCCAATGTTCAGTAGCAAAACGTAGCAGTAACACCACGCCTATGAGTAACACTACAATTGCTGCTTTTAATACAGGATTACCATGTATCAGCCATGATTGAGCTTGTTGCAATAAACTGTTACTTGATGAGCGCGACTGAGTTGCAAAAGGTGCAACAGACCTTGAGGATTTGGCTAAATCTGGAGCTGAATATTCTTGATGTAGATACTCTTGGTCTTGATATGGATAAGAAACTTGAGCTGCTTGTTCCCGAACAGAATTCGGCTCGCTCGATAATGTGGAATCAGATTGAATAGCGATGGTTTCAGGTTGAGAAGCGGTTGATATAACACCATCATCCACATTTGCCTTAACTGATGAAAGACTTGCATCAACTTCAGATGTATTGGCTAAAATATGCTCTGCGAATTGCGTTTGAACCTTTTTCTCTTGAGCATTGGTCTTTTGAGGATAGCTCTTTTGAGCATGCGCCTGAAGCTTAGCGGCACTTTGTAATTGCTGTAATTGATACAGTCCTTGCTCCAAACGCTGCAACCATCGCAACAACATAAAAATCCATGCACTTAAAGCAATAGATGTCAGTAAATACCAATCCAGCAATATTCCTAAAAAAGCAATAAAAGCGGCGATATATAAAGGAGTTTTAGAGCTTTGGCGTTGTACTTGTGACTGTGCATCCACAACCTGTTCCAGTGAGTTCTGCACTCGTCCCACAAAAAACATCACGCTGACCACCGCAGCAACTGCACAGATATAACTCAGCATCGGCACACCGAGCCACCATGCGCCAATTGAAATTATGATTAATAGCATGAACCAAATGATTCGAATTTCATTCTGCCCTGTCTGCATTGCTCTTCATTTTATTGATATTGTCATGGCTCCGATCATACAACAGACAGCACGATTCTGAATCAGGATTCATCAGCAATTCGGTAACTGTGCGTCTGCAACACTTGCCTTAAAAATCAGTTTCTGCGACAACTGCAAAAATCACGTACAATAAACTGCTTATTTGCAGAAGGAATCAATCCATGCCACCATTTGTCTTGGTCGATGGCTCATATTTTCTATTTCGTGCCTTTCACGCACTACCACCATTAACCACGTCAACTGGTTTACATACCAATGCTATTCGTGGCGCGATCTCTGCGATTCAAAAGTTGATGCGTCGTACTCAGCCTACTCACATGGCGGTAATTTTTGATACGCCTGAGCCGACTTTCCGTCACGAACTATCGCCAATTTATAAAGGTGACCGCCCAAGTATGCCTGAGGAACTTTCTCAGCAAATTCCATACTTACATGCTTTAATTCGTGCTTTGGGTATTCCACTTTACATGCTACCAGGCGCAGAAGCCGATGATATTATTGGAACTTTAGCCAAACGTGCCGAAGCCGAAGGACAGCAAGTACTGATTTCTACGGGCGATAAAGACATGGCGCAGTTGGTGACTGAAAAAGTTACCCTTGAAGACAGCTTCAAAGAAAAGCCAATGGATATTCAGGCTGTATTTGACAAGTTTGGCGTATGGCCGCATCAAATTATTGATTATCTGACCCTCATGGGTGATGCTTCCGATGGTATTATGGGCGTGCCCGGCATTGGCGCCAAAACTGCTGCAAAACTACTGACCGAATATGGCTCGATTGGTGCGATTTTAGAAAATGTCGATCATATTAAAGGCAAAGTCGGACAAAATATTAAAGACAATGCCGATGGCATCGCGCTAGATCATCAACTCGCCAGCATTGTTTGTGACCTTGATCTGAACTTTGGTTATGCCGATCTAAAACTACAAGACCCTAATGTTGAAGCCTTACGCAATTTATATACCGAGCTAGAATTCCGTAATCAATTACAATCGCTCGATCATCCAAATAATCCAAATAACAGCAATTATAAACAAGCTGCAAAAACAGTCGCCGCACCGACAGCCAATGAAATTGAAACTGAAGATCAAGCCACGCAAAGCAGTGTTGATGATCAACTCGGTGCAGCAACATACCACACCATTTTAGATCAGGCGCATTGGGATGCTTTGCTGCAACGCTTGCAAACTGCACAGCGTTTTGCCTTTGATACAGAAACCACCAGTCTGGATTATCGCGTTGCAGAAATTGTTGGTTTTTCTATCGCGTTCGATGCCAAAGATGCCTATTACGTACCTTTGGCGCATGATTATGAGGGCGCACCACAGCAGCTCAACCGTGATCAGGTTTTGGCACAAATCAAACCTATTTTAGAAAATAATGCGGTGGATAAAATTGGGCATCATTTAAAATATGATGCGCATGTGCTTGAAAATCACGGTATTCATTTACAAGGTTGGTATTTCGATACCATGTTGGCATCTTATGTGCTTAACTCTGTCGCAACCCGTCACGGCATGGATGATGTGGCACGCTTATATTTAAGCCACCTGACCACATCTTATGAGCAAATTGCAGGCAAAGGCGTCAAGCAAAAAACTTTCAATCAAATTGAAATTGAAACGGCTGCGCACTACGCTGCAGAAGATGCGCATGTTACGTATCGTTTATATGAAGTGCTGTCTGCGAAGCTACAAAAGCATCCTGAATTGGTCAATATTTTGCACAACATCGAAATGCCTGTGGCGCGTGTGCTGACCAGTATGGAAGAAAATGGCATTCAGCTTGATCTGAAATTTTTAGATCAATTGGGTGTCGATTTTTCCCAAACCATGCAAGATTTGGAAAACCAAATTGTAGAATTGGCAGGTGAAAACTTTAATGTCAGCTCACCGAAACAAGTGGGCGAAATCCTGTTTGATAAACTCGGACTCAAAGGCGGCAAGAAAACCGCAACAGGTCAATACAGTACCAGTGAAAGTGTTTTGGAAAAAATTGAGCATCCGATCAGTAGTTTAATTTTAGACTACCGTGGTTTATCTAAACTCAAAAGCACCTATACCGATGGCTTACTGAAGCAAGCCAACAACGATACGCATCGAGTGCATACCAGTTATCACCAAGCTTTGACTGCAACAGGGCGTTTATCTTCTACTGATCCAAACTTACAAAACATTCCAATTCGTACTGAAATTGGTCGTCAAATTCGTAAAGCCTTTGTCGCACCTGAAGGTCGCGTGTTGTTGGCAGCCGACTACTCGCAAATCGAATTGCGTTTAATGGCACATTTTTCACAAGATGATGCCCTACTCGATGCCTTTAACCATGGACAAGACGTGCACCGCCGTACTGCGGCAGAAGTCTTGGGTATTGCCTTAGAAGACGTAACCTCAGATCAGCGTCGTCAGGCCAAAGCTGTAAACTTCGGTCTGCTCTACGGCATGTCGGAATTTGGCTTAATTCGTCAGCTTGGGTTTACCCGTGAAGAATCACAAAACTACATCAAGCAATACTTCCAGCGTTATCCGGGCATTTATGAATATATGCAACGTACCCGCCAAGTCGCGCTAGAACAAGGTTTTGTAGAAACTATTTTAGGTCGTCGCCTCTATACGCCAGATATTGCTGCACGTAATATGATGGTACGTAAAGCGGCAGAACGTGCGGCAATTAACGCGCCATTACAAGGCTCTGCAGCTGATATTATTAAAATGGCGATGATTGAAGTCGACAAAATGTTACCGCAAGCGCAAGCCAAAATGTTGCTGCAAGTACACGATGAATTGGTATTTGAAGTCGATGCAGATGCGGCAGATGAGCTCGCGCCGAAGTTGGCAGAAGTCATGCAATCTGTGGTGGAAATTTCTGTACCATTGGTGGTGGAAGTCGGAAAAGGCAATAACTGGGATGAAGCGCACTAAAGTCGTTGCGCTCTCTTTTTTCAGCACCTTCCTTCGCCTAGAAGGAGGTCAGGATGCAGGTTATTTGTATTTCTGAAGACTCATTAAGGTCGTCAGCCCAAACTTAAACTACAAAAAAAGGACTCGATTTGAGTCCTTTTTAATGTTTTAGGATAATGCGACTTATAAGCCAGTCAGCAATACAATCGCTACCTGATTCATAATAATTTCAGCGATATATAAAGCCAAAAATGCAATAATTGGCGACAAATCAATCATGCCCATGTTCGGCAATAAACGACGAAATGGTGCTAATAACGGCTCTGCCAACTCTTGAATCACCTCAATATACGGGCCACGAGATTGAGTAAACATCACCACCCAACTCAAAATAATGGTGGCAAAAATCAAATAACGACAGAAACGGATTAAATCCTGAATCATGGTCACAAAAGTCAGAATCAGTAAGTGAATTGGACTATTCGGCATCGCACCATTGAGATACATAACACCAAAAATTTTGAGTAGATACAACACCACCAACAAAGCCAAGGCTGCAGAGTTAACTCGACCTTTGCCAACCGTTGGAAAAATACGTCCAAATACATCTACAATTTTGGTGGCTTTAATGGTTGAAAGCACCACAGGGTTATAAGGACTCACCGCTGCCAATTGCATTAAGAAACGGAAGAATACGAGCAAAATCGCTACGTTAATGATAATGCCAAAAATTAGCGCAGAATTTGCACCCATACTTAAACTTTCCTAAAATTTAAATTCATTGTTTTTCAATAATTAAATACTATCACTCAACTCTTGCGCTAATTCTTGACTACGCGTTTTAGCAGCAGCCAATGCCGCCTGAATATTTTGTGAAATTTGCGCATGATCAAACACTTCAATTGCCGCTTGGGTCGTGCCATTTGGTGAAGTTACATTTTTGCGTAATTCTGCAGGTGTATTCGAGCTGGTAATTGCCATTTGTGCTGCACCCAAAGCAGTTTGTAACGTCAGTGCTGTCGCCACTTTTTCATCTAAACCTAAGTTCTTGCCTGCACGAATCATACTTTCCATCAAATAGAAGAAATATGCTGGCCCTGAACCAGATACTGCAGTCACAGCATCAATTTGCGCCTCAGAGTTTACCCAAATAGTTAAACCTGTCGCTGCCAAAACCTGACTTGCCAATTCACGGTCAGTGCTATTGACCTGTTCGGTTGCATACAAACCATGTGCACCTGTTTGCACCAAAGCAGGCGTATTTGGCATTACCCGCACTACACGTTCTGTACGTAATAACTCAGAAATCGTGGCAATTTCTGCGCCCGCAACAATCGAAATCACCAGCTTATCTTCAAACTGACCGTGCAATGGACGCAATACTTGTGCCAAAACCTGTGGTTTGACTGCAAATACCACAATATCTGCATCTGCAATCGCGGCCAAATTATCCTCAGTGACATGCACATCTTTTTCTTTTAATAATTCACGCACTTGTTCTACAGGGTCTGAAACTGTAATACGGGTTGGCGGCAAACCTCTGGCAATCAAACCACCAATCAAGGCTTGCGCCATGTTGCCACCGCCAATGAAACTAATATTACAATTCAATACTGCACTCATGATTCACGCTCTTCGTTGAGTTCTTTGTCGTTAAGAGACTAAATTCGGTTGCCATCCATCTGCGACACAATAGTCCGACTGTGCAAGCCAAAAGCCTTTGGGGCTAAAAACGCCTAGCATAACATTATCTAGGCTTAATATTTGAATTGTATGACGCGTCCACGGAAAAATTTGTGCTTCCTGAATGGCTTTTTTCAGTGGCCATGTGCCCACCCGACCATACAAATGAATTTTTTCACCACCCAAACGTGGCCGTAAAGTTAACGGACGATTCAGCAAAGTTGCAGATAAACCGACTTTGGCTTGTTGCAGTTGATAACAGCCAGACCACACTTGAAAAGTCTGATCTGCCTGCAAACATAACACTTGTTCTTCTGCCTCAAAATGTTCTGCAGCTAAATACTCCGCTTTCGGCAAACGAAATAATTGTTGCTGATAACGCAGATAATAATAATCCTGACAATGTAATGCCGCTTGTGCATCGGCTTTGGCTTGAATCACCTCACGTTGCAAGCGTTCGACCATATCAAAACTTGGGCGATATTGTGCCTGTCCTTTCATCCATGCCGATAATAGCTGACGTTGCCGTGACAAAGACAATTGTTGTAACTGAATTAAATTCAACTGCGAGTCTGTGCCACATGCAGCTAAATCCTGCGCCAAAACTTCTGCCAAAATGTTTTCAGTATCTTGCATCAAGTTTGCAGTACGCGTCACAGCTTGCTGCATTTTAGGAAAACGCTGTTGCACGACAGGCCACAATATTCCTCTTGCCCAAGCTCGGTCATAATGCACATCCTGATTGCTTGGGTCTTGCACATAATCGAGCTTTAATTCAGCACTCCATTGGCAAATCTGCTCACGCGAAATATCCAATAACGGACGCCAAATACTGATGTCATCACGCACATCGACAGCTTGCATGGCAGCAAGTCCTTGCACACCTGCGCCTGAAAACAAACGCAGCAATACGGTTTCTGCCTGATCTTGCTGATGATGTGCCAACACTAGAACTTCGTTGCTATCTAAGTGCTGCATATAGGCCTGATAACGCGCCTGACGTGCCTGGTTTTCTAAATTACCCTCAGACACATTAACTTTTTGCAACACACACGGTACATTTAAATTCTGGCAGGTGGCTTGCACCAATGCACCCCACTCAGCACTTGAGCTTTGCAATTGATGATCAATGTAAATCGCGCGCACTTTTTCAGGACACAAAAATGACAAAAGATGCAGTAGCAGCATGGAATCCATACCGCCACTACATCCGATTAAAAATTTTGTCTGTGCAGGAAAAGCCTGTAATTGACTTAAGACGCTAGACCTAAATTGTCGCTGCCAAACTTCATTAAACGCTGGTAACGTTCTTCGCATCGTTGTGTTGCATCCATCGCTTGCAATTCATCCAAAGCTTCTTTTAACACATTTTTCAGACTGTGCATGACTTGTTCAGGGTTTAAATGCGCACCCTCACCTTCATCAACCACATATTCTACAATACCAATCTTTTGCAGTTTTTCTGCAGTCAATGCCAATGCTTCACTGGCTTGTTCGGCTTTTTCTGCAGTTTTCCACAGAATAGACGCACAGCCTTCTGGCGAAATAACAGAGTAAATACTGTGTGACAACATCACCACACGGTCAGCCACACCAATACCCAACGCACCGCCTGAACCACCTTCGCCCAATACTGTAGCAATTACAGGTACTTTTAAGTTCGACAGTTGTGCCAAGCTGGTCGCAATCGCTTCTGCCTGACCACGTTCCTCTGCACCTACACCTGGGTATGCACCCATCGTATCAACAAAAGTGAAAACTGGCAGATTAAAACGCTCTGCCATATCCATAAGACGCTGTGCCTTACGGTAGCCTTCTGGATTACACATCCCGAAGTTGTGTTGTAATTTTTCGCGGGTACTGCGACCACGATGTTGACCTATCACCATGACAGGCTGACCATCAAAGCGTGCCAATCCACCGATCATTGCACCATCATCACCAAATAAACGATCGCCATGTAAGGCATCAAATTCAGTGAAAATTTCACCCACATAGTCTAGAAATTGCGGACGTTCAGGATGACGTGCAATTTGCACGGTTTTCCATGCTTTAGATTGAGCAGCTTTTTTCATAAGTCGACTGTTATCCCTAAATTAACCAAATCTTAATCGACAAATTGTTCCGACTGAATATTCAATTCAATGTCCCAATTCTTGAATTGCACTTGTTCATCGTGCAATTCAGCGACAAGCAATGGCCATTGTTTGGCATCACCCGACACGCTGAGCTGCCATTGTTGCGCATTGCGGATGCTTAATTCAATGGCAGGAAGCATCGCATCGCTACGACTTGCGTTGACCAAAACTGCAAGGCGAAGCAACAAACTTAAGTAAACAATTTTATTGCCACCCGCTTTCAGTGCTTCTGTTTTCGCGTCTTGGCGCAACTTTCGACGATGGTTGCCGACCAAATGCGAGAGATAGTTTTGGTCAATTTGTGAGAAACCGGGAATGTCCGAATGTTGCAATAAATATGCACCGTGACGATGATAACTGCTGTGACTGATGGCTAAACCAATTTCATGTAGGTACGCAGCACGACGCAATAAGTCACTATCTTCGTTATTTAATTTTAATGATTCTGCCACGCTGTCAAATAAATGTTGCGCAGTTTTCACCACACGTCCAGCCTGTTTCGGGTCTGAGTTATAACGCCCCATCAAGGCCTGTACACTGCGATCACGAATGTCTTCATGCTGGAAACGTCCCAACAAGTCATACATTACGCCTTCACGCAAAGCCCCATCGGAATACACCAGTTTATCGATATCTAATACATCAAATACCGCATATAAAATTGCCAAACCTGCTGGCAAAACTGCTCGACGGTCTTCTTTTAGACCATCAAATTCCATTTCTGATACGTGTTTAAACTTGAGCAAACGGTCTTTGAGTTTTTCTAAACCTTCACGAGTCAGATTTTCCTGCTCATTGCTCCAGCCCATATTTACCGTAATTTGACGACAGGCTTTAATGGTACCGCTCGAACCTGCAACGGTATCCCAACCTGCTTCTTTATAAGTATTGGCAATCGAATACAGTTCTTTACGCGCTGCAACCACTGCTTTTTCAAAACTGCTCTTGCTAATTTCACCATCGGCAAAATAGGCTTTGGTATAGGCCACACAGCCCATTTGTAAAGATTCGGTATGAATTGGCTCAAATTCTTCGCCAATAATCAACTCTGTCGAACCACCGCCAATGTCAATTACCAAACGACGACCACTATTTGCCATCGTGTGCGATACGCCTAAATAAATTAAACGGGCTTCTTCACGCCCTGCAATAATTTCAATAGGTTTAGGCAAAATTTCTGCGGCTTTTTGAATAAATTCATGTCCATTTTTGGCCTGACGCAATGCGTTGGTTGCCACAATACGCAAACGATTTGACTGCACCGCAGTTAAACGTCCTACAAAACGCGCCAAACATGCCAAACCACGTTGTTGAGCAGCTTCGGTCAAATTCTTATTTTCATCTAAACCTGCGGCCAACTGTACTTTTTCTGACATTGATGCCATTTTTTTTACTTCACCATGATCCACCCGTGCAATTGCCAAGTGAAAACTATTCGACCCCATATCGATGGCTGCGAGTAACTCTTCATCAATTAAAAAATCAGACATTCTTCAAACAAACCTAGACAGAATTGTGCCTAGAGTAATTCACATACACCTAATTTAAAAGCCATTTATCAGCACAATTTGACGACTATTTAAATTTTCTGCATATATGACAATTGTGTTACAGAATTAGCATTTTCGTTTAGCGTTATCGTCACGATCAATTAGACAAATTTGTATTTTGAATGGAAAATCCACAGATTCCCCTACTTTGTTCAAGATGGCTATGTAATACTAACTAAAGCTATCTTAAAAATTATTTGGAGCGTAATCCATGTCTGGCAACATCGTAAACACCACTGATGCAAACTTCGAAGCAGATGTTCTTCAATCGGATACTCCTGTATTGGTTGACTTCTGGGCTGGCTGGTGTGCGCCATGTAAAGCAATTGCACCTGTACTTGAAGTACTTGCAGACGAATACCAAGGCAAAGTTAAAATTGTAAAAGTTGATGTAACCTCTTGCGAACAAACTGCAGTGAACTACAACATCCGTAATATTCCAGCATTATTGATGTTCAAAAATGGTGAAGTGGTTGCACAGCAAGTCGGTGCAGCACCTAAATCTAAATTGACTGCGTTTATTGACGAAAATATCTAAGTCGATTGATCCATCGTCTATTTATAGAGATGATGAAAAAAAATACGCCACGCATTGGCGTATTTTTTTTGCCTACAAATTGACAAGTAGACGTTTCTCTCTTATATTGCATGCTCAGGAAACGCAGGATCTTTCATCCTCTTTCTGAAAAGACACAACACAAAAATGCCGCTCGGCAACAGAAATTGTTTTTCACATTTTTCAATCAAACAATGAATCAGTGCTCTGAATCGTTATTGTGCAAATACAATTGCTTTCATTTTATTGTATGAATGCGGCTAAATGTTGCTCCCTCTCTAACCTGTACCCCAGAATTTTAATTCTATCAGAACCTCTATGAATTTAACCGAACTCAAGAAAAAACCGATTGGCGAACTCATCAAGATTGCCGAGTTTATGGGCCTTGAAGGAATGGCGCGTAACCGCAAGCAAGACATTATTTTTGCCATCTTAAAGCGCCATGCCATGAATGGTGAAGAGATTTTTGGTGATGGCGTTCTAGAAATTCTCTCTGATGGTTTTGGTTTCTTACGCTCAGCTGCAGGTTCATACCTTGCTGGCCCAGATGATATTTATGTCAGCCCTTCGCAAATTCGTCGCTTTAACCTGCGCACGGGTGACACCATTACAGGTACGATTCGTCCACCAAAAGAAGGCGAACGTTATTTTGCTTTGCTCAAAGTCAATCAAATTAACTATGACACCCCTGAAAATTCACGTAATAAAATCTTATTTGAAAACTTAACCCCGCTTTTCCCAACAGAACAGTTGGTGATGGAGTTAGGTAATGGAACAACTGAAGACTTAACTGCACGTGTGGTAGATTTGGTTGCGCCAATTGGTAAAGGTCAGCGTTCAATTATTGTGGCTCCGCCTAAAGCGGGTAAAACCATGTTGCTACAAAACATCGCTCAGTCGATTGTTCGTAACAACCCAGAAGTGTTCTTGATTGTACTTCTCATTGATGAACGCCCTGAAGAAGTGACTGAAATGGAACGCACCGTGCGCGGTGAAGTGATTGCATCAACATTTGATGAGTCACCTGCTCGTCACGTTCAAGTTGCAGAAATGGTCATTGAAAAAGCCAAGCGTTTAGTTGAACATAAAAAAGACGTGGTGATTTTACTGGATTCGATTACCCGTTTGGCACGCGCCTACAACACTGTCGTACCTTCTTCAGGCAAGGTTTTAACAGGTGGTGTTGATGCGCACGCTTTAGAACGTCCAAAACGCTTCTTTGGTGCTGCACGTAATATTGAAGAAGGTGGTTCACTCACCATTATTTCGACTGCACTGATTGAAACTGGCAGTAAAATGGATGAAGTGATTTACGAAGAGTTTAAAGGTACAGGCAACCAAGAGATTACCTTAGACCGTCGTATTGCAGAAAAACGTGTTTTCCCTGCCATGAACATCAAAAAATCAGGTACACGTCGTGAAGAGCGCTTAATGAGTGAAGATAATTTGCGTAAAGTTTGGATTTTGCGTAAATTGTTACACACTCAAGATGAATTGGCAGCAATGGAATTCTTGCTTGATCGCATGAAAGAAACCAAAACTAATGACGACTTCTTTGATCAAATGAAACGTAAAGCAGCCAATTAAACGGCTATAAATATTAGAACACCTAAAAAAGTCATCTTAAAACGATGGCTTTTTTATTTGGTTGACAAAATTTACATAAAGACACAATTGCACGCGGTATATGTAAACTTATTTTTAAGTAAATGATTATAAAAAAATATTTAGTAAAAACCTTTTAGTTTTTAGCCAGTTACCGTGCAACTCTCCAATCTAAAATGCCAAATTAATTGTTATTTTCTGTTAAAAAAGCACGTATTTTTCGCGTTTTTTTGCCTTTTTTTCAATCAACCTAGTAGCAATTCAAAAAGCGCAGTGATAGCATATTCGCAGACCAGTTAGACTGCGCCTGCGTTGTTAGTGCCTAACAAAATTTAGGAATAATAAAAGCATACAACAGACTAACGTCGGTTTTTTTTAATCTCATATTTTAGAGAGTGATGCCATGTTATTCAAAAAAATCGCTATTGCTGCTGCAGTTGCTACTACTTTAGCTTTCGTTGGTTGTGCTAAAAAAACTGAAGAAGCTGCTGCTGACGCTAACGCTGCTGCATCTGAAGCTGTTGTAGCTGCATCTGAAGCTGAAGCTGCTGCTGACGCTGCTGCTGTAGAAGTTGCTTCTGGCGCTGAAGCTGCTGTAGATGCTGCTGACACTGCTGCTGCTGCTGCAACTGACGCTGCTGATGCTGCTGTAGACGCTGCTGCTGCTGCTTCTGAAGCTGCTGCTCAATAATCGATACGATTATGCAGTACAAAAAGAGAGCCGATGGCTCTCTTTTTTATTTCTGAATATTTTGTCTAAAATTTATTTTACTCAGCACAATATCTCCAAATCGCTCAATCCATCTTTTTCAAGTAGATGATTCAGCATATAAAAGCATTTAACCAAAACACTTAACCCCATTCGGCATTTATTTCGATATAACCTTTTGGTTTCTCATCTCCACGCTCAATTCTTAGGTAGCGTCTTGTTCAGCTCTACAGTGTTTTCATTCATATCCATAGTTTGATTCAAGTCTCTCAATTGCAAGATCAATCACTATGTCTTGCTAAATCACAGCGTCTTTCTAAAATCTCTTATAAAAAGCATAAAAAAAAGCAGATCAATCGATCTGCTCATTTCCCACACGCTGGCGGAATTTCTGCCCTGCGCGGAATGTGACTACACGGCGGGCTGAAATTGGAATTTCTTCGCCTGTTTTCGGGTTGCGACCAGGTCGTTGACGTTTATCACGTAACTCGAAGTTCCCAAACCCTGAAAGTTTAACTTGCTCGCCAGAGATCAGTGCTTGGCTGATCTCATCAAAAAATAACTCGACCATTTGTTTCGCTTCACGGCGGTTTAAACTCGTGAGCTCACTTAAATGATCAGCCATTTCTGCTTTTGTTAATGCTGTCATGAAGCCCTCAATGTCGCTTGGTAAGTGTTTTCCAACACTTGCAGAATGTTATCCATACCAGATTTAATTTCAGCATCTTCAAGTGTACGTGTTGGATGTTGCCATAACAGAGCAAAAGCCAAAGAACGCTTGCCTTGTTCAACACCTTGTCCAGTATACACATCGAATAACCAAGTTGAGTCTAACAGCGCTCCACCCGTTTTTTCAATAAGTTGCTGAATTTCGCTTACATTTATCTTATCACTAATTAAAAGCGCAATATCACGTCTAACCGATGGAAAACGTGATAATTCTGTAAAATTAGATACATAAGTTTGCAAAACTGCTGTTTGATCGAGTTCTGCTACCCAAGCCGTGCCTAAATCCAGCTCATCTTCTAAAGATGGATGTAAACGACCAAAGTAACCAATAGACTGACCATCTACCAAAATTTCAGCAGATTGTCCAGGATGCAACCAAGTACGCTCTGAACGAACATACTCTACCTGCACACGACCTGCAGCTAAAATTTCTTCAATATCGCCTTTAAAATCGAAGAAATCCATAGGCTGAGCTTTAGCATGCCAAGATTCTGCATGTTTAGCACCCACCGCAATCAATGCCAAAGTTGGAATTTGCTTCAAGTCATGAATGCTTGCTGCATGTTGATAATCAAAACGTAAACCCAACTCAAAGAAACGCACACGGTTTTGTTGACGATTCACGTTGTACTGAACGCATGGAATTAAGCTGGATAACAACGTTGAGCGCATTACTGCCAAATCGCTTGAAATTGGATTCGCCAATGCCAACGGATTCACTGCAGGGTTTAATTGTTTTTCCAATTTTGCATCGGCAAAGCTAAAACTAATTGCTTCTTGATAACCTAAAGTCACTGCGGTTTGACGTAATTGCGCAACTTCAAACTGATCTTGGTATTTTGCTAATTGCACATCAATCACAGGCAAACTGATTTGAATGTTGTCATAACCGTGAATACGAGCAACCTCTTCAATTAAGTCTTGGTAAATTGCCATATCAAAACGATGTGATGGTGGTACAACGCTCCACTGACCTTCAGCTTGAACAGTAACTTCGCAGCCTAAACGAGTTAAAGCATCGGTAATAAATGTAGCATCAACGTGATAACCCAAGAGCTGATCGACTTGCGCTTGATTTAACGCAATTGCTTCACGTGTTGGCAATTGTGCTGCTTGTTCTGCCACTGTAATTGGACCAAATTCGCCGCCAGCAAATTCTGCAATCAGTTGTGATGCACGGTTCATCGCCAATAATGGCAATTCAAAATCGACACCACGTTCATAACGCTGTGAGGCATCGGTATGCAAACCATAACGACGTGCACGACCTGCGATATGCAATGGTGCAAAGAAAGCGGATTCAAGGAAAATTTCTGTGGTTTCATCACTTACCGCAGAAGATAAACCACCCATGATGCCCGCCATCGCCAATACTTTTGCGTCATCGGCAATCACCATCACATCATCTTGCAGCTCAACTTCTTGCTCGTTTAACAGCACCAATTTTTCTGCTGCAGTCGCTTGACGAACTTGAATGCCACCTTGAATTTTAGCACCATCAAAAGCGTGCATTGGCTGACCCAATTCAATCAAGACATAGTTGGTAATATCAACCAAAATACTGTGCTGACGGATACCTGAACGTGCCAACGCGCGCTCCATCCACTCAGGTGTAGCGGCTTTGGTATTTACATTTTTAATCACACGACCTAAATAACGTGGGCAGCCTTCCGTCAAACTTTGTACAGTTTTTTCATCCTGAATAGTTGCCGCTACTGCCTGAATGTCAGGTGTATTCACTGGCAATTGGTTAATCACCCCAATTTCACGGGCAATACCACGAATACTGAAACAATCACCACGGTTTGGAGTAATACTGATATCAATGACATGGTCATCTAGATCAAGATATTCACGTACATTCACACCTACAGGTGCATCTGCAGGCAGTTCCAATAAACCATCAAGTTTATCTTCAAGGTCAATTTCTGATGCGCCACAGAGCATCCCTTGTGATTCCACACCACGCAGTTTGCCTTTTTTGATTTTAAAGTCGCCTGGCAATACCGCACCAATGGTTGCCACAGGTGCTTTCATACCTACACGCACGTTTGGCGCACCACACACAATCTGCAACGGCTCACCTGAACCAATATTTACCGTAGTCACACGTAAACGATCTGCATCTGGATGCTGTTCAACCGTTAAGACTTCACCCACCACAACGCCTGTAAATGGCTTTGCTGCTGGTGACATATCATCAACTTCTAGACCCAGCATCGTGAGTTGATTCGATAAAGTATCGCTGTCAATGGCTGGGTTAACCCACGTGCGTAGCCAATTTTCGCTAATTTTCATACATTCATTTCCTGAATCTCCCCTACCCCCTCTTTAATAAAGAGGGGAATTCCCACACTTCTATTTATTTCGCGTAAGTCCCCCTTTTACAAAGGGGGATTTAGGGGGATTTTTAAAATTTAAAAATAATCTCTTTTCCCTCTCCTAATTTTAGGAAAGGTTGTTTAAAAAGTTTTAAGCAAACTGGCGCAAGAAACGCACATCATTTTGGTAGAACATACGCAAGTCATTGATGCCATAACGCAACATCGCAAAACGCTCTACCCCTAAACCGAAGGCAAAACCTTTATATTTTTCTGGGTCGATGCCTGAAGCGCGTAACACGTTTGGATGCACCATGCCGCAGCCCAAAACTTCCAACCAGCGACCACGTTCATCCATAATATCCACTTCAGCACTTGGCTCTGTGAATGGGAAATAAGATGGGCGGAAACGTACTTTTAAGTCTTTTTCAAAGAATTCATTTAATAAGTTAATCAACAAACCTTTGAGTTCTGCAAAACTGGTATTTTCTGCGACGTATAAGCCTTCAATTTGATGGAACATTGGTGAGTGTGTTTGGTCTGAGTCGCAGCGATACACACGACCAGGACAAACAATACGAATAGGCGGCTGTTGATTTTCCATGGTGCGAATTTGTACGCCCGACGTGTGGGTACGCAATAAATGATTCACATCAAAATAGAAAGTATCGTGCATGGCACGCGCAGGGTGATGTCCTGGAATATTCAACGCTTCAAAGTTGTGATAGTCATCTTCAACTTCTGGGCCCGTTGCCACGGTAAAACCTGCTTTGGTAAAGAATTGGCAAATACGTTCCTGTACCTGCGTAACTGGGTGAATACTGCCGATGCTTTGACCACGACCTGGCAAAGTAATATCAACGGTTTCATTCGCCAGTTTTTGTGCCAAAGCCGCTTGTTGTAATTCAGTTTGACGCGCAGTTAATGCCGCATTGATTGCTTCACGCACAGCATGAATTTGTGCACCAAATTCTTTACGCTGTTCAGGGTCCATTTTACCCAGTGCTTTGGATTGTTCCGCAAGCTGGCTTTTTTTCCCCGTAAATTGCACTCGCACCTGGTCGAGTGTAGCAAGGTCCTCTGCTGCTGCAATTGCAGCGAGCGCTTCATTGGTCAGGGCTTCCAGTGACATAGTAACTCTCAAAAGCAACAATTTAGAAATAATTTAAAAACCCCGTATTCTAACAGTTTTTAGTCGCTTTGATGAAGCTTCGATGTAATGAAAATTAGATTAGCATCTTGAAATACAAAAAGTATAAGATAAAGCCAATCACCACGAGATCTCAACATTATGGCGCTCGATCAGATTTGGAAACAGCAACTTGCCCTTGTGACTTATGGCAATGAATATTTGGCTCAAGATTTAAGTTTTAATCATTGGCTCAAGCATCAAGTGTTTAACCAGCATCAAATTCAGTTTCGTGATTTATTGTCACAACATTTACTGGCACAACACTTTCAAATCTGGTTAGAGCATCTTAAACAACAAGGTGTGCGACGTTTAAGCCTACATCAGGCAAGTATTTTAAATGATGAAAAAAACCCCAATCCAAATGTAGAGTTATTGCCTTTTGCACACTTTATTGTGAGTCACGAGGCACAGCACAAATCTGCTTGGATTTTCGGAAAAGAGCTTGCAGAATGGTATACCGCAGAACAAGATTATATGGCGCCTGTTTCCCAACAGAGCGAGCTACGTCAAGAAGTCATGTGGCGTTATCAATTAAATCACAAACTTGCCAGACAGCTCGATACAGATTTTGCCTCTCCAAACTGGGATGAAATTGATCGCTTTATTCGCTCCGAGTTATTTTTAAATCCTTGTGCTACAGAGTTTGTTGAACCAGAGCAAAGCGCTAAACCTTATTTCGGTGTAGATCTTACTCAAAACGCAACTGAAAGCATGTACCCAACTTTGGCGTTAATTCCCGCAGACTACCCTGCTGCCTATGCACATCAGATGCTGTATCATTTAGATGCACTGGATCAACACATTCAGAATAAAATCCAGCATCCTTATCATGCCGATGGCACAGAACTTGAACCAAGCGAACAACTCAATTTACGTCATTTTTCTCAGAAACTTGAAGATTTACACGCCAAATTTATCACCAAGGTTGCGAACCATTATCAGACCGCACAGCTCACGCCAGTGCAAACACCTGATCCTTTTGAATCAACGCCTAGCCAAGTACAAAACATCGCTTCACCACAAATACCAACACCTGCAGCTACGCATAAAGTGGGTACATCTGCCGTGATTAAACTGATTTTAATGACTGTGGTTATTTGTGCAGCTGCCTATTATTTTGGTTTATAAGCTTAGGGGCTGTTGACAATTCGTCTATGTTTGCGACAACGCATATTTTTTAGCTGATATAAGGCATGGGACAGGAAATTTAGTCATTCTAAATGACCGGCACATAACGCAATAGCAGCAAAAAATATGCTTGTCCTTCGCTGCGCCTTCCGCTGCAAACAAAGCAGTGCTTGTTTTTGCTCAGGCTGTGGCTAAAAATTTCTCAGATTGAGTTATGAAACTTGGCAGAGACCCTAAATTTCAGGCATAAAAAAAGACCGCAAATGCGGTCTTTCTTTTAAGTCATAAAGACTTATGCAGCTAATGCATCTTTAGCTTTTGTAGCTAAAGCAGCAAATGCAACTGCGTCATGCATAGCGATGTCAGCAAGTACGCGACGGTCGATAATCACTTGTGCTTTTTTCAAGCCAGCGATCATACGGCTGTACGATAAACCATTTTGACGAGCGCCCGCATTGATACGCGCAATCCATAAAGCACGGAATTGACGTTTCTTTTGACGACGGTCACGGTAAGCGTATTGACCTGCTTTGATTACCGCTTGGAACGCTACGCGATATACGCGTGAACGAGCACCATAGTAACCTTTAGCACGAGCAAGAATTTTTTTATGACGGCGATGAGCCTGTACACCACGTTTTACACGAGCCATTTATAATCTCCTTAGATGTATGGGCACATAGCACGAACAGCAGCAACGTCACTCACGTGAACCATTACACAGCCGCGCAATTGACGGATACGTTTAGCAGATTTTTTGGTCAAAATGTGGCGTTTGAACGCTTGTTTACGCTTGAAACCGTTAGCAGTCGCTTTGAAACGTTTAGCTGCACCACGGCGAGTTTTTAACTTAGCCATAACAACCTCTTTAAACACCTGTTCGGCACGTCTGCACCATTGCAAAAACGACCTGCAGGTAAGGGAGCGAGTATTCTAAAGCATCTTTGCTTAAAACAAAAGCATATTGGCTAAATAAAAAATGATCATTACCTCACTCATTTGCCGTAATTCAACTCAGGAAAAAATACTGGAATTGTGAACACCCACTACAATTCAAAATAAAGCTAAAGCTCTGTCAAAAATTGTGCAGATCAACACCCTAAAAACTTGCAATAAGTTGCGGATTACCCTTGCGATTATTCACAATTCCATCAATACTTCGCCTCGTCTTGTGTGAGATAAAAAAGACCGTAATATGATGAAAACATCTTTATATATAACTCTATTGCTTGGACTCAGTGCGACGCATCTTTTTGCAAAACCACCGCAGCAGAAATCGACACCAAAAGCCACACTCGAAGTACAAAAAAGTGCTGCCTTGCCTGCTCATCTCACCACACGCTTAGCATGGCGCAAGTTTCCACAACCCAAATATAAAAATGAAGATTTAAATCAACAAAACCGAGCTGCAATTGTGCGTATTTATGCAGATGAAACCGGCAAAATCAGTCAAGCCACTATTCAAGAAAGTACAGGGCTGAAAAAATTAGATGATGCCTTATTACAAGCGGTTCGCACTGCTGAAATTCAACCGACCTATGTAGAAGATACTGCCGTACCGACCATTGGTTTTCAAAGCTTTAATTTAAGATTTCAGGATAACCAGCACGAAGATTGCCAGTTTGATTTTCAATCTAAACAATGGTTAGCACAGCAACAACAGCAAAAAGTTCAATTTAAGTATCGTAGTCAACCACAATTAAACTTAAGTGCGGAAGATTTAAAAAATCACTCACGTAAGTTAAAGTTTCAATTCAAAGTAAATAAGCATGGCGAAGTGAAACGTGTGAAATTGACACAAGGTTCGGGACAATACGCACTTGATCAACAAGTTTTAGCTGCAGTGAAAGCTGCTCAAGTAGATGTACCGCGTCAATTTTGGCTGTATAAAAAGTCAAAATTAAAAGATGAAATTTATTTTGATTTAAACACGTGTGATGCTCAAGAACAGTCATAAGTGTCTATAGATAATAGGGGTTGCTTGCTTAAACCCATGTATAAACAAAATAAATAAACAGATAACGCCCGATTTTGGCTAGACTCACCATCAACACAAAACGGGCAAAATGTTCTTTCATTAAACCTGCAATCAGCGTAATTGGATCACCAATAATCGGCACCCAACTGAGCAGTAAAGACCAAAACCCATATTTGGCGTAGGTGTGCTGTGCTTTTTCTAATTGTGTAGCCGAAACAGGAAACCACTTTTTATCTTTATAATGTTCGATCTTGAGTCCCAAATACCAGTTCACACAAGAACCTAAAATATTGCCTAGACTGGCAATGCTAATCAGCCAAATGGGTGCATAGCTGCCTTCATATAACAGCCCCAACAACACAGCTTCGGACTGTAAAGGCAATAAAGTTGCCGCACCAAATGCAGATAAAAATAAACCAAACAGCGTCCAAAGCATAGACGATTTAAAGCCCTAAAGCCTGCTTGGTTTTACGATATTCCCAGCTCGCCCAAAAAATACTAAGCAAAATAAGTGCCGCACGTGCCCATGTATAACGCTGAGTAACAGGCTCAATCGCAGCACGTAAAACCTGTTGATCTGTGCTATTTAAAGCCACAATCATATTCTGCACATGAAATGCTTCGATCACAAATAAGATCAAGCAAGACACAATGCCCAAAATAATGCTCCAATACACTTTGGCATTTTGCTCAACAATCTTGGTAAAGTTTAAAAAAAATTCTTGCATAGCTCATCCAATAAAAAAGCCACCTGAAAAAGTGAGGTATCAGGTGGCTGGCATCTTAGCATAAAAGTAGATTTAAACTTGAATCGCGAGTGCTTTCTGCACTGCAGGGCGCGCAGTCAGCCGTGTAATATAGTCTTGTACATACGGATAATCTTCCAGCGAAATATTTTGCCAGTCATGACGTAACGCCCACGGCAAAATAGCCATATCAGCAATTGAATATTCGCCCGCCACGTACTTTTGCCCCATCAACTGCTTATTTAACACGCCATACAAACGCTTGGATTCATTGATATAGCGTTCAATCGCATAAGGAATTTTCTCTGGTGCATAACGGCTAAAATGATGATTCTGTCCTAACATTGGACCAAAACCACCCATTTGCCACATGAGCCACTGCTCTACTTCAACACGCTCCTGTTCATCGGTAGGATAAAACATGCCAGTTTTGCGCCCTAGATATTGCAAAATTGCACCCGACTCAAACACAGAGATTGGCTCACCACGCGGACCGTTCTGATCGACAATTGCAGGAATTTTATTATTGGGCGAAATTTTTAAAAAATCTGGCTGAAATTGATCATCTTCTGAAATATTGATGGGGAAAATTTGATATTCCAAACCCATTTCTTCAAGTGCAATACTAATTTTATGACCGTTGGGGGTGCCCCAATAATAAAGATCAATCATGTTTTATCCTTCATTACTTTTTTTGCTTTTTGACCAGCATTCTTCTACTGCGGTTTTAGTTATAGCATGTTTTTAAGCGTTTGTTGCGTGTCGCTGCGTAGAGTTTTTTTATCGAATGGCATATCTCATAAACATGAAACATAGATGCTCACTTTCATCACGCAAAAAAAAGCACCGCCAAGGTGCAGTGCTTCTTTTGTTCAAGATGGGATTACTTTTTCTTTTTAGGACCAAGCAACATACCCATTTGACGACCTTCCATTTTTGGTGCTTGTTCAACTACACCATATTCAATTACATCTGCTTCAACTTTTTGCAATTGAGCCAAACCTAACTGTTGGTGAGCCATTTCACGACCACGGAAGCGTAAAGTGATTTTTACCTTGTTCCCTTCTTCAAGGAATTTGATAATTGCACGTAATTTTACGTTGTAATCACCAACATCAGTCGCAGGGCGGAGCTTGATTTCTTTCACCTGTACTTGATGCTGTTTTTTCTTCGCTTCTTTCTGCTTTTGCTTTAGATCAAACAAATGCTTGTTAAAGTCCATGATTTTGCACACCGGTGGTTCGGCATTTGCCACAATTTCCACCAAGTCAAGGTCAACGCTTTCTGCTGCGCGTAATGCATCAGCCAAGCTTACAATACCTTTTTGCTCACCATTTTCGTCTACAAGACGGACTTCTTTTGCACGAATTTCATCATTCAAAGCAGGACGGTTAGATTTTCCGCCCTGTTGATTACGGTCAGGCTGTTTAATCGCTGTTACTCCACAATATACCGGCCGCGTTCTGCGACGGCTGTTTTCACTAGGTCAATGAAAGCATCAATTGACATAGTACCCAAATTTGTTCCTGAGCGAGTACGGACGTTTACCGTTCCTTCTTCCACTTCACGGTCCCCAAGTACCAGTAAGTATGGAATACGCTCTAATGTACGCTCACGAATCTTAAAGCCGATTTTCTCATTTCTCAAGTCAGAAATAGCACGAATACCGTTTTCTTTAAGTTTTGCGACGACCTGTTCACTTGCAGCAGCTTGTGAATCGGTAATATTCATGACACAAGCTTGCACTGGCGCTAACCATGGTGGCATAAAGCCTGCATAGTGCTCAATAAGTATACCAATAAATCGTTCAAAGCTGCCAAGAATTGCGCGGTGCAACATTACAGGCTGATCACGATCATTGTCTTCAGTGACATAAGATGCCTCTAAACGCTCAGGCAAGTTAAAGTCACACTGAATTGTACCACATTGCCACACACGACCTAAGCAGTCTTTCAGTGAGAATTCAATTTTCGGGCCGTAGAACGCACCTTCACCCGGTTGTAACTCCCATTCCAGACCTGCAGCATCCAAGGCATCAGCCAAAGATTTTTCTGCCATATCCCAAAGTGCATCATCTCCCACACGTTTTTCAGGACGTGTAGACAGTTTCATTTGCACCTCTTCAAAACCGAAATCTTTATAAACATCTAAAGTCAGTTTGATGAAGTCTGCAACTTCTGGCCCAATTTGTTCTTTGGTACAGAAAATGTGGGCATCGTCTTGAGTAAAGCCACGTACGCGCATAATGCCGTGCAGTGAACCTGATGGCTCGTTACGGTGACATGAACCAAATTCTGCCAGACGAATTGGCAAATCACGATATGACTTTAGCCCTTGGTTAAAGACTTGTACGTGACATGGGCAGTTCATTGGTTTTACTGCATAGTTACGGTTTTCAGAATGGGTGGTAAACATATTGTCTGCGTAGTTGGCAGCATGTCCTGATTTTTCCCATAGCGTGAAATCGACCACTTGCGGGGTACGAATTTCTAGGTAACCGTTGTCTTGTTGTACTTTACGCATGTATTGCTCAAGTACTTGGTAAATCGTCCAACCATTTGGATGCCAAAACACCATGCCTGGTGCTTCTTCTTGCATATGGAACAAGTCCAAAGCTTTACCAATTTTACGGTGGTCACGCTTTTCTGCTTCTTCAATACGTTTGATATACGCCGCGAGCTGTTTTTTGTCCGCCCAAGCCGTACCATAAATACGTTGTAACTGTTCGTTTTTCGCATCACCGCGCCAATAAGCGCCTGAAATTTTGGTGAGTTTGAACGACTTTAAGAATTTAGTGTTTGGAACGTGTGGACCACGACACATATCCAAATAGTCTTGATGATAGTACAAGCCCATTTGGGTTTCGTTTGGCATGTCTGCAATCAAACGTAATTTATATTCTTCGCCACGCGCTGTAAATTCTGCAATCACTTCATCACGCGGGGTCATTTTTTTTACAACATCATAATCTTGGTCGATGAGCTTTTTCATGCGCTCTTCGATTGCTGCCAAGTCATCTAACGTAAATGGACGTGGCATCCAAATGTCATAGTAGAAACCTTCTTCAATGACAGGACCAATCACCATTTTCGCTTCAGGAAAAAGCTGTTTTACCGCATGCCCCACCAAGTGCGCACATGAGTGACGGATAATCTCTACGCCTTCTTCATCTTTAGGCGTAATAATTTGTAGGGTTGCGTCTTCGGTAATTAAATCGCAGGCATCGACCAAACGATCATTCACACGTCCAGCAACTGTATTTTTGGCAAGACCCGGACCGATGCTTTGAGCAACTTCCATCACAGATACGGCTTGATCAAACTGTTTTTGATCGCCATTTGGCAAAGTGATAATAGGCATAGATAAAAATCCTTAAGGAGTGATGCCCCGTACCATGGAGCATATCACCGCGAGATTATGATTAAGGGAGACCCTCAAAAGATAAAAACGGTGTATAAATAAAAAGCGCCTTAAATTTTACACGGCTTGCGTACAGGTTTAAACCTTTGTGTACTAAAAAAGCCAAAGAATCGGCATTTCAGCTGTTTTTATTCCCTAAAGGTTGCCCACGGCGTGAATTGTCCATGTTGATAGGCATACACCGCTTCAAACTGTGGCAACACCGCCTCACTCTGTTGCGGGCGTAAAAATACATAATCATCTATTTGGATGCGATGCTGTTTGGGTACTTGAATCAACTCTTGATTGCTACTGCGTCCGTATAAAGCATGTGGATGACTGCTCTCAGGATAAACATAATCTGCCATCCAATAGCCACCATAAACAAAAACGGCTTGATTGGATTGTGGCAAATAGGACTGCAAACGATCTAAGCCAGGCACTAGTACCGCAGCCAATACCTTTAAAACAGGTGTTGCAATCCACAAAGCCGATTGCAAATCTGACAAGATTTTTAAATCAAAATCACTGGGTTTAAGCAACATCGAACCAAAAGCCAGATCATTACATTCACTGTGCTGACAATGCTGCATAAATGTCAGGCTACCACCACCGTTAAAACACAAGTCATCCTGCCACAACTTTGGAAAATGATGCTGAATCAGTTGTTTATAATTTCTATATTGCTGCTGTGAGTGTTGATAGGCTTTGGCTTGTGCATGAAATACATTTGGTAATTTCACCACATGCGCATCGTACCCCATCAAACCTGACAGTTTTAAATGTTGTGGATGCTGCTGAATCAATTCCAGCATTTGCATAAATCCAGCATGATCTTGCGCCCCACCACGATGCAAACCGATATCAATTTCAAGATTAATATTCAAACAAAGCTGGCGTTGTTGTGCCAAATGTAAATACTGTTGTAAACGTGCAGGTTGATCAACCAACCATTGTAAATGCAATTGGATATTCTCAGCAGACGCCATCACCTGCTGATAAAAAGCATCTACCGCACGTATTGGCATTGGCTTGCCAAACAGTACATCTGCTTGTGGAAAGTGCTGCATCACTTCATACAAATGTGGCAGATGAAACAACATAAAACGCTGCGTATTCAGACTTTGGCTTGCGTGTTGCAATATCTCCAAACACGCTAGCGATTTCACCACCAGTCGTGGTTGCAACCGTGCAGGCAAATGGGCTGCAACATAATCCAAGTTATGCTGAAAACGTGCCATATCCACAATCAGTTGCGGTGTTCCTGTACCCTGTTGCTGCAAACTGTGGGTGAGTTGCTGAAAATAATCACTTTGCATGTCACGCTCCCTAATTGAATGCTCTTATTTTGCGATTGCTTGAGTTGTTTATTGAACATCACGCTGCACTCAAACTTGGAATCGTGAAAATTTGTCTTAAATATGGATTAATCCATTTTTGCTGTGGATCAAGCTGCTCACGAAGTTGCATAAAATCATCCCATTTTGGATATAACTCACGTAATTGATCCGCTTGCATACTGTGCAATTTGCCCCAATGTGGACGTCCCTGATATTTTTGTAAAATCGGTTCGACCCATTTAAAAATATGTTGGCAATCTTGTTTATAAAATTGGTGGATTGAAATAGACACCGAATCCCGTCCATAAAAAGGACTCAGCCAAATATCATCGCCTTTGACATAGCGAAACTCGATTGGGAAAAACATGGCGACACGCTGTTGTTTCAAAACCGCCAATAATTCTTCTAAACACGCCAAACCTTGCTCGGCAGGCAATTGGTATTCCATTTCGTTAAATTTGGTATTGCGTGGCGTTGGGAAAATTTGACTCGACCAATCGACATGAGTACTCGGTTTGATAAACACGCCCAACAAAGATTGTAAATACGGATTTAACTGTGGAAAAACACGGGTTATTTCCGAACAAAAATTTAATAAACGGTCTTCTGATAACCAATATTGCGGACGAGGATCCGTCAATCCTCGGCTCTCATCTAAGGTTTTTAAAATCACCTGATCACTGTGTAAAAATGCCCAAAACTCAATATGGCGATGTTGATGCTTCCAACGGTCTATATATTGATAAATATCACTCAAGGCACATAAACGTAGCTGCTCTTTGAGTTTATAGCGCGAACGGTTTTGTAAAGTGATTTTGGTCATCACCCCAAAACTGCCCAGCGCGACCCGACCTGCCTGAAAAATTTCAGCATTGTGTTCAGGTGAACATTGCAACACCTCACCCTCTGCTGTGAGCAGTTCAAAATCAGTCACCAAAGCCGATAGACAAGGTAAATCCACACCTGTGCCATGTGTTCCTGTTGCAACCACACCTGCCAAACTCTGATGATCAATATCGCCCTGATTTTGCAGCGCCTGATGAATCGGAGCTAGACATTCACCCAGTTTGTACAGCCGAGTCCCTGCATGTAAGGTGCATTGCTGCTTTTGTGCATTAAATTGATGCACCCCCTGAATATGATCTAAATTCACCATCACATCATCGGTTGTGGCTAAGGGGCTAAAGGAATGCCCTGCTCCGACCATTCTAATTTTGTCGTGCTTTCGCACAATTTTTTTCAGTTCATCTACATTTTTCGGCTGTAAAAAGTCTGGATAGGCTGTTTGCTTTCCAGACCAGTTACTCCAACGCTGTTTCATAATCCTTCCTTTTTCTGCGTGGCATTTATTTTTATTGCAGTTTGTTTTGCGTTACTTTTTAAAGTACCGCATTAAAAAAATAGAGACACATGGATGAGATAAATGACCTCTCTATCCATATTGATTTAGATTAACCTCCTGACTAGTACATGATTTAGAATATGTTTCACATGGAACAATGTATAAAAAAACTACAATTCATTTAGCGCATTAGCTTTCAAACTGTCACGATATGTTCTTCTTTCTAATTCATCCAAAGGTACAGCGGGCGGTAATAACGATGCTGTATCGCGTTGTGGAATAGGCAAATTCAATTGCTCTGCGAAATATTGAAATTTAGTTTGCAACGCTGCCAAAGTCCACTGTCCATATAAAGTGTGACCACCTTCATAGGCTTGTTGTTGATATTCCTCGAAGGTGGTCACATAGCCCATATAATCATTGCAATATGAAGCCAACCATACTTTTTGAGTCGATTCCAATTCTTGTTGTACGGTTACTTTGAGCCGCTTAGCTGCAACAGTAGTAATTTCCCCAGGACAGCACAGCAAGGTTAAGTCGCCAATTTTAATTAATTGTAATGGCACTACATTCGGTACCAACAAGCTATGATCAATTGCGCCTACACTGGCCTGCTTGTTCATTTCTGCAATCAGTTTGTCTAAAAATTTAGGATAATGATTCAGTGGCTTGCCAAAAATGGTTTTAGAACCACATTCCAGCACAATATCTTTGGGGCCTTGTGAGGCATATAGCTGTTGATAATAGGTATAATCTGCGGCTTGAGGATTACTCAACTTTTTCTTTTTCACTCGCTGCGCTAACCATTGCATACCTTTAAAAATCGGTTGTGCCACACCTGCACCATCTACAGGTGTTCCTGCAAAAAATGCTGCACCATGACAGGCTGCACTGGTTTTTGCATCTGTTTGCCCCATCGCAAATTCAACTGGAATTTCAATATTGCTTAAATCGACATAATGGCACACAGCATCTAAAGCTCCCATTAACGGCGTACCTCTATGTGCCAAAGCTTTCAGTGCCAATTCACTTTGATAGCGGCCATTTTGCTGCGCATATTCGTATTCTTTTTCACCACAGATTGCAGCGCGTATCTGTGACTGTTCAGGCCCATGATAATGCGGTGAAACATCACCAGCAGCAGCCTGCGCAAAAATAGCGACAGGATTTTTCACTCCACGCTGCTGTAATACCCGTTCTGTGCAAGTTGCAGCATAGCCTTTATTGTCACCATCATGCGCACTCAAACGACTGCTTAAACAAGTCGCATGCACGCCAAATAAAGATAAGACAGCCTGTAACGCACCCTCTCTATAAAAACCAAGCAATTGCATGTCACGATCAACCGCCAAATGACATTGCTCAGGATTTTTTCGGCTGATATCAGGGTTACGGTTGTAAGAGTCCAAAGCACGATTCCATGCCACTGGAGTGTCTTCATCAAAGCAGCCTTTACTCATGTAAATATCGGTTTTTTTCTGTGTGGCTAAGGCTTTAATTACACTACTAACAATTGCATCGACTACTGCATTTAAATGTTCGGGTACAAAGCCTGGAGTTGGCATATTATAGAGGGCTTCATAGCCGCAGCCGCCAGGTGCAGAATGAGTATGCGTTGCCATCAATACCAAACGCTGCGGCTGAAAACGCTCCCCCAGTTTACGCTGTAAACGCTGTATCGCTAAATGACGCATGGCATAGGTCACACACCCCATATCCAGACAGCAAAAAATTAATAAGTCATTGTCTAAGGTTCGAATACAAATACTGCGGGCAAATAAAGCTGTTCGTTGTTCATAGGCACGATGTTTCCAGTTGCCATAACCAAACATGGCAAGCCCTTTTGGCTGAATATGAATTTCCTGTTTATCCCAACCCACCAAATACATTGCAATCGTATTCCTTTTCATCTATACAATCAGTCATGACGCTGATCAACGCCATTAAACAAAATTGCATCACGGCAAATAAGGGTCAAAGCGACAATGGCATGGGGGGATAATCGGACTTATGTCAGCAACTTCAAACTACTTGCTGCAGCACGTGCCGCCTGCCTTATTGTCAGGTCTGATTCATTACGCCAAAGAACAACAGATCCCCTATCAACCATGGTTTCAGGGAATTTCTCAAGATCTTGATCAAATCGTCCAAGGCAATGGTTTTGTTTCATTTCAAGATATTTGCAAAGTGGTGACACGCGCCCTGCAAGACACTCAATGTGCACATTTAGGCTTAGAAATTGGACGTGACAAGGGGCTGATTTCCATGGGCATGCTCGGTTTTGCCATGGTGTCCAGTCAAAATGTTGTAGAAGCCTTACAGACAGGACTGCAGTACCATCCCATTTCAGGCAGTGTGATGGATTTAGAGTACGATTTTTCCTCGACCTCTCCTACACTGGTGATGAAAGAGCGTTATCCCACGGGGAACTTACTGCGCTTTTTTTGCGATGAAGTCCTCTCCAGTATTGTTAGCTGCTTAGACGTCATGCTTGGCAATCATCAAGATTTGGTCGAAGTGCATTTTAGTTTTGCCCAACCCGACTATTTAGAGGCTTATCAGGTGCATTATCAATGTCCTCTGCACTTTTCATCATACATGAATGCTTTGGTGTTCCGACCAGAGATTTTAGGACGCCAAATTAAAACCTCTAGTGCCGCCAATTACAGCACCGCCCTGCGTGTCTGCCAACAAGCGTATCAGGATATGCAGGCGATTAATCAACAGCAATATGCACACGTGTTGAGTTATCTAATCGAACAGCATTTACCTCAGCACTTTGATATGCACCAAGCGGCACAACATTTTCAAATGAGCGAAAGACATTTACGCAGACAATTACTTGCCGAAGGCTGCAACTTCCAAAACCTGCGCCAACACGTTTTGGAAAATAAAGCCAAACAACTGCTACAACAGCCTTTGAGCATGACTGAAATTAGCCAACAACTTGGCTTTAGTGAATTACGCGAATTTCGACGTGCATTTAAGCGTTGGACAGGTCTCAGCCCATCACTCTATAAAAGCCAAATGACAGAATAAGTTAATATTTTCCAATAAGCTACTATTTTTATTGAATAAAAAATAGCTGCTAAATTTTACTTAAACTATTTTTTAAATTTACTTACAAGCGATTCAAAACAAAAACAACAGATTTTCGACTAAAGCATAACTGCAAAGCTGTCATAAAATCCCTATCTTTTTAAGTTGGATAAAATAACGACACATATTATGGAGAATAACAATGGTCAGCGCATACGATGAATTACCGCGTACCCCTGCGAACTTTGTCGCCTTGTCCCCGTTACGTTACTTAGAACGGGCAGCTTATATTTACCCGCACCAAAACGCGATTATTCACGGTTCACGTCAAATTACCTGGCGCGAAACTTATTTGCGCTGCTGCCAATTTGCACATCAACTTCAAAATTTAGGCATCAGCAAAAATGACACTGTTTCGGTGCTGCTTCCGAATGTTCCTGCCATGCTAGAAGCACACTTTGCTGTGCCAATGGCGGGTGCAGTGCTGAACACACTAAACACTCGTTTAGATGCCAAAACACTGGCGTTTATGCTCGATCATGCAGAATCCAAAGTGCTTTTGGTTGACCCTGAATTTGCGGCTTTGGCACAAGAAGCCTTAGCGATGGTCAATCATGAAATTTACGTGATTGATGTCAACGATGCAGAATATGAGCATGCTGCCAATGCCCTTAGCATCGGACAGATTGAATACGAAACTTGGCTGGCTGAAGGTGACCCAAATTTTGAATGGCATTTGCCACAAGATGAATGGGATGCAATTAGCCTGAACTATACGTCTGGCACGACAGGCAACCCGAAAGGCGTGGTCTATCATCATCGCGGTGCCTACATTAATGCAGCCAGTAATATTATTGCCTGCGGGATGACCCCACGTGCAACCTACCTATGGACACTGCCCCTATTCCACTGTAATGGCTGGTGCTTTGCATGGACGATGGCAGCCAACGGTGGCACAAATATCTGCTTACGTAAAGTCGACCCTGAACTGATTTTTAAATTAATTGCAGAGCACAAAGTCGATTATTTCTGCGGTGCGCCAATTGTCTTGTCGATGCTCATCAACACCCCTGAGGAGAAAAAGACCCAGTTTGATCACCGTGTTGAAGTGATGGTTGCGGGTGCTGCACCGCCAGCAGCAATTATTGAAGGTATGCGCAATATTGGCATTAACGTAACTCACGTTTATGGCTTAACTGAAACCTATGGCCCATCTGCGCTGTGTGCTTCTCAAGCAGGCTGGAGCGACCTATCCATTCAAGAACAAGCACAATTACATTCGCGTCAAGGCGTGCCTTATCCGCTGCAAGATGGCATGAAAGTTTTAGACCCAGAAACCATGCAACCTGTACCAAAAGACGGCAAAACCATGGGCGAAATTATGTTCCGTGGCAATATCGTGATGAAAGGCTATTTGAAAAACCCAGAAGCCACCGCAGAAGCATTTGCAGGTGGCTGGTTCCATACGGGCGATTTAGCTGTCTGCCAACCCGATGGCTACGCCAAAATTACTGACCGCTCTAAAGATGTGATTATTTCAGGTGGTGAAAATATTTCTTCACTCGAAGTGGAAGAGGTGTTGTATCAACATCCTGCAATTTTGACTGCTGCAGTGGTGGCAAAACCAGATCCACGTTGGCAGGAAGTCCCGTGTGCCTTTATTGAACTGAAAGAAGGCAAGCAGGTCAGCCCTGAAGAAATTATTGCCTATTGCAGTCAACATTTGGCGCGTTTTAAAGTACCAAAGGATGTGGTGATTACTGAAATTCCCAAAACGTCGACAGGTAAATTACAAAAATTTGTACTGCGTGAATGGGCCAAAGAGCGTTCAGTCGGTGAGTTCGGCTAAAATTTAAAAATCCTTACATATAAAAGACAATAAAAAACGACTCGTTATGAGTCGTTTTTTATTGCAATCAGACAAGCTCGCGTTTGATCACTTGGTTCTCTGATAGCTTAGTTTTCTGACAGCAAAGCCACTTGCTGCACATAGTTAAACAACTTAAGTTTAGATGCTTCAAGTTCTTCCGCAGACACTTCCTGTTTCATATCACGGTGGATACGCAACACATGCTGACGCAGCGTATGACGCTCAGCTGCTTTATAGGTTTTACTAAAATCATTAATCACAGGGTCGCCGTCTTTAATAATTCGCTCTACCCAACGCTGTAACTGTGCGGTTTTTTTCGCACCTTGCTGCGGCGTCAAATAAGACAAAATTACGCTTTCATCTTCATTACGCAACAATTTACCAATACGCTGACACTGACGACGACGTGCTTCATGTGAAGTAATACTTTGCAATTCCAGTAAAGCATCAATTAAACGCTCTTCTACTGGAAGTTTTTGAATTTGTTTAGTACTTAACTGCGCCAATTGTTCGCCAAGCGCGGCCATACGTTGTACGGCTTTTTTCTGTTCGGTTTTACTTGCACGCCCTTCTAAAGATTCAAAGTCATCTTCGGTAAAACGTTGCGGTCGACGTGCCACGATTAATCTGCCTCGTAAAATTTTGCTGCAAACAGTGCTTGAATATCAGATAAAGCTTTTTCTTCATCTGCACCATCAATCACCAAGCGTAAAGTAGTTCCCTTGCCTGCACCTAACATGAGCAAGGACATAATATTTTTGGCATCAACCAATTTGTCGCCTTTACCAATTTGGATTGACGAACGAAATTTGGTGGTCACTTCAATCAGCTTCCCAGATGCCCGTGCATGTAAACCTAGTTTATTAATTACGTCAACAGTTGTGTCAATCATGACCAGTGCTTCATTTCTCGGTGTAAGACTTGAATAGACCATTTTGCCTCAAGTGCTTTTTTTAGTCTATCTACGATATAAACGGAACGGTGTTGCCCACCCGTACAGCCAATTGAAATGGTGATGTAGTGTCGATGTCCTTCGGCAAAGGCTGGCAACCATTTTTCTAAAAACTGCTGAATGTCGTGAAACATTTCATGCGTTTGTGAACTTTGTTGCAAAAATTCCTGCACAGGGGCATCTAAGCCTGAATATTTCCTGAGCTCCAAATCCCAATGTGGATTGGGCAAATGACGCACATCAAACACATAATCGGCATCTAAGGGGATTCCGTGCTTATAGCCAAAGGATTGTAAAATTACAATCAATTTGTCAGTTTGCCCAAGCTTAGACAACAACACATGTTTTAAATCATGCACGCTTTTGTCAGTGGTATCAATATGAACCGTAGAGCGGAACTGAATCGGCATCAACAAGTTTTTTTCTTCTTGAATACATTCATTCAAGCTTTTAAAACGGCTAGAGAGTGGATGCGGACGGCGTGATGCGCTAAAACGGGCAATCAATTCCTGATCTTGCGTGGTCAGATAAATAATATCGACTGAACCATGCTTTTGCAGTTGCTCAAATACCAAATCAAACTCTTGCAAGTCGGCACGGGTACTGCGTACATCTACCCCCAATGCCAACTGTTCCAAGTTATTTTCCTGATCCAGTTTATCCACAATTTCGGGGAGCAATGCCAAAGGTAAATTATCAATACAGTAATAACCCAAATCTTCCAACACTTGTAATGCCGAAGATTTTCCTGAACCCGATTGACCTGTCACGATCAAAATACGTTTCATGGCATGCAACCCTTCTATTGCCAGCTATGCAGAATGTTTGACCTGCAAATTATCAATTAAACGTGTATTGCCCAATTTTGCTGCAACGAACAACACCAGATCTTCACTAAATGCTTCAATTTTCTGCAATTCTGTTGTACGCGCCTCTACATAGTCCACAACAAAGCCTGCTGCTGTCAATGTTGCTTTAATATTCGCTAACACTTGTGACAAAGTTTCACCTTGCTGTAATGCTTGTGCAGCAGCCTTTAAACTTTGATAGATTGTCGGTGCAATTTGACGCTGTTCAGCGCTCAAATACCCATTGCGTGAACTAAGTGCCAAACCATCTGCTGCACGTACAATTGGCACACCAATCACTTCTAGCGGAATATTCAAGTCACGTACAAACTGACGAATGACTGCCAGTTGTTGATAGTCTTTTTCACCAAAGAAAGCATAGTTTGGCTGTACCATATTGAATAACTTGGTCACGACCACCGCAACACCATCAAAGTGTCCAGGACGCTGCAAGCCACATAAGTCTGCCGTAATCTCGCTCACTGAAATATTGGTCAAACGTGGTTTGCTGCCATACATTTGCTCAACTGAAGGCGCAAAAATAATGTCACAACCGACTTCTGCCAACAATTGACTGTCTTGGTCTAAAGTTCGCGGATAACTGTCAAAGTCTTCATTAGGGCCAAATTGAATTGGATTGACAAAAATACTGACCACCACCACATCACATATTTTTTTCGCTTCGCGCACCAAGGTCAAATGCCCTTCGTGCAAATTGCCCATAGTCGGAACAAAACCAATGGTTTTACGCGCAGCGCGTGCAGGCTGTAATGAAGCCGCTAAGCCTTGAATTGTGGTTTCAGTTTTCATATTACAACTCGACTTGGAAAGTTTGTTCACGTGCAGGGAAAGAACCATCTTGAACTGCAGCATGATAGGCTTTAAACGCATCCAAAATGGCAGTTTCACCCGCTTGTTCTTTCATAAAGTTACGTACAAATTTTGCGACACGACCAAAAGTCAGCCCCAGCATGTCTTGCACCACTAGTACCTGACCGTCAGTGTCTGCACCTGCACCAATCCCAATCACTGGAATTTCAGGGAACAAGGCAGAAATTTCTTGACCTAGCTGTGCTGGCACACATTCTAGTAACAGAATCGCCGCGCCTGCTTCTACCACAGCTTTACAGTCAGCAATCAGTTTATCTGCAGCTTCGCGGGTACGTGCCTGTAATTTATAACCGCCAAATACATGCACCGATTGTGGCGTTAAACCTAAATGTACACAGACAGGAATACCATTACGGGTCAGTGTTGCAACGGTTTCGCTGAGCCATGCACCACCTTCCATTTTGACCATTTGTGCACCCGCTTGCATCACCTCTTTCGAGCTTTGCAATGCATCATTTAAGGTGGCATAACTCATAAATGGCAAGTCAGTCAAAATAAAAGCATGTTGATTACCACGACGCACCGCCGCAGTATGATAAGCCATATCCGCCACGCTGACAGGCAAGGTTGAGTCACGCCCCTGAATGGACATCCCCAAAGAATCGCCAATTAAAATCGTATCAATTTCAGCAATTTCCATTGCTTTCGCCATGCTTGCATCATAGCAAGTCAGGCAGGAGAATTTTCGACCTTCCGCTTTAAATTTTCTTAGGTCACTTAAACTAATCATGAAAATATTCCTCTATGGAAAAAGCATCACGCATGCTTAATTTAAAACTTTATAGCCCTGCCCAATTGCTGGCATCTACAACAGTTAAGCTCGGATGTTCAAGCAATGGCGAGTGTTTTAATAATTGTCCCTTAACGCTTAAGTTAGCATCCAAATCTAACAACGGGATGACGACAAAATCACGTTCTAACACCCCCACATGCGGTACAGTCAGACGTTCATTTTGAATGTTGGCATCAGCATAAATCAACAAGTCTAAATCTAGCGTACGCTCACCCCAATGACGTAAACGCACCCGACCCGACTCTTGTTCAAAACGCTGTAATTCATCTAACAATGCCAAGGCTTCAAGTTCGGTATCTAAACGTACCACAGCATTCAAATAATTAGGCTGATCTTGTGGCCCCATTGGTGGGCTTTGATACAGTTTAGAAGTCTGCACTTGCCCCAAAGTTGCCAGTTTTTGCACCGCTTCAGTCAAAATTTGACGCGAATCGCCCAAATTACTGCCTAAACCAATATAGGTGATGTTGCTCATTGTGTTGGCCCAAAAATCACTTGGCTTAAATCACGTTGCACACGTTTACGTTTTAAAATCGGATGATCTGCACCAATACCTGAACCGTTTGCTGTAGCAGTCAATTGCGCCCGATTTTCTTCATACTGTTTGGCTTTACGCGCACGTCGACTACGAGGCTCAGGCTCATTCACCAAGGGTTCAATCTGCATATCGGCAGCATGTGTTGCTGGTGCCACATCAACAGGTTCTTGCGCTGTTTTACGGCGGCTCTTGGCACGTAATCGGTTATATTGGGCAATCGCACGTTCTTTTTCATCGGTGCTCATAAGCTGGTAGGCATCCCACCACTGACCCATTCCTAAAGTCGAGCTATCGCCTGCTTTTTCACGCAGTAATAAAAAGTCAAAACCTGCACGGAAACGCGCATGCCCAGACAATGCTTCAATTTGCTGTGGTTTCGGTTGCAATAAACGGGTTTGCATTTCCCAAACTTCACGAATAAAAGTTTCAGCAAAACGAGGAATAATGGTACGTGTCGCCTGACGTTTCAGTACATCTAAACCTGCTTGGGCTCGCGCTTCGGCTGCCACCACACCTTTAGAAAGATAAAAGTCACAACGCTCTAAAAACGGTTGCCACAACAGCACCGCATAGAAAAATGCAGGGTTGATGGTTTTACCAATCGTAATCCGTTGATCGGTATTTTTTGCTGCACGTTCAATAAATGAGTTGATGTCTGGCTTGATGTCGGCAAATAACTGACGCCAAATACCAAACTCAATCAACATCGGCAGGACTTTATTTAAATGTCCCATCGTAAAGAGTTTTTGCGACTCATCATATAAACGGTGTGGCGATACATCACGCAATAACTGCGTCATTTCAGGCGTAAAAATTTTAAGAATTTTTGGATCAATATTGAAATTTAATTTGGCAGCAAAACGCAAAGTACGCAGCATACGCACTGGGTCTTCTTCAAAACGTAAAGTTGGATCGCCCAATAAACGCAAGTTTCTGTGCTTTATATCATCTACGGCATTGCAAAAATCTAACACGATGCCTTTGCGTGGCTGGTAATACAACGCATTGATTGAAAAGTCACGACGGGCAAAATCTTGCTCGATTGTGCCCCAGTTATTATCGCGCAGAATCATCCCCGCCGCAGAAGTCACAGCTTTTTCGGTGG